>NZ_JBSWTR010000001.1:0-95000 GCF_056158645.1 Oceanobacter sp. ABM4_470
GCGACTCAAGCACCTCCACACATAATCCTCATCACAACACCGCACCCCATGCGGGCGGGCCGTCGGAATGCAGTATCACCGCGCTCCCAGAGCCATATCACCTCGATCCCGGATGCCGTGCTCCCATCGCTCTATTTTATTTGTCACCAATATCGTATGGTCAGAATACGCCGTTTAGGGATTTTCTGATTATGGATTCTGCTACTTATCCACAGTTGTTTGCTCCGTTAAAAGAGCGCCAGCGGGCGCTGCGAGACACCACGCCAGAGCATCTTGATCTTCGTATTCACAGGGCGCTGAGCTGGTTACATCGGGCTGAGCAATGCGAGGACGACGATGGGGCTTTTATCTTTCTCTGGATCGCTTTGAATGCGGCTTATGCCAATGATAACCACGGTGATCCCGAGCCTGATCAGACGGCGTTCCAGTTTTTCATCAAGCGGATTGTGAACCTGGATAAGAGCGGCCACATCGGCGATCTTGTCTGGGATACCTATCAAACCGCCATTAAACATCTGTTGGACAACGAATTTGTTTATCAGCGTTATTGGGATTACCAGAATCACAAGCCGGGTATTGATGAATGGCAGATCAGTTTTAACCGTGCCCGGGATCGTTCGAAGTCAGCGCTGGTGAATCAGCGCACTGACGAAGTGCTGAACATCGTGATGGAGCGCCTGTACACACTACGAAACCAGCTTGTACACGGCGGCGCGACCTGTGGCGGCAAGGTTAATCGTAGCCAGGTTATCGATGGCCGAAGGATTCTCGGCTCGCTGGTTCCAGTCATTATCGGCGTGATGCTGGATAATGTGACTGAACACTGGGGTGAGCCTTTCTATCAGGTTCGTAAAAGCTGATTAATGAAAATCATGTGATGCCACATCCAGTTCGTCGATGGCTTGGCTAAGGTCGGTGAGGCGGTAGGCGATCAGGTGGACGATGCCGCTGCTGTCGTCTTTTTCTACCTTACCGTAGGCCTGCAGGATGCGGGCTTGGGTGAGCTCTTTCAGTTGTTGTTTGGCGAGTGTTAGCCATACCACGACGTTGGTGTTGCCGGTTTCGTCCTCTAGCGTAAGGAAAGTAACTCCGGCTGAGGTACCGGGGCGTTGGCGGCAGGTAACCAGTCCACACACCCTTACCTCGGATTCGTGGGCGGCGGTACGTAGCGACATGGCGGTGTGACTATCGCCTAACTTGCCTTGTTCTCTGAGGATTTCGATGGGATGACGTCCCAGTGTCAGTCCTAACGACTGGTAGTCTGCCAACAGGTTTTCTACTTCGTTGGGGCTGCCGAACGGCCATTGAAACGACAGTGCTGCACTATGTGTTGTGGATAAAAGGTCATCTTGCAAGGGTTCTGCCACCATCCAGCTGGCTTGTTGGCGCTGGTAGGCGAGGCTGGCAAAAGCGTTGGCGGCCGCCAGAGCGGCCAGTTCGTGAGCATCCAGCCCCGACAGGTAACGGCACTGTTGAATGTCCTTGTAGCCCCCGTTTTGTGCTTCTCCATTCGTGGTATTTTCTGGCCGGCGTTTGGCCACCAATTCTGCGCCTTCTTTGGATAATCCCCTCACCAGACGCAATCCCAATTGCAATTGCGGCTTACCATTGTGATACACCACCTGATGGTCGACCTGACTAGCGTTGATATCCACAGGAAGAGTGACCACTCCATGATGGCGGGCATCTTCGATCAGCTGCGCTGGACTGTAAAATCCCATCGGTTGGCTGTTGAGCAGAGCGCAGCAGAACTCGGTGGGGTAGTGGCATTTCATCCAGGCGGTGACATAGACCAGTAAGGCAAAACTGGCAGCATGGGATTCGGGAAAGCCGTATTCACCAAAGCCTTCCAGCTGTCGCTGGATTCGCTGTATGTATTCATCGCTGAAGCCTTTCTGTTTCATGGTGGTGGCCAGCCGTAGTTGCAGTCTGTGCATATGGCCTTTCTTGCGCCAGCTGGCCATGGAACGTCTTAGTAGATCGGCTTCGGCGGCACTGAAGTCGGCAGCCACCATGGCAAAAGCAATCACTTGTTCCTGAAACAGGGGCACCCCTAACGTGCGTTCCAGAATCGGTTTTAGTTCGGGTAAAGGGTAATCCGCTGCTTCTTCGCCGTTACGCCGTCTCAGATACGGGTGCACCATATCGCCATGAATCGGGCCGGGGCGAACGATCGAGACTTCAACCACCAGGTCGTAATAACAGCTGGGTTTCAGTCTTGGCAGCATGTTCATCTGGGCGCGGCTTTCTACCTGAAAGACGCCGACTGAATCTGCCCGTTGCAGCATTTGGTAGGTGGCAGGATCGCTGCGGGGAATGTCGGCCAATCCGAATGGCTTACCTTGCCGGTCACTGATCATTTGTAGGCAGCGGCGAATCGCCGTCAGCATGCCGAGGCTAAGCACATCCACTTTCATCAGCCCCATGGTTTCAAGGTCTTCCTTGTCCCACTGGATCACGGTGCGGTCGGCCATACTGGCGTTTTCGATTGGTACCAGGTCCGTCAAGGCGCCTTCGGTAATCACAAAACCCCCCACGTGTTGAGACAAGTGGCGGGGAAAGCCCAGAATTTCTTCGATGCGTTGTTTGAATTGCTGCATCAGATTGGCGTTGCCTAACGAGGGATCGATAAAGTCGTCCAGCCAGTTCTTGCCGCGATAACGCCAGCCGAAGTTGGCGATCACGTGTTCCAGCTGCATCAGGTTGAGCCCCAGCGCCTTGCCAATATCCCGTACCGCGCTTTTGGGGCGGTAGGAAATCACGGTGGCGGCCAGTGCTGCGCGTTCACGTCCGTATTTTTGGTAAATATATTGGATTACTTCTTCGCGGCGCTGGCTTTCAAAGTCGACATCGATGTCCGGTGGCTCTTTACGCTCTTCGGAGATAAATCGCTCAAACAGCAGGCTGACTTCGACCGGATTCACTTCCGTGATGCCCAGGCAATAGCACACGACTGAATTGGCTGCCGAGCCACGTCCCTGACACAGAATGTCATTGCGTTTGGCGTACTGGACGATGTCGTGAATGGTCAGAAAGTAATGCTCGTATTCTTTCTTATGAATCAGTGCCAGCTCTTTGTCGATGGTCGCCTGAACCTCCTCTGGGGTGCCGTCGGGAAAGCGCCGTTGCTGGCCTTGTTCAACCTTGTAGCGTAGCCAGTCTGTCGGGTTTTGATCTGTGGGAACGGTATCTCTTGGGTAGCGATAGCAAATTTCGTCCAGGCGAAATTGGCAGCGCTCGGCAATCTCAACGGTGGACGCCAGCAGTTTGGCATCGTACAGATGCGCCAGCTTACTGTGAGAGCGAAGGTGCCGCTCGCCATTACTGAACAACAAGTCAGGGATCTCACTGATGGCCTTGTTGTGACGAATGGCCGTCAGGCAGTCTTGCAGGGGCTGGCGGTCGGGGTGGTGACAATGGACCTGACTGGCGCAGGTGACCGGCATGCCGAGGCTGTGTGCCAGAGCTATGACCTGATCGTATTGGTGCGGATCGTGTTCATCGAGCAGCCGCTCGGCCAGTAACCAACAGCGATTATGGAAATGCTCCGGCAAGTGCTGCAGCAAGGGCTGGCTGCTGAAGGTATTGGCGGAGGGGCGCCACAGTAGCAGCAGGTGTTCGCTATCCAGCAGTTGTTCCGGGTTGAACAGGTATTCCCCTTTGGGCGCAGAACGTCGACAGGCGGTGATCAAGCGGCACAGCTCGCTGTAACCGATGAGACTGGGAGCCAGCAGCACGAAACAATGATTCTGCCAATGGAATTCGGCGCCAATGATCAGTTTCGGGGCTGGCTGGTCCGGGTGCGTTTGCTGCCAGTCTTGCAGTGCTTGCCAACCCCGAACCACACCAGCAACCGAGCACTCATCGGTAATGGCTAACGAGTGATAGCCTAGCTCCGCAGCGCGCACCACCAGTTCTTCCGGGTGGGAAGCACCGCGCAGAAAACTGAAGTTACTGACGCAGTGCAGCTCGGCGTAAGGAAATACGGCGTAAGGCAATACAGCACTGGTTGAAGAGGTATGCGTTGTGGTCATCCAAATAGCCCCTGAATAAACCAGCCTTTGCTGGCATCACGGTAGATCCACAGCAGCTGCCCGGATTGCAGGCTGAGGTAATAATCCCGCCGTACGGTTATGCCGTCCCACCAACCGCTGCTGATGCGCTCCGGCCGATGCAGGATCAAGGTGTCTTCATGGGGCTGAGGGCAGGGAATCGGGGTGTCGAGCAACCATATCGGGCGTAGCAGGCCTTTGCGGATAACAGCCGCCTGTGGATGACGATGACTGTCGAGCAGTTGACCGGCGATTTCCGGACGCGGATCGGCATTGGCTTGCAGGTAAAACAGCTGCTGATGTTGCAAGCGGGCCTGCAAGCGGTTCAGCAGACTATCATCGAGTACCCCGGAGGCTTCGTCCATGGCGTCTGCTGTACCGGCAGCTCCCAGTAACTTGTCCCAATGAGAGTTCTGACCCTGTTTGCCTTTGGCTCGCAGGGGATACATGTCTTCAAAGTGGTCGACGCACAATCGCAACGAGGTGACCGGAGCGGGCAGGGTGTGATGTTCGAAACGGTAACGAACCAACGCCAACAGCTCTTGTTCCCGGTGTTCGGCACGGGCAAAGCTGAGCCGCCATTCGGTGGTTGGCTGGTGTCGATGTTTGAGTCGCAGAATCAGGGTGCGGGTACTGAGTTGGCGTTGTTGCAGAAAGCTGCTGAGCGCAGCCAGTAACGGCCGTAAGGGAAATAGCAGGCCGTTTTGATGTTCGACTTCTTCAATAAAAAACGCGTCCTGACGGAATCGTAAGGGCGGTTCAAACCAGCTCATCGGCTGCTGTTTGTGGCCCTGAATGCGCTCAAGGTAGTCGACCAGCTCAATGCCGTAACGCACCGCCAGGTCGGCCAGTGGCAAGCGCACCAGATCGCCGAGGGTTTTGGCACCTACGCGTTGCAGCTTCAGTTGCAGGCTCTCATCCAGTTGCAGCTGCGCCAACGTCAGGCCATGCAGTTGCTGGCGAATCCAGTGTTTGTCGCTGTTGGGCAGGCCGATGTGGTTAATGGCCAGCAGCCGAGCGGCTTGAGCCGCTTGAGCCACGCCGAGCTGAATTGGCCATTGTGTTGGGGCTTCGCGCAGCAGTCGCTGCCAGAGGGATTCCAGCCCACCGAACAGCTTCAGCATGGAGCCAATTTCCAGCCATAGCCCTTGCGGTGGGTCGAGGCAAATCTGCGCCGAGTAGCGATAGGCCCACAGGGCTTTTTGCTCCAGTAACTGTTGTTGCTGTATGTCATCCAGTGGCTGACAGAGCAATCCCGGGCACAGGCTGCAAGCCGTTGCCATCGACATATCGACGGTGACGCCGGCTTTGCGAGCAGGCTCATTGAGCTGTTCGACATGCTGATGCCTGGCTCCCAGCAGGGCCACCGGCTGATCGTCCGGAATCAGCAGGCTGTGCAGGTAGAGGTCGGGGAAATGCAGGTATAACCACAGCGGCGTCATGGCGGATGCCCTGTCAGTTGGCCGAGCCGAGTCGTGCAACGGACTGCAGGCACACAGCTTTGTGAGCTGGAAAACGGTCGTTGGCTGGCATCGGGGTGCCGCTGGCCTGCGTGATATCGACCATAAAGTCCTTGCCGGGCCAGCTGCCACGACGCTTGAAGCATTGCACTTGCAGCTGACGGGCAGACAAGCGTTGTACGCCAAGGCGTAAGGCCGCCGGCGAACCACTGGCATCAAAACCGGTTTGTGGCCAAACCCAGCAGTGGCTATCGGTATCTGCCGCCGCGATTTGCAGGCGGCGAATATGCTGCTTGTGCCATTCTCCCAGCCAGCCCAGAACCGCACTGCAATGACCGCTGCGCAGGCCTTCTTCCAAACACCAGATAGCTTCCTTGTAGCTTTTGGGGCGCACCACCAGAATGTGTTTCAGGTTAACCCCTGCCTGGCTGAGTGTCGGCGCGTAAGGAATGGCCGGTGGCGCTACCCACAGAATCCAGTGGGGTTGTTGACTGAGTTTGGCCAACGCCGGAAGAATCAGGCTCAGTTCACCGGTTCCGAGGCCTTGCTGGTAAATCTCGCACAGCTGCCCAGCCTGCCAGCCACCGCCGGGCAATTGGGCATCCAGCTCCGGAAAACCACTGGAGATCTGCTTGTGCGCAAACTCCGGCTGGCGTCTGGCCTGCCAGACATCACCACGGTCCAGCACCTGATCGAGTACCGAATGGGAAGCAGGGTCGTTGGCTGTATGGGAGCGGGATTCAGGAAGCATGTGCTACGCCTTGCGCCGATGACGCGGTAAAATCAAAATTACTGTATAAATAAACAGTATTTGGTTTTGGCTTGCAAGCGTCTGTGCGTCTGGATGAGACGATTGGTCATTTCCCGACGGCTGTGTTTGGGCGCTGACGCTCATCAGTGAGGATCAAAAATAAGCGTAATTCGGCGGCCTCAACTACTGCGGCCACTGGGGTGTCTGCGTATAATCAACTAGTGACACGGGCGGCCCCGAGAGGGCTGTTCAGATGTGTGCGCCAGCACGATGACAATCGATATTTATACTTACAAACGTGCGCACAACCCCAAATTTGCAGGAGAGAGCATCATGAGTACGCCAGATCGTTTGGTCATTTTCGATACCACTATGCGCGACGGTGAACAAAGCCCGGGCGCGTCCATGACCAGGGAAGAAAAGGTTCGTATCGGCAAGGCGCTGGAAAAAATGCGCGTTGACGTGATCGAAGCCGGTTTTGCGGCGGCCTCTCCGGGCGATTTTGCCTCCATCGAAGCGGTGGCTGCGGCAGTGCGTGAAAGCACGGTGTGCAGTCTGGCCCGTGCGGTGGATAATGACATTGAACGTGCGGCCGCCTCGCTGGCGAAAGCCGAACGTGCCCGTATTCATACCTTTATTGCGACCTCGCCAATTCACATGCAGTACAAGCTGCGGATGCAGCCGGATCAGGTGGTTGAGCAGGCGGTTTACGCGGTGAAGAAAGCCCGTAGTTTTGTGGAAGACGTCGAGTTCTCCTGTGAGGACGCCGGTCGTTCCGACATGGACTTCCTCTGTCGCATCATTGAAGCGGCCATCAACGCCGGTGCTCGTACCATTAATATTCCGGACACTGTGGGTTACGCCATTCCGGAAGAGTTTGGCTACAAGATCAAGACTCTGCTGGAACGCATTCCAAACGCCGACAAAGCGATTTTCTCGGTGCACTGTCACAACGACCTGGGTCTGGCGGTAGCCAACTCGTTGGCGGCGGTCGCCAACGGTGCCCGTCAGGTGGAATGTACCATCAATGGTCTGGGTGAACGTGCCGGTAACGCGGCGCTGGAAGAGATCGTGATGGCGACCCGTACCCGCTCTGATCTGTTCAACATTGAAACCAGCATCGACACTACCCACATCGTGCCGACTTCTCGTTTGGTGTCCACCGTGACCGGTTTCCCGGTACAGCCAAATAAGGCCATCGTCGGTGCTAATGCCTTCGCTCACGAGTCCGGTATTCACCAGGACGGCGTGCTGAAGCACCGTGAAACCTACGAAATCATGAAGGCTGAAGACGTGGGCTGGGGCGCCAACAAGATGGTGATGGGCAAGCACTCTGGCCGTGCGGCGTTCCGTAGTCGTCTGGAAGAGCTGGGCGTCAGCTTTGAAACCGACGCGGCCTTGAACGAGGCTTTTGCCCGCTTCAAGGATCTGGCCGACAAGAAACACGAAATCTTCGACGAAGATCTGCAAGCACTGGTGAGCGAAACCGTCGCGGATATCGCCCCGGACGTGTTCAAACTGGTGTCCCTGTCCAGTCAGTCTGCTACCGGTGAAACCCCGGTCGCCGAGCTGGTGGTCAGCAAGGACGGCACTGAACATAAAGTACGCGGCGAAGGCAGTGGTCCGGTTGATGCGGCATTGAAAGCCATCGAACAGGTGGCCGAATCCGGTGCCAGCTTGCAACTGTATTCCGTGAATGCCATTACCCAGGGTACGGATTCACAGGGCGAAGTGACCGTTCGTCTGGAGAAGGGCGGTCGAATTGTGAATGGCAACGGCGCGGATACCGACATTGTGGTGGCTTCCGCCAAGGCGTACATTCACGCCCTCAACATGCTGCATTCCAATGTGGTGCGTCAGCACCCACAGAATGACGGCGTTTAAGCGGAGTTGATGTTGTTCTATGCGTGAGGCCGTTCGTCAGCAGTATTTGCAAGCCATGGGCATTCCGGTGTGGGTTCCACGTCAGGAACTGCCCAATGCTGCCCCCAGTAACCTGTTACCGGTATTGGGGGAAGGCACCCACTTACACGGCACCGGTGATATGTCTGCCGATCACTTGCCTGCGGCCGGTGACAGCCAGCGTGGCGCGCACATGGCAGCGCAGTTACTGGGCGGTGCTGCTCCGGTTGCGTCAGCGCCTGCTGCGGCGAATCCGGCACCTGCTTCGGCGAATCCAACGGCGGCTATTGACCGTCCAGCACACGCGGCTCCGGTTTCTTCAGTTTCTGCTGCCAGGACAGAGCCTGATACGCCGGTAACGGATCGACCAGCGACTGCGCCACAGAATACTGCGGTAGCGCAAGACAAAGCCGCTTCGCTGGATGGCAAAATCGACCCAACCGATCTTACGCCGCCGCGTTTTGAACTGCACTTTGTGAAGTTCGGTGATACGGTGGTGTGGGTCTGCGACGACTTCAATGAGCTGGGCAACCTGCTGGCCTTTGCGCCACGGGTGTGCGCGGCCATGGGCTGGGAAGTGTTGCGGGGCGAGCCGGTAATGTTCCGCTGGCCTTTTATTGAAAATGCCCGTGAAGACCAAAGTGCGGCGGTGGCTGAACAAGCCCTGCGAGCGCAGTGGAATTTCTTTGCCCATCATGGTGCCAAACTGGCAATTGGTTTGGGCACCAATGCCCGTCGCTGGCTACAGCACATCGACGTGCCCGGTGCTTATATGGATCACAGCGTCCTGACGGTCATGCAGCAAGGGGCGCTGAAAAAACAGCTGTGGCAACAACTACTGACGGTGCGGAATCTGGCCAATGACAGTTAAAACCGGCGCGGATTATCAGGTTCAGGCGGCCGTTGTGGCCGATCTTGATCGACTGATGGACATTGAAAACCGCAGCCATTATCACCCTTGGAGCCGGGCCACCATGAGTCGCTATCTGGAGCGCAACGGCGTGATCTGGAAGCTGGTCGATCCTGCCACAGAGCAGCTGGTGGCATTTGCGGTGGTTACCCAGATTGCCGGTGAGGCCGAGCTGCTGACCTTTGCGGTCGAGCCAGACCTGCGTGGTCGTGGCCTTGGCCAGCAGCTGTTACAGCAAATGCTCGATATGGTCGAACAGGGCGGTTGCAGCCAGATGTTTCTGGAAGTACGGGAAAGCAATGCTGCGGCGATTGCCGTGTATGAAAAACTTGGATTTTGTCAGGTGGGGGTTCGTCCCAATTATTACCCGGCCAGTAATGGCCGCGAAGACGCCCTGCTGTATTGTCAGGAGCTGCTTGCCTGACCTCTGATCGTATCGGAGCCAGACCATGACACCAGCCTTTCCAGCCTGGACTTTTGCCGTATTCGGCGTGCTCAGCGTGCTGACGCTGGGCTACAGCATTTACAGCTATCGTTGGCAGGCGCTACGGGAAAACCGCACCGCGCAGCATTTGTTTTACGGCAGTGTGGTGGCGCTGGTGATGTTGTGGATGTCGAAAGCAGGCATTCTGCCGGGGCTGGAATTTCACGTACTGGGCCTGACCGCCGCCACCCTGATGATGGGCTGGCGACTGGCCTTGCTGGCCGCCGCCTTGATGCAGCTTGGACTGCTGTTGCTGGGTGCCACTCACTGGACCGATTTCGGTTATCACCTGCTGATTCAGAATGCCTTGCCAATTGCTTTTACCTGGCAGTTTTACTCACTGGTGTACAAGCGCCTGCCGCACAATCCGTTTGTCTACATTCTGGTAGCAGGCTTTCTTAATGCCGGTTTTACCCATGCGTTTCTGGATGTGTTGCAGAGTCTGGCGTATGTAGCCAGCGGCGACTATACGCTGGCCAAGGTGTGGCACGACTACCTGCGCTACTTGCCGCTGATGATGTTTCCGGAAGGCGTGGTGAACGGCATGTTCATCGCCGGAATGGTGGCGTTTCATACCGAGTGGCTGAGTACTTTTAACGAAGACTCGTATTTCAAATAGCGGGCGCTGATTCGTTCCTTGAGCTGTACCAGGGCGGGGCCTGAAGCATCGGATCGTCCTTCCACCTTGCGCTTCCGGTTCGCGACTCAATTTTTATCGCAAACATTCGCAAAGCACGTTCAGATTCGGCATCCATGCCTCAACTGAACTGGCTTACCATCCATGGTAAGGCCGCTTTGAATGTTCTTGATAAAATTGGCTCACCTCAATGCTTGGGTGAAAATGGCGCTCCTGCTTTTTGGCTTCTACATGCCAGTCTAGAGAATGTTCCGCTCAGAAGGCGATTTGGAAAACACACCAATCTGGCTGTTGGGGTCAATCTGTTGGCGCTGCTTGTGGGTGGCGTCGGCCCACCACATTAACTGGTCAAAGGTACGGCCAACATAGTCCTGCCAGCGTTCGCTGTCTTCTCCGGCCGTCAGGCTGCCATCTTCTGCAAACACCTCCTGCGCTTTGGGCAAATGCACCATAGCAGATACCGGCAAGCAGCCCAGCTCGGACAAAAACGTACGCATACCGACGGCGGCGCGCATGCCGCCCCACTGGCCTGCGGAGTAGGTCACGATGGCGCTGGGTTTGTAGGAAAACAACGAGCTGCCAAAGTGGTTCAGCAGGTTGGCCAATGCCGGACTCATGCTGTGGTTGTATTCCGGGCTGACCATGACGTAGCCATCGGCGCTGCGGATTTTCTCGGCCAGTGAATCCAGTAGTGGCGGAACCTGACGTTTGGAATAGGAAAAGTGCGGTTTGAACACCGGTTCTAATGAGTAGTCGAGTGGGTCGATCAGTTCAAAGCTGTGCTCTTCCGCATGGGCGTTAAAACGGGCTTTTAGCTGTAGCAGGCAGGCCAACGCGACGCGTTCACCCAAGCGGGCCGGACGGGGTGGGGTGCTGTTGCGTACGCTGCCAAGGAAAACCAGAAACTTCATGTTAGTCCTTTGGGGACATCTATTTAATCCTGCACGGCTCTGCGCGAGTGTTGCCGTTGTTCAGTGCAAGGCGACGAATGCAGCGAAATGACGAACCTGTCCGGTCGAGTCTTTTCAAGTTCGTCAACACAGCACTGGGTGGCGGCAACCCGCGCCCTGCGGGGGCTACCGGATGATCTCGACTCTGTGTCGCCGACTTTTGACTTGACCCGTCAGGCCTGCAAGTCGGCTTCGTGATTCGAAACCATCCAGCAGCCCAGAGTGAGCACCGGATTAAATAGATGTCCCCCTTTGTTTATCGTGGGGCGTATTTTTGCAGCTTTCGCTGCAAGGTTCGACGGTGCATGTTCAGCGCCCGGGCGGTGGCTGAAATGTTGCCTTCGTTTTCATTCAGCACCCGTTGGATGTGTTCCCACTCCAGCCGGTCGACTGACATGATTTCCCCTTCGGGCTCTGTGCTGGTGGCCGATGGGTTGTCTGTTGTGGTCTGGCTGTCGCTGCCAAAGGCGGCGATCAGTTCCTGCAAGGTGGCCGGTTTGTGCAGGTAGTTGTGCGCTCCCAGTTTGATGGCCTCGACCGCGGTGGCAATGCTGGCGTAGCCGGTCAGCATGACGATACGCAGGTGGGGTTGTTGCTTCAGCAAGGGGATGATCAATCGCAAGCCGGATTCTTGCTCCATACGCAAATCCAGGGTTGCCCAGTCGGGCTGGAATGTCTGCTGGGTAGCTAACGCCTGCTCGCCATTGCTGGCAGCGGCGGTGTGGTAGCCCTGCCGTTCCAGGCTACGACACATCACCTGGCTGAAGTGTTGGTCATCGTCGATCACCAGAATGCGAGGCAGGTTCATCGGTTGGCTCCAGAATCAGGTGGCGTGGTGGTTGTGTTATTGCTGGATGTTGTGTTGCTTGTTGTTGTGTTGCTGCTGGCGTTTGTGTGAACCGGCAAACGCAGCCTGCACAAGCTGCCGCCGTTATCCAGTGCGTGCAGTTCAATGCTGCCGCCAAATTGCTCGACGCTGGCGTTGCTCAGGTAGAGTCCAATGCCGAGGCCGCTTTGTTTGTCGCTTTGATAGGGGACGTATTGGCTTAGTTGATGGGCGGCGTGGGGGTCGTTCTGGCAAATATCCAGACACCAGAACCCATCCGCCGTCTGGCAGCTGAGCTGAACGGTGTCGCTGCCGGCTTCGGCGGCGTTGTCGAGCAGGTTCAGCAAGGCCTGATCCAGCAAGGGCGAGGTTTGAATGGGGGCGCTGTTATGCGACATGTTGGCGGCGCTTTCAAAGCGTGCTTTGGGGTGACTCAGTTGCCAGCGTTGCAGGTTGCTGTGCAACCATTCATGGGCCGGTTGAATGCGGGCCGTGCGGGCTTCACGGCCCTGTTTGGCCAGCTGCTGTAACGACTGCTGGCAGCGCTGCACCTGCTGTAATAACAGGTCGAGGTCTTTTTCAAGTACCGGGCTCTGACTGACGGAACCGCTGTCGAGCAGGTCTTCCAGCACCATCCCCATAGTCATCAGAGGTGTACCCATTTCATGGGCGGTACCGGCTGCCAGGGTGCCAATACCAATCAATTGTTCGTTCTTTAGTTGTTGTTCTCGCAGTTGTTGGATTTCCTGCTGCTGACGCTGGCGGGTGCGCATTAGTTGGGGAATCAGGGTCACCAGAATCAGCGCGCTGATCACAAAAGTCAGCCACATGCCCGACAGGTGCCAGCTGGCCAACGACATATGATCCATGTCCTGCACGTGGCTCATGCCGTCCAACTCGCTCAACAGGATGGGCTGGTACCAGACGGCCAGAATGCTGTAGTCCAGAATGCCGAGGGCGGCAATCCAGATCGACTGATTCCAGGGCAGTCCCCAGGCGGCAATGACGATCAGCACCAGAAAGTAGGAAATTAACGGGTTGGTGGCTCCGCCGGTGAAAAACAGCAAGCCGGTGAATAGCTGGCATTCAATGGTCAGGAAAACAAATAACTGCCAGTCGCGGATCGACTTGCGAGTCAGCAGCGACTGGGTGAATACCAGCAATGGCAGGTACAGCGCTAACAGCGCCCAGGCCGGTTGCAGGTTATCGGCGCCGTGAAATTGCAGGTAACCGATGAACATCAGCCAGATAAAGGCGATGGCCAGTTGCAGCAGCGCCACACGCTGCAGGATAGGGTTCAGGTGGTTTCTGGCGGCCGCTGACATAGGAACACGCTTTTGCAAAACAGACAGGCAGTATACGGAGTTTCCGGGGGCGGGCGCAGCGGCTGACGTCGGACAGCGTGCGACGCTTTGTCTCACCTGTGGCTTAAGCCCGTGGTTGCATTTATGGCAACGGGTTATTCCACACGCGCAGCAGCAGACTGCTATAGAATACCGGCCCTTTTGTTCCGCTGCCAGGCCATCAACGTCGATGAGTCCTGTGCCATCTGCGCCTTTATGCGCTGGAGACTGTGTATGCCCCTTTCCGCTGCGGTCAAGGCCGACCTCACGCTGGTACTGGTAACCCTGCTGGCTGGCGTCGGCTGGATTTTCTCAAAAGAAGCATTGGCCGGGATTGCCCCCATTACCTTTATTTTCCTGCGTTTCACCAGCGGTGGACTGGTGTTGGCCGCGGCCGGTCATAAGCAGCTTGCCGCCATGAGTTCGCAGAGCTGGGGCCGGGCGATTCGTTCAGGGCTCAGCTTCGGGGTGGCGATGACCTTCTGGATTCTGGGGTTGAAGTACGGCCAGCACTTGGGTGTTGGGGCTTTCCTGACCAGTCTGGGGGCGGTGCTGGTGCCTGTGGTTGGCTGGTTTATGGGCGATAAACCGGCTCGTTCGGCCTGGGCTTCGGTGGCCATTGCGGCGGTGGGGCTGGCCTGCTTGTCGTTGGATGGAGACTTTGTGTTTGGGCTGGGGGAGCTGAGCTTTTTGATGGCGGCGCTGCTGTTTTCTTTCACCTTTGTGCTCACCAGTCGTGCTGCGGCCATGACTCCGGCGGTGGCGCTGTCGTCGATTCAATTATTGATGGTAGGACTGGTGGCCTTGCCGGTACTGCTGTTGATGGAAACCTGGCAACTGCCGTCGGCTGTGGATATTTGGCTGTGGGTCGGTTTGAGTGTGGTGCTGGCAACCTGCGGCCGGTTCTTTCTGCAGGTGTGGGCGCAGGGCAAAACCTCGCCCAGTTCGGCGGCGGTTATCATGGTGCTGGAGCCGGTCTGGACGGCGCTGTTGGCGGCGGCGTGGTTTGGTGAGCAAACCACGCCGATGCAGCTGGTGGGCTGTGTGTTGATCTTTGTTGCTCTGCTGGCCAGCCGCTGGCGTGCGGTATTGGCCGTTGCCCGCAAGCTGCTGCTGTAGGAGTTCTGACCTTTTTCAGACAACTGATCGAGCGTTAGATGGCGTGGTCCAGATACAGGTGAGTATTGGTCACGCTGGCAACCTGTTGCAGGTAGGTCATCACCGCTGGCGGAATGTTCAGGTCTTTCACCATGGTCAGGTTGCGCAACGTTGGGTAAATGATCACGTCGCTCCAGCTGATTCGCTGCTGGTGGTCGGCTGGCAGGCTCAGGGCCGGTAGCTGTGCCAGTGTGGTTTCCACCATAGCCTTGTGGTGCTCGGTGTCTGCCAATGCCTGTTCGAACGTCTGTTCGATGATGGCTTCTTTCTTGTTCTGGAAATAATCCCGCGATGCCTGACTGGCAAATTCCGGCAGCCCGAGGTTGATGTTGCGCGGGAACAGCAGGCAATGAATGGATTTGCGCACACCATCCAGCAAGGCCATAGCGGCCTGTTCCTGCTCTGGACGAGCATCCAGAATCACCGCGTCAGGGTCACCCTGCTCATCAAAACGGGCACACACATCGAGGCTTTCGGCCATCGCGGTGCCGTCGTCCAATTCCAGAATCGGCACCATCTTGGCGCCGATCAAATCAAAGCAGGTTTGCTCGTCGTCGTTGGCCAGAAACACCTTTTCGTGCTCAACCTGTTTGTAGTTGGCCACCATGTCGGCGCGAACGCAAAAAGGGCAATGGTGATACTGATACAGCTTCATCGGGCTTCCTTTCAGGGAAATAGATAAATCAGGGAATAGATCAGGTGCCAGTATGCAGAGTGGTGGCGAGGCTGAACAGTCGGGCCTCTGCAACAAAGCATTGTTTTGTGGGGTGGGTCAGGTTGGGCTGGACCGGGTTGTAGTTGTTTGCAGTCAGCTGTGCGGTTTGATGAATCTTTGGTCATGAGGGTATCAGGCTTGGGCGATGCGGGCAGTTACACTGCCGCAACAGGCTGCTTTGGGGAGTGGCCAGAGAATAAAAAAGCACCGACCTGATGGCGGAAATGCGTATGTCTGAATGCCCACATCTTTTGTTGCTGGAGCCGGATGCCAGCATGCGACTGCTGTTGCAGGCCTATCTGGAAACGGCTGGTTTTGATGTTCACAGTGTCGCCAGTATGGCGGTGCTGCCTTCGCCGGATTGCTGTCCCAAGGCTGACCTTCTGGTGCTGGCGAATGTGTCCTTGTCGCAACTGCTGGCACTGCGCCAGCATAGTGACCTTCCCGTGGTCGTATTGAGCGATGGCGAAAGCCCGGAAGAACTTCGTCTGCAAATGCTGGAAGCCGGTGCTGATGAATACCTCAGCAAACCGCTGAACCCTCGTGAGCTGGTGGCCCGGTGCCGGGCCATGTTACGCAGGTTCCATCGTACTTCGGGACGTTCCTTTTCTGATGACAATCACACTAGAGATACTCCCGGCACGCCGCGTTTCTTGTGTTTTGACGGCTATTGTCTGGATACCGTGGCGCGTCATTTATTGAATCCTCAGGGCCAGCTGGTGGAGCTGTCGGGTGGCGAATACCAGCTGTTGATGCTGCTGCTGGACAGTAAAGGTCAGGTTGTCAGCCGCGAAACCATTGCCAACATGACCCGTGGGCGCGGAAATTTACCAATGGATCGGTTTATCGATGTGCAAATCAGTCGACTGCGACGGCGATTGGCGGCTTCTGTACCCGAGCCGCAACAGCCTGGTTGTGGTCGTTCGCAATTGATCAAAACCGTACGGGGGCAGGGCTATGTGCTGGCGGCGGATGTTCAGGGGCGGGATGCTCTGAATCCGGGGCGCGCAAGCCAGGGTGAAAGAAATCCGGGAGAAATAAGTCGGGTCGAAAGGAATCAGGAGGAGTTGGAAGAGTCCACAGCGGTGGCACATTCAGCGAAACCAGCGCAGCCGTCTGCACAACACAGATTGCTGGCGCTGGTGGATCGTCAATGGCAGGGCTACGCTGTCGCGTCGTCTTCACCATCGGCGTAGCGGGTGTCTTTCAGACTGTCCTTGATCTTCTTCAAATGGTGCTGGAAGTCGGAGCCGCGACGCAGGGTTACGCCGGTTGCCAGCACATCCAGAATAATCAGCTGCACAATGCGGGACGTCATTGGCATGTAGTGGTCAGTGTCTTCCGGCGTCGGGAACGACAGGTGTACGCTGCACACATTTGCCAGTGGCGAATCATTGGCGGTCAGGCCAATCACTGTCGCGCCGTTGGCGCGGGCGATTTTGGCAATTTCCACCATGTCGCGGGTACGGCCGGTGTAGGAAATCGCCACAATCACATCACCGGTATGGGCGGCAGCGGCCACCATACGCATCATCAGTACGTCATCGTACGACATCACCGGCAGGTTAAAGCGGAAGAACTTATGCTGGGCATCCATCGCCACCGGGCCTGATGCGCCCAGTCCAAAGAACGAAATCTGTTTGGCCTGAATCAGAAAATCGACGGCTTTTTCTACCGCGCCGACATCAATTTTCTTGCGGGCATTGTCCATTGCGGCAATGGTCGAGGTGAAAATCTTGTCGGTGTATTCCTCGGCATCGTCGTCGGCATCCACATTACGGCTGACATACGGCGTACCGGTGGCCAGACTTTGGGCCAGCTGGATTTTGAAATCGGGGAAGCCGGAGGTATCAAAATTACGACAAAAGCGGTTAACCGTCGGCTCACTTACCAAAGACGCACTGGCCAACGCCGAAATGCTCATGCGGGTCGCCGCCTTGGGGTCGTTCAGAATAACGTCTGCAACCTTGCGTTCAGACTTGTTCAGGCTGTCCAGTCGTTCGCCTATTTGATCCAGTAAGCTCATACAGCCTCTCTGCCACGGGTATTGCGTATTGTGTGGTTATTTTACTACCTCGAACCGCCGAATATACCCAGAAGCGGCCCTGCTGGGCAAGTCACCCCTCTTTAAAGGGGGAGTGGTCCCTCATGGATTTTATGGCTCATATTTTTCTCGTTATTGCAATTGATATGGATCTGTATTTGTAATTAGTTCGCATTTGATTGTATTATCCTGTGTAACTAATTGTTGTTCTTATTTGCATTATGATTCAGGAACTTTTCTTTTCGACCAGTGGTTGGGTGCTTTGGCTGCTGTTATTCATGTCTGTGCTGTCTCTGGCTGCGATGGCCTACGTTGGTCTTGCGTTGTTGCGGGCAGGGTTAACCACCAATGAGCAGCAGCTGCAGCAGCTACGCCAACAGCAAAATCCATTTTCAGCGACATCTGATTCTTCGACTGTGCCTGCTGCGCTGATGCGCTTTGCGGAAACCTTACCTGCCTATGATGAATCTCGCCTGGTTGCCTACGCTGCTTTGCTGTTGGATCGCCAGCGCGCTGGTATGAGGGTGTTGGAAGTGGTTGCTGCAGCGGCGCCTCTGGTCGGGCTGTTGGGTACGGTGATCGGTATGATCGAAGCGTTCCAGGCACTTCAGGCAGCCGGCAGTCAGGTTGATCCTTCACAGTTGTCTGGTGGTATCTGGCAGGCGTTGCTGACCACGGCGGCGGGTCTGGTTGTGGCCTTGCCTGCGCTGACGGCGTGGCATGTTTTCGACCGTCGATTCGAAGCCGGTCGTTTGTGCCTGAACCAGCTATTGGCAGAGCTGCCATCGTTCAAGGCCAACGCGAGCTGAGGTGGTTCCATGAGTGCTGCCATTCCAGTATCTGCATCGCGCAAGCCGGGGATAGGGCTGACGCCGCTCATTGATATTGTCTTTATCTTGCTGGTGTTTTTCATGCTGGTGGTGCAGTTCCAGAAGCTGCAACAGCGAGAGTTGGTGACTCATGAATCCGGCGCGGCCGTGGTGGAGAGCAGCGATCAGCTGCCAGTGGTGATGTCACTGTTGGCGGCTGGTGACGAACAAGCGACTAGTCTGTGTCAGTTGCGTGTGGGTCATACCACCAGAACGGCGGACTGTGACGCTCTGGTTGCTGAGCTGTCCAGTGTGCCCGACGTTGCTCGTGCGCTGGCGGCGGGGAATGGCCTTGTGATGGCGTTTCACGATGAGGCGGTTCTGACCGATATTCTGACGCTGCGATCGGAATTGGAAGGTCGTTATCCACAGGTTCAGCTGGTGCTGGAGTCACCTGATGCTGCACCAACGTCAATCACAAGCGAGCAGGTGGCCAGCGATGATTGAGGTGCCAGTATCCCACCGCCCGGCAATTGAGCCGGTGCTGCCGCTGATCAACGTGGTATTTCTGCTACTGATTTTCTTCATGGTGGCCGGTCAATTCTCTGGCCAATCTCCACAGGGTATCGAGCTGGCGGATGATGCAGGTGATGTGCGTCAGACTGCCGCTGAGTCCGTTACCCTGGCGTTACACCACAATGGTGAATTGCGGAATAGCGAAGGCCTGGTGCTCCTCGATTTTGCAGCGGCTGATCCTGAGCTGCTTTCTGTGTCCATCAGCTTGCAAGGTGAACGGATTGAGCTGATGGCTGACCGCCAGTTGCGCGGTAAGCACCTGCGAGCGGCCATGCGTTGGCTGAATGGTCAGGGTGTTGAGCAGGTGCTGCTGATCAGCAAGGAGGTTCGCTGATGCGCTTCTCTGACAAGTTGCTGGCGACCGGAATTGCACTGGCTGCTCACGCCGGTTTGGCGTTTACGCTGTGGCCTGCAAACGAGCAGCTGGTTGGTGAATCCGACGTATCTGCGCTGCAAGGGCAGGGCGGTGATGCTCGTCAGTCGGTATTGCTGCAATTGCCGGTGTTGGCTGCTGTGCCCGAGCCAGTTGCTGCAGAGGTAGCTACTCCAGTCGCTGCTGCTGTTAAAACGCCTGCTGCACCCAAAAGCAAGCCTGTAGCCGTGGTAACGCGTGCTGCACCGCAGGCAGTTGCTGAAAAGCATGACAAGCAAGCCAAAGAATATACCGACACCAGGTCTGATCCTGAAACGAAGCCAGAGCCTGTCGAACCAACACCTGTAGCCGACACCGTCGTGACAGACATTGCCGTGAAAGACATCGCGGTGAAAGGCAGTACAGAGCGAAAACAAACCCTTCCTGAACCGGCAGAGCAGCCAGCTCCTCAGCCGCAGCGTGTGATGCCAACACTGCAGCAAAGCCGTCCGTCAGTCGCCGCTCGCCAGCAGGCTGGAGGCGCTCGCACTGGGCAGGTTGGCAACGACGGTGCCCAGACTCAGCAAACGGCCTGGAATGACTACAAACAGACCGTATTTCAAACCATCAATGCCCGTCAGAGCTATCCCAAGCAAGCCCGTCTGCGCCGGGAAGAAGGCGTGGTGGAAGTCCGATTCCGCGTTCAGCGCGATGGCCGTATTGGCCATTTTGAGCTGATTCGCAAAAGTAAAAGCAAGCGTCTGAATCGCAGTGCGCAGGACCTGTTCAGTGAGCTGACGCTCCCAGAACCCACGGAAGGCATACACAGCAAGCTGCCAGCAACCATGACGATTTCACTGGAATACAACCTGGATAAGCAGGCGTAAGCCTGCCAGGCGGGCACCGAGTTACTCAGAGGGCCCCAGGACCAAATTGAATTAAAAGCCGGCTCAGACCGGTGGAATAACCTATCGGAGTAGAACCCATGAAACTGAATTCCCTTGCTATGGCCGTTGCCATTGCCAGCGGTGTCTGTGTGTCTGTTTCAGCCATGGCTGACGAGGCATTGCCAACCTCTACCGTAACGGCCAACGCCGCCGAAGCGGATAAATATCAATCGGCGGAAGGTCAGCGCATCGGCGCGGCCGAAGGCGCCCAGAAGATTTCTGCCGATTACATCAAGGCCCAGCAAGCCACCACTTTTGCAGATGCCATGCGCAAAACCACCAGTGTGCAGGTAGATGAAGAAGGCGGCCAGCAAGGCAGCCTGATTTACATCCGTGGCTTTACCCAGGATCAGGTCAGTGTGCGAGTAGAAGGCGCACCGAAAAACTTCAATCAGGTACGCCATGGAGGTGCCGGTACGGTTTGGCTGGAACCTGATATGTACAAAGCCATCACCGTGATTCCGGGTGTTTCGTCCAACGTGTATGGCAGTGGCTCGCTGGGGGGCGTGGTACTGCTGGAAACCAAGGACCCGGAAGACATCATCAAGGCTGGTGAAGACTGGGGTGCTGCTGTACGTGCAGGCATCGAAACCAATGCGCCGTCCCGTTATGTCTCGGCTGATCTGGCGAAGTCTTTCAACGACCAGTTTGCGCTATCGGCCACCTTGCTGCGCCGTAACACCGGTGAATACAAGGACGCTGAGGGCAACAAGGCCTTACAAGGTGCCACCGGCACCGAAGACAAGAACGGCCTGTTCAAGATGGTCGCCACGCCGGACGAAGACCAGCGTCTGGAGTTGTCGGCTAACCTGATGCGCAAGCACTACACTGCACGGACGACTACGGGCAGCGGTGCCTATGGTGATGCCAATGACACCCACGTGCGTGACGACAACTTCACTGTGCAGTACAGCAATGCCGCGGCGGACAATCAGTATCTGGATTTGAACGTGCGTTATAGCGAAAGCACTACCGAGCGTCGCCGTCGTCTGGAAGGCAGCGCCGATGCCTGGACCCGCTGGGGTGTGGAAACCAAATACGCTGAAGTGGAAAACGTCAGCCTGTTTTTCCAGAGTGACGACATCACTCACTCGGTTCGTTACGGTGCAGACATTACTACCGACGAAGTGGAAACCGCTTACGGCGATGATGCCCAGCGCAATCAATGGGGTGCTTACATCAGCGACACCATCGCGATTGGTGAGTCGCTGGAAGTGATTGGTAGCGTGCGCTATGACAGCTTCCTCAATCACTATGCCCAGAATCCTGCTATTGAAGAAACGGCGGTTTCGCCAAAACTGGCGGCCAACTTCAAGCCGTTTGAAGGCACCGTGGCAGAAGGCCTGGCGGTCTACGGTGTGGTGGGCAAAGGTTTCCGTACGCCTTCTACCTTTGAAGCACGCTCCAGTGACGAGGCAAGCTGTGGCCGTCGTTCCTGCACCTATCGCGAAGCCAACTACGAACTCAAAGGCGAAACCAGCAACAGCTGGGAAGCCGGTGTGCGTTTCGACCGCGAAGGCCTGTTCTCCAGCAATGACCAGCTGAACTTCCAGGCGGGTTACATTGCCACGCGGGCGCAGGATTACATTGCTTCGGCGGAAACCGGTGAAGTTCGCACCATGGATGTTGATGGCACGGATACCGCGGTGACCATTACCCAGTACCAGAACATCGACAAGGCCAAAATCAGTGGCTTTGAATACTCCATGAACTACACCAACGATCGTATCTTCTCGGCCCTGAGCGCCCAGAACATTGAAGGTGAATACGCCTCTGGCGACAGCAAGGGCATGAAGCTGCCTTCTATCAGCCCGGCCAGCATCAACTTCTCGCTGGGTGGTTATTTGATGGACGGCGCTTCCCGTGTGGGTGTGGATGTTTCCCACCGCAGCCAGCGTGAATACGTTGAGCGTGGCGTAGATCGTACTCGTGAGGCTTACACCATCTACGACCTGTTTGCTTCATGGCAAGTGGATGAACATTTCCTGGCCCAGTTGCGTGTTGAAAATGCCTTCAATACCCAATTTGCCAAACGTTATATCTCAAGTGTTGAAGCTGAAGATGGCAGCATTGAAGATACCACGACTTACCAGCCGGGCCGTAACATCAAGCTGACGTTGGAATACACCTTCTGACAGCTGTTTGAAGGTTTCTGATAACACCCCGCTGGCTTCTGCCATCGGGGTGTTTTTTTATAAAAAAGTATTTTGAATAGGGAAATTTTTAAAAAGGTCTTATCCGCTTCTTAACCTGAAAGAACTGATAATTGTTATTATTGCTATTCGCTCGCATCCGGGCGATGACCTGATGGTGGTTGGGCATGAGTGCCGCTTCGCCATCGGACTTCTTCAGGAATCCAGTTATGAAACGCCTCGTTCTTGCGGCCTGTATCAGTGCTGCAGCCAGTGCCACGTCGGTATGGTGGTTTACTTCTGCGGCGATAGCGACCGGTAACGACCGTTCGACGCCTGCTTTTAACCAGCCAGCTTCTGCTCAAGCGACTCAGTCCAAACAGGCTGTTTCCAGGTCGCCTGACAACACCGTGGCGGGGGCTGATCGCAGCGAAACCCGCGGTCCGCGCGGTGACGGCGAAGCTCGCGGCCCTCGCGGTGAGGGAGAAGCTCGTGGCCCTCGCGGTGACGGCGAAGCTCGTGGTCCGCGCGGTAATGGCGAGCGGCCGGAAGGCGCTCGACGTGGCAAGCCGGATGCTGGCACAGAGACAGCGAGCGAATTGAATTCTGACAACCCGGAAGCACCACGCCGCAAGCGTGAACAACAACAAGGAGCATCCGAATGAGCACCCCTTCTTCACCAGTATCATCAGGCAAGGGCAAGCGTTGGCTGGCCGTGCTGCTGTGGCTGATTATTCTGGGTTCACCAGCCGTGGCTGCCTATGTGATCTGGTCGGATACCGACACCGAAGCCGACAGCTGGCTGATCGAACCATTGGCTTACGGCGATATTGAATCCAGCGTGGCGGCCACCGGTACACTGGAGCCAAAAAATTACGTGGAAGTGGGGGCTCAGGTGTCGGGGCAGGTCAAACACCTGTTAGTTGAAGAAGGCGATGTGGTCACCAAAGGCCAGTTGTTGGCGGAAATTGACGCCTCTGTGTTCGAGCTGAATGTGCAAACTGCCGAAGCCAGCCTGGACAACAAACGCGCCCAGTTGGCCCAGCAGGAAGCCCAGCTGGAGCTGGATGAAATGCGCCTCAAGCGTAATGAAAACCTCTACACCCGCAAGGCCATCAGTCTGGATACGCTGGTTTCCAGTCGCACCGAAGTAAAAATCCTCAAGGCCAAGATCGATGCTTTGCTAGCGACCATCAAGGCCGATGAAGCCTCGCTGGAAGCCGACAAGGTATCTTTGGGTTATACCCGCATTGTCGCCCCGATTGATGGCACGGTCGCCAGCATTGCAGTACGCGAAGGTCAAACGCTGAACGCGACTAACAGTGCGCCAACGGTGTTGCAGATTTCTGACCTGTCGGTAATGACCCTGCGGGCTGAAGTGTCCGAAGCCGATGTGCCGCGTCTGAGCCGGGGGATGGATGTGAAATTTGCCACTCTGGGCAAACCAAAGGATTACCGCTGGTCGACCCTGCGTCAGATTCTGCCAACCCCGAACGTGGTCAACGACGTGGTGCTGTATCAGGTGCTGGTGGACGTTGAAAACAGTGACGGCGGTTTGATGGATTCCATGAGCACCAAGGTGTTCTTCGTTGAAAGTCACGCCGAAGATGTGCTGGTGGCACCGGTTGCCGCTGTGGTTTCTACCCCTCGTGGCAGCTTTGCCAAGGTGGCTGTGAATGGTCAACGTGAGCGTATGCCGGTTGAAACCGGCGTGCGAAGCCGCACCCATGTGGAAATTGTATCCGGCTTGCAGGAAGGCGCGCAGCTGATCGCAGGCAGCAAGCAAAAAACCTCTGACGGTGAAGCCCAGGCTCGCAGCATGACGGGCGGTACGGGGCAACGTCCGCCGGGCATGGGCCGGAGGTAAGTCAGGTGGCTAATGCTTCTCTATCAAACAGCCATGACCGCCAGACCCTGATAGCCTTGCGGGATGTCTCGCGCCACTACCAGACTGGTGATGAAACCGTCAAAGCGCTGGACGGTGTCAGCCTGACCATTGAGCACGGTGAATTTGTTGCCGTGATGGGGCAGTCCGGTTCCGGCAAGTCGACCCTGATGAACATCCTCGGGTGTCTGGATCGGCCGACCGATGGCGAATACAAGGTCAATGGCCACGATGTGGCCGACCTGACCCCCGATCAGCTGGCAGCCTTGCGCCTGAAAACCTTTGGTTTTGTGTTCCAGCGCTATCAGTTGTTAGCCAACCTGACTGCCCAGGAAAACGTCGCCTTGCCGGCGGTGTATGCCCATACGCCGAAAGAGCAACGCGAACAGCGTGCTGCTGAGTTGCTGGATAAGCTCGGGGTGGGCGTGCGTATGCATCACACGCCGTCGGAATTGTCGGGTGGCCAGCAGCAACGGGTATCGATTGCTCGTGCCATGATCAATGGCGCCGAGGTAATTCTGGCCGACGAACCAACCGGCGCACTGGACAGTGCAACGGGTGTTCAGGTGCTGGATATGCTCAAGCAGCTGAACGAAGAAGGCGTTACCGTCATTCTGATTACCCACGATGCCGAAGTGGCCGAGCACGCCAAACGTCAGATTCATATTCACGATGGCAAGATCCAGTCGGATTCGGCCGATGGCAAATGGCAGGCAGGCTCTGCCAATGCGCCCAAGGCCGCACCGGCACCACTGAAACCGTTCCGTTCGGTCAGTGCACTGGTGTCGATTGGCACGGCTTTGCAGTCGTTGAAGAACAACTGGTTTCGTACCTTGCTGACCTTGCTCGGCATTGTCATTGGTGTGGCGGCAGTGGTCGCCATGATGGCGATTGGCGAAGGCGG
Source organism: Oceanobacter sp. ABM4_470 (assembly GCF_056158645.1). Classification (NCBI taxonomy): domain Bacteria; kingdom Pseudomonadati; phylum Pseudomonadota; class Gammaproteobacteria; order Oceanospirillales; family Oceanospirillaceae; genus Oceanobacter; species Oceanobacter sp. ABM4_470. The sequence continues at coordinate 24,838 of NZ_JBSWTR010000001.1, forward strand.
CAAACAACAGGTGCTGCAACGAATTGAATCCATGGGCACTAATTTGCTGCTAATTCGGCCGGGAGGTGGCAATAACCGTAGCTCTGGCGATACCGCGACCTTGTCGGTGGAAGATGCCGAGGCGCTGGCGAAGCTGCCAGGCATTGAAGCCGCGGCACCAGAGCGTAACACCCGGGCCACGGTACGGTTTGGCAGCCGGGATTTTCGCGGCAAAGTGCGGGCGATCACACCGGACTACCTGGTGGTGAAAGACTGGAGCATGTCGCAGGGCACCTTCTTTACCGAAGAAGATATGAGTTCATTGGCTCCCGTGGTGGTGATCGGCCAGACCATTGTTGACCAGTTGTTTGTCAACGGCGAAAACCCGATTGGCCAGTACGTCTTCTTGTCGAACGGCATCTTTCAGGTGGTGGGGGTGCTGGAAGCCAAAGGCGCAGCCGGTGGAGAGGACATGGATGAGGAAATGCTGATTCCGCTGACCACTGGCATGGTGCGTATCTTTGGGCGGGAATACCTCAGCTCGATTACCGTCAGCATTGAAGACACTGACGAGATTGAAGAAGCCGAAGCGCTGGTGACCTTGGCACTGACCCAGCGTCATGGCGCGGAAGACTTCACTGTTCGCAATACCGCCTCTCTGATTGAAGCCATTACCGAAACCCAGGACACCCTGACCTGGCTGTTGGGTTCGGTGGCCGCCATATCCCTGTTTGTAGGCGGCATTGGGGTGATGAATATCATGCTGGTGTCCGTGTCTGAACGCCGTCGTGAAATTGGTCTGCGCATCGCTACCGGTGCCAAACCCGGCGACATTCTGCAGCAATTCAACATTGAAGCATTGGTGGTGTGCTGTCTTGGTGGCGTAGTTGGACTGGTTCTGGGCGGTACCGTGGCGTTCATCATTGGTCAGATGAACATTGCCATTGCCTATTCGCTGACGCCACCGGTTATGGCGTTTGTTTCAGCCGTGCTGGTGGGGCTGGTTTTTGGCCATGCTCCGGCACGCAAGGCATCCCGACTGAACCCGATTGATGCTCTGGCAGAAGATTAATGGAAGGTAACAACACCGTGATGGAATCTGTTCACTCAACACCTGTGAATGCCTTGGGACAACACCAGCAGAGACAACACCAAGGCCTATGCTCTGCCAGTTTGTTGGTCGCCATGACGGCCTCCCTGCTGCTGGCAGGCTGTGCCGGGCCATCGGTACTGGATGCATCGGCAACCGATATCGAGGTTCCGCAATTAACGGCAGCACAGCAAGCGCGACTGCAAAATGCCGGTGATCTGGACCCACAATGGTGGGCGCAGCTGGGTTCGCCGGGGCTGAACCGCATCATGCAGGACGCCGAAATCGACAACCTGACGTTGCAGCAAGCGCTGTTGCGTTTGCAGCAGGCACAAATTGCGCTGGAATCAGAGCAGTCTGGCTCCTGGCCGAGCGTCAGCGCCAAGGCATCAACCAGTCAGAAAACAACCCTGGATGGCGACAGCAGTGGCAGTTGGAGCAGCGGCAGTGGTTTGAGCCTGTCGGCCAGTTACAGCGTTGATTTATGGGGTCGCCGGGCCACCCAGATTGATCAGGCCGAACTGGATGTGGTGGCGGCTCAGCTCGATCTGGCCAGCGCTCGCATCACCCTGCAAACCGGTTTGGTCAAACAATACCTGCAATGGCTGTCCAGTCGTCAGCGGTTGGATCTGGCACGCCAGAATCTGAAAGCCAGCCGCGAGCTGGAGCAACTGGTGCAAATTCGTTACCAAGCGGGCAGTGAGTCAGGCATTACCGTCGCCAGCCAGCGTAATACCACGCTGTCGCTGGAACGCAGCATCATGTCGCTGGAGCAAACGGTCGTTACCAACGAGAGGGCGCTAGCGGTGTTGCTGGGTCGAGCCGATCTGAGTGTGCCAACAGAGCTGTATCAGGAGCGCTTTGAAGATATTCGTATTCCGGCCATTGCCCGGGTACAGCCAGCACAACTATTGAAACAGCGGCCGGATATTCTGGCCGCCGAAGTGACCTTGCAGCAGCGTCATCAGAGCGTGTATCTGGCTGAAGCCGATCGTTGGCCCAGCCTGAGCCTGAGTGCCTCGTTGTCGCCACAGGATTTGCTCAATCTGGTGGATTGGAGCTTCTCGCTGGGGCAGTCGTTGTCGATGACGCTGTTTGATGGCGGTGCGACTACCGCGGCGATTGAAAGCGCCGAAGTGAACAAGGAACTGGCGCGGGTGCAATACCGTGAAACCGTGATCAGCGCCATGCAGGAAGTGCTGGAAGCCCTGGACGGAGTGGATGTTGAACATCGACGTACCGAACTGGCAGAAGAGACCCTCAGCAATAACGACCACTTGCTGGATGTAGCGCGCTTGCTGTGGGAGACCGGTGAGAGTGACTTCGACGACCTGCTCAGTTCCCAGCGTAGTTACATCAGCGCGGTGGACTCATTGGCCAGTCAGCGACTGACCAATCTGCAAGCCCTGATTGAGCTGTACGGTGCGTTAGGCATGGCTCCGCAATCGACCGTCAGATAATTCATTGACGGTGAATATGTCAGTGCCTCTGGCGGTTTTGCTGCTGGCGGTTGCTGACTGTTTTTCAATTATTGCTGCGTTCCGTGGCGAATCGACGCGGAATCAGCGAGAATAGCGGCCAAATTCTGCTCACTGCGTCAGCGCGCGGTGAGTTGACGTAGCGAATTCCCAAGACAAAGCGATCGAATGGCCAGCCAATTCCAGAACGAAGTCCAGCGTCGTCGTACGTTCGGCATTATTTCTCACCCGGATGCGGGTAAAACCACCATCACCGAAAAGCTGCTGCTGTTCGGGAATGCGATTCAGCTCGCCGGTACCGTAAAGGGCAAGAAAACCGGCCGTATGGCAACTTCCGACTGGATGCAGATGGAGCAGGACCGTGGTATCTCTATCACCACCTCGGTGATGCAGTTCCCATACCGTGAGCGGATGGTGAACCTGCTGGACACCCCCGGACACGAAGACTTCTCGGAAGATACCTACCGTACCCTGACCGCGGTTGACTCTGTGTTGATGGTGATTGACGGCGCCAAGGGTGTAGAAGACCGGACCATCAAGCTGATGGACGTATGTCGTCTGCGTGATACACCGATCTTCACCTTCATCAACAAGATGGACCGTGAAGTCCGTGACCACATTGAAGTGATGGACGAGATCGAAACCGTCCTGAAAATCAAATGTGCACCAGTGACCTGGCCGATTGGCATGGGTAAGGCCTTCAAGGGCATCTACGACCTGCGCACCGACATCATTCACGTGTTCAAGCAAGGCCAGGCCAGCGTGGTGCCGGACGACATCCAGATCAAGGGTCTGGATTCCCCGGAAGCCATCGAACTGTTGGGCCAGAGCCTGATTGATGACGTGCAGGAAGAAATCGAATTGGTACAGGCAGCCAGCCACGAGTTCGACCTTGACGAATACCTGCGCGGCGAACTGACGCCAGTGTTCTTCGGTACCGCATTGGCCAACTTTGGCGTGCGTGAAATGCTCAACTACTTCGTTGAGTGGGCACCGGCACCGATTGCCCGTCAGACCAAGGAGCGTGAAGTTCCACCGACGGAAGAGAAATTCAGCGGCTTTATCTTCAAGATCCAGGCGAACATGGACCCGAAACACCGCGACCGCATTGCCTTTATGCGCGTTTGTTCCGGCTCCTACACCAAGGGCATGAAGATGAAGCACACCCGCATCGGCAAGGACATCAAGATTGCCGACGCGGTGACCTTCCTGGCGGGCGACCGCTCGGCGGTAGAAGAAGCTATCTCCGGTGACATCATTGGTTTGCACAACCACGGCACCATTCAGATTGGCGATACCTTTACCCAGGGCGAAGATTTGCAGTTCACTGGTATTCCGCACTTTGCGCCAGAACTGTTCAAGCGTGTGCGCCTGAAAGACCCATTGAAGATGAAGCAGCTGCAAAAAGGTTTGCAGCAGCTGTCGGAAGAGGGGGCTACCCAGCTATTTATGCCACTGAACAACAACGACCTGATTCTGGGCGCTGTGGGTGTGCTGCAGTTTGACGTGGTTCAGCAGCGTTTGCGCGACGAATACAAAGTGGAATGTCAGTACGAACCCGTCAGTGTGGCGACCGCCCGCTGGGTGTACTGTGACGACGAGCGCAAACTGGAAGAATTCCGTCGCAAGGGCGGTGAGAACCTCGCCATCGACGGTGGCGGTCACCTGACCTACATTGCGCCAACGCGTGTGAACCTGAGCCTGACCGAAGAACGTTGGCCAGACATTCAGTTCCGCGCCACCCGCGAGCACTGATCCGGCGTCATTCTGACCTGCTGCCAGTCCGGCCGGGGCTGGCAAGCGCCAAAAGCTCAACTAGGCTTCTTTCTGTAACGTTATAAAAGAAGGAGTTTGCCTATGTTGAGCTTTTTTATTGTTGGTATCTGCGCCACGGCGGCACTGTGCCTGGGAATGTACGTGCTGTTGCAGCGTCGGGTGCTGGATGAGCAAATGATGATGGACGACGCCAAAGGCTATTTGCTGATTGGCTGCGTGCTGTTTTCGTTTGCGGTCAGTGCGACCAGTTTCTACGTCGGTCAGTTGGCCGGTTTTGACCAGAACGACGAAACCGCTACCCTGATGGCGCTGGCGATTCTGATCGACGTGATGACCGGTTTGTTATCGCTGATTTTCGGTTTGCAGCGAATGCGCGAGCCGGAGCATTACTGATACCGGCTTTTGTTCCGCTGTTCGGGTACGTTTCTGCTTTGTTTGTTTGGGGCAGGGCGCTCAGCGATCAGGTTGAGCCTCTGTCCTGTCTCTTCGACGCTTCTCACCAGAGCGTTATCAAACCGTACTTTGCGGTGGTCGTGTTCGGCGTATTAAAAGGCCACGGGTTGGCTTGTTTGGCGCCATATGACTTCTTTCGAAATTAATCTGAAATAAACAGGACAAAGATAAAACCTTGGTGTAGTATTTGCGCCCCGTTATGAAAATATGAAAACGCGGCACATTCTGTTACCAATGGGTAACGCACCGGATTCACAGCGTACTGTTGCATTAAAATTGCACAAGCAGTTGCGACTGTAATTACCGTCCTGTAGAATGCCGCCCTCTTTTCTGATCAACATGCCCTTAAAGGCGAGAAATTGATGAAAACTTACAGCGCAAAACCCGAAGCCGTAAAACGTGAGTGGTTTGTAGTTGATGCAGCTGATCAGACGCTGGGTCGCCTGGCTACCGAAGTGGCTCGCCGTTTGAGAGGCAAGCACAAGCCAGAATACACTCCTCACGTAGATACCGGCGATTACATCGTTGTTATCAACGCAGAAAAAATCAAAGTTACCGGCAAGAAAGCCAGTGACAAGATGTACTACCGTCACACTGGTTACCCAGGTGGCCTGAAGTCTATCAACTTTGAAAAGCTGATCGACTACAAGCCTCAGGACGTAATCGAGTTCGCGGTTAAAGGCATGCTGCCAAAGAATCCTTTGGGTCGTGCCATGTTCAAGAAAATGAAAGTTTACGCAGGTAGCGAGCATCCTCATACTGCTCAGCAGCCTCAAGAACTGAAGCTGGGAGAATAATCATGGCCGTGACTCAATACTGCGGTACTGGTCGTCGCAAGACTTCTACCGCTCGCGTTTTCTTGCGCCCGGGTACTGGTTCTATCACCATCAACAAGCGTTCCCTGGACGAATACTTCGGCCGTGAAACTGCTCGTATGGTTGTGCGTCAGCCTCTGGAACTGACTGAAAGCCTGGAAAAATTCGACGTTATCGTAAATGTTTGCGGTGGCGGCGGTAACGGCCAGGCTGGTGCTATCCGTCACGGTATCACCCGTGCTCTGATGCAATACGATGAGACTCTGCGTCCATCTCTGCGTGCTGCGGGTTACGTTACTCGTGATGCTCGTGAAGTTGAGCGTAAGAAAGTGGGTCTGCGTAAAGCACGTAAGAAGCCACAGTTCTCCAAGCGTTAATATTTCTTATTATCGCTACAAAAAGAAGCGTCCCTTGGCCTATGTCAATGGACGCTTTTTTTATGCCTTCGCACCCCCCGTCTGCTACCTCTTGATGGTTGTTTAGCCAACTATAATTCCATTACTATGGGCGCCGCTCTGCAATCTGTGCTGTGGTCCGAACTCTGTGTCTCTCAACAGGTTGGTAAAGACCTCGCGGCAGAAAAAGAATATTAAAAGATGGGAGAAATCGTGATGAGTCAAGACGGCGTTAATAAAGGTCGCCGCACCCTATTGGTGGGCGCGACCTCAGCTGTCGGCGCGGTTGGTGCTGGCTTTCTTGCTGTGCCCTTCGTTGGTTCCTGGATGCCAAGTGAGAAAGCGAAAGCTGCCGGCGCTCCAGCAAAAATCGACGTCAGCAAGGTAGGCGCGGGCGCTATGGTAACCGCAGAATGGCGCGGTAAGCCGGTATATGTTGCTCGCCGCACCGATGAAATGCTGGGTAAGTTGGAAGGTTTGGCCGGTCGTTTGAAGGACCCGGACAACGCCAACAAGGAACAACAACCTGACTATGCTGACAACGTATACCGTTCCCGCAAACCTGAGCTGATCGTTGTTCTGGGGGTGTGCACACACCTGGGCTGTGCCCCTAAATATCACCCGGAAGTGAAACCGGAGCCGTTCGATCCTAACTGGCAGGGCGGTTGGTTTTGCCCTTGTCATGGCTCGCGTTTCGACCTGTCTGGCCGTGTTTTCAGCGGCTCCCCCGCTTCAGACAACCTGGTGATTCCACCATACATGTACGAAGACGATAACGTCATCGTTGTTGGTGTAGACGAGGAGACCGCCTGATGAGCAACAACAAGAATTCCCTCATGGGCTGGATTGATGACCGCCTGCCGGTTACCCAGACCTACGAAAAGCATATGTCGAAGTACTATGCTCCGAAGAACTTCAACTTCTGGTACTTCTTCGGCGTACTGTCGATGCTGATGCTGGCGAACCAGATCCTGACTGGTATCTGGCTGACCATGCAGTTTACGCCAAGTGCCGAAGCCGCGTTTGCCTCCGTTGAATACATCATGCGTGATGTGGAATGGGGTTGGTTGATTCGCTACATGCACTCCACCGGCGCGACCTTCTTCTTTATTGCTGTGTACCTGCACATGATGCGGGCGCTGTTGTACGGGTCTTACCAGAAGCCGCGCGAGTTGATCTGGATTTTCGGTATGCTGATCTACCTGGCACTGATGGCCGAAGCCTTTATGGGCTACGTACTGCCATGGGGTCAGATGTCCTACTGGGGTGCGCAGGTAATTATCTCGCTGTTCTCGGTATTGCCATACGGCGACCTGCTGACCGAATGGATTCGTGGTGACTTCCTGATTTCCGGTGCCACCCTGAACCGCTTCTTTGCCCTGCACGTCATTGCTGTACCGCTGGTGATCGTGATGCTGGTGGTGGTTCACCTGCTGGCGCTGCACGAAGTGGGTTCCAACAACCCGGACGGCGTCGACATCAAAAAACTGAAAGACGAAAACGGCAAGCCTCTGGACGGCGTACCGTTCCACCCTTACTACACCGTGCACGATATGGTGGGTATCGTGGTATTCCTGATGGTGTTCTGTACCGTACTGTTCTTCTTCCCTGAAGGCGGCGGTTTCATGCTGGAATACGCCAACTTTGAACCGGCCAACGGTTTGAAAACTCCGGAACACATTGCCCCGGTTTGGTACTTCGGTGCGTTCTACGCCATCTTGCGTGCGGTACCGGACAAACTGCTGGGTGTGGCCGCCATGGGCGGTGCGATTGCGGTTCTGTTTGTGCTGCCGTGGCTGGATCGCAGCCCTGTTCGTAGCTGGCGTTACAAAGGTTGGATCAGCAAGATCTACCTGGTCATCTTCGGTATTAACTTCGTACTGCTGACCTGGTTGGGTACCCAGCCAGCGACCGAAACACTGACCCTGGTTGCTCAGGTTGCGTCCGTGATCTACTTCGGTTTCTTCATCGGTATGCCGTTCTACACCCGAATGGAAAAGACCAAGCCAGTTCCAGAGCGCGTAACAGGGGGCCACTAATGAAAAAGATTTTCGCATTGATCGCTGCCGTATTGCCGTCTCTGGCAATCGCAGCCGGTGCTGGCGTCCCGCTGGACGAGCACCGTACCGACTTGACCGACAAGGCATCGCTGCAACGTGGTGCCCAGACGTTCATGAACTATTGCATGGGATGTCACTCTCTTGAACATGCGCGTTATAACCGCATCGCCAAGGATCTGGACATTCCGGAAGCCATGATGATGGAACACCTGGTGTTCGATACCGATAAGAAGTTCGGTGATCTGGCCACCATTGGTATGCAGCAGGAAGACTCCAAGCGTTGGTTTGGTGCCACGCCGCCAGACCTGACACTGGTTGCCCGTGTACGCCGTCCGGACTGGTTGTACACCTATCTGCGCAGTTTCTACGAAGACCCTAGCCGTCCATGGGGCGTCAACAATGTGGTCTTCAAGGACGTGGGTATGCCGCATGTTCTGGCTGATTTGCAAGGTGTCCAGAAGCTGGGTACTGCGGATGTGACTGTCGGCTATGACACTCTGACTGGTCAACCGATCACGGAAGAGCAGGAACATACGCTGTATATTGCAGAAGAAGGCACTCTGACAGCAGAAGAATACGACGATTTGGTCTTCGATCTGGTAAACTTCATGACCTATGTAGCCGAGCCGATCGCTGTAGAGCGTGAACGCCTGGGTTGGTGGGTATTGTTGTTCCTGGCGATTTTCTTCGTACCGGTATACCTGCTGAACAAGGAAATGTGGCGCGATATCAAATAATCGCTGTTCACTTCCCGAAGTTAGCCTGGCCGTTCTGCGGCCGGGCTATCTTTGTTTTTAGATAATTGATTTTTTAGCAAGCGAGGACACTATGGGGGTTGTAGCCAAGCGCTCTACCATGACGTTTTATTCCGATGCCACGGATCACTTCAGCCACCGCGTACGTATCGTACTGGCTGAAAAAGGTGTAGCCGTGGAAATCCTGGATGTCGATCCGAACAATCTGCCGGAAGATCTGACGTCTCTGAACCCGTACAACAGCCTGCCAACGCTGGTGGATCGTGATCTGACTCTGTACGAAGATCCGAACATCATGATGGAGTACCTGGACGAGCGTTTCCCGCATCCTCCGCTGCTGCCTGTTTACCCTGTTGCCCGTGCCGAGAGCCGTCTGTGGATCAAGCGCATTGAAAAGGATTGGGGCGGTCTGATCGACACCATCCTGAAAGGCAACGAAGGCGTTGAAGAAGCGCGTAAGGAACTGACCGACAACCTGGTTGGCATTGCGCCGATCTTCGCTGAAATGCCGTACTTCATGAGCGAAGACTTCTCCATCGTTGATTGCTGCGTTGCACCAATCCTGTGGCGTTTGCCGGTTCTGGGCATCGAACTGCCAGAAAAACAGTGCAAGCCACTGCTGCAATACATGGAGCGTCTGTTCGATCGTGAATCGTTCCAGGCTTCCCTGACTGAAGCAGAACGGGAAATGCGCGACTGATGAGTACCATGACCCCAAGCAGACCATACCTGGTACGTGCCCTGAACGAGTGGATTCTCGATAACCAGTGCACGCCTTACGTACTCGTGGATGCATCGCTTGCTGGGGTCCAGGTACCTCAGGACTACGTCAATCAGGGCCAGATTGTGCTGAACGTCAGCCCGGTCGCGGTGCAAAACCTGCTGATTGATAACGACGGCATCTCGTTTAACGCCCGCTTCGGCGGCGTGCCTATGTCGGTCTATGTACCGACGGTTGCTATCCTGGCGATTTACGCCAAGGAAAACGGCCAGGGCATGGTGTTTGGAACCGAAGCCGGTGCGCCGGACCCGGATGATCCAACGCCAACCAAAACCGAGCCGGAAGCCGATGAACCGGCGCCGTCAACGTCTGGACGACCTTCGCTGAAAGTCGTCAAGTAATCCCGAGAACGCCCGGCCCGCAAGGTCCGGGCGTTTTTGTTGGTGGCGAGCCTGTTTGCTGTTCGCCCCATTGCCAACGCTGAGCTGAATCAAACAAAGGATTCAGAATCGAGCCTCAAATCCCGACTTTCCTGACTCCAGCCTGCCATTGCGCTGTGGCTGTCTACTCTTTGAATTATTGCATTCAAGGAGAGGCATGCTGCCATGTCCATTCAGAAAAAACTGGTCTTTACCCTGGTGTTTACCATTCTGGCGTTTGCCGTGGTGTTGTCCTGGTTTTCCTACAACCGCAACGTATCGGCGGTTGAACAGCGGGTGCTGAAGGAGCAGCAGCAGGCGCTCTCGAAAGTGGTCAGCATGCTGGAAGTGACCGACGGCATCATGAGCGAGCGAGTGGTCAGCTCGATGAAACTGCTGAAAGAGCGTGGCATGGCGCTGGGCGCTGCGGAGCTGGGCGAAACCATCAGTGTGAACGGCACACGCGCCAACGACGTGTATCTGGGCAATATGGCACTGGCCAATAATTTTGCCTTGGTCGATAGCCTGACCGAAGTGATGGGGGGCACGGCGACCATCTTTTCCAAACAGGGCGACGACTTCATTCGGATTTCCACCAACGTGATGAAGGAAGGCAAGCGTGCTATTGGCACCCGATTGGCTCCCGGTGGCAAGGCCATGGCGGCCATTCGTCAGGGCAAGGCCTATTACGGCGAAGTGGATATTCTGGGTAAACCTTACCTGACGGCGTACGAGCCTTTGGTCAATTCCCGTGGCGAGGTCATTGGCATCTGGTACGTGGGTTACTCGGCCGACCTGAAATCCCTCGGGGCCGCGTTGGCAGACCTGAGCATTCTGGATAAGGGCTTTGTCGCCCTGCTGGACGGCAAAGGCGCTGTCCGATTGCATACCCAAAGTGTCAACACAGACACCATTGAACAGGCGCTGGCAGGTGAATCCGGCTGGCAGGTCAGAACCGAAGCCTTTGCCCCGTGGGGCTACGGCATTGCTCTGGGCACCGACACCCGTGAAACCGCGGCCATGGTGCGAGCCGCAGTGATGGAAGGACTGGCGGGATTGTTGGGCTTGTTGGTAGTGCTGGGTGTGGTGGTGTTCACCATGATTCAGAAAGTGGTGATGCGACCGCTGCTGCACCGCATTCGTACCATTCAGGAAATGGCCGATGGGGAAGGGGATTTGACCCGCCGCTTCAACTCCGGCCGTGATGATGAATTTGGCACCATGGCCAACGAATTTGACCGCCTGCTGGATCGTTTGCAGGCCACCATGAAGAGCGTTGCATCCGAGTCTGCCAAGGTACGTCAGGTGACCGCCAAGCTGGGCGGCATGGCTGACAGCCTCAATGCCAACCAGCTGGAGCAGGCGGACCAGACCAAAAATGTGGCGTCTGCTGCCCATGAATTGTCGATGACCGCGTCAGAAGTGGCGGGCACCACCGGCCGGGCACAGGACACCACCTCGATGGCGTTGAAGCAGGTACAGGAAGGCGCGACGCTGTTGCAGACAGCTTGTGAGCGCATTCAGTCCCAGGCCTCCAGCATTGAAGAGTCGGAACGGGCGGTGGAACAACTGGCTGCTGACAGCGCCAGCATTTCGACCGTGCTGGATGTGATTCGCAACATTGCCGAGCAAACCAATTTGCTGGCATTGAACGCCGCGATTGAAGCTGCACGGGCAGGGGAGCAAGGCCGCGGATTTGCGGTGGTGGCCGATGAAGTACGTTCGCTGGCCAGCCGAACCCAGCAGTCGACTGAAGAGATCAACGACATGGTCGCCAAGCTGCAGAAACAAGGTCAGCACGCCACCGAATTGATGCAAACCAATCGCGCCGAATCGTCTGAAAATGCCTCCATGACGGCGCAGGTCAGCAATACCTTTGCGCAAGTGGTGGATGCCATGGCCAGCCTCAGTCATGCCAATGCCGAAATCGCCAACTCAACCCGCGAGCAGGGGCAGGTGACGGAAAGTATGTCGCAAAACATCGAATCCATTTCCCACGCCAGCGACCGCAACAGTCAACTGGCGCAAGATACCCAGGCCGCTTGTGAAGAGTTGTCTTCAGTAGTGCGCTTGCTGGAGTCTCAGATCGGTCAGTACAAACTCAACTGACGCGGTTATTCGCCGTCTTGCTGGACTTTCTTGCGAGCATTGGCCCACGGGTCAGTGCTCGCGCCGTTTGTTGAGCCTTGGTTAGAGATATAGTTTGAGCTGCGGTTAGAGTTGTCGTTTGAGCTCGTGCGACCAGACTGCCCGGACGTAACCCGGCGACGTTCCATATTGCGTTGATTACCGAATGGCTTGCCGCCATGAGGGCGCTTGTTGTGTGCCGCGCTGCGGCGCTCACGCTTTTGCTGTTCCTGCTCTGCGTCTTCCAGCGACAGTTCCTGTGGTTCACCAACCTGCTGATGAGCTGGAATCACCCGATCCCGCGGCGACTGCTTGAACTGTTCGGAAGACGGGTTCGGCAGGTTCTTGTAGCGATACAGATAAAACACCTCGACCTTTTCACGCGCCCAAGTGGTCTTCTTCAAAAACTTCACGCTGGCCATAATGGTCGGGTTGGTCTTGAAACAGTTGATGTTCAGATACGCGAACAGAATCTGAAAGCCATAGTGACTGACCAGCTCCTCCAGCATTTGCTTGAGGCCGACGCCGTGCAGCGGGTTGTTCTGGTAGTTGGTTTGGTTTTCGTCTGTCATGGTGTTCCTGAAAGCGGTGCGTTTGGTGGGGATCTCTGTTGAAGCGCGCAGTGTACGCGTTTCGGTGCCTGCCGTCGCTGAACTCTGCCGCGCTAGGGAACAATGTCAGGCATATCCCTCTCCTATTACCTGACCATCTCTCAATACACCGTGTGAAGCAGAAATGGATTAACCCGGCGTTAATCCGCGCTTTGTTTCCATATCCTTTTCCCGATTGACGTGACCCCATGGCACTGACTGAACCGCTTGCAACTGCCCCCACTGATATTCCAGCCATTATTGCTGGCCCAATGCTGCGTCATACGACGCCAGACGGGCTGGTGCTGTGGCTGGTGACCAGGGACGGCACTATGCCAAGCGTGCAGCTGACGGATGCCCACTCCGGCGAGCTGATCGATTGCACCCAGCAGCAACAAGTGATTCCGGTAGGCGAGCGCTGCATGGTGCACCTGCTGGAAGTCAGTGCTGACTTACCTGTGGATACATCACTGTGCTACGACCTGCTGGATCAGCAAAATGCCTCGTTACTGGCCGGCTTGCCTCTGTGTTACGACGGTCAGCGGCTACCGGTATTTATGGTGAAGCCTGCGATCAAGCGCATGCTGCACGGTTCTTGCCGCAAACCTCATTACCCCAATGACGACGCCCTGATTCAGGCTGATGTGCAGGTTCAGCAAAGCTTGCTGGAGCCGGATAGCCGGCCGTCCCTGATGATGATGCACGGCGATCAGATATACGCCGATGATGTGGCTGGCCCAATGTTGGTGGCGATTCACCAGGTGATTGAGGCGTTGGGCCTCTACGACGAAGACTGGAAAGGCACCGAAGCCACCAATCTGAAAGACCTGATTGAACATCCCAACTGTTATTACGGCCGCGAACACCTGCTGCCCGAAGTCGACGAAAAGGTCGAAAAAATGGTGTTTCGGGGCGGCCGTAAACCCATCTTTACCGCCGATGGCGCTCATAACCATCTGGTGTCGTTCGCGGAAGTGATGGCCATGTACTTGCTGGTGTGGTCCGACACGCCATGGCAGTGGGTCGATCTGGACACCGGACGGCAGCGTATTCCGGCGCAACATTTAGCCCGCTATGACCGCGAGAAGCCGATCATCGAGGGTTTCAGTCGTGGCCTTGGTAAGGTGCGGCGCTTACTGGCGCATATCCCCAGTTACATGATGTTTGATGACCACGACGTCACCGACGACTGGAATCTTACCCGTGGCTGGGAAGAGGCCGCCTACAACAACGACTTTTCCCGCCGCATCATCGGCAATGCTCTGATCGCGTATTGGCTGTGTCAGGGCTGGGGCAATCAGCCGCAGAAATATCGCCAGTTGGCGGACGAGGTCCGTGACTGGTTTGGGCCGCAAGGCATTCAGCAGCACGATGAACTGGTCGATCGGGTGCTGGAGTTTGACGAATGGCACTACCATCTGGAGACCACCCCTAAACTGGTGGTGATGGACACCCGCACCCATCGGTGGCGCTCAGAATCCAGCGCCAACAAGCCCTCGGGCCTGATGGACTGGGAAAGCCTGAGCGAACTGCAGCAAGAGCTGATCAACCAGCCAGCGGTGATTCTGGTATCACCAGCCCCTATCTTTGGCGTAAAGCTGATCGAAGTGATTCAGCGGATATTTACCTTCGTAGGCAAGCCGCTGATGGTGGACGCCGAAAACTGGATGGCCCATCCGGGTGCGGCCAACGTGATGCTGAACATCTTCCGCCACAAGAAAACCCCACCACAGTTCATCATTTTGTCGGGGGATGTGCATTACTCCTTTGCCTACGACATCACCTTGCGCTTCCGCAAACACAGCCCGCGCATTTTGCAGATCACCTGCAGCGGTTTGAAAAACGAATTTCCCCACAAACTGCTGTCCTGGTTCGACCGTATTAACCTGATGATTTTTGGCAGCAAGTCCCCGCTGAACTTCCTCACCCGACGCCGTGATATGAAAATTGAACGCCGTCACCCCAATGGTCGCGAAAGCCGGGTACTGCACAACCACAGTGGAGTAGGGGATCTGGTACTGGCGGATAACATCGAAGACGTTCAGGCGATTGTGCACCAGGCGGATGGTAAGCGGGTGCGATTTGAGGTGGAAGATTAGGCGCCAGAGGCCCGGGTAATAGGGGTTTAGATGCCAGAAGTTTAGGTGCCAGAGGTTAAGGTGACAGAAGCTTGAAACCAAACACCCGGATAGCCAGATGTTTGATCCGTTGCTTTACCAGCCGCCTGCTTTACCAGCCGCCTGCTTTACCAGCCGCCTGCTTTATCAGCCGCCTGCTTTATCAGCCGCCGATGGCCTCAAGCCAGCTTTTCCTTGAAAAAGCCCACTGTACGCTGCCAGGCAATCTTCGCCTGCTCCTTGTCGTAACGGGGCGTGGAATAATTGTGGAAGCCGTGACGGGTGCCGGGATACATATGCATCACGAACTCCGCCTTGGCCTTGGTTAGCGCGGCCTCGTAGTCCGGCTTCATGGCATTAATGCGTGGGTCTTCCTCGGCGTATTGCACCATCAAGGGAGCCTTGATGGCCACGACGTCACTCAACGATGGCGCACGGCCATAAAACGGCACGCCTGCGTTCAGGCCGGTTCCCATATCCACTGCCAACTGGTTCACCACACCACCGCCATAGCAAAAGCCCGTGGCGCCGAGCTTGCCGGTAGACAGCTCATGCTGCTTGATGAATTTGGCACTGTTCAGCATATCGGTGTACAGCCTGGCTGGGTCCAAATTGGCCTGCATCACCTTGCCTTCGTCATCATTGCCGGGATAGCCGCCGACCGGAAACAAACCATCCGGCGCCAGAGCAATAAAACCTTCCACCGCAGCCCGACGAGCAACATCCTTGATGTACGGGTTTAAACCACGGTTTTCATGCACCACCAACACCGCCGGAAATGGCCCCTTACCCTCTGGCTTCACCAGATAACCACGCATCTTGCCGGACGTACCACCGGGAGAATCGTACTCAACGTAACTGGCTTTGATACGATCATCGGTGAACAACACCTCCTCGGCATTGGCGTAATTTGGCAGCAGCGCCTGCGCCATCGCCACACCACCTGCTGTTACCACCGCAGCCTTGGCCAGAAAATCCCGGCGGCTCATACCGCTGTGGCAATACTCGTCGTACAACTCATAAATCTTCGGATCGATATGATCGCGTTCCATGGCACATCCTCGGACAGTAGTTTGCTGGTTGTTATTGGTTAACGAACTCTGGACACGGCTATCGATAGTAGGTTCAGGCCGGAAACACAGCGATTGTTTTTTGTGCAGCGGGTGATAGGGCGAGGTTATGACTGGGCAGGACAGTGTCTGAATCGATGCAGGATGTCTCAGAAGATCCGGGCTGGATTAATAGTGCATTAGATAAATAGTGCGTTAATAGAAGCGATGCGTGCTTTGAGAAGGGAATCTCAATGGTCAACTATCAGCGCCACTGGCAACCGGGCGGTTACTGGTTCTTCACCCACGTACTCCGTAACCGTCATGGCAATGACCTGTTGGTTCGCCACATCGATGAGCTGAGGGAAGCGGTTCGAGCAGTGCAGCAGAAGCACCGGTTTCAGATCCGTGGTTGGGCTGTTTTGCCTGATCACTTTCACTGTCTGATTAGCCTGCCCGAAGGCGATAGCGACTACGCCTTGCGCTGGAGGCTGATCAAAAGTCGGTTTTCCAAAGCCATTCCTAAAGCCGAAGCCGTTGATGAAGTACGTTTACGTCGTGGTGAACGTGGAATCTGGCAACACAGGTATTGGGAACACGCCATTCGAGATGAACAGGATTTCAATAATCATATGGATTACATCCATATCAACCCGTTAAAACACGGCTTGGTACAGCGAGTACAGGATTGGCCGTATTCAACATTTCACCGGTGTGTTGAACGTGGAATATACCCAGTGATTGGGCGAATGCCGTGAATGCGGATTTATTGCCGTATCGGGATTGATAGGTCGGGGTAGGATGTATTAGCCGAAGGCGTAATACATTGAGCGGTTTTGATGTAATACGCATTCCGTTATTACATCCTACGGTCATGGTGTATCGTGTATTAAACGTAGGGTGTATTAGCCTGAGGCGCAATACATTGAGAGGTTTTGATGTAATACGCGTTCCGCTATTACATCCTACGGTTAGGGTGCATCGTGTATTAAACGTAGGGTGTATTGGCCTGAGGCGCAATACACCACAACGTTCAAATAAAACGACTTACATCACCCGCATTCCCGGCTGTGCACCGTCGTTTGGTTCCAGCAGGTAGATTTCGGAGCCACCAGGGCCTGCGGCCAGTACCATGCCTTCGGAGAGGCCAAACTTCATTTTACGTGGTGCCAGGTTGGCAACCATGATGGTCAGTTTGCCTTCCAGGTCTTCTGGCTGGTAGGCGGCTTTGATGCCGGAGAAGACGTTACGGGTTTCGCCGTTGCCGATGTCGAGGGTCAGTTGCAGCAGTTTGTCGGCGCCTTCTACGTGGTCGGCCTTGACGATGCGGGCAACGCGCAGGTCGACTTTGGCGAAGTCAGGGAATTCGATGGTGTCGGCGATCACTTCATTGCCGTCTTCACGCAGTTCGGGACCTTTCGACTTCTTCTTTTTCTCTTCTTTTTTGCTCTGCTTTGAATCCGCAGCGGCAACAGCAGGCTTCTCGCCGTTTTCGATCGCCAGCTCAGCCTTGGTTTCTTCCAGAATGGCGGTCACCTTGTCCATTTCGGCGCGGGCCAGCATTGGCTTGAACTTGTTGATTTCGTGGCCCAGCAGGATGTTGCTGCGGGAATCCCAGTTCATGTCGTCGAGGTTCAGGAAGTCAGCGGTTTTTTCGGCGATTTCCGGCAGTACCGGTGCCAGGTAGGTGATCAGCTGGCGGAACAGGTTGATGGCAACAGAGCAAACGTCGATCACTTCCTGCTGGCGGCCTTCTTCCTTGTTCATGGCCCAAGGGGCTTTTTCCTGAATGTATTCGTTGGCGCGGTCGGCCAGCGCCATGATGTCTTTCATGGCTTTGCCGAATTCGCGGGCTTCGTAGTGCGCGGCGATCTGGTCACCGGCATTGA
The DNA here is from genome assembly GCF_056158645.1 of Oceanobacter sp. ABM4_470. Classification (NCBI taxonomy): domain Bacteria; kingdom Pseudomonadati; phylum Pseudomonadota; class Gammaproteobacteria; order Oceanospirillales; family Oceanospirillaceae; genus Oceanobacter; species Oceanobacter sp. ABM4_470. Next base: position 42,551 of record NZ_JBSWTR010000001.1, read on the forward strand.
TGAAGTCCTGCACCATAGCTTCTTCAACGCAGTTGTCGCTCAGCTTGCCGCCAGCCTTGAAGACGAAGTTAGCGGTACGGCTGGCGATGTTCACCAGTTTGTTCACCAAATCAGTATTGGCGCGCTGAACGAAGTCTTCGAGGTTCAAATCAAAGTCGTCCACGCTGGAGCCCAGCTTGGCGGCGAAGTAGTAACGCAGGTAAGTCGGGTTCAGGTGGTTCAGGTAGGTGCGGGCTTTGATGAAAGTACCGCGGGACTTGGACATCTTGGCGCCGTTCACGGTCACAAAGCCGTGAGCGTTTACTGCGGTTGGGGTGCGGAACTCGGAGGCGCTCAGCATCGCAGGCCAGAACAGCGCGTGGAAGTTAACGATGTCCTTACCGATGAAGTGGTACAGCTCGGCGTCGGAGCCCACTTTCCAATAGTCGTCGAAGTTCAGACCTGCGGCCTGACCCTTGTCGGAGTCACACAGGTTCTTGAAGGAAGCCATGTAACCGATTGGTGCATCCAGCCATACGTAGAAGTATTTGCCTGGGGCACCCGGGATTTCAAAACCAAAGTACGGCGCGTCACGGGAGATATCCCATTCCTGCAGGCCAGCGTCCAGCCATTCGGACAGCTTGTTGGCAATTTCAGTCTGCAGGGTGCCAGAGCGGGTCCAGTCTTTCAGGAAGGCGTCGAAATCCTGCAGTTTGAAGAAGTAGTGCTCGGACTCTTTTTCAATTGGGGTGGCGCCGGAAATAGTGGAGTAGGGGTTTTTCAGCTCGGCCGGGGTATAGGTGGCACCACAGGCTTCACAGTTGTCGCCGTACTGGTCCGGTGCTGAACATTTCGGGCAGTCGCCCTTGATGTATCGGTCGGCCAGGAAGATTTCCTTTTCCGGGTCAAACGCCTGTTTGATGGAGCGCACGGCAATGTGGCCCTTGTCGCGCAGGCGGGTGTAGATCAGCGACGACAGCTCGCGGTTTTCTTCACAGTGGGTGCTGTGGAAGTTGTCAAAACCAATCTGGAAGGCAGCGAAGTCGGCTTCGTGCTCGGCTTTTACCGCAGCGATCTGCTCTTCCGGAGAGCGGCCTTCTTTTTCAGCGCGCAGCATGATGGCGGTGCCGTGAGCGTCATCGGCGCAAACGTAGGTGCACATGTGGCCGCGAGATTTCTGGAAACGTACCCAGATGTCGGTCTGAATGTATTCCAGCAGGTGGCCCAGGTGGATGGAGCCGTTGGCGTATGGGAGCGCGCTGGTGACCAGGATCTTGCGTTGGCTGTTTGTCATGTTGCTACCGATTCGTTGCGATTCAATATCGTGGAAAAATCAAAGGGCGGTATTGTAGCGGGTTCGGCTGCGGCCTTCATCCAGTGGGACGGCATCAAGGGCTTTGAAAAGCGTGAAAATGACGAAATAAAAGTCAGTTCCAGGGAATCAGTAACAGCGAGGTGACCACGCAGTACATCAGCCCGGTTTGGGCGGTGCGCCCGAGCATGGGGTTGAGTGCTCGCCCACGGGTATGGCCGATGTCTTTTGACAAGCCGGTGATGGCTTTGGTCAGTAGCAGTGGCGGCAAAATGGCCAGCAGCAAATTGGGCAGGCTGACCAGCACATGAATCAGCAGTGCCAATATCAAACTGGCCTGATACAGCCGCACGGTGCGGTCTGCACCCAGCCGAACCGCGAGTGTGTGTTTGCCCGTATGTTGGTCGGTGGGGATGTCCCTGAGGTTATTCACCAGCAGAATCGCCACGCTGAACAGCCCAGCGCTGCTGCCATACAGAAACGAAGTGGGTGTTAACTCACCGGTTTGCAGCCAATAGCTGCCCATCACCGCGACCCAGCCGAAAAACACCAGCACTGCTACTTCGCCAAGGCCGGCGGAGGCCAATGGTAAAGGCCCTGCGCTGTAGGCAAATACGGCAGCGATGCAGGCGAGCCCGAACCACAACAATGCCCAGTCGGTCATGGCGGCCAGCATCAGTCCAGCGGCCATGGCTGCCAGGGTAAACAGCGCCAATGCGGCCGACATAGCAGAGGCTGAAATAAACCCGGAGCTGACCATGCGAGCGGGCCCCAGTCGTTCGGCGGTATCGATCCCCGCCAGACCATCGAACAGGTCGTTGGCCAGATTGACGGCAATTTGCAGTAGCACGGCGCAGGCCATGGCAAGCAGAAACAGGTGCCATTGAATGCTTGAGGTTTGCGAGGCCAGTGCGGTGCCCAGCAATACGGGGCCAACCGATGCAGGAATGGTTCTGGGGCGAATCGCCAACAGCCAGTAATTCACCATGTTGTCCTTGCTCCCTGTGCGGATTGTCCGCTTGGAGCATGGCCGATTTGTATGACGTTTTCCATGACGTGTGCTGCATGGCTTGCCATTCATTGGTTTGGGTTGATGTTGTATGGGTCGGCTCGGCTCGGCTTTAGTCGGGCGGACAAATAGGATTTTTTGGTCGATAATAGAGCCTTAATGGCGGTATGAGTAACTCGGTGTCCGCTCTGGATAACAGGGCGTTGATGAATCGTCGCGGACGTGCAGCACAGATGCTGCCCTTCAGGTGTTGTATTGTCAGCCGATAACGTCGGGTTTGTTGTTGGTTCAGGAGGGTTCCTGAGCCGTTGGTTGAGGAGATTAGCGATGCAGGAAGCGTTGTCTCAGGTAGTACTGCCGATTGTGCTGGCATTTATTATGTTTGCCATGGGTCTTGGATTGCGGCTGGTGCATTTCCGGGAAATCCTGCGCTCGCCGCAGGCCATGTTGCTGGGCTTTGGTGCCCAGATGGTGTTTTTACCCAGTCTGGCGCTGATTCTGATTATTGCCCTGGGGCTGGATGGCCCTGTGGCGGCGGGGCTGTTTTTACTGTCGTTGTGCCCGGGCGGTGCGACTTCGAACCTGTTCAGCTATCTGGCGGGCGGCAACGTTGCACTCAGCATTGCGCTGACGGCGGTCACCAGTTTGTTAGTGCCGTTCACGCTGCCACTGATGTTTGTCAGCTATCTGAATGCATCTGGCGATACGCTGGCGGCGTTTGATTTTCCGTTGGCGTTAACCATCAAGCAGTTGCTGGTGGTCACGGCGGTGCCGGTGGTGGTGGGGATGGCGATTCGTCACTGGGCGACGTCGTTGGCGAACCGGATTGAGCAACCCTGCAAGCGCTTGTCAACCATCGTTATGATGTTGCTGGTGCTTGCTTTGATGGGAACGCATTTGCCGATCATGGCCGATTTGTTTTCGATCAAGGGACTGGCGGTGATGTTGCTATCGGTGTTCGCATTTGTCAGTGGCCTGACCATGGCACGCCAGTTTGGTTGCTCGTCGGCGGACAGCCGAACCATTGCCGTTGAAGTGGGTATTCAGAACGCGGGCACGGCGATTCTGGTGGCGATGGCGTTTCTGCAACGCCCGGAACTGGCGATGATTCCGCTGATGTACGGCATTCTGATGAATATTCCGGGCTTTGCGTTTATTGCCTTGCTGCGTTACCGCGATGGCCGTTCCTTGCTGGGGCCTTCCTGATTTACTCCCGACTCCCGACTCCCGACTCAAGCCTTTTTAAGAGAAAAGCGATACACCAGTGCAGCCAATAAACAGAGGCTGGCCGGAACCAACAAGGCATAGAATTGCCAGTGATCAAACAGCCGGGTGGCCAGAATACCGCCGCTGATAAAGCCTGCCAGAATCAGTACAAACAACCGTGTCTTACGCTTGTCCAGTTGGCCGCTGCGGAACCAGTGGCCCAGCATAATGCCCAGGTCGGTGACGATGCCGGTTACATGGGTCGTGCGGACGATGGCACCGCTGAAAGTGGTGGCCAGAGCATTTTGCAAACCACAGGCCATCGATGCGCTGAAATGCCCCCAGCCCGATTGCTGCTGCAACAGCCAGATCGACAGCAGCAGTAACCCGCCTTCCAGCAGTAGCAACAATTCATAGGGTTTACCGGGCTGCAAGGCGCTGCTGCCCAGTACCGCACCGGAAATCACTGCGCCGACCAGAAAGCTCAGCAGCACGCCCAGTAAATGCCAACCGTGTGGTTGTGCCTCACTGATGCTGCTGGCCAACTGGCTGGCGGTGCCGGATAAGTGGGATATGGATTGATGGTCGAAGCCCAGCAGCCCTACCACGTTGATGTAGCCGGCAATGAAAGCCAACAAAAAAGCCCCGCATTCTGCCCATCGTGGTAAACGGGTGATCATACGGGGCCTCCGGAGTGTGCTGGTGACTCAGTCAGATGACAGGATCAGTCCTGCTGTTTGCGCTTGGAATCCAGTGTTACGCGCACGGCTTTCACCATGTTGTCGCGGATTTCCAGAATCTCGAAACGGTACTTGTCGATGCGCAAGCACACCGGCGCTTCGGGAATGTGTTCGATGCTTTCTACAATCAAACCACTGATGGTTTTAGGGCCATCGGTTGGCAATTCCCAGCTCATAGACTTGTTCACATCACGAATGTAGGCGGTGCCGTCGACAATGTAGCTGCCGTCTTCCTGCGGGTGAACATCCGGCGTCGTGGCGGCGACTACGTCGGTGGTAAATTCGCCGACGATTTCCTCGAGAATGTCTTCCAGCGTACAAACACCTTGAACATCCCCGTATTCATCCACCACCAGCGCAATACGACGCTGGTTTTTCTGGAAGTTGAACAGCTGGGTGTGCAGCGGCGTGCTTTCCGGAATGAAGTAAGGCTCGCGGGTCGCGTCCTCAATGTCTTTCTTGGAAAAGCTCTCGCGGCTTAATACACGGGCCAGAGAGCGGGCATGCAATACACCAATGATGTTGTTGAGGTTGCCACGGTAAATCGGCACACGAGTGTGCTGGGCAGTACGCAGCTGCTCAATCAGGTCAGGCAGATCGTCATCAAGGTCGATACCGAATACTTCGTTCTTCGGCACCATGATGTCGTTCACAGTCATCTTTTCCAGATCCAGAATGCTCAACAGCATGTGCTGGTGGCGCTTTGGAATCATGGTACCGGCTTCACGTACCACGGTACGCAGCTCTTCGGTGCTGAGGTGGTCTGAATTGGCGTTGTTCACGTCCATTTTGAACAGCTTGAGAATGCCATTGGCAATGGTGTTCACAAACCAGACAAACGGGTGCAAGGCCCACTGCAGACCCAACAGAATACGCGACGCCGGGAAGGCGATTTTTTCCGGTGCAATGGCAGCCAGAGTTTTTGGCGTCAGTTCGGCAAAGATCAACACCACCAGGGTGAACAGAATGGTGTTCACAAACACCGCCAGGTCCGGGTTATCAGGCCACAGGCGCTGGCTGATGATGGTTGCCAGGGCAGCCGCTGCGAAGTTCACCAGGTTGTTGCCGGTAAGAATGGTGCCGATCAGGCGATCTGGCTTGTCGAGCAGCTTGGAAGCTCGTTTGGCGCCCTGATGGTCGTTCTTGGCCAGATGGCGGAGCCGGTAACGGTTCAACGACATCATGCCGGTTTCAGAGCTGGAGAAGAATCCTGAAAAGATGATCAGTACCACGAGTATGCCGAATAGCACACTTAAGGGAACCTCGTTCAAGGCGGTGTCCTTTGACTAAGAAGAAGTCGTCATCATAGGGGGTGCGGCATGACTGTCAACTGTCAGAAAGTGCTGCCACTTCGGTGGTGTGTCTGTGTTCTTCCTGAACAGCGGTTTGTGCCGACAAGTGCCGTAAAAATGGCCGCGGTTAGCGGCCATTTTTACGATGCGGCGGAGTGGTGATCAGGCCGAGCCAGAACCTGACCGTTTGCCGTGCAGCCATTCGTACAGCACCGGCAGCACCAGCAGCGTCAACAGGGTCGATGACACGATGCCGCCAATCACCACGGTGGCCAGTGGCCGCTGGATTTCGGCACCGGTGCCGACGTTCAGAGCCATCGGTACGAAGCCGAGGCTGGCAACCAGTGCGGTCATCAGTACCGGCCGTAGACGAATCAGCGCCCCTTCCACCACCGCATGGCGCAGGTCACCGGTTTGCTGCCACAGCTCGCGGATAAAGGCGATCATCACCAGACCGTTCAATACCGCCACGCCGGACAGGGCAATAAAGCCAACGCCAGCGGTGATCGACAGCGGCATATCGCGCAGCCACAGGGCCAACACGCCACCGGTCAAAGCTAGCGGCACCCCGCTGAAGATAATCAACGAGTCGCGCACCGAGCCAAAGGCGGTGATCAACAAGCCCAGAATCAGCAGCAAGGTAACGGGCACCACAATCGACAGCCGCTGGCTGGCAGATTGCAGCTGTTCAAAGGTGCCGCCGTAGTCGAGCCAGTAGCCGCTCGGCAGTTGCACTTCGCTGGCAATGCGTTGCTGGGCTTCTTCGACAAAACTGCCGAGGTCGCGGCTGCGCACATTCACCGATACCACGATGCGGCGCTTGCCGTTCTCACGGCTGATCTGGGCTGGCGCGGGTTTGATTTCGAGCCGTGCTACTTCGGCCAGTGGAATCCAGCTCTGCTGCGTTTGCGACGTTCGGTTGTCATTGCTGCGGCTATTGGCTGACGTGTGCCATTGCTCGGTCAGCGCCGGGTCCAGTGGCACTGGCAGCTGGCTGAGGGCGTCGAGGTCTCGTCGCAGTGGTTCTGGCAGTCGTACCACCAGCTGGAAGCGGCGGTCGCCCTGGTAGATCAGCCCGGCAGATTCGCCACCGACGGCGGTGGCCACCAGTTGCTGCACTTGTTCCAGCGTCAGGCCGTAACGGGCCAGTGCCGCACGGTCGGGGATGACCGACAACATGGGCAAGCCGGTGACCTGTTCAACGCGGGCATCGGCAGCACCATCAATGGCCTGAACCACCGCCAGAATACGGTTGGCGTTGGCATTGAGGGTGTCGAGGTCGTCGCCGTAGAGTTTGATGCCAAGGTCCGCACGGACACCGGAAATCAGCTCGTTAAAGCGCATTTGAATGGGCTGGGTAAACTCGTAGTTATTGCCCGGAATTTCCTTGGCGGCGGCTTCCATGGCTGCCACCAGTTCGGCTTTCGGCAGCTTGGGGTCAGGCCATTGGTCGCGTGGCTTCAGAATCACAAAATTATCCGCCACGTTGGGTGGCATGGGGTCGGTGGCGACTTCCGGAGTGCCGATTTTGGCGAACACCTTGTCGACCTGCGGGAACAGCTGCAGCCGTTGCTCCAGTTGCTCCTGCATGGCAACCGACTGCTCCAGTCCGGTGCCGGGAATGCGCATGGCGTGCAGGGCAATATCGCCTTCATCCAGCTGTGGGATAAATTCCGATCCCAACGTGGTCAGTAACCACAGCGAGCCAGCCACCAGCAGAGCAGCCACCGATACCACCAGCCAACGGGCGCGCAGCGCCAGTTGCAGTAACGGCCGATAGAGCGACTTGCTGACCTTGATGGCCGGGCTTTCTTTCTCGCTGACCTTGCCGTTCATCAACAAGGCGACGGCCGCGGGCACCAGGGTTAACGAGAACACCATGGCGGCCAGCAAGGCCATGACGACGGTCGCGGCCATTGGGTGGAACATTTTGCCTTCGACGCCGGTAAGCGAAAAAATCGGCAGGTACACCACGGTAATAATGGCAACACCAAACAGGCTGGGGCGAATGACCTCGCTGGTGGCTTCGTACACCAGTTGCAGGCGTTCTTTGAGTGGCAAGCGGTAGCTGCCATCTTTGCCATTTATGTGAGCACTGGCGTGTTGGGCTTCGGCCAGACGGCGGATGCAGTTTTCAACAATGATCACCGCGCCGTCGACGATCAGGCCAAAATCCAGCGCCCCCAGGCTCATCAGGTTGGCGGACACACCAAATTGCACCATGCCGGTGACGGTTGCCAGCATCGAAAGGGGAATAACGGCGGCAGTAATCAGTGCCGCACGAATATTGCCCAGCAGCAGGAACAGCACCACGATGACCAGCAGCGCCCCTTCCAGCAGGTTTTTCTGCACCGTCTGGATGGTTTTTTCCACCAGTGTGGTGCGGTTGTAAACCGCTTCGACCACCACGCCTTCGGGCAGACTGGTTTGAATGCTGGCGAGTTTTTCGGCCAAGGCATTGGCGACGGTTTTCGGGGTTTCCCCCACCAGCATCATGGCGGTGCCCATCACGGTTTCGCGGCCATCGCGGGTGGCCGCACCGGTGCGCAGGGCCTTGCCAATCACCACCTCGGCAACGTCGCTGACTTTCACCGGCACGCCATCGCGCAGACCAATCACCAGCTCGGCGATGTCGTCGATGCCGCTCAGCTGGCCGGGAGAGCGCACCAGTAATTGTTCGCCGTGGCGTTCAATGTAGCCCGCACCCTGATTGCTGTTGTTGCGGCGCAAGGCTTCGCCCAGCTCCGGCAAACTGATGCCAAAGGCCAGCAGCTTGGCCGGGTCCGGGGTGACGTGAAACTGCTTGTCGAAGCCCCCCATGGTGTTGATTTCCACCACGCCCGGCACCTGTGCCAGCTGCGGTTTGATCACCCAGTCCTGTAATTCCCGCAACGCGGTCGGCGTGTACTGCTGTTCATACCCTTCGGCAGCCGCGACGGTATAGGTGAAGATTTCCCCCAGTCCGGTGGATACCGGGCCCATTTCCGGTTGCAGCCCTTCGGGCAGTTCCGACTGGATACTGGCCAGCTGGTTGCTGATCAGATTGCGGGCAAAGTACAGGTCGGTGCCTTCTTCGAAGACAACGGTGACTTGCGACAGCCCATAGCGGGAAATCGAACGGGTGTGGTCGAGGTTTGGCAGGCCATACAGCGCGGTCTCGATCGGGAAGGTAATGCGTTGCTCGGCTTCCAACGGTGAATAGCCGGGGGCTTCGGTATTGATTTGCACCTGCACATTGGTGATGTCGGGGACGGCGTCAATCGGCAGCTTCTGGTAGCTCCAGATGCCGGCTCCGATCACCAGCAGCATCAGGCTAAGCACCAGCCAGCGGCGTTGTATTGAAAAATGAAGAATGCTTTCAATCATGGTGATGGCCTCAGTGTTCGTGGGCGGCACCGGCTTTGCCGATGTCTGCCTTGATCAGGAAGCTGTTGTTCACCACGTAGCGCTCACCGGCTTGCAGGCCGTCCAGCACTTCCAGCTGACCATGCAGGCTGCGGCCAATGCGCACCGGGCGGGCCTGGTATTCATCGCCGTTTTGCACAAATACCACGGCGTTGCCTTCGAGGGTTTGCAGGGCTTGTTGGTCGATGACCACGGCGGCTTGTTCGCTGCTCACCAGAATCTCGCTGTTGAGCAATTCGCCGGGCAGTAATTGCTGGCTGGCAAGCAGTTCGCGGTTATTCACAACGATGCGGGCAATGGCCCAAGGGGCACCGTTGCTGTTTGGCAAGATGGACTCGACTTTACCGCTAACTGCGCCATTAGCTTTGCCATTGAACTCTGCCGGGGTTTGGGCTGCTGCGCCAGAGGGGCGTGACAGCGATACGGTTTGTCCGGGCATTACCTGTCCACGTTGGGCCGGAAATACCGGAATTTCCACCCACAGCTGATCGCTGTTCTGGATTTCGAACAAGGGCTGGTCGTTGGCGAATTCGCCACTGCTGGCCAGTCGCTGCTGCACCACGCCGTCGATTGGGCTGGTGATGGAGTAGCGTTGCAGGCTTTGGTTGGCTTCGACGACCGCCAGCACGTCACCGCGTTTGACCTGGTCGCCGGTGGCGACGGCCATGCGGGTAATCAGGCCGGGGAAGCGGGCTACCACATGGGCTTGCTGGTGGTGTGGCATCACAACGCGACCGTAACCGGATACCCGGGTGCCGGTTTCGCCCGGCCCAGCGGTGGCGATGACTATGCCGGAAGCGGCGGCCATATCGGCGTTGATACGGGTGCTGTCGCTGTGTTCTTCAGCGTGTTCATGTTCCTCATGGCCGTCTTCTTCGTGGCCTTCTTCTTCATGACCTGAGTGTTCGTGATCCGCTTCTTCATCATGCTCATCAGCATGATCATCGTGGTCGTGCTCTTCCTGATGACCCTCTTCGTGACCCTCTTCGTGACCCTCTTCGTGACCCTCTTCGTGACCCTCTTCGTGACCCTCTTCGTGACCCTCTTCGTGATCCTCTTCGTGATCGTCGTGGTCATGCTCGCTGGCATGACTGTGGCCATGGTCGTCCGTGGCTTGCAAATTGGTGGCGGCCACAGATGGCATGGCGATCGTCAGGCAGCCAAACAGGGTGGCGCTGGCCAGCCAGCCAAGCTGCAAAGGCAATTTCTGTACAGTATTCATGGTTGGGTTCCCGTGTGTGTTTGGCGAATGGCGGACGAAGGGAGAGCGTTGCTGGATATCTCGAAGGGCGCTGCGGTCAGCTGCTCCAGCCAGCTGCGGGCAATGGCCAGATCCAGCGCATGGGCAATGCGTTGTTGTTGGGCGTCGAACAGGCTTTGTTGCGCTTGCTGCCAGGCGCTGTAGTCGTAGCGACCTTGTTGGTAGCCGGCGCGGATGTCATTCAGTGCCTGTTGCAGACGCGGAATAACGCCTTGCTGGTATTGCTGCCAGCCTAGCTGGGCGCTGAGATAGCCTTGCCACGCCTGATAAAGGGCCTGCTGTTGCTGTTGGGCTGCGGTTTGTTGCTGGCTGTGCAGGGCACCCAACTCAGCTTGCTGTTGCTGCAATTGGCCGATGTTGCGGCTTCGGCTACCCAGCGGAACACTAACCCCGAGGCTGAATGCGACATCCCCTGTCGCGTTAAAGTGCGTGGCCCCCATATTCCAGCCAATGGCGCTGTCGGCGCTGGCGCGGGTTTCATCAATACGGGCCTGTTGCACACGTTGTTGTTGTTGCATCAGCAGTGCGGCGGGTGACTGCTGCCACTGTTGCAGCAGCGTTTGCCATTGGCTGCCGCTAGCAGATGCATTGTTGGATGTTTCGACGGCTACCAGTTGCCCTTGCAGCGGACTGTCGGTGGACTCTGCCAGCGGCTGAATCTGGCTGGCAGGGCGGCTTGGATAAACCAGACTGAACACCTGATAGCGGGCTTGCCACAACTGCCGTTGGGCCAAATCAGCAGCCAGCTTCAAGCGCACGAGTTCGGCCTCGGCCTGCAATACATCGGCCTCGGCAACCGCACCCTGGGAGTGCTTGCGTTGAATCATGGCCAGGCTGTCTGCGGCTTGCTGCTGTTGGCGGGTTGCCAGTTGCAGTTGCTGCTGCTGCGCCAGTGCTTCGGCAAACTGACGGGTCAGCTGGCCCAGTAATGCCAGTTGGCGCTCTTGTTGTTGCAAGGCCCATTGCTGTTGGCGGGCATCCACGGTGGCAATGCGGCGTTGGCGTTGTTGGCCCAGCTCCAGCATTGAGGACAGGCCAATGGCCAGTTCGGTTTCGCTGGTGTCGGTGTATTCGCCGGTACCGGTGAGGTTGTCGGCGGCCAGCTCCAGCGACATGGCAGGTGCCAGTGCAGCCTGTTGGCGGGCGGCCTTATTGGCCTGCTGACGCCACTGGAATACTTCCAGCTCGGGGTTGCCTTGCAGCATCAGCTGACTGGCCTGTTGCAGTGTCAGCGGTGACGTTTGTGGTTTGGCCGCACTGTTCAGGTGGCTGGTCTGGACCTGACTGGTCTCGGCTTGAGCCTGTCTGTTCTGCGGTTGTCTGGTCTGGTTTTGCTCAGACTCTGCATGGCTGTTCAGGCTGGCTGTGGCCGTCAGTACAGACAGCACTGACAACGCCAGGACCTGACCAGCACGCAGGCATGACGGTGCCTGATGAAAATCGGGTTTCATGGGTTTTCCTGTGATTAACGAATATCGCCCCGGCGCAGCGTTGGCTGGCCAATGGGGTGTGAAATCGGGTCGTTAACTCAACAGGCGGGGAGGGCGGAACAAGGTGGTCGGCTGACCGATTGGAGCCTGCTGCAAGCGGGCAAGTGGCGACGAATAGCGGCCATTGGCCAGCAACTCGGGCAGCGAGGTCAGGGAAAATACGTGGGAGCCGTGGCAGTGACAGCAGTTGTCGCAAGCCTCGGCTGAGGCTTCCGGGTGAGCGGCTGAGGCTTCTGGTGTAACGGAAAGGCTTGCATCCGACGGATCGACCGTCAGTGCAGCGGTGACTTGGCTATGGTGATGATCGCCAGCGTTGCTTAGCAGGCTGACCGATTCCATGCTGGCAGCCACGGACTGACCCAGCGTGATGAAGAGCATCAGGCCGACAGTCAGAAGTGTGCGCAAGCGATGGAAGGTATTCATAACCGGTGTGTTGTTCAGCCTTTGATGAGATTGCCTTGGCAGCGCGCCAGTGTGACCAGAATGGGAAATTTTCTCAATAGCTATCTATCGGGTCACGTCGGTGCTTCTGCGCTGTTTTTGCGTACGTGCTGGTATCACAGCGTGTATTTATCTATCAGATAGAGACAACGATAAACCTTGCAGTGGCTATAAGGTCAAGCAGGCTCGCTGATCGCAGCGGTCGACTGTCGCACCACCACGCTGGATTGCAGTTGCAGCTGCTGCACCGGCGGCTGTTTGGTTTTCAGGCTCTGCAACAGAATATCGGCGGCGGCGGCGGCCATTTCGGCTACCGGCTGACGCACCGTGGTCATGGCAGGCCAGCAGTGGGTGGCGAGGTCGTTGTCGTCAAAGCCGGCAACAGAAAGCTGGGCGGGAATGGCAATGCCCATTTCATGGGCGGTGCTGATGGCACCGGTGGCCATTTCGTCGTTGCCCGCAAAAATGGCGGTTGGACGCTGGGCTGCTTGCAGCAGCTGGCGGGCGCATTCGGCACCGGTTTCAAACGAGCTGTAGCCCTGACAAGTGCTCGGGGTCAGGCCGTTTCTGTGCATGGCATCTTCATAGCCCAGCTGACGCTGGCCCACCGCCAGGTGGTCCGGTCGACCGGCAATAAAGGCAATCTGGCGGTGTCCCTGATCGATCAGGTGTTGGGTCATTTCGTCGGCGACCTGACGGTCGTCGGTGTAGACGCAGGAGGCATCTCCATTACAAGTAGCCGGCGAGATGCGAACGAAGGGTTTGCCAAGGGTTTTCAGGGCATCGATCAGTTTGGGGTCGTCGGACAGCGGCGGTGTCAGCATCAGACCGTCGATGCCAGAGGCATTGATAAAACGTTCGATTTCTTCAATCAGGTTGGGCGCCTGATAGTTCAGCGGGTGAATCAGCAGTTCGTAGCCTTCCTGTCGGCAACGTTCGATCACGCCGCACTGCAAATTCACCACGTAGGCAGAGGCAGCCAGAAAGTTATCGTACAACAGGCTGACCAGATACGAGCGTTTGCTGGCCAGACTGCGGGCCGACAGGTTGGGTTTGTAGCCCAGTTCGTCAATGGCCGCCTGCACCTTGTCGCGGGTCTGCTGTTTGACGTTGGGTTCCTGATTGACCACCCGGGATACGGTCTTGATGGATACGCCCGCCAGTTGGGCTACGTTATCAATGGTCGGATTGGCCACAGCAGAGTCTCTTCAGGTGTGTCGGTCGTTATTGTCGTTGGTCTGTCTTTGTTACAGGGGACATCTATTTAATCCGGTGCTCACTCTGGGCTACCGGGTGGTTTCGAATCACGAAGCCTACTTGCAGGCCTGACGGGTCAAGTCAAAAGTCGGCGACACAGAGTCGAGATCATCCGGCAGCCCCCGCAGGGCGCGGGTTGCCGCCGCCCAGTGCGGTGTTGACGAATTTGAAAAGGACTCGTCATTTCGCTGCATCCGTCGCCTTGCACTGAACAACGGCAACACTCGCGCAGAGCCGTGCAGGATTAAATAGATGTCCCCTACAGGCGAAGTATCTCACACTGCAGCAAAGTCATGGAAATCAGTCACTTGCCGTTTGCTGCCCGAGGCTGCGCAAGGGTTTGTTACAAACTCGTTGCGGTTATTGTTTGACAGCGTTGTCATAAATAGACAGTATGCGCGGCAATTTTGCTCGATGCTACATTTCAGGCCAACTCCGGATTGAGTGAGGCGGTGTGGCGAAGGTGAAAGGACAAACCAAACCGAGTTAATAACGATAAAACTGCTGCAAGAGGACCCCGTCATGGGCACAACTCCCGGTATCGGTTCACAGCCAAGCGCGGCTGAAGGCCAAGGCAATTTCCGTTTTGCGCTGGTGGCGCTGACGTCTCTGTTCTTCATGTGGGGCTTTATTACCAGCCTCAATGACATTCTGATTCCACACCTGAAAAACGTCTTCGACCTGACCTTTACCCAGGCCATGTTGGTGCAGTTCTGTTTCTTCGGTGCTTACTTTGTGATGTCGGTTCCTGCCGGCAAACTGGTTCACCAGCTTGGCTACAAAATGGGCGCAGTGGTTGGCCTGGTGGTTGCGGGCGTAGGTGCCTTGCTGTTTATCCCGGCGGCCAGCATGCAGGTGTATGGCTTGTTCCTGGCGGCGTTGTTTGTACTGGCCAGCGGCGTGACCCTGTTGCAGGTATCAGCGAACCCGTACGTAACCGTACTGGGCTCTGCCAAGACCGCTTCCAGCCGTCTGAACCTGACCCAGGCGTTCAACTCCTTGGGTACTACGGTGGCTCCGGCGTTTGGTGCGTTGTTGATTCTGGCGGCTGTGCCAGAAGCGTCCGATGCGGTTTCTGAAGCGGTACACGAAGCCGAAACCGTCAAGGTGCCTTATCTGATCATTGCAGGCGCATTGTTTGTGCTGGCGGCAATTTTCACCATGCTGAAGCTGCCACGTCTGTCTGACGATGCCACCACGGATACTTCCGCAGATATTGCCAAGGGCTCCCGTGATTCTGCCTGGCAGTACCCGCACCTGGTGCTGGGTGCCGTTGCCATCTTTATGTACGTGGGTGGTGAGGTTGCGATTGGTTCCTTCCTGGTGAACTTCCTCGGCGAAAGCCACATTGCCGGTCTGGCCGAGCATGAAGCAGCACACTACGTTGCTTACTACTGGGGCGGTGCCATGGTCGGTCGTTTCATCGGTTCTGCGGTGATGACCAAGGTGAACCCATCCAAGGTTCTGGCCTTCAACGCCACGGCAGCGGTACTGATGATCCTGCTGGCCACCTTCAGCTCTGGCAAGCTGGCGATGTTCGCCATCCTGCTGGTGGGTCTGTGTAACTCGGTGATGTTCCCGACCATTTTCTCGCTGGGCGTTCGTGCACTGGGTGCTCACACTTCCCAGGGTTCCGGCATCCTGTGTATGGCGATTGTGGGTGGTGCTTTGGTGCCGCTGGTACAAGGTGTGGTGGCTGACTCGATTGGTCTGCAAATCTCCTTCATCGTACCGGCCATCTGTTACCTGTACATCGTCTTCTACGGTTTGAAAGGCTCTGAGCTGAAGTAAGTTCTGCTCTTTACAATCCGGATCACAAGACACAAAAAACCGGCCATGCAGTGACTGCACGGCCGGTTTTTTTATGGCTGGTGTTTCATGTCTCTGGGTCAGGGTCTGGATCTGTTGCAAGCAATGCCATCAGTCCGTTGGCGAGGTTGTTGCGCCATTGCAGCGAATCATGGTTGCCCGAAAACTCTTCATACACCACATCGTAGCCTTTGGCCTGCAGTACGGTACGCAAATGGCGATTGGACTCAAGAATGTCGATCGAAGCAAAGCCGGTCTCGAAGCGTCCGGCATTGAGGTAGAAGCGTGATGTACCGGTTGCTGAGTTGGCCATTTGACGCGTCAGCCACTCGGGTTCCTTGCCGTCAGCTGGCCACCAGAAAGACCCGGATTGACTCAGTGCCAGACCAAAGACATCCGGATGTTTCCAGCTGCTGAACACCGCCGCCAAGCCGCCATAACTGGCGCCCGCCAGCAGGGTGTTGTCGGCGTCAAACTCCAATCCGGTGATTTGCCGTAGCCATGGCATCAGTTCAAACGCCAGCATGTCAGCGAAGTGATCGTTGGCTGGCAGCTCGGTATTGCGTGCCTGCCGACTGGGGTTGTTGATAAACACGCACAGAGTGGCAGGAATCTCACCAGCGTCGATCAGGTTCTGGACGATATTGGCCGCCGGAATGGTGGATTGATGGGCTCGGCCGTCGAAGAAAATGGCGATGGCTGTAGGACGTTGTCCCTCGGCAAGGCTGGGCCAGGCAATGCTGACCCTGCGTTCGTTATTCAGCCGCTGGCTGCTAAAGCGGTGGTGTTCGACGTGCGGTTGTGTCAGTGGCGCGTTTAACCAGGGAGACAGCGCGGCGTCCCTGAGCGCCAGCACAGACTCGGTATTGAACACATCGGCGTATTGGCTTGTGGTTCGTTGCATCGGGTTCATGGGGTCTTGTCGGGCGCTGGCCAGTAATACATTTGGCCCTGGCAGGTGCTTTAAACGGGTCGGGGTATCCGGTGCCAGTTGATAAGACAGCAGGGTATCGCTGGGTACATCAAAGCTTTTGAACCAGATAGCGGAGTCGGCCAGTTGGTCGAGAAACTCGTGGGTTCCTGATGGACCACGCATCAGTTTGACGTTGTGCTGGGCACCACGGTACAGAAAGGTGACCCGGTCGGTGTTGCTATCGATGGCTTCTACAATTGGTACGCCGTTGGCCGTCAGTTGTTGCCATGCGTCTTGCTCATCCCGGTGTTGCAGGTAGTGCGAGAGTGCCTGTTTGACCCTCTCGCTGGGGGCTGCATTGCTGGAGATCGTGTCAGCGGCAGGCGGCAACTCGGAAATCACCTTGCCGGCTGGTTGAAAATGCTTGATGGCAACGGGCTGACGAATGCTCAGGGTCGCTTTGCCAGCAACGGGGCTGATGATGTTCAGCTGGAAGCGACCTGTGGCAGGCACCGTGAAGATAAAGTCCGGTGAAGGGTATTCACCGGTCAGCAACCAGCGCAGATGTTCGCCCTTGGAGGTTAATGACAAACGGGTGCCTTCAGGGCCGGTTAATAGTCCGGTTACGATATGGTTTGCGGGAAGCGATAGCTCTTGCATGAGGACCTGTTGCGCTTCTAACGGCTGTTCCGTTTGCAGCAGCCATTCTTGTGCCTGACCCGGCTGAGACAGAAAGATCGCCAGCGTGGTGAGCAGTTGCTGCCAAATGGTATGGCGAAGTCTTTTTTTCATGAAGTGCTCTGATGGTGTGCTCTGATGAGGTGGGAATGAATCCGGCTGAACCAGCCGCAGTGCATCGATTCCTGATGGCACTGTGGCGGGCTGCGTTGTGGTGAATCAGTAGGCCAGATCGACCGTCAGACCGATGGTGCGCGGGCCACCGACGTTGGCCTGGTTGTACTGGGTCTTGCGGTACACCACTTCTTCGTTGGTCAGGTTTTTGATGTAGGGCGACAGGCTCAGTTGCGGAATGACCTGCCACTGGGCATTCACCGCGATGGTGGTGTAGCCATCCAGTTTCAGATCGTCGTCGTTGCTGGCATCGGAGTAATAGCTGCTGACGTAATGGGCGTTGGCTGCAAGGCTCAGGTCATCACCAATCTGCTGCTGGATTCCCAGACTGGCGGTGGCTTTGGGGGCATAGCCGAATTCATTGCCTTCCAGCTCCTCGTAGCCTTCCCCGGCATCGGTGATGTCTGTTTTCAGCAAGCCCACAGAGCCAGATAGCAAGGTGGATTCAGACACTGCCGCCCGGACTTCCAGTTCAAGGCCGGTGCTGGCGGCTTCTTCAAGGTTGGTGAAGCGTGGCATGACGTAGGCCAGATAACCGTCGAAGCGGTTGTGGAATACGGTGGTGTTCAGCTCCAGGCGCTGCTGCCACAGTGACGAACGCAGACTGGCTTCGAAGGTCGTCACGCGCTCTTCATCAAAGGTGTAGAACTCGCTGCTGATCCAGTCGAGGGCGCCACCGCCAGCGTTGTAACCCTTGCGTGCAGTCAGGCTCAGGCTGGTGTGATCGTTGGCGGCATACATCACCCCCAGTTTCGGCAGGTAGATGGTCTTGGCGTGGTCGAGATCGACAATGCCCTGCCAGCTGGTGCCCGGCCAGGCGACGATGTCGCGTACCTGATGCTCGCGCTCGACACGGCCGCCGGCAATGATCGACAAGGTCTCAGTCACGGCAATATTGCCTTCGCCGTACAGCGCCCAGGTATCGATGTCGTCGGTGCCTTCAAAACCACCATCCCAGATACGAATGTCTTCGGAGCGGTCGTAATAGTAGAGGCCTACCATGCCGTTGCTGGCACTGCCCATGGGCTCGTACACCAGACGAGCGTCCAACGTCACGCTGTCTTCATCAAGATCCATGTAGAAGGTGGACGGCGACTGCACAAATTCCGAGTGATAGCTCTGGCTGCCCAGCAGGACTTTGGCGGACCAATCGTCGTTGATGGCGTAGTCGAGGTCGAGACTGATGGAGGTCTCGCTGGAGTCCTGCAAGCGAGTGTTGTTGTCGTCGCCATCAAAGTCGTAGTCGCTGTAGTCTGGGCCGTTGATGTAGTTCAGGTATTCACCTTCGGCTTCGCGGTGACTGATGGTCAGTTTGGCGCTGAGCTGCTCAAGCGACGCGGGTTGCCACAACAGCTTGCCGCGTAGGCTGGTGGACTCTGAATGGCCTGGATCATCGGACCAGTCGCCGGTTTCTTCATCGTCGATGTGGTAGTCGATGTAGCTGTCACCTTGCAGGTGCTCGGCGGCCAGTCGGTAGGCCAATTGGTCTTCGACCAGTGGACCGGATACCACGCCAGCCAACTGATATTTGGCGTCCTGATTCTCATAACCCGCGCGCAGTTTTGCTTCCGGTTGCCAGCTTGGATCGGCGGTGGTCATCACCACGGCGCCGCCCATGGTGTTACGTCCCTGAGTAGTGGATTGTGGGCCACGCAACACCTCGACTTGCTCGCTATCCCAGACATCGGTGCTGATGTAGCGTTGGCCGGTCCAGGTTTCTGCCAGGCCATCAACCACGGTACTGACTCGCGGGCGGCCGCCGGAAATAAACGAGAACACGCCTTGGGCAGCCCCTGCGCCATCGACACCACGGATGCTGGGAACACCGAACGGATGTTCGATGGTGTTAGGCACCTGTTCGATGACTTCGTTGATTTCACGGTAATGCGCTTGCTGCATGGCGTCCCCATCCACCACGGTGACGGCGGTGGCGGTGTCCTGCAGGGAACGTTTAACCTTTTCAGCCGTGACGGTGACCGGTGGCAGGGTGATTATGCCGTGGCTGTCTTCAGCGCTGAGGGTGATCTGTTTCGGGCCGCTGAATTCATACACCAGGCCGCTGCCGTTCAGCAGCTCTTGCAGGGCCACGCGGGTGCTGTAGCTGCCTTGTACGCCAGCGGTTGTTTTGCTGCGGGTAAGGCGGGCATCAACGCTGATAAAGACCCCGGCTTGCTGGGCAAACTGGTTCAATGCCGGTGCCAGTGCTCCCGCTTCGATGTTAAAGCGCGTTTGCTGGCTGGCTTCCGCATGGACGGTTTGGCTGAGCAGCAACGGGCTTGCCAGGGTTGCAAACAGACAGCTTTGCCACAGCAGGTTGCTGGCGAAACAAAGTTGGCGACTTTTGGTGAGGGTTTGGTTCTTCAAGGCAGTCATGTCAGGACCTGTATTTTTGGAATAATCAGTCCCTTAACGGTTGAGTGCAGAAAAGGGGAAAGGCAAAAACAGGATTTATTCGGTTTCGAGCTCGAAGGTGCGCCACCAGGGCAGCGTGGCTTTGAGCCGGATTGGCAATGACAGGCTCAACATCCGGATGACCTGCTCCGGCTGTTGGATCGGGAAAGTACCGACCACCTTGATAGACGCCGCGGCATCGGATACGCCCAAATGGCCACGAACATGAGGCTGAAGCTGCTCCAGCAGTTGCTGCAAGGGCATGTTTTCGGCCACCAGCAAGCCCTCTCGCCAAAGCTCCCGGTTGATGTCGGCGGGCTGCTCGGACATGGCTCCCGAAGGTTGGATAACCAAGCTTCTGCGGGTGTTCACAATGCGGCTTTGACCATTGCTGAGAGTCACCTGCACTCGCCCATCAAACACATTCAGTTGCAAACCGGATGGCTGACTGATGACGGAAAAGCGGGTACCCAAGGCCCGGAACCGGATGCCCTGACTGACAACTTGCAGTGGACGCGGGTCTTTCTTCTGACTGCTGGCAACATACACCTCGCCGCACAGCAGGTGGATTTGTCGCTGCCGAATGCCATAAGCCAGATTGACGGCGGATTCCGCATTTATCCACAGTTGGCTGCCATCGCTGAGCTGATGCTGTAACGGTGTGCCGGAACGAGTACTGAAGTCTGCAACCAGTGTAGCCGGTGACCACGGACTTGGCTGCTGCCAGAGATAACGACCCAGTAGAGCCGTGCCAATTCCGGAGATGGACCAGCTGAGCAAACGCCGACGTTGAGCACCAATACTGCGGCCTGCTTCCAGAATCTGGCGGCTGTTGCCAGCCCCGGCGATCTGACCCAGGCCATGAAAGCGGGCGTTGGTGACCTCGACATAGTGCCAAGCCTTGCGGTGATGACTGTCGGCAGCCAGCCACTCTTGCCATTGACGAGTGTCCTGTTCCGATACGGCTTCATCGGCCAGGGTGACGTACCACTCGGCGGCTTGCTGCAGTACCGGGTAGGGAATGTCTTTTTTCATGCCGGTGCCAGCGCCTGATCCAGCTCGGCTTCGACTTCAATGCAAGCCAGCATGGCTTTGGCCATCCAGTTTTTCACCGTACGTTCAGTGACGTTTTGCTGTTCGGCAATGGCGCGATAACCCAGGCCTTCAAACTTATGGGCAATAAAAGCGTTGGCGATGTGATCGGGCAGTGCCCGCAGGCGGCGGTCCAGATCAAGGAACGACTCGATGATCATGGTTTGGGTTTCGGGAGAAATATCCACGGCTTCCGGCTGTTGCTGGACGCTTTCCAGCCATACCTGCTCAAGTGCCCGACGTCGCCACATATCAATACAAAGGCGGTCTGCCACCACTTTGAGGTACTTGCGTTCGGCTGCCGCTTGCTCAAACGTTGGCTGCTTGCAAAGCACTTTTACAAAGGTGTCCTGTGCCAGATCAGCCGCTTGTTCGTTACAGCCGGTCCGTTCCATCAGCCAACGCTTTAGCCAGCTGTGATGGTCTGCAAAAACATCGGCAATGCTGCGTTCGCGCGTTAACTCGGTCAAAGCCCGTACTCCATGGCTGATGAACAGTCGTGGTTATTTTCAAGAATGATAATTATTTTTATTTTATGGGTGGAACTTTGCCAAGTGCAAGTCGAGCTATGAACAGGGGTAAACAGCGGGATTGAATGGGAAGATTTAACGGTGCTTGTGCTTTTAAGGGAAGGCAGTGGCAAGCCCGCAGAAGCGGGCTGTGGGCAACCGCTGAAGATCAGCAGTTGTAGGGTTTGTTCGAAGTCAGGTTCGCCAGACCTTTGACCAGTCTGAAAATGCTCCAGACAAACGTCCCCAGCAGAATCAGCCAGCCGATGAAAATAAAGGTGGTCACCATGCCAATGATGGTCAGGCCAAGTCCCCACCAGAACACGCTGATGATGTTGGCGTAGTGGTCTTCAAACTGGGTGCCACGGTAATCGCTGATTTTGACGATGGCCCAGATGCCACCAATAAACCAGCAGATACCGGTGAAGTATCCCAGCCCCATCATGATGTAGGCGAACAAAGCGTTGGTTTTGGCACTGTCGTCGCGGGCAGAAAGGGGCTGATAGTTACTGTCAGTGGTGTTGCGGTCGTGATCAAAGTCGGCCATGTCGTCTCCGTTATCTGGCATCCATAGGGTTTGACCCCGTTGAGTTGGAGAATACTCAAAAGCGGTGCCGATGTCTGGCTCGGGAGTCGGGAGTGCGGGATATCGTGCAGGAGCAGGCTTGCCTGCGATGGTGCAGAGGGTGCGGGCAGTGCAGAGGGCGCAGATGGTGGACACGAGTGTCCACCCCGTTTGTTGTGGGAGGTAGCTTGCTACCGATGGTTTATCGAGAGCAAGCTCTCTCCCACACTATTGACCAGACCTCAGACCTCAGACCTCAGACCTCAGACCTCAGACCTCAGACCTCAGACCTCAGACCTCAGACCTCAGACCTCAGACCTCAGACCTCAGACCTCAGGAATAGGCCGCTTCGCTTTGTTGCTTCTCTTGCTGCTTACGCTGGCTGGCAACCCGCGCCTTGCGTTTGCGCCACCAGATGATCACGCCGGTCACCGACAGCATGGCGACCACCAGTCCCATTACGGAAATCAGAATACGCCCCGGTAATCCCAGAATACGGCCCGAGTGCAGCGGGAATTGCGCTTGCACAAAAATATCGGCAACCGAGCCCTGCCATGGAATGCGCTGGCCGACCACTTCGCCGCTGTAGGCGTCGATAAACAGTTCTCTGTGTCCTGCGCCTGCGGTGCCGTGATCATTTTCCGGAAAGTACATCTTCACATCGTAAAAACCATACTCTCGGGCGTAATACACCGCGTTGGCGGGTTCTTGCCAGCCCAGTTCGCGGGCGCGTTCGGTGGCAATATCGATGGCCTGCTGCATCGTCAGGTTCGGCGCTGCTACTTGCGCCAGCGGCGTAAACGGACGCACGTCATAGGGTGTTGGTGTGACATCTGAAACAGCCGTTAGTACCGGCATAAACACTTCGCGTTTGAGGTTCAGCGAGAACGCAGTAAAGGCAATGATCAACAACAAGCCCCAGGTCCACAGACTGACGGCCTGATGCAGGTCGAAATTGAGTTTGTAGCTGCCGCCGTTCCAGCGAATGCCAAAGCGTTTGAACCAGCTGCTGAACCAGCCGCGGGTTTTCTCAGTGGCGTTGTTGCCACGCTGTATCCTGGTTTTTGGGAAAGTCAGCAGCAGGCTGATAAAACAGTCGAGGGTCCAGATCAGCGCAATCCCCCCCAGCAACCAGATGCCCCATTCATCAATGCCACCCATTTCCGGGATATGCAGGCTGTAGTGCAGCTTGTATAGAAAGGAAACAAAGGTTTCGGTACTGATTGGCCATACCGCACCCCATTGGCGGGTGCCGAGTTCTTCGCCGGATACCGGGTCGACAAACACCTGATTAAAGCCCAGTTCATAGCGCTCGCCGGTTTCGGGATTCAGCTTCGGGGCGGCATAAAACGCGAAGGAATGGCCGGGCTCGGCGTTCAGCTCGGTATAAAGAATTTGAGCATGGGGGTGGCGTTGCTCTGCCTGACGAATCAGTTCCATGACTGGCTGCGGCTGCTGCTCGGCAGTGACGGGCGTGGTGGCATCGAGCAAATGGCCATTAAGCCATTCATCCAGCTCGTGATCCCAGGAGATAATAGCTCCGGTCAGGCCGGTGATAAACAAAAACAGGGCCGTGGTCAGGCCAGCCCAGCGGTGCAGTAATACATAAGTGGCGCGCATGGTGGTGTTCCGCTGTCGGTTGTGAATATTGCCCTCTCGCCTTTGAGCAGGCGACGAGGACGTTGCCTGCCGGTCGCTTGGCCGTCAGGTCATTATCGACTTTATCTATAGGTCGTTAGCTGACTGTCAGAAGCTGTAGCTGACCGCCAGATTCAGTTTACGTGGCGCGCCGTAGCGATATTGGCCACTGGAGCCTACCTGACTGAAGTACTTCTTGTCGGTCAGGTTGGCAACGTTGAACTGGGTCGAGAATTGCGGAGTGATCTGATAGCGAGCCATCAGGTTCACCAGTGCATAGGCCTTTTGTTCAACACTTGGGCCATAGGTGCGGCCTTGCCAGTCAACACCACCGCCCACGGTCAGGTCGGCCATTTCATAGGTGGAGAACAGGTTGAAAGTTTCACGAGCGTGTTCTGAATTGATGTCGGTACCGTCATTATCTTTCGAGCGGAAGTGCTCGTAGCCAGCGTGGATTTTCCAGCTTTCGGTCAGGTTACCAACAACTTCGATTTCGCCACCGCGGGTGACGGTATTGTCGGCTGCACGGTATGCGTCCTCACCGCCAATCTCTTCTCCTGCATCATTGTATTGTTCAGTGCCCTCAACGTAGTCACCGATGGACTGGGCAACACTGCTCTGAATCGTACGGAACAGGGTGACGGTCGTTTGTAACTGATCATTCAACCAGTTGCTTTTCAAACCAGCCTCCCAGTTTTCTCCGCGGGTTGCGTCAATTTGATCACCGCCAAAGGTGCGGAAATTCTGTGGCATAAAAATGGTGGTGTAGCTGGCGTACAAGCGGTGCTGTTCACTGAGGTCATACAACACACCCAGATATGGGATCAGTTCGCCGTTATTACCAAAGTTGGTGTCTTCGCCCCAGCTGATGCCAGAGCGGTTCCAGCTGGCAATACGAGTACCAACAATGGTTTTCAACTCGTCAGTGATATTGAAACGTGCTGCTGCGTAGGCACCGGTCTGAATAGTGCGCATGTTCAGGGTTTCGGTGGCGTTTTCTTCCCACTGTGGCTCAGCCGAGTGGCCATTCCATTCGTAGAAGTTGCCGGAATCCGGGTAGGTCAGCTCATTGTATTCCCAGGTTTGGGCTTTCTGGATGGAGCGTTGAACGCCCATGGTGAACTCGTGGTAGTTGCCACCCAGTTCAAAGTCACCTTGCAGCTGCAGATTGACGGTGTCCTGACGGCTGTAACCGTAGGAATTGATTGGCCAGGTGTAGAGGCCTTCGCCAGTGTCTTTGTCGACGCTGCCGTACATGTACAGCAGTTTGGTGTCCTTATCGTAAATCAGACGGTTGGCGGTGGCTTTGACCAGCCAGCTATTGTCCAGCGTGTGCTCGACGTTCAGGAACAGGTTGGTGCCTTTGGTTTCCCACTTGGTCCAGTCGGCAGAAGTGGTTTTGGAGCGATCCCAGTCGGTCTGGCTGCCGTCGCTGAAATTGCTTGGCAGGGCACCCCAGGTCACGCCGGTTGGTTCGTGGTGGTCCATGCTGGCACCAATGCGTACCAGGGTGCTGTCGCTGATGTCAGCTTCGGCTGTGCCGTACAGCACCGTACGGTCTTCATGGTACAGATCCTGCCAGGAGTCCTTGCTGCCACGCTTGGCGACCAGACGGCCACGGATGGAACCGGATTCGTTCAGACCGGAACCCACGTCGACGGTCACTTCTTTCTTGTTCCAGCTACCCACGGAGGCATCGATGGTGGCGTGGAATTCGTCGCTGTCGGCGTGCTTGCGAACAAAGTTGATCGATGCTGACGGGTTGCCTGCACCGGTCAGCAGGCCAGTGGCACCACGAACAAATTCAACGCGCTCGTACATGGATACATCGGCAATGGTTTCACCGGAATCGCCGCCCAGCGACCAGGACAGTGGCAGGCCATCGACCTGGTAGTTGGATACTTCAAAACCACGGGAAGAGAAGCCGTTACGAACGGTGTCGGTATCGGTGCTGGTCAGACCGATGGTGCTGCTGATCACGTCCTGAATGGTTTCCAGCTGCTGGTCTTTCAGACGCTGGGCCGTGAATACGGTAACGGACTGTGGAGTTTCAATCGGCTTCAGACCCAGACCGGTGGCGGTGTCCAGTTGTTCACGCTCAATGTAACCACCCACGGCGAACACTTCTTCCAGCGGCTGATCAACGTAGCTGTACGGCTGCACTGGTGCTTCAACGACGTAGCTGTTGTTGCCAACCTTGCGTACGGTCAGTTCGGTATCTTGTAGCAAGGTCTGCAACGCCTGTTCGACGCTGTAGTTACCCTGAATGGCCGGAGCCTGAACACTCGGCAGGTCGACGCTGCTGGCGCTGATTTGGGTGCGCGTTTGAATGGCCAGCTGGTTCAGAGCCTGATCCAGTGGCTGAGCGGCGATGTTGATCGACTGGGTGCTGGCAGAGGCCGGAGAAGCCGCGGCTGCATGAGCTGGCAGGCTGGTAACGGCAACAGGGGACAACAAGGCGGCGCTGATGGCGAGGGATAACAACTGGCGTTGGGCAAATACCGGGCGTTGCAAGGGGTGCTCCTTTGATACCTGAATGTGATTTTATGTAAATAAGAATCACAATTAATAACGAATAAAAGGAAGACGCAGCGGCCGCAGAAAACCCGTAAAAAAGTTTTTTAAAAGATGTGTCAGTGGGATGTGGGCGGGTGTATGTGGGGCGAGAGCGATAGCTACTTGCTGGTGATGATGAGTATCGTGTTACTGGAGGACGTTGATTCCCGATGGGGCATCGGGAATCAATTCAGGAATCTCTTAGAGAATAAATTCCCTCCTACAGCCTGTTGGTTTCCGGCCTCAACGCCCAAGGCGGGCGCGCAGTACCAGCCGTGGGCCATCAACGCCATTGCGCATGTCGGCTCGCAAATTGAACAGCTGCATCAGCGAGCGCACGGCTTCGTCGGTGCGGCTGATGAAGTAGGTAGCACTGACCGGCGCTTCGGGGTTGGGCAGGAAGCGGGTATCAATCTGGTATTGGGTGTAGCGATTGATTTCGTCCAGTACGTCGGCCAGTGGTTGGCCGTCGAAAATCATCGAGCCTTGCTGCCAGGCGGTGGCTTGCAGGTTGGCCGAGGGGCTGACTGCGCCAGTTTGGCCATCGGTTACGGCGACTTTTTCGCTGGCATTCACCAGCGTGGTCGAGCGTGAGCTGCCGGTGACCGCGACGGTGCCTTCGGTGACCGCAATACGGGTTTGTCCGCTGTCGGCGCGCACATTAAAGGCGGTGCCTACAGCGCGCGCACGGGCCTGCCCGGCACTGACAATAAAGGGTCTGCTGGTGTCGTGGGCCACTTCAAAATACGCTTCGCCCCGAATCAGGGTCAGCGAGCGTTGGCCGGCGCTGAAATTCACCGCCACTTCACTGTCCCAGTTCAGCGACACGGTGCTGCCATCCGGTAGTGTGCGGGTGACGATTTCGCCGTACACCGACTGCAAGCGGGTTTGGTAATTGAGGTCCTGCTGGCGGTTGGCCTGACTGCTGGCTATGTTGGCGCTGCCAGTGGTTGCATCCGTGTTCCAGAATGACGGCACCAGAATGGCCAGCATTAGGATCACGGCAAACGCCGATCCGGTCTGCATCAGTCGAACGGGTGTCAGCCATTGGGTCAGCCAGCCAGTTGCTGCCTTGTGGGTGTATGGCGGGCGCTCTGTCACCTGGGACAATGCGCCCATCAGGTGCCATTCTTCACTGGCTTGTTCCATCGCCAAGCGGTGTCGCTCGGATTGCTGGCACCAGGTTTCCATGTGCTGTTTGGTTACGGCGGCGGCACCATCGGTGTCGGCATCGTAGTAATCCCGGATCATCGCAAAGGCTTCATCGGCCAGTGCGTCGGGACAGGTTGCGTTATCCATGTGCTAATCGGTCTGCTATCGGTTGTCCGGGCGCGTGTCTGTCTGACGCAGACTTTGTCGCATGGTGCTGGTGGCATTGGCCAGGTGTTTTTCGACGGTAGAGAGGCTCACATCCAGAGCCTCGGCGATGTCTTTCTGACGTTGACCGTCAATCCGGTAGCGCCAGAAAATCTCCTGGGTCAGTGGCGGCAGCTGTTTCAGGGTGGTGTTCAGTTGCTGCACTTTCTGACGGGCCAGGGCGGCTTCCTCGACATTGTAGCTGTCGTTGCTGGCGCTGGTTTCCATGTAGTCGTGTTCGTAGCGGGCACGACTTTGTTCACTGCGAAAATGACTGATCACTTCGTTTCTGGCTGCCCTGTAGAGGTAAGCGGTTTCGTTATCGACCGGTTTGTCACTGGGTTGTTCTTTGCGTAACAGCTTTTCGGCCAGTTGCTGAAACAAATCGGCGGCGGTGTCCCGACAGCCGACTTTGCTGGTCAGAAAATACAGCAGGGAATCTTCCTGTTGACGCAAGGTGGCCAGCAACGAGTTAAACGGCTTCATGAAGGGAGTCAGTTGGCGGTGAATAATGAAAACAGTTCTCATTATTCTATTAAATGAACAGACTGTCAGCTAGTTCTGTATGCGAGTGCAGGCAATACTTTGTTGAGCGATTCAGGTGCTTTTCAGACGCTTTGTTGATTTTGCTGCTGAATCAGCGCCAGCCAGTCGTCAATGCTGAGTGGTTTCGAGAACAGATAGCCCTGGGCGTTGGGGCAGTTCAGCTCTTTCAGTTTGTCGGCCTGTTCGTGGCA
This sequence comes from Oceanobacter sp. ABM4_470, assembly GCF_056158645.1. Classification (NCBI taxonomy): domain Bacteria; kingdom Pseudomonadati; phylum Pseudomonadota; class Gammaproteobacteria; order Oceanospirillales; family Oceanospirillaceae; genus Oceanobacter; species Oceanobacter sp. ABM4_470. The sequence goes on from NZ_JBSWTR010000001.1 coordinate 70,361, forward strand.
TTCGATGCCTTCGGCAACGGTGCCCAGGTTCAGCTCGCTGGTGAGCGTCAGTACCGAGCGGACAATGGCCAAATCCCGTTCGCTGGAAGCGATGTCTTGTACAAAACTGCGGTCCAGTTTGATGGTGTTGACCGGCAGGTTTTTCAGCAGTGCCAGTGACGAGTGGCCGGTGCCGAAATCGTCGATGGCAATGCGGTAGCCTTTTTCGCGCAGCCGTTTGATGGTGGCGGCGCTGGTGTCGATGGACGACATCACATCCCGCTCGGTAATTTCCAGTACCAGTTGTTCCGGCTTGCAGTCGGTGGTGGAAATCATGTCGGTTAACTGTTCGACCAGCTTTTCGTCGAGGAATTTTCGGCCCGAGAAGTTGATGGCAAATTTCAGCCCCTCGAGGCAGATTCCCTGACGTTGCCATTCGGTAATCAGGCTTGTCATCTGACGGAATACCCAGTCGTCGATGAGGTTGATCAAGCCGGTTTTTTCAGCAACGGCGAGGAACGACATCGGCCCCAGATAGCCATGCTCCGGATGGTTCCAGCGGATCAGGGCTTCGGCGCCAATGATGGTTTCAGTGCTGAGTCGGTATTGCGGCTGGAACACCAGTTCCAGTTCGCCATTGTCGATAGCCCGGTGCAAACCGGCGCTGACGTCGATGTGGTCCTTGGCTTCCAGGGTCATGTCGTCATTGTAAACGCAATACTGGTCGCGGCCACGTCGCTTGGCGTGGTACATGGCGGTGTCGGCGTTGCGCACCAGGGTATCGGCCTGACTGCCGTGCTGCGGGAACATGCAGAGGCCAATGCTGGCAGATACAAAGACGGTTTTGTCTTCCAGAAAGTAAGGACGGCGCAGGTTGCTGTTGATGCTGGCGGCAATGTCTTCGGCTTCCTGCTGGTCGCGGATATCCGGCAACAGCACCATGAACTCGTCACCGCCCATACGCGCCACGGTGCCGAGTTCGTGAATCTCGCTGGACAGCACATCGGCAATGTCGATCAGCAGCTTGTCTCCGGCGCCATGGCCGAGGGAGTCGTTGATGGTTTTGAATTCATCAATATCCATGTACAGCAGGGCAAAGTGGCTTTGTTTGCCGTCTTTGGCCAGTTCGATTTGCTGGTTGAGGTATTTGTTGATGAACAGCCGGTTGGACAGCTTGGTCAGCGGGTCATGGTGGGCCAGGAAGTCGAAGTTTTTCTTTTCCTGATTGATCTGGCCATAGCTTTGCTGCAAGCGGTCGGCCATTTTGTTGAAGGCCCGTTCGATGCGATCCCACTCGTCGTTGCGATGCAGCGAAATACGCTGGGAGAACTCCGAGGCTTCAAACTGACGCAGGCCTTCGCTGATTTTTTCCAGTGGCTCCCGCACGTGGCGGCGTACCACGTAGCTGATCATAAACAGGCTGATAAACAGCACGATGATGGCCAGTGCCATAAAGATCAGCCGCGATTGGCGGATGTCGTTTTGCAGTCGGTACTTCAGACCCAGTGCGCTGTTCTGAACGTTGGCTTCGGTGCTTTCTACCAACGTCAGTAATTCGTTCTGGGAATTCATCAACGCGTTCATGACGTTCCAGCGCTGATCCAGGTTGGCCTGCATTTTTCTAAGCGCCGTCATGTAGCGATGCACCGAGCGATCCATGGCCTGCTGGTGGGAAGCCATATTGGGGTTGCTGAGGGCCAGGTTGGCCAGATGCAGCTGGAAGATATCCAGCTCTTTTTGTACTTCAATAATGCCGACTTTCTCGGTTTCGGGCGTGATACGGCTGCGAATGCTGCCGACCATTTTGCCGGTGTCGAGAAAGGTTTCGCGCAACATGTGGATCAGGTCGCGGTCGTGGCTGAGATCGTCACCAACGACGGAGTCCGGTTGCGCCAGATGCTGATTGGCAATCATCAGGTCGAGCTGGTCAATTTGTTCGGCCAGGGTTTCATCGATTTCCTTGGTTTCCCGGATGATGTGGTTCAGAGCCAGAGAATTACCGAGAAAGCGGTGAAAGTCTTCAATGAAGCGGTCCATCTTGGTGGTAAAGGCGGCGTCGGCCGACAGGTCGCGCATGCGCAACAACTGTTGGTCGATGTTAAAGCCTTCCTGGGTCAGTACCGATTCGTTGTACAGAAACGCCTGCTCCAGCAATTGCACCCGGGTGGTCAGTTCAAATACCTGACGGCTGACCACGGAGTTGGTGGTCAGCAGGTCGATGTGTTCGCTGGATTCGGAGTCGAGGATGTTTTCAAAAGCATCCAGTGAGCGCACTGCAAACAAAAATCCGGCCGCGCCCAAAGCTACCAGGACCATTACGGTCAGCATCAGGCGAGTGGCAATGGACATCGGTAGCAGCTTCACTGAAGACTCCAGATAGCTCGGTAGGCGTCACGGTAACGATTGACGGGATCGTAGACGTCGTAACGTTTGCCCAGCTTACCAATATTGTCGCGGGTTACCAGATGCACCGGAGCGCTGTAGCCACTTGGAGGGGCTTGATTGAACGCTCTGTTAAGTTCATCAACAATTTGCCAGCCCTGCATGGTCAGGGGCTCTGGCACCGTGGCGCGCTGATACAGCCCCTGGCGAATGCGACGATACGACGCCCGGCTGCCATCCCCGGCGGAAATGGTTTGCGGAATCGGTTGATCGTTTTCGTGGCGACGCTCGAGGGTGGGCACCGCAAAGTCGATGTACAGGTCGTTGATCACCAACAGGTGGGTAATGCCTTGCGGATATTCCTGCATCAGGGTTTCCAGCTCGTCAGGCATCCGGTCGGCAATCTGATCCAGCGGCACTTCCTTGACCTCCAGCACGTCGCAGCCTTTGCAGTCATGCAGTACGGCGGCCATGCGCTCGGCCTTGAGTTTGGCAATCTGGTAGCGGGAGTCGGTAAAAATCACCGCTCTTACCTGCCCGGCGCTGTCGCTGATGGCCAGCAGGGCGGCGATTTCGGCGACCTTGATCGGATCGGTGGTGATGTTGGTAAACAGGTGGCTTTCCGGCCGTGGGCCTGCTTGATCGGCGGCATGCCAGCCTACAACGGTGATGCCTCGTTGTTTGGCCAGCGCCAGGACGTCTTTGTGCTGGTTGGCATCCAGACCACAGAGGACGATGCCATCGGGGTTGGCGGCAATGGCCTTGCGGATGGCAATGCCCTGACGCAAGGGCGACCCCATGCCATCAAGAAAGCCGAGGTTCCAGTCGGTGCCGGTCAGGGCTTCGGACATGCCTTTGGCAACGGCGTTAACACCGCCATTGCGAAGATCGGAGGCCACCAGAATAATCTGGCGCTGCTGTTTCAGGGCGGGGCCTGTGGTTGGTCCATCCCATGAGGATTCGTTCTGAATGGCTAGCTGAACACGCTGGCTGGTATCGGTGGCGTGTTCATGCTCCGTTCCTTGAGCTGACTGAACCAGACTGAGCAACATCATGAGCTTCAGTAACTTCAAGGTCGACATACTGCTGCGGCACAAATTGTTATTTGCTATGTATTATAGGCATGTTGTTGTGCTTTATCGATTGGGGTTTGATGCGATGCGCTTGCCTGTGACCATAACCACCCGCCTGTTCCTGAAACTTTCCGCATTGGTGTTGGCGGCTGCGGCGCATGCGTCGACAGGGCCGGTGCCGGAGTCAAAGACCGAGTCGGTGACTGACCCTGCGTCGGCAAACACGGTTGAACGTGCTTTCCAACAGGTGGTCAGCGCCCCAAGCCAACCACCGGCACTGGAGCAAAATAGCCCGGTTTCGATCGCCTTGATTTACCCAAACGCCGACATATCGGACTTCTGGAATCGTAACTTTGTGGCCATGAAATCGCGTTTGGACGAGCTGAACATTGCCTACAACATCACCGAGTTCAGCTCCACCCAGCTGGAGCACTCGTTGCAGGACCGTCACACGGATGAGGTGTTGAAACGTGCCGATGAGTTCGACTTTGTGATCCTGGGCCCTACCGAACTGCAAGTGCAGGCATCCAACATTCAAAGGTTATCGGCGGAGCAGCAGTTCAGCACCTTTATCTGGGCGTTTCATACCCCGGATGACGAGTGGTTCCACAAGCCAGCGGCCTGGTTCGACTTTTCCAGTTCGCAGGGGGCGCAGGCCATGTGTGATTTTCTGCTGCAAGAACTGGGGCCGGATTTGTACTTCGGCATGAACCGGGGGATTCCCGGGGTTACCGATCAGCAACGTTCGCAGGAGTTCAAGGACTGTGTAGAGTCAGAAGGCCATTGGATTAACCTGTACGAGCACTTCGGCCAGTACCAGAAGGCCGGTGGTGCCGATGGCGCGGCGCTGATTCTGAAAAACTTCCCGGAAATCTACGTGCTGCACAACGCCAATACCGCGATGACCATGGGCGCTATTGAAGAAGCAGACCGCCGTGATGCCCATCACGACCTGTATATTACCGGTTGGGGCGGCACCCGCAGGGAAATTCAGAAGATCCGTGAAGGCAAACTTGACGCCACGCCGATGCGCATAAGCGACGATGTGGGCGTGGCCACCGCCGAAGCCGTTCGCTACTTCCTGCAAGGTCGGCAAGAGGAAGTGCCCGAAATTTACCTCGGACGCATCACGGTGGTGAATAACCACATGACCGGAGACGAGATCGACTGGCTGATGAAAGAAGCCTTCCGTTACTCCGGCCTGAATGAACTGGAGCGTTAATTAATTCGCCGCTTGCTGTGGCTGACCGCGTTGACCGGCAATCGCCTCGGTCTTGTTGATCTTGCCATTGCGAATAAACTCCAGCTGGATGCGGTCGCCCGGGCGCAGAGCGGCAATCTGATTCATGGACGCGCGGGCATCGCTGGCGTCCTGCTCGTTAATTTTGACGATGATATCGCCCACGGTCAGGCCGGAACGGTCGGCCGGGCCTCCTTCATAAATCCCTGTCACAATCAAACCTTCCAGCGCATCGGGTAGCGCCAGCGCAGACAGCAGCTTGGGCGTGGCTTCCTGTACTTCGATGCCAAGCCAGCCGCGGATGGCGACGCCGTGTTCGGAAATGTCTTTGAGGGTGCGTTGAGCCACGTCGACCGGAATGGCAAAGCCAATGCCCTCACTGCCGCCACTTTGGGAGTAAATTGCGGTGTTGATGCCCACCAACTCGCCCCAGGCGTTCACCAACGCGCCGCCTGAGTTACCCGGGTTAATCGCCGCATCGGTCTGAATGTAGTTTTCGTAGGTGTTCAGACCCAGCTGGTTGCGTCCGGTTGCCGACACAATGCCCTGGGTGACGGTCTGGCCAACACCAAATGGGTTACCAATGGCCAGCACCACGTCACCAACCCGCATCTTGTGAGAACCGGCCGGGGTAATGTGCGGCAGCTTTTCCAACGTGATTTTCAGCAGCGCCAGATCCGCTTCGGGGTCGGTGCCAATCAGTGACGCCTTGGCTTCACGACCGTCGTGCAACGCGACCACAATCTGGTCGGCATCTTTTACCACGTGGTTGTTGGTCAGGATGTAGCCGTCGGAAGTCATGATAACGCCAGACCCCAGGCTCGACTGAATGCGTTCGCTCGGCTCCGGGTTCGATTCCAGATAGCGTTTGAAAATCGGGTCGTTGTAGAGTGGATGCGCGGTACGACGAATCACCTTGCTGGTGTAAATATTCACAACCGCAGGGGCGGCGCGCTCAACGGCGTTGGCGTAGCTGGCCACAAACGGCATGGCGTCGGTTGCTGGAGCGGCTGTTTCAACGTCGTCGACAATGGCCGGCAGCGGCGTCACGTCGGCCGGTTGCTCGGTATCGGTCACCGGTGCAGCTGGCAGCGGGCTGGTGGTTGCGGTTTCGCCGGTTATCCACTGGGGTGCCCAAAGCAAGATCATCAAAGCAACGCACAAGCCAACCAGTGCTGGAACCAGCAATGAGTGTACGAAGGAATATCTTGCCATCCGATAGAGTCTCCTTGAGGAAGCAGGTCAATGCCAAATGCGCGGCGGTAACAGGCAGCGTGCGGCAGGCCATTTAAAAACAGGGGTAATAGCGGGTATTCTGCCAGTCTGTCGCCATAACGAAAATAGTCTGGAAGCATCATGTTGGAAACGGCCATCGATCGAAAGCAATTACTGACGCATCTTGAAAACTTGCTGCAATCCCGCCGCATCCGGGACTACTGCCCCAATGGCTTGCAAGTGGAAGGCCGCGAGCGTATCCATCACATCGTAACGGGGGTGACCGCCAGTCAGGCATTGATTGAAGAGGCCATTGAACTGGGTGCCGATACCTTGCTGGTACACCATGGCTATTTCTGGAAAGGCGAAGACCAGCGAGTGGTTGGGATAAAAAAAGAACGCCTGAAAGCGCTGCTGGAGCACGATATTAACCTGATCGCTTACCACTTGCCGCTGGATGTTCACCCGGAGCTGGGTAACAACGCCCAGCTGGCCGATCTGCTGGAGCTGGAAACCACGGGTCCGATTGACCCGCTGGACCCATCGACGCCGGGTTCCATCGGTAAGTTACCCAAAGCCATGACCGCCGCTGAATTCAGCCAATGGATTGCGTCAAAGCTCGACCGCCAGCCGCTGCACATTGGCGAAAACGAAGACATCGTTGAAACTGTGGCCTGGTGTACGGGCGGCGCACAAGGCTATTTGCAATTGGCGGTGGACGCCGGTGTGGATGCCTTTATTACCGGCGAAATCAACGAACCGGCGGTGCATCTTGCCCGCGAAACCGGCACCCACTTCTACAGCGCTGGCCACCACGCCACCGAACGCTATGGCGCTCGGGCGCTGGGTCAGCATCTGGAAACCGAATTCGGCGTGAAAGTAACCTTCGTGGATATTGATAATCCGGTGTGATGAATGGCGGGCTCAGGTATCCGTGTTTCGCGAATAAATTCGCTCCTACAATACACTGCTGATAAAAGGTGTATCTCGTAGGTCAGATAAAGGCGCGAAGCGACTGCCATCTGACATTACGGTTTGACCCTAGTAGCATGGCAGATTCGTAGGTTGGGCCCCGCCCAACAGGCCCAGCCTACGATCGTCTTTCCGACACCCGACACCCGACGTTTTTACCAAATCGGCGCAATCGATAGCGCCACCAGCACCAGTACCGAGCCTGTGGTGGCATCCAGAATTTGCCAATGACGGGCTGAGGTCAGGTAAGGGCGCAGCTTCTTGGCGCCGGTCACCAGCGTGCAGAACCACAAGGAAGACCCCATGGCCGCGCCAATCACAAACATGCCGGGGTGGGATTGTTGCGCACCAACGCTGCCAATTAATACCACGGTATCCAGATACACGTGTGGGTTTATCAGTGACAAAGCCATTACCTGACCAGCGCTTTTCCATGGGCTGACCGCTTCAGCCGGGCCAGCAGCCACCAGACCATCACCGCTTTGCATGGCTCGCCCGAAGGCTTGAAAGGCCAACCACAGCAGCAAGGCAACGCCCATCCAGGTTAACACCGGCACCAGTCCCGGAATCAGCCCCTGAATGTAATCCAGTCCAAACACACCCACCGATACCAGCACCACATCCAGCGCAATGCACACACTGGCGATGGTCCACGGGTTTTCACCGCGCAGGCTCTTTTGCAAAATCCAGGCATTCTGGGCGCCGATGGCCACAATCAGGCCCATGGTAATGGCAAAGCCGGTCAGCGCAGGTTGGATGTGAATCAGTAAATCAGACATGGTGGTTCTTCTTCTAAAACGTGGAGGTTCAGCGATTGTTTTCTTGGCATCGTTGCGCAGGCGATGCCGTGATAAATCTGGCGCAGAAACCGCAGTGGCATCAGCGACTGGGTGGAAGATTAGTGATCAGACTGATATAAGTCCAAATCATAAATCTAATGGGATATAAGGCTGGCTTATGATTGACTATCGCGCGTTACAGGCTCTGGCAGCGGTGATTGAAGCCCGTGGTTTTGAACGTGCAGCGCAGCGTTTGAACGTCAGTCAATCGGCCGTCAGTCAGCGCATTCGCCAGCTGGAATTCAAGCTTGGTCAGCCGGTATTGCTGAGAACCACACCTCCAAAACCGACCGAGCTGGGGCAAAAACTTGCCAACCATTTGCAGCAGGTGCAGCAGCTGGAGCAAGGCTTGTTGTTGCCCGATGAAGAAACCGGCAGCTTGCGGGTGCGCTTGGCGGTGAACGCCGATTCCCTCGACACCTGGTTACCCGCAGCGCTGGCACAGGCGGAGCAGGCAGAACGAATGGATTTCGAGCTGCTGGTAGAAGATCAGGACGTTGGCTTGCGCCGTATGAAAAACGGCGAAGTGATGGCGTGCATTTGTGCCGAAGCACACCCGGTGAATGGCGGTCTGGCCGAACCGATGGGGATTTTGCGCTACCGGGCGCTGGCCAGCCCGGGGTTTGTTGAACGCCACCAGTGTGGCCAACCGTTGGGGCAACCACAACCGCCGCTGGGGGAACTACCCAGCCTGATCTTTAACCAGGACGACCAACTGCAGCACCGGTTTTTGCGCACCGTTGCACCTCATACACCGCACCCGCAAACACCGGAACCCCAGCGTTACCACATTTGCCCCTCGGCGGGAGGGTTTATTCGTATGGCCGCAGCCGGGCTGGGCTACGGCATGATGCCGCAAATACAGGTGCAGGATTTACTCGACAGCGGCGCGCTGGTGGATGTGGTGCCGGGTTACCACCTCGATGTGCCGCTGTACTGGCACTACTGGCAAACCGAAAGCCCGGCCATGCGTGGCTTGCGCGAAGCCGTCGTCAAAGCCGCCGCTGATGTGCTGGTAACGCCCTGAGTCGACAGGTTATTCGAGAGCAAGCTCTCTCCCACCGTATTTGGCTGCCGCATACTTGTGGGAGTGAGCTCGCTGCCGATCCGGTTACTTCACCCGGCTCAGCCGCCATACCCCAAACACGACTAACGCCATGCCAATCACGCTGAATAACGACATCGGTTCGTCCAGTAGCCAAACCGCCATCAAGGTGGTGGCCACTGGTCCAAGCGTGCCGCTCATGCTGGTTTTCTCGGGGCCGATGCGGCTAATGGCGGTACTGACCAGAAACGACGGCACTACGGTGGCAAAGACCGCCAGACCAATAATTCCCAACCAAACGTCCAGCGAATAGTCTGGCAGCAAGACCATGGGCTCGTTGGTGATCAAACCATTGACGCTGTTATGTACGAGTGTTGCTAATGTCGCCGAGGTCATGGCGATGCTGGTAAACAACACGCTGCCGAGTTGCTGAATGCAGGGTTTGCTGTACACAAGGTAAAAGGCAAACGACAAGGCGCTGCCCAGTACCAGCAAGGTGCCGATCAGTAATTCGTTGGAATCTGAGGCAAAGGCTGCTTGTTCGCCACTGGCCGACAGCATGGTCAGGTCATTGCCGTACATAAACAGCAGCCCGGCATAGGTTAAAAACAGCGGCAATACGATGGCTTTGTTGAAAGCCTTGCCGAACAGCACAATGCCCAGCACCACGACGATGGACGGATAGGCGTACAGTACCAGTCGCTCAAGCTGGGCGCTGACGTACTGCAGTCCTAACAAGTCGAGCAGTGACGCAAGGTAGTAGCCCAGCAAGCCCACAGCCATGGCTTTGACGACCGCCGCGACCGTTACTGGCACTGTGCGTTTGCGAAACGCCAGCCAACCAATCACCAGATAAAAGGGCAGGGCGATGGACAATCGCAGCCACATCAAGGGCAAGGTATCGACGCCTTCGGCATACAGCCATTTGATGATGATGGGCTTGGTCGAAAACAGGGTAGCGGCACAGAGCGCCAGTAGCAGGCCAAAGCGCTGCTCTTCTGTTGAGTTTTCAGAGCCGGTTGACTCTGTTTTTGCGGTTGCCGTGTTCATTAAACGTGTCCTTTGTGATGAACAGCCCGGCTGTACGTAACAGCCTTGGGGCTCAATGGCAGAAAGGGTCTGACGTAAAAAGATGAGAGAAGCGGGGGGATTTTTACAAACTTCGTAGAGGGCATCCGGGCCTGCAACGCTCAAGCGTCAGACCCGTGAAATCAATCAGGCTTGACGCGCTTTTATCCGCCACGCAGTTAGCCAGCCAGACAGCCCAACAGACAAGCAAGCAGACAATCGAGATCCCACCGTGCTGATGCAGGCGTCAGAGTCTACGCTGTTGATACTGGCAAAAACCTTCACGTGAGTGTCCGGAGTCAGGTTGCGGTCGAAAGCCACACATTGATACAGAATTTCAGGAATTTTCATTCTGAAAGGCATGAGGGCCCTCTGAGAAACTCGGTGCCCGCTCTGGATGACAGGGCGCAGCTGAGTCACGAAGCTGATTTGCAGGCCTGACGGGTCAAGTCAAAAATCAGCGACATAGAGTCAGCAATGCCCTGCCATCCCCGTAGGGCGCGGCCCGCAGACAGTCAGAACGGTGTTGGCGAACTTGGAAAGGGCTAGCCATTCCGCTGCATTCGCCGCCTTGTTCTGACAATCTGCGGGACTCGCGCAGAGCTGTGCAGAGTTTTTCAGAGTGTCCTCAGCAAATTATCATGACTTTCTTCGCCTGAACAAGGCCAAAGAATTTTACGGTCTTTGTCGACTCTGGTATCCTGCCCTCCCATCTCTAGTGAAGGTTCTTCTTGCCTTCCATTTGATCTATCACCTCTTTTCGCGGACCTTCTATGACACGTTTTATCTTTGTCACAGGTGGTGTTGTTTCTTCGTTGGGGAAAGGCATCGCTTCTGCATCTTTGGCTGCCATTCTGGAAGCCCGTGGCCTTAAGGTCACCATGCTCAAGCTGGACCCGTACATCAACGTCGATCCAGGCACCATGAGCCCTTTCCAGCACGGTGAGGTGTTTGTGACAGAAGATGGCGCTGAAACTGACCTGGACCTGGGTCACTATGAGCGTTTTATTCGCACCACCATGTCACGTCGTAACAACTTCACCACCGGTCGAATCTACACCGACGTTCTGGCCAAGGAGCGCCGTGGCGACTACCTCGGCGGTACCGTTCAGGTAATTCCTCACATCACCGACGAAATCAAACGTCGTGTGCTGGAAGGTGCTGAAGGTTCAGACGTAGCGCTGGTTGAAATTGGCGGTACTGTGGGCGACATCGAGTCCCAGCCGTTCCTGGAAGCCGTACGTCAGATGAAAGTAGAGCTGGGTAGCCGTCGTGCGCTGTCCATGCACCTGACGTTGGTTCCATACATCGCCACTGCTGGCGAAACCAAAACCAAGCCAACCCAGCACTCGGTAAAAGAGCTGCGTACCATTGGCTTGCAGCCTGACGTTCTGCTGTGTCGCTCCGATCACAAGATCGAAGCCTCTGCCCTGCGCAAAATCGCGTTGTTCACCAACGTGGAAGAGCGTGCGGTGATTCCGCTGGAAGACGCCGACACCATCTACAAGATTCCGCGCCACCTGCACGAAGCCGGCCTCGACGATCTGATCGTTGAGAAGTTCGACCTCAACTGCAAGGAAGCCGATCTGACCGAATGGGACGACGTGGCTGACGCCAAGCTGAACCCGGAGAAAACCGTGAACATTGCCATGGTTGGCAAGTACATGGATCTGCTGGACGCTTACAAGTCGCTGATCGAAGCCATTGACCATGCCGGTATTCACCACCGCGCCAAGGTTAATATCCGCTACATCGACGCCGAAGACATCGAGCGCAAAGGCACCGATATCCTCGACGACATGGATGCGATTCTGGTACCTGGCGGTTTTGGTAACCGCGGTGTGGAAGGCAAGATCCGTACGGTTCAGTACGCTCGTGAGAACAAGGTGCCATACCTGGGCATTTGTCTGGGCATGCAGGTTGCCGTGATCGAGTTTGCCCGTAACGTGGCTGGCTGGACCGACGCTCATTCTTCCGAATTCAGCAACGACACCAAGCACCCTGTGGTTGGCCTGATTACTGAATGGAAAGATGCCTCCGGTAACGTCGAAACTCGTACCGAAGAATCCGATCTGGGCGGCACCATGCGTCTGGGTGGTCAGGAATGTGTCCTGACTCCGGGCTCCAATACTGCCAAGGCCTACGATGCTGACGTGATTGTTGAACGTCACCGTCACCGCTACGAAGTGAACTCTTCACTGGTGTCGGGCCTGCAAGACGCTGGCCTGGTTATCGCAGGTCGCTCTGTCGACGGCGAGCTGGTGGAAGTGGTTGAAGTACCAGACCACCCTTGGTTCGTTGGCTGTCAGTTCCACCCTGAATTTACCTCCACGCCTCGTGACGGACATGGACTGTTTGCGTCCTTCATCAAGGCGGCTATGGATCACCAGACAAAACAATAATTGACCGGCAAGACTGCTCGCCTCCTCGTCTGACCAACGAGGGCGCGGGCCAGAGCACCTTATTGCCAACTATTACTTATGGAGAAATCTCATGGCGAAGATTGTTGATATCAAAGCGCGCGAAGTGCTGGATTCCCGTGGTAACCCGACGATTGAAGCGGACGTTACCCTGGAAGGTGGCTTCTTCGGTACTGCTTGCGCCCCATCCGGCGCATCTACCGGTACCCGCGAAGCACTGGAACTGCGCGACGGTGACAAGAGCCGTTACCTGGGCAAAGGCGTTCTGACCGCCGTTGCCAATGTCAACGACATCATCAAGCCAGCCCTGCTGGGTCTGGATGCCACTGACCAGCGTGCCGTTGACGGCAAAATGCTGGAGCTGGATGGTACCGACAACAAGTCCAAGCTGGGCGCCAACGCCATTCTGGCTGTGTCTCTGGCTAACGCCAAAGCCGCTGCTGCTGCCAAGGGCGTTGAACTGTACGAGCACATTGCCGATCTGAACGGCACTGCTGGCGTGTACTCCATGCCAGTACCTATGATGAACATCATCAACGGTGGCGAGCACGCTGACAACAACGTTGATATCCAGGAATTCATGGTTCAGCCAGTTGGCGCTCCTAACTTCGCAGAAGCCCTGCGTTGTGGCGCTGAAATCTTCCACAGCCTGAAGAAGGTTCTGTCTGGTAAAGGCCTGAACACTGCGGTTGGTGACGAAGGTGGTTTTGCCCCTGACCTGGCTTCCAACGCTGACGCTCTGGCTGCTATTAAAGAAGCCGTTGCCAACGCTGGTTACGAGCTGGGTGGTAACGTTACTCTGGCACTGGACTGTGCTTCTTCCGAATTCTACAAAGACGGCAAGTACGACCTGTCTGGCGAAGGCAAGGTGTTCACTTCTGAACAGTTCTCTGACTTCCTGGCCGAGCTGTGCGACCAGTACCCGATTGTTTCTATCGAAGACGGTCAGGACGAGTCTGACTGGGATGGTTGGAAGTACCAGACTGAAAAACTGGGTGCCAAGGTTCAGCTGGTCGGTGACGACCTGTTCGTAACCAACACCAAGATCCTGTCCGAAGGCATCGAGAAGGGCATTGGTAACTCCATCCTGATCAAGTTCAACCAGATCGGTTCCCTGACCGAAACTCTGGAAGCCATCAAAATGGCCAAGGACGCAGGTTACACCGCTGTGATCTCTCACCGTTCTGGTGAAACCGAAGACGCTACCATTGCCGACTTGGCAGTAGGTACTGCGGCTGGCCAGATCAAGACCGGTTCCCTGTGCCGTTCTGACCGTGTTGCCAAGTACAACCGTCTGCTGCGCATCGAAGAGCAGTTGGGTGAAAAAGCACCGTACAACGGTCTGAAAGAGATCAAAGGTCAGGCGTAATCGTCTAACCTTGATTAACAAAACCGGGCACTGACCCGGTTTTGTTGTGTCTGAGCCCTCTGAATAAGCCGTCACCGTTCGGGTGCCGGAGCTTCCTAACGACCATTCATGCATTCGGACTTCAACATGACCCTGCTGACCCAACGTATTCTGCTGACCATTGGTGTGTTGTTGTTGCTGATCTTGCAATACCGCATCTGGTGGGACGACAGCGGCGTACTGGCCAGCAAGCAGCTGGGCCGTCAGATCGAGCGGATTGCGGAAGACATTCGGGTACTCGACGACAGCAACACCCAGATGCATCTGGAAGTGGCCGACCTGCGTCACGGCACTGCCATTCTGGAAGAAAAAGCCCGCGAAGACCTTGGGCTGGTCGAAGACGGTGAAACCCTGATTCTGTTTGTAGAGCCTGGTAAATGACAATCTGGCCTTTGGTGGTCGCTGCGGGCGTTGGTTCCCGTATGCAAGCCGACCGCCCCAAGCAATACCTTTCCCTTAATCAGCGTTTGCTGATTGATCATACCCTCGAAACCCTGCTGGCTTACCCGGCGTTCCGGCAACTGGTACTGGTGCTGTCCGATCAGGACCCGTACTGGCCAAACTCCGAATTTGCCAACGACGAACGCATTGTGCGTGCCAGTGGTGGCCCGGAACGTTGCTTTTCGGTATTGAACGGCCTCAAGCGCATCGCCGAATTTGGCCAGACAGATGACTGGGTGCTGGTACACGATGTCGCCCGTCCATGCCTTGCTCACAGCGATCTTGACACCCTGATTGCTCAGCTGAGTTTCCCCGGCGCGATTCTGGCCAGTCCCACCCGCGATACCATGAAGCGTGGCATCACCAACGCAGCGGGCGATGTGGTCATCGACCACACAGTCGAACGCGAACAGCTCTGGCATGCCCTGACTCCGCAGGTTTTCCCGCTGGGATTACTCACGCATGCCATCGAGCAGAGCCTCGCAGACGGCTTTGGCGTGACCGACGAGGCCTCGGCGATAGAGCATCTTGGCCATCAGCCGCGTCTGGTTGCGGGCCGTGCCGACAACATCAAGGTCACCCGACCGGAAGATCTTGCCCTTGCCGAGCTGTTCTTGCAGCAAAAGCGCACCTAAAACCGTTACACTACAGCCCCTGAATCATTGCTTGTCCCGACGCTGCCAATAGCAGCGCTCGGGATGTTCATAACGGAGTGAGTAACGCCATGCGAATCGGACACGGTTTTGATGTACATGCCTTTGACGAAGGCGACTTTATTACGCTGGGCGGCATACAAATTCCTCATACCCACGGCCTCAAGGCACACTCTGACGGCGATGTGGCACTGCACGCACTGGCCGATGCCTTGCTGGGCGCTGCCGCGCTGGGCGATATTGGTCAGCATTTCCCGGATACCGATGAGCAGTGGAAGGGCGCCGACAGCCGCATGTTGTTGCGTCATGTAGTCAGCCTGATTGCTGACAAAGGCTATGTGGTAGGAAACGTTGATGTCACCATCATTGCCCAGGCACCGAAAATGGCACCGCACATCAGCAATATGCGTCAGGCCATTGCCGCTGACCTTAACGTGCGTCTTGATGACGTCAACGTCAAAGCCACCACCACCGAAAAGCTGGGTTATGTGGGGCGCAAGGAAGGAATTTCTGTGCACGCGGTCGCACTGATCGTCGCGTCTTCCAATTAACACCGGCGCAGGCTCGCCGAGCCTGCGCTCTATCGAACGTATTGTCTGTCGGAAACACACCTTGACTGAAGCCAACACCCCAAACGAATCATCCCGATCTCCTTCGACGCCAGCGGAAGACAAGTCGGTGGCCGTACAGCCCTTGCCACAATGGCCAGCCTGGTGGCCGTCAGGTTTGCCACAAACCGATGGTCGAGCCACGCTGAAACAGGCGGTAGAGGATTTTCTGGTCGATGAATTGCCGCTGGCCATGCCCTGTGGCGAAGGCGAGCACGTCTGGATGTGGGTGGAAAAGACCGGCGCCAACACCGCTTTTGTAGCGGCTGAAATTGCCCGTTTTGCTGGTGTCCGTGACCTCGACGTGGGCTTTGCTGGCCTCAAGGACCGCCATTCGGTGTCCAAACAATGGTTCAGCGTGTATCTGCCCAAAGGCGAAACGCCAGACTTTACCTCGATTCAGCATGACGAGTTCAAGGTGCTGAGCCAGGCCCGTCACAACAAAAAGCTGCGCCGTGGCGATCTGCTGGGCAACCGCTTTGTGATTACCCTGCGCAACGTCACTGGCGATCGCGAGGCGATGGAGCACAACCTGCAACAGGTTCAGCAGGGCGGCTACCCGAACTACTTCGGTGATCAGCGTTTTGGCCATGACGGCGGCAATATTGAAGCGGGCATCAAAATGCTGCGCCGTGAAATGCGCGTTCGTAACGCCAACAAGAAAAGCATTTACCTGTCGGCGGTTCGGTCTTACCTGTTCAATGAAGTGCTGGCGGCACGGGTGGCTTGTGGCCATTGGAATCGTTCACTGGCACACGATACGGCCGAGCAAATGCTTGACGACAAAGGCTTGCCAACCGGTCCGATGTGGGGCCGTGGCCGTTCACTGGTGAGCGGTGAACTGGGCGGTTTTGAAGCGGGCGTGCTGTTCCGCTACAAGGACGTACTGGATGCGCTGGAGCACAGTGGCCTCAGTCAGGAACGCCGTTCTCTGGTGGTAATGCCGGAAGCCATGAGCTGGACCTGGTTGGCAGAAGCCGACAATTCCCTCTCCCTGAAGGTCTGCTTTTGCCTCGGGGCCGGTTATTATGCAACTTCATTGTTGAAGGAAATTCTGGTTGCCGAAGAACCACAACGGGAGCTGGCTCCAGCCCCGACAGCACCGGAATGACAGGAGACAAATCGTGACGCATTTGATGCTATCGAACGACGACGGTGCCCAAGCGCCGGGCCTGAAAATGCTTGCTGGGACACTAGAGTCCAACGGCTATCAGGTGTCGGTGATTGCGCCCGACCGCGATCGCAGCGGTGCCAGCAACTCCCTGACGCTGGATCGCCCGTTGTTGCCAACCACCCTGGATAACGGCTTTGTCAGTGTCAGCGGTACACCGACCGACTGTGTGCATCTGGGCATTAACTCACTGTTTGAAGGACAGTGCGAGCGGGTAGTATCGGGCATTAATGCGGGCGCAAACCTGGGCGATGACGTGCTTTATTCCGGCACCGTTGCTGCCGCGATGGAAGGCCGCTTTCTGGCCAAAACGCCGGTGGCGGTTTCGCTGGTCGGCAAACAGCATTTTGAAACTGCTGCCCGGGTTATTATTGAGCTGCTGCCAAAACTCGAACGTTTGCAGTTGCCAGCCAACAGCGTCATCAATATCAACGTGCCGGATGTTCCGTATGAACAACTGGCCGGCCACAAAATTACCCGGCTGGGCCACAGACTCAAGTCTGATAACCCGGTACTGACCACCAACCCTCGCGGCAAACAGCTGTACTGGATTGCCGGGGTTGGAGCGGTTGCAGACGCCGGGCCAGGAACCGATTTTCATGCCATTGAACACGGCTACGTTTCCATTACGCCGATTCAGATGGACATGACACACCACGCTGCGCTGGAACACTTGCAGGTGGTTTTGGGGTAAACGAGGAGAATAACAAGGTGACAACCCAGCTGGTCAGCGGCATTGGCATGACCTCACAACGAACCCGTGACAGACTGGTGCAACGATTGCGCGATGCCGGTATCAAGAACGAACAGGTTCTGGCGGTGATGGCGTCGATCCCACGGCATCTGTTTGTGGATGAAGCCCTTTCTCACCGAGCTTACGAAGACACGCCATTGCCGATTGGTCATGGCCAAACCATCAGTCAGCCTTACACCGTGGCGCGCATGACAGAAATTCTGTTGGGCGAGCAGCCACGTCTGGGGCGTGTATTGGAAGTGGGTACCGGCTGCGGTTATCAGTCGGCCGTGCTATCGCAGTTTGTTGATCAGGTGTATTCGGTCGAACGCATCGAGCCGCTCTACGCCAGGGCTCGTAACCGTCTGTATGACCTCAAGTACCGCAATGTGTCCTGCTCGCTGTCCGATGGCAGCTGGGGATTGCCGGAGAAAGGCCCGTTTGAAGGTATTCTGGTTGCCGCAGCACCCGAGCAGGTTCCACAAGCGTTGAAGGAACAACTGGCTGACGGCGGTCGACTGGTGATGCCGGTGGGTGGCCGCAAACAACAACGACTGGTGCTGATCACCCGCCACGGCGACAATTTTGTCACCAAAGAGCTGGAAGATGCCTGGTTCGTACCTTTCTTATCCGGCGTACAACGCTAGTTTTCCAATCTCTTTCTCAGGCAAGGACGTTCCATGCAATTCCTGTGGTTGTTTCTTAAAGGCATCGCGATGGGCGCTGCCGATGTGGTGCCCGGCGTTTCCGGTGGCACCATCGCATTCGTAACCGGTATTTACGACACTCTGTTGGGCTCCATTCGCAAGGTCGACGCCAAAGCCGTGAAGCTTTTGTTCTCGCAAGGGCCCGCAGCCGCATGGCGCTACATTAATGGTACCTTCTTGCTGGTATTGGGTAGCGGCATTCTGGTGGCGCTGCTGTCGCTGGCCAAAGGACTGCATTATTTACTGATTCATTACCCGATCTGGTTGTGGGCCTTCTTCTTTGGTTTGATCATCGCCTCGGTATTTCATGTCGGCCGTGAGATCACACAATGGAATCCACAACGCATGGTGCTATTGGTAGTGGGAGCCTTGATTGCCGGTGGCATCAGTGCAGCTTCACCTACTTCGGTAGAAGCAACACCGCTGATTGTGTTCCTGGCAGGCAGCGTTGCCATTTGTGCCATGATTTTGCCGGGCATTTCCGGCAGCTTTATTCTGTTGTTGATGGGACTGTACGAGCCCATTCTGGGGGCGCTGAAAAGTTTCGATCTGGCCATCATGGCGTTGTTTGGCGCTGGTGCAGTCATTGGCCTGATGAGCTTCTCCCGTTTTCTGACCTGGCTGCTGGCTGGCTGGAAAGAAGCGACTTTTGCGGTACTGACAGGCTTTATGGTGGGCTCACTGGTGAAGGTGTGGCCATGGAAAGAAACCCTGACGACCCGAATCAACAGCAAAGGCGAGACGGTGCCGGTTAACCAGATGAACGTGCTGCCGGACATGGGAACGGATTTGATGCTGGCGATTCTATTAATGATTGCCGGTGCTGCGCTGGTGCTGGGACTGGAATGGATCGCCGCTCGGGGAAATCCAGAGAAAAATGTTAAAGAATAGTGGGGTTTGGTCGGTCATGTTGATGTCCGACCGTTCATTGGTGGCCTGATAAAAAAAATCTGGTAACTGCTCCTCTTTTTTATACTTAATAAGCATAAACAATGGAATTTTAATTCACCTTGTATAAATTGGTTCAGGGATGCGCCTGTTAACGGAAACCTGTCACTTCAAGGTGTCAAAATTTACCCGACCCGGAAAAATCATGAATCGCCTGTACGCTGTCACGATAGTCACAATAGCCACTTTGACGACGGCATGCTCCGGAACCGGCGGCTTTATCTCTGTCGAGGAGAAATTTGGTGATTCTGAACGAGTGGTCTATAAACAAAGAGGGACAGCGCAAAGTTCATCTGGTTATTACACCGTAGCCAAGGGTGACACTTTGTACTCCATTGCCTGGCGTTATGGGGTCGACCATATGGATCTGGCCCGCAACAACGGTATTCCAAGCCCATACACCATCTATCCTGGTCAGAAAATTGACGTACGGAAATCCGGCACCTCCCGCCGAGTGGTCAAAAAACCAGCAGTTTCAAGTCCTGTCAGCAAACCGTCAATTTCTGCGTCAAAACCTTCACCATCTTCCAGTGAGATTTCTGCGAGTGGTCAAAAGCCGCCAGTGGTTGCTGACAGTACCGAACCTCTGGTTTGGCAATGGCCTTCTCAAGGTGACTTAAAGGCTCAATTTTCGACCTATAAACCAATCAACAAGGGGATTGATCTGTCCGGGGCGCTGGGGGAATCTGTAATGGCAGCAGCAGCGGGAACTGTGGTGTACGCCGGGCAAGGGCTCAGAGGATATGGGAACCTGGTCATCATCAAACACGATGACACCTACCTCAGCGCCTACGCCCACGCCAGTCGGATTCTGGTCAGCGAGAAAGAAGTTGTTAAAGCTGGACAGACAATTGCCGAAACAGGTTCTACCGGAACCAACGAAGTGAAACTCCACTTCGAGATCCGGAAGAACGGTAAACCGGTTGATCCGCTGCTCTACCTGCCACAACGGTAGTCCACCTGGATTGATTTTCAACCGTTCTGGCATGGTTCCTGTATCTACCCAATGAGAGGTGATGCAGGACAAAAAAAACCATAGGCGGGGGAATGATCATGGCACTTCAACAGCGCAACCTGAATGAAGAGATCTTCGACGAACAAGAAGCAATGAAAACCGAGGCTCAAGAACAGCAGGCCGAGGAAACACCAGAACGCTTCGCTGCGGACACTTCCTACAAGGAAATGGACGCAACCCAACTTTACCTGAACGAGATTGGCTTCTCGCCATTACTGTCTGCCGAGGAAGAGGTGCACTACGCACGTCTGGCCCGCAAAGGTGATGAGATGGGCCGTCGTCGCATGATCGAGAGTAACCTGCGTCTGGTGGTGAAAATCTCCCGACGCTACATCAATCGCGGTCTGGCGCTGCTGGATCTGATTGAAGAAGGTAATCTCGGCCTGATCCGTGCAGTTGAAAAGTTCGATCCTGAACGCGGCTTCCGCTTTTCTACCTACGCAACCTGGTGGATTCGTCAGACCATCGAGCGTGCGATCATGAACCAGACCCGTACCATCCGTCTGCCGATTCATGTGGTCAAGGAACTGAATGTCTACCTGCGAGCTGCCCGTGAGCTGACCCAAAAACTGGATCATGAGCCATCCGCAGAAGAAATCGCAGAACTGCTGGAAAAGCCGGTGGAAGACGTAAAACGCATGCTCAAACTGAACGAGCGCGTGACGTCTGTGGATACCCCGCTGGGTAACTCCTCCGACAAATCCATTCTGGATACCATCGCCGATGAGCGCTCTTCAGACCCAAGTGAAGAGCTGCAAAGCAATGATATCCAGAGCAATCTGGAACACTGGATTGATGAGCTGCCTGAAAAGCAGCGTGAAGTACTGGCTCGCCGCTTTGGTCTGCGCGGCCATGAGGTAAGCACGCTGGAAGATGTGGGTCGTGAAATTGGCCTGACCCGTGAGCGTGTACGCCAGATTCAGGTCGAAGCACTGAAGCGTCTGCGTGAAATTATGGAAGGCCAGGGTTTGACTGCTGAAACCCTGTTTGGTGAAGCCTGAGCAGGCTCACTCTTGTCATCGTGTCGGTGACGATTGAGCGACACCTTCTGAGGGGGAGGTGACCGTTCAGCACTCTCTGTCCGGTCGGGCGCCGCCTGCCTGACCGGATGTTTTCCAGTCAGGCGGCACGTTATCAAACCGGCTAAAGCGCCGGTTCACATCCGATTAACGCTCAAGCAGCTCGATCTTGTTTTCCTTGCCGTCCCACTCTTCGGCGTCTGGCAGCGGGTCCTTGCGCTCGGTGATGTTGTTGCCAGCCCATTCTTCAGCCAGGTCAGCATTCAGCTCGATGAACTGCTCCTGACCAGCTGGTACTTCGTCTTCCGAGTAAATGGCTTCGGCAGGACATTCCGGCTCACACAGGGCGCAGTCGATACACTCATCCGGGTGAATCACCAGAAAGTTAGGGCCTTCGTAGAAGCAGTCAACCGGGCAGACGTCGACACAGTCGGTGTATTTGCACTTGATGCAGTTGTCGGTGACAACAAACGGCATGGGATCTCTCCTGAAAGAATTCGTTTGCGTGCCGGGATCGGCACATAGCTAATCAGTTATTTACCCGAGTTCTTTGCTCGGGTTTATTGGATGCAATTCTAGGTAGTGATGGCCAGCTTCACAAGCGACGGTCGGTTGAATGTCGCTTGTGATGGCAGAACGGCGGGTTACAGCAGGCCTTTCAGTTCGTACAGCAGGTTCAGCGCTTCGCGTGGCGTCAGATCATCCGGCTGCAGTTCTTTCAGGCGGGTTTCTGCTGCCGATGGCAGGCTGGCAAACATATCGTTCTGATACGGAGGCTGTTCCGGCTGCGAGAAATTCTGGCTGGTTGGCGGCAGGCTGCCTTGTTCCAGTTTGCTGAGCTGAGCACGGGCACCGTTGATCACATTGGCTGGAACCCCGGCCAACTGAGCTACTTGCAAACCGTAACTCTGGCTGGCTGGGCCTTGTTCCACCGAATGCAGGAAGATGATTTTGTCGTCGTGCTCGGTGGCCTTCAAATGCACGTTGACGACGTTGTCGTGATTTTCCGGCAGTGCCGTCATTTCAAAGTAGTGCGTTGCGAACAAGGTGTAGGCGCCAATGTTCTCGGCCAGGTGTGCAGCGCTGGCCCACGCCAGTGACAAACCGTCGAAGGTACTGGTGCCTCGTCCCACTTCATCCATCAACACCAGACTGTTACTGGTGGCGTTGTGCAGAATGTTCGCGGTTTCGGTCATTTCCACCATAAAGGTAGACCGGCCACCGGCAACATCATCGGCGGAACCCATACGAGTGAATATGCGGTCAACACTGGCCAGGCGGCAAACATCCGCAGGCACGTAGCTGCCGATATGAGCCAGCAATACGATCAGTGCAACCTGACGCATGTAGGTCGATTTACCACCCATGTTCGGGCCGGTGATAATCTGCATGCGTTGTTGAGTATCCAGACGAGTGTCATTGGCTACGAACGGATCATCAATCAACGATTCGACCACCGGGTGGCGGCCTTGCTGAATATCCACAACCGCTTCGTCGGTGAATTGTGGACGGCTGAAGCGCAAAGTGTCGGCACGTTCCGTCAGGTTTACCAGAACATCCAGCTCGGCAACAGCGGCAGCGCTGGTTTGCAGGGCAGGCAAGTCCATACCCAGATCAATCACCAGCTGTTCGTATAAATGCTTTTCGCGGCTCAGCGCACGGGATTTGGCTGAAAGTGCCTTGTCTTCGAATTCTTTCAGTTCTGGCGTGATAAAACGCTCGGCGTTTTTGAGCGTCTGGCGACGAATGTACTCGGTAGGGGCCTCACCTGACTGCGCCTTGCTGATTTCAATGTAGTAGCCGTGTACCCGGTTGTAACCGACCTTCAGGGTCGAGATGCCGGTACGCTCACGCTCGCGGGTTTCCAGTTGTACCAGGAAGTCGCCGGCGTTTTCACTCAAGCCACGCAGTTCATCCAGTTCTTCGTCGTAACCGGGCGCAATAACGCCACCATCCCGAATCACTACCGGTGGGTTTTCAATAATGGCGGCTTGCAGGCGTTCAACCCACTGCGGGAATTCCTGTACATCGGTCCACAGTTGTTTGGCTTGCTGGCAGTCGATGGTTTCCAGATCGCGACGCAGATCCGGCAGTACGGTGTAAGCATCACGCAGACGGGCAAGGTCACGTGGACGAGCAGAGCCCAGTGCAACACGGGATAAGATACGTTCAATATCACCAATGTTACGCAGCAGCGGTTGAATATCCTGCCACAGGCCTGAGTCGAGCAGCTCGCTGATGAATTGCTGACGTTGCTCCAACAGGTGACGATGACGTACCGGACGGTTCAGCCAACGCTTCAACAAACGGCTGCCCATAGCGGTAGACGTTTTATCCATTACCCATGCCAGGGTATGGCTGGTATCGCCCTGCTGGTTAATGTCTATTTCCAGATTACGGCGTGACGCAGGATCGATAATGATGGCATCGTCCGGCAGTTCGACTTGCAGTGATCTAACGTGCGGCAGATCGTTGCGCTGGGTATCGCGTGCGTAGTGCAGCAGAGCACCGGCAGCGCGAACAGCCTGGGTCATTCCCTCACAACCAAAGCCACGCAAGTCCTTGGTCTTCAATTGCTGGGTCAACAGTCTGAAACAGGTGTCAGATTCAAAATGCCACGGCGCCTGACTGCGCACACCGGCTCGTTCAGCCAATGCTTCTGGCAGAGATTGGTCGTCGCTATACAGTACTTCCGCCGGGCGCAGACGTTCGATCTCGGCCAGAAGCTCTTCTTCAGTAGCAACTTCCATAACAGAAAAACGACCAGAGCTGACTTCCAACACGGCAATGCCGGCAACACCTGCGGCGATGGTGTCCTTTTCTCCACAGATACACGCCAGCAAGTTATCGGAACGTTCATCCAGGTAGGCTTCGTCGGTCAGCGTGCCCGGGGTAATCACACGAACCACTTTGCGCTCTACCGGCCCCTTGCTGGTCGCCGGGTCACCAACCTGTTCGGCAATGGCGATTGACTCACCGTACTTCACCAGGCGGGCAATGTAGTTATCTGCCGAGTGGTAGGGAACGCCGGCCATTGGAATCGGCTGGCCGTCGCTCTTGCCTCGAGCCGTGAGGGTGATGTCCAGCAGGTGAGCTGCTTTCTTGGCGTCGTCATAAAACAGCTCGTAGAAATCACCCATACGGTAGAAAAGAATGGTGTCGGGGAATTCTGCTTTGATCTTGAAGTACTGCTGCATCATTGGTGTATGTGACGATGTCGCAGAAGAAGCGTTCTTGGCCATGAAAGCGGTTTACCGGTACAGATTGAAAACAATAGAAGAAGAGACTGCTGCGTCGTTCCTTATCCGTCGATAAAAACGAGTCGCAACAAACAGTGGGCGTAGGTTATCAAACAGCGTTAATTGAAGATACCGAGCCGCTACGGCCTGCTTTTTATACGAATACACAGGAAATTGTTCACTAACCAGGCTGCCAATGACTAATTCACGGAATTGTCATAAAAACCGTTGACTCAAAATGTCACACCGGTATTATGCGCGCCTCTTCGCTGCTCAGGCAGAGAAGAGCAAGGAAAACAGCGTGTTTAGCCGCTGCGGTCCTTGAATAAATCTTCACAAAGGTGTTGACCGTTTAGGTTAATCGCGTATTATTCGCCGCCTTCGTTCGAGGTGCTTGGTTTTGTTGCTGAGTGTTTCGGTTGTAAGTGATTGTTTCTAAATGACTTTTCTAAAGTTGCTTGAAAA
>NZ_JBSWTR010000001.1:97500-2207500 GCF_056158645.1 Oceanobacter sp. ABM4_470
ACATGGGGGGACCATCCTCCAAGGCTAAATACTCCCAGATGACCGATAGTGAACCAGTACCGTGAGGGAAAGGCGAAAAGAACCCCTGTTAGGGGAGTGAAATAGAACCTGAAACCGTGTACGTACAAGCAGTGGGAGCCGACTTTGTTCGGTGACTGCGTACCTTTTGTATAATGGGTCAGCGACTTAATGTATGTGGCAAGGTTAAGTGTTAACGGAGCCGTAGCGAAAGCGAGTCTTAACTGGGCGAACAGTCGCATGCATTAGACCCGAAACCGGGCGATCTATCCATGAGCAGGTTGAAGGTGCCGTAACAGGCACTGGAGGACCGAACCCACTCCCGTTGAAAAGGTAGGGGATGACTTGTGGATCGGAGTGAAAGGCTAATCAAGCTCGGAGATAGCTGGTTCTCCTCGAAAACTATTTAGGTAGTGCCTCGGACGAATGCCACTGGGGGTAGAGCACTGTTAAGGCTAGGGGGTCATCCCGACTTACCAACCCTTTGCAAACTCCGAATACCAGTGAGTACTATCCGGGAGACACACGGCGGGTGCTAACGTCCGTCGTGAAAAGGGAAACAACCCAGACCGCCAGCTAAGGTCCCAAAGTTACAGTTAAGTGGGAAACGATGTGGGAAGGCATAGACAGCTAGGAGGTTGGCTTAGAAGCAGCCACCCTTTAAAGAAAGCGTAATAGCTCACTAGTCGAGTCGGCCTGCGCGGAAGATATAACGGGGCTCAAACTGTACACCGAAGCTGCGGATGCCATTTATGGCATGGTAGAGGAGCGTTCTGTAAGCCGTTGAAGGTCAAGGTGTGAACCAGGCTGGAGGTATCAGAAGTGCGAATGCTGACATGAGTAACGACAAGGGGAGTGAAAAACTCCCCCGCCGGAAACCCAAGGGTTCCTGTTCAACGTTAATCGGAGCAGGGTTAGTCGGCCCCTAAGGCGAGGCTGAGAAGCGTAGTCGATGGGAAACAGGTTAATATTCCTGTACTTGTTTGTAGTGCGATGGGGGGACGGAGAAGGCTAGGCCAGCACGGCGTTGGTTGTCCGTGTTTAAGCTGGTAGGCAGAAGACTTAGGCAAATCCGGGTCTTCAATGCCGAGACGTGATGACGGTGACTCTACGGAGTCCGAAGTGGTCGATGCCATGCTTCCAGGAAAATCCTCTAAGCTTCAGCTACAAACGAACCGTACTCTAAACCGACACAGGTGGGTAGGTAGAGAATACCAAGGCGCTTGAGAGAACTCGGGTGAAGGAACTAGGCAAAATGGCACCGTAACTTCGGGAGAAGGTGCGCCGGTTAAGGTGAAGGACTTGCTCCGTAAGCTTTGACCGGTCGAAGATACCAGGTGGCTGCAACTGTTTATTAAAAACACAGCACTCTGCAAACACGAAAGTGGACGTATAGGGTGTGACGCCTGCCCGGTGCCGGAAGGTTAATTGATGGGGTTATCTTCGGAGAAGCTCTTGATCGAAGCCCCGGTAAACGGCGGCCGTAACTATAACGGTCCTAAGGTAGCGAAATTCCTTGTCGGGTAAGTTCCGACCTGCACGAATGGCGTAATGATGGTCACACTGTCTCCACCCGAGACTCAGTGAAATTGAATTCGCGGTTAAGATGCCGCGTTCCCGCGGCTAGACGGAAAGACCCCGTGAACCTTTACTACAGCTTCACAGTGAACTTTGAATTGGCTTGTGTAGGATAGCTGGGAGGCTTTGAAGCGAGGACGCCAGTTCTCGTGGAGCCAATCTTGAAATACCAGCCTGGTCAATTTGGGGTTCTAACTCAGGTCCGTTATCCGGATCGAGGACACTGTGTGGTGGGTAGTTTGACTGGGGCGGTCTCCTCCAAAAGCGTAACGGAGGAGCACGAAGGTCGGCTAATCCTGGTCGGACATCAGGAGGTTAGTGCAATGGCATAAGCCGGCTTAACTGCGAGACAGACACGTCGAGCAGGTACGAAAGTAGGTCATAGTGATCCGGTGGTTCTGTATGGAAGGGCCATCGCTCAACGGATAAAAGGTACTCCGGGGATAACAGGCTGATACCGCCCAAGAGTTCACATCGACGGCGGTGTTTGGCACCTCGATGTCGGCTCATCACATCCTGGGGCTGAAGCCGGTCCCAAGGGTATGGCTGTTCGCCATTTAAAGTGGTACGCGAGCTGGGTTTAGAACGTCGTGAGACAGTTCGGTCCCTATCTGCCGTGGGCGTTTGAGATTTGAGAAGAGCTGCTCCTAGTACGAGAGGACCGGAGTGGACGAACCTCTGGTGTTCCGGTTGTATCGCCAGATGCATTGCCGGGTAGCTACGTTCGGACGGGATAAACGCTGAAAGCATCTAAGCGTGAAGCCTCCTTCAAGATGAGATCTCACTGGTACTTTAAGTACCCTGTAGGGCCCTGGAAGACCACCAGGTTGATAGGTCAGGTGTGTAAGCGTTGTGAGGCGTTGAGCTAACTGATACTAATTGCCCGTGAGGCTTGACCATATAACACCCAAACTTGTTTGGAGTGACAAGCAAGGCACTGAAGAAAACAGTGTGAAAGATACGAACAAGCAACCGCCGGTTCGCAAGAGAATCTCAATTAAACATCATGTATCCAACCCTATTTGGTGAACGTTGCCGCCCACAATCGTGAGTGCGTAAGACAACAAAAACACCAAACCAGTTTGCTTGACGACCATAGAGCTGTGGAACCACCTGAATCCTTTCCGAACTCAGAAGTGAAACGCAGCATCGCCGATGGTAGTGTGGGGCTTCCCCATGTGAGAGTAGGTCATCGTCAAGCTTCTATTTAAAGCCCCAGTAGCGAAAGTTACTGGGGCTTTTCTCGTTCTGGGGATCTCTAAAACACCGCGACATCAGAATGAGACTAAACTTGCGACTGGGGCATTAAATGGAATACGTGGGTCTCTGTTACTGATATCGGGCCCATGTGACAGGTGATGCACCGAAGGTGCCAGCCTGGAGCGCCGCCGGCGTGGCGAAGCCAGACAACGCGCAGCGTTGGACTCATTGAGGTCATCGTCTCTGTTGACCCAAATACCCTCTGTAAAAAATCTAAAGCTCAACCCATGCGGGCGCCCCGTCGGAGTGCCGCTTCACCGCGCTCCCAGAAACAACAGTCATGCCGGAGTGCCGTCGGAGTGCCGCTTCACCGCGCTCCCAGAAACAACAGTCATGCCGGAGTGCCGTTGGAGTGCCGCTTCACCGCGCTCCCAGAAACAACAGTCATGCCGGAGTGCCGTTGGAGTGCCGCGCCGCTGTGCCTCGAGAAGTCGTGCTCTCAGACGGGGATCAGTACGTCTGAAGCTAACTCCCCCCAACCTTTCCTCAGCTTCTGTGAAGCCCCTAAACGTCCTCTTTCCTTCACAAAACCCTCTTTCCTGTAAGAACTTTATATCCACCATTTGGATACCTTGGATTAAATCAAACGATTTTTTGGATGCCTCAGCCCAGTGATACCTTGAATGCATAGGTACTCCCCACCGTTACCTGTCATGGGAACGGTGATAAGAATAAGAAGGCAATTCCATGCAGAAGCAGATTTTCAAAACCCATCAGGGGCGTGTTGCATTGATTACTGGTGCAGCGGGCGCATTGGGCTCTCACTTTGCCCACCGGCTGGCTGAAGCCGGTTGTGACCTGGCACTGACTGATATTCAAATGCCCGATCAGACCATTGAGTCACTGATGGATACCGGTGTACGTATCTATGCCGATGCCGTCGATCTGGCGGATGCCGACGCCGTGGCCGAATTCGCAAATGGTGTGCTGAAGCAGTTTGGTCATTGCGACATTCTGGTGAACAACGCCGCTTACATGCCTCTTATTCCATTCGAAGATCTTACGTTGGCAGAGTTTCGCAAGTTTGAAGCCATTAACGTCGAAGCTTCTCTGGTGCTGGCGCAAACACTGGCGCCATCCATGAAGGCCCGTAATTACGGCCGTATTGTACAAATTGGTTCCTCTACTACCGGTGATCCTCGTCCGGGCTTTGCTTCCTACATCACCACCAAGATGGCGGGCGTTGGCCTTGTTCGCGCTTTAGCAGCCGAGTTGGGTGCCTTTGGTGTCACCGCCAACGTCCTGCATCCGGGCCTGACGGCCACAGAAAGCTCTCGTAAACATTTGCCGCAAGCGCTGTTTGATGCAGTGAAAGACTTGCAGCTGATCAAGCGCACGGAAGTGCCAGAAGATCTGGTGGGGGCGCTGGCGTTCCTGACGTCAGAAGAGTCGGGCTTTATCACCGGTCAGGCCATCAACTGTGATGGTGGCACAGCCTTTTAAGCCCCTAGCCGATGTGGCCGTGCTGCTAGGCGGCCAATCCGATCCTGTGCTCTTGGATAAAAATAACAAAGGAGCCGTTATGAAAAATCTCCAATCTGGCGCCCGCAAGGCGTCGTTGATGCTGGCCATGGCCGCTGCCATGACGGCCACGGTTGCTGCTGGCGCCAAGGGTATTGTGGCGGCCAATGAAGCCATCGCGGAACCCGATAGTCTACCGGCTGTGACGGTTAGTCACGCTACCCATGCCGCGGTGCTCGACACTACTTCGGCTGGTGAACGTCTGGTCGCTGTAGGCGAACGCGGTGTAGTGCTGTTTTCGGATGATCAGGGCCAGAGCTGGCAACAGGCGCAGGTGCCCTCCAGTGTGACTCTTACGGCCGTTAGCTTTGCTGATGACAAGAACGGTTGGGCAGTCGGCCATTATGGTCTGGTGCTGCACAGCAGTGACGGTGGTGAAAGCTGGCAAGTACAACTCGATGGTGCGCAGGCTGCACAGTTGGTGCTGGCTGAGGTCGAGAAAGTCACTGCTGACGACACAAGCCGTAAAGCCAAGCGTAAGTTATTTAGCGCCAAACGACTGGTGTCCGATGGCCCGGACAAGCCGTTTCTGGATGTCTGGTTCGCGGATAGTCAAACCGGTTTGATCGTTGGAGCTTACGGCCTGGCGTTCCAAACCCGTGATGGCGGTGACAGCTGGCAGCCACTGATCAGTCATATCGAAAATCCGGGTGAGCGTCACCTGTACAGCATCGCCGCCGATGCCAACAACATTTATCTGGCCGGTGAAGAGGGACTGCTATTTCGCGCCTCACGTAATGCAAACCTGGCATTCGAGCGTCTTTATTCCCCTTATGGCGGCAGCTTTTTCACCATCAGTGCCAGCAACGACGAGTTGGTGGTTGCTGGCCTGCGTGGCAATGCCTTTGTATCCCGTGATCAGGGGGATTCCTGGAACGTGCTGCAGTTGCCGTCCGAAGCTTCGGTGGTCGATTCCGAGATGAGTAATGGCGGTGAGCTGATGCTTATCAATCAGGCCGGTCAGTTTCTGATTGCCAGTCGCAACGAAGTTTACGCCACGCAGGTTGGGGTAGAGCGGGGTCTGGCGCCGACAGCGATTCTGTCAATGAGCGACGGCCGGGTGCTGTTAAGTGGGTTGCAGGGAATGACTGCGGTCTCCCTGTCCGATGAGCGAATTTCGAGTAACTGATTATGCATTCCAATAATGACCTCGATCTGGCGCCAGTCGGGCTGGATCAATTCGACAAACAATCCGGTAATGCGCTGGAGCGCTTGCTGTTCAACAACCGTTTGGCGGTGATCATCCTGTGTGTGCTGGTCACCATCGGTTTGGGTTGGCAAGCCAGTCAACTGAAGCTCAATGCCAGCTATGAAAAAACCATTCCGACCACTCACCCGTACATCGCCAACTTCCTTGAGCATCAGGAAGACCTGACGGGTCTGGGTAACGCGGTGCGTATCGCGGTGGGCAGTCATTCAGGATCTATCTACGACGCTTCCTACATGCAAACCCTGCGTGAAATCAGCGACGAAGTATTCTTACTGCCGGGCGTTGACCGGGCTGGTTTCAAATCGCTCTGGACGCCTAATACCCGTTGGATTGGGGTGACGGAAGAGGGGCTGGAAGGCGGCCCGGTGATCCCGGATGGTTACAATGGTTCCGATGCCAGCCTTGCCAGTTTGCAGTCAAACATTGCCCGCTCCGGTGAAATCGGTCAGCTGGTAGCGCTCGATGGTTCTGCTTCGGCAATTTTTGTACCGCTGCTGAGCACCTTGCCGGACGGCAGCGCACTGGACTACGAAACTCTGTCAATGCAGCTGGAAGACATTCGCAGTCGCTACGAGCAGAACGGCACCAGCATTCATATCACGGGTTTTGCCAAGATCATGGGAGACCTGATTGATGGCTTGTATGAAGTGCTGACCTTCTTCCTGATCTCGATCGCCATCGTTACAAGCATTGTGTTCCTGTACACCCGCTGCTTTGTGTCCACCAAACTGGTGGTTACCAGCTCCTTGATCGCGGTGGTGTGGCAGCTGGGGCTGATTTCGGCGCTGGGTTACAACCTCGATCCATACTCCATGCTGGTGCCTTTCCTGGTGTTTGCCATCGGCATGAGCCACGGTGCCCAGAAGATGAACGGCATCATGCAGGACATCGGCCGTGGCGCGCATAAATACGTGGCTGCCCGTTACACCTTCCGCCGCCTGTTTATGGCTGGCCTGACGGCGCTGTTGGCTGATGCCGTGGGCTTCGCGGTGTTGCTGGTAATCGACATTAAAGTGATTCAGGAGCTGGCCATTGCGGCATCGTTGGGCGTGGCGGTATTGATCTTCACCAACCTGATTCTGCTGCCGGTACTGCTGTCTTATACGGGCGTTAGTAAGAAGGCCGCCAAGCGCAGCTTGCGTGCTGAAGAACGCGAAGAAAAAGCCGCGCTGTGGGCGCTGCTCGACAAATTTACCCAGCGTGGTCCGGCTGCCATGGCGATTGTGGCAGGCGTGGTGGTTGCCGGTCTGGGCTTCTGGGGTTCCACACATCTGAAAATCGGCGACCTCGATCCGGGCGCCCCGGAGCTGCGTCAGGACTCCCGCTACAACCAGGACGTCGCCTTTATGGCCGACCACTTCGGCGCTTCCAGTGATGTGTTCGCCATCATGGTGGAAACCCGTGGCAGCGCTGGTTGCGCCAACTACGATGCCCTGCGCCGTGTAGATGCGCTGGAATGGCAACTGCGCCAGTTGCCGGGTGTGGTGGCGACCAACTCGCTGGCGATGATGAACCGTCGGGTACTGACCGGCCTTAATGAAGGCAACCCGAAGTGGTTCGAGCTGATCAAGAACCAGTCGATGCTGAACTTCATTACCGCCTCGGCTCCGCGTGGTTTGTACAACGACGCCTGCACCATGCTGACGCTGTTTGTATACCTGGCCGACCACAAGGCCGACACCCTGACCCGCATTGTGGATCACGTGGAAGCCTTCGCTACGGTAAACAACAGCGACGAAGTCACCTTCAAGCTGGCGGCAGGCAGTGCCGGTATCGAAGCTGCCACCAACATCGTAGTGAAGGACGCCTGGCGCGACATGCTGTTCATGGTGTACGGCGCGGTAATTCTGCTGTGCTTCATCACTTTCCGCAGCTGGCGTGCCGTGATCGTGGCGATCCTGCCGCTGATGCTGACCTCATTGCTGGCTGAAGCCTTGATGGTCGCACTGGGTATGGGGGTGAAGGTTGCAACCTTGCCGGTGATCGCTCTCGGTGTGGGTATTGGCGTTGATTACGCTCTTTATATCCTGTCGGTCACTCTGACCCGTATGCAGGCTGGAGAAAGCCTTTCGGATGCCTATCAGCACGCGCTGTCTTTCACCGGCAAGGTGGTGCTGATGACGGGGATGACGCTTGCTGCTGGCGTGTCCACCTGGGTGTTCTCGGTGATCAAATTCCAGGCCGATATGGGCATCCTGCTGGCCTTCATGTTCCTCTGGAATATGGTCGGCGCTATGGTGCTGCTGCCTGCATTGGGCCACTTCCTGCTACAGGGAAAAGTTAATCGTCAGGCCCCTGATAACGTTCAGCCAATCACTGCCAACAACACCGCAGTACAGGGAGGCTGAGCCATGCCAAGGATTCCATACCTGACCGATGCCGACCCTGAAAACGGCGAATTCGCCGACCTGATTCAGTCCATTCGCAGCAAGCGTGGCGGCCAGCTGCTGCACATCGACCGCATGTTGATGCACAGCCAGCCGCTGATCAAAGGCTGGGCCGCTTACCTCGGAGCCGTGCGTAACGACCTTGAAGTAGACGCCCGTTATAGAGAGCTGGCGATTCTGACGGTCTCGGCCCGCAACAGCACCGCTTATGAATGGCATCATCATAAAACGCCGTTTCTCAACGCCGGTGGTAACGACCACCAGTATAAGGCGCTAGCACAGCCATTGAGCGCGAGAGACAACAGCAAGCTGTTCGACCCGTCTGAGCGGGCGGTGATGACCCTGGCACTGGAAATGACCGACCAGCCACAGGCGAGCGAAGACACCGTCCACGCTGCCCGGGCAGCGCTTGGTAGCGACAAGCAAGTGGTGGAGCTGGTGGCGTTGATCGCCGCCTACAACATGGTGAGCCGGGTGATTAACACTCTGGATATTCAGGTGGAGCCGTAGTTTTCCTCTGAGCGGTGCGCAGTGCGCACCCTACAGGCTGGAGGTATGACTCGCACAGATTGCTCAATGGCTGGATGTTTGACGAGTTCCTACTCAGAGCATGGGAAAAGAAATACCGGCGTTGTGCAGCAGGCTTCGCGAATGAATTCGCTCCTACACAACCCCGGTGCTTGCTGAAAACGGCTTTCAGGGTGTGCACCGCGCACCAAACAAAACCCTTACAGCTCCTTCCTGTTATTCGTTAGGCAGCCATGGGTATCGCCCGTGGTCGTGTATGCAGAGACAACTTCGCATACACTGGTCGCTGATTAACGAAGTATCCGGAACCTGCTGTCTGATGAGTAAAGAAACCCTCGCGCTGAATCTGCGCTTGCTGTGTCGCTACAAGAAATCGATCTCCGATGCCTGCCGTGAACTCAGCATTAACCGTCAGCAATTCAATAAATACCTCAGTGGCAAGACATCTCCGTCTGGCAACAACCTACAAAAGATTTGTGATTATTTCGGTCTGGAAGAGCACGAAATCTGGATGGAGCATGATGATTTCACCCGCTTGCTACGTGCCCGTCCCGTCAACGAAAGCCCGACTATCGCCTCTCGTCCTGAGATCGAATGTTTTGATCAGCTGACCAGTCGGGCGCCGGAAGACCTGTCGAAGTACGAAGGTTCTTACTACATCTACTATTATTCAACTTCCTATCCAGACCAGATTCTCAAGGCCTATGGTGTTTTGTACGCCGATAACGGCAAGCACTACTTCAAGTGGATCGAACGGCTGTCATTGCAGAACAGCAGTGCCAGAGACGGCTTCGTCTACAAGATCAAGGGCATGGTGATGGGGATGGGCAACCGGATTTTTATTTCCGGTTACGAGCAGGTACTGGGTAATGAGCTGATCCACGTTACTCTGTTTCCAACCTACAAAAATCGCGTCTCACAACTGGCTGGTCTGATGATGGGGGTCTCCGGTTCCGATTCCCGTGAACCGGTTTGCCAGCGGGTCATCCTGTCCTTTCTCGGCAAGGCCGTCAGTCATAAGCAAGCACTAGCCAGCTGCGGTATCTACGCCCCGGATACCGACCAGATTGAAGCCGGTATTCTTGAGCGCATTCGTAACGATGTTGCCCCTGGCGAAACCGTTTTCCGGGCTCGACCACTCTGAAACACGTAACATATCAACTGGCCAATACGGACACTTCGGGCGGGAAATTTCTCTCGTTCAATTGACATTCGTATGGCTCTGACGGCGCTTTCCAGCGCCCTCTCAAGGCGCAAGCAACTAGACGCAGAAAGAGCATAAAGTAGCTTCAGTTTGCCGCAAGCCGCGAAATTGAACCCGCCAACTCGGCAAGCCTATAGTCGATAACAGAACAGAGATTCAGGCGCCTGTTTCTGCTCTGACCACTGATGAGGGATGTCACTTCGACATGTTACTGGCTGGTTTAACCATACCGGGTTAAAGCGGTTGGAGCGGCATAACAACGACTACCGAAGATTGGAGTAACCGCGAATGATGTTGCTGAAAACCATGGGCAAAAGCCTGAACAAGATTGCACTGGCTGGGGTAACGACCGTTGCATTGGCCAGCTCACTGTCTGCCAACGCTGCTGACCTGCGCTTGAAGTTTGCTGGCACTTTGCCTGCTGATAGTCAGGGCAGCAAGCTGATGAAGCAGATCGAAAAAGACATTGAAGCCGCTGACGTTGGCCTGAAGGTATCTGTATTCCCTGCCAACCAGCTGGGCTCTGGTGAAGAGCTGTTTGAAAGCGCCATTCGCGGTAACGTCGATATGGTTGCCGGTTTTATTTATTCCCACAAAGACCCGGTGCTGGAAATTGCCTCGCTGCCGTTTCTGGTCAGCAGCTGGGAAGAGATGGATCAGGTGATGATGTCGCCGGACTCCCAGTTCAACCAGATCATGTCTGAGCGCCTCGATGGCCTTGGCCTGAAGCTGATGAACAGCATTCCTGTAGGATTCACCGGCATTGTCGCCACCCAGAAGCCGGATGATTGGGCCGGTATGGGTGAGAAGGGCATGAACATTCGGGTCTGGTCGTCCGAGTTGATGAAAGAAACCGTTGAATTGATCGGTTATCAGGCCACCACCATGGCGTGGGGTGACATCTTCCCGGCACTGCAATCCGGAATCGTTGATGGTGCCCTGTGTTGTACCAAACAGGATGCCTACAACATCTTTGCCGTCAGCGATGTTGGTAGCTACTACGTCGCCAACGACACCATCACCGACACCTCGTTCTACTACATCTCAGCCAAAACCTGGAACAAGATGAACGCCGATCAACAGGCCGTGGTAACCAAGGCTTTCAACAAGGCCGCCGGTGACTTCTTCGCCTGGAACAAGGCCAACGATAACGAATTTCGCGACAAGCTGATTGCCAAGGGTTACGAGATTCTGGAGCCGACAGACGCCCAGAAGCAGGCCATGAAAGCGGAGGTTCGCGCCAAGGTATGGCCAATGGCTGAAGCAACTGTTGGCAAGGATGTGCTGGAGCGTCTGCAGTCAGCCAAATGATTCGTCCCTAAATGGCGGCAGACCGGTCTGCCGCCTGAGTTTTTATATTCCTCCCGCAGCTTTCACCGGATATTTCTATGACTTCTCTGGCAAACCACTTTACCGGCTGGCCGCATCGGCCGCTCAACCTGCTGATGAAGGTGCTCAATGCGATCCTGATCAGCTCTGGCATCGTTATGGCGCTGACATTCTTTATGGTGGTGCTGCTGCGCTACCTGTTTCAGGCCGACCTGTTTGCCTATGAAGAATGGCTGATGATGATTGCCTTCTGGATGTTCTTCAGTGGCAGCGCCATCGCCACCCATGACCGTCAACACGTCACTGCTGACATGCTCGGCTTTATGATCAAGAGCCCGCGCTTGCTGCTCTGGCGTCGACTTTTGGTTGAGTCACTGGAGCTGCTGATTCTGTTGGTGCTGAGCTGGTGGGGCTGGTTGATGATCATGGAAAGTATCGAAGCTTATCCACGCTGGCAGCAAACCGTCGCACTAAAGCTGCCGTTTATCCTTCCCCGCAGCGGTATTTTCATTGGCCTGGCTCTGATGGCCCTGTACACCGCGCTTCACCTGATCGTACTGGTTCGTGAGCTTCGAACCGACTCTTCGTCTGCACAGTAACGGGTGTTTTATGATTATTCTTACGACGTTTTTGATTCTGTGTGTGCTGCTTCTGTTGGGTGTCAGCGTACCTTTGGCCTTTGGTGGACTGCTGATTTATCTGGCCTTTGTTGGTGGCTATGACGTTACCGGTTTCCTACCCACTGGCCACTGGAAAATGAATTCGTTGGTATTGCTGGCGATTCCATTGTTCATCATTGCCGGTGCGATCATGGAGAAAGGCAAGATCGCCGCGCCGCTGGTGAATCTGGCTGAATTGTTTGTCGGTCACCTGAAGGGTGGTTTGTCTTCTGCGGCCGTAGTGGCCAGCGGCATCTTTGGCTCCATCTCTGGCAGTGCCAACGCCACCCTGACCTGTATTGGCAGCATCATGATGCCGCATCTACGCAAGGCCAATTATCCACAAGGGTTGTCGGCGGCATTGATCGTCAGTGCCAGCCCGCTGGGGCTACTTATTCCACCCAGTGCCTCACACATTCTTTATGCCTGGGCAGCACAGCAATCGGTGCTGAAGGCATTTCTCTCGACGGTGTTCCCCGGCATTATCCTGATCACCTTACTGTGCCTGGTGAATTACCTTTGCTTGCGTAACGTACATGACCTCAAGCTGGGTGAAAAATTGAAGCCTTTCAATTTGGCTCTACGCAGCCGTTCATTCAAGGCGCTGCCCGCGATGACCATGCCGTTGATCATTCTTGGCGGTATCTACGGTGGCATCATGACGCCGGTAGAGGCGGCCGGCCTGGCTGTCATCTACGCCATCCCGATTGGTATTTACGTTTATAAGGGCATGACCTGGAGCACCCTGATCAGCACCATGCGCGGTGCTGGTGTGACCATTGGTGTGGTGATGATCATGATCTTTATGGTGTTGATCGTCAGTCGTTTTCTGGTCTTCGAAGACATTCCGGGCATTGCTCAGGATCTGGTGTATTCGGTATCGGAAAACCCGATTGTGATCCTGCTGATGGTGAATCTGGTGCTGATCCTGATTGGCATGTTGATGGACGATATCAGCGGCTTGCTGTTGTCGGTGCCGCTGCTGTTACCGATCGTACAAAGCGTGGGCATGGACCCGATTCACTTTGCTGCGGTTTTGGGGGTCAACCTTGGCATGGCCAATATCACGCCACCGACAGCACCGCTTTTGTATCTGGGCTCCCGGGTTACCGAAACCCCAGTGAACGAGATGATGAAACCAACGCTGATTCTGATTCTGTTTGCCTGGTTGCCCACCCTGATGCTGACAACCTTCATTCCGGAGTTGTCGCTTTGGTTGCCTGAACTGCTGCTGGGTTAGTAAATACCTTGCTATGACGCTGGTTATACCTGACGGATAGCCAGCGGATATCCTGCCTTATACCTCGCTGGTTTAACTGTTCTCCTGCATTTCCCTGATTAGTACACATTTGTGTCATTGGGCTCACATTGTCGACACAATCGTACCTATCGTTGTTTACAAATAATACAAGTGATCCGTATATCCAGGTCACGCAATACAAATGTGTCTTGTCATCGGATCCGGACAAGTCCACTGCTGTATCGCACCTTGCGAGATTCCTCCATTTGACTAACAGGTGTTATGAATATGTTGAGAGCGACCAGGATTGCAGCGATTGCGCTGACTGCTTCACTCGGTTTTGCCGCGTCATGGGCAGCACAAGCGGATACCAAACAATTTGTTTCCATCGGTACCGGCGGTGTGACCGGCGTGTACTACCCGGCTGGTGGTGCCATCTGCCGTATGTTGAACAAGGGCCGCAAGGAGCACGGTATTCGTTGCTCGGCCGAATCTACCGGTGGTTCGGTATATAACGTCAATACCATCCGACAGGGCGAGCTGGAGTTCGGCGTGGTGCAGTCCGACATTCAGGCTGCCGCCTACAATGGCAACCGCATGTTCGACGGCAAGCCATACAAGGAATTGCGTGCGGTATTCTCGCTGCATCCTGAACCGATTCATCTGATGGCGCTGGCAGGTTCCGGCATCAAGTCTTTCGAAGATCTGGAAGGCAAGCGCGTCAACATTGGTAACCCGGGTTCGGGTCAGCGTTCGATGATGGAAATGCTGATGGAGAAGGCAGGCTGGACCAAGGACTCGTTTGCCATCGCAGCAGAGCTGAAGTCATCCGAACAGGCGCAGGCACTGTGTGATAACAAATTTGATGCTTCTTTCTGGGCGGCAGGTCTGCCAAATGGCTCGGCGCAGGAAGCCACTACCACCTGTGACATCAAACTGATCCCGATGGACGGCCCAACCTCCAAGGCGATGCTGAAAGATATCCCGGCCTATTCTGTTGCCACCATTCCGGGCGGTATGTACAAAGGCAACGATACTGAGATTCCAAGCTTCGGTCCAAAAGGTACGCTGGTGACATCTACCGACGTACCGGATGAAGTGGTTTACCAATTGGTAAAAGCAGTGTTTGAAAACTTCGACTCCTTTACCTCGCTGCACCCGGCATTTTCTCGCCTGACACCAGAAACCATGGTCTCTACTTCGCTGGTTGCTCCACTGCATCCTGGGGCCGCCAAGTACTACAAGGAACAAGGCTGGCTGTAACTCTGGCGATCTTTGGCCCCTGATTTCTTCAGGGGCTGATTGTCCGGCGCGACAGTGTGGAGCTGCCGGCCGGGCTTCCTGTTATTCAATCGGGTGCGACAGCGGTCGTGCTGAGGAAACCTTATGTCTACGGATTCTGGGCTGAAGAAGGGTGCAACAATGCAGCAGCTGGAAGACATGGTGGCAGCAGCAGACACGGGTAATCGTCTGCCTGTCGGTCGCATCTCCATGTTGGTACTGCTGCTGGTACCGCTGATCTGGTCGCTGTTTCAACTCTGGATTGGCTCTCCCTTGCCTTCTACCTTTGGTATCGGCTTTATGAACGATACCGAGTCGCGCTCGTTGCATCTGGCTTTTGCCGTGTTCCTGGCGTTTATAGCTTTTCCGGCTTTCAAAGGCAGCCCGCGCGACCATATTCCCTTGTTGGACTGGGCGCTGGCGTTACTTGCGGCATTCTGTGCCGGGTATATCTATCTGTTTTATGAATCCCTGTCGTTGAGGCCGGGTTTGCCGACCACCATGGATCTGGTCGTCGCCGGCGGTGGCATGGTGCTTTTGCTGGAAGCTGCCCGCCGTTCGCTGGGTCCGCCATTGATGATTGTCGCGTTGTGCTTTCTGGCTTATGTATTTTTTGGTGACAGTTCGGTATTGCCGGACGTGCTGCAATGGAAAGGCGCTTCGTTTCAGAAAGCCATGTCACATCTGTGGCTCACCACCGAGGGGGTTTTCGGTATCGCGCTCGGAGTGTCGTCCGGGTTTGTGTTTCTGTTCGTACTGTTTGGTGCCTTGCTGAACTCTGCAGGTGCCGGCGAATATTTCATCAAGGTGGCGTTTTCGCTGTTGGGGCACATGCGCGGTGGGCCAGCGAAGGCTGCGGTATTGTCGTCGGCCATGACCGGCATGATCTCCGGCTCTTCCATTGCCAATACCGTGACGACAGGGACGTTCACTATCCCGTTAATGAAGCGTCTGGGCTTCAGTGCTGACAAGGCCGGAGCGGTAGAAGTATCGTCTTCTATCAATGGCGTGATTATGCCACCGGTGATGGGGGCGGTGGCCTTCATGATGGTCGAGTACGTGGGGATTCCCTACATTGAGGTGGTCAAACATGCCTTCCTGCCCGCCACTATTTCCTACATCGCTCTGCTCTACATCGTCCATCTGGAAGCGGTAAAGATGGATCTCCAGGGCCTGCCAAGAGCAACACCGCCACGGCCATGGAAGGTGCAATTACTGCGCAGCGGCCTGATTACCTGCAGCAGTATTATCCTGCTGGGGATGATCTATTTTCTGGTCGAAGCCATCAAGCAATGGCTACCGGAACTCAGTATTGGACTGATTCTTCTACTGATAGTGGCGGGCTACACCGGGCTGGTGAAACTGGCTTCCGGCGAGCCGGACCTTGCCGCCAGCAGTGCTGACGACGATGAGGTTTTGCCGGAGTTTTCTCGCGTCTACAAAACCGGTTTGTATTACCTGGTGCCGTTATTTGTGCTGGTGTGGTTCCTGATGGTTGAGCGCAAGTCGCCGGGCCTGTCGGCATTCTGGGCGACGATGCTGATGATTTTTGTATTGTTGACCCAGCGACCACTGAAAGCCTGGTTCCGTAACAGCGGCGATTGCCGTCAGCAGTTTTTTATCGGCCTGAAAGATCTGTTTAACGGTCTCAACGACGGTGCGCGCAATATGGTGGGTATCGGGGTGGCAACAGCTACCGCAGGCATTATTGTCGGTACCGTAACACTCACAGGGATCGGCGGCGTGATGGCCGACTTCGTTGAGCTGATTTCCGGTGGTGTACTGATTCTGATGCTGCTGTTTGTGGCGCTGATCAGCATCGTTTTGGGGATGGGGCTGCCAACTACGGCCAATTACATAGTGGTGTCATCCCTAATGGCCTCAGTGGTGGTTGAATTGGGTGCCCAACAGGGGCTGGTACTGCCTCTGGTGGCGGTACATATGTTTGTTTTCTACTTCGGCATCATGGCCGATGTGACTCCTCCGGTGGGGCTGGCCTCGTTCGCGGCGGCGGCGATATCGGGCGGGGATCCCTTGAAAACCGGCTTTACCGCGTTCTTCTTTTCGTTACGTACTGCTCTATTACCGTTCCTGTTTATCTTCAATACCGATCTGCTGCTGATCGACGTTAACTGGTGGCAGGGCTGCTTTGTCTTTGTCACCGCCTTGATCGCCATGTTGTTGTTTGCTGCCGCAACCCAGGGCTACTTCCTTGCCCGCAATCGCTGGTGGGAAAGCGCGGCGTTGCTGCTGGTGGCATTCACCCTGTTCCGGCCGGGGTTCTGGCTCAATCAGGTGGAAGATCCATTTGAGCATCGCGATCCCCGACAGTTGGCCCAATACGTTGAAAGCCTGCCCGATCATGGCGAACTGAGATTGCGTGCCGAAGGCGAGACCCTCGATGGCAAGTTCGTGCAAACCACGGTGCTGTTCGATACAGGTGCCGCCGGTGGTCCTGGTGAGCAGCGTCTGACGGCCGCAACGGGCATGGAGCTGGTAAACAACGATGGTCTGATGCAGGTCGATAACCTGACTTTCGGCGGTGCTGCTGAAAAAGCCGGACTCGATTTTGACTGGACCATCACGTCGATCGAAGTGCCAGCCGAGCGTTTCGCTAAACAATGGTTCTATCTGCCGGCATTGCTGTTGTTGACCCTGGTTGTGGTTTGCCAGCGGCGGCGGCGTCCACAGCAACAACTGTCAGGAGCAAAGGCCTATGTATAAGCGTATTTTGTTGGCGGTCGATCTCAATGATGAATGGTCATGGCGTCATGCCTTGCCAGTGGCGGAGCAACTGACGCGAACTTTCAGTGCTGAGCTGGAGCTGATCTCGGTAATCCCCGATGTCGGCAACGCCTGGGTCGGTTCCTTTTTCCCGAAGGGGTTTGAGCTGAAATTACTGCAACAGCATGAGCAGCGGTTACAGCAATTCGTGGCAGACCATGTGGCCACCGAGCTGACAGCCAGCAGCCATCCAGCAGAGGGCAGGGTGCACGAGGCGATTTTACGGCGAGCAAGTCAGTGGCAGGCTGACCTGATTGTAATGGCCTCGCACAACCCGTCATTGGGACACAGTTTGATGGGACCCAACACCAATCGGGTGGTCGACCGCAGCCATTGCTCGGTGATGGTGGTGCGCCAGCCGGACCCGGCCTGAGTCTCATTGGCTCCTGCAAGTGCTCTCGATTCACCAACGTAGAGCAGCGGCCTGAAGCAATGCTTTCGAAGCTTCAGGCCGGTTGTCGAGCGTTACTTACGGTAATAGCCGCCCAATCGCCGCAGATTGTTTTCAAAGCGATGGATGTTATCGACCATTCCTTTGTCGCCCAACGCCACGCATTCCCCCAACAGTGCTTCAACCAGGGTAATTGACGCCACAATACTTGGGAAAAAGTGCGGAGTATCGGTATCTACCGTAAAGGTAAAGGCTGCACCGGATGCCAGTGGAGAACGGATATCATCGGTGATGGCGACCAGCTCTGCGCCGGATTCATGGATTATCTCAACCGACTTCACTGTTTCGATGCTGTAAGGATCGGAGCCGAACGCTACGACCACGTCATCGTCACCAATTTCAGCCAATTCACTCAACAGGTTGCCCTCCTGACCACGAATCAGGCTGATGTGCGGAAAAGCAATCCGGCCGACATAAGCAAAGTGGTGGGCGCAGGCGAAGGTATCGCGAAAACCCAGTGCAAACACCCGCCGCGCCGAGACGATACGCCGTGCTACCTGCTGCAGTTTCAGCAGCGTCTCATCATTGAACAGCTTTTCCATATCCGCCATGGCTGACATCGCGTACTGCTGGAATTGCTGGCCACTACTGTCGCCGGAATTCTGCTGGATCGACTCGATGCGAGTACCAAAGCTGACGGCAGGCTTGCTGTGAACGGCTTGCTGAAACACCTGGCGAAAACTGTCATAGCGATCAAATCCCAGGCATTTGGCTAGCCGGGTCAGCGTGGAGGGCGTGACATCCGCCGCCGCCGCACTTTTACGAATCGACAGCAGGGCCACGTCAACCGGGTGTTCAACCACGTAGTCAGCGGCCTTACGCAGTTGCTCCGTCAGGGTCGGATACAGAGAGGAAATCGCTTGCAGGGCGCTTTCGGCATCTGAAATGGTGCTGTTGGAAGTGGAGTCTGACGACATGCTGGGCCTTTCCCTGCGCTGCTAAAAAGAAAAGCCAGTTTAGAGGATTGGTACAGATTGTTCACTTCTGCTGTTGATTCGATACATTTGTCTTGCAATGAAACGAATGTGCTATTTATGATTTAATTTAGGTTCAAATGTACCTAAGTGAGAAACACACCCCTTTCATAGCCTCAGGCTGGGACCTTCTATGCCATTGCCAGAATTTGAAACCCTGATTTATTCACGCGACAGCGGCTACGCCACGATTCGCTTTAATCGCCCGCATCGACTTAATGCTGTGGTTGAGCAGTTCTACACCGAGCTGCTGGCAGCGTTGGCATTGGCGGAGGCTGACCCGGAAATGCGGGCAGTATTGCTGACAGGCGAGGGCCGGGCGTTTTGTGTTGGCGCCGACATGAAAGAGCACGGTGCAGGCGAGCGTACGGCATACCAGCGCCGTCAGTACCTGCAATTGGGCAATGATGTTTGTGAAGCCATTTTCCGGCTCAATATTCCGGTCGTGGCAGCGATCAATGGCTATGCGCTGGGTGCCGGTGCGGAAATGGCCTGTGCTTGCGATTTTGTACTGATGGCTGAGGATGCCCAGATTGGCTTCCCGGAAGTCAGCATCGGTACCTGTGTGGGGGGCGGTGTGACCCAATTCCTGCCACGTCTGGTTGGACTGGCCAAGGCGCGGGAACTGATTTTTACCGGTCGTCGCATCAAAGGTGCCGAAGCTGAGGCCATGGGGCTGGTGCTTCGGAGTGTGGCTGGCGATAACTTGCTGGCAGAAGCGAAGGCCTTTATTGCCGAACTGAGCAGCCGGGCACCGGTATCGATGTCACTGGTGAAGCGCTTGTTGAACGATGCGTCGGCGACCGACCTCGATTCGCAGCTGCGTCATGAGCTGGATGGCGTGTTTATGTGTACTACCACCCGTGACTGGCAGGAAGGCGTCGATGCTTTTGCTGACAAGCGTGCGCCAGTGTTTCAGGGGAACTGACCATGAAGAGTGAATTGCATGCGTTCCTGACCCCGGGCTCCATCGCCATCATTGGCGCATCCGCTGACCCGACCAAGCGTGGCTACAAGGCCATCAAGGGCCTGATCGATGG
Organism: Oceanobacter sp. ABM4_470; assembly: GCF_056158645.1. NCBI lineage: Bacteria > Pseudomonadati > Pseudomonadota > Gammaproteobacteria > Oceanospirillales > Oceanospirillaceae > Oceanobacter > Oceanobacter sp. ABM4_470. The sequence continues at coordinate 116,965 of NZ_JBSWTR010000001.1, forward strand.
TGGCTACGAGGGCAATATCTATCCCATCAACCCCAAGGCCGACAGTATTCTTGGTTACAAGGCCTTTGCCTCAATCACCGATCTGCCGGTGGCGGCGGATATGGCCCTGTTCTGCACCCCGGCCAAAACCATTCCGTCCTTGTTAGCCGAATGTGGCAAGAATGGCGTCAAGGGGGCAGTGATCCTGGCCAGTGGTTTTGGCGAGGTAGATGCGGCCGGTGCCGCGCTGGAACAGCAGGTACTCAATGCCGCCAGAGAGGCCAATATTCGTCTGGTTGGCCCGAACACCTCCGGCATGTTCAACCTCCACAAGAAGGTCAATCTGCTGGGATTGGATAACGTCAAACCCGGCGATATCGGCATTATTTCGCAGTCCGGCAACATGCTGCTGGCACTGGCTCTGGAAGCCGAAGCCAATGGTCATATCGGGTTCAGCAACTACGTAGGACCGGGCAATCAGACTGACGTCGACTTTGCCGATTATCTGCAGCTTCTGGGCGAAGATCCGCACACAAAAGCCGCGACCTTCTATGTTGAAGGCTTCAAGCGTGGTCGGGCTTTCCTCGACGTTGCCCGTGACGTGACCCGGGATATGCCGGTAGTGTTATACAAATCCGGCTCTACCGAAGCTGGTCAGAAGGCCGCCAGTTCCCACACCGGCTCGCTGGCGGGGAGTTACACCATGACGGTCGACCTGTTGCGTCAGGCCGGGGTGAATGTGGTGAGCCGATCCGACGAAATCCTGCCGGTAGCCAAGGGCCTGAGCCTGATGCAATTTGCAGCGGGCAAGCGGGTCGCGGTGCTGGCCGATGGCGGCGGTCAGGCAACCATTACCTCAGACCGACTTTCAGAAACCGGGCTGGAACTGGCGCAGTTGTCAGAGACCACCCGTGCAGCGCTGAAGGAAATCCTGTTCCCACAAGCGTCGTTAGTGAATCCGGTAGACGTGGCGGGCAGCACCGATGCCAATCCAGGCCTGTTAGCTGACTGTATGCGCATCCTGGAACAGGACCCGGGCGTTGATATGGTGTTCCTGGTGGGGATGTTTGGTGGCTACGGCATTCGCTTTGCCAGCGAACTGAAGGTCGAAGAACAACAGGCCGCCGATGACATAGCGGCACTGGCGAAGGCATCAACCAAGCCTCTGGTGATCTACAGCTTGTATGCCCATGTGAAGCCGCAACCATTGGCCAGTATGCAGCAGCAGGGCGTGGCGGTATTTGATTCCATCGAACACGCAGTGCAGGTGATGAAAGCACTGGCTGAGCGCGGTCAGTACATGCAGTCGCTGGCCAATACCGAGCTGCCTGGAGCCGTAACCGCGACATCCGCCGCTGGCGATATGTTTGCAACGGCGCGTCAACAAGGCCGTGACCTGTTCGAGTTCGAAGCAAAATCACTGCTGCGTCAGTACGGTGTCGATGTGCCGGAAGAGCGTATCTACAGTGCAGGGCAGTCGCTGACTGATGTAGAACAGGTGTTCGGTAACCAGCCTCTGGCGATGAAAGTGGTATCACGGGACATTCTCCACAAGTCCGATGCAGGTGGTGTCAAACTCAACCTCTCGGGTGTCGCGCAACTGGAACAGGCGCGAGCGCAAATTCTCGCTTCTTGCCGTGCTTACAAGGCCGATGCCGAGATCGAAGGGGTACTGGTGACACCAATGGCCCGCAAGGGCACAGAGGTCATCATTGGCGTCAGCCGTGACCCGGTATTTGGCCCAGTATTGATGTTTGGTCTCGGCGGTATTTTTGTCGAGATTCTGGAAGACGTCGCCTTCCGTTCCATTCCGCTCAGCCGTCAGGATGCGCTGGGGATGATTAACCAGATCAAGGCGCGCAAGATTCTTGAAGGGGCCCGTGGTGAAGCGGCGGTCGACAAGAATGCATTGGTCGAACTGCTTCTCAAGGTATCCGCCATTGTGGATGGTCATCCGGAAATCGCCGAGCTGGATTTGAACCCGGTGATTGCCTACGACGATGGTTACGCTGTTGTGGACGCCCGCATCATTGTTGAACAGGAGGCTTCAAATGTCTGATCAAACAGTTTCCAACGTGGCATTGCCATCCCTGCAGGATGCACAACTGACGCTAGAGAACCGCATCGCCATACTGACGCTCAATCGCCATGATGTGCGTAACGCTCTGACCGGCACGGCGCTGGTGGATGACATTGTCGCGACAGCCGAATGGATCAACCGTTGCCCGGAAGCCTCGGTACTGGTGATTACCGGTGCCGGATCGGCGTTCTGCGCCGGTGGCAATATTCACGAAATGGCCAATCGCAGTGGTGACTTTGCCGGTGATGTTGCTGAAGTGGAGGCCCGTTACCGGGCCGGCATCCAGCGCATTCCGTTGTCATTGCAGGCCGTTGAGGTGCCGATCATTGCGGCGGTCAATGGCGCTGCTATTGGTGCCGGGTTCGATTTGGCTAATATGGCTGATATCCGTATTGCTTCGGAAAAAGCCCGCTTTGGTGAGACCTTCCTCAATCTGGGAATCATCCCCGGTGACGGCGGAGCCTGGTTTATGCAACGACTGATCGGTTACCAGCGTGCGTTCGAACTGACTCTTTCTGGCCGCGTGGTGGATGCACGTGAAGCCGAGCAAATCGGCATTGTGCTGGAAGTGGTCGAAGCCGATGCATTGATGCCTACAGTGATGAAACTGGCCCAGCGTATTGCCAGTCAACCAGCCAAGGCAACACGCCTGACCAAGCGCATGATGAAGATGGCCCAACGTATGGAACTGAAGGATTTTCTCGATCTGTGCGCCTGCTTCCAGGGCATGTGCCACAACGAGCCGGAGCATCTTGTCGCGGTGCAGAAGATGATCGACAGCATGGCGTCGAAAACGTCTGGTTGAACGGAGTCTCCCCAGGACCGGTCAGTCTCCCGGTCTCTTTCCGTTACCGCCCCGGATATTCCGGTGGCGGTTTTTTCGTATTTCGGTCAGCTTTGTTTGACTGCCAGTACGCTGTAGTCGGCAAAGGCATCCTTGCGGAACGGAATCTGTTCGCGCACCTGACGCAGGGTTTCGGCATCAGGTTCGATCACCATAAAGCTTTCGTCTTCGCCCATGATGTCGGTTTGCACACTATCGTCGACCCAGGGCGGACAGAAAATGGAGTGGCCAAAGTGGCTACCGGCGCGGTTAAGGCTGAGAAAGTAGACCTGATTTTCCAGCGCCCGGCTGACCACAAACTGCTGCCAGGAATGGAATGAGCAATCCTGCGCAAACGCCACCGGGTGCAGCAGCACATCAACTCCCAGTTCACGGCAGTAGCGACGACTCAGTTCCGGAAAACGTATGTCGTAGCAAATCAGCAAACCAAAGCGGACGCCGCCGATATCAAAGGTCGTCAGGTGATTACCACGACTGAAATAGTTGGCCTCGGAGGAATCTCCGTATTCGGCGGTGTGCAGTTTGTCGTAGTGGGTGAGGTAGTCGCCGTTGGCATCCAGCACCACCTGACTGATGTAGGTGTGGTCGCCGTCCTTGCGGGCGATACCGTAACAGACGGCAACCTGATGCTGCTGGCAAAATCGTGCAAACAATTGCTGGGTTGGCCCACCGAGAGGTTCGCTGAACTCTTCAATGTTGTTGAAGTTGGGGGTGGAGTATTCCATCACCGCCAGCTCCGGCAGCGCGATCAAGTCGACCTGCGCGGTTTCCGCTCGTGCGCTCAGACGCTCAATCACAGCTTCAACGTGCTGCAACTGCTGCTGCTTGTTCGGCGTAGCAGGAATCTGTATTTGCGCGGCGAGAATTTTCATAACTCTGCTCCCAAACGGTCTGCTAATGGGCAGACGGTGAAATCCAGTGGTTATTTAATCCAAGCGCTGGGGGCGAAAACAGATTCGCACTGTTGGCCCTGATGGCGTTGTTTTGAGCTGATAGGGCGTCAGTTGGCTCACATCCTGCGATCGAATTGGCCATTCCTTACAGACTGCTTGTGCATCCTCAGCCGAGCTGGCTCGCCCTTGTAACAGAGTGGCTGGTGAATACTTCTTATTGGTTTTTACATATCGGTAAAATGGATAGATTGGATTAAACCAAACGATTTCAGGGATGCTTCAGCACGGTGATACCGTGATTGCCATTGAATTACCCGCTCCCGGCCTGACCGTGAAATAACAACAATAAGCGGAGTTCCAAGGGCATCACTGTCGGTATGAATGGCTTCCCTGTAGCTATACCGGTTTTGCCTGTCGCCTGTCCCCTCTGATGTCTCCGGGGTGTTGTTTCACGGTCTCGCAAGAGAGCACGACTTGTTCAAGTCGCCCGAGCAAGGTGTGTCATCTGATCTCGGTCCGAAACAAAACAACAAAAACCGATGAGGGTTACTCATGATCCAGTACATCAAGAAAGGCGCGGCGGCTGAGACCAAAGCGGAAATGAACACCCAGGTGCGTGGCATCGTTGAAGGCATTTTGGCCGACATCGAATCTCGTGGTGACGCTGCGGTGCGCGAATATTCCGAGAAGTTCGACAAGTGGTCGCCGGAGTCTTTTCGTTTGAACGATTCGCAGATTCAGGAAGCCATCGCCCAGGTGCCCGCCAGCACCATCGAAGACATCAAGTTCGCCCAGGCGCAGATCCGTCGCTTTGCTCAGATCCAGAAGAGCACCATGCACGACGTCGAGATCGAGACGCTGCCCGGCGTGGTGCTGGGCCACAAGAACATTCCGGTGAACTCTGTTGGCTGTTACATCCCGGGCGGCAAATACCCGCTGATCGCGTCTGCGCACATGTCTGTGCTGACGGCAAAAGTGGCTGGTGTTAAGCGTGTGATCGCTTGTGCGCCGCCATTCAACGGTGCGCCATGTCCGGAAATCGTGGCTGCCATGCACATGGCCGGTGCCGATGAAATCTACTGCTTCGGTGGTGTTCAGGCGGTTGCGGCGATGGCGATTGGTACTGAGTCCATTCCTGGCGTCGACATGATCGTTGGTCCGGGTAACGCCTTTGTGGCCGAGGCCAAGCGTCAGCTGTTCGGCCGAGTGGGTATCGACCTGTTCGCCGGCCCAACCGAAACCATGGTGATCTGTGACGACACCGTCGATGCCGAACTGGTGGCGGTAGACCTGCTGGGTCAGGCGGAACACGGCCCAACTTCTCCGGCTTACTGCGTGACCACTTCGAAGAAGATCGCTGAAGAACTGCCAGCGGCCATCGAGACCGTACTGGCCCGTCTGGAAACCCGTGATGTAGCGGCCGTTTCATGGCGCGATTATGGCGAGATCATCCTCTGTGAAACCGACGAAGAAATGCTGCAAGAGAGTGAGCGCTTGTGTTCCGAACACGTTCAGGTGATGACCAAAGACCCTGACTGGTTCCTGGAGCGCATGACCAACTACGGCGGTCTGTTCCTCGGCGAGCGCACCAACGTGTCTTATGGCGACAAGGTGATTGGTACCAACCACACTCTGCCTACCCAAGGCGCTGGCCGCTACACTGGTGGTCTGTGGGTCGGCAAGTTCATCAAGACGCACACCTACCAGCGCGTGCTGACCGACGAAGCCTCTGTAATGGTGGGTGAATACTGCTCACGTCTGTGTAACGCCGAACACATGATGGGTCACAAGGAGCAGGCTGACATCCGCGTACGTCGTCTGGGTAACAAGTAATGGTGGCCCCGGTGATTCGTGAGCTGGACGGTACCGAGCTGCAAGGCAAAGTCGCTGTCGTCACCGGTGGCAGTGGCGGTTTGGGAGCCGCCATCTGTCAGCGTCTGGCACAGGCCGGGGCTTCCGTGGTAGTGGGCTACAACAGCTCGAAACAACCGGCGGAAGAGCTGGCCGAGCAACTGCCGGTAGTGGCTTCACATGCTGCTGACCCACACTGTGCCTTGGCGGCGCCGGTTACTGACTCCGCTGCCATGACAGTACTGGCTGAACAGGTGTCAGAGCGCTATGGCCGTTGCGACATTCTGGTGAACTGCGCGGGTACTACACGCTACTGCGCCCATGACGATCTGGATGGGCTCGACGACGAGCTGCTGGATCGCATTCTGGCCACCAACGTCCGTGGCCCGTTTGCCGCGACCCGGGCCTTCAAGACGCTGCTGCAAAATAGTACCGAACAAAGTGGCATGGCCAGTCTGGTGGTGAATATATCGTCCATTGCCGCCGTCACCGCGATGGGGTCGAATGTGATCTACTGCGCCTCCAAGGCCGCGGTCGACAACATGACCAAATCACTGGCGCGAGCACTGGCGCCGCAGATTCGGGTGGTGTCGGTATCACCGGGCCTGGCCGACACCGATTTTGTAAAACAGATGGACCAGAGCTGGCGCGATGAACAATCTGAGCGTACGCCATTAAAACGATTGGCGGCACCGGAAGAAGTCGCCGATGCAGTGATCGCGGCGGCGGCGTATTTGACCTTCACCACCGGTAACATCATTGCTGTGGACGGCGGTCGACCGCTGAGTTGATTAAGGTCGTCGGACGTCTGACGCGGCGGTGCGTTGTAGGAGGGAATTCATTGCCGATATCGGCTGGTTTGGCAAATCGCATTGCGAATAAACCTGCGCGGCCCGATTCACTCGTACAGCCATCGCACGGATAAGAACATCAGACGTCCAGCGTCCGACGATTTAAAAGAGGAAACCATGAATAACAAGAACAATATCCCGGATATCCGTCCCGACCACTTCGGCATCAGCGTGCCGGATATGGATGCCTCGCTGGAGTGGTACCAACGGGTGCTGGGGTTTCAACTCGATTTTCGGGTCTACCTCGACATCATTCCGGCCCACGTGGCCTTTATCCAGCGCGGCAAGTTCCGTATCGAGCTGTTCCAGCTGGATGAAGCCAAGCCGTTGCCGGAAGAACGTCGGATGCCCAACACCGACCTGCAAACCCACGGCAACAAGCATATGTGTTTCGGGGTACAGGACATGGAAGAGATGCTGGCTCACCTGCACAAGGAAGAGGCCGACATCGTCTTCACCAAGGTGATCCAGGGCACCCCAACCACTTTCTTGCGTGATAACAGCGGCAACCTGATCGAGCTGATTCAGCTGCCTCACCTGTGGGAATAGCGCCCTCACTCAGAGCGTGACTGGCAAACGGCCGTCAGGCTCCAATAACAAGACAGGAAATCCTATGAAACTCGCGACGCTCAAAGATGGCAGCCGTGACGGCCGCTTGCTGCTGGTAAACCGTGATTTGACCCGCATGATCGAGGCCGATGCCGCCCGTACCATGCAGCAGCTGGTTGAATGCTGGGACGATCTGGCACCAGAACTGGAACGCCAGAACGTCGAAATGAACGAGTCTGGCTGGGTGCAGGCCGAAGCTTTTGACCCGGCCCGCCTGATGGCACCGCTGCCGCGTGCCTACCAGTTTGTCGACGCGTCTTCGTTTCTCAACCATGGCAAAATCATGGAACAGGCCTACAACCTGAGCGTGAAGAAAACACCGGGCATCCCGATTCTGGTGCAGCGCCAAAGCGACGACTTCACCAACGCCGTTGATGACTATGCCTTCCCGAGCGAAGACGACCAGTGCGATTTCGAAGGTGAAATTGCCGTGATTCTGGACGATGTGCCAGCTGGTGTGGCGCTGGAAAACGCCGAGTCTCATATCAAGCTGTTCACCCTGATCAACGACGTGTCCATGCGCGGCCACCTGTTCCGCGAATTGCAGATGGGCTTTGGTCTGATCAACGCCAAACCGGCCACCACCTTTGCGCCGGTGGCCTGCACCGTCGATGAGCTGGGCAGCAGCTTCGCCAATGGCCGCGTGAACCTGGACATGTGTGTTCACCGCAACAACCAATGGTTTGGTAACCCTAACGGCCGTGAGATGGACTTCAGTTTTGCCGAACTGATCTGTCACTGGGCCTATAACCGTAACCTGCGTGCTGGCACTGTGCTTGGCACAGGCACCTTCTCCAACGCCAACTGCCGCGAAGTGGGCTCCGCCTGTCTGGCTGAACAGCGTGCGGTGGAAGTGATCGACAAGGGTGAATCTTCCACCGACTTCATCAAATTTGGTGAAAGCCTGCAGTTCGAGATGTTTGCCAGTGATGGCAGTTCGCTGTTTGGCAAGATCGACCAGACTTTTGTCAAAGGCAATGGCACAGGTGCCAGCACTGAAGTAATGCGTCAATCAGCCGAGGAGGCCAGTCTATGAAAGTGATGGTGACAGGCGGTAATGGCTTTGTTGGCCGAGTACTGGTGGAACGGCTGTTAGAAGATGGTTTTTTGCTTAATGGTCAGCCAATCACTGCGTTGACCGTGGCGGATATGAGCTGCGCGGGTGTGCCGGATGACAGCCGTCTGACGTGCGTGGAAGGCAGCATTGCCGACGCCGACGTATTGGCCAAAGCCGTGGCCGGGGAGCCGGAGGTGGTGTTTCATCTGGCCAGCATTCCGGGCGGTGCCGCGGAGAAGAACTTCGAGTTGGGTCTGGATGTTAACCTGACCGCCACCGTGAACCTGTATGAAGCTTGCCGTCAGTTCGCGACGCCACCACGTATGGTGTTCACCAGTACCATTGCGGTGTATGGCTCACCGATGCCTGATGTGGTTACCGACGAGTCTCCATTGCAGCCGCACATCAGCTACGGCTACCAGAAGCTGGCTACCGAGTTGTTGCTGCAGGATTACAGCCGCAAAGGCTTTATCGACGGTCGCATTGTGCGCCTGCCGGGCATTGTGGCGCGCCCACCACAGCCATCCGGCTTGCTGTCGGCCTTTATGAGCGACATCTTCTGGAAACTTAAAGCCGGTGAGCCGTTTACCTGTCCGGTATCGGCGCAAGGCGTTGCCTGGTTTATGTCGGTGCCTTGCTGTGTGAACAACCTGATTCATGCCGCCAGCATCAGCCCGGAAGCGATTGCACCCAAGCGTGATTTCACCTTGCCGGTGTTGCGCCTGACCATGCAGCAGGTGATCGACGGACTGGCCGAAGCCTACGGTGAACATTGCAAGGGGTTAGTGACCTTTGAACCGGACGCGCATCTGGAAGCCGGTTTTGCCACCCAGCCGCCTTTGGTGTCGGATGCGGCACTGGCGTTGGGCTACCAGCATGACGGTGATATCCAGACGCTGATCGAGCGGGCGACGTCGGTGTATTAAGCGGCGGTTTAGTGGTTTAACACGGTGATTCGGTGCGCACTGCGCACCCTGCCAGGTTTATGGTATGGAACGGGTAGGGTGAGCATCGCGTACCCTAGTGTCCAGCGTCCAATATCCCCGTAGGGTGTGCACCGCGCACCATCAACCTCGTTATTACGTAAAAATCTGCAAATACCCGGCTCGGGTATCAAGGCCAAACCCCAGCATCCACGCCATTTTCCACGTCATTCTGAATTCAATTTCCTGCTGTACTGATAAACCCGCCGGTAACAGGGCTATACCGCAATTCGCACCGGGGTTAACCTGTCCTGACCGCTCTGGCTTCAATAACAAAACCGTCAGTGTCGGAATCTTCTATCTACACAAGACACGGACACGTGGAGCAGGGCGCACGTATGAGTCAAACCACCCATCAGCCAACCTGGGCGTTGGCCATGTATTCGATTGCCGGGGCGACGCCGTTCGCAGGCCTGATGGTTAATGGTCAGGTACTGGCATTAACGGCGCTAAAGCCGTGGGCTCGTACGCAGGGACTGTTTTTGTCTGGCTGTGACACCTTGTATCACTGTTTGCAGCATTGGACGCACAACCTGCCGACGATTGAGTCCGCGGCGACACAAGTGCTGGAAAGTGGCTGGATAGCATTGGGCGACGATTTGCCGGTGGTTGATGAAGCACTTCTGAACGTTTGCTCCCCAATTCCACAGCCTCGACAGTTTTTCTGTTCAGGAGCCAACTATCGCCAGCATGTGATTGATCTGGTGATCGACCAGCGCCGCGACCCGGAGTGGGTGCATCTGGACGACGACGCCATTCGGGTGCAGGCACAGCAGTTTATGGACCAGCGAGCCAAAGGCACCCCGTACATATTCACTGGCGTCAGCTCGGCAATTACCGGCCCTTACGACAAGGTCGCGGTCTCCAAGCAGGAGGATCAGCCAGACTGGGAATTGGAACTGGCGGTGGTGATTGGTCAACCGGCGTTCAAATTGACGTTGGAAAACGCCATGGACGCCGTGGCGGGCTACACCATCGTCAACGACATCACCAACCGTAACCTGACTCATCGCCCTGACCTGCACGCCATCGGCTCCGACTGGCTGATGGGCAAATGCCAGCCGGGCTACAGCCCGATGGGACCTTATCTGGTGCCAGCAGCCGAAGTGGCCGACCCACACAACCTGTCGATTCAGCTGCGTCTGAATAACGAGCTGATGCAGGACGAAACCACTGCTGACATGATTTTCAATATTCCGCAGCTGCTGGTGTATTTAACCAGCCGGGTGCAGTTGTATCCGGGCGATGTATTGATTACCGGCTCCCCGGCGGGCAATGGCTCTCATTACAAACGCTTTCTGAAACCGGGGGATGTAATTGAAAGCACCATTAGCGGGCTGGGTTCGCAGCGTAATGAGTGTGTGGGCGGGTAGTGTGCCCTGAGCCTAGGAGGTAATTTCGACGCTGCATTGGTGCGCAGTGCGCACCCTACATCAGATATTTTGAAAGATTACCCAAGTAGGGCGTGTACTGCGCACCGGATAACCAGCGCTGGTATTTTAATCAGAGGCGTATCTTTCCCCTTTATAGGATGCATCCTACGGAAATCGTATTTGCTGGGGAGTTTGGCCTATATATGGTTTCTGCTTTGTAGGGTGCGCACTGCGCACCGGATAACGAACTTCGAATAAAACATTGTATGCCGTCATGATTAACAGGGAGGTTAATCCATGCCGAACTACCGTCGCTTTAGCCATTCTGGCTGCTTGTTTTTCACGCTGGTCAGCCATCATCGCCAGCCAATATTCACTTCGGATCTGAGCCGCCGCTGTTTACGCGATGCCATTGTCGAGGTTCGTTCCTCTATGCCCTTTGAAATCGATGCCTGGGTGCTGATGCCGGATCACATGCATTGCCTGTGGAGTTTGCCGGATGATGACCATGATTTTTCTACCCGCTGGGGACGAATCAAAGCTGGTTTTTCAAAGCGCATGAATGATGCAGGGATGGCATCGGCGGTTGGTTATTCCCGCCAACAACGCCATGAAAGCGGGTATTGGCAGAGACGGTTTTGGGAGCATGTGATCCGCGATGAAGCAGATTATCAGCGCCATTTTGATTACATCCACGGTAACCCGGTGAAGCACGGTTTGGTGCAGCGGGCAGCCGATTGGCCATGGTCATCGTTTCATCGTTACGTTGCCGAAGGGATATACAACGCCGATTGGTATTGTCGTGAAGATATGGCCATGAATGGATTTGGAGAGTGATGCCGGGGGGATATCGGTGCGCAGTGCGCACCCTACGGTTTAGCGTTTAACAGGAAAATTGGTAATTCCTACGGTATATTGGTGCGCAGTGCGCACCCTACATCAGATATTTTGAAAGATTACCCACGTAGGGTGTGCAACGCGCACCGATCCACGGCTGAACAAGACCATTCAATATCCTGCTCCCCGATACCTCCCATGGAATCAAACGATTTCACCGATACCTCAAGCCTCGTTAGCCTGATCACATGTCCGTTCGGCCAGATTCTTTGCTGGCTGAAGGCACACCAAACCGACAGGTAAGAGAACAATAATAATGCGTTCCTACAGGCTCACGCCGGTTACCTGATGTACTGCTGACGATCACGCAGGATGTCTGGCCAGCTGGTGGTTTCCATGATCCGGGGCAAACCGTTCTTTGGGTCTTCAATCCAGCATGGCGATATTCCACGTGGCGCTATCTGGCCGGTGTTCCGGCTCGAGGAGAAATTATGTTCGAACCATTCCCGGGGAATTACGTCTGGAATCTGCAAACCAACCTGGCGCTGGTGTGTGGTGGTAATCATGGCGAAATTGATGTGGCGATTCGTCCAATCAAGGAAGCCGCCGCCAACGGTGAAGATGCCGGTACCGCACAACTGTTCGACAGCTGGATTGCAGTAGCCGATCAAGTGGCCAAAAACGCTGCCGCCGATGAAGAGCTGGGCTACACCCTGTCTGCCGGTACCAAATATGGCCGTGCGTCTGGTTACTACCTGTCTGCCGAACGCATGCAATCCCGCGACTATGCACCGCGCTGGGAAGCCTACGACAAGGGGCTGCAGCTATTCCGCAAGTACGTTGAATGCCGTGGTCTGCACATCGACTTCGTTGAAATTCCGTACGGCGATTCTTCTTACCCGGCGATTTTTGTTCATGACGGCAGTGGCATCAAGCGTCCGGCGCTGGTGTCCTGTAACGGCCTGGATTCGATGAAAGAGCAGGTCTACATGGCGGGTCACGGTGAATCCAACCTCGAACGTGGCATGTACACCCTGTTTGTCGACCAGCCGGGTACCGGTGAAGCGCTGCGCAAACGCGGTCTGACCGCTGTGTATAACTCCGAAGCCTGGGCAACCCCGGCCTACGAATACCTGGCCTCTCGTGAAGACGTCGACGAAACCCGCATTGGTATGTTCGGACTGTCGTTAGGTGGCTACTATGCCCCGCGTGCGGCGGCCAACGAACCGCGTTTTGCACTCTGCGCCATCATGGGTGCCAATCATCTGTGGGGCGACCTGCAACACCGTCGCTTGCAGCGTGAAGGTGAGAACCCGGTACCGCATTACTGGGATCACGTGATGTGGGTGTGGGGTCACGATAACCTCGATTCCTTTATGACGTACTGTGACAACATCACCCTCGATGGCCAGATCGAAAAGATCAAAATGCCGTTCCTGATCACCCATGGTCAGGGCGACCGTCAGGTACCTGTGTCTGATGTTGAGCGTTGCAGCTCTCAGGCGGTGAACTCGGTGCAGTGTGATGTGCGGGTATTCACCCCGGAAGATTTTGAGATCGAACACTGTGGCGCCGACAACGGCACCGCCATGCGCGATTACATCGCCGATTGGTGTGCCGCCACGTTTGCGGCCATGAAGTAAAGCAAAGGGAAACGTTCGCGCTCTGTATCCTGTTTCGCCCCGCACTTTGCGGGGCTTTTTTGTCCGTGCTGCTTTGCTGGCTGACAACCATCACCCGAAAACAATAATAAAGGGACCTGCCATGACGCTGCTTTTATTGGTATCTAACTATCGTAAGAAAACCACTCACTCCACTCTGTTGATTCCGTTTATTCCGTTGGACTTGGCGACGCTGTCCTTGCTGGTGTTGGCACTGCTGTTTCAGCCTCCGGTGCTCGCCCAGCCCATAGCTCAGAAGACAAACCAGATACAAGTCCATTCCCAACCCCAAAAACAAACCCGGATCAACGATGGGCTGGTCATTATCGAGCCGCGCTTACAGGCCCTCGATACCCTCAGCAACCTGCTGATGTACTACAACCCCAAGTTTGAAAATCACGATCCGGTGATCCAGCAAAAGTATCGTGCTAGCCTGATGTCGTTGCAGCAGTGGTCGGTGACCAGTGGCAATACCGGGTTAGCCGCAAGGGTGAGCACCCTGGCTGAGCAAATCCGTGCGATTGAAGCGCAGCCAATTGAGCATGATTATTTGTTGCCAACATGGATTAACCGCGCGATTCAGACCCATGCCTTGTTGGATAAACAATTGGCAGAACAGACCGAAAATCTGACGCTGGAGCAAACCATAGCAGTGCATATGGCGATGCAGAACCTGGCCTATCAGACCTCCACCTTCAGTTCCATCAACCTGCTGATACTCGATGGTCGCCCGGACATCATGGCACACCTGGACGCACAGGTTCAGCAAGATCTCCAACAGCTTCAAACCAGAGGGGATCGTATTGATGAGTTCCGAAAACTGGACACCCGTTATCAGGTGATTCGTGCTCGTCTGGTTGGGGAACAGGAAGAGTGGGTGCCGAATCTGGTGAGCTTTTATTACAACAGCATGATCGATTTACTCGGGCGGATGCAGGATGTGCGCGTGGCCGGTGATTGATTGGCACAAGCTGTCAGGCAAAATAAACGGGGCTATGAGCCCCGTTTTTTGTAGCAGTAGTTCAAGGCATCGCACACAAGGCTACGCCAATGCATTAGCGCTAAGGGTTAGTACAGGCGGGAATTCACCTCCGATGATCAGATGGGTTCGCGAATAAATTCGCTCCTACTTGTCGTGCTCGGTGATTGAATTTGGTGTAGGAGGGAATTTATTCCCGATGACTGGATGTGTTCGCGAATAAATTCGCTCCTACTTGCTGCGCTGCGTGATTGAGTTCGGTGTAGGAGGGAATTCATTCCCGATGATTGGATGCTTTCGCGAATAAATTCGCTCCTACCACGGACGGGTGTGATTACCGCGGAATCGGTGCATCACGAATCGGTGCCCATCTAACTCCCACTGACTCTCAGACACAACCCGCAGCTACAAAAAAGCCCATCAACACAGGCTGATGGGCGAAAGGCAGTTGCTGAAACTGCAGTGCAAAGGCTCAGAGAACTCGGTTTGGAATCAGGTGGTCGCCAGCAAGGCTTGCATGGTGATCCCCATAATCTGGGTATGCTCTTCCTTCGGGCCGCCGGTCTTTTCGATCTCACCCAGGCGCATGGAGTTGGTGACGATCATGCGGCAGCGTTCCCAGCGACGATTCTGGAAGCGTTCCAATACTTCCAGAATATCGCCACCGTTTTTGAATTCTTCTGCCAGTACCACGGCATCTTCGTGGCCCATACCCGCACCAGAGGCCAGGTGTGGGGTGGTGGCGTGTACGCAGTCACCCATCAGCAGGATGCGGCCCTTGTACCATGGCCGTGGCATCAACATGCCTTCGAGCGGGCGATAGATGATCTGTGACGACTCGCCCAGGTTCTCGCGAATCTCGACGATCTCCGGCGCAGTGAAGGGTTCCAGCAGCTTGGTCAGGTGCGGTACCAGTTCGTGTTCCTCGAAGAACTTGTCCATGGTTGGGCGAGCTTCGGTGTAGTACAGGTACATTTCGGTATCGGACACCGGCGTAAAGCCGACCTTGCCGTTTGGCCCGAGGTACTGCATGGCGCAATCAACGTCGCCACGTGGAATCACCGCACGCCATACGCCCTGACCGGTGTACTGCGGGCGTGGGGCATCGGGGAAGATATCCTGACGCACTTTCGAGAACACGCCGTCGGTGCCCAGCACCAGATCGTAGCTGCCGAAGCGGCCATCGCTGAACTCTACTTCAACCTGATCGCCGCGTTCTTCAATACGGGTGAAGGTGCAGCCCAGATGCACATCAACACCGGCTTCTTTGGTGGCTTCGCCCAGAATCCGTGCCAGTACCGGGCGCATAATGCCACCGCCACCGACGATGGATGAATCCGGTACCGCTGGGGTGTCGATCTGTTTGATCAACTGACCTTCGGCGTTGAACATCTTCACGCCAGAGGTGATGGCACCTTTTTCCTTGAACTGCGGCAGGATGCCGATCTTCTCGACCGCGCGCAGGGACGGGCCACTGACGGTAATGCCAGCGCCATCGGTACGCCAGTTAGGGTCGATTTCTACCAGCTCGACGTTGGCACCTTGTTGTTGCAGCAGAATGGCCGCAGACATACCGGTGAAACCGCCGCCGATAATCAGAATCTTTTGTGCGGGCAGGGTCATGGTGTATCCCTCGTATTGTTATTTTCCGGTATCTGTCGGGTGCAGATACACATCGCCTTGTTCGTTAACAGTTAGCTGTACGGGTGTTAGTGACTGGCCGGGGCAAGGGCCACGCAAGCATTCGCCAGTGCGAATATCAAACTGCGCGCCGTGGGCACCACAGAGGATGCGATCCCTGGCCTTGTTCAGAAACTGGTCCTTGCGCCACGCCATCGAGGTTCCTTCGTAACCGCGGTGGGGGCAGGCGTTGAGGTAGCCAATCACCTCATTTCCCTGACGAATCACAAACAGACTGTCGCGGCCGCTTCCCGTTGGGTCAAAGCCGCGAGCTTCGCCGTCGTTCAGCTCATCGAAGTGGCACAGTTGCACAGCGGCTGTCATGGTTTACAACGCCGTAATCATCAGTGCGGATCGCCACCCGGCATCCACTTGTCGACCAGGGTGAAGTTGAAAATCTGCGACGCATCGGCGCTGGCGTCGATTTCACGCGGCGTCCAGCTGTCGTCGTGCAGGTCCATATCGGCGTCGTATTCAACGTGAACGCCCATTGGGCTGTTGAAATACCAGAACCAGTTGGAACCATAGATATGACGGCCAGGGCCCCAGAACGATTCATAGCCCTTGTCCTGGAAGCGCTTGCCTGCCAGCAACAGTTCGTTAGGGCCACCCAGATGGAAGGTGAAGTGCTCGACGCCCTGCATTTCCGGCGGCGTGTTCACAAGGAAAATGGTGTGGTGATCAAGGGTGCCCTGCGGACGCAGGAATGGCCCCAGATTGGTAAAGCGGTCGGCCACGCGGAAGCCCAGACGTTCAATATAGAAAGCTTCGGCCTTCTTACTGTCTGGCACAAAGTACACCACGTGGGAAAGCGAGCGCGGGATGATCTCGACGGATTCATCGGCACCAATCACGTTCACCGGACGGCCCGGCTCATCCCCCGGCGCGTTGATTTTCTCAGCCGGTACCGAGATCGGTTTACGGCAGCTGATCTGGAAGCCCAGTACAAAACCCATATCGTCGGCGGCTTCAATAGAGCCATCGTCCAAGCGTTTTACTTCGCGGTCTTTGCCCAGCTCTTCGGCAATGGCGTTCAGTGTGGCCTGGTCGGCAACACCGTGAACGGTTTTGCGCAGCATCGAGCCGGTCGGTAATGCTGGTGGCAGGCTTGGATCATCCTGATGACGGATTTCAATAGCGGTGCCATCCAGAGCTTCGAAGCGACCGCCAGCGGCCGATACATCTTTCGGCGTCAGGCCATAGTCGGTCAGGTATTGATTGCAGGCTTCAACGTCATCGACGCCAAACACCAGGCAATCGAGGCCGGTGATATTCATGGGCATTACCTTGTTGTCTTTATTATTGGGCCGCTCGAAGCATTTGTAATGACGGGTGAGCCTCGAGCGTTGAATGCCAGTCTAGGTAGCGCAAAGGTATCCATAAAAATGGTTTGTAGCTATAGCAACCATGGATGCGCTGGATACATGAAAAGGACTGTCAGGCCTGTTTGATGGCGGTCATTTTTTGATGCTGTTAATGAAGGCACTGCCGTCCGGTGCAATGACGTTCATCAAACAATGGCTGCCAACCCTTGTGTTTTCTGGGCCGTTAGTGGGCTTGAGGCATGGTCTGGCCATGGATTGTAGCGATGGCTACCAGCGGAAATCCCCATAGCAGGAAGTGGTTACAAGGCTGGATTTGTGGAAAACGCGGATTGTTTTTGAGATCAGAAGGCTTTTTCACTGACCCTTTCTGACACTGGCGGCACGTTTGGTAGCGGCCTGAATCGCTATCAAGCCAGCTATCGGTGGCGGGGATGGATTCCATTGCAACGAGTCATTTTACCGATTCGTTGCACTCTTTTTATGTTGAAGCCACGACGGCAGCCCAGTTTGCCGACGAGCAGAAACCCGATGGAAGAATATAAACATAACAAGAGATTTCATGATGGAAACCAAACACCCTGCACGTTCCGTGCTGCTGCGCGCCATTCGCGCCATCACTCTGACCGCCCCGATCGTTGCCATGCCATTGCTGACTGCCTGTGGTAGCGACGACGATAGCAATAATGATGCGGCCAGCCTGCCAGAACTGACTATCGACGCCGACAGCAGCTACGAAGTGGCCGAAACCACCGAACTGTCTGCGCTCACCTTGGCCTCCGGTGCCAGCCTCACCACCGCCGACGGCTACAGCCTGACGCTCACCGTCGACGGCGTTGAAACCGCCATTGAAGCCGGTGCCAGCTACAGCGGCGACGTTGTGCTGACCGTCACCAGTGATATTGCAATCACCTACGGCGAACTGGACCCACATTACTTCCGCACCGCGGTGTACGTTGAGGACGGCGCTTACGTGGCAGAAAAATCCGTTGCGGCAGCCTACGTCGACGGTGAAGTAACTGACACTGCCTTGACCGACGGCTCGATTACTTCCGAAGCGGAAAACTTCAATGGTGTGATGGTTACCAGCAGCAGCGATTCTGCCGATGCCTTCAACTACGCCATTGACGGCCTGACCGTCGACTTTACCGGCAACGGTGGCAACGACTTCGCCGGTTACGGTGCCGCGGTTTACTCTGCAGGACAGGCTGATGTGTCGATGGATAACACCAGCATCACCACTCAAGGGGCGGTTCGTACCGCCGTATTTGTTGGCGGCAACAGCACCATGCGAGTCAATAACTCCGACATACATGTGCAAAACGGCACCCTGCCTGACGACTACGAGTTCACCGTGGCACTGGGCGAAATGATGGAAGTGCCGTGGATGCTGGGCCTGACCGGTAACGTCCGTGCCACCAACCTGGTGGGTAACGGCACGGCTTACTACATTAACTCCACCGTGAAAGCCGAGGGTTGGGGGGCGCTGTCTACCGACGATACCGTCAGCGTGCGTCTGTACTGCATCGACTCGACGCTGGAAACCGAAGAAAGCGGCTACGGTGCATACTCTATTGGTGATGCGGTCGACAGCTTTAGCGGCTGTACTGTTAACGTCAATGACTATGGTCTGATCATGGCCGCCGAAGGCTCCGGCACCTTCACCGACGCCTCGGTGGTCAACTCTGACCGCTTCGGTGTGATGCTGCACTCCAACGGTTCCGGCACCCTGACCATTGAACGTGGCTCGGTATTCAATACCGGCGAAGCCGTGATTCAGGCCAAGGGCAGCTTCCCGACCGTGATTGTCGACGACGCTGAACTGAACTCCGAGCAAGGCATCATCCTGCAAATGATGGCCAATGATGACCCATACTTCGCCACCTTTATGGCCGAAAACCCGGACCTGTTCGCTGGGGCCAGCGAAGCCGGTGAAGCCACGGCGTCCTTCAGCAACGTGACGCTTAATGGCGACATCATTCACGGCAACACTGCTGCGGGTAATCTGGCCGTTAGCCTGGCATCGACCACATTGACCGGTGCCATCACTACTGCCAACACCACCTTCCAGTTTGAAGCCGACGGTCTGGCGGCCTCCGACGTGACCGCCGAGCAATACGGCTACATTGGTCAGGTGGTCAACGAGTTCGCTGCCACCACCGACGACAGCGGCCTCGACCTGACGCTGGACGGCTCCAGCAGCTGGGTGGTGGATGAAACCTCCTACCTCACCAACCTGACGCTGGAAGACGGCGCTGCTATTACGGCACCTGACGGTTACACAGTCACCATGCTGGTCGACGGTGTAGAAACCGCCATTGCCGCCGGTGAATACAGCACCGTAACCCTGCAAGTGGCTGCTAACTGACAGGCACTTAACTGGCGATAGCAAAGAGTCCCTTGCGGCAAATCGGTTCTCCGTCCGGTCTGCTGCAAGGGGCTCGATCCATATCACCCGCTTCCGGCTTTCAGGCGCGCGTCACTTGTGTTGGATATCCAGAATGAACATCAAATTCTCCCGGCTTTTGTCTCCTCATCTTTTGTTCCGCCATCTTCTATTAGTGGTGCCATTGCTGGCGCTCAGCCTCGCAGTCTGGTCAGGCCAGACTACCGATGACTTTTCAGCAACCAGCTCTCCTTACCAGATCGACTGGCCACAATGGGGCGAAGTGAACGGCGACCCCGTCCGACTCGACGAAGCCCGCTTCTGGCTCAAGTTCAGCCAGCGCCAACCATTCCCAGCCGAACGAACCCCTGCAGACATAGAACAACAATCCATCAGCTACATGTGCCAGCAACGCCAGCTGCGCACCCTGGCCAGCCAGCACGATATTGTTATTACCGATAACGACGAACAACAGTGGCAGCAACAACGCCAGCAAGGCATTCGCCGTTATGGCGGCCTTGGCGAATACCTGATTCAGGTGCGTCGCATGTACCAAAGCGAAGCCATGTACCACTGGCTGCATAACTCAGATTTACTGGCCGACCGCCTGTTCGAACAGCTGTACGGTGTTAATGGCGAAAAAGCCCCACCAAACACGGTTGAGCAATACATGAAAGAACACCAACTGGTGTACGGTTTCTGGCTGTATGAAGAACCGGGTTCTGACTCAGACAAACTCTCTGATTTGCGCAAACAACTGGACGGTAAAACCGCCCAGCAGCAGTTGGGTTTAATGAAGGGCTTCAGGAAGGAGCAGGGCTTGAAAGGAAAGCGTTCAGAAGGGGAGCTGGTATTAACGAGCAGCAGTAGCAACAAGCAGAAACCGGACTCCCAACAGCCAGATTCTCTCCAACCTGATTCTCGTCGGCCAACTAGCGCCAGGTTAATCAGCCTGAATACCTTCGCCCCGGAGGTTGCCGAAGTTATCCAACAACAGCCGCTTAATCAGGCGGGCCCGCTGATCAACACCGCCGACGGCCACTACCTGATGATCCGACTGCCGGTATCCGCCGGGCAGGCGGTCAATAACAGCAACCGCCCGTTGTCTTACTGGGCCGCCCGCAAGCAACTGTTCAGGCCGTTGGTGGAAGAGGGGTGTGGGGTTGAGGAGATATAACGGGCATAGGTAAAAGGGTTCTCCCCATTTTTCCAATGCCCTCGGTAGAGCCTCCGTCTGACATGCCACTTGGCAATTACGAGCAGTCTATTGGCATCGTGATAGCACCCCGTCGCCTGGAATATGTGGCCCGCCTTTGCGGTGCGCAGTGCGCACCATAATCCATCTGCCAGTGCCCCCGGCCCACAGATCAGGGACTTTCACAAAAAGAAACTCAAAAAAGAAAAACCGACTGCACCTGACCCCTAGCGGTTGAAACTATGCACGTCCGGCAGTTCCTGAGAGCAGGTCACGATCAGGTCTTTCACCCATTGGGTGACGGGGTCGACGTTGTGCATTTCGTGCCATTGCAGGCCCCATTTGAACGAGGGGATTTCCATTGGTGCTTCGAGGATGCGGATTGGCAGGTATTGTGCCCATTGCTGGGCCAGGCGGCGGTGAATGGTGGCGATGCGCTGGGTGCCGACCACGCATTGGGGGATGGCGCTGAAGGTGTTTACGGTGACTTCTACCCGTCGTTCGATGCCGCCGCGTTTCATCATCCAGCTGTCTACGCTGGGGCGTCGTTTGGAGCCGAATTGGGCTAACACGTGGCCGAGGGCGCAGTACTGTTCTATATCGAGGCTGTCGCCAACGGTGCGGTTTTCGCTCCAGCAGATGATCACAAAGTCTTCTTCAAACAGGTCCACTGAAGGGTGATCCGGCGACAGGAAGTTGTTGGGCAGCATCAGAAAGTCGGCGTTGCCTTGTTCCATTTCTTCAATCGGTGCGTTGGTGGGGGCCATGGTTTCAAACATGATGCCCGGTGCCTGTTCGGCGGCGCGGCGCAGCACTTCCGGCATCAGGATGGTGACGGGGTAGTCCGACATCACCATGGTCAGCTGCCGCTGGGCGTGGGCAATATCGAGGTCGGGCCGGCTTTCTAGGGTGGTCTGGATTTTCATCAGCAGCTCACGCACCTGGGGGATCAGGCTTTCGCCAAGCGGCGTCAGTACCATTTTGCGGCCTACCTGCACCAGCAGGGGATCGTCGAAGTATTCTCGCAGTCGCGATAAGGCACCACTGGTGGCGCTCTGGCTAAGGAACACTTTTTCTCCGGCACGGGTGATATTGCGCTCGCTAAGCAGCGCGTCGAGGACAACCAGCAGGTTGAGGTCAAAGCGGTTGAATCGCATGGGCACCTCACTATGTGGGTATTGTTATTTTTGTTGGCCTTGATCGTATTGCTGGATGGTTGTGATGGCAATGATCCGTTTTATGGATACATTGGCCGTGGCCCGAAATGTAGCTGATAAGGCTTCTTTAGTGTCAGTGAGTGTCAGGTTCGGGCCTGCCCGAGAAGGCGGTTTGCTCGGGTGCTTAGGACCACAACGGCTGCCAGTATCTTCTTTTCCCTCTTGTCTTCTTCTTTTTTTATTTCTTTTTTATTCTCTAAGTTTTTGAAAAATATAGATTTTTTTATGGATTAAAAAACTTTTTGAAGCCATTCAAGGGGCTGTATTTGAATGATCGAGAGGCTGTCGAATCGCCATCGGCAGAGCAGCAGGTGGGTATTTTGGTATTGGCGTAACCAATGCCAGACATGGAAGCAAACGATTTAGTGGATGGTAAAACCGGGTCTTAGTATGGCTCCGTACTCGCGCTGACGCTGCCCGGAATCAGGACGACCGAACACGGACTACCCAATATCCGAGGCAGCGACAGACACAGAAAAATAACAATAACGCTGCTGTCGTCCGACCGTTGCCAAGGCCACACCCTTGTTTGGGGAATGCGCTTTCAACTCGTCTTCAGTGGCTTCCGAACACCCGTTCGGAGTGACTGGAGGTGTCCAGTGAGTTCGATCCAATTGCATCAGTGCGGCTGTGGCCGCTCACATCACAAACCATCGGCTCCCTGCGTGGCCGGTGCCATTGATATGCACTGCCATGTGTTTGCGCCTGCGGCCAATCAGAAAGCCGCCAGCCATCCGGCTTTTGCTGCCGAGCAACAGCGCTTTGTGGAAGAAATGGGCGTGGCGTCGGTTGAGCACAACCGCGATGTGATGATGCCTTCGGTAATCGGCAAGCTGGTCGACGTGCAGCAGCGTTTGGCGGATATGGATGCTGAAGGCGTGGCCATGCAGTGCCTGAGCCCATCGCCTTCACAGTATTTCTACTGGGCCGACGAAGCCTTGTCAGCCGAGCTGGTGGCGCTGCAAAACGCCGCGATTCAGCAGCTGTGCGAACAGTATCCACAGCGTTTTATTGGCCTGGGTGCGGTGTCGCTGCAGCATCCTGAACTGGCCGTGAAACAGCTGCGCGAGCTGATGCAGCAGCCTTGTTTTTACGGCGTTGAAATCTCTACCCGTGTGAACGACAGCGACCTTGATGCCGCCGAGCTGTTGCCGTTCTGGCAAGCCGCCGCTGAGCTGGGTGCGCTGGTATTTATTCATCCGTTTTCGACCCGCGTGGATGACCGCTTGCAGGACGGTTACCTGTCGAACCTGATCGGTCAGCCACTGGATACCACCATCGCGGTGTCGCGTTTGATGGTCGGCGGGGTGCTCGACCGTTTTCCCAATCTGAAAATCCTCACCGCCCATGGTGGTGGCTATTTGCCGCAATACATTGGCCGCCATAACCGCGGTGCCGCGGTAAGGCCGGAGCTGGCGCACCTGCCCCGCCAACCGTCGGAATACCTTTCCCAATTGTGGTTCGACAGCCTGGTGTTTTCGCCACTGGCGCTGCGTCATCTGATTGATCAGGTCGGTATTGAGCGCGTGGTGTTGGGTACCGATTACCCGTTCGATATGGGAAGCAAAGCGGCGCAGGAATGGCTTTCTGCCCTTGGTCAGCATGAGCTGGAAACCCTGCTTATCCACAACCCGCTGCAGCTGCTGGGGTTGAGCGCCGACAGCCATCCCCATCTTTTTTCTGATCCATTTGTTTCTGAATCATTGAATCGGTTGGCCGTGGTAGCTGCCGATGCCAAGGAGCCTTTATGACTAACCCATTGATTGGCTGGCAGCCGCAGCCTGAAGACATCGTGATGGTTGGCCACGACCTGCAACGGCCGGAGTGCATTCTGGCCGAGCCGGACGGCAGCCTCTGGACTGCCGATGCCCGCGGTGGCGTGGTGCACATTGCGCCAGGCGGAGAGCAAACCTTAATAGCCCAGCAGCCAACTGAAGGCCTGGATGAAAACGCTTCTGCCGCCGATCGCATGATGGGCGGCACCCTGCCAAACGGTTTGGCGTTCGACGCCGACGGCAACATCGTGATTGCCAATTTTGGCACCAACGCCATTGAGCGCATGAGCCGCGACGGCGAATCCGAACTGCTGTTCGACAGCATGGACGGCAAACCGCTCGGCAAGATGAATTTCTGCCTGCTGGATAGCAAGGGCCGTATCTGGTTCACCGTCACTACCCGTCAGGACCCATGGACGATTTCCATCAACGAGAAAACCGCCGACGGCTATGTGGGTGTGATTGATGGCGACACCATTCGCGTGGCGGCCGATGGTTTTGTGGGCACCAACGAGATCCGTTTCGACGCTGACGAAGAGTGGCTCTACGTGGTGGAAACCAACGCCAAACGCATTTCCCGGGTGCGCTTCGACGACCAGTTGAACGAGCTGGAGCGCGAAATTTACGGCCCCGCCGATTTGGGCGGTTACCCGGACGGTTTTGCCTTCGACAGTTACGGCAACCTCTGGATCACCCTGATTCTGAACGAACGCCTGATCGCTCTGACGCCAGAAGGCGAGGTGCTGACCTTGCTGGACGACGGTAACCCGGAAGCGCTGGCGATCTATCACAAGCATTTCGATGAAGGCACCACCACGCCCGAGCTGATGGGCGCTTGCAAGGGCACGCTGGCACCGATGATGGCCAGCATCACCTTTGGTGGGCCGGATCTGAAGACCGTTTATATCGGAAGTCTGGCGGGAAGCAGTTTGCCGAGTTTCCGATCCCCTGTTGCCGGACTGCCCATGGCGCATTGGCGCTAACGGCTGTTCAAGCACTGACGACCATAAATATAACAAGGAGCCTATCAGTGATGACTAACAGGCAAACCACAGCAGTAAATCAGGCACGCTCGCTCGGCCGACCAACCCTGCTGGCTGCGGCAGTAGCAGCGGCCCTCAGCGCCGGTCATGCCAACGCCTTTATGGTAACCAACAGCTCGGATCTGCGAGTGATGTGGGATACCACGGTGAAGTATTCGAACATGTTCCGTTTGCAGGATCAGCACGACCGACTAACGGCCGATACCCAGGGCAACTGGCCGAATACCGACGACGGTAACCGTAACTTCGACAAGGGGTTGGTTTCCAATCGTCTCGACGTTCTGACTGAAATGGATGTGATCTACAAGCGCAAGTACGGCATGCGCTTGAGCGCCGCAGGCTGGTACGACAGCGAGTATTCCGGCGAGAACGACAACGATTCGGAATCGACCGCTAACCCGCTGTCGACCGACTACAACGAATTCACCGACGGCACCAAAGACCTGCACGGCCAGAACGTCGAAATGCTCGACTACTTTGTGTTTGGTCGTGCCCGCGTGGGCGATGTATCCATGACTGGCCGAATTGGCTCGCACACCATGGTATGGGGGGAGTCGCTGTTCTTCGGTGGCAACGGTATTGCCAATGGCCAGGCGCCTATCGACGTTGCCAAGGCGATGGCGGTGCCATCGGTGCAGTTCAAGGAACTGATGCGTCCGGTGGAGCAGATTTCCGGTCAGTTGCAGCTTACCCGTGATCTGTCGGTAGGGGCTTACTACCAGCTGGAATTCAAGAAAACCCGTCTGCCGGGCTCCGGTTCCTACTTCTCTGGCGTTGACTTCCTCAGTGAAGGTGCCGAGCAAATGCTGCTGGCGCCGGACGGCTCTGTGTACTTCAAACGGGCGGCCGATGCCGAGGCCAAAGACTCCGGTCAGTACGGTGTGCAGCTGCGCTACCGCGGTGAAGAATCCGACTACGGTTTCTACGCCATCCAGTACAACAACAAGGCACCAAACATCAATGTGATGCCGTTTGCCGATGCCCAGGTCGACAGCGAAGGCCGGGTGCAGGCCGGTGAGTACCGCTGGTTGTACCACGAAGGCGTGAAAGCTTTTGGTGTGTCGGCCACCCGTACCTTTGGCAACTTCAACTTTGCCGCTGAAGCCTCCATTCGTCGTAACACGCCGCTGAACAGCGATGCCGCGGCTGACATGCGTTACATCACTGGTGTGAAGGGCGGCAATACCGAAAGCGATGCGCTGTACGCCATTGGTAACACCAGCCATGCACAGGTGAACTGGCTGGCCAGCATTGGCCCGAACTTCCTGTCCCGCGAAGCCGATTTCCTTGGCGAGATTGCCTACAACCACGTGATGGAAGTGACCCATGACCGTGGTGGCGTACTGAATCCGAACGGCGACCGCGATGCCTGGAACATGCGTCTGATCTATGCCCCGAAATACCGTCAGGTACTGCCGGGCCTGGATTTGAGTGTGCCGATGGTACTGGGCTATGGCCTGCACGGTAACTCGCTGGCGGAAGGCTCGTTTATGGGTGAGAAAACCGGTGATCTGAGTCTGGGGGTTGAAGGCACTTATCTCGACGTATGGCGCTTTGGTTTTGCCTACAACAACTTCTTTGGTCCGGTGGATAACGTGATCGATGAAAACGGCCACGGTTCCTACAAGCAGGCCATGTCCGACCGCGACAACATTTCTTTCAACATTCGTCGCACTTTCTAAGCTCGGGAGAACCTCATGAAAGCTATTACCAAACCCATGAAAGTTGCTCTGCTGAGCGCTTTGCTGACGGCGGCGGGCGTTGCCTCTGCGGCTGTTTCCCAACAGGAAGCTAACCGTCTGGGCGCTGATCTGACGCCATTCGGTGCTGAAAAAGCGGCCAACGCCGACGGCTCTATTCCGGCCTGGACCGGTGGTAACACCACAGTGCCTGCCGGTTTCAAAAATGGCGGCAAACGCAGCGACCCCTACGCTGATGAACAGCCTCTGTTCGTGATTACTGCCGCCAATATGGCGCAGTACGAGAAGGGGCTGTCGGAAGGTCTGAAGGCGATGCTGAAAAAGTATCCGGATACCTTCACCGTGCCGGTATACAAGACCCATCGTACTGCAGCGGCACCGCAGTGGGTCTACGACAACACCAAAACCAATGCCGTGAAGGCCACGCTGGATGGTTCGGAAGTGAAGGGCGCCTTCGGCGGTATTCCATTCCCGATTCCGCAAACCGGTGAGCAGGCGATGTGGAACCACCTGCTGGCATGGCGTCCGGCGTCCCACCATGTGGATGTGCGTGGCATGCAGACCACCGCTTCCGGTCAGCACGTACCGACCGTACTGGCGTCCGGTGATTTCCAGATGCCGTACTACTTCCAGGAGTCCAACTACGAAGAGTTCATGGACGACTACGAAGGCGTGTTCTGGAAGATCCGCTTGCTGAACTATGGCCCGGCGATTCGCGCTGGCGAGGCGATTGTTGGCCACGAAAACATCCAGAACGGCAAGGGCGAGACCTGGGTGTACTTCACCGGTCAGCGTCGTGTACGTAAGCTGCCTAATTCCTGCTGCGATACGCCGACCCCGGCGTCGGCTGGCATTTCCATGTTCGACCAGACCAACGTGTTCAACGGCCGTACCGACCGTTTCGACTGGAACATTGTTGGCAAGCAGGAAATGTACATCCCGTACAACAACAACCGCCTGTTCCAGCGTCCTTCCGAAGAGATCCTGCTGGATCATCACATCAACCCGGAAGATATGCGTTACGAGAAGCATCGTGTTTGGGTGATCGAAGCGACTGTTAAAGAAGGTCAGCGTCATTTGGCTCCGAAGCGTCGTTACTACCTCGATGAAGACACCTGGTTCGCAGTACTGGCTGACCACTGGGATGCCAACGGCGACTTCTGGCAGATGGGCTTCTCCAACCCGATCACTGCGCCAGATATCCCGGCCACTCTGCCGCCCATGAGCTTCGGCTTCTACGACCTGGTGTCGGGTGCCTGGTATGTCGACGGTGTACTGAACGATTCCGACGAGCAGTACAAGGTGATGGAGCGTTACGACGACTTCACTTTCACCCCGGAAGCCATGGCTGGCGAAGGCATTCGTTGATAGCTGACTCAGTATTTACACACTCAAAGAGACCCGGGTCGCAAGACCCGGTAATCTTCCAACCCATATTCGGGAGTCAATAATATGAATAACAACATGACCCCAGTTGCCCGGCCCCTTCACGCCTGGTTACTGCTGCTTTGCGGCTGTATGTCAGTATTGGCTGCCGTGGTAATTGCCCCTGTATTGCCACAAATGCAGGAATACTTTTCAGCCACGCCCAACGTTGAATTTCTGGTGCCGATGGCACTGACGGCCCCCGGGCTGGTAATTGCACTGTTTTCCATGATTGTCGGTGTCATTGCCGACCGTACAGGACGTAAAAACCTGTTGGTTTTTGGTCTGCTTCTCTACGCGGCATTCGGTGTTGCACCTGTCTTTATCGATTCATTACCAACCATTATTGGCACTCGTATCGGGGTTGGGCTGGCGGAAGCCATCATTATGACGTCGTCGGTGGCTCTGATCGGTGATTACTATTCTGGCGTCCAGCGCGAACGCTATCTGGCGCTGAACACCACCTTCTCATCCGCTTCCGCTGTGTTGTTTATTGCCATTGGCGGAGCTCTGGGTGAATTTGGCTGGCGCACCCCGTTCATGGTGTACAGCATTTCCATCATTCTGGCAGTGATGGCCCTGATCGTATTGTGGGAACCCAAGCGTGCTGAACCGCAGCACTTGCTGGAATCCCTCTCCGATGAAGAAAAAGCCATGTGGAACCCGCTGAAAATCGC
Source organism: Oceanobacter sp. ABM4_470 (assembly GCF_056158645.1). Classification (NCBI taxonomy): domain Bacteria; kingdom Pseudomonadati; phylum Pseudomonadota; class Gammaproteobacteria; order Oceanospirillales; family Oceanospirillaceae; genus Oceanobacter; species Oceanobacter sp. ABM4_470. The sequence goes on from NZ_JBSWTR010000001.1 coordinate 145,382, forward strand.
CGGTATCTGCGCAGTGACCCTGATCGGAGCCATTCTGTTTATGTCGGTTCAGGTGCACATTGGTTACTTGCTGCACAGCGTCAATATCACTGCTCCCAGCACCATTGGTCTGCTTGCATCCCTGGGCCAGGTTGCTGTTGTTCTTGGCTCCATCAGCTTTCGCTTTCTGATTAACGTGGCCTGGTTTGGAACTGCCTTGAGGTTGGGTACTGCCTTGGCGCTGGTGGGTATTGGTTACCTGCTGATTGGTGGTGCCGGTGGTAATGCGGAAATCATGGTGGCTGGAATGCTGATCACTGGCCTGGGCGCCGGGCTGATGTTACCGACCCTGATGGTCTGGAACATGATTAATTTGCCGAACCATCGCCGGGCATTGGGCACTGGTGCCTGGATGGCGGCTTTCTTCCTGGGGCAGTTCTTCACCCCGATGGTGGTGGTTGGCCTGCAGGATGTGACTGGTACGCACGCTGCGGCGATTGGTTTGATTGGTCAGTTCGTACTGCCAATCGCCACCCTGCTAATGATTGGTCAACGTTTGTTTCGTAACAAGGCGGTGTCGCTGGCCTGAGTGGCCAGCCCGTTTCTGATTCAGATATTCGCTAGAGTCCGGGATAAAGCCCGGTAACCGATCGCCAGTCAGCACCACAACCGAGATCCCGCGGCTGGCGTGACAATTGAGGAAATCCAAATGAGCAGTAACAGCTACGATGTCGTTGCTATGGGCGCAGGCCACAATGGTCTGGTCGCCGCTGCCTATCTGGCCAAGGCTGGTAAAAAAGTACTGGTTCTGGAGCGTAAATCCTATCCGGGTGGCGGTGTATCCACCCAGCAGATCAACACGCCGGGATACTGGCATGACGAGCACTCCAGTGTTCACATCATGATTCAGGGTAACCCGATGATTCGTCAGGACGAACTGGGCCTGATGAGCCAGCACGGTCTGGATTACCATTATTCCCACGTACCGCACGCGACGATTTTTCCGGATCAGTCGGTGCTGTACACCTATAAAGATATCGACAAGACCTGCGAATGTTTCGCCAAAATCTCAAAAAAAGACGCCGAAACCTATCGGGCGTTCGTGAAGATGAGCCAAGACTTCCTCAAGGTCTTTATGCCGGGCCTGTACTCGCCACCACCGCCGCTGGGCGAGATGATGGCGATGCTGGACCGCACCGAAGAAGGTCGCATCATGCTCGACTATATGAGCCGCGACTGCCTCGACCTGGTTAATCAGTTGTACGAGAACGACAAGATCAAAATTCACCTGTTGCGTCTGGTGAGTGAAAACCTGCAAGCACCGAACGAACTGGGCACTGGTATGGGCGTACTGCTGATGCCGGGCATCATTCACACTTACGGGGTTTCGCAGCCAGTTGGCGGTTCCGGCAAGCTGACCGAGTCGCTGGTGCGTTGTATCGAACACCACGGTGGGGAAGTACGCTGCAATTCCGAAGTGCGTAAGATCCTGATGTCTGGAGACGAGGCCAAAGGTGTTGAGCTGTCCGACGGTGAAAAGATCATGGCCAAGGACGCGGTGATTGGTGCCATTCACCCACACGTAATTCGCAAGTTCGTCGAAGGTGTTGACGAGCCAATCCTGAAGCGTGCCGAGCGCGCTACGCTGGCGCCGTTCTCGATTATGGTTTCTCACTACGACCTGAAAGAAAACGCTCAGTACTATGCCGGTGAAGACGTCGGTCACGCCACCATGCTGGAATTCATGGCAACCGACTCCCTCGACGAAATGTGTGCCGACTTTGACGACCTTAAACGTGGCCTGATAACCAAGCGCCGCCTGTGTGCCGGTGGTGATGAATCGATTGGCGACAAGACCCGAGTACCGGAAGGCGCAGGCATGTTCCACGGCATCACCTTTGCGCCATACGACGTCAAAGACGAACGCTGGGCCGGCAAGCATTGGGACGAGTTCAAGGAAGAAATCGGTGACCTGTCGCTGGAGCATTACCGCAAGTTCGTCAAGAACCTGACCTCCGACAACATCATCATGCGCACCATCTGCTCGCCGGTGGATCTGGAACGCAGCTCACCGAACTCCATGGTGCGCGGCGACCTGCACGGCGTAGCACCGTACATGTACCAGAGCGCGGGCCACCGTCCGACGCCGGACCTCGGCCAGTTCACCATTCCGGGCATCAAGAATCTCTACCTGGCTGGCCCGTTCCAGCATCCGGGCGGTGGTGTTTACGGTGCAGGCCGTGCCACCGCGCAGAAGATGTTCGAAGAACTGGGCATGGACTTCGGTTCCGTTGCCAAAGGTGCTCGACAGGATGCTGGTGATCCTAACGCCGCAGCGGCAGTCAAGAAAGGCGGCATGGTGCTGCGCGGCCCAGCCGACGAAGAGCTGATGAGCGTTGACTCCATCGGTCAGGAAAACGGCGAACTCATCATCAAGGGCAAGAGCTTCGGCACCATGCCGATGGAAGCCCGCCTCGACGCCGACGCAGCCCGCGCTGGCCTCAAAATGATGAAGCTGAAGGACATGGCCTTCCTGGCGTCATTGCCGTTCCGTAAGAGCAAATAGGTCGGACGACTGACGCGAGCCGACGCCCTCGCAGCGTAGGAGCGAATTTATTCGCGAAACTTGCGACCTGGCTTCTACGCTCCTGCGTGGGAGCCTTCGGAATTGCAGGATAAGCGTCCGACGCCTGACATCAGACGTCCGACCAAAGGGACTAAAAACATGAATAAGAACAATCGCCTTGAAGGCAAGGTCGCTATCGTCACCGGTAGTGGCTCTGGAATTGGCCGTGGTTGCGCTCTAATGTTCGCCGCTGCGGGGGCTCAAGTGGTCGGCGCAGACATCAACGTAACCACGGCCACCGAAACCGACCAGCTGGCAGCCGAGCAGGGCACGCCAATGACCTCGCTGGCACCGTGTGATCTGACCCAACCGGAAGACGTTCAACGTCTGATCGACCATTGCATCGAAACCCATGGTCGGCTGGATATTCTGGTCAACGCCGGAGCCTTTGGTGCCTTCGCCTGGCTCGAAGACATGGACTACTACGAAGGCTGGAAGCGCACCCTCGACGGTGAACTCAGCGTGGTGTTCCTGACTTGCCAGAAAGCCTGGCCGCACTTGAAAAAAAGTGGCGCTGCGGCGGTGATCAACTTCGCTTCCGCCAATGCTCATAACGCGTTCAAGCCGTTGCCCGCCATCGCCCATTGCGCGGGTAAAGGTGGAGTGCTGGCGATGTCACGTCAGCTTGCGATGGAAGGGCGTGAATTCAATATACGGGTGAATACCATTTCACCGGCCTTGATTGAAACTACCGCCACCCGCGAACCGTTGGAAAATATCCCCGGGTTCCGTGATGACGTGTTGAACAAAACCATGATCCGGCGCCTGGGCCAGCCGGAAGATATTGGATATGCGGCCATCTATCTGGCCTCCGATGAAGCAGGTTGGGTAACGGGGGCCGATTTACCCGTGGATGGCGGGTCGACAGCCTGGTAGTCCCTATTACTCTCTCACTTTCAGTGAAAATAAAAAATGAAAGGAATAACGTTATGTTGAAAACTATAAAAACCTCAATTTGTCTTCTTGGTCTTGTTGGCAGCGCCGTGTTCATGGCACCCGTGGCGACTGCTGATAACTACAATCCGGAACACACTAAAAATTATCAGGTTATTAATCGAGCCGCATTTGATAATTATATTGCCATGTTCAATGACAAGAACCCGCTGGCATTTGAGGCCTACTACGCCGATAACATGCGTATGCAAAATGGCCACCTTGTATTAAACGGCATTCCGGAAGTGAAAGAGCATTACCGCAAGATATGGTCTGTTATGAAAGAGGAGCTGACTGTAGTCAACTTTGTGATGGACGGAGACTCTGTCGCTGTTGAACTAAAGGCCCACTTTACCGCCGAGCAAGACAAAAAAGGGTCCGTATTCGGTGATGTCGTGGAAGGTGAAAATTTCGATTATCACGGTGTGATCATGTACAAGATTGATCATATGGGTAAGTTTTATGACATCAAAGTCGCTTACTTGGACTTTACCAATACTCGCAATGGCGTGACTAAATCACTTGGTATTGTGCATTAAGGAGCTGTCATTCCACTGCATTCGCCGTCTTGTTACGACAACCTGCAGGACCTCTTCTCAATATGGGTCCTTAAGGGGACATCTATTTAATCCTGCACGGCTCTGCGCGAGTGTTGCCGTTGTTCAGTGCAAGGCGACGGATGCAGCGAAATGACGAGTCCTTTTCAAATTCGTCAACACCGCACTGGGCGGCGGCAACCCGCGCCCTGCGGGGGCTGCCGGATGATCTCGACTCTGTGTCGCCGACTTTTGACTTGACCCGTCAGGCCTGCAAGTCGGCTTCGTGATTCGAAACCACCCGGTAGCCCAGAGTGAGCACCGGATTAAATAGATGTCCCCTTAAGTATGCCCCGGTTTCGGGGCATACTTGTTTTCGTAACCTGTGCTGCTGGAGAACACAACCATGTCATTGCAATCTGCAACCGAGGAGCTGGCCGAGCAATTGAAAATGCGTCATTGGATGCTGGCTACAGCAGAGTCTTGTACCGGCGGCGGTATCGCAGCGGCCTGTACCGATCTGGCCGGATCTTCGCAGTGGTTTGATTGTGGTTTCGTGACCTATTCCAATGCAGCCAAGATGGCGCTGCTGGACGTTGAGGCTGAAACTCTGGAACAGCACGGAGCGGTCAGTGAGCAAACCGTGCGTGAGATGGTCGTCGGTGCCGTCAGTAACAGCAATGCCGATGTCGCCGTGGCGACCAGCGGCATTGCCGGGCCGGGCGGGGCAGTACCGGGTAAACCGGTAGGGACGGTATGGTTTGCCTGGGGCAATCATCGCCGTTTGCATTCCGAGGTCTGCCACTTTGATGGCGACCGCGAAGCCGTTCGGCAACAGGCAGTGATGCATGCCATCAAGGGCTTGTCGCACTGGTTGGAGCAAGCCTGAACCGCTGAAAAATAATCCTGTTAATTCATCCAGTATTTTGATGCTGTTCTCTTGGCGTTGGTCAAAATCTGTGTTTAACTACTGGTCAAATTTACAGTAAATTATCGCCATACGTTTTAACTTCCCTGACGGGTACGAGGAATTCAATGGACGCGAACAAGCAAAAAGCACTGGATGCAGCACTGAGCCAGATTGAACGCCAGTTTGGTAAAGGCGCCATCATGAAGATGGGCGAACAGCCACGCGAAGCCATTCCGGCCGTTTCCACCGGCTCGCTGGGGTTGGATATTGCGCTTGGCATTGGTGGCCTGCCAATGGGACGTATCGTTGAGATCTACGGCCCGGAAAGCTCCGGTAAAACCACCATGTGTCTGTCCGCCATGGCGCAGGCACAGAAAGCGGGTAAAACCGTTGCCATCATCGATGCTGAGCATGCGCTGGACCCGCTGTATGCCGAGAAGCTGGGCATCGACCTCGATAGCCTGCTGGTTTCCCAGCCAGATACCGGTGAACAAGCACTGGAAATCTGTGACAGCCTGGTTCGCTCCGGTGCCGTTGATGTGATCGTGGTCGACTCCGTTGCCGCACTGACGCCAAAAGCTGAAATTGAAGGCGAAATGGGCGACAGCCACGTGGGTCTACAAGCTCGTCTGATGTCCCAGGCGTTGCGTAAGATCACCGGTAACGTCAAGAACGCCAACTGTCTGGTGATCTTCATTAACCAGATTCGTATGAAGATTGGTGTGATGTTCGGTAGCCCGGAAACCACTACCGGTGGTAACGCGCTGAAGTTCTACGCCTCTGTTCGTCTGGATATCCGTCGTACCGGTTCCGTGAAGCAGGGCGATGAAGTTATCGGTAACGAAACCCGCGTTAAAGTGGTGAAGAACAAGGTTTCTCCGCCATTCCGTCAGGCGGAATTCCAGATTATGTACGGCCGTGGTATCTACCACATGGGCGAAGTGATCGACCTGGGTGTGAAGTGTGATCTGGTGCAGAAGTCCGGCGCCTGGTACAGCTATCAGGACAACAAGATCGGTCAGGGCAAGGCAAACGCTGCTGCGTACCTGGAAGAGCATCCGGAAATCGCGGCTGAAATCGAAGCCGGTATCCGCGCTCAGCTGATCGCCAGCGTGACTGAAGACGAAGCGGCTGCCGCAGACTCTGATGAAGAAACCGCAGAATCCTGATCCCCTCGACGCTGCGGCTCTGAAGGTCGCAGTGGTTGATCTGCTTTCCCGGCGTGAGCATTCGCGCTGGGAGCTACAGCAAAAACTCCTCTCCCGTGCGGCATCCGCCGACGACCTTCACCGTGTTCTGGATGAGCTGGCTGAACGTGGCTGGCAAAGCGACCATCGCTATGTTGGCAGTTACATCCGTACCAAAACCCTGCGTAATATTGGCCCGGTGCGGCTGTTTCAGGAATTACGCCAGAAAGGCGTTGCGGAATCCCTGATTCGGGAAGGCTTGCAAGAGTCTGAAGTCGACTGGTTCGAAATGGCCCGTGACGCGGCCTTGAAAAAAGCCAACGGTCTGAATTTGTCGGAACAGAAAGACAAGGCCAAGCTGTATCGCTTTTTGGCCTATCGGGGCTTTAACACCGATCAGGTGCAGTACGCACTGGATGAGTGTCGTAACCGGGACAATGACTGAGTCTGGTCTGCTCAGTGCTTTTTAAACGCCGCAGCGGTTTTGCCATTGCGGCGTTTTTCGTTCAGTTCTTAAATCAGGAAAACGCACGGCCGCTTTTCATACCAAGCTTCTTAAGCACGATGGCCAGTGGGCAGAAGCCGGTGACCGAGGCTTGCAGCAGGTTGGCACCCACAAAAGCCGTTAGCCATAGCCAGTCCACGGAGTGCAGTTGCGACAGCGCAAGGCTGCCCAAAATCATGGTTCCTGCAAACGCCAGCACGATACGATCAATGTTCATAGGTTGCTCTCCGGTGTGTGGTTCTTTAACTCTGAATTCAAATATAACCATTCAGTTATTCTTTGCAAGTGTCTTTGTTATGACCTGGGTCATGCCCGGTGTAATCGGCTTATCAACGACGTTTGTCTGGCCAATAGCGAATCCACATGGCGGGGGACTCGGACATTTGATCGCAAACCGCTATACTCGGGCCTTTATTGAAAGCAACCACTGGAATTTTGCCACCGTATGAAAAGCGCAGATATTCGCCAGGCATTCCTGGATTTCTTTGCCTCCAAGGGGCATGAAATCGTGCCTTCCAGCCCGCTGGTGCCGGGCAACGATCCTACTTTGCTGTTCACCAACGCAGGTATGGTTCAGTTCAAGGACGTATTCCTGGGTAGCGACCCTCGCAGCTACACCCGCGCGGCGACGTCCCAGCGCTGTGTACGTGCCGGTGGCAAGCACAATGACCTTGAAAACGTGGGTTACACCGCCCGTCACCACACCTTCTTTGAAATGCTGGGTAACTTCAGCTTTGGTGACTACTTCAAGGAAGACGCGATCAAGTTCGCGTGGGAATTCCTGACCTCAGAAAACGGCCTGCAACTGCCAGTCGACAAGCTGATGGTGACCGTTTACGCCGAAGACGACGAAGCCTACGACATCTGGAACAAGCAGGTGGGCGTACCGGCCGAGAAGATCGTTCGCATTGGCGACAACAAAGGCGCCCGTTACGCGTCCGACAACTTCTGGCAAATGGGTGATACCGGTCCTTGTGGTCCGTGTACTGAAATTTTCTACGATCACGGTGAGCACATCTGGGGCGGGCCTCCAGGGTCTCCGGAAGAAGATGGCGACCGCTTCATCGAGATCTGGAACAACGTATTCATGCAGTTCGACCGTCAGCCAAATGGCGACATGGTGCCGCTGCCGAAGCCATCCGTTGATACCGGCATGGGTCTGGAACGTATTTCTGCAATCAAGCAGGGCGTTCACAGCAACTATGAAATCGACCTGTTCCAGGCGCTGCTGGCTGCCGCTGCTGAAGTGACTGGCTGCAAGGACACCGAGAACAAGTCCCTGCGCGTGATCGCTGACCACATTCGTTCCACCAGCTTCCTGATTGTTGATGGTGTACTGCCGTCCAACGAAGGCCGTGGCTATGTTCTGCGTCGTATTATTCGTCGTGCCGTGCGTCATGGTCACATGCTGGGTGCTTCCGCTGGCTTCTTCCACAAGCTGGTTGGCGCACTGGTTGAGCAAATGGGCGAGGCGTACCCGGAACTGGCCAATCTGCAAGAGCACGTTGAGAAAGTTCTGCGCATCGAAGAAGAACAGTTTGCCAAAACCCTGGATAAGGGCATGGCAATTCTGAACGCTGAAATTGCTGAACTGCAAGGCGACACCATCCCGGGTGAAGTGGCGTTCAAGCTGTACGACACCTACGGTTTCCCGCTGGATTTGACCGCTGACGTTGCCCGTGAAAAAGACCTCAAGGTTGATGAAGCCGGCTTCGACGTTGAAATGAACAAGCAGCGTGAAAAAGCCCGTGCCGCCGGTAACTTTGGTGCCAGCTACGGTGCAGGCCTGGATATCGACGGCGAGACCAGCTTCCTCGGTTACGAGTTGTTGGAAAGCAGCGGTACTGTTAAGGCGTTGTTTGTTGAAGGCAATGCTGTCGACACTCTGAACGCCGGTGACCAGGCCGTACTGGTACTGGACGAAACCGCGTTCTATGCCGAAAGCGGTGGTCAAGCGGGTGATACCGGCTTCCTGAAAGCCGATGGCGTTGTGTTCCAGGTGAAAGACACCACCAAGGAAGGCAACAACCACCTGCACAAAGGCGTACTGGTTGAAGGTTCTGTAAAGGTTGGCGATCAGCTGACGGCAACGGTTGATGCTGAAAAGCGTCAGGCCACAGCCCTGCACCATTCGGCGACGCACTTGCTGCACGCCGCTCTGCGTCAGGTTCTGGGTGACCACGTGTCCCAGAAAGGCTCCTTGAACACCTACGACCGTCTGCGTTTTGACTTCTCACACCTGGAAGCCGTTACTGCGGCTGAGCTGGCTGAGATCGAAACCATTGTGAACCGTCACATTCGTGCCAACACCCCGGTCGTGACCCGTGTGATGAGCATCGAGGACGCTCGTGAAACCGGCGCAGCCGCTCAGTTTGGTGAGAAGTACGGCGATACCGTGCGGGTACTGAGCATGGGTATGGACGATTTCTCGGTTGAATTCTGTGGTGGAACTCACGCCGCTCGCACTGGTGATCTGGGCCTGCTGAAGATTGCTTCCGAAAGCGGTATCGCGGCGGGTATCCGTCGTATTGAAGCTGTGGTGGGTCAGTCTGCACTGGACTTTGTTGCTGCAGAAGAACAAACCCTGAAAGGCATCGCCAGCTCACTGAAAGGCAACACCGAAAACGTGGCCGAAAAAGTTGAGCAACTGCAGTCCCGTAGCAAGCAGCTGGAAAAAGAACTGGAAGCCCTGAAAGCCAAACTGGCCAGCAGTGCCGGTTCTGACCTGGCCGGTCAGGCCAAAGACGTTAATGGCGTCAAGGTGCTGGCCGCTCGTCTGGATGGCGCGGATGTTAACGCCCTGCGTACCACTATGGATCAGCTGAAGAACAAACTGGGTTCTGCACTGATCATGCTGGCCGCTGAAAACGACGGCAAGGTGACCCTGCTGGCAGGCGTGACCAAAGACCTGATCAAATCCGCCAAGGCGGGTGATGCGGTTAAAGCCTGTGCGGAATACGTTGATGGCCGTGGTGGCGGTAAGCCGGAAATGGCTCAGGCCGGTGGCCAGAAGCCAGCCGGTATTGACGATGCCCTGGCTGCCTTTGAAAAATGGGCCGAAGGCGTGCTCTGATTCGCTTTCGTTCCCCGTGTAAAAGCAGGCTTCGGCCTGCTTTTTTTGTTTGGGACGCTGATAAACACAGACTGTTCTTAAAACAGAGCGGGTGATCAGTAATTTCCCCTGTTGGTTTGGGGGGTGGCTAAAAAACAGTCAGATATGAACCTGCGATATCTTTCTTGTTAATGACAATTGTTGTTTAATTAGCGCCCTTTTTAGCTAGGGACCCTCTGAATAACTCTGCACAGCTCTGCGCGAGGCCTGCAAATCCGCTTCGTGATTCAGCGTCGCCCTGTCATCCAGAGCGGGCACCGGGTTTTTCAGAGGGCCCCTGACACTTTTCAATTAGTCAAATTCGGCTGTTACATCATGGCACTTTTTGTTCAGAAATACGGCGGCACATCGGTCGGTACGGTAGAACGTATCGAAGCGGTTGCCGACAAGGTGAAATCCTTCCAGGACGCAGGCCATCAGGTGGTCGTAACGGTCTCGGCGATGAGCGGCGAAACCAACCGCTTGATCGGTTTGGCCAATGCAATTTCTGATAACCCGACACCGCGTGAAATGGATGTGCTGGTGTCTACCGGCGAGCAGGTCACCATTGCCTTGTTGGCCATGGCCTTGCAAAAGCGCGGCGTTAACGCCCGTTCCTACACTGGCTGGCAGGTAGGCATTAAAACCGACAGCTCCTTTATGAAGGCCCGCATCGAAGACATCGACACGGTTTCCATGCGTGAACAGTTGGACGCTGGCGGTGTGGTGATTGTTGCCGGTTTCCAGGGCATTGATGACGACAACAACATCACCACGCTGGGCCGTGGCGGCTCAGATACAACCGGTGTTGCGTTGGCCGCTGCTCTGGGTGCTGACGAGTGTCAGATTTATACCGATGTGGATGGTGTGTATACCACCGACCCGCGCGTTGTTCCGTCTGCCAAGCGGATGGATAAGGTGACGTTCGAGGAAATGCTGGAAATGGCCAGCCTCGGCTCCAAGGTATTGCAGATCCGCTCGGTAGAATTTGCCGGTAAATACAAGGTTCCTCTGCGCGTGCTTTCCACATTCAAGGAAGGCAACGGCACACTGATCACAATGGAGGAGAACAGCTCCGTGGAAAATCCAGTTATCTCAGGCATCGCCTTTAACCGTGACGAAGCCAAACTGACCATCAAGGGCGTGCCGGATGTACCAGGTGTGGCCTCAAAGATTCTTGGTCCTGTCAGCGACGCCAACGTTGAAGTCGATATGATCGTTCAGAACGTATCGGAAGACGGCACCACCGACTTTACCTTTACCGTACATCGCAACGACTACGCCAAAGCCAGGACCATTCTGGAAAACACCGGAGCAGAACTGAAAGCTCGCCACGTGATCGGCACCGACGATATCTGCAAGGTATCCATGGTGGGCGTGGGCATGCGTAGCCATGCCGGTGTTGCCAGCAAAATGTTCAAGGTGCTGGCGGACGAGAACATCAACATTCTTGCGATCACCACGTCTGAGATCAAAATCTCTGTGGTGATTGCTGAGAAGTATCTGGAGTTGGCTGTACGTGCTCTGCACTCAGCTTTTGGCCTGGACGCCGAAGAAGAGACACAGGTTCCTTCCTGAGCCTCTTCGATTTTTACAAACGGGGGAAACTTCCTGTCAGGAAGGACCCCTAAGAACCAATAGTTCTCAATTTTCGGTGATTTTTCTGACCACGATAGGATCAATGGTCAATACTGAAAGATGAAGAGAACGGGCTCAGCGCCATAGCACCCTAGAACTAATAAACAGGATTTCAGGAGCAACCCTATGCTTATTCTTACCCGTCGCGTAGGCGAGACATTGATGGTCGGTGACGATGTGACAGTGACTGTACTGGGCGTCAAAGGCAATCAGGTACGTATTGGTGTTAACGCACCAAAAGAAGTAGCTGTGCATCGCGAGGAAATTTATCAACGTATCCAACGAGAGAAAGACGGTGGTGATCCGAACGGTAACTACTAAATTTTTGTTTTTCTTATAAATTTCTCTTGGCAAGACGAAAAAACGTGGTAATATGCGCGCCGTGTTGAGGAGAGATGGCCGAGTGGCTGAAGGCGCACCCCTGCTAAGGGTGTATAGGTTTATACCCTATCGAGGGTTCGAATCCCTCTCTCTCCGCCACGTTTTTTCTACCCCGGTAGATAGCGTAAAAAAAGTGTTGACTCTTTAAGAATTATCACTAAAATACGCGCCCCACGATACGCGCTCGTAGCTCAGCTGGATAGAGTACCTGGCTACGAACCAGGCGGTCGGAGGTTCGAATCCTCCCGAGCGCGCCATTCAATACCTCATTGAATGCGAACATATCGTGAACAATTTGATGCGCGCTCGTAGCTCAGCTGGATAGAGTACCTGGCTACGAACCAGGCGGTCGGAGGTTCGAATCCTCCCGAGCGCGCCACTCAAATTCCTCTTGTTATATGTCTGAAGTATCCCCCTACACTGAAGCAACTCTAAAATCTCCGACAAGTAGACGGCTTTCTGCTCTATCGCTGTTGTCAGCTTACTTTCTTGGTTCCATCCCCTTTATTATTTTCCGACCTTGTTCTGTTTTCAGGCCACTGGCTTGTAGTCAAATTGCCGAGCTGTGGTTGAACCCGGCTTGTCGAAAAAACTAACGGCTGTTCAAGCGTCAGTCAGCTTTGCCTCGAACCATTGTTTCAGCTCGTCGAATCGTTCCGGTGGAAAGCAGGGAATGCCGTTGGCGGTTAGCAAAGCGGCTGTCGCTCCCTGATAGGGCGTTAGCGTGCCGCTGAAGCTGCCGTCATAGGTGCTATCCGAGCCACAAGACGGAGAGCGGCTTGCCAGCAAGGCTGCGACTGCTCCGTGCTGACGGGCACTGTCCAGCGCTCGTTGAGCGCCCTCTACAAAGGCATCGGTGACGTCCTGCTGGTCGTTGGTGATGATGCGGGCGGCTCCAGCCAGTACAGCAGCACCGTTGCCTCCGGTAATTTCGGCCGCTGGTCGTGGCGTTGGCAGGCCTCCCATCAGCTCCGGGCATACAGGGACAATCAACCCGCGTTGTTGCCACTGGTTGATGATTTGCTGAACCGAGGCAACCTTGCTGTCGTTGGCTTTGCCGTCATACCGCACGGGTTCTCCCAGTAAACAGGCGGAAACCAGCAGTTTCATGGCTGGCTCCTGTGGGTCTCGGAAGAATCTGCGGATGAAGGTTTGCGCGCCATCACATGAACATAGCGGCCTAACAGTCGATAGGGGTCTTTCAGGCCAAATTCCAGATCGGCATCTTGCACACTTTGTTGGCCAATACGCTCACGGATTTTCTGGTGCATATGGTCGTGGATACAACGGATGCCGCGCCAGCGCACAATCTCAAAGCCCTGTTGTTCCAATGCCTGCATTACGGCCTGTGGGTCCAGCGGGTGCTGTGGCGCATTGCCTTCCTTGCGTAAGCGGTCGGTTGCTCCTTGTGGGGCGTGGGTGCGGCCATTCATCAGCTGTCGCCACTCATGGCCGTGAAGGTTGTAAAACATCAATGACAGCCAGCCGCCGTCGCGAACATGCCGGGTAATGGTCGGCAGTTCTTGCAATGGGGCTTCCAGCCATTCCAGTACCGCGTGGTTCATCACCAGGTCAAACGGGCCTTGCAGCTGTTCTCCGGCGTCTTGCAATGGGCAACACACTGCGTGCAGAGGCTGTTGGGCGTCATTAAAGGCACTGCGGGCATGGCGAATCATTTCTTCAGACAGATCACATAGCTGAATGTCAGCGCCTTGCTTGGCCAGTTGAAGGGCAAATTGCCCCTGGCCGCCACCGAGGTCGAGAACCCGTTTGCCCTGTAGTGGAATCTTCAGATCCTGAAAATCCTGCTGCAAGGCAGCCAGTCGCAGCTGACCTTTGGGGGTGTCATAAATGGTGCGCCGAAAACGGCCGGCAATGTCGTCGAAATTGCGGTCTGGCTGGCGTTCGCCGCTGTGCAGTTCTGGTCGGGTGGTCATTGTATTCTCCGCTTGGACCGGCAGTGTATCGGCCTCTTCGGACAGTGGGAATCTTCGTATTCTGTTGCTGGCGTCTGATATCACTGCCACAAGCAAAATGTGCCAGAAGTTCTACACTTCTTGGGTGGAACACAGGATTGCCATTGTTATGACTCATGGTTGCGGAGATTCATCCAGCGAAAATACTTCAACGATGCCTGATCGCACGATCGCTCGGGAGTCCGATTGGCTGTGTGGCGATGAGGCACAGTTGTGCCGTTTTCAGCAGGAATTAATCACCCTTCGGCAGCAGGTGATCCGCGACCCTCTGACGCAGTTGAATAATGTGCGTTACCTGTTGGATGCCATTGATCGTGAAACCGAGCGCACCGAGCGTTCAGGTTTACCTACCTGCCTGATGATGGTCGATCTCGATCACTTCAAGCAGGTGAACGACACCTGGGGCCACGAAGCGGGCAACCGGGTACTGGTCGCCACGGCTCGGGTGATTCGGGAAAGTACTCGCAAGCTGGATATTCAATGCCGCTACGGCGGTGAAGAATTTGCAATTGTGCTACCGACCACGTCGTTGATGGCTGCCCGGCCGGTAGCGGAGCGCATTCGTGAAAACATTGCCGGTTTGTCGTTTTACGAACAGGAGCAAACCTTCACCGTGACGGCCAGTATTGGCATTGCCATGATCGAGCAGGGTGAGGGCTTACAGGTCAGCGAATTTATTGAGCGTGCGGACGCTGAGTTGTACCGGGCCAAGGAAAGTGGCCGCAATCGGGTCTGTGTTATGCGTGAGTTGCTGGCTGGCAGCCATGTGAACGAAGATGAAAAAGACCTGATGTGGAGCCTGTTCGGCGGTGAGCGTGATCAGGAGGATGGCTATCAGGAAGACATAGACCCGGAAGACAGAGACTTTGAGGACTCTGACCAGGAGAACTCTGACCCGGCAACAGACAAATCTACGTCAGACGCATCCGATCCGTCGGCATCCGACTGGATGGCCGAGGACTGGGACGACGATTCGCCAAACTGACTCAGCTCGGCTTGCGATTGCGCGTTAGCCAACGATCGAAAGAATTGGAAAACTGCTGCTTGTCGCGCTGATCAAACGCCGATGGCCCACCGCTTTGCATGCCGCTTGAGCGCATGGTTTCGTAGAAATCCCGCATATTCAGACGCTGTTTAATGGTTTCCCGGCTGTAGGGTTCACCGCGGGGATTGATGGCGTCCAGCCCCTTTTCCAATGCCTCGGCAGCCAGAGGAATGTCCTGCGTCACCAGCAGGTCGCCCGCCTGACAGCGTTCAATGATGGTGTGGTCGGCAACGTCAAAACCGGACGCGACAGACAGCTTTTTGATCCATGGAGAGTTTGGCAGTGGCAACGGGTGGTTTGACACAAACCATGTCAGTGTTTCTGTACGGTTTGCTGCTTTGCAAATCACTTCGCGGACGATTGCGGGTATGGCGTCGGCATCAATCCAGACTTCAGGTTGGCGTGTTTGCGAGGATTGTTCAGACATAGGGGTCTCTGACGGCGGCAATATTGCTGCGGCTATCATAGACAAAAGCGGTCATGGCCAAAAGCTGTCGATTGGGTTGCCGTCAGTGTCGCCACCCCGTCTGCTGCTGTGATGTTTTTGAGTCGGATATTTTTAAGTCGAGTCTTCTTGAGTAAATAGGCCTCAATTGTCGGGGTTGTGAATACGGACGATTAGCATGGCTGACCGAATGAGCCAGCTCGCCCACAGGCTGCTGTGTGATCAGGGCGTAACCGCAATGGCGTGGAAACAGCATGGGCTGTCTCTCATAGGGCTCGGTTGGAGAGATTTGAGTTGCCAACTCGTCGGCAGGATAAAACCCCGGCGTTGCCGTGAATACCGATGCTGCGCTGAACAGCGGAGCGTCCAACACATTGGTTTGCTGGCTGTGAATCAACCTTGCCACTGCGGAAGCCTGAACACCACTGGACAAAAAGCAGAAGGCCCAGCCGTGCCAGTGCTGGTTTTGATGTGCACCGTAGGCCAGCAAGGCTGCCGTTGAACGGCTGTATGGAGCAATACCGTAATGGCACTGCAGGGATTCCAGCAGGTAATTGGATTGCCAACGGGATTGGGCGAACAGCACATAGAGCGGTGCGTCGATGGCTTTTAGCTGCTCCAGTTGGGCGGCTAGTCCGGCGGATGGACATGTGGAATTCGAAGGCGTTTCTAACGATCGTTCAACGGCCGTGTCGACGATCAAAATAATACCGATGTTTGTTTTTTTCATGGGTATATCTCGATCTGGTTACTCGGCTAACGCTATCGGAAGGCTGGCAATGGGGCAAAGTGATGCATGGAATGACAGGATCGAATTGGCGCCAAGTACGACATATCAACCGCTGGGCTATGTGTACAGCTCTTCGTCAGTCAGTTCGCCAACCTGAGAGGCTGGCGACTGACTGACGACGAGGTTAGTGCTGACGAGGTCAGCCCGCGATGCCTCGGATCACGATGTACAGCAACGAGGGGCCCAGCAAGCAACCTAACGCGGTATAGAATGCTGCGGTCAGACAGCCATAGGGCACCAGTTTGGGGTCGGTAGCCGCCAATCCGGCAGCAACTCCGCTGGAAGTCCCCATCAAGCCACCAAAGATCACCGCAGTGCGGGAGTTGTTCAGGCCAATGTAGGGTGCCACAAACGGCGTGGCGATCATCACCAGAATCGACTTCACCAGGCCAGCTGCAATCGATAGCGCCATGACTTCGGACGACGCGCCAATGGCAGCCCCTGTCACTGGCCCTACAATGTAAGTAATGGCACCGGCACCAATGGTGGTCATGCTGACGGCGTCGGTATAACCAAACGCGGCGGCAATACCGACCCCGGCCACAAATGAGGTGACAATCCCCATCACCAGCGCCATGACTCCGGCACTGCCAGCCCGTTTCAGCTCTTCAATATTGACCCCGAAACCGGTGGCGACAATGGCGAAATCCCGCAGCATGGTGCCGCCAAGAATACCGATCCCCGACAGCAACGGCAGATCGACGACGCCTTTCTGACCGCCGCTGAACACACCACCCAGATAGGCCATAAACAGACCCAGCATGATGGCAATGGCCGAGCCATGAACACGGCCATTGGTAAATTTGCCAGAGGCCCAGTAAGAGAACCACATGGTGGCACCGATCACGGCAAATCCCGTCACCAGGCTGTATTTGGCGCTGACTTCAAGCATGGATTCGTACATAGCTCACCTCATTGACCTGTGCTGGTTTGGGCATGGTTGTTGTTATTGTTGGTGCTATGGCCTGTGGCAGGCACATCGTCAGGGGCTTGTTGTTTGTCTGCGCCCATACGGTCGAGTACTGGTACCAGTGCAAAGCTGAGTACCACGGCGCTGACGCCAGCGGTAATGGCCATTGGCCCGCCGGTCAGTGCGCCGAGCACGTTTTGCTTGGCCGCCATGGCAACCACGACGGGAATGTAGATGGCGCTCCAGAATTCAATGCCCTGTTCGGTTTTAAGGTTGAGGTAGCCGCGCTTTTGCAGGTAGCTGCCAGCGAGAATCAGCAGGATCATGGCGATACCGACACCGCCGACGTTGGCCGGAATGCCGATCAGTTTGCCAAGTACCTGGCCTATGGTGATGCCCGTCAGGGTGCAGACGGACAAGAGTGCAACACCGTAAATAATCATGGTTCGTCTCCAGATATTGTTAAATTTATTACTGGTTGTGACTGATTGGTTGTGTGTACTGCTGGTTGTTTTCTTACTGTTGTTATTTTTTTGTCGTTATTTTTTTGTTCTTGGCTCGGACCTGTTGGGGCCGAATATGAATCAACTCCTCCCTGTATGAATGCAATGCTGTGGAAAGTCCATAGCGCTTGCTGCTGGTTTGTTATTGGTTTTTTGTTCAGGCCAATTGCTCCAGATGCTCCAGTGAATGGTCGTTAACGGCGAGGCAGCGAGCCTGCGCCATTGCCCGTCGGCTCAATGGGGTCAAGGTGCCGCCGGGGGGCATTTCAAACACACTGGTGACGCCACGTTCTGCCAACAGGCTATTGCAGTCGTGCCAATGCACCTGCGAGGCCATGTTCCAGGCCAGATCGTGGCGAATGGCGTCTGCGGTGGGCAGCAGCCGGGCACGGGCAGCACTGAGGTAACGGATCGATGGCCGGTTCATGGCGACGGTGGACAGGGCCTGTTGCAGTTGTTCGGCCTGCGGAATCAACAAGTCGCAATGAGAAGGCACGGTGACGTCCAGTCGTCGACTGCTGCAGTGGCCACCTTGTTTCAGCAAGCTCACGGTTCGTTCCATGGCGGTGTGAGCACCGGCAATCACAAACTGGCTGTCGGAATTCAGATTGGCCAGATACACATCGTCGCCAGCTTGCCGTTGTTGCTGTAGCACGTGCTCCAGCGTTTGCTGGTGGGTGTTCAGCAAGGCGGTCATGCCGTAGCCATCGGGGTAGGCCTGCTGCATCAGGTTGCCGCGCAGGGATACCAGTGTCAGGGCGTCGGTAAATTCCAGTACACCGGCAATCACCGCAGCGGGGTAGGCGCCGATCGACAGCCCTTGCACGTAATCTGGCTGAATACCCCGTTCAATCAGGGTTTCGGCCCAGATCACACCGCTGATAGTAAGGGCCAGCTGAACATTGCGGGTGTGCTGAAAGGCGTCCTGGTTATCCAGCGTGTGCAGTTGACAACCCAGAACCTGTTCGGCTTCGTCGATGCGGTGTTTGACCCGCGGACTGCCGGGCAATGTTTGCAACATGCCAACTCGCTGGGCACCCTGTCCGGGGAAGCTGAATACGCGACTCATGCGATGGCTCCCCGGGTTGTTGTGTTGGTGTTCTCGCCGGTTATTTGTGGCTGGGCCTGTTTCTGGGGTTGAACTTGCTGCCATGGATCGGACGTCAGTACGGGCCCTGTGGCAGTTTTGAGCAGCAGCGTGTGGCTGTCCGACAGCCACTCTTTCAGCGCAAATGCTCCTACTGGCGTTTCGATCTGGATATCGACCCGGCAAGCCTGTTGCCAGCACAGCGTGTGCAGCGACTGCAACTGGGCAGGCGACAAGAGCTGTGGCGCACGGATTAACAGGTCCAGATCGCTGCTGCTGGTGAGTTGCTCCATACCGGTGGCAAGCTCGAACCCCAGGCTGCCGGTGATGCCCCAGCTGGCGCTGTTGTTTTGGTGGCTGAGATTATTCAGGCTGGTGGCCAATCCTTGCAGGGCCTGCCAAACCGGGTGAGCACTGGTTACCATGCGTTGTTGTGCGGGGATTGCCAGTTGTTCGGGAGTACAGCTTTCCAGCACCGCACCGGCTTCCAACCAGGCGGCATATCGTTGCTGTTTATTGGCACCCCGTAACCCCACCGGAATCAAGCTTGCGCCCGTGTGTTCACACTCACGATGCAGCGCCCGGCGCACCACCGCCCAACCCGTTTGCACAGCGGTTTTTGTGGTAGCAGGGCTGTGTTGGCATGGACGATCAAACGGCAGCCAAACAGGCAGCGGTTGCTGCGCGCTGATGGCGCGCAGTCCGGAGATGTCGAACCGCAGCAGGTCGTGAGGGTGAAGGTTCATGGTTACGCTCCGGCGTTCCATTGCTCGGCCAGCATCTGGCGCACCCGCAGCGAGGCCTGACGGTTTTGGCCGTGTAAACGACGGCTCAAACCACGAGGCTGCTTGAGGATGTCGGCTTGTGCGGTGCGCAGAGCCTGCTCCACCAGACTGGTATCCAGTTCACCCGGTGGTTCGTTTACGTCTGAATCGCTGCTCGCCGGGCTTAATTCCAGCATGGTGTCTACCAATCCAAGCGAGGCATAGCTTTGCAGGTCGTAGGCCATTGGCGGCACCGAACGGGCCAGTAGGTCCAGCTCGTCTTCGGTACGCATGGTGATGCGGGCCGCAGCGGCTTTGCCCATGGCGTGTACCATCACGTCGTCATTGGCGAGGGTAAGGATACGGTCGGCCTGATAACCATGCGCCAGAAACGCGCCAGACATGGCTTTGCCTACCAGCAGGGCAATGACCGGATGACCAGCCTGGCGGGCGCGGGCGTAAGCACTGACCGAAGCTGCTAATGCCTGATGAATACCCATGGCTTCTTCGCGGCGGCCGTAGGCCTGGCTGGGGGTATCGACAATGGCGACCAGCGTGCGCTTGCTGTCGCTCTGAGCGTCTTGTTCAATCACATCGTTAATGGCTTCGGCCAGGGCGATGCCTTCTTGCAGGCCGACTTCTCCCCGACGCGCCCGTGGAAAGTGCGCTTGCGGGTTGGCGGTCACCAGCAAAAAACGACAGCTGTGGGCGCCCAGTTCACCGTCGGCTATGCGGACAGAATCAATCGGTGTGCTGACGCTCTGGCACTGTGTGGTCAGTGCTTCAAACCATTGCGGGCCTTTTGGACTGATGAGAGTACTCATTGGTCATCTCCTTGTTGCAGAATCTGACGGGCGTAAGAGGGCGTCATGGGTTGATCCATGTTGATAGCTTGCAGGGCCGCCTTGTGTTGCAGCCAGGCTTCGCTGGGATGCACCGCCGGAACGCCAGATGCCAGACACTGCACAACCGCGCTGCGGGTATCGCCAACGCTGCCAGATACCAGCTGATCAATCAGACCGCACTGAAAACGCTGCTCGCCACCGGTCAGGCCCCAGATCAGGCCGCGGTCGCGGGAGTCGTATTCGTTCACACCGGCTTCCTGCTCGATGACCTGTGGGCCATTCAGACCCAGGCGGCCTTCGCGGGTCATGATCAGGTAGCTGCACAGACCAGCACTGATCGACATGCCACCAAAGCAGCCAACCGGGCCGGTAATCACCGCCACCACCGGCTGCATTGCGCGCAGTTCAACAATGGCGGATTGAATATCGGCAATGGCGGCCAGCCCGAGGTTGGCTTCCTGCAGACGTACGCCGCCGGTTTCGAGTACCAGCACAGCGCTGGTGGGGTTGCCGTTGCGGTTTTCCTCAATGGCCAATTCCAGCGCACCAGCGATTTTGGCTCCGCCAACTTCGCCGAGGCTGCCCCCCTGAAAGCTGCCTTCAATGGCGGCCACCAGGGTGTTTTGGCCGTCGATCTTGCCGCGGGCGATCACCACACCATCATCAAACTGGGGAACAACGCCCTGTTTTTCCAGCCATGGGGAGGTCTGGCGGTCAAACGGTGTCAGCAGTTCATGCATGGTGCCGGGGTCCAGCAGGCTACGAACCCGGTCGCGGGCGCTGAGGTCGGTAAAGCCTGTGGCTGCAGTGGCTTGTGTCTGTCTGCTCATCTCACTGCTCCTGCTCTGAGTGGTGTTGCGGATCTGAGTGGTATTGCTGGCCTGACGCCTGTTCGATTGCTTGCTCCAGTCGCAGACGGACGACGCCCGGAGTGGCGGCAAAATCGTGAATATCCATCCGCATGGCGGGCAGACTGCGGGTGTTGGCAATCTGTTGTAGCAGTTGACGCCAGCGCACTTCGGCACCGCTGACAGAGGTCTGGATGTGGATCTCCAGCGTGTCCGAACCCGGAGTGGGTTCGATCATCACTTCCAGATCGCCGGAGCCCACCTGGCCAACCAGTGCGCGTTGCAGCGATTGTGATGTGGCAGGCAGTTGTATGTGCAGGGTTTCCATGACGACTCCTTGTTATTGTTGGTCTGTCGTTGCCCAAACTGCGCGGGCATTGGATAAACGGGACGATGGGGCATCTGTATGCAGTGGATACAGACGATCGAGCAGCAGGGTGGCGGCCAGTAAATCCGCAGCACCACCAGCGGACGCCCGCAAGGCCTGCAATTGTTGTTCGTAACGAACAAAGCGAGCCTTGCCAGCACGACTGCCAAACCCTCCGCATTGAAGAATGTCGCGGGCCCCTTGCTGCATTTCCAACAGACCTTCCATACCTGCACGGGACAGCACGCAGGTGTCGGTCAGTGACGACATGATCGCCAACAGAGCATTCAGGCGAGCAACGTCTTCGGTTTCTCCGTTGGCGCGACTGTTGCGCAATTCAGGCAAGGCCAGCTGGTGGATGTGTGGAAAGCCTTGCTGGGCTTCTTCGCGGGCTCCGGTCACCTTGTATTGGCGGCAAGCGGTCAGGCCTTTGCTGGGATTGGCGTCAGACTTCGGCAAAGCCGGGTCGGTGATCCGGGCCAAAGCCGCGGCGTGTTGCAAGGTGCTGGTGAGCGAATGCCCGTTGGTTTGAGTGTCCGTTTGGGCGTCTGCTTGGGCGTCTGCTTGGGCGTCTATTTGAGCAGCAGCGCAAACCAGCAACCCCAACGCCCAGATGGCTCCACGATGGGTGTTGATGCCGTTGGTGGTGCGCAGCATGTCGGCTTCTGCCTGACGACCTAATGCACCAAGCTGCATTCGCAGAGCCAGCCCGTGATAGCGTTCAGGTAACTCTGCCATGGCGGTAAACCAGGGCTGTAAAGTGGTGGCCGATGCCTGCATCAACGACAACTGCATATCGCTGTGAGCGCCGTTTCCGCGGCTATCGACCAGCGCTGGCTTGGGTGCCAGCGCCGCTTCTTCGTGCAGTGCCCAGCAGGCCAATTGGCCCAGCTGATCGGGTGTGAGGTTGGGCTTGGCAGCCGATATGTGGCGCGGATTGTTCCGTTGCAATGTGTTCATGATTACCAGCTCCGGAATTTGGCAGGTGGGTGGTACAGGCCGCCGGACATCTGTTCCAGCTCGCTGATGCTTTGCGCTGCCAGCAAGCTGCGTTTGGCGTCACTGCGGCGAATGCCAAGGTCTTCCGGATAGGCCACCAGACCGGCTGCGCGCAGTCGTGCGGTTTCGGCCGGGTCCTGTTTCAGGCCCATTGGGGTAACACCGGCAATGGCGGCGATCATGGCGCGGCGCTGCTCCAGAGACTCGGCTTTGTAGACGTAGGCAATGCCTTCTTCGGTCAGCACGTGGGTGACGTCGCTGGCGTAAATCATCACCGGTGCCAGTGGCATCTGGTAATCGCGGGCCATGGCCAAAGCGTCGAGTTCTTCAACCAGGGTTGGCTTGCTGCTGTCTTGCCAGGTTTCGACCATTTGAACGACCAGCTTGCGGCCTTTGGTCAGCAAGGCATCGTCCGGACGCATGTCCAGCCAGGCTGGAGAAGAGTGACGGCGGCCGCCGGGATCATGGCCCATGTTTGGCGCGCCGCCGAAGCCCGCCAGTCGACCACGGGTAACGGTGGAAGAGTTGCCGTCCTGATCCACCTGCAAGGTCGAACCGATGAACATATCCACGGCGTACTGGCCCGCCAGCTGACAGAAGGCGCGGTTGGAGCGCAGTGAGCCGTCTTTACCGGTGAAGAAAATATCCGGCCGGGCGGCAATGTAGTTTTCCATGCCCAGCTCGGTGCCAAAGCAATGCACGCTTTCGACCCAGCCGCTCTCGATGGCCGGAATCAGTGTGGGGTGCGGGTTCAGCGTCCAGTGGCGGCAAATCTTGCCTTTCAGACCCAGCTGTTCGCCGTAGGTGGGTAACAGCAGTTCGATGGCGGCGGTATTGAAGCCGATGCCGTGGTTGAGCGACTGCACCTTGTGGCGCTCGTAAATGCCGCGAATCGCCATCATGCCCATCAGCACATGCAGGTCGGTAATCAGCCGTGGGTCGCGGGTAAACAGGGGCTCAATGAAAAATGGCTGGTCGGCCTGCACCACGTAATCGACCCAGGAGGCCGGAATATCAACACGAGGCAGGTCGCTGACGTCGTCGACAATTTCGTTCACCTGAAACACCACAATGCCATCGCGGAAAGCGGCGGCCTCGGCCAGTGCCGGGGTGTCTTCGGTGCTGGGGCCAGTGTAGATATTGCCTTCACGGTCGGCGGTGAAACCGGCCAGTAGTGCCACTCTTGGGGTCAGGTCAACAAACAGGCGGGCGTACAGCTCGATGTAGGTATGAATCGCGCCGACTTCCAACAAGCCGTCTTCCATCAGCTGGCCAATACGCAGGCTTTGCGGACCAGAGAACGAGAAGTCGAGTTTGCGGGCAATGCCATTTTCAAACAGGTCCAGATGCTCTGGACGGCCGACGCTCGGCATCAGCATGTGCAGGTTATTCACCTTGTCGGGGTTCAGGCTACCCAGTGAGCGCGACAGAAAATCCGCCTGTTTCTGGTTGTTGCCTTCCAGCACCACACGGTCGCCGGGTTTGATCAGGCGCTCCAGCGCCTTGCAGATATCCCCGGTGTCGATGATCACACCGTCGACCAGCTCGGCGATGCTGTCTTTGCGTTGTTGGGTGTCACTTCTTCGAGTCGACCACTGGGAGTGGCTGTCAGCACAGGCCTGCATGGGAACGTCCTCTGGTTGTTATTTTTCTTCGACGATAGGCCTGCGGTAATGGGGGCATCAATCAAGCTGATTGACCAACCATTACTGTCAGAGTAATAGTTGTGGATGGCAGTCACAGAACAATAAGGACAACGACATGCTCGATGACAACCTGACGCTGAAGAAGCTGGAAATCTTTTTGGCGTTTATGAAAACCGGCACTTTGGCCGGTGCCGCAGACCAGCTGAAGCTAAGCAGCGTCAGTGTTCACCGGGCCATTCACTCGCTGGAAGAGTCGTTGAAATGTCCGTTGTTTCGACAGGAAGGACGCCTGTTAGTACCGCTTCCCAGCGCCCGGATTTTTGAAGAACGGGTAGAGCAATTGCTGCACGGACTGGACGACGCGGTGAAAGTGACCCGCGAAACCGCAGGCCTCTTTTCGAGCCAATTCAAACTGGGCGCGCTTTACTCTCTGACCCTGAACACGGTTCCGCATCTTATCGCCGGGCTGAAATTACGCCGGGGCGATCTCAATATTGAGCTGACGCTGGACTCCAACGAGGTATTGTTTCGCAAACTGAGAGAGCTGGAACTGGACGCCATTCTGGTGTCATTGATGCAGGCTCCGCAGGAACCGGAATACACTGCATTGCCGTTATTTGAAGATCAGGTGATGTTGGCAGTGCCTGTCGACAGTTCGCTGGCGGATGCCAGCAGCATCAATTTATCGACCTTGCAGAACGATACCTTTGTCACCCTGACACCGGGTTTCGCCACTTATCGGGACAGCTACATGGCGTTTGAACGGGCAGGCTTTACCCCCAATGTGGTCACTCAGGTGAGCGATATTTTCTCGTTAATCAGCATGGTCAGTGCCGGTGTGGGTTATGCCTTGCTGCCCAAACGGGTGGAATCGGTGTTTGAAAACAAGATCCGCATGATCCCGATGGAAGGTTTGGAAGACATCAAGCAGCGTATCTTTATGGTCTGTTTGGCGAATAGAGAACGTGACCCGAGGATTCTGAGTTGTATTGCGGAGTGCCGGATGTCGGCAATGGAAGAGCCGGGTTGGCAAGGTGCGCGGTAACGGTTTACGGTGTCAAAACCGGCACTGTGGTGTCAAAGCGGGGGAAAAATGGTGGGCCTGCACGGACTTGAACCGTGGACCAATCGATTATGAGTCGACTGCTCTAACCAACTGAGCTACAGGCCCCTTGCTTGGTTCGCATTCTGTGGCGTTGCGCCGCAGTGCGAAGCGACAAAAAGTGCGACAGCATCCTTCCGTCTTTAAAGCGCCGCCGATTATACGTAGTTGGGGGTTTCAACGCTACTGCTCTGATAGATAACGGAAAAATTCGTGATCCATTTTTGTCAGCAGTGCTATCAGCAGTTCTATCAGGCGTTGGATAACGTCGCTGTCAAAACGGCAGACACAAAAAAGCCGCGAACGAGTCGCGGCTTTTTCAGGGCGTTGCCTGTCGACTTATTCGTCGATGAAGCTACGCAGGTGGTCAGAACGGCTAGGGTGACGCAGTTTGCGCAGTGCCTTGGCTTCAATCTGACGAATACGTTCACGAGTAACGTCGAACTGCTTGCCCACTTCTTCCAGCGTGTGGTCAGTGTTCATGTCGATACCAAAACGCATGCGCAGTACCTTGGCTTCACGGGCCGTCAGGCCGCCCAGTACGGAGCGAGTGGCTTCGGTCAGACCGTCGTTGGTGGCGGTATCCATTGGTGATTCGGACTGGGTATCTTCAATGAAGTCGCCCAGATGTGAATCTTCGTCGTCACCGATTGGGGTTTCCATGGAGATCGGCTCTTTGGCGATCTTCAGCACCTTACGGATCTTGTCTTCCGGCATTTCCATACGCTCTGCCAGTTCTTCAGGGGTAGGTTCGCGACCCATTTCCTGCAACATCTGACGAGAGATACGGTTCAACTTGTTGATGGTCTCAATCATGTGAACCGGGATACGGATGGTACGTGCCTGGTCTGCAATCGAACGGGTGATCGCCTGACGAATCCACCAGGTGGCGTAAGTTGAGAACTTGTAACCACGACGGTATTCGAACTTGTCGACCGCTTTCATCAGACCGATGTTGCCTTCCTGAATCAGATCGAGGAATTGCAGACCACGGTTGGTGTACTTCTTGGCGATGGAGATAACCAGACGCAGGTTGGCCTCAACCATTTCCTTCTTGGCACGACGAGCACGTGCTTCACCGATGGAAACGCGACGGTTTACTTCCTTGATCTCGGCAATGCTGAGGTTGGTGCGGTCTTCTACGGCTTTGATCTTCTTCTGTGAGCGGAAGATGTCCAGCTTGTAGGTTTCCAGCTTTTTGGAGTACGGCTTGTTGGAAGCAATCAGACCTTCAATCCAGTCCTGGTTGCCTTCGTTGCCCTGGAAGTACTTGATGAACTCTTTACGGTCCATGCCGCATTTGCGGGTCATCAGAGTCATGATCTGACGTTCCTGTACGCGGATGGCGTCGAGGGATTCGCGAGCGCTGCTGACCAGTGCGTCGAAGTATTTCGGCGACAGTTTGATCGGGGCAAAGATTTCGGCCAGCCAGATCAGGCATTTTTCAGCTTCGAGGCTGCCACGACCGTGTTCTTCGATGGCTTCCTTGGCGGCGATGTTGGCATCGATCATTTCCTGGAAGCGACGGGTCACTTCCACCAGATCCATACCGGAATCGGCTTCATCGTCATCGTCATCGTCGTCGGAATCGTCGTCAGAATCATCGCTGTCGGATTCTTCTGCCTTGGCGGCTTCGGCTTCAGGGCCGCTTTGCGGACCTGGCTCCGGGTCAACGTCAGACGGGTCGATAAAGCCGTTGAAGATGTCGCCAATGCGGTTCGGATCCTGTTCGGCTTCGAGGAAGGCGGTCATGATGGTATCGACGGCACCCGGATAGTACGCCAGGGCGGACATCACTTCGCGGATACCTTCTTCGATACGCTTGGCGATCACGATTTCGCCTTCACGGGTCAGCAGTTCCACGGTACCCATTTCACGCATGTACATGCGGACCGGGTCAGTGGTGCGACCAACATCGTTTTCTACCGAGGCCAGCGCAGCAGCGGCTTCTTCAGCAGCGGCTTCGTCGGCGGCATCGCTCATGAACAGTGCTTCGCCATCGGGAGCAACTTCCGACACCGGAATACCGATGTCGTTAATCATACGAATGATGTCTTCAACCTGATCCGGGTTGGCAATGTCGTCTGGCAGGTGGTCATTCACCTGAGCGTAGGTGAGATAGCCTTGCTCTTTACCTTTGGCAATGAGCTCTTTTAATCGGGACTGGTGGGTATTCGCTGACATAGGGGCCCTGTGTTCCGTTGGTATCAGGCGTGGCAAGAAAAGCGCTGAAGTATATAATTTTGGCTACTTTTAGGCCAGTCCCAAGCAAAGCGGATGCGCCTGAATTGTGATCAATAACGGTCACTTGGCGTCACTTTGGCATTTGAGACAGTCGGATTTCCGATTACTTGCTGGCGTCTTTTGGCACGTCTTTCTAATGTTGGGTCGGTCTGCTGTTTTTCAAGCCCAACCGGATAATTTTTGTTCAGATCGCGTTGGTGGCTGTGTTAGCGCTAACGCTGTCTGGGGTTATTCAGGTAAATATCGCCGCGGGCGGCGGTAAATTCGCGCCGTTGGCGTTGATATTCCTTGAGCTTGCGAATGTCGTCGTCGCTCATCTTCTTGCGTGTTTCCGAGTGTTCAAACATGGCTTTCAGTTGCTGGAATTCAGCCTCATAGCTGCGGTTTTGCAGTCGTTTCAGGGCCATTGATACTTCGGCTAACACAGGTTTTATGTTGCTGTGGTTGGCGTTTGCCAACTGCGTCAATTCGCTGTGGTAGGGCGTGCCTATCCATTGAATCAGCAAGCCAACGCTGCTGGATTGCGGCGAGTGTTGCAGCTTGCGGATGATTTCCAACAACAACCGCTCGCGGTCGGTTTGGGCTTCCAGCTCTGGCAGAGCGATCTCTCTGGCCAGTGACGGATGTTTGATCAGTGCCAGTATCGCCCGTTCCACAATCGGCACCAGACGTTCGTCGGTGTCTTCGCTGCTGCTGGCTTCCTCGTCCTGGGCATACCACTGGGCGGCCGGTAGCTGCTCGGTGTGGTAGTCGGGCATCACCGGGCTGTGGCCGTGTTCCGGTTCCGCTGGTGGCGGCTCCGGCTGTTCGGCCAGCTTGTCCATGGCCCGGCTATGAACACCAATCTGGCGCTCCAGTTCCGCCACCATCAGGTCACGCAGGGTGCCCTTGGGAATCCGGCTGATCAGCGGCGCGGCCAACTGATCGAGTCGGGCCTTGCCATCGAGGGTGTCGAAGTCGACTTGTTCTTTCAGGTGATCGAACAGAAACTCGGGCAAGTGACGGGACTGGTTCAGCCGTTGCTCAAAGGCATCGCGGCCTTCCTGGCGCACCAGGGTGTCCGGGTCTTCGCCGTCGGGCAGAAACAGGAATCGTGCCTGCAGTCCGTCTTCCAGCACCGGCAGTACGGTTTCCATTGCCCGTGCTGCGGCGGTGCGTCCTGCCTGGTCGCCGTCGAAGCAGAAAATGATTTCCGGCACAGTGCGGAACAGCCGCCGCAAGTGGTGTTCACTGGTGGCGGTGCCCAGCGTGGCGACGGCATAGTGGATGCCGTATTCGGCCAGTGCCACCACGTCCATGTAGCCTTCCACAATCAGAATGCGGGTCAGCTTCTGGCGAATCTTGCGGGCTTCGTACAGACCGTAGAGTTCGCGGTTTTTCTGGAAGATGGGGGTTTCCGGCGAGTTCAGGTACTTGGGTTTTTCGTCACCGAGAACCCGGCCACCAAAGGCAATCACCCGGCCGCGAACATCGCGGATGGGGAACATGATGCGATCGCGGAAACGGTCGTAGGTGCGGCCATCTTCCTTTTCGATCAGCATGCCAGCCGTCACCAGTTGCTTGTTGCGCTCGTTGTCGCTGGCCAGTTCGCTTTGCAGGTTGTCCCAGCCCGGTGGCGCATAGCCAATGCCAAAAAACTTGGCGGCCCTGCCTGATAAGCCACGGCCCTTGAGGTAGTCCACGGCTTTCTGACGGGAGTCGCTGCTGCGCAGCTGGCGCATGAAGAAGTCTGCCGATTCCTGCATACGGGTGTAGAGCGGCTCCTGCTCCTTTTGTTGTTCGATTTGCTGGCGGCTTTGTTGCTCCCGCGGTACTTCAAGGCCACTGGCGTCGGCCAGTTTCTCGACCGCATCAGGGAAACTCAGACCGTCAAATTCCATCACGAACTTGAGCGCACTGCCGGTCGCTCCGCAGCCGAAGCAGTAGTAAAACTGTTTGTCGCGGCTGACGGTGAAGGAGGGCGTGTTCTCGTTGTGAAACGGGCAGCAGGCGGAGTAGTTTTTCCCGGCCTTTTTCAGCTTGACGCGACTGTCCACCACGTCGACAACGTCGACCCGGGAAAGCAGTTCATCAATAAAAGACTGTGGAATACGACCTGCCATGCAGAACGGAGCACCTGATAGGAAAACGGAGTATGTGTGTATCTTATGCAATCACAACCAATTCGCCAGCCTGACGATTGGACCTGCTGCACAAACAAAAACGCCACTGACAAGCAGTGGCGTTTCTGAAACCCTGGCGGTGCGGTACAGCCAGTTGCTTAACCGAGCTGATCTTTGACCATTCGGCTGACTTGCGCCATATCGGCGCGGCCTTGCACCTGTGGTTTGAGGATGCCCATAACGTTGCCCATGTCCTGCATTGAAGCAGCACCGGACTGTGCAATGGCATCAGCAACGAGCTGGTTCAGCTCATCTTCGCTCAGGGCCTGCGGCAGGAATTCGCTGATCACGTCGATTTCGGCTTGCTCAGCGGCTGCCAGCTCGTCACGACCTGCTTCAGTATACTGAGCAATGGAGTCGCGACGTTGCTTGTTCATTTTGTCGAGAATCAGCAGCGCACGGGCATCGTCAACCTCAACACGTTCGTCAACCTCTACCTTTTTGAATTCGGCAGTGATCAAACGCAAAGTGCCAAGACGTTCTTTCTGTTTGTTGCGCATGGCATCTTTAACGGATGCTTTGATTTGCTCAACCAGAGTGCTCATGTGTGCTCCAGATTCTTACCAACAAATGATTAGTACAGGCGAGTCATCTTGCGCTGTTCGCGCTGTACTTTCTTCAGGTGACGCTTAACGGCAGCAGCAGCTTGACGCTTACGTACCCAGGTTGGCTTCTCGTAGTGTTCACGACGACGTACTTCAGACAGTACACCGGCTTTTTCACAAGCGCGCTTGAAACGACGCAGAGCTACGTCAAATGGTTCGTTTTCTTTAACTTTTACAGCTGGCATCCAATCACCTACGTATTAGCTGAATTCTTTGTTTGGAACCGATCATTGTCACAATAAGACCGATGGGCTCCAGTTAGAGGGCGGGCATTCTAAAGCCTTTGTTTGAATTTTGCAAAGCCCTGTTGGCTGCATTGGTTGGCATTCGACTTGGCCAGCCGTATCATGGGCGCCTTGGCGGGGTTGGGCTCTGTTTAATGGGCCGAATTTGGCGGTTTTTGCCCCCTTGCTACCGTGTTTAAACGCTCAGCAGGTAATAAATGAAGGTTCTTGGTCTGGAAACATCGTGCGACGAAACCGGTATCGCGCTGTACGACACCGAAAAAGGGTTGCTGTCGCATCGTCTGTATTCGCAAATTGCCGTGCATGCGGAATACGGTGGTGTGGTTCCTGAACTGGCCTCACGTGACCACGTTCGCAAGGCCCTGCCGCTGATTCGTGAGGCGCTGGCAGACGCCGGTCTGACCACTGCCGACCTCGACGGCATTGCCTATACCTCGGGCCCTGGCCTGGTCGGAGCCTTGCTGGTAGGCGCTTGCATGGGCCGTTCCCTGGCGTGGGCGCTGGACGTACCAGCCATTGGTGTGCACCACATGGAAGGCCATTTGCTGGCGCCGATGCTGGAAGACACGCCACCGGAGTTTCCGTTCATTGCCCTGCTGGTGTCGGGTGGTCATACCCAGCTGGTGCAGGTAGACGGTATTGGTGAATACACCTTGCTGGGCGAGTCGCTGGACGATGCCGCCGGTGAAGCCTTCGACAAGGCCGCCAAGATGATGGGGCTGCCGTATCCGGGCGGCCCGGCGCTGAGCAAGCTGGCCGAGCAGGGCGACGACAAGCGCTTTGCATTTCCGCGCCCAATGACCGACCGGCCAGGACTGGATTTCAGCTTCAGTGGTTTGAAGACCTTTACCCGCACAAAGATTCTTGAACTGGCGGTGGATGGCGTATTGGCCGAGCAGGACAAGGCCGATATTGCAGCGGGTTTTCAGTCGGCGGTGGTCGATACCCTGGCGCTCAAGTGCAAGCGAGCGATGAAGCAAACCGGTATAAACCGGATGATCATTGCCGGTGGCGTGGGTGCCAACCGCCGTTTGCGCGAGCAACTGCGTGAAACGGCTCACTCCCTGAAGGGCGAGGTGTACTATCCTCGGCCGGAATTCTGTACCGACAACGGTGCCATGATTGCCTACGCTGGCGCTCGTCGTCTGGCGGCGGGCCAAACTTCGGAGCTGGCGGTGGCGGTGGTGCCTCGCTGGCCGTTGGTCGATCTGCCTGCACTGGCAACGTCGGCTGACTCTGGCAACGTATAAAGGGCGGTGGCAATGGACAAGGTATTTATCGAAGGCCTGAAAGTCGACGCGGTGATTGGTGTTTTCGACTGGGAAAAGCAGGTTCGCCAGCCGTTGGTGTTCGACCTTGAAATGGCCTGGGACATTCGTCAGGCGGCGGCGACGGACGATCTGGCGTTCGCTCTTAACTACGCGGCAGTGACCGAGTACGTTGAGAACTTTGTGCGGGCGCAGCACTTCCAGTTGCTGGAATCCCTGATTGAACGTCTGGCGGATGAATTGACCAAGGAATTCGGTATGCCGTGGTTGTCGATTCGTGTTGAGAAGCCGGCGGTGGTGCCACAGGCCCGTGCGGTCGGCTTGAAAATTGAACGTGGGGAATACTGATTTGGCTGTTGTTTATCTGGGTATTGGCTCCAACATGGAGCCGGACCTGAATATCGCCAAAGGATTGCAGGTGCTGTCCGACGAACTGACGATTGAGCAGGTATCGCCCTGGTATCAGTCGCCCGCGTTGGGCTTTGAAGGACCGGATTTCATCAATCTGGTGGTTCGGGCCAGTACCGATATGTCGCTGACCGAGCTGGTGTTGCTGCTGAAGCAGATTGAAATGCAGTTTGGCCGGGCACCCAATGCCGCCAAGTATTCTTCCCGGGCGTTGGATATTGATGTGGTGATGTACGACGACTTGCTGGGCGACCACGCAGGCCAGACATTGCCGCGTTCAGATATCTGGCGCTTTGCCTTTGTGCTGAAACCCTTGCTGGACATTGCCCCTGCGCTGGTTTGTCCAAAATCCGACGCCCCGGTGGCTGACTACTGGCCTTTGGTGGCCCAGCAGCCCATCACTCAGGTTGAGCCCGCAGGCAGCCTGCAACGCTCGGCGTCTTCGCTGGCAGCCGCCGGCTATTGATTGTCAGCGCTGGCTATTCGCTGGCCAGCGCCTTTTTCCAGTTGGCCAAATGGCGGCTTCTGGCTTCGGCCAGAGCCGGGCGGATGGCAGCGCCTTCAATTCCCTGTTCGATCATTTGCCGGGCGTTAATGCTCAAGGCTTCCGAGAGCGCCTGGCGCAGAAAATCCGCCTGTGGGTAGTCGACGGTTTCAAAGCCGGTGCGGCCACGGGAATCAGCGGTGGCGACCAGCAACAGCTGCTCAAACCGTTCTGGCCTGCGCCAGACATCCATGCCATCAAACAGCTTCAAAATGGTCTCGGGCCGCAATTCCAATGCTCTGTGAACGTGGGTGTGCCATTCGCTGCTGAGGCGGGATAGCTCGGCAGCGTCTTTTGGTGCCTTGAGCCGTTTGGCCAGTGCCTTGGCGGGTTTGACACCTCGCTGTTCATGTTTGATGTGACGTGGCCATTCTTGTTCTGGCGTCAGTGCCTTGCCCAGATCATGGGTGAGCGCTGCCCAACGCACTGCCACCTCGTCAGAGAGTGTGACCGCCGCTTGTAGAGACATCAGCGCATGAACACCGCAGTCGATTTCCGGGTGGTGTTTTTCGGGTTGGGGCACGCCGAACAGCGCATTTAATTCCGGCATCCACACAGCCAGAGCGCCGCAATCTCGCAGCACCTGAAAATACACCTGTGGCTGTTGTTCCAGCAGCGCCCGTTGGGTTTCCTGCCATACCCGTTCGGGTACCAGATGTTCCAGTTCGCCATTGGCCACCATGGTACGCATCAGCGTCATGGTTTCATCGGCAACGGTAAACCCCAGCGCCGCAAAGCGAGCGGCAAAGCGGGCAACCCGCAGTACTCGCAGCGGGTCTTCGCTGAAGGCTGGCGACACATGGCGCAACAGGCGGTTTTGCAGGTCCTGTTGGCCGTTGTAGGGGTCGACAAGCTGGCCGTCGCTACCTTGGGCCATGGCGTTGATGGTGAGGTCGCGGCGCAACAGGTCATCTTCCAACGTGACATCCGGACTGAAGCGACACTCAAACCCTTGATAGCCGTGACCGGATTTTCGTTCGGTGCGGGCAAGAGCGTATTCTTCCTTGCTTTGGGGATGCAAGAACACCGGAAAATCGGCTCCCACTTGCTGATAGCCTTGTTGCAGCAATTCGTCAGGCGTTGCGCCAACCACAACCCAGTCGCGGTCCTTGATGGCAATGCCCAGCAGTTGGTCACGGACGGCGCCGCCTACCAGAAACGTCTTCATATCAATTCTGTCGTTGGTATTTCGTTTAGCCAGAATAAAAAACGCCGCAGGTGATGTCACCCGCGGCGTTTGGTTTGGCCGGATATGGGAATCGGCCTCGATGTTGTAGCTGATTAGGTTCCTTAGAAATAGAAACCGGTTTCCAGCGCAACACCGGCTTCTTTTTCCGGGTCGTTCGGGTTGGCCATTGCCGCAATGTCGATGTGCACGCCAAACGGTGAGAAGCCCAGACCGATGGAGGCGACTTCTGCTTCCGACACGCTCATGTTGGTGCGGTAACCCAAACGCAGTTGCAGGGTGTTGTAGATATCGAACTCAGCACCAATGGCGGCGTACTGGGTTGGGTTTTCCCAGGCGATCGGGTCGTTTTCAACCAGATCAACATCCAGTGCCAGTGTGGTCCAGTCGCCGTTGAAGGCAACACCCGCGCGGAATTGTGGATCAAGGGTGACTTCGCCGCCTTCCAGCGTGCGAGGTAGGGTAGAGCCTTTAACCTCTGCGTCTTTTACTTCAAAGCTCTTGCTGATCAGGTTCTTGCCAACCACACCAAACATCCACTTGTTGGACGCGCCAAAGCGGAACGAAGCACCTACGTCCAGGTTAACGTGGTTGTAGGTTTCGGACGCGTCTTCGAGGTCTTCCTGCTCGATATCACCGTCGTAATCGGCTTCTGCAGCGTAGTGCATGGTCACGACACGTTGCAGTTTGGGAGTGATACCAATCGCGACCTTCTTGTCCCAGAAGCTGAATTCACGGGAGAAGGAGACACCCAGGTCGGCAACGGCCAGGGCAATGACTTCAACGTTGGAGGTCATGTCCGGGTCTTCGGCGTCGGCCGACAGGTCGCCGTTTTCGATCAGGTTGTAGCTGGAACCGTCTTCACGGGTGATGGTATCGGAAGTGAAGTTGCTGGTGTCTTCGGCCTGGGCGGCAATGGTGTCGGCATCGTCCTGATCAACGTTACCGGCTTCGGCATCGGCAAGAAACGCGTCGATGTCGCTGGTCAGTTGGTCGGCTTCGTCAGCGTAGGCTACAGCGGCGTCGGAATAGCCATTCAACAAGGCGCTGTCATCGGCGCTGAAGAAGGCGCGACCAGAGAAGGTAACGTTGCCAGAGAAGCTCAGTGCGGCAGCGAATTCCTTGCCCGGGAATGCCAGCGCGGAAGAAACTCCCAGACGACCACTCAATGGATTGCCGGATACCGAATTCAATTCACTGGTCAGCTGCTCGCTGAGGTTATCAACGGTGGTCAGATCGCTGCGGACGTCGGCCAGGGCACTGCGGACATTGTTGTTGAGGCCGCGAATTTCACTGATTTTGGCATTGGCGTTGTTGACGTCGGCGGCGGTCAGTCCTTCAAGCGCTGCTTGAAGGTCTTCAGTTGCCTGACCGAGGTTATCGACCTTGTCTTCAAAGTTGTTGGCGGTGGCGTCGTCAAACAGGTCTTCAAACTCGGGTACCAGATCGTCGTTGATGTCGATGAAGGTGTCATACATTTCTTCTTCATCAGCCACGCTGAGGCCTACTTGCGGGAACAGGATGGCGAAGTCGTCATCGTGTTCACCCTGAGACAGCAGGGACGGGTTATAGGCCGGTGCGTGGGCACGTTTGGCACTGGCCACACCGGTGCTACCCATGGCCAGGCCGCGAGCATCCATTGGCAGGAAAGGCGAAGCCTGGGCGGAGGCAATGGTGGCAGAGGCGATGGCCGTGGCGAGCAGGGAACGTTTAATCATGATGGGGTCCTTGTTCCGTTGTAATTCCAGTTCGTGCCAGCGATGTGAGGGGGCGGCATCGAACCGTGTCTTCAGCAGTGTAGTTCAGCTACTGCTGTCCGTTTGTCAGAAGACTTCTTTTCATGGATTGGTCCAGATAGTAGCGGCAAGGCTGAGTTAAAACACCCGGCATTCCGAACCAAATTGTTGTTTTTTTATACGGTCAGCGTGACAGCACTTTATGACAGGCGTCACATTTTGTCAGGTTTTGTCTCAGTATGCGCCCGGTTTCACGGTTGGATTCGTGCTTTGGGACCCTCTGAATAACTGTGCACAGCTCTCGGCTTCGCCCTACCTCCTGCATCCATGCAGTCGTGCGCGAGTCCTGCAGGTTGTCATTGGCTCTCTACAACAACCCCGCGGCGAATGCAGCGGAATGGCTGGCCCTTTCCAAATCGGGCCGCGCAGGTTCGCCAACACCGTTCTGGCGGCCTGCAGGCCACGCCCTACGGGGATGGCAGGGCATTGCTGACTCTGTGTCGCTGATTTTTGACTTGACTAGCCAGGCCTTCAAATCAGCTTCGTGACTCAGCTGCGACCTGTCATCCAGAGCAGGCACCGAGTTTTTCAGAGGGTCCCTTGCCAGTTTGACCGACGCTGAGCGGCCATTTCGTTATTGATTGTAAAAAGCCTCAAGCGAGCACGGTGAGCGGCCGATAACCCCGACAGAGACGTTCTGATCGGAGACCGAATTTATGAAAGCCATGTGGAAAATGGCAACCGCAATGCTGGCGGCAACGGCACTGGGCGGATGCAGCGAAGCCATGATGAGAAGTGCCGGTATGGGCAGCAGTACCGACGATTATTTTGCTCCGGTCAAACAGCAGGTCGACCCGATAGCCCCGATGGTACTGCGGGTTGTGGGTTATGGCGCCATGGATCAAAGCAAGACTCGCTCTGAAGCCCAGCGGCGTTTGATGGCCATTCGTGCCGCTCGAATGGATGCCTACCGGGTGATGGCGGAGCGGGTTTACGGTACGGCCATTCAGGGCAGTACCACAGTGCGAGACATGGTGGTTGAGAACGACCGCTTGCGCACTTACGTCGAAACCTATCTGCACGGTGCCCGGGTGATCAGTACCGACGTGATGCCGGATGGCACGGTAGAAACCTTGCTGGAAATGACCATCGACCAGGGCTTCCGCAATTGCTTGCAAACGGTTGATAACCAGCGCCAGAACATCGATTGCCGGGTACCACTGGGCGGCGCACAACTTAGCCAGTTTGTGGAACGTCAGAACACCCGGGTTCGCAGCGAATCAGCGGTACCGGATTCCGGTTTCTATTTTATCGAATGATGACGTTGAGCGAATTGTGACAGTGATCGAATGACGACAGAGGCGGGGCCGCTGTTGCAGCCAGACACGTCGGGAGCAGGCTATGAAATGGTTTAATTGGATGTTGTTGATGACGGTGCTGGTGGCTCCTCATGGGGTCGCCCGTACGGTTGAAGTGAGTGGTCAGGCAGTGATTGGCAGCTCGATCAATCAGGCCCGCGAGGACGCCCTAAAAGACGCCTTGCGTCAGGCCAGCTTGCAGGCGGGCGCCAGCATCCGTTCAACCCAGTTGATGACCAGCGGTCAGATGGATCGCGACGAAGTCGACCTGCGCAGTCAGGCGCGCATTCGCGACGTAGAAGTGCTGCACGAAGGCGAAGCCAATGGCATGTATGAAGTGGTTTTAAAAGTCGATGTTGAATCGGAAACCCTGTGTGCTGCCAGCAATCAGAATTACCGCAAGGCCATTGCCGTGGCTGGCTTTGGGTTGGCCCGGCCAGCTCAGGCGACGCTGGGGCGGCTGCAAAACATTGAGCAGGATCTGCCCCGTGCGCTGATCAACCAGTTGAATCGCGGCCGTAATGTGCAGGCACTGGATGCTACCCGCATCAGCTTGTTCCGTGACCCGCGCCGGGCGCCTTCGTTTGAAACCAGCCAGCAACGGCTTACCACCTCGGTGGCACTGGCAACCCAGCTGGGCGCTCAGTACGTGGTGTCTGGCGTCGTACGGGAACTGGGTGAGGCGGGTCGCACCCGGGTACCGTCTGATCCCAATGGCAGTTGGGCTGCGTTACTGGGGTTGGAGAAAACCGCAACCCAGCGCCAGTTTGTCGCTGATGTGTTCGTTCACGACGGTTTGAGCGGTGCCATGTTGTTTCAACGAACCTACGAAACCAGCGGTGCCTGGACACCGAAGCGCAATGCCAGTGTGGGCTTTGCAACGCCGAAATTCTGGCAAACCCCGTACGGCAAAAGCGTTGATAACCTGATGACGGCAATGGTGGAGGACGTTGGCGAAGTGATTCGTTGCCAGCCGTTTATGGCACGTGTGGTGGCGTCCCGTGGTAACCGTTTGCACATTGAAGCCAGTGCGGCGACGGGCATTCGCCCGGGGGACAAGCTACAGGTGTACCGTACCGGTACTTTCTACAACCTTGATCTTGAACCACGCACCGAGCTGACGGATATGGCGACTGAAGTGGTGGTGAAACAGGTGCAGCCGCAGTTTGTTGTGGCAGAGATGACATCTGATGCCGGTGGTCTGGCGATTCAGCGTGATGATCTGGTGATTGCCTGGTAGTTACACGTCTCCTTTGAACCGGGGACCCTCTGAATAACTCGGTGCCCGCTCTGGATGACAGGGCGACGCTGAGTCACGAAGCTGATTTGCAGGCCTGACGGGTCAAGTCAAAAATCAGCGACACAGAGTCAGCAATGCCCTGCCATCCCCGTAGGGCGCGGCCTGCAGCCCGCCAGAACGGTGTTGGCGAATTTGAAAAGGACCCGTCATTTCGCTGCATTCGCCGCCTTGTTCTGACAACCTGCAGGACACGCGCAGAGCTGTGCAGAGTTATTCAGAGGGTCCCCCGCGTCCTAGCCAGTACCCACAAACAGCAAACACACCGGCGACCGCCAAAAACGAAACAACAAAGGAAAGCCATTCACTGGCGTTGTGTGGTACATCAATCATTGGACAACTTACTCAATAAAAGGACTATTAAAGAGTAGTTTATCAATATAGGGGTTGCTGAACATCGGTTTAAGGAAATTGGTTTAACGAAGGCAGTAATGTAAAACACCGAGTCCTTTCGGTGTGAGCGAACGAATGAATCTAATTATAATCGATATGAGAATTGTTATCGAACAACTGTTAATTTTTAGTCATTAACAGTTCATATTTATAGGCGATATTTTCCATCTTTTTATAAATAGAATCGGTCGTTACTGAAATGACGTTCGGAACGTATTGTCCGTTCTTATCCAGCTTGAATCCGGCATTGGAAAACTTCCATTGGGATTCAACACGAGCCAGCAGGTTGGTCAGTTCCGGGGTGTTGTGATTGGTTCCCAGCAGAACGGTCAGGTTCTGGTCGAATTGCTGGATGGACTGTTGGAAATCAGCTCGTACTGTATCGGTTTCAACGTTCCAGTACATGGCATAGTAGTCGCGGGCAATCTTCTGGGCCAGGGTGGTTTCTTCTTCAGAAATACGCACCAGCTCGGCATACGGGGAGTCGCTCTCGGCGGCGATGGCGGCAACGCTGTTGTTGCAGGCTTTCAGCAATGCTTCGCTGTGCTTAAGCAGTGTAGCGGCATGCAGTTTGTCCGGCTTGGCCAGCACGTCCATACGGTATTCCTGCCAGAGTTTTGCCAAAGGCTCGACGCTGTGGTTGATGCCGTGCTCGTGAGCAAAATCCATTACCAGATTAATACGCTCTTCAAACAGCGATACGCTTTCATCCAGGTCCTGCATGGCCACTTCCGGGCGGATATCCGCACCAATAGCAAAGTAATCCTTAGCCATACGCTGTGACAGCATACACAAGCTGCCAGCATAAAATTCTGCTTTGGCAGCAGAAATGCTTTCAGCATAAGAAATGGAAGAGAAGGAAAGGGCGGTAATTGCGGTAATGGTTAAAACTCGATTCATTCAGTCGTTGCTCTGGGGTGCTCAAAATTTGGGCGGAAGTATAGTTTGCTACATTTTGTAAATCTACTGAGTTAGGAAAATAATCCATTAAATATGGCTGACTTAAACGCAAAAATATAATTTTTTGTTGGTGGTGGCGTATAACGTCTGATATATAGTCGAAATATAGAGCAATATAATTGCTGGTATGTCGCAATGTCTGATTGTCGATTTGTAAGACAGTTGTGGTCAAAAATTGACCAGTACATGCACTCTGTGAACCTTGCTGAGAAAGGGAAAGCAAGGAAGAGCAAGGAAAAGCAAGGAAAGCCAGTCGAAAGTTAGGCGAAAGAAACGAGCACATGAGTGAAAGTCGTCGTTTTCAGGTGAACCTGCAAACCCCGAGACGGGGAGTGCAGGGTATTGAGCGAATTGCAGCGTTTCTCAGAAGGTCTTTAATCGGCAACCTTCATTTCCGGCACGCTGCGGCGTCCGATCACTTCTCCGTCCTTGACGGTGTCCAGATGAATATCAAAGCCCCACAGCAAGTGCAGGTGCTTCATCACTTCAAACACATCCTGCGACAGCGGTGTGCCATAGTGCATGGTATGACGCAGGGTCAGTGAACGATCACCTTCCAGATCGACAGACCACACCTGAATATTAGGCTCACGCATCGACAGATCATACTGCCGCGCCAGCATTTCCCGTACCTTGCGGTAGCCGTTGTCATTGTGAATGGCCTCTACTTCATAGTGTGAACGTTCGTCATCGTCGTAAATGCTGAACAGGTGGAATTCGCGCATCATGCGTGGCGACAGGAATTGCTGCACAAAGCTTTCGTCCTTGAAGTTCTCCATGGCGAAATGCAGGGTATCGAGCCAGTCCTTGCCGGCAAAATCCGGGAACCACTCGCGGTCTTCATCGGTCGGGTTCTCGCAAATACGCTTGATGTCCTGGAACATGTTGAAGCCCAGCGCATAGGGGTTGATGCCGCTGTAGTAGGGCGAGTCAAAACCGGGCTGGTATACCACGCTGGTGTGCGAGGTAAGAATCTCCATCATAAAGCCGTCGGTCACCTTGCCTTTGTCGTACAGCTCGTTCAGTAAGGTGTAGTGCCAGAAGGTTGCCCAGCCTTCGTTCATTACCTGAGTCTGGCGTTGCGGATAGAAATACTGGGAAATCTTGCGCACGATACGAATGATTTCGCGCTGCCACGGCTTCAGCAGTGGGGCATTTTTCTCAATGAAGTAGAGGATGTTCTCTTGCGGCTCGTCAGGGAATACACGCTTCTTTTGCTCGGAAGCTTCTTCATGGCGGCTTGGTAGTGTGCGCCACAGGTCATTCACCTGTCGCTGTAATATGTCTTCCCGCTCTTGCTGGCGCAGGCGCTCTTCGGCCGCAGAAATAGGGCGAGGACGACGATAGCGGTCGACGCCGTAGTTCTGCAGCGCATGACACGCATCCAGCATCTGCTCAACTTCTTCCTGGCCGTAGCGCTCTTCGCACTTACGCACGTAGTTCTTGGCGAACAGCAGGTAGTCGATGATGGAACTGGCGTCGGTCCAGGTCTTGAACAGGTAGTTACCCTTGAAAAAGGAGTTATGGCCGTAGCAGGCATGGGCGATCACCAGTGCCTGCATTGGCATGGTGTTCTCTTCCATCAGGTAGGCAATACACGGGTCGGAGTTGATCACGATCTCGTAGGCCAGGCCCATCTGGCCACGCTGGTAGTTTTTCTGGGTCGACAGGAACTGTTTGCCGTAGGACCAGTGGTTGTAGCCAATCGGCATGCCCACCGACGAATAGGCGTCCATCATCTGCTCAGCGCTGATGATTTCAATCTGATTCGGGTAGGTATCCAGACGGTACTTGGCGGCGATTTTGGCAATCTCGCTGTCGTACTTTTCCAGCAGCTCAAAGTTCCAGTCGGAATCGGTCGACAGGTAGGTTTTAGCGCGCGGATCGTCTTTGTAGATATCGCTATTGAGACTCATACGGCCTCCTTGTATCGCTCTTTGGCGAACAGTTCGCGGAATACCGGATAAATGTCGCCGGCTCCCCGGATTTGGGCGGTAGCAAATTTGCTGGCGTTGGCTTGTGCCACGCCCTGATAGGCGTACCACAGGGCCTGATGCTCATGCGGCGTGATTTCCACATAGGCAAAATGCTGAATTGCTGGTAGCAGGTTTTCGGACAGAATCTGGGCGCACAGCGGGGAATCGTCGTCCCAGTTGTCGCCGTCGGAAGCCTGTGCAGCGTAGATGTTCCAGTCACCTTCCAGATAACGTTCCTGCACCACCTGATCCATCAGCTTCAGTGCGCTGGAGACAATGGTGCCGCCGGTTTCACGGGAGTAGAAGAACTCTTGTTCGTCCACTTCCTTGGCGCTGGTGTGGTGGCGAATAAAGACGATCTCGATGTGTTCGTAGTTTTTCTCAAGGAACAGGTACAGAAGCAGGTAGAAGCGTTTGGCCAAATCCTTGACGTCCTGAGTCATGGAGCCGGAAACGTCCATCAAACAGAACATCACTGCCTTGCTGGAGGGCATTGGCACCTTGACCTGATTGCGATAACGCAGATCGAGCTCGTCGATGAAGGGCAGCATCTTGAGCTTCTTCTCAAGTTCGGCAATGTCGGCCTTGAGGCCTGCAATGACGCTGTCGTCATCGGGTTTACCAGCGGCAATCAGTTCTTCAATTTGAGCCTGCAATTCCTTGATTTTGCGGCGCTTGCCAGCGCCCATGCCGATGCGACGGGCGTGGGCATTGCGCAAGGATTTCACCACCGACAGGTTGTTGGGTGTACCTTCCGACACAAAGCCTGCCCGGCGGGTCTTGAACTCTTTCGATTGCGACAGCGACTTCTTGATCATGTTGGGCAGTTCCAGGTCATCAAACAGATAATTCAGGAACTCGTCTTTGGTAATAAAAAAGCTGAAGTCATCTTCGCCTTCGCCCTGATTGCTGGCCTGGCCAGAACCTGAGCCGCCGCCGCCACCTTTCGGTTTTTCCAGCTGGTCGCCGGTGTTGAATTCCTTGTTGCCTGGAAATACGCGATGGGATTTGCCACCCTGACCGTGGGTAATCATTGGCTCGTGGGTGTTGCGGGTAGGAATGCTGATTTGCTCACCGCGTTCCATGTCGGTGATGGAACGACGGTTGACGGCGTCCGATACCGCTTCCTTGATGTGGCCGCGATAGCGTTTCAGAAAGCGCTGGCGGTTGACCATGCTTTTGTTTTTGCCGTTTAAACGTCGATCGATAATGTAAGACATCTAGCCTCCTCATGAGGAGCTGAAAGCTACTGCGCTCGGTAATACGGCGTTAATTCTGACTCGCGATGCTCATGTATGACTTATACACTCCGCTCGCTTGCCAGAATTTGCCTTGTCTTACCATCGCTCGTCACGCTTTCTTCCGCCCTCAGTATTGGTAACCCGCACCTGGCGAGTTCTTGATCAATCTTTATAGCGCCTCTGCAAACCTGATTTGGATCGGCAGAGGCGCATTGGTGTTGCTGGTTAATTCCCTTTTTACTCAGGAATTACTGCGACTTACGCACACGCAGGTACCATTCGGCCAGCAGGCGAACCTGTTTCTCGGTGTAGCCACGTTCGGTCATCCGAGCCACGAAGTCGTCGTGTTTCTTCTGATCGTCGTTGGAAGACTTGGCCGAGAAGGAGATTACTGGCAGCAGGTCTTCTGTGTTGGAGAACATCTTCTTCTCGATCACAGAGCGCATTTTTTCGTAAGACTGCCAGCTCGGGTTGTTGCCGTTGTTGTTGGCGCGGGCACGCAGCACGAAGTTGACGATCTCGTTGCGGAAGTCCTTCGGATTGGAGATACCGGCGGATTTCTCGATTTTCTCCAGTTCTTCGTTGATCGACGCACGATCCAGCATTTCGCCGGTTTCCGGATCACGGTATTCCTGATCCTGAATCCAGAAGTCGGCGTAGGTCACGTAACGGTCGAAGATGTTCTGGCCGTATTCGGAGTAGGATTCCAGGTAAGCGGTCTGGATTTCCTTGCCGATAAAGTCGACGTATTCGTGGGCCATGTACTCTTTCAGGTAGTTGAGGTAGCGGTTGTGGGTATCTTCCGGGTACTGCTCCTGTTCGATTGCCTGTTCGAGTACGTACATCAGGTGTACGGGGTTAGCCGCCACTTCAGTGCTGTCGAAGTTGAATACCTTGGACAGAATCTTGAAGGCGAAACGGGTCGAGATACCGGCCATGCCTTCGTCCACACCCGCCGCGTCGCGGTATTCCTGGATCGATTTGGCTTTTGGATCGGTGTCCTTGAGGTTTTCACCGTTGTAGATGCGCATCTTCGAGTACACGCTGGAGTTTTCCGGCTCTTTCAGGCGTGACAGCACGGTGAACTTGGCCAGCATTTTCAGTGTGTCTGGCGCGCATGGGGCATCAGACAACGAGCTGTGTTCCAGCAGTTTTTCGTAGATTTTAACTTCCTCGTTCACACGCAGGCAGTACGGCACCTTGACGATGTATACCCGGTCGAGGAAGGCCTCGTTGTTCTTGTTATTCTTGAAGGCTTGCCATTCTGATTCGTTGGAGTGAGCCAGAATCACGCCTTCAAACGGAATCGCGCCCATGCCTTCGGTACCGTTGTAGTTACCTTCCTGGGTGGCGGTCAGCAGTGGGTGCAGCACCTTGATCGGCGCCTTGAACATTTCGACGAATTCCATCAGGCCCTGGTTGGCACGGCACAGCGCACCGGAGTAGGCGTAGGCGTCCGGATCATCCTGGGAGAAGTCTTCCAGTTTGCGGATGTCGACTTTACCGACCAGCGAGGAAATGTCCTGGTTGTTCTCATCGCCCGGTTCGGTTTTCGCCACGCCGGTCTGATCAAGGATGGACGGATACAGTTTCACCACTTCGAATTTGGAAATATCACCGCCAAATTCGTGCAGGCGTTTGACTGCCCAGGGTGACATCACACGGCCCAGATAGCGCTGCGGAATGCCGAAATCTTCTTCCAGAATCTGGCCGTCTTCCACCGGATCAAACAGGCCTAACGGGCTTTCGAACACCGGTGAGCCTTTGATGGCATAGAAGGGCACTGCCTGCATCAGTTGTTTCAGGCGTTCGGCCAGCGAGGATTTACCACCACCCACCGGGCCCAACAGGTACAGCACCTGCTTGCGTTCTTCGAGGCCCTGGGCGGCGTGGCGGAAATAGGAAACGATGCTCTCAACGGCTTCTTCCATGCCGTAGAACTCGTTGAACGCCGGGTAGCGCTTGATGACTTTGTTGGAAAAAATGCGGGACAGACGCAGGTCTTTCGACGTGTCTACCAATTCCGGTTCACCAATTGCCATGAGCATTCGCTCGGCGGCAGTGGCATAGACGCTCGGGTCTTTCTTGCAGAGCTCGAGGTAGTCTTGCAGGCTCATGACTTCTTGCTGAGTGGCCTGGTAACGATCTTGAAAACGGCTGAATACACTCATTGGTTCACCTCTTCGGCTTGGTAGATAGCAATGTT
Source organism: Oceanobacter sp. ABM4_470 (assembly GCF_056158645.1). NCBI lineage: Bacteria > Pseudomonadati > Pseudomonadota > Gammaproteobacteria > Oceanospirillales > Oceanospirillaceae > Oceanobacter > Oceanobacter sp. ABM4_470. Next base: position 190,324 of record NZ_JBSWTR010000001.1, read on the forward strand.
CGGATGACGTCGGTACTGCGGCGTTCCTCTCGTTCGGGTTGTGGTCAAATCTGTGTCTGTTGATGTCGCTGATGCCTTGGTCTCAGGCAACGCACCGCGTCATTTCTTGTTTGGCTGTGACCGCACTACAAGGTTCAGTCTAGCCTGTGTATCAGTAATAACATTTTTCTGACACCTGTTTGTAATATGCATTGGCCGTGCCGTTTTGCCTTTTGCTGGTTAAAAAACAAACGACCATAACGGGTGTTTGATGAGCTGGCATCGGCTGGCCGGATATCAAGTGTTTGAAATAAAAGAAGAAAAATGCGGGCTTTGGGATGTGTAAAATTTTCAGCGAGGGAGGGAAGGGCCAAAGTTGACCATTTGAATAGTCGACCAAAGTTGGGTGAGGCGGGTTTTTATGACCAAATAGCGCGTTTTTATGGCGCTGAATTATTGTCAGTATTGGCCGACAGTTACTGACCCCTCTCTGTCAGCGTGGGGTCAGAGATGGGTCATGTTGTGCTTTACCCGGATCAATCCTGACCTTGTGCACACAGCTCCGGGAACGACACTTTCCACATTTCGTAGCCGCCATCGAGGCTGTAGGCCTGGTTGTAGCCTTGTTCGGCAAAGAACTGCGCTGCTTGCTGGCTGGAGTTGCCGTGGTAGCAGCAAACGATCAATGGCTGGTCTTTGCTGGTGGCGGCCAGAAATTCCGGCAGGTTGCTGTTGTCGACGTTACGGGAAGCGGTCATATGGCCGGACTGGTAGCTCATGGCATCGCGGATGTCGGCAATGTTGACGTCACCGGCATCGATCATGGCTTTGGCGTCAGCGGGAGAGATTCGGGTAAAGCTGCTCATGGAAAACTCCGGGTAAAGGTAATATCAGGTCGGCGACGCGGCCACCGAAAAGCGTTGTTGGTCTTCCAACCGCAGGGCGGTCAGTCGGCCACCCCAGACACAGCCGGTGTCGAGGGCATGAATCTGAGGTGCACCTGTGTGTCCTTCCAGCGCTGCCCAGTGACCAAAAAGAATGCGGGTAGTCGACGGTGTGGCCGGGTTCATCGGACGAGTGAACCAGGGGGCGAATCCGGCCGGTGCACTTTCCAGACCTTCCTTGGCTTTGAAGTCGAGACGGCACTGGTCATCAACAAAGCGCATTCGGGTCAAATAATTGACGATCAAGCGCCAGCGGTCGATGCCAGCCAAACCATCTTCCCAAACGTCCGGCTTATTGCCGTACATTTGTTCCATCAGGTCGGCGCATTGGTCGCCTTGTAACACCTGTTCAACTTCCGCCGACAGCTGTTTGGCCTGTTGCGGCGTCCATACCGGCGGCAGTCCGGCGTGGCTCATAAACCATTGCTGGTCGTCAGCCAGATGAACCAGCGGGCAATGCCGCAGCCAGTCCATTAACTCATCACGGTCGGGGGCGTTCAGCACATCGTCGATGGTGTCGCTCTTGCTCTTTTTGGGGTTGCCATAATGGCGCGCCAACAAGTGCAGATCGTGGTTGCCCAGCACCGCGACGACGCGATCGCCCTGGGCTTTGGCCCAACGCAGCACCTGCACATTGGCGGGGCCACGATTGACCAAATCACCGGCAAGCCAGATGCGGTCGACGTCGGGGTTGTATTCAATCTGTTCCAGCAGCCGCTGCAGCGGCTCGAAACAGCCTTGAAGGTCGCCAATTGCGTAGGTCGCCATCGAGTCTTGCTGCTCCCAATCAGTTCAGGGCGTTGGTGGAGGCCAACGTGAATACCGGAATCGAGGCGTGGAACAGGGTGCCGTCATCGGCTTCCATGACGTAGTAACCACGCATGCTGCCAACCGGGGTGCTGAGCACCGCTCCGGAGGTGTATTCAAATTCATCATCGGGCTGAATGCAGGGCTGTTCGCCAATCACGCCTTCGCCTTTGACTTCCTGCACATTGCCGTTGCCATTGGTGATGAACCAGTGGCGGGTCCGTAAGGTCACCGCCTGATCGCTTTGGTTGCAGATCCGGATCAGGTAGGAGAACACAAACCGTTCATCCTCCGGGTCTGACTGATCGTCCAGATAGTGCGGCATGGCCGTGATCAGGACGTTGTCGCCGAGTTCCATTTCGGGCTCCTGCTAGTCTTGCTGTTCTTGGGGTTCCTGCTGTTGCAGTTCGTACACTGCGTCGGCAATGGTGACGTATTGTTGCAAGGTCAGAACCTCCGGACGCAGACTGGTATCAATACCCAGGTCGGCCAGCTGATCGGCGGAAATCAGGTTCTTGAGGGTGTTACGGATGGTTTTGCGACGCATGTTAAAGGCTTCGCGCACCACGCGTTCCAGCACCTTCACGTTTTTGGCCTGAACCGGCAGGGTTTCGTACGGAATCATTCGCACAATGGCCGAATCCACTTTCGGTGGTGGATTGAACGAGCCTGGGCCAACAATAAACAGCGGCTCTACCTTGCAGTAGTACTGTGCCATGATGCTGAGGCGGCCGTAGTCGCCATTGCCCGGGACCGCGCCTAAACGCTCAACCACTTCTTTTTGCAGCATAAAGTGCATGTCTTGCACCTGCGCGTGGTGGCTGAGGAAGTGGAAGATCAGCGGCGTTGAGATGTTGTACGGCAGGTTGCCGACAATACGCAGACGCTGACCCGGTTCCAGCAGTTGGCTGAAATCAAACTTCAGCGCATCGCCTTCGTAGATTTTGAATTCCGGGTAGTTGAAAAACTTGGTCCGCAGAATCGGGATCAGATCGCGGTCCAGTTCAACCACGTTGAGCTTGCCGGAGGCTTCCAGCAGCGGTTCGGTCAGGGCACCCATGCCCGGGCCCACTTCCACCAGACAGTCGGTAGGTAGTGGGTGAATGGCACCAACGATCTTGCTGATGATGTACGGATCGTGCAGGAAGTTCTGACCGAAACGTTTTCGGGCTTTGTGCCCATGCATATTGGCTTTCATAGCTTGGCTCTTGCTGGCCCGCCCGTGAGGGCTGGCGGGCTTGGAATTCTTGGGTTCAGGCGCAGGTTCTGCTGTTTGTGTCTGTTTCAGGCGGAACGGCTGCTGGCCATTTGTACGGCGACGTTGATGGCGGTTTGCAGGCTGCCCATATCGGCTTTGCCTGTTCCGGCCAGATCCAGGGCAGTGCCGTGATCCACTGAGGTTCTGATAAAGGGTAGACCCAATGTGATGTTGGCGGCACGGCCAAAACCGTGGAATTTCAGCACGGGCAGGCCCTGATCGTGGTACATCGCCAGCGTGGCATCGGCGTGTTGCAAATGCTTCGGCGTATACAGGGTGTCTGCGGGCAGTGGACCAATCAGGTTCATGCCTTCGCCACGCAACTGCTCCAGCGTCGGAATAATCACATCCAGTTCTTCACGACCCAGGTGGCCATCTTCACCGGCGTGGGGGTTGAGCCCGGCGACCAGAATACGAGGCTGCTGACAGCCAAAGAAGGTTTTCAGGTCGTTGTTCAGGATACGAGTCACGCGCTGGATGCGGTCCGGGGTAATGGCTGCTGGCACGTCTTTCAACGGCAAGTGAGTCGTTACCAGTGCCACGCGCAGGTCTTCAGTGGCCAGCATCATCACCACTTCTTCGATTTCGGCAAAGTCGCGGAAATATTCCGTGTGGCCGCTGAAAGCAACGCCGGCGTCGTTGATCACGCCCTTGTGCACAGGGGCGGTCACGATGGCATCCCAGTCGCCATCCTGACAGCCTTGGGCTGCGTGGGTCAGCGTATCCAGTACGTACTGGCCGTTGGCCGCATTCAAGACACCGGCCTCGGCGCTGGCAGCAAGCCGGACGTCAGCGTAGAACAGCTGCCCCGGTGCGGTTGCCTGTGGCGCTTGTTGCGGGTCGAACTCAATCAACTGCAACGGCAAGCCCAAAAGGCCGGCCCGTTGTTGCAGCAGGGTTGGGTCTGCAATCACGATCAGCTGGTGGTCACTGCCTTGCTGTGCCAGTTGAATGCACAGATCAGGACCGATGCCAGCAGGTTCGCCCGCCGTGATGGCCAGCCGATGGATCATGAACGCTCCTTGATATCTACGTACGCCTCGGAACGGATTTTACGCAACCAGATTGGTAATTCTTCTTCAAAACGACGGCTGTACAGCAGTTGGCGCACCTGGTTGCGTTGTACCTGCTCACCGATGTCGGTTTCGCGGGTGTTTTCCACTTGCAGGATGTGCCAGCCAAACTGGGTTTCAAACGGTGCTGTGATGTGGCCGATTTCGGACTGCTGCATGGTACGGTCAAACTCCGGAACCATGTCGCCCGGGCTGGCCCAGCCGAGATCGCCGCCATTGGCACCGCTGCCTGGATCGTCGCTGTATTCTTTTGCCAGTGCGGCGAAGTCTTCGCCGTTTTGCAGGCGCTCATAAATCGAGGTAATCAGTTCTTCGGCTTGCTGCTTGTTACGCAGTTCGTTCGGGCCGACCAGTATGTGGCGAACCTTGTACTGGGTAATCAGCTGGCTGTTGCCGCCGCGCTTGTCGGTCACCGCCACCAGATGATAACCACTGGAGCTGCGGATCGGGTCGGAGACCTCGCCAACTTTCAGCTTGGGCACAACCGCCGCAAAAATACCCGGCAGCTGGCCTTCTTTACGCCAGCCCAGATCTCCGCCTTTGAGGGCGTTACGGCCATCGGAGGAGGAGATGGCAACGTCTGAGAACCGGGCACCTTCACGAATGCGCTGAGCCAGCGCACGGGCTTTCAATTCGGCTTTCTGCAATTGGCTGGCGTTGGCGTCAGCCGGTACTGATACCAGAATGTGGCCCAGACGGTATTCGGCAGCCGATGCCAGTTTGCCGGCTTCGGATTGCAGGAAGTAATCCACGTCCTTGTCGGTGATCTGAATGGTTTCGCCAACCCGGATACGCTGCAAGCGGCTGGTGATCATTTCGTTTTTGATCTGCTCGCGGGCTGAAGCAAACGGCACGCCTTCGGCTTCCATAGCGTTGCGGAACTGCTCCAGCGACATCTTGTTCTGGGCGGCAATGCGTTGCAGTGCTTCGTTGAGCTGGGCGTCGCTGATACGAATACCAATGCGCTGGGCCATTTGCAGCTGGATGCTTTCTTCCACCAGGCGGTCACGTACCTGCTGCCGCAGCACGTTGTCCGGTGGCAGGTTAGCGTTGCGGTTTTGCAGCTTGACGGTTTCAACCCGCTGATCCAGTTGGCTTTCCATAATCACATCGTCTTCGACGATAACGGCCACCTGGTCGATCAGAACCGGCTTGGCATGGCTGAGGGCGCTGGCCAGTACGGCGGCGCAAGTAAGCAAAATCTTGTTAATAGTCATGATACTGTCGTCTGGTGTAACCCTGAATCGCGTTCTTCAGCGTGGCGTCGGCGCCGCCACCCAATGTGCTGAGTCCCTTGAGCTGAATGCTGAACATGATGCTGTCGCTCTTCTCGGTACTGTATTGAGAATCGTCATCCGCAGTCGGAGAGGTTTCCTTATACATGAGCTGGAAGCGCCAGCAGCAGTTCTGATATTCGAAACCGGCCAGTGACTCCAGAACATTACTTTCCGGACGTCGCTCGCCGGCGTCGTAGTGTTTCATATCCCGCAGTACTCGACCTATCAATGCCCAGCTGTCATTTAACGCCCAGTAGCCATTGACGTCGGCCTGATAGATATCGGTATCAATGCTGCCGCTGTCGGCGTCTTCACTCTGAACCTTGTTGACGGACAAGTTCAACATGCGGTTGGTTTCCGGCCGATAACGAATGCCCAGTCGGCTTTGACGAGCAAAGTTGGCGTAGGAATCCCACTCCAGCGTGTTGTAGATACCCCAATGATTATTGGGGCGCCACTCCAGTTCGGCAATGGTCGAGGAGGTGGCGTGGCTGTCGTTGACTTCATCGGCTTCCAGCTGAACCTTGCGGTCACCGGAGAAGTTGACCCGGCCAATGCTGAAACGCAGCCACTCATCGCCTTCTTCGTCGATGATACGGCTGGTGAAACCGAGGCTGACCTGATCGAGGTCGGCAAGGCGGTCGTAACCGGTGAAGCGGTCGCCGGTAAACAGACTGTCGTAGCTGGTGCTGGTGACCTTGGTATCAAACGCCGGGATTTCGTCCTGACCCAGAATGTAAGGGCTTTTAACCCAGTACAGGCGTGGCTCCAGGGTTTGGGTCTGGTGAGTACCGAACCAGCTCAATGGCCGTTCCAGAAACAGTCCGCTGTCGAGGCTGTAGCGGGCCTGACCGTGCTGCACGGAAGCGTCGACGTTGTAGCTGTCGTCATCGCTGGTCAGCTGGTAGGCGCGGTAGCGGTAGGTGACCGCAGGCTCAATGTAGCTGTAGCTGGTTTGCAGGCGGTAGCCAACGCTGGCATCGGCGACCAGACGCTTGCCGTTGACCGCATCAAGACCACTCAGAGTCTGGGATTCGCCATTGATGCTGGCTTGCTGGTCGCGGCTGAAGTTGCTGGCTTGCAGCAGGGCATCCAGCTGCCACGGACTGCTGCTGGTGAATTCGTTGCTGTAACTCAGGCTCGCCTGTGGCAAACGCTTGTAGGGGCGTTCGGCCAATGAAATGGAATCCGAGATGGTTTGGTAGGCTTCCGCCATCAGGGTGAAGTCGACTCCCTGATTCCAGTAATTGATCTCGCCACGACGCGGCATATGGGTAGAGCGGTCGATCCCGGCGGCAGAGTTGAAATCCGACAGGTAGTCGTTATCGCTGATGTGGTTGTACACCCAGCGGTGGCTCCAGTGTTCGGAAATATCCCCGGCCTGCTGATAGTTAATCAGCCAGCGCTCTTCTTCGGTGCTGGCGTCCTGATTGAGGAAAGCGTAGTTCAGCTCGCCGTCGCCCAGCAAACGGGTTTTGTGACGCAGCTGCGACTCCCACAGCCAGCCGTGCTGGTTAACGTAGTGCGGCGTCAGCGTGGCGTCGAGGTTCTCGGCAAGGTTGAGGTAGAACGGCGTTTTCAGCTCTTGCAAACCAGCGTCGCCGCCCAGTGAGAACGACGGATCAAGAAAGCCGGTGGCACGGCGGTCATCAATCGGGAAGCGGTAATAGGGCAGCCAGAAAACCGGGACATCCATGATTTCCAGACGGGTGTTCCAGGCGCTGCCGACGCCGCGCTGCTGATCCAGATTGATTTCGCTGGCGGCGATTTTCCAATCATTGTGGCCCGGTTCACACCAGGTCACAGTGGCGTTTTCGAGCTTGATGACACCGTCCGAGCGGGTTTGCATCGAGCCTGCGGTACCGCGCATGTGACTGTCGGGCAGAGAATATTCTGCATCTTGCAAGGCCAGTTCGCTGACCGCGTTGCCCTGGCTGTCGTGGTCGCTCTCGTGCTTATAGCTGGCCGAACCGCCATGAATGCTGACGGCGTCGTTTTCTACTTGTACATCGCCCTCGAAGCGGGCGGTTTGCATCCGGGCATCCCAATGGGCGCTATCCGCAGCCAGACGGTTGTTGCTGTAGCGCATATCAACCCGGCCGGACAGATCGGTATTGCCCTGGTTATCCAGCTCAGCCTGGTCGGCTTCGGCAATCAGTTTGCCGTCTGGCAAGGTGCTGAGGGCGGATGATTTATACATGCCGTTGCAGAAATCCGGCAGCGAAGCGGCTTCCTCGGCGCTCAACACTGAACGCGGGTACCAGTTCAGGTACGGTCGCGGCTCGATATTGAGGATCATGTCGTCTGTCGACGGGGTGGTCGTGGACTCGGCTGTGTCAGTCGCGGTCTGATCATTGGCTGAATCGGCATAAGCCGTGTGACTGAACAGCCCGGTAAGGGCGGTTGACAGAATCGCGGCCGCCAGCCGGTTAACCGGACGGGCAGTCAGCGCCGTTGGGCTGGCATCGGTCGTGGTGGCCACGGACTGTGCGCCAGCGCCGTGCCAATCTCGAGAGGCCGACGTTGAAGAGGAAAAAAATGTACTGGTCGGCCTGCTGTGCATGAATGCCCTGATGCGTGTTCGGGTGATGGAGCGATCCGGTTGCGGAACCTTCCAATGCGGGTAAGATCACTGATTCGTCCCCGTTTGGTTTATACCTAAAGTTCCCAGCGCGCAGATGATACGGGGGACGCACAATGCGCGCAATTTTAGTTCGCAAAGAAAAGCATCTGAGGCCAGCATGGACCTGCGATTGGATCGATTGGTTGAGTGGGCGACGCACATTATTCGTCGTGAAGCAGATCTGGCGCTTGATGCCAGTGTTGAGATGGTGTCAGGCGACGCCAGTTTTCGCCGTTATTTCCGCCTGCGAGGCATGGGCCGCAGCTGGATTCTGGTGGATGCACCACCGGAAAAAGAAGACAACCCCCGGTTTATCGCCATTGCCAACGAATGGCGCTCGCACGATGTCACCGTGCCCAGAGTCATCGGCTCCGACATTGAACAGGGTTTTATGCTGCTGGAAGACTTCGGCGACACCTTGCTGTGGGCGGCCTTGCACGAAGACAGCGCCAATGAGGCAACGATTCTGGCGCTGTATCGAGGCGCGATTGAGCAGCTGGTGCACTTGCAGGGCGTTCCCTGTGCCGAGCTGCCAAAATACGACGCCGAGCTGTTGCAAACCGAAATGGCGTTGTTCCGCGACTGGCTTTGCTTGCAGCAACTGGAGCTGGCGCTGAGCGATTCCGAACAGCAAATGCTGACTGACACCTTTGCGTTGTTGCAACGGGAAGCGTTGGCACAGCCGGTGGTGACGGTGCACCGCGATTACCATTCCCGCAACCTGATGGTGCTGGAAGAGGGCAAGCTTGGGGTTATTGATTTTCAGGACGCAGTGGCCGGCCCGGCGACGTACGATTTGGTCTCACTGCTGCGCGACTGCTATGTACGCTGGCCCCAGACCATGGTTGAAGAGCTGATGGCTCATTACTGGGAACTGGCTCGCCCGGCGGGCCGTTACCGTGGCGACTGGACGCAGTTTGTTCGTGATGTCGACCTGATGGGCATGCAACGTCATATCAAGGCCGCCGGTATTTTTGCGCGCCTGAACCTACGCGATGGCAAGCCGACTTATCTGGCCGATGTGCCAAACACCTGTCAGTACCTGGTGGAAGTGTCTGCCCGTTACCCGGAGCTGCAACCTTTCCACGACTGGCTGGCACAACGACTGATTCCGGCATTGGACAAGCTGACCCAATGACTGCAACCGCCTTGCCATACAAAGCCATGATACTGGCCGCCGGTCGCGGTCAGCGCATGGCGCCGTTAACGGACCATTGCCCCAAGCCACTGCTGCCGCTGGCGGGCAAACCACTGATTCAGCATCACATTGAAAAGCTGGTGGCTGCCGGATTCAACGATCTGGTGATAAACCACGCCTGGCTGGGGCAAATGATTGAAGAGGCACTGGGCGATGGCGAATCGCTCGGCTGCCGGATTCAGTATTCGGCGGAATCCGAGGCGCTGGAAACCGCGGGTGGCATACTGAATGCCTTGCCTCTGCTGTGCCGGTCAGAACTGTCCAGGTCAGAGTTGTCCCGGTCAAAGTCATGCCGGTCACAGCAGTACGGGAGGACAGAACCTGAACCATTTTTGCTGATCAATGGCGATGTGTGGACCAACTGGAACTACCAGCAGGCCGCAGACTTGCTGCAAGCCAATATGCTGGGCAGCGACTGTGATGCGCTGCTGTGGCTGGTCGATAACCCGGACCACAACCCGAACGGCGATTTCATTTTAAAAAGCATGCAGGTAATCGACCCCAGTAGCCAGGCGCAGCCGTCTGACCTGGCTTCGCAAGCTCAGGAGCAGGAAGAATGTCTCACGTTTGCGGGAATTTCACTGATTCACCCACGGTTACTGGCAGGCTACGAACCCGGCAAACGCGCGCTTGCGCCTGTGTTGCGCGAGGCCATGGCCAAGGGCCGGGTGGCAGGACGCAAACTGGACGGCCAGTGGGTGGACGTCGGCACACCGCAGCGGTTGCAACAGCTTGAACAACAATTAATGGAGAACGTCTGATGCTATGGATGGGTAAGGCCATGGGCAGCATGCTCGGCCTGATGACCGGTGGACCTTTCGGCGCCATTGTAGGTGCCTTTGTGGGTCACTTGTTCGACCAGAACGTTGAACGCTTTATGGGCGGCAATTTCACCCTGCCAGCGGGAGCGTCAATCAGCCAGACCCGCACGCTGTTTGTCTCGACCCTGTACCGTTGCATGGGGCGGATCGCCAAAACGGACGGCCGTGTCAGTGAAGAAGAAATTGCTGCCGCGACCTTTGTGATGGATCGTATGGCGCTCAAGGGCGAAGCCCGCCAGCAAGCCATTGACTGGTTCCGGGAAGGCAAGCAACCGACCGAAGAAATGGACGCCGACCTTGCCAAGTTGCGGCCGCTGATGAGTGGCCCGATGTCGCAGATGTTTCTCGAAGTGGTGATGACCATTGGCTATGCCGATGGCGAGTTATCAGCACAAGAGTGGGCTTTGATTGAACACCTCTCGAACCGTCTGGGGATCAGTCAGGCGCAAATGCAAGGGGTGAAGGAGCGGATTGAATCGGCCGTGCATCAGTCGCGCAACGGCGGCATGAGCCGCAGTCAGCAACTGGATCAGGCCTACAAAACCCTGGGCGTATCGGCCGATGTGGACGACGATACCCTGAAGAAAACCTACCGTAAGCTGATGTCTCAGAATCATCCGGACAAGCTGGGAGCCAAAGGCGTACCGGACGAAATGATTCGGCTGGCGAAGGAAAAAACCCAGCAAATCCAGCAGGCCTATGCCTTGATCAAAAAGCAGCGAGGCCAGTGATCAGCGGGTTGGACTAATAATCGACCTTGCCACGCATGGTTTTGACCTGCCCCCGGCGAGTCTTGCTGTCCATGCGTTTGCGCTGGGATGAGCGTGTCGGTCGCGTTGCCACCCGAGCTGCCTGGACGATGGTGGCTTCGCGCACCACCTCTGCCAAACGCTCCAGTGCATCTTCGCGGTTCTTTTCCTGAGTGCGGAATTGCTGTGCCTTGATGATCAGAATGCCATCCTTGGTCAGACGGCTGTCTTTCTTTTGTAGCAAACGTTCCTTGACGGCGATTGGCAAGCTGGAGGCGTTGATATCGAAGCGCAAATGAATGGCGCTGGATACCTTGTTGACGTTCTGGCCACCGGCGCCCTGGGCACGAATCGCTTGCAAGTCGATTTCGGACAGCGGGATGGACAGGCGATGGTTAATGCTGAGGGATTCGGTTTCGTTCATGGCGTTTACAGTAACAGATAATGGTTTGGCTTAAATGGTTTTTGCCCTGCCGTCAGGGCAGGGCGCTTACATCAAAGTCGGCCAGTCCAAAGGCAATTGCCCAGAAATGGCAAAACACACCAGCCATCACAAACACATGCCAGATTTCGTGGAAGCCAAACACGGTTGGCCATGGATCAGGCCACTTCAGCGCATAAATCACGGCACCCACGGTGTAAAACAGGCCGCCCGCTACAATCCACCACAGCACGTGGGTCGGAATGCGTTCGGCGGCTGGCTCAATGGCAAAAATCACCAGCCAGCCCATGCCCAGATAAATCACCGTTGAGAGCCAGCGCGGGGCGTCAATCCAGAACAGCTTCAGGGCAATGCCCGCGACGGCAAAGGTCCATACCCCGGCAAACAGGCTCCAGCCCAGTGTGCCATTCAATGGCACCAGACAAATGGGCGTATAGGTACCGGCGATCATCAGGAAAATCGCCATATGATCGATGCGCTTCAACCAGGTGATCAGCTCGTCGGAGCCGTGGGCAAGGTGATACAGTGCGCTGGTCGAAAACATCAGCAGCATGGTGGCGCCAAACACCGGAAAGCTGACCCATTGCCAAATGTCGCCGTGCACTGCCGCCTGGGCGCTCAGTATGCAGAGCGCGACAATGGCAAACAGCGCACCGGCCATGTGGGTGAAGCCGGAAACCGGCTCGCGAAAAAATCGGGTACTGGTAATCATCAAAACAACCTGGTGAACATCACTGCTATTTTTACTGCAAGCCGATGACAGCAAATGCTGGTAAATGTTCGCCAGCCTAACAGAGATGGCGTCGCAGCGTGGAAATATGCTAAGGACCCTCTGAATAACTCGGTGCCCGCATCTGGATGACAGGGCGACGCTGAATCACGAAGCTGATTTGCAGGCCTGACGGGTCAAGTCAAAAATCAGCGACACAGAGTCAGCAATGCCCTGCCATCCCCGCAGGGCGCGGCCTGCAGCCCGCCAGAACGGTGTTGGCGAATTTGGAAAGACTCGGCCGGACAGGTTCGTCATTCCGCTGCATTCGCCGCCTTGTTCTGACAACCAGCAGGACTCGCGCAGAGCTGTGCAGAGTTATTCAGAGGGTCCCTAATCAGCACAGGTGAAATCAAACTTGTCCAAACGTGCCAATAAAGAATCTGAGGCGTGGAGTGTCTATCTGATCCGTAACTGTCTTGATCAGTTGTATTGCGGTGCCACCTCGAACGTTGAACGGCGTTTTGCCGAGCATCAGGCTGGTGGTGCGCGGGCCGCTCGGGCGCTGCGAGGCAAAGCGCCCTTGCAATTGGTCTGGCACCATCAACTGGCTGATAAATCAACGGCTTTGCGTTGGGAGTATCGGGTCAAGCGACTCAGTCGTCGGCAAAAAAATGCCCTGATATCTGGCAGCGACCACTTGATGCAGCAATTGGCTGATACCGTCGCCAATCAGTCGGCTACGGATACGATGACAACGGCTGCAAGCACCAAATCTGACCAAACAAAGACGAAATGATATGAGAATTGTTACACGGATGTCATAACCGGGCTTTAGACTGCCTGCCCCTGTCAGTACAATGACAGCCGTTTTTTGAACGATATGGATTTTGCACACATGCTCTCTGCCGTTTGGGCAGCCCGTTGGTATCTGCTACTAGGGTTGCTGTCTTTGCTGGTTTTTCTCGCGGTGACTGTTCCCCTGAATCTGGTCTGGCAAACTCTGGAGCCGAATCTGGGGCGCTTGCCGGTGCAGGTCAATTCCGTATCGGGCACGGTCTGGGACGGCCGTTTCCAGATTCGTGAACGCCAATTGGGCGTATTGAATGGTGAATGGCAATTGCAGCCGCTGTCTTTGCTGAGCGGCAGTGCTGTGGCCGATGTGACGGTCAATAGCGATTCGCTGCGCGTGACGGCCAATCTGCAAGCCTCTGCCAACGGTGATGTGCAAATCAGCGAGCTGGATGGCTACTTCGACCCACTGCTGCTGGCGCCAATGCTACGTCGCCAGCGGGTGTCGTTTGATGGCGATATTGAAGCCAGTAAGGTCGCAGCGGCACTGAACGCCAATACCCTGCAAGTAGCCGAGGTGTCGGGCCGGATTATTTATCAGGGCGGCTCGGCGGAGTTCCCGGTGCAAGGCAAGCCGGTGAGCGCAGAGATTCCAATGATCATCGGCAACTTGTCGATGGAAGGCGACAAGGCAGTCGTCAATATTGAAAACACCGATTCAGAAGCGCTGGCGCAGGGCTTTCTGCAACCGGATGGCTGGGCCGGGGTAGCGGTACGTCGTCGCTTTATCGATACACTGGGTCAGCAGTGGCCGCAGAAAGCCGACGCGGACACGGTGATTTTTGAAGTGTCCCACAAGATTCTATAACCTTTGCCGCCGACACGGAGCGACGTACATTGGAAATGAAAGCGGTAGAACTGCCACGCTGGCAAAAATTGACTCTGGTAAGTGGCAAGCTGTTGCTGACGCTGCTGATCAGTTGGCAGCTGTCGCAGCTGATCTGGACCATTGTTGCACCGCAGCCCCTGATCCTGATGGCACCCACCAAGGGAGACGGCAGCACCGTGGCCCGTGCCGAAGGCACTGCACAGTACCACCTGTTTGGCGAAGCCTCCGAGCTGCCAGCGCCGGTGATCGCTCAGCCTGTGGATGCACCGGAAACCCGTCTCAAGCTCACCCTGTTGGGTGTCAACGCTGCCAACCCGGAAGAAAACTCCAGTGCCATCATTGCGGTATCCGGACGCGCCGGCGACTTTTTCCGCCTTGGCGACACCGTACAAGGCCGCACCCGATTGGTGGGTGTGTACCAGCACAAGGTGATGCTGGATACCTCCGGCAAACTCGAAACCCTCAAATTTGACGATGAACCCAACCGCGGCTCTGACGTTCGCAGTGTACCTGCCCCAAGCCGGGCCGAAGACTTGCCAGAACGTCTGACCCAGGGTTCGCTGACCCAGCGGTTCCGCAAGGTTCGCAACGCCACCGAATTTGTAGGTGTGGCCACCAGTGAAATTGCCGATGACCCGCTGGCGGCGCTGAATAAAATGGGGCTCGAGCCTCAGGGCGCCGGTTCCGGCTACCGGGTTAAACCGGGTTCGCCACTGATGCAATTCAAACTCCGTCCGGGAGATATCGTGCTGTCGATCAACAGCCAGTCTCTTGGCGATCCTGCCAGCGATCAGAGCTTGCTGGCCGACCTCCCGAATGCTGACGAAGTACGCATTGAAGTACAGCGCGGCAATAGTCGTTTCAACGTCAACCACAGACTGGATTAATTTCGATGGGTGCTATCAAACATTGGGCAATGATTGCCATGCTGTTCGTGAGCCTGAGTGCCTTGGCTCAGGACAACTGGCAGATCAACCTTAAGGAAGCCGATATTGGTGCCTTTATCAGTCAGGTGGCTGACATCACTGGCAAAAGCTTTGTGATTGATCCTCGTGTGAAAGGCAAGGTGAATGTACTGACCAGCGAAGCCATGAGTGCCGAGGGGGTCTATGAGCTGTTCCTGTCGGTACTGCAACTGCATGGCTATGCGGCTGTACCAGCCGGTGACGTGGTGCTGATTGTGCAGCAGAACGAAGTGAAGCAGGTTGGTCGCGACCTCGACACCAAAGCCGGTGCCGGTAGCCAGGAAATGCTCACCAAGGTCATCATGATCAAGAACACCCCGGCGCTGGACCTGGTACCGATTCTGCGTCCTCTGGTTGCCAAGTACGGTCATCTGGCGGGAGTGAAGTCGGCCAACGCCCTGATCATCTCTGACCATGCTGCCAACATCGACCGGATGGAGCAGATCATCGATCGTCTCGATCGCTCCGGCTCGGAAGAACTGGAAGTGGTGCAGTTGAAAGAAGCCTGGGTTGGTAACGTGGTCACCATGCTGCAGAGCCTCGACCCGTCCAAGGTCAGCCAGGGCAACGGCGAGGGTAACAATACCGCTGGCAGCATCCGTGTGGTGGCGGATGAACGTAGCAATCGTTTGATCATCAAGGGTGAAAAAACCGCCCGTGAACGTATTCGCAAACTGATCGAACAGCTCGACCAGCCATCCTATTTCTCGGGCAGTGCTCGCGTGATTCGTCTGCAATACGCTGACGCTACCAAGCTGGCCGACCTGCTGAAAAACCTCATGGGTGAAGTCACCAGTGACGACAAGGGCGCCGCCAAAGCCAAGGGAGATGTGGCCATTCACGCCGATGAAGAACTGAACGCGCTGGTGGTGCGTGCAGAGCCATCCTTGATGAAAGAAGTTCAGGAGCTGGTCAGCGAGCTGGATGTTCGTCGTGCCCAGGTACTGATTGAATCGGCCATTGTTGAGGTAACCGGCAGTGTTGACGACGCTCTGGGCGTCCAGTGGGCGACCGGTGATCTGGACAATCCTGTTGGGGTAACCAACTTCAGCGAAGCAGGCTCTTCCATCAGCTCAATTGCAACCAGTGTGGCGTCCGGCGATTATGCCAGTGCCGTCAGCAGTGGCCTGACCCTGGGTGGCTACAGCGAACTGAACGGTAACTTCAGCTTTGGTGTGATCCTGCAAGCGCTGCAGAGCAACAGCCACACTAACCTGCTGTCGACGCCAAGCATCCTGACCATGGATAACCAGGAAGCCGAGATTGTCGTGGGCCAGAACGTGCCGTTCATTACCGGCTCCACTACCTCGTCCAGTAACTCCAATCCGTTCACGACCATCACCCGTGAAGACGTCGGTGTGACCCTGAAGGTGATTCCACACATCCATGACGGTTCCGACATTCGCCTGGAAGTGGAAGCGACCGCTGAGTCTGTGTCTTCTACAACCGTTTCTGGCAGTGCTGACCTGATCACCAACAAACGCTCGATCAAGACCATGATTCTGACTGGCAACGAGGAAACCGTGGTGCTGGGTGGCCTGATCCGTGACGACGTCATTGAAAGTGAGAGCAAGGTGCCGCTGTTGGGTGATATTCCACTGATCGGCTGGCTGTTCCGCTCGACCAGCAGTGAGCACACCAAGAGCAACATGATGGTGTTCCTGCGCCCAACCATCGTGAACAGTGGCGATGTTGCCAAGCAGGTTACTGATACCAAGTTCAAGGGGATCTGGGAATTCAGCCTGTCGAAGGAAATTGGTGTAGACAGCCTGGATACTGAAATGGAGAAAATGTTCCAGGGTCTGCCGGGACGCGATGGCAAATAAGTCGCTGCGATTCTTCAGCTGCCGGCAGTTAAGGCAGCAACAAAAAACGGCCTGCGGGCCGTTTTTTGTTGGGTGTTTGTTGTAGCTGTTGGTATAGCTGTTATGTTGCCTGCAATCAGATGCTCAGGCTGTGGCCTCGTCCGCCACCAGCGACAAGGGCTGCAGCCCAGCGTCGCGCATCAGGTTCAGCAGGCTGATCAACGGCAAGCCAATCAGGCTGTTGATATCATTGCCATGCAGGCCTTCAAACAAATGAATTCCCAGCCCTTCAACCTTGAAGCTGCCAGCGCAATCGTATGGCTGTTCCAGTTCCAGATAGCGACGGATTTCGTCATCGACGAGCTGGCGAAAGGCGACGTCGAAGTGCTCACAGTGGGACCAGGTCTGCCCCTGATGCCACAGCGCAATGCCGGTGGAAAAGCGCACCGACTTGCCGGCGCAGGCTTTCAACTGGGCAAAGGCCTTGTCGAAGCCGTGGGGCTTGCCGACGATCTCGCCATTCACACTGCACGACTGGTCGCTGCCGATGATCCAGTGGTCGGGATGACTGTCGCTCAGGGCGCGGGCTTTTTCTATTGCCAGCCGCTCAACATAGGCGTCAATGGATTCCCCGGCTTGAGGGGTTTCATCAATATCCGGGCTGGCGCTTTCAAACGGAATGCCCAGCTGTGCCAGCTGCTGGCGACGGTAGCGGGAAGAAGAGGCGAGTAGCAGTTTCATTCAGAAAGACTCCGGCTGAATACAAAACGGGCCGGTAAAACCGGCCCGCTGGGGATCTTGACGTTACGGCAGCCGTAATCAGAACGGGATGTCGTCGTCGAAATCGTCGAAGTTGTTGCTTGGCTGAGGCGCAGCGGCAGGTGCCTGCTGTGGGGCTTGTTGAGGCGCTTGCTGGTAACCACCCTGTGGTTGGGCTGGTTGCTGTGGACGCTGCTGTGGAGCCGCTTGGGGAGCTTGCTGGTACGGCTGTTGAGCTGGCTGCTGCGGAGCCTGTTGTGGGGCCTGCTGATAACCGCCCTGGTTGCCCATTGGCTGTTGTGGCTGGCTTTGCGGTGCTGGTTGACCGTAGCCCTGACCACCCATGCCCGGGTTCATACCGCCTTGAGGCTGGTTCATCATACCCGCTGCACCGCCGGCAGGCTGCTGGTAGCCGCCCATGCCGGAACCCATACCGCCACCCATGGAATCACCGCTGTTGCGGCCATCCAGCATCATCATGTCGTTACAGACGATTTCGGTGGTGTAGCGTTTGATGCCGTCTTTTTCCCATTCGCGGGTTTTCAGTTTGCCTTCAAAATAGGCTTTGGAGCCTTTCTTCAGGTATTGCTGAACGATTTCGGCAAGCTTTCCGTAAACAACCAGACGGTGCCATTCGGTTTGTTCAACCTTCTGGCCAGTTTGTTTGTCGTTGTAGCTTTCATCGGTCGCCATGGTCAGGTTGGCAACGGCATTGCCGTTGGGCATGTAGCGGACTTCCGGGTCACGGCCCAGAGTACCAATCAGTGTCACTTTGTTAACGCTGCGACCCATGAGTGTCTCCTGTAGATTCGATAATTTGGTTGGCCTGCGACTTATCGAAGTCACGGGCAGTTACTTTCAGATAAATAGCGTTTTCTTCCGGCATTTCTGCCAGCTCTGCAACCCCGGACAAGGCCAGCAAGGCTTGTTGTTGCTGGCTGTTCAGAGGTTGGAAAATGTCCAGTCGCACACTGGTTAAATGGCGCGGTGCGGCGGAGAAAAACATCAGGATTCCCCATAACAACACAGCCAGCGCGAAGATGGCAAATACCGAGTTCACACCAAAGGTTGCCATCAACCAGCCACCCATACTGCCGCCCACAAAGGCCCCCAGAAACTGCATGCTGGAGTAGATGCCCATGGCGCTGCCCTTGGAACCGGCCGGTGCCACTTTGCTGAGCCAGGACGGCAAGCTGGCTTCCATCAGGTTGAAACCAACGAAGTACAGCAGCAGCAACGCGCCCCAGTGCCAAACGGCGTGTGCCAGGGTCATCAGCAGCAGGGCCAGCAGGATAAAACCGCCGGCCAGCAGCACGATATTTTTCATTTGCTGGCGCTTTTCGGCAATGATGATGAAGGGCACCATCAGTACAAAGGCAGCAATCAAAATCGGCAGATACAGATGGCTGTGGTTCTCAGCAGCAAAGCCCAGCTGGGTTAATTGCAGCGGAATGGCGACGAACACCGCCACCATCAAGGCGTGCAATACAAACACGCCAATGTTCAGGGGCCACAGCACCTTATTGCCCAGTTGGCGTTTGACTTCGCTGAGTACCGCTACCGAGTCCCGGTGACGCACCTTGGGCGGCGACGGAATCAGCAGTAGGGTAACCAATACACCACCCAGCGCCAGTACGCCGGTGGCGGTGAAAATCAGATGCAGACCGCCCAGCGCCGATAGCCATGGCCCCAGCACCAGTGCCACGGAAAACGACAAGCCAATGCTGGCGCCGATAAAGGCCATCGCCTTCATGCGGTTGTTTTCGTTGGTCAGGTCGGTCACCAACGCCATGATCGCGCTGGCAATGGCACCGCCGCCTTGCATGGCACGGCCAATAATCAGGCCGTAGACGCTGTCTGCCTGAGCCGCAATCAGACTGCCGAGGGCAAAAATCAGCAAACCACCAATAATGACGGGCTTGCGGCCAATTTTGTCGGACAGGGCGCCAGCAGGAATTTGCAGTACTGCCTGGGTCAGGCCGTAAACGCCCATCGCAAGGCCGAGCAATTCCGGTGTGGCATCTTCCAATGTCAGGCCGTCGATCATCAGGACCGGCAGCACCATAAACAGGCCCAGCATGCGCAGGGCGTATAAAGCAGCGAGCGAGGCAACGGCGCGCTGTTGAACCGAGTTGGGTATGGCGATCATGTAAATTCCAGATAGGGGAGCCATCCCGGGCTTCCGCTGAACGTGACTGGTGAAACGGGTACCGCGAAAAAGCGCGCTAGTTTAACAGGACTCGACCTGAAATTTCAGCCACTCTGGAGGTTTTTGACAATCTGTTCAGTCCTGGCAACCCCGCTTTGGCAACTACCGGCCGGGTGCCAAAACCGCTATAAATAGTTGCTCTGAACAATGCGAACCATCAAGCGGGTGATAGCAACAGCAGGACGCCGGTTGCTGCACTCGATGGTCTGGGACTCTGGCTTCAGACCCAATAATCAGAAGTCACAAAGCCCGCGGCTGCGGGTCAATGCCCGACCAATAACAACAAGGATGTTTTTATGGCGACAGGCAATCACAGCGCAGGCTCTCTGCTGTTGTTTTCCGGCTCCAGCGTGCAACAGCCGCTGTTACTGCAATACCTGCAAACCCAAACTGGTCGAACATGCCAGCATCTGGACGATTTTGACGCCCTGATGCAGCTGGATTTCCGCTCAGTGGCGTTGGTTCTGTGTCAGTTGCCCTATGGTCGTGAGGAACAGTACGAGCAGTGGCTCGATCATCTGATGCAGCAGGAATTTCGCGGCGCAGTGGGCTTTTTTGACGTTGCTGCGCCGGCGGATCTCAATCAGCTGGTGCTGTGGCAGCCAGTGTTCGGCTGCTTCGAGTCCGATTGCACACCGGCAGAGCTACTGGACGGGGTTAACCGGCTGCTGCAAAAGCAGTGCTGTTTACCTGACTGTTTGCTGTATCGGGTATTGCAGCAGTTGCGTTCCCGTCCGGCGCGGCTGGGTAACCGCAAGCTGACCCGTCGTGAGCAAGAGGTGTTTCGATTGGTGCAGGCTGGCAACAGCAATCTGCGCATTGCCGATGACCTGCAACTGAGCGAGCACACGGTGAAAACCCATGTCTCCAGTTTGTACCGCAAGCTGGGCGTTCGGAATCGCATCGAATTGATGAACTTGCTGGCGGAATAGTCAATTCTCGTCTTTTATCGCTCGGTTAGAAGACTAGCTCTGCATCCGCTGGCTGCATGATTTACAATGTCGCTTTTGATTTTCAATTCAGGTGTAGAGCTGAGCCGCATGGACAAGATTCTGGTCAGAGGTGCCCGTACTCACAACCTCAAAAACGTCGATTTGGACATTCCTCGTGACAAGCTGGTGGTGATCACCGGTTTGAGTGGATCGGGCAAATCGTCATTGGCGTTCGATACGCTCTACGCCGAGGGACAGCGTCGCTATGTGGAATCGCTGTCGACTTACGCCCGCCAGTTTCTGAGCGTGATGGAAAAGCCCGATGTCGATCTGATTGAAGGTCTGTCTCCGGCCATTTCCATCGAGCAGAAGTCTACCTCCCACAACCCGCGTTCTACCGTGGGTACCGTCACCGAAATCTACGACTACCTGCGTTTGCTGTTTGCCCGCGTTGGCACGCCACGTTGCCCGGATCACGATGTCGCGCTGGAAGCCCAGACCGTCAGCCAGATGGTCGACAGCATCATGGAGCTGCCGGAAGGTGCCAAGTACATGATTCTGGCCCCGGTGATTCGTGACCGTAAGGGGGAACACGCGGGTGTGTTCGACAGCCTGCGCGCTCAGGGCTATGTGCGGGTGCGCGTTGATGGCCGTATTTATGATCTGGATGACCTGCCGGACCTCGACAAGCGTCGCAAGCACTCGATTGAAGTGGTGGTGGATCGCTTCAAGGTGAAAGAGGGCATTGAACAGCGTCTGTCCGAGTCGCTGGAAACCTGCCTCGACCTGAGCGGTGGTCTGGCGCTGGCTACATCGATGGATGACGATGGCTCCGAGCCAATGCTGTTCTCCTCGCAGTTTTCCTGTCCGCATTGTGGTTATAGTCTGTCTGAGCTGGAGCCACGATTGTTCTCGTTCAACAACCCGGCAGGTGCTTGCCCGAGCTGTGATGGTTTGGGGGTGAAGCAGTATTTCGACCCTGACCGCGTTGTTGTTGATCCGAGCCTGTCGATCAGTGAAGGGGCGATTCGCGGCTGGGACCGTCGCAGTGTGTATTATTTCCAGATGCTGTGCGCCGTTGCCGAGCACTACAAGTTTCCGCTCGATGTGCCGTTTGAAGACATGTCTGAATTTGCCGTCAACAAGTTGCTGTACGGTTCCGAAGGCGAAGAAATCGAGTTCAGCTACGTCAATTCCCGTGGCGACAAGATTTCCAAGAACCACGCGTTTGAAGGTGTGCTGCCGAACCTGGATCGTCGATACCACGAAACCGAATCCCAGACGGTACGCGATGAGCTGTCGAAGTACCTGAGCGTGCAGCCATGCCCGGCTTGTGAAGGCTCACGTTTGCGCAAGGAAGCTCGCAACGTCTTTATTGAAGACAAGACCATTCATGCTTGTACCGGCATGGCGGTGGAAGACGCTCACAATTACTTTACCGACCTTAAACTGAGCGGCCATAAGGGCGAAATCGCTGAGAAAATCCTCAAGGAAATTCGTGAGCGACTGAGCTTTTTGGTCAATGTGGGGCTGGAATACCTGACCCTGAATCGCAGCTCCGATACCTTGTCTGGTGGTGAAGCCCAGCGCATTCGTCTGGCGTCACAAATCGGTGCTGGTCTGGTCGGGGTGATGTATATCCTCGATGAGCCGTCGATTGGTCTGCACCAGCGTGACAACGACCGCCTGCTGAAAACCCTGTTCCACCTGCGTGATCTGGGCAATACCGTATTGGTTGTAGAGCACGACGAAGATGCCATCCGCAGCGCCGACTATCTGATCGATATTGGCCCGGGAGCCGGTGTGCATGGCGGTCAGGTGATTGCCAAGGGCACGCCGGAAGAAGTCGCCAACGACCCCAACTCCGAAACCGGTAAATACCTGTCCGGTGCTCGTGCCATCGAGCTGCCAGACAAGCGCACGCCGTACCCGAAAGGCAAGGAGTTGAAGCTGAAGGGGGCCAAGGGCAACAACCTCAACGACGTTGATCTGACCATTCCGCTGGGCCTGATGACCTGTATCACGGGGGTTTCGGGTTCCGGTAAATCGACCCTGATCAACCGTACCTTGTACCCGTTAGCCGCTACGGCATTGAACGGTGCGACCACCCTGAAAGCGTCCGAGCACAAGAGCATCACCGGGTTGGGGCAGCTGGATAAAGTGGTCGATATCGACCAGAGCCCGATTGGCCGCACGCCACGTTCCAACCCGGCCACTTACACCGGTATTTTCACCCCGGTGCGGGAAATTTTTGCTGGTACCCAGGAAGCCCGTTCCCGTGGCTACAAAGCTGGCCGTTTCTCGTTCAACGTCAAAGGCGGTCGCTGTGAAGCCTGTCAGGGCGATGGCGTGATCAAGGTTGAAATGCACTTTTTGGCCGACATCTATGTGCCGTGCGATGTGTGTCAGGGCAAGCGTTATAACCGCGAAACCCTGGATGTGCGCTACAAGGGCAAGAACATCCATGAAGTGCTGGAAATGACGGTAGAAGACGCTCGTGAGTTCTTCGATGCCATTCCGGCCGTAGCTCGCAAGCTGCAAACCCTGATGGACGTCGGCCTGAGCTATATCCGATTGGGACAAGCGGCGACGACCTTGTCTGGGGGGGAAGCCCAGCGGGTGAAACTGGCCAAAGAGCTGTCCAAGCGTGATACCGGCAAGACCCTGTACATTCTGGATGAGCCGACCACCGGTCTGCACTTCCATGACATTGAACAGCTGTTGGAAGTGCTGCATCGCCTGCGTGATCACGGTAATACCGTGGTGGTGATTGAGCACAATCTGGATGTGATCAAAACCGCCGACTGGATTGTCGACCTGGGGCCGGAAGGCGGTTCTAAAGGTGGTTACATTATTGCCGAAGGTACGCCGGAAGACATCGCCGCTGCTGAGGTTTCCCATACAGGTCGTTTCCTCAAGCCATTGCTGGAAGTGGGTCAGGCTCGCAAGGGCTGATTCGGTCGTAACGCGATGAGTAAACGCAAGATCTGTGACCGATGTGAGCGCCCGCAAACCGTGTGTTTGTGCAGCGCTCTGGTGACCCTTGAAGCGGATATTCAGCTGACGATCTGGCAAGACCCGGACGAATCAAAGCATCGCTTGTCGACCGCGCCCTTGTTGCAGAAAAGCATCCAGGGCAGCCGTTTGCTGGTGGGGGATCAGTTTGAACCGCAAGCCCTGTTGGGAGAACACTGGCGAACCGATACGCTGTTGTTGTTTCCGTTGGAAAACAAACCCGCGCTGGAACCCGCTCAGCTGCTAAACCCGGACGGCTCGGTGGGCTTCAGCATTTTACTGGTACTGGATGGCACCTGGCGTAAGGTCAAACGCTTGTTGCTGTTGAATCCGTGGCTGACCGAGTTGCAGCACATTCAACTTACCCCCGCACAGCAAAGCCGCTACGCACCCGTGCGAAAATCCCCACGGGAAGACGGGGTGTCTACGCTGGAGGCCAGCGTTGCAGCGCTCAATATGCTGCACCCAACGCGGGACTTTTCAGCGGTTACCGGCGTGCTGGATCGCATGGTTGAGTTGCAAATCCAGCAGCGTCAGCAGGCGCAGCAGTAAGTTCTGTTGCTTACCGGCCGACGTTGCTCAGGCGTTCTCTGTCATTGAAGTGATATGACGAATCTGTCGCTCGATCAGGGTGCGGCTGGTTTCCGGCAGGTCCTTGAGCCAGAAGTTGGATTGCTGGCTGCCTTGCAGGTTTTTCACCAGTGGGCCTTCGTCCCATTCCACACCGTATTCCGGTGGCAGTTCGGAAATCAGTACCTGACTGGCCAGCAAGCGATTGTCTTCGCTGCGGCGGGCGAGGTGAGACGCCCAGTAGAGGGTGTCACCAATCAGGCTGTAGTGAATCGAATCGGTGGCGTTGTCTTCGTCATGCTGCTGCATGGGGGCCAGTAGTACCGGGCCCCAGTGGGCGGCAATGCGGAAGCTCACTGATGCCATCAGCGGGTTGCGGCTTTGGGCATTCTGCAACAGCCCCAGACACAGTTGGGCAGCGTAAATACAGTGAATGGTGTCGCGTTCGCTGGACTCGTTCAGACCAAAAATCATCACCAGACCATCGCCCTGATATCGGTCAAGTTTGCCGTTATAGAGCTTCACCGCCTGGTTCATCAGGCGATAGTACTCGCTCAGCACGTTGCCCAATTCTTCGGCGCTGAGACGCGATTGCAGCACGTCCAGATCGGAAATTTCGATGTAAACCAGAGCGCAGCGGTGGTAGGTCGCAGCCGTGACGGGCGGTTTGCTGCCCGAATACAAGTATTTGCCCAGTGCCTTTTCAACCGCCTGACGTTGGCGCTGCTGTTGCTGGATACCGCCACACTGTTGATTCAGTTGCTGTAACTCTGCAATTGGCAGGGTCTGCTCTGGCAGATCGAGTGGCTTGTCGTCCTGCCAGCGTTGCAGGGCCGCAGTCAATTTACGAATGTAACCGGCCATGCGCTCGGCCAGAAAATAGCTGATCAGTCCGGCCAGCATGGCAAACAGGCCGGTGGCAATCAGCGCCAGCGACAGGTAGCGGCCGCTCTGACGGCTCACCGGAGCAGGGCTGATTTCAGCTTGCACCACACCGAGGGTGGCATCGTCGAGGGTGATGGCGCGGCTGATGATATGGGCGTCGTTCACCAGTGGGCCGGTTTCGGCCAGCGGTTTGCCTTCCGGGGTCAGTACCCGCAGGGCGCGAATGTCTTCGCCTCGCTGCCACTCTTTTACCGCCAGATTAAGGCTGATGCGGTCCTGCTGGATCAGGCTGGCGGAGAGGGTCTGGGACAGCCGTTCAATTTGCTGATAAGCGTCAGAACGTTGTTCGGACTGCAATTGGGTGTGCAGGTGGCTGTAGGTTAATAACGAGATCAACAACCCCAGTACCAGAACCTGGGCAGCGCCGATAAATCCGCAAAGTTGACTGAATCCGAAGGTTCGCTTGGAAGCTGCTGACATGTGTACGCCGTTGAGTTGTTATAGGTTGCTGGTGAAAGGAGCCGCAGTGGTTTGCCTCACGTTTATTGTAGCTGCTAAACCGGGTGATACAGAGGCAATCCTCCACTGACTGCCACAAGTGATGATAGTCAGGGGTGTTTGAGGTGCTATTATAGGCGCCGCCCAAGGGATGGCCACCGACGCTATCACAGGTTGCCTACCGCGCGGCATTGGACGATACCCCAAAAAGAAATGAGAGGATCCAATAATGAGCGACGCCAAGCAGTCTTTGCAGGAAAAACTGGAACAGCTTGAGAAAGGCCTGTTTCTGATGAGCGTAGACCGTGTTCGTGCTTTGTCCGTTCACGAAACCGTCGACTTGATCGAAGAGTTGCGCACCGTCGTAGCCGCGGCCAAAACCGACGTTGAAAAACTGTAACAAGCAAACGCTGTAAACACATTAAAGGGTAACAGGAACGTATTGTGACCGAACTGGTTCTTATCCGGGTATCCGGTGCCGACAAACCCGGCCTGACGGCCAGCATGACCGCTATTCTGGCTCAGTATGGCGTAACCATTCTGGATATTGGCCAGGCTGAGATTCACGACACCTTGTCTCTGGGCATTCTTGCCGCCGTTCCTGACAGCGCAGAATCTGCTCCGGTATTAAAAGATGTGCTATTCAAGGCGCACGAACTGGGGCTCTCTATCCGATTTACGCCGGTAACCGCCGAAAGCTACGAGCAGTGGGTTTCCGGTCAGGGCAAAAACCGCCACATCATTACCTTGCTGGCGCGTACCATTGAGGCCGAAGCCATTGCCCGGGTGACTGCCATTGTGGCAGAAGCGGGTCTCAATATTGACCAGATCAGCCGTTTGTCTGGTCGGGTGCCGTTGGATCAAACCGACGAAGACACCCATACCCGCGCCTGTGTTGAGTTTTCCGTGCGTGGCGATGCCAACCAGAGCGAATTACGCGCTCGCTTCCTGAAAGTGACCAACGAGCTGGGCGTCGACGTTGCTGTGCAGGCAGACGACGTTTACCGCCGCACCCGCCGTCTGGTGGCGTTCGATATGGACTCCACCCTGATTGAAGCCGAAGTGATCGACAAGTTGGCCGAGGCGGCCGGTGTCGGTGACAAGGTGGCAGAAATTACCGAACGGGCGATGCAGGGCGAGCTGGACTTCAAACAGAGCTTTGCCGAGCGTATGGCGCTGCTGAAAGGTATGGACGCCAGTGTACTGGAGCAAATTGCCGAGCAGCTGCCGATCACCGAGGGCGCCGAACGCCTGATCTATAATCTGCGTGCGTTGGGTTACAAGACGGCGATTCTGTCTGGTGGTTTCACCTACTTTGGCCATTACCTGCAGAAGCGTTTGGGCATTGATTACGTGTTTGCCAATGAGCTGGAAATGGAAGATGGCCGAGTCACCGGTAATGTGATTGAGCCGGTGGTTGATGGTCAGCGCAAGGCGTTCCTGCTGCGAGAACTGGCCGAGCAGGAAGGCATCAAGCTGGAGCAGACCATTGCCGTTGGCGATGGCGCTAACGACCTGCCAATGCTGGGCATTGCCGGTTTGGGTATTGCTTTCCGTGCCAAGCCGCTGGTACGTGAGAACGCTCGCAACTCCATTTCGACTCTGGGTCTGGATGGTGTGCTGTACCTGCTGGGTTACCGCGACCGCGATATTCTGGAGCCGCCTGCGCAGGATTGATGAACGTCTTTCCGCAATGATAAGCTGCTTGCAGAAACCAAAAAGCCGACAACAATGTCGGCTTTTTGCGTTAAGGGCTGCGTTCTCTGACGGGCTATCAGCCCCAAGAGGTATCTGATCAGAAGCTGCCTTCTTCTTCGAAGTTATAGCTCATGCCATCCTGGGCGGCCTGAACATAGTCGCCCTGTACAAAGTCGGCACCCATTTGCCACAAGGTTGCGAGGGTGTTGGCGCTGTCGACCATCGGCACGATGATCTGTTTTTCCAGTTCCTGCAACTTGCCCAGCATTTGCTGCAACTGCTGTTGGTTGTCGGTCATGTTACTGGTGTAGGAAACATCGACCTTGATGAAATCGGCGGACAGATGTTGCAGGTTTTTCACCGGGTCAATGGCGCAGCCAAAACGGCTGAGACTGCATGGAATGCCCAATGCCTTGAGGTTGGCGATGAACTTCTGCGCCTGCATCAGCATGCGGGAAACATCGTCCTCGCTCAGCTGCACTACCAAGGCGCCTTTCGGCAGTCGTGCCGCACGGGTAGCAACACTGATCCAGTTCGGTAGTCCTTCGTCCAGAATGGATGGGCCGGACAGGTTCAGGAATACCTTGGTGCTGTGGCCTTTCTGGTGATGTTCACCCAAACGCTTGGCGGTGTTCAGGATGACCCAGCGGTCGATCTTGCGCTTCAGAACGTCACTGAGATCGTCGGCGTTCAAAACGTCACCGGCACTCATCAGATGGCCGTTTTTGCTCAATTTGAAGCGCGACTCGTAATGCTCGACTTCGGAGCCTTTAAGGCTGATCAACGGCTGGAATGACAACATGAAGCTGTTGTCTTTCAGAGCTTCGGTCACCATCTCTTCGATGCTGACGGCACTGTCGCTGTCGTTGTTGCGCTGCTCTTCTATGTACATGCCAATGCTGTTGCCATGCTCCTGGCCTTCGATATCGTGGGCGCGGAAGCAGGCAGTATGGGCGTTCTGCAATACGGCAGTCGGGCTGGCACTGGTCTCGTTGATCAGGGCAATGCCAATACTGACAGTGATTGTCAGGGTGCGATCGCCAAGGTCGAACATCATTTCCGCGATGTGAGCTCGCAGCTGTTCGGCTTTTTCCTGGGCCTCGGCAGCACTGGTGCTGGTCATGATCAGGGCGAAGATGTCTTCACTAACGCGTGATAGATTGCATTTATTGCCAACCAGTTTTTTGAGGGTGCTGGCCAGCTCGGTCAGTACGCTTTCAGAGCGGGCAATGCCATTGTTGGCACGCAGTCGGCCAAAGCTGTCGACGTTGATGTACAGCACTGCGCCGCGACCGCCGCTCAGCACGGACTGGTCGACGGCGACTTCCAGCTGGCTCATGAAATACGGCTTGTTGTAGAGGCCGGTGAGCACATCCAGGTTGCTGATTTCCCGCAGTTTGGCTTCCAGTTGGGTGTTCTTTTCGTTCGACTGAATGCTCACCTGGGTGCAGCGTTCGTCGGCAAAACTGGCCGGCGAAAACGTCATTCGCATCGGGAACAGGTCACCGGAACCGGACACACCAATGGTGTTGATTTCTTCGGTTTGAAAGCTGCTTTGGGAATACTGCTTGAGGAATTTTTTGAAGTCGGCCTGACCGGAGCCATCGACCATGTCGATCAGTGGCATGCCTTCGAGGTCATCGTTGGTTTCATAACCAAACATTTGCAGGTAGGCCGGGTTGCCAAAAATATGCATGCCGTCTTGTACGTAGGCGACCGCATCGCGGGAGCTTTCCAGCAACGCCTGGGCGCGCTTTTCGGCTTCGCGCAGACGAGCTTCCAGAGCTCGCTTGGCGCGGCGATTGCGCAGGTGCTCCAGCTCACGCTGGATGGCCAGAATCAGCAGGTTGTTTTCGCCCATCGGAATCATGGTGCTGGCACCGCGTTTTACCGCGGTTTCAAGGGCAATCAGGTCGATTTCGCGGTTGATCAGAATAAACGGCAGATCCTGGTTGTAACGAGCGATCTGCTCTTTCAGGCTGGTGTATTCAATGCCATGGGCTTCCGGTTCTGCCAGCAGCAGGTCCCAGGTTTTCTCTTCCAGCAGGTCGGCAAACTCTTCCAGCGAGGTGACGTATTGGGCGCGGGTGGCGCTGCCGGAATTGCGCAGCAAACTGACGATCCGTTCGGCGTCATTCTGGCTTTCCATCAGGATCAGCAGGTGCAGAGTCTCTGGAGTGGTCGACATTCTCTAGCTCGTTACAGGGTAATATTATTCTGACTTCCTGTGTCACATTGTATCCAATACTGTCTGTAGCTGCCCAGTATGGTCGCTGAACATCATAGAGGTTAACGGCTTATTGAGATAATTGGTAATAAAAACCGAGCGTTAACAGCGGAAAGAGTCAGTTGCGTCAGGCTCCATCATAAGGTTTTTGACACAGAAGTTTGTGCCTCAAGTGTCAAAAACCGTTTATTCAGAGAGGCCTGATCAACTTATTTCAGAATTGTTGGACAATATCAGGGTTTTTCCGGCTTTACCGGCCTGTTCTTTTACCAGTCTGGGTAATAAATACCCGGGCAGGCGAGCGTGCAATTGTTGGTATATCTGTAACGCCTGTTGTTTACCGGTATCGAAGTGATGGGCGCCTTGCACTTCGTCCATCAGGTGCAGGTAATAGGGCAGAATACCGGCATCAAACAGGTTTTCGCTCAGTTGCTGCAAGGTGTCGACATCGTTGTTCACGCCATTCAGCAGCACACTTTGGTTAAGCAGGGTAACGCCTGCTTGCTTCAGTTGCGCCACCGCCATTTCCAGCGCCGGGCTGATTTCGTGGCTGTGATTGATGTGCAACACCATGCTGGTACTCAAGCGGGAAGCTGCCAGACGCGCGGCCAGTTCCGGCGTAATCCGTTGGGGGATCACCACCGGCAGGCGACTGTGAATGCGCAGGC
This sequence comes from Oceanobacter sp. ABM4_470, assembly GCF_056158645.1. Classification (NCBI taxonomy): domain Bacteria; kingdom Pseudomonadati; phylum Pseudomonadota; class Gammaproteobacteria; order Oceanospirillales; family Oceanospirillaceae; genus Oceanobacter; species Oceanobacter sp. ABM4_470. The sequence goes on from NZ_JBSWTR010000001.1 coordinate 220,116, forward strand.
GGCGGACATGGGGAATGGCCTCGATGGCGTCGACCAGATCAATAAACTGGCCGTCTTTCAGCATCAGTGGGTCGCCGCCGCTAAGAATCACTTCACTGATGGAGCTGTCGTTACGGACATAATCAAGCGATGCGTCCCATTGGCGTCGGCTGATGCGGTTGTCGGCGTAGTCAAAGTGTCGACGGAAGCAGTAGCGGCAGTTGACGGCGCAGCCGGTGGCGGTAATCAGCAGCAGGCGACCGTCGTATTTGTGAATAATGCCTGGCTGCACGTTGGCTTCGGCTTCACCCAGCGGGTCGGTGATGTAACCGCTGACCTGTTCGGTTTCCTGTTGGCGGGGCAATACCTGCAATAACAGCGGGTCGAGCGGGTTGCCGACTTCCATTCGCTCAAGATAGGTTCGAGGTACCAGCACCGGAAAATCCTTCGCGGCCTGATCGTTGATATTAAGGCTGGCGTCTTGCAAATTGAGCTGTCGCAAGAGTTCATCACCGGAGCGGATGGCCGAGGCAAGAATCTCTTGCCAGTGCGGCTGCTCAATTGGGGCAGTTCGCGCTATGATACGCACTTTAAAAAATGTCCTACATCTTTGGATAGCGAAATGGCTAACTATTCTACCAACGAATTCAAATCTGGTCTTAAGGTAATGATGGATGGCGAGCCTTGCTCCATCATGGATAACGAATACGTTAAACCTGGTAAAGGTCAGGCGTTCAACCGCGTCAAGCTGCGTAACCTGCGTACCGGCCGTGTGGTTGAGAAAACCTTCAAATCCGGCGACTCCCTGGAGGGCGCGGATGTGATTGAAGTGGATATGGAGTACCTGTACACCGACGGTGAGTTCTGGCACTTCATGGCAACCGACGGTTCTTTTGAGCAGCACGGCGCATCTCAGGAAGCTCTGGGCGACACCATCAAGTGGCTGAAAGAGCAAGACGTGTATCTGGTGACCCTGTTCAACGGTGCCGTTCTGACAGTGACTCCACCAAACTTTGTTGAGCTGGAAGTGACTGAAACTGACCCGGGTCTGAAAGGCGACACCGCTAACGGCGGCAGCAAGCCAGCCACGCTGACCACCGGTGCTGTGGTTAAGGTGCCTCTGTTCATCAACATCGGTGAAAAACTGCGTATCGACACCCGTTCCGGTGAATACGTAAGCCGCGCCTGATATTCAGACGCTGTTCCGAAAGGGAGCCTCGGCTCCCTTTTTTGTGCCCGCCCGACGGGTCTTCGATTTTCGTTTCAGGCAGATTTTCATGACAACCAGCTGGCAACCAACCGCTTCCCTGACCGCGTTGAAGGCACGGGCCGACTGCAATCGACAGATTCGCGAGTTTTTCCACCGTCGTCAGGTGTTGGAGGTAGAAACCCCGGTATTGTCGGTAGCGGCGGTGATGGACCCCAACATTGAGCCGATGCAAACCTCCGACCAGCGCTTTTTACACACTTCGCCGGAGTACCCGATGAAGCGGCTGCTGTGTGCGGGCAGTGGCGATATCTATCAGATTGCGCGGGTGTTCCGTCGTGGCGAAGCGGGTCAGCGTCATAACCCGGAATTCTCGATGCTGGAGTGGTATCGAGTGGGCTGGGATCACCATCAACTGATGGCCGAAGTGGCCGACCTTGCCCGCGATTTATTGCAGTTGGGTGAGGGGGGCGACGTACTGACGCTGGAGTATCAGCAAGCGGTGATTCAGTACTGTGGCCTTGATCCGTTCGCCAGTACCGACCAGCAACTCAAAGCGCTGGGCATTGAGTGCGCTGGCCACGATTTGCAGTTATCCCGCGACGGCTGGCTGGATGTGATAGTCAGTCATTTGCTGGAACCGGCATTGCCGCAAAATACCCTGGTGTTTATTCATGATTTCCCGGCCTCGCAAGCGGCATTGGCGAAAACCCGCCGCAATCATCAAGGCATCGAGGTGGCTGAGCGTTTTGAGCTATTCTGGAACGGCAGTGAGCTAGCCAATGGTTACCACGAACTGACGGACGCCGAAGAGCAACGCCGCCGTTTTGAACTGGAAGCCAACGGTCGACCGCTGGATGAACATTTGCTGGCTGCGCTGGCGGTGGGGATGCCTGCATGTGCTGGTGTGGCGATGGGGCTGGATCGAATTCTGATGCACCGCTTGGGCACCCGTGCCATTGCCGACGTGCTGGCGTTTGACTGGTCGCGGGCATAAGCCCTGTTTATAAGCCCAATGCTTGGCTAACAGCTGCTAATCGGCACCGAAGTCACACGGCTTAACCTTGTTATAACGGGCCGCTTTCGATTTGGTTGACGGCGCTGAAAAACTTTACCAATTCCCACGTAGCTTTGCCTTTGGCCTCGACAGCTGCCGATCTTTTTATCGGCGGCTGATGCATCATCTGAATGAGAAAAATTCTTGTTCATGCGGCATCAGAGTGGAATCGGCTTATGGCACTTGCAAATCTGGATATCAAACCGGCGCTGTTGGCGCTGGCGTTAACGGCATCACCCTTGTTCCTGAGCGGTTGTGGTTCGGACAGCTCAAGTTCCTCAGACAGTACGTCTGAAACGACCTCTGACAGTTCAACCGACAGCTCTACGGATACCTCCACAGACTCCTCGTCCGATAGCTCGAGCGACTCTTCGTCAGATAGCTCAACTGACAGTTCGGACAGCACCACCACTGTCGATTGCAGCAGTGATGATTACGCCACTGAGTTGGCGTGTGCCGCCAACGCCTTGCTGGATTCCCTCGACTCCAGCCAACTGGCGACCATGCAATACGATTTCTCTGACTCTGAAGCCCGCACTGTCTGGTCGAATCTGCCGACCAACTCCGTGACCCGTAATGGTTTGAAACTGGGCTCCATGACCACAGCCCAGCAGACGCTGGCCATGAATCTTGCGGAAGTTGCCCTGAGCGAGGCAGGTTATCTCGATTTTCAGGGTATTTTGGCCGCTGATGACTACCTGCAAGAGCAGGGTGGCGGCAGTGTGTACAGCTCTGACAACTATTATTTTGCTATTTTCGGAACACCATCGGCATCGGATCAGTGGCAGCTGCAAATCGGTGGCCACCATCTGGCGTACAACCTCACCTATCTGTATGGCGAAGGCTATCCGGTACCGAACCACTTTGCCTCAGAGCCAAAAGAAAGCTTTGTGCTGAATTCCGAAACCTGGGCTCCAATTGAGGACGAAGGCAATGCCATGGTGGCGGTGTTTGACTCCCTTTCCTCTGACGAACTGAGCACCGCTTACCTGAGCGGCCAGTCGTTTTCTGACGTACTTGTTGGTCCTGATAACGGCAGTGGCACATTGCCTACTGACTACCCGAGCGGCAGTGATCGCACGGGGCTGCTGGTGTCTTACATGAGCGACGCACAGCAGGCATTGGTGGTTGCGGCCATCGAACAGTGGGTGCGGGATTTCCCTGCCGACGTAGTGGACTCCCTGATGGAAACCTACACCTCCGATGCCGCCTTTGCCGACACCTATGTGGCCTGGGCAGGCAGTGAATCTGCCGGTGTGGATATCGACAACACCAGCACCTACATGCGTATTGACGGCCCGCGTTTGTGGATCGAAGTAGCCGTGCAGGGTGGCATCGTGATTCGTGACGAAACTCACTACCACACCATGTACCGCGACAAGACCATGGATTATGGCAACAGTCTTTAATATGTCTGCTATTCAGTCTGTTGGTCGTCAGCTGCTGCTGCTGTGCACCTGGCTGGCGGCGTTCGGTATCACCACGGTGGCAGCCCACCCGGCGCTGCCATCGCAGTTGGTGTTTTTCAGTCCATCGGCAGAATCGGGAGCTCTGGATGCTGGCGTTCTGGATGCTGGTGAAGAGAAAGCCATTCAGTCGTTCAGCCTGACGATGCCCGTCGATCAGCTGCATCTGGCCGAACTGAGCTTGCCTGCCACGCTGCCAGAACTGACATCCGATGCCCGCGTGCGCTACCGCGATTATCTGCGCCAGCATGTGAGGATTTACCGCAGCGCCGAGCGTCAGCAATTGATCGACTGGTCGATCAGCGGTTGGCAGCTGGATACCACGTTGCGGGATACCTTTGGCACGGAACTGGTTTCTGTGATAATTCGCGTGGCCGAGCCTTTGCCAACAACCGCACTGCTGGATGTGGATACTCTGGTACACCGGGTGGTGAACCACCGCACGCTGGTAACCCTGGCTGATGCGGTAAACTCCGGTGAATCCAGTAGCGAAAAAGCCAGCGAAGAAAGGGAGTACGACTTCCAGCAGCGCTATCAGGCCGCATTGGCGCACGACGGTGCGGCAAGCGAGCAGAACGACAGTGCTCATGCCGCCGAAATGGAATCCGGCTGGGAATTCTGGCTCCGTCGTAAATACACCGAAATCCCCATGGCTCGGGTGTATCAGGTCCAACAAGACTGGCTTGCCGACAGAGCAACCAATCGGCGTTCCAATCTCAGTTATTTAGGGTATGGCTTTGAGCACATTGCCTTTGGCCCGGACCATCTGACGTTTATGCTGTGTTTGCTTCTACCAGCGCCGTTATGGGGAATCGGGTTGGGACAGGGGATGGCTCAGAGTACAGGGCGAATTCCATCATGGCGAGGCTGGGGAACACCGGTGCTGAAGCCGCTGGCCATTCAGGTCAGCTGTTTTACCCTCGGCCACATGACCAGTTTGTTGTTGGCGGCCGCAGGCTGGATGCTGATGCCGGTGGTGTGGGTCGAAATCGGGGTGGCGTTGACCATTCTACTGGCAGCCCTGAATGTGCTGAAACCAGGCTCAAAACCGGGCGCTCTGACGTTTGCGCTGACAGTGCTGTTCGGCCTGATTCATGGCTCGGCTTTTGCCGAAATCCTGCATCAGCTGAATCGTCAGGGGTGGGATCTGTTGTGGTCGTTATTGGCCTTTAATCTCGGTGTTGAGCTGATGCAGTTACTGCTGGTGGTGGCACTGGTGCCGCCATTGTTGTGGCTGGCGAGTCGGCATACTCGGGGCTTTTTACGTCTGCAAACGGTGTTGGCAGTGGCTTTGGCAGTCATTGCAAGCGGCTGGATTGTTCAGCGGCTGGAATGGTTGCCGATCACCGTCAGCGATGCTCTCGATCGTTTGTCCGATGGTTTGCCGGTGGCATTGGCGTGTGGCTGGTTGCTGTTGTTGCTGATTCTTTGGGGGTTATCGTTACGTCAGCCACCGCAGTTGGCGATCAATACAGATTCATTGGCGGCTAAATAGCCCTGACAGTAGTTGGCAAAGCCTTGCGTTTCCAAGCCGCAGGCTTCGCCTACTTCACAAGCGGTTATGGTTCTATTTGCGAACAATCCCTCGCTTCGGAATCTGACCATGACGTCCTTGCCCCGTGTACCTTCTCCGCTTCGTCGTGGTGCTTTGCGCCGCACGACAGGCATGCTGTTTTCCGTGCTGGGGTTTGGTTTGTTGTCGACGCAAGCGCAGGCTTCCGAAGTTGCATGTGAAACCCTGATTGCCCGGGTCGGGCTAAGCGGTGGTTTGCAGGTGCGGGTACCGCTGCAATCGCTGACAGCCAGAGGCCAATTTACCGTAGCTCATCTGGAAACCGCAGCGGCATCGGACCTCAGTGGCATGATGACTGACCTGGCTACGGTATTGTGGCAAGACCAACAACAAGACCGCGCGCAATGGAGCTTCAGTGATATTCACCTGGACGGTTCCCGCGAGTGGGTGTCGCTGCGGCTGCGCCCGCAAGCCAGCCAATTGCAGTGGCCGCAGGCTTGTCTGGATGACCAGCTGGTAGGCGCGAACTAGTTCAAGGGGCTAACACCAGCGCGTTAAGCCTTATTTTAAAAACCAAAAAGCCAGCTTCTGCTGGCTTTTTGGTTTCTGGCGTTTGGATATTACCGGAAGGGCCAGCTCAGTCCTGACCGTTTTCCGGGCTATCGTCCTGGTCGCCGTCTTTGTCGTCGCCGCTCTTATCCGAATCACTTTTATCCGAGTCACTCTTATCCGAGTCAACTTGGCCATCATCATCCTTGCCGTAGCGCTTGGCGTCTTCTTCGGCGTCTTCCACGGCTGTGGCTGCTGGCTCTGCTGGCATCGTCGCAGCAACGGCACTGACGCTACCAATACGGCTGCCCATGGTAATGGCAGTACCGGCTTGCAGTTCGTTGCTCCAGTCGATCATTTGATCGGGGAAGCACAGCACGACGGTCGAGCCGAGGCAGAAGCGACCCATTTCGGCACCACGAGCCAGATCCACAGGTTGCGGGTCGGCAAAGTCGAACACTTTCAGTTTGCGCTCTGGCGGGGTAATCCGGCCAGCCCAAACGGTTTCGATGGCGGCAACAATCATGGCACCGACCAGCACCATGGCCATTGGGCCGTGCTCGGTTTCAAAAATGCACACCAGTCGCTCGTTACGGGCAAACAGGCCCGGTACGCGTTCGGCGGTGGTCTGGTTAACCGAGAACAGCGAGCCCGGCACGTACACCATTTCTTTCAGGGTGCCTGCCATTGGCATATGAACGCGGTGGTAGTCCTTTGGCGACAGGTACAGGGTGGCAAATTTGCCGCCAACAAATGGCTCGGCACGGTCACGGTCGCCGCCCAGCAGTTCGGTCAGTGAGAACTCCTGGCCTTTAGCCTGGAAAATCTTGCCGCGCTGGATGTGGCCAATTTGCGAAACCGCCCCATCACACGGGCTCAGCAGACTGTCGGCGCGTTCGTCCAGTGGACGAGCATCCGGCAGCAGTGCACGGGTGAAAAAGTCGTTGAAGCTTTTGTAGTCCTGCGGGTGCTGGTGAACGGCTTCGTCCAGTTGCACACCGTACTGACGCATAAAGCGTTGGATCAGCTGGTTTTTGACCCAGCGGTTTTCGCAGGAAGCCAGTTTGCCCACCACGCGAGACAGCAGGTGATGTGGCAGGATGTATTGGCTGGCGATAAAAAAGTCATCTTTCAACAAAAGAAAGGTTCTCCGAATAACGTGTTCTTTAGGACGGCCCTGTGAAGCTGGCCACCATGGCAATAAACATCAGCCGCGAGGGCTTGGGCCTTCAACCACCGGAACGTCTGGATCGTTGCCCCATTCCGCCCAGCTGCCTGCGTAGGCCTTGATGTTGAGGCCCAGAATCTTGCCCACCAGATAGGTATAGCCGGAGCGGTGATGGCTTTGGCAGTGGGTGGCAATTTCCTTGTCGGCGGTGACGCCCATGTCAGTCAGTATCTGACGGAACTCATCGAGGTTCTGGATGCGCAAGTGGCGTTGCTTGTCCATGCCGCGGGTCCATTCGTAGTTTACCGCGCCTGGAATGTGGCCACCGCGAGCAGAGACGACTTTTTCGCCGGTGTATTCCTGCTCTGAACGGGCGTCCCAGACGATGAAATCGTCATTGCCCAGTCGGTCGAGGATGTCTTGCTTGCTGAGTGAGAAGCCGGTTTGCAGTTCGTTAACCTGATAGTCACTGGCGGTTGGCAGCTGCTGGCCGCTGTCGGTGGTCAAACCTGCTGCCAGCCAGGCGTGAATGCCGCCATTCAGGTAGCTGTAGTGGTGGTGGCCAATCATGTCCAGCGCCCAGATCAGGCGACCAGCCCAGCCGCCACCTTCGTCGTCGTAGGCGATTACATGGGTATCCGGGGTCAGCCCCAGCTCGCTGAATACGTCGGACAGCTGCTGCAGCGACGGCAATGCGCCCGGGGTTGGCTTGACGCCCAGTTGCAGGCGTTTGAAGTCCAGATGTACGGCTCCGGGCACATGGTGTTGCAGGTAGCTGTCGAGCTTGCTCTGGTCAATGATCAACACATTGGAAAGCGGCAATTGCGGGGCAAGGTCTTCCACTTCCAACAGCAGCGGCAGGCTTGGCGTCTGGGACATGAACAGAGAACTCCGGAAACGTGTAACAAACCAGCAGTGTATCCAAGCCGGACTGTTCTGTCAGTGGCTGGTGGCTTGCTGTTTCTTCAGGGAGGCCTGTTTCAGGGCCGCCAGTCCATGGGAGGCGCTGTGACACAGCTGTTTGAATTGCTGATATTGATGTTTGTCCGGCAAAGGTTGAGCAATGTCGGTGATACCGGCGATGACTATCCCAATAGGCTTGCTGCCGGCACTGACTGACATGGCCATAAAGAACGACGGCAACCGTTCCGCGATGTTCATGGGCAAGCCGCCAAGAACATTATCACGATTGGCGGCATGCACGGCGATGGCGGCACTGCGCTGCATCAGCTTGGTGAACAGGTTGTTGGGTTGCAGGCGGGTCTGGATGCCGATTAACGGGTGATCGTCATCTAGGCCCCGTTGATACAGCATACGAATGGCGGATTTTTCGCGGTTGGGTAACAGCACGGCGGCAAACGGCAGGCCGATGTCGTCGTGGATACCTTCCAGCAGACTGGTCATCAGGGTGTTCCAGTCGCCAAAACTGGTGGCGTCCTGTTCCAGTCGGCTTTGCAGAACGTTAAAGGCTTGCTGGTGTCGTTCGGCTTCCAGTTCTGCGGCGTTCTCGTTGATGTCGGCAGGCAGGCTTTCTGCCTGGAGATTTTCTGTTGGAAGGTCTGGGGTTTGAAGCTCGTCCTGGGTTTGAATGTCTTGAGTAGGCAAATCCTGAGCCTCGGACAGCGGACGAATACCTGTGGCATCTGTTGCCGCATTCGATGCGGTGATTTGTGGCTCGAAATTTTTCTGCTCCGGGGCTTCGCTGCCATCTTCTTCCAGCCATGGGTACAGCAAGTCACTGAACGCCGGAGCCACTGGCGATAACAGGGCATGAATGCCGGTGGAGTAGGCGGAATGCTGGTGGTGTGCGGTGTTGAACTGGGTTTCACGCACCCGTGGAATCAGCACGTCGGCGGATTTGCTGAGCCAGTGGCTGATGATCTGAATCCAGCGCTGGCTGCGTTTGCCGTACGGATTAATGTGCAGGTGCCAGGCCAGGCTGTTGGCCATCACCGGGGTGATTTCCGGGCGCTGGCACAAGTGCAGCAACGGCCGGCCTTTTTCTTTTTCCAGATCCCATGGGTCGTAGCGGCGCAGCATGGACCACTGTGCTGCTGTTGGCTGTTTGGTTGGATTCCAGGCGTCGCGGGCCAGTGGCGGCAGCGCAAAGCGGCTAACCAGCTGGTGCCAGGGTTTCATGTCGGTTCCCCAAACCTGTTGCAGCGCGGCCTGGATTTCGAGCCCGCGGGAAACGTAATACAGCAGGTTGCGGGCTTGCGGCTGTTGTAGCAGCCAGGGCCACAGTGGCGCAAACACCATCATGGCGCCCCAGCGGGCGTAGTGTTCGCTGTTGTTGCCTTTGTGGTGTGTCATCACGGCGGCAATGGTGCCGGCCATGCTGGAAGTAATCAGTGCGGCGCGGTACGCCTGTTCTGCCGGGACTTCGCTGCTGGCAGACACCACCGGCAGTTGTTTCACCAGTCGCACCAGCTCCTGCATGCCCAGCAAGGACAAACAATTGGCCGCGCCGCTGATCTGCTGAATGGCTTCCGGGTTCAGTTGTACCGCCAGACGCTGGATTTGCAGACACAGCGCCGGGTCTTTCTCTACCTCGGGGGCCAGATCGTTGAAATTCACCTGTTTGTCGCGCAGCAGGGTGTGCAGCCGCGACCGGGTTTCTTCCAGTATCGGCAGGCTGTTGGTTTTGAGAACGGCGTCCCAATCCTGCTTGCCAAACGGCAGCGAAGTGAATGTTCGGAGGTCTGGTTTCATGTCCGTATTTGAGTAAACGTGAGTCGTGTCCTTAACTATAGACAGGAATTTCTCATCGAGAGCAGGGGGCGCCCGCCAGCATGTTGTTTTTGCTAGGAGTCATCATCGTATTTGGAAGCGTGCTGTATGGGTTTGTGATGTCCCATGGCCAGCTATTGGCCTTATGGCAGCCGTTCGAAATTCTCATCATTGTCGGTGCGGCAGTGGGGGCGTTTCTGATTTCCAACCCCTGGGCTGTGGTTTCCCGCAGCATGGCGCAAATCCCGCAGGCCATCATGGGAGCGCGACATCACAAGGTGCGCGAAATGGAAGTGCTGGCACTGATTTACGACATCCTCGGCAAATCGCGCCGGGAAGGCATGATGTCGATTGAGGACGACATCGATAACCCGCAGTCGAGTGCCTTGTTCGCCCGTTACCCCAGTGTTCAGAAGAACGCCGAACTGGCGAATTTTATTGCCGACTATTTTCGCATCATTGTGGTCGGCAACCTCAGCGCCTACGAGCTGGAAGGCCTGATGGACCATGAGATTGATACGCGCCTGCACGAGCTGGAACAACCCGCCGGTGCGCTCGGCAAGGTCGCCGATGCGCTGCCGGGCTTTGGTATTGTGGCCGCGGTGCTCGGCATTGTGATCACCATGGGCGCCATTGGTGGCGACATTACCGAAATTGGTGCTCATGTGGCGGCGGCCCTGGTCGGTACGTTTTCTGGGGTGCTGCTGTCTTATGGTTTGGTGGGGCCGCTGGCTGCCAAAATGAAGCATCTGGCCGAAGATGAAATTCGTCTGTACGACGCCGCCAAAGCCGCCATCATTGCTTCCTTGCATGGCTTGCAGCCGCAGCTGGCGGTGGAGTTTGGTCGTAAGGCGCTGTTTGCTCATAGCCGCCCCAGCTTCAGTGAGCTGGACGGCCGTTTGAGAGGCCGCTGATGGAGAATCTCGGTCCACAGCCGCCCATTGTTATTCGACGGGGTGGCCGTGTTCGTCACGAAGATCATGGCGGCGCCTGGAAAGTGGCGATGGCGGATTTCGCGCTGGCGCTGATGGCGCTGTTTCTGGTGCTTTGGATCATCAACAACTCTACCGAAGACGAACGCAAAGCCATTTCCGGCTACTTTCAGGACCCCCGTGCTTTTGAAGATGGCCGTTTGGCACCGTCTGCGACGCCTATTGATCTGGGCGGCTCGCCGTCGATTCAGGCCAATGTCGGTCAGGATGGAGCGTCGGACCCGATGGTCGATTTGCAAGCCAATCCGCGCAGCAGCGACGGTGAGGATCAGGATCAGCTGGAGCATCTGGAACAGATGCTGGAAGAGTTGATCATCGCCAGTCCGACACTCAGCCCCTTCAAAAACCAGATCATGCTGGACATGACCACCGAAGGCTTGCGGCTGCAAATCGTCGACCGCCGCGAGCGGCCCATGTTCGAAACCGGCAGCGCCCGGTTGACCTATTACACCGAAGACATTCTGTGGGAACTGGCTCCAACGCTGGCGCAGTCGAGCTTGTCGATATCGGTGACGGGACACACTGACGCCATGCCGAACAATCCCAGTGGTCTGGCGGAAGACAACGGAAACTGGCTGCTGTCGGCCGCACGGGCAGACGCCGCCCGTTTTGCTCTGGTTGAAGCCGGGGTGGAAAACCAGCAGATTGCCCGGGTTGTGGGGATGGGCGACACCACGCCATACAATCCGGATGACCCGACCGCAGCGGTCAATCGCCGTATTGGCTTGCTGCTGTTGCGGCCGAAAGCGGAAAAACGTGAGCAGGAACTGGACTACTTTGAACAGCAGCAGGATGAAGATCGCCGCGCCCAACAAACAGAAAACGCAGCCGGACGGGCGGATTCAGACGTTGGCCGGGTGCAGCAAAACCGCGATCGGCCGGATAACCAGTACGATAATCCGCCCAATCTTTACGAGTAGCGGCTGGGCCTATAACTCGGACAGGGTTTCCAGAATCCGTTTGTAGCTGACAAAACGTTCTGGCGTTACTTCGTCGTTATCCACCGCTTCTATTAAAGCGCAGCCCGGCTCACTTTCGTGGCGGCAGTCGCGGAAGCGGCAGTGGCCCGCCAGATCTCGCAATTCACGGAATCCGTACAGCACTTCGTCTTCGCTCATATGCCAGAGGCCAAATTCACGGATTCCGGGGGAATCGATCAAATCGCCACCGGCCGGGAAGTGGTACAAGCGGGCGGTGGTGGTGGTGTGTTTGCCCTTGCGGGTGTTTTCAGACAAGGCGCCAACTTTCAGTTCGACGTCTGGCAGCAGGGTGTCGATCAGGGACGATTTGCCTACCCCGGATTGGCCAACAAACACACTGACCCGGTCGTTGAGGAAGTCTTTCAGGTCGCCGAGGCTATCCGGGTCTTTGGCGCTGACCTGCAAAATCTGATAGCCCAGATCGTGGTAACGCTCCAGCAGAGGGTACAGGTGGAAACGGCTGAGGTCGTCCAGCAGGTCGACCTTGTTGAGCAGGATGATGGGCTCAATGTGGCAGTTTTCACAGGCGACCAGGTAGCGGTCAATCAGGTTGGCGTGGGCGTGAGGCTCAGGCGCGACCACCAGCACAATAAAATCGATGTTGGCAGCAACGGGTTTGATTTCGTTGTAGGGATTCGGGCGCGACAGTTCGGATTCGCGGTCGAGTCGGGTTTCAACCACCCCCTGACGAATGCCCTTGTCGTTTTCCGCACCGGGGCGAAACACTACCATGTCGCCAGTTACCAGCGGCCCAAGGTTGGAACGCATAAAGCAGCGGTAGGAATTACGGTCGCGGTCTTCAAGTTCAACCTGCGAGCCAAAGTGCGCGATCACCTGGCCATGAATTTCATCGCCCAGCTCACCGGCGCTAAGCTGATCGGAAATTTCGGCTTCCTTCTGCTCGGCCCGTTTGGCTTTTTCTTCCTGGATCTTGGCGATGCGCCAGGTTTGTTTTTTGGTGAGCTTGCGTTTGGCCATGCGACTCTCTGAATTCAACGAAGGCCGCTATTCTCCGGTTTGGTCAGCAAGGGCGCAAGTGGGGAGGAGGATATTACAGCGCCGCAGTAGAACCGCTCACATCGGTCAGCTGGCGCTGCAGACGACGGCGCTGTGACCCCAGCATCAGCAAGCCACTGGCACATAACAGCATCCAGACCGAGCCTGCGGCAATCATGCTGATGTTCACTTCAGGGTTGGATAGCAGCGGATGGACATCCCGGCTATAAGGGCTGAAACGGCCAAAAAATCCAAACGCCACCAGCATCATGCCGGGAGCATCCAGTACCGCGATCAGCACACTTTTGCGGTGGATTTTGTCGAGTTCTTCATAGGTTGCCTGATTGCTGCTGCACTGCTGGTCGGGCAAGGCGAGGGACTTTCGGGTCAAAACGAAACTCTTTCAACAGCTGACTGAGGGGCCAGAAATATAGTGATTGTCGGACAATATAATCGGAACTGGTTCACAAAATAAGGGGTGTTAGAAATCTCATTAGTATTTATGTGGATTTATAACCAGGCTCTGACCCTCCCACCTCGGGCCGTTAGCCGCTAGAATTTCAGCAAACCTCAACGGGAAAGAAACATGAGTCAGCAAGACAATCTGGTGTGGATGGATCTGGAAATGACCGGTCTGGAGCCAGAGCGTGATGTGATTATTGAAATCGCCACCATCGTCACCGACAGCAATATGAATGTGATTGCCGAAGGGCCAGTGATGGCCATCAAACAGCCGGACATTCTGTTGGACGCCATGGACGAGTGGAACACCCGTACCCACGGCAATTCGGGTCTGACCCAGCGAGTCAAGGACAGTCAATTCAACTGCCGTGCCGCCGAGCTGGAAACCCTGGCGTTTCTCAAACAACACGTGAAAGCAGGCACCTCGCCACTGTGCGGCAACAGCATCCATCAGGACCGTCGTTTTCTGGTGAAATACATGCCGGAGCTGGAAGCCTTCTTTCATTACCGCAACATCGACGTCAGCACACTTAAAGAGCTGGCCAAGCGCTGGAACCCGGCGGTGGTGTCATCGTTCACCAAAACCGGCACGCATCAGGCGCTGGATGACATTCGTGAGTCGATCAACGAACTCAAGCATTACCGCCAGCATTTCCTGATCAGCCAGTGATCGGGTTGATAACAGGCTGATCCTGACAGGTGATTTAAACAGGCAGCCCATACAGATAACCCATACCGAAAACCCAAACAAACAGGCCAGCATTACGCTGGCCTGTTTGTTTTTGGTTAATGCCTGTTCCGGGGCCAGGGATCAGGACAGGGTTTCCGACGGCTTGTCTGCGGTGCGCATTTGCGCATGCTGAACGGCCAGATTGGACTGTCGAGCCCGTTCGACGGCATCGAGGAAATCCTTGCCCCAGTGGTCGATGTCGTAATACTGCACCGCGTCATAGGCGTCGCGCAGGCGGGCCTTGGCTTCGCCCTTGTCCATGGTGAGGCCCTGCCAGGCCGAATCGGCCAGCTCGTGGGGTGAATGTGGGTTGGTCAGCACCGCGCCTTTCAACTCGGCGGCAGCACCGGCAAACTCCGACAGCACCAGCACGCCGTCACCGTCAATCATGCCCTGGGTTGCCACGTATTCCTTGGCCACCAGATTCAGACCGTCGCGCAGTGGCGTAATCCACATCACATCGGCGACGGCATAGTAGGCCACCAACTGTTCAAACGGCACCTTGCGGAAGAAGAACTGCAGCGGCATCCAGCCAACCTGAGCAAAACGACCATTGATACGACCAACCGCCTGTTCAATTTCGGTTTGCAGCTCGGCGTAAATCGTCATTTCCTTGGCCGCAGGCACACACACAGTGATCAGCGTAACCTCGCCAATCAGCTCCGGGTGTTCGTCCAGCAAGCGCTCAAAGGCTTGCAGTTTTTCCAGAATGCCCTTGGTGTAGTCCAGTCGCTCAACCGACAGCAGCACCTTGGTGCCTTCCAGTTCGGACTTCAGGTTTTCAATTTGCTTCTGAATCGCCGGGTCGTCGAGGGAGTGGGTGATACGGCCCAAATCCAGCCCCACCGGATGTGCCCCCAGATGAATACGACGACCATTCACTTCAATCACTGACGTCATTTCCTCAAGTCCCACCGCACAGCCGTAGGTCAGGAAGCGCGGTGCGCAGTTGGTGCGTTCGATCACTTTCAGCGGCGTCACACCACGGGCGACGTCGATAAAGTTCTCTGACTGACGTGGAATATGGAAGCCGACAAAATCGCATTGCAGCAGACTGCCGATGATCTCTTTGCGCCACGGCACCACGTTGAATACGTCCGCCGACGGGAAGTAGGTGTGGTGGAAAAAGGCAATGGTCAGGTCCGGGCGCATTTCGCGCAGGTAGGCAGGCACCATCCAGAGGTTGTAGTCGTGAATCCAGACGGTGGCGTTTTCTGCCGCTTCTTGTGCGGTTTGTTCGGCAAACTTCTTGTTTACTTTCAGGAATACCTGCCAGTCTTCTTCAAGGAAGGTCGCACGCTCCCAGAAGGTATGCAGGGTTGGCCAGAAAGCCTCCTTGGAGAATTTCTTGTAGAAGATATCCACTTCCTGCTTGCTCAGGTTAACCCGGGCAACCGCCAGATTCGGGTATTTGACCTTGTCGACCGATGAGCGGGTCTTGTAGCCCGGCGTTGATGGGCTAACGCTCGACCAGGCCACCCAGGAGCCGGTTTTGCCATCGCCAAAAAAGCTCAGCAGGGTTGGAATAATGCCGTTTGGCGATGACGGCTGGCGCTCTACAACCGCGCCGTTTTCGACCGATTCTTCAAAGGGTAAACGGTGATAGACCACCACTAGATCAGATTTGCCCGGCTGAACGTCGTCACGGGTTTCGTGAGCGACGCCTTGCTCGCCCAGAAAACCGTACTGATTAAAGGCTTCAATAATGCCACCTGCGCCGATTTCGTTGGCGTGGTAAATCAGCGATTCGCGCTCGGTCTGCTCCAGCAAACGGTCTTCAGAACCGCCCACGCAGACGGCCGGGTAATCCAGCGACAGCATGGCCAGGTCGTTCAAGCTGTCGCCTGCAATCAATACTTCGTTCTGGGCCAGCCCAAGATGGTCGATCAACGATTGCAGGGTGGTGCCCTTGTTCACGCCACGCGGCAGAATGTCGAGATATTGATGATAGGAATACAGCAGGTCGCAACCGAGCTTGCTGATGACTTCACGAACCTCATCGGTGACTTCTTCAGGTTGGCAATCGTACGAGCAGCGGCGCTCTTGCGGCACGTCCTGACGAATAAGGTTGGGGAAGGCATCCAACGCGCTGGCAACGGCCACTTCACCGGGCCAGTTCTGTTCAATTTCGGCCTGAATATCGCCGATGGGTTGCAGGGTGTCACCGTCAACAATGGTCGCACCCACATCACAGATGATGTAGTCGGGCTTTGGCAGAGACGGGTCGGACAACAGCGGAATGACCATTTCCAGACCACGGCCGGTCACGTAGGCTAGCTGGATGTGCGGGTGGTGGCTGATCAGTTGGTAAAGCTGGTAACGGGCCTCTTGAGAGCCTGCGAGCAAGGTTCCATCAAGGTCTGTTGCAAGTAACATCGGATTCTATCTCCTTCCGGAACTGGTTCCGTGTTGACCACGGGCGGTTCCGATTGACGGTTAGGGCCTCTCGTCATTGAGGGGCCTGCACTCGCAACCCTGGAAGCAAGGCTGCGGGCTGGTGGATGCCGCTGTCAGAGTCCATGGAGGACAAGCGGACGCTGTGAAAGTCAGAATCCCAACGGAGGAAGATGTTCCTCGTGCTGAGTGCTTTCTGATCGTTTATTTACCTTACCTGAGTTATTTTCAGAATTCGATAGCGATTGGCTATCAATGTCTGCTTTGTGGCTGTCGTCATTCGCTGCCCTGTGCTCGGCGGAGCCTGACTGGCCTGAAGCGCCTGAATCTGTTTCCGCGTCGTTGGCCGTCTCCGTATCTTCTTCAGGAATCATTTCCAGCACCGCCGGTGTGGTACGCACCATGGGTACAAAGTGGCTGGTGGATTCCGGCTCTGGCTCGGCAATGGCGGCCGGGCGGGTAAGTTTGAAGCCCACATAAAGAGCAATCAGGCCGTGGGCCAATGCAAAGTACAGCAGCAAGGTGGAGGCAGAGGTCCATTCCATCAGTGTGCCGGCCAACGCAGGTCCAATGGCTGCCCCCATGCCATGCAGCAGCAACAAGGCGCTGCCCGCGGGCAAAATATCGCGGTGATCAATATGATCGACCAGATGGGCAACCGACACCGGATAAATGGCAAACGCCGCGCCGCCCCACAGGGCCATGCTCAACAGCACCAGCCAGTAGGGCGTTGGCAGCATCCACGACACCAGTGCAATGCCGAACCCGACGGCGGCGGTAATGCCCAGTACCCAGCGGCGGTCGTGCTTGTCGGAGTAGCGGCCCAATGGGTACTGGAACAAGGCACCACCCACAATAGAGGCCGACATCAGCGTGGCCACCTGACCGCTTTCCAGGCCAATACGCTGGCCATATACCGGCATCAGGCCCCAGAAGGCCCCCATGGCAAGGCCCGATAAAACCCCGCCTGCAACAGCAATGGGGGCAATTTTCAGCAGCTTGCGCAGTGAAAACCGTTTGACCTCAGCCACCGACGGCTGCGCCAGCCGGGTCCAGGGAATGGGCACCAGGCTGATGCACACCAGCATGGCTGCCAACGCAAAGAGGGTGAAATTCATCGGGCTGTCGAGTTGCAACAGCTGCTGGGTCAGCGCCAGCGAGCCCAGGTTAACCGCCATGTACACGGCAAACACCTGGCCGCGTTTTTCGGCGGGGGTGACGTCGTTAAGCCAGCTTTCAATGATGGTGTACAGAATCACCAGTACGGCTCCGGTGACCACACGCAGCAGCATCCAGCTGTAAGGATTCACCAGCAATACGTGGGTCAAAACCACCGCTGCTGAAATCGCCGCGCAGAGCGCAAAGGCACGGATATGGCCAATGCGTCTGAGCATGGGAATGCCGGCATAGAAGCCGACGAAGAAACCCACAAAGTAGCCCGACATGATGTAGCCAATCAGGCTGTCACTGTAGCCTTCCATACCGCCCCGCAAGGCCAGCAGGGTGTTCAGCAGTCCGTTTCCGAACAGCAACAGCGAGACGCCCAACAGCAGCGACCCCACCGGTACAATCATGGGCAACATCTTTGGTTCTCCTCTATGCGGTGGTTTTGATAGAGCATGAAATACAGCATGAACCAGACGCTGGCTGGTTGTCGGCGATGTTTGAATGGAACGGTTCAATTGGCCGACATTGGCAACTTTGGAGTTTCTGAAAGCCGAGATGGCCCGAATGGTGTGCTATTGACGAAGCGATTAGCGAAATCCTGTCCGGTGACAATTTGAGCAGTTGGCCAATCGACTTTCATCGCTGGCGACCCTGTTTTGTCTGTTGCATGCTGAAGAATCTGACCGTGCGGTCATGGTGTGTGTGGTTGGAGGCGGGGTTGTACTCCCTTATTTGCGGCAGATTATTCCAGCGACAAAATAAACAACCGGATTTAATTCTGGGTAGGCTCCATAGACTGCTTTGACCATCGCAAATGGCGCTGAAATTCCAGCCAAAATAGTCTGAAATGTGAGCCAACAGCGAAGTTGGGGCGAATTTCAGCCGAAAAAGTGGTGCATACGGTCAGGTTAACGGTTGTCATGCCTCTGTAATGCAAAGAAAATAGCGCCCGGCAACGCGGCCATATTGATACATCGGTAAACGGGCATTTTTGCACGGTTGACTGGGCAGTACGAGTGTTCGGAATGTGTTTGTGCAGACGAACCAACGTTTGTCCGTTGACCATCCGCGAACGCCTTTATAAGAAACTACACCAAAGACGGTACCCAATGAGTAACACCCCACTGGCACTGGAATTGATCGATATCCATAAATCCTACGGCGAGCTGGAAGTGCTCAAAGGGGTCACTCTGAAAGCCAACAAAGGCGACGTGATCTCCATCCTGGGGTCCAGTGGTTCAGGTAAAAGTACCCTGTTGCGCTGCATCAACCTGCTGGAAAAACCCAGCAAGGGCGAAATTGATATTGGTGGCGAGCAACTCAAGCTGAAAGCCGGTAAAGGCAACGAGCTGGAAGCCGAAAGCCCACGCCAGCTTGAGCAACTGCGCTCCCGCCTTGGTTTTGTGTTCCAACAGTTCAACCTGTGGCCACACATGACCATCCTCGAGAACATCATGGAAGCACCGGTTCAGGTGCTGAAAGTATCCAAAAAAGACGCCAAAGAACGTGCTCTTAAGCTGTTGGCCAAAGTTGGCCTGACCGGTAAGGAAAACGCGTATCCAGCCCATTTGTCCGGTGGTCAGCAGCAGCGTGTGGCGATCGCCCGTACTCTGGCTATGGAGCCAGACGTACTGTTGTTCGACGAGCCAACGTCCGCACTCGACCCGGAACTGGTCAACGAAGTGCTGGCCGTTATGAAAGAACTGGCTGAGGAAGGCCGTACCATGCTGATTGTGACCCACGAAATGCGCTTTGCTCGTGATGTGTCCACTCAGGTGGTGTTCCTGCATCAGGGACAGATTGAGGAAATGGGACCGCCGGAACAGGTGTTCGATAACCCCAAATCCGAGCGGGTCAAAGAGTTTATGGCCAGCCACAAAGGCTGATCAGACAACCGCTAAAAGACCGATCCATCAATCGTCATACGTCACCATGGTGACATTTAAAACGACCAACGACAGACCAACGATAGAAAGACGAGGAACATCATGAAGAAACTGTTTGCTACTGCTGTGATGCTGGCAGCCTGCGCCACCGCACCGTTTGCCATGGCGGGTGACAAAGTTCGTATCGCTACCGAAGGCGCCTACGCACCGTTCAACATGATGGACAACCAGGGCAACCTGATTGGCTTCGACGTTGAAATTGCCAAAGCCCTGTGTATGGAAATGAAGGCCGACTGTGAAATCGTTGCCCAGGACTGGGACGGTATCATCCCGGGTCTGCGTGCCCGCAAGTACGACGCCATCATCGCTTCCATGTCGATCACTGACGAGCGTCTGCGTGTGGTTGATTTCTCTGAAAAATACTACGCCAACGTACTGGCTTTCGTTGGTCCTAAAGGCAAAACCCTGGGCACTGACAAGGCATCCCTGAAAGGCAAAACCATTGGTGCCCAGCGTGCCACCATCGCCGGTCAGTCCCTGGAAGACAACTTCAGCGACGTGGTAAACGTGAAGCTGTATGACACCCAGGATAACGCCTACCTGGATCTGGCCAGCGGTCGTCTGGACGGCATCATGTCCGACAAATTCCCGGCCTACGACTGGTTGCGTACCGCTGACGGTGAAGGCTTCGAGTTCAAGGGCGAAGACTTCGACATCAACGACGAAATCGCCATTGCCGTTCGTAAGGGCGACAAACTGGCAGGCAAGTTCAGCGAAGCCATCAAGGCCATCCGTGCCAACGGCAAGTACGCTGAAATCAACGCCAAATACTTCCCGTTCGACATCTACTGATCGAACACCACCGGGGCAAATCGAACGATTTGCCCCGGTTCGTTTGACCATTCTGCAAGGTAATTCTCATGGATCTACACGGCTACGGCGACCTGCTGCTGAGCGGCCTGTGGGTGACCATCAAACTGGCGTTGGTTAGCCTGTTTTTTGGCCTCATCATCGGCTTGGCTGGTGCAACTGCCAAACTGTCCTCCTCACGGGTAGCACGTGGCATTGCCACTGCCTACACCACCATCGTCCGCGGTATTCCGGAACTGCTGCTGGTACTGACCCTGTATTTCGGTGGCTCGCAGCTGCTGATGTACTTCGCCAGCATGTTCGGTTACGACGAATACATCGACGTTGGGCAGTTCGCTGCTGCCGTAGCAGCGCTGGCCATTGCCTTTGGTGCCTACAGCACCGAAGTCTTCCGCATGGCCATGCAAGATGTGCCCAAGGGCCAGTGGGAATCCGCTCAGGCCATGGGCATGACTCCACTGCAAACCTTCTTCCGGATTATTCTGCCGCAGGTATGGCGTCTGGCCATTCCGGGGTTGGGTAACCTGTTTCAGGTACTGTTGAAAGACACCGCGCTGGTGTCTGTGGTGGGCCTCAACGAACTGATGCGTCAGGCATCGGTAGGTGCAGCCACTACCAAATCGCCGTTCGATTTCTACCTTGCAGCCGCCATCCTGTACCTGCTGCTGACGGTCGGCACCACGCTGGTTACCGGCTTGCTGGAACGCATGAGCAAACCTGAACTTCGTGGAGGTCGCGTATGAGCTGGGAATGGGGTGTAATCTGGGAATACTTCCCGAAACTGCTCGACGGTGCCTGGCTGACACTGGAACTGGTGGCCATTTCCGGCATTCTGGGTCTGGTGATTGCAGTGCCAATGGCATTGATGCGTGCGTCCGACAACATGGCCATCAAGGCACTGCCGTATGCCTATATTTTCTTCTTCCGTGGCACGCCGCTGTTGGTGCAAATCTTCCTGATTTACTACGGTGCCTCGCAATTTGACGCCGTGAAATCGTCGGCGCTGTGGCCAATCCTGCGCGAACCGTACTGGTGCGCCATCATCGCCTTCTCACTGAACACCGCCGCCTATGGCGCGGAAATGATCCGTGGTGCGATTCAAGCGGTGCCGAAAGGCGAAATCGAAGCCGCTATGGCGCTGGGCATGAGCAAGTTCCAAACCATCAAACGCATTATCCTGCGTCGTGCGGCAGGCATTGTATTGCCGGGCTACAGCAACGAAGTGCTGCTGATGCTGAAAAGCTCGGCGCTGGCATCCACCATCACGTTGCTGGATCTGACAGGCATGGCCCGAACCATCATCGCCCGTACCTACACGCCGCTGGAGATGTTCTTCGCCGCCGGTATGGTCTATCTGGCTATGGCCGCGGTGCTGATTCTGTGCTTCCGCTTGTTGGAGCGCCGCTTGAACAAATACCAGTTTGCCAAGCGCCCGATCTGAATTGATCTGATCTGATTTATAGTGCCTTTGAAAACGGCGGCCTTGTTCAACGAGAGTGAAACAAGAGCCGCCGTTTTTGTTTGGGCTGTGAACAGCGCTGTGGCTGCTATATCGGGCTGCTATATGGCCATGCACTGTAGGGGCGAATGTATTCGCGAACGAATTCTTCTGGGTACGTCGACACCCGCTTATCACCACTGTCTTGCAATTCATCACGTTCCTGAAAACTCACTCAACAATGGATTGTTCCACCAACAGCGGGAAATCAATCCGGCCGGATCGGTCACAATGCTTAACGCTTTGTCAACGATATCCGGAGCCTCTATGCCTGACCTGAAACCCGACTCTCCCGTGTATTCACGTGTCCCCCGTTTTATTAGCGGTCTGGGGCTTGGCTTGGGGGTGGGAATCAGCGCACTGTGTGTACTGCCGGCCAGCGCAGAAGAGTCGACATCTACGGCAGCAGACGAGTCGATAGAGGATTCTCAGACAAACTCACAGCCAAGCGCACAGCCATCGCCATGGAACTGGGGCATTGGGGTGGTATCGTCGCGGGACGTGTACGCCGACTTCGATACCCGGGTGGTGCCGTTTCCGATGATCACCTACCACGGTGAGCGCTTTCATTTGTTTGGTCCGTTTGCCCGCTATGACCTGACCCGAATCGGCAGCGCCAACCTCGCCTTGCAGGTGAATCCGGTGTTTGCCGGTTACAACGAGTCCGACAGCCCGATCCTGCAAGACATGGACAATCGTGGTTATTCCATGGCCGGTGGTTTGTCGTTGGATCAAAGCCTCGGCAACTGGCACTGGAACATCAATGCCACCCACGATTTGCTGGGGGTATACGACGGTTACGAAGCCGCCGTTGGTGCCGAATACAAAATCAAGCTGGGCAGTCTGTTACTGGAACCGGGTGCCAAAGCCATTTTCCAAAGCAGCGACTACGTTGATTACTACTACGGCGTGAAAGGTTCGGAAGCCCGTTCCTGGCGGCCGGAATACCAGGCCGACAGCGTAGTGAACCAACAAGTCAGCCTGGCACTGGCACATCAGAAAATTGCTGGTGGCGGCCTGCGCCTGCAAATGACCCACACCCGCTACGGCAAAGCCATCACCGACAGCCCACTGACCGACCGCAAAACCGCCTTGGGTGTGAACCTGGTGTACAGCCGGTTTTTCTGACGTTGTTTTGCACCAGGGCCTTGTCGGATGGCGCAGGCTTGTCCGACCTACACGGACTGAGGTTTTATTTGGACTTTGTTGGGTAGCGCAGGCTTATCCGGCCTTCGGTGGGACTGATCAATACGCCCTCCAACGTGTGTTGGAGGGCGTGGTCAATCAGCTTAGCTGAAACGGATACAGCGCCTGGCCTTTCAGGCCCAATACCGTGATCAGGTCTTCCAGTGCGGTCATCACTTCCCGGTAGAACTTCACATCGGCCAGGTCGGCAATACTGAGCTGGTCGCGGTAGTGACGTTTTACCCAGTCTTGCAGTACATCGATTTTGGCTTCGTCCAGCAGGAAGGCCGGGTTTACCGCCGCTAGTTGTTCGTCAGTCAGTACCACGCGCAATCGCAAGCAAGCAGGGCCGCCGCCGTTGCTCATGCTCTGGCGAACGTCGACAAATTCGACGTTACGAATCGGTTGGTTGTGGTCCTGTAACGCGCGTTCAATCCACTGGCGCACTGCCGTATTTTCTTCACATTCCGACGGTGCAATCAGGCGCATCTTGCTCATGTCGCCATCGGCTGAGGCCAGTAACTGGCTGTTGAACAAGTAGGACTTGATGGCGTCTTGCAGGCTGACCTCGTCGGCGTTAACGCAGAGGGTTTGCAGCGGCAAGTAGGCTCGCAGGGTGTCGAACGCACGTTCGGCTGCCGGTGCTTCGTAAGCGTGCTGGTGGTACATCAGCAGCGGGCCATTACCGACGGCGACAACGTCGTTATGGAAAGCGCCAGCGTTGATGGCCTGAGCTGCTTGTTGCAGGTAAACAGCGGCTTGGGTGCCATGCTGGCGCGCGACGGCTTCGCTGGCGGCAAGGGTTTGTCGACCCGGGAAGGTCAGGCTGCTGAGGTCGGTCTGGTCGTCACGGCCGTATACAAAAAGGCCAACACCGGCGTCGCCGTAGCTGCTGCACAAACGAGTGTGGTTGGCGGCGCCTTCGTCACCAAAACGGCCAATCGAGGGTACGGCGCTGTGCACGGCAAAGTGATCGCTGTTGCCAAACACGGTGCTCAGTATGCGCTCGGTTTGCGGGTGTTCGATGGCACGGTGAGCGGTGGTCAGCAGGTTGGCGGGAGTGAAGTGAACTCGGCCATCGCTGCTATCAGCAGACGGTGTGACGGTAGCGGCGTTGGCGGCCCACATGCTGGAGGCGGAGTACACCATTGACAGCAGTTCCGGGGCTTGTTGGGCGGTGCTGCTGATGATGTGTTCGTCAGGACCGCGGAAACCGAGTTGGCTCAGCAGTGAAAGGTCTGGGCGCTGCTGCGGTGGCAGGAAGCCTTGGGTGTAGCCCAGCTTGATCAGTGTGCGCATTTTTTCCAGACCTTGCAGCGCCGCTTCGCGCGGGTTGGAGGTGCGCAGGGCGTTGCGGCTGGAGGCGAGGTTGCCGGAGGCCAGGCCGCCGTAGTGGTGGGTTGGGCCGATGAGACCGTCGAAGTTGACTTCGCGGGCGTTGGTAGTGGTCATGTGTTTATCCATTTTTCAGGAGGGCATGCCTCTTGGGGATAACTTCTTTTCCCTGAGGCGCTGCGCGGTCAAGCCAAATAGTTTTATGAGTCCGATGTCTCTTTGGGGAGTTCCTCCCCACGCCGACGGGCAAACCCCACCTTCGCGCTTCCGGTTCGCTGTTCAGCAATGGCTGCAAATTCACAACGGTAACGCCCACATTCGGCATCCCTGCCTCAAGTGGGCTAAGTGGCCATCCATGGCCACATTACCTGTTCATTTGGACCATGGCTGGCTTACCTCGAGGCGCATGGTTGGAGCCGCAATTTCGGGGTTTAGGTCATGGGGCCTCGGTATCCTCGAGGCTGCGTTGCTGTTTATTCGCTTTTCAGCCCCGGCAGCGGTGCTGGTTGGTAGTCATTGGTGCTACCAGCAGCGCTGATGGCTTGTGGCCAGGCGCAGTAGTCGGCGGCATACCAGGCGCCGGGGCGGTGGTTGCCGCTGGCACCAATACCGCCGAACGGTACTTTGCTGGAGGCTCCGGCCGTTGGCTGGTTGATGCTGATGACGCCAGCACGAATGCCTTGTTTGAAGTCGCGTTGGTGGTCGCTGTTGTTGCTGACCAGTCCGGCGGCGAGGCCGAATCTGGTACGGTTGGCAATCTCTAACGCTTGTTCAAAGTTCGATGCCCGAATCACTTGCAGCAGTGGTCCGAACCATTCGTCGTCGGGGATGTTGTTCTTTCCGTTCACCACGTCTGTTACATCCACCAGTCCTGGGGTCAGCACATAGCCTTGCTCACCATGAGGCCTGGATTGCAGCAGTGGTTTGCCGCCCAGTTCAATCAACAGTTGCTGGCCTTTCAGCAAATCATCGCGGGCTTTGGCGCTGATCACCGGGCCATAAAAGCTGCTTTCTGATTGGCTGAGGTCAAGCTGTTGGCAGCGTTGGTTCAGTTCATTTAGCAGGGCTGTGGTTGAGTTGTTCTCTACCAGAATCAAGCGACGGGCACAGGTGCAGCGTTGTCCGGCACTGATAAAAGCACTGCGGATAATCAGGTCAGCGGCTTTGCCGATGTCGTTGCTGTTGAGGCTGTCGTCGACAATGAGCGGGTTATTGCCGCCCATTTCCAGCGCCAGAATTACTTCCGGGCGGCCACCAAATTGCTGGTGTAGTAGCTTGCCGGTGGTGGAGGAGCCGGTGAACAGCAGTCCGTCGATGTCCTGGGCGCACAGTGCCTTGCCGACTTCGACTTCGCCTTGCACCAGATTCAGTACGCCGTCGGGCAGGCCTGCGCTTTGCCAAAGCTGCACGGTGCGTTCGGCCACCCATGGGGTCAGTTCGCTGGGTTTGAATACCACGGTATTGCCCGCCAGCAAGGCTGGAACTATATGACCGTTGGGCAGGTGGCCCGGGAAGTTGTAAGGACCGAATACGGCCATCACGCCGTGAGCATGGTGTTCCAGGCTGGCGCTGGAGCCGGTGCGTTGCAGGGCGGCGTCGATGGATATTTCGACCTTGTTGATCATCGCCTGCACTTCGGTCAGGGCTTCCCACTGCGGCTTGCCGGTTTCCTGATGAATAACGGTGGCCAGTTCGGTTTTGTGTTCGGCCAGCAGTTCGGCGAACTTGCGCACCACGGCACGACGCTGGTCGGCACTGTTGCGTGACCAGCTTTTGAAGGCGGTACGGGCGGCGCCGACGGCCAGGGCAACCTGTGCCTGGCTGGCCTGTTGTTTTTGCCAAACCGGAGCTTCGGTTTGTGGGTTCAGGGAGGTCAGGCTGGGGCCTTCACCCTGTTGCCACTGGTTGTTGATCATGATGGCTTTCATGGCAGTGGTTTCCTCACACTGGTGACTTGATGACGTTGCTGGTCAGTCGGGCTGGCACCCAGGCCACACGGTCGCCAGAACGCATTTGCAGGGCATCCAGCGCGGGGCCCGTCAGTTCCAGACCGTGGGCGGTGGTGGCGGAGCCGCTTTCGTTGGCTTCGGTGCAGATCACCCGGAAGTTGTTCCAGTGCGGATTGGCGGCAATCACCTGGGTCGACGGGGCTGGATCATTCAACGACTCTGCTGCCAGAGCCTTGTGCTCACGGATGGCTTTGACGGTTTCGATGTGGTTGAGGTCGGCGCGCAACAGCGGGCCGGCATCGAAGATGTCGACCACTTTTTCGTAGCGGAAGCCTTCTTCTTCCAACAGTCGGGTAGCGCGGCGTCCGGCGTCGGCTGGGCGGCCGATCACGGCGCGGGCATCTTCCGGCAGCAGGTTGGTGTAAATGGGGTATTTCGGCATCAGTTCGGTGATGAACTGGTTGGAACCAACGCCGCAGAGGGTATCGGCTTCGTCGAATTCCATTTCAAAAAAGTGCATGCCAATGGCGTTCCAGAACGGGCTGTTGCCGTCCTCGTCGGTCCAGCCGCGCATCTCGGCAATCACGGATTCGGCAAAGCGATCCGGAAACAGTCCCATCAATAAATAGCGCGAGCGTGCCAGCCAGTGGCCGTTGCCGCGATAGGCCGGGTCGAGGAACAGTGACCCCACTTCGGAGCAATCGGTGTAATCGTTGGTGAGGTGCAGCATGTCGCTACGCACCTGACGATTGAGCGAATGCGAAAAGTGCGTGGTGGTCATCATGCGGTAGGCGTAAAACGCCTGCCGTGCGCCGGTCATGGCATAGACACCGGCACAGCCGACGACTTTCTGTTTGGCAGTGTCTTCCATCGCTAGAAAGAAGAAGTCGTCGTGGTGACGCTGGCTGCGTTCAAAGCTTTCGCAGGAGCGGTTGATGCGTGCCAGTAGGGCTTCCGGGTCTTCCGGCAAGGAGGTCATGCCCTGACCGGCGGCTTTGGCCAATGCCATCAGGTCATCGAGATCGCCGGGTTGCATAGGGCGAATGATCAACATGGCAGTTGGCCCTCTTTCAGATGTTGATGAAGTGTTTGAATCAGCACAATCGACAGAGCAGTTCGTTCAGTAAAGCTGTCGAGGCAGGCAAATTCCTGGTCGGTATGAATGTTGGCACCGCGTACGCCAAGGGTATCGATGTTGATCAAACCAGCCGCTGCCAGATTATTGCCCTCACAGCAGCCACCGGTGGCGCGCCATTGAATGTCCAGTCCCAGTTGGGTGCCGCACTGCTTCAGCAGGTTGAACAGCGCCAGCTGGCGTTCGGTCATTGGCTTTGGCGGTCGGTTGAAGTGGCCGTGCAGCTGCAATTCCACGCCGGTATCTGCGCTTGCTTGCTGTAAAATTTGCTCGGCCTGATCGAGCAGATACTGCTGCTGTTCGGGTTCTTTCACCCGTACATTAAAGCGGCATACACAGGTGTCGGGGACGATATTCACCGCACCGCCACCGAGAATCTGGCCAATGTTGACGCTCAGGCCCGCGGCTTCGTCGCTCAGTTGCGCCAGCTCGTGGGCAACCCGGGCGATGGCGGCGACGGCATTGCGGCCTTCAAAAAACGCGCGTCCGGCGTGGGTGCTTTTGCCTTTGGCTGTGATCGAGAAGTTACCACTGCCTTTGCGAGCCCCGGCCAGGGTGCCGTCTTCCAGCGCCGGTTCGTAGGTCATGCCAATGGCGAACTGGCTGTTGTCGAGCGTGTGTTTGGCCAGCTGCGCCAGCACCGGGCCGGAGCAGGGTGAGCCGATTTCTTCATCCGGAGAAATCGCTACGGTAAAGCCAACCTCGTCTTTCAGTTCAGAGTGGTTAAGCCAGCTCAGCACTTCGGAGACCAGTACCAGCCCGCCTTTCATATCGGCGGTGCCGGGGCCGCGCAGCAGGTTGCCGTCAGTCCAGCACTGCTGGAAATTGCAGTCTTTGGGAAACACGGTGTCGCTGTGGCCGGTGAACAGCAACTGCAAAGGTGCTTGCGGTCGGCTTTGGAATACTTGCATAGGAGCCAATGGCAACTGGCTGACTTCGGCGTTATCGGTGACGCGCTCCAGCGGGCCCAGCTCAATCTCGCGGTAGTCGTCCGCCAGCGGAGCGAACAGCGCCTTGAAGTGGGCCTGTACCTGCCGAATACCGGTCAGGTTGTAGCTGCCGGAGTTGATGTCGCACAGTTCAATGGTCTGCTGAACCATCTGTTCGGCGCGGGCTTCCAGTTGGCTCATCAGGCTTGTATGGGCGGCTGAGCGTGCTGGTGATGTAAGGGATGTTGACGGTTGCTTCATGGCTTCGATGACACGTGTTCCCGATTCAGTTGATCTCAGTTTGGTTCAGTGCCGAACGAATGTGATGCGTAGTTGTGGCTTAAAAGCCGAATAAAGTTCTGAAAGGTTTTTGGTGGTTCTGAAATGCCTTTAAAGCCCTTATTTATGGGGTTTGATGCGGTTTTTGAAGTTTTGTGAACGAACAAAATATCAGGGTTTTGCAAAACAACCGGATTAAATTTTTTCGGTTATTCATACACTGAAAGGACACAAAGACCGAGATGTCCGGCGCTGGAATCGCCGGGCAGGAGGAGAGTATCCGTATGAGCAACCATTCCCCATCAGGCCAAACCGAAACGGCCGCTGCAACTGCGTCCCCAGCCGCCAAGAGCATTGAGGCTGGCGCTTTTGATACCGCTGCGCTGGCGGCACAGGACCACGATGTGATGCTGCACCCGGCGTCGTCCATTACGGCACTTGAGGCCAATGGCCCCAGCATGATGGTGGGTGGCAAGGGCTCTACGGTGTTTGAAGCACGGCTGGAAGCCGGAGCCGGAGGCGAAACCACGGCGCTGCTGGATGCGGTGGGTGGTTTGTGGTGTGTGAATGCCGGTTATGGCCGCGAGGAACTCACCGAGGCGATGAAGCAAGCGGCCGATCAGCTGGCTTATTACCACACCTTCAGCAACGCCTCGAACCCATGGCAGGTGGCGCTGGCGGACAAACTGCTGTCGATTGCGCCGCCTTCCTTGCGGGACGGCCGGGTGTTCTTCGGTTCTGGCGGCAGTGACGCCAACGACACCCTGATTAAAATCGCCTGGCATTACCATGCGCTGCGCGGCAAGCCGAACAAAATCAAGGTGATTGCTCGCGAGCAGGCCTACCACGGCACGTCCATCAGCACCGCCAGTTTGACCGGATTGGGTGGTTTTCATAAAGGTTACCCTCTGCCGCAGGATTTTGTTTTGCGTACAGAGTGCCCTCACTATTACACTCGTGCCCTGCCTGATGAGTCCGAAGCAGAATTTTGCCAGCGCCTGATCAAGGCCGTTGAAAGCCTGATTGACGAGCACGGTGCCGATAACATCGCCGCTTTCTTTGCCGAACCGATTCATGCTGCCGGTGGTATTATTGAGCCACCAGCCGGATATTATCCGGCTTTGAAAGCCTTGCTGAGCCAGAACGACATCCTGTTGGTGGCAGACGAGGTGGTGTGCGGTTATGGCCGTTTGGGCAGCTGGTTTGGTTCCACCCAGTTGGGGTTCGAGCCAGACATGATGAGCTCCGCCAAAGGCCTGACCAGTGGCTACTTCCCAATGTCTGCCGCGTTTGTATCGAATGCGGTATGGCAGGTGTTGAAGCAGGGTTCCGACGTTTATGGCGCGTTCTCTCACGGCTACACCTATTCCGGTCATCCGGTGGGGGCTGCGGTGGCACTGGCCAACTTGCAGTTGATTGAGCGCGAAGGGCTGGTAGAGCAAGCGGCGGAACACGGTGCTTACTTGCACCAACAGCTGCGTGAGCGCGTTCTGACGCTGGCTAACGTTGGCGAAATTCGTGGTCGCGGCTTGTTGGCCGGGGTGCAGCTGGTGGCCGATAAAACCAGCAAAACCCTGCCGAACCCGGCCGATAAATGGCCACTGAAAGTGAGTCAGGTGGTACGTAAGCAGGGTGTTATTGTGCGTCCGCTGCCAAGCGTGGGCGCGTTGGCGATTTCGCCGCCGTTGGTGATCACCAAGGCCGAAATTGACCAGCTGGTGGATGCGCTGGTCGCTGCCATTCAGCAGGTTCTTGAATAACATTTAACCAAAGCGAGGTTGCCGGTGAGACGGGCAAGTGAACTGGACAGACTGGATTTACGCATGCTGCAAGCCTTGCAGGATGACGGACGTATTACCAACAAGGAGTTGGCTGCCAAGGTCAACCTGTCGCCCAGTGCCTGTCACCAGCGACTGCAAAAGCTGATTCAGGACGGCTGGATTGACGGCTTTATTGGCATGATCAATATCGACCGTTTGTGCCAGCCGGTGCAGTGCATTGCTACCATTTCATTAGGCAGCCATGCGCCAGACACTTTCCGCTTTCTGGAACAGCGCATCGAAGCAATTCCGGAAGTGATGGAAGCCTGGACGGTGAGCGGCGGCTGTGACTTTATTGTGCGGTTTATTTGTTCGCACATGACGCGTTACATGGAGCTGAGTAACTCGCTGATCCAGATGTGTCCGGAAATCAGCAACATCAATACCCATGTGATTCTGAAAGAAAGCAAGAAATTCAAAGGCTATCCGGTGGATGAGTTGATGAATCCCCGAGGGCTTTGAGCGGTTTTCAGGCTTTCAAACACCAGAAAAGACAAAAGCCGAAGCATAAGCTTCGGCTTTTTTGGTTAAGCAATCACCCTTTCAGTCTCTCAGCCAATCAGTGCGCCAACCTGTTAAACACCACGCGGGCCGGTTGCCGTTGCATCAGAATTTCCCCTTGTCGAACCGACAGCAGTACCTCGCCCTGATTACGCAGCACACTGTAGTCATCCTCGCCTTCCAGCAAAATAAAACTCGCTGGCTTGCCGGTTTCAATGCCGTAGCCATCGGTAATGTTGAGGGTTCTGGCGCCGTTGTCGGTGATTAAATCAAGGGCACTCTGAAAATCCTTGTAGCCCATCATCTGGCAGATGTGCAGGCCAAAATCGAGGCTGCGCAACAGTTTGCCGTTGCCCAGCGAATACCAGGGATCGAAGATTGAATCTTCGGCAAAGCAAACGTTAATACCGGCTTCGTTGAGTTCTTTAACGCGTGTTAGTCCTCGGCGTTTGGGGTAGCTGTCGAAGCGGCCCTGCAAATGAATGCTTTCGGTGGGGCAGCTGACAAAGTTGATGCCCGACTGCTTCAGCAAGCGGAACAGCTTGGAGCAGTAGGCGTTGTCGTAGGAATGCATGGCGGTGGTATGGCTGGCCGTTACCCGTGGCCCCAGTTCCTTGAACAGGGCTTCGCAGGCCAATACTTCCAGAAAGCGCGAGTTGGGGTCGTCAATTTCATCGCAATGCACATCCACCAGGCGGTCGTAGCGCAGCGCCAGCTCAATTACGGTTTTCATCGACTGCTCACCCAGCTCGCGGGTGTATTCAAAGTGGGGAATACCGCCGACCACGTCAGCGCCGTATTCGAGCGCCTGTTCCATCAGCTGCAAGCCATTGGGAAACGACAACAGGCCGTCCTGCGGAAATGCCACCACCTGAATATCGATGCGGTCTTTTAGTTCATCACGCAGGTCACACAGGGTTTTCAGGCCGACCAGCGTTGGGTCGGAGGTGTCGGCGTGGGTACGAATGTGCTGGACGCCGTTGGCAACCAATAGCTCGACGGTTTTCAGTACCCGCTGACGAATATCCTGTTCGTTCAGCATCGGCTTGCGCTCGCTCCAGCGTTCAATGCCCTCGAACAGCGTACCGCTCTGGTTCCAGTTCGGCTCCCCTGCGGTTAGCGCGGCATCCAGATGGATGTGAGGCTCTACAAAGGGCGCACACAGCAGCTTGCCGTCGGCGTTAATCATGTCGTCGATCAGGTCGTCGGCCGGGTTGTGTACGGAAGCACTGTCGATATAGCCCTGCTGAGCACGGATGGCGCTGAACAGCCCGTCTTCAACTTCCAGTGTGTACAGGTCCGGCTGTTTGCGAAGGCGCGCATTGATGATCTTCATGGTGTTGGGGTTCCGGTCGAATGAGGTGTCTGGTGATCGATGCTGTGGTGCTGAAACAATATTTGTTCGATCAGCAGGGCGTTTTGCAGGTTCAGCCGTGTGAACGGGTCCTTGAGGCTGAGCCCGGTGTCGGCTTCGATGCGTTTCAGGCGGTACACCAGGGTGTTGCGATGAATGCCCAATGCCTCGGCTGCCTGCTGCTGGTTGCCAAACAGGTTGAGGTACTGGGTCAAGGTTTCTTTTAATTGCAGTGATTGCTGGTCGCGGCAAAAGCACAGGGCACCGAGCTGTTGCTGGCAGAACTCGCTCAGCATCTGGCGCTGGGGAATGGCGGCAAACAATCGGGCGATGCCAAGCTGGTCGTAGAAAAACAGCCGTTGATGCTGGTGTTGCAGGGCGAATTGCACCGACTGGCGGGCTTGTTCGACCGCCACCGACAACTGCCCCAGTGCGTCTTGTAGATCACTGACACCGGCATACAGCGAGATATTGGAGTGCTGTTGCAGGCGCAAAAACGCGTCGCTGATTTCTTCGTAAAGGGTGGCACTGCGGTGGTCATCACTGGGCCAGAGCGTCAGCAGATCCTGTTCATGCACCAGCACCGGCCAGTCGATATGACGGCGCTTTATCAGGTCGGTCAGTTGCTGCTCCAGATGATGGCGTTGTTGCAGCAGCAAGGCTTGCTCATCCGGGTGATTGCTTGCTGGCATCACCATACGCACTGCTAGCACGGCGTAGGGACGTTGGTCACTCAGACCAAGCTGCCGGGCGCGCAAGTGAATCAGCTCGGGGGTTTCTGCAAAGCCGTTGATCAGCTTGCTGAGAAACAGCTTCACCGACTGGCCCATCAGGTTGTCTTGCACAATGGCGTTGCTGATGGTTTCGGTCACCAGCACCATTTTCAGTTCGTAGGGCTGCTCAAACAGCGGAAACTGCAACCGGTTGGCCAGCTCCAGCACGCTGGTGGGAATTTCCCGGATGTATTGCTCGCCGGTAAGTACCACGATACCAGCAATGTGCTGCTGGTGGCCTTCTTCTACCAGTCGGCACAAATCGTCTTCGTTGCGGGGCAAATTGATCCCGGTAACAAACACCAGTTCGCCACCGCTGACCCATGGCGTAATGCTTTCGTTTTCAGCAATGTAGGGCCAGCGCACAATGCGGTTGGCCCCCTGAAACCCGGCTCTCAGGCGAATAGTGCCAAGGCCGGGCAGGTGTGGAATATCGGCACAGCTGATGCTCATTAACCCTCCGCAACGTCCGCTTCAATGCTGTTCTGCGGCAGCTTCAGCAGCGCGCCGTAGCAAAGCGCTGCCACCACCACGCCAATGACTGGCGGCAGTACCGGAGAGAAATAGGCAGCGGCAGAGCCAGTGGCGTAGGAGGCCAGGCCAAACCAGTTGAAGTCGGGCAGTTGGGCGTTGGCCAATGTCGGGTAGCTGCCCTTATGACGCAGCCAGAAATCGGCCATGATCACGCCGCCAATGGGTGGAATAAAGGTGCCCAGCATCACCAGAAACGGAATCAGCAAGTTGTACATGCCGCCAATTGCCAGCACCGTGCCAATGGCGGCACCGGCGATGGTGACCAGCTTGCGCTTTTCGGTGCGCAGCAGGTTACAACCGGCTACGGCGAAGTTGTAAATGGTGTTGTCCTGGGTGGTCCAGATGTTCAGAAACAGCATCAGCACAGCCAGAACCACAAAGCCCTGGGCGATCATCACATCGACAATATCGGCCTGCTGATAAATCAGCGTGCCCATGGCACCGGTCAGTACCATCAGGCCGTTGCCAATGAAAAAGGCCGCCATGGTGGCAATCACTGCAATCCGTGGGGTTTTGGCAAACCGGCTCCAGTTGGTTGCCTGGGTGCCGCCGCTGACGAAGGTGCCGATAACCACGGTAATGGCCGCCGCAAAACTCATGCTGTCGGTCGGGGTTTGCGAGGTTAAACCAGCGAAGCCGCCAACATCGATCAGACCGGCGTAGAGGCTGACCAGAATAAACACCATCATGGCCGGTACAGCAAAACGCGAGAGCCAGTCGAGGCCCTTGTAACCAATCATGGCGGTGAGGCAGAAACCAAACCCGAACAGCACCATCAGCGGGATTTCCAGAGCCGACGGTAGTCCGGTGGTCTTAACCAGCACAATGGCAATGGTAGCTGTGCCCCAGGCGTACCAGCCTATTTGGGTAAAACCGAGAACAAAGTCCGACAGCTTGCTGCCTTTCTCGCCGAAGCAAAAACGTCCCATCAGCACCGAGTTCAGACCGCTTTTGCAGGCAATGTAAGCCAGTGCCGAGGCGTAGCTGCCAAGTAGCAGGTTGCCTACCAGAATTACCAACAGCAGTTCGCTGAAAGAGAAGGCGCTGCCCAGTGTGCCACCGGCCCACATGGTGGCGGTGAAGAAGGTAAAGCCCAACAGCACGGCGGCGCTGGAAAGCAGCCCCCGGCGATCCGTTTTGGGCACTTCGCTGAGCGGGTAATCGGACGTGTTCATAGTGGGCTCCATAGATTCCATGATCGTTTTGGCTGGGAAACCCCTACAGAGCAAGGCCTGTACCAGATTCAGAGTCAGACGATCAGGCTGCTGACAGATGTGAGAACTGCCAGACAGTTAGTCGTTATTTTGTGCATAGTGCACAAGACACATGGCGGACACCTGTCGACCTTGGGCGAATATGGGGAGAATATGGGGCAGGTGTGTGGACCAAGGTGAGGGGAATGCGAACACAGGATGCACCATGGTGGTACGAATGGGCGTTCCAAATGCAGCAAGCAGGTGCTGTGACGGCAACTGCTGCTGCAACTATTAGGCTTAACCCGCCTGAACCGTCATGGATGTTGCTTTTTCATCATTAGCACTGGGGTGAGCACAGGGTTGTGCACCTTGGGCCAGGGAGCTGGTGGTGGCGACTGACTCGGGTTCAGACTCAGGGTCTGATTCTGCTACGTCTTTACGGGGTGCTTCTTCACGGCCGAGCTCTTCAGAAGCCGGGTCTGACTTTTCACTCGCGCTTGTAGCCTTCAGGGGACATCTATTTAATCCGGTGCTCACTCTGGGCTGCCGGATGGTTTCGAATCACGAAGCCGACTTGTAGGCCTGACGGGTCAAGTCAAAAGTCGGCGACACAGAGTCGAGATCATCTGGCAGCCCCCGCAGGGCGCGGGTTGCCGCCGCCCAGTGCTGTGTTGACGAACTTGAAAAGATTCGACCGGACAGGTTCGTCATTTCGCTGCATTCGTCGCCTTGCACTGAACAACGGCAACACTCGCGCAGAGCCGTGCAGGATTAAATAGATGTCCCCTTCATATCATCACTGACCGGCAGCGACTCATCCGGGTGCATTTCCAGCACCGCAGGTGAGGTACGCAGCATCGGCACAAACGCCGCCGGAGATTCCGGCTCGACCGCAGCAATCGGGTTACGTAAGCGGTAGAAGGCATAAGCCGCAAAGCTGCTGTGAGCAACGGCGAACAGCAGCATCAATGCCGAGGCATTAAATGCCTGCATGATTTCACCACTCAGCGCTGGGCCAATGGCTGCACCAACCCCGTACACCAGCAAAATGGCGCTACCGGCGGGCAGAATGTCATCGCTGTCGACGTTATCCACCAGATGCGCCACCGCCAGAGGATAAAGTGAAAACGCCACGCCGCCCCAGATGGCAACATTGCCCAGTACCAGCCAATACGGCAGCGGAAGTAGCCAGGTCAGCAAGGTAATGACAGCCCCCAGCGCAGAGATACTGGCCAGAATCAAACGGCGGTCACGACTGTCCGACAAGCGCCCAATAGGGTACTGAAACAGCAAGCCACCAATAATGGCTGCCGACATCAGACTGGCAACCTGATGGCTGTCGAAGCCGTTTTGCTGGCCATAGGCGGGCATCAGGCCCCAGAAACTGCCCATCACCAGACCCGACAACATGCCACCCATCGCCGCGACCGGCGCAATACGCATAAGCTTGCGAGAAGAATAGCGGCGCAGGCTGGACTGTAATTTAGGCTGTGGTAAACGGGTCCAGGTAACCGGCATCAGACTCAGGCAGATCAGCATGGCGGCGATGGCAAACAGGGTGAAGTTTTGTGGGCTATCCAGCACCAACAACTGCTGGGCTGCTGCCAGTGCCACCAGGGTAACCCCAATGTAGACGGCAAACACCTGGCCGCGTTTGGCAGCGGGGGTTTGGTCGTTCAGCCAGCTTTCGATGGTGGTGTACAAAATCACAATGGCCGCGCCATTTAGAATGCGCAGCACAATCCACACGTACGGGTTCACCCACAACACGTGCAACAACACGGTAATGGCTGCCACCGCCGAACAAAAAGCAAAGGTGCGAATGTGGCCGATGCGTCGTAACAGCGCCAACCCCAAAAACGAGCCAATAAAGTAGCCAAGGAAATAGCCGGAAGTGATGTAGCCAATCAGGCTGTTGTTGTAGCCCTCGAGGCCCCCTCGCAATGACAGCAGGGTATTCAGCAAACCGCTGCCAAACAGCAGCAGGGCAACACCAACCAGCAAGGATGAAATGGGCATTACCAGAGGAAGCATGGCAAGCCCTCCGGTTTGAATGAGTGATCAGCAGACGAGTGAGTGACCGCAGGCAACTGTGGCAAAACAGCCAGCAGACGCGCGCGCAAGCAGGGAGCGTTCATGATCTCCTTGGTTACCTGAATAGCAAAATGACAAAGACAGTGGTTACTTGTCGACGGCTGAATGACACATCAATCGGGCAGGTCTGGGCATGCTTGAAGCAAGCCAGCCGGGATTGGATGGTGATGTCTTGGGCTCAGGAACAAGCTTTTGAACACGGAATGCTCAGGAGTCGGTAAGAGCCGCTTTCTTATCATTTATGATCAGAAGCTCAAAACGGTTTTTGCACAAATACGGGGAGTTTTTGAGCAACAATGGGTTGTGGTGGTGGGACGGTTTCGGCACAGTTTTTGGGACGGTCTGATGAGAGGCCGAATAAGAAACAGGGCTGGTTACTCATCTCGTAAAGAACGCCTGGTGTGGTTATAGTCTGATATGACATGGTGTAGTACTGAGGCTAAAAAGTATTGGAATGAAGAAATTAACGTGTCCCGCCTGCGGTAAACGTGTGCTATCTAAAATTCAATGTTTTAACTCGTGTAGATTCTCCCCTTTGACGTGTAGTGAATGCAAGTCTGAAATATACCTTTATAGCTTGGATATGGTTCTATTTCAGCTCAGGTTTATGGCTTTATGGTGTCTTGGTGGTTTCGTTGCATACTCCTTGTCATTACCTGTGTGGCTCTTTCTGTTGTGGGCTGTCATCGCGCTTTGGGTAGCGTTCAGACATGCTTTCTCTAGCCCTCGGCTTGTTGTTAAAGGGCGATGAAACCAGTCTGATATTATTCCCAGTTATGGGTTTTAATGCTCAGGTTATTAGTGAAGTTACTTGGTATATTATATATTGACCTTTGATTTCACCATTACGTACGTTTTAAATAAACTCGCCAGTGGTGTCTGCGCCTGGTGTTGAAAACATAATGGGTGGAAAATGTAAACATTAAAAAGATCATATCTATGCTAATCAAATAGTGTTGATATTGACACAAAAACACCCGCAACTGCGGGTGTTTCAAACGTACTTTCAGCAGTTTTAGTGTTGCGTCTACTGCTTTTATTACTGCGCCAGAAAGCCACCGTCGGCGGCGTAGTAGGTGCCGGTAACGAAGGAGGCGGCGTCGCTGGCCAGCCAGGCCACTGATTTCCTGTGGTTCACCCAGGCGGTTAAGGGCATGTTTGCCGACCACGCCGTGTTTGGCCGCGACATAGGCGGAGGATTGGGCGATGCCCACCTGACCAAGCACCGAGGCCATGTTGATGATGCTGCCTGAGCCTTGTTTGACCATGGCTTGCAGTTGCGCCCGCTGGCAGTAAAACACGCCGTTCAGGTTCACATTGATGACCTGATTCCAGCTGTTGATCGGATGGTTTCGAATCACGAAGCCGACTTGCAGGCCTGACGGGTCAAGTCAAAAGTCGGCGACACAGAGTCGAGATCATCCGGCAGCCCCCGCAGGGCGCGGGTTGTCGCCGCCCAGTACTGTGTTGACTAACTTGGAAAGACTCGGCCGGACAGGTACGTCATTCCACTGCATTCGTCGCCTTGCACTGAACAACGGCAACACTCGCGCACGACTGCATGGATGCAGGAGGTAGAGCGAAGCAGGAAGCCCGAGCCGAGAGCCGTGCAGGATTAAATAGATGTCCTCTTTACACTTCAGAGCTTTCAGAGAGCGTGTTTGAATAGGGCAGTCTATTCAGGGCTGGTGTATACCGGCCGTTACTTCGGGAGCAGGAATCGTCATGGAAGCCAACTGGCAGCAGCCCCTTCAGCAATTCTTTGGTTTTGATGGCTTACGCCCCGGTCAACAGCCGGTGGTGGAGGCGATATTGGACGGTCGTTCGGCGGCGGCTATTTTCCCAACCGGATCGGGTAAGTCGCTGTGCTATCAGTTGCCCGCCTTGATGCTGCCGCATCTGACGTTGGTGATTTCTCCGCTGCTGGCGCTGATGCAGGATCAGGTGCAATTCCTCAAGTCGAAAGGCATTGCGGCGGCGACCATCGATTCCAGTCAGAGCCGTGATGAAACCCAGGAGGTGATGAACGGCGTTCGGTCGGGGACCATCAAGATTCTGATGGTGTCGGTCGAGCGGTTGAAGAACGAACGCTTTCGCCAGTTTATCTCGCAAGTCCCTATTTCCCTGCTGGTCGTCGACGAAGCCCACTGTATTTCCGAATGGGGCCACAATTTCCGGCCGGATTACCTCAAGTTGCCAGATTATTGCCGCGAGTTTGACGTGGAACAGGTGCTGTTGCTCACCGCCACTGCCACACAGGCGGTGATCGACGACATGCAGAAGCACTTCGCCATTGCCGCAGACGACGTGGTAACTACAGGGTTTCATCGGCCCAATTTGCGCTTGCTGGTGCAACCCACTGCCGAGTCCGAACGGACCCAAAAATGTGCCCGCTGGTTGAATCATCTGGCCGAAAAGTCAGCACAAAAACAGCAGGATTTTGCCGCCATTGTGTATGTGACGTTACAGAATACGGCCGAGCAAGTGGCGGAGGCCTTGGCCCGGCAGCTGAGCTTTCCGATACGGGCCTATCACGCCGGTTTGCCTGCAGAACAACGGGATCAGATTCAGCGGCAGTTTATGAGTGGCGAAATCCCGGTGATTGTCGCCACCATTGCTTTCGGTATGGGAGTGGATAAAAGCAATATTCGCCAGGTGATTCACTACGACCTGCCCAAGTCGGTTGAAAACTACAGCCAGGAAATTGGTCGCGCCGGGCGAGATGGCAAACCGTCGGATTGCGTTATGTTGGCGGATCAGTCCGGCCTGACGGTGCTGGAAAATTTCGTATACGGCGATGCGCCAGAGCTGAGTGGCATCGAACAGGTGATTCAGACCATTCAGCAGCAGCTGCAAACGGACCATCAGGGGGCGGCGCAGTGGGAAGTGTTGATGACGCCGCTGTCCAGTGCCACCAATATTCGTATGTTGCCGCTGAAAACCCTGTTGGTGAACCTTGAAATGCGCGGCGTGCTGACCTCCCAGTACAGCTACTTTGCCGAGTATCGCTACAAATTGCAGGGCTCTGAAGCCGAGTTGTTAGGACACTTTGACCCGCAGCGGCAGCAGTTTTTGAAGACCTTGCTGAACACCAGCAAGCAGGGCCGCAGCTGGTACACACTGGATACCGAAAAACTGGAACAGGCGTTAGCTAACGGCGGCGATGCAGGCTCCCAAAGTACAGCGGAGCCACCGCGAGTTCGTGCTCTGAAGGCGCTGGAGTTCTGTCAGGAACGCGGCTGGTTGCAGCTTGAAAGCAAGCAGATGACTGACGTGTATCGGGTGGATGCCAACAAGCTTGCAACCCCGCAATTAGCGACCAGCCTGCATCAACACTTTCTGGACAAACAGCAAAACGAAATCCAGCGCATCCATAAGATGCTCGACCTGTTTCGACAGCCGCAGTGTGTGTCGCGCCGATTGGCGCACTATTTTGGCGAAAACATGGGCCACGACTGTGGCATCTGCTCGGTGTGCCGTGGCCAATTCCAAAGCTGGCCAGAAGCTCCGGCAGACGCCTCGCTGGCTGGCATCGACCTGGCTGTTATGGTGGCGCCATTGAATCAGGCGGTGCAGCAGCAATTTGGTGTGCTGCCGTCGGTTGAACTGCAAACCCGCTTTCTGTGCGGCATTCATGTGCCCTGGTTTACCAAGGTCAAAGCTCGTTCGCTGGCAGGCTTTGGCAAGCTGGAGCAAGTACCGTATGCGGTCGTCAGGCAGGCGCTGGCTGGCGTCTGATGTTCTGCTAGAATTGCGGTCCGATAATCGGCCAGTAGCGTAATGCTGGCCTCTGCTTAACGTACAAACAAGGAGGTTGGTACGTGACATCGCCTGCCAATACGTTTTCTTTTGAGTCGGCTCTTGAACCTACCCCAAAGAGCAGCAGGGAGACCGCTGTGAAAACGACCTCTCGTCGTCAATTTCTTCACCAGATGGTCCGTGTTTCGGTTGCCGCTGCTGCCGGGCCGGGGGCCATGTCGGCGTTGGCTGAATCGGAATTTGAGCGCTGGAAGCGGGCTCAGCTGCAACAGGCAGGTAGCCCTTCGAATCAACAGCAAGCCTTTGATGTCCATCGCGAACGCCAGGATCAGCAGTTCCAGCAATATCACCAGTCCATGATGAAGGCGTACAAACAGTACACCGAACAACTGTCCAGGGTTTGGTCTGAGCCAGAAACGTCAGACCGGAATCAGTGGGTGGAATACAGTGATGACCTTGATGTTCGCCGCACGGTGGACTTTGCCAAAAATGAAGTGCGGGTGTCCTTCACCGGGGAGGCTGCGAAACAGGTAACGCCAGAGGTTATTGCCAAGCAGGTCGAGCAAATCACCGATACCACGGTGGCAGATGCCTACGACGCCGACCCCGTGTTAAAACCGCTTGAGAACGTGATTCCGGATGAACCCACTCCCGTAACGGACCAGTCTGCAGCGACCCAATCCGCTGCTGCTAATAGCTCAGTAAAGAGCTCAGCCAGCCAGGTCAAAACGCCGATGTTGGCGGGCGTTGATACCAAGCAGCTGTTGCAGCAGGTAAAACGCACACGGCCGATTGCAGTGACGACGCCGAAGGGTAAGGTCGTTACGGTCACAGTGCCGTTGCTGAAGCCCATCCCGGAACGGGCAAAAACCTTCGAGC
This sequence comes from Oceanobacter sp. ABM4_470, assembly GCF_056158645.1. Classification (NCBI taxonomy): domain Bacteria; kingdom Pseudomonadati; phylum Pseudomonadota; class Gammaproteobacteria; order Oceanospirillales; family Oceanospirillaceae; genus Oceanobacter; species Oceanobacter sp. ABM4_470. The sequence goes on from NZ_JBSWTR010000001.1 coordinate 261,482, forward strand.
AGCAGGTGCGTATCCAGGCCAAGCGTTGGAATCTGCCATTGAATCTGGTGTTTGCGGTGATGGAAACCGAGTCGACGTTCAATCCGATGGCCCGTTCACACATTCCGGCCTTTGGTTTGATGCAGATTGTGCCGCGCTCTGCCGGTCGGGATGCTACCAAGCACGCCTGGGGCAAGGATACGCTGCTGACTGGTAAACAGCTGTTGGTACCGGAGACCAACATTGAACTGGGCTGCGCTTATCTGAATTTGCTGAATACCCGTTATCTGAAAGCCGTCAAAAACGATGAGGCGAGGCTCTACTGCGTCATTGCTGCTTACAACACCGGCGCGGGGAATGTCGCCAGATCGTTCACCGGCAAGACCAGCGTCAAGGGGGCAGCAGCCAAAATGAATCGACTGTCGCCGGCCGGAATGAAGCAACATTTGATGGCCAGGCTGCATTACGAGGAAGCTCGTCATTACGTGGCCAAGGTGACCAAGGCCATGCCGAATTACCCGACGGCCTGAGTTTCTCTCTTCAGATGGGCGTGGCCTGCTGTCGGGTCAGCGCCCAGTCAATGTGTTCCTGCACCATGTCGCTGACTAACGGCCGTTTCTTTTGCAAGGCATCGATCACTTCCAGGCTGGCGGGCGCATTACCCAGCCCTACGGCAATATTGCGGAGCCAGTTTTCGTAACCGGTGCGGCGAATGGGCATGCCTTCGGTCTTTTTCAGGAAGGTAGCTTCATCCCAGGCGAACAGCTCCAGCAGACCGGCTTTATCAAGCTGGTGGCGGGGGCTGAAGTCTTCTTCTTCGCTGGTGTCGCTGATGCGGTTCCAGGGACATACCATCTGACAGTCGTCACAGCCAAAAATGCGGTTACCCATGGGTTCCCGCAGGGCTTCCGGGATCGGGCCTTTCAGCTCAATCGTCAGGTAGGAAATGCACTTGCGGGCATCGAGTTCGTAGGGGCCGGTAAAGGCGTCCGTTGGGCACAGGTCGAGGCAGCTGGTGCAGCGGGCGCAGTGGTTTTTTTCGTAGGGTTTATCCACCGGCAGTGGCAAGTCGGTGAGAATTTCACCCAGAAAAAAGTACGAGCCAGCTTTGCGATTGATGATCAGGGTGTGTTTGCCGGTCCAGCCGAGTCCGGCTTTTTGCGCTAACGGCCGTTCCATAATGGGGGCGCTGTCGACAAATGCCCTGAAATCCATGGCGCCAGCGGCTTCGCGCAGCTTGTTGCCCAGTTGGGTCAGACGCTTACGCACCAGTTTGTGGTAGTCCCGACCTAGCGAATAGCGTGAGATATAGGCCTTGTCCGGGTTGCGCAATTGCTCAACCTGATCAACTCCCGGGGGCAGGTAATTCATGCGGGCGCTGATGACCCGAACGGTGCCGGGGTGCAGTTTTTCCGGGTGCCAGCGCATGTCATCGTGGGCGGCCATGTAGTCCATGTCGCCGTGGTAGCCCTTGGCCAGCCAGTCCTGCAACTCTTTACCGGCTTCTGCCAGGTCGATGTCGGTAACGCCTACTTGCTGGAATCCCAGTTCGGCTGCCCATTGGTCGAGTTGCGCCCGCAACTGTTGCATGGCCATGATGTCGGCGTTGGTACCGTCTTTGATACCGGTCGTCGCATTATACTGGGCATTATCGGACATGATTGGCTAGCTATTGGCGTCAGAGGTTATAATCACTAACTTTATCACAGAGGCGTGCGGCCGTAGCGTCGGGCTAGGTGTTCGGGAGCTGGCTTTCCGGAATTATGCTGAACTTTATTGGCCAGTAACGACCTCTTAATAAACCAGCGTGTTCAAGCGCGGGCTCTTTACGGCTTGCCGGAGCACGCGTCAATGTGTCGAGTACAACTTGCATAACAGAAAGGTGACAGGGATGAAACGACCGCACAGCGTGATGGATCACCTGCCGGGAGCGGTATACACGGCAGAGCAGGTTCGTGCTCTGGACGCTGCAGCAATCTCGCTGGAAAACACCCGTACGTTCGAATTGATGGCACGCGCTGGCGAAGCAGCGTTTGCCTGCCTGATTGAGCGTTGGCCAGAAGCCGAACACCTGTGTGTGGTGGCCGGTAATGGCAACAACGGTGGTGATGGCTATTACCTTGCCGCGTTGGCGGCCTTGCATGGTATTGGCGTCAGTCTCTATACCCTTGGCGATCATTCCAACCTTTCTGAAGCCAGTCAGGAAGCCCGCACACTGGCAGACGATGCCGGTGTGGTAGCGAAGCCATTCGAAGGCGAGTTCGATTTTGATGGCGATGTGATCGTCGATGCCCTGTTGGGCACCGGTCTGAACAAGATTGTCAGCGGTCGCTACGCCGAAGCCATTCATGCCATTAATGTTCACCCGGCTGCGGTGATGTCGCTGGATTTGCCATCGGGCCTCAACGCCGATACCGGCTGCATCATGGGGGCCGTGGTGAAGGCTGATATCACGGTCAGCTTTGTGGGGATCAAGCGTGGTTTGCTGGTGGTGGAAGGCCCGGACTACTGTGGCGATATCGCATTTGCGCCACTGTCGACCCATGCCGAACTGGCATTTCAGGTAATTCCCGATGCTGAACGCATCAGCTGGTCACGCATGCAAAAAATGCAGGAGCTGTTACCGGCTCGCAGCGGCAACTCTCACAAAGGCATGTTTGGTCATGTACTGGTAATCGGTGGCGACCACGGCATGGCCGGTGCCGTGAGCATGGCCAGTGAATCCGCAGCCCGTATGGGCGCAGGACTGGTCAGCTGTGCGACTCGCCCTGAACACGTTATGCCGCTGCTGGCGCGTCGCCCGGAGGTGATGACGCTGGGCGTGAATTCCGGTCAGGAACTGATTGGCAAACTGGATGCTCCAACCGTGCTGGCAATTGGCCCGGGTCTGGGTTCCAGCAGCTGGTCGGAATTGATGATGCAGCAGGTGCTGGAGTCCGACAAACCTCTGGTACTGGATGCCGATGCGCTTAACCTGCTGGCGTCACCAGCCTGGTTCCGTGAGTTCTCCGAGCGCAACGTGGTGATGACACCGCACCCGGGCGAAGCGGCGAGGCTGCTGGGGCTGGATACCGTGGAAGTGCAGCGGGACCGTTTCAAGGCCGCCCGTGAGCTGGCCAAAAAATATCAGGCCGTGGTGGTGCTGAAAGGTCGCGGTACGCTGGTTGCTGACCCGAGTGGTCGAGTGGCGGTGTGCACCGACGGCAATGCCGGCATGGCATCCGGTGGCATGGGCGATGTGTTAACCGGTGTGATTGCCGCGCTGCTGGCACAAGGACTGGACGGCTGGAAAGCCGCTCGTCTGGGGGTTTGCTTGCACAGTGCAGCAGCCGATCTGGCAGCCGAAGAAGGCGGTCCTCGTGGCCTGCTGGCAACCGACCTGATGCCCTGGTTGCGAAACCTGAACAACACAGCGTAAGCGGCTGGTCTTGCCCGACGGGACTGGTAAACTGACGCTGAATATTACTGCAAGGGGACATCTATTTAATCCTGCACGGCTCTGCGCGAGTGTTGCCGTTGTTCAGTGCAAGGCGACGAATGCAGCGAAATGACGAACCTGTCCGGTCGAGTCTTTTCAAGTTCGTCAACACCGCACTGGGCGGCGGCAACCCGCGCCCTGCGGGGGCTACCTGATGATCTCGACTCTGTGTCGCCGACTTTTGACTTGACCCGTCAGGCCTACAAGTCGGCTTCGTGATTCGAAACCATCCGGCAGCCCAGAGTGAGCACCGGATTAAATAGATGTCCCCGTAAGACGTAACGGCGTGAGCGATATCCCGAGTGAGTGATTTACCAACCAACTCCCTGAGCAAAGTTCTCCATGGCGAAAGTGCAACCCTGGCTTTCGCTGCATCCATGGCCCCACTGCTGACGTCGGGCGGTCTGATTTTTCTGCAAGGCACGCTGGGGGCTGGCAAAACCGCATTCAGTCGTGGCCTGATCCAGGCCATGGGCCATCAAGGCCCGGTGAAAAGCCCTACCTACACGCTGGTGGAAGATTATCCATTGGCAAACACCCATGTGTACCACTTCGACCTGTATCGCCTTGGCGACCCGGAAGAGCTGGAGTTCATGGGGATTCGTGATTACATCGATGGCGATGCCCTGTGCCTGATCGAATGGCCAGATAAGGGGCTGGGCGTTCTGCCTGCTGCCGACCTGACCATTGAGCTGCAAGACCTCGGCGAATCCCGTCGCATTATCCTGACAGCGGCCAGTTCTCGTGCCGAACACTGGTTGCAACAGCTGGCGGCCAACGACGCCGACTTGCAAGCGTTCAGCAGCGGCGGTGCCGACTGATGTGGTGGCGGGTTCTGCTGCCTGTTCGTTGGGCCGTGAATGGTGTTTCGTCCGTGCTTGGCAGTCAGCGCTCAGTCAGGTTCAAAACGCTGCTGGCGACACTGGCTGTTCTGGCTGCACAGGGCTTGGCTCCAACCGCATGGGCTGATGTCGAAGACATTCGGGTTTGGCAGTCGCCGGAAAGTACCCGTCTGGTGCTGGACCTGACCGAATCCACCGAACACAAGATATTCCCGCTCAGTAACCCGAACCGGGTGGTGATCGATTTATCCGACTCCAAAATGCTGATCGATCCGTCTGCAGTGGATATTGCCGAAACCGCTGTGGCGGGGATTCGCACCGGCAGCCCCAGTAAGAACACCTTACGCATTGTGCTGGATCTTAGTGAAACCCTGAAGGTCAGCAGCTTCCCGCTGGCACCAAACGACGTTTATAAAAATCATCGTCTGGTGGTGGACCTCAAGCGTGCCGATACCGGTCAGTCTGTAGTGCCGGTGAAAGAGGTGAAAGCGCCAAAAGGCAAGGCGCGTGACATCATCGTCGCGATTGATGCCGGTCACGGCGGTGAAGACCCGGGTGCATCCGGTCCTCGTCGCACCAAGGAAAAACACGTGGTGCTGGCGATTGCCAAAAAACTCGAAAAACTGTTGAAAGACGAGCCGGGCTATACGCCATTTATGGTGCGCACCGGCGACTACTACATTGGCCTGCGTGAGCGTACCGAGAAGGCCCGCTCCGCCAATGCCGACTTCTTCGTATCGATTCATGCCGACGCCTTCAAGAACCCGAAGGCCCACGGCAGTTCGGTGTATGTGTTGTCCGATCGTGGTGCCACCTCGGAAACCGCCCGCTGGCTGGCTGATAACGAAAACAACGCTGACCTGATTGGCGGGATCTCCCTTGGCGACAAGGACGATCACCTGAAAATGACCCTGCTGGATTTGTCGATGACCTACCAGCGCAACTCCAGCAAGCGTATTGGTGCGGATATTCTCAAATACATGGGTAATATCTCTTACCTGCACAAGCGTCAGGTCGAAGAGGCCGCCTTTGTGGTGTTGAAAGCCCCCGACATGCCTGCCTTGCTGGTGGAAACCGGGTTTATTTCCAACCCCGGCGAAGAGCGCAAGCTGAGCACCAGCAGCTATCAACAGAAGATGGCCGGGGCGATTTTCAATGGCCTGAAAAAGTACTTCAAGGATCATCCGCCCAACGGCACCTTTGTGGAAAACCGTCGCAATACGGTACCCAATGCCAGTTCCGGCGGTACCCGGTCGTATGTGATTCGCAGTGGTGATACCCTGTCGGAAATTGCCCTCGATAACGGCGTCGCCATCGCTGAATTGCGCCGTTTGAACGGACTCAGCAACGACCGCATTCGCATCGGTCAAACCATCAAGATACCCAACTCCTGATACCTCATGCCCCAGATTCATTTACTGTCGCCTCGCCTCGCTAACCAGATTGCTGCTGGCGAGGTGGTCGAGCGGCCGGCCAACATCGTCAAGGAATTGGTCGAAAACGCCCTTGATGCCGGTGCCAATCGCATTGAAATTGATGCCGAGCAGGGCGGTGTAAAGCTGCTGCGTGTGCGCGACAACGGCTGTGGCATCAGCAAGGACGACTTGCCGCTGGCACTGAGCCGCCACGCAACCAGCAAGATCATCACCCTCGATGATCTGGAAGCGGTCGTGACCATGGGTTTCCGTGGCGAGGCGCTGGCGTCGATCAGTTCGGTATCTCGACTGACCCTGACGTCTCGTGCGGAAGACGCCGATCTGGCCTGGCAGGTAGAGGCCGAAGGCCGTGACATGACCACCAGTGTAACGCCAGCAGCGCACCCGACCGGCACAACGCTGGAAGTGCGTGACCTGTTCTTCAACACGCCAGCCAGACGCAAATTCCTGCGCACGGAAAAAACCGAATTCAATCATCTGGAAGAACACCTGAAAAAGCTGGCGCTGAGTCGATACGACGTGGCTTTCAGCTTGCGCCACAATGGCAAGGTGATTCACCAGTTGCGAGCGGCGGAGCGCGGCATTGAAAAAGAGCGCCGGGTGGCGGCCTTGCTGTCGCCGCAATTCATCGACAACGCGGTGCATATCGATACCGAAGTGACCGGACTGACGTTGAAAGGCTGGGTTGCGCTGCCAACCTACAGCCGCTCGCAGGCCGACATGCAGTATTTCTTTGTGAACGGCCGGGCGGTGCGCGACAAGCTGGTGGTGCACGCCATCAAGCAGGCCTACCGCGACGTGTTGTATCACGGCCGTCAGCCGGCCTTTGTGTTGTACCTGGAACTTGATCCCAAGCTGGTCGACGTTAACGTTCACCCAACCAAGCACGAAGTGCGTTTTCGCGATGGCCGTTTGGTGCACGATTTCCTGTTCCGCACCTTGCATCGGGTGTTGGGCGATGTGCGTCCGCAGGATCAATTGCCGCCGACTCAGGGTAGTGATCTGAATGCCGGAGTGGTGGTGGAACCCGGTCAGTCTGGTACAGGCCAAGGAACGGGAGTTGGAACAGGTTCTGGGTTTGGTCTGAATCAGAATAACGCGCCTGCTTCCGGGCAAGCCGCCGGTGAATTTGCCGGCCAGGAGCGGTTGCCATGGCAATCGGCTCCGGCGGGCGGTGCTGCGGTGCCTTCTGAAGGCGGAGCTGGCAATTGGGCCTCTGGCGGTTTTGGCCAGCGTCCACAGGGTTCTCAGGTAGCCGACCAAATGGCCGCTTATCGCAGTATGAGCGAACCGCTACCGGTCAATAACGACAGGCCTGTGTCTGGCATGCCACAAACACTGCCAGAACAAACCGACGACGTGCCGCCACTGGGCTTTGCCATTGCCCAGCTGCATGGCATTTATATCCTGTCGCAGAACAAGATGGGGCTGGTGCTGGTGGATATGCACGCCGCCCATGAACGCATTACCTATGAACGCCTGAAAGTCGCTGTTGATCAGCAAACCGTCGCCAGCCAACCCTTGCTGGTGCCCGAAACCCTCGCGGTATCCGAGCGCGAGGCCGATGCGGCCGAGCAATTCGCCGACGACTTCAAGGTGCTGGGGGTTGAGCTGGCCCGCTCTGGCCCGGAGTCGATCCTGATTCGGCAGATTCCGGTACTGTTGCAAGCCGCGCCGGTGCAGCAATTGATTACTGATATGCTGGGCGACCTGATGGAACATGGCACTTCCGACCGTATTCAGGCCCATCGCAACGAAATCCTGTCGACCATGGCGTGTCACGGTTCGGTGCGAGCCAATCGCAAACTGACGATTCCGGAGATGAACGGCTTGCTGCGCGATATGGAAGCCACCGAGCGCAGTGGTCAGTGCAACCATGGTCGTCCAACCTGGACGCAGCTCAGCATGACCGAGCTGGATAAACTGTTTTTACGAGGTCGCTGATGACTGCTTCACCTTCTTTGCCGCCAGCGATCTTTTTGATGGGGCCAACGGCGTCCGGCAAAACCGCCCTGGCGTTGGAACTGGTCGAAAAACTGCCTTGCGAGATCATCAGCGTGGATTCCGCGCTGGTGTACAAGGGCATGGATATTGGTACCGCTAAACCCGATGCCGAGATGCAGGCCCGTGCGCCGCACCGATTGATTGATCTGGTTGACCCGGCCGAAAGCTATTCCGCCGCCACCTTCCGGGAAGACGCTCTGCGCGAAATGGCGGAAATTACCGCCGCCGGCAAGATTCCGTTGCTGGTGGGCGGCACCATGATGTATTTCAAGTTCCTGCGTGATGGCGCGGCGGACTTGCCGCAAGCGGATGAACCGGTGCGCGCGGCACTACTGGCTGAAGCAGAAAAGCACGGCTGGCCTTGGATGCACGAGCAACTGGCCAAGGTCGACCCGGAATCCGCCGCCCGATTGAAGCCGATGGATCAGCAGCGCATTCAGCGGGCGCTGGAAGTGTATCGGGTGTCTGGCAAAACGCTGACGCAATTCTGGGCCGAGCAACAAACGGAACCCTTGCCCTACCATGTTGTCAATTTTGCAGTTTGCCCTTCCGAGCGCGCAGTGCTGCACGAACGCATTGCCTTGCGCTTCCGGCAGATGCTGCAACAGGGATTCCTGGACGAAGTCCGCGACCTTTACCAGCGTGACGACCTGCACACCGGTTTACCGTCGATTCGCGCGGTAGGCTATCGTCAGGCATGGGAGTATCTGGAAGGCCAATACGATTACGACACCATGGTCGAGCGGGGCATAATTGCTACCCGTCAGTTGGCCAAGCGGCAAATCACATGGCTCAGAAGTTGGCCAGATTTGCATTGGTTGGAAACAGATTCACCAGAACTGTGGACGTCTGCCTTGAAAATACTTGAAGCGAACGCCATATTTAGCAAGTCGTTATAAATTTACGACGGACTGGGGTAACTTTTTTATTTTTCGCCACCGAATTTGGGGCACCACTCTTTGAGGAGAACATAACAATGTCAAAAGGGCACTCTCTACAAGACCCTTATCTGAATCAGCTCAGAAAAGAGCGAATTCCCGTTTCCATCTTTCTGGTAAACGGCATTAAATTGCAGGGGCAAATCGAATCTTTTGATCAGTTCGTCATTCTGCTGAAGAACACGGTAAGCCAGATGGTTTACAAGCATGCCATCTCCACCGTTGTGCCTTCCCGCAACGTGCGTATGGCACCAGTAGAATCGAACGACGAATCCAGCGACGACAACTGATTTCAGTTGAGGAGTAGCGACTAGTTGTTCTTTGAGCGCCCACAGAGCGGTGGTGAGACAGCCGTTCTGGTGCACATCGATTTCCCGGAAGGGGCCAACCGAGAAGATTTGGCCGAATTCCGGGAACTTGTGATCTCCGCCGGAGCCGATCCGGTCGAATTGGTAACCAGCAAGCGGGATGTTCCCGAAGCCAAGTATTTCATTGGCAGTGGCAAGGTCGAGGAAATTCGCGAGCTTGTGCAGTTGCACGAAGTGCAACTGGTTATCTTCAACCACTCTATTACGCCAAGTCAGGAACGTAACCTCGAGAAAGCACTGCAATGCCGTGTGCTCGACCGAACCGGCCTGATTCTGGATATCTTTGCCCAGCGGGCACGTACTCACGAAGGTAAATTGCAGGTCGAACTGGCCCAGTTGCAGTTTCAGTCAACCCGACTGATCCGCGGTTGGACCCACCTTGAGCGTCAGAAAGGTGGTATCGGCATGCGAGGCCCGGGTGAAACCCAGCTGGAGACCGACCGTCGTTTGCTGCGCGAACGGGTCAAGAACATCAATGCCCGGTTGATCAAGGTGCGCGCCCAGCGTCAGCAAGGCCGTCGTGCCCGTCAGCGTTCATCGACGCCGACCGTCGCCATCGTGGGCTACACCAACGCCGGCAAATCGACCTTGTTCAATGCTCTTACCAGCTCCGAGGTGTACGCCGCCAACCAGCTGTTTGCAACACTGGACCCGACCTTGCGTCGGCTGCCGGTGGAGCCCATTGGGGAAGTGGTATTGGCCGACACCGTGGGCTTTATTCGTCACTTGCCGCACAAATTGGTGGAAGCGTTTCAGGCAACCTTACAGGAAGCCGCGGAAGCCGATCTGTTAATGCACGTAGTGGATTGCGCAGCCGCGGAACGCGACGACAATATTCACGAAGTGGACAAAGTGCTGGCAGAAATTGAAGCCACCGATGTGCCGCAGTTGCGGGTTTACAACAAGATCGATTTGTTGGAACACGGCAAGGCGCGCATCGACCGTGACGAGCATGGTAAGCCGGTTGCTGTATGGCTGTCGGCGATGCAACGGCAGGGGTTCGACCTGCTGGAGCAAGCCATTGGCGAGCTGATGGGTGACGACGTGATGTCGGAAGACATCGAATTGAAGCCCAACGATGCCAAGTTACGGGCTATCCTGTATGAATTGGGCGCCATTCGGGAAGAACGCTACGACGATAACGGCAACATGTTGTTGTCTATTCGTTTGCAGCGTCAGGACTTCCGCAAGGCGTTGGCGCGTGCTGACATTGCTGAAAGCCGGTTTATTCCGCAGCAGCCGGAGCCTTGGCAATAAGGCTGGTCTACAAAGCCCTTTCGAGGGCTTTGTATCGCAATATGGGCTAAAACAGTTATCATTGCGTCACATTTGAACTAGGAACAGCCCGTCTTGAATGGCTTCGGATGAGTCTGGGCGGGTTACCAAAATTACTAAAAGAAACTTCTCTGACGGAGTTAGATATGGCCTGGAACGAGCCCGGCGGTAAGGGCAATCCCAACGATCCCTGGGGTAACAACAACCGCGGCAACAACAATCGCGGTGGTGGTGGTAATCAGCCACCTGATCTGGACGAAGCACTGAAGCAACTGCTCGACAAGCTGAACGGCATGTTCGGTGGCAAAGGCGGCGGCAACTCTGGCTCAGGTAACGACAACGGTGGTGGCGGTATCGCTGGCATGTTGACGATTGGTGCTGCCATTGTGCTGGTTCTGGGAGTGTTCAACTCCATCTATACCCTCGATGAAACCGAACGCGGCGTGGTTCTGCGTTTGGGTGAATACCACGACACCACTGGCCCGGGTCTGAACTTCAAGGTGCCGCTGGTCGACGAAGTGATTCCGGTAAACACCACCGGTGTGCGTGAAATCGAAGTGAAAGAGCGCATGCTGACCGAAGACGAAAACATCGTCGAGATCGAGCTGAGCGTTCAGTACCGTGTGTCTGATCCGGTGGCCTACGCCCTGCGTGTGGAAGGCCCTGAACGCACTCTGGTAGCGGCGGCTGAGTCTGCCCTGCGTCACGAAGTGGGTTCTACTGAAATGGACCAGATTCTGACCGTAGGTCGTAACCTGCTGGCCGATAACGTCCAGCTGCGTCTGCAAAACTACCTCGATGTCTACCAGACCGGTATGGTCATCAGTACTGCCAACATCAAGGACGCTCGTCCACCTAGCCAGGTGAAAGACGCCTTTGACGATGTTCAGAAAGCCAAGCAGGACAAGGACCGTTTCACCAACGAAGCGGAAGCCTATGCCAACTCGGTGGTGCCTGAAGCCCGTGGTCGCGCCCAACGTGAACTGGAAGAAGCATCGGCCTACAAAGACCGTGTGATTGCTCGCGCAGAAGGTGAAGCGGCTCGCTTCAACGACCTGCTGGTCGAGTACAAGAAAGCGCCGGAAGTTATGCGTGAGCGTCTGTATATCGACGCGGTATCCGACGTATACACCAACTCCAACAAGGTGCTGGTGGATGTCGACGGTGGCAACAACATGATGTACCTGCCATTGGATCAGATCATGAAAAATATGCCGGCAGCTTCCTCAACCGGTAGTTCAGGTAATGGTCGCCTGACTGACGACGACGTTTCCCGTCTGACCGATCGTGTTCTGGAAGAAGTTCGCTCTCGTCAAACCAGCTCCACCACAACACGTCGGGAGGGTCGTTAATCATGAATGCCAAATCTCTAGTCGCGATCGTTCTGGCTGCCATCGTGTTGGTTGCTGCCAGTGGTCTGTTCGTTGTCAACGAAAAAGAACTGGCGATCAAACTGCAATTGGGTGAAGTCGTGGAAGCGGGCATTGAGCCAGGTTTGCACTGGGCGACCCCATTTGTTCAAAACGTCAAAAAGTTCGATGCCCGGGTTCTGACTTTGGATGCCACGCCATCCCGTTTCCTGACCTCTGGTAAGAAATACGTCATCGTTGATGCGTTCGCCAAGTGGCGCATCAAGGACATCCGTGCCTACTACCGCGCAACGTCCGGTAACCGCATGGAAGCGACCAAGCTGCTGTCCAACCTGATGAACAAAGGTCTGCGTGACGAAATCGCTGCCCGTACCATGCACGACGTGGTATCCGGTGAGCGCGACGAACTGATGACCAAGCTGACGGCTCTGTTGAATGAAGATACCCAGTCTGAACTGGGCATCGAAGTGCTGGATGTGCGCGTTAAAGCGATCGACCTGCCAGAAGACCTGAGCCAGTCGGTTTACGACCGTATGTCTGCTGAACGCCAGCGTGAAGCCCGTGAGCACCGCTCACAGGGTCGCGAGCTGGCCGAAGGTATTCGTGCTGACGCCGACCGTCAGAAGACCGTTATCGAAGCAGAAGCCTATCGTGACGCCGAGCGTCTGCGTGGTGAAGGTGATGCAGAAGCCTCTCGCATCTACAACGCGGCCTACTCCCAGGACGCCGAGTTCTACTCCTTTACCCGTAGCCTGAAGGCCTACACCGAGACGTTCAACCGCAACGATATGATTCTATTGAAGCCTGACAGCGACTTCTTCCGTTACATGAAGGACGCTTCTGGTAAATAACACCAGAAGTTAGTTCGCCGGACACATCCATCATGGAGTTCGGCGGGCTGCTTTGATAGAATCCTGCAACCGGGCCTATGGCCCGGTTTTTTTGTGAGAATTCGACGGATTTGGTTAAAAAACGAACACCTTCCGTGTGGTCGTAACCGGGTCCTCATTCGCAGATACAAGTATGACGCTCTGGCAAGAATTTCTGGTCGCCGTATGTCTGGTGTTCATATTGGAAGGGCTGTTGCCGTTCCTGATTCCGGATCAATGGCGTCATTGGGTGATGTCGTTGGCACAAGCCAACACCCGCACCATCCGAATGACAGGCCTGTTCAGTATGTTGCTGGGCGTCGGCCTCCTGTATCTCATCCACTGACATGGGCTAAAGAATGACACTAGCGGATCGCTGGCTGTTGCCGGACGGCATCGAAGAAGTGCTGCCTCCTGGTGCACAGCAGATTGAACACTTGCGTCGTCGTTTACTCGACCTGATGGACGGCTGGGGCTATGACCTGGTTATGCCACCGGTACTGGAATATCTGGACGCATTGCTGACAGGTACCGGTAAGGACCTCGACCTACGCACTTTCAAGGTAACTGACCAACTCTCTGGCCGCATGATGGGTCTGAGTGCGGATACCACGCCACAGGTGGCACGTATCGACGCACACAGCCTGCGCCCGGAAGGCATTGGTCGCTTCTGCTACTGTCGTACTGTATTCCATACCCGCGCTCGCTCTTTGCTGGCGAGCCGCACCCCGACCCAGATCGGTGCTGAACTGTATGGCGAAGCCGGTGCCGCTGCCGATGTTGAAATCATCAGCCTGATGCTGAGCACCCTGGTGGCCAGCGAAGTCGAGCAACTGCACCTGAACGTTGGCAACGTTGGCGTTTACCGAGCCATTGCCGCTGCCGCCGCCATTACCGAAACCCAGCAAGCCGAGCTGTTTGATCTGCTGAAGCTGAAGTGCGCTTCCGATATCGAAGCCTGGGCGGCACGTGAAATTGCCGATGCCAACAGCCAGCAAGCGCTGCAACTGCTGGCCCGTGCCCAAGGCTCTGTCGACAGCCTCAGTGCGACCTTTGCCAACATTGGTGAACTGGTGCCAGCAGCTGCGGAAGAACTGGAACACCTGGTCGCTGTATGTGGCCAAATTGCCGCACGCTACCCGTCAGTGCCTGTTTACATCGACCTGACCGAACTGCGCGGCTACCAGTACCACACTGGTCTGGTGTTTGGCGCTTACGTGCCGGGTTATGGCGATGCCATCGCCCAGGGCGGTCGTTACGACGAAACCGGCGAAGCCTTCGGACGTTCGCGTCCGGCCCGTGGTTTCAGTGCCGACCTACGTGTTCTGGCGCGTCTGGGTAACTTCGCACCGAACATCAAGTCCATCGTACTGGCGCCTGCGGAAGGTGATGCCGAACTGTGGGCTAAAGTGAACGAATTGCGCGAGCAGGGTATGCGTGTCATCTCCTGTCGCGAGCAAGACAATCAGCCAGCGGATTACACGCTGCAGCAACAAGACGGCCAGTGGCAACTGGTCCAGATTCAACCGGTTCAGGGTTAAGAAAGTCATGGGTAAAAGTGTTGTAGTTCTGGGCACCCAATGGGGTGACGAAGGTAAAGGCAAGATCGTTGACTTGCTGACCGAAAAGGCTGCTGCGGTAGTTCGTTTTCAAGGTGGCCACAATGCGGGTCATACACTGGTCATCGACGGTGAAAAAACCGCACTGCACCTGATCCCGTCCGGCATCCTGCGTGATGGCGTACGTTGTGTGATCGGTAACGGCGTCGTGCTGGCTCCTGATGCACTGCTGAAAGAAGTACGTGCTCTGGAAGATCGTGGCGTACCAGTGATGGAACGTCTGCGTGTATCCGGTGCGTGTCCGCTGATCCTGCCTTACCACGTTGCGCTGGACCAGGCTCGCGAAATCAAGCGTGGCAACGCCAAAATCGGTACTACCGGTCGTGGTATTGGTCCTGCCTACGAAGATAAAGTTGCTCGTCGCGGTCTGCGTGTGGGTGACCTGTACCAGCCAGAATTCGCTGACAAGCTGAAAGAAGTGATGGAATTCCACAACTTCTCTCTGAAAAACTACTACGGCGTTGACGAAGTCAGCTACGAAGAAACCCTGGCGTCCTGCATGGACTGGGCTGCTCAGATCAAGGACATCGTGGTAGACGCGGTTGATCTGGTTCACACCATCCGTGAAGACGGTGGCGACATCATGTTCGAAGGTGCCCAGGGCACGCTGCTGGACATCGACCACGGTACTTACCCGTTCGTAACTTCCTCCAACACCACGGCTGGCGGCGTTGCCACCGGTTCCGGCGTTGGCCCACTGTACCTGGACCAGATTCTGGGTATCACCAAGGCATACACCACTCGCGTAGGTTCCGGTCCGTTCCCGACCGAACTGTTCGACGACGTAGGTGAGCACCTAGCGACTGTAGGTAAGGAAAAGGGCACCACCACTGGCCGTAGCCGTCGTTGTGGCTGGTTCGATGCCATGCTGGTGAAACACGCAATCCGTGTTAACTCCATCAACACCATCTGCCTGACCAAGCTGGACGTACTGGACGGCCTGGACACCATCAAGGTATGTGTTGGTTACGAAGACGCCGAAGGCAACCGCATCAACGTACCGGCTTCTGCTGATCAGTTC
Source organism: Oceanobacter sp. ABM4_470 (assembly GCF_056158645.1). NCBI lineage: Bacteria > Pseudomonadati > Pseudomonadota > Gammaproteobacteria > Oceanospirillales > Oceanospirillaceae > Oceanobacter > Oceanobacter sp. ABM4_470. Next base: position 276,681 of record NZ_JBSWTR010000001.1, read on the forward strand.
GAGAAGATCAAGCCAGTGTACGAAGAGCTGCCAGGCTGGAAAGAATCCACCTTCGGTGCCAAGACTCTGGACGACCTGCCAGAGAACGCCAAGGCTTACATCCGCTTCGTGGAAAAAGCCATTAACGCACCGATCGATATCATCTCCACCGGTCCAGACCGCGTAGAGACCATCGTACTGCGTCACAGCTTCGACATCTGATCCTGAATCAGACGAACAAGCCCAAAAATGCCGCGCATCGTCGCGGCATTTTTGTATCCGCAAATCGCTTTTGGTTGCTGGTGTTTACGCTGTAATCTGTAAAGCGCAGTTTGCTGCATGATCGTAGTCGTCGCGGCTTTGTTCTAAACAACGGTCTGTAACTCACTGATTTTAAAGGACTGTCACCCTTGTGTCGGGTTGCTGTCGGCTGTTTGTCGTCACGACTTTAAAGGGAATCAAATACGCTGATCTCAACAGCAACAAGGAACTCGCAATGATTATTCGCAAATTGAGATTGCAACGAGGTTGGTCGCAGGATGATCTGGCGCAACTCACAGGATTGAGCGTGCGTACGATTCAGCGAATTGAAAAAGGCCAGAAGGCTGGCCTGGAATCATTGAAGGCTTTGGCTGCTGTCTTTGAGGTAGAACTCACCGATCTGCAACAGGAGCCCGACATGCAAAATTCTTCATCTCTTCCCCATGGTCAGTTCAACGTGACAGCCGAAGAGCGGCTGGCACTTGAGCACGTGCGCAGGAAGCGAGGTTTTTATCGCCACACCATCAGTTATGCCGCAGTCATACCGGTGCTTTGGGGGATTAACCTGTTTTCCTCTGAGCATATTTGGGCGATCTGGCCGACTTTGGGGTGGGGGATCGGGCTGCTCTCGCATGCTATGAGGGTTTTTCCTGTGATTCGCCTGTTTGGCCCTCAATGGGAAAAGCGCGAAGTTGAAAAAATTCTTAACCGAAAGCTCTGAGCACATTCGAACCAAGGAATAGCGCTGGTGCTGGTTTTAATAAAACAGCATCAGCCGTCACGCAATACTGTAGACCCTTATGGCCCAATCCCGTTTTCACCGTCTCGACCGCTTTATTGCTGCCAACTCCGAGCACAGCCGCAACGACGTGCGCTTGCTGCTGGCGCAAAAGCGGGTATTGGTGAGTGGCGAGACTGCGACGGATATCAACCAGCGCATTGGGCCGTTCGACCGGGTTGAGCTGGACGGGCAGGTGCTGCAAGACAGGCAGCCCGTATACCTTGCACTCTACAAGCCTGCGGGTGTGGTCAGCGCTACTAAAGATCCACACGACAAAACCGTTATCGACGTGCTGCGCGAGCACGGTGTAAGTGATCACCAACTGCAGGACCTGCATATCGTCGGCCGCCTGGATAAATACTCCACCGGCTTGTTACTACTCACCAACGACGGTGAGTGGTCGCGGGCGCTGATGGCACCAGACACCAAGGTCAGCAAGGTATATGACGTTGAACTTGAGAACCCGGTCGAGCCAGAGCAGGTTGCTGGCTACGTACAGGCTTTTGCCGAGGGCATGTACTTCGAATACGAAGACCAAACGACTCAGTCCGCCAAGCTGGAAATGCTCGACCGTCATCTTGCCCGGGTAACCCTTACCGAAGGCAAATACCATCAGATCAAACGTATGTTCGGACGTTTTCGAAACCCGGTAATTGGCCTGCATCGGCTCTCGGTCGGGGAGTATTCGTTATCCGGGTTGGGACTTCAGCAGGCCGGGCAATGGTGCTTGCTGGGACGGGGCTAGCCTGCACCGTATCGGCAGTTACCAGCCCTGACAGGTCCTGTCGCCAATGGCAAAACTTTACTTTCTGTCTGCCAATCGGTAGAACGTTCGTTCTTTCCGGGTGCTTTGGTCGGCCATTGTTGGCGACCACAGGCAACCGCATGGAATCTCGCCACCAGTACCTTGCAGGGCAGTGCGCGTCGGGCGCTGGAGGCTACAGACTAGTTTCAAGGTGATCTGTACCTATCAAATCTGATTTTTTTAAGCCTGACATTAATCCCCGCCAACGCCTAATCTGACACTCCCGAATACGGGTTTCAGTCTGTTGCGGAGGTAGTCAGATGGACGAAACAGCCTTGATGCTGGCGCGGGTTCAGTTCGCGTTCACGGTTTCCTTTCATATTATTTTTCCGGCCATCACCATCGGGTTGGCCAGTTTTCTGGCGCTGCTGGAATACCTTTGGCTGCGCACCGCGCAGCCGGTCTATAAAACGCTTTATGTGTTCTGGTCGCGTATTTTTGCGCTCAACTTCGGCATGGGAGTGGTGGCTGGCTTGGTGCTGGCTTATGAGTTTGGCACCAACTGGGCGGGGTTCTCGAACTTTGCTGGCAGCATTACCGGCCCGTTGTTGGCCTACGAAGTACTCACCGCCTTCTTTCTGGAAGCCGGGTTTCTGGGTGTGATGTTGTTTGGCTGGGATCGGGTCGGCAATCGTCTGCACTTTTTCGCCACGGTCATGGTGGCCATTGGCACCCTGATTTCCGCTACCTGGATCATCGCTTCCAATAGTTGGATGCACACGCCAGCAGGCTACACCCTGGTGGAAGGTATGTACGGTCTGGAAGTTGAACCGGCCAGCTGGTTCGAGATTATCTTCAATCCATCGTTTCCGTATCGACTGGTACACATGGTGTTGGCGGCGTTTTTAAGCACCGCTTTGATGGTGGCCGCCAGCGCTGCCTGGCATTTGCTGCGGGGTAACAACAGCCCGGCGGTTCGCAAGATGATGACCATGGCGCTGTTGATGCTGGTGGTCACCACACCGCTGCAAATCATTGCTGGCGACGCGCATGGCCTGAATACGCTGGAGCATCAGCCAGCCAAGGTCGCTGCAATGGAAGGCCATTGGCGCAATGGTGAACCTGGTGAAGGCGTACCACTGATTCTGTTTGGCTGGCCCGACAACGACACCGAAACCACTCACTTCGCGTTGGAAATCCCTCACCTTGCCAGCCTGATTCTGACACACAGCATGGACGGCACTTTCAAGGGGCTGTCGGAGTTTCCGGCTAACGAGCGTCCAAATGCCGCCGCGGTGTTCTGGTCGTTTCGGGTCATGGTGGGCCTTGGCATGCTGATGTTGCTGCTGGGTGTGTGGGGCAGCTGGAGCTGGTGGCGCGGTACCTTGTTTAGCCAGAAGTCATTGCTGAAATTCACCCTGCTGATGGGGCCGAGTGGGTTGATTGCGCTGTTGGCGGGTTGGTTTACCACCGAGCTTGGACGCCAGCCCTGGGTGGTGTATGGCCTGTTGCGCACCGACGAGGCCGCCAGTGCCCACAGTGTGCCGGTGCTCAGTTTCACTCTGGTGTTGTTTGTGGTGGTGTACTTCGTCGTTTTCGGCATCGGCATTCGCTACCTGCTGCGGCTGATTGCTGCCGGGCCGGACGACCTGACGGCCGATAGTCACTTTTCAATATCCACCATTCGGGACGTTCCCGACCAGCCACACGGAGGCAAATAACATGGGCATTGATACCTCGCTGCTGTGGGCGGTTATTATTCTGGTGGGCGTGATGCTTTATGTGATGGCCGATGGCTTTGATCTGGGCGTTGGTATTCTGTTTCCGCTGGTATCGTCTGACGACGACAAGCACCGCATGATGGCCAGTGTCGCTCCCATCTGGGACGGTAACGAAACCTGGCTGGTGCTTGGCGGTGCCGGGCTGCTGGCGGCCTTTCCGATGGCGTATTCGGTGATTTTAAGCGCCCTGTATCTTCCCATTGTGCTGATGCTGGTGGGGCTGATTTTTCGGGGCGTTGCCTTTGAAGCCCGGGGCAAGGCTTCAGCACAAAGCCGTCATCTTTGGGATCTGGCTTTCTTCGCCGGTTCATTGCTGGCGACGTTTTGTCAGGGGGTGATTCTGGGTGGTTATGTTTCCGGTTTGGAGGTGGTGCAGGGCCAGTTTGCTGGTGGAGCTTTTGACTGGCTCAGCCCGTTTTCGGTGTTTTGTGGTGTGGCGCTGATCGCTGCTTATGCCCTGTTGGGCAGCACCTGGCTGGTTATGAAAACTGAACATCGGCTGCAAAACCAGATGCGCGCCATCAGCGCCAAATTGGTATGGGCTTTGTTGGCGTTTATTGCGGTGGTGTCTGTCTGGACGCCTCTGGAGCATCCGGCCATCGCCGAACGCTGGTTTGCCTTCCCGAATATCTGCTGGCTGCTGCCTATGCCAATACTGACCTTGCTGGCCGCGATACAGCTGCTGCGTTCAGTAAAACAGGGAGAAGCGGCACCGTTTGTGTATTCGCTACTGATTATGGCGCTGGGTTATGTCGGCCTTGGCATCAGTTTGTGGCCTAATGTGATTCCTCCCAATGTCAGTATCTGGGACGCTGCTGCGCCAACATCCAGTCAGGGCTTTGCGCTGATTGGTGCCTTGCTGATTATCCCGGTAATCCTGATGTACAGCGCCTGGTCGTACTACGTGTTCCGCGGCAAGGTAAATATGGACGACGGTTATCACTGAGCCATTCAGAGCGACCCTGATAACGCCGGACTTGCTCCGGCGTTTTTGTATCCGGATGCCAGCTGGGTATCAGTTTTCTGAAGATCTTTCGGCTATACTGCGGAGCGTGTTCTATAGCCGCTTTCGTTCAGCAGCGGCACTCACAAACAAGGAATTTGGCATGAAAGGAAGCTGCTTATGTGGCGCAATTCACTATGCGGTGGATGCACTCCTTACTCCGATCATCCATTGCCACTGTAATACCTGTCGAAAGGCTCATGCAGCGCCATTCGCCAGTACGGCCGGTGTCTTGCGAGAACACTTTCACTGGACCAGGGAGAAGACAAGCTAAGCCTTTACGTATCCAGTCCTGGTAAGCGAAGGCACTTTTGCTCGATCTGCGGTAGTCACTTGATCGCCGACAGATGTGGGCAGAAGCATGTAGTTTTGCGTGTTGCGACACTCGATGATGACCCTGGCGTAAAACCCGAAGCCCACATCTGGACGGAACATCACGTTGAATGGTTAGCCTACGACAACCTGCCTGCTTTTGAGCAATGGCAAGTAAACCGCTGAATAGCATCAAGGAAGAGTGATGAGACAAGCATTGTGCGACAAAATCATTGTGGTTTGTAACGCCAAAATCAAAGCCAAGGGTGACAATGTTGGATTGTCGTTTTACTCGTTTTTTGGCAACAGGAACGACGACCCCGGAATGCTGATGGAAGCCGCATCCTGGTGGATTGAAAGGCATCAACTGGATCACTTCGAAAAGGCCGTGAAAATCCGCGACATGGTCAGGGCAGGCCTTTGATTCCGGGCCATATGCCAGGCGTGTTTGCTGGATAGGCGTAGGATGTAATAGCCGAAGGCGTATTACATTGAAGGGTTTTGACTGATAAAAAACCGCCCGGATAACCAGAGCATATCCGGACGGTAAAACGGCAACTTGAACGGTTCGGGGGAAGTCGCTTCTTTGGGTCTACCGGACCAAAGACGCTGCCGTATTTGCCCGTTGTTTGACTCAGCTAGCGGGCAAATCCATAGCGGAAGCGTTGCAGCCCCTTGAGGGCATCTTCCGGACTTTTATCGGCACGAATGACAAACGAACTGAAACCACATTGCTGCATCAGTACCAACTGGTCGCGCAGCACGTCACCCACCGCACGAATATCCCCTTCGTAGCCCATATTGCGGCGCAGCACAGCAGCCTGAGAATAGGCGCGGCCATCGGTAAACTTCTCGAACTCCAGTGCCACCATAGGGCAATGTTGCAGCAGATCAGCGAGTTCTTCCGGTTCGTCGTTGGCGCTCAATTGCAATGCTGGAGCAGCTTCCGATGCGCTGTGTTCAGCTAGCCAGCGGCGGTATTGTTCGACGGTCAGGATTTGGCCTATTGCTACCTGCTGTTCCATATCGGCCTGATGGCCAGGGTGACTCCAGGGGTCATCAAACACCCGTTCGGCCACGCCATTTCGAATAGCGATCAATTGGCTCATCAGCAGCTCTCCTCAAGGGGTTGGTGGCCGCGGTTGTAAACGGCATCCTTGAACGCCGGGACGCCAAGCCGCTCAACGCAGTCGGCGAAGTTTTCATCGCCTTCACGAACGCTGAGGTAGTGGTCGGTCAGGCGGTTCAATACGTTGGGAATCTCTTCTGCCGGAAAGGCCGGCCCAATGATTTTGCCGATGCGAGCGCCCTTGCCTTGCTGGCCACCGATGGTGACCTGAAAGTTCTCTTCCTCTATGCCGTCCTTGCCCTTCTTCACGACGCCCAGAATGCCGATGTTGCCAACGTGATGATGGCCACAGGCGTTCATGCAGCCCGATACGTTCAGGCTCAATTCACCAAGGTCGTGCAGGTAGTCGAGCTGGTCGAACTGCTGCTGAATCTGACGCTCCACCGGAAGAGTCTTGGTGTTGGCCAGAGCGCAGAAGTCTCCGCCGGGGCAGGAGATGATGTCGGTTAACAGGCCGATGTTTGGCGTTGCCAGACCAATGCGTTGGAAGGCTTTCCAGAGTGGCAACAGGTCGCAGCGGGCGACATCGGTCAGCACCAGGTTTTGCTCGTGAGTCACCCGAATTTCGCCATCGCTGTAGCGTTCTGCCAGGTCGGCCAGTTCGCGCATCTGGTTGCTGCTTAGGTCCCCGGGGGCGCTGTTTTCAAAGGCGTGTGGTCCGGGTTTGGTGGAAGCCACCACCGCCACAAAGCCCGGCTGCTTTTGGGCGCGGGTGTTTTGCTGAACCCATTGGGCGAAGTCCTTGTCACGAGCCAGCCAGGCGCCGTAATCCAGATCCGGCTGGTTGTTTGGCGCTGGGTACTCACGCTGGAAACCGGCGCTGATGCGAGCCAGCTCTTTATGGCTGACCACTGGAGCAGCACCACTGTTGCGGATTTTTTGCCACTCTTGTTCGACTTCATCGCGGAAGGCATCAATGCCTAACGCCTTCACCAGAATCTTGATGCGAGCCTTGTACTTGTTGTCGCGACGACCAAAGCGGTTGTACACCCGTAAGGTGGCTTCCAGACATCCCAGCAGGTCTTGCCAATGAACCTGTTCAAACAGCATCTGGTTCAGAATTGGCGTACGGCCAAGACCACCGCCGACCATAATGCGGAAGTGCGGTTCGCCATTATGGAGGTAAAGATAGAGGCCAATATCGTGGGCGCGAATCACCGCGCGATCTTCATCGGAGGATGACACCGCAATCTTGAATTTGCGTGGCAGAAACAGAAATTCCGGATTGATGGTGGCCCATTGGCGCAGCAGCTCGGCAAAGGGGCGCGGGTCCATGGCTTCGTCGGCGGCGACACCGGCGAACGCTTCGGTGGTGATATTGCGCACGCAGTTACCGGACGTCTGAATGGCATGCATATGCTCACCGGCCAGGGCTTCCAGAATGTCTGGCACGTCGCTCAGCTCAATCCAGTTGAACTGCAGGTTCTGACGGGTGGTGAAATGGCCATAGCCACGGTCGTAACGGTCGGCGATATCACCCAGCAAGCGCAGCTGATCGGCAGACAGGGTGCCATAAGGAATAGCGACACGCAGCATCCAGGCGTGGCGCTGCATGTACAGACCGTTCTGCAGGCGCAGTGGCAAAAATTCGTCTTCGCTGAGGTCTCCGGCTTGATAGCGGGCTACCTGATCGCGAAATTCTTCAACTCTGGCAAGCACCAGAGCATCGTCATAGTCGTTGTATTGGTACACAAACACGAGCCTGAACAGTGGAGTGGCCTACAGATTAGGGTTTGACGCAGATCAGGTTCAGGCTCAAAAAAATTAAAATAAATAGGGACAGTTTGGGGGGCGGAATACGCATTTGGTGCGCAGTGCACACCCTACGTTAAATCATAAAGTAAGATACGTAGGGCGCGTACCACGCACCCGGTTGAAGATATCAACCCTCCACCAGTCCCCGGAACCGCGCCAGTGCCTGTTGGCGATGGTCGTTCCAGTCGTGGGCGAAGCTGAGCCGCACACAGTTGCTGAACTTGCCCGAGGCTGAAAACAGTGGCCCGGGCGTAATCACAACTTTTTGCTGTAACGCGCGTGGGTAAAGAGCCAGTGTGTCGGCTTGCTCGTGCAGCTCCAGCCACAGTGCCAGTCCACCCTCCGGGGTGCTGATTTTGTGGTCGTTCCCCCAGCTTCGCAGTGCTCCCAGCAGCTGATCCCGTTGATTGCGCAGCTGATATTTCTGCCGTTTCAGGTGCGCGGCGTAGTGGCCATCTTCCATGAAATCGGCGATGCCCTGTTGCAGCGATCGGCTGGACGCCAGCTGGGTGATCATTTTCATATGCAAAATCTGGCGGTGCCAGCGGCCACCACAGACCCAGCCGATGCGCAGGTCCCGCGACAACGATTTGGAAAATGAGCTGCACAAGATTACCCGGCTCTTTTTCGGATCTTGCGTGGTTGTGTTGGCTCCGGTTTCCAGTGCCTTAAGCGGGTCGGGAATGCTGTTAAACGCCGTGTCGGCATAGATGTCGTCCTCAATCACCGCCAGATCGTGCTTCTCCGCCAATGCCAGCAGGCGGCTTCGACTGGCTTCTGGCATCAGCGCGCCGGTTGGTGTTGCAAACGCGGGCGACACCAAGCAAGCGCGGATGGGCCATTGTTTCAGTGCCGACTCAAAAGCGTCGATGTCGAGGCCGCTGTTGGGATGAGCCGGGATTTCGATCACCCGCAGTTGCAGCTGTTGCAGCAGCTGCATCACGCCGTAAAAACCGGGGGATTCCACCGCCACCACATCGCCCGGCTGGCAGCAGGCAGACAGCGCCAGAAACAACGCCTGCTGACAGCCCGACGTGATGGCGATGTCGTCTATACCTAACGGGCAACCGCGGCGGGACAGCGACAACTGCAGTTGTGCTCGTAATGACAGCATGCCTGCCGGATCATCGTAATAGAGGTAATCGTCACCACGCTGGCGGCGCAGGGCACGGCCGATGGAGCGGTTGAGCGCGACAATGCCCGGCGGTAAATCGCCGCTTGGACGCTCGGGCAAAATATCGAAAGCGGCACTGCGACGCATGATGTCCAGCAGCAGTTCACTGACACTCACCGGACGCGGTGGCTCCAGCTTGCTGGTGGTGCTGGGGGCGGTAATGGCACTGGGTTGCAGGGTAACGTAAAAGCCGGATTTGGGGCGGGCTTCCAACAGCCCTTGAGCCTCCAGCCGTTGCAGCGCATGTTGCACTGTGGCCTTCGAGGCTGAAAACTCCTGGCACAGGGTGCGAATGGATGGCAGGCGTTCACCCAGACGCCAACGCTGCTGCTGAATGCCATCCAACAACTGCTGCTCCAGTTGCTGGTAGCGGTAATGTTGAAGAGTGTTGTTATTCATGCTGCTTCCCCGATTGTGCCCATCTGTCCCCATTCTTTTTAAAATTTTTAGGCCTGATTCGATTGCTGTCAATTGCTTACTCTGCAACCAGTGATTATTCGATGAGAGGCCAGAACGATGGAACATACCACCGCGGCACGCATTCCCCTTGTGAACGAGTTTGATCCCTCCGGCGTGCACTCAACGCCACGCACCACCGATGAGCTGCAACAGCTACTGCCACCGAAAAAGCCGGCCCAGGTGAACGGCAAGTTTTACGTGCGGCTGGTCAGCGGCATTTTTCAGAACCTGCGCCGCATCGTCAGCGCCCCCTTGCTGCTGGCGTTTTTTGGCATGGTGTGGGTGCAGTGGGGCGACCACCCAGCGGTGCTGTTCTCGTTTGCAGAACGCCGTATCTTCCTGTTTGGCAGCAGTCTGGGTTGGCACGACCTGCACATTCTGTCGGGGCTGTTGATTGCGTCTGCCACCCTACTGTTTTTTACGGCGGTGGCCTATGGCCGCGTGTGGTGCGGATTTGCTTGCCCGCAGAGCGTATGGACCTGGCTGTTTATTCGCATCGAACAATTGATAGAAGGCGATGCCCGCAAGCTCAAAAAGATGGATGAAAAAGGCCTAACCGCTGTTCAGTACCTGCGTCGTGGCCTCAAGCATCTGGCGTGGCTGGCGGTGGGACTGGTAACTGCTATCACCTTTGCGGGCTACTTTATGCCGATTCGTGAACTGCTGGCAGACATGGCCAGCTTCGACCTGCTATCGGTTGCCTGGGGCTGGACCATCATCATGGCGTTGCTGACCTACACGAATGCCGGGCTGGTGCGCGAAAAAATCTGTACCCATGCCTGTCCGTATTCGCGCTTTCAAAGCGTGATGTTCGACTCTGACACCTGTACGGTTTCCTACGATGTGGTGCGCGGCGAACCGCGTAGCCGTCATCAGAAACAACAAAAACAGGGTTGTGGCTCCGCTGCCGATGGTGCTGCCGCTGGCACTGAGAAAAGCGAGCGTCAGGGCGACTGTGTCGACTGCTCCCTGTGTGTGCAAGTGTGCCCTGTAGGTATTGATATTCGTAACGGCCTTCAACTGCCATGCATCGACTGCGGTGCCTGCATCGACGCCTGCGACGGCGTGATGGAAAAGCTCGGCAAAGCCAAAGGGTTGATCCGGTTTGCCTCCGACAACGAACTGCTGGGCAAACCGCGCCGCCTGATTCGTCCCCGACTGCTGGGCTACGGCGCAGTGATGACACTGGCGTTTTCTGGCGTTGCCTGGGGTTTTGCCAACAGCACTGAACTGCTGGCCGAAGTACACCGAAGCCGTGGCCAGCTATACGTGCAACGGGCCGACGACACCTGGTGCAACGACTTTGAAATCAAACTCGAAAGCTTCGTAAAAGGATCGCAGCAAGTGAACCTGACGGTTACCAGCCACAGTGGCGCGCGGTTTGAACTGCTCGGCCCTGCGCCGGTGGATTTGAACGACGCCCAAGGCAAATGGCAAAGCTACCGGGTGTGCTCGCTTACCGATCGCGTAACGCCCGATATGCTGGTGTTCGACTTCGCGATGGATGGCATTCAACAGCAACGTGAAGCCAAATTTATTGTGCCAGCGAGTGCGCGTTGAGGCCTGGCGGAACCGGAAAGTGAGGCGTGCTGTTGGCACGCCTTCGCGAATAAAGCTACGCGTCCCGATCTTCTCCTACCACACCAACGCTACCTCGCGAATAAGACTCCGCGCCCCGATTCGCTCCTACAAGACTAAGGTTACCTGTAGGAGGGAATTTATTCCCGAATCCGCAGCCAATTTGCGCTACCTGTAGGAGGGAATTTATTCCCGATAGAAGACCCTTCGCTTGATCCATCATTCACAACCAAACGGCATCCCAAAATGGGTAATCGCCAATGTGCTCAACCAATCCCGCTCTTAACGGATTGGCGACAACGTAGCGCGCCACCTGCCTGATATCCTCTTCCCGTCGAATCGCCCGATCATGGAACCCCGGTTGCCACAGCGAACCCGCTATTCCATGATGTTTATTAATCTCCCGGGCGGTCGCCGCTTTTATACGCTTCACCTCGCCCGACAGGGTTTGCTGATCAATCTGAATTAACCAATGTACGTGGTCGGGCATCAGCACCCAGCAGAGCAGCCGGGTTTGTTGCAACACCGGCTGGCTGGTAAAGGTATGCACCGCTGTATGAGCAACGGGCCAATCAGCAAAGATCGGCATTCGGTTATTGGTGGCGGTAGTCACAAGGTAGATCTGGCCGGGAATGGAAACCCGGCCCTTGCGGAGGGCTTGCTGCCCTGGGGAGTTGTTCATCGCCAGCGTCCTTGCCTGCGGTTGGTTTTGGCAGTTTAGCGGGGATCGGGAATGAATTCCCTCCTACAATACCTATGCTACCGGCTGCGTTTAACGCCGGGTTCGGGAATGAATTCCCTCCTACAATACCAATGCTACTGGCTGCGTTTAACGCCGGGTTCGGGAATGAATTCCCTCCTACAATACCGAGGTCATCCTGTAGGAGGGAATTTATTCCCGATGGATGGGCTTGTTCATCCCGAAAATTTGCGTTGATTGACGCCTTCGCGAATAAAGCGACGCGCCCCGATTCACTCCTACACTCCCACGTCTTCCTCAATGCATCCCGGTGCTCAGATAACTCGGTTGTTCAATCAAATCCGCTACCTGATGCAGGTTCTCTTGCCACTGTTCGCGGCTGATCGGCCCGCCGAAGCATAACCGCACGGCATTAGGTGGGTTGTTGTCGGTAGAGAAGGCGGCGCTGGATACGGCGCTGACACCCGTTTGCCTTAGCTGTACCGCCAGTTCCGATGGGTTCCAGTCGGAGCTTTTGGGGATTTGCAGCCATAAATGGAATGCCCCTTCGGCGGAGCGCAGGTTGCTTTTCCCCAGTTCCTGTTCGGCAATACGCAGACGGGCGATGGACTCACGGCGGATGCTTTTCACCATTTGATCGGCGGTGCCATCCAGAATCCACTGGCTTACCAGTGCGTCGGTGAGTGGGCTGGACATCACGTGCAGGGCGCGCATGGCGGCGGCGACCCGTTGTTGCTGGCGTTTGCCGGGGCTGTACATAAACGCCGAGCGTACTCCCGGGCCGAAGCATTTGGAGGTGCCGGTGATGTACCAGCTCAGTTCCGGAACCAGTTCGGCGAAGCTTATCGGTGCTTCGTCAGCCAGCATGGTGTAGGCCTCGTCTTCAATGATGGGAATGCTGTAGCGCAGGCAAACATCGGCGATGGCTTCACGGCGGTTTTTGCTCATGGTGTCGGTGGTGGGGTTCTGGATGGTCGGGTTGAGGTAGATCGCCCCGACGTTGCCGAGCTTGCAGAATTCCTCGAACGGTCGTACCAGCGGGCCATCGTTATCGCGTTCCAGTGAGTGCAGCTGAATCCCCAGTTGGGCGGCAATGGCCTTGATGCCAGGGTAGGCCAGACTTTCCACGCACAGCACCTGATGGGGTTCAATCAGGGTGCTCATCAATCCGGTCAGGGCAGAGTGAATGCCCGGACAAATCATCACCTGTTCCAGTTGCGGGTTGGGTAGCCGTTGGTCGAGCCAGATCAGCGCTGCCTCTTTGTTTTCCCGTGTGCCACCGAACGCCTGATAGCGCAGCATCGAGTAAAGATCGCGGTTCGACATCACGCTGTGGGCGCTGTCGCGGATCTGTTCGATCAAGGTTGGAATGGCGGGCTCGACCAGCAGGTTCATGGTCATTTCATAGCTGCCAATACTTGGCCGAACGGTGGCGGTCTTGCCTTTTACAAAGGTGCCTGAGCCCGGATGAGAGTCGATCAGGCCACGGGTTTTGGCTTCCTGATAGGCCCGCGCAGCAGTGGTGTAGTTGATACCAGTAGCGGTGGCGAGATCACGCAGGGTTGGCAGCCGGTCGCGGGCTTGCAAGCGGCCACTGTCGACGTCTTCACCAATCAGGTCGGCGATCAAGCGATAGGCCGGAATGCCATCGGCGTTTTTCAGTCGACGTGCCCAGCGCGCCAGCTCGGTGTTTTTCATTGGATAGGGTTCCGTCTTGATTTTCCTGGAGCAGATTGAATGCAATCAATTCGTTAATGATTGCATTGAATGATCGCAACTGCCAGATAAACAAAAATCTGAATAACCACATTGGCATGAAGGTGGCGTTATATCTGGGCCTGAGTCAATAAAACCGCCCATTATCAGTGCATTTCAGGGGAAATTATTGATTGGGTATTGATTGCTTTTTAACCGTTATGAAATTTTTTTGCGGCCTTTCAGAAGTTCGTATGACTGTTTGATTGCACCTTGATTGCAATCACTTGAATCAATATTGGCCCCTTGATTGCTCTAACTTGATTGCATGAATTGATTGCATAAAAAGGCCGAGTCCACCAACAACAATGGACGGTCTTATCAACCAAGAAAGGAGCAAACCATGCCTCAAGTAACTCAGCCAATGCACAAGTCCGGTGATTTCTTCGTTGATTACGAAGAGAAAGTATTTGAAGACGTTAAGGCCCGCGATGGCGAAAAAGCCCTGGTGACTTTCCACACCGTGGCCTTTGAAGGTTCAATCGGTCTGGTGAATATGCTGCAAGCTACCCGTCTGCAGCGTAAGGGTTACGAGACCTCCATCCTGCTGTACGGCCCGGGTGTGACGCTGGGTATTCAGCGCGGCTTCCCGACGCTGGGCGACGAAGCCTTCCCGGGTCATCAGAACTACGCCAATCAGCTGAAAAAATTCATGGCTGAAGGCGGCAAGGTGTACTGCTGTCGTTTTGCTCTGCAGGCCCTGTACGGCCACGGCGAACCTTCCCTGATTGAAGGCATCACGCCAATCAACCCGCTGGATGTGATGGATCTGAAACTGCTGCACATGCGTGACAACGCAGTGATCATCGACACCTGGACTCTGTAAGGAAAACGCGGCCCATGTCTTACACCGACAACAACAAGACAGTGCGGGCCGCGGCCGTTCAGATCGCTCCGGACCTCCGGAGCGCCAACGGTACGCTGGCCAATGTACTCAACGCGATGGATGAAGCGGCTGCCAAAGGCGTCGAATTGATTGTGTTCCCGGAAACCTTCGTGCCCTGGTATCCGTATTTTTCCTTTGTGCTGCCAGCGGTGCAGTGCGGTCCGGAGCACCTGCGCCTGTACGAAGAAGCCGTGGTGGTGCCGGGTCCGATTACCAATGCGGTAGGCGAGCGTGCTCGCAAGCACGGCATGGTGGTGGTGCTTGGCGTTAACGAACGCGACCACGGCAGCCTCTATAACACCCAGCTTGTTTTTGACGCTGACGGTCAGCTGGTGCTGAAGCGCCGCAAGATTACCCCGACCTATCACGAACGCATGATCTGGGGGCAGGGCGATGCCGCCGGACTGAAAGTGGCAGACACCAGTGTTGGCCGAGTCGGCGCGCTGGCTTGCTGGGAGCACTACAACCCGCTGGCCCGTTACGCGCTGATGACCCAGCACGAACAGATTCATTGCAGCCAGTTTCCGGGTTCGCTGGTGGGCCCGGTATTCGGCGACCAGATTGAAGCCACCATTCGCCATCACGCGCTGGAGTCCGGCTGCTTTGTGGTGAACGCCACCGGTTGGCTGACCGATGAGCAGATCGAATCCATCACCCCGGACGAGAAACTGCAGAAGGCTCTGCGGGATGGCTGTAACACCGCGATTATCTCGCCGGAAGGCAAACACCTGGCCCCGGCACTGACGGAAGGCGAAGGCATGGTGATCGCCGATCTCGATTTCAGCCTGATCACCAAGCGCAAGCGGATGATGGACTCCGTTGGTCACTACGCCCGTCCGGAGCTACTGCGTCTTGCCATCAACGATGAACCGGCGGCCTACAAGCAAGGCATGTTCGAGTCGTCGCAGGTTGAGCAAGCCCCAAAAAACGTTGCAGGAGAAGAGCATGAATCAGGCTATCGAATCACCCCTGCGTTTGATCACTGAGTTACAGACTCGCGGTTTACGGCTGACCCGGCCGGACCAGCGCCACGTTGCCCGCCGTGGCGGCGCGGGGCCATCCGACCATCAGGCGGTGACCGTCAACGGCACTACTGTGATGGTGCCGATTTACACCGAGTCGGCGTGGGAATCGCCGTTCGAAGTGGAGTCGCTGACCGACGGCGAGCAGATCGTACAGAAGCAGCAAGACAATCTGATTCCGCTCAAGAACGTCAGCTTCGCCAGCGAACCGAAGTTCTACAGTGGCCAGACTGCCGACGGCATTCCGTACAAGCAGTTAGCGACTTTACACAGCAAGGACGTGCTGGCGACCACGGTACTGCAAACCTGCATCCGTTATGAAAGCCGCAAAAAAGCCTGCAAGTTCTGCTCGATTGGTCAGTCGCTGCGGGCAGGCCGAACCATCGCCGAGAAAACCCCGGCACAGTTGGCCGAGGTCGCCAAGGCGGCGGTCGAGCTGGATGGCGTGACCCAGATGATCATGACCACCGGTACCCCGGCAACGCCGGATCGCGGCGCCAAAGTGATGGCCGACAGCGCTCGTGCCATCAAGGCGGTGGTCGACATCCCTATTCAGGGCCAGTGCGAACCGCCCAAAGACCCGAGCTGGTATCAGCTGATGAAAGACGCCGGGATCGACAGCCTCGGTATGCATCTGGAAGTGCTGAGCCAATCGGTGCGCGAAGAGATGGTGCCGGGCAAGTCCGAAGACACCCTGGAAGACTACATCGAAGCCTTTAAAGAAGCGGTTGCGGTGTTCGGTCGTGGTCAGGTCAGCACCTACATCCTGGCCGGACTGGGCGATACCCTGGAATTTATTCTGGAGGTCAGCGAACGCCTGATAGAGATCGGTGTGTACCCGTTCGTGGTGCCGTTTGTGCCGATTCGCGGCACACCGCTGGAAGACCATCAGTCGCCAACGCCGGAATTCATGGAAAGCATTCTGAAGCCGCTCGGCAAGCAACTGTTCGAAGCAGGCATGACTGCCGACACCGGCAAGGCAGGCTGCTCCAAGTGTGGTGCTTGCTCAACGCTGTCGGAATACGAAAAAGCCGCTGCCGCAGAAGCAGGGGCAGCCAAAGACAGCAACAAACGTATGGAAACCGGCCCACTGACACTGGCAGGTGCTTGTAACTGACGCAGATTTTAACCGCGCTTTTCAACGAGGGAACAGCGATGAAATACCCGGATTACTCTGACTACACCATCAAATGGGCGACCCTGCCATGGGAAGTTGAGCAAGCCCATGACTTGCGCCGCCGCGTGTTCTGCGACGAGCAAGGCTTGTTCGAAGGCGACGACATTGATGAAACCGATGGTCATGCCCGCACGCTGGTGGCACTGGCCAATAACGGTGGCTGGCACGACAAGGTGGTTGGCACGGTGCGTATTCACCGCGAAGGCGATGCCGACGAGCAGCTCTGGTATGGCTCGCGCTTGGCGGTCGATCCGGCCTTTCGCAGTCAGGGGCAGTTGGGGTCAACCCTGATCAAACTGGCGGTCAGCAGTGCTCATGCGCTGGGCTGCAAAACCTTTATGGCCACAGTACAGGCCCAGAACGAAGTGCTGTTCCGTCGGCTCAAGTGGGAAACCCACAGCTACCGCGACATTCTCGATATGAAACACGCGGTGATGCAAGCTGACCTGGCTGCCTATCCGCCGTGCCATACACCGAAAAGCGGCTTTGTTCTGAAAGCCCGCAAGCAGCATCAGTACACCGACTTCTGGCCGGGGCTGGTGGGTGTGCGCTGGCAGAAAGAGAAACTGCTGAACAGCCGTCAGATAGTGATTCCGGAACTGCTGCGCAAGTGGTTCGCGCCATCTGCTGCCTGACCCCTGAGCGCCGCACATCTGAGCGCAGCCAAACTGAAGTAACCGTTAAAAGAGTTGCCCATGAACATGATGATGAGAAAACCGCATTTTGATCCCGCTGCCGCAGCCAATGAAGTACAGGCGCAGGCGTCGGAACAACTGCACGCCCTGCTGGAGCAGGTATCGCAACGTTGCGGTATTGGCCTCAAGCAGGACATCGCTGCGGTCAGTCAGCATCTTCCACCATTACCGGATGGCTGGCATCCCAACGGCGACGATGCCGCCGCCATCCCGATCGGACTCAACGGCGAGTCCGGTTACCAGCTGCTGGCCATCGAAGGCATGCAAGGCAAGCTGGTACAGCAGCAACCCTGGTTTGCTGGCTGGTGCAGTGTGATGGTCAATTGCAGTGATATCGCCGCCATGGGCGGACGGCCAACGGCGGTCGTCGATGCCCTCTGGAGCGATGCCAGCCAGCCCGGCCACGACCAATGGCTGGCTGAATTACTGCGCGGCATGTGCGATGCAGCGACGCATCTGGGCGTGCCGATTGTGGGTGGCCACAGCAACATCCGATCCAACGACGTCAATCTGGCGGTATCCATCATGGGACATGCGAACACCTTGCTCAGCGCCTTTGCGGCCAAACCGGGGCAGCGTCTGGTTGCCGCGATTGATCATCGCGGCCAGTTCCAGAACGGCAGCCTTAACTGGAATGCCGCCACCTCAGCACCGTCTGAACGGCTGCGTGGCGATCTGGAATTACTGCCAACCATCGCCGAACAAGGACTGGCCGATGCCTGCAAGGACATCAGTCAGGCCGGACTGTTGGGTACCAGCATCATGCTGCTGGAAAGCTCAAAGTGTGGCGCTGAGCTGAACCTCGATTTGCTGCCTAAACCCGAACAGGTCGCCATGGCGGACTGGCTTTGTGCCTTCCCCAGCTTTGGCTACCTGCTGACCACCGACGATGCACGCTTGCCAGCCTTGCTGGCGACCTTTGCTGAACGTGGCATCAGCGCGGCGGTGATTGGCGACATCACCGACAGCCAGACACTGGAAGTCAGTTGGCAGGGCGAACAGCGCTGCTTCTACAACCTGCGGGAACAGAGTCTGACCGGATTTACCTGAGCGACTCCGTTCCACCGCTAACCCCAAAAAATCATTAAACGTAATGGCGGCCAAGAGCCTGCCAGGGAGACCTTATGCCTGCAGTTAACTTTTACGTCCGTTGGCCGGACGGCAAGGAAGAACAGTGTTACTCGCCGTCCACCGTCATCTATCAGGCGTTCAAGCCCGGTGACAGCATGCCGCTGAGCGAATTCATGCAAAAAGCCGAAGCGGCGCTGAGCCAGGCCAGTGAACGGGTAAAAGCCAGTTACGGCTACTACTGCTCCAGTGCCAGTGACCAGAACAGTCAACTGAAGCTACGAGCGGCAGAGTTTGAAGACCAGAGCCGTCAGATAACCGTGTTGTCGATGACTGAAATTCCCCGTTGAACCAAAGGCAGCGCATTGAGGGAAGTCAGAGCCAACAGAGACCGGCCAAGAGTCTCGTCCTGACCCCGCGCTTGCCATGTTTGAAACCCTATTTTGAAGCCAGGTTTTTTGAAGCCTCGTTTTTAAAGCCAATGGCGGCCAGAGCACATTTTCCAGAACGGTAAAAAGACAGAGAGACAGAGCTATGAACACAACCTCCAACCATTTTGACGTCATCATCGTCGGCGGTGGCCAATCCGGCCTGACCATGAGCTACTTCCTGCAGCAAGCCAACATGAGCCACATGGTGTTCGAGAAAAACACCATCCTGCACGGCTGGAAGCACGAACGCTGGGACTCCTTCACCCTGGTGACGCCAAACTGGCAATGCGACCTGCCGGGCCTGCCTTACGACGGTGATGATCCAAAAGGCTTTATGACCGGCAAGCAAACCGTCGAATGGCTGGAACGTTTTGCCGCCAAGGTCAATGCACCGGTAAAAGAAGGCGTGGCGGTGAAGCGCGTTGAATGCGATGACGACGGCCTGTACCACGTCAGCACCAGCGACGGCGAATACACCGCCGACCAGATTGTGGTGTCGTCCGGTGGCTATCACCAGCCAGTGATTCCACGCATGGCCGAACGCATTCCCGAAACCGTGCACCAGATTCACTCTGCCCAATACAAAAATGCCGCCGAGCTGCCAGAAGGCACCGTGCTGGTGGTGGGTTCCGGCCAGTCCGGCGCGCAAATTGCCGAAGACCTGCACCTGGAAGGCCGCAAAGTATTCCTCGCTACCGGCGATGCTCCACGAGTAGCGCGCTTCTACCGTGGCAAGGACGTGGTGGAATGGCTGTACGACATGGGCTACTACGACATCTCGGTAAAAGAACACCCGTTAGGCAAGAACGTCGCCGCCAAAACCAACCACTACGTTACCGGTCGTGACGGCGGACGTGACATCGACCTGCGCAAATTCGCCACTGAAGGCATGGAACTGTACGGCCTGATGACCGACTTCGACGGCGAAAACCTGATCTTCCAACCGAACCTGACCGAGAATCTGGAAAAAGCCGACAACACCTACAACAACATCAATGCCCGCATCGACGCCTGGATTGAACAACAAGGCATCGAAACCGCAGAAGGCCCATCCCGCTACGAGCCGGTGTGGCAAGTACCGCAAGAACGCATCACCCTGAACCTGGCCGAATCCGGCATCACCACCATTCTGTGGTGCATCGGCTTCCGCCCGGATTTCAGCTGGCTCGACGCACCGGTATTTAACGGTCAGGGCCACCCGAAACACGACCGTGGCATCACCGGCCAGGCAGGCGTGTACTTCATCGGCCTGCCATGGCTGCACACCTGGGGCTCCGGCCGCTTTGGCGCGGTAAAACAGGATGCCGACTACCTGTGTGAATACATGAAAGGCTACAAAAGCGACCGTGAACTGAACGCCAGGCAGACAGCCACGGCCTGAACGGTATGAAACAGGGCCAGTGGGCGTTACCCAAACGCACACTGGCCCGCTCCGATAACACCAACGCTACCTCGCGAATAAATTCGCTCCTACACAACCAACGTTACGCTGTAGGAGGGAATTCATTCCCGAACCTCACAGGTTTCCGCTGCCTGTAGGAGGGAATTCATTCCCGAAACCCACAGATTTACGCGCTTGTAGGAGGGAATTCATTCCCGAAACCCGCAGATTTACGCGCTTGTAGGAGGGAATTCATTCCCGAGGCCCACAGGCTTACGCGCTTGTAGGAGGGAATTCATTCCCGAAACCCACAGATTTACGCGCTTGTAGGAGAGAATCGCGACGCGGAGTCTTATTCCCGATGGATGAGCCTGCTCATTCCCGGGTTTATGTTACGCTCGCCAATGGACATCGAAAATTCGGGTTCGGGTTCGGGCTCGGGCTCGGGAATAAATTCCCTCCTACAACATCCGCGTCACCCTGATCCGGTCGAACTTCAGGTGGTGCATGTACTCACGGAAAATCAACAACTGCGCATAAAACCGCCGCGAGGTATCCGGCTCATCCGCTTGCGGTGGCCGTCCGGCGGCGATTTCGGCGTAGCGCCCGAACAAGGCTTCCAACGCCTCGCGTCGCAATACCATGTCATCGCTGTCTGGCACTCCTGCCTGCCTGGCAATGGTGTAAATAAAGCCCTGATCATTAACCAACGACCTGCCCTCAATGGGAATCTTGCGGGCGACCTTTTCAATCTGGTCCTCAATCTCATTGATGGCGTATTCAATATCGTCGTAGGTCGGCGGGGTATGGCGAAAATAGCGGCTGGCGATACCCTCGAAGCCGACGGGCAGGGTAACCTGCTGGCTGCCACCATCCCACGAGAACGACGACTCGGCCTCGCCAATGTGCATCTGCACGAGTTTGAACTCTGCCGGACTTTTCATACTGGACATCATCCCTCCCTGAAGCCGTTGCGGTTATGTGTACTGCCCTGGTTTGCTCACTGAGGCGACTGCCTTGAAACCCATACGCTGAAACACATCCCCCAAAGTCATCGCCCTGAGGCTAATACCTAAAGAACGGGCAGCCAATGAGTATCAGACAACGGAATCAAGGCAGAGTGCTAAGCCGCCATGCTGCTAAACAGCCCTACGCAGGAGCGGTGCAGGGCGGCGCGGGTGTAGCTGTAGCCGTACCAGTAGGCCGTACCAGTTTCAGTGTCGGGTTGTTGAAAGGTGCTGTCGAGTTGTTCTGTGTAGTGGTCAACTGATTCCGGACACGGTTTTAAGTTTTTCTTCTGCGGCGCGAGGGCTGATTCCTCCGTTCGCAGTATGTGGCCGTTGCTGGTTGTAAAAGCCCATCAAATAACGGCCGATATCCATTTTTGCCTCCGCCAGTGATCGATACCAGGTATCCGGAACCCACTCGCTTTTCAGGCTGCGGAACAGTCGCTCCATCGGTGCGTTATCCCAGCAGTTGCCACGTCGGCTCATGCTCTGAGCCATACGACAACGCCAGATTCTCTGACGGAACTTCAGGCTGGTGTACTGGCTTCCTTGATCCGAGTGGAACATCACGCCTTCCGGTTTGCCCCGACGCAGCCAGGCATCCTCTAGTGCCTTTGTCGTCAGCTCGCTGTCAGGGCTGTTGGACATGGCCCAACCCACGACCTTGCGAGCGTATAAATCCATGACCACGGCAAGGTACGACCAACGTTCTCCTGTCCAAATGTAGGTGATGTCACCACACCAAACCTGATTGGGCCGCTCAACAGAGAACTCACGGTTCAGAAGGTTGTTGATTTCAACGTGTTCCATCCCAGTTTTTTTGTATTTGTGGGCACCCGGCTGCTTACTGATCAGCCCCGATTCTTTCATCAGTTTGCGCACCAGATAACGTCCAATAACAATGCCTTCGGTTTTCAATAAGTCACGGATACCGCGGCTACCAAAGCCATGACGACTGAGATTGAATGCCCGTTTTACATGGGCCTTGAGCTCCAGTCGTCTGGGGTTGATTCGACGCTTGTTACGACAGTAATCGTAGTAACTGGAACGCTTGATACCGAACGCCTGACAGACCCATTTGATTGGCTCCAGCTCTCCCAACCGGTCTATCAGTACATATTTTTGAATTCGTCTGACATTAAGAGAGCAGTAGCCTTTTTTAATATTCGCTTCTCGGTTTCGAGCTCTCTTACGCGCTTTTCGAGCTCCTGAATGCGCTTTTGCTCTTCCGTCATGGCCTTGGAGCTTGGCGTTTTGCCACCACGTTCTTCACGAAGCTGGTCAACCCATCGGCGAAGGGCTGTCTCACCCACGTCCAGCGATTTACTGGCCTGCGGAATGGAATACCCCTGATCGAGAACAAGGCTGGCTGCTTCGAGTTTGAACTCAGGAGTGAAGGAACGACGTTGTCTTTTCATTGAACACCTCTTTGGCGGCAAGATTACCACCTATCTGGGTGTCCGAGATTATTGAACCACTACACTGTGAGGGTTACAGCGAGGCAGGCAGTTTCAGGTTGGGGTTTGGGGTGGGGAGCTCGGGCGTTTAGTTCAAGCGCGTAGTTTGGACGCGTAGTTCGGGTGAGAGTGAATGGGTTTTGGTGTTTGCTATCGTTTTTTGATTTCTGATAGCCAAAACACTATCAATTGCATCGGTTTATTTGATTTCTAAAATTGATAGCCAAAGCCTAAATTAACAGTGTCTTCCAAACACAGCCAACCAGAGTTGGCACAGGAGCTACCCATGACCAAGACACTGACTTTCGCGGTAATGCACTTTTCTGTTGCCTTCACTGTGGCTTACGCCCTGACCGGTGATTTGCTGGTAGGCGGCCTGGTGGCCTTGATTGAGCCAGCCATTAATACGGTGGCGTTTTACTTCCACGAAATGGCCTGGAACATGAAGGAGAAAATCCAGGGCGTGGGCGAGCAAACCATCGACGGTTTGATGGCGGTTCAGGCAGAAGGTGTTGGCCGCTGATTATTGTTATGATATAACTTTTTTATCTCCTCAGGATGGCGGGTAGCTTGTTTGGTTACCCGCCGTTCTGTCTTGGCGTTTTTGTTATTTTGTCCCGAATTAACCTTTCTTCTTGTTTGTGTACGAATTCCGCTGCCGTTTTTCGACCATTGCAGCTCGTTGCACAGGCATATCGTGATTGCCCCCGGATGAGCAAAGTGGACATTACTTTGGCCAGCACCTGTTCGGGATGACTGGCTTCGGGCACCAAAAAAAACAAATCGCCAAACAGGAATTCAGGTTATGTGTAACAAGAGCAATCGCGGTGTTATCTATCAGGGCCCGGGCAAGGTCGAAGTTCAGAACATTGCTTATCCGGAGCTGGCGCTGGGCGATCGCAAGTGCGAGCACGGTGTAATTCTGCAAGTAATCACCACCAACATCTGTGGCAGTGATCAGCACATGGTGCGCGGTCGTACCACCGCGCCTGCCGGTATGGTTCTGGGCCATGAAATTACCGGTTTGGTGATTGAAACCGGCCGCGACGTTGAGTTCATCAAGGAAGGTGACATCGTTTCTGTACCGTTCAACATTGCTTGTGGCCGCTGCCGCAACTGTAAGGAAGGTCTGACCGGTATTTGTTTGAACGTGAATCCTGCTCGTCCGGGTGCCGCATACGGCTACGTGGACATGGGCGGCTGGGTAGGTGGTCAGGCTGAGTACGTTATGGTGCCTTACGCCGACTTCAACCTGCTGAAATTCCCTGATGGCGATCACGCCATGGAAAAAATTCAGGATCTGACGCTGCTGTCGGACATCCTGCCAACCGGTTTCCACGGTTGTGTGACGGCGGGTGTTACCGCAGGTAGCACGGTTTATATTGCTGGCGCTGGCCCTGTGGGTTTGGCAGCTGCGGCGTCTGCGCATTTGCTGGGTGCGGCCTGTGTGATTGTTGGC
The DNA here is from genome assembly GCF_056158645.1 of Oceanobacter sp. ABM4_470. Classification (NCBI taxonomy): domain Bacteria; kingdom Pseudomonadati; phylum Pseudomonadota; class Gammaproteobacteria; order Oceanospirillales; family Oceanospirillaceae; genus Oceanobacter; species Oceanobacter sp. ABM4_470. The sequence continues at coordinate 300,676 of NZ_JBSWTR010000001.1, forward strand.
GACATGATTGAAGAGCGTCTTGAACAGGCGCGTTCGTTCGGTTGTGAAACCATCGACCTGAAAGCCGATGGCGACATGGGCGACAAGTTCGAAGCGATTCTGGGTGAACGTGAAGTGGATTGTTTCGTTGACTGTGTAGGCTTCGAAGCCCACGCCTGTGGCTGTGGTCACCAGACCGAAGCACCGGCTACCGTTCTGAACTCTGCCATGGAGCACACCCGTGCCGGTGGCCAGATTGGTATTCCAGGCCTGTACGTAACTGAAGACCCGGGTGCGGAAGATGAAAGCGCTCGTCAGGGTTCCCTGAGCATGCGTTTTGGTTTGGGTTGGGCGAAGTCGCATTCTTTCCACACTGGTCAGTGCCCGGTAATGAAGTATCACCGTGGCCTGATGCAGGCGATCCTGTTCGACAAGCTGCAAATCGCCAAGGCAGTTAACGTTGAGGTGATTTCTCTGGACGATGCGCCGAAGGGCTATGAGGCGTTTGATGGCGGTGCGGCGAAGAAATTTGTGATCGATCCACACGGTATGGTGAGGTCGTAAGCGAGATGGTTGTGGACGATGGGCACTCGAGCCCATCCTCTATATCGGGAATGAATTCCCTCCTACAGCATCACCGTTATTCTGGACGACCTCCGGCGAGATTCAGAGTCCATCGCTGTTCAAATCGGGACGCGAAAGCTTGCATCGGGAATGAGGCTTTCGTGTCCTTATTAGATCAGCTCATTGCGGGCGTTACTTAAATCCACCAATGCCTGATTAAACTGGCGGAAGGCGCTCAGGTGGTCGTTGTCGGAGCCCACCAGGCTTTCGGCCATGGTCCCCATCATATCCAGTACATTTTCAAACGGGTTGGATTGCTCGGCGGCCGCCAGTACGCTTTCGACGTAGTTAGCCAGTGGGCCTTTGACCGATTCCAGGCTTTCGGTAGGGGCTGAGCTGTTGTCTGCACCATAACCTGATTGATAGGCGCTGGTGGTTTGCACGGCGCGGCTTTGGCTGAGGTCGAGGCTGAAGGCGGCCAGTTCCGTGCTGTCGTAGCCAATGTCCATGGCCTGCTTGATGGCTTCACCCATGTTGCCAGCGAAGAACTGGTTGCTGAGGCTTTCCACCTGTTTGAACAAGCCATTCAAGGCTTCCATTTCACCATCGTCCAGCTCGCCTTCCACACTGAAGCTGAAGGCCTGATCTTGCAGGGAAGAGAACGCATAACTGCCGTTGGATGAGGCTTCTTCCATGCTGCTGTTCTGTTCGTAGTACACGGTTACGGTGTCGCCGTCGCGAGTTTGCACTTCCAGCGCGAAGGTATTGCTGCTGTCGGCGCGGCTGTAGTTGGCGCTGTTCTGAACGGCACCGGTGTTGCCACTGGCGCTGGCAGAAGACACTGACGACATCAGTGCGCTAACGGTCAGTTGTTGGCTCTCGGCGACGTCGTCAGTGTTGTTCTGGTTCAGGTAGTTTTCGAGGCTGCTGAGGTCGGCCAGGCTGCTGTCGACAATGGAGCGAGAGGTGGCGATTTCAGATTCCAGGTCTTCGCTCAACAAGCCCATGCCATCGAGCATTTCAGTAGCTTCGGCATAACCTTTGGCGACGCCTTCGCGGGCGGCTTCCAAACGTGCTTGAATCCGCTCTTCCGATGCCCCCTGGGCTTTCAGGTTGTCGATCCCGCGGGAGACAAATTCCAGAATGTTGTTGGCGGTGGTTTCCGGGTCTACCCGTTCGCCCAGCTGGATGCCAGAGCCGCTGTCAGTTTCGGTTACCTCTCCAGGTTCAGCTTTGGCCTCGGCTTGGCGGGCGTTGTCGGAGCGCGCTGTGCTGGAGCCCAGAGTTTGGCTGGACTGATAGCCTTTGCCAGACACAAAATTATTGAAATCGATCATGGTGCGACCTCCCTTCAGGACCGCGGCAGCCAGATGTGAAGCCGCTGCGAGGTATTTGATCTGAAGGGTATCGGCTGTTTACTGGACGGCTTTAGGATGTTTTTCGGTATGGGTCAGTCCGCAATTGTGTAGACTACTGCTTGTTTATATCGACATTGGAATTTAGCCATGAAGCTTTTCAGATCTGTATTGTTCACTGCTGTTTTGATGTCTGCTGCTTTGATCTCTGCCGTTAGCGCCGCTGCTCAACAACATCAAGTGGCTGGGCACACCACGGCTTCTCCCTACGAAGGACAGCAAAATCGCAGCATCAAAGCGCTTCCAGAGGATCGGGTTGCTGGTCTGTTGCAGGGTAAAGGGTTGGGCTATGCCAAAGCGGCGGAGCTTAACGGTTACCCCGGCCCTGTGCATGTTCTGGAGTTGGCTGATGCACTGAAACTGAGTCAGCAGCAACGAGAGTCCACGGAAGTACTTAAGCAAAAGGCGGTGGCTAAATTTCAACAGTTGGGCGCGAAACTGGTGGCGGCTGAGCAGGCGTTAGACGAAGCATTCGCCGAGAAAAACATCAACTCGGCCAGTCTGGACAAGCTGGTTTTGGCTGCTGCGCAAGTTGAAGCCAAGCTGCGCGCCGAGCATTTACGAACCCATTTGCTGCAAACCGAACTGCTGTCTCGTCACCAGATTCATCAATACATGATGTTGCGTGGATACATGGGAGGTGACACATCTCATTCCGGCAGTCACGGCCATCATTAATGATCGTGGCTATTGAACGCGCTCACCGCAGGCGCGCTTGCCAGCCGCTCCGCCAGGAAATCCACCAACAGCCGCACCTTGGTCGACAGATGACGGCCGTGGGGATACAGCGCCCAGATGCCTTCTGGTTCAGGGCGGAATTGCGGCAGCAGTTCTACCAGGCAGCCTTTTTCCAGATGCCAACGCACGTAGTAGTCGGGCAGTTGCACCAGCCCCAGCCCCTTGTGTGCGGCATCGACCAGTGCAAGCCCAGCGTTGGTTTTGATGCTGCCGTTCACGCGCAGAATGCGTTCCTTGCCGTTTTCGCGAAAGCGCCAGTAGTCGAGTGTGCCAAGCAGGCAGTTGTGGTGTTCCAGTTCCGAGAGCGAATGCGGCTCGCCGTGGTTTTTCAGGTATTCCGGTGAGGCGCACAGGTGCAGTTGGCGGGTGGAAAGGCGCCGGGCTTTCATCGAAGAGTCTTCGAGTTTGCCGAGTCGAATGGCGAGGTCGAAGCCACCGTCAATCAGGTCGACTTTCTGGTTGGTGAGCTGGCATTCCAGCTGCACTTGCGGGTGTTGCACCAGAAATTCGTTCAGCAGCGGCGAAATATGTCCCTCACCGAAGGTAAATGGCGCAGTCAGGCGGATCAGGCCACTGGCTTTGTGGCTTAATGAACTGAGCGCCCGTTCGGCTTCTTCGAGGCCATCGAGTAATGGGCGACAATGTTGATAGAACAGCTGTCCGGCTTCGGTGACTGACACCTTGCGGGTGGTACGATGCAGTAATTCGCTGTCGAGACGGGCTTCCAGTGCCGCGACCTGGCGGCTGACCTGTGCCACAGACAGCTTCAGGCGGTTGGCGGCTTCGGTAAAACTGTTGGTTTCCGCTACTGCGACGAACTCACGAACCCCTTCCCATTGCGCCATTTTTACTGTCTCGTAAAGATCAATTGCTAATTTACGGGATTATAACCAAATCGATAAAAACTAGAATCCTCCACGAACTGATAATTTAACCGGTGCATTCAAGCCGGTGATTGATACCAACCTTGAGGATCTGACATGTCTGACGTGATCAAGTGTAAAGCTGCGATTGCCTGGAAAGCGGGCGAGCCACTGAAAATTGAAGAAGTGGAAGTTGCGCCACCTAAAGCTGGCGAAGTTCGTGTAAAAATCGTTGCTACCGGTGTGTGCCACACTGACGCGTTTACTCTGTCTGGTGAAGACCCTGAAGGCATCTTCCCTGCGATTCTGGGTCACGAAGGTGGCGGTATCGTTGAATCCGTTGGCGAAGGCGTTACCAGCCTGAAGGTGGGCGATCACGTTATTCCGCTGTATACCGCCGAATGTGGCGAATGTAAATTCTGTAAATCCGGCAAAACCAACCTGTGTCAGGCCGTTCGTGCCACTCAGGGGCAAGGTCTGATGCCAGACGGTACTACCCGTTTTACCTGCAACGGTGAGCCGATCTTCCATTACATGGGTTGCTCTACTTTCTCTGAGTACACCGTGCTGCCTGAAATCTCGCTGGCCAAGGTAAACCCGGAAGCACCACTGGAAGAAGTGTGTCTGCTGGGTTGTGGTGTGACCACCGGTATGGGTGCCGTGAGCAAGACTGCCAAGGTTCAGAAGGGCGACACCGTGGCTATCTTCGGTCTGGGTGGTATTGGTCTGTCTGCCATCATTGGTGCTCAGATGGCGGGTGCCAGCCGCATCATTGGCGTCGACCTGAACGAATCCAAGTTCGAACTGGCCACCAAGCTGGGCGCCACCGACTGCATCAATCCGACCAAGTTCGACAAGCCGATTCAGGAAGTTATTGTTGAAATGACCGACGGCGGTGTGGACTTCTCCTTCGAGTGTATCGGTAACGTCAACGTAATGCGTTCTGCGCTGGAGTGCTGCCACAAGGGTTGGGGCGAGTCTGTGATCATCGGTGTGGCCGGTGCCGGTCAGGAAATCTCTACCCGTCCATTCCAGCTGGTTACCGGTCGTGTATGGCGCGGTTCCGCTTTCGGTGGTGTGAAAGGCCGTTCCGAGCTGCCTGGTATTGTTGAAGACTACCTGGCGGGCAAGTTCGCGCTGAGCGACTTCATCACCCACACCATGGAGCTGGAGAAGATCAACGAAGCGTTTGATCTGATGCACGAAGGTAAATCCATCCGTTCCGTTATTCACTACTAACAGTCGGGTGTCTGGGGCTGGGCGCCTGACGCTTGGCTCCAGATTTCAGCTTTGTAGGTTGGGCCTTGCCCAACACATTGATGGGCGGGGCCCATCCTACGCTCGGGTGATTTATGCAGGAGGTCGCTTACGGCCGATGGATTGCATCGCAGGCAAGCCTGCTCCTACGATTCCAGTCAGCGTCTGGCTTCAGACGTCTGGCGTCCGACTTTCCGAAGGAAACCGAACATGGAAATGATTAGCCAGAACAAGGTGTTTGACGGTTGGCACAAGCAGTACGAGCACGACTCGGCTGTGTTGAACTGCCGCATGCGCTTTGCGATTTATCTGCCGCCCAAAGCGGCCCAAGGTGCCGAAGTACCAGTGCTGTACTGGCTTTCCGGCCTGACCTGTACCGATGAAAACTTCATGCAAAAAGCCGGTGCCCAGCGTATTGCTGCGGAGCTGGGCATTGCCATTGTGGCGCCGGATACCAGCCCGCGTGGTGACGATGTGGCCGATGAAGACCGTTACGATCTCGGCAAGGGCGCGGGTTTCTACGTAAACGCTACGCAGGAGCCATGGAACAAGCACTACCACATGTACGATTACGTGGTAAAAGAGCTGCCGGAGCTGATTGAAGCGACTTTCCCGGTATCTTCCAAAAAAGCCATCGCCGGTCACTCCATGGGTGGTCACGGTGCCTTGACCATTGCCTTGAAAAACCCGGGTATGTTCACCTCGGTATCGGCCTTCAGCCCTATCACCAACCCGATCAACTGTCCGTGGGGTCAGACCGCGTTCACTACCTATCTGGGTAACGACCGTGAGTTGTGGAAGCAACACGACAGCTGTGAACTGGTGAAAGCCGCCGGTGACGTACGTACACCAGCGCTGGTGGATCAGGGTGAAGCGGATAACTTTCTTGCAGAACAGCTTAAGCCAGAAGCGCTGGAAGCCGCTGCGGCTGAAACCGATTACCCGCTGATACTGCGTTTGCATAGCGGTTACGACCATAGCTACTACTTTATTTCTTCTTTTATCGAAGAACATCTGCGCTTCCACGCCGAGAAGCTGGGTGCCTGATCCAGAGTGACGATGTGTTAAACGCGGAGGCGGGGCTCCCGCTGCTGATTAAAAAGCCGGTCTGGTGAGAACCTGACCGGCTTTTTTATGGCTATTTACCCAGAGCTTTACAGCAGCTTGCCGGTCCAGATCACACCTGCACTGAGCACGTTGGGCTGGCGATCCGGATTGGCGCGGTCCTGCAGCCATTCCACTCGCAGGCCCAGATGGTCACTGTGTTGCCAATTCCAGCTGATGCTGGTTCGGGTTGGATTATGGCCGTCATTGATCAGTCCGGCTTCTTCACCCAGAGTGGAAACAGCTGCACCACGCAAGCTATTGGTGAGGCTGAGGGTTTCGTAGCGCATTGCCAGCAGGTGTTTGCCAAGCTTCAGTTGCGGTTGCAGCAGCAGGCTGTTGTAGTTGCCATCGACGGTCATGCTTTGGGTTCGGTCGGCATCTTCAACCAGACCATCCAACTGCAGCCTCATGTATTCGGTTTGCAGGCTGACGCGCTGCTGGTGGCCAAAGGTCCAGCCCAGTTCGGCGTATACACCTGCAGCATCACTGTCGCCATTGAAGTAACCATCAAAGGCGCTGCTTGTGCTGCTACTGTGGCTGTGTCCGCTGCCACCGGAGCGGTCGTCCTGACGGTTTTCGGCGGTCGCGGTCAGCGCCCAGCCCTGTAACAGCCAATCGAGATAAAATCCACGTTGGGCATGACGAACAAATACTGCGTGTAAGCCGCCGCTACCGGCAGCCGGATAAGCGCTGCCTTTGTAGCTTTCCAAACCGGCACTGAAGCCTTTGTCGGCGCTGCCTGCAAGCAGGCGGATGCCGGTGTCCTGTACGTGACTGCCAAGCAAGGTATCAAAGCCAAGCGGGCTGAGGCTGAATGGTGAGGTCGATGGGTGCAGGTGATTGTTGGGCGAGAACATCGCGGTCATCAAACCCAGTTCGGCTTGCAACGGGATCTGTTGGTACTGCCACAGCATGCCAGCATAGGCATTTTCCAGTGCGATGTCGGTGCCGCCATGACTGCCGATTTTGATCGCTGCGTAGCTGTGGCCGTTGGTTTGACCTGTGGCCTGGCGCTCTTGCAGATATTCCAGTCGCAGCGACATCTCATCCAGCGAAGTGCCTTGCTCATAAGTGCTGGTATGACCGCCCATCATGGCCCCGGGAATCTGCCAGACACTCTCGTTTTCAATATCTTCGTCCGACTGCTGATTCTGATTACGCCAGCTGGCGGCCAGATTGAGCGATACCGAGAAGCCTTGCTTCTCTGGCAGGCTACTATGGGCCTGTGCTGTGCTGCTGGTGCCAATGAGACCCAGGTTTAACAGGGGGAGGCAAAGCAGCGGCAGGCGCATAAATTGTTGGGACCATAAGCTCGAGCCTGTTTTAGGCTTGGATTGATACGGCACGGCAGTACTCACATGCTGATCCGCTGACATTGTTCAGGCTCTCCGGGGTGTTGAGGTTGTGCTCGGGCGTGTCCGTGCTCGTCTGGCCATGGGTTGGCATAACGGGGATTGGTAATGAAACGGTCGTCCGTCAGGCTGCACAGGAACGTCATCAGGTCGTTGGTTTCAGCTTCTGTGATTTCGAAACCGGTAATCCGCACGTCCTTGATTCCGGCATCTTTATACTGCTCTGTGCCGGGGGCTGGCTGAGTACCACCTTGGGCGTATATGGCGATCACCTGCTTGAGTGTTGCTATTGAGCCATCGTGCATATAAGGCGCGGTCAGGGCGATATTTCTGAGGCTTGGTGTACGGAACAGACCCAGGTCTTCCGGTATGCCGGTGGCTTCGTGGCGGCCGGTATTCGGGTAGGTGTAGCTGCCAACGGCTGCGTTGTTATGGAAACCTTGCTGGCGCTTGCCGCCAACCACACTGATGTGGGAATCGGTGAGGAAATGATTGGCACTGTGGCACTGCGAACATTGCAGCTTCTCGCTGCTGAACAGTGCCAGTCCGCGTTTAGCGGCTGGGCTGAGCGCCTGTTGATTGCCTTGCAGGTACTGGTCCCATGGCGAGTCAAATGAGGTCATGCCGCGCACAAATGCTGCCAGCGAAGGAATCACATGATTGATGTAATTCCAGTCCCGTTGTTCGTTGGGGAAGGCTTGTTCGAGTAATGCCTGATAGCTCGGGTCGCCGGTCAGGGTTGCCAGAATGGCCTGCTGGTTGTGTTCTTCAATGCCGTGTTCAAACGGATCGTCACCAAACATGGGTACCCGAATCTGGCGTTCCAGTGTAACGGTCACCGGGTTAGCCCAGTTGAGGGTACCAAACCAGGCGGTGTTACCTAACGACTGAGCGTTACGCGGATGGAGCTGGCCATAGGTGCCGACCGGGCGTACGCGACCGTCGGTGAAGCCTTTGTCTTGATGATGGCAACTGGCACAGGCGATATTTCCTTCAGCAGACATGCGGGTGTCGTAGAACAGGTGACGGCCGAGCTGGAAACGGGCTTCGGTGATCGGGTGATGAGACGGGATCAATGGCATGGCAACACCGGCAGGCAGTTGCCATTCAAAATCGCTGACTACAGTGTCGCCTGATGAGGTTGCTGCTGGTTTTTCTGCAACGGACTGTTTCTGATCAGATGACTGAGCAGCCGTGGCACTGGCTTTGTCTGTCTCCTGATCGCTACAGCCTCCCAGCACAGCGACTAGTATCACAAGTCCACAGATGGCCGCCTTGCTGCTGATGATTTGGGTAAATCCGCCGCTTGTGAGGTGTGGTTTCTGCTTGTCAAAGGTGATCGCGTCCATATTTATCAAATTCTCGGTTTATCAAATCCCTGGCTTGTCTTGCGGGGTTTGTTGCGCTTGAGTCGTTTGTTCCAGTGCCAGGTCATAGCTGGCACTGCGGATTCAACGAGGCATCGGCCATCGGGCTATCAGCAACGCCTATTGGGTCGCCGTTGTCATCGGGCCAGGGATCGCTATAGCGCGGATTGCTGATAAAGGTTTGGTCGGTAAGGCTGCAAAGGAAGTTCAGCAGGTCCTGTTTTTCGCTGTCGGTAAGGATGAACCCAGCGCTGAGGTCGCCATCAACGTTGTAGTTGCCGTGTTTACCGCCCTGAGAGTAGGTATCGATGATGTCGAGCAGGGTGGCATGGTTGCCATCGTGAGAGTACGGTGCGGTGAGAGCGATGTTACGCAGGCTCATGGTGCGGAATTGACCTAAGTTGCGCTGTTCGCCCGTCACTTCATACACCCCGCGATTGGGAGCTTCGTAGCTGTAGACCGAGCCGGTGTTGTGGAATAACGAGGTTGGGCTATTCCATTGCCGGTTCATGTGGTTGTCGCTGAGGAAATGATCCGGTAAGTGGCAATGGGTACATTCCAAGCGTTCGCCTGAAAACAACGCAAATCCGCGGCGGGCTGATAAGGACATTGCGCTGCTGTCGCCCTGCAGGTAGCGGTCGAAATCGGAGTCAAATGAGGTAAGCCCGCGTACAAAAGTGGCCAGTGCCGGAATCAGGTGGTCGTCAAAATTCCACTGTGTATTGCTATCGGCATCCGGAAAGGCCGCCGCCAACAGGGTTTGATAGGTGGCGTCGCTGGCGACGTCGGCTTCGATCAATGCGATGTTATCACCAGTGATGCCGTGCTCCGGGATTGGTGTGGTATTGAACAGCGGCCCTCGAATTTGTTTTTCCAGCGTTGTCACGTCGCTGCCTGCCCAGTTGAAGTTGGCGAACCAGCCGGTGTTGGCCAGCGCCATGGCGTTGCGTGGATGGCTGTCGCCCCAGGTACCGGTTGGAAACTGTACGCCATCACTGAAGCCGAGTTCCTGCTTGTGGCAGCTGGCACAGGCAATGTCGTTATTAGCTGACAGCCGGGTGTCGTAGAACAGGTGACGGCCGAGCTGGAATTTTTCTTCCGTCATCGGGTTGTCGTCCGGCACTACCGGCAGGGGGACAGATTCCGGAAGGCCCCAGTCGTAGCTGCTTGCAGAGGCACCTTCGTCATCCAGCGAGGTGCCACTGCTGCCAACGCAAGCCGACAGACCGATACTCGCCAGGATGACGAGTATCGGCTGGATGGTTCTGGACAATCGTTTCATTGCATCCAATCTGCAGGTGTTGTCAGTCATTCAGGGTACTGAAAACAACCTGCTCGATTGGTGTGGTGAAGTCTTCACCCTGAGTGGCGTGTTGCAGACCAAGACGAGCGAAAATTTCTGCACATTCCGGGTCGGTGGTGCCCGACATGCAACCAATGGCACCGCCTTCATCCCGCATTACATTGTTGCCTGCATAAAGAGCGGCGATATCCACAGCGATCTGGCTGCTGTCCGGGTTGAAATCGGTCAGCTCAACGTCGGACAGGTTCGGGTTGTCACACAGGTTGTCGGTCGGTGCTGCGCTGCGGTTATTAACACCATCGTATTCTTCCGCGTTGCTACAGCCGGTGGCACCAAGGTGTACTGTCCAGCCGTCGTAGGTTGAGTCATTGGCTTCGCTGTATACGCCATCCATCGCCAGATCCATGCGCAGGTAGCGGTAACCTACCAGCCAGTTCCAGGCCATGGATACTTCGCGGGATAACACGCCAGCGCTTTGTAGTTCGGCGTGGTTCAGTTCGGCAGGCAGACCAAGTTCGTATTTAAGGCCGGTGTATTCCGTGCCTTCGACATGCTCGTAGCTGCCGGTGACGTGGTTCCATATGGCTCGCGTATCGCCGTCGCCACCACAGGCACTGGTGATGTCTCGGAAGTCGACCAAAGCGACCCCTTGTTCCTGGCTAACCAGGGTTTCATCCAGTGTGACAGTTACTTCTGTGCCGCTGCTGGTCACTAGTCGAACGTCGTTGATGTAGAACGCCATATAGGCAATGCCTGCATCGGTGTTGTTGGTGCCAACGGCGGTTAGGGTGGTATCACACACGCTATCGGTAATGTCGACATTTGGCGTAACTGTACTGTTGATGGCGCGGAAGTCGAGATCAAGCGCTCGGGTTTCGGTGCTGGCGCTGTCGGTGGAAGAATCACTGCCACAACTGGCCAGCAGGATGCTGGAGGTCATTACTGCCAGTGGCAAAGCCGACTTTTGAAACAGGGTCATGGTCCTTTTTTCCTTGTTATTTCCGTATCGAATCGGAGGTGGGTTTGTCATTCAATGCTGGTGATGAGCGTCAGCGGCGGTGATGCCTGCTTCACGAGTCTGGATGCGTACTTCGACGGGGAACTCGTTTTGGCCTTCAAAATTCAGCCAAAGCTCAAACCTGTTGCCATCCTGAAGCTGCTGTTCGAGGCCAATCAGCATCAAGTGAATACCCATGCCTGGACGCATCTTAAGGGTCTCTCCGGCAGCGATGGTCAGCTGCTCAAGAGCGCGCATCTTCATGATGCCGTCGGCCATCGACATGGTGTGAATCTCTACTGTATCGGCCATATGAGTGCGTACAGACTTCAGTAGCAGCGGGGCGTTGGACTGATTGGTTATGTCGATGTAGGCCGCTCCGGTTTGGGCACCGGGAGGGGTTTCTACAGCAAACGGGTGGGCGATCCGCATGCTGTCGATTTTGTATTCATGGGCTTGGCCAGAGGCGGCAATCATCAAAAATAAAGCTGCTGAAAGGTAACGTACTGCGCTCATGAACCATTGATGCCCTCAATAAATGTACGTGTACTATGCCACGGGTGTCCTGTGGTCAGAATGTGACAAAAGGTCGCAAGATTCTGCTGGAGAAGCGTTACTGATGAACTAGGGTTTAGGAAAGCCTGTATTTTCGGAAACTTTCCTCATGCTGTTACTTAACCAGATTCGCTTTGCCAGCGCTGCATTGCTGGTGGCCGCCATTGTCAGTATCTACCTGACTACGACTCAGTTGGCCGAGCCTCGCCTGCGGGAAGAAGTGCTGAAGCTAAATGAGGCCAAGGTGGAAGCCATGAAATCTGAGGTCGAGTCGGTGCTGTCTTCGGCGGCAACACTGACCCGCACGTTGGCAGCCTTGACGGAATCCTTGCCTGCCCGGCCGCCCATGCTGGAGCGACATCTGGACAGCGTGATAGATCACTATGGCGACAGCACCATCGCTGGTGGTGGTGTCTGGCCGGAGCCGAACAAGCTTGTTGATGGCCAGCAACGGGCGTCATTGTTCTGGGCCCGCACTGGCTCGGGGTTGGAGTTACTCGATGACTACAACGATCCAGCGGGCAATGGTTATCACAATGAGAGCTGGTACACGGTTGGCAAGTCGCTGGCGGCGGGTCAGTGTGCCTGGTCAGAGGTGTATTTTGATATGGCATCCGGTGTCGCCATGACAACCTGTACCGTACCGATCCGTCGTGATGGTGAGTTTTGGGGGGTGGCAACCGTCGATCTGATGCTCGAAGGCATGGATGGTTTGTTGCAGCGGCAAAGAGACAGCAGCGGTGGCTATGCCATTGCTGTGGACCAATTGGGTCGAATCATAGGTATGCCGGGGCTGCGTTCGGAGTCATTGGCGACCAAAATGCTTGATGAAGCAGCGGCTGCTGATTCCTCGCTGCGGCCACTGGTGAGCGTGTTGGGTCAGGGCGAAGGTGATTACAGTTTCGGCAGTGGTGTTGTCGCTGGCGACTCCTCGACTCTGGTGGTCAAGGATTTACCGGAACAGGGTTGGAAAGTCGGCTTGATCATGCCGGACAACCTGGCGTTGGCGGTATTGCATAGTATGTCCAACGCTCTCTATGCCGTATTGATTCCGATGGTGCTGGTATTCGTAGGGGCCTTGTGGTTTGCCGGTCGCAAGATCATCGGTTCGTTGCGGGAAACCACCCGGCAGATTGATGCCTTGTCTGCGGGCCATTCAGCCCAGCAACTTGAAGTGGACTCCAATAATGAAATTGGTGATTTGCGTGCCGCTGTTAACCGTTATGGTGAGCACCTGAAACAGCTGTTGGCTGAGATTGCCCGCGAAGCCACGTCGGTGAAACAGGGGGCAGAAAATTTGCAAAGGGTGAGCAGTACCTTGACGGAACGGGCGCTGCAACAAACCGACGAGAACCAGACGTTGGCATCGGCAATTACCGAAATGTCGGCCAGTGCCAATGATGTGTCTACCAATACCAACGATGCAGCACTGACTGCAGAGAGCGCCAGCCAGCTGGTTCATGATGGTCGCTCTATCGTTGCCCGTAACGCTGATGCCATTGGCGAGTTGGGCGAAGCCTTGTCGAGTGCCTCACAGGTGATCGAACGACTGGCGACCGATACCGACCGCGTTGGCGCAGTGCTGGATGTGATCAAGGCTATTTCTGAACAGACCAACCTGTTGGCCTTGAACGCAGCCATTGAAGCGGCCCGTGCCGGTGAACAGGGGCGGGGTTTTGCGGTGGTTGCGGACGAAGTTCGTACGTTGGCGGGCCGCACCCAGGAATCTGCCAGCGAGATTGAGACCATGATTTCGCAGTTGCAGTCGGCGGCATCGGAAGGGGTCAGTGTGATTTCCGGCAGTCGCGATTTGTCGATGCAATCCATCGAGAGGGCCAACGAAGCGCGTCAGAAATTTGATGATATTGTGAACGCATTTGCGCAGATCAAGGAGCGTACTGGCAACATTGCAACGGTGGCGGGAGAGCAAGCGCGTGTGACGTCAGAGATCGACCGCTTGGCCGATCGTATTCGGGTGATCTCAGAGAAAAACGCCGAGGACGCCTCGACCCTGAATGGAATGAGCAAAACGTCGACCGAGCTGGCGCAGCGACTGCACAAGCTCAGTCAGGGGTAATCCACAAGAGCATCGCTTTGGGCAGATCCAGCCGCTTTATAGCGGGTGGATCAGTTCGAAGGACGGCACAGCCATGTGAGCTGGCTGTTCAGGAATATCACCTTCACGAATCAGCCAACAGGTTTGCATTCCGGCGTCGCGGGCGGCATCCAGTTCGGCTTCGATGTCAGACAGAAACAACACTTCTTCGGCCTCCAGTCCGGCGATATCTTGCTGCAATGCAGCGAGGATATTGCGGTAGGAATCCGCTTGTTGCTTGTGGCCCACCTGAGTGTCGAAGTGGCCGCTGAACAGTGGCAGCAGGTCGCCGTCCTGGCTGTAGCCAAAGAACAGTTGCTGGGCTTTCACCGAGCCGGACGAATACACGTACAGCGCCAGTCCTAGTGCTTTCCACTGCTTCAGACAGCGGGTGGCATCGGCGTACATATGCGCCTGATAGTCACCGTTCTGGTAGCCCTCGGCCCAGATCAGTCCTTGCAGGGCTTTCAATGGCGTGGCCTTGCGGTCTTCGGCAATCCAGTCGAGCAGGGTGTTGATGAGGGCGTCGGTGTCGGCGCTCAGATCATCCAGCGACACTTCGCTGCCGGGCGCTTCGTCCAGCAGCAGCTGAGCGGTGGCCGCCAGTTGCTGTTGTACTTGCTCGTTGTTCTGGTTGGCCCGGACGTAGCCGGACAGGTGTTCGGCTGCGTAAGGAAACAGCACTTCCTTCACAAAGGAAATGGAAGAGGTGGTGCCCTCGACGTCGGTCAGGATTACCTTGATGGTCATGTGTTGGCCTCAGTTTTCCAGACGGTTAAAACGTTCGGCAATGGTGTCGCCGGTGTAGTTGGCGACCCAGCCTTCCGGGTTATTGAACAGGCGGATGGCAATAAAGCCCGGATTCGGGCCCATATCAAACCAGTGCGGGGTGTTGGCCGGTACGGAAATCAGGTCGCCCTGACGGCACAGCACTTCGTAAACCTTGTTTTCAATGTGCAGGCTGAACAGGCCTTCACCGGCCACAAAGAAACGCACTTCGTCTTCGCTGTGGCGATGTTCGCTGAGGAATATCTGGCGCAGCTCGTCTTTCTTCGGGTTGCTGCTATCCAGGCTGACAACGTCGACAGTCTGGTAGCCTTCTTCGTTAATCAGGCGATCGATGTCGCTCTGGTAAGCAGCAATCACATCTTCTTGCGGGGCACCGGGCGCCAGTTCGGCTTCGGTCTGCCACTTTTCAAAACGCACACCCACTTCGTTGAGCTTTTCGGCGATGCGGCTGTGTTCATCACTGGCAAACAGCAATTGGGTGGTATCACGTTGCGGATAGATTTTCAGGCTGCTCATGGTGTCTTGCTCTCCAAAATCCATATCAACAGAGTTTTGGCCGGACTGACGGTAGCGCAGAGGACGAAGCTTTTGATGGCGGGTGCGGAAGTCCTTGCGGGAAAGGCTCTGACGCATGATGAATCTGGGCTTCGGTGGTGTTTTCATAATGTCCTCTGGCTCGGTTGCGGTGCCATCACATGGGGTTCGGCACATGGGCTGTGCCTTGTTGATTCTGTTTTCCAGCGGCTGTTTGCCACCGGGTTGACCTGACAGCTCAGGCCAGTGCCATTCGTTTCAGTTCCAGCTGGTAGCCAAACAGGTGCTCAAGGGCTTCCAGATGACGGAAACATTCCGCCAGATCACGGCCCCAGGTGTAAACCCCGTGGCCACGAATCAGGTAGGCATGACCTTGCTGGTGCTGATGCATGTGTTGCTCAACCAGACCAGACAGGCGTTCGATATCCTGATCGTTGTCGAATACCGGAATTTCCATGCGGCATTCGTGGCTGGTTTGGCCTGCAAAGGCTTTTAGCAACTCCCAGCCTTCCAGTACCAGAACGTCGTCCTTGATGATGTGCGACAGCACCACTGCGTTGTGGCTGTGAGTGTGCAGCACCGCGCCAATGCTGGCATCGCGTTCGTACAACTGGGTGTGCAACAGGGTTTCTGCGCTGGGCTTGCCTGCAGTGTGTGGCTGGCCTTGCCAGTCGACCACCAGAATCTGCTCGGGAGTCAACTCGCCTTTGTGCTTGCCGGAGCTGGTCAGCGCACAGCACTGCTCGTTCAGACGAACCGAATAGTTGGAGCTGGTGGCAGGCGACCAGTCGCGGTCGTACAGCAGTTTGCCGTAGTGGCAGAGGTCTTCGGCGGCTTGCTGAAACACAGATGCTTCGAATTCGATCATGACAACTCCGGATCAGCCGCGATTGAACAGTTCGGCCATGGCTTCGGTGGTCGGGTTACGAACGATGCCTTTTTCGGTGACGATGGCGTCAATCAGCTCCGCTGGTGTCACGTCGAACGACGGGTTGATGGCGTTGCAGCCCTCGGGCGCAATTTGTTTGCCCTGAATGCTGGTCACTTCTTCCATTGGGCGCTGTTCGATAGGAATCAGATCGCCGGAGGCCAGTTCCATATCGAAGGTGGTGGTTGGTGCGACCACCATGAACTTCATGCCATGGTGTTTGGCGTTCACCGCCAGGCTGTAGGTACCAATCTTGTTGGCAACGTCGCCGTTGGCGGTGATGCGGTCGGCACCAACGATCACCCATTCTGGCTTTTCAGCACGGAACAGCTGTGCCGCGGCGCCATCGCACACCAGGGATACCGGAATGTCATCCTGCATCAGTTCCCAGGCAGTCAGTCGCGCACCCTGCAGCCATGGGCGGGTTTCACCGGCGTAAACGTGCTGGATCTTGCCGTCGGCAAAGGCGGAACGAATCACTCCCAGTGCGGTACCGTGGCCACCGGTGGCCAGCGCGCCGGTGTTGCAGTGGGTATACACCTGCACACCGTCGGAAATCAGGCTGGCACCAAACTGCCCCATGGTGTGGTTGGCCTGGATGTCTTCTTCATGAATCTTGCGGGCTTCGGCCAGCAGGGTTTGGCCGTCGGTGGTGTTTAACGACGCCATACGCTCCAACGCCCAGAACAGGTTCACCGCGGTTGGGCGGGATTCCGCCAGCACTTTGTAAGCCGCTTCCAGATCACGACCTGCTAACGCATCCAGCGCATAACCGTAGGCAGCACTGATACCAATGGCTGGTGCGCCACGAACCACCATATCGCGGATGGCATCGGCGGTTTCAGTCGCGGTTTTGCATTCAATCATGCTGTGTTCGTGAGGCAGCACACGCTGGTCAAGCAGGAACAAGGACTGCTGACGCCATTCAATGGCTACAACCTGGGACTGGGAAGATTGGGACATGGCGGCGGGTTTCCGAAGCAGTGAACGAAAAAATAAACGACAAAAGTATAGCTACAGCGACGCCGGCAAACAGGCATCAGAAAGGGCGGCATTCTAACGCGAAATAGCGGGAGTGTCGTTAATGTTGCTGTGCGGGCCGCGCAGGCTTGGGTGTCGGTGTAGGAGTGAATCGGGACGCGTAGTCTTATTCACGAAGTGTTGATCGCGAATGAATTCGCTCCTACGGTCTCGCCAGACGCCAGACGCCAGACGCCAGACGCCAGACGCCAGACGCCAGATCCGCACCCGGCCGGGCCAGACGCCTTACAAAATAGTCGGGTTTTCCGCTCCGGGGTAAACCACTTCGGGGTCGAATACCTTGCTGTCTTCGTTGAAGGTCAGTGTGTCGGCGGCTTGCTGTTGCAATGGCTGTTTGCTGCTGCCAACCGGCACGTCGCGATAGAAACAGGAATGATAGCCAACGTGGCAGCTGGCGCCATTGCCAGCGACGCGTACCTTGATCCAGACGGCGTCCTGGTCGTCATCAATGCGCATTTGTTCGACTTTTTGTACCAGACCGCTGGTGGCGCCCTTGTGCCACAGCAACTGTCGGGAACGGCTCCAGTAGTGGGCCTCGCCGGTGGCGATGGTGAGCTTCAGGGCTTCTTCGTTCATGTATCCGAGCATTAGTACATCGCCGCTGTCGGCTTCGGTGGTGATACACGAAATCAGTCCGTTGGCGTCGAATTTGGGAGCCAGTTGGTTGCTTTCTTCCACCTGTTCGATGCTGGTTCGAGGAGCGAAGTGAATATTTTCTGCCGGATTTTGAGATGTTGACTGTTGTGATGTTTTGGTTGGTTTACTGCTCATTGAGCGGACTCCGGTAAACAGGTTTCGGTAAATTGGATCGGACGGGCGTTCGGGCGGGTTTGCAGGGTTTCGTCCTGCACCACAATGTGGCCACGCACAATGGTGTGAATTGGCCAGCCCTGCACGGTTTTGCCGTCGTATGGGGTCCAACCACTGACGCTGGCTATCCAGTCATTCTGGATGGTCCGCTGAGCGTTCATGTCGACAATGCTGAAGTCGGCATCGTAGCCCACGGCAATGCGGCCTTTGCCTGCCAGTCCGAACACCCGTGCGGGACCGGCGCTGGTGAGGTCGACCAGCCGCTCAAGCGTCAGTCGCTGGTTGTTCACATGGTCCAGCATGGTGGGCAGCAAGGTTTGCACGCCGGTCATGCCACTGGGCGAAGCTGGATAGGTTTGCTGTTTTTCGCGCAAGGTGTGAGGCGCGTGATCACTACCGATCACATCGACTACGCCATTGTTGATGCCTTGCCACAGTGCTTGCTGGTGGCGGGCATCGCGAACCGGTGGATTCATTTGCGCCAACGTGCCCAGTTGCTCGTAGCAGTCAGGGGCTTGCAGAGTCAAATGGTGGGGGGTGGTTTCCACCGTCACCAGCCGCTTGTGATGGGCTAACCAGGCCATTTCTTCTGCGGTCGATACGTGCAACAGGTGCAAACGACGGCCTTCCTGTTCGGCCATGGTGACCACTTTTCGAGTGGCCAGCAGGGCGCTGTCAACATCGCGCCATACCGGGTGCTGGCGCACGTCGTTGCTGGTGGTGACGATTTCCTTACGCTGGTTAAGGCGCGCTTCGTCTTCGGCGTGGACAGCCATTCGACGGTGACCGTTGCGCAGTAGCTGCCGCAGGACATCGTCGTCATCGGTGAGCAAATCGCCAAAAGAGCTGCCCATAAACACCTTGATGCCAGCACAGCCGGGTAACTGTTCCAGCATCAGGGTCTCGTTGCGGTTGGCGGCCGAGCCACCCATGTAAAATGCGAAGTCACACCAGCTGCGTTCGGCGGCGATGTCGAGTTTGGCCTTGAGGTCGGCTCCGGTCAGTGTCAGCGGGTTGGTGTTGGGCATTTCAAAGAAGCCGGTCACACCGCCTAACACAGCACCACGGGAGCCTGCTTCGATGGTTTCCTTGTGCTCCATACCCGGTTCGCGGAAGTGCACCTGGCTGTCTATTACGCCCGGCAGAACGTGCAACCCTGAGAGGTTGAGCGTTCGATCGGCGGTCCACTGGCCCAGATATCCGATGGCGATAATTTTGCCATCGCGGCAGGCAACATCGCTGATCTGACGACCATTCGGTGTCACCAGGGTGCCATTGCGCAGTAGCAGGTCGGCATGTTGATTGGTCGTCATTGTTCTGTGGCTCCGGTGTTTGCAGGTTGTCGGAGGCTACGTATCAGTTGCTGCCGGCGATATTCCGAGCCGGTGTAGTCCGGGCTGGTGGCCATTTCCTGTAGAAATTCGATGGCATCGGCAATGGGGTAGTTGCCGAGCTGATCGCCCTTGCGGTCACGAATGGTGATGGTGCCGTTAGCAACTTCCTGTTTGCCCGCCACCAACAGGTAAGGCACCCGTTGCAGGGTTTGCTGGCGCACCTTGTAGCCGATTTTTTCGTTGCGGGTGTCGGCGCTGGCGCGAATGCCGCTCAGATTCAGCAGCTCACCGAGCTGTTGAACGTAGTCGCTCTGGTCGTCGGTGATCGACATGACAGCAGCCTGAATTGGCGCCAACCACATGGGCAGTTTGCCACTGTGATGCTCCAGCAAAATGCCGGTAAAGCGCTCCAGTGATCCAAACAGTGCCCGGTGCAGCATCACCGGACGTTCCCGTTCACCGGCTTCGTTGATGTAGGCAATATCGAAGCGTTCCGGCAGGTTCATATCGACCTGCAGGGTGCCACACTGCCAGTCGCGGCCAATGGCGTCGCGCAGTACGAACTCCAGTTTGGGGCCGTAAAACGCGCCTTCGCCGGGGTTGATCTGGTAGTCCATGCCCTGCTGGGCAAGGGCATCGACAAGGGATTGTTCGAGCAGATCCCAGGTGGCGTCATCACCAATGCGATTGTCCGGTCGGGTCGAGAGTTTGATGCGAATGTCGTCAAAACCGAACTGGCGATAGATATCCAGCGTCAGTGCGATCACGGTCTGGCATTCGGCGTTGAGCTGCTGCGGTGTGCAGTAGATGTGCGCGTCGTCCTGAGTGAAATGCCGTACTCGCAACAGGCCATGCAGGGCACCGGATGGTTCATAGCGATGTACCTTGCCGAATTCGCCCATGCGGATCGGCAGGTCGCGATAGCTTTTCAGACCGTGGCGGAACAGCAGCACACTGCCGGGGCAGTTCATTGGCTTCAGCGCCATGTTGCGGCCATCTTCGGTTTCGCTGGCAAACATATGGTCGCGGTAGTTTTGCCAGTGGCCGGAAATTTCCCACAGACCACGATCCATCATGTCCGGCGTGTTCACTTCGATGTAACCGGCCTGATGCTGACGGCGGCGCATGTAGTCGATCAGCTGCTGGAACAGGGTCCAGCCTTTCGGATGCCAGAACACCGAGCCGGGGGCATCTTCCTGAAAGTGAAACAGGTCCTGTTCCTTGCCAATGCGACGATGATCGCGCTTTTCGGCTTCTTCCAGCATGTGCAGATGATCTTTCAATTGCTGCTTGCTGGCCCAGGCAGTGCCATAAATCCGCTGCAATTGTTCGTTGTTGGCATCACCACGCCAGTAAGCACCTGAAACACCGGTTAGCTTGAAATGCTTCAGAAAACGGGTGTTGGGCACATGGGGGCCACGACACATGTCGAGGTATTCCTGATGAAAATACAGGCCGAGCTCGTCGGCGCTGTCGGCAGCGGCCGGAATGTCTTCGATCAGCTTGAGCTTGTATTGCTCGTTGCGCTGGCTGAACAGCTCAATGGCCTCAGCGCGTGGGGTCATGCGTTTGATGACATCGTAGTTGCTGTTGATCAGCTCTTTCATGCGCTGCTCGATGGCGCTGATGTCTTCCGGTGTAAAGGTACGATCGAATGCAATGTCGTAATAGAAGCCGTTTCGAATCACCGGGCCAATGACCATTTGCGCGGCCGGAAACAACTGCTTCAGGGCATGGCCGAGCAAGTGGGCGCAAGAGTGGCGAATGATGTCGATGCCGTCATCGTCAGTTGCCTTTACCAGCGTGACGGTTGGCGCCTGTTCGTTGTTGTCGGTACTGCCAATGATCGGGTCACACAGGTCCTGCAGTTCTCCGTTGACGCGTCCGGCAACCACTTGTTTGGCAAACTGCGGGCTGATCCGGTTAGCAACGTCGAGCAGCGTTGGAGGCTGTTCAAATTGCAGTTGTTTGCCATCCGGCAGTTTGACCGCGTATGACGCAGCGGCCTGGACGGGGGATTCAATCTCGCTCATGACTTAAAACTCATTCTGGATGTGCTTGTAGCCAGCCACCAGATCGTTGTTGGTGCGTGCTACGTCTTCAGAAAACTCGCTGGCATCGGCAGACACGCGCGGCAGGCTGTCGAGATTGGTCTGGGCATCAATGCGAGCGGTGGATGGCACGTAAAAGCCTTCCGGCAATTCGCAGCCGTCGACCACGGCGTTGTAGCGAATCACGCAACCATCGTTGATATGGCAGTTGAACAGCACGCTATTGAAACCGATAAATACGCGATCCTTCACGACGCAAGGGCCATGCACGATGGCGCGGTGGGCAATGGAGGTATGCTGGCCAATGTGGACTTCGGCACCGGATTTGGAGTGGATCACCACGCCATCCTGAATATTGGAATGGGCACCAATCACGATGGGTTCGATGCCACCGTCGGCGTTGCGCTCATCGGCTCGAATAACGGCATAGGGGCCAATAAATACGTTTTCTTCAACAATGACGCGGCCACAAAGGATGGCGGTTGGGTCGACGAAAGCAGTCGGGTGAACAATGGGCAGGTCGCCCTGAGGATTTTTACGAATCATGGTTTTGGCTCAATCACGGTATGTCACTGGTTAGGCAGGGGGCAGATTGCTTGAGTGGCTACATAGACGGACGCTTGTTGGTCACACTGGCGATGGCATCGTGGGGATGCAGGCTCTCGAGGTGGCTGACGCTGATGTTGACGCCCTGATAGCTCGCCAGAGCGGCGTTGATTCTTCGGACGGAATCTTCAACAAACATCAGGTTGCTGCCGTTCAGCTCGGCAAACGCCTGTTCATCGGCGCGCTTGACGGCGGTTTGTAACGGCGTCTTTAACGCCCGTTCGATACTTTCGATCAGTGCTTCAAGGCCGAAGTCCACGGCGCTGTCGGGCACAGACACTTCAACATCCGCCCGGCTGCGCTGGCTATGTGGGGTTGCCAGAGTGGCGTGTTGCTGAAGCCAATTCACAACCGCAGCGGGCTCTAATGCGTCGTTTGAATGGCCAAAGTCGGCGGCAAAGCGTTCGCTGATCAGTTGGCGGGCCAGCGCCGCAGAACATGGGCAGGTAGATGAGTAGCCAACGCTGACTTGCAGCCGGAAATCAAACTGGCCGCGGTCGAGTTTGGCGTTCAGTGTCACCGGATAGGCACTCCAGCCAGAAAGCTCCGCGGTTTTCAGTGCTGGTTTTTGCATCAGCAACTCAAACTCAAACGCCAGTTCAGCACTGTTACTGCCGCAGTCTTCGTGACTCGCGATCATCTGCTGTAATACCTGTTTCAGCCCGGCCGGGCTGAGGCGAACATCATCGCCAAGCGGCATCAGTAATCGATACAGCCGTGACATATGAATGCCTTTCACGTGAGGCAAAGGCAAGTTGACCGTGGCTCGCACACGGGCATTGGCAAACGGCCGCTTGAGTGAGTCTGCCAGCGTAATGGGCAGGTCGATGGCATCCATGCCAACTTCAGACAGGGCGCCTTCAATCTGGGCGTTGTCTGACACGGACACATCGGGAAGTTTGGCGTTCATGTGATCGTTTTGATGCCTCTTCAGAGATTTGTTTCGATTGACAGGTTAGTGACGGGCGTTGCACGGCCAACATGTGGGCGAGGGAGTGACCATGGCCGTACAAGCCCGAAACCGGATAGCGGCTTACAGCGTATTCACCACGGTCGGTGTCAGCTTCATATAGCCTTCGGCGTATTCAATATTGCGCTTGGCGGTAATGCCGATATTGCGTTTGGCCTGGACGCCGCGCTGCAGTGCAACACGGGTGTAGTAGTTCCACAGGTGTTCCTGGCCTTGCATGCACTGAATGGCCTTGAACTTGGTTTCCCAAACATCAGTGATATCGAGGAAGGTGTTTGGCTCCCAGCCACATTGCTCGGTTTGATGCGGCTCAAAAGCATAGACCGGTGGAGCCCCAACGATTTTCTGACCCGGATTATGGCCTTCGGCCTGAGCGATGATGCGAGCTTCCTGAGCGGCGTGCATGGCCAATGGGTGGTCGAAGTTGTAAGGGTCTTTGACCGAGTGCGACAGCACGAACTCGGGCTGTAGTTCGCGGTAAGTGTCGACTAACCGGAACAGGGTGTCGTCGCTGATGCGCATCGGATAATCGCCGATGTCCCAGAATTCAACGTCGGCACCCAGGATGTCAGCCGCTTGCTGCGCTTCTTCCTGACGGGCCGCTTTGACGGCTTCCAGCGTCATCCCCTCTTTGCGCCACAGCTTGGCGGATTCGCCGCGCTCACCATAAGACAGACAGATAACCTTTACCTTGTAGCCTTGCTGAACGTGGCTGGCGATAGCGCCACCGGCACGCCAGACAAAATCGGCAGAGTGGGCGCTAACGACCAGGGCTGTTTTTTGATCCACAGTTCGGATTCCTTCTTTTGATTACGGATTTTTCTTGGTCGTTTGGTGATTTCTACTCTAGTTATTTAATTGTTATAACATAACATTTAAAGGTGGTGAATAGTCAGGCGTGAACAACGAATACGTAAAGCAGGAATGTGGATTAACGAGGAGGAAAAGCCGTGGTGCAGGCTGTGTCAGGAGTCGGGTAGGAGGAATGTCATGTAGGAGCAGGCTTGCCTGCGATGGTACAGAGGGTGGGAGGTAGCTTGCTGCCGATGGTTTATCGAGAGCAAGCTCTCTCCCACAATATTATCCAGACGCCAGATCCGCTCCCGGCCAGGCCAGACGAAACGCTTACAGCTGCGATTGCATATCGTGGAAGGCGCGTACCAGGCCGTTGGTGGAGCCGTCGAAGTGTTCAGGGATCTGATCGCTTTCCAGTGCCGAAAGCACTTTGCCACCCAGCTGTTTGCCCAGTTCCACACCCCATTGGTCAAACGAGTTGATGCCCCAGATCATGCCTTGGGCGGCGACCTTGTGTTCATACAGAGCAATCAATGCGCCCACCACTTGTGGTGTGGCTTTCGGGAAGTACAGGGTGTTGCTTGGGCGGTTGCCTTGAATCACTTTTTGGCGCGCCAGCACCATGGCTTCGGCTTCGCTCATGCCACCATTCACCAGCTCTTCCACGGCTTCAGCTTCAGATTTGCCTTGCAGCAGCGCCTGACTTTGGCTCAGGCAGTTGGAGACCAGCATGGCGTGGAAGTTGTCGATCGGGTTGTGGCTGCACATCGGCATGATGAAGTCGCACGGTGAGAAGTGGGTGCCTTGGTGCAACAGCTGGTGGAAGGCGTGCTGGCCGTTGGTACCGACGCCGCCCCAGATGACGGGGCCGGTGTTGTAGTCGACCTTCTGGCCATCAAGGGTGATGGATTTGCCGTTGCTCTCCATGTCCAGCTGTTGCAGGTGAGCTGGCAATGAGCGCAGGTAGTGGTCGTACGGCAAAATCGCGTGGGAGTTCACACCAAAGAAGTTAACGTACCAGACCCCCAGCAAGGCCATCAGCACTGGCATGTTTTGTTCCAGCGGGGCGGTGCGGAAGTGCTCGTCCATTTCATGGGCACCGCGCAGCAGGTCGCGGAAGTTGTCGATGCCAATCGCCAGCGCCAGTGGTAAACCAATGGCAGACCACAGAGAGTAACGACCGCCCACCCAGTCCCACATCGGGAAGATGTTTTCTTCGGCAATGCCAAACTCAACCGCTTTTTCAACGTTGGAGGATACCGCGGTGAAGTGCTTGCTCAGGTGCTCTTCCAGGCCGCCGTTGCGCAGGAACCACTCGCGGCAGGCCAGGGCGTTTTTCAGGGTTTCCTGGGTGCCGAACGATTTCGACTGAATGATAAACAGCGTGGTGGCCGGATTCAGACGTTTGAGAATCTCGGTGATGTGGGTGCCGTCGATGTTGGCCAGGTAGTGAATGTTCAGGCCGCTGTCCCAGTAGGGCTTCAGGGCGCTGGAAGCCAGTTTGGGGCCGAGGAAGGAGCCGCCAATACCAATGGAGACCACGTCGGTAAACGGTTGGTTGTTGTAGCCACGCCATTGGTTGCGACGGATTTTCCAGCAGAATTCTTCCATGCGGGATACGGTTTCACGAATCTCCGGCATGATGTCTTCGCCGTCGACCATGATCTGGCGGTCGCTGAAGTTACGCAGGGCGGTGTGCAGGGCTGGGCGGTTTTCGCTGCGGTTAATGGCTTCGCCGCTGAACATGGCGTGGATTTGTTCGGGCAGGTCGCGTTGCTCGGCCAGTTGCAGCAGCAGCTCCATGGTGTCGCGGGTCACCCGGTTTTTGGAGTAATCCAGGCTCAGGCCTGCGGCTTCTGCATGAAAGTGTTCGAAGCGGTTTGGGTCTTCCTTGAACCAATCCAGCATGTGCTCGTTGCCGACGGTTTGATGGTGCTGCTGGAGGGCTTTCCAGATATCTGACTGAATCAGGCTGCTTGCCAGAGTCATAGTGCTTCCTTGGGATTTTTGAATTCTCTTTTGGTCGTCGGCCAGTATACGAGAGCGGCCGCTATAGCCGCAAAAGCCCATGGCGACCGGGGTCGAATGACACCGCTGTCATTGGCGAAAAGATGAAAAATAAAGGGTTTGGGTGGTTTTTGCAGATCGGGAATAAGACTGCGCGCCGCAGAAGAAAAACTTAAAACCGTGTCCGGAATCAGTTGACCACTACATACATACAGGGTGCGTGTGCAGGGCGGGTGTGATCGGGAATAAATTCCCTCCTACAGGGGGCGTGTGCAGGCGAGTGTGATCGGGAATGAATTCCCTCCTACAGGGTGCGTGTGTAGAACGGGTGTGATCGGGAATAACTTCCCTCCTACAGGGTGCGTGTGCAGGCGGGTGTGATCGGGAATGAATTTCTGTATGCAAGGATGGTTGTAGGAGCTGATTTATCCGCGCACAAACAAAAACAGCCAGTGGCGTTACGCGCACTGGCTGTTGGGTCATTGGCTGAATGCCAATGCGGCAAGGTTGTTGCTGGAATCAGGCAACCTGTACCGGAATGTCGAAGCTGGTGTGGCTGACGCTGTTGTCTTCGTTCATGTACAGCATCTTCGGCTTGAAGGTTTCCAGCTCTTTCTCATCGTAGTTGCCGTAAGCGGCGATGATGATCTTGTCGCCAACGTCTGCCAGCCGGGCTGCTGCGCCGTTTACGGAGATAATGCCGGAGCCGTCTTCGCCACGAATGATGTAGGTGGTGAAACGGTTGCCGTTGGTGATGTTGTAAATCTGGATCTGTTCGAATTCACGCAGGCCTGTCATTTCCAGCAGCGCACCGTCGATGGCACAAGAGCCTTCGTAATCCAGTACTGAGTGGGTAACGCGCGCCTGATGGATTTTGGCTTTCAACATAATGGACTGCATGAGAACCCCTTTTTTATAAGTCTCTTCGGTTTGACGATTGCGGGTCTGGCTGTTGCTGTCAGGCCCATGACACCGGTCCGCCCCCTTGTTTTTCCTGATCAATTATTGATCCGTTTTCAAAGGGGGCGTGAGTATGCACTAATCGTTTTTGGTGATCAATGTTACGGAAATGTTGTCGATCAAGCGGGCTTTGCCAAGGAACGCGGCCCCCAGAATCACCAGCTTGTCACCCACTTTGGGGGCGTCGGCAATGCTCAGGTTGGCAGCATGGCGCACTTCCAGATAGTCGGGTTTGAAGCCGGCTGCTTGCAGTTGCTGTTCGGCGGCGGCGATCAACTCAGCCAAAGGCTGCTGCTGTTGCAGGCCGTTGCCGATGGCGGTCAAGGCCTGATAAAGCGCCGGTGCCGCTTGGCGTTCGGACTCGGTCAGATAGCCGTTGCGGGAGCTCAGTGCCAGACCGTCGGTCGCCCGGGCGGTGGGCACGGCGACGATGGTCAGCGGCATATTGAGGTCGGCGACCATTTTGCGAATCACCGCCACTTGCTGGAAGTCTTTCTCGCCGAAAAAGGCGAGGTCTGGCTGCACCATGTTGAACAGCTTGGTGACCACGGTGGCTACGCCGTCGAAGTGACCCGGACGGCTGCCGCCGCACAAGCCTTCAGACACGCCCGGTACGCTGACGGTACTCTGGATAGCCTGACCGGCAGGGTACATTTCGTCGACATCTGGCGCGAACAGCAGGTCGCAGTCGGCGCTGACCAGTTGCTCCTGATCGGCTGTCAGGGTGCGCGGGTAACGCTCAAGATCGCTCTTGTCGTTGAACTGCAGCGGGTTAACGAAAATGCTGGCAACGGTAAAGCAGTCTTGCTGTTTGGAGGCCTTGATCAGGCTGATGTGGCCAGCGTGCAAATTGCCCATGGTAGGCACAAAGCCGATGTCTTTACCGGCTTTACGAGCAGCACGAATTTCCGCCCGCAAGGCGGCCACAGTATGAATGGTTTTCATCAGGCGAACTCATGCTCCGCAGACGGGAATGTGCCACTGCGAACTTCGTCGCCGTAGGCTTGCAAGGCTTGCTGAACGGTGCGGCCTTCGGTCATGTAGTTTTTAACGAAGCGAGCAACGCGACCGGTGTGCAGGCCCAGCATGTCGTGGATTACCAGCACCTGGGCGTCGGTGTCCTTGCCCGCACCAATGCCAATTACAGGCACGCTGACGGCTTCGGTGACACGCTTGGCCAATCCGGATGGCACGCATTCCAGCAAGATGATGTCGGCACCGGCGTCGGCCAGGGTAATGGCAGCGTTTACCAGTGCATCAGCACGCTCCTGGTCGCGGCCCTGAACGCGGTAGCCGCCCAGCTTGTTAACCGCCTGAGGCGTCAGACCCAGGTGAGCACACACGGGTACACCTTGCTGCGCCAGCACGCTGATCAGTGGTGCCAGCCATTCGTCACCTTCAATCTTGACCATGTGGGCACCGGCTTGCATCACGGCGCGGGCGGCTGCCAGACCGGCTTCGATGGTGCCATAGCTCATGAACGGCAGGTCGGTCATGATGAACGCCGGGGTTTCAGAACGCTGGTTACCACGAGCCACACAACGGGTGTGGTAAGCCATTTCTTCGAGCGATACCGGCAGTGTGCTGTCATTGCCCTGCAATACCATGCCGAGGGAATCGCCAACCAGCAGGCACTCGATGCCTGCGTCAGCGGCCAGCTGCGCGAATGTCGAGTCATAGGCAGTGAGGACTGCAAACTTCTCCTGTTTGGCTTTGCGGCCTTGCAGGGATTTCAGATTGACTGGGGACATTGTTCTCTCCCGGTGCTCCAGCTCAGATTTGTGGTCGCTTATGGTGCGGATTGGTGCCAGCAAGTCAATATTACCTTGGTAATTTTCCTTGGAAGGCAATGATATCGGTGGTTATTTGATCGACAGTTAACATCCAGGCTGAGCCTGAGGTGCAATTGACGAGTAAAAGGAAGGAATCCGCGGTTATCGGTCGGTATTCAGATATCCGGCCGGCCCATGATCACCAGCTCGTCCTGGTCTGCCAGTTGCTCGGCGTGTTGCAGCACGCTGTTGCCGTCGGCCAGTACCAGCGCCGGGGCCAGTTCGGCCAGTGGCAGCATAACAAACAGGCGGTTGGTCATTTCTACATGCGGTACGGTCAGGCGTTCGCTGTCGATGCGCTGGTCATCGACCAGCAGGATATCAATGTCCAGTGTGCGTTCGCCCCAGCGGCGCAGTCTCACCCGGCCCTGACCGTTTTCAATGGCTTGCAGGGCATCCAGCAAGTCCAGCGGCTGAAGGTCGGTGTCGATACAGGCAACGGCATTCACGTAGTCCGGCTGATCCTGCGGACCAACCGGCTTGCTGCGATAAAACGACGAGTAGCCCGTCAGGGTAATATCCGGATGCTGGTTGAGGGTTTCCAGGCACGTTTGCAGCTGCTGGTATGGCTCATTGAGGTTAGCACCCAGCCCGAGGTAACAACGGATCATCCGTTGTTGCGCCGGGAACTGCTGGAACGACGGCTGCTGCGGCGTTTGCGCGATGGACGGCGCTCGTCGCGGCCACTGCCTTCGTGGTTGCTGCTGTTATTGCCACCGTTGCTACGGCCTGAACCACTGGAGTTGCTGTCGGAACGGCGTGAGCGACGCGGCTGCTCCGGTACGCCTTCCTGTTCCTGATAGTCGGTCCACCACTGGCCGATGTTATCCAGCTGTTCGCCAGACTGCTCACGCAGTAGCAGGAAATCGTAGGAGGCACGGAAGCGCGGGTGCGACAGCAGATCCTTGCACTTGCGGCTGTTGATTCGTGGCAGGCGCAGCTGCATTTCCCAGATTTCCCGCATCGGGATCGAGAAACGCTTTGGAATGGCAGTATGGCGAATTTGCTGGGCCAGCACGCGGTCGGCAGCTTTCTGCATGGCCGGGTGTGGCGGCAGACCAGAGGCTTCGAATTCTTTGCGCACACGTTCAACCTGAGGCCACAAGAGTGCGGCAAGGAAGAAGTACGGTGTTACCGACTTACCCTGGCCAATGCGGGCATCGGTGTTACGCATGGTGTTTTCGGCCAGTGAGCGGGCAAATTCGTCTTCCTGCAAGCACTGCTCAGTGCCCGGGAAAATATGCCCGAACAACTGGTAGTCACGTAGCAGTTGCAGGGTGTCGAGCGCCTTGCCAGCCAAAAACAGTTTCAGGCATTCATCGAACATACGTGCGGCAGGCACTTGCAGCAGCAATGGCGCCAGCGCAGGAATTGGGGCTGCGGTTGCCGGGGACAGCTGGAAGCCTTCCAGTTTGCCCATAAAACGAATGGCACGCAGCATCCGTACCGGGTCTTCCCGATAGCGGGTTTCCGGGTCGCCAATCAAGCGGATTTGACGGTTTTGCAGGTCGTGCCAGCCACCGGCGTAGGCGTACACGCCAAAGTCGGCAATGTTGTAGTACAGCGCATTGATGGTGAAGTCACGGCGCATGGCATCTTCTTCACGGGTGCCATACACGTTGTCGCGCAGGATCATGCCCTGGTCACCGGTGGCAGCAACCTTGTCGGAGTGCTGTTCGGTAGGCGGCGCGCGGAAGGTGGCGACCTCGATGACTTCACGGCCAAATACCACATGAACCAGCTTGAAGCGGCGGCCAATCAAACGCGAGTTGCGGAACAGCTTGTTGACTTGCTCCGGGGTCGCGTTGGTTGCCACATCAAAATCTTTCGGTGACATACCCAACAGGGTGTCACGCACGCCACCACCAACGAGCAGGGCTTCGTAACCGGCGTTGTGCAGTCGATACAGAACCTTCAGCGCGGCATCGCTGATCTGGCTGCGGCTGATGGAATGTTCATCCCGGCTAATGACTTGCAAGGTGTGATCGACCTGCGGCTCGTCGCCCGGCTGAAAGATGTTTTTGATGAAAGAAGATATTCGCTTCACTGAGGCTCAGTTGTTTTGTCGCGTAAGAAAGCAGGGAGTTTACCAGTGCAACGGTGAATATTGCCAATTGGGAACAGACTAATTGCGACGATTAGAGGAAGCAGAAAACAAAAAAGCCGCTCGTAGCGGCTTTTGTCGGGAGGCCCTTTGTTCTTTTTGTTGTTTTGTCCCTAACGCTCGGACTGGAGATCCACTCTTTTGAATGTTCAGTACCGCCTGTTTTTATTTTTATCAGCGGTACCAGTCATTCGAAACAGTTGGACTGGCAAGCCCCTAGTTATTTTTGTTGTATGGGGCAATGCCGTGACGAGTGCTTGTTATTTTTGTTGTTACTCGTGTTACCGAACCGGTTGTTATTGTTGTTTTAGGTTCGTGCCAGAGTTATTGCCATTAGCGTGCCAAAAAATAAAAAATCATATAAAACAATGACTTATGGTTTTTCCTTGGCTCGTGTTACGTCGTTGTGGCCTGATTTGTTACCTTTTTTTGGGGTGTGGGGTAACAGCGGCGGTAGCAGGTAACACTTTGGGCCAAAGGCAACCAACCGTGCCAGCCGTGTGAATTTTTGGAACTTTGGGTGGAGAACTTTGGTGTTGTCTCCTAAGACCTTCTGAAAAATTCGGTGCCCACTCTTGATAACAGGGCGATGCGAAGTCACGAAGCGCTAACAGAAGACGTAGAGTTAACAGAAGACGTAGAGCTAGCAGAAGACGTAGAGCTAGCAGAAGACGTAGAGCTAGCAGAAGACGTAGAAGCAGGAGCAGTTACAGAAAGAGTAACAACAGGGGTAACAAAAGTAGCAGTGCTTTGGTGACAACAAATGCAGGGGAGGTCGTTCTTGGATCTTTCAATTTATCCGCGTGAAAGTATGGGGGAAGTACGGTGAAGTCTGCATCTGGCGAATAGAAGGCTGGTCGTGCAGCTGGCTGAGAAAAGGGTGAAACCTGGGAAAGTGGTGCTCCAGAAATAACAAACCCCGTGTGGTGTGCACGGGGTTCTGGAGAGAGCAAAGAGTCTTCGTTTTCCAGGCCAATTGTTATTTTTATTGGTGGCCCGTGGCTGCTTGGCTCCTTGTTATTTTTATTTGGTGCTGTGCAGCTCTTGTTCTTGAATTGGTTATTGCTATCCCCGTGCCAAAAATAAAAAAACCTTTAAAAACAGTAGCTTAGGTTTTTCGCGTTTACGCTTTGAAGGGTTTTGTTACCAAGCCCGAAACTTTGCGTAACACTTTGGGTGTGTGCCAGGTAACAGAGCGGGCTGAAAAGTAGCACTTTGGTACAAGTCATTTCGCGTCGGTGGGACAAGAGATCAGTAAATGGTCGTTCGAGGGCCATGGGGAGCTGATAGATGACTCGGAGCGTTTATGCCTGGTTGTGCAGTGCCCAGCTTGGTGTGGGCTGAATGACGTGGGTTAAGTGGTTTTGGCCTGGGTTTGTCTGAAGCGGAAGGATGAGAGGTTGGGGGGCGTGCGGTTTAGGCTGCTGGCTGAGGCTGAAAGTACTCTGATTTTTCAATCCCCCAGAAAGAACAAACCCCGGGTCCTTTCGGAGCCGGGGTTTGCGAGAGAGTTCTGACTTTTTCTTGTTCTGACACTCGGCACTGCGATCTTGTTTTTGTTTGGCAGCGCTAGTCGGTTGGCTGGGTATTATTTTTATTTCCAGGAACCGCTCTTGTTGTACGTGAATGATTAGCTATTTGTGTGCCAATTCTGTTTCTAAACTTACAAAACAACAAAAATTCCAATTAAAACAATAACTTATGGTTTTAAATTCAATTGGTTAGAAAAATTCATCATTTGTATCTGGCCCGATATGTTACCGAAAGTGTTACCTGGGGTAGCGCATGGGTTGCTACTTTGGGTGTATGTGGGTAACACCTTCTGGCGTAACACTTTTTGAAGTCCTCGGATCTAACGTGGGTTAGTCCCTTGGTAAGAAGCTTCTGACGAGGAGCTTCTGACGAGGAGCTTCTGACGAGGTGCTTCTGACGAGGGCTTGCGGTGAAGAGCTTCTGGCCAGACGCTTCAGGAACGAGGATTTGGAAGAACCAGCGAGTGAGGAGCAGTGCGGAAGGTGCTGAATAACCGATACAGTTATTCAGCGTCGGAAGAGCAGTTCCCGAGGTGTTACTTCTTCTTGCGAGGAATACCCAGCCGTTGGCGGCGCTCCCACAGGCTCTTGCGTGAAATGCCCAGTTTGCGAGCCAGGTCGGTTTCGGTCATGCGGCTTTCGTTATCCAACACAAAGTGCACGAAGTAATCGTCCAGCGACAGGTCGCCCTGGGCTTGCTGCGGGTTGCTTTCGGGTTCCGGAGCGTTGTTGTTGTCGACCAGGTTTTCACGCATGGCTTCGCTGATGTAGCGGTCTGGTGACAGGTCGATGCCCAACAGGTCGGCGCTGATCTCGTCGTCGTCGGCCAGAATCACCGCACGTTCAACGGCATTTTCCAGCTCACGCACGTTACCCGGCCACTGGTACTGACGAATGGCATTAACTGCAAAGGCGTCGAACTGCATAGGCGGCTGGTTCATGCGCTGGCAAGCACGGGTCAGCATGTAGTTGGCCAGTTCGACCACGTCTTCGCCACGGTCGCGCAGCGGTGGCAGGGTCAGCTCAACAACGTTCAGGCGGTAGTATAAATCCTCACGGAACTCGCCATTGGCGGCCATTTCCTTGAGGTTACGGTGGGTGGCCGCAATCAGGCGCACATCCACTTTAATGCTTTGCACGGCACCGACGCGGCGAATCTCGCTTTCCTGTAACACCCGTAAGAGGCGCGCCTGTGCTTCCAGTGGCAGTTCACCAATTTCATCCAGAAACAGGGTGCCACCATTAGCGGCTTCTACCAGACCCTGACGCTGGGCTGCAGCACCGGTAAAGGCGCCTTTTTCATGGCCGAACAGTTCGGATTCCAGCAGGGTTTCGGGAATAGCGGCACAGTTTACTGAAATCAACTGGGCCCCCTGGCGGCGGCTTTGTTCGTGCAGGGCGCGGGCAACCAGTTCTTTACCGGTACCGGATTCGCCATGAATCAGCACAGTAGCGTCGGTTGGCGCGACCTTGTTGATCTTGCGAAATAACGCCTGCATGGCATCGCAACTGCCGATGATGCCATTGCCATTTTGGTCCGCAGGTTTGCTGGCACTGCTATTGGTTGCAGCAGCGGCAGCCGGACTGGATTGGCTGTCGGCCAGGGCATCGTTCATGCGCGCGGCCGGGTCGATACGCGGCTGGGCAAGAATCTTCTTCACGGCCTCAACCAGTTCGGTGTGATCGAACGGCTTGGCGATGTATTCCACGGCGCCCATTTTCATGGCGTCTACGGCAGAGCGCAGGCTGGCATAACTGGTCATGATCAGCACCGGGGTGCTGCCTGCCAGTTCAATCAGGTCGGTGCCTTGACCGCCAGGCAAGCGCAGGTCGGTGATGACCAGATCGTATTCTGGCAATTTGTGCTCACGAGCAGCATCGATGCTATCGACATCCGTCACTTCAAAATTGTGGCGTTGCAGCAGGCGGCGAACAGACTGACGAATGATGGCTTCATCTTCGACAACCAGAATACGACTCATAGATTCTCTTCCATCCTGTTATCCGGCATGTAGCGAGGGAGACTGACTTTAACACAAGTGCCGCCCTCGTCATCCAGCGGGCTGATGATCTGCACCTGCCCATAATGTTCTTCAATGATGCTGTACACCAGTGCCAGCCCAAGGCCGGTGCCTTTGCCCACTTCCTTGGTGGTGAAGAAGGGCTCGAACACCCGCTCCTGCACCTCAGCAGGAATGCCATGGCCTTGATCGACAACGCGCAGGGTTACCTGATGCTGGTCGGCATCGGCGCTGGCGCTGATCTGTTGACCGGGTTGGCTGGCATCGCGGGCGTTGCTGAACAGGTTGACGAACACCTGCACCAGTCGTTGCGAGTCACCAATCACCAGCAGGTCCTGGGGGCACTGGTTTACAAAGGCGATGTCCTGACTGCGCTTGCTTAAACGCAGCAGCTGCATGGCGTCTTCAATGCACTGATACAGATTGACTTCTTCGTGCTCGGTGCTGTGGTTGCCAGCGTGGGCGAAGTTCATCATCGACTGCAAAATGCGGCTTACCCGTTGGGTTTGCTCGCGTATTTGCTGGCCGATTTCAATCAGCTCGGGATTGTCAGTTTCGTATTCAATGCCCTGGGCCAGACAGTCGATGCCGGTGATCGGGTTACCAATTTCATGAGCCACACCCGCCGCCAGCCGACCAATGGATGCCAACCGCTCGCTGTGGATCAGCTCGCGCTCCAGCAACTGGCTGTCGGTTTGGTCTTCCAGCAACAGCACCGTGCCCTCTGGCTGGCCGTTGGCACTCTGGATGATCGACTTATGCAGTGTATACCAATGAGGGCGGGCCCCCAGGTCGACACGCTTTTTGTGTTCGTGCAAGGTCGAGCCTCTGATAAAGCGACCAAGCAACTCACCCAGGGGGCAGGCAAGTGGTCGACCAGCGTACCGGACACCCGTTCGGCGGTGAGTCCGGTCATTTCGACCATGGCCCGGTTCCACAACAAAATTTCACCGTCTTCTGCCAAAGAGCATGCGCCCAGCGGTAGCCGCTCCAGCGTTTGACGGTGGAACCGGCGCAAGTGATCCAGCTCGCCAGCCAGCCCTGACAAGCGGTCGTTGAAGCCTTCCAGGCGTTGTTCAATCAGGTAAATGTCGTTGGACAGCGGCGGCCCATCCTGCAACGGCAGGTAGCGGCGAATGATGTCCTGCGACACGGTAGGGCCAAGCAGGTTGGCGAGGTTGGCTTCCAGTCGCACCCGCAGTCGACGCAGTTCGTGTGGGCGGTCTTCATAACCCGGAAGGCCGAGGTCTTTCAGCGCCTGATGCACTTCGCGTTCGGCCATGTAGCGGCCCAATGGACGGGACAGCGCCAGAATCGCATCGTTGGAGTTTTCTGCTTCCAGCAGTTGCATGCTGGGGCGCTGGGCGGCAATCACACAGGCTTCGGCGGTACTGAGTTCAACGTCGGTGGGGCGGCGCAGTTTACTGACGATAAAGAACAGTCCCAGATTGGCTATTACACTGGTAAGGGCAATTTGATACCAGTTGCCTTCATTGGGCACCGCCAGCCAGTTCAGGTAAGGGGTTTTATCGAACAGGAACGGCAAAAACAGTCCCATCAGCCAAATGGCCATACCGGCGCTCAAACCTATCAGGAACCCCGGCTTGGAAGCGCCACGCCAGTACAGCAAACCTGCAATGCCCGGCAAAAATTGCATGGCCGCACCACAGGCCAGAATGCCCAGTCGATTGATGTCCAGATCATTGGAAAACACACTGTAGAACACCATCGCGGCGGTCAGAATGCAGAGGATCAGGATGCGGCGGGTCCACAGCAGCCAACGGTAGAAGTCTTGCTGTGGCGTCGGCTGGTAGTTGGGGAACAGCAGGTGATTCAGCAGCATGGCGGAAATGGCCAGAGTCATCTGAATGCTGACACCGGTAGCGGCAGACACCCCGCCGAGGAACACCATCAGGGCGATGGCACGATTGTCGGTATCCATGCCCAGTGCCAGTGAAAAGTATTCTGCCGGGGCAGATTGTCCGGTGATCACCCCGGACCACAGCAACGGCACCACACTGATCGACATCGCCAGCAAAATCAGCGGGAAGGCCCAACTGGCCAGACGCAAGGCGCGGTTACTGACGTTTTCGGTAAAGGTAATGTGGAAGGTGTGTGGCATCGCCACAGTAATGGCCAAACACATGATCAGCAACGCCAACCATGAGCCATTCGGCGGAGCTGCCGGCCGTTCCAGCAGGTAGTCGTGAGCAGAGCTGAGCCAACTGCCGCCAAAGGTGGCTTCGGGTAACACGTTGAACACCAGAATGGCACACAGAGCCATCACCGCGACCAGCTTGACCAGCGACTCCAGCGCCAGACTGAACACCAGCCCTTCGTGGTTTTCCCGTGGGGTCATCTGGCGCGCACCGAACAGAATCGTCAGCAGCAAAATCACTACCGCATACCCCAATGCCAGCCCTTGCTTGGGAGCTTCCGGTGCCAGCATGCTCATGGTGTCGGCAACCGCCATGATTTGCAGCGTCAGTAGCGGTAACACCACTCCCAGCATGCACAAACTGACCAGAATTCCGGCCGCCTTGGAGCGATAACGGAAGGCCAGTAAGTCGGCTAATGAGTTGAGCTGATAGCGCCGGGTAATCCGCAAAATGGGCCGCAGCAGCACCGGCGTTAACAGGAAGGCCCCGGCCAGCCCACCAAAATAAGCGAGGTAGCCATAACCATACAGCTCGGCCAAAGCGATGCTGCCGTAGTAACTCCAGGCGCTGGCGAAAACCCCCAGCGACAGCATGTACACAACCGGCTGTTGTACCCAACGGCGGGGCACCCAGCCTTTTTCAACGGCATAGGCACTGAAGTACAGCAGTGACAGATAACCAACCAGAATGAAACAGAGCAGGCCTAGGCTGAAGGTCATTCAGAAATTCCGAAACGGGCTTGGGGGTAACATCGGCGTCAAAGTGGCCGAACTCAAACAACCAAGAGTAACACATTGGTGCAGATATAAGCGTTGCCCACCCGGGGGGAGTTGAGCGCGTTTGTTGTGGGAGAGAATGAGCGGGTTGAAGAAACGCTCATGTAGGTCCGATAAAAACGCGAAGCGACTGCCATCTGACGTTGCTGTATTTCCAGAAGCCACAGCAGCCATTGTAGGAGCGAATTTATTCGCGATGGGGCTCATCGAGAGCAAGCTCTCTCCTACAATTCTGTCCAGACCTCAGACCGCTGAAACCCTTCCGGTGCTGGCAGCTGCTGCAAGCCTTTCAGAACCTCGGGCCGCCAGTTCTCTACCGCCCATTGCAATACTGCGGTGTTGCCTGCTCCGCGCAGCGACTCTGGTGGTTGCTGGCGTAGCCAGTCCAATGCAGTCCAAAGGGTGTTGCCGCTATCGTCTGCTTGCAGCGCCCGGGCGAGATTTTGTTTGCTGAGCTTCTGGCCGTTGCGTTCAACGGCGACGGGAATGTGCATATAGCTGGGCGATGACCAGCCCAGTGCCTGGTGCATCAGCAGTTGACGTTGGGTGGAGTCAATCAGGTCGATGCCGCGCACCACATGGGTGATGCCCTGATCGTGGTCGTCGGTAATTACGGCCAGTTGGTAGGACCATAAAAAATCACGTCGGCGAATCACAAAATCGCCAATATCGCTGCTCGGTGTGAGGCAGAACTGACCTTGCAGGCGGTCATCGAAGCACAGCGGTTGTTGTTGCTCGGCGGCCACCTTGAAGCGCCAGGCACAGGCGATGGACAGGTCGATTGAGTGACGATCAAACGCCGGTGGCTGGGCAACGCATTGGCCATCCAGATGCACGTCTCCCGCAAGCTGTTTACGTGAGCAAACACAAGGGAAACTGTGAGCGGACGCAATAAGCTGTTGCAGGACGGCTTCATAGGCGTCGTTGCGGTCGCTTTGATAGCGCACTTCGCCATCCCACTCAAAGCCGTAGGCTTCCAGAATACGCAAAATGCTGTCGGCGGCTTGAGGGTCTTCCCTTGGTGGGTCGAGGTTTTCGATACGAACCAGCCAACGGCCATTATGTGCGCGGGCATCCAGATAACTGGCCAGAGCGGCCAATAGCGAGCCAAAGTGCAGTGGGCCGGTAGGTGAAGGCGCAAAACGGCCAACGTAGCCAGAAGGGCAGGAGTCGGAGTGGTTTGAATGTTCGAGCGAGTTCGTTGCGGTCATGGACAGTCTGCCGCTGAAGGAGGGAGCAGGAACTGCCAGATCCCTTGTGGGGATCTGGCATAAACAGCGGGATTATACGCCCAGCTGTTTTTCCTTGATTTCGGCCAAGGTCTTGCAGTCGATGCACAGATCTGCGGTTGGACGGGCTTCCAGACGACGGATGCCAATCTCAACACCACAGGCATCGCAGAAGCCGTAATCGCCTTTGTCGATCTTGTCGATGGTCTTGTTGATCTTTTTGATCAACTTGCGCTCACGGTCACGAGTACGCAGTTCGAGGTTGAATTCCTCTTCCTGGCTGGCGCGGTCGTTAGGATCGGCGTAGTTCTCGAGCTCAGTTTGCATGTGCTCTTTGGTGCGATCGACCTCTTCCATCAGCTCTTGCTTCCACTTGCGCAGGATGTCTGCGAAGTGCTCAAGCTGAGCGTCACTCATGTACTCTTCATCCGCTGAAGCCACGTATGGCGTGAAGTCTGTGAGAGCGAATTCTTTCTTCTCTTGCGGCATGGTATTGCTGCCTCACGTAATGGGTTCAACCAACCGAACACATCGCCTTGGGAATCGGGTTTTCGTTACCGAAAGACCGTCCTTCTCCCGAGGCCCCAAAATAATAAGGCGGGCAAACTATCAGATAACGGCGCAAGCGCCAACTATTTCATCGCGCCACCATTATCTGAGTCACCCTCCAAAGGGACTGACTGATAAAACCAGCATTTTGGGAAATTACCCTGTTTGACCCTGACTGCACAGAGGAATTGCCTTTCTGGCCGATTTGGTGGTGTCGTAAAAATCACGAATGGTCGGTGTTTGCTGTTTGCAAGCGGCAGAGTCGCCAAAATCGAGTTTGTGTCACAATGGCGTTTTGCATTGATCGACAACAGGCAGTGTGCAGTGACTCAGCAATTCCCTTCATCTTCAGTGATGGCCAATATGGCCGACCGTACCCAACGAGTGGCCCCGTTTCAGGTAATGGCGCTGCTGGCAGAAGCCCAGTCGTTGCAGGCCGCAGGCAAGGACATCATTCATCTGGAAGTTGGCCAGCCGGATTTCACCACGCCGGAGCCGATTGCCCGTGCTGGAATGCAGGCCATCGCCGATGGCAACACCGGCTATACCCCGGCATTGGGTTTGCCGCAACTGCGTGAAAAGGTCGCAGGCTGGTACCAAAGCCGCTTTGGTGTGGATGTTAACCCTCAGCGCATTGTGCTGACGCCCGGAGCGTCGGGGGCGCTGTTGTTGCTGGCTGCGGCCCGTCTGAATCGCGATGATCAACTGATGCTGGCCGATCCTGGATATCCGTGTAACCGTCATTTTGCCGCCTTGTTTGATGCCCATGGGCAGTTGATTCCAGCCGGGCCTGCCGACCGTTACCAGCTGACCCCAGCAATGATCGGGCAACACTGGTCTGCTACGACCAAGGCCGCGCTGGTGGCCAGCCCGGCCAACCCGACCGGCACGGTACTTTCGCTGGATGAGCTGTCTGGTTTGCATCGGGCGGTAGCGGCCAAGGGCGGAGAGTTGTGGGTCGATGAGATTTATCAGGGACTGAACTTCACCGTGGAGCCTCAGACCGTACTGTCGGTGGCTGACGATGCCGTGGTGCTGAACAGCTTCTCGAAATACTTCGGCATGACCGGCTGGCGTTTGGGCTGGACCGTGGTGCCGGAAAGCTGGGGAGAAACCCTCGATACTCTGGCCCAGAACGTCTTTCTGGCGCCGTCCACCATTGCCCAATACGCAGCCATGGCAGCCTTTGATGACGACAGTGTCGCCATTATGGAAGAGCGTCGTCAGATTCTGGCCGAGCGTCGTGAATACCTGCTTGAAGCCTTACCTGAACTGGGCTTCAAGGTGCCGGTTGCACCGGATGGCGCGTTCTATGTGTACGCCGACGCCAGCCAGTTTACCGACAACAGCCTGGATTTCTGCCTGCGTGCTCTGCGCGAAACCGGTGTCGCTTTTACACCCGGCGTGGACTTTGGCGAAGCCGGTGCACTAACGCATGTTCGATTCGCTTTCACCGCCGACATTGAGCGCCTGAAGCTGGCCATGAGCCGTTTGGCCGACTGGCTTAACTGAACAAGTTTGCGGGACAGTCGCAGGAAACAGCAGGAACACAGCATGCAATACGACAGCCCATTGCTTAGCGGGCGTTTGATCAAACGCTACAAGCGTTTTTTGGCAGATATCGAGCTGGATTCGCCGGGCCGCGAAGGGGAAGTCATTACTGCCCATTGCGCCAATACGGGCTCCATGACCCACTGCGCCGATGCCGGTTGCAAGGTGTGGCTGTGGGATAGTCATAACCCCAAACGCAAACTGCCGATCAGCTGGGAATGGACCACGGTGACGACGCCTGCAGGGCAATTTAAAGCCTGCGTGAACACCGCTCGGGCCAACCAGCTGATGTTTGAAGCACTGAGTCGCCAGTTGCAGCAGGCCAGTACAGATGCCGCTCATTGGTTGCATGGCTATTCGGTGATTCAGAAAGAGCCCAAAGTCGAAGATGGTCGGCTGGACTTCTGCCTCAGCGGGGACGACAAACCGGATTTCTTTATCGAGGTAAAAAGCCTGACCCTGCCACGCTACGACCTGAAACCGGGGCTCGGCTGTTTTCCGGACGCGCGTACCGAGCGCGGCCTCAAACACCTCAACCGATTGGCGCAGTTACAACAGCAGGGCCATCGGGCAGCACTGGTGTTTTGCGTTTCTCTGGAAGGCATTGAACAGGTGGCTGCCGCCGCAGACGTCGACCCAGAGTACGCCGAGGCACTTGAACGTATTCAACAGCAGGGCGTTCAGGTGCTAGCCTGGCCGGTGCGTTTTGACGAAGCAGCGGGTAGCATGACTGTGGAACCTGAACAGGCGTTAAAGGTTCTTGGTTATCACGATTTTGCGAATCAAGGCCCCTCTGAATAACTCGGTGCCCGCTCTGGATGACAGGGTGACGCTGAGTCAAGAAGCTGATTTGAAGGCCTGACGAGTCAAGTCAAAAATCAGCGACACAGAGTCAGCAATGCCCTGCCATCCCCGTAGGGCGCGGCCTGCAGGTCGCCAGAACGGCGTTGGCGAATTTGGAAAGGACCAGTCATTCCGCTGCATTCGCCGCCTTGTTCTGACAACCTGCAGAACTCGCGCAGAGCAGTGCAGAGTTATTTAGAGGGGCCTTAACCATTCATAATAAACAACAGGAACACAGCAATGACACGTTTTGTACTAGCGGCGGCTTCTGCCGCGTTGTTGATGGTGGCTCAGCCAACGCTGGCTGAAGAATCCCTGTGGGACAAAACCGTTAGCAAAAGCAAGGAGCTGTTTGAAGACGGTAAGGATGCCGTTGCCAAAGGCGCTGAAAAAGGTGGCGAACTGGCAGAAAAAGGCTTTGAAAAGGGTTCTGAACTGGCCAAAAAAGGCTATGAAAACAGCAAGGAAGCCGCTAAAGACGGTTACGAGTTCAGCAAGGACAAAGCCAAAAAAGGCTACGAATTGGGCAAGGAAAAATTTAACCAAGCCATGGATTAGCTGAACGCGGCGAGGAAGTCCGACAAAGCCGAGGACTCATCGCAAGCGGACGAGCCGGATTACAGCGGCTCGATTTAAACGGTACGCACTGGTTTGGTTGGCGGGCCAGTGCGTTTTGTTTCTGCCCGACACCCGACACCCTGCCCTCATTCAAACGGCCGTACCTTTACCTCTCCATCTGCTATTTCCGTCTCCCAACCGGTCAGCGGCGTGCCACTGCAAGGGCCTGCAATACACATCCCGTCATCCACGTTGAACAAGGCGCCGTGCGTCGCACACTGAATAAATACCCCTTCGGTATCCATAAACTGATCCGGCATCCACTCCAGCCGAATGCCCCGGTGTGGGCAGGAATTGTCGTACACGAACACTTGCTCACCCTTGCGGGCAGCCACCAGTGGACGGCCGTCCAGTTCAAAGCCTTTGGCGTCGTTGTCGGGGATGTCGTCGAGGGTGCATAAACGCGTGAATTCTGTCGTCATGGCAGGCTCCTGCAGGCCGGAATGCGCCGTTCGAGCGCGTGATTAACTACTGAGTTTAACTCAAACCTGCCGTCAAGCCCCATGAATACTGGACTGTGACAGAAAATGCTGCGGCTGCTTCAAAAGCAGCGGATTCTGTTTCCTGCTCATTCATAACAGCCAAATCCTGCTCCGCATCCAACGTAACTTGTTAATCAATAGCTGCATTCGCACTGAATTGACACTGAATCAAGAACAAAGGGATGGGATTCATATGAGCCTGAAGATTGCTGTAATTCCCGGTGACGGTATCGGCACCGAAGTGATGCCGGAAGGTATCAAGGTGCTGGAAGCGGCCTGCAAGCGCTTTGATATTGAAGTGCAGTGGGAATGGTTTGACTGGAGCTGTGAGACCTGGTTGGAAACCGGCAAGATGATGCCGGACGACGGTATCGAACAGCTGTCCAAATTCGACGCCATTTATCTGGGCGCAGTGGGCTTCCCGACCGTGCCTGATCATATCTCGTTGTGGGGCTTGCTGATTCCTATCCGTCGCGAGTTCGAGCAGTACATCAACCTGCGTCCGGTGCGCTTGTTTGAAGGGGTGAAATGCCCGCTGGCCGATAAAAAGCCAGGCGATATCGACTTTTACGTGGTACGCGAAAACTGCGAAGGCGAATACTCCAACATCGGTGGCTCCATCTACGAAGGTTCCGACCACGAAGTGGTGTTGCAGCAGTCGGTATTTACCCGTCGTGGCGTGAACCGGGTACTGAAATACGCCTTTGAACTGGCTAACAGCCGTCCACGCAAGATGCTTGCTTCGGCCACCAAGTCCAATGGCATTATTCACTCCATGCCTTTCTGGGACGACTGCGTTGAAACCATGTCAGCCGATTACCCGGACGTTGATGTGTCGAAATACCACATTGATATTCTGACCGCCAATTTCGTCAACAAGCCGGAACAATACGACGTGGTGGTTGGTTCCAACCTGTTTGGCGACATCCTTTCTGACCTTGGCCCGGGCATTACTGGCACCATCGCCATTGCGCCATCTGCCAACATCAACCCGACCAATGACTTCCCGTCGATGTTCGAGCCCGTGCATGGCTCAGCGCCAGACATCGCAGGCAAAGGCATCGCCAACCCGATTGGCATGATCTGGTCCGGTGCCATGATGCTGGATCACCTCGGCTATTCGCAGGCTCATGACGCCATCATGGCGGCCATCGAAGCCACCCTGAAAAACAGCGACAACCTGACGCCGGATATGGGCGGCAGCGCAACGACTTCGGCGTTGGGTCAGACCATTGCCGATGCGGTTGCCAATGCCCATCTGACCCCGGTTGCTGACACTACCTCTAACGCCTGATCAAGGAGCTTCTTTTATGACTGCATCTATGACTGCATCTGATAACGCATTGACCGTTCAGGACCTGCTGAAGCAACAGGCATTTGTGAACGGCGAATGGGTCGATTCCATTCATGGCGACACCTTTGATGTGACCAACCCGGCGACCGATGAGCTGATCGTCAAGGTCGCTGACCTGAGTGCGGAAGAAACCCGCTCGGCCATCAACAGCGCCCATCAGGCTTACCTGCAGTGGAAAGGCACCACCGCTAAGCATCGTGCTTCGGTACTGAAGCGCTGGTACGAACTGATCATGGCCAACATTGAACCGCTGGCCGAAATCATGACGCTGGAGCAGGGCAAGTCGCTCAATGAATCCCGTGGCGAAGTGGCCTATGGCGCGTCCTACATTGAGTGG
Source organism: Oceanobacter sp. ABM4_470 (assembly GCF_056158645.1). Taxonomy (NCBI): domain Bacteria; kingdom Pseudomonadati; phylum Pseudomonadota; class Gammaproteobacteria; order Oceanospirillales; family Oceanospirillaceae; genus Oceanobacter; species Oceanobacter sp. ABM4_470. The sequence continues at coordinate 344,480 of NZ_JBSWTR010000001.1, forward strand.
TTTGCTGAAGAAGCCCGTCGCAGCTACGGCGATGTAATTCCGACCACCGGCTCCGACCGCCGCATGATCACCATCAAGCAGCCGGTCGGTGTGGTCACAGCGATCACGCCGTGGAATTTCCCTAACGCCATGATCACCCGCAAGGCGTCGCCAGCCATTGCCGCCGGTTGCAGCATCATCATCAAGCCTGCGGCGGAAACTCCGCTGTCTGCATTGGCGCTGGTGGAACTGGCCCATCGTGCCGGTGTACCAGCGGGTGTGATCAATGTGATTACCAGCACCAAGAGCCGCGAAGTTGGCCTTGAAATGACCACCAACAAGTTGGTGCAGAAAGTAACCTTCACCGGCTCTACCCCGGTCGGCAAGATCCTGCTGACCCAGGCGGCGCAGACGGTGAAAAAGGCCTCGATGGAGCTGGGCGGCAACGCGCCGATTCTGGTATTTGCCGATGCCGACCTCGAAAAAGCCGCCCAGGGCGCGCTGGGTTCCAAGTTCCGTAATGGTGGCCAGACCTGCATTTGTGCCAACCGCATTCTGGTGCACGACGATGTTTACGACGAATTTCTGCAGATTTTTGCCAAAAAAGTCGAGCAGGTGGTGCAGGGCAACGGCATGGACGACGGTGTTGATATTGGCCCGTTGGTCAGCCAACGAGCGGTCAATGACGTTGCTACGCTGGTGGACGACGCCTGTACTCAAGGCGGCCGTATTTACAGCATCGACAGCAGCAATCACAAGAACGAAGGCAACTTCTTCCCGCCAACGATTCTGGCCGACGTGCCACAGAAGGCGCGCGTATTCAGCGAAGAAATCTTTGGCCCGGTGGCACCTGTGTTCCGTTTCTCCAGCGATGAAGAAGCCATTGCTATGGCCAACGACACCGAATACGGCCTCGCTGCCTACATGTACACCCGCGACTATTCCCGCGCCTGGACCATGAGTGAAGAACTCGAATACGGCATGGTCGGAGTTAATGAAACCGCCATTACCTCGGAAGTGATTCCGTTCGGTGGAGTGAAGGAATCCGGCCTCGGTCGTGAAGGCTCGAAGTACGGCCTCGATGACTTTATGGAAATCAAATACATCTGCATGGGCGGTATCTGAGCTAGTCAATGATCTGCCCGGTCGGAGCGTCGATCACCCGTGACGTGACGGGAGTGGGAGTGAGTTTGCTCACGATGAATCCGGCTGGCGCAGCCAAATTTAGCTCTGCCAGAGCCCTGTACAAGTTAAAGGAATATCAAATGACCCAATCTGCCAACAGCGTTAAAGACGAACTGCAGCAACTCGACCGCGAACACCTGTTTCACCCGGTAATTTCACCGAACCTGCATCAGGAGCACGGTGCGCTGGTACTGAAAAGTGGCAAAGGCGCCTACGTAACCGACATTGATGGCCACGAGCTGCTCGATGGATTCTCTGGCCTCTGGTGCGTCAACGCCGGTTACGGCCATGAGTCGGTGATCAAGGCCGCCACCGATCAACTGACCGAGTTGCCGTACGCTACCGGTTACTTCCATTTTTCATCCGAGCCGACCATTCGTCTGGCGGCACGACTGGCCGAACTGGCACCGGGCGATCTCAACAAGGTGTATTTCACCTTGGGCGGCTCCGATGCCGTCGACAGCGCCATTCGTCTGATTCGCTATTACTTCAACTCGAAGGGCTTGCATAGCAAGAAGAACATCATTGCGCTGGAGAAGGGCTACCACGGTTCTACCAGCACTGGCGCTGGTATGACGGCCTTGCCGGTTTTTCACGACAAGTTCGACCTGCCGCTGCAGTGGCAGCACCATATTCCGTCGCCGTACCCGTACCGCAATGGCGAAGGCATGAGCGACCAGCAGATCATCGACAAATCGGTCGACGACCTGCGTGCCAAAGTGGCGGAGCTGGGTGGTGCGGATAACGTTGCGGCGTTTTTCTGCGAGCCGGTACAGGGCTCTGGCGGCGTGATTGTGCCGCCAAAGGGCTACCTGAAAGCCATGCGTGACGCCTGTAAAGAGATGGACATGCTGTTCCTGGCGGATGAAGTGATCACCGGTTTTGGCCGCACTGGCCCTATGTTCGCTTGTGAAACGGAAGGCGTTGAACCCGACCTGCTGACCTGCGCCAAGGGCCTGACGTCTGGCTATGCGCCGATGGGGGCCTTGCTGATGACCAATGCCTTCTACGACGTGATTGCTGAAGGTGCTGGCAACAACGCTGTTGGCCACGGATTCACCTATTCCGGTCACCCGTTGAGTGCGTCGATTGCCATGGCGGTACTGGATTTGTACACCGACGGTGGCTTGCTGGAGAACGGCAAGAACGTTGGCGCTTACTTCAACTCCAGGCTGAATGCGCTGGCCGATCACCCGTTAGTTGGCGAAGTGCGCTGTGCCGGTATGCTGGCCGGGGTCGAGCTGGTGACCGATAAGGCCAACAAAACCAAGCCTGCCAAAGAGCTGAAAGTGGCCGACAAAATGTACAAGGAAGGCTACAAAAATGGCCTGATTTTCCGTGCCTTTGCTGACGACGTGATTGGTTTTGCTCCACCGCTGTGTTGCACCGAAGCCGACATCGACCTGTTGATTGAACGCTTCGAGAAAACCCTTAACGCTGTAATGAAACAGTGTGAGCTGACGCACCTGGTTGGCTAATCGGATTGAAATATCCGGTTAGGGCTTGCAACAGGCACGGTGCTGTTTGACTGCTGTTTATCTCAATGCTGGAACAGCACCGTGTCTGTATTTATTCCTGCTGACAAAGGTGACAACCGGAAAAATTCACTGCAATCAAGCATCTGCCGCAGTTGAACCCCATACCGCCCGGCTCTATTCTGCAACTCTTCTGATGGCTGGAGGGACCCATGGCGGCATCCCACAAACTGGATCGGATGGATATTCGTATTCTGTCTGAACTGCAAAAAAACGGACGCATGACCAACGTCAGTCTGGCAGACAAGGTCGGTCTGTCGGCCAGCCCATGCCTCAAGCGCATCAAAAAGCTCGAAGAGTCTCGCTACATTCTTGGTTATGGCGCTCAGGTGGATCTGGTCAAGCTGGGCGATTTCGTCACCGTCTTCACCGAATTTACCCTCAAGCAGCACTTCAGCCATAGCTTTGCCGAATTCGAAAAAGTCCTTAACCGCATGCCGGAAGTGGTGGAATGCCACTTGATCAGTGGCGGTTACGATTATTTGGTCAAGTTTGTGGTGCGTAGCATTAACCATTACCAGCAACTAGTAGATGAGTTGCTGGCCGACGAGGAGCTGGTGAAAGAGTACTTCAGTTATATCGTTATCAAGTCGCCCATTGCCGGGCGTGGCGTCGCCCTGGAGTCGGTGTTTCAAGGGGCGTAACGATGAAAGAAAGCTCTGTTTATCAGCGTAGCTACACAGCGGAATACCACTCTCACAGCCACGACTTCTGTCAGCTGGTGTTACCGGTGGCGGGGGCACTGGATATGCAGATCGATCATGTGTCCGGGCAGGTGGCTGCGGGGGAAACTATGGCCATCGTTAAAGCCGGGCAGCAGCATGCGTTTGCGGCATCCGGGGATAATCGGTTTCTGGTTATGGACCTTGCGTTGCCGCAGCAGCAATTGGCGCTCGACAAGCAGCCAGCGTTTTTGCCAATGCATCAGGGTATTCGGGGCTTTGTTGATTGTCTGGAATACCAGCTACTGCATCGCCCGAATGTGCCCGGCTTGCCGCTGCAAATGAGCGAGCTGTTGTTGGGTCTGCTTCCGGGGCAAGCGCTGTCGGCGCAGTACAGCGGCCATCGTCAACGCGTTCAGCGGGTGAGAATGTGGCTGGATCAACACTATGCCGAGCCATTGGATATGAAGGCGCTGGCGGCGATGGTGCACTGGAGTGTGCGGCAGTTATCCGGGCAGTTTCGGTTGCAGCTGGGCCAGAGTGTGCGTGATTACCATCAGCAGGTACGGATGCAGCAGGCGGCGCATTGGCTGAAAACCACGGATCTGCCGGTGCAGGTGATTGCCGAGCGGGTGGGTTATGCCGATGTGTCGTCATTCAGCTATCGCTTCCGTCAGTGTTATGGCAGGTCGGCGCGCCAGCTCCGGGCTGAGCGGCCGTAACTTGTTAACGGCAGCAACCTGTTAACGACTGTGCCGTCTGGCCATAACCTAGGGACCCTCTGAATAACTCTGCACAGCTCTCGGCTCTGGCTTCCTGCTTCGCCCTACCTCCTGCATCCATGCAGTCGTGCGCGAGTCCTGCAGGTTGTCAGAACAAGGCGGCGAATGCAGCGAAATGACGAACCTGTCCGGTCGAGTCTTTTCAAGTTCGCCAACGCTGTTCTGGCGAGCTGCAGGCCGCGCCCGAAGGGGATGACAGGGCATTGCTGATTCTGTGTCGCTGATTTTTGACTTGACCCGTCAGGCCTGCAAACCAGCTTCGTGACTCAGCTTCGCCCTGTCATCCAGAGCGGGCACCGAGTTATTCAGAGTGTCCCTTTGCCGAATCTCCAAAGTTTTTCTTCTACGGTCTCTCTACACTGCGATTTTTCTTCAGGGTTTCAAGAGAGCATGACTGTTACCACCTCATCTGAACTTCCCGAGCGTCATACCGCGCTGGCCACTCTGGTCGGCTCTACCGCAGTGTTGCTGTGGGGATCGCTGGCCTTGTTTACTCGCCTGAGCGGCGGCGAGATTCCTCCGTTTCAATTGATGGCGGTGAGTTTTGCCACCGCCTTTATGGTGATGCAGATTCGCTGGTGGCTGCGCGGCGAAAGCGGTTTGCAGTATGCCCGACAGCCCGTCGCTGCCTGGGCTTTGGGCGTGGGCGGTTACTTTTGTTATCACGCCTGTTATTTCGCCGCAATGATGCTGGCACCAGCGGTGGAAGTCAGTTTGATCGCTTATTTGTGGCCGCTGTTTATTGTGCTTCTGAGCACTCTGGTTACCGGGCTTCCCGTGCGCATTGGCCATGTGGTCGGCGCTGTGCTGGCGTTGGTGGGCTGCTGGGTATTGCTGTCGGGTGGCGAGCAGGATGCTGCATCAGTCCAGGCGTTCGACAGCCAATACTTGCCGGGTTACGGACTGGCGTTTTTGTGCTCGTTGATCTGGTCGGGGTTTTCGGTCACATCCCGCAAAATGAAAGCCGTTCCTACCGATGCCGCAGGCTGGTTTTGCCTGGCCACTGCCGTCTTGGCGTTACTTGCGCACTGGGCGTTTGAGCAAACCGTATGGCCTGATACCAACCTGCAATGGTTGGCGTTGATGGCACTGGGCATTGGCCCGGTGGGCATTGCGTTTTTTACCTGGGACTACGGCATGAAGCACGGCAACCTGGCGCTGCTTGGGGTGATTTCCTACTTCGCGCCGTTGATCTCAGTGGCACTGTTGCTGCTGGTTGGCGAAGGCGAATGGCGTATTGAAGTGGGCGTTGCGGCGGTAGCGATCAGCCTTGGGGCCTTGGTGGCATCCTTTGCTGATAAGCAGAAAGCTGGCGGAGCGGGGAAAGGGTAGAGCAGATAAAAAATCGCCCCGCCGGTGAGGGCGGGGCAAAGCAACCGTGATTAGCTTGATGAGAGAGATCACCGTGAGCCTGAGCTGTTGGTGAACAGCGGCGCCATCTCTGACGTCGATGAGTAAACAATAATGATTCTTTTTTACCTCGTCAATAATAATTCTCATTTACTTACAGATTTTTTTGGCACTGGCCTGAAAGGACGAATTTGGCCGGCTGGGTAACCTTGAAACTGTCAAAAACTGAATCTGAAATGGCACTCAAACAGGGTACGAAAACCCGACAGTGAAGATGGCTTGGCTTGTTACGGGTAATAGATAGATGAAGCGGCTTGTGATGACTGAAAGCGGTTTGGCTGGTCTGGAAAGATGAACTGGCTTGGGAAAACAGTTTGCTGGATAAAAAAACGGCCGCTCAAATGAGCGGCCAAAGCAACCGTGATTAGCTTGATGAGAGAGATCACCGTGAGCCAAAGCTATTGGTGAACAGCGACGCCATCTCTGACGTCGATGAGTAAACAATAGTTATTCTCATTTGATTAATCAAGAACAATTCTCATTTAATTTGAAATATTTTTCTCAACGCACAAAAGCCCAGTATTGAACCGGCGGACTCAGAAAACGGGCTGGGAAAGTGGTCGAGAGCGGTAGAGAGTGAGTAGAGAGTGCTCAGAAGAGATGAGTAGATCAAACAGGCGAGAATTCGGGAATAAAAGCGGCAGATAAAAAAACGGCCGCTCAAAGAGCGGCCAAAGCAACCGTGATTAGCTTGATGAGAGAGATCACTTCAGCCAAAGCTGTGAGTGAACACCGCCGCCATCTCTGACGTCGATGAATAAACAGTAGTGATTCTCATTTGTGTTATCAAGAATAATTCTCATTATTCTTTAATATTTACACTTCTTGAGGTTTGGCGGGTTGTTCAGGGTGATTCAGAGAGCCTCTATCCCTTTTTCGGATGGCGCAAGCGGGTACCGAACTCAAGCGACAAGCGTAACTCTTCGGCGCTGATTTCTGCCGGGAAGTAGCATCCACTGACACGAGCGTTAGCCAGGCTGACGCCGTCCAGAGCGCAGCCGCGGAAGTCGACGCCGCGCAAATCCGTGCCCCTGAAATAGGCATCGGTCAAATCCATACCGGCCAGGTGCAGCCCCCGTAAGTCCAACCCACGCAGGTCGGTGCCGCGTAAATCGCATTCCGCGCCACCGTCGATGGCCTGATTGAATCCGGCAACGTCGTCGTTGCGCAGCATCTGATAGAGGGGGTCCTGACTGATGCCCGGTGTGGTCATATAAAACCTCGTTGAATTAGACTGCGTGTCGATTACAGAAGTATAGATGACCCTGAATGATTCGAACGTCGGATGCCTTTTTGTTGAACGCCAGTTGGCACGATGAGCCCGGTGACCAGGATTCCAGCTTCACCTTCTGGTGGCATACGCCTGCCGGAACCCTGAAGCAAACCCTGCGACAGCCTGCGGTTTGTTTTATTAAACAGGCGGATCGTGCCAGAGCGCAGCAAATGGCGACCACACTCGGCTGGCCGGTGGAACTGAAAGACATCGCCCTGAAGCGATTCGACCAGGCCGCCATGAGCGCCTGCTATTTACCGGCCAGTTATATCTACCGCTGGCGGGATTTGCTGGCCGAGCAGGGCATTGCGGTGCAGGAAGCGGATATCCGCCCGACCGATCGCTATTTGATGGAGCGGTTTGTCTATGGTGCGGCCCAGCTCAGCTGGCAACAGCCATTGCAGCAAGTGCCCGCTAGCGAACACAGCAGTGCCCATGGCTGGCTTCAGCAAGGGCGTATGCAGCCGGGGGATTACCGGCCCACGCTTCGTTGGCTGTCGCTGGATATTGAAACCTCGATTCCACGGCAGGGCGAAACCATCAAACTGTATTCGGTGGGGCTGGTGGCGGCGGATTACCGGCAGGTGTTGCTGGTGGCGGAACATGGCGCAGAAGGCACTGAAGCCACCGATGCCGACCACCACATTCTGCGGTTTGAGTCTGAAGCCGCTTTGCTGGAGCAGCTGACCCGGCTGGTGGCGAGCATCGACCCGGACTGCCTGCTGGGCTGGAACCTGATTCAATTCGATATCGACGTGCTGGTGCAAAAATACCGGGAGCACGGCGTCAGTATGGATTGGGGCCGTGACGGCTCACGGCTGAAGTGGCGTCGTCGGCGTGACATGCCAGACAGGGTCTCGGTGCAAATGGCGGGCAGGGTAGCGCTGGACGGCATTGAGCTGCTGCGTGCCGCCAGTTACCAGTTTGAAAGCTTCTCTCTGAATCATGTATCCGAACAACTGTTAGGGGATTCCAAGCTGCTGACAGGCAGTCAGCGTGGCCATGATATTCAGCGCCTGTACGATACCGACATCGCATCCTTCGCCGCTTACAACCTGCAAGACTGTGATCTGGTGTGGCGCATTTTCGAGAAAGTCGATCTGCTCAATTTTGCCATCGAACGCAGCTTGATGACGGGCCTGGCGCTGGATCGCATGGGCGGCTCGGTGGCGGCGTTTGAAAATCTCTACCTGCCCCGACTGCACCGCTCCGGCTATGTCGCCCCCAATATGGGCGAAGGCTACAGCGCCGAAAAAAGCCCCGGTGGCTTTGTGATGGATTCCAAACCGGGCCTGTTTGAGCATGTGTTAGTGCTCGACTTCAAAAGCCTGTATCCCTCTATCATTCGTACCTTCAAGATTGACCCCATGGGACTGGTAGAAGGCCTGCTGACCGATGAACAGCTGCCACTGCCCAATCAGGAATGGGTGCCGGGCTTCTTCGGTGGTCGTTTGCATCAACAGCGCCACGTGCTACCGGAGTTGATTCGCACCCTCGGAGAACGCCGCGACAAAGCCAAGCGGGAAGGCAACAAACCGCTGTCGCAAGCCATCAAAATCATCATGGCGTCATGCTACGGGGTGTTGGGCTCAGAGGGCTGTCGCTTTCACGACACCCGGTTGTCGGCCTCCATAACCAAACGTGGCCACGAAATTATTCAAACCAGTTCCGACTGGATTGCCAGTCAGGGTTACGAAGTGATCTATGGCGATACCGACTCGGTTTTTGTGTGGCTGCGCAAGGACGTTACCGACGACGAAGCCGATGCCATTGGCAAGCAACTGGTGGCCAACCTGAACCGCTGGTGGCGCGACGAGCTGCAAACCCGCTTCGGCATCGACAGCTATCTGGAGATGGAATACGAAACCCACTACCGCCGCTTCTTTATGCCATCCATTCGCGGTGCCGAAACCGGCAGCAAAAAGCGCTACGCTGGACTGATTACCAACCCGCAAGGGCAACCGGAAATGGTCTTCAAAGGACTGGAAGCTGTGCGTTCAGACTGGACGCCGCTGGCCCGTCGCTTTCAGCAAGTGCTGTATCGCAAGATTTTTCTGCATGAGCCCTACGCCGACTGGGCCAGAGACCAGGTGCAGCAACTACTGGCTGGCCAGCTCGACCACGAACTGAATTACCGCAAACGCCTGCGCCAGCCGCTGCATTTATACCAACGCAACGTGCCGCCTCATGCCCGCGCCGCCATGCAGCTGGACAACTGGCGCAAACAGAACGGCCTGCTGCCCATGTATCAACACGGTCGTGGGGCCATTACCTACCGCATTACTGCCAGTGGCCCGGAGCCCGTCTACGACGGCGAAGATTCCGAGCTGGAATACCCGCTGGCGGCACCCGACTACCAGCACTATATCGACAAACAGCTGCGGCCGATTGCCGAATCCATTTTCCAGTTTACCGGCGACGATGCCGACGACCTGCTGGGAACCCAGGGTTCGTTATTTGGATGACTAACAGCCCGCTGCAATAACGCTTACCTGTTCATAGTTTCAGACAATCATTGCCCCGGTTTTGCGCAACAAAATTGTGTTTGCGCGGTCGCACTTTTAACCGATATTCCGCAATTCATCAGCCTGACGGGGTATCCGGCGGGTGTTGATGCAATTTTATAGGACACACAATGATTCGTACCCTGTATGTAGATGAGCATGGTCAAAGCCAAACCGGCGCTGAAAACCTGCTGGCCCAATGGCGCGCCAGCAACAGCGGCTACCTGTGGCTGGACCTGACATCCGAAGGCAAGGAACAGCTGCCCACTGAACGCAAGCTGCTGCTGGAACTTGGCTGTCATACATTGGCGGTAGAAGACGCCCAACGCGATCGTCACCCACCGAAACTGGAAGAGTTTGATGACCAAACCTTCGTGCTGTACCGAGGCATTGCCAGTTTCGACAGTGACCTGAACTGGAAATCCCAGTCGATCTCGTTTTTCGTTAGTGAACGGCTGTTGATTACCTACCACCCGTTACCGGCAAGCAGCGTCGATCAACTGATGGCAGGCAACGCCGCCACACACCTGCAGCGTTGCCCGGCACAATTGGCACTGCGCATCATGCACACCTCGGCGGGTATCTACCTGAACGGCCTGTTGGCCTACGAAGAAAAACTCAGTGACCTGGAAGACGCCATTCACGACCATGGCTCCGACGACCTGATGAAACAGCTGATGCAATACCGCTCACGGCTGGTGAAACTGCGCCGGGTGTTCAACTACCACCAGAACATCACCGAAGAACTGCGTGCCGCCGATGAAGTGGTCGCGTTTGATGTCGAAGGTGTCGACCTTGACCACACCATCAACGACCTGCACGACCGCTTTGAACGACTGGCCAGCTTGACCTCGATGTTCTACGACATCTGCGGCGATCTGATCGACGGCTACCTGGCCATTACCTCGCATCAGTTGAACAACACCATGCGAGTGTTAACGGTCATTACCGCGATCTTTGTGCCACTGGGCTTCCTGGCCGGTTTGTACGGTATGAACTTCGAATACATCCCGGAACTGCACTTCAAGGGCGGTTATTTCATCCTGCTGGCGGTGATGATCAGCATCGCACTGGGGCTACTGACCTGGTTCCGCAAACTGAAATGGCTGTAACGACTATAAGCCGACAGGCGCGATAAAAACGCCGCTGCAATCTTGCAGCGGCGTTTTTGTGTGTGGTTTTGGCTAGGCACTGTAGTTGCTGTAATTGTTGTAGTTGTTGTAGTTGTTGTAGCCGACAAGGGAAAACAGTCATGGGCACAAAAGTGCATCAACCCTGGTTGCGTTTCCCGGCACCCCTGCGTCAGATGGCAGCCGCTTCGCGTCTTTATCAGAACGACAGTATCAGACCTACATTTTTCGCCTGCAGTAGGTCGGATAAGCCTGCGCCATCCGACACAACAACGCCCAAAACATGAAACTTCCATGAACCCTTGCGCGCTTTGCCCAAAGCGGTTGCTCGCTTTTTCGGCTGCTGGTAGCGTAAGTGGCTGAAACCAGAGACGTTGTGGTAAAAGGTTTACAAGTTAATGCGCACACCAAAGCCAGGTTTATGCGCATGCGCACTAACTTGATGACTTGGTTGTTAGTAATAAAGGGGAATTCCAAAGGAATCAGAAGGTTAGGGCGGGTAACCTCGAACATACCTTACTGGGAAACCGCGCATGCGCACTAATAAACTGTTATGCACTAAAAGGTTCGAGATGAGCGACAAGATTCCATGTACAGAATGCGGAGCAATGGTTTTGCCAAGTACGGCTGAGCGTACAGGCGGGCTTTGCATGCCTTGTAAAAATGGTACTCGTAAGAACATTGAACAAGCTAAAGAGTATTACAAAAGAGAGCGAGAGCTCGATAAAACATGCCCGTTCCGTGCGTTATGGAGAGAACTGGTCGATAAAGTCTATAAGCAAGAAGGTGGCTTTGGTGCTCTGTCGGACGACGAAAAGTTATATTACTCGGTAAATACACTCGGTGGCGAAGTTTACAACGGAGGCTTTGTTCAGTATTTCGATAATTCTTCCGGCGAGCACTATCGTAATGCAGAGCTTGGGCTTGTTCGTTTGGGGACAACGAACTCTTTAAGGTTATTACGTAAAGCCAAAGAAGAGCTTATAGGCCATAGCCCTGTTCCACAGGATCAAGCTGAGCGTTGGGCGGCAATCAGAAAACACAGCGATGAGCCAGATCTAGATAGTTTGGATACAGAATTTTATAAAGATCTAGACCAACTTGATAAAAAATTAGAGAGCTTTGCAATTGAGGCTGGGTTGGTAAAAAATGCATAACAAACGGCTGCACCGGACAAATTTACGCTATCACCTTTTGTGCAAAAAGACGCACAAAAGCCGCCATCAAAAATTTGCTCGGTGAGCCGGGCGTTATAAAAAACTCTTCCAACTGCTTCTACTCTAAATATCCCTGCAACGAGGGCGTGGTGCACCACGCTCCACCCCTCACCCAACCGCCGCTTTAAACAACGGCTTGCCCGCAAACTGTTTAATGGCCTTCATCGGAATATGGTCGCTGGTATTGCGGCCATACCAGGCCAGACGGATTTCGCCGTTCTCGGCGATCAGGAAGTCGGCCGGTACCAGTTTGACATGAGGGTTGTTCATATCGCCGGTGCCACCCTTGAGCATGCCGCGAATAATGCGCAGCGGGTGCAGCAGCATGGCTTTCAGCATGGCAACGCCGGAGTGCTGGATGCCGTAGCGTTGGTAGAGCTCCAGATTGGGGTCGGCCAGCATGGTGAAGGGGCGAGGGTGTCGTGCGACAAACTGCTTTACTTCTTCCTTGCTGGAGCTGAATACGGCGATCACGTCCAGCCCGGATGCTTGCAGTGCTTCATAGTCGCGGCTGAGTTCGTACAGTCGCAGGTTGCAAAATGGGCAGGCTGCATCGCGGAAGAAGGCCAGCAGTACCTTGCGGCCGCGGAATTTGCGCAAATCAATCGGCTCGTTGTAGATGTCGGTGGTGCGGAAATCAATCGTCTTGCAGGGAGCTGTTAATGGCATGGCGGAGCCTCTGGACCAGAAATGATTTTTGGTTGGTCGTTACAGTGCGGGATTTATTACATAAAAACTTCGGCAATTGGATTGATGGCCTGAAATGCCCTGCCTGATCGCAAGTTCGTTTCTATGGGCACGAGTGTCCACCCGGCGGCGGAAGAAGCGCGAGAAATACTCCGGGTCGTTGAAGCCCAGTTCGTAGCCAATCAGTGATACCGGTACCGATGAGTAAATCAGCAGCCGTTGGGCTTCGAGGATCATGCGGTTGCATAGGAGTTGCGAAAGGCATCTACCATAAAACTCCAAGGGCGTTGCCATAAGGAACGTTGTTGACAGCAAAATGAAGATGAATTGTAATCCTCCCATATATAACCGAGTTATTCAGTAGAGGGTCAAGCGGTCTTAATTAACGACCTTGGTGGAAAACCAGCTACCCGCCAGATGTATCATTAACAACTAAACGCCCCAAAACGGTTGATCGCCAATGTGTCCAACCAACTCCGTTATTAACGAATTGGCGACGATGTAACGCGCTACTTGCCTGATATCTTCATTCTGGCGAATGGCCCTGTTGTGGAATCCTGGTTGCCAAGATGAATCTGCTGATCCTGACCGTTTATGCCACTATCCCATGAAAACGACAACACGGCCTCGCCGATATGCATCTGCAAAAATTTGAATCCAGCCCATGCCAGCCTGAAATAACCAAATAAGTCCAATTGCAATTACAGTTAAATTAGTATGTCCCTCTGAACTTTTGAGCCACGTATTGACCAGGACTGTTAATTCCGAAAATGTTTATTTAAAAAATCCAAAACATGAGTGACGTATCTCTCGGTATCAAATACAGGTGCACTGTGCCCTACACCTTCTTCAATGAACAGTTTGTTCGTGACTCCGTGTTCATCAAGCTTCGCCTTAAGTATCTTACTTTGAGATAGAGGTACTCGTTTATCCAACGTGCCGTGTAACTGAATATATGGCGGAGTGTTTTTATTCACATAACTCGTCGTCGATGCTTGCTGGGCAATTTCTGGAATATGATGTGGAATATCTCCCAGGAAACGAGATACAGACGATTCTTTAGTGATTTTCTTGCCACCTTTATTTCCTAACTCAAGTAAATCGGTTGGCCCAAAAAAACTCACCACGGCAGATACCTTGTACTTTGGTGGTTCATAGAAATCTACTTGGTTGTATGCCGAGTTCGTGGCACCAATAAAGCCCGCTAGATGCCCTCCAGCAGAACGCCCCATCATCACCAGACTGTCAACTTGAATGCCGAGCTGTTTCGCATTGTCGTGCAGGTAGTTCAGTGCGTCATTTATGTCTCGCACCGGCAAGGGGAAGCTCACCTCGCCACTTAAACGGTAGTCGACTGACGCTAATGCATACCCTTCGCTCAATACAGACTTGAGTAATAGGGGGTTTTTCTCTGGAATTGCATCTTTACTTCCTCGTTTCCAAGCGCCCCCATGCACCCAAACCAATAGCGGGTACCGAGTATTTCTTTCAGCCAATGGTTTGTAGAGGTCAAGCTTGATTTCTCTATCCCCCACAGTTTTGAACACAATGTCTTTTTCTACATTAAACTCGCCCGCCAAACCGACAAGCGGTATAAGTAATAAAGAGATCATCACAGACTTTATCTTCGTATTCATGGTGTTGTTCTCGTCTAAAAAGCAATTGTCATCATCCCATTTTTAACCGAGGATACGTGTGATCGTTCTTCGCACGTGCGTTGCGATGGGCATGAGTGTTCATCGTACACGTTATAAAAGTGTGAGCGCCTGGTCTTTGTACCGTCATTTTTCACCGTTTCTTTGTAGCGGGGATTGGCTTCGCTTCGAATACCGGCTCTACTTCCTCTCTCGCTGCTCGCGGAATTCAGACGGTGACAAGCCCACCCTGCGGCGGAAGAAGCGCGAGAAATACGCCGGGTCGTTGAAGCCCAATTCGTAGCCAATCAGTGATACCGGTACCGATGAATAGATCAGCAGCCGTTGGGCTTCGAGGATCATGCGGTCGTAAATCAGGTCGGTGATGTTTTTACCGGCTACCTGTTTGCAGGTGCGGCTGAGGCTGGCGGGGGTGGTCAGCAGCAGGTCGGCGTAGAATTCCACCGGGTGGTGTTGGCGGTAGTGTTCGTCAATCAGCTGGTTAAGGCGTCGGAAGCGTTCGGTGTGCAGGTCTTGGGGTGCGCTTTCGGGAATCTGTTGGATCACGCGCCCCAGTCGGGTCAGCAGGCTGAACAGCAGCCATACAAACATGGATTGTTTGCCGACGGCGTCGCTGTGGTATTCGTGTTCCAGTTGCGCCACGGTCTGGTTGATGAATTCCAGTTGTTGGTCTTGTGGCAGCGAGGTGATGTTGGGTTTTTCCAGTAACGGTTGGCTGAAGGCAAACTGACGGCTGAGCTGGTCGTCCATCATCAACAGTTGCGAGACGGTAATTACCCAGCCAACGGTGGCTTCCCGTTCAAATTCAAAGCCGTGTACCACACCGGGCGGTACGCTGATCATCACTGGGCCGTAGCGGGTTTCTTCGCGGCCATCAATCAGAATGCGCACCTGTCCGCTTTGCACAAACACCACCTGGAACATGTTCGGGTGGGTGTGTACGTTAATTTCCCAATTGAACAGCCGGGCGCGGCTGGGAATATCTTCGATATGAACGAACTCAGGGTCTCGCTCGGACGGTGCTTCGCTGTAGAGGGTGTAACGCGATATGCCCTGGCCTGACGGCTGTTCAGGGGCAATCACCCGCGACAGCAAGCTTTGCTCGGCGGATGGCATTGTCGGTTCAGACCCAGCGCTGTCGGGCGCTGAGTGGGAGGGCTGCTGTGTCTTCATCGTCGATATTCTTGTTGTTCTGGCGACTGATCTCTGGCGGGATCAACCCGCCAGAGTCGATCAAAGCGTTCAGGCGAACTCTTCGGTATCGATTTCCTGCTGTTGGGCAGGGCTGTAGCGTGTGCCGGTAACGGTGTTCTGATTGATCAGGTCGTTCAGTTCCGTGACCACATCGGCGCCCAGCTTGATGTCGGCCGCTTTCAGGTTTTCTTCCATATGAGCGACGGAGCGAGTGCCCGGGATTGGCACAATGTGGTCGCCCTGAGCGCATACCCAGGCCAGTGACAGCTGTGCTGGCGTGCAGCCAATACGATCGGCAATTTGCACAAACTTTTGCAGCAGTGGCAGGTTTTGGCTGAAGTTTTCCGGGTAGAAGCGTGGCATGTTGCGACGGATGTCCTTCGCTTCCAGTGCTTCCAGCTCTTCCATCGACGGCAGGCCGTTGGCAAGGAAACCACGAGCAACTGGCGAGAACGCTACAAAGGCGGTGCCGAGTTCTTTGGTGGCTTCCAGTACGGCGATTTCAGCGTTGCGGCTCCACAGCGAGTACTCGGTTTGCAGCGCGGCAATCGGGTGCACGGCGTGGGCTTTACGCAGAGTGTCGGCGGATACTTCAGACAGACCGATTGCACCAATCTTGCCTTCTTTCACCATGTCGGCCAGTGCGCCAACGGATTCTTCAATCGGCGTGTTCGGGTCCAGGCGGTGCAGGTAATACAGGTCGATGTGCTCAACCTGCAAGCGACGCAGGGAGTTTTCGATTTGGCTGCGCAGGTTTTCCGGCGTGCCGTTGATTTCTTTTTTACCCAGTTCAGGGTTGATCGCCATGCCGCACTTGGAGGCCAGGAACAGCTTGTTACGCAGCTCTTTCAGCGCCTTGCCAACCAGCAGTTCGTTCTTGCCGCCGCCGTACAGGGTGGCAGTATCGAAGTGGCGGTAACCCATCTCGAAGGCCTGATGCAGGGCCTTGATGCCGTCTTCTTCAGACACCGGCACGCCGTAGGCATGAGACAGGTTCATGCAGCCCAGGCCAATGCCCGGGTTATTGAATTCGGTTTTCAGAGACATGTGTTTCTCCTCTTTTTAGAAATCCTGGAAACAACAAAACCGGCAGTGCCGGTTTCGTGTGTGGTCAGACGCTGGACGTCTGAAGTCGGACGCGGTTCATTCCGAAGGTAGGGTGTAATAGCCGAAGACGTATTACACCACGAGCGTCCTGATAAGCGTCAGACGTCAGTCTTCCGACCTCAGTCGATTACTCGGCTTCCAGCAATTTTTCCAGCTGATCCAGAGTCTCCATTGCTGGCAGTACCTGAGCAACGGAAGAGTTTGGCTCACGGCCTTCTTTAACAGCGGCGATGAACTCACGGTCTTGCAGTTCGATACCGTTGTTTGAAACCGCAACGCCGGACAGGTCGATCGGGTTTTCGTGGCCGTCCACCAGGTCGTCGTAACGAGCAATGAAGGTGCCTTCGTCACAGATGTAACGGAAGAAGGTGCCGAATGGGCCGTCGTTGTTGAAAGACAGGCTCAGGGTACAGATAGCACCGCTTGGTACTTTCATGCCGATGGACATGTCCATGGCAATGCCCAGATCCGGGTGAATAGGACCTTGCAGGGCCTGAACCTTGGAGCAGGTTTCGCCAGTCTGGTATTGGAACAGGTCAACGGTGTGACAAGCGTGGTGCCACAGCAGGTGGTCGGTCCAGGAACGGGCCTGACCCTTGGCGTTGGTGTTGGTACGACGGAAGAAGTAGGTTTGAACGTCCATCTGTTGGATGTTCAGTTCGCCAGCCTTGATCTTGTTGTGAATCCACTGGTGAGACGGGTTGAAACGACGGGTCTGACCAGACATGGCCACCAGACCGGTGCGCTTTTGTACTTCAACCAGCTTGCGGGAATCTTCGATGTTGTCGGCCATCGGGATTTCAACCATCACGTGCTTGCCAGCTTCCAGACACTGGATGGCCTGGGAGGCGTGCATGGAGGTTGGGGTAGCCAGTAGAACGCCGTCTACGTCGTCGCGAGCCAGGGCTTCGGCGAGGTCGGTGCAGTAGTGTGGAATGCCACGCTCTTCAGCAACCTGCTTGATCACGTCAGGACGGGTACCAACAACGGATACCACTTCTGCGCCTTCAATGTTGGCTACAGCATCCAGGTGTTTTTGGCCGAAAGCGCCCGCAGCGCCAGCAACACAAAGTCTCATTATTCTTCTCCTGATCGGTCGTTGGGCACTCTACAGGTGCCTTCAGAGTGAGTTTGAACAAAATATGGTTACGACCTGACCATCGCTAACGCCCATAAGAGAGAAGAGCCAGTGTTAGCGCTGAGCAGGTCGTAACAATACTGTGTGATGGCCGAACCAGACGTTGAGTAAGAAAAATTCCCGCGGCGTATTCTTCGATGGGTTCTCCAGGAAGAGTTCCCGAATAGCACCGCGGGCAACAACACAAAACTCAAAACGACCAAGTTCGAGAACTCCAATCTATCCGCCCTTGTCGGGCTTGAACAATTGAATAACCAGTCAGGCTATTCAAAATTGATAATGGCATTTGGTTTTATGAAAAAGCCAGTTTGCAGTATGTCGAATTCAATATGGATAAAAAGTAAAAGCCGACTGAAGAAAAAGTACCTGAAAATAGTGGATTTCAGAGGTTTTAGGGTAGTTTGGCTCGAAATGATGCAGAAAAAGTGACGCTCTGCGGCTGTGGGGTTGCTTCAATTGATGGCATTCAAGCAGCTGGTTGGGTATCAGTATTTGATATGGCGATCTGAATCAAAGGAGATTTCTGGTCCAGCAGGGGGCGAGACACCAAAGCAGCTGTTCGGCTGCTTTGGTGTTTTAAATCGCTCGGAGGCTTACATGTCGCGCAGAACTTCTGCCTGGCTGCGCAGAATATCGAGGAATTTCATCTGGCTGGGCGTGGCCTGCCAGTTATGGCGCAGGGTCAGGCCAATGGCGCGGCGCGTGTGTTCCAGCGATACCGGCAACACCGACAGCATGCCAATGCTGAGTTCCAGTTCGATCTGGTGGGTGGAGATCAGCGTCAGGCGGTCGCTGCCACGCAGCAGTTCGCGAATCAGAATTTGCGAGCTGGTTTCTACCAGTCGTTGCGGGCGCAAGTCGGGCTGGTCTTCAAACAGTGCCTCGAAGGCTTTGCGCGTTGGGGTGCCCTGACGCGGAACTACCCAGGCGTATTTGGCCAGGTCGGCGACGCCGGGGTTTTTAACCGCCATTAACGGGTGGCCGGGGCGGCAGATGACGGCCAGCGGCGGCGACAGCAGCTCTTCCTGAATCACGTCGTCAACCGGAGGCGGGAAGCGCAAGGCGCCAATCAGGAAGTCGAGTTCGCCGTGGCGCAGGTGATGCAGCAGGTCGTTGTAGGGCGCATCGACCACCTGAATATCTATATCCGGGTGGCTTTCGCTGAAGCGAATAATTGCCTCGGGCAGGATGGACGTACGTGCCAGTGGCATGCTGCCAACAATGATTTTACCCACTTCGCGGAATTGCAGGGCGCTGACTTCCGAGTAGCCCTGATACAGCTCCGAAAAGGCCAGCTTGGTGGCGCGGGCCAATGCCTGTGCGGCTTTGGTGGCGCTAATGCCTGTGCTGGTTTTTTCAAACAGCGGTACTTGTAGCAGGTGCTCCAGTTCACGGGCGGCGCGGTGCAGCGACGACTGTGAGACGCCGACGGCACGGCTGGCAATGCTGAAGTTCTGGGCTTCGGTCACGGCTACCAATGCTCGCAGCTGGGTGGTGGTCAGTAACGACACCATTTGCTGTGCGGATTGGTTGCGGCTGTTGGCGGCACCGGAGCGTAAGGCGTCCCGAATGCCTTGCATCAGGTAGTTAACGCAGCGCTCTACCCGGTTGTACCAGACCTCGCCAGACTCGGTGGGGTACATACCTTCGGCGCGGCGTTCAAACAGTTCGGTTTGCAACATTTCTTCAAGCCGGGCCAGCGCCTGAGTGATGGCCGGCTGGGAAAGAAACACGCGGGGGGCTGCCTTGCTTATACTTTTTTGTTCCGTCACTTCAAGGAAAACCCTGAGGTGGCGCAGGTTGGGAACGGTGAACTCCATGGTCAGCGGAACTCCCTTGTGAACAGCTCTATATCAAAATTCAATAATGTATCAGTGAAATTGAAATAGCCAGTCACAAGTACCAATTCCTACCATGCTGATATCGTCTGCTGCGTTTCTGATCGTTTTGATCCGCCGTTGCAGATAACTCAGTACGGCAGTCGCAGTGGCGGCGCGTCGGTTACAGCTTCGAATGAATTCTGGCTTGCTGACCCGTTTGGCAAGCTCTCAAAAAAAGCGAGAAGAATAATGATCATCGATTGTCATGGACACTACACCACGACTCCTCCTGGCGTTGGCGCATGGCGCGATGCCCAGAAAGCAGAAGTTGCCAAAAACCCTGACTTTGTTGGCGAAAAAGGCGATTTCGGTGTTACTGACGACGAAATCCGTGAGTCCATCGTTAACAACCAGCTGAAACTGCAGCAGGAACGTGGCACGGACCTGACCATCTTCTCTCCTCGCGCCAGCTGGATGGCCCACCACGTGGGTAATGAGCACACCTCCAAATTCTGGACCCAGAACCAGAACGACCTGATCCGTCGCGTGTGTGACCTGTTCCCTGAAAACTTTGTACCGGTTGCCCAGCTGCCACAGTCTCCAGGTGTTGACCCGGCCAAGTGCGTTGACGAAATCAAGCGTACGGTTGAAGAAATGGGCTTCATCGGCATCAACCTGAACCCGGATCCATCCGGTGGTTTCTGGAACGGCAGCCGTCTGGGCGCTCGTGATTTCTACCCGATCTACGAAAAAATGGTCGAGTACGATATTCCAGCCATGATCCACGTATCCGCAGCCTGTAACGACTGCTTCGACACCACGGGTTCCCACTACCTGGGTGCTGACACCACCGGTTTCCAGCAGCTGATGATGTCTGACGTGTTCAAGGATTTCCCGGAGCTGAAAGTGATCATCCCTCACGGTGGCGGTGCAGTGCCTTACCACTGGGGTCGTTTCCGCGGTATGGCGTTGGACAAGGGCTTTGAACTGGAAGAGCGCGTACTGAACAACGTTTTCTTCGACACCTGTGTTTACCACCAGAAAGGCATCGACTGTCTGCTGGATGTAATCCCGACCAAGAACATCCTGTTCGCTTCCGAAATGATTGGTGCGGTTCGTGGTATCGACCCTGAAACCGGTCACTACTTCGACGACACCAAGAAGTACATCGATGCGACCACCAAGATCGACGATGCTGCCAAGCAGGACATCTTCGAACACAACATCCGTCGTGTATTCAGCCGTCTGAAGACTGCTTGATTTACTGATCAGAAGCTAACAGGAGTTAGAAACATGAAAGAAACAGTTGTAGTACAAAACATCGAACGCGCTGATCAGGCTGTTATCGACGGTCTGGCCAAGTGCGGTGTTGCCACCGTTCACGAAGCCCAGGGCCGCGTTGGTTTGCTGGCGCACTACATGCGTCCAATCCAGCAGGACGTTTCCGTGGCCGGTTCTGCGGTGACTATTTCCGGCGCTGCCGGTGATAACTGGATGATGCACGTGGCCATCGAACAGTGTCAGAAAGGCGACATCATGGTGTTTGCACCAACATCTCCTTCCAACCACGGTTTCTTCGGCGACCTGCTGGCCACTTCTGCCCAGGCTCGTGGCGTGATTGGCCTGATCATCGACGGCGGTGTGCGTGATACTCGCGACCTGCGTCAGATGGGCTTCCATGTTTGGTCCAAGGCGGTATTCGCGGAAGGCACCATCAAGGAAACCGTTGGCTCCGTGAACGTACCACTGGTATGTGCCGATGAGCTGGTTAACCCGGGTGACGTAATCGTGGCTGACGACGACGGTGTTGTGGTTGTTCGCCGCGAGAAAGCTGCTGAGGTTCTGGCCAAGGCGGAAGCTCGTATGGCGCTGGAAGAAGAAAAGCGTGTTCGCATGGCCAATGGCGAGCTGGGTCTCGACATTTACAACATGCGTGGCCGTCTGGAAGAGAAAGGCCTGAAGTATGTCTGAGGCAGCCTTCAACTCGAGTGAAGGCGTCCGCTGCATGTGGATGCGAGGTGGCACCTCAAAAGGGGGCTACTTCCTGGCGCAGGATCTGCCGGCCGACACGGCCGAACGTGATGCGTTTCTGTTGCGGGTCATGGGTTCTCCTGACCCGCGTCAGATCGACGGTCTTGGCGCTGCCGATCCGTTGACGTCCAAGGTGGCGGTGGTCTCCAAATCTGATCGTGACGATGCCGATGTTGAGTACCTGTTCCTGCAGGTGTTCGTCGATCAGGCCATCGTTACCGATGCCCAGAACTGCGGCAACATCCTTGCGGGTGTCGGCCCATTTGCGATTGAGCGTGGTCTGGTAGATACCACTGGTGACACCACTGACGTGCGTATTTTTATGAAAAATACCGGTCAGGTGGCGATTGCCAATGTGCCAACCCCTGAAGGCAAAGTGACCTACAGCGGTGACGCCAAAATTGATGGCGTACCGGGAACCGCTTCTGCGGTGCCAATCACCTTCCTCGATACCGCAGGTTCAAGCTGCGGCTCACTGCTGCCAACCGGCAATGCAGTGGATGTGATTGACGGCGTTGACGTCACCCTGATCGACAACGGCATGCCGGTGGTCGTGATGTGTGCTGCTGACATGGGCATTACCGGCACCGAAAGCCGCGAAGAACTGGAAGCCAACGAGGCCCTGCGCGCCAAGCTGGAATCCATTCGCTTGCAGGCTGGTCCGTTGATGAACCTGGGTGATGTGAAAGAGAAGTCTGTGCCGAAAATGAGCATGGTCAGCGCTGCCACTAACGGCGGTTCTATTTCTACCCGCACCTTTATTCCGCATCGTTGCCACGCCTCGATTGGCGTATTGGGCGCGGTTAGCGTGGCCACTGCGGCAGCGCTGCAAGGTTCGCCAGCGGCGGAAGTCGCGGTGGTTCCGGAAGGTGCTCAGAAAACGCTGTCGGTGGAACATCCAATCGGTGAAATGACCGTCATCCTCAACATGGATGAGCATGGTCAGGTTGGTTCAGCTGCGCTGCTGCGTACTGCACGCAAACTGTTTGATGGACTGGTGTTCGGCTGATTTTCAGCCAACGCAGTCTGACAAGGCGCAGCCGATGGTTCGAAAGAAACGTCGCCGCGCCTTTGTTCATTGTGGAATCGATAACGATTCTGCCCACACAAATAACAACATTGGTATAAGAGAATGATGGACCCAGATTACCTGCCGTTTCATGCCAACCCAAGCAAGCCAGATTTCAAGGCTCCTGCTGGTGCGGTTGATGCCCACTGCCACGTATTTGGTCCAGCGGATCAATTCCCGTACCACCCGAAGCGTAAATACACCCCTTGTGATGCCTCCAAGCAGCAGCTGTTCGAGCTGCGTGACCATTTGGGTTTCTCCCGCAACGTGATCGTACAGGCGTCCTGCCACGGTACCGACAACGCAGCTCTGATCGACGCACTGGAAACCGCCGGTGAACTGGCTCGCGGTATCGCTGTGGTTGATCCAGCGATCACGGTTGAAGAACTGGAAGCGATGGACAAGGCCGGTGTACGTGGCGTTCGTTTCAACTTCGTTAAGCGACTGGTCGACTCCACGCCAAAAGAAGTGTTCCTGTCGATTGCCGAAAAGATCAAGCCGCTGGGCTGGCACATTGTTGTCTACTTTGAAGCTCCGGATCTGGCCGAGCTGATCCCGTTCCTGAACGAACTGGACACCACCATTGTGGTTGACCACATGGGCCGTCCTGACGTTGCCAACGGTGTTGATCACGAAGACTTCCAGCGTTTCATCAAACTGATGGAAGACAACGAAAAAATCTGGGTGAAAACCACTTGTCCAGAGCGTCTGACCCTGACTCCGCCAGACTACAGCGACGTGGTGCCATTCATGAAGACCCTGGTCGAGAAATTCCCGGACCGTTGTCTGTGGGGCACCGACTGGCCGCACCCGAACATGAAGTCTCACACTCCGGATGACGGTAAACTGGTCGATGTGATTCCACAGATTGCCGTAACCGAAGAGCTGCAGCAGAAGTTGTTGGTGGATAATCCAATGCGTTTGTACTGGGCGCGCTGAGAACGCTCGTCTGACGTCTGAAGCTGGAAGTCTGACGCGATGAAGGCCTAGCCCTGATGCGATAAGAAATTTCGCGGGGCTGGTTGCCGCAGGTGTAATCCATTACCGCCTGGCAAATCACATTAGCGTCCGACATCTGACTTCAGACGTCCGACCTGAACCCGAGGGTAAACGAATGACCGATTACAAAATGAGAGCGGTCGAAGGGACTTATCACTTCGACGGTGAAGCCGCGACCAAGGGCTTCTGGTTCAACAAGATGTGTTACTCCTTCAACAGCGAAGAAAACCGTCAGGCATTTCGTGACGACGCCGAAGCCTATATGGAAAAGTACAAGCTGACTGAAGAGCAGAAGCAAGCGGTGCGTGATCACGACATCAACCGCATGCTGGAGCTGGGTGGCAGCATCTACTACATGGCCAAATTTGCCGGTATTTTCGGTTGGAACATGCAGGTGATTGGCGGCATGCAATCTGGCCGCAGCACTGAAGAATTCATCGCATACCTGGAAAGTCAGGGCAGGGGGAAAACAACCAATGGCTAAGCTTATCGGTGGTATTACCACTTCCCATATTCCAGCCATCGGCGTTGCCATGGACAAGGGCCTTGAAGAGACTGATTACTTCAAGGATCTGTTCGCCATCTACCCGCCTATTCGTGACTGGTTGAACGAAGAAAAGCCGGATATCGCCGTGCTGTTCTACAACGATCACGGCCTGGAAATGTGGCTAGATAAAAAGCCGACGTTTGCGATTGGTGCTGCACCTGAATACCAGAACGCCGACGAAGGCTGGGGCATCAAGCCGATTCCACCAGTCACTGGTGAAACCGAGCTGAGCTGGCACATTGTGAATCACCTGATCGAAAACGACTTCGACCCGACCGTGTGTCAGGACATCAAAGTCGACCATGGTGCTACTGTGCCGCTGACACTGCTGTGGCCGAACTTCACCTACCAGGGCATCAAGGTGATCCCGGTTTCCATCAACTGCGAACGTCACCCAATGCCAAAACCAAGCCGCAGCTATGCGTTTGGTAAAGCCATTGGTGAAGCCATTCGCAGCTGGGACAAGGACCAGAAGGTTGTGGTTCTGGGTACAGGCGGCCTGTCACATCAGCTGGATGGTCAGCGTGCGGGTATTCTGAACGCCGACTTCGACAACTGGTGTATGGACAAAATGGTTACCGACCCGGAAGCCATCACCCAATACAGCAACGTCGACCTGATTGAAAAAGGTGGCGCCCAGATGGTCGAAATCGCCATGTGGCTGGCCATGCGTGGCTGTATCGAAGGTCCGGTGGAAGAGCGCCTGCGTAACTACGTATCGCCAATCTCCAACACCGCCGTTGGCGTGCAGTTGCTGATTCCGGAAAACGAACAGGGCTAATAGCTGTTCGTTGAAAACTCCTGCGGCCGTCAGGCTGAGGAGTTTCTGAAGCAAAATAAAACCCCGTTCGGGCAACCGGGCGGGGTTTTGTTGTTTTGGGCAGGCAACAAGCCAATTGCAGGCTCGTAGTGTGGGCCCTGCCCACCAATAACCTTGCGCGTTACTCAAACCTTACTGCAATTTCTCACCACAAAACGGGCAAAAATTCACCACAATCATGCTGTGGTAGGTCAGCTCGCCGACTTCTTCGGCATCGCCCAGTGCCACTTCTTCGGCGTCTGCAAAATGCAGGTTGTGCAGCTGCCAGCTATCCATTGGCTGTTCGTACTGGGAGGTGCAGTGCACCAGTCGATCACACTGCGGGTAGCTGTTAGCCGCGCAGGTGTGTTCCTTGTTGTATTCGGAGGCGGTGATCTCGCCCAGCTCAGTCAGGTTCATGGTTCTGATTCCAAAAAGAGAATGGGCGAGACAGTACGGCCAGATGGCGTGGATAACAAGCGCTTAGTCTTTTCCGAGCAATGCCAGTACCTTGCCTTTCAATACATCGGCGCTGGCATGCTCCGGAGCCACCGGTTCGCCGACGCTGAGCGATACTTTAGACCAGAACCGTTTCGGACGGGTGGTGAGCGCATGGCCATCCTTGTGGGAGAAAAAGCTGCCCCACAAACCATCCAGCGCCATGGGCACAACCGGTACCGGGGTCTCTTCAATAATGCGCTCTATGCCTTTTTTGAAGGTGTCGACTTCGCCGTTGGTGGTCAGTTTGCCTTCCGGGAAAATACACACCAGATTGCCCGCTTCCAGCTCGGCCTTGATGCGTTTGAAGGCGTTGTCGTACATGGCGCGGTCGGCTCTTGGCGAGCAGATAGGAATGGTTTTGGCCAGTCTGAAGAAGTATTTCAGTAGCGGCATTTCAGCGATGGCTTTGGCCATCACAAACCGAATCGGGCGTTGGCAGGTGCCTGCAATCAGCAGGGCGTCGACGTAGCTGACGTGGTTACACACCAATACTGCCGGGCCTTCTTCCGGGATGTGTTGCAAGCCGTTATCTCGTAGCCGATACAGAGTATGGCTGAGCATCCAGATGCCAAATCGCAACACAAACTCTGGCACCCGGCTGTATACATAAGCCGCGACCACCAGATTCATAATGGCCAGCACCAGAAAGTAGTCGCCAATCGACAGTTTCATCACGGCCAGCAGCACAATGCCCAGCGCCGCGCTGCCGACCATAAACAGCGCGTTCATCACGTTGTTGGCGGCGATGATCTGGGCGCGTTTTTTCTCGTCGCTGCGTTGTTGAATCAAGGCTTGCAGCGGCACCACAAACAAGCCGCCAAAGGCACTTACGAGAGCAATATCAGCCATCAAACGCCAGTGGTCACTGTTGCTGATAAAGGCCCAAGCGCTGATGCCGTCTGGAACATTCAGGCCGGAAATGGCAAACCAGAGGTCGATGCCAAATACGCTCATGCCAATGGAGCCGATGGGCACAATGCCCAGCTCAACCTTGTGGTTCGACAGTTTTTCACACAGCAAGGAACCCGCCGCGACGCCAAGGGAAAACAGTGTCAGCAAAACCGTCACCAACTCGCTGGAGCCACCCAACACATCGCGGGCAAAATTCGGGAATTGGGTCAGGTAACTGGCGCCCATAAACCAGAACCAGCTGATGGCCACAATCGACAGAAATACCCCACGGTCTTCCCGTGCCTTGGCGATGGTGCTGACCACTGCGGTGAAAGGGTTCCAGTTGATGCTCAGTTCCGGGTCATTGGCGGCAGCACTGGGAATAAAGCGGCTGCTGAATACGCCTAACAGGGCAAAACCCACGATGCCGGCGGCAATCCACGTCGGTGCATCTTGCAAACCAAACAGTACGCCTGCGCAAATGGTGCCGCCCAAAATGGCGATGAAGGTGCCCATTTCGACCAGCGCGTTGCCGCCCACCAGTTCGTCCTTACGCAGATGCTGGGGCAGCAGGGCAAACTTTACCGGGCCGAAAAGGGCCGACTGCAACCCCATCAGAAACAGCAGCGCCATCAGAATCCAGCCGCTATTGCTCTCGAACAGTGGTAGCAGCATGGCCAGAGCCGCCAGGCACATAATTGCCAGTTCCAGCAGTTTGGCCCATCGCATCAGCTGCGATTTTTCAAGCTTGTCCGCCAGTTGCCCGGAAATCGGCGAGAACAAAAAGAACGGCAGAATAAAAATGCCAGCGGCCAGATTGGTCAGCAGCGCGCTGTCTTCGGCGCTGGCGATTCCGCCGAATGCAATCATCAACAGCAAGGCGTTTTTGTACAGGTTGTCGTTGAATGCTCCCAAAGCCTGGGTCAGAAAATAGGGTAAAAAACGGCGCTTGGTAAGCAAGGAAAACTGGCTGTGAGGCTTGCTGGGCTGTGGGTTCGTGGGCATTGGGGGTCCTTGCTGGCGCAGTTGCCGCGATACCGAAGCGGCCTGCTGAGTCGACGTTAAAAACGAGGGTTATGACAGCCAATAGTGCCGGAAGTGGCAGCGGATGTCGTTGAACGAGTGGGCAGAAAGTGAGCCCGGATGTGAAACGGAGGGCGGATGATTATTCATACGGTGAATAGGCACTACAGCCTTCAATTTGCAAATAGATGCTTGCAATCCTTTTATTCCTGTTTAGGATGAAAACATCACTTAAACGCATACATGGACAATCACATGACTGCACTGACCACCAACAACCAGACTCTGGCAACTGCGAACTCCGCAGCGGCAGACGTTCGTCTGGCGGGTGTGAAAGCGGTTGTGCAGGTTGAGTCCGCGTCTGTGGCCTATTGGTATTTTGGTTATGGCTATTTTAGCCAGGAGCCAAGCTGCCTGTAGTGTGAATCTAACACCCGGCAGTTTGGCTTCAAGCCAGACTGCCACGGAAAACCCCGGTTGGCAGTCTGCCAACCGGGGTTTTTTTATGGGCGCAATAAAGCCCAACAGCATTGGAAACGGAGAGGTTGTGATGAGCACCTTGCAACAGAAACAGCAGCATTACTGGCGATGGCGATTTAGCTGCGGTGACGTTCGGGCCTGTTATTGGGCCTGACGGCACCGATAACCCAGGCACAGAAAAACAAAACGAACGACACAAACACTTCAGTTGCAGAAAAATTTAAAAGGTACTCAGTCATGAACCCGAACGCCCAAAACAGCCAGATCAACAACAGCCAGAACATTCCGATGCCAACGACCATCACCAGCCGTGTAGCCAACAGCAACGACCCGGCGATTCAGCCGATTGAATCGCCAGCGGCCATCAAGCAGCGCCTGGCGTTGCCTGAAAAGCACCGGGTTCAGGTTGAAAGCCACCGCCAGCAGATTCGCAATATTCTCAACGGTGAAGACAGCCGTTTGTTGGTGATTACCGGTCCATGCTCCATTCACGATGAAGAGGCCGCCCTCGACTACGGCCAGCGGCTGGTGGCCTTGAACGAACAACTGGGTGACCGTTTGCTGATTGTGATGCGAGCCTACGTTGAAAAGCCTCGTACCAATATTGGCTGGAAAGGTCTGGCCTACGACCCGGATCGTAATGGCAAAGGCGACATGGCCCAGGGCATTGAGCGCAGCCGCAAAGTGATGCTGGAGCTGATTCGCATGGGCTTGCCGTTGGCGACCGAAGCACTGAACCCGGCGGTTATGATGTACCTGGACGACCTGATCAGCTGGACGGCTATTGGCGCCCGCACCGCCGAAAGCCAGATTCACCGTGAAATGGTCAGCCATCTGGGCATGCCAACCGGCATCAAAAATGGCACTGACGGCTCCATGACCACCGCCGTAAACGCCATGGTTGCGGCGCGTCACAGCCACCATACCCTGGGTATGGACGGCAATGGCCAGATGGCCATGCTGACCACGCCGGGTAATCCGGATACCCACATTGTGCTGCGCGGCGGTAACAACCTGACTAACTACGATGAACACAGCATTGCCGATGCTCAAAGCCAACTGCACGACGCCGACTGTCATGTCGGTGTGATGGTGGATTGCAGCCACGCCAACGCCTGCAAACAGCATCGCCGTCAGGTGCCGATCGCTCTCAACGTGGTTGAGCAACGCGTTACCGGTAATCGCAACATCATGGGTGTGATGCTGGAAAGCTTCATTAATGAAGGCAACCAGAAAATGGGCGGCAAGCTGGTCTACGGTCAATCCATTACCGACCCATGCATTGGCTGGGATCAGACTGAAAACCTGTTGAAAGCCATGCACGCCAAGTTGGTGTGATGGCAAAGCGGAGAGCTTGCGTCGGATGGCGCAGGTATTTGGTGAATATTCAGCATGAAGGTGGGAGCGAGCTTGCTCGCGATTGAGGTCGCGAGCAGTTTGCTGTCAAAGTTACGCCAGCGTCTGAACCCCTTGCCAGATCAGTCGCAGCGCCAACAGGGTGATGATGATTTTGAATATCTGCTTAAAGCGGTCGGCGGGTATTTTGTTCAGTAGTTTCAGGCCGATCCATGTTCCCAAGGCGCCGCTGGCCACCATCAGGATGACCAGTGGCAGCCATTCAAAAAATGCGAACCCGACGAAGGTAAACACCACGGCTTTCAGTATGTGCTGAAGCGTCATACAGCTGGCGAAGGTGCTGGTCAGTTGCAGTTTGCTGTAGTTGTTGCGGTGCACAAATCCGGCAACGAGCGGGCCGGTAGCGCCGACAAACAGGGTAAGGAAGGTGGTAAAAGCGCCTGCGAATACGCGGCCGGGTTTGCTGAGTTCCTGTTTGCCGGGTTTGTTGCCCCACACCAGAAACAGAATAAATACCGCGACGGCAAATTGAATCAAATATAGCGGTAGCTGAACCACCACCACCGAGCCTATGGCGGCACCAATTAAAGCACCGATGGTGAACAGTTTGATCATGCTCCAGTCGATGTGCTGGCGGGTCATCAGGGCGCGGTTGCCGTTGGAGCCTAGTTGTACCAGCCCGTGTACTGGAATCAGTGCGGCAACGGGAATGGTGGATGCCATCAGTGCCAGTAGCAGGAGTCCGCCACCAATCCCCAGAGCCGCAGTCATAAACGAGGTAAAGCCGGCGGCCAGAATCAGAAATACAGAGGTCAACAGGTCAAGGTTGGCGGGCGTAAGCCATTCCATGTGGAATCCATTTGTCGGTTGAGCGCACCCAACAGACAGCCGCTGTTACTTACGCTTTTGTTTTGAACGGGATTTGAGCGTGCGCTTCAGCCAGGTGTAGAAGCCACTCAGGCACAGGAAGATAAACACCAGACTGGCGGCATCGACCACGTACACGCCTATATCACCAAACAGTCGGCCACTGTGCAAATCCAGTAACAGGCGTTCGGTATTGATTCCTGGTAACGGCAAATCACGATTCAGTTCGGCAGCCAGTTCAACAGGCAGAACCTCCGTGCTGGCCCACTGAACCGGGCTGTCGGTTTCTATTGCTTGCCAACTCCAGCTGAGGTCATCCAGCACCATCAGTGGCGCGGCCAACGCCAGTTGCGGGCCGTTGTCATTTTCCAGTAGGCCGATGCTGGTGGCTTGTATGGGCAGGGAGGGCAGTTGCTCTACCAGCTGGCCATCCTCAAGAAACAGGCTGATGCGGTTATCGCATAGAACGGCGATGGTTTCCTGCCAGTAAACGGCACCCAGAGCAGGGGTTTTGCAGTCTTGCAGTGGCTGCTGGTTCAGCAGCAGTTGTTGGTCGCGTTGGCTAACCCAATGGCCATTGGCGTTGAAGCCTTGGGTGATCAGTTTGGGTTCAACGCCGTAGAGCCAACCAATCCAGCTGGCATAAACGGGTTGCTTGGCAAAGCCGAGGGTTTGGCTGTGATTGATGAGGATGCCGGTGACCGACAGCATAAGAACAATCGGGATTACAATCAGGCCGCCGCGGCGATGCCATTGAATCAGTCGGGCTACCAAACTCACGGGTTAAATCTCTATTGCTCTGGCGTGGTCAGCCATTGTCGGCGACAGGGGAGGCGTCAGCAAGTCCTTCTTTATGGGCAAAAAACAACGCCAGTCGGGCGACTTTGGTTACCGCTCGAACGGACAGGGTTGCGCCGGTGACGCCATCAATATGGTCGGACAGTCGCTGGTCGTCGGTCAGCGTCAGGCCTTTGAACTGATCGGTGAAGAAGGGGTATTTCACTTCCCAGCCACGGGACTCCCGGAAAGCCAGAATGTTCACGCTGCGGATTTGGTCGGCATCCAGAATCACACCAATGGTAATGGGGCGTTCTTTGCCAATTTCTTCCAGAATCCATGCCGATCGGTTGCCCTGGTACCAGTAGCGTACTCGCAGCCCTGCATATGGATGGCCGAGAATATCAGCTACTTGTGGCTTGATGTCTTTCTTCAGCCACAGGGTTTTGACTTTCGGCTGTTGCTCTCCGAACGCCTGTTTCAGAAAGTCCACCTGGCTCAGGTATTCCTCGGCCTTTGCCGAGGTGGCACCCATAACCATTAAAAGCGATAAAGTGGCCGTTAGCAGGTACTTACTCAGCTTCACAGGTTTCCCACTCCTCATCGGAAATCAAATGCTCGTAGCGGGCGTCGGTCAGCGTCATCAGGAAGCAAACCATGGCTTCGATCTCGTCGGATTCGCCACTGCCATCGCTGTCTGTGGTGCGGAACAGTCGTCCATCCAGCATTTCTGCTTCGGCAAAGTTCTCGGCCACTTCCGGTTCTGCCCATTCAACGCCGGTTTCCGGGTTGATGGTAAAGGCGGAGCCGGTTTTGAAATGGTCGTAGAATTTCAGCACCGTTGCCAGTTCATTAAACACACCATTGTGCATGTAGGGTTCTGTGACGGCGACATTGCGCAGTGTCGGGGTTTTGAATTTGCCCGTTTGTGCTGCGTCGTCCCCGACGGTGTCGTTGTTGCCTTGCAAGCCGGTGTCGATAAATTCATCGCCAAGGCCATTGGCAGTGCGAACGGCGGTATTGACCGGTACGCCGATATTGTGGAATTCGTAGCCGGTGAAGGTTTCGGTGCTGCTGCCCTGACGGTTTAGCTGGTGGCAGGTGGCACAGTTGGTGAACTGCTGTGAAAAGAACAGCGCTTTGCCAGAAGCAACTTTGGAGATAACGCCGTAGTTGTAATAGTTTGGGTCGTCGCTATCCAACAGGGAGCGGTCGTATTTGGAGTCGAACGGGGCGAACTCAGCGGTATTTTCAAACGCGGCAATGGCGTTTGTCATGGCGCTGTAGGCGGTGTCGGTGTCGTTAAACACATCGCTGCCATACAGGCTTTCGAAGGATTCTACGTAGTCCTGATTTTCCAACAAACGGTCGACCACGCTGGCTTTATCGGCCATGCCCATTTCAATAGGGTTCAGCGGCGGTCCACCGGCCTGGGCCGCCAGGTCAGTAGCACGGCCATCGTGGAATTGGCCACCCATCCAACCAGAGTAGTCGTCTTGTTGGCTATTGAATCGGGTTCGGCTACCACTTTGAAAGGACGGTGCAAACATGGCGTAGAGTGCAGAAGGTGCGTTGCGGTCGCCCAGTGATACCCCATCATCGCCCGTCGATACGGCGACGGTAGAGCCATCGGTATTGGTAGCGCTGTCGGTGAAGGCTTTGTCGGGATCATGGCAAGTGGCGCAGGATTGTGTGCGGTTCATCGACAGGTTCACGTCGCTGAACAGATTTTCCCCAAGAGCTTCCTTGCTGCCAAAGGCTGGCTCATCGCTGCCTGAAGACCCTGAGCCCCCACAAGCTGCCAGCATCATGGCCAGACTGATTACCGCTAATTTTTTCACGTTGCTTTCCGCTATTTGATTCAGGTCGCTCCACCCATAGCGGGCTGGCTGTCGTGTATAGCATTGTATAAGAGTTTAAAAATTCTACCATGATCATAGTCATTATCTACTGTAATTAAAGATACGAGTATGTTTGTAAACCATTCGCATTAAGCCTATGATCTGGCCAGCTCGTGAACAGTTAATCTCACGGGAATGTATAAAAATTCAGATCAGGTCACCGGATGTTGTGACCATAGACCCCATGAATGGAGAGTTTTGCACATGAAATTGGCCCACTTGGCAGCCGCTGTTGCCACTGCTTCCCTGTTGACTGCCTGTGGCGGTAGTTCTTCTTCCAGTTCTGATGATGTTGCGGTTATTCAGGTGGACAAGGTTTCCCAGGTTCTGGAAACCAACGCCGATATCGCTTTCGCTGCCTACTCTGATGCCGTAACGACTGCCGTTGCACTGCAAACTGCTCTGCAAACTTTCCGTGAAGATCCAACCGAAGCCAACTTCGTTGCTGCCAAAGAAGCCTGGCTGGTGGCTCGTGAACCGTATGGTCAAACCGAGGTTTACCGTTTCCGTAACAGCCCGATTGATTCCACCGACTACAGCTCTGAAGACGGCCCGGAAGGCGACATCAATGCATGGCCTCTGGGTGAAGCCCTGATCGACTACGTGTCTGTAAACGATAGCGATTTTGGTACCGATCAGGTGGGTGTAACCGCCAACGAGGCTGGTGTTGTCGGTGTTGATGGTGGCAGTGCCATTACCGCCGCCTTTGCAGAAGCTAACCCTTCCAACAACATCATTGGCGATACCTCAATCACCATTGATGCAGACCTGCTGTCCAACACCGCCACTGCTGAAGACGAGCACGACGTCATTGCCGGTTACCATGCGATCGAATTTTTGCTGTGGGGTCAGGATCTGAACGATTCTGCTGAAGTAACTGACGGTACCGATCGTGAATACGCCGTTAAGACCGAAGGTGCTATGAACTACGCCGAAGGCGGTGACCGTCCACTGTCTGACTTGGCTGAGGGCTACAGCTCCGAGTCCCCATACGACAGCACCAGCCTGAGCCAGCGTCGTCATAAGTACCTGGAAGTGGCTGTTCAGAAGCTGATCGACGACCTGACCGACGTACGCGATGGCTGGGCTGAAGGCGCTGACTACCGCACTGCATTTACCACCATTACTACTGAAGACGAAGCCAAGCAGAAGCTGGCTGAAATCCTGACCGGTATGGGTACACTGTCTGAAGGTGAGCTGGCCGGTGAGCGTATGCAGATTGCATTCTCTGCCAATTCTCAGGAAGACGAGCACTCCTGTTTCTCTGACAACACCCACCGTGACATCTGGCTGAACGCCGAAGGTGTTTCCAACAGCTACTACGGTGAGTACGCAGGTTATGACGCCAACCTGGACGGTGTGGTAGATAGCACTGATGGGGATGGAGTAGCGAATGCTGTATCCGGCTACGGTATCGATGACTACCTGGCTGAAGTTGAGCTGTCTGCGCTGGCAACCCAGATGGAAACCGCTCTGACTGCGACTGCTACTGCCTACACTGAAATCGATACGCTGGCACGTGCTGGTACTCCATTCGATGTGCAGATTCAGGAAGCGACCAGCAGCGAACCTGCCTACGACACTATTGTGGCTCTGAACGCCCAGTCTGGCGTGATTGCTGACGTTGCCGAAGCACTGGAAATCGATGCTGACACCGTGGTTGACGTTGATGCATCCGAGTGTGATACCACTGATCCTCTGAGCGAGTGTTAATGGTATGAAACACGCATCAGGCCTGATTTCAGGCCTTTTGGCGCTGCAACATAAGAAGCCGGGGGCGACACGATGAGTCAGTCCCTGACTTCGCAAAAGCCGGGCATGTCCCGGCTTTTTGCCGTTCTGACGATGCTGTTGTTGGCGTTACTGGCCGGTGTGTACTGTGCCGGTCTCAAGTTGTCGGCAGGGCCGTTTGTTGTGCCGCTAGTCAGTGATACTGAGCGCTATCCCGGTGGTAGCGCGACGGTGTCGATTTCGCCTTTTGCCAGCATGGAAAAGGTGGTGCCCAATCTGCCAGAGCGCGAAAAACCGCATTTCTATTCCGGTCGTGCATTGGCTCGGCAACCATGGGTAAAAGCGCCCACCATTACCGACGCCCGTGATGGCCTGGGGCCAATTTACAACGCTCGCGGCTGTTTGGCGTGCCATATCAAAGGTGGCAAGAGTTTGTTGCCGACACGCCCGGATGCCCCCCTGTTTGGACCTCTGGTTCGAATGAGTGTGGTACTGGACGATGAGTCCGCCATGCAGACTGCTGCGCAATCGGTGGATGGGGTGATTCCTGATCCGGTGTACGGCGATCAACTGCAAACCCAATCCATTGCATTATTGCACCAACTGCATAAAGCCACGCCGTTGGAAATAGCCAAAACTGGCGATGTGCCGCCTGAAGCCTATGCCTATCTGGATTGGGAAACCTCTTCCTACACCTATCCGGATGGTCATGTTGTTGAGTTGCGTAAACCGCTGTTGAATCTCAAGCACGCAGCCTACGGTGACTTCGATCCGAACACTCGTTTCAGCTTGCGAAACGCACCTGCGATTCATGGCATGGGACTGTTGGAGCGCATTCCCCAACAAACACTGGCGGCGCTGGCTGACCCGGATGATCTGAATGACGATGGCATTTCAGGTCGCCAAAATCAGGTATGGGACTCTCGCACCCAGTCGTTCCAGCCGGGCCGCTTTGGTCACAAGGCCAATCGCCCGAACCTGGATATGATCGTCGGCTCGGCGTTTGCCAATGACATTGGCATCAGTAATCCGATGTTCCCGAACCAGCCGTGCAGCCCGCAGCAGGCGCTGTGCAACGCGCAAAGAAATGGAAATAATCGTCAGGGTTTTGAATTACCTGATAACCTTTTGCGCCTGGTCACGAATTTCAATCGTAATCTGGGCGTTCCGATCCGTCGTGATATGGACAATAGCGATGTAAAGGCAGGCCGTACCCTGTTCTATCAGGCTGGCTGTCATCAGTGCCATCAGCCGTCGTTTGTCACCCAGGATCGGGTGGCTGGTATTGACGAGCAACAATCTCATCTCGGTGGCCAAACTATCTGGCCATACACCGACTTGTTGCTGCACGATATGGGGCCTGCGTTGGCCGATGGCCGTCCGGACTTTGCCGCCAGCGGCTCCGAGTGGCGTACACCGCCGCTGTGGGGTGCAGGCTTGCTGCAACAGGTGAATGGCGCGGCAGCGTACTTGCACGATGGCCGTGCCCGAACGCTGGAAGAAGCCATCCTCTGGCACGGTGGAGAGGCCGCTGCAGCACAGGGCAGGTTCGTGAACCTGTCACAGCAGCAGCGTCAGCAATTACTGAAATTTGTCGGCTCGCTCTGAAACAGCGGGGAGCTGGCAAGCAGAAGGACTTGGGTGTGAACAAGCAGAACAACAGCGCGGCTGTCAGTCGTCGTCAATTGTTGAAAGCAACCGCGATCGCCGGAACGGCGATGGCGGGTGGCAGTGCGCTGCTACCGTCTTCGGTGTGGGCTGCGGGTAAGAATCAGGACGCTGCCATTGCTGGCACCGAAACCTGGATCAGTGCCCAGGGCAACGCCGACACCGGCTACTTTGCCAGTTGGATCACCGATGGCGAATATCAGCCATTGGTGCAATCCGCTGCCAGCGGATTTCGTGGTCATGCGTTGGCCCAGCACACCGGACGGCCGGAGTTGCTGGTGATGTTTGCTCGTCGCCCGGGGACTCACGCCCTGGTGGTGAACATGCTGACTGGCGAAGTTGAGCAGCGCATTGACTGTGCTGAACATCATCATATGCACGGCCATGGCTGCTTTGATCAAACCGGTGAGCTGCTGTTTACCACCGAATCCAATTATCAGACCGGCGTCGGCAAACTGGTGATTCGCAACACGCGCAGCTGGCAAGTCGAAGGCGAGTTCCTGACTCACGGCATTGGCCCCCACGACGTCCACCTGATGCCAGACCAGAAAACCCTGGTGGTGGCCAACGGTGGTTTGCTGACCCACCCCAATAGCGGTCGTAAGGTGCTGAATCTCGACACCATGGACCCGTCGCTGGTGTACCTGTCGCTGTATAACGGTGAGCTGATCAGTCAGCATCGCTTGCCGGAAAGCAAAGCCAGTATTCGCCATTTGGCCGTTGCTAATGACGGTACAGTGGCTGTGGCGACCCAACTGCAACGCCCGGCAATGACGGATAACCGACTGGTGCCATTGGGTGCCATTCATAAGCCCGGTGCTGAAATGCAGTTGCTGCAATGCCCCGAATCCCTGACCGTTGCCTTCAACGATTACATGGGCAGTGTTGCCATCAATGAAAAAGAGCGGGTCGCCGGTTTTACCAGCCCTCGTGGCGACATTGCCGCGTTCTGGCACATGGATCGGGGAGAGCTGGTGGGCTATCACCCGTTTCATGATGTCTGCGGCCTGACCGTCACCCGCGACCAACAGTATTTTGTGATGAGCAATTCAAAAGGGGATATCCGCCTGTTGGATGCCCTCAGCATGAAGGAAGATCGCTCGCACCGTCTCAGCTTTGCAGGCAAGCACTGGGACAATCATATGTTTACCATCACCCTCCCGGATCAGGCAGTTTAAAACGGATGAAATCAATCACATCAGGTGGCGCTCGCGCCGTGCTGGCGGCCACCGCAGCAGGATTGCTGTTGAGTGGCTGCGGCGGTGAACGCGCCAACGACGAAGCCGCACTCAGTGCCGGGTCTGTGGACCTGGCGCTGGAGCAGATCATCGACAACACCGTCATCCCATCGGCCCAGGCTTTTCAGTCGCAGGTTAGCGCCTTCAACAGTGCTGCCAGCAGCTTCTGCGCCAGCCCGGATGCAAGCGGGTTAAGCAATCTGCAAAGCAGCTGGAACGCCATGGCGCTGGCCTGGTACGGACTGGTGCCGTTCAACTTTGGCCCGCTGTTTGACGATACGGTTTTCCCGCAATACCAGTACATCGATTCCTATCGGGTTCGTGGTACGGATTACACCGCCACGGTACGCACCAATCAGGCTGGTCTGATCAATGGTGATACCGAGCTGAGCAGCAGCTACTTCGACGCGCGCACCTTTCAATATGTGGGCTTGCTGGCGCTGGAAGTAGCCAGCTACGAAGCATTAGCAGACGGTGTGACCGACGACAATCGTACTGATGCAGCGACGGTATTGGCAGAATATCGGGCGTCGGATCGCCGTTGCGGCATTCTGACGGGGCTGGCGGGCAGTTTGCAGAACCGCGCTGACTACGTGGTGAATGGCTGGACGGTGGATTCACAGTCGTCCGGCACGCCGTACCGGGATTTGTTTCTGGCCGGTGAAACCATTGATGGCGCGGAGCCACTGACCGAAATGATCAGTGCGGTGCAGAGCTATCTGGACTACCTGCAACAGCGCAACACGGTAGGTAACGTGGCTCAGATTGCGGGCACCAGCTGGGCGCAAATGAGCGCCTCGATAGACAGCATTGAAGCAACGCTGGCGGGCACAGAAAGCTCCACCATCACGCTGTTTGGACTGATGACCGCAGGTGGCAACAGCACCGACGTGGACACGGTGCAGGCCAATATCGATGCCGCACGGGTTGCGATTGCCAGTGAAAACACCACCGACTTCAACAGTCTGGCGGCCGAACTCGATGGCAACTTCAAACGTGAAATCCCCGACGGGCTGGACGTCAGTCTGGGCATTAATTTCAGCGATGGCGACTGATCGCCAGCGCAGTGTTCAGCGAACACAGTGAACCTGTTCGACAGCGCCTGCTCTGGTTTGAGTGGGCTGGAATACGATTTCTTTATTCAGGAACGAACCATGAAATTTACTTTGGCACCTCTGGCGATTGCGGTCGCCACTGTTTTTGCACTGCCTGCCAGTGCAGCCACTCAGGAAGATCAGGCGGAAACCATTCGCCAACTGGAAGCGCGTATTCAGCAACTGGAAGAAACGCTGGATGAACGCGTGGATTTTCTGGCAGACGCGATTGAGCGCCAGCAGCAGGATTCCATCGCCAGTCGCGTGCATTTTGGCGGCTACGGCGAGCTGAACTACAGCAACCTGGATGTCGACGGTGAAGACGTTCGTGAAATGGACTTCCGTCGCTGGGTGCTGTTTGTAGGCTATGAGTTCAACAACTGGGTCAGCTTCCACTCCGAGTTTGAAGTAGAGCACACTGTGGTTCCGGCCTCTGACGGTACGGGCGCAGTCGAGCTGGAGCAGGCGTATCTGGAATTCAAACTGGCTGACGACAAGCAGCTGAAAACCGGTATTCAGTTGATGCCAGTGGGCATCATCAGCGAAACCCATGAGCCGGTAACCTACTATGGTGTTGAGCGCCCGGTACTGGAAACCACGCTGATTCCAACCACCTGGTTTGCCGGTGGTGTGATGTACTCACAGCAGTTCAGCAATGGTTTGAGCTACGACGTATTCCTGTCGGAAGGCTTGCAGACCGATGACCCAACCACGGATTCTGAAGCCGACCCATTCGACATCAAGTCCGGCAAGCAGAAAACCCACTACGCCAACATGTTTGATCTGGCCACCACGGCGCGTATCAAATACACCGGCATCGCCGGTCTGGAACTGGCGGCTTATGCGCAGTACCAGCCAGACCTGGATCAGAGTGCTGAAGAGTCCTACGCCGACTCTGCTACCATGCTGGGTGGCCACGCGGTGTATCAGTTCAACAGCGTAACCGGCAAGTTCATGTACGTGCGCTGGGATCTGGCTGGCGACGCCGCCAAGGAAGCGGGTAAGGACGTGCAGGACGGTATGCAGGCCGAAGTGTCCTGGAAGCCGCTGGAATCTCTGGGTGTGTTCGGTCGTCAGACCTATTGGTCGGTGGAGCAGGGCGTGGATGCCAGCCAGACGGATATGGGTGTGAATTATTACCCGATATCCGATGTGGTGTTCAAAGCCAGCTACCAGTTGCAGAACGAAGACGCGGGTAACACCGATGGCTTCTATCTGGGCATGGGCTACCAGTTCTGATGGGGTGATTGCTTGCGTCAGCCAGTTGCTGGCTGACGCTTTCTTTTCTTCTTTTCTTCTTTTCTTTTTAACGCTGCCCAGACCCAGACCCAGACCCAGACCCAGACCTTCCAGCTCAGGGAATCAGCGTCAGGTTTTTCTGTTCGCCGTTCGGCAATTCCACCGTCAGCATCGACGTATTGGCAGATCGCTTGTTGTCTTCAGATTGATGTTGTGCCAGAAGTAAGCCGCCTCCCTGTGCCTTCAGCTTGGCAATGGCTTGTCGGGTTTTGGCCTGAGCCTTGCGGCGTTGTTTGGCTTGCTCCAGTTCAATGGCTTTGGCTCGGGTTTGCTGAGCCAGCTGGACCCGCTGGGCATCAAACGGCAGCAGGGTATCCAGTTTTTTGAGCGTTAAGTCTGCTGGCAGTGGAGACAAAGTCACCGTCTGCTGACGGGGTTGCGGGTGACTGGTTTTCTGAATAGTTGGCTGAAGATTGTTCCCGGTAGCAGCCTCGGGCTTGGTCAGAGCAGCTGGCGCTGACAGCTCATGGTTGTGCTCTACCGGAGCGGCTTCGGTTTGGGTAATGCTGGTTTCGCCGGACAGCTTGGCGTGCAGGTACGCCATGCTTTCTTTGTAGGGATGACCAATCAGAATCGCGCGGCCGCGTTTTTCAGCAATGGCAACGGCTTTATTGAACTGGGTTTCCAACGCCTGATAGCTGCGGTCGTTGTCCAGAAATACATCCCGCGACAGCACCGCAATGCCCGCCGCTTTGGCTTGTCGGGCGGCGCAGCTGTTGGCAATGGTACGGCTGTCGACAAAGAACAGCTGGCGCTGTTGCGCGACTTCCATGGCCCAGCGCATTTTCTCGCAGTCCTGGGTTAGCAGACTGCCCATGTGGTTATTGAAGCCGCTGACGTGCGGGATGACATCCAGACTGTGATTCAACGTTTGCTTGAACTGCTGTTCGGTCATGTCCGGGTACAGGCCACCGGCACCCAGCGGCACGCCCGCAGTATTGGCCATCGGCGCATGCAACATCACGTTATGACCTTGTTGCCAGGCTTGTTTGGCCAGTCGTTTTGCGTAGGGGGTTTCGGGCAGGAAAGCCAGATTAACAGGGGCGGGCAAACTGATGGCTTGCTCGCCCAGGGCGCGATTGTTGCCGACATCGTCAATCACAATAATCAGTTCACCAGCGCTGGCAGTGTTACCGTTGAATAGCAGTGCCAGGGTGAGTGCTGCCGTGGCAGGCAGCCAGTGTTTTATGGTCATGCACACTTCGTTGTTGGCTGCTTTGGCAGCAAGTTCATCAGGACTCGTTGGTCTGGGCCGTGTTGTGCTTACGGGCCCCCAGAATGCTCATGCCGCGTAGCAGTGTGTGAGCTTCGTACAGCTGGAAGTCCCGTTCCAACAAGTCGTTGGTGGTAAGACCAGTATCGCCATTTTCAGTTGCAGCCGTCGAGGACTCCGTCGGCGTTTTTGTATCCGCTGATGGGTTGGCCTGTTTCGATGGGTTGCTGAGGTGGCCGCGCAAGTCGGCTTCCTTGAAGGTGCGGCGGCTGGCAATAGGGGTGACGTCGCTCTGCTCGACCCGAATGTCCGGGGTGATGCCTTTGGCCTGAATCGAGCGGCCGTTCGGGGTGAAGTAGCGGGCGGTGGTCAGTTTAATGGCCTTGTCGTTGGCCAGTGGCAGAACGGTTTGCACCGAGCCTTTGCCAAACGACTGAGTACCGACCACAACCGCGCGGTGGTGATCCTGCAAGGCTCCGGCAACAATTTCTGACGCTGACGCCGAGCCGCCGTTGATCAGCACGATCAATGGCATATCCGGCATTCGGGTTTGGCTATTGGCGCTGAATTTCAGCTCGGAAGACGGATCACGGCCCTCGGTATACACAATCAGGCCGTCGTCCAAAAAGGCATTGGAGACATCCACGGCAGCGTTCAGTACGCCACCGGGATTGTTGCGCAGGTCGAGAATCACACCATTGAGCGCGTCGCCTTGCCAGTCCTGCAGGGCCTTGTTCAGCTCGCTGCCGGTTTGGTCCTGAAACTGGGTTATGCGAACGTAGCCAATGGCATCGCTGAGCAGTTTGGCGCGCACGCTGCGGCTTTTGATTTCGTCACGTGTCAGCGTGTAGCTGAGCAACTCCGGGTCTTTGTTGCGACGAATCTCCAGCGTGATTTCACTGCCGGGTTCGCCGCGCATTTTCTCAATGGCATCGCTCAGCGACATGCCCATTACGGCCTCGCCATCCAGCGTCACAATAAGGTC
Organism: Oceanobacter sp. ABM4_470; assembly: GCF_056158645.1. Lineage (NCBI taxonomy): Bacteria > Pseudomonadati > Pseudomonadota > Gammaproteobacteria > Oceanospirillales > Oceanospirillaceae > Oceanobacter > Oceanobacter sp. ABM4_470. Next base: position 386,227 of record NZ_JBSWTR010000001.1, read on the forward strand.
ACCGGCCTGAATACCGGCACGTTCTGCTGGAGTGTCGTCGATTGGGCTGATGACCCGAATCAGGCCTTCTTCCTGGCCCACTTCAAGGCCCAGACCACCGAACTTGCCCGAGGTGGACTCGCGCAGGTGGCTGAAATCATCCGGTTGCAGGTACATGGAGTGTGGGTCCAACGACGTCAACATGCCGTTGATGGCATAGCCAAACAGGGTTTCGTCGTCGACTTCTTCAACGTAGGCACCGCGAATGCGCTCAAACACTTCGGCGAAATTACGCAGTTCTTCCAGTGGCAGTTGGCCGCGCTGCGGGGCTGAAGCTTCTACCGGTTGTGTTGGGTCGGTTTGCACGGCAGCACTTGCCGCTGCGTCGTTGCTGTCTGCCTGACTGCGCAGTGGCAGGGTGGTTCCCCCCAGGGCAACAGCGGTCAGTAACAAGGAAAAAAGCGCAGACCTGGAGAGCGTCATAAAAGATCCGATTGATGGTGTACCCAATTAGCATGGCACAAAAAACAGGGGCAGTTAAATTTTGCAATTCATCGGTCTGTCGCTGAGCAGATGACTATTTCCGTGCCAGCCAGGCAGCGGGATCTTGCGGGCGGCCCTGGTAGCGAATTTCAAAGTACAGCCGCGGTTCTGTCAGACCGCCACTGCGGCCCACAGCGCCAATGATATCGCCGGAATTGACCCAGTCACCGACGTCGTACATCAGGGTCTGGTTGTGGGCATAGAGGGTCATGTAGCCATCGCCATGGTCAATGATCATCAGCAGGCCAAAACCACGCAGCCAGTTGGAGTAGACCACTCGGCCATGATGCACCGCGCGGATTGGCTGGCCTTCGGGAGCGGCGATCAGCCAGCCTTCCCAATTGCCCGCACCGCTGCTGTTGGGGTTGCCAAATGCGGCGACGACGCGGCCAGCCAACGGTTGTGGCAGCTTGCGCTTGAGGCTCTTGAAAGGGCGGGCGTCGTTCTTGCGCGGGCTTTTTTCCACCAGGGTTTGCACTTCATCCAGCAGCGCTTCCAGCCGTTTGCGGTCGGCCTGTTTCTGCTGCAAGCGCTGCTTCTCTGAGCTCACCTGGGTTTGCAGTTTGGCCAGCAGTTGCTGTTGCTGACGTTTCTGATCTGCCAGGGTGGCGCTGCGCTGGTCGAGCGCGCTCTGGGTTTGTTGCAGTTGCCGCTGCTGGGCGAGAATTTCTTCTTCTATACGCGACAGCCGTTGCAGTTCGGCGATGGTGGTGTGGATCTGTTCCACCCGCGCCTGATTGAAATAGCCGAAGTATTTCATCATACGCTGGGCTTCTTGCGGATCGGTCTGGTTCAGCAGCGCCTTGATGGGGCCGTCGGAACCCAGTTTCTGGGCTGCTTGCAATTGTTCACGTAAACGACGGGTATGGCTGCTGCGCAGCTCATCCAGCTGCGCCTGATCCTGTTGGAGCTTTTTTAGGCGGTTTTGCTCCTGCTGCAATTGTTGGCGAATCTTTTCGACTTCGCGGGCGGTGGTACCAATGTCTTTGTCGGTTTTTTGCAGCGATTTGGAAAGGCGGGATTGTTCGGTGTTGGCTTCGTCGAGCCATTGTTGCAGCTTGCTGATTTCTGCCTTCAGGGCTTTCAGTTTGGCTTCGTCACTGTCGTTGGCGAAGGCGCGATGAGGGGCCAATGCCAGCGTTGCAGCCATCAAACCAGCCAGTACGATACTGACCACGGTAGTGCGTTTCATGGTCCAGCCAAATTCCTTGCAAGCCTGTGAATGTCGGTCAGCACCCGGGGCAACGCCTGCCGGGTGCTGTCGAGCGTTGAATCAGCTGTAGTCTACCAGCGAAACGCCAGTCATTTCTGCTGGCTGTTCAACACCCATCATAGACAACAGGGTTGGGGCAATGTCACACAAACGACCGGCGTTCAGAGTGCCTTGTGGGCGTTCGTTCACATAAATCAGGTTTACCGGACCGGTGGTGTGCTGGGTCATTGGACGGCCCTGGCTGTCGAGCATTTGCTCGGCGTTGCCGTGGTCGGCAGTGATCAGGCATTCGCCACCCACTTCCAGAATGGCTTCGGTCACCTTGGCCAGCGCATCGTCGATGGCTTCGGCCGCTTTCACCGCGGCGTCGAATTTACCGGTGTGACCCACCATGTCGCCGTTGGCGTAGTTACACACGATCAGGTCGTAGCCGCCGTTTTTGATGGCATCGACCAGCTTGTCGGTCACTTCCGGAGCAGACATTTCCGGTTGCAGGTCGTAAGTGGCTACGTCCGGGGAGTTCACCAGAATACGGGTTTCGCCGTCGTATTCTTTCTCGCGACCGCCAGAGAAGAAGAAAGTAACGTGGGCGTATTTTTCGGTCTCAGCAATGCGCAGCTGCTTCATGCCCAGGTTGGACACGTACTCACCCAGGCTGTTTACCATGGTTTCTGGAGGGAAGGCGCAGCTGGCGTCGATGTCGGCCGCGTATTCGGTCAGCATCACGAAGTCGGACAGCTGTGGGTGCTGGGCGCGCTCGAAACCGCTGAAGTCGTCTTCAACAAAGGCGCGGGTCAGTTCACGGGCACGGTCCGGACGGAAGTTGTAGAAGATGATGGCATCGCCGTCTTTTACTGGTGCAGCGTCACCCAGCAGGGTGGCTTTGACGAATTCGTCGTTTTCATCACGCTCGTAGGCAGCTTTCAGGCCTTCAACACCGTTGGGCGCGCTGTATTCGGCTTTGCCTTCGGTCATCAGGTCGTAGGCTGCTTGCACACGATCCCAGCGGTTGTCACGGTCCATGGCGAAGTAACGGCCAACAATACCGGTCAGGCGGGCGTTGCCCAGTTCGGCACACTTGGCTTCGATTTTGGCAATGGAGTCTTCGGCAGAGCGAGGCGGCATGTCGCGGCCGTCCAGAATACCGGTAATGGTCACTTGCTCGATGCCTCTGGCTTTGGCCATTTCCAGCAGCGCGATCAGGTGATCTTCGTGGGAGTGGACACCGCCCGGAGACATCAGGCCGGTAAAGTGCAAGGCACCGCCAGCGGCCTTGGCCTTGTCCATTGCAGCAACCAGCGCCGCATTGGTGGCCAGTTCACCATCGGCAATGGCTTTGTTAATACGGGTGTAGTTCTGGTAAACGATGCGACCAGCGCCGAGGTTCATGTGGCCCACTTCGGAGTTGCCCATTTGGCCATCCGGCAAGCCCACAGCAGAACCTGAGGTTTGAATCAGCGTGTTCGGGAAGGCGTCCAGCAAACGGTCCCAGGTTGGGGTGTTGGCGTTGGCAATGGCGTTGTTGTCCGTTTCTTCGCGGAAGCCCCAACCATCAAGGATGATAAGAGCAACAGGTGCTGGTCGCTGAGTCATAAGGTTTTCCCGTATATCGAATTCGTTATTGCAATTGATTGTACTTAAACGGCGGGGCTGATCCCAGTAGGTAACGATGTTGATCCGATACGACCGCGAATTATGAATGGCGCTAACAGTTTATAGCTATTGGCCTTCGGATTCTTATAGTCATTCATGGTTGTTTTGTTGCTGTCAGGCTGGTTCGCTGCCAGACACTTGCTGACATGGCTGTCATAAAAACGTGGTTTTTGCCGATTAGTCTGGCGGGCTTCCGGAAGGCAAGCTGACTTGGGTAATCGGATTAAATCGCCGCTCTCCACAGGACAGCAGCCTTGTGTGTGGTTATACTCCTGCGCTGATTTTCATCTGGCAACGACGAGAACTATGAATCAGATCTTCGAATTCATCGGCAACTACTGGTGGCTGGTAGCTATCTGGGCGGGTTTCATGATTGCTCTGCTGCTGGATAACCGCAGCCGTAGCGGTCTTTCGGTATCACCTTCACAGGCGACCAGCCTGATCAACCGTGAAGGTGCTGTTGTGGTCGATATCCGTGACAAGAAAGACTTCAAATCCGGTCATATGTCCGGCGCGATCAACATCCCGTTCGGGGATCTGGCCAAGCGCCTGGGCGAATTGGAGCCTCACAAGGACAAGCCGGTTGTACTGGTATGCAAAACCGGTAACACCGTGTCCATGGCCTCCAAAATGCTGAAGGAAAAAGGCTTTAACGCCGTCCGTCTGGCGGGTGGCATGATGGAATGGAATGCACAGAACCTTCCGGTCGTTCGTAAATAAAACCAGGAAATACTTATGTCTGAGAACCAACAACCACAATTTGCCCTGCAGCGTGTTTACATCAAGGACGCTTCTATTGAAGTACCTGGTGCACCGGTTATCTTCACCAAAGAGTGGAAGCCTGAAATCAAGCTGGACCTGAACTCTGGCGCTCGTCGCGTTGACGACAAGCACTACGAAGTGAACATCAAGGCCACCGTGACCGCCAAACTGGGCGACGACACCGCTTTCCTGGTTGAAGTGATGCAAGCGGGCCTGTTCCTGGCGGACAACATTCCGGAAGAACAGCTGAAGCCAATGCTGGGCGCCATGTGCCCGAACATCCTGTTCCCTTACCTGCGTGAATCGGTAGACAGCCTGGTTGTTAAAGGTGGTTTCCCGGCTCTGATGCTGGCGCCAATTAACTTTGACGCCCTGTACCAGCAGCGTATGCAGCAAGAAGCCGCTCAGGCTGCTGAAGAAGGTCAGGAAACCGTTCAATAAGAACCGGTTTGCTGTTTCCTTCCAAACGCCCGGCAACGCCGGGCGTTTTTTATGGTCGAACACCACCGCCGATTGGGTTTTCAGGATTTATCGCATGTCTGCTCGTATCTTTACTTCTATTCGCACTCTGGGACTGGCTCTGTTACTGGCATTGACCAGCAGCCTGGCTTCTGCCTACACCATTGAACTGACCGAAGCCGAGCTTCAGCAGCGGCTGGAAAGCATGATGCCGATGCATCGTGATCGCTATTTCATGAAAGTGACCCTCGACAAGCCGGAACTGGACCTGACTCTGGGCGATGGTCTGCTGGGTTTTGGCGCGCTGATGACGGTTGAAGCGCCGGGAGATCTGGGGGGTGAAGTACAGGTGAAAATTGCCGGTGAGCTTGTTTACAACGCGGATCGCGGCACCTTTTATTTGAAGAAACCGAAAATCCTCAGCATGGATTCCAGCCATATCTCGGTGGGTAATCAGGCGCAGGTGAAATCCGTGATTGAACCGCTGGCCAGCAAATACCTGGAGCGCAAGCCGGTGTACACGTTGGACGATGAAGACCTGAAACAGAAACTGGCCAAAGCGGTGTTGAAGTCGGTAACGGTGCAGGACAACAAGCTGGTACTGGAATTGTCGCCGTTCTGATCATTGGGTAGATCAAGTGTTTGCAGGGCGATGGAGATCGAGAGCAAGCTCTCTCCCACAGTCCTGTCAGACTTCAGACTCCAGACTCCAGACTTCAGACTTCAGACTTCAGACTTCAGACTTCAGACTTCAGACTTCAGACTTCAGACTCCAGACTCCAGACTCCAGACTCCAGACTCCAGACTCCAGACTCCAGACTCCAGACTCCAGACTCCAGACTCCAGACTCCTCAGCCCAATCCGGGCCCTTCAAATCTGGCGCCGCCAAAGCCATTCTGGCGCCACGCTTCATACACCACAATCGCCACGGTATTGGACAGGTTCAGACTGCGGCTGTCAGGCAGCATTGGCAGTCGCATCCAGTGCTCTGCCGGGAAGGTTTGCAGCACTTCTGCTGGTAAGCCGCGGGTTTCCGGGCCAAACAAAAAGTAGTCGCCGTCTTTTAATTCAGCGCTTGCAGGCACCGTGGAGCCTTTGGTGGTAAACGGAAACAGCCGTTCGGGCTTGGCTTCTTCTATAAAGGCAGCGAAGTCGGCGTAGGTTTTGACATTGGCAAATTCGTGATAGTCCAGCCCGGCCCGGCGCAAGGCCTTCTCTTCCATATTGAAACCCAGCGGCTCAATCAAATGCAGCTGACAACCGGTATTGGCACACAAACGGATGATGTTGCCGGTGTTGGGTGGAATCTCAGGTTCAAACAAAACGATATGAAACATGGCGCGGTGACGGCTCGGAACAAACGGCTGCACAGAATACCGTGCCCATGGATGCGCTCCAAATTCTCTTCATTTGTGAACTGTAAAAATTGACGGCCGCGCTTTGGCCTGCCCAGCAGAATCATAAAACCTGTCTACACTGACAGTAATCACAAATTGGACATGACTAACATGCGCTGGCCCTGGCAACGAAATACCAATCATGGATATGGCTCTGTTGGGATTGCAATGCACAAATCCGGAGCCATGGCCGCGGTTGCGATACAAAACAACCTGGTGGTTTCCATGCTGTCACTCGACCACATCGACTGGTCGCATCTGGGGCAGTGGGTGAAACAGCTGGGCTGGAAACGCTTTCAAAGCACACTGGTACTGCCGTATCAGGATTATCAGCTGCAAATGCTTCCCGCCCCCGACGTTGAGGATCACGAGCTGGCGGACGCCATGCGCTTCCGGCTGGGCGAACTGACCGCGACACCGCTGGAGAAACTGCAGGTGCAGGCATTCCGGTTACCGCCGGATGCTTATCGCGGCCGTCAGAGCATGGCCTTTGTGGCCTTTGCCGAACAGTCGGCGGTGTTCCAGCAGGTACAGGGCTGCCGTGAGCAGGATTTGCGCCTGGAGCACATCACCATTGGCGAGATGGCGTTATTGGATCTGGTGGCTGAAGTGGAACCGGAAGCTAGTATTGCGTTGCTGCAACTGGACGACACCTCGGGTAAAACCCTGCTGTACAGCAACGGTGCCCTGTATTTACGGCGTGACTTCAACGTCGGTTATCAAACTGTGGCCAGTGAACTGGAAACCCTCAATCCCAAGGCTGCTCCCGAGCCTGAGCCTGTATCGGCCAGTGTCCCATCACAAGAGGGCATGGGCATCAGCGACGAGCAGCCAGACGGCATTGTCGAAGTTCTTACCGCCAGTGAGCTGACCCTGAGTGACGACTTTGCGCTCAACAAACCTCTGGTTAACCACCCTGAACTGGACCGTCTGACCCTCGAAATCCAGCGCTCGCTTGATTACTTCGACAGCCAATTGGCCATGGGCGTGGTGGGGCAATTGTGGCTGGTGACGTCGGGCAGTCCGCTGGAAGATAGCCTACTGGAAGCGCTGGAACAGCAACTCAACTTGCCGTGTCGGCGGTTTTCCTTACGTACCTGGCTGAACGATACGGAATCAGACTGGAACCATGCCACCTCCTGCGCCTTGGGAGCAGCACTCGGAATCAGCCATGAAGTGGTGGGTGAGTCGGAGGACATTTCATGACCTGGAAAGTCCGCCAGCGCGTCAACTTCTTCACCGAGGAGTTTCGTCCTACCCGGCTGCCAGTGCCAGTTCGCAAACTGCTGGTCGAGTCGGGGCTGATTGTGCTGTTTCTGGGCGTGGTGGCTGTCGGTGGTGTGGTGGCGGATGTGTACCAAAAACATCGGGTTGGTGACGCCGAACAAAGGCTGGCGCAACTGGATATTGCCATCAACAAAGAACAACAACGGCTGGTGGCTCCAGCGGCCGACAGTCGCCTGCAACAGCAGGTGAACGCTGCGGAAAAATCGGTATTTCATGCCACCCAGCAGTTGAACTACCTGCAAAGCAGCCGTGGCAAAGGTCAGCTCAGCCAAGCGGGTACAGGAAGTAATCGCGGCGATTTCCTGTCCCTGATGAGCCAACTGGGCGAGGTGCGCCTCAGCAGTGTTTGGTTGTCGGAAACGCGTCTGAGTCAACGGGGCGACCACGTGGTACTGGCGGGCTTGCTGCAAACTCCGGATGCGGTTTCCAGCTATCTGGACGAACTCAGAAAGCTGCCATCCTGGCAGGGCGTGGTATTCCAGCAACTGGACGTTAATGAACAAGGCCGTGGGTACAGTTTCCGGCTCGATACCCGCCAGCGGCCGCCGGAAGGCAGCGCGGCATCGGCTTTACGTCGTCAAGGTTTGGACGCCAGTGCCGTTATGACTCATGGAGGCGGCTATGAGTAATCGTGAAACCCTCTTGCTGACTCGTCTGGTCGATTACCTGATGGGGCTGGAGCCCCGTGAATTTCGGCTGTTGCGTATCACGCTGCTGATGTCGTTGTCGGTGATTGGTTTGGTGCTGGTAGAGCCGTTATGGAGCAACGCCAATCGCGCTGCCAACCTGGCCAACGAACTGGAACATAAACAGCGAGCCTTGCAGCAATCCCTCGCCAGCCTGTCGGCGCAGGTCATGGTTGACCCTAACGATGCCTTGCAGCAGCAGTTACAGCAGTTGCAGCAACAGCAAGGCGTGCTGATGCAGCAAACGGCGGCGTTATCGCGCGACATTCTGCAACCTCATCAAATGGCCGCTCTGCTGAAACGCGTATTGAAAGATACCAAGGGCCTGAAGTTGGTGTCACTGGAGAATCTGGCGTCAGTAGCCATCCGACCGAATCAGGCCAATGTGGCGGATAGTGAAGCCGACGACGCAATGGCCAATGCGCCGCTGTTCTGGCAGCACCGTTTTCGCATTCGGATGAAAGCCACCTGGGCGGGCACGGTGAACTATCTCAAGGCGCTGGAGAGCAGTGAACACACGTTGTTCTGGCAGGCGCTGGATTACCAGTTGGGAAGCTACCCGTGGGGCGAGCTGGAGTTGGAAGTATTCACCCTGAGTACCCGTAAGGAGGTCATCGGTGTCTAGGGACCCTCTGAATAACTCGGTGCCCGCTCTGGATGACAGGGCGAAGCTGAGTCCCGAAGCTGATTTGCAGGCCTGGCGGGTCAAGTCAAAAAGCAGCGACACAGAGTCAGCGATGCCCTGCCATCCCCTTCGGGCGCGGCCTTCAGCTCGCCAGAACGGCGTTGGCGAACTTGAAAAGGACCCGTCATTTCGCTGCGTTCGCCGCCTTGTTCTGACAACCTGCAGGACTCGCGCAGAGCTGTGCAGAGTTATTCAGAGGGCCCCTGGTGGCTCTTTGAAATTCAGGACATTGCTTATGTGCGCTGCACTGCTGCTCTTGGTCACAGGCCGGGCACAGGCCGACGACCCCACCAAGCCGCCGTCCTGGGCGGGCGCAGCGCCTGCTCCAAGTGTGCAACGAGCAGCGCCAGCGAAGCTGGAACTGAGCCAGATTTTGAACGGTGCAATGCCGGTTGCGGTGATAAACGGTCAGGCGGTATCGGCCGGTAATAAGGTCGATGGCTGGCTGGTCGAGCGCATCGTCAGTGATCGGGTGATTGCTCGTAAAGGCAACCGTAAACGCACTCTGCTACTGGCCGTTGCCAGTGTTAAACGTCCGGCCGCCGACGGCCCGACCCCGAAGATTTTTCGTCTGCCTGCCAATCAAGCAGAACCTGGCAAGACAGCAACAGAAGGTGATGTTCAATGACAGCAATACGGAAATCGATGAACAAGCCGTGGTTTAACCAACTTGAGGGGCCTGCGACGTCTGTCCGCCGGTTGCCACAGGCCTTGTTGGCCATTTGCCTGATGGGGTTGGCCAGTTGCAGCACCCAGCCGACCAATACCCGGGTTGCCAGCGATATTTTGCCAATTGAAATTCCACCTGCTGCCGACCGACAGCGTAACCGGGCGGCTGGAGACAGTATTCCGGCACTGGATCAGCATCAGCAATCCCTGGCGATGGACAAGGTGGAGTACTTTGATGTGGTGGCCGACAACACCCCGGCGACCGCGTTTTTTAACAGCCTGGTGGAAGGCACCGGGGTAAACCTGCTGTTGCACCCGGAAGTCAGCGGCAACATTACCCTCACCCTGCGTCATGTCACTCTGCCGGAAGTGCTGGAAGCCTTGCGCGATATTTATGGCTACGACTTCAGCGTAACCAATTACGGTGTGCAGATCATGCCCGCCAAACAGCAGACCCGCATGTATCCGGTCAATTACCTGAACGTTACCCGTAAAGGTCGTTCTGGCATGCAAGTCAGCAGTGGTCAGGTCAGTCAGCAGGATCTCAGTAGCTCGGACAGCAATAGCTCGTCTAATGTAACCAGTACCCAGACGATCAATTCCAGCGAGGTTGAAACCGAATCCCAGGCCGATTTCTGGCAGCAGCTGCGCTCGACACTGCAACTGCTGGTGCAGGATGAAGAAAACGCCAGCGTAGTGGTGGATGCTCATGCCGGTATTGTCATTGTGCAAGCCAAGCCTGCGACCCAGAAAGCGATCTCCACCTATTTGCACCGGGCTGAAATCAGTGTGCAAAAACAGGTATTGATTGAAACCAAGATCCTCGAAGTGTCTCTGAATGATGGCTATCAGCAGGGCATCGACTGGGCGGCGCTGGTGGCCAGCAACAGCCGTGGCTCGATCACCGCCGGACAAGGCGCGGTGGCGTTGGAAAATGCCGATCGTATTGGTGGCATTTTCTCGATGGGATTCAACATTGGCGACTTCACCAGTGTGGTGGAGCTACTGGAAACCCAGGGTGATGTGCGGGTGCTTTCAAGCCCACGGATTGCCACGGTCAACAACCAGAAAGCCGTGATCAAAGTTGGCTCGGACGAGTTCTTTGTGACCGAGGTGAGCACCACCACAACCACCTCGACCACCGGCTCAACCCAGTCCCCGGACATTGAGCTGACGCCGTTTTTCAGCGGTATTGCGCTGGACGTTACGCCACAGGTCAGCAGTGATGAAGAAGTGATTCTGCACGTTCACCCAACGGTGACGGAAGTGGAAGAACGGGTGAAAACCGTTGAACTGGGCAGCGAAGAATTCAACCTGCCATTGGCGTACAGCACGGTGCGTGAAACCGACTCCATCATCCGGGCCCAGTCCGGTCAGGTGGTGGTGATTGGTGGTTTGATGCAAAACCGTGTCGAAACCACCGAAGCCAGTGTGCCGGTGTTGGGCAGCATTCCGATCCTCGGCTGGTTATTCCGCCAGGAGCGGCAACAAAACATACAAAGTGAGCTGGTGATTCTGATTCAGCCTCACATCGTCGACGGCGCCACGCCGGTACGGGAGATTGAGGCCATCAATCGTCGATTTTCGACGATAGCGCCAGCGGCTCGTACCTTGGAGGGCCAAAACCATGAATCAAGCCTGGCGAACTGACGCCGATATCAACAGTAACACCGCCAGCGACCGCAGCGGGGCAGCGTCCGGTCAGGGCAGCTGGCCCGCCCCGGCCGCGCTGGTGTTTGGCTTGGCGGGTATTTTTTTCGCCACCGTGATGGTCACCAGTTGGCTGTTGCATCTGACCGGCATTAACGAACACGGTTTGCAGGAGCGTCACCAACGACCGCTGCCGACGGTTCGCAGGCCCGATCCGATCGTACCTGTGGCAGAAACCCTGGAAAAGGTGGTGCATCAGGCCGTCAAACCGATCGAAACCCATCCGGTCGAGGTACCGGTAATGATCGAAGTGGATCTCAGTAACCGGGTTGTTGCACCCACGCCTCATGCATCCGTGGCGGCGTTCGGGCATTCGGCCAACAGCCGGTAACACACAGCAGGAGTAGGACGAGGGATGACAAAACGGGTACGCATTGGCGATTTGTTGCTGGAACGCAACCTGATTACAGATACCCAGTTGCAGCAGGCGTTGGCTGAACAGAAACGCTCGGGCAAAAAACTGGGTCGTGCCATTACCGATCTCGGCTTCCTGCCCGAGGAGCAGCTGCTGAGTGCGCTGGCTGAATACTTCGACTACCCCTTTATCGACCTCTCCCGTTTTCGTCTGGACTCCCGTTTGGTGCAGCGTTTACCCGAGAGCCAGGCACGCCGATACCGGGCGCTGCTGCTGAGTGAAGAACCCGGCGGCTACCGGGTTGGCATGGCCGACCCGACCGACCTGATGCTGGTGGATGAAATCCAGCGTACGCTGGGCAAAACCGTGCTGCCAGCCTTTGTAAAAGAACAGGAATTGCTGGCGTTGCTGGATACCCAGTATCGCCGGCAGGAGCAAATTGCCTCCATCGCCGGTGAGCTGGAAGGCGAACTGCAAGCCAGCGACTTTGACATCGACCAGATGGCGCTGGACTCCGAAGCTGGTGAAGCACCGGTGGTGCGGCTGCTGCAAAACATTCTTGAAGATGCCGTACAGGTGAAAGCCTCCGATATTCACATTGAACCGGAAGAAAACCTGCTGCGTATTCGCCTGCGAATCGACGGCGAATTGCAGGAACAGATCATGAAAGAACGGCGGGTGGCTTCGGCGCTGGTGTCGCGTTTGAAGATTATGTCCGGTCTGGATATTTCCGAAAAACGCCTGCCACAAGACGGCCGCTTTAACATCCGGGTGATGAACAAGAACATCGACGTGCGTCTGTCGACCATGCCGGTGCCTTTCGGTGAATCGGTGGTGATGCGTTTGCTCGACCAGTCGGCCGGCTTGCTCGATATCGAAAAACTCGGCATGCCCGAGGTTCTGCGTAAACGCTACCTGCACCTGATTCGTCGTCCTCACGGTCTGATTCTGGTTACCGGCCCAACGGGGTCGGGTAAAACCACCACCTTGTATGCTTCGCTCAATCAGCTGAATACGCCGGAAAAGAAAATCATCACCGCCGAAGACCCGATTGAATACCGCCTGCCGCGTATCAATCAGGTGCAGGTGAACCCCAAGGTTGGGCTGGAGTTTGCCACTGTACTGCGAGCCGCCTTGCGTCAGGACCCGGACGTGGTGCTGGTGGGGGAAATGCGTGATCAGGAAACCGCCGAAATTGGCCTGCGTGCGGCCATGACCGGCCACATGGTGTTGTCGACTCTGCACACCAATGATGCCGCCTCCAGTGCCATGCGCCTGCTGGACATGGGGGTGGATTCCTATCTGGTGGCCTCATCGTTGCGGGCGGTGGTGGCGCAGCGTCTGATCAAACGCCTGTGCCCACACTGTAAACAAGCACATCAACCCAATGCCCAGGAAAAAGTCTGGCTCAACAATCTTGAGCAGGGCGCTGGTGAGCGAACCTATTTGATTGGCCGTGGCTGTCACCAGTGCCACAACACCGGTTATCAGGGGCGTATTGGTATTTACGAACTGCTGGAAATGACAGCGCCATTGGTCACCGCCTTGCGCGATAACAACCCTAACCAGTTTGCGCTGGAAGCGGCTCGCCAACCGGAGTTCCGTTCACTGGCTTTGGGCGCACTGGACTACGCTCGCCATGGCGTCACATCGGTTGAGGAAATCTTCCGCGTTGCCGCCACTCTGGATGAAGGGGACGGCTGATGCCTGTTTATCTGTATCGCGGTAAAGACAGCCAGGGGCGGCCGGTGCAAGGTCAGATGGTGTCGCAGGACCAGGGCACTGCATCCCGTGTGTTGCAGCGTCAGGGCGTGATGCTGCTGGGGCTGGAAGAGAAACAAAAAGACGCCAAAGCCAGCGGCGAAAGCCGGGACCTGTTCAAGCGCCGCAACATCAAAATGGACGAAAAGATTTTGATGACCCGCCAGCTCTACGCGCTGACGCGATCTGGCGTGCCGATTATTCGGGCCCTGACGGGCTTGTCGGAGTCGTCACCTAACCCTGAAATCAAGCGGGTGTTAGGGGAAATGGCCCGCACCCTGACGGCCGGTGGCGACCTCACCACGGCCTTCCGGCAACATCCGAAGGTGTTCTCGCCCATTTACATCAGTATGGTGCAAGTGGGCGAAACAACCGGACGGTTGTCAGAGGCCTTGCAAGCATTGATCAATCATCTGGAAATGGAACGCGAAACCATTCGGCGGGTATCCACCGCCATGCGCTACCCGACACTGGTGATTTTTTCTATGGTGGCCGCCATGACCATCGTCACCCTGTATGTGATACCGAACTTTGCTCCGGTGTTTGCCAGCATGGATGCCGAACTGCCATGGGCAACCCGGGTGCTGATGGGAACGTCTGAATTTGCGGTAAACAACGGTGCTGGGATTGCCGTTGCCCTGATAGTGGCTGGCTTGCTGCTCTGGAAATACATCCAGACACCGGGTGGCGGGCTGCAATGGGATCGACTGAAACTGCGTCTGCCGGTATTTGGCTCCTTGTTCGAACGGATTGCCCTTGGCCGGTTTTCCCGTTCGTTGTCGATGATGATCGACGCCGGGGTTCCCATCCTCAGAAGCCTCGCCATCGTATCCGACACCGTCGGCAACAAATACATTGGCGCTGCCGTCCGGCGTATGCAAACCGGCGTCGAGCGGGGCGAACGACTGACCCAAACCGCCGCCAACACCGGGCTGTTCACACCACTGGTGCTGCAAATGATGTCGGTGGGGGAAGAAACCGGCTCCATCGACCGGCTGATGAACGACGTTGCTGACTTCTACGAAGAAGAAGTCGACTACGAACTGAAATTTCTCGCCGACGCCATCGAACCCCTGATGCTCGGATTTATGGCTGTATTGGTACTGATACTGGCATTGGGCGTCTTCCTGCCAATCTGGGAACTCGGCGCAGCCGCACGGGGTTAATTGTTTCACCTGACAACGTAGGTACAGCCTGGCTCACTCGTTCATGCAGGTCAGATAAAGACGCGCTCACCATGTTGGATGGCACTCGCTGCGCTCGCTTATCCCACCTACGCTTCCCCCACGCCTTGTAGAATCCGGGAGCGCGGGCGGCCCGCCCGCTAACGGATACACCCTCACCTTGTAGGAGCAGGCTTGCCTGCGAATGATCCGACAGAGTGAACCGGTGCGCGGTGCGCACCCTACACGGCTTGGCATCCGGGAGCGCGGGCGGCTCGCCTGCTAAATGAGCAACACCTCGTAGGAGCAGGCTTGCCTGCGAATGATCGACGGGGAGAACCGGTGCGCAGTGCGCACCCTGCATGGTGTTAGATTCGCCGACTCCCGACTCCCGACTCCCGACCTCAGATCAACGAGCCACCCAGCCGCCGTCGAGCACCATGGTCTGTCCGGTGATATTTTTCGCTGCCGGGCTGGCCAAAAACGCCACGGTTTCGGCGATTTCACTGATATCAATAAACTGCTTTTTCGGCATCGGTTCCAACATGATTTTGTTGATCACGTCTTCTTCAGAAATGCCGTTTTCCTTGGCCTGATTGGCAATCTGCTTTTCCACCAGCGGCGTTTTCACATACGACGGGCAGATGGTGTTGATGGTGATGTCGGTATCGCCGGTTTCCAGTGCCACGGTTTTGGCAAAGCCAATCAAGCCGTGTTTGGCGGCGACATAGGCGGATTTATACGGCGACGCCACCAGGCTGTGGATCGAGCCGATATTGATAATGCGGCCGTAGCCGCCTTCACGCATGGATGGCAGCAGGGCGCGGGTCAGCATCGCAGGCCCTACCAGCATCACATCAATCAGCAGTTTCCAACGGTCGGCGGGGAAGTCTTCCAGTTTCGATACGTATTGAAGGCCGGCGTTATTAACCACCACATTGACCGGATCATCGGCCAGCTTGGCCGCCATGGCGTCAATGGCGCTGACGTCGGACATATCGGCAGCAATGCCATTGGCATCAATGCCTTTCTCTTTCAATGAGCTGACCGCGGTATCAATGGCTTGCTGGGATATATCCGACACCATAATGCGAGCGCCCTGTTTACCCAGGGTTTCCGCAATACCAAGACCGATACCGCTGGCCCCACCTGTAACAAGAATATGCAGATTGTTCATTTTTCAGCCTCCTATGGCAGTGGTCTGACTATAGCAAGGTGATTCGGCCGTCGTTATCGACTTTGGGTGAAGAGTGTCGACATGGTCGCCGTTGCTGTGGGGTAGAGAGTGCTTCGAGCGGAATGGTTCAGACAACACTCCGTGTCATGGGGCTTGGGGTGGGCGCGGCTCAGGTATCGGCCAGGGTTTCGGTATGGATGTCGACGGGAATCGATCTTGTAAACCAATAACTTGCGTCAAATATCAGCCGTTTTGGCGGGCTCTGTAGACTTTCTGTGAATTTTAGTAATAAGCCGGGCAGAGGCATGCCGGTGGTCTATGTTTAAGAGACATTGATTAACGGTTACAAACCCAACGGTTACCTCGCGAATGCTGGGTGCTCGGCACGGTGAGTGACCCCACCACCAGGTGTTTTTCAGGAGTTGGATATGAAACGTAATTCTGGCTTTACCCTGATCGAATTGATCATGGTGATTGTGATTCTCGGGGTCTTGTCTGCGTTTGCTCTTCCGCGTTTTGCGGACTTGAGCGGCGATGCAGAGCAGGCCAGTGCTGAGGCGTTGGCAGGTTCCCTGCGCTCCGCTGCAAACATTGCTCATGCGACCTTCCTGTCCGGTGGAAGTACCTCGCCAATCACGCTGGAAGGTAACAGCATCACCATTGTGAATGGTTACCCGGATTACCTGACCATTGACGACGCCATTACCGCAGACGGTTACGGCACTGCGACAGAAACAGACAACTCACCGGCGGCTTCTACGTCTGCATGGACTGTCGGTGCCTGTACCGTGACCTACACCGAAGCCGCGGCTGGCTCAACGCCAACAGTTGCGGTCACTGGTTGCTAACGGCTTGCCATGAAGCAAAAACCGAAAGGATTCACACTGGTTGAACTGGTCATGGTACTGGTGCTGGTGGGAATCCTTTCGTCGTTCGCGGCCAGCCTGTTTGCCACCCGCGATAATTACGATCAGCGCATAGTCGCTGATTTTGTGGTTTCAGCGGTGCGTCAGGCCCAGCAAACGGCGCTGGCGCGTTCAACCGACAACGTCGCCCAATTGCAGCTCAGCAACAGCGGTTCTGAATGGTTGGGCCAAATTTCCGCGCAAGGAGGCACAGTGCACACTCAGTCAATGGATCGACACACCTTTTCCTTACATGGCGGCACCGATATGGCAGCCGCCTGCTCATCCTTGCCGAGCCTGCCTTTACAAATAGGCTTTGATGGCGATGGCGGCCTCACATCGGGCCAAAATTACCGCCTCTGTGTGCCTTCCCGGTTGGAGGTGTGTGTCAGCGCTTCTGGTTACGCCTATGTTGGCAGCTGCCTCTAACAAGCGTTCAAAACGTCTCGGGCGAATAACCGCCGGGGGCTTCAGCCTGGTTGAAACCGTGATCACGATTATGGTGATTGCCGTTGCCTTGACGGCGGTGACCAGCAGCATGGACCTGTCGGTCCGACGCGGTGCCGATCCTTTGTGGCAAGCCCGTGCTGTGCAAATGATGCAATCCTATTTCGATGACATATTGGCGCTACGCTTTCAGGACGAAACACCACCGGGTGGTGGTGCAGTCGGCAGCTGCACCGTTGCCGGGCCAGAAGTGGGGGAATCGGATCGCGGCGACTACGACGACGTTGACGATTACCACGGTCTGGTAGAGCAGGGACAGTTTCTGGATACCGGCGCAGGCTCGGGTTTTCAGTATCAAATTGCTGTTTCGGTTCAGTGCCGGCCTGTCACAGTGGGGTCGACCAGCGGCTTCACCAAGGTGATCAGCATCACCATGACGGGCAGCGTTGGCGAGACACTGGTGATGTCGGCCATGCGGGGGGATTACTGATGCCAATCCAATCGCGCATTGTGACCGCTCAAAGAGGCTTCACCCTGATCGAGATGATCATGGTGATTGTGATCCTCGGTATCATCAGCCTGATCAGCATGCGATTCGTGGGTTTGTACGTGCAAGGGTGGGTCGACACCGGTGCCCGAGCGACCATGTCGAGCGCGGCGTATGTTGCCAGCGAGCAAATGTCGCGGGATATTCGCCGCGCCCTGCCCAACAGCGTGCGGGCTTTCAATGACGGCGGCAATGCCTGTCTGGAGCTGGTGCCGATTCGGGCCATGGCGGATTATTTATCGCTGCCGGTGGGCGAGTCGTCAACCGAGGCCGACGTCGTTGTGGTGCAGGGCATGGCTGTGGGTGATTCCGCGTATGTCGCCGTGTACCCCACATCCATCGCAGCGGTGTACGGCGCTTCTGGCAGTGGGCCGTCGATATCGAACACCACCGCAGTGCTTGGTGCAGTCAGCAACAATACCCAGACGTTGACGTTCGCCTCGCTGGAATCCTTTCCCTATCACTCGCCAGCTCGGAGACTGTATTTGGTCGATACTCCCATTGCCTGGTGCGAAGACGGTGCCGGCAGGCTATGGCGATACGCCAATTACGGCTTCGCCTTGAACAGTGCAGCGTTGTTGCCTACCACCGACGCAAGCGTGCTGGTCGATAACCTGCTGCCCGGTTCCTTACGGTTTGAAGTGGCCGCCGCGCAGTTACAGCGCAATGCCATTGTGCACCTGGAATTTCGCACCTTGCGTGCACGCGGGGACGGCAATACCGACGGCAACGGCGGTGAGCAAATGATCATCAACAGGGAGGTGCAACTGCTCAATGTGCCCTGACCTGAAGCAACTCGTAGACGCAAACAAACGCACAGCCAAGCCCCTAAATAGACCTGGGAACACGGGGGTTTTGGCTCGCCAGCAAGGCATGGGTTTGCCGATGGCGTTGTTTATTATTCTGATTCTGAGCATCGTCGGGCTGGCCGTGAATCGACTGGCCGACACCAGCAGCCAAAACTACAGCAGCAACATTGCCGCCCAGCAGGCCTATTTGATGGCTTACAGCGCGATCCAACAACAGCTGGTCGATACGTTAGCGGCGGACACCTGTCAGTGTGCGGCGGCCAGCAGTACGGTGACCTTGGCGGTGGCGGGTTTGAACAGCTGTCAGGCGGTGGTCAGTTGCTCCAGCTTTGTTGCCGAAGGGCAAACCTATTGCGATCTCAGCAGTGCTGCCAGCTGTGACGGGGGTAATGGCACACGGACGCTGGAGGTAAGGGTGAAATGATACGAACGTACCTGCAATGGCTTGGCCTTGGACTCACACTGGTGCTGGCGGTATTTGCTTCTGCCAGTGCACGGGCCGACTACACCGTTCAGGAACTTGAAGCAACGGCTCTGGATGTTCCCGATAATGCCACCACGGTTTCCTGGCGAGGCGGCAGCCGATGGGGGGCCGGACTGGGTGACGATAGCTGGGCCCAGGCTCCCATTGGCTTTGATTTCACCTTTGGTAGTACCAACTACAACAGCCTGATTATTCTGACCAACGGTATTTTGCATTTCTCGACGCCATCGCAATACAGCGATGCCAGTTCGCCTTCAGGACGTGCTGCCGATGATTTTAACTACGTTTACAACAATGGCAGCCTGCCGGTGAATAACTACTCCAACTTCGTTGCCCCCTATTGGGACGACCTGGTGGATGATAATCAGGCTCAGGTCAGTTACGGGACGATTGGTACGGCCCCAGACCGGCGGTTTGTGGTCACCTGGAGCAATGTTCGTGCATACGACAATAATCGCCGCTACGACTTCCAGGTAGTCCTCTATGAAAACGGCGATATCCGTTATCGCTACAACAACAATACCGCTAACGGTGAAAGCGCTACCATCGGCCTTGAGGTCAATAACAGTGACTTTTTGCAGTACTCATTTAATGAAGTCAGTGTGGAAACCAGTTTTGACTTGCTGTTTCGCAATCGCGATTTGATGTTGCCTGACCCGGTTGCCGCCTGGCACCTGGATGAAGCAGAGTACACCGGTAGTAATGGCGAAGTGGTAGATTTCAGTGGTGGTGGCAACGACGGTCGCTCCAGTGGTACTGCCACCACGGATGACTCTTCCCCCGTATACCCCGGTGTGATTGGGACCTGTGGTTACGCCAATTTTAACGGGGTGCTGGATTATCTGGAGGTTGCCGACGCAGCGGAGTTGGATCTCCCTCAGGCCGTCTCGGTCGGTACCTGGATTCGTCCAACCGCTTACCCCACGGTTGGTGATCTGGGAACTATCTTGTCGAAAGATACTAACTACGAGTTTCACCTGACCCGCGACGGAAACCTGTTTTTATGGTGGGAGTGGGATGGCAGTAGCAGTGGCCCCAATTCGATCACCAGCGCTGCCCAGGTGCCATTGAACCAATGGATGCATGTTGCCGTAGTGATCGCCCAAAACCGGCAGCGGATATACCTGAACGGGATTGAAGCGGCCAGCTCCAGTGGTTCTGGTAACCTCAGAACCAACAATTTGCCATTGCAGATCGGCTCCGATCAGAACACATTCAGTCGCTACTTTACCGGTGACATTGATGAGGTGCAGATATTTGATGTCGGGTTAAGTCAGGCTCAGGTGCGGGAGCTGATGGAACAAACTCACCCCTGTGAATCCGCCAACTTGTGTGTTGGCAGCTTTCCGGATGGCCTTGCCAGTCACAGCGCGGGTGATATTGAATTTGGCTTTGCGTCCCGACTATTTTTCAGTCCGACCGACAGTCTCTATGCCTCCAGTGTGCAAAGTAATGGCGGTAATCGCAGCTGTGTGACGGTTGACTGTCGTGCCAATGGTCAGGCCGCTCCGATAACGGATCAGCCCGCTTTCAAGAATGCGTCCAGTGGCAACAATCAAACGGTCGGCTTCCAACAAACAGCAACATTGGGACCTGCGACCACTCGCTACAATCGAGTTCAGCTGGATAATGAAAGTACCTTGAATGTCTCTTCGGGTGCTGATGAATATCGCATCCGTCGGCTGGAACTAGGCTATCGTTCAACCCTGAACCTGGCCCCCGGCGACTACTGGATCGACCGGCTGGAATTTACCGGAAACGAGGTCACCATCAATGTGACCGGCTCTGGCAGCGCTCGCCTGTATGTGCGTAGGGCGACGAATATTTCGTATCGGAGTCAGGTTAACCCGTCGACATCGGGCTCTGCAGAGGGTGATGTCAGTCGGTTGTACATTTACGCTTATGACTCGGTAACGTTTGCCAACGAGGTCTCCTACAGCGGCCTGATCTATGCGGAGGGAGACGTATCGCTGGGATTTCAGTCAGCGGTATATGGCGCTGTAACCGCCAACGACATCACGTTAGCCAATGAAGTAGAGGTGTATTACTACCCAGATGCCATTGCCAGAACCAACTTCGGCGACTTGTGCAGTGGCCTGAGCTGCAATCTGGGCGGTTTTACCATTACTCAACCAGCCTACAGTCTGGCATGCCCGTTCACTCGCGCTGGAATCGGCATTCAGGTGTTGTGTGATGATGGTACTACCATCAAGGACGACTACACCGGCACCTTTGACCTGACCTCAAGCGAGAACGCCAACTCCCTGTTTTACGATGCCGCCAGTGGTGGCAGCCAGATCAGCAGCGTCACCATGTCGGAAGCCGATGCCGGTGAAACCACGGTGTACCTGTTTCATCAGAACGAAAATCCGGACCTTCAGGTCACGGCCACAGATCGCGACAGTGGCATTGGCTCAACAGCGGCGGCGGGCACCGATGTACGCACCGAGGGGTTTGCCTTGCTAACGGCCCCGACCGATTTTGTGTGTGGCGCAACCACCAACATGCAGCTGGTGGCCATTGGTGACGATGAATCCGGTGCGGCCTGTCAGCAGCTGACCGGTTTCAGCGGCAGTAAAGGCATGAAAGCCTGGTTTAACGCCAACCTGAACCAGCCTCCGGCAGCGGCTAGCACCACCACGGTCTCAACGCCGCTGGTGCTCAACGGCACGGCCATTATCGATCAGTCGCGGCCCGCCGATAACAATTTCAACCTGACCTTTACCGATGGCGTCGCCGACATCAACGTGGCCTATGCCAATGCGGCGGAGCTGCAAGCCATCAACCTGGTACACGATGACGCACCGTACTCCGGCACACCAGATGCTGGTGCGGTGGGTATCGACGAGTTGACGCTCGCTACCTCATCCATTGTTGCCAGGCCGGAGCAGATCGTGCTGAGCGTGGCTTCTGCCGCCGCCAGTTGCAGCAGTGCCGATGCCAGTTGCAGTCCGTTCGTCAGCGCCGGTTCCGGCTTTGATATGACGGCGCAAGCCCAGTGTACCGGCGGCGGCATTGCCTCCGACTTTATTGGCACCATCAGCCTCGACAGTCTGCTGGTAGCTCCGGCAGATGGCGACAATGCCATTGTCGGTACGTCTTCCGTGGCTATTTCCAGCAATGGCTCGGTGGATTTCCAGCAGTCGGTCGACAACATTGGCGTATATTCACTGACTGCCGATGCCAACTACTTTGGCACGGCTCTCAGCACCAACACGCTGGCCAACATCGGTCGTTTTTATCCGGATTACTTCGATATGCCGGTATCCACGCTCACTCAAAGCTGCTCGGGTGGTTTTACCTATATGGATCAGTACGGCATCGATGTGTCGTACCGGTTGGTGGCGCGTAACAGCGATGGTTACATCGTCACCAACTACGAAGGTGCGTTTGCCAGTGCCACGCGCTACTGGGAGGCGGAAGATTCGGACGATGGCATTGATCGGTCGTCCCGCATTGCCAGTGACAGCAGCGATGCGGGCGTCTGGAGTGGTGGCGTGCAAAATCGGGCAGAATCCTTGACCTTCAGCCGCGCCAGCAGCCCGGATGGGCCATACAACAACCTGTCGATTGCGCTTGGCATCAACGACAACGACGGTGGCTTAAGCATACTGGATGGCATGGACATCAACCCGGCAACCACTGGCGACTGTATTGCCTCGGGTGCTTGTACCTCACAGCAGTTAGGGGAAGTCGATGTGCGCTACGGCGTTATGCGACTGGAAAGCGCCTTTGGGCCAGAAACCGAAACCCTGCAACAGCAAGTGAACATGGTGTACTGGGACAGCGACGGCAATCTGTGGCGAGTAAATACCGACGACAGCTGCACCGTGTTAGCGGCCGATAGCGCAACGCTTATAGCTTCCAACTGGAGCGGCAATCTGAGCTCTGGTGACATCACCGCCTCGGTAGCACAACAAACCACCAACGGCACCGGCATCCTGCAATACTCCGCCCCGGGCGTCGGCAACGACGGCAGCGTGGAATTCACCTACAACGTCCCTGATTGGCTGCGCGGCGAATGGGACGACGACGGTGACTACGCCGATACGCCAACGTCACTCATCCAGTTCGGCCAATACCGCGGCCACGACCGCATCATTTACTGGCGTGATCCGGTGCGGTAGTTGTGTTGAGTCGAGGCAGGCTTGTGGAGGCATGTTTGTGGGAGGCAGCTTGCTGCTGATAACCCGCGTTTTACAAGGAGCAGGCTGCCTGCGAATGTTGGGCGGAGCCCAACCTACAAAAGCGGATGGTCGCGGTGTTTGAAGTTATCTTTCACGGCCATGTTGGATGGCGCTCGCTGTGCTCGTTTATCCCACCCACGGCTTACACAAACATCCGGCTTTGCCGGAAGGATAGGGCATGCCCTATCCCTACAACACAACGTTAATTCGGTTATTAGTTGTAGGGTCGAGGCATGCCTCGACCGGTTTACTCTTCGGATTCGCCGTCGTCGTCTGAACCGGTTTCCATACCCAATTCCTTGATCTTGCGGGTCAAGGTGTTGCGGCCCCAACCCAGCAGGTTGGCGGCGTCGCGGCGGCGACCCGCCGTGTGCTTGAGGGCGGTTTCGATCATGATGCGTTCGAAGATCGGTACCGCAGTGTCCAGCAGGTTGACTGCGCCATGGGTCAGTTGCTGGTCGGCCCAGAAGCGCAGGTTTTGTTCCCAGTTGCCAGACGTCTGCGCGGTGCTGCCTTGTTCCATCAGTTCTGGTGGCAGGTCGTTGATCAGCACTTCGCGGCCGGAGGCCATGACGGTGATCCAGCGGCAGGTGTTTTCCAGCTGACGCACGTTACCCGGCCAGTCCAGTGAGCTGAGGAATTCTTCAGTTTCCGGGCGCAGGGTTTTGGCTTCCACGCCGAGCTCTTCGGCGGCGCGTTTGAGGAAGTGGCTCAGCAGCTTGGGAATGTCTTCCCGACGATCAGACAGGCGCGGAATGTGAATTCGGATCACGTTCAGACGGTGGAACAAGTCTTCCCGGAAGCGGCCTTCTTTCACCAGCCCTTCAAGGTTCTGGTGGGTTGCAGCAATGATACGCACGTTAACGTTGATCGGGGTGGTACCACCGACACGGTAAAATTCGCCGTCGGCCAGTACCCGCAGTAAACGGGTTTGGGTTTCGGCTGGCATGTCACCGATTTCATCGAGGAACAGGGTGCCGCCGTTGGCTTGCTCAAAGCGGCCGCGGCGCATGCCACCTGCACCGGTAAACGAGCCTTTTTCGTGGCCAAACAGTTCGGATTCAATCAGGTCGCGCGGAATGGCGGCCATGTTCAGGGCAATAAAGGGCTCGGCAGAACGCGGGCTGTGCTTGTGCAGCGCATGAGCAACCAGTTCTTTACCGGTACCGGACTCGCCGTTGATCAGCACGGTAATGTGGGATTGCGACAGGCGGCCGATGGCGCGGAAAACTTCCTGCATGGCCGGTGCTTCACCGATGATTTCCTGCTGCTCTTCCTCTTCTTCTACTGGCTCGGCTGCGGCAGAAATTTCTTCGTAGTGGGCAATGGCGCGCTGGATCAGCGATACGGCTTCGTCAACGTCGAATGGCTTTGGCAGGTATTCAAATGCGCCGCGGCGATAGGACGATACGGCGCTTTCCAGGTCGGAGTGCGCGGTCATGATGATCACCGGCAGGTTGGGCCAGCTTTCATGCACCTGATCAAGGAAGCTGAGGCCATCCATACCTGGCATGCGCACGTCGGAAATGATGGCGTCCGGGCGCTCGCGCTTGAGCTGGTTCAGGGCTGGTTCAGCTTGTTCGTAGACGCGCGTCTGGATGTTGGCCTGAGCCAGTGCTTTTTCCAGTACCCAGCGGATGGATTTGTCGTCGTCGATGATCCAGACAGTACTCATAGCGATTCCAAAGGTATGTAGATAGAGAACACAGTGCAGCCAGGTACACTGGTGAATTCGATGATGCCGTTAACCTGGTTGATCAACGACTGGGATATAGACAAGCCAAGCCCGGAGCCATCGGCACGGCCACTGACCATGGGGTAGAACAGGTCGTCGCGCAGGTCTTTGGGGATGCCGGGGCCGTTGTCGACCACATCAATATGGGCTACCAGGCGGTGACGGTGCTGGCCAATGGTGAACTGTCGCACGGTTCGGGTCTTGATGGTGAGACTTGGCGGTTGTTGTTGGTTCGGGTTTTCCAGCATTGCCTGCATGGCATTGCGGCAGATGTTCAGGAACGCCTGAATCAGCTGATTACGGTCGGCCACAATTTCCGGAATGGATGGGTCGTAGTCGCGGTGAATTTGCACCACGTTGTTACTTTCCACCTCAATCAATTGGCACACCCGTTCGGTGACTTCGTGCAAGCTGAATTCTTCGGTTTGTGGCAGGTTACGAGGGCCTAACAGTCGATCGACCAGATCGCGCAGGCGATCGGCTTCTTCGATGATGATGTTGGTATATTCCTTCAGGTCTGTGCTTGGCAGTTCGCGCTCCAGCAGCTGTGCCGAACCTCTAATCCCGCCCAGCGGGTTCTTGATCTCATGGGCCAGGCCACGCACCAGAGAGCGGGTGGTTTCCTGCTTGGCAATCAATTGTTCTTCGCGGCTGATGCGCATCAGACGGTCGCGGCCTTGCAATTCCATCAACAGGGTCGGCATACGGGTTTCCGGGTGGGAAACCGGGCTGATACTGTAATCCAGTGTCAGGGTTTGCTGATTGTGCAGCACGATGTGTGCTTCGCGACGGGTGTAGGAATGACCGGTAATAACGGCATCGCGCATGGCCTCGATGTCGTCGTCATCTTCTTTGACCACTTCGTAGTAGGGAGCTCCGATACCGCGTTTGCCGCTGACTTCCAGCAGCGCTTCGGCTGATGGATTCATGTAGATGATGGTGAGCTCGGCATCCAGCAACAGAACCCCTGTGTTCAGGTTTTCCATGAGTCGCTGTGAGAGCAGTGGACTGGCACGCATACGGTATTGTCTCCCTTTTGCAGCACGTTTTTGCAAGAAGCGAGCCACAGTTGCTTAATGCACAACATTAGCGCTTGTCGCGCATTAGGATGTGGCGTACTGGAATAAGTTACCGAAAGCGGGGTTTTTTATCTGCACCAAAATAAGACTTATGTTTCTTTTGTGTTCTTTTTTGGTGCGATTGGTGTTTGGTATTGGTTCTGAATGCCTTTCAATAGAGCAAAACTGCACTCTTGTTCAGGAAGACTTTGAATTACTCTGAGCCGCTCTGCGCAGTTGCCCTATCTATCAAGTGTTAGTCATTGGCTGGGCGACGATTCAGCAAGGATGGCTGTTGAATGTAAATGTTGATGGTGCGGCTTTTCAACAGGGTGCGATTACGGTCATCGACAATGCGGGCTTCCAGGATGTGTTTGCCGCGGCTCAGGTTTTTCAGTGGGTAGCTGTTGCTGGTACCGCGACCGCTGGTGTTGCCATCGACCGTCAGGATGATTTCATCATCGGGCCGTAAGGCTGGTTGCACGTCAATCACGGCGCTGAGTTCGGACGCCAATCCGTGGGGGATGTTGGCTTCGTTGTTGGGGCTGAGGATTTGCACATTGGTGTAGAAGTTTTCAGGCTCCAGGTCGACGGGCTCTGTTTCTCCCTGTTGCTTTTTCACCTTGAAGGCTGGCACCGTGGGCAGCGCTTCCACTTCGTGGGTTTCGGCGTCGGCGCTGGGGCGGTCGCTGAAGATCAGATTGCCTTCCGCATCGCGGGTCACGTACACCTGGGTTGTGGCGATGGCATTAAAGCTAACCAGTGTTAGAAAAAGCAGTAGAAAGCGTGTCATGTCAG
Source organism: Oceanobacter sp. ABM4_470 (assembly GCF_056158645.1). Lineage (NCBI taxonomy): Bacteria > Pseudomonadati > Pseudomonadota > Gammaproteobacteria > Oceanospirillales > Oceanospirillaceae > Oceanobacter > Oceanobacter sp. ABM4_470. The sequence goes on from NZ_JBSWTR010000001.1 coordinate 412,696, forward strand.
CTCCTGCAGAAGGTCTCTGATGAGTAAATGTGTCTGCTGTAGACCATCTTTGTTCCCTTAAAGGTAAATAGCAAGGGAGCGGTGTTTGGATGATTGAAATTGTGAGGAATAACCAATGAAAGGTGTGATTCAGCGGGTGGCGCATGCCAGCGTGGTGGTGGAGGGTGAAATCGTTGGAGAGATTGGCCAGGGCATCATGTTGCTGTTGGGGGTTGAGCCGGAAGACACCGAAGCCGTTGCCGATAAAATGCTGCACAAGGTGTTGGGCTACCGGATTTTTCCGGATGCCGATGGCCGTATGAATCTTAGTCTGAAGGACATTGCCGGTGAATTGCTGGTGGTCTCGCAATTTACCCTCGCTGCCGATACTCGCAAGGGCATGCGACCGGGTTTCTCGACCGCTGCCAAGCCCGATCATGCCGAGCGTTTGTACGAGTATTTTTCTGCTGAGGCTGCCAGGTCGGTTACCGTCGCCAATGGCCATTTTGGTGCCGATATGAAGGTGTCACTGCTGAACGACGGACCGGTGACTTTTCTGATGGATGTACAGCCTTGATATTCAGGCCTTGAGCTCAGACGCCCAGTCTAATAGCAAGGAAATTGAGCGTTTTTTAGCGATGCAATTGTTGTTTATATTGGGAATAAATGTTCCTGTATTTTAATTTTGTTGCCCCATTCGGCCTTATTACAATTTGATGAAATATCCGAATGACAATGCCCATGGATGGGTCAGGTGCAACCAGTATGAATTTAACGCAGTTTTCCCTCCCGGGTGTGGGCATATTCCAGACCTTCCTGACGGTTCAGACCGAACAGCCGACCAGTGGTCGCCAGCATGTTCGGTCTACCGGCCCCTTGATCATCGATCACACACCTTCGACGGTGTTAATGGCAGACGATGGCCGCAGTGTATTGAAGTTTATCAAGGCCCGTAGCTGGCATGAGTACTTCAAAACCTTCTGGGCGCGCAGCCGCTTGTTCAAAGAAGTAAAAGGCAATCAGCTGCTGGCCGGTTTGGGCATTGAGGTTGCGCGTATTCATGAAGTGGGCATCGGCCTGGTGCCGGGCTACAAGTACCGCTACCTGGGTTATTACCTGATGGAAGACCTGGCGGCACGACAAGCGGTGGAAATGCTGAGCTGGTTCCAGTCTGGCGAAGTCAGCGAGGTGCAACGCACGCAGTGGCTGGACCGGGTGATTGATGATTTGCGCACCATGCGTGACGCCGGTGTGATCTTTTCCGATTGCCATTTGCGCAATGTATTCGCCCAGCCGAATTCCGACCGGGTGATCTGGATTGATACCGGGGTTACCCGTTATCTGTGTCCGCGTAGCCGCAAGTTTGCTCGCAAGTTCAATTTCTCGATGCGTCGTTTTGCCAACTATCACGATGGTGAATTGACCCTGAGCGAAGAAGAAAAACGTCGTATTCTGGCGCTGCAATTGCCTGAATAAGACGCCTTCTGTGACGGCTGTTCAGCCGTCACTCCTGCTACTTTTGACCCCCTCGGTCGTCCCTTGTTGTCCTGCCAACTGCTGCTAACGTACCGGTGACGTTGGTTTCCTTCTACGCTTAGCATGAGCCTCTGATACAGCAGCGCTGGACTAGGGACCCTCTGAAAAACTCGGTGCCCGCTCTGGATGACAGGGCGAAGCTGAATCACGAAGCTGATTTGCAGTCCTGACGGGTCAAGTCAAAAATCAGCGACACAGAGTCAGCAATGCCCTGCCATCCCCGTAGGGCGCGGCCTGCAGCCCGCCAGAGCGGCGTTGGCGAATTCGAAAAGGACCCGTCATTTCGCTGCATTCGCCGCCTTGTTCTGACAACCTGCAGGACTCGCGCAGAGCTGTGCAGAGTTTTTCAGAGGGTCCCTAGGTCCGGTTCAGTTTTCCGACTTTCATTCGTGTTGGCCAAACAGAGGCGGCTGAACGCGTTATCTCGCGGGGGAGCGACGATGGCACAACACTCATCCCTGATGACCTTTTTGCTTTGGCTGCAAAGCCTGATCGTGATGCTTTTTGCGGGCTGGTTGTTGTGGGACCTCGGTCTGCTGGGCAAGCTGCTGGCGGAGGACGTTACCCGCCTCAGCTCGGTGGCTATGCTGTTGTTTATCGGCAGCAGTGCTTACTGCGGCTACCGGGCATGGTGGCTGTCCCGCGAGTTTGACGCCTTGCCGCACGTTAAAGGCTCGTCTTCAGCACCTCCGCAGCCAGGACGGCTCGGCAGTGATTACCTGCAGGTTTTGGGGCCGGACGATGCTGAAAACGCCATCGCTGCCGAAGTGCTGGCAGAGCGGGCCAAGGGCAGTCATCAAACCGCCTGGTTTCTGGCCGGGGTGCTGGTCAAATTAGGATTATTGGGCACGGTTGTCGGGTTCATCCTGATGTTGGGTTCGGTGTCGGGGCTCGAAAACCTCGATACCTCCGACATCAAGGAGCTGATGCAGCAAATGACCACCGGCATGGGTGTGGCGATGAACACCACGCTGGTGGGATTGGTTTGCAGCATGTTGTTGGGTGGCCAGTGTTTGTTGCTGGATCGGGCGGCGGATCAGCTGGTGGTCGACACCTTGTGTCTGGGCCAGTTGGGTAAACGCCCTTCCGGCGAGAGCGGCCACTGATGGCGTTGTTTCGCCGTCACCAGCAGGCGGACATCGACCCATTCACCGACCTGCTGTTCAACGCCTTGCTGACCTTCACCTTCCTGTTTCTGATTGCGCTGGTGCTGCTAAATCCGCCAGCGCAAACCGGCATTATTGACCCCAAGGCGGAGTTTCTGATCACCGTCAGTTGGCCTGATGGCAATCCCAACGACATAGATATCTGGATGGCCGGGCCGGACGGCATGCAGGTGAATTACAAGCAACCGCAGTCGGGGCTGATGCATCTTGATCGAGATGACCGCGGCATGATTAACGACACCCAGGTGGTGAATGGCACCGTGATTGATAACCCCTTGAATCAGGAAGTGCTGACCCTGCGTGGTCGGCCGCCAGGGGAGTACATCGTTAACCTGCATTACTTCAAAACCCAGCAATCTGGTAGTGCCTCGATGCTTGAGGGTTCAAGTGCCAATGCTGCGACGGTGCCGGTTACCGTGTATCTGGCGGAGGTAAATCCCCGTATGAAAGTGCTGTTTTACAACACCAAAGAGCTGCAAAAGGAAGGCGATGAAATCACAGCCTTCCGGTTCACCATATTGCCCGATGGCCGGGTAACGAATATCAATGAACTGCAAAAGCGCCTGGTACAGGGGCAGAACAAATGACGCCGGCTAACACACACATGGACGCCATACGCCTGAGCTATGGACAGCAGATTTTTCGACAGCGGAGCACAGCATGACTGAAACCCTTCTGATTCTGGTACTGGCCTATCTGGTGGTGGCGCTGCTGTTAATTCTGGCGCTGCTCTACAGTCGCTGGAAAGCCGGTCCCAAGTTGCTGCTGGTAATGCTGAGCGGGCTGTTGTTCTGGGCCAGTTATGACGGCTGGAAGCAAAGCCAGGGCTGGCCAACCAGCACCGCCTTGCCAGACAAGTTTCTGCTGCACTACTCCGTGATCGAAGAGCCCGACGACGTGGCGGGCACCGACGGTGCTATCTACATTTGGGCCACCGACCTCGCCAATAATCAGTTGGCGGACGTGCCTCGTGCCTACCGTCAGCCGTATTCGCAGGAACTGCATGCCAAGGTAGAAAGTGCCATGCGGCGGGCCAAGGCCGGTAATTTGCAGTTGGGCCTCAGGCGCAGCACTGAAGACCTGCCAGAGGTGAAGCGTTTCCGGATGGAGCTGGGCGACAAGCCGATTGAACTGGAGTTTGTTCCGGTTCCCGATCCAGCCTTGCCGGAGAAATAACATGATGCGTCGGATACTGTTACTGGGGCTGATGTGTGGCTTATTAGCCGGGTGTTCTTCGCCTTCTGAACCGCATGGCTGGTTTCCGTTGCAGCCGGGGTATCACTGGTCCTATCAGGTGACTGAACGGGTGTCCGAAGCGGTTGAAGAACGCTTTGGCGATGCCGATGCTGTCACGGCGACCCATATTCGGCGCTTTGATGTTGAAACCCATACCGTGGCGTCGACAGACTATTTTAGCGATCTTTTGGAGGGTGATTCTGCTCCGGTGTTTGCTCGCTACACCAGCGATGGCACCCGCTATTTCTACAGCGTGACTGATGAAGGGGTCATGCAGCTGGGAGTCCAGAATCTGATTGAGTACCAGCCGAGGCTGCGCTCCGAGCCGCTGCTGACGATTCCGGCGTTGGACGTTTTGCAGCACGGTATCAGCTGGAACATGCCAACTCGCCCGTATCTGTTGCACAGCACCCAGAGTCATGTGGCCTGGAACCGTTCCAGCAATGGCTTTGAGCTGACGTTTGAACTGCTGGAAGAAGGCATCACGCTGACTACGCCAGCAGGCCGGTTTGACAACTGCATTCTACTGGAGGGACGGGCCTTGATTGGCTTGTACGCCGATCCGCGGCTGGGCTATCAGGAGGTCGAAGTTACCCAGAAGGAATGGTACGCGCCCGGGGTTGGGCTGGTGCGACTGGAGCGTAACGAGCCAATGGATCTGGCGATGTTCAAGGGCGGTTCGGTGCAATTCGAGCTGGTGTCCTTCAGGTCGCCATGAAACCTGTTTGTTCGCAGTCTTCTTGATTATTAAAAGACGATCGGTCTATATTGTTGTTCAGTCACTGAATCAGGCTTTGAGTTCGCCATTTATGAGCGCCAGCAGCAGTAACCATTCCAGCAGTCACTCCAATATCCGTACTGAATCGGCGCAACTTGCGACTGTGAAACGAGGGCGTGGGCGTCCGCCAAAGGACGGCCGCAGTGCAGCGGAAACCCGCCAACTGTTGATCCGCAGTGGGGTGGAAGTTCTTACCGCTCAGGGCTTCAGTGCCACCGGACTGGATCAGTTACTGAAGCGGGTAGGGGTGCCGAAAGGTTCGTTCTATCACTTCTTTGAGAGCAAGGAAGCCTACGTACATGCGGTGGTCGAGCACTATGGCCGATCGTTCGAGCGCATGCTGGCGGACAGCTTTGAGTGCCAGCAGTTAGCCCCGTTGCAACGGCTGCAGCGCTTTGTAAACAACGCCGCTGAGTGGATGGCCAAACATCAGTATCGACGCGGCTGTCTGGTGGGCAACCTGGGGCAGGAGGTGAACCAGTTACCCGAAAGTCTCAGGGCACCGTTGCAGCAGATTCTGGCAAGCTGGGAGCAACAGGTGGCCCAATGTCTTGAGGCGGCGGGCATCGAACAAGCAGAGACGCTGGCTCACGTATTCTGGATTGGTTGGGAAGGCGCGGTGATGCGGGCCCGACTGGAGCAAAGCGCCGAGCCACTGCACCGTTGGCATCAGTGGTTTGTTGGTAGTTTACAGCCGTAAAACCGTAACAACGGATGCCGCTTGTATAAGGTTCACCTGCCTCGCTTTTACCGGAACGATCGGCTCCGCAAAGACGGGGTATTTTTTGAATAAATAAAAGACGGTCGGTCTAAATAAATAACACCAAGTGTCAGACCCCAAAACACTACAACCCAACAGGAGTTGGTTATGAACGCTACCCAGGATTCTGTCTTCAAGGCGGTGCAAATCAACAAGGACGACGACGGCTATAGAGCTGAGCTGGTATCGCTGTCCCGCGACGCCTTGCCCGATGGCGATGTTGAGGTTCAGGTGCAGTATTCCACCCTGAACTACAAGGATGGTTTGGCCATCACGGGTAAAGGCCCTGTGGTGCGCCGCTTCCCGATGGTGCCGGGTATCGACCTGGTCGGTAGGGTGAGTGCCAGCAGCAGTGATGAATTTGCCGTGGGCGACGAGGTACTGCTGAACGGCTTTGGCGTTGGTGAAGTGCATTGGGGTGGGCTGGCGGGCATGGCTCGGCTCAACAGTGACTGGCTGATTCATAAGCCTGCGGGGCTTACAGCCCGACAAACCATGGCGATTGGCACGGCGGGATACACCGCCATGTTGTGTGTTCAAGCACTGGAAAAGCACGGTATCACGCCCGCCAGCGGCGATGTATTGGTAACCGGAGCCAATGGCGGGGTGGGCAGTTTTGCTATTGGTTTGCTGGCCAAGCTGGGTTATCGGGTGGTGGCGTCGACCGGACGGCCACAAGAATCCGATTACCTGAAGCATCTGGGAGCGGCCGAAATTATTGGCCGCGCTGAGCTGTCAGAACCCGGCAAGCCGTTCCAGAAAGAACGCTGGGCGGCGGCGGTGGATTCGGTCGGGTCTCACACCCTCGCCAATGTGCTGGCCAGTACCCGTTATGGTGGCACGGTTGCGGCCTGTGGGCTGGCACAAGGGGCTGATCTGCCGGCGACGGTGATGCCGTTTATTCTGCGGGGAGTGACGCTGGCGGGCATCGACAGTGTGATGCGTCCGAAAGCCGACCGGGTTGAGGCCTGGCGACGGCTGGAGCAATTGGTGAGTGACGACATGCTCGACGGTATCAGTCATGAAATTGGTTTGGCAGAGGTGGTTGATACTGCAGGCAGATTGATGGCCGGACAGGTGCGTGGACGGGTGATTGTGGATGTAAATAAATAGGATTGGCCCCGGTCGTTAATACCAGAGGGAGCGAAGCTCCCTCGTCTTCGCTCCCTAGTGGATAAGGAAGACCACTTACAAGCGGAAGCCGGATACCTGCTGGTTGAGGCGGCTGGCGCGGGATTTCAGGTCGCCAACGGCTTCCTTCATAGTATTCACGCTTTGGCTGCCTTGCTCACTCATGGCCTTGGCCGATGTCAGGTTGTCGTTGATGTGGCCGATCACCGAGGTTTGCTCTTCAATGGCGGAGGCAATCTGGATGATGCGGTCGCTGATGTTTACCAATGAACCCGAAATCGTCTGAATGTTTTCCTGCGAACGGCTGGCCAAAACTACGGTTTGCTCAGCTTTGTTCTGGCTTTCTTCCATAGCACCCACCGCACGGCCGACTCCTGCACGCAGCCGTTCGATCATTTCGTTGATGTCACCGGTAGACTGCTGGGTTCGACTGGCCAGCGTTCGTACCTCGTCGGCTACCACCGCAAAACCACGGCCTTGCTCACCGGCGCGGGCCGCTTCAATCGCAGCGTTCAGCGCCAACAGGTTGGTCTGTTCGGCAATGCCCTTGATAACGTCCAGCACCGATTCAATATTGGTGGTTTCAGCTTCCAGGGCCTGAATGACTTCGCCGGAGTCATCCACTCGCTGCACCAGAATGCGCAGCTCTTCCATGGCTTTGGCAAATTCCTGGGCGACCATTTGCGCAGTATCTTCAGAGGCTTTGGTCTCTTCAGAGACCTTCTGGGTGTTGACTGATACTTCCTGAATGGCGAGGCCCATTTGACCGTTTGCTGTGGCCACCATTTCCATCGCCGATGAGTATTCCATGCTGATGTTCTGACTGTCAGCGGCGCTGGCTTGCAGTCGTTCGGTGGTATTGGCAACGCCATCGGACTCCTGACGAATGTTGCCAATCATGGCCCGCAGATTGTCCATAAAGTCGTTGAAATGCTGCGCCATAACACCCAGCTCGTCGGCGGATTTCAGGTTCATATAAGCGTTCAGGTCACCCTGGCCCTTGGCCAGTTTTTCCAGCGCATCGCTCATGGTGCGTACCGGTTTGGTGATGACTTTGGGGAAGGTGGCTGCAAATACCACCACCATCAGAAGGGCCAGACCGACCAGCGTCAGAATGGTGGTCATGGCCGATTCACGGTGCTCGGTAGCAAGGGCATTCTGGGCTTGTGATTCCTTGCTGGCCATTTCACCCAGCTTGTCGAGAAGATCCCGAACCGCACCGAACTGGCTGTCGAGCTGCCCTGTGGTGATGGTTTGGGCTTGCTGTCGGTTGAAACGGCCTTGCTCCAGTGCAGTAACAAACTGGCTGCTCTGCTGCCGCCATCGTTCAAACTCCGCCAAAAAGGCATCGGCTTGTTTACGGATACCGTCACTCACCTGTAGGGATTTGACCTTGGTGATGCGGTCGAAAACCTGTTGTACGTTTTCGTCATGCTCGCCCTTGAGTGACTCGTCGGTCATGCCCAGCGCCATGCTGCGCTCGGCCAGCTTGGCCTGGTAGAGGTCGCGGTCGGCGTTGAGAATCAGGTCGATGGCCGGCAGGTACTCTGTGTTGATCTGGCCATATTCCCTGGCGACTTGTCCCATGCTACTGATTTGCACATACGATAGCACCAGCATCAGTAACGCCGTGAGGGCAGTAGGCAAGAGGATTTTGCTTGTGAGGCCGAGGTTGGACCAGTTCATAAAGTACTCCAGAGTCATGCAATGGTGAAGCCATCCCTTTGGGGGATTCTTTAAGCCTAGTCGCTGTATCGGCTGGAGCAGGATTAAATTGAAGGAAAACTTAGCGTGGCGGATCGATGACTCCATTCACTGAGGTATTGATGCGAAACCAGCCCGCAATGCTGTAGCGATCGCGCTTGGCAGGCAGCACTTCATGAGGAAACTCTTCGCTCAAAAAGGTCACCAGAGTGCCGAATTCCGGCTGCAGTACCGCCCGTACGGCATCGCTGTGCTCGCTTTCGTACACCACCAGCTCGCCACCGTCGGCAAGATGCCACTCCGGGTTGAGGTAAAACACCGTGGTCAGCATGCGATTGGACTTGCCCTTGAAGGCATCCAGATGGCGTTTGTAAAAGGCACCGGGCTGGTAGTGGGCAAAATGACATTCATGGCTGAACAGCCCCAGCAGCAGGCGGCGGTTCATGGCGACTCGCATTTCATCCATAAAATTCAACCAACACGATTCGGCATCATCCTGTCGGCTCAACCAGTGAATTTTGTCACGACGCACGCGCTCATTGAGCTGGTGTTCCTGCAAACGCCCGGTGCCCGCGCTTTCCATTTGATGAGATTGTAACTGCATCAGGCGTTTGAACAGGCGGCTGGCGAGGCATTCGGTGGTGTCTGTGGCGACGCTGACATCTTTCAGGCGCACCACCGACAGACCTGTTTGGCGCAGGTCATTGGCAATGGCGTCGAACAACGAGTCTTGCATGGGGCGGCTATCGGCTCCGGGCAACGAAATAAGAGGCGCGCGAGTTTCGTGCCTGATTAGCTGGCAAGACAGCGAAATTTTGTTGTCCTGTCGATCTGAAACTTTTGTTGGTCATCGATCAGGCTGAGGAGTAAATAGCAAATTATGCCGTCAGGCAGTTTCCAGGGCGTTATTGATCAGCAAAAGAGGAATGGTCATGGCCAAGCAATTTGAAGAATACGAACAAAACGATTTCGACGAAGAACCCAAGCGCCGCATGCGCCAGCGCAGCCCGGACTATGAGCGCAAGAAGCGCCGTGCCGAAGCCTATCTGGAAAAGCGTCGTCTGCAGGACATGCTGGGCTTTGATGTTGACTACCCGGATTACGGCTAACCCAATTCCAAGGACATTTTTACACCATTGAACACCTTGCCATCGTCACTGGTTGACGTACTGAAAAGCCTGATCCGCTGCCCTTCGGTAGTGGGTCATGAGCACGCATTCTTCCGCGTTTTACAGCGGGAGCTGGAAGATCGGGGCGCCAGGGTAACCTGGTATGAGGGGCTGTTGGTGGCGCAAGGGAATGACCCTATGTCGCTGATGTTCTCGGCCCATATCGACCGTCATGGGCTGGTGTGTACCGGCCCCAATGAATTCCAGTACGCTGCGTTTGTGGCCGGTGCCCGTTCTGACTTGCTGGGCAATTCGGTTTCCGAAGAACTGATGATGCAAATTGTGGATCGGTTTGCCGAGGAGCGCGTTTATGCCTACGACCCATGGTCGGGTATGTACCGCGGTCAGGGACACATCAGCAATGCCTATATTTGCCCTAACCGCAACAACCTGATCTTTGAACTGGATGGCTTGTCGCATCTTGTGGCCGGCACGCCAGTGGCGTTTCAGGATCGCCTGCGGGTGGAAGAGGGACGTCTTTGGGGACAGCTGGATAACGTGCTGACGGCCGCCATGCTGGTGTATTTGTTCGAGCGTGGTTTCCAGGGCACGGCGTTTTTTACTGCGCAGGAAGAAGCCGGTAAAAGCTGGCGCTACTTGCTGGAGTGGTTCCGTCGTTTTGGCGGCTCCACCAACCAGCTGGTGGTGGTCGATACCAGTCCGTATGCCGATATTGCGGCTGCGAATCAGCAGCAGCTGGTACTGCGTAACCGTGATGCCAACGCCGCATTTAACCGTTCGATGACCGAGCAGTTGATGTCAGTGTGCGACAAGTTGGGCTTGCAGGTGAGCTTCAAGGATAAGTACATCGAGCAGCAAAACCGCGAATTAGTGGCGTCAGGAAAACCGGAAAAGTCCCTTGGCAGCACCGAGCTGGGACGCATTGTGTCGGCATCAAATGGGTTGGTGGACGGGACTACTTTGCAAATTCCGACCACCGGTTACCACACCATGGACGAATCGGCCGACCTCGGCGCCTGCATGGCCTTTCTGGAAGTGCTTGAGTCCCTGTCAGGGTTGAGAGAGGGCTGAGACAGAGCTGACAGCAGGCACGGAAGACTGCTAAGGCAGCCGAGGTGTACAGCAAGCAGTAGCCGAGCGAAGCTCAGACTTCCTCGGCTTCTGTCAGCAGTGCACGTTGAAGCCGTTCGGTCACTTTTAGCAAGTGGAAGCCATGGTGGCTTTTTATCGGCGCGGGGTAGACGCTGTTTGACGGGTCTTGATCGTTTTCCAACGGTGCCAGTGTCGCCAATACAGCAGTGGGCAAATCATCCAGCGGCAGGCTGCCGCAGATTCCTTGATTGGTAGCACTCGGACACACTGAGTATTCTCTTGCGATGGCGCTGAATTCGGCACCAGCCATCAATTCACCATGAAGCTGATCGGCCAGTTGGCGGTTGCGAACCAGAATGTGTTGCAGGGCAATGCGTTGCGGAGAAGAACTGGCCATAGGGTGGCTCCTGCCGGGTCAATCTCTTCAGTCTAGTCCAGAAATTGGCAGCCAGCAGGCGGGCAGCAGTCAGCGACAGCGGTGGCAGGTTCGGCCTGAGCCGGAGTCAGTCACCGCGCTCACAGGAAGTCAGTCCTTGCGGTCTGGCAGGGTGACGTTCAGTTCCAGAATCGAGGTCTGGCCCTGATTGTCGAGTTGCACGGATACGTCGTCGTCACCAATTTCAACGTACTTGCGAATCACTTCCAGAATATCGCGTTCCAGCTGAGGCAGGTAGTCAGGGCCGTTGTGACGCAAGCGGTCGTGGGCCACCAACACCCGCAGGCGTTCTTTGGCAACCGATGCGCTACTTTTCTGCTCCTTGCGAAAAATATCCATCAGGCTCATATCAACCTCCAAATACGCGCTTCAGGAAGCTTTTCTTTTGCTTCTCCAGGAAGCGGTGAGGACGGTCTTCGCCAAGGTAGCGAGATACCGCGTCGTCGTAGGCCTGGCCTGCGTCGCTCTCGGAATCGTGCACCACAGGAACACCCTGGTTGGAGGCTTTCAGAACCGCTTCGGATTCCGGAATCACGCCCAGCAGCGGAATTGCCAGAATTTCTTCGACATCCTGCACCGACAGCATTTCGCCACGCTCAACCCGCTCCGGGTTGTAACGGGTCAGAAGCAGGTGCTCTTTCACAGCCTTGCCTTGTTCAGCCAGGCGTGACTTGCTTTGCAGAATGCCGATGATGCGGTCGGAGTCGCGTACTGATGACACTTCCGGGTTGGTGACGATGATGGCTTCTTCGGCAAAGTACAGCGCCATCTGGGCACCGTGCTCAATACCGGCCGGTGAGTCACAAACGATGTAGTCGAAGGACTCGGACAGTTCGTTCAGAACCTTCTCAACCCCTTCGTGGCTGAGCGCGTCCTTGTCGCGGGTTTGTGAGGCTGGCAGCACATAGAGGTTGTCGAGCTTCTTGTCCTTGATCAGGGTTTGGCCGAGGGTCGACTCGCCCTGAATCAGGTTGACGAAGTCGTAAACCACACGGCGCTCGCAGCCCATGACGAGATCAAGGTTACGCAGACCCACATCGAAGTCGATGACGACGGTTTTGTGTCCCTTCAAAGCCAGCGCCGAGGCAAATGCCGCACTGGTGGTAGTTTTTCCGACCCCGCCTTTACCCGAGGTCACTACGATGATTTTTGCCACGATGGGTGTCCTGATAGTTCTGCTGTTAGTTACTTATTTATCGGCGCCACGAATGACCAGCTGATCGTCTTCCAAACTGACCAGCACACTCTGGTTCATCAGGGCGTGTTCATTTTCAAACAATTGATACTGACCGGCAATGGCGATCAGCTGGGCATCAAACCGGCTGCAACTGATGGTTGCGTCCGGTGAGCCTTTGACCCCGGCAAGGGCTTTGCCGCGCAGCGCACCCAGTACATGAATATGACCGGTAGCCAGCACCTCAGCCCCGGCGCTGACCATACCGATGATGAACAGGTCACCATCAAAATACAGTTGTTGGCCAGAGCGCACGTTGCCCTGGTGTACCCGGGTGGTCGACGCCATAGGCAATTCGGCAGCGCTTGCTTCGCTTGTTTCCGCGTTAGTGGTATCTGAATTACTGGTTGCTTCGGTGCTGTTGGCGTTATTGGCTGGCTCTTCAACCGCGGCTTTACGGGAGCGCCCGGCACTTTGCTTGCCAAAATCGGCCAGTGCCAGCTGCTGACAGGCAGCTGGCAGATGCGGCGGGCAGTTGCGTACGCCAATGACCGCCAGACCATGCTGACGCAGGCATTCGACCAATGCCGTTAACTGCTCTGCAGGCAGTGACTCTTCATCATACTCTGCCAATGACAGCAGACATGGCAGACCGTTAAACAAGGCCGGTGCTTCATTCTTGCGACGCTGAAGTTCCTGATCGAGGACTTCGGCATCGGTACTGTCCAGCTGAATGGTGGTTAACGGCACCATGCCGGTTCTGAGTTCCATTCGCGAGCTCAGCTCTCCTGTTTGGCAACCAGCGGAAAGGCATCAAAACGAACCGCATCGAGTCCATGTTGCTGCAACTGGCGAATATTCTGGTGGCTGTCGCCTGCTGGGCTGGCAACCACATCACGGTAATGTTCACCAAAGCATTTCAGAGCTTGTTCGCTGCTGAATCCGGCCAGCTCTGCCAACGCCAATACCTTGCAGGAGCCCTGGTTCTGGTCGGCTTCGTTGCGCAGGTCACCGTTCTGGAAACCGGAGGCAGTAAATTCATAGTTGGCTTCAATAAAGGCCAAGGTGTCGGCAAACGGGTGGTCAGGGCGCTCAATAGCGGTTGCAAATGCTTGGGTATCAGTCACGTGTTATTCCTTCTGTTTCAATCAGCAGGCTACCACTGCCGGCACGCTGTTGCTATGGAACAAGAGGCCAAATCGGCGCTTAAAGGCGAAAATTGCGGGCTGATCGGGATGTTCAACGGGGAAAATCTCTGTTACTGTTTTTTTATACAGTATTGCTCTTTCGAGAGAAGCCGCGGATGAACCCGATCCAAAGACAAGTAATTCATATCGACTGCGACTGCTTTTTTGCCTCCGTCGAAATGCGCGACAACCCGTCGTTGGCTCAATTGCCCTTGGCCATTGGCGGAGACCCTTCTGGCCGGGGTGTGATTGCAACCTGTAACTATGTGGCTCGGCAATACGGTGTGCGCTCTGCCATGCCTTCGGCACAGGCGCTGAAGCTGTGTCCGTCGTTGCAGTTGATGCGCGGCGATATGCAAAAGTACAAGCAGGCGTCTGTCGCCATTATGGACATCATTCGCCAGCATGCGGTGGTGTTTGAACAAGTGTCTATTGACGAAGCCTACCTTGAAGTGGCCGAACCAGCGTCAGCGCTGCAAGTGGCCGAAATCATTCGCAAGCAAGTGGCCGAACAGGTTGGCGTGACGGTGTCTGCCGGTGTTGCCCCCAACCGCTTTCTGGCCAAGGTGGCCAGTGATTACAACAAGCCTAATGGCGTGACCTGGGTGCCGTTGGAGAAAGTTACCGAATTTGTCGACGGCCTCGATGTACGGGCGATTCCCGGTGTGGGGCCAAAACTGGAAGAACGTTTGAACGCCGACGGCATTCGCACCTGTGCCCAGCTCAAGGAATTGACGCTGGCCCATCTGATTCATCACTACGGGCGCATGGGGGCGACACTGTTCGATCGCTGTCGTGGTATTGATCAGCGGCCGTTAAAGCCTGAACTAGTGCGTAAAAGCGTCAGTGTTGAGCGCACTTTCAGTCAGGACATGGGGACCGAAGACGAATGCCTGAATCAGCTGCCGTTGTTGTGGCAACGCTGGCAGGAGCGGGTGGTACAAGCCGGGTGGCAACAGGAGCGTTTACAGCCGTTTGTGAAGGTGAAGTTTGCCGACTTTACTCAAACCACGCTGGCGGACTGTCATGTGAATGCGGATCTGGAAGGATTCCAGAGCATGCTCCGGTCGGCACTAAAGCGACAGGACAAGCAGGTACGGTTGCTGGGCATTGGTGCTCGTCATCCAGAGCAGAATCCGGCACAGGGCTGTTTGTTTTAAACAGAAAAACGCCCGGGCGGTGATGGCCGTCCGGGCGTTTTTGTTTTTGCGGTGCTTATTATTTTGGAATCTTAGAGGCTGATAGAAGCAAACATCCCCGCAGGCCAGATCAGGAACGATCCCAGGCTTAACAGCATGCCCAACGCTGCGCCTACTACCACGTCGGTCGGATAGTGCATCCCCAGTACCACTCGTGAAACCGCGACCAGGGCGGCAAATGGTACAACCAACCAGAACAGTTCCGGGAAAAACCAGCAAATCAGGGTGGCAAAGTTCACCGCGTTCATGGTGTGGCCGGATGGAAAACTGTACAGGTCGAGCGGTGCTGTGTGGGCCTGAATGGCATCAAACGAAATAAATGGCCGTTGGCGCACCAGACGGTTTTTCAACTGGCTGTAAATCCCCACACACAGCAGTCCAAGTACGGCCATGTGGCCCAGAGCCTCCAGCCCTTCAATGCCGTAAACCAGTGGCAGCATCAGTGCCAGCGAGTACCAGAACACGCCATCGCCTGCACGGCTGATACCTTTGAAAAACAAGCGTATGCTGCGGTGGTAACCCAGTTGGTTCATCCACTGGCAGAGGCTCAGTTCGAGGCGATCTGCCTTATTGAACAGTAGCGCTGTCTTCGGGTGTAACTGCTTTGCGATTGCCATTTTGAGTTACCTTTGTAGGGGCGCAACCAAGGCGCAGAACAAACTCATCTACAATGCTGTTCCAGGAAATGCCTTCCGCGTGGCGGCGGGCTTCCTGACGAATATTGGTCAGCAGGTTAGGGCTGTCAGAGAGCATTTCGACCTGTTGGATAAAGGCCTCGTCTTCTCCAAACGGTGCCAGCATGCCGCTTTTGCCAGAAACAATGTGCTCATGGCCTGCGGCGTAGTCGAAGCTGACCACGGCCAGGCCGCTACTGAGTGCTTCGGTAACCACATTGCCAAACGTATCTGTCTTGCTGGGAAACAGGAACACATCACCGCTGGCATAGTGTGTTGCCAGATCGTCACCACGGCGCATGCCGCAGCAAATGATTTCCGGATATTGCTCTTTTATATGAGGTAGCTCCGGGCCATCTCCCACCAGTACCAAACGAACGCGTTCGTCGCTGTTGCGCAGGCGGCGATAGGCTGCCAGTGCCAGATCCATGTTTTTTTCACCGGCGATACGGCCGACGTACAACAGCACCAGATCCTGATCGCTGACGCCCCAGGCTTTGCGCAAGGCGGCACTGCGTTTCTGTGGTGTGAACATATCGCTGTTCACCCCACGGGATAGCACTCGTACATTGTGGAAGCCGTGGGCATCCAGTTCATCGCGCTGTATACGGGTAGGCACCAGAGTGCCGTGGGTCTGATTGTGAAAATGGCGCAGGTAGCGATACGCCAATCGCTCCAGACCGCGCAAGCGGTAGTGTTCAATGTATTGGTGAAAGTTGGTGTGAAAGCCACTCCACACCGGAATGCCGGCTTTGCGGGCTGCCCGTACGGCGGAATAACCCATCGGCCCTTCGGTGGCGACGTACACCGCGGTGGGGGCGAATTGCTTGATTGCGCGGCTGATTCGACCGGTGAACGGCACACCGAACCGAAGCTCCTTGTAACCGGGGATCGGCATTCCCGGCAACGTGACCGTTTGCAGGTTCTCTTCCGAGCAAGAAAGGTCTTGCTTGTTCTGCCGTGGACGAATCACTTGCACCATGATGCCGCGAGCGCGCATGCCTTCTACCAACTGGGTCAGCGTGTGGGCCACCCCGTTGATTTCCGGGGCAAAGGTTTCAGTCACAATGGTGACGCGCTGCAGTTGCTCTGTCATGGTCGCTACATTCTCTGTATTTGACTCCATACTCTGCTCTGGCTGTATGACAGTTACTTGAACGGTGAGTGACAATCGGGTGAAAGCCTGCGGTGCGAAAGCGAGTAATCGTTGAGCTAGAGGGGACATCTATTTAATCCTGCACGGCTCTGCACGAGTGTTGCCGTTGTTCAGTGCAAGGCGACGAACGCAGTGGAATGACGAGTCCTTTTCAAGTTCGTCAACACAGTACTGGGCAGCGGCAACCCGCGCCCTGCGGGGGCTGCCGGATGATCTCGACTCAGTGTCGCCGACTTTTGACTTGACCCGTCAGGCCCGCAAGTCGGCTTCGAGATTCGAAACCACCCGGTAGCCCAGAGTGAGCACCGGATTAAATAGATGTCCCCTAGAAAGTAAGCAGCAGGAGAGACTGGCGGGAGCAGTTGAGTGGAGCGATAAAAGAGCGGTGATTAGAAGAAGGAGGGCTAGCGTGTTGTCAGGGGAAAGACCTTACCCTCTTTATGTTATGCCGCTTCCGGGTTGTTGCTGGTGCGTGCCGATGCCAGGTTCTGGAACAACGCCTGTAATCGTTTGGCTGACTGCTGATTCTGGTAGCTCTGCTCCTGCGACACCATGGTATCCAGACTTTCCAGCGATGAGGTTTCGCTGTTGCTCATATGGGCGCGCAATTGGGAGAACGCCAGCAGGTCTTTCTGGTTGATCAAGCCATACTGTTGCAAGTTGGTTTGCAGCTCGGATAGCTGTTCTGGCTTGAGGTTGACGACATCAAAATCGGTGGCAATGGCGCTGATCAGAATGGCGCGGGTGGACGGCTGATAATCGCTGTTTGCAGCCTGATCAGCAACGGCTTCGTTACTTTGGCTTGTGGCCACGGCGGCTGTTGCAGCATCGGTTTCCGTGCTGCTTGCCAGCGGTCCCTGATTTTGCAAATAGTTGGTTAATGAGCCCAGTAACATCGGCAGTCTCCAGCGTCATACGAAACGGCGTCTGGTGTCTGGTACCTGTAGAGGGGCCCCAATTCGCCGATACTGATACAAAGCAAACGCGGTGCCAAAAACAAAACGTGTTATATATCAATGGTTTGTAGGTTTTTGAGGCGGTTGGGCGAATGCGCTGCGGCAGGAATAAGCCGGTTTTCCATGGCTGTTGGGTCCATCATCCTTGCCGCAGGCAATGGGTTGCCAGCGGGTGAGTCAAGCGATTCAGAGTCGTGTCGGGGGTTGGTAGAAAGGAGTAAAAGCAATCAGTTGGAAAAGTGGAATCCCGCTTGAATTAAAAACTGTTTCAGCACCTCAAATTCAGCCTGACTGAATTTGCGCGTGTGACCGCAGTGTCCACAACTGATGGAGGGCAGCGTTTTCAGCGTCTGAATGCTGTATTCGGTTTCACAGTCGCAGCGGTCACAAGCAATCGGAATGCTGACCTTGTCAGATAAAATGGTACTCACGTGTCCCTCGTTTACATCTGCCATTACTGCTTTCGGCAAGGGGTAGATCATCTGAACTCCTGAATTGGATTACACGCAATCGTGTCATTTCAGGCTAGCAGTGATTCGCTACTTGATACGCTTTCTTGATAACTAAATTGTCAAAACAAACTGACAATTTACTCTTTAGTGGATTTGAATCGTCGTAGAGGTCGACGCCTGAAACCTGCAGCGATCTGTGGCGTTCGAGTGTCTAACGCCTGTTCACACGGCTTCAAGGGCGTTTAAACGCTTCTGGTTATGTGATGTGTATCACATACTTCTGCCTTCTAACAACTGTTCGGTGACGTACTCGGCGATTGCCAGACTGGCGGTCAAGCCGGGGCTTTCAATGCCCAGCAAGTTCACCAGGGTTGCTTGCTGAACCTGCTGGGTTCGGATTTCAAAGTCCCGGGCAGTCATGCCTGGACCGCTCAATTTGGGGCGAATACCGGCGTAGTCTGGTTGCAGTCGGGTTGAATCCAGCGTTGGCCAATATTGGCGAATGGCTGCGGCAAAATGTTCTTTCAGGCTTTCAGCCACAGCGTAGCGTTGGTCAGACTGATATTGCGAGCGGGTTAAAAACTGCACGTCCGGGCCAAATCGCAATTGCTTGCCGAGGTCGAGAGTGGCATGGATGCCCAGACCTGCCAGTCCCGGCTCAGGCAGTGGATACACCAGATGTGAAAACGGCGAACGTCCCTGATAGCTGAAATAGTGCCCGCGTGTTGGCCACTGTTTTAGCTCGGGCTCGTTATGTTGTTTTGGCTGGGCTGTTGACTGTGTTGTATTCAATGCCTGATAGAGATCCACTGCGTTGAGCCCGGCGCTGTTGATGAGCGTGCTGCAGCTAAATTCAAACGGCCCATCGGCTGTGTCGACGCCGACCTGCCAAAGCCCCGTTTTCTCCTTTTGTCCAGCTCTATTGGAGGCGAAAGGGTTGACCGGATGCGCAGAGCGGAAGCGGGTATTCAACGTCAGTGTGGCACCTTGCTGCTGCGCTTGACTGAGCAGCGACATCATTAAACCGTGGCTGTCGATGATGCCGGTCTCGGGAGACCACAGCGCAGCCTCTGCAGCAACCTCAGGCTCCATTTTATGCAGCTGCTGGCGGTCCAGCAGCGTTAACGGAATGCCCAGTCGTTTGGCGTTGCTGGCCAGCGCTGCCAGTTTGGGATGATTGGCCCTGGGGGCAACGATCAGCTTGCCAATTTGCTGGTATTCGACATGGTGCGTCTGGCAGTAGTCGTACAACAGCTTTCGGCCACGGATGCAAAGCCGTTCCTTGAGGGAGTTGGCCGGATAGTAGAGTCCGGCGTGAATCACCTCGCTGTTACGAGCGCTGGTTTCACTGCCAATACGGTCGTGCTGTTCGATAACCAGCACCGAATAGTGCGCAGACAGCGAGCGGGCCAACGCCAGCCCAACGACTCCGGCGCCAACAATACACAGATCAAAGTCGGTCATGGTTGAAAGTGCGATCCCATTCCACGTTTGCTAGGATTATGCGCCTTTTAACACATGAGGATCGCGGAATGAACGCCGGTCAGTTTGAAGATATTGCCATGACCATTGGCATTGGCGTGCTCATCATCTTTATGTTCTTCATCATTTACGATCTGGGAAAACGCTCAAAAGCGGGCAAGTTTGGGATGGCGGTGCTCTTTTTTGCACTGGGCTTGGGCATGCTCGGATTTATCGTCAAGACCGTATTGGTGGAATTGCTCGATTTGTAAGGGTTTTTGACCATTTTCTCCGATTTTCTCCACTTGGCACTGCATGTGCAGTATCCACTGCTAGATTGAAACTAAACAGTGACATTGCGCGGTTAGCCGCGCGATCGGAGGAAAAATGGAAGCTGCGCAAAATTTGGGCATTTGCTATCCCGCTCAAATAGCCGCCTCGGCAGCGACGTCAGCAGGCTGGCAAGTCCGCCTGCTCAATACAACTGTGGCACCTGACTCAACAGATATAGAAAAGACGGAAGGGGATCGCAAGATCAAGCTGTTTGCTGAAAACCTGATGCCGACCGTCGTCCACATGGCAAACTTCTATCACCTGCCTTTGGCTCAAACGCTGAATTTGGTGTATCTCGATTGCACCCGCAGTTTGGGCGAATGTGCGGCCACCTTACTAGGTGTATTGCGAAGTTTGTCTGGTAAAAACGAAGCCTGGGTCCCGCTGGCCGCCAGTCACAGTATGCTGATGAACGCCTTGCGCATGTTGGCACCGGAGCTACTGCGACTGGATTTGCGTCATGCGCCACTGTTGTACATTGGTGATTACGCCAATTTTGCCGCTGTGCGTGAGCTGGGCCACGATGGCCAAATGCCGGTGTTCTGTCAGGCAACCTACTGATTGACTAACGCGAGTTCGGGGCTCTCTGCCCCGGACCCGTGCGTCCCTTCTGCGTTTCCCTATTCCTTCCACCTCATTCGTGCCACCTTGCCCGATGACACTGCTCGACAGAATTCCTCGAATCGGTCGGAACCAATCCCTTACGAAAATCATCCCAAAGTAACGGCAAGGTTACAGATTCTTGCGCCGGACCTGTGTCAGAGTCCTCAAACGTGGCCTGCGTCATGGGAAAACCCGCAAAGCTTGCCTAGACTCGATCAAAAAGGGGAGTGAATGATGACGGATGAACTGAAAGACCAGCTGGGCCAACTGCATCAGGAATTGGCAGACAACCCGAAAATAGATGCCGAGTCGGCTGAGATGCTGCGCAAGATTGCGGCAGATATCGAGTTGATGGAGCTGACCGATCACGGCGAGCTGACCGAAGGCGTGCAGCGATTGGCGCTCGATTTTGAGCAGGATCATCCGACCTTGTCGGAAGTGCTGCGCCAGATCGTCGAAACCCTCGGTCGTATTGGGGTTTAACACGTCCAGGATACTCAGTAGTCCAGCCGGACTAAACAGATGCCCCGGCACCATTCGGAGAGTCACACGATGCGTCACATGCCTACCATTACCGAAGTTATGACGGCCTTTCCGGTACACGTCGAGGAAAGTACTCCACTTGCCGAAGCCCTCGATCTGATGAAAGAGCATCAATGCCATCACCTGCCGGTGATGGGCGGCAAGCAAGTGGTGGGGCTGTTAAGCGGTGAAGACATCAAACTGGCGCAAAGCCCCGGACATGACGATCAGGACTTTGAGGAATTGGTCGCTGGTGATTTGTGCCGCCGCCGGTTTGCCAAGGTCGATCTGCACACCCGGCTGGATATTGTGTTGACGGGCATGGGGGAGGAAGGCCTCAACGCCGTCATCGTGATGAAAAACGAAAAGCTGGCGGGCATTCTGACGACTCACGACGCCTGCCGCTTCTTTTCTCGTTGGTTGAAGAAAGAGTATCTGCCAGACGACGATCCGGGAATTGCCTGACTGTTGATGGCACTGCCCGTTTACAGGGCGCTGGTGGTGCTGGTGTAAACAGTTAGCGCTAGCGTAAAGGCGAGTGGATTGCGCGCCGGGTGCTTTCCGGTTCTTTCACTCGGTCCGGATCTGCTGCCTGATTTTGTTGCCCTCTATTTATCCCTCTTTCTTTTTCTCTCTTTTTATCTTCTACCCCTTCTTGTTGCTGCTTTGCTCATACACTCGCTTATTAACTGGTTGTCCCAGAATGAACTTGCTAGGGACCCTCTGAATAACTCTGCACAGCTCTCGGCTCTGGCTCCTGCTTCGCCCTACCTCCTGCATCCATGCAGTCGTGCGCGTGTCCTGCTGGCTGTCAGAACAAGGCGGCGAATGCAGCGGAATGGCTGACCTGTCCGGCCGAGTCTTTCCAAGTTCGCCAACACCGTTCTGGCGGCCTGCAGGCCGCGCCCTAAGGGGATGACAGGGCATTGCTGACTCTGTGTCGCTGATTTTTGACTTGACTCGTCAGGCCTGCAAATAAGCTTCGTGATTCAGCGTCGCCCTGCCATCCAGAGCGGGCACCTGGTTATTCAGAGGGTCCCTAGAGGCGTTTGGTGGGCAGGGTTCCCTGATTGCACTATTTTTGAACCGCATTCATGTCATTGTGATTGCTTGTTGTGCAATTCAAGTGCGCAAACTTGATAATTCAATAAATTGATATTGATAAGTCTAATTTTTATCGGGGTGTGAAAGACAGGATTGTCACTCTGGTTGATAGAATTCGGGTAAAAGGTGATTGAATTATGACCTAAATGGCGAAATGCGACGGTCTAACGATTCAAAATGTAAAAAAAGTCGTCATTGGCAAAGAGCTGGTATGGAGTTTGCGATAGCAGGGGTAAAGGAGGAGTTGCCCATGTATAAGATCGCTGAAATGCAAGACTATCGCCAACCAAAGGCTAACGCTGCGCTGTGGCTGAATGGTTTGACTGACATTATCGAAGGACGTTATCAGGATGAAGAAAGCATCCAGCGCCTGTTGATGCTGATTTCCGAAAGTTCCGGTCTACGCAATGTATCCATTGCGATGCCGGACTCCCCAAGCCGCTTCAAGGCTGCATTTTGTTCAACCGGTGTTTCCAATGGTGTTTACAGCTTTGCTGTACAGCACGCCCTGTGTCGTCTGTTTGAATCCCGCGAATGGCTGGTGATCAAGGAAGGCAGTGAGCGTCCGGAATCCGTTAACGCCGCTTCCTGCTCCCTGAGTGCCCAGGATCGTTGCCTGCTGGTTCCCCTGACCATTCGTCAGTCGGTACTGGCTGTACTGGTGATGGACCTGCGTGGCGAGCAACTCGACAGTGTTGACCTGAATCTGGTGCGCTGTCTGGGGGCTCAAATCGCTCAGGTGCTGGCGACCCAGGTGGTTCCAAATTTCAAAACCCTGTACGCCCGTCCTTATCAGCGTGTGCAGGAAAGCGAGCTGGATGATATCCACGCTGCTATCGAAAAGTGCAATGGCAACAAAACCATGGCAGCCAAGGTGCTGGGGCTGACGCCACGTCAGCTGCGCTACCGTCTGGCCAAGCTGGGTGAAGACGCCAAGGAAGCCGAACTGGCTCATTGATGTAACCTGGCAACTCTTCCGGAAACCGGAGCCTCAGGCTTCGGTCTTCTTCCCCGACGTTGGCTTCTGCCAGCACGCATGTGTATATGAATGTGTGAAGAATGTGAGGGCAAATGGGTGGACCAGGGAGTAAAGGCTGGCTTGAAAGCCGTTGGGCAATCCGTTTTGCAAGCCCTTTAGACGGCCAAACTTCTGTATTTGGTTTTACCTGTATTGGTACTGCTACTGCTGCATTTAACGCTACCACCTCTACTGCTCTTGCTACTGCTACTCAATCACTTGTTTTGCGGCTGTGTTTCTCGGCTCTGTCCGTACGTTTTTCTGTCTGTTAACTCCACTGTCCTCTCCCTCTCATGGCGCTACAAGCTCATGGCGCTACAAGAACGTTATTGAGAAGGCGCTCTTCATCAAAGTGTCATTCCCATGCAGGCACACTCTGCTGATTTGGTCAGAGCGTTACCGGCATGTCCCAGCTTCGTATCAGCATCATCACTGAAACCTACGTTCCCGATGTGAACGGTGTGGCCAACTCCTTGCGCCAATTAATCAGTGCACTGGACCCTGAGCGGTTTCATATTCAGTTAATCCGGACCCGTCCACGTTCTGACTGGAAGCCCGAAATCGAGGAAGTGTGGTGTCGCGGTGTCACCATTCCCATGTACCCCGACCTGCAAATCGGTTTGCCTGCCCCCAATACCATCAGAGATGCCTGGGAGCGTTTTCAGCCGGAATTCGTGTTCATTGCTACGGAAGGCCCTTTGGGTAATTCGGCCCTGAAACTGGCTCGTCAGCGCAATATTCCGGTATTGAGCGCCTTTCACACCAATTTCCATCGTTACAGCAGCTACTACGGCATGGGCTGGATCAAGACCCTGACGCTGAATTGGCTGCGGCGTTTCCATAATCGTACGGCCGGGACACTGGTGCCGTCAGAAGAAGTCGCCCGTTTTCTGCGGCAGTCGCGTTTCAATAATGTGGACGTTCTGCCTCATGGGGTGGATTGCACGCTGTTTCATCCGCGCCGTCGCAGCCCGGCTCTGCGTCAGCAGTGGTTGGGTGGAGGAGATGGCAAGGTAATGCTGTACGTTGGCCGGATTGCCGCTGAAAAGAACATTCCACTGGTGTTAAAGACCTGGAGCGCGTTGAAGCAAAGCCAGCCCAATCTGACGTTGGTGATGGTTGGAGATGGGCCGCTCAAAGCCGAAGTTCAGCAGCAATATCCGCAAGTGATTCTGGCAGGGGTGCAAACCGGTGAGGCACTGGCTCGGCATTATGCGTCTGCTGATCTGTTTGTGTTTCCGAGCCTGACTGAAACCTTTGGGTTGGTGACCCTTGAAGCCATGGCCAGTGGCTTGCCGGTTGTTGCCTTTGATATGGCCGCCGCTCATATGCACGTGACGTCCGGCAAAGATGGCGAACTGGCAGCACCTGATGATGAATCCGGTTTTATTGAAGCCAGCCAGCGAATGCTCGATTCTGATCTGGTCAAGGCCGGTCATCGGGCACGTACTACCGCAGAGGCGATCAGTTGGGAATGCATCGCGGCTGAGTTTGTGGGTCACATTGAACGCCAGCTCGAACGCTGCGATGAACAGAATCGGTTGATTCGTCGCAGAATGGTATGAGGGTTGCAACTCTCTGGATGTATTCCAAGGGGGGAACACCATGTTTGAGTTCAACCGTACCAGCATCGCGCTGCTGCAAAAAATCAAAAAGTTGGCAAAAGAAGAACAAAATTGCGTCATTCATTATGACTCGCCAACGCTCGAGCAGGACCTGAGAACACTGGTAAGAAGCGGGGTTAGTGAGGATTTACTGGCTCTGGTGGAAGAATTTTTGCCGACGACCGAACCCACAGGGCAGGTGCCAACCGGTACCAAAACCTATCGCGGTGCGACTGTCATGATCGACGACCGTGAGCGTATTGGGCCATCGACCCGTGTATACCGTGGTCGTATCGTTAGTGGTTAACGACAATCGTTGTCGTTTTGTGGTGCAGTAAATACCGTTAGCAGACAATCTGTCGTGTTTTGGTGCAAATGACGAGTCTGATAACTATAAAGTCGCTTTTGTACCAATTGTCACAGACAGTTCGTGTAGGCCATCACACCGTACTTGTGTAAACCGTCACAGTGCGGGCGTGGTGCGGCCGTCCTGGCCCATCATCACCTGATAAAACCGGGCCAGTTTCTCTTGCTGGAACCCGTCGATCGTTCACTCATCACACTCTTTTGATGTGTATCAACAGAGCTTCGCCAATTCGTTTCAGCGCCAGAATCCGTTTGATATACGTCAATGGCAACCGCTCGTGCGCTGCTATTGTTAATTCATTGACACGGCCAACACCCTCAAACAACAAAAGACGAGAGGTAACCCACTATGTTTATGGATGAAGTCGTTCTTTCCGGATTGATCATTGTCGGCCTTACCTGCGCCTTTTTTGGCGGTGTTTATATGGCCGTTCGTAAGGATATCCGCAAGCACGGCACAGGCGAATAAGCCGCTGTTCTTGCCAACCTGTTTTCTGCGCTGAGTACCCTTGCCACGGGCCTGACCAGTTTGGTCATGGCCCTTTTTTTGTGTTTTACAGGCACTCCGGTAAGGTCTGATAGCGGCGGGGGCTATCGTGAGGCCGGTTTGGAATTCTCTACTTGAGCACTTTCGAGCCATCCAGCTGATGGCTGGCCAGAATTACTGGCTTGTTGATGCCCATTTCCCGCAACCGTTGCAGCACCTGCTGCAGGTCTGTGCCATCCGGCACCGGGCCAATGCGTACCTTGTGCAGCATTTTCTGGTTTTGCATTTCCGAGTGCAGCTCAACTGGCCAGGCCAGAGGTTTCAGTGATTGCTGCAAGTCGGCCACCTGTTGGCTGGCGCGTGCCTTATCCGACAGCGCGTAAACCTGTACCCAACGCACCTTTTCATTGCCGGGTGGCATCAGTAGCTCAACCTTGACCGGTGCAGTACCGTCCTTGTCGAGACCGATTTTCATGGCGGCGATGTAAGACAGGTCAATGACCCGGCCTTCGTGAAACGGGCCTCGGTCGTTAACGCGCACAACGACGCTTTTGCCATTGTCTGTGCGGGTCACCCGGACATAACTTGGCAGCGGCAGCGTTTTATGGGCTGCGGTGTATTGATACACGTCGTAGATTTCGCCACTGGACGTTGCGTGACCATGAAACTTCATGCCGTACCAGGAGGCGATGCCGCTCTGGTTAAACACCGTCGGGTTGTCCATCACGGTATATTGCTTGCCCAGTACCTTATAGGTAGGGCCATTGCCCATTACCGCCATTGGCTCCTGTTTGGGTGTGGGTTCTGCAACACTGGTGGGGTCGGGGTGTTCAGGCGGGGTAAAGTCGTTCTTGTGCTGATAGCGACTGCTGCAGGCACTCAGTGCCAGCAGCAGTAGGACGGTGAACCAGAGTTTCACGATCGCAGTGCCTCACTCAACTGATAAACCGCCATGGCGTACAGGCGGCTGTGGTTGTAGCGAGTAATCACATAGTAGTTGTATTCACCGAGCCAGAATTCAGCACCGTTTTTGCCAATCAGTTTGACCAGGCTGGCATCGGCATCATCTTCAACGGCTTCTGTTGGTGTCACCCCTTTGGCTTTCAGTTGGGCCACGGTCCACTTCGGCTTGAGGCTGTCGTTGACGGCGTCTTCGTATTGGTCACCGGAAACATGAACCCGCTGAATCACGTCCTCGCCACTTTTCCAGCCGTGACGGTTGAAGTAGTTGGCAACACTGTAGATGGCGTCTGCCGGATTGCCCCACAGGTCACGTTTGCCATCGCCATCGCCATCCACGGCGTAGGCAAGGAAGCTGGTCGGAATAAACTGGCCATAGCCCATGGCGCCTGCGTAGGAGCCTTTCATGGTGGCCGGGTCCATGCCTTCGGTTTCGGCAACGGCAAAGAAGGCTTTCAGCTCGCGCCAGAAGATCGGACGCTTGGGGTAATCGAACGCCAGCGTTGCCAGTGAATCCAGCACCCGGTAGTTGCCTTGACGCTGGCCGTAGTAGGTTTCAACGCCAATGATGGCGGAGATAATGTGCGGTGGCACACCGTATTTTTCTTGCGCACCAGCCAGCAAGTCCTGGTATTTGACCATGAACTCCTTGCCTTGCTGGATGCGTTTCTCGGTCAGGAAGATGTCCTGATAGCGATCCCATTCCATGGTTTTTTCAGCCGGACGGGAAATGGCATCCAATACCGATTGCTGCTTTTTCGACTGTGACAGCCATTGGCGCGCTTCTTCGCGCGGCACCTGATATTCCTTTTCCAGTTCGTCCGCAAACTGCTCGAACTTCGGATGGGTGTCGTAACCTGCGTTGGCAGCGGATACACCGATGACGCTGGCTGCCAAACCCATTCCCATAACCATTTTCTGCAAAGTCTTCATATTGAATCCCTGTGACGCTTTGTTGTTTTAACGCTTGCGGTGGGTTGCCATGGACATGATCAATCCAAAGGCGGCCAGCAAACTGACCACCGAGGTGCCGCCATAACTTACCAATGGTAGTGGGACACCCACGACCGGCAAAATTCCGCTCACCATGCCGATATTTACAAACACATAGATGAAGAAGGTGACCGACAGACTACCGGCCAGCAAGCGCCCGAACAATGTTTCGCAGCGGCTGCTGAGAATCAGGCAGCGCACAATGATCAGGAAATACAGCGCCAGCAGCAGGCAAACGCCAATCAGGCCGAGTTCTTCAGCCAGTACCGCAATGATGAAGTCGGTGTGGCTTTCGGGCAGGAATTCCAGCTGTGACTGGGTGCCCTGCAGGAATCCTTTGCCTTCGATGCCGCCGGAACCAATGGCGGTTTTCGACTGGATGATGTTCCAGCCAGCGCCCAGCGGATCACTTTCCGGATTCAGGAATGTCAGCACCCGCTGCTTCTGGTATCCGTGCATCACAAAGAACCACATGGCCGGTGCGCTGGCGGCTACTAGAGCCACCAGAGTGCCAATCAGTTTCCACGACATGCCAGCAAAAAACAGCACCAGCAAACCGGAGGCTGAAATCAGCAATGAGGTACCGAGGTCGGGCTGTTTGAGAATCATCACGGTGGGCACAAAGATGATCACCGCGGCTTTCAGCAAGTCCAGGATGGTCGGTGGAATCGGCCGACGGGCCATGTACCAGGCTACCGTTAAAGGCAAAATCAGCTTCACCAATTCGGAGGGCTGAAAGCGGGGCAGTCCCGGCAGTGCCAGCCAGCGCTGTGCTCCTTTGGCGCCAACACCGGCCACCAACACACCGGCCAAAGCCGCCAGCGCAATCAGATAGGCCCATGGAGCAACCAGCTGGTAAAAGCGGGGTGGAAACTGGGCGGCGATGATCATGCCCACGGTGCCGATGCCAAAGTGAATGGCCTGACGAATCACCATGGAGCTGCTTTGGCCGCTGCCGCTGTACAGAATCAGCAAGCCGGTGGCACCCAGTAGCACCAGCAGCAGTAACAGAATCAGGTCGAGGTGGACGTGCGCCAATGCTGCACGGCCGCGTTTGTAACCCGCCAGTGAGCCGGTTTCCAGAGTGCGTGAAAAATCCGATGACTTCACTCGCCTTCGCCTCCACCAAGGTACAAGTTAATCAGTGCCTGAGAAATCGGCGCTGATGTACGGCCTGCGGATTCGCCGTTTTCAACGATCACTGCGACCGCAATTTGTGGGTCGTCGACCGGAGAGAAGGCCACAAACAAGGCGTGGTCACGCAGACGCTCGCGCAGGGCTTCGGAGTCGTACTCGGCATCCTGGGCAATACCCACCACCTGTGCGGTACCGGTTTTACCCGCAATCGGGTGTTCCAGTTTGCGCAGCAGCGCACGGGCGGTGCCGTGGGTGCCTTCGACAACGTTTTGCATGGCGTTGAACATACGATCCCAGTTTTTCTCGTTGTTCAGCACCACATCTGGCGGGGTTGTGCTTTCGTCGATGGTAGTATCGCCACTGTGGCTTAGCATCAGGCGCGGGGCGACCCACTTGCCACGGTTTGCCATCACGGCAGTGGCGGTGGCCAGCTGTAGTGGTGTGGCCTGCATATAGCCCTGACCGATGCCGAGGTTGACGGTGTCTCCGGCGTACCAGTGCGAACGACGAGTTGCCTGTTTCCACTCTCGTCCCGGCAGCAGGCCTGAATAGGTGTTGTCGACATCGAGCGCGGTACGTTGGCCAAAGCCGAAACCTTGCAGGAACGGATGAATCCGGTCGATGCCCATCTTCACGGCCATGTCGTAGAAATAGACGTCGCAGGATTCAACGATGGCGCGCTTCAGATCTACCTTGCCATGGCCTTGACGCTTCCAGTCCCGGTACACTCGTTCGCTATTAGGCAGCTGGAAGGAGCCGTAGTCGTTGATGGTCTGGCTCCAGCTGGCAACGCCCATGTCGACAACGCCGAGGCCGAGGAATGGCTTGAGCGTGGAGGCTGGTGGGTATCGGCCCCGAATCGAGCGGTCGAATAGCGGTAGGTCGGGGTTGTCGCGCAGGGCGTTGTAATCCTTGTGCGATATGCCGGTGACAAACAGGTTGGGATCAAAGCCGGGGTTGCTGTACATGGTCAGAATACCGCCGGTTTTCACTTCAATGGCCACCACAGCACCACGGCGCCCCTCCATCAACTGACTGGCCAGACGCTGCATGCGGGCGTCCAGGTGCAGGGTGATGTCCTCTCCCGGGGTGGGATCAACCTGCTCCAGTACGCGGGTGATGCGGCCACGGGCATTGGTTTCGACTTTCTGATAGCCGGGTTCACCGTGGAGGTCGCTTTCGTAGTGCTTCTCGACACCCAGCTTGCCAATATAACGGCTGGCGCTGTAGCGGCGTTCGGTATCCGGGTCTGCATCCAGCTGGTTTTGTTCGCGCTGGTTGATACGGCCAACATAACCCAGCACATGGGCGAAGGTTTCCCCTTGCGGGTAGTGACGCACCAGCTGTGCTTCAACGTCGACGCCTGGCAGGTAGTTGCGGTTAACCATGACCTTGGCGATTTCGTCCTCGGTCAGCTTGTGGCGCACCACCACCGGGTCGTAAGGGCGTCGGCGCAATTCACGGCGCCGCTCAAATTGCTCGCGGTCGCGCTCGCTGACACCAATCAGGTCATCAAGGAAGTTCAGCGTTTCTTCGATGTCGGGGACTTTCTCCGGCACCAGTGTGACGCTGTAGGTTGGCACATTTTCGGCCAACAGTTCGCCGTTGCGGTCGTAAATCAGGCCTCGTTTGGGTGCCAGAGGCTGAATTTTGATGCGATTGTTTTCCGACAGGTTCTGATACTTGTCGTAGAGGGTGATCTGCAGATGCGCCATTCGCCATCCCAGACCCGCCAGCATCAGGGTGATAACGATTGCGAGAATGATGGCGCGGGAGCGAAACAGCCTGATTTCAGCCGATTTGTCGCGAAAGGATTGCTCCCACATGCTTGCCTCATTTGTGGTACGGATGACCCTGTAGCAGGGTCCATGCACGATATATCTGTTCTGCTACAACCACCCGCACCAGTGGGTGCGGCAACGTCAGGCTGGATAGCGACCAACGTTTGCGTGCCATTTGCAGCAGTTCCGGGTGAATGCCGTCTGGTCCGCCGACGATCAGGGCGACGTCGTGACCGTCCATTCGCCATTGTTTCAGTTCATCGGCGAGCTGTTCGGTAGACCAGGGCTTTCCTTTAACATCAAGCGCCAGCAGAAGTTCCTGCGGTCTCAAGGCTTTACGCAGGGCGTCAGCCTCTTGCTGCATGGCTTTTTCCTTGCTGCTGCTCTTGCTGCGGTGGCCTGGTGCAATTTCCACCAGTTCCAACGCGCAGTCTGCCGGTAACCGCTTGGCGTATTCCTGATAGCCTTCGGTTACCCAGGAGGGCATCTTCTGGCCTACCGCCAGCAGGCGGATTTTCATTCCTGAGCGGTTCCCTTGCCGGCGTCGGCAGGTTCACCCCAGAGGCGTTCCAGGTCGTAGAACTGACGAGCCTGATCGGTCATGACGTGGACCACCACGTCGATCAGGTCGATCAGTACCCAATCGGAAGAGGAGCGGCCTTCGGTGCCGTTTGGACGCAGGCCGGCATCCTTGGTTTTTTCTTCAACGTTACCGGCAACGGCGCTGACGTGGCGGCTGGAAGTACCCGTGGCGATCACCATCCAGTCGGTCACGGAGGTACGACCGCGTACGTCCAGAACGGTGATATCTTTGGCCTTCATATCATCCAGCGCGTCAATAACCAGATCTTTGATTTGTTCGGTTTGCATTCGTTGTTTATCGATAAAGTTGTTGTTGAGTAAGGTACTCCAGCACGGAGTCTGGAGTGAGGAACCGAACATTGTCGCCTTTTGACAGGGCTTTTCGCAAGCCTGTGGCAGAAATGTCGAGTCCCGGCAGTGTTTGTTGGCAAATGGAGCCGTGGTCGGAGGCTAATAATTCCTCCAGAGTGGCACGGCGTTTATGCCATTGCTGGGATTGCCATGGCGCCAGCGGCTGGCTGTCGCCAGGGCGGCTGATGACCAGCAGGTTGGCCATCTTGAGAATGTCGTCGCAACGGTGCCAGCGGTCGAAGCTGAACCAGGCGTCGGTGCCCATCGCCCAGGTAAAAGAGACTCCCGGATGTTCCTGACGCAGCACTTCCAGCGTAATGGCGCTGTAGCTGCATTCGGGGCGTTGCAGTTCGATATCGCTGACGTCGATGCCATCGAGTCCGGCGGTGGCCAACTGCAACATGGCCAGCCGCTGTTCGCTGCTGGCTTGCGGGCTTGGACGGTGCGGCGGAATGCGGTTGGGCATCAGCAACACCTTGTCGAAACCGGCGTCACGCAGTTGCAGGGCAATACGCAGGTGACCAACGTGCACCGGGTCGAAAGTGCCGCCGAGAATGGCCCAATGGGCCGACGGCGCGCTTGCAGCCGTCATTATTTGCGCACTTCCCCGTTGCCGAAGACCACGTATTTTTGTGAGGTCAGGCCATCCAGACCCACCGGGCCCCGGGCGTGGATCTTGTCGGTGGAAATGCCAATTTCAGCGCCCAGACCGTATTCAAAGCCGTCGGCAAAGCGAGTCGAGGCGTTGATCATGACGGAAGCGGAATCGACTTCGGTCAGGAAACGACGGGTCAGGCTGTAGTTTTCGGTGATGATGGCGTCGGTGTGGTGGGAGCCATGACGGTTGATATGACGAATGGCTTCGTCGATATCGGCCACCACTTTTACCGCCAGAATCGGCGCCAGGTATTCGGTGTCCCAGTCTTCGTCGGTGGCAACCTTCATGCTGGAAACGATGGCGCGGGATTGTTCGCACCCGCGCAGTTCCACACCCAGGCCACTGTAGGCATCGGCCAGTTCCGGCAGGATGTCGGCCGCCACTTGCTGGTGCACCAGCAGGGTTTCCATGGTGTTGCAGGTACCGTAGCGATGGGTCTTGGCATTAATAGCGATGTTCATCGCCTTGGCCTTGTCGGCGGCGGCGTCGATAAACACGTGGCAAATGCCATCCAGATGCTTGATGACCGGCACGCGGGCATCGTTGCTGATGCGCTCAATCAGGCCTTTGCCGCCACGGGGTACGATTACGTCGACGTAGTCCGGCATGGTGATCAGCTCACCAACGGCAGCGCGGTCGGTGGTTGCAACCACCTGTACGGTGGTTTCCGGCAAACCGGCGGCTTTCAGACCGGCGCTGATGCAACCCGCCAGGAAGCGGTTGCTGGCGATGGACTCGGAGCCGCCACGCAAAATGGTGGCATTGCCGGACTTCAGACACAGGCTGGCGGCTTCGATGGTGACGTTGGGGCGGCTTTCATAAATGATGCCGATAACGCCCAGTGGCACGCGCATTTTGCCGACCTGAATGCCGCTTGGGCGGTATTTCAGGTCGGTGATTTCGCCAATCGGGTCGGGCAGGGATGCGACCTGTTCCAGACCTTCGATCATGGTGTCGATGCGCGGGTCGGTCAGTTCCAGACGGTCCAGCAAAGCGGCGTCGAGCCCTTTCTGGCGGCCGTTTTCGAGGTCTTCAACATTGGCCTGACGCAAGGCTTCGCGTTGTTCACGAATGTTGTTGGCAATGGCCAGCAGTGCCTTGTTCTTGTTGCTGGTGGAAGCACGGGCAATCTTGGTGGCGGCTTCGCGAGCCTGTTGGCCCAGCTCCAGCATGTATTGGCTTACATCCATTATTACACCTGATCGGTCAAAATCGCGTTGAGTCGCGGATACAAAAGTGGACTAGTATACATGAGGGGCGGCGACAGGTAACGCGCAGTGCACGTGCAAATCCGCGGCGGATTTCAGGCCACCCCGAAGGTGGAATTCAACATCAGATCCGGCCGTTGTCTGTTAATAGAACGGGCGATCAAACGGGTAACCAAGGACAGCGAGCGTATGCTCACAGGCAAGCATAATCCCTATTTTCTCAGGCATCAGTCGATCCGGCTGGTGGCAACCTACTGTTTATTAATGGCCGCAGCGCTGTCGGTGCTGGCGCTGGTCGACTATCTGCAAACCAGCACGCTGGACTCCATCAGTCTTGGTGGGCTGGCAGCGTTGCTGGCCGCCTATGGCGGTTTTCTTTTATGGCGCGACCGCCCGTTCGACAGCAGTTGGCCGGAATGGCTGGTGGTGATTGCGCTGGCGGGTTGGACCATATCTGGCGTTATGGAAGACCTGTTAGGGGTTCATGCTGCCTATTGGCTGCCTTTCTATTTGGTGTTTGCTGTGCGCTGGGCGCATGCGGCGATGGCCATTGCGGTGTTTTCGGCGCTGTTTTCGGTGTTGGTGCTGATGGGGGATCTGGGCGCTCGAGGTCAGATTCTGACGACTTATCTGGTCAGTGCTGCAACTGCGCTGTGTTTTGGCTGGCTCAACGACCGGGGCGAAGCACACATGCTGGCGCAACTGGGTCAGGACCCGCAAACCGGGGCTTACACCGAGCGTCAGTTGATTGAGGATCTGGCCAAGGAAATTCCTCGTGCCGACCGTCAAACCAGCCGTCTGCTGCTGGCGGTGGTGGTGATTCCGCAGCCGTGGAAAACCCAGGGGCGGGAAGTATTGGAGCAGCACCTTTGTGATATTGCTGATGCCCTGCGTCAGTACGCGCTGCCGTTTCACAAGGTCTACAAGCTGGATTCCGAAGATTTTGTGGTGCTGATGCCTCATGGCAAAAGCCTCGATATGCAAATGATCGAAACCCGCATGGCGCCGGTACTGGGCAATCCGGACGAGCTGCCGATGGTGGCCTTGCATTACCAGCCGGATGACGATCAGGAATCACTGTTGGCTCGGATTGAGGAGGCGGTGAATGATTTCAGTCGCTGAACGACACCGCCAGCAGCCGTTGCTGCGTTGCAGTGTGTTGGTATTCATGGTGCTGGTGTACAGCTGGAACACCTTCGAGGACTTTATGCTGGGTCGCTACGACAAGGTGTTGTGGCAAATGGTGTTGATACCGGTGCTGTTGCTGGCGGCGCTGCTGCTGTGGTGGCGTAAGCATAAATCCCACAACGATTCCGTGGTGCTGCCTGCGTTGGTGATCTGTGCCGCCGGTGCCTTGTGCTTGTTGCCACAGTATCCGCAGTTGGTGTGGCACCAGATTCTGATGCCGCCGTTGGTGGGGTATTTTTGCTTGCGAGAAAAAGTCGCCCATGTGTTTGCGGCCGGTTTGTGCGCTCTGGTCTTGCTGATAGGGCTGCTGTCGGTTGACCCTTTGCTGGCATTACAAGGCACCGCTCAGTACGCCATGATTACCGGTTCGGTGGCGTGTTATGCAGTGATGGTGCGAATGCGGGATGCGTCTCTCAATGCGCTGGCGTTGAAGGATTGGGAATCGCTGGCTTATACCGAGCGGCAGTTGGAACCGATGGTACAGCAGGAGCTCTTGCGCAGCGGTTACAACGGCAAGCAGCTGTCGCTGATTGGCTTTCAGGTTGACGATTACGAGCAGCTCAAGAGTCAGACCAATGTGCGGCTGTTCTCGCGGTTGTGGCCCGCGTTTGTCAGAGCTTTGCAAGATGATGTGCGTGCCGGTGACGAAGTATTTCGCCAGCGAGACGACCTGTTTGTGCTGATGTTGCCGGATTGTCCCGAAGACGGCGCGATTGTGCTGATGGAGCGGATTCGGCGTCATCTGGGCGAAACTGAATGGCCAGGCATTGGCGAGTTGTCGTTGATGACCGCGACAGTGACCAGCAATCCGGGCGAAAAGTCGGCCGATCTGGCGCGCCGACTGATCACCCGAATGGCCAAGCAAAAACGGGCGTCGTTGCAATCGGCGGCATTCTGATCAGTTGTCGTTTTGGGCGTTACCGTCCAGACGACTTTGCAGGTAGCGGTTGGTTTTGTTGGCTTCGTTCAGTTGCCAGGTGAGGTCAGCTACCTGTTGTTGCAACTCCTTGCTTTGCTGTTGCTCGGCTTTGTGTTGCTCGGCGATTTCTTTCAGGCTTTGTTCGGCCGCTGCCACTTGTTGTTTCCATTTCTGACTCAGCCAGAAGCTCACCAACGCGCCTCCCAGCAGAAAACCGGCCAACAGTGCGGCAATACTGACGATCATATCTTGCTCCAGAAAATCCTCTTGGGGCGGCCATGGTAACCCGCAGCCCGGCCGGTTGAAATGCACGGTGCAGTCAGTGGCTATCGCATCTGCTACACTGCGCCGCTTTCCATTCAGGGTTTGACGAGGCTTTCTGTGACCATTTCAGAACTGGTTCGCCAGCGTGGCGCCAACTTGTGTATTTTCGATATGGGTCGTCGTATCCAGTCATTGGATGCGGGACTGTTCGACGATATCGAGCAGCAAAAGCGCCCGTACCCGTCGCCTTATTTGAAGCACGCATGGTTGGGCTTGCTGAGCTGGCACCCGAACGAACCGGGCCAACACGCCATCTGGTTTTTGAAACTGCCTCTTGATGAGCAAGGCTTGCTGGACGCTCAGGCCCGTGATGGCTTTGTTCGCTACATTGCCCAGCGTATGGCCAGCCCGGAAGCCGACAAGGGCGAAGGTGAGGCACCGTTTAGCTTCAAACCGGATGGCAACCGGATGGCGTTTTTCCACGCTTTGGCCGGGCGCCAATTGGGTGCTGAGAGCAGCCGCTTCTACGACACCACACGGGCTTACCTGGCGGGTGATATAGGCTGGGAAAACTGGCAGCAGCTGGGCCTGCAAGGTCTGGCTGAAGTGGTTGCTAATCACGACAAGGACAACAACGAAGCATTGCTTGCCCGTGCCATTCCATACCTGCCGACCGTGCCATTAAACGTGGTGCTGGGCTTTATGGAGAACATTGCTGCGGCTCAGGATGTGACGACGGCGGTGAATGATCGTTTGGCGGCGGTGATCAAGGCCGGAGCTACGGCCAATGACCTGGCGGCCTTCGCGCGGGCGCTGTCGCACAGCCAGAATCTGGAGCAACGGCATTTGTTGCTGGCGGCAATCTTGCGCCATCCGCAAGCGGTGCAGGTGGAAGTGCTGGCGGCGATTTCCAGCCGTTGTTGGGCTGATTTGAGCGGTGATCTGTTGCTCGACTTTCTCGAAGTGCTGGCTTCCAACGCCGGTGGCGACGACGTATTCAACGCGCTGGTGGCCGACATGATGAGCCTGCCTGGCATGCGTGACCGCATGATGTCGGTGTTCACGTCAGGCAAGCAGAGTTCAAAACTGGATCAGGCGGTGACCCGATTGCTGGGTGCTGTGCGCGGGCAAATGCAATGACAGTGTTGTGTCCTTGCGGTAGCCAACAAGGCTACGCGGCTTGCTGTCAGCGGTTACACAATGGTACGCCGGCGGAATCGCCAGAGGCTTTGATGCGTTCACGCTTCAGTGCATTCGCGCTGGGGCTGGATGACTACATTCAGCAGAGCTGGCACCCGGATACCTGTCCGCAAGGCCCGTTCACCGAAGCGGGCACGCGCTGGACTCAATTGCAGGTTCAGCAGGCATCGGAGTCTGGTGATGAAGGCCAGGTGACCTTCGCGGCGACTTTTCAGGCGGAAGATGGCTGGCACCAGCTGATTGAGCAGTCTCGGTTTGTGAAGCAAGCGGACGGCTGGAAGTACCTGGATGGCCAGCCGCAGTGGCTCAGGCTGCAACCCGGGCGCAACGATGTCTGTCCGTGCGGTTCTGGCGCCAAGTTCAAAAAGTGCTGTGCCTGAGTGGCTCTGCTGGGAATAGTCTAGAGTGCAAAAGCTCAGTGAGTGTCCTGGGAACGGGTCATCCCTTTCAGAACCATTCCCCAGATCATGGCAAATGTTCCCACTGTGGCCACCAGCATCGACAGGTTAATCAACAGAGTGTGGCGGCTGTAATAGCTGGTTAGTTGTATGTCGCCAGATTCACACTGGCCGCTGGCGGGGGAATAGGTTAGCCCCATTTGCTCGCAGTCGGTGATGTGATTAAGGTCGATACTGTAAACAATCAGTAGCAGCACGACTGGCAAGGTAAACGCGATGGTGCCAATACGCAGTAACATGGGATCAATCTTTCCTCTTTTATGACGTCTTGTATCCGGATGGCTCCACTGGGGCTGGTTACTTCGTGGGCCATGTTGTTGTGGGTCATGTTTTTGTGGGGTGTGCTGCTGGCCATGATAGCACCTCTGTTGCATGCCGCGGACGAGCATGCCGGTTCGGCCGTGTCGAACGTTGTGGTTGTCTCAGAGGCGGCCTTTGCGTCGGAAACAGAGAGCGAAAGCAGTGAAGATAAAGTGCCCCGTCAAGAGCTGGCTCCCGAGCTGACCGCTGCTCTGGCGGCGATTCGCCAGCGTTTAAGTGCGCCTGAACTATCTGATACGGATCGTAGCCGACTGTTGTACGCCATGCAGGAGGTCCGCCAGCGTTGGCCTGAAGACTGGAGCATACTGCCGCTGGCGTATCAGTGGGCAGGGCGTTCCATGGCTGCTGCCGAACAGGCGTTTGATGCCGGTCAGCAACGTCAGGTGCAGCAGATTCTGGATCAGGTATGGCAAATGACACCATTGCAGCCCGGCCTTGCGGAGCTTCAACGACGGGTGGATCAGCGGACGCAGTGGGCCGACTATGCAGGCGCAGCCGAGCCTGCTGTAACGACAAGTCTGGCGCTTGGCGCAGGTTTGCCTGAACGTCGTGCGACTGAGAGTGCGATGTTGGCTGAAGACGGTTTGCCGATGCCCGCTGTTATTTCTCCTCTGATCTCCCCTCCGATCTCTTCTCAAGCGTCTGAAGCACTCGTCGACAGGCAAGAGAGTGCCGATACGTTTGCGCCTGATCTGGAACTGGTCGATCTGGCCCTGCTGGACGATGGCATTCATCGCCAGTTTCGCAACCGCAAGCAGGATAATTCACCGGCTTTTGCGCGTTTTACCTTGCCTCAGGATGCCATTGGCGAGCGTCGGGCTACTATCCAAACCGAACTACAGCCAGTGTGTGAAGCCGTGGTTGAAAACGGCGCGTCGGTCATTATTCATGCCGCTAATCAGGATGACTACCGTTGGCTGACGGTGCGGTTGACGCTTTGTATTCGGCGCGTTGATCCGGATTTTCGGTTGCGCCAAAGCTTCCGCCAGACGGCGGCTACCTCTTATATTTCCTTGCATCCGGGCCGCAGTTTCTCACTGCGACCACCCGATGTTTTGGATTGATCTGATCCTCTAATAATCTCTCTGCCATAAAAAACGCCAGCGCGGTATGACCGGGCTGGCGCGAAGTGCCAATTGGAGCCCTTTCTGTGAGGGCTTTGTTCTATCAGTTCTCTGGTGCTTCAGCGGTGATGGCGTAACGCATCAGGTGGTAAATCCAGTGTTGCTCCATGGTGCCACCTAGCAGGTGTGCGAATGGGCCAACGGCATACACGGCAACGTCTTCACCGCCATGGGTTTCAGACTCCAGCGGCACTAACGCCTGTTGCAGGTAATCTTTCGACAGGGCTTCCTGCTCGGTGATGTCCGGCCGCGGCACACTGACAGCACCTGGGCCGTTGCGGTAGTTCATCGAGGTGTAGGTCTGGCCATCTTCCAGTCGGCTCGGCTCTGACAGTGGTTGACCGTGTTCGTTGTTGGTTTTCACCACCCCGTTAATGGGGTTGCCCCGGGTCGGGTAACCCGCCAACGTGAGGGTATGGCTGTGATCCGCGGTGACCAGTAGCAGGGTGTTGCTGAGGTCCAGGTTGTTGATCAGCCAGTCGACCGTCTGGTGCAGCTCTTCGGTTTCTTTCAGGGCGCGATAACCATTGCCAGCGTGGTGGGCGTGGTCAATACGGCCTGCCTCGATCACCAGGCTGAACCCTTGCGGGTTGTTCGAAAGACGCTTTACCGCGGCCTTGGTCATGTCGGTCAGGCTCGGCACGCTATCGTCCCGTTCTTCAACGTAGGGCAGGTGCGATTCGGCAAACAGCCCGAGCCATTCGCCGTCACTCAGGTCGGCCTCCAGAAGTTGTTGGCGGGTGCTTACGTAATGATGGTCCGCCTGCTGTTGCCACTCGTTGGCAAGGTGGCGACCGTCGGCGCGAACGCCGCCATCGGCTTCCGGCACAAACATGCCAAGGCCGCCACCCAGCGCGATGTCGAGGTCGCTGCTGATCAGCTGCGCGGCAATGTCCCGACAGCCATTGGCGATGGCGTCTTCCGGTAGCAGGCTATCGGCTTCCCAGTTGCGTTCCGGGCTGTGCGCATAAGTGACCGCCGGGGTGGCATGGGTCAGGCGGGTAGTGGTGACCACGCCGGTGGCTTTGCCTGCCTGTCGGGCGTCGTTGAACAGGGTGTGCAGCTCGGTGCCGCGGCTACTGACGCAGTTGCTGCGCTCGGCGTCGGCATTGATCGCGATGACGCCGGCGCGGGTTTTGGTGCCAGTCATAATGGCGGTCATGGTGCCGGCGGAATCCGGGGTTTGCAGGTCGGTGTTGTAGGTTTTGACCAACGCCGAGTAAGGCAGGCTTTCAAAGCTCAGGTGGTATTCCTCGCCATCCAGTCCGAGCTGTTGGCCGCTGTAGATTCGACCTGACGTCAGAGATGTGATCCCCATGCCGTCGCCGATCACCAGTACAACATTTTTGGCCATGCCTGTGTTGGCGGCCTGCTGCTGGCGACGGTCGGCCTGTTGCTGGCCATTGTGATACCACTCTCCGGTGCTGGTTGGGCTGGCAACCTGGGTGAGCCCGGACATTAATGGCGTGTTGTCAGTGCGCTGCGCTGAGCCTTGATCCGGTCCTGTGGAGGCACAGCCGCTTAGCAGGGCAACGGTGCAGGCCATCAGTGCCGCCGTCAGGGTGCTGTTTCTCTGACCCTGAGGGCGACGCAATGAGTGGGGGAATAAATACGTCATGTTACAGGTTCTCCCCGGACTGGGCCGCTACCGGCATTTGAGTGGTCAGGTTCAGCGCGCGGCTGGTCAGATGAAAAATGGTGTTTTGTTCCAGCAGGCCACGGAACCATTGGCTGCCTGGCCCTTTGGCGTGCAGGGCAACATCGTCGCTGCCGTGGGTTTCGCTGCTGCGTTGACCCAGTGCTGCCTGGTAGAAGTTTGGATGGCTGCAGTTAATGTCGTTGTGCCAGGGGATTCTTCCCAGCTGGCGCGGCGTATCTGTGGTGGTTTGTTGTGGCGGCAAGGTGCTGGCCCCCATGCCGTTGGCGTAACCCAGGGTGGTGTAAGGGGCGCCGTCGTCGGCTTTGGTGCTGACGCCCTTGTACTTCGCTAACCCGAGAATGTTGTTGCCACGGTCGGGGTAGCCCGCAAACGACAAGGTATGGCTGTGGTCGGCGGTCACCACAATCAGTGTGTCAGCGTCGTTGGTCATGCGGTCGGCAAAGTCGACCGCCCTGGCCATTTCAATGGCGTCGGTCAGGGCACGATAGGCATTGCCGGCGTGGTGGGCGTGGTCAATCCGTGCGCCTTCAATAATCAGCACATAGCCCTGATCACTGCCGCGAGTCTGTTGCTGTAATACCTGCAACGCTGCAAAGGTCATTTCCTGCAGCGACGGCTGGCTGTCATCACGGTCGTTCTCATAAGCCATGTGGCTGTCGGCGAACAGGCCCAGAATCGGGGTTCGGGCGGACATATGGAACAGGTCATTTCGGCTCGCCAGATATTGGCCATCGGGATACTGCCGGGTGAATTGGCTGGTTAAATCCTGATCGGTGCGCACGCCACCAGTGGCCTCCAGCACAAAATTACGGCGACCACCACCGAGGGCGAGGTCGAGGCCGTGGGCGAAACCACGGCTGATCAGCTGGCTGGCAATGTCTTCACAACCATTGGCCAGGGCTTCTTCTGAGAGGTCGCTGTTGGCTTCCCAGTCGCGTTCTGAGGTGTGGGCATAGGTGGCCGCAGGCGTGGCGTGGGTCAGTCGGGCACTGGTAACTACCCCGGTGGCCATGCCCTGTTGGCTGGCGTATTCCAATAGGGTGGTCAGCTCGTGGGCTTGTTGGCCATCGCAGCTGGCGCGCAGTTGTTCGGGGCCTATGCTGAGCATGCCCGCGCGGGTTTTAACGCCGGTGACGATGGCGCTCATGGTGCCAGCGGAGTCGGGCGTTTGCTGGTTGGTGTTGTAGGTTTTGACCAGTGCTGAATAAGGGAAACGCTCAAACGACAGAAAGTTTTCTTCGCCGGACATGCCTTGCTGTTGGCCTTCAAGAATCCGCGCTGCCGTCAGTGTGGTGACGCTCATGCCGTCGCCAAGAAACAGAATCAGGTTGCGGGCGCGGGTAGCCGGGGCTGGCATGGCGAGTCGATTGGCCAGCCAGGCTTCACCTTGCTGATAATCCGGGGTGGCGTAGCCGCCAACGGCATGGGCAGGCAGAGTAATCAGACTACCTGCTGCCAATGAGCCTGCGATCAGCCGGCGAAGGTTACGGATGACAAATCGTTGCATGGAACTTCCGGTCCTATTTGGGTTCAGGTTCAAGGTTGTAATTGGGGCGAGTCTAGGTTGAGCAATCAGCCGTATCCCGTGACAGTTGTGTGACTGCGGGTCTTTCTGGCTCACGAGTCATCTGTCGGTGGTGCTGGCTTGCTGGCCGTTACGAGCTCTCAATTACCAATATTACGGTTGCGTGACCATTCTGTTACAGCGGCGACATGCATTTTGTCATTCGTGGCGGCTCGATCGTTATGAATTATGCCGATGGCGCAGCAGAGCGGCCGCTGCAATATTCCACAGCCGGTGCTACAATGCCCGGCTTTCATTCAACCGGTAACATGTTCAAAGCGATGCGTTTATTTGCCAGTTTGATTTTGATGTTTGGTGCTGCCTGTTCTTCGGCAGCTGTGATTGTGCCAAGTGCTCCTGATCTGGATGCCAAGGCCTATATTCTGATGGACGCTCAGAGTGGCGATATTCTGGTCGAGCATAATGCCGACGAGAAGCTGCCGCCAGCCAGTCTGACCAAGATGCTGACCAGTTACATTGCGGCTCACGAGTTGGAGCAGGGCAATGTCACAGACGACACGCTGGTGCCAATCAGTGTCAAGGCGTGGCGTAAGGGCGGTTCCAAGATGTTCGTGCGCGAGGGCACCGAAGTGCCGCTGATCGATTTGCTGCGCGGCATTATCATTCAGTCCGGCAACGATGCGTCGGTAGCCGTAGCGGAATACTTCGCTGGCTCGGAAGACGCCTTCGCCGAATGGATGAACCAGTACGCCCAGCAAATGGGCATGACCAACAGTCATTTTGTTAACGCCACTGGTTGGCCTGCGGATGATCACTACTCCACGGCCCATGATATTGCCACGCTGGCGTTGCACATCATTAACGATCACCCGGATTACTACGGCCTGTATTCCGAGAAGTACTTTGAATACAACGACATTCGTCAGCCAAACCGCAACAAGCTGCTGTGGCGTGACCCGTCGGTAGATGGTCTGAAAACCGGCCATACCGATGCTGCCGGTTTCTGTCTGGCGGCGTCCGCTGTGCGTGACGACATGCGCCTGATTGCGGTAGTGATGGGTACCCGTAGCGACGCTGCGCGAGCGCAGGAAACCCAAAAGCTGCTGGCGTACGGTTTCCGTTATTACCAGACCCACAAGCTCTACAGCGCCAGCGATGTGCTGGAGCAGCGCAAGGTTTGGTTGGGTGAGCAGGATCAGGTTCAGTTGGGCTTGCAGGAAGATTTGTTCCTGACAATCCCGCGCGGCACGGTCGGTGACCTGAGTGTCGAGCTGCAAACCAATGAATATCTGGAAGCCCCGATTGCTGCTGGCGAAACCATTGGCACTCTGGCCGTCAAGAAAGACGGCGAACTGATTGCCGAGCGTCCTCTGATTGCTGTGAATGCAGTTGAGGAAGCCGGTTTCTTTGGCCGTCTGATGGGCCAGATTCAACTATTCTTCGCGCGTTTGCTGGGGTAACAAAATGGCACTGATTGGCGCAGACGGGAAGCAAGTAGCGGAGCAGGAAGCACCAAAAATTGAATTTCCTTGTGAAAACTACCCGGTCAAGGTGGTTGGCAAGGGTGCGGACGATTTCAAGGACCTGATGCTGGAGATCTTTGAAGTGCATGCACCGGGTTTTGATTATGCCAAGGTGATGGTTCGGGACAGCTCAAAAGGCAATTTCCGCTCGATGACGGTATACATCACTGCGACCGGTGAAGCGCAGCTGAAGGCGCTGCATGAGCAGCTGAAGGGCCATCAACTGGTGCATATGGTTCTGTAAATGGCAACCGCTCGAATTCGTCGCCTTGGGCTGGTGGAATATCAGTCCACTTACGATCAGATGGTCGACTACACCGAAAACCGTGATGAGACATCCCCTGACGAACTGTGGGTATTGCAGCATCCCAAGGTGTTTACCCAGGGGCAAGCTGGCAAGGCCGAGCATGTGCTGATGCCGGGTGATATTCCGGTGGTGCAGACCAATCGCGGTGGTCAGGTGACTTATCATGGTCCCGGCCAGCTTGTGGTGTATCTGTTGCTGGACATCAAACGGCTGGGCATAGGCCCGCGTCAGCTGGTGACTGTAATGGAAGATTCCATCATTGAAGCGCTCAAGCATTTTGGCATTGAGTCTGCCGCCAAACCGGACGCGCCGGGCGTTTACGTTGACGGTCGCAAGATTGCCTCGCTGGGGCTGCGTATCCGCAATGG
Organism: Oceanobacter sp. ABM4_470; assembly: GCF_056158645.1. NCBI lineage: Bacteria > Pseudomonadati > Pseudomonadota > Gammaproteobacteria > Oceanospirillales > Oceanospirillaceae > Oceanobacter > Oceanobacter sp. ABM4_470. The sequence continues at coordinate 456,467 of NZ_JBSWTR010000001.1, forward strand.
CAAAACCTTCCACGGACTGGCACTCAACATAGATATGGATCTGGAGCCTTTTCTGCGCATCAACCCATGCGGTTATGCCGGGCTACAGATGACTCAGGTAAAAAATGAGTCGACAGACCCAGAGGCGGCCAGTTGGCAAGCCGTTGCTGAGCAGTTGGAAAAGCAGCTGATCAAGCAATTGGGTTTCGAAACAGCGGAGGTTTGCGCATAATCCGCGCAATTCCGTCCGGAGCTACCGCTCCGTTCTCAAAGTATCCGAATTAGTGTTCGAGCCACAGTGATCCTGAGGTTCGTCAGGCAGGGGTAACCGATGACAGAAAGAAAGCAAAAAACCATTCAGGGTCAAAAGCTCCGTGGTGCCGACAAGGTAGCGCGTATTCCGATCAAGGTAATTCCAACCGAGGAAATGCCGCGTAAACCGGACTGGATTCGGGTCCGTATCCCTGCTACCCCGAAGATTGCTGAAATCAAGGAAAAGCTGCGCAAGCACAAGCTGCACACCGTGTGTGAAGAAGCCAGCTGCCCGAACCTGGGTGAGTGTTTTGGTGGCGGTACCGCAACCTTCATGATCATGGGTGACATCTGTACTCGCCGTTGTCCTTTCTGTGACGTTGGTCATGGTCGTCCGAACCCGCTGGATCTGGATGAGCCGAAGAACCTGGCAATTGCCATTGCCGACATGGGCTTGCGTTACGTGGTGATTACCTCAGTTGATCGTGATGACCTGCGTGATGGCGGTGCCCAGCACTTTGCCAACTGCATCACCGAAACCCGCGAGCGTAGCCCGAACATCCAGATTGAAGTACTGGTGCCGGACTTCCGTGGTCGTATGGAAGTGGCGCTGGATATTCTTGAACAGACTCCGCCAGACGTGTTCAACCACAACCTGGAAACTGTTCCAAGCCTGTACAAGAAGAGCCGTCCGGGCTCTGACTACCAGTGGTCTCTGACGCTGCTGAAAGAGTACAAGGCGCGTCGTCCGGATGTAGTGACCAAATCCGGTCTGATGCTGGGCCTGGGTGAAACCAACGAAGAAGTGATTGAAGTGATGAAGGACATGCGTGCCCATAACATCGATCACATCACGCTGGGTCAGTACTTGCAGCCAAGCCGTGATCATCTGGGGGTGGATCGCTTTGTTACCCCGGAAGAGTTCAAGGAGCTGGGTGATATCGCTAAGCAAATGGGCTTTAGCCGTGTGACTTCTGGCCCAATGGTTCGCTCTTCCTACCATGCGGACGCTCAGGCGGCTGGTGAGGAAGTGACGGGTGTTTGGGAAGGTCACAACAAGAAGAAAGCGGAAAACGCCAATCTGATCGCTACTTCTGGCTGATTGTCAGTTCATGCTGGATTGGACGGTTAGAAAACGGGACTGATGTCCCGTTTTTTATTGGCTGCTACTGGTGAGTGGTGCTGGTCGCTGAAGCGCTCAGGCGGTTGTGGCGGCCTTGCTGAGCATGGCGTACAGCTCATCTTTCAGGGCCACTCGATTTAGCTTCAGTTGTTCCAGTGTCGCGTTTGAGGCTGCCTCTTTTTGCTCCTCGATACGATGCACTTCCTTGTCGATCGCCGTGTATTCGTCAAACAGTTTGGCGAAGTGACGGTTACTGACTTTCAACTCGCTGATTTGCTCGTTGAATTCCGGAAAGTCGTGGTGCAGATCATGTGGTTCAATGCTCATTGAAGCCTCCTGTTCGATTTGCTTTCAGACTATCTTGGACATCTGTTCGACAGCTTGATTCAGGTCACGGCTGCTGATCTTGTCATAAAGCGTCAGGCTTTTTGTAAGGCGGTTGCAATCCACTGTTTCAGCTGAGGTGCGGGCAAGGCGCCGGCCAGCCGGTCTACTTCTTTGCCACCCTTGAACAGAATCAACGTCGGGATGCTGCGAATGGCGTAGCGCTGGCTGACCAGTTGGGCCTTCTCGGTATCGACTTTGGCAAACCTCAGTTGGTGCTGCATATCACCACAAACTTCCTTGAAGATGGGTGCCATCATCTTGCATGGACCGCACCATTCAGCCCAGAAGTCCACCAGTACCGGCAGTTCGTTTTTGTCGATAAAACGCTGGAAGTCGGCGTCGTTCAGTTCGCTCGGTTGGCTGTTGAAGAGTGCCTGTTTGCACTTGCCGCATTGGCCTTGCTGGTTTTGTTTGTCTGCAGGAATGCGATTGATGGCGGCGCAGGATGGACAGGTGTACAGCATGGGATGCTCCATAAATACGATGTATGGAGCTTAAAGTTGGGGTGGGGCGACCCGCTTTCAAGCCACAGCAGGGTTTTGTCAGAGTGGGTCTGGATGGGAATCAAAGCCGCTCAGGGTTGGCTGAGCGGGCTTATGTGTTGCAGGAATTCTGCTTTATTGGCTTCTCCTGCCAGTCGTAATGACGCAAGTTCGGCACCGTTTTCGTAGAACAGAATGGTCGGAGGTCCGAATACTGCCACGCTTTGCAGGAAGGCAATCTGTTCGTCGGTGTTGTCGGTGACATCCAGTTGCACCCAGCGCACGTGCGAAAGCCGCTGTTGCACGTCGGGCTGGGAAAAAATCTCGTCTTCCATCACTTTACAGCTGATACACCAGTCGGCGTATAGATCTAGCATCACTGGCTGCTGGCTGTTGTCGATCAGGCGCTTAACATCCTCGACTGAGTCGGTTTTGAAAAACAGTGACTGCCCGCTGTTTTGTGGGGTATTCCCATATGACTCAAAAGCGGCGTTGCTTCCGGTATAGCTTATGGTATTGCCCAGCGGCTTGAGCGGGTCATGGTTGCCTTGCAGGGCCCCCCATGTAGCCGCTATGCCATAAACCAGTAGCAATACGGCAGCGCCCTTGATGACGCGTTGTTTGCCGCTGGCAGGCTCCAGAGCGCCCAGTGCCACGCCGTAGACGACTGTCAGAACACCCCACAGCAACAGGACGATTGGCCCCGGCAAAATGCGGCTCAGTAGCCAGATGGCGACGCCGAGCAGCAGGATGCCAAAGAACACCTTGATCTGTTCCATCCAGCCGCCAGCTTTTGGCAATATCGAGCCACCCGTCGTACCAAGAACGATCAGCGGCACGCCCATGCCAAGGCCCAGAGCCAGTAAGGCAGCGCCGCCCAACAGAACATCGCCGGTGGTGCTGAGATAGACCAGTGCACCGGCCAGAGGGGCGGATACGCACGGAGAAACCACCAGCGCGGATAGCACACCAATCAGGAAAACGCTGGCGATATGGCCGCCGGATTGTTTTTGGCTGGCGTTGTTCAGGCGGTTGCGAAGGGCGCTGGGCAATTGCAGTTCATAGATGCCGAACATGGCCAGTGACAGCAGTACGAACAAGGCTGCGAACAGTATCAGTACCCACGGGGTTTGCATCCAGGCCTGAATGTTTGCCCCAGCGCCCAGCAGGCCCATAACAACGCCAGCAGCGGCATAGGTAATGGCCATGCCGAGCACATAGGTGGTCGATAACACAAAGCCTCGGCGGGCGGATATCTGCTGGTTTTGCCCCATCACGACGGAGGTCATGATGGGAATCATGGGCAGTACACATGGCGTAAACGTCAGGCCGATGCCAAGCAAAAAGAACAGTCCGATGGTGGTCCATATGGAACCTTCAAACCATGAATTTCGCGGGCTGGAATCCACGCTGTTCTGGGGGCTGCGGCTCTGATCGCTGGTGTTTGAGGTGGTTTTACTGGCTGGGTCGGCCTGGCTATTGGTTTGTGCTTTTGCTGTGCTGGCCTTGGCAGCGGCATTGGCTTTGGCGGCTGCAATGTCAGCAGACTGAAGGTCGACGACGACTTTTTGAGGTGGGTAGCACAAGCCTGCATCGGCACAGCCTTGGTAATTGAGGGTCACTGGTCCGGCTTTCAGATTGTCGAGCGGAAACAGCACTTCCAGTGGGCCGTAGTAGGCAATGATGTCGCCAAAAGCCTCATCGAACTTGGGTTTGCCCTCAAGGGAGAAGTAGCTTGGCAGGTACTTCTGGCCGTCTTGCTGCAGGAATATGCGGTGCTGGTACAGGTAATACTCGGGGGCTGTATTCCAGTTGGCGACCAGCAGGCCGCCGTCGGTTTGGACGTCCAGAGGGAAGGCCTGATCGACTGGCAGGAATTCAGGCTCCTGATCAAACAGACCGGCATGTGTCTGTGATGCAAACAGCAGGCATAGTAGCGTTGCCAGGGTGGCTAGAACACTATTGATGGTTGGGCTCGCGCTGAGCGGCCAAAAGGCATGTGCAGAAACCGTTTCAAGGGTTCTCTGACGCATGGTGTACTCCAATCTCGTTATGCGCCGACAACCCGGCGAATCAGTTGGTACGGCTGACCGCAATGCGTGCCAGGGCGCGCAAGGCTTCTTTGGCCTCAGAATCGGGCAAAAGTTCCAGTTGCTGTTCGGCCCGGTGGACGCAGTTATAGGCCTGTTGGCGGGTGTATTCCATCGAACCGGTCGCATTTACCACGGCCATGACCTCGTCCATGATGTCCAGACCACCTTTGCGAATCGCCTGACGAACCAGTTTTCGACCGGCTTCGTCAGCGTGCGCCATGGCGTGAATCAGTGGCAGGGTGGGTTTGCCTTCGGCGAGGTCGTCGCCGACGTTTTTACCCAGTTCGGCGGCATCGCCTTCGTAATCCAGAACGTCATCGATCAGCTGGAACGCCAGTCCCAGTTCTTTACCGTACTGGCGCAGGGCTTCCTGAATCTCTTCCGGTGCTTCCAGTAGTGCCGCGGCACCGTGAGTGGAAGCTTCAAACAACTGTGCGGTTTTGCCCTGAATCACAGTGTAATACTGTTCTTCGGTGATGTTGGGGTTCTTGACGTTGGTCAGTTGCATCACTTCGCCTTCGGCAATGATGCAGGTGGTGCCAGACAGAATGTGCATCACCTTGAGATTGCCCAGTTCAACCAGCATCTGGAACGAGCGGCTGTACAGGAAGTCGCCGACCAGTACCGATGGCGCATTGCCCCACTTGGCGTTGGACGTTGGCTTGCCGCGGCGCATGTCGGAGGTGTCGACCACGTCGTCGTGCAGCAGGGTAGCGGTGTGCAGGAATTCGATAATGGCAGCCAGTTTTACCGCGCCTTCGTCGCATTTGCCCAGCGCCTGGGAAGCCAGCAATACCATTAATGGACGCACGCGTTTGCCGCCGCTGTTGACGATGTAGTCGGCGATCTTTTCAACCAGCGGTACGCGGGATTCCAGTTGTTCGTTGATCAGGCTGTCGACGGCAGAAAAATCGCGTTGTACCAGTTCCAGTACGTCATTGAGTGACATAGCGGGTGTCATGTCGGCAGGCAAATCAAGTGAAGCAGGCATGGTGTTGTGGTCCCTGAAAAATTGCCGCAAATCCTATGGAGCGGGGCCGTTACTGTCAAGAAACAGCTTATTTCATTGGCTTGCAACGGTTAGCGTGCTGGGGTATAGTCTCGCGCCCCGAATTTGTGCTCCCTGCCATATGGTAACCAGAGCGTTCCCAGTAGAAGCAGGTTCGTCATGATCGTTGCCATCGGCAAGCCAGATCATACGCCAAGTAGCCGAATCGGACAGTCATCAGGGTTGAATTCGTCCCCTGGTATTTCGAAAAAGCGGAGAACATTATGTACGCTGTAGTAGCAACTGGCGGTAAGCAATACCGTGTAGAAGAAGGTCAGACCCTGAAAGTTGAGAAACTGGAAGTGGCTACTGGCGAAGCCGTTGAACTGGACAAGGTTCTGCTGATTGGTAACGGCGATGACGTTAAGATTGGCGCTCCTGTTGTTGAAGGCGCTAAAGTGACTGCTGAAGTCGTTACTCACGGTCGTCACAAGAAAGTGAAGATCATGAAGTTCAAGCGTCGTAAGCACCACATGAAGCAAGCTGGTCACCGTCAGTGGTTCACCGAGCTGAAGATCACCAGCATCGCTGGCTAATCCGAATTCTTTAAAGATTAACTACAAGGGATCTGGTTTTTGAAACGCCCCGGGGCGGCCAGAACCCTTTGCAGAGGAGCTATTCCATGGCACATAAAAAAGCGGTAGGTTCTACTCGTAACGGTCGCGATTCCGAAAGCAAACGCCTTGGCGTCAAGCTGTACGGCGGCCAGGTTGCCAAAGCAGGCGCCATCATCATTCGTCAGCGTGGTACTGCTACTCACGCTGGTGACAACGTTCGCGTTGGTCGTGACCACACTCTGTTCGCTACCGTTGAAGGTGTAGTGAAGTTCGAGGTTAAAGGTCCTAACAACCGTAAGACCGTTAGCGTTGTTCCTGCGTAAGCTGACTTTTATCAGTCAGTAGACGCCGTTATTTAAAAAAATAACGACAAAGCGCCCTGGCTGTTCGCAGTTGGGGCGTTTTTGTTTGTTTTCAGGGGTTGTAAATGAAGTTCGTTGACGAAGCGCGAATCTCTGTTGAAGCGGGAAAAGGCGGCAATGGCTGTTGTAGCTTTCGTCGCGAGAAATTTATCCCGAAGGGTGGTCCCGACGGTGGTGATGGTGGTGACGGTGGTTCCGTCTACCTCGAAGCCGACGAGAACATCAACACATTGATCGATTTCCGCTATACCCGCCGTTACCGTGCGCAAAACGGTGAGGCTGGTTCCAGCCGTAACTGTACGGGTGCCAAGGGTTCAGACGTTGTTCTGAAAGTGCCGGTTGGCACTACTGCGATTGATGAAGATACCGGTGAAACGCTGGGCGATCTGACCGAAATTGGTCAGCGCCTGATGGTGGCTCATGGCGGTTACCATGGTTTGGGTAACACTCGTTATAAGTCGAGTGTGAACCAGGCGCCACGCCAGACCAAACCTGGCCAGCCGGGCGAGTCCCGTAACCTGAAGCTGGAGCTGAAGGTGTTGGCGGATGTTGGCTTGTTGGGTTTGCCAAATGCCGGTAAGTCAACCTTTATCCGTGCGGTATCGGCGGCCAAGCCAAAAGTGGCGGATTACCCGTTCACAACGCTGGTGCCAAATCTGGGTGTGGTATCCATCGAACAGCATCGCTCGTTTGTGGTGGCTGATATTCCGGGATTGATTCCAGGCGCATCTGAAGGTGCTGGTCTTGGGGTTCGCTTCCTCAAGCACCTGGTGCGTACCCATCTGATGCTGCACATTGTTGATATGGCACCGCTGGATGATGCCGATCCGGCAGACTGTGTCACTGCGATTGCTGATGAGCTGGAGCACTTCTCTCCGGCTCTGGGTCAGCGTGACCGCTGGCTGGTGCTGAACAAGCTGGATATGTTGCCAGAAGACGAGCGCGAAGAAGCCTGTCAGAAAATCATCGACAAGCTGGGCTGGGAAGGTCCGGTGTACCGGATTTCTGCACTCAACCGTGAAGGCACCTTCCAGTTGAGCTGCGACATTCAGGAATACATCGAAGAGCGCCGTGAGCGTGCGCTGGAAGATGAAGAGTTTGCCCAGCAGTTGCTGGACGAGCGCGAGCAGGTGGAAGTTGAAGCCCGTGAGCGTATTGAAGAGCTGGAAGAAATTCGCCGTGCCGAGCGCGCTGCGCGTCGCGCCACGTCGGAAGACGATGACGACGACTACGATGTCGAAGTAGTATACGTTCGCGATTGATTTCAGCAGTTTTGTGCATCAGCCCCGCATCGCGGGGCTGATTGCTTTTGGCTAAACTGCCGGTATTTACCGGTCCGCTAATCGGCCTGACATGACAGGCTTTCCCGCAATCAGGGTTTTGGGAACTCACCATTCAATGACATCCGCAGTCGATCAGTACCGACAAAACAGACAGCGCCTTGCCAGAAAGAAGCGCTGGGTGATCAAAATTGGCAGTGCCTTGCTGACCAATGATGGCCAGGGATTGAATATCGAAGGTATGCAATCCTGGGTCGATCAGATGGCACAGTTGCAGCAGCAGGGGCATGAAATCGTCCTGGTTTCATCCGGCTCCATTGCCGCTGGTATGACCAAATTGGGATGGCCCGAACGACCGGATGAGGTGCATCAGTTACAGGCCGCTGCGGCGGTTGGTCAGATGGGTTTGGTGCAGGCCTACGAAACCGCGTTTGGCAAGCATCAGCGAGCCACTGCACAAGTGCTGCTTACTCATGATGACCTTAGCAACCGTACCCGTTACCTGAATGCCCGTGGCACGCTGCGTACCTTGATGCGTTACGGTGTGGTGCCAATCGTCAACGAAAACGACACCGTGGTGACGGACGAAATCTGCTTTGGTGACAACGACACTCTGGGTGCTCTGGTAGCCAATCTGATTGAGGCGGATGTTTTGGTGATTCTGACTGATCAGGATGGCCTGTTTACCGCTGATCCGCGCTCCAATCCTGACGCTGAGTTAGTACTGGAGGGGCGGGCTTCTGATCCGCAATATGCCGATATGGCCGGTGGCGGTGGCCGTTTGGGGCGTGGTGGTATGACGACCAAGATTCGTGCGGCGACGTTGGCAGCGCGTTCCGGAGCGGATACCGTGATTGTTGGTGGTCGCATTGATGATGTGCTTACCCGACTGCGCAATGGCGAGCTGATTGGCACCTTGATGCTGGCGGACCAGCACCCGGTGGCGGCGCGCAAGCAGTGGATTGCCGGTCACTTGCAGGTGCGTGGTGAGCTGATTCTGGATGATGGCGCAGTGCGAGCGTTGAAAGATGGCCACAAGAGTCTGTTGCCGATTGGTGTGACGGCGGTGAATGGTCGTTTTGAGCGTGGTGAAGTGGTTGCCTGTCGTGATGCCCATGGCAAGCTGATTGCCAAGGGGTTGGTGAACTATTCCCGCTCTGAGGCCGTCAAAATCCTCCGCACACCGAGCTCTGGTCTGGAAGCCGCATTGGGTGTGGTGTCTGAGCCTGAAATGATCCATCGCGACAATCTGGTGATGATGTAGGCTAGGGACCCTCTGAATAACTCAGTGCCCGCTCTGGATGACAGGGCGACGCTGAATCACGAAGCTGATTTGCAGGCCTGGCGGGTCAAGTCAAAAATCAGCGACGCAGAGTCAGCAGTGCCCTGCCATCCCCGTAGGGCGCGGCCTGCAGCCCGCCAGAACGGTGTTGGCGAATTTGGAAGGACTCGTCATTCCGCTGCATTCGCCGCGGGGTTGTTGTAGAGAGCCAATGACAACCTGTAGGACTCGCGCACGACTGCATGGATGCAGGAGGTAGGGCGAAGCAGGAAGCCAGAGCCGAGAGCTGTGCAGAGTTTGAGCCACTGCTGGAATAACTTATACTCCGACAGCCTGTTGGGTGTTCAATGCATCTGATGGGCTGTTTTTATTTTTGGAATCTCTGAGGACGACGATGATTGAATCCGTAAAGGTTGGTGAACTGGACGTCAGCAACAACAAGCCGTTCACTCTGTTTGGCGGTATGAACGTGCTGGAAAGCCGTGATCTGGCGATGAAAATTTGTGAAACCTACGTTGAAGTGACCAGCAAGCTGGGCATTCCGTACGTGTTCAAGGCATCGTTCGACAAGGCCAATCGTTCTTCCGTAACGTCCTACCGCGGCCCGGGCATGGAAGAAGGTTTGAAGATCTTTGAAGAGATCAAATCGACCTTCAATGTGCCAATCATCACCGACGTTCATGAACCTTACCAGGCCGCTCCGGTTGCCGAGGTGGTTGACGTGATTCAGCTGCCTGCCTTCCTGGCCCGTCAGACCGATCTGGTGGTTGCGATGGCTGAAACCGGCGCTGCAATCAACGTCAAAAAGCCACAGTTCCTGGCACCGCACGAGATGCGGCATATCATCAAGAAGTTTGCCGAAGCTGGTAACGAGCGCGTGATGCTGTGCGAGCGTGGTTCTTCTTTCGGCTACAACAACCTGGTGGTTGATATGTTGGGTATGGACGACATGAAAGTGATGGCGCCGGTGGTCTTTGATGCTACTCACGCCTTGCAGCGTCCGGGCGGTCGTACCGATTCTGCCGGTGGTCGTCGTCAGCAGGCCTTTGAACTGGCGCGCTCCGGTATGGCGTTGGGCTTGGGTGGTCTGTTTATTGAGGCGCATCCAAACCCGAATGAAGCCAAGTGTGACGGCCCATGTGCACTGCCGCTGGACAAGCTGGAGCCGTACCTGGCCCAGATGAAAGCCGTGGATGAGCTGGTCAAGTCATTCGATAAGGTTGTGATCGACTGATCGATTGGCTGTCGACGCCGGACGCCGATTTGATTGGTGCTAGTGCTTGACAGTTGATGAATGGGTCGGGATAATCTCGGCCCTATTTCTCAGGTGGCCTGCATTTTGTCTGGCGCCTTTATCAAAACGAACCCAATTTTGAGGAGCCGACTGTGGCAAATTCTGCTGGTTCTCGTAAACGCGCCCGTCAGGCTATCAAGCGTCGTGCTCGTACCGTAGCTCTGCGTTCCATGGTGCGCACTTACATCAAGAAAGTACACGCTGCTGTAGCCACTGGTGAATACGATCAGGCACAAGCTGCTCTGGTTAAAGCACAGCCTTACATCGACAAGATGGTTAACAAGGGTATCCTGCACAAGAACACTGCTGCACGTACCAAGAGCCGTCTGAACTCCAAGGTTGTATCTCTGAAAGGTTAATTCTTTCCGGGACGCCAAAAAAAGCCCGCCCTGTTCGCAGTGCGGGTTTTTTTGTGTCTGCCTGAAACAGGCCGTGTACCATTCCATAGACCTGAAGGGCCAAAGCACTTAAAGGTCAAGACAGCTAAGGGCCAGGACAGCTGAAAGGGCTAACGAAAAGCGAACGAGAGCAAACAATGACGACAGGGAAACCGGATAACGCCGGGGAATCCGCCAACACGGAAACAGAGCAGGCGACAGACAATACAACGAACAAGGCGGCAAAAGCCCCGTCATCGGGCGGCAGCCTGCTGAAGTCATCGTCCATTGTCAGTGTACTGACCTTGTTGAGCCGGGTGTTGGGCTTGGTGCGTGATGTGGTGGTGGCGCAGTACTTTGGTACTCGCATCGATCCGTTCTTGGTTGCGTTTAAGATTCCGAATTTTTTCCGCCGGTTGTTTGCGGAAGGAGCGTTTTCCGTCGCCTTTGTGCCGGTGCTGAGTGAATACCGCACCCAGCGCACATTGGCAGATGTGCAAATGCTGGTGTCGCGGGTATCCGGGGCGCTGGGATTGTCGATCCTTGGTCTGACGGTTGTGGCCTTGTTGTTTGCCGATTATTTGCCCTGGTTGTTTGCGCCAGGTTTTGCCCAGGACCCGGCCAAGTTCGCCCTTACCGGCGACCTGTTGCGCATTACCTTTCCTTATTTGTTGTTTATTGCCCTGACGGCCTTTGCTGCCGGCGTGTTGAACAGTTACGGCCGTTTCGCTGTGCCGGCGTTTACGCCGGTATTGCTGAACGTCACGCTGATCAGCGTCACCTTGTTTGCTACCGACTGGTTTGATGAACCTCTGTTTGCGCTGGCCTGGGGTGTGTTCTTTGCTGGTTTGATTCAGCTGTTGTTCCAACTGCCGTTTTTGTTGCGCTTGCGCTTGCTGGTGATGCCGGTGTACGACCGCAAGGACGAAGGCGTTCAGCGGATTGTAAAACTGATGATTCCGGCCTTGTTCGGGGTGTCAGTCAGTCAGATCAACCTGCTGTTGGATACCGTGCTGGCGTCTTTTCTGGAAAGTGGCAGTGTCAGCTGGCTGTACTACGCCGATCGCCTGAACAACCTGCCGCTGGGGATCTTTGCCATTGCGATCGGGGTGGTGATTTTGCCGTCGTTGTCCAGCAAGCATGCTGCCAATGATACCGGCAGCTTTGCCAAAACCCTTGATTGGGCCCTGCGGATGGTGCTGTTGCTGGCGGTGCCAGCAGCGCTGGCGCTGATGGTATTGGCAAAACCGCTGATGGCGACCATTTTCTATCACGGCGAAATGACGGCCTATGACGTGGAGCAGATGAGTGTGGCCCTGCAAGCCTATGCGTCCGGGTTGTTGGCCTTTATGTTGATCAAGGTGTTGGCGCCGGGTTTCTATGCCCGCCAGGACACCAAAACCCCGGTCAAAATTGGCATTCAGGCAATGGTTGTGAACATGGTTTTCAACCTGTTGCTGGTGTTCTCGTTTGCCCATGTTGGCCTGGCGATGGCGACGGCGATTTCCTCATATTTCAATGCCGTGATGCTGTACTGGGTATTGCGCCGCGAGGGCGTGCTGTCGCATCAGGCCGGCTGGTTTGGCTTTGGCTGTAAGTTGTTACTGGCCAATGGCGTCATGGTTGGCTTGAGCTATTGGCTGATGGGTGACGCCGCGGGCTGGCTGGATATGACGTCAAGCCAGCGCATTGTGCATATGGCGATACTGGTGATTGCCGGAGCCGGGGCCTACGCCGTCACGCTGATTGCGGCGGGCTTGCGGCCGCGTCACTTGAAAGGCTCACTTTTCAACTGAGCCACGACACCCAGGTGCGGTATGGGCCTGATGCATCAGTGTGTTTGCGCCGGAATTCGCAAGAAACCCGCGACCAAACGCTGCTTTGGCTGTTACCTGAGCAGCGGCTTGGCTATAATCTCGCCCCTTGGTTTGAGCTTGCTCCTGATTTCCGATTAAAAAGGACCCATCGTTCCCATGCGTTTGTTACGCGGTTTGCACAATATTCCCGCTGAGTTCTCCGGTTGTACTGCAACCATCGGGAATTTTGATGGCCTGCATCTGGGGCATCAGGCGATCCTGCAGGCGCTGCACCGGGTGGCTGACTCTCACAAGCTGCCGACGCTGGTGATGATCTTTGAGCCTCAACCGAAGGAGTTTTTTGCCCTCAACAAGGCCCCAGCGCGGCTGGCCAATTTGCGCGAAAAACTGATGGACCTGGACGCTGACCATGTCGATTACGTGCTGTGCCTGCCGTTTAACCAGGCGCTGCGCTCCATGTCGGCAAATGAGTTTATTAACCAGGTACTGGTCGATGCCTTGGGTGTGCGTCACCTGATTGTCGGCGACGATTTCCGCTTTGGTTGCGACCGCAAAGGTGATTATCAGGCGCTGGCACAAGCGGGCAAACAGCACGGCTTCGACGTCGAAGATTCTTCTACCTATTTGATGGCCGGCGAGCGTGTGTCCAGCACCCGGGTGCGTCAGGAGCTGGAAAACAACCGTCTGACGGAAGTCGAAAAGCTGCTGGGTCGACCGTATTCGATGTCGGGCCGGGTGGCTCATGGCCGTCAGTTGGGACGCACGATTAATACTCCCACCGCCAATATTTTGCTGAAGCGTCATCGTTTGCCCATTCAAGGGGTGTTTGCGGTACAGGCCTTCGACGAAGACAGCGGTGAAGAATTTCTGGGTGTCGCCAACGTCGGCAACAAGCCCAGTATTACAGACATCCCGGAACCGTCACTGGAAGTGCACTTGTTCGGCTACAGCGGTGACCTTTATGGCCACCATCTGACGGTGTCGTTCTGGCACAAGATCCGTGACGAGAAAAAATTCAACAGCCTCGATGAACTGAAACAGGCCATCGAGGACGATAAGGTAGCGGCCAAACGGTACTTTGCTTCCTTACCTCATTCCTTTCGTGCCATCGGACGCCGCACTCACAGTGTGATGACGTCGGCACGACCAACCGAATAAACGAACATCAGAAGCGACGAGCTGATATGAACGATAAAGTGGAAAGCCAATACAAAGCGACCCTGAACCTGCCTGACACCGAATTTCCGATGCGTGGCAACCTGGCCAAGCGCGAGCCCGATATGCTGGCGCGCTGGGAAGAAATGGGTCTGTACCAGAAAATTCGTGAAGCTCGCGCTGGTCGTAACAAGTTTATCCTGCACGATGGCCCTCCGTACGCCAACGGCAACATTCACATCGGCCACGCGGTGAACAAGATCCTCAAGGACGTGATCATCAAGTCCCGTACCATGAGTGGTTTTGATGCCCCGTACATCCCGGGCTGGGACTGTCACGGTCTGCCGATCGAACTGAAAGTGGAAGAACAGGTCGGCAAGGCCGGCGTGAACGTCAGCGCCAGCGAATTCCGTAACCATTGCCGCGAGTACGCCGCCAAGCAGGTGGACGGTCAGCGTGCCGACTTCAAACGTCTGATGGTGTTCGGTGACTGGGAAAACCCGTACCTGACCATGGACTTCAAAACCGAAGCCGACATCGTTCGCACGCTGGGCAAAATCATCGACAAGGGCCACCTGCACAAGGGCTTCAAGCCAGTGAACTGGTGTCCTGACTGTGGTTCTGCGTTGGCGGAAGCCGAAGTGGAATATCAGGACAAGAAATCCATCGCCATCGATGTGAAATTCAACTTTGTTGATAGCGCCGCGATTCTGGCCGTATTTGGTGCTGATGCTGCGCTGGCCGACAAGCCAGTTAGTCTGGTGATCTGGACCACCACGCCATGGACCCTGCCTGCCAACGAAGCGGTATCCGTTCATCCAACGCTGGAATACTCACTGGTACTGTTGAAAGAACAGAACGAAATGCTGATTCTGGCCGCCGATCTGGTGGCTGATGCCATGGGTCGTTACGGCATCGATGCGGAAGGCTATGAGATTCTGGCCACCGCCAAGGGCGCAGACTTCGGCTGGACTGCAGAACAAAAAGCGGCAGGCGAAGCGGCTCCGTTTGCTTTGAAACACCCGTTCATGCCAGCGTCTGACGGTTCTGCCAAACAAGTACCTGTGATCACGGGCGACCACGTCACCGCAGACGCCGGTACCGGTTCTGTTCACACCGCGCCAATGCACGGTGCCGACGACTATAACGTGTGTCAGACCTTCGGCATCACCTCCGAGCAGATGCTGGTTGATGGCGCTGGTAACTTCATCAGCAACCCGGCGCTGGAAGCTCTGGAACTGACAGGCCTGAGCACTGCCGACAAGGGCAGCTTCCGCGCGCTGGGCATTCTGGCCGAGAAAGGCGCTCTGCTGAAGAAAGCCAACATCAAGCACAGCTACCCGCACTGCTGGCGTCACAAGACCCCAATCATCTTCCGTGCGACGCCACAGTGGTTTATCTCCATGAACCAGGCGGGTCTGCTGGATCAGGCCATGCACGAAGTGAAAAACACCGTTGAATGGCGTCCGGGCTGGGGTCAGGCGCGTATTGAAAGCATGATGACGGATCGCCCTGACTGGTGTATCTCCCGTCAGCGCACCTGGGGTGTGCCAATCGCCTTGTTTGTTCACAAGGACAGCAGCGAACTGCACCCACGTTCTGCTGAGTTGATCGAGCAAGTTGCGCTGAAAATTGAAGAATCTGGTATTGATGCCTGGTTCGAGCTGGACGCTACCGAACTGCTGGGCGACGACGCTGCCGATTACGTCAAGGTGACCGATACCCTCGACGTCTGGTTCGACTCCGGTGTGACCCACACTGCGGTGTGCAAGGCGCGCGAAGAACTGACTTTCCCGGCGGATATGTACCTGGAAGGCTCTGACCAGCACCGCGGCTGGTTCCAGTCCTCGCTGCTGACGTCTACCGCAGCCTACGGCCAGGCGCCGTACAAAACCGTACTGACCCACGGTTTTACCGTGGATGGTGAAGGCCGCAAGATGTCAAAGTCATTGGGCAACACCGTTGAGCCTCAGAAAGTTCTCAACAGCCTGGGTGGTGACATCCTGCGTTGGTGGGTAGCCGACACCGACTACAGCGGTGAGATGACTGTATCCGACGAGATTCTGAAGCGTAATGCCGATGCTTACCGTCGTGTGCGCAACACCTGTCGCTTCCTGTTGGCCAACATTGCAGGCTTTAATCCATCCACCGATCTGGTGAAGGGCGAAGAACTGCTGCCACTGGATGCCTGGATGGTGGACTGCACCCGCCAGCTGCAGGAAAAAGTGATCGCCTACTATAACGATTACGACTTCAAGGGCCTGACCAAGACGCTGATGAACTTCTGTGTCTCCGAGCTGGGTGGCTTCTACCTGGACGTGATCAAGGACCGTCAGTACACCTGTAAGTCCGACGGCCTGCCACGTCGTAGTGCCCAGACGGCCTTGTTCCACGTGTTGGAAGCCATGGCACGCTGGATTGCGCCGGTACTGAGCTTCACTGCTGAGGAAATCTGGGACAACCTGCCGGGTGACCGCAGCGAGTCTGTATTCCTGGCGGAATGGTACAGCGACTTCCCGGTACTGGCCGAGACCGGCTTCAGCAACGACTACTGGCTGACCGTGATGTCTGTTAAAGAAGCCGTGAATGGTCAGCTGGAAAAAGCCCGTGGTGAAAAAGCCATTGGCGCCAGCCTGAGTGCCAACGTGGTGCTGTACGCCAACGACGAGCTGAAAGCCAAACTGGACCAGCTGGGCAACGAGCTGCGCTTCGTGCTGCTGACGTCTGCGGCTACCGTTGAAGCCTTTGACGCCGACGCCGGTAACGCCACTGAGCTGGATGGTCTGCGGGTGGCCGTTGTTGCTTCCGAAGAAGAGAAGTGTGAACGCTGCTGGCACCACAGCGAGACTGTGGGAACCAATGCCCAGCATCCGACTCTGTGTCAGCGCTGTGTAGACAACGTAGAAGGAGAGGGCGAAGTTCGCCTGTACGCCTGATGTTCAATTTCAAAACAACCTCGCTGGGTTGGATCTGGATTACGGTCGCAGTATTCGTGGTGGATATTGCGACCAAACAAATCGCCGAAGCCATGCTGAATTACGGCGATCCGGTATTTCTGCTGCCGGTGCTGGACTTCACCCTGCTGTATAACCGCGGGGCTGCGTTCAGCATGTTGGCAGACCAGCCAGGTTGGCAACGCTGGTTCTTCACCCTGATTTCTGCAGCGGTGAGTGTGGTGTTGTTTGTGTGGATGAGCCGGTTGCCCAAGCGTCCGGCGTGGCTTGGTATTGCCCTTGCTTTGATTCTGGGCGGCGCACTGGGTAACCTGTTTGATCGGGTGGCGTTTGGTCATGTGATCGATTTTATTTCGGTGCATTGGGACAACGCCTACTTCCCGGCCTTCAACATCGCCGACTCCGCCATTACCATAGGTGCCATCATGATGGCCGTGGATGTGGTGCGAGACAGCTTTGCGGCCGGTAAGTCCGATGACAGTTCCGGCAGCAAATCCGGTAATGGCGCCAGCTAACCACACAGAATCAAAACAAGAGGTGACTTATGTCCTTGGGCGTAATCGCAAGCGGTAGCAAAGTTTCTTTCCACTTTTCCCTGAAGCTGGATGACGATCAGGTGGTGGATTCCACCTTTGACGGTCAGCCGGCCACCATGGTGGTCGGAGATGGCAATTTGCCGGAAGGCTTTGAAGAGCTGCTGTACGGTCTGGTGACTGGCGATCGCAAGACCTTCACTGTGGCGCCGGAAAAGGCCTTTGGCCAGCACAACCCGAACAACGTCCAGCGCATGAAGCGGTCCGATTTTGCAGCGGACATGCCGATTGCGCCGGGCCTGGTGGTGTCCTTCGCCGATGCCTCCAATAACGAATTACCTGGCGTCATTGCCAGTGTTGAAGGTGACTGGGTAGAAGTCGACTTCAATCACCCGCTGGCAGGCAAGCCTCTGGTGTTTGATGTGCAGATTCTGGAAGTCGCCAGCGATACCGAAACCGAGAGCTGAAATGCAGATTAAACTCGCCAACCCCCGAGGCTTCTGTGCCGGGGTCGACAGAGCCATTGATATCGTTAACCGCGCCCTGGACCTGTTCGAGCCGCCAATTTATGTGCGCCACGAAGTGGTTCACAACAAATTTGTGGTCGACGGTCTGCGTGATCGCGGCGCCATCTTTGTGGATGAGCTGCACGAAGTCCCTGACGATTCGATCGTGATTTTCTCTGCCCATGGCGTGTCCCAGGCGGTGCGTAAAAACGCCGCCAACCGCGGTTTGAAAGTGTTCGACGCAACCTGTCCTCTGGTGACCAAGGTGCATCTGGAAGTGGCTCGCTACAGTGCGGATGGCAGTGAGTGCATCCTGATTGGCCATAAAGGCCACCCTGAGGTGGAAGGCACCATGGGCCAGTACGATCACAGCAAGGGCGGTGATATGTATCTGGTGGAAAATGAGGAAGATGTGCAAGCCTTGCAAGTGCGCGATCCTTCTCGTTTGTCTTATGTTACCCAGACGACCCTGTCGATGGACGATACCGCCAAGGTCATCGATGCCTTGCGGGTTAAATTCCCGATGATTCAGGGGCCGCGCAAGGACGACATCTGTTATGCCACCCAGAACCGTCAGGACGCCGTGAAACAGCTGGCTGCCGAATGCGATTTACTGCTGGTGGTCGGCTCCCCGAACAGCTCCAACTCCAATCGTTTGCGCGAACTGGGCGAGCGTATGGGAGCAAAAGCGTTTTTGGTGGACAATGCTTCAGAGTTGGAAGAAAGCTGGTTTGAAGGTGCGACTGCTGTTGGTATTACCGCCGGGGCTTCTGCACCTGAGGTACTGGTGCAGGAAGTGATTAGCCGCTTGCAGAGCTTTGGTGGCAAAACGGCAGAAGAAATCGATGGTGTACAGGAGAACGTGGTGTTCTCGTTGCCAAAAGAGCTGCGGATGAAAGAAGTCTGATTCTTTCTGAGCCCCACAAAAAAGCCCCGAATTGTTCGGGGCTTTTTTTGTATCTGCCGGGGCCTGATTAACGGAATTTAAAGCTTGTTACCATTCCAGTCGTAGCTATCACTGCCTACTGCACGGGTCCGATTGCCAATTGAATCGGCCACCAGCTTGCCATCACCGGCTTGTACGTTGGCAGGGGTGGCTGTCAGTTGCACACATTGGCTGATGGTGCCACTGCTGCAGGTACTGGCGGTGATGGTGTAACGGGTGGTACCGCCATCTACAATGGTTGTGGTGGCTGCGCTGTAACCCAGATCGGAAAGGTCCGTTGTGTAACTCAATTGATCGCTGTAATAGCGCTCCTGAGCCTGCAGAATACTCATCATTTCCTGCTGAGCGTCCGAGCGGATGCTACGGATGATGTAGTTCTGATACTGGGGAATGGCAATAAACGCCAGAATGCCAATGATGGCGACCACCACCATCAGCTCAATCAAGGTGAAACCCTGGTTTTTACGAACAGAGCGCTGCGCGCAAAAACGTGAGATAGCCATGATTACAAACTCCCTGATAGCGGACGGTTAGGTAAGAAAATGGTGGTTTCCAGAATTTGCCGTGGCACACGGTCATCGAACACCAGAGGGTCAGCATCCAACAAAACGTAGCTTCTGTCACCTGTTACCTGGGCAGCATCACTGAAAGCCCGGGCCAGAATAGCAATGCGTACGGCCGTAACATCGGGCAAGTATTCAATATCACTGTTGGTCGGAGCGGTTTCACCCGATTGCGCCGTTGTAACGCTTGCCGGGGCCAGAGTATCGGCGCCTACATATTGGGTAGCACTATTGCCGGCACCGGGGGCGGTATAGAGTACTTGCATTGACTCAATACCAGAGGCAATCGTTTGAACGGTGCCAATGATGGTGCCGGTCGATTCACGGTAGGTCGCACACCGGAGCCAGTCGTCGTAGTCATCGCCAATGTTGAGGTTGCCGTCTGCGTCCGCATCTGCTTCCACCCAAAATACGTCTACAAGGTACTCCTCGTCGATGCCTGCGGGGATTGCCGCACCTGAACAGCTCTGCTGGGACCAGTCAGTGCCGCCGTTATCGACGTAGAAACGACGGATAGCAATACGGTCACCGCTGCGTGTGCCGGCCAGATCTTCGTATACACAGTCTGCATTGGATGCCGGTGGTACAAAGTTCTCGGTACAGCGTTCGGCAATGCCCGGTGCGGTTTCGAAGAAAATATCGCCGACGTAACCGGCGTGACGGATCTGGTCTGTCAGCCAGGACATGCTGAAACGGGCGTTTTCCTGCGCCTGTGAGAGACCGTCCAGGCGGTTACTGGCCCGGTTAGAGCCAATCATCAATTGCATCACGACGAGGCCAACGATGATCGAGATCACCCCGGCGATCATCAGTTCAACCAGTGTCATACCTCGTTGTTTTTGCAGGCCGGTACTGTACATAAGGCGCCTTGTATTAATCACTGATGATGTTGAATTCGGAGACAATGGTGAGTCGGCGCTCGACGATGTCGTCGTCGTTGTTGTAGACCGACTGCCCCTGACTGTTGGTACCGCCAGTTCTGGCATCCCAGCTCAGGGTGATTTGAACGTTATCCAGGTTAGTGCCCGCTGAGCCGATATCCTGATCGACATCGACACGTAGCAATGGGTTGGCCAGGTAGTCGGCACTGCCTGAGCGCGTAAAGTCGGCGTCGGTATCATTGGCGCCTGACGGACAGGCTACGTCCCACAGGTCGAAGGTCGCCATTTCGGTTGCGCTGCATTGCTGTGCGTCGACGCTGTTGCTGCCTGTGTGGTAATTGGCGCATCGCCGGGTAGGAGCTGCTGAGCAATCGACGTTGCCGCCGTTGGTGTGGTAGTTGGGCAGGCCGTCGGTGTTGGCTCTGATTCGATTGGTGATATCGCTGACCATTTGTACGGCAATGGCCCGACCTGAGGAGTCTTGTACTGAACGATCCGACTCCAGCATCAGGGCCATCAGTCCCACCAGACCAATGGTGGTGATGGCAACGGTGACCATGATTTCAATCAGGCTGAAACCGCCTTGCGGATTTCCGGATGGAGCTGTCATGGTAATTAACTCTCTGAGCGGACGATTTGTCCGACCATGCTGATGGTGTAGGTGTAATCACGGGTGCCGGAGCTGTTGTCCTGCGAGGTGGTCAGTGAACCGGTGGCGGTCGCTCTGCCTAATGAATCAAACCCGAAGGTGTTGGGCGTGCCCGACTGCGAGTCGAAATTGACACTGACGTTGGCTTCATCTGACAGCCGGTATTGTCTCAAGTTGACGGTTTGGCCTGATTCATAGACCCGCCAGCCGTTATCCCAGGAAGTATTACCGGCGATAAACACGGTGACAGAGTTAGAGATGGCGTGGTTGCGGGCGAACTGCAAGTCTGACATTAACTGTCGCCCGATCGCTTCGGCCTGGCGATTGTTGTAGTAATTACTCATGGCTGGAGCGCCCACCGCCGCCAGGATACCCAGCACGGCAATCGTGACCATGAGTTCAATCAGGGTAAACCCGCGCTGGTGCGCGGGTTGTCTTGTTGCAGTTACAGCGTCCATTTATTGCAGTTCTCGCCAAAATGTCCTGGTGACCTTTTCACCGCTATCCGGTGCTTCTACGGTTTCAAGGCCGAAGGTGATGATCTCTGAAATATCCGTATAGGTAGAGCCGTTCTGGTCGTTGTCAGACTCTTCCTCGTCATCGCCGTTACCACCGCTATCTGAATCAGATTCTGTGGAGTCCTCAGCGTAATCGGCATCGTAACATGCTCCTGTCACGCTATCGCAAGTCACTTCCTGACGAATCACAACCGGCGTATCCACGATGCCTGGCATGCCCGAAGCAATGATGTCGATTTCGGGCTCCAGAACCCCGGCATTATAAACCAGACGGAAACGGTAGACGGTGCTCTCGCCAATGTCCGGCTCACAACCAGAACGCGCGGATGTAGCTTCCGGCTTGTAGCTGGTGACGTAGCTATAGCCGTCCATGGTGATGGCATCTGACAACACTTTTTCGCCACTTTCGGTCAGCTTGTAGTAGGCGCCAGCCCGTTGTTGAGCCAGCGTGCTGGAGCCGGTGTTGGTCAGGTCCGCCAAATCGCTTTTCTGCAGATTTGGATAGCTGTCAGGCACCGTGGTGGTGTCAAAGTCGTTGATAAAGTAGATGTTATCGACCGTGGTGGTGTTCAACGGGTGGGCTCGATAACCGGAGCCGATCACCAGCTGATAACGTCCTGGGAAAACTCAATGGTCTGGCCATTGGATTCGGTCTCGAAGGTGCCTTCATCAATGTAGGACACATCCAGCGAGCTGAAGAAGCGGACATTGCTGATTTCCGTATTGTCAGAGCCCAGATTAGCAACGACACCGCCTTTTGCGAAAGTGGAAGGCGATGAGGAATCGTCATCGGTTTGAGCCAGATCAAAGCGCCAGATTCGGCCACCGAGATCGGCTGCGTAGAGGATGTCGATATCACGGTCACCATCATAGTCCACTGGCACAATGTCATTGGCAAAGCCGCTGGTCATCTCGCTGAGGTTCAGGTCAGCGCCGGTTTTGGATGCTTTCCAGAGTAACTCACCGGTGATGGGGTCAACCATATAGATGGCATTGCCCATAGCGTGGTCTGTCCGCTGGTTGTATTCGTCTTCAGCTTCATCGTAGCCTCCGCCAAACACCAGTACGTCTTTTTCCTGGCCATTCCAGAGGATCGTGATAGGCGTCATTTCTGACCAGCTCTGACCCAGTTCTTCAAAGTTGTCGTCGCCACCGGAAATCTGCCAGGCGAGTTTGGGTTCGTCGCGATCGGAAACATCCAGTGCATAGTAATTGCGGCCACCTCGACGCATACCGACATAAAGCAATGCAACCTCGCTTGAATCGATGATGTCATTGTTGTTTTCGTCAATGTGGTAGTGAGAAATACGTCCATCCAGACCGTAGGTTTTACTGGTGTCTTTCTGGTAATACGCCAGAGCACTGGACATCAGGTCTTTGGGCAGAAACGCGAAACGCTCTTTGGGGTCATCCTCATTGGTATCAAAGGCATGCAAATAGCCAGAGTTGGTACCGACAAACATGGTGGTATCCGGCAGCGTATCGCCCGCATTGGTGGTCATGGAGCCATAAGTCAGCAACAGTGGACGGCTGTGCAGAGGGTCTTCAATCTCTGTACGTGCAGAAGCGTTATTGGCTGAGTCTGTGTCGTAACCGGACAACCAGTAGAGGGCTTCGGTCCGCTCTTCTGTGGCAAGATCTTCAAACGCGGTCAGCGTCAGCAGGGATGTATTGGTTGGTGTTATACGGTTCCCTGAATCGGTCAGGTTTCTGCTAACAATATTACTGACAATTTGACGTTCATCCGGGTCCGTCAGACGGCGTGCAGCACCGCCGAGCGTCACGTTTTCTCCATCCGGTGCATCTTCATCGAGAGTCCAGTAGCTACGGGCGTTGTCTGCGAAGTAACCGGTGGTTTCATCGACCGCCAGGTCATTATTCATGTCGCGGATTTCGGTCGATACATCCAGACGGTAGCGTTTGATATTACCTGTCCAGCCGCCGGTTGCTGATGGGCTGAACACGGAGTAGTACAGCTGATCCAGGTGCTCGAGGTTGTTGAAGGCGTTTACCGTTACCGCAGGTGCCGCAAAGGTACCGGAGCTTTCGGTGATATTTTCAAATACCGATGTCAACGCACTGCGAAGGGTTTCGGCATCAGAACCTGAGCCGGATACACCGCCACCGTATGTGGCCATGTCGCTCAGGCGTTCCTCATAGGTGCCGCCGATAAAGCCACCAATGGTATGTACATATACCGGTTGGTCACCATCGTATTCATCCGACGCATCGCCGTGGTACAGGGCATAGGCGAGTTCCTCGGCACAGCCGCCATGGCCTGAGCAATTGGCACTGAAATCGCTGTCGTTGGGGAAGTCTTCGCTTGGCAGTTCATCCAGCATGGCGCGAATTTGTTGGTTGGCGCTGTTGTCGCCATTTGGCTCACCGTCGGTGAACACCACAATGTGGTTTGACTGGCACTCGTCTTCGATTGGGGATACGTACTGGCCGTTACTGAATACATCGTCCAGATTCAGGTATTCGGTACAGACAAGCTCGGTCTCGACTTCTTCATCATCGTCACCACCGCTGCCAGTATCGATGGGGTCCAGAGTGGTTGTTGTATAGGCTTCATACTGGGTTTCACCAATGCCGTAGTTGTACCAGAGAGCCACTTTGGTCCAGTAGTACAGGTCGTCGTAGTCAACATAGGAGTCGGTGCTGAAATTAAACAGCGTGGTCCAGTAGGACGAGTCCAGCAGGGTCATGAACCAAGGGACATCACCTTGGCCGTATTCTGCCTCGCTGATGTTGTTTACGGCGAGGTAATAGTAGGCATTGCTGTCGGTGACGGTTTGAGTGTTGCCGCGACCACGACCGCGACCACGGCGCTGTTCGGATACGATGGTAAGGTCGTCGTAATCTTTCCAGTCATCATCTTCGATGTAGTAGTAGTCCATGACGGATGAATAACCGTTCTCGATCATGACATACCACCAGACACTGCTATTCACTGCTGTGGTGGTACCACCGCTGCCAGAACCACTGCTATCGTCATCGTCAGACTCAATTTCCTGTTCTTCCCAGACCATGCACAAGTCATCGTATTCTGTGGTGGTGCTGCCGAACTTGCGGTCTACACCGCGATAGTAGGAACCCATTTCGTACAGGGCTTCCGTCAGGGGAGTACCACCGCTGGCGCTGTAGTCATAGAGAATTTCCCGCACCATATCCCGTACACCGGTATTCTCAATGGGCAACAATGGGCTGCTCAGTCGGCCACCTTCCGAGTTTTCGTTGAACCGGCCAATGGCGATATTAATACCACTGGTGTTGGCGATTACGTCTGACGCAACCTCTTGAACAACCTTGAGGCGTGTCGTCCACTCACCGGCTTCATCGTCCCAGGTGCTTGAACCCATACTGCCGGAGGTATCCATCAGGAAGATAACGTTTGGTGTTGTGTCGCTGTTGTTCGATACATAAATCTCAGTATCGTCGGCCATCACGAGGGCATTATGAAAAAGACCGAGCGCGGTCAGTAGCAGCCAGTAAATACGCATCCCGGTTCTCCTTAGTATTCGTCGCTGGCGTAGCCGCCAAAATTGATGTAATCAATGCTGTTATCTTCACGATCAACACCGATGAAAATCAGTTCCTGGTTGCGCCGAAGGTACAGCTCGGTGGCCCGGCTCAGGTCGATATTGGACTGACGTTCCTGAAACAGGGTGTCCGCATCGACTGAAAACCGTTCAGTCGCACAGTCGTCGCACAGACGTGCAGTCAGGGCCGAGCGAGAAAACGTCACCAGATCGGTTCCTGGAATGTAATAGGCAATGTGGCGGTTGAGCGTTTCGGCCTGAAGCGGTGAAAAGCCAATCAACATGGCGGCAGTCACTAGCAGTTGTTTCATGGTTATTCCTCAGTTCTGGGCCGCGCCTTCAATCAGTACACCCAGCTGCACTGATGAAGCGATATTGCCTGAATTATCTACGGCGGTACTGGTCATGTAGAACGGATTCAGAGATGACGTGGAGGCTGAATTGCCTTTGTTGCATCGCAAGCAAGCACTTTTGGTATTGCCCTGGGTGGCATCGGATACCTGATCATTGGCATACGCAATGGTCACGGTGACGCCACCAACGGATTTGAGTTTGCCGATGGATGGGCGGTCCCAGTTTGGGTACTGATCAAAGGCATTGATGTGTGCTGACTCATCGCCGGATTGCATCAGCGCCGATACTGGTCGGGTTTCGCTACGCTGCAGGGAATTGAATGCGGTTTCCAGATAGCTGTCGGCGGCAACATAGGTTTCCTGCTTGACCTTCATATTGGTCACCATGCGTACTTGCAGGGTGCTTTGCTGCATTGCCACAGTCGCGGCAACGGTGATGGCGGTCAGTGCACCGAGGCTGACGATCAGGGCCGAACCGCGTTGGCGGTTGGGCCGAGCGTCTGAGCGATTCGGGTTGCGTAGCAAACGTCTCATAATGGAATCCGGGGAATTGGTACCTGATAGCCAGAATACCCTTGTGCAGGCAAGGCACCACCGGATTAAGACCAGTGGTTCCTGAGCGGGGATAAGCGGCCGGCCAGGTGTTATTTTTTAGAAGCAGGTCACATCCTGGTTATTTGGTAGCTCTGGTAGGCCTGATTCGTCTGTGTCCCTGCCCTCTCTTACACGGCCCTGACGGGACACGATCAGTACCTTGCCGTGCTGGCGGCCACGGCTGTCGGTGTAGCAGTATTGAAAGCTGCCATTGAATCCTCCGGCAAAGCCCCTCGGGTCAAAGGAGAAAGCGGTGCGGGGGTAGTTTCTGAAAACGTTGGCTTTGGCGGCCGGAATTGTTCGGAGCACGGATTCCCCCGAGTCCAAACGGCGGTTGCGGTTGAAATCCAGAAACAGGGTCAGCGGGTTACGCCATTGGGTTTTGCAGCGGTTACTGGTGTCCAGTGGGCACAGGGTATGCGGAATGCGGGTATGGATGGATTGATGGCGTGCGTCGTTAATGGCACTGGTCAGTGCGCGTATTTCGGCTCTGGCTTCGGCGTTCTGAATCATGCCGTTCATGCCCGGCACCGCCCAAAACGACAATATGCCAAGCACGGCCATGACAACCATTAACTCCAGCAGGGTAAAGCCCGCTAGTGTTCCAGGCCCAATATTCCGCGGGCACGACGTTGCATTCCTTCGCATAAACGTCCTCCTTGACGTATCGAAAGTACTACTTGTCTGTCGCCGCAATCCGTTGCGGCTTTCTTGTGGGCGCGCTCCCCAATGAGAGGAGGTTCAGTGCCCTTGCTTGGTCCCTAGGTTACCGATCTTTTGCATTGTGCACATGACCCGCGAGTATGAGTTTTGAAAATAAAAACTCATACTCCAGAGTGAGTTTTGCGTGCGGGTGGCGAGAGCAAAGGGGGCTGCCGTGTTAAACAGGGGAAGCTAGGGACCCTCTGAAAAACTCTGCACAGCTCTCGGCTCTGGCTTCCTGCTTCGCCCTACCTCCTGCATCCATGCAGTCGTGCGCGTGTCCTGCAGGTTGTCAGAACAAGGCGACGAATGCAGCGAAATGACGGGCCCTTTTCAAATTCGCCAACACCGTTCTGGCGGGCTGCAGGCCGCACCCTACGGGGATGGCAGGGCATTGCTGACTCTGTGTCGCTGATTTTTGACTTGACCCGTCAGGCCTGCAAATCAGCTTCGTGACTCAGCTTCGCCCTGTCATCCAGAGCGGGCACCGAGCTTTTCAGAGGGACCCTAGGTGAAAAGTGAGCGCGTTACTCGATATCCAGTTTCTTGCAGCGGTATCTGAGTGCCCGGAAACTGATGCCGAGCTTTTCGGCGGCGGCGGTTTTATTCCAACGAGTGGCGTCCAGTGCCTGGGTGATGGCGCGGCGCTCAATGTTCTCGAGGTAGCCTTCGAGGTTGTTGGTTTCAATGCGTTCGTCTTCCGGCGGGTACAGTGCGTCAGAATCGGTTCGGTCGTCACCGGGTTGGCTGATGGCTTGCTTGAGGTCCAGGTCGGCCAGTTCAATCTGGTCGGATTCCGCCATGGTGACCGCGCGCTGAAGAATGTTCTCCAGTTCCCTTACGTTGCCCGGGTAGCCATAGGCCAGCAGGGCCTGCATGGCGCTGTCGCTGACGGACGTGGCGGGCATGCCCCATTCCTCGCTGTATTTACGGATGAAGTGTTTAACGAGAGTGGGAATGTCGTCCGGGCGCTGGCTTAAGCGCGGCACATCAATTTGAATCACGTTCAGGCGGAAGAACAAATCCTGGCGGAAGGTTTCAGCTTCTACCATCTCCTCCAGATTTTTGTGGCTGGCACTGAGAATACGAATGTTGATGTTTTCTTCATGCTCAGAGCCAACCGCCCGGATGGCCTTTTCCTGAATGGCCCGCAGTAACTTGGCCTGCATATCCAGCGGCAGTTCGGCCACTTCGTCGAGAAACAGGGTGCCACCCTCGGCGGCCTTGAAGAAACCATCCTTGTCAGCCCCAGCGCCGGTGAAAGCCCCTTTTTTATGGCCGAAGAACTCACTTTCCATCAGGTCTTTGGGGATGGCACCACAGTTGACCGCAATAAATGGTTCTTCAGCGCGGGAGCTTTGATGGTGAATCAGGCGGGCAACCAGCTCCTTACCGGTACCGGACTCGCCAAAAATAAACACCGGTGCCTGGGTACGGGCGACTTTTTGGATCTTTTCCTTCAGCTCCATCATCGAGGCGGAACGGCCCAGCAGGGCGTCGCTGGAAGGCAGGGATTCCAGGTGCAGCGGCACCTTGGTCAGCTTCAGTGCCTGTTGCGACAGTTCGCGCAGACGGCTGATGTCCAGCGGTTTGGCAACCACGTCGAACGCACCGGCCTTGAGAGCGTTCACTGCCATGTCCATGGAGCCGTAAGCGGTGATCATGGCAACCGGCATGTCCGGGTAGCGGGCGTGGCAAAGCTGGATGATCTCCATGCCGTTGCCGTCTGGCAGCTTCATGTCGGTCAAACAGAAATGATAAGCCCGCTCTGGCAGCAGGCGCAGGGCTTCACTGACATTACCGGCCTGATAGCACTCCATGTCCATACGGCTGAGCGTCATGCAGATCAGCTGACGAATGTCTGGCTCGTCGTCAATAACCAGGACCGAGTACTTTTTCATGCAACAATTTCCGTTTTCAGTGTCAGGCGAAAGCAGGAGCCGGTGGCTGTGCGCTGATATTGGATGCTGGCCTGATTGGCTTCGCATAATTCACGGCACAAATACAGGCCTAATCCGGTGCCATTATGTTCGGTTGTGTAGAAGGGCTCAAACAAGTGTTTGGATTCTTCCGGGTCAATCCCAGGGCCATTGTCCATTACGTCCAACTGTACCCGCTCGAGGCTATCTCGTTGCACTGCCAGTACCAGTCGTGCGCCATTGGGATGGCGCTTGAGGGCATAGCGCAGGCCGTTGCTACAGAGATTGTGCAGAATCTGCTGCAAGTGGTCCGGGTCGAACGACACCAGAGTGTCGGTTTCGCAATGAATCAATAGCTGGAAAGCGTGGTCGTGGTTGAGGCCGCTGAATTGCTCGCGAAAGTGCTCCAGCCAGGGCTTCAGACGGATCTGCTCAATGGTAGGCGTGCGTTTGCGGCTCAGTTGCAGAATGTCTTCTACCGTGCGGTTGATCCGCAGGCAGTGCTGCTCGATCACCTGGCTCAGATACAGCTCGTCTTCTTTCAGGTAATCCGTTTCGGCCAGCAGCTGGCTGGCTTGTCGTAAGGCGGAAAGCGGGTTGCGGATTTCGTGGGCAATGCTGGCGGTGAGTCGACCTAATGAGGCCAGTTTTAATTGCTGAGCCTGAGTGGCAATGCGGCTTTGATCTTCCAGAAACACCAGATAATCGCCAGGTTCAGATTGCGGCAGCGCAGCGCGGCGGGCGCGCAGTGTAATGCCGTTAACTTCGACCACCGAACGATCGTCTCGCTCCAGTTGACGAAGTGGCTCGGGCAATGGATTCATCTGGCCTCGCACCAGCCCCAGCCATTGTTGCGCGCGTTGGTTGTAGAAAATGATCTGGTCCGAAGCGTCACAGGCGATGATGCCGTTGGGCATTTCAGCCAGCGCTTGCCAGCTGATGTCTCGCAGACGTTTGAGGTGCATGTTTTGCGATGTCGCAAGCTCCAGCGCGCTGTTCAGTTTATAAGACAGTGCCTGGGTAAGGGCGGCCAACAAAAAGCAGATAAAGCCGTACACGCCGGAGTTCACCAGCTCCGAGGCGTCGTAACGGTCCGGCCAAAAGTGCTGAATGATCAGGATGGCCAGGGTGGTCCAGGCCGCCACCGCATAGCCGAGCAGCCCCGGTGCAATCAGGTTAGCGACCACCACGCTGACCAGAATCAGGCTGGCAAAGCCGGTATCAAGACCGCCGGAGGCGAACATCAACACCGACAGAATGGCGGTTTCCAGAAAGAAGTAGCTGGTGGCCATTTGTACATCAGGCCCAAGCGAGGCGACGGCTACGAAACTGGCGGCAATGACAACGTAGAGAATGGTCGCCACCAGACTGGCGCTCATGGCATCCCGGCCAATCAGGCTGGCTTCCGGTGCCACCACGTGCAGCGCCATGATGATGAGGGCAATGCCAAGGGAGAAATAGCTGTAGAGCTTGAGCAACCGGTTGCCGTTGACGATCAGGTCGCTCATGGTGTTGTTCATGTCATTTCATCCTGAAAATTTTATCTGCAAAGGTTTGCCTGCCAGCAAGAATTTCCAGACAATATCGCCGAAAAATACGAGAAGGTAACCCGAGAGCATGTCAGAGTCACTCCAGATTGCGATGGCGCAATGCAATTTCCACGTTGGCGATATTGAGGGAAATTGCGAATTGATGATCGCCGAGACCGAAAAAGCCCGGTCTGCTGGCGCTAACGTCATTGTCTTTTCCGAACTGGCTCTGACCGGCTACCCGCCAGAAGATCTGCTGTTGCGTCCAAGCCTGCAATTGCGCGTTAGCACGGCGCTGGGTCAGCTGGCCAAACACAGCCAGAACATTGCCATTGTGACGGGCTTTCCCTGGAAAGACGCTGGTCAGTTGTACAACTGTGCCGGGGTTTGGCTCGATGGCGAATGCGTTGGTCGTTACGCCAAGCAGTGCCTGCCAAACTATCAGGTGTTTGACGAAAAGCGCTACTTTGCCACCGGTCGGGATTCCCTTGTGGTCGAATTATTTGGCCACAAAGTGGGCCTGACGGTGTGCGAGGACGTCTGGCATCCAGCGCCGGTTCAGCACTGTGTCGAAGCCGGTGCTGAAGTAATTCTGAACCTCAACGCATCGCCGTACCACATTGGTAAACAGGACGAACGCACGCAGCTGGTGTCTGGCCACTGTATTCAACACAAGATTCCACTGCTGTACGTCAACCAGGTGGGCGGTCAGGACGAACTGGTGTTCGACGGTGCTTCGTTTGCCATGAACCAACGCGGTGAAGTGGTTCAACAGTTGCCTGAATACCATAGCCAGATTGGCATGGTGTGCTGGGACGGCGAAACGCTGACAGCCGCTTCCGATGCAGCGCTGGTGGCCCATGAAGACGAATTGGCCAGCCTTTACGGCGCGCTGGTAACGGGTGTTCGGGATTATGTGAACAAGAATCGTTTCAAGGGTGTGGTACTGGGCTTGTCGGGCGGGATCGATTCGGCGCTGACGCTGGCCATTGCGGTAGACGCGCTGGGGCCTGAGCGAGTTCGAGCGGTGATGATGCCGTTCCAGTACACTTCGGATATGAGTAAACAGGATGCCGCACTGCAAGCAGAACGTATGGGTGTGCAGTACGAGTCGATTTCCATTGAACCCATGTACAACGCCTTTATGTCCGCGTTGGCACCGGGGTTTGAAGGTTTGGCGGTGGATACCACCGAAGAAAACCTGCAATCCCGTTGTCGCGGTGTGCTGCTGATGGCAATGTCCAACAAAACCGGTTACATGGTGCTGACCACTGGTAACAAGAGCGAAATGGCCGTGGGTTACGCCACGCTGTATGGCGATATGGCCGGCGGCTACGGCGCTCTGAAAGACGTCTATAAAACTCGTGTGTTCGATCTGGCGCGCTACCGCAATACCCTGGCCGATGGCGAAGTGATTCCGGAGCGTGTGATCACCCGTCCGCCATCAGCGGAGCTGGCGCCGGATCAGGTCGACGAAGACAGCTTGCCTGCCTATCCGGTACTGGATGCCATTCTGGAAGCCTACATCGAGTTTGATAAAAGCGCTGACACCATCATTGCCGAAGGTTTTGAGCGTGAAGACGTGATGCGGGTAGTGCGGCTGGTGGATGTGAATGAATACAAGCGTCGTCAGGCGCCAGTTGGCGTGCGGGTGACCCGTCGCGGCTTTGGTCGTGATCGTCGCTACCCAATTACCAATGGCTGGAAAGCGGGGATCTGATCCGCTTTCACATTTCGTCTGTCTGTAAAAATGATGAACACTAAAAAAGCGTCCTTGGGCGCTTTTTTAGTGTCTGATTGTCTGGCTTAAGTGTTCGGGCCAGACCGACGCGAGCAGATCAGTCCTGATCGTCAGACTCTTCATAGAGGCCAAAGCTCAGTACTTCCAGCAGGGTGCCGCGGTCGGTGTCGGCCAGACGGCTGGATTCAAACTCGCCATCTTTCAACTGCTGGTGGTTGGGGAAGTTCTTTTTCAGCAGCGCCAGACTCGTGGCTTCTTCGTCTTGCAGTTTCAGTTCGTGATACGCCTCGACCATCAGCGCCAGCGCATCGGCGACGGCTTTGGTACGAGGGTATTGGGTAACGATCTGGTTGGCGCGGTTGGCAGCAGCCACAAACGCGTGACGTTTCATGTAGTAGCGCGCAACACCCAGCTCATGGCTGGCCAGACGCTCACGCAGGAACACCATGCGAGCGCGGGCATCGGCAACGTACTGGCTGTCCGGGAAACGCATCATCAGTTCCGAGAAGTAACGGAACGAGTTACGCAGTGGCAGTGGGTCGCGCTTGGCAACGTCGTCTGACAGTCGACGCTCGATCATCGAAAAGCCCATTTCGTAAGTCACCAGCGCACGCAGGTAATAGGCGTAGTCCACCTGCGGGTGCAGCGGGTGCAAACGAATAAAACGCTCGGCCGATGTCAGCGCTTCTTCGTAGTTGCCGCTGTTAAAGTAGGCGTAAATCAATTCCAGCTGAGCTTGCTCGGCGTACTGGCCAAACGGGTAACGGCTTTCCAGGTTTTTCAGCTTTTCGATGGCAATGTTGTTGGAGTCACGATCAAGGGCATCGCGGGCTTCGGTGTAGAGTTCTTGCTCCGATTGTTCACTCATCTTGCTTTGGGGGCCGGAACAGGCAGCCAACAGTAGGGCAATAGGAAGGATGAGCCAGCGACGTGTCATGGAGTGAATTCCTGATTCTGGATATAATGCTAACAATAAAGCGCGGTATTAAAGCACAGACCTTTCTGTGACCCCAACAACCCGCCAGATCCGCTGTGTGACCACAGTTGCCTTCGAATGTTAGCCAGAGTCTTTATGTCCAACGAGATTTCCCAACAAATAGAGGTTCCCTTTGAATTAGGGAACAAACGCCTCGACCAGGTGGCAGCCCAGCTGTTTCCCGATTTTTCGCGCTCCCGCCTGCAACAGTGGATCAAGGACGGACAGCTGACAGTAAATGGTCAGCCGATGCGTGGCCGCGACAAGCTGACCGGCGGTGAAACCCTGATATTGCAAGCCGAGCTGGAAGCCGAAGGCGAATGGCTGCCAGAGTCGATGGATCTGGATATCGTCTACGAAGACGACCACATTCTGGTACTGAACAAGCCATCCAATCTGGTGGTGCACCCGGCTGCGGGCAATCATACCGGCACGTTGTTGAACGGTTTGCTGCATCATTGTCCGGACCTGATCAAGATTCCGCGTGCCGGTATTGTTCACCGCCTGGATAAAGACACCACCGGCTTGATGGTGGTTGCCAAGAGCCTGCAAGCGCAAGCGGGTCTGGTGGCCCAGTTGCAGGACCGCACCATGGGGCGTGAGTACGAAGCGGTGGTACAGGGTTATATGACCGGTGGTGGCAAGGTGGATGAGCCGATCGGTCGTCACGGCACCCAGCGTACCAAAATGGCCGTCAACCCAATGGGAAAAGACGCGGTGACTCACTATCGGGTTGTGAAAAAGTACCCGACCCACACTCATATTCGTTGCAAGCTGGAAACCGGCCGTACCCACCAGATTCGTGTGCACATGACGCACATTGGCCATCCACTGGTAGGCGATGCGACCTATGCCGCTCGCAGTCGTCTGACCAAAGGCATTGGTCCGCAACTGCGCAACATGCTGCAATCCTTCCCGCGTCAGGCGCTGCATGCCAAAGCGCTGGCTCTGTTGCACCCGGTTGAACAGGAATGGATGGAATGGGAAGTGGATTTGCCGGAAGACTTCAAGGAATTGCTGGCTACACTGGATGCAGATGCTGCAATAAAGTAGTGCCCAAAAACAGCACCTCCAGATACCGGACGGTTTTATGATTGAACTGCTGCAACCATCCTGGCCGACTCCAACAGGAGTCTCCATTGCCTTTACGACGCGTCGTCAGACAGGGTTAACAGCGAACGCTGCCGGCTCTGCGACACAATCCGACTATGGCGACGCCAATCTGGGGTTGCACGTAGGGGATCATCCGGCAAGCGTGGTGGCCAATCGGTTGCAGTTGTTGAATCAACTCAGAGGCGCTCAGTCGATTCAATGGTTGAACCAAACCCACGGCACCGACTGTCTGTTGGCATCCGCTCCGACGGTACTGGACGCCGATGCCTGCTACACCGCGGAACCGGGGATGGCCTGCGCAGTGATGACGGCGGATTGTTTGCCGGTGCTGTTTGCTTGTCAGAGCGGTGCAGGTGTTTCGAATAATGACCATGCGAAAGTTGCGGCGGCCCATGCGGGCTGGCGTGGTTTAGCGAATGGCGTGCTGGAAAATACCCTGTCACGATTTGTCGATCCGGCCAACGTGGTGGCTTATCTTGGGCCTGCGATTGGGCCGCAGCAATTTGAAGTTGGCCCGGACGTGCGGGCGGCGTTCGCCGCTGCGCCAGACGATCTGTTTACCCCGGGGCAGGGGGACCGTTTGTACGCCAATATCTATGGTCTGGCCCGCTGGGTGCTGGCGCAACAAGGTGTTGAGCAAGTGTACGCCTACGACGGTTGTACTGTATCTGAGCCAGACACTTTCTATTCCTATCGCCGTAATTCTCAAACTGGTCGTCAGGCCAGTGTTATCTGGTTTAACGACAGTTCTCGTTGATCATGCGTTCGGCCTTGCGTTGTTCGGCGGCGTATTCTGCGGCCGTCATGGCGCGAGGTTGTTGCTCGCCCGGCATGCGGAAGTTCTGATTGGGGCCGGCGGCCAGTAGCTGTTGGTAATCTTTGCCTTGCTGGCAGGTGGCGTCCCGCTGCTGTTGCTTTTGCTGTGCGGCTTGTTGCTCAAGGCGCTTGGCTTTCAGCTCCGGATTGGCGATTTCTTCAAGTGAGTCACGCTCAATCCGATCACCTTCGTAATTCATGTTGAGCTTGTATTTCTGCGGCGTGCGGTCGTGGGGAATCTGACTGCTGAAATGCACCTGGCCAGCGTCATCGACCCAACGATAGACCTCGGCAGAGGCGTTCAGGGCGGCAAGTAATGTCAGGCTGCCAGTCAGTACTACAAAAACAGAAGGCATGGATAAACCCGTAAAGCCGATCGGTGTTTGCAAGACACTATTCCATTCCCGTAACAAGTCAAGGCGATAAGGGACACTCTGCATAACTCGGTGCCCGCTCTGGATGACAGGGCGACGCTGAGTCACGAAGCTGATTTGCAGGCCTGATAGGTCAAGTCAAAAATCAGCGACACGGAATCAGCAATGCCCTGCCATCCCCTTCGGGCGCGGCCTGCAGCCCGCCAGAACGGCGTTGGCGAATTTGGCAAGGGCCAGCCATTCCGCTACATTCGCCGCCTTGTTCTTACGACCTGCAGGACACGCGCAGGGCTGTGCAGAGTTATTCAGAGTGTCCCTGCTATTCATCGCTGAAGGCCCCATGTTCTCTGGACAAACACGGCCGCAATGCTAGAATTGCCGGGCCTTTGTCAATTGTCGGATTCGACACCATGAGTCCATGTTGACAAAGTTTCCTGGAGAACGGTTATCCTCCGATCCAGTTCCGATACTCCCCGAACGTCCGAACGACGTCGGGATTCTGATGAGCAACTACAAGTTATTCATCCTCAAACAGGGGATTACGCTGGTATCGCCAGTTTTACTGGTGTGGTCCTGCAAGTAATGGTTTTCACTCATGCTCTGAGAAGAGCCTGTGCAAGAGGATAAGTACGGTGGAATTACTTTCCGGCGGAGACATGCTGGTTCGTGCGTTGCACGAAGCAGGCGTTGAATACATCTACGGCTATCCGGGTGGCTCGCTGCTACACGTCTACGATGCCGTATACAAGCAAAGTGCCGTGAAACACGTACTGGTCCGTCACGAGCAGGCCGCTGCCCATATGGCCGATGGTTATGCCCGTGCGACCGGCAAACCAGGTGTGGTCATGGTGACTTCAGGTCCGGGCGCAACCAATACCGTTACCGGTATTGCGACTGCCTTTACCGATTCTATTCCTATGGTTGTCATCTCCGGTCAGGTGATGAGCCATCTGGTGGGCGACGATGCCTTCCAGGAAACCGATATGCTGGGCGTATCCCGTCCAATCGTTAAGCACAGCTTCAGCGTGCGTCGTCCGGAAGAGATTCCTGAACTGGTGGCCAAGGCGTTCTACATTGCCAGCACCGGCCGTCCGGGCCCGGTTGTGATTGATATTCCAAAAGACATGACCATGCCGAACGAGCGCTACGAGTACTCGTATCCGAAAAAGGTCAAACTGCGTTCCTACACGCCGCCTCAGCGTGGCCACTCCGGTCAGATCAAAAAGGCCGTTGAGTTGCTGCTGAAGGCCAAGCGTCCGGTCATTTACGCCGGTGGTGGTGTGATCATCGATGGCAGCTCCGACAAGCTGCGCGCGCTGGTGGATCGTCTGGATTTCCCATGCACCCAAACCCTGATGGGCCTGGGCTGTTACCCGGGTACCGGTGATCGTTCACTGGGTATGTTGGGCATGCACGGCACCTACGAAGCCAACATGGCTATGCACAACGCCGATGTAATTCTGGCGGTGGGTGCTCGTTTCGACGACCGCGTAACCAACGCGACCAACAAGTTCTGCCCGGATGCCAAGATCGTTCATATCGATATTGATCCGTCTTCGATTTCCAAGACCATCATGGTCGACGTTCCGATCGTTGGTCCGGTGGGCAACGTGCTGGAAGAAATGATGGCGTTGCTGGACGAAGCCGGTGAAACCCCGGATGCCGATGCCATTGCCTCCTGGTGGAAGCAGATCAACGAATGGCGTCCACGCCACGCCATGCGTTACGAGAAAAACGATAACGGCCTGATGAAGCCTCAGGAAGTGATCGAAGCCATGTGGAAAGCCACCAATGGCGACGCGTTCGTAACGTCTGACGTAGGTCAGCACCAGATGTTCGCGGCTCAGTACTACAAGTTCGACAAGCCGAACCGCTGGATCAACTCCGGTGGTCTGGGCACCATGGGCTTCGGCTTCCCGGCCGCCATGGGTGTGAAAATGAACTTCCCGGACCACGACGTTGTGTGTGTAACCGGTGAAGGCTCCATCCAGATGAACATTCAGGAAATGTCCACCTGCTTGCAGTACGGCATTCCCGTGAAAATCCTGTGTCTGAACAACGGCTCACTGGGTATGGTGCGTCAGTGGCAGGACATGAACTACGAAGGTCGTCACTCCAACTCCTACATGGAGTCGCTGCCGGACTTTGTGGCGCTGGCTGAAGCTTATGGCCACGTGGGTATTCAGGTTAAGAGCCGCGACGAGCTGCCACAGGCACTCGAAGATGCGCTGGTGAAATACAAGGACCGTCTGGTATTCCTGGACGTTGCTGTTGACCCTGAAGAACACGTATACCCAATGCAGGTGCCAATGGGCTCCATGCGCGACATGTGGCTGAGCAAGACGGAGCGTACCTGATCATGCGTCATATCATTTCTATCCTGTTGGAAAACGAACCAGGCGCCTTGTCCCGCGTAGTGGGCCTGTTTGCCCAGCGTGGTTACAACATCGAAACCCTGACGGTGGCACCAACCGAAGACGAGACCCTGTCGCGTCTGACCATGACCACCCACGGTGACGATCGCAAGATCGAGCAAATCACCAAGCAGCTGAACAAGCTGATTGAAGTGGTCAAGCTGGTCGACCTGTCTGAAGGTCAGCACATCGAACGTGAGCTGATGCTGATCAAGGTGAAAGCGGTGGGTGCCCAGCGTGCCGAGATCAAGCGTACTGCGGATATCTTCCGTGGTCAGATCGTTGACGTATCGCCTAGCGTTTACACCATCCAGCTGACCGGTGCGACCGACAAGCTGGAAGCCTTTATTGAGGCGATTGGTACCGCTCAGGTACTGGAAACCGTACGTACCGGTGTCTCCGGTATTTCCCGCGGCGAGAAAGTACTAAGCATCTGATCAGAGCACTGCTCTGGCTCAGCAAAAACCGCGCTTCGGGAGACCGAAGCGCGGTTTTTTTATGGGCGAGATTTCTGAATGTCAGGACTCTTCCTGGGTATCGCGCTCCAGAAAGGCAAAGGTCAGGAAAATACAGAAGAATCCGAACATAAAGACGGCGGCGTTGTTGTCCATCCCCAACATCAGCAGGCCAGCGATGATCCAGCCGGTTTTCACCTGTTCCAACCGGCGTTTATGGGTTTCAGTGCGAATCCATTGCAGGTCTGGGGTATCCGGCAGGTTAAATACCTGGCGCAACCATTGAACAGGGTTGGGTAATCTCATAACAGCCTCCGACAACAACTGTTATAAAAATAAGCCAGTCTTGTCGGTGCTGCCGGGGAAAGTCGTATTTTATCTAAACGCTGTGCGCTCTATAGCCAAAGGCT
Source organism: Oceanobacter sp. ABM4_470 (assembly GCF_056158645.1). NCBI lineage: Bacteria > Pseudomonadati > Pseudomonadota > Gammaproteobacteria > Oceanospirillales > Oceanospirillaceae > Oceanobacter > Oceanobacter sp. ABM4_470. The sequence goes on from NZ_JBSWTR010000001.1 coordinate 494,443, forward strand.
CTGACAAGCCTGACACCGTGCACCGCATCAGAGCAGATGCGGTGATGGAAGTGGCAGAGGGGGGGATACTTTAGACGCGGTAAACCGACTTGGTCATTACCTTGGAAATGCCGGTCATGGCCAGCTTCACCGGGAATGGGAACTTGTGACCACCGGCGTCCAGTGCGGCGCTGGCGTGTTTGGATTCGTCTTCCAGCATTTGCAGCAGCACGGCTTTGCTCTTGTCGTCTTGGACTGGCAGTTCGCTCAGGTGACGAGTCAGGTGGTTGCACACTTGTTCTTCGGTAGCGGCCACAAAACCGAGGCTGACCCGGTCGCTGATTTTGCCAGCAGCAGCACCAATACCCAGTGATAAACCGTAAAACATCGGATTCAGCAGGCTGGTACGGCCGCCCAGCTCCTTGATACGGTCTTCACACCACACCAGGTGGTCGATCTCTTCTTCGGCGGCTTCTTCCATCGCATCGCGCACATTGGGCAGTCTGGCGGTCAGAGCTTGTCCCTGGTACAAGGCCTGGGCACACACTTCGCCAGTGTGGTTAATGCGCATCAGTCCTGCGGCGTGTTTCTTTTCGGCATCGGTCATTTCAGCGGCGTCACGCTCGCGTGCCGGAGTAGCACGGCTGGCGGTTGCTGCACCGGGCACCAAAGTACGCAGAGCCTGGTCACCACTGGTGATCAGACGGTCAAACAGGGAATAACGACGACGTTGCTTCATAAACACTACCTCACACGCGGGCAATCAAAACACCTGCCCTTAAAACCAGTTGGTACAGTTTACGGCTTTCTGAGCCGACTTGCATGATTCCCGTCAGACTCAGATGCTAGGATGCTGGCTGTTGTGGATCGAAAAGAAGGGAACGCATGCAAGACGTACATGATCTTTCGTTGATGCTGGAGCGCAAAACTCCGTTGCTGGTGATTGAAACCTGGGAAGAGCCCAGGGCGCTGGACCTGCTGACCCGGCTGGCGATCAAGCGTGGCAAGGCGATTCAGCAGTGGACACTGACCGACGGCCTGCGGCGGTTGGGTTTTGGTGAAGAGAATGGTGTCGAGCAAAGTGAAGACCCGGTGCGTGCGTTGCTGAGTATCAAGCAGCACAGTCAGGATGGCATTTGGGTGTTCTGCGATCTCCACCCTTTCATTGATGAACCCCAGATTACCCGGTTGCTGAAAGACATTGCCTTGCAGGCCGAAAGCAGCGGTAAAACCCTGGTGTTGATCAGCCATCAGTTGAAGTTACCCGCCGAGCTTCAGCGCCTGGCGGCGCGTTTTCAGCTGCAAATGCCAAACGAAGAACAGTTGATCTCTCTGGTGCAGGAAGAAGCCCGTCATTATTCGGCTCATTCTGGCAAGCGGGTGAAAACGGATGAGCAAACCCTCAACAAGCTGGTAGCTAACCTCAAGGGCCTGACCTTTTCGGATGCCAGACGGCTGATTCGTGGGGCGATTGTCGACGACGGTGCCATTACCCGCGACGACGTGCCGGAAATCAGCAAGGCCAAACTGGAGCTGATGGACATGGCCGGGGTAATGTCGTTTGAGTACGACACTGCCCGGTTCTCGGACGTGGCCGGTTTGTCGGCCATGAAGCAATGGCTGCACAGCCGCCAGCAAGGCTTTTTGACGGCGGACAACGACCTGCGTCCCAAGGGCATGATGCTGTTTGGTATTCAGGGTGGCGGCAAGTCGTTGGCGGCCAAGGCAGTGGCTGGCAGCTGGGGCGTGCCGTTACTGCGTCTTGATATGGGCGCGTTGTACAACAAGTTCTTTGGGGAAACCGAGCGTAATTTGCGTCAGTCGTTGCAACTGGCCGAGCTGATGTCGCCGTGTGTGGTGTGGATTGATGAAATCGAGAAAGCCATGTCCGGTGACAGCAACGACAGCGGCGTTAGCCAACGGGTGTTGGGCGCTTTGCTGACCTGGCTGGCAGAGCATCGGTCGCGGGTGTTTGTGGTGGCTACGGCCAACAACATTCATGTACTGCCGCCCGAGCTGATGCGTAAGGGCCGTTTGGACGAACTCTTCTTTGTGGATTTACCATCGACGGATGTTCGAGGCGAAATTTTTGCCATTCACCTCAAGCGCCGCGGCCAGGACCCGGATGCCTTCGATATGCCGCTGTTGGCGATTGCCAGTGAAGGGTTCTCGGGTGCGGAAATCGAGCAGGCGGTGGTATCGGCCTGGTACGAGCGCAGTGTGCAAAAGGGCTCAGAAGGGGCGGATGGTGCATTAACTCTGGATACCGATTCGTTGTTGGCGGCCATTCGCAACACCGTGCCTCTGTCGGTCACCATGGCGGAACAGCTGGATGCCTTGCGCCGCTGGGCCGATGGCCGAGCGGTGCTGGCGGACCAATAGGCTGGGCCCAGTTAGAAAGGATGCTAGTCCGACAGGCTCGATGGCCGGTCGGGCCGGTATTTCAATTCAAGTAACGCACGTTTCAGGCGCTCGCCGCTGGCGGGCTTGCCGAGCAAGTGATAAATCCCCACCGCATGGGCGCTCTCCCGTACCGAGCTGATGCTGAGGCCGGTCAGCATCAGCACACTAGGCTTGGGTGAGATATGGTCGTCATCGTTCATGCGCTGCATCAGCTCCAGTCCGTTCATGCCGGGCATGTCCTGATCGACGATGGCGGTATCATAAGGCTGGCCGGACTCGGCCATATTACGCATCATCGCCAGTGCTTCCTTACCGCTGTGGGTGCTGTCCACCCGGATGCCCCAGCGGCGGATCTGCTTGTCGATTACTTTGCGCAGCGAGGCATTGTCGTCGACGATCAGGACGCTCAGGCCAATCAGGCTGTCTTCACTGCCGCTGGCTGGCATGTTCTCGGGTTTCTCGGCCGCCATTGGCACATACAAGGTCATGGCCGCATCCTGATTGCCGATGCTTTCCAGCTCAATGCCGGCTTTCATATAGCGTAGCAAGCGCTGGGTCACGCTCAGATTCCAGCTTTGACCCTCGGCGGGTTTATCGTTATGGGCCAGTTGGTCAACCATCACCCGCAGGTCATCTCTATTGGTGAACGAGCCGTGCAGGTGAATCTGGATCGAGACACTTTCCATCACACCGGACTTGCCGCTTTGAGGGCTGACATGGGTGCGCACTTCGCCGCGCTCGGTATGAGACAGTAAGTGCGAGTAGAGGTTATGCAGCAGGGTTTGCAGACGATTGCGGTCTCCCAGCACCCGAACGGGCAGGTCTTCGGAGTGGTCGACAACCAGCTCAATTTGCTTACGGTTGGCTTCCAGCTGGAAATGCGACAGGCATTTGTTCAGCAGGTTGACCAGGTCGAAGGAGCGGGTATCCAGTTCCAGGTGATCGTCCTGAATCTTCGCCAATACTGAAATCTCGTTGGCGACGTGAAGCATCTCACGGCCAGCGTGGGCAATGGTTTCGGTGAAGTCGCGCTGGCTTTCGCTCAATGGGGTGTCGGCCAGCAGTTCGTTCATACCCAGTACGCCGTTGATCGGGGTGCGCAGTTCGTGGCCAATTTGCGACAGCATGGCCGGCGATACCGTGATGCCACGGTTGATGGATTCCAGTGGGCGGTTGCGGCCGCTATCCAGTTCAAAACTCACCAGCACCAGGGTACAGGCAATGATCAGGGGCAGCAGAACACAGAGCAGGTAGCTCCAACTGATCATGTCGATGACGTTCAGTTGGGTCAGTAGCAGGGCGGTGATACCAAACGATGCCAGACAGGTACCGGCCAGGAACCAATAACGTGGGCGTTGTTCCCGGGTGCTGCCAAAGGTCAGTAGCGCAGTCAGGCTGTAAAGGCAACCCAGGGTGAAAATCAGGTGGTAGAAGTTGGATGTTCCCATGCAAAAGATCGAGAACACCAGATTGACCAACAGCACCAGAGCGGCGCTCCAGCTCAATACCTGACGCATCAGGTTGGCGCGCTCGCCAGACCAATCCAGAGTACGGGCGGCGGCGAACAGTGAAGCAATGGATATTCCGACCAGCAAACCGGAGGTCATTTCCTTGGTGATCGGCGACATGCTCAGCATTTGCGCCAGCATTCCGGATTCGTTGGCGACAAAGGCGGCGCCCATGACCGAGTGCAAGGCTGAAAAGCCGGCAAAGCGCGAAGCGCGGCTGATGAACAGGTACAAAAAATACGCCGACGTTGCCAGCAGCCAGCCGATAATCAGGCCATTGCGGGTAAAGCGCCATTTTTCTTCAGCGCGAAATTCTTCTGAATTCGAGAGGGTAATGCTGCTGCTCTGGAAGCCTGAAGGCGTGATTTTCAGCAGGTAGGTATTGGTGGTCAGTCCGGCCACGTTAATCAATAAGGCGTGTTGGCGGTCGTAGATGTTGGGATCGGATAGCAGTGTTAGTGAATCGTTGCTGTGACCGTTACGCGAGTGCTGGTAATGGGACGGCTGATCGTTTGAGCGGCGGTCGTTGCTGACATTGCCGAACAGCACCGCTTCGAGCAAGCGGGCATTTTCCAGTGTCACCACGCCGGAGTGGGCTTCCCGGAACGGGTTGTGAATCGACAGGCGCAGCCAGTATTCGCTGGTTTTGTCGCCCAGTCTGAGGTCGTCGCTGTGGTTGGGTTCAAACCGCAGTTGCACATCACGGGACTGAAGATCTACTGGCGCGTCGTCCGCTGCAACTTTCAGAACCGCAATGTACTCGCCCAGTTTGTGGCGGTAGTTGCCATCGGACAGCATCACTGGGCCAATGGCCAGTGCGGCGGGGACGAACAGGATGTTCAGTAGCAGGCACAGCGACCATTGTCTGTGGCGCTTCAAGGCATTCTTCAACATACCCATCAACACAGCCATGACTACACATTCTCCCTGTTTATCGCCCAATGCTCTCCAGCGGTAAATCTTGACCGGCTGGTTTAAGAACCCCGGAGCATACCAGAAGTCCGGTTGCTCCGGTGGGACAGTCTGTCAGACAGCTGTCCCGGCGCGGTCAGATTCCGGCAGGATCAGGACTTTTGCTCACGCGCGATGGCGCGGTAACCGATGTCCTTACGGTAGAACATGCCATCCCAGCTGACTTTGGCAGCCAGTTCGTAAGCCGCTTGCTGAGCTTCGCTGACGCTGTTGCCCAGTGCGGTTGCGCACAATACACGACCGCCAGCGGTCAGAACGTCGCTGCCGCTATCGGTGTTGTCAGCCAGTTTGGTACCGGCGTGGAACACCTTGCGGTTGTCACCGTCGTTCTCTGGCAGGGAGATCACATCGCCCTTGCGGTAGTCGGCCGGGTAGCCTCCAGCAGCCAGCACCACGCCCATGGAGGCACGGGAATCCCAGTCAGCCACTTCGCTGTCCAGTTTGCCTTCCAGCGCTGCCAGGCAGTGCGCAACCATGTCGGACTTCATGCGCATCATGATGGGCTGGGTTTCCGGATCACCGAAACGGCAGTTGTATTCGATCACTTTGGGCGCGCCAGAAGCGTCGATCATCAGACCGGCGTAAAGGAAGCCAGTGTAGTCGTTGCCTTCCGCAGCCATGCCGTTAACGGTTGGGTAGATCACTTCTTCCATGATGCGGTCATGGATTTCCTGAGTCACAACCGGAGCTGGGGAATAAGCGCCCATGCCGCCAGTGTTCGGGCCGGTGTCGCCGTCGCCAACACGCTTGTGATCCTGGCTGGTGGCCATGGTCAGCACGTTTTTGCCATCGACCATAACGATGAAAGAGGCTTCTTCACCGGTCAGGAATTCTTCGATAACAACACGACAGCCTGCATCACCAAAGGCGTTGCCAGATAGCATGTCTTTTACGGCTTCTTCAGCTTGTTGCAGTGTTTCGGCAACGATTACGCCTTTACCAGCGGCCAGACCGTCGGCTTTCACGACGATTGGCGCGCCCTTTTCACTCAGGTAAGCCAGTGCTGGCTCAACTTCGGTGAAGTTCTGGTACTCAGCGGTCGGGATTTGCTGGCGCGCCAGGAAGTCCTTGGTGAAGGCCTTGGAGCCTTCCAACTGGGCTGCACCTTCGGATGGGCCAAAGATTTTCAAGCCAGCAGCCTGAAACTGGTTAACCACACCACCTACAAGTGGCGCTTCTGGGCCAACGATGGTCAGGCCAACGCTATTTTCTTCGGCAAACTTCTGCAGGCCGTCGAAGTCCATCACGTCGATGGCAACGTTTTCCATGTTGTCTTCACGGGCGGTACCGGCGTTGCCCGGAGCAACAAAAACCTTCTCTACCAGTGGGGATTGCAGAGCTTTCCAGGCCAGCGCGTGTTCGCGACCGCCGGAGCCGATGACTAGTACTTTCATAATACTTTCTCCATTGGGTCGGACGTCTGAAGTCGGACGTCCGACGCAAAATTTAGCTTCAGACGTCCAGCGTCAGACGTCTGGCCCTGTCTTAGTGGCGGAAGTGACGCATACCGGTGAACACCATCGCAATGCCCGCTTCGTCGGCGGCAGCGATGACTTCTTCGTCACGCATGGAGCCACCTGGCTGGATGATGGCCTTGATACCGGCTTTGGCAGCGTTGTCGATGCCATCACGGAACGGGAAGAACGCATCGGATGCCATTACGGCACCTTCAACCTGCAAACCGGCGTGTTCTGCCTTGATGCCAGCGATACGGGCGGAGTTCACGCGGCTCATCTGGCCTGCGCCCACACCCACGGTTTGACGGTTTTTACCGTAAACGATGGCGTTGGATTTCACGAACTTGGCCACTTTCCAGCTGAAGATCAGGTCGTTCAGTTCCGCTTCGGTTGGTGCGCGTTTGGTAACCACTTTCAGGTCATCAACGGTGATCATGCCGTTGTCACGGGACTGCACCAGCAGACCGCCGTTCACGCGTTTGAAGTCGAGGTCTGCAGCGCGTTCGGCAGACCATTGGCCACATTCCAGCAGACGCACGTTCTTCTTGGCTTCAACGATTTCAGCGGCTTCAGCGGATACTTTTGGCGCAATGATCACTTCAACGAACTGACGATCAACGATGGCTTTGGCCGTTTCGGCATCCAGTTCGCGGTTGAAGGCGATGATGCCACCAAAGGCAGATTCGGTGTCGGTTTCGAAGGCAAGGTCGTAGGCTTTGCGGATGCCGCCGTCTTCTTCAGGAACAACCGCAACGCCACATGGGTTGGCGTGCTTGACGATCACACAGGCTGGCTTGGTGAAGGATTTCACACATTCCAGAGCAGCGTCGGTGTCGGCGACGTTGTTGTAGGACAGCTCTTTGCCTTGCAGCTGCTTGGCAGTGGCAATAGACGCTTCGGCCGGGTTAGCTTCCACATAGAAAGCCGCTTTCTGGTGTGGGTTTTCACCGTAGCGCATGTCCTGCGCCTTGATGAACTGGCTGTTGAAGGTTTGCGGGAAGTCCGCACGGCCGTCAGTGCTCAGTTCGTCAGCGGTCTGGTCGATGGTGCCGAGGTAGTTGGCGATCATGCCGTCGTAAGCGGCAGTGTGCTCGAAGGCTTTCAGCATCAGGCCAAAACGGGTCTTGTAGCTCAGACCGTTGTCGGCTTTCAGCTCGGCAATCAGGGAACCGTAGTCGGAAGCCTTTACCACGATGGCAACATGAGCGTGGTTCTTGGCGGCAGAGCGAACCATGGTCGGACCACCGATGTCGATGTTTTCGATTGCCAGCGGCAGGTCACAATCCGGACGGGCAACGGTTTCAGCGAACGGGTACAGGTTCACTACCACCATGTCGATCGGGTTGATGCCGTGCTCGGCCATCACGTCGTCGTCCTGACCACGACGGCCCAGAATGCCACCGTGAACCTTTGGATGCAGAGTCTTGACGCGACCGTCCATCATTTCCGGGAACTGGGTGTAATCAGATACTTCCACCGCTGGAATCTTGTTGTCGCACAGCAGTTTGTAGGTACCGCCAGTGGACAGGATCTCTACGCCCAGCTCGTTCAGCTGTTGGGCGAATTCAACGATGCCGGTTTTGTCGGAAACACTGATCAGGGCGCGGCGAACCGGAGCCTTGACGGATTGATCGGGAGCGGAAGAAGCGCTGATGCTCATATTGGGCCTTTTTGAGAATCGGATTCAGAAAAAACAAAAGCGGCCAAAATAGCCGCTAAAGAGTTAAAAAGGGTGCTTGCTGTTTTACAGCATGCCGTACTGTTTCAGCTTCTTGCGAAGGGTGCCACGGTTCAGGCCCAGTACGATGGACGCTTTGGTCTGGTTGTCGCGGGTGTACTTCATTACGGTTTCCAGCAACGGCACTTCAACTTCGGACAACACCATGTCGTAAATACCAGCCACGTCCTGGCCGTCGAGTTGATCAAAGTAGTTTTGCAGGGCTTTTTCTACGCTGTCACGCAGGGTTTGGCTGGATTCAGCCGGAGTTACCAATGGGATGTGCTGTTCTGCGGGTTCGGTCACTGTATCAACCTTCTTGATGTAAGCTTGGGTGTTCATGCTGCAATTTCCTTCGAATTCCTGAGTTTCAGGAAAAACTGACGAACGGATGCTCCTTGTTCGTCGGTCGATTCCAACTGGTTAAACTGGCGCCGGAACTCGGTTGCTCCCGGCTGTGTGGCCAGATACCAGCCAACGTGCTTGCGGGCGATGCGCAATCCAGCGTAGTCGCCATAGAAGTCATACAAGGCAGTCAGATGCTGCAACAGGGTGGCTTGAATATCCGCCAGTAACGGTTGTGCCGGTTCCTTGCCTGTTGCCAGAAATTCATTGATCTGACGGAAAATCCAGGGGTTACCCTGGGCTGCCCGTCCAATCAGTACACCGTCGGCTCCCGTGAATTCCATTACTTCGACCGCCTTCTGGGGCGTGGTAATGTCGCCGTTGGCAAACACCGGTATGGATACCGATTGTTTCACGGTGCGGATGGTGTCGTATTCAACCGTATTACGATACGCACATGCGCGGGTTCGGCCATGAACCGCCAGTGATTGAATGCCAGCGTCTTGCGCCAGCGCGGCAATGATCGGGGCGTTCTTGTGTTCAACGTCCCAGCCGGTACGCATTTTCAGCGTGACCGGTACATTCACGGCTTCAACCACTGCGTGCAGAATTTCTTTCACCAGCCCTTCGTCTTTCATCAACGCCGAGCCAGCTGCCTTGTTGCATACTTTTTTGGCAGGGCAACCCATGTTGATATCAACAATGTGAGCGCCTTGTTCCACCGTAAAGCGCGCACATTCGGCCAACGCTTCGGGTTCACTGCCTGCAATCTGAATGGCGACCGGTTCCGGTTCGCCTGTGTGATCCAGGCGCTGCATGGACTTGCGGGTATTTCGCAGGTCCGCATTGGCAGCGATCATCTCACCAACCACCAGACCGGCACCCAGCTTGCGGCACAGGCGTCGAAACGGAAGGTCAGTGACCCCCGCCATAGGAGCCAGAACTGCAGGGCTACTGAGCGTGTAAGGTCCGATTATTGGCATGGATTCAGGTTGATCAAAAAGTGTGCGGAAAAAGTCGCGGTATAATACTCGTATGGATTGGCTGAATAAAGACCAACCAGCGGTTTATATGGCAATTTTTTTACAGCAATAAGGGTCTTCAGTGGGGCGGGATTGTGGTTGGCTGGAATTGCGCTGACGCTGCGAAAAACAGCGGTTTTGTCAATACGAATCTGTAGAAAATTGTGGGTGTGGTCTTACGCTTGTTGGACTTTTGCTCCAGTTCCAAGTGGCCGGAGCGGTTTGCTCTTGAAGCTGTTTTATTCCTGATTCGCAAGCAGGTTCACTGCGTAGCTGACCGCTTCCTGACCGGGGTCGATGATTTCCAGAGCAACATGAATCGGCGTCTTGCTGGGCATTAGTTGCTGCCCGGCGGCTTCACCTGACAGGTATTCATCCGGGTGGAATACCCGGCTGGCGACGGTGTTTTCGTTAAGGTCGGTAAACTGCAACGACAAGTCCGGGAACGGCTGCGAGAAGTCTTTGTTGTTCACCAGCAATACATCCACCACCAGCGCGTTGGCCAGTTCAGGGTGAGAGCGTACGACCAGATTACGGGTGGTCATGGCATTGACGTCCTGAACACTCGGTAGAACGCAACCTGACAACTGACAGACAACCTGATACACCGGTCTCCACTGTGGGTCTTTGGCCCAGCTCTGGAAGTTGAAAAACAACACCTGACCGGCAAACAGCACCAACAAAGCCACTGTTGCCAGAGTAAACAGCGTGTTGTTCTTGTTGGCTCGTTGGCGGGTTTTTAACGCCAACGGCGTTGGCTGCAAATTGCCGGTTAACGCTTGATGACGAACCGAAGAGGCGGACTCTTTTTCATCATCGGGCTGATCTTCAGCCAATTCAAAATTGATACGAGATGAATCTATCCGCTTTGGTTTGGCATTCAATGGCAGGGTTTTCGATTCATCAACCAGCGAGTCGGATGTCATGGCATCTGCCGTTTGAGTATCGCGAGACCTGGCGTTGAGACTTGAGCTTGCTGCGGCCTGCCCCAGGCCTGTACTACTGGTGTTACCGGCGTTGATGTTGCCTGCGTTGATGTTACTAGCGGCACTGCTGTCTGATTTCGACGGACTGCCGGAACCGGACGACTCTGACGCTGACTCCAGCCCAAGTTCTCTTTCAATATGGGCCGGTGTATCGTCATCCAGCAGTGCTTTGGCCCAGGCTTCGTCGTCTTCATCCTGATCGTCTTCAATATCATCAAGACTGTAGGCGTTACCATCGACGATGGTGGACGACAGTGAGCTGTCGTCCGCTACGCGATCAATCAGGTTATCTTCCAGATCAATCACGGAAGATGGCTTCGGGCGCTTTAACTGGTCCGGTGTTCTCAGGTTGTTGTCGGAATAGGGGTCGTCAGCAATTTCGTCGTCTTCCAGATCCATGTCGTCGTGGATCAGAAAGTCGTCGTCGTCGATGGACGGTTTGCTGGCCGCAGCGCTACCACGTTGTTTCTGTTCCTTTTTGCGCAAGGCTTCGCGGGTAACTGGCTCGTCAGCAATGAACTCGCCCGGGTCAAGTTCGTCGCTGAGGTCGGCTTTGCTGTCTGGCTCATCATCGGCGGCAGCACCAAACATGCTGTCGAACAGCTGGTTGGCGTCCACCTCTTGTTGGCCTGCAATATCAAAACTGGTGTCGTCGGAGGTTTCGGCTGTGGTTTTACGTGTCAGGCTGTCTGCGCTGACCAAATGCTCGGTGCAATTGAACACCTGCAAACAAGAGCCGCAACGAACCTTGCCGCCAGCGCGGCTAAGGTGCTCGTCACGAACGCGAAAACTGGTTTGGCAATGTGGACAGCGCGTAACGTGCGTGGCCATGCAAATTCCCCTGAAACAACCGATTCAATAAATATTTGGATAGTGAGCAGCGAGCGTTCAACCCCGAAGGGTCAAAGCCGCTACTTTCTGATGCCAGATAGCATAACCCAATCTTCCATTTGCTTGGGGGCATTCATCACAAACCATTCGCTATAGGTAGCAATTACTTCGTCGGCCTGGTGTGCGAGCAAGCCGGAAAGCGCCAGTTTACCGCCGGAACGTGTCAGTTCTGCGAGGGTTGGGGCCAATTGTTGCAGTGGGCCTGCGAGAATATTGGCCACCGTCATATCGGCTTTTACCGCAGGTGTGTCTTGTGGCAGGTAAACATCAAACAGCTCGTGGCTCAGGCCATTGCGGTCGGCATTGTCGCGGGTGGCGATCAACGCCTGAGGGTCAATGTCTACACCAATCATCTTGCTGGAACCCAGCAACAGGGCAGCCATACCCAGAATGCCGCTGCCACAGCCGTAGTCCATGACCAGTTCATCACCTTCGACGGCCTGATCCAGGTACTGCAAGCACAGGGCGGTGGTTGGATGGGTGCCGGTGCCAAATGCCAGACCGGGGTCGAGCATCAAATTGGTGGCGTCGGGTTGTGGTGGCTTGCACCAGCTTGGGCAAATCCAGAGGCGCTCGCCAAACTGCATGGGCTTGTAGCTGTCCATCCAGGCGCGTACCCAATCCTTGTCTTCAACCTGCTCCCATTTTAGTTCCGGCTGTCCCTGGCCACCTTCGACCGCAAACATCAGTGGAAATTGCTCCAGGGTTTGTTCAGTGTCTGTATCGGCGGTAAACAGACCAATGATCAGGGTGTTATCCCAAATCGGGGTGGTGCCCAGTTCCGGTTCCAGAATGGGTTGATCGGCATCGTCCTGCAAGGTAACCGAGACAGCACCCAGTGCCAGTAGTGCATTTTCGGCCGCTTCGACCTGGTGTGCTTGTGCCTTGATCCGCAGTTGAACCCATTGACTCATTGATATGCCTGATACGTTGGAAGGATTGATGGGCGGCGAGTTTGCCGAAAAAGCCCGAAAGCGTCCAGTTTGTGGTGGTGTGAGCCTATCTGCGACAACTGGACGCACCCGTTTTCTCCACAGCCTTGACCGCGATGGAACACTTTTTCGCCATTACCGTTAATAATAGCCAAAACGAACCGTATGTATTGCTCGCCTCTTAACCAAGTGAAAGCAGTTGAATAACTGCAGAACAAGTGGCGAAACCAAGGAGAAACAGGATGATGAGATTGAAACCGGTGGGTTCCATGGCAGCCATATTACAGGGGCTAGTACTGGGGCTGTGCTGCATGGGCAGCGCCAGCGTGATGGCACAGAACACAGCGTCTGCTGGCGATGTGGTGTCTCACGGAGGCCGGGCGATCTCGGCAGAAAGCCCGATGGTACGACAGCCTATTCCGGGCAAGACCATGACCGCGGCTTTTATGGTGCTGAAGAATCACACCGATTCAAATGAAACACTGACGTCAGCCAGCGCCCGCTGGGCTGGGCGCATTGAACTGCATACCCACAAACATGAAAACGGTGTGATGAAAATGCGGCAGGTCGACAGCATCAAGGTACCGGCCAATGGCTCTGTGACCCTAGAGCCCGGTGGATTGCACCTGATGATCTTCGATGTGCAACAGCCGTTGCCAGCAACCGTTGGCGGTGAGTTGCCGCTGGAACTGTGTTTCAGTAAATCCGGTTGCCTTTCGTATCAGGCAAAGCTGGTCGATTTGCGCAACATGGTGATGCCGGGCAAAGAGGGTCATCATCAGCCGATGGCGATGTAACAGACAGGCGAAGCGCTACGGTCGAGAGAGAAATATCGATAGTGGCATGGGCACAATCGCGTTTGGTCCAGCCGCTATCTGCCACTTATGAACGGTTAGAAGTTATCAAGATCGCCGGACATCACATCGTTTTCCATCGATGAACCGGGAATTTTATGGCCTTCGCTGGCCCACTCACCCAGGTCGATCAATTTGCAGCGTTCCGAGCAAAAGGGGCGGTCTTTATTTTCAGACTTCCACTCAACTTTTTTCTGGCAGGTTGGGCAATCGACCAGAGTGACGGCGTCGTTAGCAGGTTTGGATAAATCGGTCATGATGAATAGATACTTTAACGGTTGATCTGACAAAGCCTACCGCTGATTGGCGTTTCAGTCAGCCGCTTGTTGAAGGTAGTACTGGTGGAGTGGCAAAAGCCGCTGGTGTAATTGTGCTAATGTACCGGTGTTCTCAATTACGTCATGGGCGTTGGCACAGCGTTGCTCGCGGGGCAATTGAGAAGCGATGATTTTACGTATTTGATCTTCGCTGTTGTTGTCTCGGCTTGCAGCCCGTTGCAATTGAACGTCTTCGGGAACATCAATCACCAGGGTGCGGGTGGTTAGCGCGTGTTGGTTGGTTTCAAATAGCAGAGGAGAAGCCAGCACCACATAAGGGCTATTAGCCGCCTCCAACTGGTCAATAATGCGTTGGCGAATGGCAGGATGAGTAATGCTTTCCAGTGCCTTGCGTTGTTCCACATGATCGAACACCTGCTGACGCAGCCAGGGGCGATTCAGGCTGCCATTTTCCAGCAGGCTCTCCGGGCCAAAGTAGTCCGCAATGGCTGTTAACGCCGGTGATCCAGGTTCAACCACCTCTCGGGCGACGAGGTCGGCATCAACAATCACGACGCCCAGACTGGCCAGATAATCCGATGCTGCGGTTTTTCCGGAACCAATGCCGCCTGTTAGCCCAAGCACCCAATTTGCCATGGTCAGAACTGACCCAAATAGGCGGCCATGATCTGGTCGCCCCACAGAGCGGCAATCCAGCCTGCCGCCGCCAGGTATGGGCCAAATGGGATTGGCAGGTTTTTATCGCGTCCCAGAATCAGAATGCCAGCGATGCCAACCACTGCACCGACTGCGGACGACAACAAAATAATCAGCAGCAGCTTTTGAAAACCCAGCCAGGCACCAAGGGCCGCCAGTAATTTGAAATCGCCAAAGCCCATGCCTTCTTTGCCGGTGACCAGCTTGAAAATCCAGAACACCGACCACAGGCTCAAATAGCCGGCAACGGCACCCCATACGGCAGAGTTTAAATCGGTAAACAAACCAAAGCTGTTGGCAATCAGCCCCAGCCATAGCAGCCCCAGTGTCATGGAGTCGGGTAAAATCTGGTGGTCGATATCAATGACCGACATCGACACCAGCAGCCAGGTAAACAGCAGCATGGCTGCCAGCTGCCAGCCCCACGGAAACATAAACACCAATACGGCACTCATAAGAGCCGTGACCAGCTCGACTGCAGGGTAGCGCCATCCAATCCGGGTGCCGCAGCCAGCGCATTGGCCTTTTAACATCAAAAAGCTGAGCAGCGGAATATTCTGCCAGGCCTTTACCGGTGCTTGGCACTTGGGGCAGTGAGAGTCCGGCTTGACCAAATTGTAGGGGGTACTCAGGTCGTCCAGTGCAGGGTGCTTCGGCAGGTTGTCGACATCTGCACATTCCTGCTTCCAGCTACGAAACATCATGATTGGCAGACGCAAAATCACCACGTTCAAAAAGCTGCCAACCAGTAAAGACAAAACAGCAACGGAAACCAGCTGCAACGCCCAGTGAGAGCCGAGCCACTGGATCAGGGTGGAAAAGGGAGCCAGAAAATCCATTACATTGCCGATCCCATTTGGAAAATCGGCAGGTACATGGCGATGATCATGCCACCAACAACGACACCCAAAAAGGCCATGATCAGGGGTTCCATCATGGCAGTCAGGCCATCGACCGCGTCGTCCACTTCGGTTTCGTAATAACTGGCAGCTTTATCCAGCATGGCGTCCAATGCTCCGGACTCTTCGCCAATACTGGTCATCTGAATCACCATATTGGGAAATACACCGGTGGCGCGCATGGCAAAATGCATCTGCTGGCCGGTGGATACTTCGTTTTTAACTTCCAATACCGCATCTTTGTATACCTTGTTACCAACGGCTCCGGCAACCGAGTCTAGGGCTTCTACCAGGGCACACCGGCGGCAAAGGTGGTGGAAAGAACCCGTGAAAAACGAGCAATGGCGGCCTTATTCTGAATATTGCCCATTACGGGCAGCTTCAGCGAAATACGATCCACCTGATCGCGGAATGCCTGTGAGGTCTTCATAGCGTATTTGAAGGCCACTACCAAAGCGGCAACAGATCCAAAAATAATAAACCAGTAGGCCTGCATAAATTCGGAAATATTGACCACCATTTGGGTTGGCGCAGGCAGCTCCTTGCCAAAGCTCTGGAACATACCTTCGAAGGTGGGAACCACCTTGATCAGCAAAATCGCGGTTACGATGGCTGCAACCACAAGTACCGTGATTGGGTAGCCCATGGCTTTTTTGATTTTGGATCTGAGTGCTTCAGACTTCTCTTTATAAATCGCCACCTTGTCGAGCATGGTTTCCAGTGCACCGGACTGTTCACCGGACTCCACCAGATTACAGGTGAGTTCGTCAAAGTGTTCCGGGTGCTCTTTCAGTGCAGAAGCAAAATCATTACCGGCTGCTACGGTATCGCGCAGTTTAAAGATCAGGTCCTTCATGGCCGGGTTGTCGACCCCGTCAGCAACAATTTCAAATGACTGCACCAGTGGCACGCCAGCTTTGATCATGGTGGCCATCTGGCGGGTAAAAAAGCTGATGTCGGCCGATTTGATTTTTTTGCTTTTAGCGGCGCCACTACCGATACCAAACAATGGCTGCGGTGCACGTTTTACTTTGTCCGGCTGAATACCTTGCTTGCGCAGTTGAGCTTTAACCATGGCCATGTTGTTGCCAGACATGGTGCCATTCATCTTCTGGCCGCGTTTGTTAACGCCAGTCCAGGTAAATTCAATGCTTTTGGCTTGCTTGGCCATGATGAAAACTGCCTCTACCGCTTATCCAGGTGAGCTGGCTGCCCACCTGAAGGTTGATTCGTCAGATATTTCAAATTTTGAAGAGGGTAATCATACCCTGTTCTGATTAATCCGTTGTGACTCGATTCGCTTCTTCTATGCTGGTAACACCTTGGGCCACTTTCATCAGTGCCGAAGTGCGCAAGTCGTTAAAACCTTCGCTACGGGCCACATCGGCGATTTCAATGGAGTTGCCGCCTTCCATGATAATACGTGAGAGGGCATCGGTGATTTTGACCACCTCGTAAATACCCACTCGGCCCTTATATCCGCCCTTGCATTGATCGCAGCCAACAGGCTGATAAATTTCTGCGCCTTCCAGCATGTCTTTGGTAAAACCAAGGTCCAGCAGGGCTTGTTCTGGAATATCCGCGGGTTGTTTGCAGCTTTTGCATAAACGACGCGCCAGACGCTGGGCAATGATTAAAGAAACCGAGGTAGCAATATTGAACGCGGGTACGCCCATATTGGCCAAGCGGGTAATGGTTTCCGGGGCGCTGTTGGTGTGCAGGGTAGATAACACCAGGTGGCCGGTTTGTGCGGCCTTGATGGCAATGGATGCAGTTTCCAGGTCTCGAATTTCACCCACCATGATCACATCCGGGTCCTGACGCAGGAAAGAACGCAGGGCCGCCGCAAAGTCGAGGCCGACCTTGGCGTTAACGTTCACCTGGTTAATGCCTTCCAGGTTAATTTCTGCCGGGTCTTCGGCGGTGGAAATATTGGTGCCTTCCTCATTAAGAATATTCAAACCGGTATACAGAGACACGGTTTTACCGGACCCCGTGGGCCCTGTTACCAGAATCATGCCCTGCGGCTTCGACAGCGCATGCATATACAGGTCTTTCTGGGCAGGTTCATAACCCAGCATATCAATGCCCAGCTGTGCAGAAGACGGGTCGAGAATACGCAGAACGATCTTTTCGCCAAACAAAGTTGGCAAGGTGTTAACCCGGAAGTCGATGGCTTTGGATTTGGATATCCGCATCTTGATACGGCCATCCTGAGGAATACGGCGTTCAGAGATGTCCATCTGCGACATGACTTTCAAGCGGGCAGCAATTTTACCGGTAAGAGAGGCCGGCGGATTGGCCACTTCGTGCAGTACACCGTCGGTACGGTAACGTACCCGGTAGCGCTTTTCATACGGCTCAAAATGGATATCCGATGAGCCCATCTTGATGGCATCCAGCAGCATTTTGTTCACAAAACGCACGATCGGCGCATCGTCGCCGCTGTTGGCATTGGTCGCTGTTTCTGCTTCCTTGTCAGCGGCATCCGGGTCTTCCAGGTCGACATCGTCCAACTCTGAGCCCAGATCATCCATACCAGAGTCCTGGGCATTAATCAGCTTTTCTACCAGGGCCTCGAGTTTATTGTGTTCAACAATAACGGGCTCGACGTTCAGGCCGGTGCTGAATTTAAAATCGTCCAGCGGCTGAATCTGGGTAGGATCGGCTTGGGCAACATACAGACGCGAGCCGCGAGCCATCAAAGGCACCAGACGGTGCTTTTCGATTAATTCTATGTTGTTTAATTCTTCCGGAATGGCTTCAGTATCAAAGGCGCTCAGGTCCAGTAGCGGCAGGCCAAACTCTTCAGAAGCCGCAAAGGCTATTTGGGCAGAGGGTATTTGGCCGGATTCCGCGGCAAGTTTGACGAACGGAATACGCTTGTCATTGGATTCTGTCAGTAAGCTTTGCAGCACCTGCTCATCAATACCCGTTGCAACAAGTCGCTTGGGAATACCCGTTAGTACAGCCATGTCAGAAATTCCAAAAGATCAAACCAGAAAAGAAAAATAGCAAAATTGAGTTATATCTGCAGGCTTTTCCTGCAGGCAAAAAAAAGCCCCGCCGAAGCGGGGCCTTACGCACATCTCAGATTACAGACGTGGTTCGAATTCGATGCTCAGGTTAGAAGAGCTGGTCAGGCCCCACTCCAGAGGAGAAGTTGTACCCGCAGTGAATGCTGCAGTACAAGCGGTAGCCCAAGAACCGGCACCAGATGCTGCTGCTTCAGTCAGCGCAGTGTACTGGCCACAGCCAGACAGAACGTAGCTACCAGCGTCAGAGCCATCGTTCAACAGGGCAGAAGCTTCGGTTGTGAAGGTAACTGTAATAGTCGGAACGGTCAGGTCGTATGCAACGGTGTAACCTTTGCCAGCAGTGTAAGCTGCATTGGTCAGGTCTGTGCCGTTGTAGTCTTCCAGGATAGTTGTGCTTGCTGGCAACCGAGCGTAACGCTGAACGTAGTCGTCAATCGCGTTTTGGCCACCGCGAACACTGCCCAAGGAAGTCTGTACTTCAGAACGAGCGATGTAGGACTGGTACTGAGGAATAGCAACAGCAGCCAGAATACCGATGATCGCGATTACGATCATCAATTCAATAAGGGTAAAACCTTTTTGAGCTGATTTCATGGGAAGTCTCCACTCTCTAAAAATTGGCGGCCATTTGGCTGGCTACCGTTTAATTTGTGTCGGCGCAGTAGGGTGGTTTGTCTTGGTGACAAAGCCGTTAAAGCGGCATGAGAATTTGGATTCTATTGAGGGGGGAATCCAAATTCGCCTGCTCTGCTTGGTATAAGCCAGAGTCGTGCCAATTTTTTGATATTGCTAAAAAGCCCGGTTTTTGTGATGGCGTTGGCATTTTGACGCCGTTATTCATTCGTATATTACTTGAGCAAAACGATTGGGTTAGACGGCAACTGAGCCAAAGTGACAAATTTTGTCACCCGTTTTGGGTTGGGATGGTGGTGGTGTCCAAAAGTGTCATCGCAGGTGGTTTGGAGTTATTTCCGGTCTGTCTGGCAACGTCGGGTCTTCGCAGGTAACAGAATCACTTTGTGCAGGTTGAATAAACTCGGATAGCGAGTGCCATTTATTATGGCGGGCGAGCCGCCCGCGCTCCCGGATGCTAAGCCATGTAGGGTTTTTACAGGTTACCGCTGTATCGGCAGTAAGCTACCTCCCACAGCCAAGTCAGCCTATATGGGGAATTACGCGTTTAAACGGAATGTAGGGAAGGGGCATGCCCCTTCCTGGCGGCGTAGTCGGAGTGAAAAAGCGAAAGAATCAGAAAATGCGCCATCGGGCGATGGCGCGGGGAAGAGCCAGGCTAGGGGCTCGGTAAGAGCCCTGAAGCGCTTATTCAGCGTTGAGGATTACAACTTTACGTGGCAGCAGGTTCAGCTCTACGTATTCGTTGTTTTGGCTGTTGGTGTCGGTGTCCAGTACCAGCAGGCCCGGGTTGTCGCTGTTGGCAACGCCAACCCACAGGCGGTCTTCGCTGTCGCTTTCCAGGTCGGTCAGGGTCAGTTCGTCGTTGCTGCCCAGTGTGGTGTCGCTGTTCAGACCAGCGGTGATATCAACAAGAGTGGCTGCGTCGTCAGACGTTGGGTCGATCTGGTACAGGTAATTGTTGAGAGTGGTGCCGTATCCCTGCTCTAGCGCAACAGTGAAGTACACCAGGTTGTCGCTCACCGGTTCTACGTCGCCAATGTGATATTGAATGACTCCAGCTTCGCTTTCTGCGTTGTATTCAGACAGGTTGCTGTCTTCGTCACTGATCAGGTTGGTTACGGCGTAGGTTGTGGCGTCTACCATGTCCAACCCGGTACCTGTGTTGCTGCCGTATGGGCCGTGGCCTGAAACGAACAGAATGCCGTTTTCAATTTCCAGCGTGCTTGGGTTGGTGATGTTCAACTCAATGCCGTTCAGGCCGTCGGTGCTGGTGTCGGTATCGATTTCTTCCATACTGGTCAGGTCGATGGCGGCAATGTAGGCCGTCATTGGTGTCCAGTAGGCGTCCAGACGCTGCATTACGACAAACAGGGTGTTGTTGTAGATCACCGCATCGGCCATGCGTGGGTAGGTTGCGCCTTCTACGGTGTAGGCAGACAGATCAACTTCTGCCAGCTGGAATTCTTCAGCGGTTGTGGCATTCGGGTTGATCTTCAGAACGGAGCTGCTGCCGTAACGAACGACCCAGGCTGCGTCGTCAGATTCGTGTACCACTGTGTATGGGTTAGAGGTGCTGTCTGACTCGGTTTCGTTGACGGAATATTGCCAATCGTAGTCGCTGCCACCAGGTGTGCTACTGATATCGAAGTTGCTTACCAGACCATTGGTTCGATCCAGGTAGTACAAGCTGGAGCGATTGCCTTCACCAGCGATACCAAAGTTAGTTTCAGTGGTGTTCAGGACGGTGTTGGTTGATGTGCGCAGATCGGTAACGTTGCCATACACCAGTTCAGAGCCGCTATAGTCTGAGGCCGTCGTAAAAGCGGCAAAGGCTTCGCCAGTAATCGCAGTACGTTTGTTGTCATCATCATCACTACCACAGGCAGTCAGCAGCATGGAGCTGGCGACGGCGCTGGCCAGCATCAGCTTTTTGGTAAACAGAGCATCATAAGACATGAGGGATTCCTTGGTTTAGTAATGACAGGTCAGGTACAGATTCCACTCCCGGGCGGGTGCGGGTCTGCTGCTGAAGTCGGTAAATTCGTGGTTAAAGAGATTTTTTACCCGCAGGCCAACACTGGACTGGCTAACCCGGTTGCCCAGCGTGCCGGTATCGCGGTGGATATTCAGGTTCCAGAGGTTGCGGTCTTCGCCGCTGACGGTATTGCTGCGGTCGAGATAAATATCGCCGGCCAGCTCGTTTTCGAGGCTGACACGGGTCGCCTGATTCACGCTTTGCCACTGCAGCTTGCTGAGCAAACGTTGGTGATAAATGGAAGGCAGTTGTTTATCGTCGTACGACTTGGTGTCGCTGCTGCTGGTGCTGGAATAGTGGCTGCCAGCCAGCGATAACTGCCAGCTTCCAAAGGCGGATTGAGAGCTGCCAAAACGGCTTTTCAACTGCCACTCCAGGCCTTTCATGACGGCATCGGCGCTGTTTTCGTAACGACCTGACCCGGTTGATGGGTCGTATACCACGACGATGGTGTTCTGCAATTGACGCCGAAATACGGTGACTGCCAACGACGGCTGCGCGAATACATCGGCTTCAATATCAAAGCCTGCGGTCAGGGTGCGGCCCAGCTCCGGGGTCAGATCGGCGTTGCCACGGGTCATGCCCTGGTCGCCGAAGCGCTCGTACAGGCTGGGGATGCGCAAGGCGCGCTTCCAGTTCAAATGCACGCTGCCGAAGCTGTGTTCCGATACAAACGCCTGCTTGATGGATGCGGTAGTAGAAGGCCATTTGATGGTGGATTCGCCATCGCTGCTGGAGGTGCCGTGCAGGGTTCTGGCCATCGAGGTTTGCTGGTGATGGGTCGATGCCAGCGATAGCGTCAGATCGTTGTTCTGCCATTCTACCTGTCCGCCGGCTTGCCACTCTTGCAGCCAGGAAAACTGATCACACTGGCTTCCGAGGCCGTTGCAGTTGTCGCTGTTGCTGAGCGGGCTGCTGTAGCGGCTGGCGTAGGTCTGTTCTTTGCCCTGGGCTTGTAAGGTGAACAGCCAGTGCTCCCAACCTGTTGCCGCTTCGCCAAACTGACTGCTGAGCGAGGCTTCGGTGTTCTGGTAACGGTAGTGGTCGTCGTTGGTGGTGTAAGAGAAGATCGCCAACGGGTCTTTGTAGGCCTGACGCTCAAGTGAGTGGCTCAATGACCAGCTTTGGTACCAGTCGTTGCCCCAATGGCCAGACAAGCGCAGGCCATGCTGTTTGCTGGTTAACAAGGCGCGGTTGCGTGTGGAGTTGCGCGCATATTGCGGCAGCTGTTTTTCGCGGTCTTGCCACCAGGCTTGCACTTGAGTGCTGCTGAGGCTGGCGGAGACGTCGATGCGGTCTTTGCGGAACGCGGCGTTGTTGAGGTCTTGCTTAACGTACAGCTGGCTGGAGTTTTGTGGATTGGGGACCGCGTAGGAGTAGTTGTTATCGCTTTGCTGATGGTCGATGCTCACCGCGATAGGTGTGCCCAGCACTTCCGCAGAGGTGTTCAGGTTAGCCGACAAGGTGCCGTAACTGCCTGCGCCCAGTTGCAGCTGTTGGCTGGCTTGGTCGGCGTTGCGGGTAATGATGTTAATCGTGCCGCCAATAGCCTGATCGTTGGTCACCGAGCCGTCGCTGCTGTCACTGGCGCTGGTGATGACGTCGATACGTTCAATATTGCCTAGCGGTATATCAGCCAAATCGTAGTGGCCAAATTGACCGCTGTTTTGCAGAACGCCGTTTACCAGCACGCGGGTCTGGTTGGTGCTTGCCCCCTGGATCGACACCAGCACCGGGTCGCCCATGCCGCCGAGTGCCTGCACCTGAACGCCGTTCAAAGACGACAGAAATTCCCCCAGATTGCGGTAACCGTCGGCCAGTTGGCTGGCATCAAAGCTGCGCAGCTGCTGGTTTTCTGTGACGGTGTGGCCGTAGACCACTATTTGGTCATTGGTGATTTGTTCATCTGTGGTTTGTTCATTAAGGGGTTGTTCATCAAGGGGTTGTTCATCGCTGGTACCGGACTGCGCCCCTGAGGTGTTGTTCGACAGAGTTTCACCACGGGAAGAATGCGGCAGTACCGCCAGCATCAGGCCGACGACCCACAAGGCGGAAACCAGCATATTCTTGATGATAAATACCAGACTGGAGTGTCGGGAGGTTGGGGCCGTGGGTGAATTCAATCCGGTGTCCTTGCATGGGAGTTACTGCGGACGGGATTGTGGGAAAGGGACGACGAAGCACCAGAGCGCAGACGGGCTCCGGCAGGCTTGACTACTTTCCCGTCGCCCTCCGCAACGTCAGTATTGCAATCAGGCCGGTATCCGGGCTTACGACCAGAGCCAATGGGCTCGGCAACAACGCCTTCCCGCTCGTCAGAGCAGTGGCTGCAAATGCGGCTGGCATTGCGGTTGTTGCTTGGGTCGATCACCGTTGCGGGGGCAGCGTCGGAATGTCTGGCAGTTGCCAGAGGAACCGAACTTCCCGTTTAACCCTGAAAAACTGGTTGTGTTTTGTACAAGGGCACCTGATCAAGCGCGGAAGAGTATAGGGAAGGGGAAAATTGGTCAAGAAGTGGCGGCTGAGTGGTAGAAATGGCCGCAGTGCGTCGGTGTTTGATGATGTTGTAGGGATGGGGCATGCCCCATCCGCTCGGCGAAGCCGGATAATCGCAGGCAAGTAGAGGCATGCCTCTACCCTACAAGTGCCATAACCTAATGTGTAGGGATGGGACATGTCCCATCCGTCCGGCGAAGCCGGATAAACGCAGGCAAGCTACCTCCCACGTATGTGGTGGGGGATTCAACATGGCTGCGTCAGATGGCAGTCGCTGCGCGTCTTTATCTGACCTACGTTTATCTGACCTACATCTGTTCTAAACCTGCTCTACAAAAGATGGCCAGTGCTTATTTACTGATTGGCAATTTGACGATAAACCGCGCACCGTGGGGTTCGGCGTGGCGGTAGAGCATTTGGCCTTTGTGGTGGTTGGTGACGATAAAATACGACACCGATAGCCCCAGGCCGGTGCCTTCGCCGACTTCTTTGGTGGTGAAAAAGGGTTCAAACACGTGGGCGACTTTGTCGGCCGGTACGCCGCTGCCGTTATCTTCAACGCTGATGCTAACGAGGTCGCCATTGCGCCAGGCGTGCAGGCGAATCACGGGTTTCCATTCCGGTTCGTCGTCGGTGTGGTATTGCGACAGCGCTTGCAGGCCATTTTTGATCAGGTTCACCAGCACTTGTTCGATTTCGCCGGGAATGGCGTTTACCGCAGGTAGGTGATCCATTGGGCTGTGTTGCAGCTCAACGTGGCGGAAGTTGAGGTCGGATCGGGCGATATTGATGGCGTTATCGATCAGGTCGCTGACGCTTTGGCTCTCCAGCATGGCGTCGTTCTGGCGGGAGAAATTGAGCATACTTTCAATAATCGCAGCGGCCCGTTCTCCGGCGTCTTTTATATGGTCCATCATCTGGATCACATCGCGTTGTTGCAGGTACTGCTCCAGTGCCAGCAAATCCAGCCCAAGGGATTCCGCGGTGCGTCGATTGGCGGGCAGTTGGCCCAGCAGACGGCGTCGAATATTTTGCAGGTTTTGCAAAATAGCCCCCAGCGGATTGTTGATTTCATGTGCCATGCCAGCGGCCAGTCCACCGACGGTGAGCATTTTTTCCGACTGCACCATCATTTCTTCCATTTTCAGGCGCTGGCGAATGTCTTCCAGACGAATCACCGCAACGGCCTCGTCACTGTTATCGAGAGCGTAGGCGGTGACTTCGGTTTTTAACTCTTGCTCAATGCTGTTCAGCGTCAGGTGCTGCTGTGTTAGCGGCTTACGGTCGGTTGGATGATCCGAGCTGTTTTGAGCGTCGTTTGACGCGTTGCCATCATGCTGGGCATGAACTTGCTGGATATGGGCTCGTCTGGCAATCGTGCCCAGCACCGTCCGAATAATGTTATCCAGTTCGGGAATAAAGCCATTCAGTGGCTGACCCAGTTGCACACCGGGATGACCGGTTTCAGTGGCAGGATGCTCGGATTTCAGCAGCGCGGTTTTAAGCAGTTCCTGGCCGCGGCGGTTGTACTGCAACAGATTACCGTGTTGGTCGACCGAAAACAGCGCAAAGGGAATGGCGTTCAGAATGGCGTCCAGCAAACTTTTGGTGTGACCCAGCTGCCGTTCCATGGTGGAACGTACGCGAATTTCTTTCTCCAGGTCGTCGTTCATACGAGCGCTTTCCTGGGCCAGCAGGGTGGCCCGCTGGCGAGCGCTTTCTGCCTGCTGGTGGGCGCGGGCGAGGTCGAAGTTGCGTCGATGCAGGTGCCAGTAAAATTCGTTCAGGCTTTCGACCAGCGGTTGAAGGTCCGGGTCTTCGGCCCGAAACTGGAACGAGGCGTCTTGCTCCAGTAGTTGAATCCGGTCGAGCTGTTTTTTCAGATCGTGATACGGGTACTGCTGCCAGCGCCGGATCAGCACATACAGCAAAAACATCAGCAGCGAGCTGATCGAGCCAATGATCAGTAGAGTGCTGATGGTTTCCGTCAGAAAGTACAGCGGCAAGGCACGGGCGTTGGCGATAACAATTTCGTAGTCGTGGCCAATAGTGGTGAACGCGTGACGGTGTATTTGCAGCCGTTCTGTGTTGATGTTTGGCCCTTGAATAGCCGGTATTTGAATCAGCAACTGGTCGGTGTTGTCGTGCAGTTGTATTGAGGCAATGCGCGGGTGCTTGATGAAGTCTTCCATTAGCTGCCGCACGGCCATCAGGTCGGGAGGAGAGATGACCAGCTCTTTTTCCATTGCATTCAGCAACAGGCGGTTGAGCTCGGGTTCCAGATGGTTGCGGCTGACCCGGTCAGCGGTCATCAGGAACGCCACCGCCGACATCGCCAGAACAATCACCACGGCAACGATAATGGCGATCATGGTTTTGCGGCGCGGCAAAATCTCGGAACGCAAATCGTCTGCAGCGGGCAAGCTGTGCGACATAGTGATGGTCTCGCTCCTTTCGGTTTTGCTTTGCTCGGTTGTATTCGGTATCGGCTCTTTTTGTTCCTCATTTGGGCCCCGTGAAGCAGAAGGTACTTTGCGTGTATCGGGCGTTGAGGTTGAGTCAGAGCGGCGACGATTCATTGAGGCCATACCGTCAGTCCCCTGCCTTGCAGTTGCTCGGCCAGCTTGCGGGTTTCCGGAATAGCAGGCTGCTGTTCCTTCGGCAAGTGCGACACCTGAACCAGCAAATAGCCCAGAATATACGCCAGCTCGGTAGGGCGACCGGCGAGAATGTCTTGCAGGGTGGATGAACGGTTAGCCGCGGTTTTTTGCGCAACCAGCGTGACCCGTTGAACGAAGTCGCCCGGTAGCTGCCAGTTCAGCACCTTGCTGGCTTGCAGCACTTCGTTCGCCAGAGCGAGAAAGTGCTGGTGGTAAGCCGTATTGCTAACCAACTCGCCGTTAAGACATTGATAAAGCGCGGTCAGTGGGTTGATCACAATGTTCACCGCCAGCTTGTTGATTAACCGCTGTTGGATATCGGGCACCATGTCAAGGTGAGGAGGCAGCGGTGTGTTTGCAACTGGTGATTGTTGTTCTGGCTCTGGTGTTTGAAGGGCTCGGCCAACCAATACTTCGCCAAGCCCGGCATAGCAGTAAGTTCGGACTGGATTGTCCTCATCAGGCATCAAAAAAGCACCATCTGTTGAGGTGCCCAGCCACAACTCCGTTGCCAGATTTTGCTGTTGCAGCCATTGCTGTACCGCTTGTTGTTGGCCCATGCCGTTTTGCAGCAGCAGAATGCGCTGAACCTTGTTCAGGGCTTCAGAATGTTGATGCAGCGTCTGTAACGCCGTCAGCGTATGCGCTGCCTTGGTGGTGACAACCAGCCAGTTGAGAGCTTGCTGACCATTCCAATAAGGCAACTCGAGCTCAAGTTCTGGTTCTGATTGTGGGCGTGAGTGTGGTTCTGGGTGTAGCTCTGAAGCACAGGATCTTGTGTCAGGGCCAATCGCAGAATCGCTGAAAGCAGAGCGGGTTGCGTCCGACAGCTGTAAGCGCCGCTGAA
Source organism: Oceanobacter sp. ABM4_470 (assembly GCF_056158645.1). NCBI lineage: Bacteria > Pseudomonadati > Pseudomonadota > Gammaproteobacteria > Oceanospirillales > Oceanospirillaceae > Oceanobacter > Oceanobacter sp. ABM4_470. The sequence goes on from NZ_JBSWTR010000001.1 coordinate 521,094, forward strand.
CGTTGTAGGGGGGGCGGGCTTCGCCAGATAGGCTATTCGCAGCCTGTTTGGGGACGCAATAAACATCCAGACCGCGCCAATGTGCAGCCATTACCGTGCCGATGGCACCCAAACCGAGAATCGCAATGGAAGTTGTCATGATGGCTGATTATAGAGCTGCTTAAAGGAATTAACAGCGCGGATGGGGAGGGGCGTTCAGCCAGTGGGCTGAACCAGTTTCAGCAGTTTGTCGGCGTTACTGTCTGCTTCGGTATTGTCTGCTTCGGTGTTGTTTGTTTCGGGAAGGCTCAAAGACCCTGGATCGGTTTCTTGTGCGGGATCTTTGGCTGTAATCGCTGGCTTGGTGATTTGCCCGACTGCTAACGCACTCTCTGGATTATCCAGAGCATCGGTAAAGCTGGCCAACAGTTGCTTGCACAAGGAGGCTGGATGATCTGCCTTGGCACGACCCACCCAGTGCTGCAGGATATCGACGTCTTCACGGCAACAGCTTTCAATGGCTTTTAATGAATAGTGCTGTTTACTCAGCAACCAGGCGGCTAATGGCATCAGGCGCTGGTAAACGCGACGGTTTTTGCTGTCGGTCATGTCTTCGACCGTTACACCAAAACGGCTGGCCACAATATTGACGGCAATCACCCATGCGTTTTCTGGTGGGATCGAGGCAGAAGTCGCGGCTGTTTGACTCGCGGCGTGGCTACCGACGTGTCTTTCCATCCAACGATCACGAGCCAGCGCAAGATGCATTGGCTGATTACCGTCGTTCAGGTTCAAATCTGTCTTTGCGGGTTGCTCCATCACATTGATGTAATGCTGCTCACGGCGGTGGCGACTGTGACTCAAGCGGTTCAGAACCGCTTCGCAATCCAGCCACGCGGGTGGTTCGTGCAACCGGTAAAAGCGGTCGCTGCTCCACGGATACAGCTCTGCACTGGGCACCTTGCCTTCAAACACCGGCTGGCGGTGAAGTTGCAGCACGGTGTCCATTAAAAACGCCGATTCATCAATCGCCAGTACATCAACCTGCTCGGACAAAAGCTGCTGCTTCTGCCCCCAAACCGCCTCATGGGATTCCGACAATTGCTGCTGCAAAGCTTCCACCACCGCAGGCCAATCCTGCGCGCAACGCAACACACAGCGAATGCTATTGGCATCCAGCAGCCAGGCAATGAGCTTGCAGTCAGGCAAGTTGGCCAGCAGGCGCGGCGCAGCCTCCAACTCAAATACCGAGCGGAAAATGGCTTGCTTGCGAGCGCCTCGGAATGTCAGTAAGTAAACACCCGGGCCATGTAACGGAAGTTTGCTGTTCATAACAAACAGAGTAGACAGTGCTTACACAAATGCCAGTGACATTTTGTGATAAATCATTTCTGGCCAATAACGGGCAATAATGATCGCTACGCGCTCGAGGTTGAGGCATGCCTCAACCCTACGGGTGCAAAAGCGTTTTAATGAAATGTAGGGATGGGACATGTCCCATCCATCCTGCACCGCCGATTTTTGATTTTCTGGCCGTACACAGGTATACAGTCCGGCTTCATCTTTAATAACGCCGCCGGTTTTATTACCTGAACATCATCCGTTTTATGTTCGCTTGCGGCGACCTCTACACACAGAGCCAATACCGAATCTGGAGCCGAATATGCCATCTTTTGACGTTGTATCCGAAGTCGATAAACACGAAGCCCAAAACGCCGTTGACCAAGCCAACCGCGAGCTCAGCACTCGCTTCGATTTTCGCGGTGTCGACGCCAGTTTTGAACTGAAAGAGTTCATCGTGACTCTGACTGCCAACGAAGAATTCCAGATCGAACAAATGAAGCCGATGCTCGAGGGCGCAATGATCAAGCGCAGCATCAAAGTGTCCTGTCTGGAATACAGCGACCCGAAAGGCGCAGGCAAGCAGGTAAAGGTTCAGGCTACCATGCGCCAGGGCATTGATAAGGAACTGGGCAAAAAGATGGTCAAACTGGTGAAAGACAGCAAGCTGAAAGTACAGGCGTCTATTCAGGGCGAGACGGTACGCGTGCAGGGCAAGTCCCGAGACGACCTGCAAAACGTCATGTCCCTGTTCCGCAATGACGAATCCATCACCATGCCGTTGGCCTTCAAAAACTTCAAAGACTGATGAATCAACCCAATGAGGCAGGCCAGCAAGGCGCTGCCTCCAACTCCCTTGGCGACTGGCTGCGTGACGCCTGGCAAATTTACACCCGCAAACCCGTGATGGTCATCGCCCTGTTGGGCTTTGGCGCCGGACTGCCGTATTTGCTGGTATTCACCACCCTGACAGCGTGGCTGCGGGACGCAGAAGTCGAGCGTACTACCATTGGTTTTTTTGCCTGGATTGGCATTACCTATTCCATCAAAGTGTTCTGGGCACCGGTGATCGACCGCCTCAACCTGCCTGTGTTAAGCCGTTGGCTAGGGCCAAGGCGAAGCTGGATCTTGGTAGGGCAGCTTGGCATCTTTGCCGGGCTTCTATGGATGGGCCTGCTCGACCCTCAGCAAGACCTCTGGGGCATCGCCGTTGCCGCCCTGATTGTCGCTTTTGCTTCCTCAACCCAGGACGTCGCGCTGGACGCCTACCGTATTGAAATCGTCGAAGACGATTATCAGGGGGCGATGTCGGCCAGCTACATCTTTGGTTATCGGGTCGCGGTGCTGTTCTCGAGCGCCGGAGCGCTCTATCTGGCAGACTGGTACAGCTGGACCTTCGCCTACACCTGCATGGCGTTTTTGATGGTGGTGGGGGTTATCGCCACACTCTGGAGTGATGAACCCAAACATCTCGACGCCGAGCAGCGCGGACGGGTAGATGCTGAACTGATCGACAAACTTATGGGACGGCCCATGCACCTGGCACAACGGCCCCCATGGCAGCGCTGGCTGCTGGGCGCGGTTATCTGCCCCTTGCTGGAATTTTTCCAACGCAACGGCATGCTGGCGTTGCTGATTCTGGGTTTTATCGCCGTATTCCGTCTCAGCGACATCACCATGGGCGTGATGGCCAACCCCTTCTATCTGGACCTTGGATACAGCAAATCGGACATAGCCCGCATTGCCAAAATGTTCGGCCTCATAATGACGTTGGCTGGCTCCGCTATTTGTGGCGTGCTGGTGGTCAAATGGGGACTGTATCGGCCTCTGTTGCTGGGGGCGATACTGGTAGCGGGTACTAACTTACTGTTTGCCCTGCTGGCGCTTCCCTGGGACGGCAGTCGGCCGCCGCTGAGCTGGCTGGTGCTGGTGATCAGCGCGGATAACCTCAGTGGCGGTATTGCCAGTACCGCGTTTATTGCCTACCTGTCGAGTTTGGCTAACAAGAGCTACACCGCCACGCAATACGCCTTGTTCAGCTCGTTGATGACCCTTCCGGGTAAATTCATCAGCGGGTTTTCGGGCTGGGTGGTCGACGGCTGGGGCTACACCGAGTTTTTCGTCATCGCCGCCGTGTTGGGCCTACCAGCGATTTTGCTGGTGATGGTGTTGATGCGGTACCACCGAATGGGGCGGTTGTAGGGGGGGGCGCTTCACCATGCTCCCGGTTGAGGCATGCCTCAACCCTACAACGGTAAAAAACGTAACGTGTAGGGATGGGATATATCCCATCCGTCCGGTGTAGCCGGATAATGGCGAAATGACCGCCACGCGCTCCCGGTTGAGGCATGCCTCAACCCTACAACGGTTAAAAACGTAACGTGTAGGGATGGGATATATCCCATCCGTCCGGTGTAGCCGGATAATGGCGAAATGACCGCCACGCGCTCCCGGTTGAGGCATGCCTCAACCCTACAACGGTTAAAAACGTAACGTGTAGGGATGGGGTATATCCCATCCGTCCGGTGTAGCCGGATAATGGCGAAATGACCGCCACGCGCTCCCGGTTGAGGCATGCCTCAACCCTACAACGGTTAAAAACGTAACGTGTAGGGATGGGATATATCCCATCCGCCCGGCGCAGCCGGGCAAGCCAGCAAGCTCCAAAATTCCGTCTATATTTAATGCATCTCCAACGATTCGTGGTGGCGTGCCGCTGCGTTGCATACACGGGATGTATTGCTGTTCATGTCGACTCCTTCCGCTTCCAGATTTCCGCAGTTCCCGGTGTTGTGGCGTCAGATCGCCATAGGCCCGCTGCTGCTGGGTCTGGCGACACCTTTGCTGCTGGTGGCGGATGCCAATAACGCGGTGCCGGATTTACTGATTGAATCCGCTGAAAGCGAGTACGGCCGCAAGGCGATGTTTCGGATGGAACGCTGGCGCGACCTGATGTTGGACTTGGCCGACGAGCAGGACGAAAGCGAGGTCATTGAGCGCGTTAACGACTTCTTCAATGCCGAAATCCCCTATATCAGCGACATCAAGCACTGGAAAGTAAACGACTACTGGGCCACTCCGTACGAGTCATTGGGCACCTACGGTGGCGACTGCGAAGACTATGTGATCGCCAAGTTCTATTCCTTGCTGAAGCTTGGTATCGATCCTCAAAAGCTCAGGTTCAATTACGTAAAAGCACTGGATTACAACCTGGCGCATATGGTTTTAACTTATTACCCGCAGCCGGATGCCATGCCGCTGGTGCTGGATAACCTCAAAAAGTCCATAGAACCCGCCGATCAGCGCACGGATTTGAAGCCGGTTTACAGCTTCAATGCCATTGGTTTATGGCTGGATCAGGAAAAGGGCCGCAGCAAGAATATTGGCACGGCCAACAAGCTGTCGCGCTGGACCAACCTGCGCGTGCGTATGTCGCGGTTGGGTATGGATATATAGGTTGGATATATAGGCTTGGATAGATAGAAATGGATATTTGGGTACGGATATTTAGCTCATGAAACAAGGATTCACGTCATGACCCTCAGACAACAATTTTCAATGCTGACCACCGTACTGGTGATCGTGCTGCTGATGGGAAGTCTGGTGTTGTCCATCATCAATGGCCGCGATGCCTTTGAGCAGCAGCTGAATGCGCGGGCCTACGACGCCGCAACCTCGTTGGCGCTGGCAATGTCGCAGGTGCCGAATCAGGACGAGGTCGAGCTGTCGCGCCAGATTGATGTGCTGTTCGACCGCGGTTTCTTCTCGGACATCACCTTCACCGACGTGCATGGCAACCAGCTGTATCGCCGCGAGCATCAGGCGTTGGCCCATCAGCCTGCGCCGGGGTGGTTTCGCAGTATGGTGTCGTTTAACTTGCTGCCAGCTGAAACCGACGTTACCACCGGCTGGACCCGCATGGGCACTGTGTCTGTAAGCAGCCACACCGACTTCGCCTACCGTGACCTCTGGAACATGATTCAGGATCAGGCCATCTGGTTTATGGCGGTGCTGGTGGTGTCATTGGTGGCGTTGCAACTGTTACTGCGCTGGTTGTTCAAGCCGGTGGCCGAAGTGGAAGACCAGGCGCTGGCCATCTGTGACCGCCAGTGGCGCGTGCTTGACAACATTCCCAACGTGATTGAACTGAAAAACATGGTGTTGGCGATGAACAAAATGGTCATCAAGCTGCAAACCATGTTCAACGAACAGTCAGAAACCACCGAGCGGTTGCGACAGGAATCGTTTGCCGACGAGCTGTCAGGCATGCAGAACCGACGCGGGTTCGACCAGCGGTTGGAATACCTGCTGCGTTCCAATGAAGAACATTGCGGCCTGCTGATGCTGATGCAAATAGAAGACTTCGCTGACTACAACCAGCGCGAAGGCCGCAAAGCGGGCGATGAAGTGATTGTGCTTACCGCCGACAGCGTGCAGCAGTGGCAACAGGACTACGGCAACAGCTTTAGCGGCCGTCACGCCGGGGCGGATTTCACGGTATACGTGCCGGTGGCCAATCGTGCCCATGCCGATGAACTGATACAGCACTTCTATTCGCATATGGCGTCCACCGCGCTGAGCCAGCGAATTGGATTGGCATTTCATGTCGGTGGGGTTTTCCTGCAAGGTCAGCAAGATACTCTGAGCAGTGCGTTAATGCGTGCCGACGAAGCCCTTCGCCAAGCCCAGCGTCACCCGCGTGGCAGGGCTCTGCTGTACTACCAGGACTACGGCAACACGGCAGAACTGAGTGCCACCGAATGGTCAGAACTGCTGAAAAACATCTTGCGGGAAGAAGAGCTGGAACTGCAATACATGCCAGTGGTGCGATCCACCCAAGGGCAATTTGAACTACAGCAGCTGGAGGTTTACAGCCGGGTAAGGCATCGGGGCGAACTGATTTCCGCAGCACGATTCTGGCCCATGGTCGAACAACACCAAATGGCAGCGGCGTTTGATATCACCGTGGTACGCAAAGTCATGGAAGCGCTGGACAGCGGCGAACTGTGCAAAGCGGGGCGAGTGTGTATCAACCTGTCGCCCGCGTCCGTGCTGGATCGGGCTTTCCATGAAGACGTTATGCACCTGCTGAAACAACACCCGGAAGCAGGCCGCAAACTGGCGTTTGAACTGCCGGAATACAGCATTGGCGATGTTGAAACCCAACTGCAAGACCTGGCCCATGAAATCCTGCCAGCGGGCGTGGTGTTTGGTGTCGACCAGGTAGGCACCGGGACCGCGGCGTTCTCCTACATGCAACGGCTGCCGATTGAATACGTACGCATCGACGGCAGCCTGAACCGTGGATTGTTCGACGCCCAGGACCAACGGTTCTTCACCCAATCCATGGTGCACATTGGCCACAGCCTCGATTTGATGGTATTCGGCGAAGGGCTGGAACAGGGCGTGGATGTAGACGAACTGTACCGCAGCGGCATTGACGGTGTGAGCGGTTACTTCTATTGCAAACCGCAGCCATCCATCACTGCCGTGGCAGAATGGAGCGGAGGATTTGGGGTTTAATGCGTATCGGTTGAGGCATGCCTCAACCCTACAAGTGCTAAAAACGTAAGGTGTAGGGATGGGACATGTCCCATCCGTCCGGAGTAGCCGGATAATGATGTAGCGACCGCTACGCGCTCGTGGTTGAGGCATGCCTCAACCCTACAAGTGTTAAAAACGTAAGGTGTAGGGATGGGACATGTCCCATCCGTCCGGAGTAGTCGGATAATGATGTAGCGACCGCTACGTGCTCATGGTTGAGGCATGCCTCAACCCTACAAGTGTTAAAAACGTAAGGTGTAGGGATGGGACATGTCCCATCCGTCGGCGATGCGGGATAGGTTTAACGAATATCAAGGACGATGTTATGAAAAGCCGCAAATCTCCTCGTTTGGAGGGCTATGACTACCGCAGTGCCGGGTATTACTTCATCACATTTTGCACTCATGAAAAGCAATCGACTCTGGGATACATAATTAACCAAACAATGTACCGGAGTGACTTGGGAAACATACTGGAACGATGTTGGTTAGAGATTTCGAAACACTATGAAGGAATTCAGTTAGACCAATATGTCGTTATGCCGAACCATTTTCATGGCATTTTGGTCATTGATTCGGACAAAAATAAAGCCAACATTTCAGCAGTCGTTGGAAGTGTTAAGGCAGCAGCAAGCCGAGAGTTTCGGCGGCTATCGGGGTATCGAGGCACGATTTGGCAAAGCAGTTTTCATGATCACATCATTCGGGATTTAAGAGGGCTGGATAAGATTCGGGAGTATATTCAGACCAATCCGGCAAAGTGGGGAGAAGACCGGTTTTATCGATGATGGCTTTGCCATCACGGTTGAGGCATGCCTCAACCCTACAAGTGTCAAAAACGTAACGTGTAGGGATGGGACATGTCCCATCCGTCCGGTGTAGCCGGATAATGGCGAAATGACCGCTACGTGCTCATGGTTGAGGCATGCCTCAACCCTACAAGTGTTAAAAACGTAAGGTGTAGGGATGGGACATGTCCCATCCGTCCGGTGTAGCCGGATAATGGCGAAACGACCGCTACGTGCTCATGGTTGAGGCATGCCTCAACCCTACAACGGTTAAAAGCGTCATGTGTAGGGATGGGACATGTCCCATCCATCCGGAGTAGCCGGATAATGGCGAAACGACCGCTACGCGCTCGTGGTTGAGGCATGCCTCAACCCTACAACGGTTAAAAGCGTCATGTGTAGGGATGGGACATGTCCCATCCGTCCGGAGTAGCCGGATAATGGCGAAATGACCGCTACGCGCTCGTGGTTGAGGCATGCCTCAACCCTACAACGGTTAAAAGCGTCATGTGTAGGGATGGGACATGTCCCATCCGTCCGGTGTAGCCGGATAATGGCGAAATGACCGCTACGCGCTCGTGGTTGAGGCATGCCTCAACCCTACAAGTGTCAAAAACGTAACGTGTAGGGATGGGACATGTCCCATCCGTCCGGTGTAGCCGGATAACGGCATAATGACCGCTACGTGCTCATGGTTGAGGCATGCCTCAACCCTACAAGTGTTAAAAACGTAACGTGTAGGGATGGGACATGTCCCATCCATCCGGTGTAGCCGGATAAGGGTGTAACGACCGCTACGTGCTCATGGTTGAGGCATGCCTCAACCCTACAAGTGCTAAAAACGTAAGGCGTAGGGATGGGACATGTCCCATCCGTCCGGCGTAGCCGGATAGTGATGCAATGAATGTAGTAAGGACGGCCACGCGCTCACGGTTGAGGCATGCCTCAACCCTACAAGTGTTAACAACGTAATCTGGGCTTACACCAATTCCTTGATGATAAAATCGTTGCCCTTGTACGCGCCGCGGTCGATGTAAATACGGTTGCCCAGCACCAGCTCGCCTTCTTCGTACACATTGTGGCCGTGCAAAATCCAGTCGATGTCTTTCACCACGTATTCTGCGCGTTTCTGAAAACTGGCCCGCGACCAAATGGTGCGCATGGCTTCGTCTTCGTCCAGGTCTTCCACATCATTCCAGCTTTCGTATGGGTAGTCGGCGTGAATAATGCCGTAGCGGGTACCTGATTGGGCCGTTACCTCAATGGCCAACGGCAGGCTTTCTATCTTCTCGAACCATTCCGGCCACTGAGCAGGCGAAGTGCTGGCGATCCAGTCGCCGCCGTGATTCAGCCAGGTCATGCGATGTTCGCTGTGCTTGTACTTCATGGCGCTAACCATCAACTGCTCATGGTTGCCTACCACAGAATAAAACCAGGGCTCGTCCAGCAGTGCCAGCGCCTGGGCCGATTCCGGGCCACGGTCGATCAGGTCGCCAACGCAAATCAAACGGTCTTTGCTGCGGTCGAACGCCAACTGCTCGAGCTGCTGATGCAGCTTGGCAACGTTGCCGTGAATATCACCAACGGCAAAGTCACGGCCTTCGGTGTTGATAGGGAGCTTCTGTAAAACGGCCTTGATCTTCATACAACGTCACACATCAAATTACTAAACCATCGCCTTGCGGCGTGAAGAACGCTTCTTGCCCGAACGGGAAGATTCGTGCGGCAACCAGCGGGCAATATTGGCCATTGCAAGCAGGAACACAAACAAATACGCATTGGCAGGCACCTGCAAGTTGAAGTCCACCACGGAATGAATACCGATGGAAATCAGCCCCATAGTGGCCGCAAACCCCATGCCTTTCATCAGGTCACTGCGGCGGCTGCGCATTGCCATAATGGCATTCCACAAACAGGCCAGCACCACCGCCAGCATGGCCAAAAACGCCGGAGCCCCAAACTCTGCCAGGAACTGCAAATAGTCGTTGTGGGCGTGCTCGTACAAATTTTCGAGTGTCACATCCGCCGATTTAAACTCAGGGATGCGGTACTTATACGATCCAGCACCGATGCCTTCGATGGCATTGGCTTCCCACATATAAAACGTATCACGAGAAATCTCATCACGGCTTTCGGTGTCGGAGCTGGTTTTTTGCAGTCGTTCGGCAACTTTATCAACTCCGAAAAACGTACCGACAATGGCAATATCAATAATCAACAAGCTGGCCAGCAACACGGTGGTCGACTTGCTTTTATTACGCATCAGCAACAAAGCCAGTGCACCGGCAATCATCATGCTGGCAAAAAATGCGGTATTGCCCATACGAGAGCGGGTCATCACCAGAGCAATCACCATAATGGCCAGCATTAAACGCAAAATCACTTTGCTGCTTAGCAGCATCTGCACCATCTGCCGCAAACGTTGGCGCAAGCTACCGTGGTAGGCAGTGGACTGAGCCATCAAGAAGCCAATGCCCAAGGCCAGTGCCATTTCCAGATAGCCGGCAACGTGGTTACGGTTAACAAACGTCCCGGTCACGAGTCCTTGATAAGCGTATTTTTCAGAGAAAAAGCCATACTCAAGCTTGGTCATTACCATCATGGCGCCGTAAAACGCCTGAAAGGCTGCGGCAAAAGCAATGGTCCATACTGCTCGACGAATCCGTTCCTTATTCGTCAGCATCAGTAGCGTCACCATCATAAAGGCGGTGTAGCCAAGGCCTTTCAACAAGTATGTAAAGGTGTCGTAGGGTGTTTTCGATACAAGGAATATCTGCAGTGCAACCCAACTCTGAACCAAAAGCAGTAGGGACCACATCCAGCTGCTTTTCAGGAAAGCCACTGGAGCATGTGTTCTGTCAGGAGTAGAAGAGGTTCTTAGCGACAGAGACTCTGCCAGTAACAGAGCGAGGCTAGCTGCTGTGTACAATGGCCAAGCCCATGTGGTGTAGCCACCAAACGGCAGCGGCATTACGAATAAAAGGGTCAGATATAAGGACCAGCGAGACATAAGTCCATTTCTCTATCGGGTCAGGAGGGAAGGGGTAATTAAAAGAGCAGACAAAAAAGCCCGGCGATGCCGGGCTTTTTTGTGCAGTAAATAGCTTGCTTTTGCCAGCTATTAACCTTCTACAGCACTCGCAGCAGGTGCCGTGATGGTGCCGTTTTCTGCCAATTCTGCCAGTTCTTCAGCATCGAACTCAGAGTAAGAAGCAGTGCTGGTGTTGTTGTTGCTTCCAGAAGTGATGGAAGACAGAACACCAGTGTTGCCAGTAGTAGTTGATTCACCGGCGGCAGCAGCTTCGGTGTTGATAGCTTCGTTAGCAGCTTCAGCCAGGTCATCGCTGGAGTCAGTGCTTGGGGTGTTAGAAGCAGTGTCTTGCGCTTCGTTGGAGGCAGCTTTCACAGTAGCCAGGGCATTAGTGACCATGGCTGCTACGCTACCGGTAGCACCCGCGGAGTCAGCGATTTGGCTAATTGCATCTGTGGACAAGCCAGCTTCAGAAGCGGCGGTGATTGCATCCTGGATAGCTGCTTCATCGCCAGAAGCGATCGCGGCTTTAATGGCGGTTTCTGCAGCGGCAGAACATTCCGCATCACAAACAATTGCAGCTGCATCGGTAGCTTCAACAGTTTCGTCAGCGGCATAGGCAGAAACGGAGGCGAGTGCGATAGCTGCACCCAACAGAATCTTGCGCATGGTCGTAATCCTTAAGAAATATGAGAACACTGATAGTGTACCCCCTATGCAACAATCAGAAAACTGGAGTTACAAAATATTTGGTGAATTTGCTGTGACATTTTTACGACTTTTGGCGTGAATTCATTACCAAGCAGGCGATTGTCGGACAAAGTGTGGCCTCTGCCATCATCGCATGATTGAAGTTTGGGCCACGACCAACAAATCGCAGGCAAGCCGGTTCCTGCGGCCAGTGGTATTTCAAATGTGGGAGCGAGCTTGCTCGCGATGAATCCATCGGCAGCAAACAGCCTCCCACAGACAGGTAACAGGTAGAGGCATGCCTCTACCCTACAAATGCCAAAAACGTAATGTGTAGGGATGGGACATGTCCCATCCGTCCGGCGCAGCCGGATTGTAGGTTAAGCCTCTGCCAGCAAATCACAGGCAAGCCGGTTCCTACGGCCAGTGGTATTTCAAATGTGGGAGCGAGCTTGCTCGCGAAGAATCCATCGGCAGCAAGCTACCTTCCACATACAGGTAACAGGTAGAGGCATGCCTCTACCCTACAAATGCCAAAAACGTAATGTGTAGGGATGGGACATGTCCCATCCGTCCGGCGCAGCCGGATTGTAGGTTGGGCCACGCCCAACAAATCACAGGCAAGCCGGTTCCTGCGGCCCGATGGTTTTTCAAATGTGGGAGCGAGCTTGCTCGCGAAGAATCCATCGGCAGCAAACAGCCTCCCACAGACAGGTAACAGGTAGAGGCATGCCTCTACCCTACAAATGCCAAAAACGTAATGTGTAGGGATGGGATATATCCCATCCGCCCGGCGCAGCCGGATTGTAGGTTGGGCCACGCCCAACAAATCGCAGGCAAGCCAGCTCCTGCGGCCCGATGGTTTTTCAAATGTGGGAGCGAGCTTGCTCGCGAAGAATCCATCGGCAGCGAGCTGCCTCTCACAGACAGGTAGAGGCATGCCTCTACCCTACAAATGCCAAAAACGTAATGTGTAGGGATGGGATATATCCCATCCGCCCGGCGCAGCCGGATTGTAGGTTGGGCCACGACCAACAAATCGCAGGCAAGCCGGTTCCTACGGCCAGTGGCATTTCAAATGTGGGAGCGAGCTTGCTCGCGAAGAATCCATCGGCAGCAAGCTACCTCCCACATACAGGTAGAGGCATGCCTCTACCCTACAAACGATAAAAGCATAATGTGTAGGGATGGGATATATCCCATCCGCCCGGCGCAGCCGGATTGTAGGTTGGGCCGTGCCCATCAAATCGCAGGCAAGCCGGTTCCTACGGCCCGATAGGCTTTCAAATGTATCGGAGTTCTGCACTAAAGATCCCTGTCACCAAGTATTTAATGAATCAGAAAATAGCCATTAGCCCTGTATGCAATGTCTGGCAGGTTTAAGTTTGGTTACAAAGCCTTACAGCCGTGGAGGTTTGCGCTCTATTCAGGCAGAATTGCGCTCTTGTTTGATGGTGAAGCGGTGTGTTCCATCAGGGCCGCTTGAAAATGGAAATGTGTCAATGGAAATGGATGCGTCAGCAGCGTTTTCTTACTACATCGTTGCTTTAACGCTGGTCAGTGTTCTGGGTGCCTTGGCTCTGAACCTGTATTCCGCAGAAAAACTCTTTGTGGCTGGTTTGGCCGTGATTCTTGTGGCCGGTGTACTGGATGCCAATACGCTGTTCACAGGCTTTGCCAATCCGGGCATTTTCACCATTGCCGCCCTGTTTGTGGTGGTAGGTGGCCTGCGTGAATCCGGTGCCACGCAGCTTCTGCGTCGTTATCTGGTGGGGTCGCCTAAAAGCCAACGCGCTGCGGCGGCTCGTGTCTTGCCAGTTACCACCTTGCTGAGCGCAGTGGTCAACAACACCCCTGTTGTCGCCATGTTCGTTACTTTGCTGCAAAGCCAAAGTAAACGCTTCAATATCCGGCTGTCTGGCATACTGCTGCCGGTGAGTTATGCCTCTGTTATCGGCGGTACCTGTACTCTGATCGGCACCAGCACCAACCTGGTGGTGGATGGCATGGTTCAGCAGCGTGGCCTACCGGGGCTGGGGTTGTTCGATATCGCTTGGGTAGGCGTTCCCATTGCTTGCGCAGGCTTGCTGTACATATTCCTGTTTTCCAAATGGCTGTTGCCGCATCGTGAAGGCTCTTCTGAGCAATTCGACCAGGTTCGTGAATACCTGGTGGAAATGATTATTCAGCCGGGCAGCGAACTGGTGCGGAAATCCATCCATGATGCCGGTTTACGTAATTTGCCGGGGTTGTTCCTGGTTGAAATTGAACGTGAAGGTCAAATCATTTCAGCCGTGCGCCCCCGGACTGTTATGGAAGAAGGGGATCGACTGGTGTTTGCCGGCAGCCCGGAATCCGTTATGGAGTTACGCAACATCCATGGCCTTGCACTGGCTAACGACCAGCGCTTTAAATTGGACGGCAGTCGTTCAGACCGGCGCTTGTTTGAAGCGGTGTTGTCGCCGTCAAACCCGATGGTTGGTCAGACCATTCGCGAATCCCGTTTTCGTCATCGTTACAGCGCGGTTGTGTTGAGTGTGTCTCGTCATGGTCAGCGTTTGCGCGGTAAGTTGGGCGACCTTGTTCTTAAAGAAGGCGATACCTTGCTGGTGGAAGCTCAAAAAGGCTTCCTGATGCGTCACCGTAACAGCCGGGACTTCTTGCTGGTTAGTAAACTTGGCAACCCAGCGGTGATGGACGAAAAACAGGCCAAGGTGTCGTTGGCTATTTTCGCCCTTATGCTGCTTGCATCTGGTTCCGGCTTGGTGGGTATTCTGGAAAGCTCAGTCGTGGCTGCCATCAGCATGCTTATTTGCCGTTGCATTAGCTACGAAGACGCTGGTAAATCCATCGATTACCCCGTCCTGCTGGTCGTTGCGTGTGCCTATGGTGTTGGCCTGGCCGTTCAAAAAGTAGGTTTGGCTGATCAAATCGCAACGGGCTTGCTCACCCTGGCAGATTCACCACTGACGGCATTAATAGCCGTATACGTGGCCACGGTGGCGTTAACAGAGTTGATGACAAACAACGCCGCAGCCATCGTTATGTTTCCTATTGCCATGAGTGTCAGCAGCAGCCTTGGCGTGAACTATGAAGCCTTCGTCATAGCAATTATGGTAGCGGCATCTGCCAGTTTTATGACCCCAACCGGATACCAAACCAACCTTATGGTAATGGGGCCGGGTGGGTACAAATTTGCCGATTATCTTAAATTTGGAGCGCCACTCAGTTTGACGGTCGCACTGATCAGTTGGTTAGTGATTCCAGCCGTTTGGCCGTTCACAGGATGAACCTTTAAGGAGTTATCGTGAGAAACGACAATATCGTTTGGCACAATCACGAAGTGGATAAATCCATCCGCTCATTTATGAAAAAGCAACGTCCTTGTTTGCTGTGGTTTACCGGCCTAAGTGGCTCTGGCAAATCGACCATTGCCGGTGCAGTGGAGAGCATTCTGGCAGAGCGGTTGCACCACACTTACCTGATGGATGGCGACAATGTACGCCATCGCTTGTGTGGTGATCTGGGCTTTTCAGAAGACGACCGCATCGAAAACATCCGTCGGGTTGGCGAAGTCGCAAACCTGATGGTCGACGCTGGCCTGATTGTGCTTACGGCGTTTATTTCTCCGTTCCGCAGCAACCGCGAAATGGTACGTGAAATGCTGGGTGATGGTGAATTCATCGAGGTTCATATCGACACCCCAATTGAAGTATGCGAAGGCCGCGACCCTAAAGGGCTATACCAAAAGGCCCGTGCCGGTTTGATCAAAGACTTCACTGGTATCGACTCGCCCTACGAAGCGCCGGATAATGCCGAAATTCGTATTGTTAACCATAACATCAGCGTAAAAGAAGCCGCTCAGCAGGTTATTGACTACCTGGATCGCCACGGCTATCTGAAACCAACAAAAGGAGCTTCTGATGCCGTCATTGGTTGATCAGGTTGTCGCCATCGCACGCCAGGCAGGTGATGCGATCATGGAAATTTATGAGACTGACTTCGAGAAGTATGAAAAGAGCGACGCCAGCCCTTTGACCGAAGCAGACCTGGCAGCGCACAAACTGATTTGCGCAGAACTGGCCAAGATCAGCGAGTTTCCAATACTGTCGGAAGAGTCATCCAAAGACGAAATTGAATGGGAAAACCGCAAAAACTGGAGCACCTTCTGGATTGTAGACCCACTGGACGGCACCAAGGAATTCATCAAAAAAAGTGGTGAATTTACCGTTAACATCGCCTTGGTGAGCGAAGGTAAAGCAAAACTTGGCGTGGTGTACTGCCCACCATTGAATCGCATGTACTTCGCCACAGAAGAACAGGGCGCGTTCCGTCAGGACGCAGATGCAGAACCGGTGAAACTGCAAGTAGCAGCGGAACCACAAGGCGATGCCAACTGGAACGTCGTTGGCTCCAAAAGCCACGGTGCCGAAGCACTGGCAGCCTTTAGCGAGCAGTTGGGCAATGTGAATCTGGTATCCATGGGCAGCTCCTTGAAGCTGTGCATGGTGGCCGACGGTCAGGCACACCTGTACCCACGCCTTGCACCTACTTGTGAATGGGATACCGCCGCAGCACAAGCCATTGTTGAACATGCGGGTGGTAAAGTACTTACCCCGTCGTTAGAGCCACTATTGTACGGCCAAAAAGAAGATTTGCTGAACCCCTTCTTTATTGTATGTGCCACTCTAAATGAACGCTGGGGCAAGGTGTTTACCGAATTGGCAACGCCAGCAAACGCATAAAGACGCTTGTGGGGATGGGGCATGTCCCATCCGCCCGGCGCAGCCGGATACGGCACAATGACCGCTATGCGCTCACGGTTGAGGCATGCCTCAACCCTACAACGATTAAAAACTTAACGTGTAGGGATGGGGCATGTCCCATCCGCCCGGCGCAGCCGGATACGGCACAATGACCGCTATGCGCTCACGGTTGAGGCATGCCTCAACCCTACAACGATTAAAAACGTAACGTGTAGGGATGGGACATGTCCCATCCGCCCGGCGCAGCCGGATACGGCACAATGACCGCTACGCGCTCACGGTTGAGGCGTGCCTCAACCCTACAACGATCAAAAACGTAACGTGTAGGGATGGGACATGTCCCATCCGTCCGGCGTAGCCGGATACGGCACAATGACCGCTACGCGCTCACGGTTGAGGCGTGCCTCAACCCTACAACGATTAAAAACGTAACGTGTAGGGATGGGACATGTCCCATCCGTCCGGCGTAGCCGGATAGCGGCATAATGACCGCTACGCGCTCACGGTTGAGGCATGCCTCAACCCTACAACGGTTAAAAACGTAACGTGTAGGGATGGGACATGTCCCATCCGTCCGGCGTAGCCGGATACGGCACAATGACCGCTACGCGCTCACGGTTGAGGCGTGCCTCAACCCTACAACGGTTAAAAACGTAATGTGTAGGGATGGGACATGTCCCATCCGTCCGGCGTAGCCGGATAGCGGCATAATGACCGCTACGCGCTCACGGTTGAGGCATGCCTCAACCCTACAACGGTTAAAAACGTAACGTGTAGGGATGGGACATGTCCCATCCGCCCGGCGCAGCCGGATAGAACGGTAGTTGCCCGTTGGGCCTAACCGAATGGCACGGCCAAAAAATTACTTACGTTGTGCGGCTATGTGCGCACAAACGTACAAAAGCATTTGAATTGAAACAAACGCGCTGGACACTGGTTCAACACCACCAGCAAGGGAATTGATCATGAACATCAGCAAAAAACGCCTGACGCACCTGAAACAGCTGGAAGCTGAAAGCATCCACATCATTCGTGAAGTCGCCGCAGAATTCGATAACCCGGTAATGCTCTACTCCGTAGGTAAAGACTCCGCGGTAATGCTGCACCTGGCCGCCAAAGCTTTTTACCCAGGCACACCACCATTCCCGCTGATGCACGTGGATACCACCTGGAAATTCCGCGAAATGATTGAATTCCGTGACCGCAAAGCCAAAGAGCTGGGCATGGAACTGCTGGTACATATCAACGAAGAAGGCGTGAAGCAGGGCATTGGTCCGTTTACTCACGGCTCTTCGGTACACACCGACGTAATGAAAACCCAAGGCCTGAAGCAAGCACTCGACAAATACCAGTTCGATGCTGCTTTTGGTGGCGCACGCCGCGACGAAGAAAAATCCCGCGCCAAAGAGCGTGTTTACTCCTTCCGCGACAAAAACCACCGTTGGGACCCTAAAAACCAGCGTCCAGAACTGTGGAACACCTACAACGGCCGCATTAACAAAGGCGAAAGCATCCGCGTATTCCCGCTTTCCAACTGGACCGAACTGGACATCTGGCAGTACATCTACCTTGAAAACATCGAAATTGTACCGCTGTACTACGCCGCCGAACGCCCTGTAGTTGAACGCGACGGCATGCTGATCATGGTCGACGACGACCGCATGCCAATCGACGACCCAAGCGAAATTCAGCACAAAATGGTCCGCTTCCGCACGTTGGGCTGCTACCCATTGACTGGTGCGGTTGAATCTGAAGCGGCAACCCTGCCAGAAATTATTCAGGAAATGCTGCTGACCACCACATCCGAACGCCAAGGCCGTGCGATTGACCACGACTCTGCTGGCTCAATGGAAAAGAAAAAAATGGAAGGCTACTTCTAACAAACAAGCAGCAAGCTTGCTTTGCATACAAACGGTTGTAGGAGCGGGTTTGTAGCCAACGAGCTATGCAGGGTGTACAAAACGTTGGAGCTGGCTAGCCTGCGATGGGCTGGTAACTGTGCAAGATCGGCAATTGATGGGCACCAGTGCCCATCCTATCGGTATGCCTGTGGAGGTAGCTTGCTGCCTATGATGTAACCTGCTTCCGTTAAACCCTGTAGAAGCAGGCTTGGCATTGCGGTAAAGGCATCGGTGCGCAAAAAACATAACCGTTCGGCACAATGCCCGTAGGTTGGATAAGCGAGCGCAGCGAGTGCCATCCAACACGATAGCATTGGTTTGTAGGTTGGGCCCCGCCCAACAACAGCCTTAACGTAGGATGTATTAGCGGAACGCGTAATACATCAGAAGCAAACGAATGTACCGGTGCGCATTACGCACCCTGCAAGCGCTAGAACATAACCGTAGGGATGGGACATGTCCCATCCGCAGAGCGAAGCCGGATTGGTGTGGCGTAATGACCGCTGCGCGCTCACGGTTGAGGCATGCCTCAACCCTACGAGAGACATAAACGTAACGTGTAGGGATGGGACATGTCCCATCCGCCCGGCGCAGCCGGATAACGACGGCGATTGAACGAACAAATTTAAATGGGCCGGCCCAGGCACAACAAAGCCAAACCGCCGACCCAAACGAAACAACACCGGTTTGCCCCACATTGGCCAAACCGACACAATTTAAATGTATGGATACTCCAGCCCCGCTGGAATGGACAGAAGGTAAAACAATGGCTCACGCATCAGACATGATCGCCGACGACATCCTCGGCTACCTGAAACAACACGAAGAAAAAGACATCCTGCGTTTCCTCACCTGCGGCAACGTAGACGACGGTAAGTCCACCCTGATCGGCCGTTTGTTGCACGACTCCAAACTTATCTTCGAAGACCAGCTGGCCGCCATCAAAAAGGACTCGCAGAAATTCAACACCACCGATGAAGAATTCGACCTGGCGCTGCTGGTAGACGGCCTTCAATCCGAGCGTGAGCAAGGCATTACCATCGACGTAGCCTACCGCTACTTCAGCACCGACAAGCGCAAGTTCATCATTGCCGACTGCCCGGGGCACGAACAATACACCCGTAACATGGCTACCGGTGCCTCTAGCTGCGACGTAGCAGTGATCCTGATTGATGCCCGTAAAGGCATTCAGACTCAAACCCGTCGCCATAGCTACATCGTATCTTTGCTGGGCATTAAAAACGTCATCGTTGCCGTCAACAAAATGGACCTGGTGGACTTCAGCGAAGACGTATTCAACCAAATCAGCGCCGACTACCAGGCCTTTGCTGCAAACCTGGGCTTCAAAAACATCTATCCGGTTCCGCTGTCTGCCTTGAAAGGCGACAACGTAGTAGACCGTAGCACCAAATCTGATTGGTACACCGGCCCAACCATGATCGAACTGCTGGAAAGCGTACAAGCCAGCAACGAACTGGCTGAACAGTTCGATGGTTTCCGCATGCCAGTGCAATACGTAAACCGCCCAAACCTCGACTTCCGTGGTTTCTGCGGCACCGTAGCAGCAGGTGAACTTCAGCCGGGCGACACCATCACCACACTGCCATCTGGCAAGCAATCCAAAGTTGCGCGTATAGTAACCGCCGACGGCGATCTGGATCTGGCCGTAGCAGGCGAAGCTATCACCATCACCCTGGAAGACGAAATCGACATTTCCCGTGGCGATATCATCTATACCGGCAAAGCGCCATTGTTTGGCGATATCTTTACCGCCGAGCTGGTTTGGATGCACGAAGACGCATTGCAAACCGGAAAGGAATACCTGTTCAAGGCGGGCACCAAAAGTGTATTTGGCAAAGTAACCGCCATTCAGCACCGTGTTGATGTAAACACCATGGAACACATCACAGCAGAACAACTGCAACTGAACGAAGTGGGTCAAGTGACTGTAGACTTCAACAGCGCATTGGCACTGGATGAATACAACCAGGTTGCTGGTACTGGCAGCTTTGTAGTCATCGACCGCATCAGCAATGTCACCATTGGTGCCGGTATGGTACGTAGCCTGGAAGAGCAAGGTGCTCAGAAAGCCATTGCCGATATGAGCTACGAAGAACGCTTGGCGGCGTTTAATCGTGAAGTTGAAGTGCTGGTGAGGAAGTATTTAAAGTAATGGAAAATATATTTATTGTGTCCACTCCCCGTGCAGGGAGTACGATGTTACAGACTATTGTTATGAATGCTGAAAATTGCGTTTCCGTACCGGAAACGCATTTCTATAGCGAGCTTAAGACGAAAAATTTCCTAAAGAGAAAATTTTATACTCGTTCTCGAATTAATAATTCTTTTGAGATTCTCGGAAGCTCTAAAAAAATATCCTTCATTGATTGCTTGGTTAGACCGAGGTACTGCAGGAGGTTGTTTAGAAAAGCCGTTTCTGATTTTTCTGTTTTTAATGATGCTGGATACTTTTTAGAAAAGACACCAAAACACCTTCATTATATTGATGATATAGGTGAGGATTTTCCAAACGCTGTTTTTATACATATAATTCGGTCTCCTTATGAAAATGTTAGGTCATTGTATGATGCTACCAGTAAATATTCGAGAGAATGGTCCGGAGGGAGATCTATTTCTGACTGCGTGAAGCGTTGGTTGCTAGATTTTGAAATACATCGTAAGTACAAAGGCTGCGATAAGCATCACTTTTTCAAGTATGAAGATATTGTTGAATCGCCGGAAGTGCTTTTGAGCTTCCTAAGAAATGATCTTGGGATGCGGGTTTCGGATGATATTGATATGGGACTTGGAGAGAAAGTTATAGAAAAAGGTGAGTATTGGAAGTCGAATAATACTAAGGCTCTTGGTGTTGTTAGTGAATACGAAGGGTTTGTTGCTGAAGATGAGTTCTATTCATTGTACCCAGGCTTGAAGTATAGCTATGAAAATTTCTGAGTTTTATCGGTATGAAGAGCTATTGTTGGCTTTGCTGTTGGTTTTTGGGGTTTGGCTGAACTTTGATTTGAATATTGCTGGTGCTCGTGTGCAGGGGCTGCTGTCAATATGCGTTCTATTTCTGGTGTCTCTAATATACTTTCTAAAATCTGGCGGTAAGGGTCTTGTATCTATATGTGGATTTCTGATAGCTGTGATTGTTTTTTCTTGGCTTTCAGCTGGTGGTTTGGAAGGGTCCCCTGAGTTGGTGAAGGGGGTTGTTCAGTATGGGGTTTATTTTTCGCTATCCGCTTGTTTTGTTCATGTTGTATTGGGAAAAGTTAGTTGGCAGTTTGGTTTGAAGCTTGTCTACTTTGTTATGTCTCTTGTTATTGCTCTAATTTTCATTGAAACAATGTTTTCTGGGGTTTTTGATAGCATCAAATCTAGTATGTATTCGTTGAGTTTATATGAAAGTTTTGATAGGGATGAAAGGGTTTATGGTTTTGCAAGGCCGACAGCGTTGAATCGGGAGCCAGCTCATTTAGGCGTTTTATGTTGCTTTTTGTCTGTACTACTGGTTAAAGTCAATAGAAACCTCTCTTCTTTATTTGTATCTGCGGCATTTTTGCTATTTTGCCTTTTTATGGTTCGGACTCCAATCGCAGTAATGGGATTTTTTCTTATTTTTTATGAGTATTATAAAGATCGTATTGGCCTTTTTACCGTTTTATTAACTGTTCTTTGTGGTGTTTTAGGTGTTTTCTTGGTGGAAGCGTTTTTTGCAGAACGAGTTGCTAATATTTTGTCTGGTGATGATTTTAGCTTTCTTGCACGGATCATGGGGCCTGTTTTAGTTCTAATAGATGTTATCAGAGAATACCCGTTTTTTGGGTTGGGTATTGGAGCTGATGATGTTCTTTACGGTTTTGTATTTGATATGTTTGTAGAGTATGGGTTTTATAGTAGGCTTTTGGATATGGATTTTTTTCAAATATCTAAAATGGTTACTAGCTATTTTTGGATGCATTTCATTGCATTTGGTTTGCTTGGTGGTTTTGGAATCTTCTATGCTTATGTGTTTTTCTTGAAGAATATTTTTAAAATTAATTCTTCCTGGTCAGTTATGGTTCCATTTCTTTTAATGGGGCTTTTGATTGGAGGCCTTGTGACGATGAAGGTCTGGATTATGTGGGCTTTCTTAACGATTTATCAAAAGATGCAAGAGGAAAAAGAAAGTGAAAGTAGATATCGTTGATCCCTCACTGTTTACAGCTCCTTATGATGCTGAGCTGGTTAATGCTCTTAAGCTTTCAGGAATTGATGTAAAGCTTGTTGGACGTAAAGCTCGTGTTGACGAAGATGAGGTCAGATGTGATGTTTTTAAATTTTTCTATTTTCCATTTGGTGATGGGATAATCAGAAAATATCCTCTCCTGAAGGCAGCGGTTCACGCTTTTTACCTTGTTTCTTATTTGATTTTTGCTATTTGCTTTCGCCGCGTCGATGTTATTCACTTTCAATGGCTGCCGATCCCTGTTGTTGATTCAAAAATAATAATGTTTTTTAAATTATTTTCAAATGTGAGGCTTGTTTTTACTGCTCATAATACGAATGCTTTTCATGGTACGGCGACAAGCTCCTTACAAAGTATCGGTTGGCGTAAATCTTTAGAAGTTTTTGATTATATACAGGTGCATACCAAGGATGTAAAAGGTAAATTGCTTGGTATGGGAGTGGACGCAAGTAAGGTAATTGTGGCACCTCATGGTCTTTTGCCAGTGGAGCAGCCGAGTGAGTCTAGCTTTATCAGTGGTAAATATATTCTGATGTATGGTAATTTTAAACCTTACAAGGGGGCGGATCTGTTGGTTGATGCTTATAGTGAGCTTTGTAATAGGGGAGGCGATATTGATGAATATAATTTGGTCTTGGCTGGGAGGTTCTCCTATCCTGTTTCAAGTTTGCTGGAAGGGAAAAAGATCGATCGGATTATAGTTAAAAATGAATATTTGTCAGACTTTTATTTGAGCTCTTTGGTATATCATTCAGAGGTATGTGTCTTCCCTTATAGAGATATCGATGCAAGTGGGGCGTTGACGCTAGCTGTCCAACACGAAAAACCTTTAGTATTGTCTGACCTCCATGGGTTGACTGAAGTTGTGGGTGGTGAAAAGGGATCTTTTATATTCGAAAATGGTAGTGTAGACGCTTTGGCGAAATGCCTTGAAGAGGCTGTTGAACGTAAAACTGTTGCATCCGAAAAAGCAAGGGAATCCAAGGTATATTATGAGAGGAATTACTCTTGGGGAACGGCGGTTGATATCTTGAAAGAGGTTTATTCTGGTGAGTAGGAAAGTTACTTTTATTATTCCTTGTTACAATGAAGAGGAATACATATACCCGTGTTTGAAATCTATCTTACAGTGTGGTCTTGGCAAAGATGATTACTGGATTTTTTTGTCTGACGGTGGAAGTTCTGATGCAACGTTAGATCAGATAAAAAAGTTTTCGGACAAAAATCCTGGAATCGTTCGCCTGTTTGAAAATACAAAAAGGAAACAGGTTTATGCATTGAATCAAATGATTGAAAACGTTGAAACGGATTATAT
The DNA here is from genome assembly GCF_056158645.1 of Oceanobacter sp. ABM4_470. Classification (NCBI taxonomy): domain Bacteria; kingdom Pseudomonadati; phylum Pseudomonadota; class Gammaproteobacteria; order Oceanospirillales; family Oceanospirillaceae; genus Oceanobacter; species Oceanobacter sp. ABM4_470. The sequence continues at coordinate 544,679 of NZ_JBSWTR010000001.1, forward strand.
TATTCGTTGTGATGCTCATGCAATCTATCCAGCAGGGTTTGCAATCCCATTGATTGAAAAACTTGGAGATATAAATATTGGTAACGTGGGTATACCTGTTAGATCAGTCCCGGGAGATTCATCAAGTAAAGCTAAGGCGATTTCAATAAACCTTCGTTCCAAGATTGGCGTAGGCGCCTCTCATAGAAATGCTTCAATGCCTAAATATGAAGAAAGAGATGTCGATACTGTTCTCTTTGGAGCATGGAGGACTGAGGTCTTTAAAGAAGTGGGTCTTTTTGACGAGAACTTTATTAGGGGGCAGGATTATGAACATAATTTCAGGCTTCTTAAAAGTGGGTATCGAATTGTTCAAATTGGTTATGACCCAATTGAGTATTTCACTCGTCGCAATTACAAAGATTTTTCTAAGATGATGATGCAATATGCATCCGTAAAACCTTTTATTTACAAAAAATATGGTGTGTTTCCCAACTTCCGGTCTTTGGTTCCATTTCTGTTTTATGTTTTTTTAATTGCTTGGTTGCTTACTATTCCCGTGGTGTCTTTAGGGGTGTTTTTAACTTACTCAATATTGATGGCATTTGGAGCGATTTATGAAACGGCCAGAGAGGGGGATGTTTCTATTTGTTGTTTGGTTTTTTGGGGTTTTATATTACAACACAGTTCCCATGCTTGGGGAGTTGGGGTTGGCTTACTTGGGGTTTTAAAGGGAGGCAGGATTGACTGGGGTGGCTCTCGTTAATGCCTTTGTCTTGGGTGCTGTTTTGATAGCGCCCTTTTCACATGGTTATCAGGTCTCTGTTAAAGATATAGTCTCTGGTTTCTCTCAGCAATCGTTAGGTGAAGATGTTGTCATAGAAGACTCCTATTTGTTTTTGGGGGTTCTTGGAACTGGGTATGGTTCAAATCGTTTCATATCAAACGTTTCGATGGACTTTGAATCCAATTTTGCAGCCTTGAATTATAATATATATTTTTCTGATGGCTATAGTTGGGGTAAAGGGGGGAAGCTACCTGGCTTGGGTAATAAAGACTTTGTTACAGGAGGACGGGTAGCCAAGGAGCGTTATAGTTGGAGCGTTCGTCCAATGTTTCGGCCCGGTGGTCGACTATCTCTTTATATCTATGACTCGCTCAGGGATGCTCAGTATGGGAGGGTTTTATATTGCTCTAGGTCTACGCCACTGGTTGTTGGGGCATGGAATACAGTCACTCTCTATATTGGTGTTAATTCTCCAGGTGAATATAACGGTAGCGTTATTCTTGATGTTAATGGGTATCAAGCGTGTTCAACAGAAAGGTTTTATGTTGAATATAATGAAGATCAGCGGCAGGATGCTAATGTTTCAATGTTGTTGTTTAACTTTTTTCATGGTGGTCACGACCCGTCTTGGGCGCCAGGAAGTCGAGGAGAAAACTATGTCGTATTTAAAGATATTTCATTGATTGATCTCTCTTTGGATGTAAATGATTGATTTTTTATTGGACTGTTGTTAAACGGTTTAAATGGTTTTATGCGTCGATTGATTTTAAGTACGTTGGCTTCTGCTATGGTTCGGTTGGCCGCCGTTTTTGTCGCTTTTATTGTGACAGCCTTGGTTAGTCGTGTGCTGGGTGCTGAACAGGCCGGATATTTTTTACTAGGTTTCACTTTAGTAACGGCACTTTCTACGTTTTTACGGCTCGGGTTGGATAACGTGCTGGTGCGTGCATTTGGCGCAGACGGTATGTCCAAGGAGCCGTTAAACACCTTTGCTTATGCTTTGCGTTGGGCGGCTGTAGTGGCGTGTGTAGCGGGGGGGCTGGGGTGTGTATTTTCCAATGCCATCGCCCTGCATGTGTTTGGTAAGCCGGAGTTTGCCGATGCCTTGTTCTGGATGATGCTGGCATTACCTCTGGTGGTGTTGTTTAACCTATCTTCCTTTGCTTTTCAGGGACTGCATAGGGTTGTGGCGGCTACCTGGTTTCAGCAGTTGGGTGCGGGTTTTGTGTTCTTGCTTATTTTTGGTTTGGTTTGGTGGCAGCAACCATCATGGTTGAGCTCTGGCAATGCTGCATCGCTGTTTTTTGTGGCTGCCTTGCTGGTTAGCGTTATGGCGGTTGTTTTGTGGGTGCGCCAAAAAGAATCCAGCATCCCCGCATTAGGCGGAAAATTGAAAAACGCGGAGCTGTGGGAGTCCAGTTCTAATCTATGGGCGGCTTCAAGCATGAGCCTTTTAGTGCAGTGGTCTGGGGTTTTGATTGCGGGTGCAATGATCGCTTCAACTGAGTTGGCATACCTGTCAGCAGCTCAGCGAACAGCAACTGTAACCTCATTTGTACTTATGGTTGTGAATATGGCTGTTGCACCTCGTTATGCTCGGCTTTGGAAAGAGCAAAAGCTGGATGAACTGCGTCGGTTGGCGCGTATTTCTACCCGCGCCATGATCGCCATGGTGTTGCCTGTTGTGGCCATGATGCTGATCTTCCCTGATTTTATTCTTGGCTTGTTCGGTGAAGGGTTCGAGCAAGGGGCTTTGCTGCTGAGTATTATGGCTGTAGGTCAATTTATTAACGTAGCGACCGGTTCAGTGGGCTACTTGTTGAATATGAGCGGCCATGAAAAAGACATGCGCCGGGTAACCATGTTCGCAGGCCCTTTGACAATTGTTTTGGCGTTTGTGTTAACCCGTGAATTCGGTGCCATGGGTGCTGCTGCCGCTACTGCGATTGGTGTGTCTGTTCAGAATTTGGGCGCACTGGCGATGGTAAAACGACGTTTGGGGTTCTGGCCCATTGGATAATAGTTATCACCTTTGAATTTGCGGCTGCTTGTCAGTACAGTAGCCGCAATACGATGTTAATCGCATTTATTAATGATCATCTAAAATTGAATTCTGGTTTGAAGGACTCTTACCATGATCCCTGTAATTATGGCCGGTGGCTCCGGCACTCGGCTTTGGCCGCTTTCTCGTAAGGCATTCCCGAAGCAGTTCCTGACTCTGAGTGGCGATCTGACCATGCTTCAGCAAACGGCTGCTCGCCTGGATGGTTTGTCTTCAATTGATCCTGTAGTCATCTGTAATGAAGACCATCGCTTTCTGGTTGCAGAGCAATTGCGCGCTTCTGGAAAGCAAGGAGCTATCATTCTGGAACCTGCTGGCCGCAATACCGCTCCTGCTATTGCTCTGGCGGCAATGCAGGTGATGAAGCAGGTTGCAGATGGTGAGCAGGCTCCAGTGATGCTGGTATTGGCCGCAGACCATGTCATTAAAGATACTGAAGCGTTTCAGAAGGCTGCTGAAAAGCTCCTGCCAGAAGTAGAAGCAGGAAAGTTTGGTACCTTGGGTATTGTTCCTACCGAACCGGCCACGGGTTACGGTTACATTCAGGCAGGCGAAGCTTTAGCAACCGGTAATCAGCCAGTGCAGCAGTTTGTAGAAAAGCCGGATGCCGAAACTGCCATGGGGTATTTGGAAGCCGGTAACTATTACTGGAACAGCGGCATGTTTATGGTTCGTGCCGATCGTTACCTGGAAGAATTGAATAAGTATCGCCCGGATATTTTTAAGGCCTGTGAAAAAGCCATGGCAGACGTTACCGAAGACATGGATTTTGTTCGTGTGAACAAGGAAGCGTTTGAAGCCTGTGCCGATGAGTCCATCGACTATGCCATTATGGAGCCACTTTCCAGCGCTGATGCTGCAGAGCCTCAAGTGGTGGTTGCACCGTTGGATGCTGGCTGGAGCGATGTGGGTAGCTGGTCTGCACTGTGGGAAATTGCCGATAAGTGCGAAAACGGCAATGCCACACTGGGTGGTGGCGATACCATGCTGGAAAACACCCGCAACAGCTTTGTGTACAGCAACGATCGTCTGGTGACCACATTAGGAGTAGACGAACTGGTGGTAGTGGATACTCCGGATGCTTTGTTAGTGGCTCACAAAGACAAGGTTCAGGATGTTAAAAGCATCGTGAACCGCATTAAAGCCGAAGGTCGTAACGAGCACGAAAACCATCGTGAAGTGTATCGTCCATGGGGCAAGTACGATTCCATCGACAATGGCGAGCGTTACCAGGTGAAGTGCATTACGGTGAAGCCGGGTGCCAAGTTGAGTGTGCAAATGCACCATCATCGCGCCGAGCACTGGATTGTGGTATCGGGTACTGCCAAGGTGACCAATGGTGAAGAGACTTACCTGGTGACCGAGAACGAGTCGACTTACATTCCAATTGGTCAGGTCCATGCTCTGGAAAACCCGGGTGTGATTGAGCTGGAGATGATTGAGGTTCAGTCTGGCTCATATTTGGGTGAAGACGATATTGTTCGCTTTAAGGATTTGTACGGCCGAGCTTGATCGTTAGGTTACGTTTTAAAAAGCCCTGAATGTTCAGGGCTTTTGTTTTTCCGGGCTGTATTTATTATGGCGGCCTGGTTTGGTACTTCGGTTTTTAGAATATGGGTTCAGAGGTTGGTATGGCTACCAGTAAGGACATTTTGGCATCCAGTGGCATCAAGTTTGGTACCAGTGGTGCTCGGGGCTTGGTAGGGCAGTTTACAAATTCGGCTTGTGCTGCGTTTACCCTGGCGTTTGTTAAGGTAATGAAGCAAGGCTTTGAATTCGGGCGTGTAGCTATTGCTGTGGACCGTCGTCCAAGCAGTCCTGCGATGGCGGCTGCTTGTGCCGGGGCTCTCAAGCAAGTTGGCCTGGAAGTAGATTATTATGGTGTGATTCCAACGCCAGCATTGGCATTGAAGGCGATGCAGGATGGCATTCCTTCGATAATGATTACCGGCAGCCATATTCCTTTTGATCGTAATGGCATCAAGTTTTACCGGCCAGATGGTGAAATTGAGAAAGCCGATGAATTGGCTATTTTGGCAGCTGAGGCCGACGTTTCAGATATTACTCCTGCTGTGTTGGAGGAGTCCGATGCAGCACGCCTGCTGTATGTTCAGCGTTATACGAGCTTGTTTGCAGAAGATACATTGGCTGGCAAAAAAGTCGGGGTTTACGAGCATTCGGCTGCGGGCCGGGAAATCAATATTGAAATATTGCAGGCTTTGGGGGCTGATGTTGTATCTCTTGGACGCACTGAAACCTTCGTTCCTATCGATACCGAAGCGGTTTCTGCTGAAGATCAACAACAGGCGAAAGAATGGTCTGCTCAGTATGGATTTGATGCCATCATTTCTACCGATGGAGACGGTGATCGTCCTTTAATTGCAGATGAAACAGGAACCTGGTTACGCGGAGATGTATTGGGTTTGTTATGTGCCAAGCATCTTGAGGTGCAGGCCTTGGCTGTGCCTGTGAGCTGCAATACGGCAATTGATAAGAGTGGCGCCTTTGAATCGGTGATGCGTACTCGTATTGGTTCTCCATATGTTATTGAAGGAATGCAAGCTCTGGCTGGCAAATACGAACGTGTTGCCGGTTTTGAAGCCAATGGCGGATTTTTATTGCAAACAGATTTGCAGGTAAACGGCGTACCCGTAAAGGCATTGCCTACGCGTGATGCTGTACTGCCTGCATTGCTTGTTTTGGCGGCGGCTTCAAAACAGGGTGTTGGTCTTTCGGCGTTGGTAGGCGAGTTGCCAGCGCGTTATACCGGAAGCGACCGTTTGAAGGAGTTTCCGACGGAACGCAGCAAGGCCTTGCTGGCGGATTGGGAGGCTGACGTAAAGGGTGTTAAAGACACTCTGGAGTTGGCTTCGGATGTTATGGCGCCAAATACCACTGACGGTTTGAGGCTGACGTTGGAAAATGGCGATATTGTTCATCTTCGCCCTTCAGGTAATGCACCTGAATTCCGTTGTTATGCGGAGTCTGATAGTGCGGAGAAGGCTGATCAGTTGGTGGTGTCTGTACTGAACAAGTTGGCAGCTTATCGGTAATACTGCGTTGTTTGTAGCGATGGAGCTTGTCACCGTCGCTAAACGTTAACTGTGCTATCGGGATCGTTGATTGGCCGGGCATTGCGGTGTTTTACAAGTTTTAAAAGTGCGTTGGCGAAAGAGTTCCAGGTTTGATTTTCACTGGCGGCTCATTCGTCAGTATAAAGATGCTGCCTCATCAAAGGGCAAGTATGTAGACGGAATTAGAGTTTATGAAAATTGCAGTTGCAGGGACGGGTTATGTTGGTTTGTCCAATGCGGTCTTGTTGGCTCAACATAACGAAGTAGTGGCACTGGATATTGTTCCAGAGAAAGTGGACATGCTGAATCGACGCGAGTCGCCGATTGTGGATGCGGAAATCGAAGAATACTTCGCAAACCACGATCTCAACTTGCGTGCCACCTTGAACAAGGAAGAAGCGTACGTTGGTGCTGAGTTTGTGGTTATTGCCACGCCGACCGACTACGACACGGTTAACAATTATTTCAATACGCGTTCTGTTGAAGCGGTAATTAAAGACGTGATGGCCATCAATCCGGATGCGGTGATGATTGTTAAGTCGACCATTCCGGTTGGTTACACTCAACGTATTAAAGAAGAGTTTGGCAGTAGCAATATTATTTTCTCGCCTGAGTTTTTGCGTGAAGGTAAGGCGTTGTACGACAACTTGTATCCTTCTCGTATCATTATTGGTGAGCAGAGTGAGCGTGCCGAGCGTTTTGCGGGTTTGCTGTTGCAAGGTGCTATCAAGAAGGAAGTCGATACGCTGTTTATCGACTCTACGGAGGCGGAGGCCGTTAAGCTGTTCTCCAACACGTATCTGGCGATGCGCGTAGCTTACTTCAACGAGTTGGATACTTATGCTCAAACTCACGGTTTGAACACCCGCCAGATTATTGAAGGCGTGGGTCTGGACCCTCGTATTGGTAGCCACTACAACAATCCGTCGTTTGGTTACGGTGGTTACTGCTTGCCTAAAGACACCAAGCAGTTGCTGGCTAACTTCAATGAAGTGCCGAACAACCTGATTCGTGCGATTGTGGACTCCAACAGCACGCGTAAAGACTTTATTGCCGACAGTGTGTTGGCCCGTAAGCCTCAGGTTGTGGGTATTTACCGCCTGGTGATGAAGTCTGGTTCTGATAATTTCCGAGCCTCGGCGATCCAGGGCGTTATGAAGCGCATCAAGGCCAAAGGTGTTGAGGTTGTGGTGTATGAGCCGGTGTTGGAAGAAGACGATTTCTTTAATTCTCGGGTTATTCGTGATCTGGAAGAGTTCAAGAAGGTTTCTGATGTGATCATCGCCAACCGTCAGGATGAGGCGTTGGCTGATGTAGCTGAGAAGATCTATACCCGCGATTTGTTTGGTAAGGATTGAGTGTGTAGGGATGGGACATGTCCCATCCTTTCAGCAAGCCGATATGCGGATGGTCCGTCCCGCAATAATATGATCGCTATGCGCTCCCGGTTGAGGCATGCCTCAACCCTACAAATAATGCGCAAACGTCGCGTTTCTATCGGCAGCAAGCTTCTGGGAGCGCGGTGGTGCGGCACTCCGACGGCTCGCCCGCAATGATATGATCGCTACGCGCTGACGGTTGAGGCATGCCTCAACCCTACAAATAATGCGCAAACCTCGCGTTTCTATCGGCAGCAAGCTGCCTCCCACTGTGTATCTGTTTGGTAGGTTGGGCCACGCCCAACTTTCGCAGGCAAACCAACTCCTACGTTGCGAAATATGATCGCTACTCGCTCACGGTTGAGGCATGCCTCAACCGTACAAATAATGCGCAAACGTCGCGTTTCTATCGGCAGTAAGCTTCTGGGAGCGCGGTGGTGCGGCACTCCGACGGCTCGCCCGCAATAACATGATCGCTACACCTTTCGGTTGAGGCATGCCTCAACCCTACAAATACTGCGCAAACGTCGCGTTTCTGTCGGCAGCAAGCTTCTGGGAGCGCGGTGGTGCGGCCCCCGACGGCTCGTCCGCGTGTTTCTTGTAAGCCTGACATTTGTATGAATTGGTCATTTTGCGGGGCAGCTCTCGTCGTGTGAATCCTGTTAGGATTTTTGTCATCAATCTAATGCACAATTCATTCATCGTTTTCATGGAAGAAAACTTATGTTCTCGCTTGCTCATCATGGGGCTGTTACGGGGGTAACGGGTTCCTGTCATCAGCTGTTGCTGGATAACGGCCATTCCTTGTTGGTTGATTGCGGTATGTTCCAGGGGGCGGAAGCCACTCCAGGCGCGGATGCGGATTCGTTGGAGCGTCGTACGCAAATCACGTTTGATATTTCGTCTGTGCGGGCGTTGTTGGTTACTCATTGCCATATCGATCATGTGGGTCGTTTGCCGTGGTTGTTAGCCGCTGGCTTTGATGGGCCGGTGTATGCCAGTCGTGCTACCTGTGAGTTATTGCCGTTGGTGATCGAGGATGCCTTGAAGGTGGGGGTAACCCGCGATGCCGGTTTAATTAATCAGGTGGTTGGGCGGCTGAAAACCATGTTACGCCCGGTGGATTATGGTGCTGCTGTGCCATTGCCGGAGTTGGAGCAAGATGGGCAGTCGGTGACGGCGTGTTTTAAGCCAGCAGGTCATATTCTGGGTTCTGCCTATATCGAGTTGACGATTACGGCATCTGGTTCAGACGCTACTGAGCAGTCTTTGCAAAAGGTGGTGTTTTCCGGGGATTTGGGGGCACGTGATACACCGTTGCTGCCTGATCCTGAGCCATTGTTGTCGGCCGATGTGTTGGTGTTGGAAAGCACCTATGGCGACAAAAACCACGGTGACCGACGTAATCGGCGGGCGCGTTTGGAGTCTGCGTTAAAGCGCTGTTTGGCGAATGCTGGCACTGTGTTGATTCCAGCGTTTTCCATAGGACGCACTCAGGAGCTGCTGTACGAGCTTGAGGACATTTTTCATCACTTGCCGGAATCATCGGGTGGGCGCTCCGGTTTAACGGATGCGGTTGATGTGGTGGTGGATTCGCCACTGGCGGCCCGGTTTACGGGGCATTACCGGCGCTTGAGTGAGTATTGGGATGCCGAAGCCAGGCAGCGTTTGGTCGCCGGTCGGCATCCGTTGAATTTCGATCAGCTACTGACGATTGAATCACATCAGGACCATATGAATGCGGTGGGATATCTGCGTCGCACCGGGCGTCCTGCCATTGTGATTGCTGCCAGTGGTATGTGTGCTGGTGGGCGCATTGTGAATTATTTGAAGGCGCTGCTGGCCGATGAGCGAACGGATGTGTTGTTCGTCGGTTATCAGGCCCGCGGAACGCTGGGGCGAGACATCCAGCACTGGGGTCCTAAAGGCGGTTATGTGTTTGTTGATGGTAAAAAGGTCAATATCGCTGCCAACGTTGAGACATTGTCCGGTTACAGCGCTCACGCAGATCAGGATGATTTGCTGGCCTTCGCCAAAGGACCGTCTGGCCGTGGTTCACCCATTCGGCATGTAGTGCTGGTGCACGGCGATGATGACGCCAAGCAGCAACTGAAGTTGGTATTGGAACGCGAAATGCCCGGTGTTGATGTTGTGGTGCCTTTCACGCCCCATGAAAGTTACCGCTTGCCATTGGTGTGATGTTCCATCGATTCACCCATTTGGGTGAATTATTCAGCGCGGGTGTGTGATTAGCTCCACTCCGTGGTGCCGGTGCCAAATCAAGACACGGAAAGCTAGTACAGTGACTCATCAGCATGATGTCTGGCTATTAATGTCGGGCTAAGGGGTAAGGATCGTTGGGCTAGTGGGCTAGTGGGCTAGTGGGCTAGTGGGCAAGAGTGCTGGGTATCTTGTTACATTCAGTACCCGGGGAAATCGGCACAAAAGTGCCGAATAGGCACTGTTTATGACAAATAGCTGAACAGTAAGAAGAATTTATGGAATCTCGGCCAGTATGTCGCATTTGGTCGTGTTAATATTTGTGAATCGTTAGACAAACTTTTCGCATATCGGGATAATTGCTGACCTATCTTTACCCGCGGTAACGTGTTAAGGCTCAACTTTGGGCTTTAAAGGAATCTCAGCATCCAGGGACGCTGAAGGAATAGTGAAATGACCTCTCAAAAAATGATCCGACCCAACCCTAATAGCTTCAGTGCGGTGTTTCGCCTCATTGACTTGGCGATTATCTTCGGGTTGTTCCCCTTGTGTGCCATTGTCTATGGCATTGCCATGGCGCCTATTTATTTCGCCACTGCGGCAATTGCGGCAGTGGGTTACTTGCTGGTGGCTGAGTCCTTCAATGTGTATCGCTCCTGGCGTGGCACCTCTCAGCTCAAGATGATGCTGATTCCACTGGCGGCCTGGGTGTCGGTGTGTTTTGCCGTTATGTTGTTTGTGTTCTTTGCCAAGATGGGCTCTGACTTCTCTCGTGTGGCAACCGGTGGTTGGATGCTCTGCGTGATGGTGTTGCTGGTGGGCTGGCGCTTGGCCTTCGGCGCGCTACTGAAGCACTTCCGCAAGAAAGGTTACAACACGCGTAAAGTGGCGATTGTTGGTGTGAACGACATGGCCGTTGCCATGCGCAAGGAGCTGGCAGATAACCCGGAAATGGGATACCAGTTTGTGGGCTACTACGACGATCGCAGCCTGCCTCGTGTGCAAGAGCAATTTCCCGGCGCATGCCTGGAAGGTACCATTGCCGATCTGATTGATAAAACCCGTCGTGGTGAGATCGAGACCATTTTTATTGCACTGCCGCTGAAGGCTCAAAAGCGCATCGACGAAATTTTGAAGCAATGTGGTGACACCACTGCGTCTGTACATTTGATTCCGGACTTCTTCACGTACAACCTGATTCATGCCCGCCTGAGTGAAGTGGGCAATATGCAAACCATCAGTGTTTATGAAACCCCGATCTTTGGTTTCAACGATGTGTTGAAGCGCATGTTCGATATTGTGTTTTCTCTGTGTGTACTGGCGGTGATCGCAATTCCGATGTTGGTGATTGCTGCTGCGGTGAAATTTACTTCGCCGGGCCCGGTTATTTTCAAGCAATTCCGTTATGGCCTGGATGGTCGCAAAATTCATGTGTGGAAGTTCCGCAGCATGTCGGTAACCGAGAACGGCGACAAGGTGGTGCAGGCCAAGAAAGGCGATATGCGTATTACCAAGGTTGGGGCGTTTATTCGTAAAACCTCGCTGGATGAGTTGCCGCAGTTTATTAACGTGTTGCAGGGCAGTATGTCGGTAGTTGGCCCAAGGCCTCATGCGGTGGCTCACAACGAGGAATATCGCAAGCTGATTCCTTACTACATGCTACGCCACAAGGTGAAGCCGGGTATTACCGGTTGGGCGCAGATTAATGGTTTTCGTGGCGAAACCGATACGCTCGATAAAATGGAAGGACGCGTTCACTACGACCTGGAGTACATCCGTAACTGGTCGATTTGGATGGATATCAAAATCGTTTTCCTGACTTTCTTCAAAGGCTTTGTGGGAAGTCACGTGCACTGAGTCACTCAAAGCGCCTGCACAGCCATGGCCAGAGCCCTCGAATTTATATGGGATGGGCTCTGGGTTATGACTGCTAGGGTTCATATGTGAGTTGTTGTTCCGTGTGTAGGACAATCGGAACGAATTTTAAAAATCCTGAAGAATAAAAATATTCTGAACACCAGTGTTGCTGAACACCTGTTGCATGAAATTTGTAAGTCGATTTTGTGAGTCGGTTAGCAAATCTTCATCGGGTTTTCATAATGTAGCGCTAGTGTTGCTTTCGGAATGAGATACTTCAGAACCGTGATTGTCAGCATTGGGTGGCTGTAGCATGAGCTTGTTTGGCTTGTGCTGGCCTGTCCGGCGCAGTTGGGCGTAAGGTTCTGGAAGATAAAGCGCGTTGCTGAAGAAAATTCATGCATGAAAGTCAGTATGTACTGTTATTTTCTGTAAGTACGCGTCATAATTGCGCCGATTTTTGGAACTGCCGGTTAGCCGGCTCCTTAGTAAGATTTCAAGCAAAATTTGAGAGGACTGATATGAAAGCTTGGCAGCTACCTTTGGTTGCGATGGCGACTGTTTCAACAGGCGCATACGCAGTGGAAGCGGACGGAATTCAGCTTGGAAGCGGCGTAACTGTGCTGCCGGGTGTTGAACTGTCCATCTCCGACAACAACAACATCTACCTGGAAGACAGCAACACGAACAGCGCCACCATTACTCGTGTTCGTCCAAACGTTGGCCTGAACGCCGACCTGGGCGCAGCGGTTGTTAACGCTTTCTACCAGTTTGAATCTGCAACTTACTCTGCCGATTCTGATGACAATTACCTGGATCACCTGCTGACTCTGGGTGCTGAGTACGAAGCAACTTCTCGCGTTTCTGTTGCTGGTGCATTCAACTTCACCAAAGGTCATGACGACCGTGGTACCGGTTCACTGCAAACCGAAACCACCAACGAACGAGATCCTTCCGAGTACAGCGAACTGACTCTGGGTGCTTCTGCTACTTACGGTGCCGACTCTGCATTCGCTAACGTAACCGGTTACGTTGAGGGTTTCGGTAAAGAGTACGACAACAACGAAGATATCACTGGCACTCTGGAATACAACAAGACCACTGTTGGTGCAGAGCTGGCTTTGACTGTTTCTCCAGACACCAAGGTACTGTTTGATATCAGCAACGCTGAAATCTCTTACGACGAAGATGCCGCTTCTGCCAAAGAAGGTTCTCTGGTTAAGTTCCTGGTAGGTGCTAGCTGGAACATGACTGGCAAGACCACTGGTGAGTTCAAGATCGGTACCGCGAAGCGTTCTTTCGATGAGTCCACTTTTGACGACAACAGCTCCTTCTCCTGGGAAGGTAACGTAAGCTGGTCTCCTAAGACTTACTCTACCGTTACTTTCATGACCAGCCAGAGCTCCAACGAATCTACCGGTATCGGTTCTTACGTTGACAACAGCTACACCATGGTTAACTGGGATCACGAGTTCTCCACCATGTGGGCAATGAACGTAATGGCCTCCCTGAACGGTGATGATTACGTTGATTTCGATCGTAAAGATACTACCAAGGCATTCACCATTGCGGGTATCTACTCTCCGATGAAAATGCTGGACGTAAAAGCTGCTCTGGATATCGCCAAGCGTGACTCTGACGCTGCCGATGCAGACTACAGCAAGCGAGTAATTTCTGTGGGTGCTACTCTGGCCTTCTAAGCCTTAACTCACTATATTCTTGCTTAAGTCATCGGCCTGCCTTGCAGGCCGATGGTGTTTTGGTAAGTTGCTAAACAGGATGTCTTCAATGCTGCGGTGGTTCAGCCTGCTGGTTCTCAGTCTGGTTTCTTTCTCATTCTCCATCAATTCGATGGCTGCTCCTGCTCAGTACCGTTTGGGTGCTGGCGACCTGATTCAGATCAGTGTGTATGACGAGCCTGACTTGAGTCAGGAAGTGCGTATTGGCCTGTCCGGGACTATTTCCTTCCCATTGTTGGGAGATGTATCGGTTTCTGGCTTGAGCCCTAAAGAGCTGGAAGAAGAACTGGTAACCCGTTTGAAGGGTCCTTACCTGTTAGACCCAAGCGTGACGGTGTCGATTGTTGAGTATCGTCCGTTTTACATGACGGGCGAGGTTGAGAAGCCTGGCAGTTATGCGTTTCACCCGGGCCTGACCGTAGATAAGGCAATTTCCATTGCCGGTGGTTTCACCGAGCGCGCTTCCAAAAGCAAGATTTTTGTTATGCACGATCAGAGTGCAGTCAAGGACGGTACTTCACAGGGGCTGCTGGTAGAGCCGGGTGAGAAGAAATCCCTGGATTTGTACGATGTGGTACAGCCGGGTGACGTAATTACGGTGGAGCAGAGCTTCTTCTGATTGTGATGACTATGAATGAACGTAATAACGGATTTGAAGCCGGCGGCACGGCTTCTGTAGAAACGATTGACCTGATGCACTACTGGCGAGTGTTTCGCCGCCATTTAAGCAAAATTCTGGCGCTGACCATTGTTGCTACTGCTATTGCGGTATTGGTGGTTATGTCCATGACGCCAGTCTACAAAGCCACCACAACCTTGTTGATTGAAGCTGAAGAAGCCAAGATCGTATCCATTGAAGAGGTGTACGGTATTGGTGGGCAGTCTTCTGAATATTTCCAGACTCAATTTGAAATCCTCAAGTCCCGTGAGTTGGCCAAGCGTGTAGCGATTCAATTGGATTTGGTGAATAACCCTGAGTTCAATCCTGCCCATCCGGCTAACGCCAAGTCGTTCTCTCTGAAAGAAATGATTTTGGGTGAGTCCGAAGCGCCGACCGAAGCCGAGATTCTGGCTGCAACAGTTGATAATTTCTGGGAAGCGGTATCTGTCTCACCACTGCGTAAAACCCAGTTGGTAAAAGTGTCTGTTGAGAGCGAATCTCCAGAACTGGCTCAGCGCGCCTCCGATGCCATGGCCAAGGCATATATCGATTCTCAGCTGGAAGCCAAAATTGGCATGACCCAGCAAGCAGCCAGCTGGTTGCAAGAGCGTTTGGGTGGCCTGAAAGCGCGTCTTGATGAGTCTGAGCGCCGTTTGCAGGAATACCGCGAAGCCAACAACCTGATTGATGTTGAAGGTGTCGACACGCTGGTGTCCAAGCAGTTGGATGAAATTACCGAGCGCCTGGTAGAAGCCAGTTCACGTCGTCTGGAAGCTGAAACGGCATACAATCAGCTGCAATCGCTGGATGACCGCAGCTATGACAGTTTGAGCAGCCTGCCGCAAATTCTGAATAACCCACTGGTCGCTGTGTTACGCCAGAATGAGACGCAGGCAGAGCTGAAAGTATCTGAGCTGTCCAAGCGTTATGGGCCAAAACACCCGAAAATGATCGCAGCGCAGTCTGATCTGGATGCGGTTCGTGAGTCTGTTCGTACTCAGATGATCCGTATTGCTTCCAGTATTGAGAAGGAATACAACACCTCCAAGTCAAAAGAGGTTGCTCTGGAAGGCGCACTGGCCGACAAGGTTGAAGAAGTGCGTAAGCTGAACCGTACGGAATTCACGCTGAACGAATATACCCGTGAAGTGCGTGGTAATCGTCAATTGTATGAAACGTTCTTTGATCGTATTCGTGAAACCAACGAAACTGGCGATCTGCAAGCAGCAAACGCCCGTATTACCGACCCGGCGGTATTGCCTAGCGAGCCGGTAAAACCTAACAAGAAACTGGTTGTGGCTCTGACCTTTGTAGTTGCCATGATGTTTGGTGTGGGCCTGGCGTTCCTGCTGGATGCTTTGGATGCCACTCTGAAAAACCCGGATGATGTTGATCGTAAGCTGGGTACGCCATTGCTGGGCATGCTGCCAATGATCGATTCCGGCATCCTGAAGAAACTGAACATCGAAGAAGGCCGACTGGTTCGTGCCTTCTCGGATGATACCTTGCATGGCTTGTCGGAGCAGGTGCGTACCTTGCGTACCAGCTTGACGCTGGCTGGCTTGGAAAGCCCGGCTCAGGTGATTTTGTTGACCTCATCCGTACCGGGTGAAGGTAAAACCACCACGTCTGCCAACCTGGCGGAAGCCTATGGTCAGATGGAAAAAACCCTGCTGATCGACGCCGATATGCGCCGTCCGACCATGGCCAAGAAACTGGGCCTGGCGCCAAACAGCAAGGGCTTGTCGAATGCGGTGGCCTACCCGGATACACTGGATGAGTGTATTCACCACATGGAAGACCTCAACGTTGATGTGATTCCGGCTGGTCCTATCCCGCCAAACCCGCTTGAGCTGTTGAGCTCCCGCAACTTCGAGAAGCTGCTGGGTACTCTGCGTGAGCGTTACCAGCGCATCATCATTGACTCCGCGCCAATGAAGCTGGTGAGTGATGCCTTGTACCTGTCGACCCTGGCTGACGGTGTGGTTTATGTGGTGAAGGCAGACGCAACCCGCGACAAGCTGGTGAAGAGCTGCCTGACCAAGCTGGACGATTCCAACGCCCGTATTTACGGCGTGGTGCTGAACCAGCTGGATGTTAATAAAGAAGCGCGTTACGGCAGCTATGGTGAATACCAAGGCTACTACGATGCGTACGGCTATCGTTCCGAGGAAAAGAATGCCTGAGTCGTTCGATAGCGCTTCAGCAGAGCAGGGGAGTGATTCCTCTGCTTTGACTTCCAAAACCCCGCTGCCAGTTCTGGTATTGCGGGTTTTTGCGATTCTGGGGATACCGGTTGCACTGTTCTGTGTGTATTTCGCTGTCGTTCAAGCGCTGATTAAAGTCGGGAGATCGGCTGATGTGGCCTTTGATGACGTTACTGTTGTGCATCCTAACTCCTGGCTTGAGCTGGTTGCTCCGGTTGCGGGTTGGATTCCCGAATATCATGAAGCCCAAGCCCAGTTTTATATGAAGCAAGGAGCTCATGCGAAAGGTGGTGCTGTTGTTGAGTCGCTAAGTCTATCGGTTGATCATTGGGATAGAGCCGCTGAGCTGCGCCCAGGCTGGCCTTATTACCCGTTATCCGCCTTGGTGGTGTTGTCGTATTACAACGCGCCAGTCGAGCAAGTTCATAGACACGTCGACCAGCTGATCGCACAGTCCTATAATGAGCGCGGCGTGCATCGACATCTTTTTAAAGCGGGATTTCGAGTGTGGCCAAGGCTGACCGAAGAACAGCGACAGTGGTTTATCAAACAAGCCGCTATGCCCTACGGCCAAACCACCCGCCGAGCGTTTCAGGCTGCGCGTGAGTACGGCTACCGTGACATGCTGTGCGCCAACCTGCCACTTAACCGCGCAGCGCCGTACTGCATGAAAAAACGTAAGAAGTAACCTTCAAAGGGCAAGCCGTTGAATCGTGTTTACCCGTAGGAGAAGGCTTGCCTGCGAACATCCGGCTCCGCCGGACGGATGGGACATGTCCCATCCCTACACTTCACTGAAATGCTTGGCGCTGTTAAATATCGCTTGCTCCATATGTATTACGCGTTCCGCTAATACATCCTACGTTGAGGATTGATACTTGTAGGAGGTAGCTTGCTGCCGATCGTGGGTACTCCATTGTAGGGCAGGCTTGCCTGCGAACATCCGGCTTTGCCGGACGGATGGGACATGTCCCATCCCTACACTTCACTGAAATGCTTGGCGCTGTTAAATATCGCTTGCTCCATATGTATTACGCATTCCGCTAACACATCCTACGTTGATGATTGATACCTGTGGGGGGTAGCTTGCTGCCGATCGTGGGTACTCCATTGTAGGGCAGGCTTGCCTGCGAACATCCGGCTCCGCCGGATGGATGGGCATGTCCCATCCCTACACTTCACTGAAATGCTTGGCACCGTTAAATATCGCTTGCTCCATATGTATTACGCGTTCCGCTAATACATCCTACGTTGATGATTGATACCTGTGGGAGGTAGCTTGCTGCCGATCGTGGGTACTCCATTGTAGGAGCAGGCTTGCCTGCGAACATCCGGCTCCGCCGGACGGATGGGACATGTCCCATCCCTACACTTCACTGAAATGCTTGGCGCTGTTAAATATCGCTTGCTCCATATGTATTACGCGTTCCGCTAATACATCCTACGTTGAGGATTGATACTTGTAGGAGGTAGCTTGCTGCCGATCGTGGGTACTCCATTGTAGGGCAGGCTTGCCTGCGAACATCCGGCTTTGCCGGACGGATGGGACATGTCCCATCCCTACAAGGCATTTCTTCCGGGCACAAAAAAGGCGATCCGAGGATCGCCTTTTTTCGCAGCTGATATCAATCGATATCAGAAGTCTTCGGTAGAGGTAAACAGGCCTACGCGCAGGTCTTTGGCGCTGTAGATTTCACGGCCGTCGACTTCCATTACGGCGTCGGCGATGCCCATAACCAGTTTCTGTTCCATCACGCGTTTGATGCTGATGCGGTAGGTTACTTTCTTGGCGGTTGGCAGTACCTGACCGCGGAATTTCACTTCACCACAGCCCAGTGCGCGACCGCGGCCCGGGTTGCCACGCCAGCCCAGGTAGAAGCCAACCAGCTGCCACATGGCGTCCAGTCCCAGACAACCTGGCATTACCGGATCGCTTTCGAAGTGGCAGTCGAAGAACCACAGGGATGGGTCTATGTCCAGTTCGGCAATAATTTCGCCTTTACCGTAGTTACCGCCTTCGTCGCTGATGTGGGCAATGCGGTCCATCATCAGCATGTTGGGCAGTGGCAAACGGGCGTTCCCTTCACCAAAAAGTTCACCGTGACCGCATGCCAGCAGGGCATCACGATCGAAAGATTGTTGGCGAGTCATGCTCGTTTCCTCATTTTAAAAGCGTATTCTTTTCCGTGGCCGTAAAGATGACACAGCGGACTTTGGTTTGCTAATGAAGGTTACTTGAATATTTGGAAATAATCGCTACGACTTCGTGCTGATTTTCAGACAAACGTTTATTGAAGGTTCGGTTGTCTTGATACGACGTGGAATTGCGTATTTCGAACACTTGTTAGAGTCGGGAGCCGGGGAGTATAAAAAATCGAGAGCCGCTGTTCCTGCGGTAGCCAGTGGCGTTTGTCGCAGGAACAGCTGTCGGGTGCTTGGCGTTAGACCTTTTCTACCAGCAGGCTGCCGATGGAGTAGCCCGCACCGAAGGAGCAAATCAGGCCTTTATCGCCAGATACCAGGTCCTGGTTGTGCAGGTGGAAGGCGATGACGGAGCCAGAAGAGGCGGTGTTGGCGTATTCGTCCAGCACGATCGGTGCTTCTTCAGGCTCGGGCAGACGGCCCAGTAGTTTTTTGGCGGCGAACAGGTTCATGTTGATATTCGCCTGGTGCAGCCACATGCGTTTCAGGTCGGTTGCTGCCAGCTCGTTGTCTTGCAGTTGGCCTTCAATGAATTCGGTCACCAGTGGCAGCAATTCTTTGAACACCTTGCGGCCTTCTTGCTTGAAGTAGGGGCGAGTGGCTGGCAGGTCGTCCTGGCAGTGGTCGGTGTAGTTGCCGTCGCAGCGAATATTGTCCGAGAAGCGGGTGAACTGCTTGGTGTTCAGCACCTTGAAGCCTTTGGGGACGCTCAGTGCGGTTGCTGGTTCCAGCACCACGGCGGTGGCTACGTCGCCAAAAATAAAGTGGCTGTCGCGGGAGGTCAGGTCAACCTGGGGGGTGACGAATTCCGGGTTGATCATCAATGCGCGTTTGGCGGTACCGGCTTTCAGGGCAATGAACGCGTTGATCAGGCCGAATGTGGCGGAAGAGCAGGCAATGCCCATGTCGTAGGCGTAACCCGTACAGCCCAGTTTGTGCTGAATTTCTACCGCAATGGACGGGTAGGCACGTTGGTGATTGGTGCAGGCAACGACAATCAGGTCGATGTCTTGTGGCGTCAGGCCGGCGTTGTCCAGAGCTTGCTTGGCTGCGGCCAGGCCCATGCTGACGGCTTCTGGTTCATCGCCTTCGTTGGTGGCTTCAAAACGTGGACGCATACGGGCTGGGTCCAGCATGCCATCTTTGTGCATGGTGTAGCGGTGTTTGATGCCGGAGGCTTTTTCGATGAATTCTGCGCTCGACAGTGGCACGGCAGCGACGGTGCCTTGTTCAATTTCTGCGGCGTGTTCTTCGTTGAAGGTATTGGCGTACTGGTTATAGGCCTCAACCAGTTCTTCGTTGCTGACGCCTTGCGCCGGTGTGAACAGGCCCGTGCCTGTTATGTAGATATCAGTCATTGCGTCCTACCTGTTTTTGCGCCCATTATCGACACAATGGTCAGATATTCCAAATAATCATTGGAGTTTTTCCGCCTTGTGTGGCTGATCCGAAAGCTGACATTACTGGCAGTTGCTGCAGAAAGGAGGGGATCGTGGTCCGTGATTATCTGATGTTCTTGCGCACGGCGTGGTTGGGAATGTTATGGAGCTGTGTGTATCTGGTGCGTCCGGTACTGGAGTCGCAGGGCTATTTTCCACATCACGGTTTGGATGTACTGAATTGGGCGGTGGCTGTGGGTGCGCTTATTGGGCTGCTAATGACGATGCTGTGCGTGTGGCGAAAATTGTTTGATTGGCAGTCCCGGCCACAGCAGTTGATGCTGGTGATGGTGTTGCTGTCACTTGGCTGGTTTGGGCTGACGCCCTGGTGGAAATTGCAGATGGTATTGCTGCATGGTTTATCGTTGTTGGGTGTGTTGTGGCTTTGGATGGCGCCGCGGCGGGTGGTCTGAGAAAAATCTAAAACAGTGCTTCAGGATAGCCCTGAAGCGCTGTGTTCAAGCCTGTATCACTAAGTCAGCGCTTAGAAGCGTTGCAGGTTAGACAGGTTCGCCTTGGCTTTCGGGTTACGACGCAGCAGCAACGCAGTGTTGCCAATTTGCTGAACCAGAATCGCACCAGTGCTTTCAACGACGTCTTCAACGGCTTCTTTTTTCAGCTCGCGGTCACCCACGGCGATTTTGATTTTAATCAGCTCGTGGTCGTCCAGAGCGCGATTCAGCTCGTCCAGGACGGCTTCGGTCAGGCCGTTGCTGGCAACGGTCACGATAGGATTCAGTTTGTGGCCTATTGAACGGTAGGCTTTCTTTTCGTCATTACTGAGCGGCATGTGTTTGTCCGGCCCTCGGGTGTTAGAATGTTGTGTTGCGCTGACTGTTTCAGCGAATTGACACCAAGTATATCTGACTGTAAGGCAAACCCCTATGGCTCGATCAAAATCCAGTGCTGGCTGGCTGAAGGAACATGTTGACGATATTTATGTCCAGATGGCCCAGCAAGACGGCTACCGTACCCGTGCCAGCTACAAGCTGATTGAACTGGATGAGAAGGATCATCTGATCAAGCCTGGCATGACGGTGGTTGACCTGGGATCGGCACCGGGCGGCTGGTCACAGGTGGTGGCGCAGCGGGTTGGTCAGGATGCTACTGTGATCGCTTCTGATATTTTGCCTATGGACACCATAGCCGGGGTGGATTTTATTCAGGGCGATTTTACGGAAGAATCGGTATTCAATGAGTTGATGGATCGTATTGGTGAAAACCCGGTCGAACTTGTAATTTCTGATATGGCCCCCAATATGAGTGGTATGAGCTCTATCGATCAGCCGGGTGCCATGTATCTGGTTGAGCTGGCGCTTGATATGGCGCGCCAGGTTCTCAGCAAAAACGGCAATTTTGTTGCCAAGGTGTTCCAGGGCGAAGGCTACGACGACTACCTGAAAGAGTTGCGTTCTTCGTTCAATAAGGTGCTCATTCGCAAGCCCAAGGCGTCCCGCGCACGATCTCGTGAGGTGTACGTTGTTGCCAAAGGTTTCCGTGGCGAGTAGATGCTTGCTAAGCTTACGGAAAGGATAAAAGTGGCCAACAGGCCGGAAACAGAGAGGTAATGCCGACCATGGCAAAGAATTTCATCTTGTGGGCAGTGATTGCTGCCGTCCTGATGATGGTGTTCAACAACTTCCAGAACGTTGGTACCGGACAGGAATTGTCGTATTCCGACTTCATTACGGCTGTTGAAAGCGGTCAGGTTGAACGAGTCACTATTTCTGGCCAATCCATCAAGGGCACCAGCTCCAATGGCGAAGCATTTGAAACTGTGCTGCCTGCCTACGACGACAAACTGATGGACACCTTGTTGAACAACCAGGTGAAAGTGGTGGGTGAGAAGCCAGAGAAACAGGGTTTCTTCACTCAATTGCTGTTGGCTTCCCTGCCAATCCTGATCATTCTGGCGGTGTTCATGTTCTTCATGCGTCAGATGCAGGGCGGTGGCAGTGGTCGTGGCGGCCCAATGGCGTTTGGCAAGAGCAAGGCCAAGCTGTTGAGCGAAGACCAGATCAAAACCACCTTTGAAGACGTCGCCGGTTGTGACGAAGCCAAGGAGGACGTGAAGGAACTGGTTGAGTTCCTGCGTGATCCGGGCAAGTACCAGCGCCTGGGCGGTAAGATTCCACGCGGTGTGCTGATGGTTGGTCAGCCAGGTACGGGTAAAACCCTGCTGGCAAAAGCCATTGCCGGTGAAGCTCGTGTGCCGTTCTTCTCTATTTCCGGTTCTGACTTCGTTGAAATGTTCGTTGGTGTTGGTGCATCCCGTGTGCGTGACATGTTCGAGCAGGCCAAGAAGCAAGCGCCATGCATTATCTTCATCGACGAAATCGATGCTGTGGGTCGTTCCCGTGGTGTTGGCATTGGTGGTGGTAACGACGAACGCGAACAAACCCTGAACCAGTTGCTGGTTGAGATGGATGGCTTTGAAGTCAACGATGGCATCATCGTGATTGCTGCAACCAACCGTCCTGACGTGCTGGACCCTGCCTTGCTGCGTCCGGGTCGTTTCGACCGTCAGGTGGTGGTTGGCTTGCCGGACATTCGTGGCCGTGAGCAGATTCTGAAAGTACACATGCGCAAGTTGCCAGTGGATGACGATGTCAATGCATCCCTGATTGCTCGTGGTACACCAGGCTTCTCTGGTGCCGACCTGGCTAACCTGTGTAACGAAGCGGCGCTGTTTGCTGCGCGTGCCAACCACAGCCGTGTGGGCATGGAAGAGTTCGAGAAGGCCAAGGACAAGATTCTCATGGGTGCCGAGCGCAAGACCATGGTGATGTCCGAGAAAGAGAAAACCAACACGGCTTACCACGAAGCGGGCCACGCCATTGTGGGTCGCTTGGTGCCTGAACACGACCCTGTGTACAAGGTGTCCATCATTCCGCGTGGCCGTGCGCTGGGTGTGACTATGTTCCTGCCAGAGGAAGATCGTAACTCCATCAGCAAGCGTGGTATCGAAAGCAATATTTGCTCGCTGTATGGCGGCCGTATTGCCGAAGAAATGACGCTGGGTAAAGACGGTGTTACCACCGGTGCTTCCAACGACATTGAGCGTGCGACCAAATACGCGCGTAACTACGTCACCAAATGGGGTCTGTCTGAAAAACTGGGTGCCCAGCTGTACTCGGAAGACGAACAGAATGGTTACCTGGGTTCCAGCGGAGGCGGCCAGATGGCTCACCTGTCGGATGAAACCGCTCGTTTGATTGATGCTGAAGTGAAAGACCTGCTGGATGGTTGCTACAAGCGTGCTTTCACCATTCTGGAAGAAAACCGCGACAAGCTGGAAATGATGAAAGACGCTTTGATGGAATATGAAACCATCGATGTGGATCAGATCGACGACATCATGTCCGGCCGCAAGCCGCGTCCACCAAAGTCCTGGAACAACGATGGCCCAACCAGTGGTCCATCCGCTCCAGCACAGGAAAGCCGCGACATGGCCGGTGACGAAGACACCGACTCCGCAGCCGAGCCTGCTGGTGATCGTTAATGGCTAAAGCACCTTTAGCAGGTGTTTGTTAAAAAGAGCGGCTTCGGCCGCTCTTTTTGTTTGTGCGATCGGCAGCAGGCTACCTCCCACTGGTTTTGCTCGTACATGTAGGATGTATTACGGGGCTGATGTGTGCTTCCGGGAGCGCGGGCCGCTGGCCCGCTTTGAATACGGACCAGCCATTCCACACCGCGACGTCAGATGGCATCCGCTTCGCGTTTTTATCTGACCTACGTTTACGTCACGGTTGTGTCGGGTGTTGCTGTGGCTGATGTGTGCTTCCGGGAGCGCGGGCCGCTGGCCCGCTTTGAATACGGTCCAGCCATTCCACACCGTGGCATCAGATGGCATCCGCTTCGCGTCTTTATCTGACCTACGTTTATGTCATGGATGTTTGCGGTGCGTATCCTCTACCCCAACTCTGTACCTCCGCCGATATTCTGTTATTTGACCGCGCCGGTTGGGCCGTGGCCCGTTCTGTTTTATTCTTCCCGTAAATGCAGTTTTGGACGATTACGTGATTCTTCAATGTGGTTCCCGTCAGCTGTCGCTGGCTCGCCCGGTGGTTATGGGCATTCTTAACGCTACGCCGGATTCTTTTTCTGACGGCGGCCGATTTAACTCCCTCGATGTTGCTTTGAAGCACGCCGAAGCCATGTTGATGGCCGGTGCGGGGATTATCGACGTGGGTGGTGAGTCGACCCGTCCGGGGGCTGATCCGGTGACGGTGGCGGAGGAACTGGAGCGTGTGGTGCCGGTTGTTGAAGGTATTGCCAAGCGTTTGGACGTGGCTATTTCGGTGGATACCAGTACGCCGCAGGTGATTACGGAATCCGCCGCGGTGGGTGCTCATATCATCAATGACGTGCGGGCATTAGAGCGTGAAGGTGCAGTCGCCGCTACGGCCGCGACTGGCTTACCCGTGTGTCTGATGCATATGAAAGGCCAGCCAGAGAACATGCAGGACGCACCGCAGTATGCGTCTGTGGTGGATGAGGTGATGGGATATCTGCAACAGCGCATTGAGGTGTGTGAAGCCGGTGGCATTGCACGTGATCGTATTCTGATTGACCCAGGCTTTGGTTTTGGTAAAACCGCACAGCATAATTATGAGCTATTGAACCGTTTGGCCGAGTTTGAATCCATGAATCTGCCATTGCTTACCGGTCTGTCGCGTAAGCGCATGATTGGTGATGCAACGGGCGTGGATGTGCCGGATCAGCGCACCGCTGGCAGTGTTGCTGCCGCTGTTATTTGTGCCATGAAGGGTGCGCGTATTATCCGTGTGCATGATGTGAAAGAAACCGTCGATGCCATGGCGGTGGTATCCGCTACCCTGGCGTTGTGAGCGAAGAGATTATGTCGAGAAAATTTTTTGGTACCGATGGTATTCGCGGCAAGGTAGGTGAAGCGCCTATCACGCCGGACTTTGTCATGAAGCTGGGCTGGGCGGCCGGTAAGGTGTTTGCCAAACAAGGTAAAACCCAGATTCTGATTGGTAAGGACACTCGTATTTCCGGGTATATGTTTGAGTCAGCGCTGGAAGCCGGCTTGTCGGCAGCAGGTGCCGATGTGGCACTGCTGGGGCCGATCCCAACGCCTGGCATTGCCTATCTGACGCGTACCTTCCGTGCCCAGGCGGGTATCGTGATCAGTGCCTCTCATAATCCGTACTACGACAACGGCATCAAGTTTTTCTCAGGAGCGGGTCAGAAGCTGCCGGATGAAACTGAACTGGCGATTGAGGAGTACCTGCAAAAAGACATGATCTGTGTCGACTCCCAACAACTGGGTAAGGCCGTACGCATCAGTGATGCGGCGGGGCGATACATCGAGTTCTGCAAGGGCACTGCCGGCTCACTGAATTTGCGCGGCATGAAAATTGTGCTCGATTGCGCCCACGGTGCCACGTACGCCATTGCGCCGGCGGTCTTCCGCGAATTGGGCGCAGATATCGTGGTACTGGGTAATCAGCCAGACGGCTTTAATATCAACAAGGGTGTGGGTTCTACCGAGCCTGCGGGGCTGGTTGATGCGGTTCTGGCTGAAAGCGCTGATTTGGGCATTGCCTTTGACGGCGATGGCGATCGCGTTGTGATGGTTGATCATCACGGCGATGTGGTGGATGGCGACCAGTTGCTGTACATCATGGCCGCTCATGCTCAGCAGCAAGGCAAGCTGCAGGGTGGTGTGGTGGGTACCCTGATGAGCAACATGGGCCTTGAATTGGGCATGAAGGAGCTGGGTATCCCATTCCTGCGCGCCAAAGTCGGTGACCGCTATGTACTGCAAAAGCTGGAAGAGAACGGCTGGCGCATCGGTGGTGAGTCGTCCGGTCATTTGTTGTCTCTGGATGTGCAAACTACCGGTGATGGCATTGTTGCGGCTCTGCAGGTGTTGGTAGCCTTGATGGATACCGGAACGTCGCTGCGCGATTGGCACCAGCGCATGATGAAAATGCCGCAGGTCATGATCAACGTGCGCCGCGGAGCCAATGCCGATATCAATAGCGATGCTATTCAAACCGCGGTTGCGGCGGTCGAAGCCGAGCTGGCAGGTCGTGGTCGGGTGTTGTTGCGACCCTCCGGTACTGAGCCTGTGGTGCGGGTGATGGTGGAGGCCGAGACCGATGATATTGCTGCTGGCAAGGCCAAACAGCTGGCCGAAGTGGTCGAAACCGAGTTAAACCGTTGAGCAGAAAGAGGATTCGGGTTGTTTAAAGCCCACTTCTTGGATAGTATCTGCGCTCTTTGATTTTGGGAGTATGCCGTGCGTCGCCTGATGATTGCCGGAAACTGGAAAATGAACGCTTCAACAGCCGCAACAAGCGAGTGGCTGGAGCAGCTTTCGGGTACTGCCGTTGCGGGTCGCGACGTGCTGGTATGTCCGCCGTTTCCTTATTTGTCTCAGTTCCGTGAAGCCATTGCTGACAGCCAGCTGATGCTGGGTGCGCAAAATTGCTCAACTGAAGACAGTGGTGCTTTCACTGGTGAAGTTTCTGCGTCCATGCTCCGCGATCTTGCTTGCGAGTACGTGATTCTCGGTCATTCCGAGCGTCGCGCCCTGTTTGGCGAGACCGATGAGATCATTCTGGCCAAGACGCGCCGTGCGCTGTCTTGTGGCCTGAAAGTGATTCTGTGTGTTGGTGAAACACTGGAAGATCGTCAGGCTGGTAATGAAGAAAACGTCGTTCGTCAGCAGTTGTCTCTGGCACTGTCTGAATTGAGCGAAGACGACTGGCGTTCTGTGGTGATTGCGTATGAACCGGTTTGGGCCATTGGCACCGGCGAAACTGCAACACCGGCGCAGGCTCAGGCGATACACGCATTTATTCGTAGCTTGCTGACTGAACGTGCTGCAGAGCTGGGTGAAAAGACCCGCATTCTGTATGGCGGTAGCGTCAACTCCACTACGGCTGAAGAGCTGTTTGCTCAAGCTGATATTGATGGTGGCCTGGTGGGTGGAGCCTCACTGGACGCCGAACATTTCCTGAAAATCTGTACGGCCTAGGTAATTATGGAATCTATTGTTCTTGTAGTTCACATCCTGCTGGCATTGGGCATCATCGGTTTTGTGATGCTGCAGCAAGGTAAGGGAGCGGATGCGGGTGCCTCTTTTGGTGGTGGTGCGTCCCAAACAGTATTTGGTAGCAGTGGTTCCGGCAATTTTTTGAGCCGCACGACTGCGTGGCTGGCTGCTGCGTTCTTCGTTACGTCACTGGGTTTGGCTATGTACGCCAAGCAACACGCGGAATCTGGCACTGATATTGGTATTCCTTCACAGGAAGTTATTGAAAAGCTTGAGAAAGATACCCCATCTGTGGAAGAATACGCGCCTTCAGTTGATGCACCCGATATGGATGCTTCAGCAAGCGATGCCCCGGTAGTTGAATAACACAACTGTCAGGCATTGATCTGGTAACGATGCGGATGTGGTGGAATTGGTAGACACGCCATCTTGAGGGGGTGGTGAGCTAAGCTCGTGCGAGTTCGAGTCTCGCCATCCGCACCAATAACCAGACCAAGATCAAGTGAACCTGGTTCGCTTTTTGAGCTCAAAGCATTTATAATGCGCCAGCTCAAGCTGTCCAAAGCCCCTCATGTCAGGGGCTTTTTAGTAGCTGTCGTCCGGGGTCACCCGATGGGTTTTACTGTTCGTCCGTGTTTTTTGTGGCGGCAGGGTGGATTTGGCAGAGCGGTTGTCCGATTCCTGGGCAACTTCATCGGGCTGGGCACTAGGTGCCCAGTTTTTGTTTCTGAGAGGTGAAAAATATTGGCACGTGATACTCGCCTGGTTGAAATGCTGAAACCGGTTGTTGAATCAATGGGTTTTGTTTTCTGGGGGCTTGAACTGTTGAGTCAGGGCCGTCAGGTAATGTTGCGCGTTTATATTGACCACGAAAACGGCATCACCGTTGATCACTGTGCAGACGTCAGTCGCCAGATGAGTGCGGTACTGGACGTTGAAGACCCGATTGCACAGGACTACACGCTGGAAGTGTCGTCGCCGGGTATGGATCGTCCGCTGTTTGAACTCTCTCACTATGAGCAGGCTGTAAACGAAATCATCGAATTACGTCTGCGTATGCCTTTTGATGGACGCCGCAAGTTCAAGGGACGTCTTCAGGGGATTGAAGAACAGGATATTGTTTTGCTGGTGGACAACCACGAATACCTGTTGCCGATTGAGCTGATTGAAAAAGCTCATATTGTTCCAAATTTTGATAACTAAGGTTGCACAGCGAGGCTGGAAGATGAGTAAAGAAATTCTCCTGGTCGCGGAAGCGGTTTCTAACGAAAAAGGCGTATCACGAGAAGTGATTTTTGAGGCCATCGAGTCTGCATTGGCAGCGGCGGCCAAAAAGCGTTACGAAGACGAAGAAGCCACCATTCGCGTAGATATCGACCGCAGAACCGGTGATTACGAAACATTCCGCAGCTGGCTGGTTGTTAGCAACGACGTTGTTCCTGGCCTGGGCGACGAACTGACGCTGCAAGAAGCTCAGGAAATCGACGAAAAGCTGCAGCCAGGTGACACCTACGAAACCCAGATTGAAAACCCGGATTTCGGTCGTATTGCGGCACAGGCAGCCAAGCAGATCATCGTGCAGAAAGTACGTGAAGCCGAGCGCGCTCAAATTGTCGAGCAATACGAGCACCGGGTTGGCGAGATGGTTAGCGGTACTGTCAAGAAAGTGACCCGTGACAATGTCATCGTGGACCTTGGCAATAACGCCGAAGGCCTGTTGCCGAAAGACCAGTTGATTGGTCGTGAAATTATGCGCATGGGTGATCGCGTACGTGCCATTCTGCACGCCGTTCGCCCTGAAAATCGCGGCCCTCAGCTGATGCTGAGCCGCACCATTTCCGACATGCTGATCGAATTGTTCCGCATCGAAGTGCCGGAAATTGCTGAAGACGTTATCGAAATCAAGGGCGCTTCCCGTGATCCGGGTTCGCGCGCCAAGATTGCCGTTAAAACCAATGACAAACGTATCGACCCGGTTGGTGCTTGTGTTGGTATGCGCGGTGCCCGCGTTCAGGCTGTTACCAACGAGCTGGGTGGCAGTGAACGCATCGATATTGTGCTGTGGGACGACAACCCGGCACAGCTGGTGATCAACGCTATGGCACCAGCCGAAGTTGCATCCATCATTATGGATGAAGAGACCAATACCATGGATGTCGCTGTCGAAGACGACAACCTGGCTCAAGCTATTGGTCGTGGTGGTCAGAACGTACGCCTGGCGTCCGAACTGACCGGTTGGGAAATCAATGTAATGACCATCGAAGATGCTGCTGCCAAGCAGAATCAGGAAGCGTCCGCTTACGTTGAGTCCTTTATGAATGCCCTCGATATCGACGAGGATTTTGCCATCCTGCTGGTGGAAGAAGGTTTTACCACCCTGGAAGAAATTGCCTACGTACCGATTGACGAGATGCTGGCAATTGATGGCCTGGATGAAGACATTGTGGAAGAACTCCGCAATCGCGCGAAAGACGTGCTGTTGACCCAGGCAATTGCTTCAGAAGAAAAGCTGGAGCCGGCAGATGACCTGCTGGCGATGGAAGGTATGGATAACGCCCTGGCGCACGTGCTGGCCGGTATGGGTATCTGTACGATGGAAGATCTTGCCGAGCAATCCATCGACGACCTGATGGACATCGAGGATATGACTGAGGAGAAAGCCGCGGAGCTCATTATGACCGCGCGCAAGCCCTGGTTTGAGGGCAACGACTAATACACTCACTCGGCACAGGAGATACGTATGGCAGAAGTAACAGTTAAAGAACTCGCCGGCGTGGTGGGGACCAGCGTTGATCGCTTGTTGTCCCAGATGAAAGAAGCGGGTTTGCCGCAAACAGGCGCAGACCAGAAAGTTTCTGACGAAGAAAAAGCTCGCTTGTTGACCTCTCTGAAGAAAAGCCACGGCGAAGAGGCACCGGCTGCAGAGCCAAAGAAAATCACCCTGAAGCGTAAGGAAACCCAAACGCTGAAAACGGGTGCTGGCAAGAAGCAGGTCAACATTGAAGTTCGCAAGAAGCGCACTTACGTGCAAAGCGACGAAATGGAAAAAGATCTGGAAGCAGCTCGCGCAGCTCAGGCTGAACGTCGCGTTGTTGACGAAGAAGCGGCTGAAGCGGCTCGCCAGGAAGCCATCCGCAAGGCTGCTGAACAGCAAGCCGCAGCGGACAAGGCAGCTGCTGATCGCGCAGCGCGTGACGCGGCTGAGGCCGATGCACGTGCCAAAGCGGCGGCGGCCAAGAAGCCTATTTCTGCAACTGCCAAGGTAAGCGTGGCCAAGAAAGCCCCTGCCAAGCCAGTTGCAACGGCAACACCGAAAGCAACCGTTAGCGTCAAGGCCACGGCTCGTCCAAAAGCCGATGCCAAGCCTACCGCGACTGCACGCCCGAAAGCTGAAGCCAAGCCACGTGCTGAAGCCAAGCCGCGTCAGGACAACCGTAGCGGTAACGACCGTCCGAACAACCGTAATGATCGTCCGGGTTCTGCTCGCCCAGGCACAGCTCGTCCAACTGCTGTTGCCAAAGCACGTGCGAAGCCAGAGGATGATGTAGCGCAGAAGCGTGCAGAAGCCGAACTGGCCCAGGCGCGTGGTGATGACAATAGCCGCAAGCGTGGTAAAGCCGGTGACCGTAAGCGTAACGACCGTGAAGATCGTTTCGTTGATGGTAACGAAGGCAACAAGCTGAGCGCTAACCGTCGTCGTGGTGGCAAGAATACCAAGGGCGCCAAAGGCGGCCGTGGTCGTCACCATTCGGATGCCAATAACGAACACGCATTCACCAAGCCAACCGCTCCGGTTATCCGTGAAGTGGAACTGCCAGAAGCGATCACTGTGGGTGATCTGGCAGCCAAGATGGCCGTGAAAGCCGGTGACGTGATCAAAGAGCTGATGAAAATGGGCGTTATGGCGACCATCAACCAGACTCTGGATCAGGACACTGCCACTCTGGTGGTTGAAGAACTGGGTCACAAAGTGACCAAACTGATCTCCGATAATCAGCTGGAAGAAGAAGTCAGCGATTCCGTTAGCTACGAAGGCGAACAGCGCCAACGTGCTCCGGTGGTTACTGTTATGGGTCACGTTGACCATGGTAAAACCTCGTTGCTGGACCACATTCGTCGTACCCGTGTTGTTCAGGGTGAGGCCGGTGGTATTACCCAGCACATTGGTGCCTATCACGTAGAGACAGACCACGGCATGATTTCCTTCCTGGATACCCCAGGACACGCGGCGTTTACCGCCATGCGTGCCCGTGGTGCCCAGTCCACCGACGTTGTGATCCTGGTGGTTGCTGCGGACGATGGTGTGATGCCGCAAACCGAAGAAGCCGTTCAGCACGCGAAAGCGGCTGGCGTGCCTCTGGTGGTTGCCATCAACAAGATGGATAAAGAAGCCGCTGATCCGGATCGTGTTAAAAACGAACTGTCTGCGCGCGACGTACTGCCAGAAGACTGGGGTGGTGATGTACCGTTTGTACCGGTATCTGCACACACTGGTCAGGGCATCGACGAGCTGCTGGAAGCGGTACTGCTGCAATCCGAGATGCTGGAGCTGAAAGCCCACTTCGACGGTCCTGGTCAGGGTTCTATTGTTGAATCCCGTCTCGACAAGGGCCGTGGCCCGGTTGCAACCTTGCTGGTTCAGAACGGTACTTTGAAGAAAGGCGATATCGTACTGGCGGGTACTTGTTATGGCCGTGCCCGTGCACTGCTGGATGAAAATGGCCGTCAGGTTGACGAAGCCGGCCCATCTATTCCGGTAGAAATTCTGGGTCTGAACGGTACTCCGGACGCTGGTGACAACTTCATGGTTGTTGAAAGCGAGAAGAAAGCCCGTGAGGTAGCACAGTTCCGTGAAGACAAGCTGAAGGAACAGGTTCAGCAGCGTCAACAGGCTGCCAAGCTGGATGCTCTGTTCAATGGTATGGGCGGTGGCGAACAGGCTTCCCTGAACGTGGTGTTGAAGACCGACGTTCGCGGTTCCCTGGAAGCGATTGTGTCTTCCTTGCAGAAGCTGGCTACCGACGAAGTGAAAGTGAACGTAGTATCCTCCGGTGTGGGTGGTATTACTGAAACTGACGCAACGCTGGCAGTTGCTTCCAGCGCAGTGGTATTCGGTTTCAACGTGCGTGCTGATAACGCCGCCAAGAAAGTGGTCGAGAACAACGGCATCGACATGCGTTACTACAGCGTGATCTACGATCTGCTGGATGACGTCAAGCAAGCAATGGCTGGCCTGTTGGCTCCAGAGCTGCGTGAAGAAATCGTTGGTATCGCTGAAGTACGTGATGTGTTCAACTCGCCGAAATTCGGCCAGATTGCTGGTTGTATGGTGGTTGATGGCACGATTCACCGTAACAAGAAGATCCGTGTACTGCGCGAAAACGTGGTTATCTACGAAGGCGAGCTGGAATCCCTGCGTCGCTTCAAGGATGACGTTGCCGACGTTCGTCAGGGCATGGAATGTGGTATCGGTGTGAAGAACTATCAGGACGTTCGCCCTGGCGATCAGATCGAGGTGTTCGACGTACGCGAAGTCGCACGTACTCTGTAATAGCGGTAGTTCGCTACCGTATAACCAAAGCCCGGATTATCCGGGCTTTGGTGTCTGTATGGACCGTAAAAATTTGATTTTCGCAGCGCCCAGTATTGGCTCGGCCGGTAACGCTGGCATCGCTGCAAGTGAGTGAATATGCCAAAAGATTACAGCCGTACTTCTCGCCTGGGTGAGCAAATCCAGCGTGAAGTGGCGCAAATGATTCAGTTTGAAATGAAAGACCCGCGTTTGGGTCTGGTGACCCTCAACCAGGTCAAGGTGGCCAAAGACCTGGGTTATGCCGACATCTACTTCACAGTGATGGGTGCCAAGGGCGAAACCGACGAAGAAATACGTGCCCAGACCGAATCCATTCTGAACGATGCTGCGGGTTATTTGCGTAGCAACCTCGCTCGTATCATGACCACTCGTGTCACGCCGATGCTGCGTTTCCATTACGACGAGACGCTGGATCGTGGTTATCGTATGAATAGCCTGATTCGTCAGGCCCGTGAGAAAGACGACAGCGCATTGAAAACCAATGTGACCGACGTTGATGGCCCGATTGGTGCCGACGAAGAGGAATAATCCTGCTTCGTTAGTCATCGTATTCTGCAACGGCTGACTGTTTACGCAGGCAGCCGTTTTTCGTTTTAACCTGATGAATTCCGCTAAGTTAAACCATGGCAAAACGTAAAAAAGGTCGTGACGTTCACGGCGTCGTACTCTTGAACAAGCCGCTGGGACTGTCTTCAAACCAGGCGCTGCAAACTGTGAAACGCCTGTTCAAGGCCAATAAGGCGGGTCATACCGGTGCGCTTGACCCGGAAGCCAGTGGCCTGCTGCCATTGTGTCTTGGTGAAGCCACCAAATTTTCCCAGTTGCTGTTGGAGTCTGACAAAACCTACGAAACCACTGCTTACCTGGGGGAGGTTCGTTCTACCGGCGATCGGGAAGGGGAAGTTATTCGTAGCGCTGATGTCCCTGAGCTGACGGACGAACAAGTGTTAGAGGTGCTGGAGCACTTCAAGGGTGACGTTGAGCAAGTTCCGCCAATGTTTTCGGCACTGAAGTTTGATGGCAAGCCACTGTACGAACTTGCTCGTAAGGGCATGACGGAAGAGGAGGCCAAGGCGATTGCCGAGCGCAAGCGTCGGGTGATTCAAATTCTGCGCCTCGATCTTGATGATCGCCCTTCTGATGTTGAGTTGAATCTGACGGTAAAGTGCTCAAAAGGCACCTACATTCGTACTCTGGTAGAAGACATTGGCGAACACATTGGTTGTGGCGCTCACGTCAGTCGTTTGCATCGCATCCAGACCGGGCCGTATGACGGTGCGAACATGATGACGCTGGAGCAGCTGGAGCAATTGGCCGAGCAGTGCACAGAGGGTGACTTCTCCGCTCTGGATGCGGTTTTGCAGCCGATTGAATCGGCCATTCCTGATTGGCAGGTGGTTGAGGTTCCATTGGAAGATGGTGTGAAAGTTCGCCTGGGCCAATCACTGGCTACTAGCTTGCCGGACGCTGAATCAGTACAATTATGGGCCTCAGAATCGGGCCAACGGCAGTTGCTTGGTGTCGCCAGGATCATCAAAGGACGTTTACGACCTGTCCGGTTGTTAAATATTCCATTGAATCTGGCGTCAGCATCGGCATAATCCCGAATCGGCAATTGGATCGTTAAGTTGTAGTTCCGGTTTGCCGCCCACATCCCACTGTTAATGTGCACGGTGACGATGTGACTTTTAATCCTCAGGCTTCGCCTGACGCACATTAAACTGGAGTTATAAGCATGGCATTGTCTGCTGAAAAGAAAGCTGAGATCGTAAAAGAATACCAAACCGCCGAAGGCGATACCGGTTCCCCTGAAGTTCAGGTTGCTCTGCTGACCCACAACATTGTTGGTCTGCAGTCCCACTTCAAGGCACACGGTAAGGATCACCACTCCCGTCGTGGTCTGATCCGCATGGTTAACCAGCGTCGTAAGCTGCTGGATTACCTGAAAGGTAAAGATGCAAACCGTTACCTGGAGCTGATCAAGCGCCTGGGTCTGCGTCGCTAATCTCGCTTACAGCAAAAGCCCTCCGGGGCTTTTGTTGTATCTGCAGTACATCCTGTAACACTCTCTGAAAACCTGTAGTCACTGTGGTGCCAACCCCGTAAGAACGGTGGTGCTTCTAACCATTTGTCGTTGATTCCGGCAGGCCGGAATCCTCAACTGCTTCGATTGTGCTGTGTTGGCGCATCGTTGCAGTCCTTATCAAGAGCTTATTGTGGTTGATGAAGGACTTGTTTGAGAAAAACGATCAATGCTTAGAAGTACCGGCGGTGATACAGAGTGGTATTTATCTCAATAGAATGGAAATGATATGAGCAATATCCCTGTTGCAAAGACCAAAACCTTCCAGTTTGGTAACGACACCATCACACTGGAAACCGGTCGTGTAGCCCGTCAGGCTGACGGCGCTGTCATGGCCACCATGGGCAAAACCCAGGTTCTGGCGACTGTTGTCGCTGCCAAAAGCACCAAGCCAGGTCAGGACTTCTTCCCGCTGTCCGTACACTACCAGGAGAAAATGTACTCCGTAGGTCGTATCCCGGGCGGTTACCTGAAGCGTGAAGGTCGTCCTTCCGAAAACGAAACCCTGACTTCCCGTCTGATCGACCGTCCAATCCGTCCGCTGTTCGCTGAAGGCTTCATGAACGAAGTTCAGGTGATCATCACTGTAATGTCTGCTGAAAAAGACGTTAACCCGGACGTACTGGGCATGATCGCCACTTCCGCTGCGCTGGCAGTGTCTGGCGTTCCGTTCAACGGTCCTATCGGTGGCGCACGTGTTGGCTTCATCGAAGACGAAGGCTACATCCTGAACCCAAGCATCAGCCAGATGGAAGATTCCCTGCTGGACATGATGGTTGCTGGTACCAAAGACGCCGTGCTGATGGTTGAATCCGAAGCCGACGAGCTGACCGAAGACGAAATGCTGGGTGCGGTACTGTTCGCTCACAAATCCTTCCAGGCTGCGATCACTGCCATCTCTGAATGGACTGCTGAGCTGGGTGTTGAGAAGTGGGACTGGACTGCCGAAGCCCGCAACGAAGCTCTGTACGAAGCCGTTAAAGCAGAAGCTGCTGCTGGCATCGCTGAGGCTTATACCACTTCCGAGAAAATGGCTCGTTACGCCAAGCTGGACGAAGTGAAAGCCGCTGCTGTTGCCAAACTGGCTGCCGCTGAAGGCGAAGACGGTTTCTCCGCTGACGAAATCGCTGACATGGTTGGCGAACTGAAGTACGAAGTGGTTCGTAACCGCGTTATTGAAGGCCAGCCACGTATCGACGGTCGTGACAACGACACCGTTCGTCCGCTGACCATCGAAACCGGCGTTCTGGCCAACACCCACGGTTCTGCGATCTTCACCCGTGGTGAGACCCAAGCCATCGTGGTAACCACTCTGGGCTCTGCCCGTGACGCGCAGATGATCGACTTCCTGCACGGCACCCAGGACGACCCATTCCTGTTCCACTACAACTTCCCTCCATACTCTGTAGGTGAAGCTGGCCGTCTGGGTACTCCAGGTCGTCGTGAGATTGGTCACGGTCGTTTGGCCCGTCGTGGTGTTCAGGCAATGATGCCAGAGCACGATGAGTTCCCGTACACCATCCGTGTGGTTTCCGAGATCACTGAATCCAACGGTTCTTCTTCCATGGCTTCCGTGTGTGGTGCTTCTCTGGCTCTGATGGACGCTGGTGTACCTCTGAAGGCACCGGTTGCCGGTATCGCCATGGGTCTGGTCAAAGAAGGTGAAAAGTTCGCTGTTCTGACCGACATCCTGGGTGACGAAGATCACCTGGGCGACATGGACTTCAAGGTAGCGGGTACTGACGAAGGTATTACCGCACTGCAGATGGACATCAAGATCGAAGGCATCACCGAGCAGATCATGGAGATCGCTCTGGAGAAGGCCAAGGCTGCGCGTCTGCACATCCTGAACGACATGAACAAGGTGATTGCAGAACCTCGTAAAGAGCTGTCTGAAAACGCACCTACCATGACCACCATGAAGATCGCTTCCGACAAGATCCGTGAAGTGATCGGTAAAGGCGGTGCGACCATCCGTGACATCACCGAGAAGTCTGGTGCGTCCATCGACATCAACGATGACGGCGAAATCAAGATCTTCGCAGCGGGCAAAGAAGCTTCTGATCTGGCTCGCAGCATGATCGAAGCCATCACTGCCGAGATCGAAGTGGGTACTACCTACAACGGTAAGGTTTCCAAAATCGTAGACTTCGGTGCCTTCATCACTGTACTGCCAGGCAAAGACGGCCTGCTGCACATCTCCCAGATCAGCGAAGAGCGTGTTGAAAACGTATCCGACTACCTGAAAGAAGGTCAGATGGTTAACGTACACGTAATGGACGTTGATCCTAAAGGTCGTGTGAAGCTGACCATGAAGGGTGTTGAACAGCCTGCATAATTTGCAGCTGTAGCAATGACCTCGCGGGCTCCGGCCCGCAAAAGAAAACCGCCCCTCGCAAGAGTGGCGGTTTTTTTATGGCTGCTGTTTGGTGGGGCAGGGTTGGGAGCCGGGAGTAGGGAGCAATTGTGTGAGAGAGCTTGCTCTCGATAAACAGCAAATAAACAACTGGCAGAATGTTTCCTCCCCGTTGGTTCGGGTCTATTGGCCAACAATGAAAAACAGTTTGTCGGTTACCAACATCCGCGCATCAAGATGAGCCGTTTTGGAACTGAGCGAACACAACATCACGGCCATGGATGGCCGGATAGCCCGGTTAAGGCATGGATGCCGCATCCGGGTGAGTTCGTTGTGAGCGAAGCAAAAAAACGATTAGCGAATCGGTAGCGCAAAGCGGAGGGGTTGGCCTGCCGCCGGGGAGAGAAGGTCTCCCCAAGAGGCAAAAGGCTTAGCTGTATATTTTGCCTCCTAAGGAAAAAGGCCCATCTGTAGGAGCTGGCTTGCCTGCGAAACCCGGCAGCTGCGCCAGATCAACACTCATCTATATTAATTCGGACTTTTTGATGCACGGCAAGGGTTCAGTACCAACGCGCCACTATGCTGAAATTATCACGGTTGGCGGATATCGATATGGGCCTGTTGAAGCACGAATTTACATCATCCGATCACGGCCTGGGCGAACTGCTGGTGCCGGTCGCCAGTGTTGATGCGTTGTGCGCCTTGCTGAATCGGGCAGGGCATCCAACATCGCCCAAGCAAGTGACTCATACTCTGGTTGATATCATCGCACTGGCGGGCAGCGCCTCGGCACTGCTACAAGACTTACAACGTCAGGCGACCTCTTTACCAACAGCTACCTATAGTTCTTTGCCCGATGACCAGCAACTGCATCGCCTCTCATCCATGGTGGCGGTGCGTTTTCTGCTGAACCGACTGGCACCGGCCAATCGGATCTGGCTGGTTGAAGACACTTCGCTGGGACCCGTGTTGGAGGTGTGGCAATTTTTGACTCAGAGGCCTCTGCCGGGACGCCCTCCATATACGCTGGACGTATTGGGGTGGCAGCAGTTCTTACAGTCGTTCGGTAGTGACACGTTCAGTCATTGCAGTGCTGGGCCATGGATTGCACCAGACCAGCCGAGTATCTGGTTGGTCGAGCAGGGTGCGGAATGGCAGTTTCCGGTTCTGGCGGAAAGTCAGCGGGTATGGTGGCTGGCGGCAGGCGATGCTGAACACCTGAGGCAGAAGTTAAGTGATAGTTATGTACTGCATCAAAACTGTCAGGCGGCGGATGGACAAGCCTTGGCTCATGCCGGAAAGGCACCAAAGAGCAGCCGCAAAGGCGCTGCCATTGCCATCGGTGTTGGTGATTCAAGCCAATGCAGCTCTGGTATTCAGGCGAACGACCTCGGCATGCTGGCCGTTCAATTGTTGGAAGCTGAGCTTGAAGGTACGGGCCTGTTGGAGTTACCCATACTCGGTGCTTTTGAGAAGCGAGAACTAGAACTCGCCAAGCCTGGTGCAATCGCTTCTGCACTGAACGGACTGCCCGACTGGTCGGCATTGCCACGCCGTCGTTTTCTGAACGACATGGTGACGGTGACCCGGCCTTCAACACAATGGCAGATGAGCGGTCGTGATGAGCCCGCTTCGGACTGGAAAGGCGCTTTGGATCACTACTTTGCCGATACCGCCGAGGTCAATCCGGGACTACCGGCTCAGGTGTTCAATTTGACGCACGAACTGGCGTTTCCATTGTTCAGCGAGCGTTTTCCCGCCAATTATCATGGTGCTGGCCTTGTCTTTGGTTCTGCCCCTGCCCCTGATTGTGCCTTAAAGGCTGTCTATGGAGCGGAGCTCTCGGGCAGGGTAGTGGAAAACGCCGAAGTTGCAGCCTTTAGCCGTTGCTTGGCGTCCCGCTCCGGCATCAGCTTGCTGACGTTAGAGCCGCACAGGCTGCAATGTTTACAGCCCTTGTTGGCATCGCTAACACAGCAGCTTCACTGGATTTCCCAAGCGGGAGATGTACCTTGTTGGGCCGGGATTCCAATTGTGGTGACGGCCGATGGCTGTGACACGAACATTGCCTCGTCAGACTCTCGGGTGTCGCAGTCCGCAGTGCGTTCGTTCTGGGTGCCGGATACACAAACCGTGCTGACGGCGGTCAGGCATTGTCTGGGAGAATTTGGCGCAGTTCATGTGATTCATGCGCCGTCGTACTCGTCCTCGTTTGCCTTGTCCCACGCTCAAGCCAATGAGCTAATTGAGCAGGGAGCCGTGTGTTTGCGTGGCAACTGTGCCAGTCAGGTTCAAGTGGTTGCATGCGGAGCCAAGGCACTGATGCAGGCTCAGGTTGTGTGTGACCACTTACATGCGCGTAAGATGGCGTTTTCCCTGGTGTATCTGGCAGAGCCTGACGCCTACTCGGACTGGAATAACAGACCATCAAGCGACGATGCCCTGGCCGGTTATTTTCCGCCGCAGGTGTCGCATCGATTGCTGCTGACGGAAGTGTTGCCATCAAGCGGCGGGTTCACTCAGGCCACCGCAAAGTCGCAGACGACTGTGATTTCGGTAACTGATAACACTAACGCCCGTACAGATCAGATGGCCTCTGGTTCTGATATGTCCGGGTACTCTGCTGCTATCGATCGCTGGCTGTCTGAGCTATTTGTCTGACGTCAGAACAGTGTCTGATCTTTAAGATCAACAGCAGCGTTTATCAGTGTTTGGCGCTCTGCGGCGGGTTTTCGGTATGATGATTGTTATGCCAAATAACCCGCCTGTTACCATGCCTGAATCTCCAATCAGCCCTGCTGCTTCAGAAGCCAACGCAACCGTTGAGCTACCGCCGTTTTACTATCTCGATAACTTCGATGCTCTGCTGCGGGATGTGATTGCCCGCTATCGGGATTTACTGACGGATAACGAAGACCGCATTCTGACTGCGCTGCAATCGCTGCCGGATCAGGCTCGTGCTTTATTCGTGCGAATGCACAGCCGCAAGGGCAGTGTGTTCCGGCTGTCGAAACTGCGCTACGCCGAGCTGGGTGACAGTGATGAGTTGGTGATTCAATTGGTCGAAGCTGAATTGGTTCAACGCACAACGGCAGACTCGTTGGCAGTGACAGACTGGCTGGGGCTGTTCAGCAAGCCAGAGCTGTTGGCCTGGCTGTCTGAGCAGGTGGCGCTGCCTAAAGGCTGTAAGCAGTGGAAACGCGTAGCGCTGGATGGCTGGATTGAAGAGGCGCTGCTGTCCGGTGATATTCTGCAGCAACCTGAAGAATCATTAGCGGTTTTGCTATCCGCTGTAGAGCAAGCCATGGCTCTCTGCCAGTTGCTCTATTTTGGCAACTTGCGTCAAAGCTTGACCGAGTTCGTACTGCGAGATCTGGGCGTATACCGTTATCCCAAAGTGGATATCGACGGAGCAGCCAGGGCGTTTCAGAGTCGGGCGCAAATCGAGCGTCACCTTGGCTACTACCAGTTGATGCCTGAAGATCCGGATGCTTTGAAGTCGATGCCCGCAGAGTCGCTTCTGACTTTGGCTGAAGCCTATCCCCTTGATGCTTTGGACGCGGTGCTTACCCGTCGGGTGGACCGTCAGTTATTGAACATTGCCCGTCAGCTGGAGCGACTCAACGAAACCGATGCCGCCTTGTCTATCTACCGTCAGGTACGGCGTCACCCGTCGCTGGAGCGTCAGATTCGTATTCTGGCCAAACAACAACCTGATCAAGCGATGGCGCTGGCGGAGTCTGGCTGGCAATCGCCGGTTAACGAGGAAGAGCAGCGCTTTTTGGAAAGCTTTGTGCCTCGTTTGGCCAAGCAAATGAAGCAGGCTGTGCCGCCCTGGTATTCACCGCCTAGTCAGTGGCAAGAGCAGAAAACGACCCTGCCCGAAGACGCTTTGCAGCAGTTGGCGGAGGGCGCTTCGATTGAAGCAGTGGCTTTGCGCCTGCTTCAAGATGAACAAAAGAGTCTGGCTGATGGGCATGAGGGCACAGGTTTTTACGTTGAAAATGCGCTGTTTTCGTCGCTGTTTGGTTTGCTGTTCTGGGAGGCTGTTTATGCACCGGTTCCCGGGGCTTTCTATCACCCGTTTCAGGTTCGGCCGGACGACCTGTACGACGAGTCATTTGTTGCCAGCCGACAGGACATCATTCAGCGGATACTGGGCTCGATCAAAAGCGGCGATTGGAAGCATGCTCTGGCCGAGGTAACAGCCGCTCATGCCGGAACCGCCAACCCGTTTGTGTATTGGGGCTTTCTACAGTCTGCCGCTGAAAGTGGCTGTTTGGCGCTGGCACTGGAACGGATTTCAGATGACCACTGGTACGCTATTTTTGAACGCATGTTAGGGGATTTACGCCGTCGTAAAACCGGTTTGCCAGATCTGATCTGGTTTGATGGCGAGGGTGGGTTTGAGTTGATCGAAATAAAAGGGCCGGGAGATACCTTGCAGGCCAATCAAAAAAGCTGGTTGGGCTTTTTCGAGCAGCAAGGTATACCGGCCAAGGTTTGGTATCTCACACGCTGAAGCGCAAAGTTACCGTCTTGCTGAACCACGGAGGGGAAATGTGGTTCAGCAAAATTTCAGGGCTGCTACTGCTTCATCGAGCCGGTTTCTTCATAACGCTGGTGCCAGCTCAGTGCTTCGTTCAGCAAATGAGGCGTGTGCATGCCACGACCACTGGCTTCGGCGCGATCCAGATAGTCCTGCAGCATTGGCCGGTATTGTGGGTCAGCGCAGTGGTTGATGATCTTTTCTGCCCGTTGGCGGGGTGACAGACCACGCAGGTCGGCCAAGCCGTGCTCGGTCACAATCACTTTGACGTCGTGCTCGGTGTGGTCAACGTGCGACACCATTGGCACGATCGACGAGATAGCACCACCTTTGGCGGTGGATGGCGACACAAAGATCGACAGATAACCATTACGAGCGAAATCACCCGAGCCGCCGATGCCGTTCATCATCCGGGTACCCATCAAATGGGTGGAGTTCACGTTGCCGTAAATATCGGCTTCCAGCAGGCCGTTCATGGCAATCACCCCCAAGCGGCGGATCAGCTCCGGGTGATTACTGATGTCTTGCTGGCGCAGGATGATCTTGTTGCGGTAGAAGTCGATGTTGGCTTCAAAGTCTTCCATGCCATCCGGGCTAAGGGAAAACGAGGTCGCAGAAGCCACTGCGAGAGTGCCGGACTTGAGCATTTTCAGCATACCGTCCTGAATCACCTCGGTGAACGCGGTCAGGTTCTTGAACGGTCCGGCGTTCAGCCCTTCCAGCACGGCATTGGGAATGTTGCCGACTCCGGATTGAATCGGCAGCATGGTGCGCGGCAGTCGACCAATTTCGATCTCTTCGTGGAGGAAGTTGATGATATGATCGGCGATGCGCTTTGACACATTATCCGGCGCTTTAAACGGGCTGTTACGGTCACCAGCGTTGGTTTCGACCACCGCAATCACCTTGTCGAGCGGGCAGTGCAGGTACTGCTCGCCAATACGCTCGGATGGGTCGGTAATCATAATCGGCTTGCGATGCGGCGGCAGTGCGGTGCCGTAATACACATCGTGCATGCCTTCCAGCTTGGCCGGTTGCTTGTGGTTCACCTCGATGATGATTTTATCGGCCTGCTCAATCCAGGTTTTGTTGTTGCCAACCGATGACGAAGGCACCAGACGACCGTCTTCCAGAATGGCCGTGGCTTCGATCACGGCGATGTCCATCTTGCCCAAAAAACCCGACCAGGCGTATTGCGAAACTTCCGACAAATGCAGGTCGGTGTATTCCATCTCGCCTTTATTGATTTTGTCGCGGCAAATCGGGTCTGTCTGGAACGGCAAGCGCATGTTAATGCCGTCGACCTTGGCCAGCTCGCCATCCAGTTCTGGCGCGGTGGACGCACCGGTCCAGATATTGATGCGGAATTTGTCGCCGCCCTGTTGGTTCAGTCGGCCGATACGGCTGGCCAGTGCAGCCGGGATGGCTTTGGGGTAACCGGCACCGGTAAAGCCACTCATGCCGACGGTGGCACCGGCGGGAATTAACTCGGCGGCCTCGGCGGCGGTCATCATTCGGGATTGCAGCTGTTGGCAAGCCATGCGTTGAGTATCGGCCATGGGAATCTCTCTGTTCGACACACGCCAGCCCGCGTTGAAAGAGTGACTGGCTTGTTTTGTTAATTATTTGTGGCAAATCGAGACTGATGGTACGGGTTGTTGTACGAAATGTATGGTAGGAAAGGGACGACCTTGGTCTAACGAAACAGGTTGTGGTTGTTTTTGGAACAATGGTGTCGGATGGCGCAAGCTTATCCGACCTACGGCAAGCTGCCGATGTTTATGTTTATCGAGAGCAAGCTCTCTCCCACAATATTGGCCAGACCCCAGACCCCAGACCCCAGACCCCAGACCCCAGACCCCAGACCCCAGACCCCAGACCCCAGACAAACAAAAGCCGCGAGCGGTTTCCCGATCGCGGCTTTGGTGGTGCGGTTTACCAGCGCCTATACGTTGCTGTTATTTGTCCGCCAGGGCCTGGTTTACGACGGCCAATACGGCGTTCATGCTGGCGCTGAGGGTATCAGCATCTTCGGCAGCACCAGTGTAGCGCTTGCCGTTGATGTTGGCCTGGATGAAGGCCATGGCACCGGCGTCGGAGCCTTCGCTGGTGGCTTGTTCGTCGAACTGTACCACTTGCACGTTTACACCCATGGCGCGCAGTACCGCGTCGGTGAAGGCGCTGATGGCGCCGTTACCGTGGCCGTCCATA
This sequence comes from Oceanobacter sp. ABM4_470, assembly GCF_056158645.1. Taxonomy (NCBI): domain Bacteria; kingdom Pseudomonadati; phylum Pseudomonadota; class Gammaproteobacteria; order Oceanospirillales; family Oceanospirillaceae; genus Oceanobacter; species Oceanobacter sp. ABM4_470. The sequence goes on from NZ_JBSWTR010000001.1 coordinate 588,107, forward strand.
TTGATGATGTTGGCACCATCGTTAATCGCCGCTCGTACGGTGTGCTGGTGGCCCTGACCTTCCAGCGAGTAGCTGTCGAGCTGCAATTCGCCGTGGCTGGTCATGAAATGCTTGCGGAACACTTTGACGATGTCGTCGGTGCTCAATTCGCCTTCTTTTTGCTCGGCCAATTTCTGTACCGGCTGGGCAAATTCAATTTGTACCCAACGTGGCAAGGTAACGCCGAGTTCGTTTTCCAACAGGTAGGACGCGCCACCTTTGCCCGACTGGCTGTTAACCCGAATCACGGACTGGTAGTTACGACCGATGTCTGCCGGGTTGATTGGCAAGTAAGCCACGTCCCAATGCTCGTCGTCAGACTGCTTGGCCAAACACTTGCGAATGGCGTCCTGGTGGCTGCCAGAAAACGCGGTGTAAACCAGTTCGCCCAACCATGGGTGACGCGGGTGCGTCTTGATGTTGGTGCAGGCTTCCACGGTGCTGATGATGTCGTCAGCGATGGAGATATCCAATTCCGGATCGATACCCTGGCTGTACAGGTTCATCGCCATGGTGCAGATGTCCATGTTGCCAGTACGTTCACCGTTACCCAACAAGGTGCCTTCGATACGGTCGGCACCGGCCAGCAGGGCCATTTCTGCCGCCGCTACACCACAACCACGGTCGTTGTGGGTGTGAATGCTGACGGTGATGCTTTCGCGGTTGTTAACGTTGTCGCAGAACCATTCAATCTGGTCGGCGAAGACATTCGGCATGGCCGATTCAACCGTGGCTGGCAAGTTGATGATGGCTTTCTTGTCCGGCGTTGGCTGCCAGGTGTCGATCACGGCGTTGCAGATGTCTACTGCAAAGTCGACCTCAGTGCTGGAGAAGCTTTCCGGTGAGTACTGGAACGTCCATTCGGTGTTCGGGTAGTCACGGGACACTTGCAACACTTTTTCAGCGCCCTGACGAGCGATGTCGATGATGCCTTGCTTGTCGAGGCCGAATACCTTGTTGCGCTGCACCGGAGAGGTGGAGTTATAAACGTGTACCACGGCGCGACGAACGCCGTCGAGGGACTCGTAAGTACGTTCAATCAATTCGCTGCGTGCCTGAACCAGAACCTGAATGGTGACATCGTCGGGAATCTGGTTTTCTTCAATCAACCAGCGGACGAAGTCGAAGTCCGGTTGGGAGGCGGCCGGGAAGCCAACTTCAATTTCCTTGAAGCCCATGTTCAGCAGCAGGTTCCACATTGCCTTTTTCTGCTCGACCGTCATTGGGTCGATCAGTGCCTGGTTACCGTCCCGCAGGTCGACAGAGCACCAGATTGGCGCTTGCTGGATCTGCTGGTCTGGCCAACGACGATCACGCTTGTTGATCACCGGAAAGCGACGGTACTTGGCTGGCTGAAAGCCGGCATTGGAATATTTACTGTTGGACATGGTTCTGTTCTTCCGCAATAGGTTCGGTTTGCTTCGATGGTGATAATACTAGCCACAAACGACGGGTGAATGATTGTGAAGTTGCCCCGGATTGTCGGGCTGTTAAGTGTTTTATTGCCATAAATGTAAGATTTATAGAATTAAATTGCTCTTCGGCGTTTTTGCGTGGCAAGCTGTGTGTTGAACCTCGCTTGAGAGAGCCGAAATATGTCTGACCACAGCCGCCAGCAACCCGTTCAATTGGATCGCACCGATCGACGTATCCTGGACTTATTGCAGCGCGACGGATCGCTGTCGAATCTGGAATTGGCAGACCGTGTGGGGCTGTCGCCGTCGCCCTGTTCGCGGCGGGTCAAAGCCTTGCAGGACAGCGGTCTGATCGAAGGCTACCGCGCTCATGTAAACGCCCGCCAACTGGGGCTTAACCTGTTGGCGATGATTCACATCAGCATGGATAAGCACACGCCAGAGCGCTTTGAAGCTTTCGAGCGCACGGTGAATGGTTGCCCGGAAGTGTTGGAGTGCTACCTGATTACCGGCCAGCAGGCCGACTATATGTTGAAAGTGATTGTGCGGGATATGGAAGACTTTCAGCAGTTATTACTGGGTACTATTACTCGTATTGAAGGGGTGTCGGGTGTGCATTCCAGCTTTGTTATGCGCCGTATTGTTGACCGCAGTGCGTTGCCGCTAGGGACCCCCTGAATAACTCTGCACAGCTCTGCGCGTGTCCTGCAGGTTGTCAGAACAAGGCGGCGAATGAAGCGTAATGGCTGGCCCTTTCCAAATTCGCCAACACCGTTCTGGCGGCCTGCAGGCCGCGCCCGACGGGGATGACAGGGCATTGCTGACTCTGTGTCGCTGATTTTTGACGTGACCCGTCAGGCCTGCAAATCAGCTTCGTGATTCAGCTTCGCCTTGTCATCCAGAGCGGGCACCGAGTTATTCAGAGGGTCCCTAGGACCCCCCTGAACAAGACGGCTTGCTTTTAATATCCCGACATCCCCTAATTTCACTGCAAGCCCGGAATGGCTGACTATACTCAGGTGAAGTTTCCTGTTCGGGTCCCAGCCATTGTGAGTTCGCAGTCTCCGACCATTCAAAGCAAGTTGACGCTTTATGTCCTGCTATTCAGCGTTGTGTTTGGCGTGCTATTCAGCGCCATACAGTTGCGGCTGGATTATCAACAGGGGCAGGAGAAGTTTCACTCTGACCTGAACAATGTGCTCCATCATCAATCCGGTCAGCTGTCGTTGGCCCTGCAGCAGTACCACAGCGAAGCCATTCAGGCGGTTTTTGAAGGCATCATGCTGAACGAGAGCATCGTTGCGGTAGAAGTGGAAGACGAGCTGTCTGGCTATATCCAGCACCGCGGCATGCCCTCTGAAGAATTGCTGCAGCCGCCCGATTACATTGGCGCTTATGAAACAGGGCTGATGGGCACCACCTACACCAGCGACGGCCTGGAAAAAATTGGCACCTTGCGAGTATGGGTCGACAAGCGACTGGCTCAGCGCGATTTCCACAGTCGTGCGGCGGTTATTTCTGCCATTGAAGTGGCCAGGGCCGTGGTACTGGCTCTGGTACTGGTATTTGTATTGCGACTGCGTCTGGTATCGCCACTGCGTAACCTGACGGAAAAAATCCGCGGTCTGAATCCGGAAAACTCCCTTACAACCACACTCGAAGACCACAGTAACCTGCGCGAGCTGGAAGACCTGGTTGCCAAAATCAACAGCTTGCTGGCGTCGATCGAAATTGAAATGCAGCGTCGCCGACAGGCTGAAAAGCGGGCTCGTTATCTGAACGACAAGCTGGAAGAGAAAGTCCGCGCTCGCACCAAGGAGCTGAAAGACAGCAACAGCCAGCTGCAAACCAGTATTGATGAGCTACAACGCACGCAACAACTGTTACTGCAAGCCCAGCGCATGGCCTCGCTGGGGCATTTGGCAGCGGGCATTGCTCATGAGATCAATAACCCGGTTGCGGTGGTTTACAGCAACATTGCCACTCTGAGTGAATACACCACCGAACTGATTGAGCTGGCCGACCAGTTCCAGCTGATTGAAAACACCATCACCGACGAAGCCATACGGCAGTCGCTGTCGACCATGCGGAAAGCCATCGACCTGGACTTCGTGCGTGAAGATGCCCCTGATTTGGTCAAAGCGTCGCAATCCAGCCTGGAGCGGGTGCGCAATATTGTTGCTGAACTGAAAACCTTTGCCATTCAGGAAGGGCAGGCCAAGCGCACTGCGGATCTGTTCGAGCTGATGCAGCAGGCGGTCACGGAACTGAAACTGGAAGAGGACGACCGGATTCGGCTGGATATCAATATGTCCGGCATTCCCAAGGTCGACTGTGTCACCGGTCAGATCCGTCTGGCATTCCGCCATATTCTGGATAACGCCCGTGATGCCATCCCGGCCGAGGGGCGTATAGAAATTGCGGCGGCGCAACTCGACGACAAGGTGCAAGTGGTGGTGAAGGATTCCGGTGAGGGAATGGACGCTGAAGTTCTTGCGTGTGCCATCAACCCATTCTACACCAACAAGGAAATTGGCAAGGGCACAGGCCTTGGTCTGACCGTCGCTTTTAACGTGATGATGAATCACGGCGGTTCGCTCGACATCAGCAGTGTGCTGGGGTCTGGAACGACCATTACCTTTACCATACCGATCGTTGGCTAATAGAAGCTCCGCCTGCAACGTGATTGCCGATAGCGGGCTTTTGTTATAGCGTTGGCGGCCTGAAAACGAGGTCAGCTATGAGCAAGAAAAACAGTGGTGGACTGGTCTATTCCACCGAATTCGGACGCGCCTGTCCGGAATGCAACAACCCCATCGACGACTGTGTATGTGGCCAGCCCGAGGCTCCTCAGGGAGACGGCATTGTGCGTGTTTCCCGCGAGAGTAAAGGCCGTGGCGGCAAGGTTGTGACCCTGGTAACTGGCATCCCTTTGGTCGGTGCCGAGCTGAAAACCCTGGCCAAGGAATTGAAGAAAAAGTGCGGCACGGGCGGTGCCTTGAAAGACGGCGTGGTTGAAATTCAGGGCGAGCAGCGAGACTTGCTGGTGGCTGAACTGACCAAGCGCGGTTTTACCGTGAAAAAGTCTGGCGGATAACAGTCAGTGCCAAACGATTTGACCAACCCCATGTTGGGGCAGCAGGTAGAAACCGACCAGCAAGCCATGGAGCTGGCCTTGCAACTGGCCCAGCAGGCGGCGGAAGCCGGTGAAGTGCCAGTAGGTGCCGTAGTGGTGTATGAACAGCGGGTCGTCGGGACCGGTTGCAATGGCCCCATTACCCGGCTGGACCCAAGTGCCCATGCGGAAATGCTGGCGATACGGGAAGCCGCGCAAACCTTGCGTAATTACCGCCTCAGTGGCTGTACTTTGTACGTCACGCTGGAGCCATGCACCATGTGTTTTGGTGCCATCATTCATGGCCGTGTTGAACGACTGGTGTATGGTGCGACAGAGCCAAAAGCTGGTGTGATCGAAAGTGCGATCGAACTGCCCAAACAACCCTATTTCAACCACACGCTGGTCATCGAAAAGGGCGTCCTGGCAGAGCAGTGCGGAGCGGTATTGTCTGAGTTTTTTGCCGCCCGACGAGCGGCAAAGAAGCGCCTCAAGCAGGCAGTGCCGCCAGCTGATTCTTGATTACAGGTTCTTCAGAAGGACTGGCGAATTAACTGCGCTTACAGCAGTGGCGGGATGACCGTCATGGATTGGGATAGCTGAACTTCCGACTCCGTGCTTTGCTCGGCCACGGCTGTTGCCTGTTCTTCATTCCACACCAATACGTCGTAGTAGCGGCGGATGTTCTGAACATAGTCGACGGCTTCGTGGCCACGAGCATAACCGTGACGGGTGTTCTTGTGATAACGGCGCTGGCTCAGCAATGGCAGACTGTCTTTCACATCGCGCCACAGGTTCGGATTGCCGCCCATTTCGTACGTCAGACGGCGAGCATCCTGCAAGTGACCATAGCCAACGTTGTAGGCCGCCAGTGACATCCAGGTGCGATCCGGTTCGGCAACCTGGCTGCCCAGTCGACGACGCAGGCCAGCCAGATATTCACTGCCACCACGGATGCTTTGTTCGGCATCCAGACGGTCGCTGACACCCAGATCACTGGCGGTACCCAGTGTCAGCATCATCAAACCACGCACACCGGTAAAGCTGGTGGCGGTTGGATTCCAGTGGCTTTCCTGATAGCCCATGGCCGCCAGCAGACGCCAGTCAAAGCTGTGCTTTTCGGCGGCACTTTGGAAATACGGTTTGTAGTTGTCCAGCTTGCGGCTGGTTTGACGCAAGAAGCGCTTGGCACCAACGTAATCGAGCTCACCAAGATGGCCGTAATAGCGTTCATTCAAATTCGCCAGCTGCTGTCGGGTACGACGCTCGCTGAAAAACTGGTTGGTCTGCTCCAGCAATGACTGGTCGGCCGACATTGGCAGGGCCCATGCCTGGGATTCTTCATGGCTCAGGGTGATGCCTGTGCCAACGTTGGGGAAGTAGGCTTGCAGCAGACGGAATTCGTTGGAGTCGACCAGGGTGAAGTCGATTTCACCGGTTTCGACCATGTGCAGCAGGTCGGTGACGTCAAGATCGGCGGACTCGCTCCAACTCAGCGAGGGCAGTTCTGTCGCCTGGGTTTGACGCAAGGTCCATGAATGACTGGAGTTGGCCGTCACAATCATCATCTTGCCCGGCAGTTCGCTCAGTTCCCGGGGCTTGCGGGTACCGCGCTTGTAAACCACGACCTCACTGACGGTTTGATACGGCGTTGCGTAGCGGAACCAGCGCTGGCGTTCGTCGGTCTGGGTCAGGCCAGCAGCGGCGATATCTGCTTCGCCAGTTTCTAACTGCTGATAGATTTCACCAATGGAATCGGCCACGTTAAGGCGTAATTCAACGCCCAGATAGTCGGCGAACGACTGCGCCAACTCGTATTCGTAGCCGGTTTTACCACCGCGATCTTCAAAGTAGGTGGTTGGGCTGTTGCGGGTTACCACCGTGATGTAACCGCGCATTTTTACGGTTTCCAACTTCGATGGCCGTACACTGGCGGTGACGGTTGCCAGGCAGGCAATGATCGTCGCGAGCAGTGTCAGCAGTTTGACTGACTTACGCAGCATGTTGTCACTCCTCCGTGTACGTGTGACTAACGACCGTATGGTCGTTTTCAGTAATTATAGATGAATCAACGGGTTATTGATTCTTTTGTCTATTTTAAGAAGCCTGCCGACGTTACTCAACGGTAGCGGCATTGCAATTCTGAATGACGTTAAAAGCCGCAGCGTATTGCCCGGCAGCGCGTCCAGACCGCCTGTGAGAGGGCCGGGCAGTGGTTGCCGGTGCTAGGGTCAGTTTAGCTGGAACTCATTCAAAGTTCGGTTCTGTTCAGCTCAGTCGGTAGTAAAAAACGACTTTGCCGTACACTATGGGTGTGTAAACCCAGAGGTCATGCGGCTTCCGTTCCTGATTGTCTTTTTGTATCGATGGCGTAAAAAAAGATGACACGTGCCAGCGTACAAATCGGCCGAGCGGCTCCCTGCTCAGGCGGCGCGGAATATGACGGAAAAGTTTCGTCTGGTCAATTATTGAACGGGTGGCGACTATTCAACAAACTGTTTCCTTGCTCATTCTGCGATCCTGTTCCCATCACTTTAATGTGAAGGGGACATCTATTTAATCCTGCACGGCTCTCGGCTCGGGCTTCCTGCTTCGCCCTACCTCCTGCATCCATGCAGTCGTGCGCGAGTGTTGCCGTTGTTCAGTGCAAGGCGACGAATGCAGCGAAATGACGAACTTGTCCGGTCGAGTCTTTTCAAATTCGTCAACACAGCACTGGGCGGCGGCAACCCGCGCCCTGCGGGGGCTGCCGGATGATCTCGACTCTGTGTCGCCGACTTTTGACTTGACCCGTCAGGCCTGCAAGGCGGCTTCGTGATTCGAAACCATCCGGTAGTCCAGAGTGAGCACTGGATTAGATAGATGTCCCCTAGAGTCTACGTTGATGGCCGATCTTGGCCATTCACCTTTTGTATGGTTTTTAGCCAGTTACTGGCTCGGGTCTATGGTGAGAACCTGACCGAATGGTCATCGTGCATGTTGCTTAAACTGTCGTGAAAATGCAGCAAAACACCAGCAACCGACCAAAAAGAACGCCTTTCGCCTGCCGGTCCTCGGTGGCTATTAAAGGCAGTTTTCAGTATCATTCCGCCTCATTTTTTGGCTATCCCCTGTCGGCTGAACTCGACGGCCCAACCCCTTCGGAGTCAAGGCACAATGCTTGAGCTGCGCGGCGCACCAGCGCTTTCTGAATTTCGTCAATCCAGAATCCTGAACAAACTGCAGGCCTCTGTGCCTTCAGTAACCGGCGTTTACGCCGAGTTCGTTCACTTCGCCGATCTGAAGGAAGATCTGGCTGACAACGAATTGCTGGTGCTGGAACGCATCCTGCGTTACGGACCCAAAGCCGAACGTCAGGAACCTAGCGGTGAAATGTTCCTGGTGATTCCTCGTTTTGGCACCATCTCTCCATGGTCTTCCAAGGCAACCGATATTGCCCACAACTGTGGTCTGGCCAAGGTGGATCGTCTGGAGCGTGGTATTGCCTACTACGTGCAAGGCGCGACGGCTGCCGACCGTGATGCCGTGGCAGCCGCACTGCACGACCGTATGGTTGAAACTGTGCTGGCCAACACCGCTGAAGCCGCTAACCTGTTCTCTCACGCTGAGCCTGCGCCGCTGTCTACCGTAGACATTTTGGCCGGTGGCCGTGATGCACTGGTAGAAGCCGACAAGACTCTGGGTCTGGCGCTGGCCGACGATGAAGTGGATTACCTGTTCGAAAACTATCAGGCGCTGGGTCGTAACCCGACCGACGTTGAGCTGATGATGTTTGCTCAGGCCAACTCCGAGCACTGCCGTCACAAGATCTTCAACGCCAGCTGGACCATCGATGGCGAAGACAAGGATCTGTCCTTGTTCAAGATGATCAAGAACACCTACGAGTGCTACAGCGACAACATCCTGTCTGCGTATAAAGACAACGCCTCGGTGATCTCAGGTCACAAGACTGGCCGCTTCTTCCCGAACCCTGATTCCCGTCAGTACACCTACCACGAAGAGGATATGCACATCCTCATGAAGGTAGAGACTCACAACCACCCGACTGCGATCGCCCCTCACTCAGGCGCGGCGACCGGTTCCGGCGGTGAGATTCGTGACGAAGGTGCAACCGGTCGTGGTTCCAAGCCAAAAGCGGGTCTGACCGGTTTCACCGTGTCCGACCTGAAAATTCCGGGCTTTGAACAGCCGTGGGAAAGCCAGTACGGCAAACCAGACCGCATTGTTTCTGCCTTCGACATCATGATCGACGGCCCTCTGGGCGGCGCGGCATTCAACAACGAATTCGGTCGTCCTAACCTGTGCGGTTACTTCCGTACCTTCGAACTGCAACACGATGGCGAAGTACGTGGTTACCACAAGCCAATCATGATTGCTGGTGGCTACGGCAACATCCGTGACGAGCACGTGCAGAAGGGTGACATCCCGGTAGGTGCGGCTCTGATCGTACTGGGTGGCCCGGCGATGCAGATTGGTCTGGGCGGCGGTGCCGCTTCTTCCATGGCATCCGGTCAGTCCAATGCCGACCTCGACTTTGCTTCCGTGCAGCGTGAAAACCCTGAAATGGAACGTCGTTGTCAGGAAGTGATCGACCGCTGCTGGCAGCTGGGCGATGAAAACCCGATTGCCTTTATCCACGATGTGGGCGCAGGCGGTATTTCCAACGCTTTCCCTGAGCTGGTTTCCGACGGTGGCCGTGGCGGTAAATTTGAGCTGCGTAACGTACCGAACGACGAACCAGGCATGAGCCCGCTGGCGATCTGGTCGAACGAATCCCAGGAGCGTTACGTCATGGCAGTCGCCATGGAAGACCTGGACACCTTCGATGCGATCTGTGCCCGTGAGCGTGCGCCATACGCCGTTGTGGGTTACGCCACCGAAGAAGAACATCTGACCGTGACCGACGAACACTTCGGCAACAGCCCGGTGGATCTGCCTTTGCAAGTGCTGCTGGGCAAGCCACCGCGCATGCACCGTACAGCGGAAACCCGTAAGACCAACGCTGTAGCGTTTGAATCTGCCGGTATTGATCTGGCCGAAGCCGCCGACCGCGTACTGAAGCTGCCTACCGTAGCCAGCAAGTCGTTCCTGATCACCATTGGTGACCGCTCCATTACCGGTACTGTGGCCCGTGACCAGTTTGTGGGTCCTTGGCAGGTGCCAGTGGCCGACGTGGCTGTAACCACTTCTTCCTACGACACCTTCGCTGGCGAAGCCATGGCGATGGGTGAGCGTACTCCTGTGGCTCTGCTGGATTCCCCGGCTTCCGGTCGTCTGGCTGTAGCCGAAGCCATCACCAACCTTGCGGCAGCGCCAATCGAGAAGATGGCTGACATCAAGATGTCTGCCAACTGGATGTGTGCTGCTGGCCACGAAGGCGAAGACGAAAAACTGTACGCCACTGTAAAAGCTGTGGGTATGGAGCTGTGTCCTGAACTGCAAGTCACCATTCCTGTGGGCAAGGACTCCATGTCCATGAAGACCCGCTGGAACGACAATGGTGAAGACAAGGCCGTTACCGCACCAATGTCGCTGGTCATCACCGGCTTTGCGCCAGTGACTGATGCCCGTAAGGTGCTGACGCCAGAACTGAAGAAAGACGAGCCGTCCGAGCTGATTCTGGTCGACCTGGGTCGTGGCCAGAACCGCCTGGGCGCTTCCTGTCTGGCACAGGTTTATCAGCAGGTCGGTGACAAGCCAGCCGATCTGGACGACGCTGAAGACTTGAAAGCCTTCTTTGCTGTGGTTCAGGGCCTGAATGCTGATGGCAAGCTGCTGGCTTACCACGACCGTGCCGACGGTGGTCTGTTCGCCACGCTGGTGGAAATGGCCTTTGCTGGTCACGCGGGTCTGGATATTTCCATGGACCTGCTGGCCGACTCTCAGGAAGAGCTGGCCGCTGCACTGTTCGCTGAAGAATTGGGTGCGGTCATGCAGATTCGTCGTGACGATCTGGAAGAAGTGCTGGCGCAGTTCGAAGCCGCCGGTCTGGGCGATTGCACTGCCGTCATTGGTGCGCCAAATGAAGACGACCAGATCACTTTCAGCTTCCAGGATGAAGAGTTCCTGAGCGAATCCCGTGTTAACTGGCAGCGTGCCTGGTCTGAAACCAGCTTCCGCATGCAAGCCCTGCGTGACAACGCCGAGTGTGCTCAGCAGGAATTTGATGCTCTGCTGGATGCCGAAGATCCGGGTATCCACGCGGAACTGACTTACGACATCAACGAGGATATCTGTGCTGACTTGCCAGCATCCTCGTCCGAAGATGCGCCGAAAGTGGCGATTCTGCGCGAGCAGGGTGTTAACGGCCAGATCGAAATGGCGGCGGCGTTTGACCGTGCCGGTTTCCACACGGTTGACGTTCACATGAGTGATATTCTGTCTGGCGCTGTGACCCTGGAAGGTTTCCGTGGTCTGGTGGCGTGTGGTGGTTTCTCCTACGGTGACGTACTGGGTGCCGGTGAGGGCTGGGCCAAGTCGATCCTGTTCAACGAACAGGCTCGTGGTCAGTTCCAGGCGTTCTTCGAGCGCGCCGATACCTTTGCACTGGGTATCTGTAACGGTTGTCAGATGCTGTCCAACCTGCATGAGCTGATTCCGGGTGCTGGCCACTGGCCACACTTTGTTCGCAACATGAGCGAACAGTTTGAAGCCCGTGTTGCCATGGTTGAAGTTCAGGAATCCGATTCCGTGTTCTTCGCTGGTATGGCCGGTTCCCGTATGCCAATCGCCGTAGCTCACGGTGAAGGTCGTGCGGAATTCGGTTCTGAAGACGACATCGCCGAGCTGTCTGCTGGCCAGATTGCACTGCGCTATGTTGATAACTACGGCAAGGTGACCGAACAGTACCCGCTGAACCCGAACGGTTCACCACAAGGTATCACTGGTCTGACCGCCAATGACGGTCGTGTGACCATCATGATGCCGCATCCTGAGCGTGTGTTCCGTGCTATCCAGAACTCTTATGTTCCAGTTGGTGCTGATGGCGAGCAGTGGGACGAAGACGGTGCCTGGATGCGTATGTTCCGTAACGCCCGCGTATGGTGTGAAGAGAACTAAGCAGCTCTTTTTACTGGCCATTAAAAACGGCGGCTCGGGTTTCCCGAGCCGCCGTTTTGCTTTGGGGGCTTTAAATTCTCTCAGTACACATCACGCTGATAGCGGTGTTCACTGATCATCTTGTCCATGTACGCATCGGCACCGGCGGCATCCGTCGCACCGTGCTCCATAATCACTTCCCGAATGCTTTTATCTACATCGGCGGCCATACGTGAGGCATCGCCGCAAATGTAGATGTAGGCGCCGCTTTCCAGCCATTGGAAAAATTCCTCACCTTGCTCTTTGATCAGGGTTTGGACGTAGACTTTCTGGTCGCTGTCCCGTGACCACGCCAGACTGGTGTTGGTGAGAACTCCGCTGTCTTGCCAGGCTTTGATTTCATCGCGATAGAGAAAATCCTCTGCCTGATGCTGGTCGCCGAAGAACAACCAGTTGTTGCCTTTGGCATCACGCATTTCGCGCTCTTCCAGAAATGCGCGGAACGGGGCAATGCCGGTGCCAGGGCCAATCATGATGACGGGCGCTTCGTCGTTGGCGGTAATGTGGAAGTGTTCGGATGACTGGATGTAAACGCCGATGTTGCTACCGGCCTGCAAGCGGTCGCCCAGCCAGGTGGATGCCACGCCTTTGCGGGCTTTGCCGTTGAGGTCGTAGTGCACCTCGCCAACCGTCAGGTGTACTTCTCCCGGGTGCTTTTTCGGGCTGGAGGCAATGGAGTAAAGGCGGGGTTGCAGGGCGCGCAAGCCATCAACAAAGGTTTGCGCGTCGATGCTTGGCTTCAGCTCGTTGATCACATCGTATACCTGAAAGCCCTCGGGAGCGCTGTCGAGTCCCCAGGTTTCCAGGCATTTGGCGTTGACGGTGTGAATATCCAGCTTGCTTTGCAGTAGCACGCGCAAGCTGGCCTGGCCGCTTTTCAGGCTGACCACTTCCTTGCCGCTGAAGCCCGCTACCGCCAGCAATTCGCTGACTTCTTCCGCACAGTTCAGAGGCCACACGCCGAGTGCGTCGCCAACGTGGTACTCAACGTCTTCGCCGCCGCCGGCAAGAGATATTTCGATATGGTTTACCCGCTTGGCGGAGCCTGAACCGCTGAGATTTTCAGTGTGGATCAGGTTGGCAATAAACGGGTTGTTCTTGGTGTATTTGGGCTCCTGATCGCTGTCGTTGGCAGCGGGTGCCGCTGCAGCGCCAGCCGCATTGCTGAAGGCTTCCGATTGAAAGACCCCTTCCTTCCAGCTGGCATAGTCGTCTTCAAAGGCAACGTCGCACAGCACCAGGTCGTGGCATGGGGTCGCTCCCAGTTCGACCAGCCGCTGGTAGATATCTGAACCGACCTTGTTGAAGTGGGTGTAGCTGGAGTCGCCCAGGCCGCATACGCTGAAGTTCAGGGCTGCCGGCATAGGGGCGGCGTCATCTGCCATCAGGGCAGTGTAGAAATTCCGAGCGTTGTCGGGTGGCTCGCCTTCACCAAAGGTAGAGCAAATAACAACGGCGTGTTGTTGGGCGGCGAGGTCGGCCGGTGTGATGCTGTCGAGCTCAATCAGCTCGGCCGCAAAGCCTTGAGTCGCTGCGAATTTTTTCAGGTCTTTCGACAGCACTTCGCAGTTGCCGGACTGGGAGCCGTAGTACACCTTCAGCGGCGTTGCTGCGACCTCTTTTTCACCTCCTGCGGCGGCAGCGGCGATGGTGCTCAAACCGGTCAATAAACCGTTCAACCACTGGCGTTGCTGCGGGTCGAAGGGGGCGTTTTCAGGCAGCTCAACCACGGTATTTTGAGCATTCTGGGCGGTGGTATTAATGATCGAAGACAGCTCGGAAATCAGGGTGTCAGTCATGTGCTTGTCCGTCGTGATAATGGCTATTCGGGTGTGTCAGTAGGCCGGGGCCTTTGAGTCAATCGGTTCTGCGCTGGGCTGTCAGGGAGATTCAAAGGGGCTCAAGCAGAACGTCTTTCAGTTCTGTGTCGTTGAGTCGGTTGACGAAGGTGATAAAGCTTTCGTTGCCTTGCCTGGATTTCAGGTAGTTACCAACGATGGTTTCTGAGGTTTTGCAAATATCGCGGGAGGCGATGGGGCCACAGAGTGGGCGGGCGAGGTGTTGATCGTCATCGACGCCACCGCCAACCACAATGTTGTAGCCTTCGCTGCCATCGTCGGCGGCGGTACCAATCATGCCCAGATCGCCAATGTAGTGCTGAGCACAGGAGTTGGGGCAGCCGGTCAGATGGATGTTGATGGGTTGGTCGAGATCAAATCTGTCATTCAGATGATCGACAATGGCGTTGCCGTCTTCCTTGGTGTAGGCGTTGGCAAGTTTGCAGGCCCAGCGGCCAGTACAGGCAACGGCACCGGCTTCAAACGCGGTGGCGCTGGTGGTCATGCCAAGAGACTCGATTTCGCGGATGACAGTATCGACATCCTCGTCCTTGATGTGCGGGATCAGCAGGTTTTGCCACACCGTCAGGCGCACATCGTTGTTGCCGTATTTCATGGCAATGCGGCCGATGCCACGCATTTGCTCTGGCGACATCTTACCGAGTCGGAGAGCAACGCCAATGTACTTGTAGCCCGGTTGAGCCTGTGGATGTACACCAATATGGCCATGGCGGTTGATGGTGGGGCGTGGGGCGTCAAATTCGGTCGACAGCGGAATCAAACGGGTGCCTTTGCCATAGCCGTCCAATACTTCCTGAATACGTTCGCATACCCAATCAAATCCATGAGCATCCAGAACGTATTTAAAGCGGGCTTTCTTTCGGTTGGTGCGATCTCCATGTTGAACGAATACCCGTAATATGGCGTCTGCTATTTCGGTGGTATCTTCCGGTTTGCAAATAAAGCCGGTATCGCGGGCAAAATCATGGTGTCCGGTAATACCTCCGAGAATCAGGCGGCAATAAATACCGGGTTCCACATTCTGGTTATTCTCTTTGACGTTGACTGCAAGAAAGCCGACATCATTGGTATCTGAAACGCAGGATGTGGTGCCAGCGTTATCAAATGAGAAATTGAATTTGCGAGGAATCCCCTGATAGTCGCGGGTATTCAATATCAGATGGCTGAGCTTGTGTGCGTATGGACGCAGGTCGATTAATTCTTCCGGATCGAAACCGGCAGTAGGGATGCAGGTGATGTTACGCGCGCTGTCGGCCCCGGTGCCTTTACAGGACAAGCCGGAGTCGTAGAAGAGGCCGAGCATTTCTAGGATGCGGTTGGGTTCAATCTCTCGAAACTGAAAGCTGCCGCGAGTGGTCACGTGGGCATAGCCTCCGGCGATGTTTTCTGCAACATCGCCCAGTACCATCATTTGGTCTCCACGCAGTACGCAAGCAGGAATACGCATACGCACCATATAACCAATACTGGCTGGTGCGACATTAAATAAACCAAAATGGCGGGAAGCGAATTGATCCAGTCCTTCCAGTATTTGATTGGTGTCGTTACTTTTTACGATATCGTCCCAGATATCCAATACATGCTTTTCGTATTTTCTTTTTTCTTCCTTGCACAAATCCTCCACCGGCGTTCCCCAGAAGGTTTCCGGTACATTGGATTCCTTGGCCTGTGATGAAGAACCCAGGGCCATGTGCAGGTTGGTTTTTATCAACATATCGGCCAACCAGGCTTTTTGTTCGGCGGTAAAACCCTGCTGCTCTGTGGCTGATGTGTTAATAATTGGAATCATATTTATATCGCTACTTTTGTTGGCTATGAGAATTTCAGGCATAAAAAACCCTCAGCCCCATTGCTGGAGCCGAATATCGCCGTTGATAAAGATTCTTGGTTCTATCCACCAAGACCAGCAAGAGATGTGCCAGCGACGGCAGGAAGCGTTGCAGTTCAGAGCCGGAGTGGTCTACTACTTTCTATTGATCCCAGCTCCAGTCTGGTTTGGTTTAGGTTTAGTACTGTTTTGTACGGTGTAGGCACAGGGATAGGAAAGGCGTGTTGATGAGACAAATTTCTCTTTCTGGTGTGGTGTAAATGGTGCTTTGGAAGGATTTTTGCCCTGTTTGAGGGCGGTTTTAGTAGAGGTATGTCTTGTCAGGTAGCTCAAAGCTACTTTGCGAGAGCTAAGTGTGTGTCAGAGCAAGGCCTGCTTGGCAGGCCTTGCTTGTTGGAAAGAGGCTTATTGTTTCAGCTTTTCCTGACGCATTTCCCGCTGACGCATTTCCCGCTGACGCATGGGCATTTCATCAATGTCGTCGTAGATGGCGCCAATATCCAGCTCATCGTAGGTTTCCTTGATATCTCCATCCTTACCAATCAAAACCACCCGGGTTTTCGGGGGTGCCAGATACGGGCTGAACGAAAGCTTCATCACCAGCTCATCGGAGAGGGTGTGGTGGGAATTGGAGTCAATCAACTGTTGGCGGTCGCTGTCAATTACCAGCCAGACCACGTTGCGCAAGGTCAGTTGCAGGTCTTCCTGCTTGAAGGTCTTGACCCAGCGTTTGTTGTCATCCTGATCGGCAATGATGATGCGATGTTTGCCCTGAAACGGTTTCAGGCTGGTGATTTCTTCAGCGCCGGAGTGGGCGGTGAACATCAGGCTGGCAAACAGGGTGGTGAGAACGGCCGGAATCGTGATGGCGCGCATGTTGGGTTCCTTTATACAGAGTCAGAGGCTTCAGATTAAATGGATGTCCCTTCGAGCATAGCCTCAGATGGCGGCTGTATAAATGGGGCTCACTATGGACTCACCAGGGGGCGATAGCTAAGACTGTCAACTGTTTTGGATTTGCCGTTTACATATCGCTCAAGACAGTCCATAATTCGCGACCCTTTGAATAGGCCTTTTCTGTCCGTTCGGTGGTTTTCAGGCTCGTTTTCGAGCTTTTTTAGCCACTGTTTGTACCGAAAAGATGTTGAACGGTGGGCGATTTTAAAACCCGCCACCGGGACTCCCGGATTGCAGGAACTTCCTCCTGCGGTATCTGGTTTTCCCGCTTGATAAATCGATCGGAGTAGATCTTTTTTATGGTAGTTATTCGTTTGGCCCGTGGTGGCTCCAAAAAGCGTCCTTTTTACAGCATCAACATTGCAGATTCTCGTTGCCCACGCGACGGTCGTTTTATTGAGCGTGTTGGTTTCTTCAACCCTATCGCCCGTGGTGCGGAAGAAGAGCTGCGTCTGGATCTGGAACGCGTTGAATACTGGATGGGTAAAGGCGCCCAGCCAACTGATCGCGTTAAGAAGCTGATCAAGCAAGCTCAAAAAGCTTCTGCTGAAGCCTAAGGCGTGTTAGTGGAGGGAGCGATGGAGACCACCCAGGAAGTCACCATTCTTGGCAAAGTCACCACCGCGTTTGGCATCAAGGGGTGGGTCAAGGTGTATTCCTTTACCGATCCAATGACCAACATACTGGACTACCCAATCTGGCTGTTGAACGTTAATGGCGAGTGGCGCAAGTTCGAGTTGGAAACTGGCCATACCCAAAGCAAGGGGTTGGTGGCAAAAATCAAAGGCGTGAACGACCGTGATGCGGCGCTGGCTTTGTCCCAGACCGAAATTGCTGTTTACACCAGTGAATTGCCCGAGCCCGAAGAAGATGAACATTATTGGTTCCAGCTGGAAGGCCTGAAGGTAGTCAATACCCATGGTCAGCTGCTGGGCGAGGTGAAAGAACTGTTCGACTCTGGCGGTGGTAACCAGGTAGTTGCTGTTAAGAGCTGCGAAGGCAGCATCGACAAGCAAAAACGCCTGATTCCTTTTGTGGATGCCATCGTTCTGGATGTGGACCTGGATGCAGGTCAGATCCAGGTGGAGTGGGAAGCAGATTACTAACCGACGTACACGGTCGGATAGAGGCACAAGACGATGTGGTTTGGAGTGGTCTCCCTGTTTCCGGAGATGTTCCAGTCACTCACCGATTACGGTGTCAGTGGCAGGGCGGTGAAGCAGGGCCTGGTTTCGGTCAATCGCTGGAACCCGCGTGATTACGCATACGACAACTACCAGACCGTAGATGATCGTCCTTACGGTGGTGGTCCTGGCATGCTGATGAAAATTCAGCCGCTACAAGACGCCATTCGGGCTGCTCGTGAAGCAGCCGACCAGCATCCCGGCAAACCGGCCAAGGTGATTTATTTGTCACCTCAAGGTCGCAAGCTGGATCAGCAAGGCGCGCTTGAATTAGCGCAAGAAGACAAGCTGATTCTGGTTTCAGGACGGTACGAAGGCATTGATGAGCGTTTGATTGAGCGCGAAATCGACGAAGAGTGGTCTTTGGGCGATTTTGTACTCAGCGGTGGCGAACTGGCTGCCATGACGCTGATGGATTCCGTGATTCGTCTGGTGCCAGGTGTATTGGGGCACGATTTATCGGCCCAGCAGGATTCCTTTATGGAAGGCTTGCTGGACTGCCCACATTACACCCGCCCGGAAGTGTACGAAGGCGAAGCTGTTCCCGAGGTGTTGCTGAGCGGCAACCACGAAAAGATCCGCCAGTGGCGGTTGAAACAGTCCTTGGGCCGAACCTGGGAGCGACGTCCGGATTTGCTGGAAACGCTGGAACTGAGTAACGAACAACATAGATTATTGACAGAGTATCTGCGCGAGCACGGCCACACACCAGACACCGGCTCGGCAGACTGTTAAGGAGCAATGCAATGAGCAACAAGAATCCAATCATTCAGCAGATCGAAACTGCTCAGCTGAAAGGCGAAGTACCTGCTTTCGGCCCTGGCGACACTGTTGTTGTACAGGTTAAGGTTAAAGAAGGTAACCGTGAGCGTCTGCAGGCGTTCGAAGGCGTTGTAATCGGCAAGCGTAACCGCGGCCTGAACTCTGCTTTCACCGTCCGCAAGATCTCCCACGGTGTTGGCGTTGAGCGTACCTTCCAGACTCACAGCCCACTGGTTGACAGCATCGCTGTTAAGCGTCGTGGTGACGTTCGTCAGGCCAAGCTGTACTACCTGCGTGAGCGTAGCGGTAAGTCTGCACGTATTAAAGAAAAGGTATAATTGGTTCTCACGAACCTTATATCGAGAAAACGGGCCTTTTGGCCCGTTTTTTTATGCCTGTAAGAAATTGGTGTTAGTCTGTTACTTTGAATTCAAGGCTGGGAACCCGATCAAGGATTGGCGTTCAAAGGCCGACGAGCGACGACAAGGTAAGTGTCACAATGAAAAAATTGATGTTAGCCAGCCTGGTATCCGGCTTGGCTATGCTGCCCTGGGGGCTTCTGCAGAAGATATCAGCGACGTGGCGGAAGCCCGTTTGCAAACCATCTACGGTGACCACATCAAGGTGGCTGAAGCCAATCTGATCGCCAATGGCCAGATTCTGGAAGTCACCATGGAAAGCGGCCCATTCCTCTATATGACGCCAGACGCCAGCCACCTGATCTATCGTGACGAAGTGATTCGTATCGACGGTGGCAGCGCTGTGAACGTGACTGAGGCTCGATTGAATCCGAAACGTGCCAAGGCGTTGGCCGCTGTGGCGAATGATCAGACCGTGGTGTTTGAAGCCAAGGGCGATCAGAAAGCATTGATCAACGTGTTCACCGACATCGACTGTGGTTACTGTCAGAAGCTGCATCAGGAAGTCGATGAGCTGAATGATCTGGGTATTACGGTGCGCTACCTGGCGTATCCTCGTTCCGGCATCGTTGACCGTCAGACCGGCCAACCGACTCAGTCTTACCAGAAGATCAACTACGTTTGGTGTCAGGACGACCGCGCAGCGGCTATGACCGAAATGAAAACCGACCAACAGCAGTTGAACAGCCTGGGTCGCCAGTTACGCGCTGGTAACAGCGCGCTGCAGGGCAAGGTTGAAAAGCTGCAACAGACGCTGGTCAGCAACATGCAGGCGGGTAACGGTTGTGCCACGCCAGTAGCGCAGCAGTATCAACTGGGCCAGCAGCTGGGTGTGAATGGCACACCGGCTATCTTCACCGAAGACGGTCAGTTGTACCCGGGTTATATGCCGGCCAAAGAGATGGCCAAGGCGCTCGGTGTTTTGTAACAGAACCCGCGATGTGCCGGTGATGTACCTGTGTTAACAGGGGGGGATAGAGCCCTGTCAGAGAAACCCGCCACGGCGGGTTTTTTGTTGTCTGTAAGAAACCCTCCAAAGCCATTTTGGAAACCGCTGAAAATGACGGGTTGGTTAAAAAATAGACAAACAAAGGGAGGGATAGACATCGCTTGGGCCTGAAGCGTTTTTAAAGGCTATATGCACACAATTATCCACAGAATCTGTGGATTAACTGGAGGCTGTGGGCAAGATTCAGCGCTGTTTCAGATCGGTGCTGCCCGAAAATTCGCCCTTACATACCATGGTATGAGTCAGGGCGAGTCAATTATTCACAGTCCAACTTTTGATCGATTTCTCATTTGTAACAAAGTGGCATTTGCACCTTTGGTTAATAATCCGTCAAGTGGCTGTTTTTTAAACTGTTTTTGATAAGAATCTGACGCGTTCAGGATTGTTTAACAAATGTGCAATAAACTTCTGGCTGGCGCGGATTCTTGTCCCCCGAATTATCCACAGAGCATTTGTACCGCTTTGTTGATCCCGATGGCGCAAATTGGAAAAATTTTTTCCTGCAAGTCTTGACTGCAATCTTTTGCGTGAAAGATGAAAAAATAATATTGGCCAGGCGTTATTCACATCGCTGTAAATTGAAAATTTGCTCGCTAGAGATTTGTCAATAGACTGCTATAAAATACTTGTATATTTTATAAGTTACTGAAAAATAAGGAAAAATTAATCTGGTGCAAAACCGACCAATCCGTCAGAAAGCCAGTAATAATGCGGCTTTGCGGCACTTTTGAATAATTTATGCCCAAATTTATCCACAGAATCTGTGGGTAACCCTGAGTCAAGGGTAAAAATCGGAATTTGCGGGCAAAAATGCGGTTAAATCGAAAAAAATTGCCTTCGGCAGGGAAGTTGACGTGAATTGGTGAAAAGTTATCCACCAGCCGCTTGACTGGCGGATTTGCCTCGAAATCGGGCTTATTGCCCCGTCACAGAGCAGTCTTCTGAGGGGCGTTGGTTGTCTTCCTGGTGCAAGGCTTCTGGCAGCTGTTGTTGCCAGCCAAAACGGACGATCAGGCGGTTCCAGATGGGGTCCAGAGGGGCCACAAAGGTGAGCGTTTCGTTAGTAACAGGATGTTGCATCTGTAACTGCCAGGCGTGTAGCAACAAACGGCCAGCATCGAAGTGATCACGGAAGTAGCGACTGTGGCGACCCTTGCCGTAGCGTGCATCACCAATGATGGGATGCGACAGGTGTTTCAGGTGACGACGGATTTGATGTTTGCGGCCGGTTTTGGGCACGGCTTCAACCAGCGAATAACGGGACTGAGGGTACTTGTCGATTTCGACCGGGATTTCCACCGTGGCTTTCAGGTAAAAGTCGGTGATGGCTTCCTGAGCCGGCTTGTCTACTTCGTGCTTGGCGTATTTGTCGACAGGGGGCTTCATGGCGTAGTCCAGGTGGATGTGCTCCTGCATGTAGCCACGGGTAATCGCCAGGTAGCGCTTCTCGACTTCCCGTTCGCGCCATTGGTCGACAATCAGGCTGGCCATTTCACTCGATAGTGCAAACACCAGTACGCCAGAGGTGGGCTTGTCGAGACGGTGCACCGGGTAGACCCGCTGCCCCAGCTGGTTTCTTAGCAGTTGCAATACAAAGCGTGTTTCATGACGATCGATTTCGCTGCGATGCACCAGCAGGCCACTGGGCTTGTTGATGGCGACGAGGTACTCGTCTTTATAAAGAATTTCTAGCAAGGGAATCCAACCTGTAATATGAGCGCGCAAACTTTACCCAAAATGACGCTCACCAGCACCTCTTTTGCGGCCCGTCAATGTTGGTCAGGCGAGTGTGTTTGATGCTGGAAGGGGTTAGGCCTTGAACCTTGTGGCTGTTTAATTAAGGAAAACCGAATGGATTTTGTCTGGATTCTGGTGGCATTTGTGTGCGGCTTTGTGGTCAAGCAGCTGGGGATGCCACCTTTGGTGGGTTATTTGCTGGCGGGGTTTGGCCTCCATGCGGCGGGCATGCAGCCAGATTCCAGTTTGCAAAAGCTGGCCGATCTGGGCATTACCCTGATGCTGTTTACCATCGGTTTGAAGCTGAATGTCAAAGCACTGCTGAAAACCGAAGTGTGGGCCACCAGTGTGGTGCACACCGGTGTCTGGACGTTGTTAATCGCCGGTTTTGTGGTGCTGCTGGGCTGGCTGGGTATCAGCAGTTATTTGCAGCTGCCACTGACCACCGCCATTCTGGTCGGCTTTGCGCTGAGCTTTTCGTCCACGGTGTGTGTCATCAAAATGCTGGAGGAGGCCTCCGAGCTGAAAGCCCGTCACGGTAAGCTGGCGGTCGGTATTCTGGTGATTCAGGACATCGTGGCAGTCATTTTCCTGGTGGCTTCCACCGGCAAGGTGCCTTCGGTTCTGGCGTTTGGCTTGCTGGCGTTGTGGCTGCTGAAACCGCTGCTGCACCGTATGGTCAGCCGGGTTGGACACGATGAATTACTGCCGCTGCTGGGTTTTTTCCTGGCGCTGGGAGGCAGTGAGCTGTTCTATCTGGTGAATATGAAAGGGGATCTGGGTGCCTTGATTATTGGCATGCTGTTGGCTTCTCACCCCAAGTCGTCTGAAATCTACAAGTCGCTGATGGGCTTCAAGGATCTGTTCCTGATTGGCTTCTTCCTGTCGATTGGTTTTACCGCGCTACCAAGTTGGGACATGGTGCTGCCGGTTGTTGCCCTGACTTTGACCTTGCTGCTGAAGTTTGGCCTGTTCTTCGGTTTGTTGGTGATGTTTCGGGTCTCCGGGCGGGCGTCGTATCTGAGTGCCCTGGCGTTAACCAACTTCAGTGAGTTCGGTTTGATCGTTGCCAGTCTGAGTACCGAAAAAGGCTGGATGAGTCAGGATTGGCTGGTGATCATTGCTGTCGCCATGTCGCTGTCGTTCGTCCTGAGTTCGTTTATTTACCGTCGTGCCCACCATGTGTATGCCTTGCGCAAAACGTCGATCAACCGTTTCGAGCGGGCTGGTGCGCACGCCATTTACGAGCGCCCGGACAATGCCAGTGTGCTGATTCTGGGTATGGGGCGTGTGGGCAAGGGCGCTTATCAGGCTTTGGAAGATGAATTCGGGTCACGCATTTGTGGCGTCGAATCGGACGCTGAGCGGGTGATCCGGTTGCGCAAGCAAGGTATCAATGTGGTGGCTGGTGACGCCGACGATATGGAGTTCTGGGAGAGCATGGGCTGCTCTGACGGCCATATTGATCTGATTATGATGGCGCTGCCCTCCCATCTGGAAATGAAGAGCACCCTCGAAATGCTGCGGCTATCGGGCTATACCGGTCGGATTGCCGCCGTAGCGCGCTATGACGACGAACGGGATGAACTGCTGGCGATGGGCGTGGATGTGGTGTTCAACTACTACGCCGAAGTCGGTGCGGGCTTTGCGGCCCAGAGTCGCCATCTGCTGGGGACTTTCTGAGCCCGACTGCTCTGGCCCCGCTGCGATATTCGCTCAACCTTAATCCTCAGGCGGCGGCGTGCTCGTTCAACAGGGTCAATAACTCGGCGGGTTGCGTGGCTTTTAACAGCGGCACCTGATGATGGGCAAAGTCCTGTTGTTGGATGTGCTCCATCAGGGTGAAGAAGGGCTGCCAGAAATCGTTCACATCAAAGCAGACGCAAGGCTTGTTGTGGTCGCCTATGTTGGACCAGCACAACACCTCAACCATTTCGTCCAGTGTGCCGATACCGCCCGGTAAAGCGATAAAAGCATCCGCCAGTTCAACCATTCGGGCCTTGCGTTGGTGCATGCCGCTGACGAATTCAAGCTGGGTCAGCCCCTTGTGGGCGCGTTCCTGAATCCACAGGTTATCTGGCATGACGCCAATGACGTCACCACCTTCCGCGAGCGCTGCATCCGCCACAATCCCCATCAGTCCGGCGGAGCTGCCGCCATAGACGATACCGACGCCCTGACTGGCCAGGTAGCCGCTGAGTGCGGCGGCTGCCTCGGCAAATTGCGGGTCGTTGCCCATACGGGAACCACAGTAAATCGCGACGCGTTTAATCATTGGGAAGTCCGGTGCTGGCTGTTGAGCGCGCAGCATAACGGATCAGAACAGATTCAGCACCAGCGCAGCGGTTTCACAGTGGTCCTGCTCTTTCATGTCGTTTTTCTGGGTGCTCTGGTCGGAGCTTATTTTGGCGTAGCTGCTGCGAGAACCTTTGCACAGGGTGAGCCCCAGGACGTTGTTTTTCGAGCGTACGAACAGGTTCATATTCACCAGGCCACGGCTGCGAGAACGCAAATGTAGCTTTTGCGGCGACAGCGTAAACGAGCGCAAGCCGTCTTTGGAGGTGAGGTTCATGCTGGTGCCAACCGGTGCGTTAACGAACACCGCATCGTCGCGGATTTCAACGCTGGTCCAGTTGGAATCGGTCTCGAACTCCAACTCGTAAATCTTGTATTCGGAGTCCTCACCCTTGGCGTCAGCAGCCAGTAGCTGAAATGGGGCCAGGCTTAACAGTACGGTTACCAACCAGCGACAGACCGGGTTACGGGAAATGATTGCCATAATATCGTCCATAAACATCCGTTAAGAGAGATAGGGACTGGCACTCGTCATGGGGAAACAGCGGCCCATTGGGCGAGAAAAAGTCCACTTGTCTGGATCAGTATAGACAGCAGTCAGGAAAGTCACGGTCGTGCGGATGAATTTGTTGGTAGCAGCGGTTTGGTGCTGTATTGCTTGGCGGCCCGGTTCGCAGGCAAGCCTCCTCCTACAGGTGTTGGGTATGTGAGGTAAATGTAAGCCTGTGTGTAGCGGGTAGGGTGGGGACATGTCCCCACCGCTGTTTTTCAGGGTAATTCATGGCAATTTACAAATGCGTTTCCGCGTATTCCGCCAGCGGTGAACGTGGCGAGCCTTCCAAATGAATGGTGCCGCCCAGGTTAAACTCCTTGAAGCGTTCAATCAGGTAGGTCAATCCAGAGCTGATCGGGTTGAGATATGGAGTGTCGATCTGCGCCAGGTTGCCCAGGCACACCACTTTGGAGCCCGCCCCTGCCCGGGTGATGATGGTCTTCATCTGGTGTGGCGTCAGGTTCTGGCACTCATCAATCAGGATCAGACTGTGTTGGAAGCTGCGGCCGCGAATGTAGTTCAGGGATTTGAACTGCAACGGCACCTTTTGAAGGATGTAGTCGACGCTGGAATTCTGGTGCTCGTCATCGCTGTGCAGGGCTTCCAGGTTGTCGGTAATCGCGCCCAGCCAGGGCTCCATTTTTTCTGCTTCGGTGCCCGGCAGGTAGCCGATGTCTTCGTCCAGGCCGCGGGTGCTGCGGGTGGCGATAATGCGGCGGAACTGCTGGGTGGCAACGGTCATTTCAATGGCTGCGGCCAGCGCCAGAATGGTTTTACCCGAACCCGCCTGGCCGCTCAGTGTCACCAATGACACATTGGGGTCCAGCAACAGGTGCAGCGCCATCGCTTGTGGCAGGTCGCGGGGTTTCAGGCCCCAGGCGCACTGCGACATCATTTGTTCGGCAGGCAGATCCTGCAATACGGCAATTTCCTGCCCAAGGTCGACGATTTTGCCAATAAAGCCTGCTTCGTCGACGATAAAGCGGTTGATGTACAGCTCTTCCGGCAGATCGGCACGGGGAATACGGTGGAAGGTGCCGGAGGTGTCGTGGAAGGTTTCTACCTTGCTTTGGCTGTCCCAAAAGGAGCCGGGGTAGGTGTGGTAGCCGGTTTCCAGCAGCGACACATCGGTCAGCAGCTGGTCGTTCTGGTAGTCCTGCGCGCCGACGCCACAGCCCCGGGCTTTCAGGCGCATGTTGATGTCTTTGGTAATCAGCACTATGTCGCGGCGCGGGTTTTTCTCTTGCAGCGCAACCAGGCTGTTGATGATCTTGTTGTCGTTCAGGTCCAGCGGCAGGGTGCGATTACGGCTGTCAAAGCCGTCCAACAGGATGGAAAAGGTACCCTGGGTGCTGCCGTCAGGGCGTTGAATAGGCACCCCTTTGGATACTTCGGTCGGGCTGGCATCGCCAATAATCTGGTCGATCTGGCGAATGGCCTCGCGGCAGTCAGTGGCAATGCCTGCCTTGCCGATCTTCAGTTTGTCGAGCTCTTCCAGCACGGTCATTGGGATAACGACCTGATGTTCCTCGAATTTGTGAATCGAGGCTGGGTCGTGAATCAGCACGTTGGTGTCCAGCACATACATTTTTGCGGCGGTTTTGCGTGCGGCCATAAAGACGCTCTCCTGATGTCAGGTGATCGGAACAAAAACGGAATGAAAGATGTACCGGCGCAAGGCCGGTTGCAGGGCATAACGGTTGGTTTGGTGCTTGTGTGGGCGGTTGTTTGGACGATTGTTTGGGCAGAAGCCCGGCGAATTGAGTTAGCAGTTGGGCTAGTGGTTGGGTTCGCGATTGAATTGAAGGGTGGTTCAAGGGCGAAGTTGAAGGAGCGGGTAAAGCAGCTGCGTGAAGGGTATCTGAGGAGCTTGTCTGACGGCCATGAAATGAGTCGGCAAGTCCCCGGAAGCGTTGCACGTTCAGCGCCTCTGAGAGTGGCCTGCAAGCAGGCAATGGGCAGCAGCGAACCACTGCATGAACTTCAAACGGGTAGACTGGCAACGTCTCCCTCCCTCCGTGGGTGATGAATTCAATATGGCTCTAATTGCTGCTGATGTGAAGTGGCAGAAGTAATTTTTTGTGGAGTGGTTGGTTAACCCATAGGAGGTGCCAGGCGCGGGTTACAGCTCCAGAGCCGTGTGCCATGGTGCCCTGCCATCCCCTTTGGGCGCGGCCTGCAGGCCGCCAGAACGGTGTTGGCGAATTTGGAAAGACTCGGTCGGACAGGTTCGTCATTCCGCTGCATTCGCCGCGGGGGCGTTGTAAAGAGCCAATGACAGCCTGCAGGACTCGCGCACGACTGCATGGATGCAGGAGGTAGGGCGAAGCAGAAAGCCAGAGCCGAGAGCTGGGCAGAGTTATTCAGAGGGTCCTTAAAACAGCTCGACTTCGCTTTTGCTTTCCGAGCTTTCAAAGCGCAGCTTTTCATCGGTTAACTGATCAATCATGCCAATCAAACGGTTGCTGACGTCTTCAATGCGTTCGAATCCCATCCGCACGTTGTCGTGGCTTTCAAGGCTGTTTTGCCAGTCGGGCTGTCTAACAGCGAGGAGGATTTTTGCCATTTCCTCGTGCAAGGATTTATGCAGTGGCTCAATGCCCTTGTACGAGGGTAAGTGGCTGAAATACTGGTGGCCAATGCCGGTTTCATACCATTGGCCAAAGCGACAACTGTGGTGGTCGCAATCGACCGCGCGCCAGGCATCGCTGCTGGGGCCTGCTTCAATGGCCCGATAGCCGTTTTGCACATAGATCATGTGGTCTACCTTGATCAGTGAGGCGAAGCTCACAATCTCGGAATAGCTGATCTTCTGGTAAGTGCGCTGGGCGATGCTGGCCAGTTCGCCAAACGAGGTTTCAAACTGCAAGGTTGAGCCGGTCACCGAGCGGGTCGATTCCACCATATCGCTGGCGGCGTCTGCCATGGCGTTGGAGGATGTCTGAAAATGAGTCATCAGGCCGCTGATGTTGGCGGTTGCAGATTGGGTGTTGGCGGCCAGTGCACGCACCTCATCGGCCACCACTGCAAAGCCTCGGCCGGCCTCACCGGCGCGGGCGGCCTCGATGGCGGCGTTCAAAGCCAGCAGGTTGGTTTGTTCGGCAATGGTATCGATCTGACGCAGCACTTTGGCGATTTCTTCGGTGTGGTCGCGCAGTTCGGCGGCATTACCGTGAATGGAATTGGCTTTTTCCGACTGTTGTTGCAGGTCGCCCACCACTCCGCGAATGCGGTTCAACGCATCGGTCGATAGTTGTACCCCGGTGGCGGATTGTTTTTCAACAGCGGTCATTTCATTGGCCACTTTTCCCAGGTCTTCCTGATTGCGGGCCAGGTTGGTCAGCAAACCTTCGGTTTTGGTGTGGCCAATGTCGCGGTCGAGTTCTTTGTTGTTGCTGAGGAAGTTGGCTTCTTCGATGGCTTTGAAGGCCACGGCGATGTTGTTCAGGGAGTCGTTCAGTTGCCCCTTCAGGCCAGTGCAGTCTGGCGCCCGGAAGAACTTTTCTTCACTGGCGGCCCGAAAGGAAGATTCGGCTTCGCGGATGTAGCTTTCAACCTGATCCAGAAACGAGTTCAGGTTGCCGGACATCTCACGCATGTTTGCATCGGCGTTTTTCAGCGCCAGTCTTGGGCTCAGATCGCCCTGATTCACCTGGTTCAGTACACCGTGCAGTTGCCCCCGTTGCTGCTGCAAAAACTGTTTTTGGCCAAACCGCAGCAGCGTCATGATGGCAAACAACGTCAGGCTGGTGGCCATGGCGAGCATCGAGCCGCCGGAAAACATCAGGATGGCAATGCTGGTTAGCCAGCCGGCCTGGTTGATGAAGTTCAATGTGCGGGGTGAACAACGAGAACAAAACTCCCACATGGTTCAAAGGCTCCTTTTCGAACGTCCGTTATGGAACGGCGTAGTGCTGGCAAGGTGGCGGACTATTATCGAACGGCTGTAAGGCATCGAACGGCTGCAAGGCATCGGACGGCCGTGAGGCATCGATAGTGTTGGATGACTGTTGACCTTTCTCGCTTTAAGCGCGTTTTGAGTATAGGCAACAAATCCAAGGGTGCAGGGGTGAACCGATTAAAATCCGTAACAGCGTGATGCCAGAGCCAATCGGAGGAATCCGATGTCAGCCAGGACGACGAGGTCGGGTAGTCGCCAGAGCTGAGCGCCCTGCGGGGGCTGCCGGATGATCTCGACTCTGTGTCGCCGACTTTTGACTTGACCCGTCAGGCCTGCAAGTCGGCTTCGTGATTCGACACCATCCGGTAGCCCAGAGACTGCACCGGATTAAATAGATGTCCCCTTAGGTTATTTGCTTTCTGTATAAGGCAGCTATTGAAACTGCAGTAGTTGCCTATATATAGTCTGCAACCTTTCAAAGAAGTCTAAAAATCAAAGCTGCTATACGGGCTTTGGTTACCGGGCCGTCACATCTGGAGATCGAAATGAGCGAACCACGCCACGTTAAATTGTTGATTCTGGGCTCTGGCCCTGCGGGTTACACCGCTGCTGTTTATGCTGCCCGCGCCAACCTGAATCCTGTGATGATCACCGGTATGCAAATGGGTGGTCAGCTGACCACTACCACCGAAGTGGATAACTGGCCTGGCGATGCCATGGGTGTTCAGGGCCCAGAGCTGATGGAACGCATGAAGGCGCACGCCGAGCGTTTTGAAACCGAAATCGTGTTCGACCAAATCAGCGAAGTGAACGTGCAGCAGCGTCCTTTCTACCTGAAGGGCGACAGCGGTGAATACACTTGTGACGCTCTGATCATCTGTACGGGTGCTTCTGCCAAGTACCTGGGTCTGGAAAGTGAAGAAGCGTTCAAGGGCAAGGGTGTTTCTGCTTGTGCTACCTGTGACGGTTTCTTCTACCGCAAGAAGCCAGTGGCTGTGATCGGTGGTGGTAACACCGCAGTTGAAGAAGCTCTGTACTTGTCCAACATTGCTTCTGAAGTCGTGGTTGTTCACCGTCGTGACAGCTTCCGTTCCGAGAAGATTCTGGCCGACAAGCTGCTGGAAAAAGCCAAGAACGGCAACGTGACCATCAAGTGGAACAGCGAGCTGGACGAAGTGGTGGGTGACGACATGGGCGTTACTGGCATGCGCATTAAAAACCGCGAAACCGGCGAAACTGAAGACGTTGCCGTAGACGGCATCTTCGTTGCCATTGGTCACCAGCCAAACACCGGTATTTTCGAAGGTCAGCTGGAAATGAACGACGGCTACCTGAAAGTACACAGTGGCACCAACGGCAACGCGACTCAAACCAGTGTTGAAGGTGTGTTTGCTGCCGGTGACGTGTCTGACCACATCTACCGTCAGGCCATTACCTCTGCGGGCACTGGCTGTATGGCTGCGCTGGATGCTGAGAAGTACCTGGACAACCTGGAAGCCAGCAAAGGCTGATTAGTCGGTTGCTGAATGAAAAAGGCCTCTGATGAGGCCTTTTTTGTGGGCGTTATTTCTCTTCGTCGATGCAGAATGTGAATTCCTTTATCACCGAATTCGAAACTGCAAAGCCAGCTACTGGCTTTTCATCATCGCCTTGGCCCTCTGTCACCATGACAGCGCACCCGTCTCGCATCACGTGGTCATGTAATTGATAGGTATGGCCAGCCTTAGGCTCAAATCCCATGGCGGCGAAACAAAAGGTGCTTCCCCATGTATGTCTTATCCCGACGGTTACGGCTTTATCCGCAGTAATCATCACGGGAACCTGAGCTTCTTCAGACTGAATACCTTTAACAATTGCAGTCTCTGAGCATTTATCTTCGCCAATAACACCGATAAAGACCTGATTAACTCTCATCTTCAGAATGGAGTTGGTCTTTTCGTAGTTGTTCACAACCAGTGTTGCCTGTGGCGTATTCTCATCAGGAGTGACGTACTTGCTGGCACAGCCTCCCAATATCAGTGTGGAAATAGCGGTGGTAATCAGGGCGATCTTGCAGAAGTTCATTCCGTTTCCTTGTTAGCTTTCCCGGTATTCAGAAAATGGCTTTTGATTTGTAATTCTGAGGGTAATGCAGTCAGTTGAGCCTTACTGCCGGTTACCTGTTTTTGTTTGGCGATGACCGCCAGTCGCTCGGACGTCATCGGGTGTGTCTGAAACACAGTCTGCCAACGGGATTCACCGTGTTGGTCGAGCATCTTTTCAAAAAACTCTTCGGCACCCAGGGTATGGCCATAATGCTGTTGCAGCATGAGCAGAGCATCGCGGTCGGCGTCACGTTCCATATCGCGGCTGAAGGACAACAGTGTCACGCTGCTGGTGAGCTGGGCCAACCCGGCTGTGTCGCCGGTTACCAGACTGATCATCATGCCGACGGTCAGCTGTTCCAGCGCCAGTTTGAGCGGATGGCGTTGCTGTACATGGCTGTATTCGTGAGCCATCACCATTGCCAGGCCATTTTCGCTGTCGATGCTTCTTAATAATCCTGCACTGACGAATACATGGCCGCCAAGGGTGGCAAAGGCGTTGGGAATGTCCATGTCGCTGAGGTAATGCACGGTCACCGGCAGCCGGTCTGGCTGGTGGGCTGTCAGATCGTCCATCAGCTGTTGCAGGGCTTGTTGTTTGGCGTCTGCCTGTGCGTCGTTTTCCGTATGGGCGGTATCTTCTGCGCTGCTTTGCTCAAATGGCACATGGGTATCGCTAAACAGATCCCGCTCCCATTGGTAGGGAATGAAAGGGGCAATCCAGCGCGCGCTGTAGGCAAGCGCCAGTGTGGCAAGTAACAGGGTAAGCAAGACCCCGGTGGCCAGTACCAGCAGGTCTTTTACCGGTGCATTGTGGGCGTTGTTTATGTGTTCCGGCGGCTTGGGATTACCGCCGGGCAGGGTTGGCTGCGACATTCAGCGGTTGTCCGGCGCAGAAGCTTGAGTCGGAATCATAGCGGTGCCATAAGCCAGCACCTCGATAGACCCCAATCCTTTGCCGGCGTTTTCGCCAATGCGGCTGGTTTCCAGCTTCAGGTTGAGGACCGCATCGGCCCCCAGCATTTTGGCTTCTTGCTGCATGCGTAGAATGGCTTCGCGTCGACCGCGGTCCAGCAGGCTTTCATAAGCGCCGACGCGGCCGCCAACCAAACTGCGCAAACCGGCCACAACGGTTTTGAAATAATCCACCGAAATAACCACCGAACCACTGACCATCTCGCTGGAGTGGGACAGCATTGAGCGTGGCGGAATTTTGGTGCTCAGCACCAGCAACGAGCGCAGCTCGTCTTCCCGAGCCTGAATACTGCGGTAGTGTTTGCGTTCATTGCGGCGGCCAAACAGGTAGCCGAGCGACAGCATCCCCAGAAACAGGGCAACCTGAAACAGTAGCTCGCCCATGTTAGCGATCCTCGATGATCACTGCGCTGCCATACACAAACAGCTCAGAGGCACCGGCGGCAATGGAAGAGGTAGAAAAGCGGACGTTGACGACGGCGTTGGCACCCAGTGAACGGGCCTGCTCCTGCATGCGCGCCAACGCTTCATCGCGGGACTCGGTGAGCAGCTCGGTGTAGCTGCTGAGTTCGCCACCAAAGATGTTTTTCAAACCGGCCATGATGTCTTTACCGGCGTGTTTGGCGCGCACTGTACTGCCTTGTACCAGACCCAGGTGCTGGGTAATGCGTTTGCCAGGGACGACTTCCATATTGCTGATGAGCATGATGTTTCCTTTTTTGCATGCCTGATTTTATTGATAAGAATACTATCGCTATTGCCCGGCGCAAAAAAGTCAGCATGGACTAGACTCATACAAAATCACCGAATGCATGAGTTGTCCCATGATGGAATCCCTGTCTGGCTGGACCCTGCTGTTGATGGCCGCCATTGGCCTGTTAACGGTAGGTTTTCACTTCTGGCGGTTCAGTGGCAAAACCCTGGATGTTGCCCCCAATATTCTGACCTCGCTGGGTATCTTCGGTACCTTTCTGGGGGTTGCGTTAGGTTTGTCCGAGTTTGATACGACGGACATTCAGGCCAGTGTACCCACCCTGATGGAAGGCCTGAAAACCGCGTTCTGGTCGTCCATTGTCGGCTTGCTGGGAGCGCTCAGTATCAAGGTGCGCGGCGCGTTCGGTCAGTTGACCGCGCCGACCGGAAAGCAGCAGGGGGCGACCATCAGTGACCTGCTGGAATCCCTCGACAAGATGAAGCTGTCGCTGACAGAAATGAACCAACTGGCCCGCGATAACAATGCCGCCGCGGCCATCAGTGCCTTCCAGACTGCCGCCAGCAGTCAGGGGGAGCGCCAGCACAAGGCCTTGATGCAGGAGCTGGAGCAAATCAATCACTCGCTGGAGCACTATCAGGAGCGCATGGCAGAAGCCAACGCCAAGGCGCTGGTTGAGGCCATTGAGCGAGTGATGACCGAGTTCAACACCAAAATCAACGAACAGTACGGTGATAACTTCAAGCGCTTGAACGAGTCTGTGATTTCCATGCTGGACTGGCAAAAACAGTACAAGGCGCAGATTACCGAGCTGATTGATGAACAGCAGCGCAGCACCGAGTCGATGAAGTCGGCGGTTGAGTCGTTTGAATACATGGTGCGCCACGCCGATGCCTTTAACGGCATATCGGCCTCGTTGGAAGAATTGCTGACGGCGATGGAAACCCAGCGTGACAGTTTGCAACAGCAACTGGGTAGCCTGGCCGGTTTGATTACCAGTGCCGCTGATGGCTTGCCTCAGCTTGAGCAGCGAGTGTTGGGTCTGACTCAGGGCATGGCCGATGCGGTTGAAAAACAGCAAAGCTGGCTTAGCAGTGAGCTGAGCGAATCCCAGACCAAGCTGCAAAACCAGTGGCAGCAGCAACTGGCCAGCACTCAGGAAAACCTGCAAAACCAGCAACAACAGAGTCTCTACCAGCTGCAAAAACTGGGCGAGCGCGTCGAGCGTCAGTTTGTGGTGCTGGACGAGTCCCTCGAAGCGGAGCTGAACAAGTCGCTGAAATCGCTGGGTGTTCAACTCAGCGCCTTGTCCGAGAAATTTGTTTCCGACTACAGCCCGCTGACTGACAAACTGCAACGTCTGGTGCAAACCGCGGAGCGCGTGCATGAGTGATCAAAGCAGCCTGCTGGATGGCCAGCCAGCGCCGGAAGGTGAAGCCCACTGGTTGTCGGTAGCCGACCTGATGGCCGGGCTGATGATGGTCTTCATGTTGGTGTCGATGGTGTTTATGGTCAACGTCGAAACTGAGCGTAACAAGGTGCGCGACGTCGCCATTCTGTACGACCAGTTACGCACCCAGTTGTACAAGGATTTGCAAACCGAGTTCACCGACGACATGGCCCGCTGGGGCGCTGAGCTGGACGAAGACCTGGCGTTTCGTTTTAACAACACCGATGTGCTGTTCGACAAGGGCGATGCCGACCTGAAGCCTGAATTTCAGCAGATACTGGCAGACTTTTTCCCGCGCTATATTCGCATCATTACCGGTGAATCCTACCGCGAAGACATTCTGGAAGTGCGTATTGAAGGCCATACCTCATCGGGCTGGTTCGGCGCCAAAAACGAAGACGAAGCCTACATTCGCAACATGGAACTGTCGCAGGAACGTACCCGTTCGACACTGGCTTACGTGCTGGAGTTGTCGTCTGTGGAGCAGGACAAAAACTGGCTGAAAACCCACCTGACCGCCAACGGCCTGTCATCGGCCAAGCCGGTCCGCGACCAACAAGGCGACGAAGTGGCGGAAGGCTCACGCCGGGTTGAATTTCGGGTGCGTACCGATGCCGAAGGCCGCATCGCCACCATTCTTGACAAGGTGCTGTAGCGTGAAGCTGGTGGACTTTTCCGAGCAGCCCGAGTGGCTACAACTGAGACAAGCCATGGGCGCGGCAGACACTGGCTCGTTCGAGCTGTACGACCCTGAGCGGCACTTGAGTCATCAGGAACTGAAAGTCCTGGCAGAGCAGGGGCTGGTGATTCCAGCCAGCCGTTTGTTACTGCTGAAAGACCGCACATTGGCGCACAAGAATCGACGCGTATGGGTTCGGCAAACGGGAGTTGAATACCCTCAGTGGCATGTTTCCAGTTGTCACGAGGTCGATCAGTGGCGGCATAAGAACGTCGACGTACTGGCGAGCATATCGACCCAGGAGCCGCAACTGGCGGATGGCAAAACGTCGGGCATTTGTATGGCCTGTCTGGCCGAGATGGGCTATCAGGGGATCGACAGCCGCCGCATTCGGCGGGTCGATTTTGCCGAGCAGGTGAAAGCAGAATTCAGTCTGGCGGCCTTCTTTGCAGAATACCCGCCAGACTGGTCAGCATAGGCTTAGCGTGCGGTACGACGACGGCTACGAGCCCATACACACTGCCAGATAACGGCGTGGGCAATGCCCGTTAGTGCCATAGCGACAGCATCAATACCCGAGGCACTGTGCACACCGTCAATGGCAGCGGCATCCATTCCCAGCGAGTGACCAAACAGCAGCGCACACAGCGGCAGGGACACCACAAACTGCCATGCCACCATGGCATCGGTACGGCGGAACAACAGCAGTTGGCTACCCAACTGATAAACCGTCAGAGCAACCACCAATGACAGCAGGGCCCAGCCCAGCGACAGTTCTGTCACCGCATTCAGAGTGGCAAACGGCAGCAGCAGGGTGGCCAGCACGCTGGTGATGCCGATCCACGGCCAGTTAGCCGACGACGGAAAATCCCAGCCGCGTACCGACAACCACAGCATGGCCAGCACACCGGTCATGGCACTGGAGCCAAACGCCAGGGTATGACTGGAAAACTGCTCCAGCGCCAACCAGCCAGACGCCACCATCACCATCGCAGCGGCGATTGCGCCGGTAATCAGAATACCCAGTGTCAGCGTGCGCTTGTTGGTATCAATGGCCGCTTTACTCTCGATATTGCGGTCAGAAACGGGTAATTGAGCGGTAAGCGAATGTGTCATGGCGCCCTCCTGTGAGCGAATGATCATGGGACGATCACAGTATCCAACAGCGCAACTGTTGCGGTTAGCGGCAGAATCAAGGGGAAATACCAGTACAGAATGACGTAACAGTTAACTGAACTGGCCAAAAAGCAACAAACTGTACTGGTCATGCTTCAAGCCCCGGGCGTATGCTGTTGACATACTTTTCAACCACTCAGGACAGCCGTTACGGCGCGGTTCTTTTATTGCGGGACACCCCCTCAATACAGAGCCCGACGCTGACCCTTTTGTTATTCAGGACACCCTCATGCTGGAACGTACATTGGAAAAACCGCTTTACCTTCAACTGGCCGATAGCCTTGCCGCTGACATTCAGTCTGGCGTGTTTCCGGTCGGCCACAAGATTCCCAGTGTCCGTAAAATGAGTGCCCAGAAAGGCGTCAGCATTTCCACGGTGTCGCAGGCGTACGCCTGGCTGGAAGATCAGGGCTGGTTACAGGCTCGGCCGCAATCCGGTTATTACGTGCGCTCGGCATTTGCCGCCAACGACCCGGAAGGCGAGCCTCGGCTGCCAGTGTCTGAACCGGAGAAAACCCCCACCAAAGTCACCAAGGTCGATCTGATTACCGAGCTGTTGGACGAGTTGAAGACGCCCGGCATGGTGAACCTTGGGGCAACGATTCCTGAAGATTCGCTGATGCCTCAGCGGCAGTTGCAGCAGCACATTCAGAAGGCGGCGCGTTATCACATTGATGAAGTGTTGCAGTACCAGTTTTCGCCGGGGTATCCGGCCTTGCGGCAGCAGCTGGCGGTGCGCATGCGCGATGCCGGCGTGCACTGTGGCGCCAGCGAAATCGTGGTAACGCACGGTTGCGTTGAAGCGCTGACCCTGTGTTTGCGCGCCACCACCAAGCCAGGCGACCTGCTGGCGGTCGAGTCACCGTGTTATTACGGCTTTTTGCAGCTGGCCGAATTGTTGGGCCTGAAGGTGTTGGAAATACCGACCGACCCGCAAACCGGCATGAGCGTAGAAGCGCTGGAGCTGGCGCTGAGCCAGTGGCCGATCAAGGTCGTGCTGTTGACGGCACGCTTTTCCAACCCGCACGGTTCGATTATTCCGGTGGCACGACAGAAGCAATTGGTGTCGTTGGCCCGCCGTTACGACATTGATTTGCTGGAAGACGATATTTACGGCGAGTTGGCATTTATTGGCGATAAAGGGCCAAACAGCGCCCGCGCCGCAGACGGTGCTTTTTCGGCTCTGAAAGCCTGGGACACCGATGGCCGGGTGATGTATTGCAGCTCGTTCTCGAAAACCCTGTCGGCCGGTTTGCGGTTGGGCTGGTGTTTGCCGGGGCGGCACTTCAAACAAGTGGTTAAAGAACAGACTTTCACCACTTTCTCGGCCAGTACCTTGTCACAATATGCGGTGCAGTCGTATTTGCAGCACGGCCACTACGACCGTCATTTACGTAAGTTGCGGCAGGTTATCACCGAAAACTTCGCCCGTTTCAAGTTGGAGATTCGCCGTTTCTTCCCGGAAGAAACCCTGATCTCATGCCCCAACGGCGGCTACTGCTTATGGATTCAGCTGCCTGACGGCATCGACTCGACCAAGCTCTACCACCTGGCTCGTGAGCGTTCCATTACCGTGGTGCCGGGCAGTCTGTTCTCTAACAGCGATCGTTTTGACCACTACCTGCGTCTTAACATTGCAGTGCCCTGGAACGACAAGCTGGAAGAAGCCTTGCGCACCCTGGGTCAGCTGGTGCATCAGGGGACATCTATTTAATCCTGCACGGCTCTGCGCGAGTGTTGCCGTTGTTCAGTGCAAGGCGACGGATGCAGCGAAATGACGAACCTGTCCGGTCGAGTCTTTTCAAGTTCGTCAACACCGCACTGGGCGGCGGCAACCCGCGCCCTGCGGGGGCTGCCGGATGATCTCGACTCTGTGTCGCCGACTTTTGACTTGACCCGTCAGGCCTGCAAGTCGGCTTCGTGATTCGAAACCACCCGGTAGCCCAGAGTGAGCACCGGATTAAATAGATGTCCCCATCGGTCAAAGCGAATAAAACAAAGCTACAAAGTTACATAGCCAAGCCCAAAACCAGCGCCTGCCAGTTGTGACTGGCAGGTGGACTTCCTCTCTCCCTGTTCTTTACTGCAAGGATGACCCTTCGGGGCTCTATTGATCGCTCTGACAGTTTCAAGCTGTTGTGAGCTTGCTAGGAGAGCCCCACAAGACTCCCGGCATCTTGCCGAAGGACAGGGACGATGAGGACGTTTATGACATTGCGCAAACAGATGGTCGTCGCGGTTGTTAGCTTGATCGCTGTAGGTGCACTCAGTAGCTGGACCATTGGTCGTTTGCAGCTGCATCAGGAAGCTCAGGAACTGGTATCCCGTGAGCACGCTCAGGTGCTGAGCATGTCGGCGCGGTTTGAAGGTTACCTGCAAGGGGCGGTCAACATTCTGGAGTCGCTGTCGGGGGAAGCCAGATTTTCGGCCGCTCTGGCCGATCCTCACCCCGAGCCACTGGTAGCGCCCATGCTACGCGAGATCATTAACCGACATCCGGAGTTTCATCAGGTGCGCTGGCTCGACGAAAGCGGCCGAGAGCAAGTCCGCTTGCAGCGCTTTGGTCGCGAGGTGTTGTCCCTGCCCGATGGCGAGCTACAAGACAAATCATCGCGTTATTATTTCTCTGAGACTATCCAGTTACTGCGCGGCCAGGTGTATTTTTCGGACATCGACCTGAACATGGAAAACGGCCGTGTAGAACAGCCTTTCCGGCCGATGGTGCGGCTTGCCATGCGGGTGTTCGACAACAATGGCGTCGCCCGTGGCATTGTCGTCATTAACCAGCAAATCGACCCCTTGCAAATCAACCCGGACACGCCGGAATCCGTCTCTACAGGTCTGGTGCTGAACGCCAGCGGTGATTATTTACGTGGCTTCAGCAGCGAGCAGGAGTGGGGCTTTATGTTCGACCAGCCGCAGCGGCTGGGGCAGAGCCACCCGGATGCCTGGGAAACCATCTGGATGCAAAACGATGGCTTACTGGAGCGCGACAACCTGTGGACCTGGTCGACCGTGGCTCTGGCGAATGCCGCCAACGCACCTCGGGTAAAACTGGTGCGGTTTGTATCGGCCGAGACCCTGACAGCCATGCAATGGCAAATCTGCCGTTCTATTTTGATGGTCAGCGCACCGGTGACATTGCTGTTGTGTTTATTGGCAATGGCGCTGCTGCACTCCCGTCATCATCATCGTCAAACCAGTGCCCGACTGGAAATTTCGGAACGTTTGCGACAAATGACCAGCGACCTGCTGAAGGTACGAGCACGGGCGCAAAACCTGGTGGAAAGCAGCATCAACGGCATTCTGATTGTTGATAATCACGGCGTAATCGTACTGGCTAACCCGGCGCTGAACAGCATGTTCGGGTATCACGAAGGTGAGCTGGTGGGGCAACAAGTGGAAGTGCTGATTCCTGAGCATGGGCGCAAGGCGCATCAGCGAATGCGGCACGATTACTTGCAGCAGCCGTCGCGACTGTCGATCGTTAACGACCGCCACGTGTACGGCAGGCACAAGCAGGGCCACAAGATCCCACTTGAAATCAGCCTGAGCCCGGTGGACATGGACGGCGAGCTGGAAGTTTCGGCAACCGTCATGGACATCAGCCAGCGCCTGCACAGTGAAAAAGAACTGCGTAACTTTGCCCGAGCCTTTCAGGACTCAGGCGAAGCCATGGTCATTACCGACACCGAGTACTGCATCGAGCATGTGAACCAGACGTTTCTGGACCTGACCGGCTTTGACCGCAACGACATCATTGGTCAGGGAGCCAGTATCTTCCTGGGCGGCTCGGAAGAGCAGCGCGACCACTTCAAGGTCGAGAAAGGGGACGAACGCTGGACCGGCGAGCACTTTGCCAAACGCAAGAATGGCGAGCTGTTTCCAATTCGGTTGTCGGTTAGCCATGTTGAGGACGACAGCGTTGGTATGCATTCGCCGATGGCGTCCTGTCATTGTTTGTATTCGTTTATCGATATATCCGACATCAAGGCCAACCAGCGCAAGCTGGAGCAGCTAGCCCATCACGATACCCTGACAGGCTTGCCTAACCGGGTGCTGTTTGCCGAGTCGGTTGAGCAAGCGATTGCCCGGGCTCAGCGGCGTCGCATGCGCTTCGCCATGCTGTTTATCGACCTCGACAACTTCAAATACGTCAATGATGGTCTGGGTCACCATGCAGGGGATCAGCTGTTGATCAAGGTATCGGAATTAATCCGTACCGAGCTGCGTCGTGAAGACCTGGTGGCCCGCTTGGGCGGTGATGAATTTGTGGTGCTGTTGCAAGATATTCACGATGTCGATGATGTCATTCGCCTGACCGACAAACTGCTCGACAAGCTCGACGTGCCTTTCAACATTAAAGCCGAAACCGTGCGGGTCACCGCCAGTGCTGGGATCTGCATTTATCCGGACGACGGCGAAGATTACGAAACCCTGCTGCGGAAAGCCGACGGTGCCATGTATCAGGCCAAGGACGCGGGCAAAAACACCCACTGCTTCAGCAGTGACGACGTTAGCCAGCACTCCGCCAAGTTGCTGAAACTCGATTATGAACTGCACCGTGCCATTCAGAACCGTGAGCTATTCCTCAGCTATCAGCCGCAAATCGACCTGAGCACCGGTAAACTGTGCGGGGTTGAAGCGCTGGTGCGCTGGCGTCACCCGGAACTGGGTGTGGTGCCTCCGGGGGACTTCTTGCCGGTGGCCGAAAAAACCGGCTTGCTGGCTTCGCTGGAACATTGGGTGTTACGCACAGCGTGTGAACAAGCCAAGAGCTGGCGCGATCGCGATATCCGCTTTGGACGCGTGGCCATTAATCTCTCTGGCACCCGCCTGGAAAAAGGTCAGTTTGCTTCTGAAGTGATTGATATTCTGCGAGACACGGGCTGTGAAGGCGCCGACATTGAGCTGGAAATTACCGAAGACTTTATTATGCAGCGGGCCAACTCGGCTCTGGAAGAACTGCAGGAGCTGCGCAGTCGTGGCATCACGTTGGCCATTGATGACTTCGGCACCGGGTATTCGTCGCTGGCGTATTTGCGCCGCTTGCCGGTGGACAAACTCAAGATCGACAAGTCGTTCATTACCGAACTGGCGGAAGACAGTGGCAGCGAGCAAATTGTGATGGCGGTGATTGCGTTGGGCAAAAGCCTCGATTTGACCGTGACGGCCGAAGGGGTAGAAACCCTGAAACAGTCTGAAATCCTGCGCCGCAAAGGCTGCGACACGGTGCAGGGCTACTACTACGACAAACCCTTGTTCCCACAAGACTTTGAGAACAAATACTACCCGTCGGTGATTCCATTTCGTGGCCGCCAAAACGGTCAGGGCCAATAAATGGCACTGACCGTCCATAGCTATACCGTCCAAAACCTGACCGTACAAAACTGAGCCGGGCGGCGCCCAGCTCAGTTTTGCTCTTGCGCAGACGACTCACTCCGCGCTGTTGGCCGTAGCCAGGGTATCAGCGATCCAGCTGAAGGCCTCTTGCACATCGTAGTTACCGGAATGCGGTACCAGGTATGGCAAGGCGAAGTTCACATTTTCCACTGAATCGTCGTTGCGAATCGCCTGATACAGCAGAGTCTGCATGGCGTAGGCGGTATCGCGGTCGACCATGCCGTGGCGAACGTACCAGTTCGGTGCGCTGTCGGCGTCGCTGCCGAGATACTCGAGTGGGTTGATCAGTTTCAACTGGGTGGCCAGCTCTTCGCCATAGCTGCTGCTCAGGTATTCATCCCAGTCCATACCGGTGTCGTCCGGACCAGAGCCGTCAGCCAGGACTTCGTTGTTATTCCAGGTCCACTCCATGTAATTGGAGTATTCGTAGTTTTCGTTACCAAACAGGTTGGTTTCACCACTGACGTTCGGGTTACCAGTCACCGCCGCCGCATCAAATGCCACGACGGTTTTGAGTGAAATGGACGATGTTACAAAAGAGAGGAATTTCTCCAGATCGATACTGGCAACCGTTGCTGTAGTGCCACTGCCTTCCAGAGTCAGCCAGTCGTTTGGCAGCGTGTAGGTTGTACCGCGCTGGGTGACTTCGAAGTTCTCGCCAAATGCCGGAACGTCTGTACCTGCGGCAATCTGGCGTTCAATTTCTTCGGTCAGGAAAGCGATGGTTTGATCGTTTAGGCCATCTGCGGTCAGAGCTGTGCCATCTTCCAATGTCAGCCCCAGATGTTCGACATAATCCGGAAACAGTGCGGCAATGGCGGCGGAGGCTGCCGGTTGCGGCCCTTCCGAATAGGAAACGTCGTTCAGTGCGCCGGTATTGTCATCGCTGCGAATGGCGTTGTATTGCCACTCGTAACCAGCATCGGCATTACCAAGGTTGTTAATCGGGCAATAGGCTACCGCGGCAAATACATCGTCGTTGATGGTGCTGGCCAAGGTATCATCAGCGCCGGTGACACCAGCTGCGCCGATGGCACTGAGGAACGGAAGGTAATCGGCGCTGTTACCGCTGGCTGCAACCGCAGAGGTCAAACCACCGCCGCCACTGGTGCCGTTGACCACAATACGCTCGGCAGAGCCTGGCATAGTGGCGTCGTTCAGGCGCAAATAACGAATCGCGGCTTTGGCATCCACCACAGGGGCTGGCGCCTTGCCCACCCAGCTGCCATCAACACCCAGAGCGCCGCGGCTACGAGTCCCCACATTAACGACCACATAACCGGCCTTGAGCGCCGCGCCAATATTATCGCTATCGGACGTGCTGCTGAATTCAGCCCCTTCCTCGATGCTGGTTTCTGCCGGACTGTTGTACCAGCCGCTGTTCACAACAGCGAAGTAGAGCGCGGTATCCTGATCTTCGACTGAGCTTTCCGGCACTGATACATACATGGTCTGGAAAGTGTAAGGGTCGGTAGCGCTGTTCCAGCTTCCAAATCGATAGTAACTGGCAACTTCTACCGGATTGGCGACATACACAATCTTGTACTGGCGTACGGCCACGCTTTCGCCGTCGAGTACCACGTTTACGGTGGTGTAATCGGTGGCATCAAACGCCAGTGCAGTGTCTTCCACATCGGCGACTACCGAACTGGTATTGTCATTGTCGTCATCACTACCGCACCCCATCAACAGGGAAGCAGACATCACCGCAACCGCCAAAGGCTTGGCAAATGCAAACGGATTTGAGGAACGGATGGAGGACAAGGCCCCCAACAGGTTGGTATTGGACTGAGTCATTGCAGGCTCCAGCGAAGTTATCTTTGTTGTTATTAAAATGCGCAGTCAGCGTCGAAGACCGACCGCTAACGAGGATCGCCGCTGGAGCAGAACGGCGTATCGACCACTGCATCCGGCAGGCTTATCACCTTTTCGATGCTAGAAAAGCCCGCCGACAGAAAACAGCCTGCCAAACCAAAACGAATCGTTATCAATTTTGAAACGTAAAGACCGCCACCTGCCGCCACTGAACCGGCCTGACAAACCCCTGTGACTTATTGACGATACTGACAAGCCTGGCCTGAAATGCGCCACACAAACGCAACCATACGCGCCAGTGCACCGCAGAAAGTGATTGCCTGTTTCCCTAACTGAAAAATAGCCGTGGTGAATTGCTTAAAAAGTAGAGGGTGTTCAGGTCCCGAAAAGCCGGGAAATTAATAACGCGAGACAAAAACTTATGGCCGGAACTGCATGGAGCGCCAGAACAGCGGTGATGTAATGGGTGTTCAGCCGGACCGTGGTGTGAAAGTGGACCGAGTGTGCTGCTGGAAAGCGACGGATGCTTGAGGGCTTGTCGCTGGAAGTAGGATGTAATAGCCGAAGGCGTATTACATTTACCTGCTCGTTATATTGCACGCATCTGCTTGCGCAATCTGGTCAGCCGAAGGGGCGTGGGATAGTACAGAAATCGATGTAATGGCCTCCCCACAGGGACTCGAACCCCGATCGTCCGCTTAGGAGGCGGATGCTCTATCCTGTTGAGCTATAGGGAGTGGAAGAGAGGGCGCGTATGGTACTGAATTCCAGCGCGCTTGGCCAACGGGCATGAAGCTTTGTTGGTGTTTTTATGATCCTGTACGGTTTTGGTGTGAGGCTTCCGGGCTGGCATCCGGGATTGTGTCTGTGGCAGGCAGTGTGATGCTGAAGTGGTTTTCGTGGTCAGCACTTTGGGCCGCGACGCTGCCGTGATGCAGTTGCACGATGGATTTGCAGATGGCCAGTCCGAGGCCGGTGCTTTCGTTGCCTGTGCTGCGGTGGCGTGATGGGTCGGCGCGATAGAATCGCTCGAACAGGTGTTCAAGGTGCTGGCTGGGGATGGCGTTGCCGGGGTTGCTGACGGTCAGTGTTACGCCGGTTGGGGTATTGGCCAGTGTGACGGTAATTCGGCTTTGCTCGGCGGTGTGGCGGATGGCGTTGGAGATCAGGTTGCTGATGGCTCGGCGCAGCATATTGCGGTCACCTTGCACGTTGCGGGCTTCACCCTTCAAATGCAGCTCGATGGCACGTTCGTCGGCCAGCAGTTCAAAGAATTCAAACAGGTCTTCGACTTCTTCTTGCAGGTTTATCCGGCTGGTTTGCAGGGCTTGCTGGTGGTTGTCTGCTTTGGCCAGCCACAGCATGTCAGACACCATGCGGGCCAGCCGCTCCTGTTCTTCCAGGCTTGAATAAAGCAGCTCCTGATAACTGTCCAGGTCTCTGGGTTGCGCCAGCATTACCTGAGTTTGGGTGATGAGGTTGGTCAGTGGCGTTCGCAGTTCGTGGGCGATGTCGGCGGAGAAGTTTGACAGCCGTTCGAAGCCGTCTTCCAGTTGCGTCATCATGGTATTGAACGACTCAATTAACGGCACCAGTTCGCTGGGGCAATGTTCCGCCGACAGTCGCTGTTGCAATTGGCCGGGCTGAATCTGGCGAATGTAGTCGCCCACCTTGCGCAGCGGCGCATGTCCCTGTCGGATGCCCAGCCATACTGCGAGTAACGTTAGCCCGCCCATGGCGGCGGCAATCAGCCACAGCTGGTGGTTGAATCCGTCCATAAAGTGGCGATGGAAGGCCATGTCGGCGGCCAGTATCAGCTGGTAGTGATGGGCGTTTGGAGCTTGTCCGGTGCTGAGCGTGAGTACGGCGCCACGATAATGCTGTTGGTCGTGCTGCCACTGAATCAGGGTGTTGGCGTTGATGTGCTCGCTGCCCGACTGCTGCAGAACCCATTCGGGCAGGGCAAAGTTGGGGCTGCTGTGCAGCAAGGTGCCATTGTCTATTAGCTGTACCTTGATGCCGTGCTGGGCCTGCACTTGATCGAGCTGTTCCAGCAGTTCAGTTCGGCCGTGTTGGCTTTGGCTGCCAAGCAGTTCGGCGACCAGCGCCAGCTGCATGGCGTCTTGTTCGACGAAGTGGTCTCGAATGGATTGCTGTACCAGCATGACCAGGCTGATCAGGCCAATACCAATGGCCAATGCCGCATACAAGGTAACGCG
Organism: Oceanobacter sp. ABM4_470; assembly: GCF_056158645.1. Taxonomy (NCBI): domain Bacteria; kingdom Pseudomonadati; phylum Pseudomonadota; class Gammaproteobacteria; order Oceanospirillales; family Oceanospirillaceae; genus Oceanobacter; species Oceanobacter sp. ABM4_470. The sequence continues at coordinate 632,791 of NZ_JBSWTR010000001.1, forward strand.
CCGTTGCAAGGACAGCGGTCGTTTACGGGAGCGGCTGCACAGGGGTTCAGTTGTCATCGTCGTCCAGCCGATAGCCCATGCCGCGTACGGTATGGATCAGTTTGGGTTCAAATGGGTCGTCGATCTTGCGGCGCAGGCGGCGGATGGCAACGTCGATGACGTTGGTGTCGCTGTCGAAGTTCATGTCCCACACCTGTGACGCGATCAACGACCGTGGCAGCACTTCGCCTTTACGACTGGCAAGCAGTTCCAGCAAGGCAAACTCGCGATTGGTGAGGGAAATTTTCTGGCCAGCGCGAATGGCTTGCCGTTTGATGATGTCGATTTGCAGGTCGGCCACCGCCAGTGACTCCTGTACCGGACGGTTACCGCGTCGCAGCAGGCTACGTACTCGCGCCAACAATTCCGCAAACGCAAACGGCTTGACTAGGTAATCATCGGCGCCCAGTTCCAGCCCTTTGACGCGGTCTTCCACCTGATCCCGTGCGGTCAGAAACAGTATTGCGGTCTGGTTACCCGCCTCACGCAGTGACTGACAGATTTTCCAGCCGTCGACGTCTGGCAGCATCACATCCAGCAGAACCAGATCGAACGTTTCGGTCATGGCCAGATGATGGCCATCGAGGCCGTTACGCGCCAACACCACATTGAATCCGGCTTCGCTTAGGCCCTGATGCAGGTAATCGCCGGTTTTGGTTTCGTCTTCTACGATCAATAGCCGCATAAGGGTCTCCATGATGAGACTGCGATTGTAGCCGACCGGATAGGGTCTGCGACATGACGGCAACATGACGATTTTGTCATCTTGAGGTCATCGGCAGGTCAGATGTGTTTTTCGACAATGAGGCATTCATCAGGCGTCGTTGTTGGACGCATGGCTTCAAAAGGAGAACGGAATGAGCAGTTGGCAGATGCCCGGGTTGTCTCGTCGTCGATTTGTGCAGGGGCTGGTTGGTGGTGCTGCGCTGGCAGCGACCACGGCGAGTTATGGCGCCAAGGCAGATACACCTTCACACTTGTCTAACGGTAGTCAGGTTCTGAGTGGCAAGGTGTTTAACCTCGAAGTGTCAGAGACGCAGGTTAACTTCACTGGCGTTCGTCGTACAGCGACTGTCATTAACGGCTCCTTACCAGCGCCGACGCTGGTTTGGCAGGAAGGCGAAACAGTCACCATTCGTGTCACCAACAAACTCAGCGTGCCAACGTCGATTCATTGGCACGGCATTATTTTGCCGTATCAGATGGACGGTGTGCCGGGCATCAGTTTCAAGGGCATTGCCCCCGGTGAAACCTTCACGTATCGCTTTAAGGTCGAGCAAAGCGGCACTTACTGGTATCACTCCCATTCCGGCTTTCAGGAAATCACGGGTATGTACGGTGCCATTATCGTTAAGCCGAAAGCTGTCGACCCGATCAGTTATGACCGTGAAATCCCATTGCTGCTGTCTGACTGGACCGACGATGATCCGATGGCGGTGTTTGGCAAGCTGAAGGCTCATGCGGATTTCATGAATTACAGCCAGCCAACGGCGCCAGAGTTCTGGGCTGATGTGCGTCAGTACGGCCTGCAAGGGGCAATGAACAAGCGTCAGATGTGGAATGAGATGCGCATGAGCCCGACCGATCTGGCGGATACCTCCTCAGCGGCTTTTACCTATTTGATGAATGGTGTCACGCCTGCCAGCAACTGGACCGGCCTGTTCAAGCCGGGTGAGCGGGTGCGTCTGCGCTGCATTAATGGCTCGTCAAACACCTTTTATGACGTGCGTATTCCGGGCTTGAAGCTGACCGTGGTGGAAGCCGATGGCCAGCGGGTTGAGCCGGTTACGGTGGATGAATTCCGTTTTGGCCCGGGCCAAACCTACGATGTGATTGTGCAGCCGGCGGACCAGCCATACACCATCTTTGCCCAGAATATGGGGCGCAGTGGCTATGCACGCGGCACGCTGGCTCCGGTATTGGGTATGTCTGCGCCGGTACCGGCGATGGATAAGCCGGAATGGCTGACGATGACCGATATGATGGGGGATATGGGCGGCATGCACTCTGGCGTGGCCAGTGGTTCTGGCAATCATGCCGGAATGAGCCATCAGGGCATGAACCACGGTGCTATGAACCACGGAGACATGCATCATCAGGGCATAAAACAGCCGACTCATACCGTCAATCACGCCCGTTCGGAATATGGCCCAAGCGTCGATATGCGGGTCGATACCCCGCGTACCAATCTGGATGATCCGGGCATTGGTTTGCGCAATAACGGCCGCCGGGTACTGACTTTGGCGGATCTGCATACACCAGGCGGTCCAATGGATCATCGCCTGCCGGAACGCGAAATCGAGCTGCACCTGACCGGTAATATGGAGCGCTACAGCTGGTCGTTTGATGGTCTGGAATTTGGCGATTCGACTCCGGTGCATTTCCGTTATGGCGAGCGCCTGCGAGTGATTTTGCACAACGACACCATGATGACTCATCCAATGCATATGCACGGTATGTGGAGCGAGCTGGAGAATGACCGTGGCGAGTTTCTGGCACGGTTGCACACCATTCCGGTACAGCCTGCCCAGCGCATCAGCTTTCAGGTAACGGCGGATGCTCTGGGTCGCTGGGCCTGGCATTGCCACCTGTTATTCCATATGGACGCCGGTATGTTCCGGGAGGTAGTCGTATCATGAAACTGACGATGAAAAAGACACCGTTGGTAGTGGCTGTGCTTTCGGTTATGAGTGCGACGGCTGGGTCTGTCTTGGCAGATGACGCTGTGTCTATGGATCACTCTGGAATGGATCACTCTGGAATGAATCATTCGCAGATGAATCATCCTGTAACGGGCCACGAAGGAATGGGCCATGACAGCATGAACCACGGCGAGATGAACCATGATATGTCTGGAATGCAAGGCGGCTCTGCACCGGCTAACGCCCGCGATCCTCATGCCTATTCCGGTGGTTACACCCTGACATCGGGTCCTTATGCCATGGAAGGTCCTCGTCAATTGGTACTGGCTGATGAACATTGGTTCTCGTCGCTGTCACTGGAGCAGCTGGGTATCAGTCGCAGCGGTGACGAAACCAGCAAGGTCGCTGAAGGTGAATACTGGATGGGTACGACCTGGGATCGTCTGGTACTGAGCTTTGACATCGACCGTTTGAACGGCGAAACCGAAGCCGAGCTGGGCGGCTATTGGCGCCATGCCATCACCGCGTTCTGGAATACCCAGTTGGGCGTTAAACACGAGCGGGGCGAAGACGATTCCCGCAACTGGGTCGGGGTGGGCTTTCAGGGGCTGGCGCCTTACTGGTTTGAATCCGAAGCCATGCTGTTCGTTGGTGAGCAGGGCGTGACCATGCTGGAGTTGAGCGCCGAATACGAGATCCTGCTAACCCAGCGCTGGATCATCGCCGTTGAAGCCGATGCCAATCTGGCGGGTAAGAATGATCCGGAAGGAGAGTTTGCCAGTGGCCTGGTATCTACCTCTGTGGCACCGCGTTTACGGTATGAAATCAGCCGTCAGTTTGCGCCCTATGTTGGTGTGCAGCGCAGCCACTGGTACGGCGATTCCGCTGACTTGCAGGAATCCCCAGCCGAAACAGCCTGGCAAGCTGGTGTTCGGTTGTGGTTTTAAATCCGTCTTTGGCAGTAAAACACCGAGTTGGTACGGCCCGTTTGCAGCACAGACCTGCTGTAAGCGGGCTGCTACCATGTTGGTATGCCGCTGTTTATCTCATCATGGGGAGTTCTAATGAAAACACAGCAATCATTAACCCGGCCTGCCGTGGCTATGCTGGTTACTCTGTTTGGCGCGGTTGTTAGCCTGAGCAGTCACACTGCGTGGGCTCATGGCGATAGCCACAAGGGGCTGGAAGACGAGTGGTATATGAATATTGAAAGTGTTGAGGACCTGGAGTCTGATCACCATGACCACACGGAGTCGAAGTCAGTTGCGAAAAGCGCATCCGGGGATCATCATTCGCAAGCCCAGCACTCGGAACAGGCTAGCCAGCAGCACCACAAGTCCGATGGTTCGGGTAGTCCGTCGTCAGAAGAACCGCAATAAGCGTTTATAAACCCGCTGACCCTGTCCCGGCCTCTGATTCGGCGTTGGCCTGATGGCGCTCTTCCCACTGGAAGTCGGCAATCAGTTTGCGAATGTAGCGTTGGGCATTGGACGACACCCGTGAAAAGACAAATCCGGCGCGGGTATTACCATCGTTATCTATGATCAGGTGACGCACTTCCAGGCCACAATCCATATGGTGCTGCTCGTTGAAGCGGATGGTCGCAGCGGCAATCGGGTTTAGCGCTTGCAGCTCATTCTTCAGGTCGCCACTGAACAGCGCTTTAAAGCCGGATTCCGACAGGTCGAGCAAACGCCCGCGGTGCTTGGGTACCACCAGCTCCGGGTCGGAGTGGTCAACTTCCGGAATTTCAATTAACACCTTATGGGCTGTGGGAATATTCACTCGGTACGCGCCGCGGCGCTGTACATATTCCAACGAGCTGGGGAACTCGCCCCGATAGCGGTTGGCATTCTTCATATAACGCAGACGGCCATCGGCTTCGAAGCGAATTTGCACGCCACGGCTTTCGCAAAACACACGAAAGCGTTTGCCCTGATGCAGCAACTGATTGCCTTCGGTGGGAATCAGGGCACTCATAAAGAAGCTGCGGGATTTCAGGTCGACATCGGAAAATCGGGTGCGAAATTGGGTACTTGAGCCATCAATCATAATCTCGACGTCTTTTTCCATCAGCACCAGCGCCCGCAATGCGCCATAGATGTCGGCGGTGTTGGTTAACTGGCTGTTTGGCGTATCTGGCTCAAAAGAGGCCGAGGCGTGTCCCATGAAATGCTCCTGCGTGTGGTTCTTCAGGCGGAGATGTAGCCGCCGCCGGTTCCACCCAGCTGACTTTGTCCCTGCTTATTATAAAGAATAGTCGACTGTTGCTTTTTGCCACGCAGAATTTCCAGCCGTTGTTGAACCCGGCGGCGATTTTTCAAAACAATATCCGACAGCCGGGCCGACAAGGTTCGGTTGCGCTCGTACCAGGCGGCAAGTTGTTGCCACAGGGAGCGAATGTCGGCGTGGTGTTGAATGGTGGGGTGCTGAAGAAAGGCTTCGGCCAATGGCAATTGGTGCTCGTTGAGCCATTGCAGCCGTTCGTTGGCCAGTTGGCTCAGGTGTTGAAGGCTGGCTGATTTGCGCCGCGCAGCGGCCTGCAGGGCTTCGGCATTGGGGTGACGCAGCAGGGTGAGTTCATCGGTCAGACGATGATGCAACAAACGGGCGTGGGCCAGCTCGGCCAGAATCAATGCACGCAGTTGTCCCGTTTGTTGGTCGTTCAATGGCAGGTTTGGGGTCTTGGACATGGCAAGTTACCGAATCAGTTGAGGCCTCCCTCAAAGTCCAGCATTTTTCCTGCCAACCTATCGTAATCGATTTTGTACTCACCGCTGTCGATAGCGCTGCGAATGCGTTCGACGGTGGCGTCATTGACTTCCGGCATTGAGCTGATTTCAGCTTCAATCTGCTGGATGGTTTTACCGCTGGCACTCAGTTTTACCTGATCGCTATAGCCGCTGTCAGAGCTGCCCGCTTGTTTGGCGCTGTCGGCACTGGTTGCGTCGGTCGCATCGTTGCTCCGCGCTGTTGAACGAGTGCTGTTGTCCACACCGCCCGTAAGCTTGTTAATGTTCATGTTGAAGTCTCCAAACCATTGCATTGAATGTACCCCTGCTATGAGTGTATCGGCCAGCCCTTCACCGACTTTAGAAAATATTTTAAAAATTTTTGCCGATCGTTTATTTGCTGCTATCACGCGTGCAGGCAGGTGTGTTGAGGCGGTGGCGAGGGTCCCTAACGCACTTCCACTTCGCCCGGCCCAACAACAGTTGCTGACACGACCTTTCCTGAACGCAAATTCCGTACCCGAAGCGATTTTCCCATGCGGCCACTGCCCAGCGCCTCAGCACGGGACTCGATCCTGATGGGCCCACGAACTACCAATACCCGGACATGCTGACCACGCTCGATCACCTGTGCAGGCCGCATCATATCGGGCGACAGCACCGTGCCCTGGCGCAGGTTGCGACGGAATTCCATGTGCTCCAGCTGGTTAGCATCTAGCACATAGCCCTGGGTTAAATCGCCCAGGTCCTGTTCGGCAAAATGGATACTGGCGGCGTCGATTGGTTCGCCGGAGTTGACGGTGCGCGTCAGAATTGCGACGGGTTGCATCACATGCAACTGCACAGCGACAAATTGTTGCCACCAGGGTGAACGGCACACCAGTTCGACGCCGTTTCGACCCGGTTGGATGGGGCGTGTCAGAGAGGTTTCTATTTCTCCCTGGCAGCCTGGTAGCTGATAAGAAGCGCTGATGGAGGGCAGGCTGATACTGGCCTGTGCGCTATCGCCGCCAATAGCCTGCCACTGCTTTAGCAATGTCTGCTGCAACGTCTGTTGCCAGCCTGCGTGTGCCCAAACAGGCAGTGCCAACAGAAACAATACAAATATCCTACCCATGTTCCAGTTCTCTACTATGCTGATTAATGACTGATTTGAAACGTCATGATTCTGGCGATTAACCAGCGTGAGTGAATGTCCCACACAGGGTTTTGCAAGCGCTGTGCCGAATTACCTTTTGGGAGCTTTTTATGGCCGGTGTGTTAGATACGGTAAACCAGCGAACGCAACTGGTCGGTGAGAACCGGCTGGAGTTGCTGTTGTTCCGCGTCAACGGGCGGCAGGTCTACGGCATCAACGTGTTCAAGGTGAAGGAGGTACTGCAATGTCCTCCCTTGACCGTATTACCTGGCAGCAATCCGGTGGTTCGCGGGGTCGCTCATATTCGTTCGGGCACCATTCCGATCATGGATATGAGTATGGCCACGGGGAACGCGGGTTTGACCGATTTGAAAAATGCCTTCGTCATCATTACCGAGTACAACGGTAAGACGCAGGGCTTTCTGGTTGGCGGTGTGGAACGCATCGTCAATATGAACTGGGAAGAGATTCATCCACCACCGAAGGGTACGGGTAAAGAGCATTACCTCACCGCGGTAACCCGCGTTGAGAAGGAACTGGTGGAAATCATTGATGTGGAGAAAATCCTCGCTGAGGTGTCGCCAATCAACGAAGAAATCAGTGCAGGCGTTGTGACTGAGTCCGTTCAGGAACGAGCCAGACAAAAACGCGTGCTTATTGTGGATGACTCCAAGATTGCGCGTAAGCAGATTACCCGCTGTCTGGAGAACATTGGCGTCGAAGTGGTGTCTTTGAATGACGGGCGCCAGGCTTGGGAACATCTTTATGACATGGTGGAAGAGGGGCAGTCGCCTCAGGAAACCTACATGATGATGATCTCGGATATCGAAATGCCGGAGATGGACGGCTATACGCTGGTCACCCGCATTCGTTCCGACTCCCGTATGAGCGGTTTTTACGTGGTGTTGCACTCCTCACTCAGTGGGGTATTCAATAAAGCCATGGTCGAGAAGGTGGGGGCAGATGACTTCATCGCCAAATTCGACCCTGACGTGTTGGCAGCCCAGGTAACCGGTCGCGTGGAAGCGGGCGTATGACAAGGACTACCGTGTGTTAGAAAAACGGCCAGGTACGGCGATTCAGGCACCATGGACGGTGAGAATTGTCAGCGGCAATGAGGTTCGAAACAGAGTATGACACTGCAGATTACAGCGGATGAGTACAGGCAGTTCAGAGAGATGCTTGAAAGCAGTAGTGGCATCATGCTGGGCGAGGGCAAGGAGTACCTGATTGCCAGTCGCCTGCGTCGTTTGCTGGACTCCCAGGGCCTGAAATCCATCAATGACTTGCTGCGCAAGCTGTCGCTTGATCGTGCGCTGCAAGAGCAGGTGATTGATGCCATGACCACTAACGAGACACTGTGGTTCCGGGATGAGCATCCCTATCGGGTGTTTCGGGAGCGACTGCTGCCCGAGCTGGCGGAAGCACGTCGGCCGCTGAAAATCTGGTCGGCAGCGTGTTCGACCGGACAGGAACCGTACTCACTCAGCATCGAGATTGAAGAATTTCGCAAGTTGTATCCGGGCAAGTTGGCTACTGGTGAGCGCATCGTTGCTACAGATATTTCTCCCAGTTCACTGGCGGCAGCCAAGCAGGGGGTGTATCAGCAGCTGGCCATTCGTCGTGGTATGAGCGACAAGCACCTGAAGTCCTATTTTCATCCCCGTGATGGAGACTGCTGGCAGATTGACGAAAAGATCAAATCGCGGGTGGATTTCCGCTCGCAAAACCTGCAACAAAACTTCAGTGCTTTGGGCAAGTTTGACGTGATCTTCTGCCGCAATGTATTGATCTATTTCTCTGGCGATCTGAAATACGACATTCTGCGGCGCATGCATGGCTCGCTGAACCCAAGCGGCTATCTGGTGTTAGGCGCTTCGGAAAGCATGAATAATCTGGGCGAGTACTTCGATATGGTGCAGTGCCATCCGGGGATTATTTACCGGGCGCGATAAGCGCCTGGTGTGCCGTCAATCGTGGCGGCACTTTCAATCGGCATTTTCAGTCCAGCCGGCATTTGGCGGCAAATTCAGCTGGCGATAAAGTCCTTCCAGGCCAGCAGCAAATCCAGAAAATCGTCCAAACCACAGCCGGCTTGCTGGTCGGATTCCTGCAAGCTCAGTTGTTCTTCTTCCAGATTGATATCCTCATCGTGCATGACTTCGTGAGCCAGTACTTCGGCTTCGTGTTGGCTCAGTTGCAGGATGGTTTCCTTGCCTTGCCAGCGGTAGTCGCGCAGGCCGCCATCGAGCAGTAGTTCGACGGTGGTGATCAGTGCCCGCAGGTGTTTCAGGTCGTCGCCAATTTCATCGGTCAGCCAACGGCCCAGCAGCAGTTGTTCATCGTCCAGGCGGGCGACAGGCTTGTGGCCTTCAAACCAGAATTCGTAGTCCAAAGTGGGCTCCGGTAGCAGCAGAAAATCGGGGGCGGGAGTATAGCGTGGGGAAGGCGAGTGAGGGGAGCCCTCACTCGCAAAAGACAGGGCTTATTCGGCTGTGCTGTCGCTGTGGTTGTCAGCGTTGTCCAGCGCCAGTGGCCAACCACCCAGGTCCTTGTAGCGGTTCACAATAAAGCAGAACAGCTCTGCGGTTTTGTAGGTGTCGTAAGCGGCACTGTGGGCCGCATCGTTATCGAAGTCGATACCGGCGGTGATACAGCTTTTTGCCAGTACGGTCTGGCCCAGCGAAATGGCGGCAATCGAGGCGGTATCAAACGACGAAAACGGGTGGAACGGGTCGCGCTTGATGTCGCAACGGTCCACAGCCGCTTTCAGGAAGGCGTGGTCGAAATGGGCGTTGTGGCCCACCAATACGGCGCGGTTACAGCCGTATTGTTTGATCTCGCGGCGCACGGTCTGGAACATGCTGCTGAGCACGTCGATTTCAAATTCGGCATCGCGCTCCGGGTCAAATGGATCAATACCGGTGAAGTCCAGCGCTTCCTTTTCGAGGTTGGCTCCGTCAAAAGGGTGCACATTGGCTTCCAGGGTTTGATCCGGGTGCAGATAGCCGTCGTCGTCCATTCGCAGGGTTACCATGGCAATTTCCAGCAGCGCGTCGGTGTCTGGGTTGAAACCGCCGGTTTCCACATCCACTACCACTGGCAGGAAGCCGCGGAAGCGTTGCGCCATCAGGCTCTTGTCTTGCTTATCGCCGTTCGTTGCGTCAGTCATCATCAATCCTTAATTCAGCCGTTGGCCAGTTTCCAGCGCAGGGTGTCGCCTGCACGCAGAGGAACAATCACGTCGTTGCCAAACTCCATTTCCGCCGGTACTTGCCAGTCTTCCTTCACCAGGGTGATGGTGTCGCTGTTGCGTGGCAAGCCGTAGAAATCCGGGCCGAAGTGGCTGGCAAAACCTTCCAGTTTATCGAGGGCACCAAGGTCTTCAAAAATCTCGGCGTACAGTTCAATGGCAGCGTACGCGGTGTAGCAGCCAGCGCAACCGCAGGCGCTTTCTTTGGCACCTTTGGCGTGAGGAGCGCTGTCGGTGCCAAGGAAGAATTTGCCGTTGCCGGAAGTAGCCGCTTCCTGCAAGGCCGCTTGATGAATGTTGCGCTTGAGGATTGGCAGGCAGTAGAAGTGTGGCTTGATACCACCAACCAGCATGTGGTTACGGTTGTAGGCCAAATGCTGAACGGTGATGGTGGCGGCGACGTTGGCGTTCTGGCTGTTGACGAAGTCGGCGGCATCTTTGGTGGTGATGTGCTCGACCACCAGTTTCAGGTCGTTATGACGGGAAACCAGCGGCGCCAGAATGGTGTCCAGGAATTCCTTTTCGCGGTCGAAAATATCCACATGGTTGTGGGTGACTTCACCGTGTACCAGCAACTTCATGTTGTTTTCAGACAGGGCGGCGGCCAGTTCGTCCAGCTTGCCAAGATCGGTCACTCCAGAGTCGGAGTTGGTGGTGGCACCTGCCGGGTACAGTTTTACGGCTTGCACGCGGCCAGTGGCGGCGGCTTCAGCAATCATTTCCGGGGTGGTGTTATCGGTCAGGTACAGCACCATCAGCGGGTCAAAGGAGCTGTTGCCTGCCTGCGCCAGAATGCGCTCGCGGTAGGCCAGTGCTTGCTCGGCGTTCATTACCGGTGGTTGCAGGTTTGGCATGATGATCGCGCGCTGCATCACTCGGGCGGTGGCGGGTACCGTGTGTTCCAGTACCTGACCGTCCCGCACGTGCAGGTGCCAGTCGTCCGGGCGAGTGATTGTAAGGCGATCAGTCATTGGGAATTCCTTCGTCGTGGTGATCGTGCCTGTTAGCGGGCAGCCGGAATGGTCCGAGTGCCACTAAAGACACCGATTCAGAATTTGAATGGTAAAAATTGGCCGCCATTGTAGCGCAACAGCGGCTTTACTGCTTGGCTTTGTCGTGGGGCTTGCGCGTCGGCCATGAAAAGTCTGGCCGAAAGTATTCAAGCCAAATGGACGTCGGCCGATAACCCCGTTAAGCCATCCATGTTTTTGCCATCAGGCACAGGTTGCAATGATTCCATGATTCGCCCAACGCGCCATTCTTCTGCCCATGGCCGTATTGATGCCAGCGCCTCGCGTCGTGCATCCAAAACGGCCGTGAAGACTCGACCCGCCAAGCGCTGGTTGAGGCTGCTGTGCATGGCTGGGTTGTGTGGTTCGGCGTTCTGGAGCAGTGCCGGACAAACGCCGCGGCCCTTGGAATATGGGCTCAAGATCGATAACACCAGCTGGATGGTGTACGGCTCGGTGTTCGAGTGCAAATTTGAACAGCCCATCCCGGGCTACGGTGCGGGCATTTTTGTGAAAAAAGCCGGTGAAGACATCAGTTTTCATCTGACCAGCACCAAAAACATCATGGACTACAGCAAGGCTCAGGTGGCGCTGTTACCACCACCGTGGCGTCCGTCGGAGCGCACCGAGAATCTGGGGTCAGCGGACATTCGCCGCGAAGGCCCACTGCTGGCGCTGGATTCCCGCCGCAGTAACGTGTTTATGCACGGCTTGCTGGAAGGCAAGCGGCCGACCATCAGCCACCACACTTATTACGACGACAACCGTTACGTACGGGTGTATCTATCGAGCGTTACCTTTCAGGACTTTTACCCGATCTTTATGGATTGCGTGGCCCAGCTGTTGCCAATGAACTTTGATCAGGTATCGCGTCGCAAGGTGTTCTTCAAAAGTGGTGAAGACAAAATCGACGCGGCGGATGTGAAAGTGCTGGATCAGATTATTTATTACGTCAAACACGACCCCAGAGTGAAAGCTATTTATCTGGATGGCCACTCGGACAGTGTTGGCCGCCGCTACGACAACCGACAAATGTCCAAGCGTCGGGTGGAAGACGTACAGCAGTACATGCTTGATGAAGACGTTGACCCTGCCATGATCACCACCCGTTTTCATGGCGACCGTTATCCGGTAGCCAGTAACGGCAGCGCCAACGGCCGGGCGCAAAACCGCCGTGTGACCATTCGTCTGGAAATGGACGAAGACATGCCGATACCGGATGACCTGCTGTTTATTTCCACCGGGCCGCTGCGTTAAGCGCATGGCCCAGTCGTCGGGTATTCATTGCTCCAACGAAAACCTACTCCATTGCTTCTGCTTGTTCATGCTGGACGGTTGATTCCTGCAAGGTGCGGTACAGCACGATGTCTTCAATGGTCAGCACCGGCATATTGCGGGTTTTGCCAAAAGCGATGATTTCCGGCGTTTTGGCCATGGTGCCGTCTTCGTTGGTGACTTCGCACAATACACCGGCAGGGCTCAGGCCTGCCAGCTTCATCAGGTCGATGGTGCCTTCGGTATGACCACGACGTTCCAGTACGCCGCCGGCACGGGCGCGCAGCGGGAAAACGTGCCCCGGGCGCGCCAGGTCGTCCGCTACTGCGTCTGGTGCACACGCCGTTTTGATGGTGGTCACACGGTCGGCGGCAGAAACCCCGGTAGTGACGCCGCGCTTGGCTTCAATGGAAACCGTAAACGCTGTTTGGTTGGCGCTTTCGTTGTTGGTCACCATCGGTGCCAGCTGCAGTTTTTCGGCGGTGTCGTGTGGCAAGCACAGGCACACAATGCCGCTGCATTCCCGAATCATCAGCGCCATCTGGGCGTTGGTCAGATGGTCTACCGAGTAGATCAGGTCGCCTTCGTTTTCGCGGTCTTCGTCATCCAATACCAGTACGCCTTCGCCTTTGCGGAGGGCATCCAGTGCCTGTTCAACACGTTGGATCGGGGTGCCGAATTCGTTCAGCAGTGAGTGTTCGCTGGTAGGGGCAAGTGTGCTGTTCAAGGCATTTTCAACAACGGAATTTGAGGTGTTCTGATTCATGGTAATACTCCAGAAGAAATCATGAATCAGGGCTGATACGGGAGGGCCAGGCGCAAGGGAGCCGCGTCCGGCAAACAACAGACGACCGACTACCAGCCGTTAGACGGCAGGGCAGACGGTTTTTGAGTGTCGCTTATCCTCTTTCATCCGGACTATGACCGTCGGCTCTGGAGTTTGACCAGATCTGCTTGACCCTTTAACCGGCTGTTTATGGCTGATTAAAGGCGCTCGTGGGCTTGTTGCTATCAGGATTGTGTTGTCTTGATGGGCAACCTACCACCGGTGGGGAATTTCACCCCGCCCTGAGAATAAAACGGCTGTTTGAAAACAACCGCAATCGGAGCATAGAAAAAACCGTTTGGCGCGGTCAAGCCGCTGCGGTGGAACAAGCTGGTTCACGGCGTGGTAAAGGGCTTTAGTCCCACCAGAAGCTGACCCAGTCACTGTTGCCCTGATCGTCTACCAGCATTAGCTGTTGCTTGCCCGGCCGTTGCAGTTGGATGTTCAGGGTTTGCTCTGCCCCCGTGCTGGCAACAAACTGGCCGTTCAGAAACCAGTGTCGAGCACCTAATCCCCCTTGGCTGCCCAAGGTCATCTCGGGCGAGCGTTGAGCATTGACCGCCAACAGGTGGCTGTCGGGTTCTGCGCCGATGATTTGCAGCGGCTGTTCAATGGCGACCTGGGATTTGCAGTCGTCGGCCAGCGCGGGAATCTGGTGCTGGTAGCGGTGTTTGCGGTTTACCCAGGGCTCCAGCATCAGTGGCCACAGCGCCAGTTTGACACTGCTGGCGCGGGGGCCACCACAGCCCGGCTGAATCAGCTTGCCGTCGGCGTTCAGGCTCATGGTCATCGGGTTCTGGGTATAGGGACGATGGGCGTCGGGCAGGGTGGGTGGTACCTGACCACGGACAATCCAACCTTGTCGGGTTTGATGGCAGGAGGCTTGGTCGGTCTCGCTTTGACGTCGGCCTAACGGCCAGCAGACGGTGGCTTGTTCAACGTCGGCGGGCGCCGCGGGCCAGCCGGGTTGTCGGTCGACCATGCGGAAAACCTGTTCCAGCAGTGGCAATGCCGTTACGCCGCCAAAATACCCCGGTGATGGGGTGCCATCTGGGCGGCCAAGCCAGACGCCAATGGTGTACTTTTCAGAAACACCGATGGCCCAGGCGTCACGGAAGCCGTAACTGGTGCCGGTTTTCCAGCCGAACGGGCGATTTACGGCGACGTCGATGCTGCGGGTTCGAGACGGCAGTGGGTTGTGTATCAGCTCGGCGGTAACCCAGGCGGCTTCAGGGGACAGCAGCCAATGGCTGGCCGGAGCCTGAGCTGATGTTTGTCGTTGTTGTTGGTTCTGCTGCTGTCGCTGTTGTTTAAGTGGCTGCTGAGACTTCAGAAGGTATTGAATCGGGCGGGTTTGCCCCTGATTCATCAAGCCGTGATACAGCATCACCAAATCTTCCAGACGCACACCACCGCCGCCCAGTGCCAACGACAGATTGGCTTTGCCGTCACCGGGAATACGGTAATTGGCACCTGCGTTGCGAATGGCGGTGTGAAACACCTGGCTACCCAGTTGTTCCAGCACTTGCACCGCTGGCAGATTCAATGACTGATGCAGCGCCTGACGCGGAGTTACTGGGCCAAAGAAGCCGTTGGAAAAGTTACCGGGTTGGTAATCTTCCCTCAGCCTTGGTATATCGCTGAGCAGGCTGGCTCCGTGAATGATGCCGCGGTCCAGTGCCAGACCGTAGATAAACGGCTTCATGGTTGAGCCGGGAGAGCGGACGGCGGTCACCATATCCACATGGCCCCAGCGTGCCGCATTGCCAAAATCGGCGGTGCCAGCGTAGGCCGCTACCTGATTGGTGCTGTTTTCCAACACCAGCACGGCTCCGGAATGATGGTCTGGCAGTGGCTGAACATAGCGCTTCAGCAGGTCGGCCACTTCCATTTGTACGTCGAGGTCGAGGCTGGTTTGAATCACCGCCTGCTGCGGCTGTTGCTGCACCAACCGCCTGGCCAGCAATGGCGCGTGCTGAGGGACGCCGGGCTTGAGTGCCAGCACCGGTTCCATCAAGGCCTGTTCGGCTTCCCGAGCGGTAATTATGCCGTTACCTGACAGCCGTTTTATGACCTTGTCGCGGGCGGCTTTGGCCCGCTGCGGGTGGCGGTCGGGGCGCAAGCGTGAGGGTGCCTGAGGCAATACCGCCAGCAATGCGGATTCTGCCAATGACAGCTCAGCTGCGGATTTATCGAGGTAGGTTTGCGCCGCCGCTTCGACCCCTTCAATCACGCCGCCCATTGGCGCGTAGTTCAGATACAAGTCGAGAATCTGTGACTTGCTCAAATGCCATTCCAGCTGCAGGGCGCGGGCCATTTGTCGGGCTTTGCCCGCCAGTGTGCGAGGGTGTGGATAAAGAATTCGGGCCACTTGCATGGTGATGGTGGAACCACCGGAAACCACACAGTCACAGCGCCAGTTTTGCCAGGCCGCGCGCATCAGCGCCAGCGGGTTGACCCCCGGATGATAGTAAAACCACTGGTCTTCGTAGCTCAGCAAGACCTGCTGATAGCGCTGGTCTACCTGGGCGTGGCTGGTGGGATAGCGCCACACGCCTTGCTGGTCGGGGAACGCACGCAGCATGCGGCCGTAGCGGTCGGTCACGACTTGTGCAAAGTCCTGGGCAAGGTCTTGCAGGTTGTTTGGTTGTCGTTGTGAGTTGGCTTGATTGGCACTGTCCATTACGGCCTGTACCCGTGGACCGACCGGATAACAGCGGTCGAGTACCCACAGGCTGACCATGATTGCCATGAGGCCAATACACACCGTCTTTACCCACAGTCTGCGCCATAAGGCGCAGCACAGAATGCGACAAACCCGGGCGACTCTGCGGCCAGCGCGTTGACCCAGATGCCTGCCGATGGCACTCAAATGGCTATTGGCTAACGCATGTATGGCGGTTGGGATGGCACGTTTCAGTGCCTCCAGCCGATTGCGCCAGCGACGGCGCTTGAGCCGGCTCAAGGCTTAATCACCATCGTTTGAGTACTGATGCCGATGGCACGGGCTTCGGGGTCGTACATGTCTTCCAGCAGTGGTCCCGGAATACGGTACTGCCCCGGCGTGACGGCACGGGCAACGTAGTACAGGCGGGCGCGGTCCCGGCCGTTGTCGTAGCGGCTGCCAGTCGCCAGTGCGGCAACAAAGCGGTCGTCGCGGAATTCCCGGTGCAGCAATGGGCTGTCGGCTTTCCATTCACTGATCGGCGTACTGTCGATCAGTACCTTGTCTATTGCACCGGCCGAACCGTTGGCCAGGTTTTCATTTTCCAGCTCCAACCCTGCCGGGAGCAGGTCCACGGCCATCAGGTCCGGGCGGTATTTCTTGCTGCTTACTTGCAGCTCTACCAATACCCGATCGCCGGTTTTCAGCGTCAGCTGGTCATTGTCGAACGCCAGTGGTGTGCCGTCTGGTTTGAAATAACGACGCTGGATGGTAACGCCGCCCTGATTCACCGGAGCGTTATTTTGCAGGTAGCCCTGCACCATAAACTCGGCACTGACCGACTCTTCACCGGTATTGGTCACGGCTGGCAACCAACCCAGCTGTTGGCTGTTAAGTGGCATTCGTTGCTGCCTGCTGCCACTCAGAATATCCGGCTGGTAGGCACCAGAGTCGATCACGGCTTGCGGCAGTTGTTGCATGGTCATGCTGACTTGCCATGGCGTTCCGTTCTGGTCCTGCTGGTTGGAGGCTTGCAGCAGTTGGATACGTTCCTGAGTGCTTAACCAGCGGCGATTGCGCAGGTCGGCCTCCAGTTCAAACAGAAGGTCGTCCCGCCATGCGTTGGCTGTTTTCGCCTGCCCCAACAGATTAACGATGGCGGCCTTGTCGCGCAGCGGTGAACCGTAGTCGCCAAGGTAGCGTTGGCTGCGCTGGTGTTGCTGGGCGGTTTGCAGCAGCTCGTCGGCTTTGCGTTGGTCTCCCATCAAACGCGCGGCTTCGGCCAGTTGCACCAGTGACAACGGCGTTGCGGAATCCGGCGCACCGGACGCCAGTTTGCGAATATCTGCCAGTGTGACCTGGCGATGGCGCGCTAACACATAGGCTGAGTAGCTGCGGTAGGCGAAGCGGTAACTGTCGCGGTCGTCGCTCCAGCGTTCACGATTGTCGGCACGGCCACGAACGTATTTCTGCATCCGCTGAATCGCACGTTCCAACACGTAGTTGTTGATGGGATAGCCTTGCTCGCGGGCATCGGTCAGGAAGTCGGCGGCGTAGGCGGTCAGCCAGTGCTGTTCGTAGTCATCCGACAGTGACCACAGCGTAAAACCACCGTTAGACAGCTGGCGTTTGTAGATTCGGTTAAGGCCGTCCGTCAGCGCCTGTTCGCGCTTGAATTGGCGATTGCGGCGCTGGTTAAGGTCGTCGATTTGCTGTTGCGGCACAAACAACCAGGGCCAGCTGCTGGATACCGATTGCTCCAGACAGCCATACGGGTAGTGCAGCAGTTCGTCGAGCTGGTGGGCCGGGTTGAGGTTCACACGGCTGTCCAGAATCAGCTCGCCCTTGAGGCCTGCGGCTGCCAACTGGGCAAATTCGTCGGCATTCATGGTCAGGCTCTCGCCAGCACTCAAACGGTCGCGGTAGCGCTGGGTCACAGCCGCCAGCGTTGGCCGACTGACCAGTTGCCAATGACGGTCTACCGGGTAGTCGTCGATGCCATCGACCGTAACGTGAAAGTCGATATGGCCCAGCGAGCCCTTGGCTGGCAACGTTGCCGTAAACGGCAGGGTAACCGTGGTTTTCTGTTGCTGTGCCAGCTCGATGGTGCGGTTAACGGCGTCAAAATCGACTGGGCCAGAGGCCTTGGCTTGCAGCGTCAGCGTGGCGGTCTTTCCGCTCAGGTTGGTCAGATCGAGGGCAATATGGGATTGGTCATTGATGCCCGCAAAACGCGGCAGTGACATCTGGGTAACCAGTGGTGCTGCAATGGTGACTTCGGCATCGGCATGGCCAACCCGCTGGCTGTCGAACGCGACGGCCATCAGTCGTACCCGGCCGTTGAAGTCGGGCAGCGCCAATGGAATCGAGGCGTTGCCGTTAATCACTTTTACGCGGCCGGAGTACAGCGACACAATTTGCACCTGTGAACGAGCCATATCACCACCGCGTGCCATGGCGGCGTCACCACCAAATTTGAGGGTGGCGGGTTTGCTGTTATTGAAGTCGATCAGCTGGTGGTACAGGTCGTATTGGTCGGCCTGATAACGACGCGGAGCAAAAAAGAAATCGAATGGCTGCGGAGTTTCAAAACCGGATACCGACAATACGCCCACGTCGACGGCTGCCAGGGTAACCCAGGCGGAAGAAACCGCCTTGCCACTGCTGTCTGTGACCGCCAGATCGACATTCACGGTGCGGTTTGGCAGCCACTTTTCCGGAGCATTCAGGTTGATTTCCAGAGCGCGGTCAGTGCGATCCAGTGGCAGATGAATCAGACCAACCGCCCGGGTTGGGGTGATGCGCTGCTGGTTGTCAGAGGGTTGCAGATACAACACGCTGGCGTAGAGGTTGTGCTGGGTCCAGCTCGGGTCGATGGGAATATCGACCGTGCCACCGGTTTTCGGCAAGCTGACCCGTTTGAAGAACTTCAGGCCGTCGCCTTCAACCATCACCAGCGCGTCGTAACTGGCTTGTGGCAGTTGCTCGATGGCGGCCGGTGGCGTGATGTTCAGCACCGCCACGTCGTTGCTGCGGTAGCCTTTTTTATCCCATGCCAGAGTCACTTGTTGTGGCTGGGCAGAATCGGATTCAGACCCGGAGCGCCACCAGTAGGATCGGTCACCAGCTTTGAAGGGCACCATGGCTTGCAGGCCGGTGTCCGGGTCGGTAAGCAACAACTGGTACTCGCCCCAACCTACCGGTACTTGCAGTCGCAGTGGCGCTTTGCTGCTGAGGTCGACAGTCATCGACAGCTCTTTCACCGACTGCTCTTCGCGTTCGTCATACCAGCCTCGGGAGCTGCTGTAGCGCCAGTGGTATCGCGGCGTGACGTTCATCAGGCTGACGTTGACGGAGGTGCGGTCGAACAGTTGTTCGGTTCCGTCGGTCAGAACGATATCGAAATCGGCCAGACCGTCTTGTGGAGCATGGTCTGTGAAAGCCGGTTTAATGCCCAGCAGCTGCTTGCCGGGCAGCCAGACTTCCTTGGTACGGCGAATGACCGGACGGCCACCGGATTCAAACAGGCTGCCCGTCAGTTCGACGGCCATGGGAATGGTCGCTTGTGGCCACTGGTTTTCGACGCTGACGGTGGCCTTGCCCTGTTCATCCATCACCAGCTCTTGTTGGTTGTGGCTATTCCATTGGCGCAGGTTGGTGTTACCAAACCAGTAGTCTTTCCAGCCTTCAAACGGGTGTGGTTCCGGCCGCACGGCTACGCTGACGTCGAGGCGATTGCCGGCCGCCGGAGCGCCGTACAAATATTCCCCCAGTACCGGAACCAGGAGGTCGTCTGCTCCGGTGTGGCGATTATCGGCTTCGGCTGGGTTGGTGGTTTGCCCGGCGGGTCGCCAGCTTAACTTCATGCGCTCTGGCATAAAGTCTTCCACTTTAAAGCGATAGGTCGCGGTTGAGCGGTCGGGCAGGTCGACTTCGACCCGCCAGGTGCCGGTCATGGCGTCGTCAGCAATGGCGTATTGCCATTCGTAATAGCCGTCGGCCTGAGGTTTCAGGCTGACGCTGGTGACTTTCTGGGCGTCCGGGCGAATGATGTCGGCGCGCAACGGCACTGCTTTGACCGGCTGACCATCGTCGCCACGCAGCAGTGCGGAAAATTGGGCGGTTTCGCCGCCGCGGTACAGATCCCTTGGGGCATAGATAAACAGGTTCTGCACCCGGTAGGGACGCTGGCTGTAATGAAATGCCGACAGGTCCAGCGCGGTGGTGTTCAGTGGCAGGATACTGACGGATTCGTCTTTGCGAACAATCAGAATGTCTTGTGAATTCAGGCGGCTGCGAAGATGGAAGCGGCCTTCCTTGTCGGTGCTGCCAATGTCTGTACGGCTGCCGTTACCTGTCATGCGTTCGATGCGGGCACCGGCGACGGCTATGGTCGTTGCCAGACTTTGTACAAACAGCTCGGCCCCGTGATCGTATTGGCGCAAATGCAGGCCCAGATCGGTAACGGTAAACCAGGTTGTAGGGTGCTCGTATTCGAAGTTGGCGGGCTGATCCATGACGGCCACGTACATGCCCGGCAGCTGCAATTCCTTGATGTGGTTGATTGGCAGATTGACCTGACGGCGGCGGTTGTCATCGCTGGTTAATTCAAAGCGGCCTTCGTACGCCAGTTCGGCGTGCTTGCTGACGGTTTGCAAGTAGTAGTTGCTGGAACGGGTGCCATTGCCCAACAGGTCGAGCACCGAAGCAATTTGGTTGTCGTTAACCCGCATAAAGGTGACGTTGGCTTCTTTGATGTTGCGAGTAATGACCGGCAAGCCCTGTTCACTGCCCGGTACCAGCACATGGCCGTCACTGGCAAACGACAGTACCGGTGGGGCGGAGGCGGTCGTCACGGTATTGGCATACGACTGGCCCAGTTGTTTGCCGGACGAGGCCATCAGGCCGGGGCTGACATTAATCTTGTAAGTGGTTTCCGGAACGGCACCGGTCATAAACAGGGACTTGCCGTCTTCAGAAAACAGCCAGCTAATACCGCCGCTTGCGCGTTGATTGTTCACCCGAATGAAATCGCTCAGGTCGCGGCTGTGATCCAGCGGTGCCGAAAAACGGATTTCCACCGTGCTACCACCGTCAAAGGTGGCTTCCCGAATAGCACCGATGGTCAGCTCAATATTGGCGTAGCGGTCGGTGTCATCTAGAGGGGGTGTCTGGCTGTTGCTTTCGCCATTGTTAACCTGGCTGTCGCTATGGGTGGCCAGTTCGCTGTTGGTGGGTTCCGTCGCCGGTGGCTGAACGGACTGAGCACTGGACACTTCAGCGTTGTTAGAAGTCGTCGGTGCAGACGCTTCCTCGCCACAACCGCTGAGGGCTAACAATAAGGAAACAGTAACAAGTAGCTTTGGGAAGCCTGGCATTATCGCCCTCCTGGCGTACCTGAGATGCTTCGCCGAACAACCGACGAAGCCACAAAGAAGAATTTGAAGGGCGACGATTATAGCGACTGAAATAAATTCGGCCGGAAGTGCTGCATGTTTTCCACTCTCTTTGGTTGTGCCAGGCACTATTCTTATTAAGAAGAATGTTAACTGTACAAATACTGACCCGAAATTACCTGCTGCACAGTTGCTCAGCTAAGCATCTGTTTCTAAAAACAAACTCCAAAACTGACACCCACTTTGTAAAGGGATTGTTGGGTATCGTGTCGAAGCGTCAGCTTGTTGGGGTGTATTCCCTTAACAAAATCAGATAGTTTTTGGATATGCGGATTAGGTTTCAGGGCGTTGTGGCAATAGCGCCTTGATTATTTGTCCCACTCAATACTAACCAGCAACAGCGGGCTGAAGGTGGCCCACGGAGGATGTTGTCTATGGCGTTGACCAGGTATTCATATTGGGCGTTCGGGGTCGCAAGTGCGCTATCCCTGACTGCCTGTGGCGGGGGAGGCGGCGGAGGTAGCTCCGACGATCAACAGGAGCCGCAGCAAGTGTCCCTGACGGGGGTAGCCGTTAAAGGCCCGGTAGCTCAGGCCAGTGTGGCTGTTTATGAACTGGACCTGCTGGCTGCAAATTTAAAAGGTGACCTGATAACCAGTGGGACTACGGCGGAAACTTCGTTTATCAGTGGTATGTCGATCAGCGACGTGCTGGCGGGTGAAAAGCTGGTGGTTGAATTCACGACCTCAACGGCAACAACAGACATCAATACCGGCACAGTGCCATTGATCACTACCTTTACCACGGTTATTGATGCCGACACTGTGATCGCCGGGGGTTCTGTTTACGCCTCACCACTCACCAGTCTGGCAGTAAGCCTTGCGCAACTGCAGGCCGATACCTCAGCGCCATATTCCGGTAATGGCGACGGCGTGGTTACGGTGGACGAGTTTGAAGCCGCGTTGACGCTTTCCGTACAACAGGTTCTGGCGACGGTGGGTTTTGGCTGGTCGACCGATGCTGACCTGCTGAATACTCCACCGCTGGTGGTTTCGGATACTGCAACCGATGCTCAGCTTCAGCAAACCCTGCTCTATCGTCAGGCGATCGAAGGGATTGCCGTCGTTGTGAATGACATCGCTGAAACCCTGCTGGAAGGTGATGCGACAGCCGAGCAGGTGTTCGATGTATTGGCCCAGGATTTGACCGATGGCGTGATCGACGGCCAGTCTTCTTCTGGCCCAATCGCTCTGTTGGCGACGGTTTCCTCTGATGACCTTCAGGCCGTTGTGGAAGAAGACGTTTCCAACAAGGTGATTCCTGGCACAAACACGACGGTTGGCAACGTTGAGTCATTACTGGTTTCTGAAACCGACACGACACAGGTACTTGAATCCACCGAAAGCCTAAGCGATGGCACGGTCAGCTCTGAGCCTGAAGCAGCGAATGCTGAATCCGATATTGATGGCGATGGTGTTGTCGATACCGAAGACGCCTTCCCGAATGACGCGACCGAAACGACAGATACCGATGGTGATGGTACTGGTGATAACTCGGATGCTTTCCCGGAAGACCCTTCTGAAGACACGGATACCGACGGCGATGGTTTGGGTGACAACAGCGACCCATATCCGAGCAGCAGCGACGGCGATGAGGATGGCATTGACGATCCAGCCGACAACTGCCCGACCGTCGCTAACGCCGATCAGGCTGATTCCGATCAGAACGGGGTAGGCGATGCCTGTGAAGGCGAAGCGACCTGGGACAACTTCAACTGGGATGAGGCGAACTGGCAATAAGCGCCCGCCTTCCCGGCCCGGTGGTCTTGATTGGACATGCCACCGGCACGAATACAAAGAATTGGAGCATGTTATGAAAACACGGATTATCTCTGCTATCGCCCTGTCTACCCTGGCCCTTGGTGCTATCCCTTCTGTGCGAGCGGGGACAGTAGGCTCACTCACCACATTTGAGTCTGGTGCCGCAGCCAAGGCGTCTGAGGTGAATGGCAACTTCAGCGCAATCACCACCGCGGTGAATGACAACGCGAGTCTGATTTCTGAGTTGCAGGCCTCTATTGAAGCTCTGCAGGATGCCATGCCGCAGAAAGTCACGGCAATGTCTGATCTGGTAGGGCGCGAGTACTGCATGATCAACAGTTTCGCTGGTGGAGCGTTCAGCGGTGATAACTTTGCCCGTGTGAATATGGGCACTGAGTCCAACACATTGACCGTGACCAGTGAAACCCAGGTGACCATCTCGGGCATAAGCAATAATGAGCTGGAGCTGGGCTTGATGGTGGAGTACTACAACTACACCGATGGCAATGGAGAGTCAGCTTCAGCGCCTGGACTGCAAGGCTCTCTGGATACTTACAGTGAAGTAGACAGTGCATCAGGCACCGTCAATGGGTTGAGCGGTGGGGTTATGTCGGTAACCTTCGGTACTACCACCATCCCATTCTACGTAAGCAAGTACGGTGATGTGCTTATTGCCCGCGACTTCGATTCTTCTGACAGTCAAGAAAAGTGGAGCAGCACCATGACGGCGGTTGAATGTAATTGATCCTGCTCTGGTGCGATCACCCTGTGCAGTGGAGTTGTCGCACTGTTTGTGAAACCTATGTGAAAACGGCGCTTATTTGCTCTAAAGCTGTGCAAATAAGCGCCTTTTTTGAATTTTATTTTAGAGAAAACCATAAAACCGAATAAAATTCGGAAAAAACAGTCTCTAATATCAATTCATTTAATCGTCATGGCTGGATAAAAGGGTGGCATCTCGTTAGAATGCTGCCCTTTTTCTTAGGCCGTTCCCGTCTGGTGCGGCGCCTGTTGGTGGTTTCTTCCACAGGCAGAATTCATCTGGAGAATTTCATGTCAGACATCAAAAAAGTGGTGCTGGCCTATTCTGGCGGTCTGGATACGTCCGTAATCGCCAAGTGGCTGCAAACCGAATACAACTGCGAAGTGGTAACTTTCACTGCCGACCTGGGTCAGGGTGAAGAAGTAGAACCAGCACGTGCCAAGGCCGAAGCCCTGGGGATCAAGGAAATCTACATCGACGATCTGCGCGAAGAATTTGCTCGCGACTTCGTATTCCCGATGTTCCGTGCCAACACCATTTACGAAGGTGAGTACCTGCTGGGTACCTCCATCGCTCGTCCGCTGATCTCCAAGCGTTTGATCGAAATTGCCAACGAAACCGGTGCCGACGCCATCGCACATGGTGCAACTGGTAAAGGTAACGACCAGGTTCGTTTCGAACTGGGTGCCTACGCGCTGAAGCCAGGCGTCAAAGTGATCGCGCCATGGCGTGAGTGGGACCTGAACTCCCGCGAAAAACTGATGGCCTACTGTGATGAGCACAACATCCACGTAGAGAAGAAGAAAGGCAAGAAGTCGCCATACTCCATGGATGCCAACCTGCTGCACATCTCCTACGAAGGTGACCTGATCGAAGATCCATGGGCAGAGCCAGAAGAAGACATGTGGCTGTGGTCTGTTTCTCCAGAGAATGCTCCGGACGAAGCAACCTACATTACCCTGAGCTTCAAAAACGGTGACGCGTGCGCCATCGACGGTGTTGAGAAGTCTCCAGCCACCATCATGGAAGAGCTGAACAAATTGGCGGGCGCTAACGGTATCGGTCGTACCGACATCGTTGAAAACCGTTACGTGGGCATGAAAGCTCGCGGCTGCTACGAAACCCCAGCGGGTACCGTACTGCTGAAAGCACACCGCGCGATTGAGTCCATCACCCTGGACCGTGAAGCGGCTCACCTGAAAGACTCCCTGATGCCTAAGTACGCCGAGCTGATCTACAACGGCTACTGGTGGTCTCCAGAGCGTCAGATGCTGCAAGCTGCCATCGACGAAACCCAGAAAGTCGTTAACGGCGACGTGCGTCTGAAACTGTACAAAGGCAACGTGATCGTTGTTGGCCGTCAGTCTGAAGACAGCCTGTTCGACGAAGCCATCGCGACCTTCGAAGACGATGCGGGTGCATACGACCAGAAAGATGCAGAAGGTTTCATCAAGCTGAACGCTCTGCGTCTGCGTACCGCTGCCAAGAAAGGCCGTGGCATGCTGTAATGAGTAGTCGGGCGCTCGGAGTCGGGCGTCTGGTGCTTATCAGCTAAACAAAAAAACGGGAGCTATGTTTGCTCCCGTTTTTTATGCCTGTCGTTTAACGGCTAACCGCAAAACAGCCGCGCGAGTTCCCGCATTTAGCTGCTATCATCCCGCTTATTCAGGGCAGCCCGAATTTTTCTGAGGGCCAAACCTCTGCTATTCGCCACGATATCGCGCTGTCACCACTTTTCCTAATGGATACCCCATGCAAGACATCATCATCACCCGCGAACCGGTTGAACTGTTCAAAATCCTCAAATTCGAAAACATCGCCTCCAGCGGTGGTGAAGCCAAGCTGATGATCGAAAACGGCGAAGTGCTGTTGAACGGCGAGTTGGAAACCCAAAAGCGCAAGAAAATCCTCAACGGTGACGTGATCGAAATCTTCGGCGAGCAATACAAGATCGTATTGGCCGGGGAATAATCACACTCGCTAACCCCGTAGGTCAGATAAAAACGCGAAGCGGGTGCCATCTGACGTGTTTCTGGCAGTCCCCTTGTCGGATGGCGCAAGCTTATCCGACTTACAGTAGTAACCCCGTAGGAGCAGGCTTGCCTGCGATGGTTGGCTGTGCGCAAGGTGGGCAATTCAATTCGGCCAATGGATGGGGTTAGCCAAACACCACTTCGACGAGCCCAAACACCATTACCCCAACAAACGTGGGTAACCCCATGGAACGGGTTTTGCGCCAAACCAACAAGGTGGCGACAATACCAACGGCGCTGGCGATCCAAGACACCATGCCCGGATGCACCGGCACCAGCGACGTACCAAACATGGCCGCGATCATGGCTGGCCCCAGAACAGTAAGCCAATCCGGTGTATCGGCCAGCATGTTCTCGCTCTGGCTTTGGGTCAATTTGCGTTGCATCCATAAATAAGGCACCAGCCGAATCAGGTAGGTGCCCACGGCAATACTAACCATCGTTAGCCAAATCTCATTGCTCACTGTTTTACCTCGGTTGATTCAACCTCTGGCTGTGGTATACGAGGCTTCAAAGCGTAAAACACCAACGCCCCGGCAACGGCCGCCAGCGGAATAGCAACGTTGGGGTAGCCAAGCAACTTCACCATCAATGCCAACGCTGCGGCGCAGGCTAATGCCGCAGTCCACACGCGGTTGGTACAACGTGGCGTAACCAGCACCAAAAACAGCGCGGGCAGGGCAAACGGCAACACGTCATTGATTAACGGCCAGCGTTGGGTCAGCTCGTCGCCGGCGATAGCGCCAATCGCAGTACCGGCAATCCAGCTGAACCACGCCAGCAGCCCCGCGCTGGTGTACCAGGCCATGCGGTCTTCTTTTGCCAATTTCGGCAGAATCGTTAGCGACAGCGCGAAAATCTGGTCGGTCAGGCAGTGCATCAACGGAATCCAGCGTTTGTCGCTGCCCAGATACGCTGTGATGTTCGGTGCGTAGAGCATATGGCGGGCGTTGATCAGCAAGGTCATGATCACCACCAACCATAAGGGCGAGCCCGAAGCGACCATGGCCACAAACAGAAACTGCGAAGCGCCTGCGTAAATAAATACCGAGATTAAAATAGTTTCCAGAACGCCAAAGCCGGACTGAATGGAAATCAGACCGAACGAAATCGCGATGGGGATATACGCGCCTAAAAGGGGCAGTGCGTCTTTCAGTCCTTGTTTCCAGGCGGAACCCGGCGGCGTCGCTTCGGGTATATTCATTCGCTATCGCTCGTTAGAGGGGCCGGCTGCCGCTCGGTTTTCGGGTAGGTGACCACCACCATCATGGTCGCCCACAGTTCGTCGGTCTGGTACTTGTGCGGCCGTGAGGCGTCAAAAGTGAAGGTGTCGCCCGCGCGCAGGGCTTTCAACTCGCCGGTGTTGCCAGCATTCACCTCGCCGCTGACCATGGTCACTGACTCCACCGTACCGGCAAAGTGGGGTTCAGACTCCCGCACACTGTGAGGCGCGCACGACATCCAATACACATCCACCCGCGGGTTGTCTGTGCCCTGATCAATCAATCGCACCTGAACGCCGTTTTCTCCCCACGCCATATCGGCGCGGGCAATCAAATCGCCAAACGGCACGTTTAACTGCAACGCCAGTCGCCAGATGGTTTCGATGGTGGGGTTGCCTTCCCCTTGCTCGATGCGCGACAAATTGGACTTGGCGATCCCGGCATTGGCAGCCAGCTGCGACAGCGACAAGCCTTGAGCCAGCCGCAAAGATTGCAGATTTTGGCCAAGCGTGGCGAAGTTGGGTTTTTCCATTGAATGGCCCTTGGGTAGGGGAACCGCTTTAGCGCGGTTCACTGTCGACAATCAAACTGTTCTATAAAAGGAACGTTCTTTATATCGAACGTTTTATCGTTGCTGGAGCAGGAAGTCAACCAGGCCATGTTTGGAAGCCGGGGCTGTGTAAGGGGCCATTTCAGGGGCTGTGTATAGGGCTGCCGGGTTGTTCCTGATGATCGGAATTGTGACGCGTTTGCAGGTCCGGCCAGTTGCAAAGCCAGTGTGATTTCCCCGTATTCATTTAAATCGCCAGTCGGCTGGTCTGGAAAATCCAATATCGATAGGCCAAAACGATATGAATAACAACTTTCATTTTTATTTAATTTATATAGGATTCAGCCTCCCGAAAATTCAACTAACTGGAGTGCTTTCATGCGTCGTTTCATGACTCTGTTGACGTTGGTGTTGTTTGGCTGGAGTAATCTGGCTGCAGCCGACGAGTCCCTTGAGGTTGGTTATATGCCAATCGTTCCTGTGTCTCAGGCATTCATCGTGCTGGAGAATGGAACGCTGGAAGGCGCCGGTGTTACTGATCCTGAGCTGTTCAAGTTCCAGAACGGTCCTGCGATTGTGCAGGCGCTGCTGGCGGGCCAATTGGACGTTGCGTATCTGGGTATTGGTCCGGCTATGGTTGCCCGTGCCAAGGGTGCCGACATCAAGGTGGTTGCGTCCAACATTGTTGAGCAAATCAGCATGGTGACGCTAGGCGATCTGGCGCCGTACTTTGCCAATGGCGACGCCAAAACCGCGTTTGCCCGTTTCAAGGCCGACAAGGGCCGTAAGCCGGTCATCACCACCTTTCCACAAGGTTCTGTGCCAGAAACCGTACTGCAATACTGGCTGCGTCAGCAGCTGGGCCTGACTTCAGACGAAATCAGCGCCAACATCGAAATCATTTATCAGGGCGCGGCTCAGGTACAGCAATCCCTGATGACCAATGCCGTCGACGGCGCTGCCATTCTGGAGCCGGTGGTCAGCATCGTGATGGATCGCAAGTCGGACGCCAAAATAGTGGCTTCCGGTTCCGGTATGTTCCCGAACCAGCCAGGTGCGGTACTGGTGATGCGTGAATCCCTGATCAACAACCAGCCAGAGCTGGCACAGGCGCTGGTGAAAGCCCATGTTGACGCTACCAACCTGCTGCGTAACGACCCTGAAGCCGCGGCCAAGCCAGTAGGCAAGTACGTTGGTGGTGGTCGTCTGCCGGCCAAAATCGTATTGAACGCCATCAAGAATTCTCACGATGGTTTCCAGGCCGACCCGAACGCCATCATCGAAGGTACTCGTGTGATGCGTGACTTCCAGGCCGCGCAGGGCACTCTGAAGGCCAAGGTTGATCTGGACACCCTGTTCGATGTGCGTTTCTACAACGCACTGAACCAGCAAACGTTGACCCAGGAGTAATACGTCGCAATGGCACAACAGCCTCATCCTTTGACTCGCTCTCGTTGGGGGCGGGCATTATTGGGATTTGCAGGCGTGGCGGCTTTCGTTGCGCTGTGGAAATACGCCCAGGCCGCTGGCTGGGCGGCAGCTGGCACCATCCCTGACCCGTTTGCCTTGCCGCAGGCCTTGATGGATGAATGGGAATCCGACCGCCTGATGCCTGCCATTCTTTCGAGTCTGGTGCATTACGGTTGGGGTCTGGCAATTGGTACGGTGCTTGGATTCCTGGTCGGCACGCTGGCGGCGTCTTCCTCGCTGCTGGACGCTTTGCATGCCTGGCTGGCGCGTATTCTGCGGCCGATTCCGCCCCTGGCGTGGGTCGTTTTCGCGATCGCCTGGTTCAAGGTCAGCCATGCTGGTGCGGCGTTTGTGATCGCCATCGGGGTGTTCTGGGTGAACTACTTCGCTACTTATTCTGCCGTACGCAACGTTGACCCGCGTTTCTACGAGCTGGCCAATGCCTTTGGTCAGAACGGCCATCTGAAACAGGCGTTGCAGG
Organism: Oceanobacter sp. ABM4_470; assembly: GCF_056158645.1. NCBI lineage: Bacteria > Pseudomonadati > Pseudomonadota > Gammaproteobacteria > Oceanospirillales > Oceanospirillaceae > Oceanobacter > Oceanobacter sp. ABM4_470. Next base: position 662,107 of record NZ_JBSWTR010000001.1, read on the forward strand.
TGACCCTGCCGGGCGCTGCGACGGGTATTTTTTCAGGCATTCGTACTGGCATTGGTCAGGCATGGATGACCCTGATTGCCGCCGAACTGTTGGGTGTACCCGGCATGGGCCAAGAAATGAACGCGGCAGCAGGCGTCGGTGCCTACGAAGTGGTGGTGGTTTACATGCTGATTATTTCGTTGGTGTACACCCTCAGCGATACCCTGTTTGGTTTGATTGAAAAGCGAGTTCTGACATGGCGCCCATCCTGAATATTGAAGGCTTGAGCTACCACTACGGTAACAATCCGAAGCCGGTATTTGCCGATCTGAACCTGCGCATGGAAGACGGTGAATTTATCGCAGTGGTGGGTGGTTCCGGGGTTGGCAAATCGACCTTGCTACGCTGTGTAGCGGGGTTGGCGACTGCCAGCAGTGGCACCATTGACCTCAAGGTTGAACAAGACGATACCCGGCGCTCCCGCGGCATTGTGTTCCAGGACGGCCGTTTGATGCCGTGGCGTCGACTGCGCAGCAACATTGCCTACGGTTTGAATGGGCTTAAGTTGACCAAGGAACAAAAGCGTCAGCGAGTCGATGAAGTGATCAAGCTGGCCCGACTGGAAGAATTTGCCGACCGTTGGCCACACCAGCTATCGGGTGGTCAGGTACAACGAGGCGGAATTGCCCGGGCGCTGGCTGTGCATCCGCATTTGCTGTTGATGGACGAACCGTTCAGTGCGGTAGACGCCATTACCCGCCACCACTTGCAGGACCAGCTGCTGGCTATTTGGGAGCAGATGCGCAAAGCGGTAATGTTCATTACCCACGACATCGAAGAAGCCGTGTATCTGGCCGACCGAGTGATTGTTCTGTCTGGCTCACCGGCCAATGTCGCGCTGGACCAGCGCATTGAACTGCCGCGCCCACGTCGTCGTGGCAGTGATGAGCTGCAGCAACTGGCACAACAGATCGCCAACGCGCTTTAACTGAATAGCAATAATCGAATAGAAATCAGGTGTCTGACCGCAGGCGCTGTTTTTTGAAAGGATGATTCCATGGCCGTTACCCAACTGCTGATTCACGCCCCTACACCGGACGCCCTCAAGCGCGCCCAGAACAACGCCCGTAACCTGCTGAAGCTGGAAGCCGACGCAGAGATTGAAATTGTAGTGAATGGTCCGGCGGCAGCGCTGGCGGTGACCCTCACCGACGAAGACATCGTTTCTCGCCTGGTGGTGTGCGGCAACAGCCTGCGTATGCAAGAACTGACTGCTCAGCAAGGCGTACGTGTGATTGACGCGGCGGTGCAGTATCTGGCACACCAGCAAATGGCTGGCTGGGCCTATATCCGCGCCTGATCGCGTCTAAACCGCGTTTTTGAGCAGCGATAGCAACGACTGTGCTTTAAGCTGAACACAAGCCCGCGTACGCAACCCGTTCGCGGGCTTTTTCTTTTGCTGAATGTTTGTGGTTCATTAGCCCGCCTGATTTACCTGAGCGCGAACACTCAAAAGCTGAAAAATGCGCTGGCAAATTGATCATACTTGCCGTGAAAGCAGGTCTATCAAGCGTCCCGCTTGCTTCTGGTCTCTCTTCTCCAATTTCTTTCCCGGACTGTTCAATGCCATCTACCGAACTGCTTTACAGCGTCAGCAGCATCACCATTGCGGTTGTGCTGTTTGTGGCCATCGTTGTTTTTAACGAACTGGGCTTTCGGGCCGGGCGCTATGTGCAAGCCAAAACCGACGACGAAGTGAAAGCCATGACGGGCTCCATTCAGGGCAGCATTCTGGGCTTGCTGGCATTGCTGTTGGGTTTTACCTTCAGCATGTCGATGCAGCGCTACGATGCTCGCAGCATGGCGGTGATCGATGAAGCTAATACCATTGGCACCGCCATGTTGCGGGTAAAACTCTTACCGGACGCGTACCGTGATGAGGCAGACGCAGCACTGAAGCAATACGTGGCACTACGGGCCGAAGTTGGCTCTGTCGACCTGACCCGCGAAGAAGAGCGTGCCCGCTATAACGAACGAGCGGTAGAGCTGCAAAACCAGCTGTGGAACATCGTCACTCAAGCCACCGATGCCGACCCCCGTCCGGTAACCACCGGCGCGTTTCTGAACTCGCTCAACGACATGATTGACGCCCAAGGCAAGCGCAACACCATATTGCAGCAGCATGTGCCTGAAACCATTCTGTTGTTGCTGTTCTTTGTATTCGTCGTCAACGGCGACATGATGGGTTACTCATCAGGCCTCAGCGGCAAACGTATGACGGTGCCGATTGTGTTGGTATCGCTGCTGATCCCCCTGATTGTATTCACCATTATCGACCTCGACCGGCCCAAGCGTGGCTTTATTCAGGTTGATCAAAGCGTGATGCAAACCTTGCAGGCGGATGCCTGAGTCAGCAGCTTCCTGTTTGGGCAAACAGCGGCAATCACTTTTCGCCGATGCCTTGTTGCTTCAGAAACTCGCTGGCATCCGCTAACCCTTCCAGTGCAGCCAATCGTAACCAGCGTACGGCTTCCTCGCGATCCTGTTCGGTGCCAACGCCGAAATACAGCGCCTTGCCGTAGTGATAGCGGGCGAGGGTGGCGTACCCGGCAGGGTCGTGTACGTGAGCTCCGCGTTTCATCAGCGAGGTGGAACGCTGCAGGTCTTGCGGGATGGATACACCGGCTTCGTACATCTGCGCCAGCCAAATCATCGAATACACATCCTCCCAGCGTTCAATGCAGTTGTTGAAAATGGCCATGGCGGCTTCGTGGTCGCCGGTTTTTTCGGCAGCGTAGCCGTAAAGGCACTTGAAGCGGTTGTTTGAGTGCACGTAATTTTCGTAGCTGAGGTCGCTGGTGTTTTGCTGAGGCAGGGCATCTCCGTATGAATCGCTGTGTGAATCACCTTTCGGATTATTTGGGGCATCGGCCAGAACACCGTCAGAGAAAGCGGTAACAGTGAACGACAAGCACAGGGAGAGCAGGGTTTTAACGCACATAAACACATCCTTGTTTGTTATTTTTAAGTGGTTTCAGGGAGGTTGTTGTTCAATCATTGAGCGACTAGCCAGCAGCATCGTCAAGCCAACAGCCGATAAACGGCACCAAAGTTCAGCTGGCTCAAAATGCCTGCAACCCTGTGTCTACAACCGCATGCCTACTACCAGTGCAGCCAGCTAATCAGGCATAAATTCTGACCAGAGTAACGAGCCTCACGACCTTTGCATGATGAGATGCCGGGACAAGAGGTGTTTGGGACGAGAGCCGCTTGAGAAATACCAAATCGAAAAAGGCAGAAGCAATGAACAGCAATCTGGACGCAGTAAAACAGTATCTGGCCAGCAAACCCGAAGCACAGCTGGATTATCCCTTCGGCCCGGAAGCCGAGGTGTACAAGATTATGGGCAAAATGTTCGCGCTGCTAAGCCACAGAAACGGCCACGACTGCCTCAACCTCAAATGCGACCCGCAAGAAGCCATCGAACTGCGTGATGTATTCGATGCCGTTCAACCCGGCTACCACATGAACAAAAAGCACTGGAACACCGTAGTACTTGACGGCTCGCTGCCACAAGGAGAAATCGAACGCATGATCGACAATTCCTACACACTGGTAGTGCAGAGCTTGCGTAAAGGGGAAAGGTCAGGGCTGGAGGCGAGGCATGGTACACAGGCTATTTACGGAAATTGCTGATTACGACTGGAAACGTTAAATGGAAAGCCGATCCAACGGGCTTTCTGTACCCGCAAAATGCTGCCCGATCACATGCGTGTAAATCTGTGTGGTTGCCACATCGGTGTGGCCCAGCAACTCTTGCACGGTTCTGATGTCGCGACCCGATCGTAATAGCTCGGTCGCAAAGCTATGCCGGAAGGTATGGCAATTCACGCGTTTGTTAAAAATACCGGCTTTGAGTAGCACGGCTTTTAATGCTTTACGGGGCACCGAGTCATGCAGGTGATGCCGACATAGCACGCCCGTGACCGGATGGTTGCAAACACCGCTCGAGGGAAATAGAAACATCCATGCTGGCTGCCTGAAAGCATTCGGGTACTTTTTGCCAAGCGCATCGGGCAAAGATGGCCCGATACCTTTCAAATTATCTTGCTGCTGTATCGCAATGCTCTGCTGAATTTGCTCCCGAAGGCTTTGATGCACACTGGAGGGCAGAATAGTCACTCGGTCCTTACCGCCTTTACCATCATGAACCGTTAAAGAGCCTGCTGAGAAGTCGACGTCTTTAATGCGCAGGCGCAAGCACTCTGTGATGCGCAATCCAGATCCAAATAATAACGAAAAGATCAAATGATCTCGGCCTCTCATATGCTGCAGAATTGCTGCAACCTCTTGAGGAGAAAGCACGGTGGGTATCTTTCGGGGTTTATTTGCCTGTCGGAAATCCAGTTTTCCGAGCGGTTGTTCAAGGAATTTATCGTACAAAAACACCAGAGCGTTCAGTGCAACACGTTGAGTATTGGATGACACATGACGGTCTGATGCCAAATGTTCCAGAAAACACATGACCTCTGGCGGACCCATTTCACCTGGATGGCGTAAACCACTGTGTCGAATAAAGCATTTGATCCACTGCAGGTAAGTTTTCTCTGTTCTTAGGCTGTATCCGTTTAGCCGCATGAACCTGGAAATCTGATTGATGAATGGGCTTTTGCTCATGGTTCTACCCCTCCCGAGAGAACTGTATGAATGAACAGTATATCAATGGAGTAGGCGAAAGCATGCGTGTTTTGTCAGAATTGGTTGCTCGTTTTTCCAGCAGCTGTTAGCGTAAGTGGTTGAAATTAGAGTGGTTGGCAAAAGTGGAGAGACTGCTTTGCGTGCCATCAAGGATGGAAAAACGCGCATGCGCGTTTAGTCGGCGTTGAGCTGCTGGGTCAACTGGAAAATGGCCATAGAAATCAGAGGCTTGGGTATGATTTGCAACAATATAAGCCACCGACAAAACGCGCATGCTCAGAAATAAAGCTGTTATAAGCCATGATGAGAAAGTGCCCACAATGTAGCGACCAGTCGGTTAAAGTCAGGATGCTGTCTTTTTCGAATCGTATGCATTGTGATAAATGTTTTTTTCAATACGAATACACAGCACTGTCAAAGTGGTTTCTAGCTTTTGTCGGTGCGTTCATTCCGTCAATAGCTGTCGTATTAGGTTTGTTCACGGAAAGTTGGGTAGTTTTTGGTGTCGTGCTCATACTGCTGCCTTTTTTAGGCGAGTTTGTCTTTGCAAAGTACTGCACATTAAAACCGGTTGGTTTACGGGCAATGAGAGCAAAGCTAAGTGGAAAAAGCTTATAACAAGTTGCTGTTGTCGCCGCTGCGCGGCTGGGACAGCCTACTCGCCGCTTCGCTCTGTTCCGGCTGCCCCAAAGCAAGGCGTTAGGCCCCTATGAATCGAAACTACGAAATTGTTGACGGTATTTATCTAGTGCAAGGAAGTTACGAACTTGATTTGCACAATAACTTCGATTTCAAGAATCTGGAGTATTCGATAGCTGAGCGCAAACTAGTATTAATCTGGGAGCTCTCGAAAGGTGATTGGGTAGATTTAGATACGCCAAAGGCATTAACTATCGAGTTCAACGAAGTGAGTGAATTTCGCTTTATGCCGCGAGACTCAGAAACGCCTTTCACGGAAGACGACTGCTTAAACTCCTTTGGATATTGGGTAGATGAAGAATGGCTCGAAGGTGTCATTATGGTTGAGCCCAATCAAAAAGCTGAGCCACAATGGCTTACAGCAATTGATTTCATGTCTGGTGCGGTTTTGGCTGTCCAGGCGGAGAGTGCCAATGCAAAAGTTATGGCCTAACAAGGCAATTAAAAATCGCCCACAAAAAGCGTGGGCTGGACTCGCTAACGCTCGCCTTTTATTGCGGCGTTAAGTGTCTAATCGAGAATGAGCAAAGCTCTTGAGAAAATTTGGCTGTTACCGTTAGTGCTCGCACTTGTTGTAGTACTTTCATTTGCAGCAGTGTTAATCGGCCTTTTTCCAATGCCATATTATTTCGGCTTGGTTATACCATATCTCGTAGTGGGCAACCTAGGGCTAATTGCTTACGTTGCCGCCAGGCACAGAAAACAAATACTAAAGGTATCTTTAGTCAGTATTGTATCGCTAGGGTTAGCATATCTATGGACAATACAAACGGCTTAAGTGCAAAACACTTAACAAGCAAAGGCAGCATCGCCCTTCGGGCTGGACGCGCTAACGCGCGCCGCTGCTTTGGCCGTTAAATGTATCCATGAATAAGCTGCTTCCACAATTCGAAAATGTAAGATCCTGGCAGGCGATCCTACTGGCTGCATTTAGCGTGCTGCTGACATGGCTTGCAACAATTTATGCAGTAGCTGAGTACGTGGAGAAAGCTGGCTCCGAGATATCTGAGTTAGGTGGTTACTCTAAAGTTGCAGCAACCACATTTGATGGCACGGCTATTATTTTCGGCTTGGGTGTTTATGTTGTGGCTGGGTTTTTATGCCTATTGGTTCTTTCTATTTTCAAAGGGCTTCGGGCGTCTCCGTTTGCTCAAGTGATATGGGCGCTGTTAATTTTTATAGGGGTGATTCTTGCCAAGGTATTTAGCTAAAACATTTAACAAGGCGCTGTTGTCGCCGCTATCGCGGCTGGGACAGCCTACACTGCGTTTCGGCTGCCCCAAAGCTTGGCGTTAAATATAAATGAGTGCTATGAAATACCTTGATGCAATTATACTGTTTGTCAGCGGTTGTTTCTTTTTAACAGAGGCTTTAAAGCCTTTTCCCGAAAAGCATGAGTTAGAATATACTGAAGGACAGATCTCTAGTGTTAGCCCTTGTAATAAACCTATAAAAGGACGTTTCCTTCAGACGATTGCGATAACCGGAGTAGATGGGAAAGTTGTAAAATTCAAGAGACCCTGCGTCAGTGGGTTTAAGAGACTTTCTGAACGCGATGTTGAGAAAACTGCAAGTATATTTTATGAAATAGAATACATTTTCTTTTTATATCCAGAAGTAGAGGTATTCCACTTTAATGTAGGTAAAGTAAATTATACCGATTACATAGATAAAAAGTCTGATCGTATGATAAAGCCACTTAATACCCTAATGGGGTTGGGGTTTTTATTTGCATCTGTGTTCATGGCTATAAGAATATTTAACAAACGCGTCAATAAATACGCTCGCTAGCTCGCGCTTATTGCGCGGGCGTTATATTTCTAGGAGAATTTGGCACTATGTCAGCTGAAACTATATCACTTATTGCTGTTTTAGTTGCAGGATTATCAGCTTTTTATGCTCGCTGGGCTTTTAAGGAAGCTAAAAAGGCAAATGAGCTGAATCGCTTCAAAGCTCTCCTTGATTTAAAAAGTGGTTACTTAGCCGAAATGAATAATCAAATAATAGCTGCTAAAGATTGGGGCAAAGATGATGGTTTTGCTCAAGCTTGCCGCGATAAATTTGCTAAATCTGACACCAAACATCGAGAAGTGTGCAAAGAACTTGATGCTTACCACTCACGTTTAGTGAAAAACGAAATATAACAAACAGTTAAAGCGGGACTTATGATCTTCCCCCATTTTACCGGACACCTTTTTAACGACGAAAAGGTGTTCTATGCCAGCTTACAATAACCAGAAAAAGACAAAGCAATAGTCGCTTGAATTTAAACGCTCGGCGGTTGAGATGAGTCTTGAAGAGGATGTTCAAGTGCAGCAAGTTGCAGAGCGTTTGTTCCACGTTTTCGGAAATTAAGCCGTTCATGCTGTCACGATGGCGGAAAGAATACCGGGAGGGTCTGTTGAAGCCTTCTCGACTGCCATCAAAAGCAGCGAAACCGACCGTGAGCAAAGCGAAGAAAGCGGCATGGAATGAGAAGACGCTGTTCACGAGTTTACAAACCAGCTTCAAAAGGCACGAGAGAGTGCTATAGCAAGCATCCGAATCGCTTGATTGATGCAGGTAAACCAACCGCATTGAACCAGCAATGGGTGGGAGATGTGACGTACTTGAATGTCGGCAAGCAGTGGTTCTACCTGTCGACGGTCATGGGTCGGTTTTCTCGTCGTATCCTGAGTTGGAAACTGAGCCATGAAAGAACCGCCAGGGTCACATGTCAGGTATTGAAACTAGCGTTAAAAGTTAGTGGGAGCCAGGGTTCAGGAATCATTTTTCACACAGACCGTGGCAGTGATTATGGCGCTGAGGCGGTGCAAAAACTGCTTGGTAGCAAAGGGATGATTTGCGGGCATGAACCGACCGGGAAAGTGTACTGACAACGGAGCTATGGAGTCGTTCTTTCACAGCCTGAAAGCGGAAAAGTTAACCGCCAACATTTGAAAAACATACTCAGGGTTACAGTCGGCGCTCAAACAGTATATTGATCGTTTTTACAACAGAACTCGCTTGCACTCTGGCTTGGGATAGTCAGGCCTTGGCTGCCAGAAACAGGGCTATGTACGGTATCTTGTACATGTTTGCACTCTTAGGCTAAACTTGTCCTCTGTAATGTACAAGTCAGGTGCCGACATGAGAATCGTCTCTTTCACTGAAGCTCGGAACAGTCTCAAGTCTGTTTTGGATAACGTCATCAACGATGCGGATACGACGGTAATCACTCGCCGGGATTCCGAGGATGCTGTTGTGATGTCATTGGATTACTACAACAGCCTTATGGAAACGGTTCACTTGCTCCGTTCACCAGCAAATGCTGAGCATTTAAACCGTTCAATAGAGCAGTATAAAAAGGGCAAAACGACTCAGCGAGAACTTATTGATGAGTAACCGGCTGTTATCGTGGACTTATGAAGCCTGGGATAGCTACGTTTATTGGCAGAATCAGGACAAGAAAACTCTGAAGCGTGTCAATAAGCTCATTACTGATGTGCAACGTTCGCCTTTTGATGGAATAGGAAAACCAGAGCCTTTTAAAGAAAACCTGTCGGGCTTCTGGTCTCGCAGAATTGATGATACTAATCGTTTAGTATACGCCGTGGATGATACGGCAATTACTGTTATTTCGTGTCGCTATCATTATTAGTAGGTGGCAGCTAACAAACAAATGTTGGGGGCACAAACACGCGGGCTCTGCTTCGCAGTATAGCCCACGCGTTTGTGCCGCCAAATTAGGACGTTAGTAATCCTTCTGGTGATCTGCTCTATGGCAGTGGTGCAGAATCCGGTGAATAGTTCGGTGGAGCCGTAATCGCTGTGTTGTACCGCTGTGCAACCTGAAAGAGTTTCGTGAATAAATTCACTCCTACATGGAATCCTTGTAGGAGCGGTTTTAACCGCGAATCAGCGTTGAAAATATTCGCGAGCAAGCTCACTCCTGCACTCACGTCGCGTAGCAGCTGGTTTGTCTGCGAATAACACCGGGAATGTTGACGCCGCCCAACCTGAAAGAGTTTCGTGAATAAATGCGCTCCTGCAAGGAATCGTTGCAGGAGCTTCACGCACCGAAACCATTTATTCCAATCTAAAACCGATATACTGATCACCTGAAATAACGTCTCAACTGCGGTTGGTGTTACGGTCGGTTATACGGGTGATGCATGTTCAAGAAAAAGCTGTTTTTGTTCGGTTTTCTGTCGGCGGCGGTACTGATTATCGCCTTGGCTGGCGTGGCGGTATCGGCTCATATTACCCGCGAAAACCTCAAGCAAAGCATGGTGGCGCAGAGCCTGCTGAGCGAGCACCAGCAGCTTTCGAGTATTTCCTATCGACTGTTCAAGCAACTTACCGATGAGCTGATTTTCGGCCGCAATGCCAACCAGGCGTTGGTGCGCCGCAAGCAGGAGTTGATTGATCAGTCGTTGCGAATCATCCGGGAGCTGGAGATCGAACAGCGGCAAGCCCTGGGCGAACAACTCACTCAAGGCAGTGTGGAAGATACCGACGAACTCGAAGCCTTGCTGCAAGCAATCATCACCGAGTTTCGGGCCATCATTGCTGAAAACGACCAAACGCCATTAAGCCAGCGGGCGCGCTTTCAGCAGTTGCTGGAAGTCACCATCGACAACCAGTTCCGCGAGGCTATTAACGCAGCGGTTACCCGTCAGAGCCGTATGGTGTCGGCTACCAATGCCCGTATTGATACGCTCAATACCGCGCTGGTGTGGTTCACTATTTTGCTCGGTGTATTGGTCGGCCCATTTATTGTGTTTGGCTGCTTCTGGCTGTTTAACCAGCTCTATCAGCCGTTAAGTGAAATCACTACTGGCACCCGTCTGATTGCCTCCGGCGATTACAAAACCCGTTTGCCAGAAAACCTCGACAGTGAGTTCGACTCTCTGGTGCAGTCGTTGAACCAGCTGGCTACCCGGCTGGCGGAGCACGAGCAACAGCAAGAGCAGCAAAACCAGCAGCTGCAATTTGAAGTGGAGCAGCGCACCCGCGAGCTGACCGAGGCCAACCATCAGCTGACCATGCTGGATGCCCGTCGTAAGCAGTTTATTGCCGATGTGTCCCATGAGCTTCGCACTCCTCTAACGGTCATTAGAGGTGAGGCTCAGGTGACCTTGCGTCAGCAAACCGGCGACGAAGCCGTGTATCGTGAAACCCTCAATATCATTCTTGAACAAGCGGTGGGCCTGAGTCGTCTGGTCGACGACCTGTTGTTGCTGGCGCGTGCCGAAATGAGCGAGCTGCGCTTGCATCTTGCGCCGGTGAATCTGGCGGAATTGGTACAGAATCAGTGTCGACACTGGCAGCGTTTGATGCCCAAGCGTCAGTTTGATCTGGAAGTTGCGCCGCAGCTGAACGAGTGCCTGGCGATGGCGGATGAGCAGCGTTTGCAGCAAGCGGTGGCGATTTTGATGGACAATGCCACCAAGTATTCACCGCTGGAAGGCCGGGTGACCCTTAGCCTGTCGAGATCCGATACTCAAACCGGCGAGTATTATCAGATTCAGGTGGTGGACGAAGGCGAGGGGATTTCGCCAGCGGATTTGCAGCATATCTTCGAACGCTTTGTGCGCTTCAAGCCGCGTGCGGAAGGCATGGGGCTGGGGCTTGCCATCGCCAAAGCCATTGTGCAGGCGCATCATGGCGATATTCGGGCGCAGTCGTCGGCCAGTGGTTCGGTGTTTAGCCTGATGATTCCTGTCACCGCCAACGGCGTTAGCCTGGAGAACAAGAGCTGATGAAAATTCTGATTGCTGATGACGAAGTGCCGCTGCTAAATTTTCTGGAGCGCGGTTTGCGGGCGGAAGGCTTTGAGGTGGTGAGTGAGTCGTCGGTGTTGAAGCTGTTGACTACCATCGAGCAAGAGCAGCCGCAGGTCGCCGTGCTTGATCGTATGTTTGGCAATGAAGACAGCGTCAGCCTGTTGAGCCACATCAAACGACTGCCGGTACCGCCGATGGTACTGCTGTTGACCGCACGGGACGATGTGTCAGACCGTGTAGAGGGACTGCGTGAAGGTGCCGATGACTACCTGTGCAAACCGTTCGACTTTGATGAATTACTGGCCCGTATCGAAGTGCTGGGACGTCGGCCTGTGGTGGCTCACGTGGTGGAAACCCGCACGCTGGATTGTGGCTGTGGTGAGCTGGTTTTGGATCTGGATGAGCGTATTGCCCGGTTGCAGGATGAAGAAATGCAGCTGACCAAGTTGGAATTCGACTTGTTGCAATATTTGTTGGAAAACGCCGGCAAGGTGCTGACCAGGGAGCGGATTTTGAGCCGGGTATGGCAGTCGGTGCGAGACCCGCAAACCAACATTGTGGATGTGTACATCAGTCGCTTGCGTCAGCGATTGGCGCAGACCGATGATTTGAAAATTGAAACCCTTCGCGGCAGTGGTTACCGGTTATTGCACACAGCGCATTAAGCGTTGGCGGTTTTAACCGCGAATCGATGCTGCTGGTGTTTCGTGAATAAATTCACTCCTACATGAACGGCACGTGGGGCTGGATGTAGGAGCTGGCTTGCCTGCGATGTAACCTTCCAATAAACAGAAAAGGGTGTGCGGCGCACACCCTTTAGGGGACATCAGTCTTAGGGGAAATCAGTCGATTTTAGACAGCAGGTCCGGGTTGATTACCAGGTTACGAACGCCGTGTGCGTGGTCTTCCTTGAAGACGTTGCTGTCACACCATTCGTCAACAGAGGCGATGTCTACCACGGCAACTTTCGGGCGAACGCTCCAGCTAACCTGGAATGGGGAACCGCCTTCGTTGTATTTCGGGCCAGTGGTGGAGCCTTCGTATTGAACCGGTGCACCCATGTTGGTCGGGATGTTTGGCGCCTGGTGGTAGCCGTTCACTTCTGCAATTTGAGTCATCTTGGTGAAGTCGATGGCTTTGCTGTCGTTAGCCAGAACGATCACCTGGGTTTCTACGCGCAGCTGTGGGTTGCCGATGCTGTCAGCCAGACAAGAACCCAGAGTTGGACCAGGTTTTACCGGTGCAGTGGAGTGTACGAAGTGTACTTCCAGCGTTTCGCCTACTTTCAGGCCGTGACCCTTGTCGCCACATACGTTGCCTTTGTATGGCTTCAGCTGGGATTTGGTCAGCTTGCCGTCGTACAGGAAACCGGTGCCGTGGCCTTTGCCATCGCCGTTACCCTGATAAGTCGTGAATTCGCCGCCCTTGTGCTCAGCGCCGCTGTGGAAGTGGATGTTGCACAGGTTCATTTGAGTGTGGGATGGCGCTTCAGAGAAGATGATCTTGTTGTTGCCAGCCAGAGTGTCGATGTCACGCGGAGACTGTGGGCCAAAGCCTTTGCCTTCGGTGTTGGTGGCCAGGTTGGCGCGCTGCTCGGCAATCACACTGTCGGCAACGTCTTTGGAGGAACCAGCCTGAGTGGACATGGAAACGGCAGTCAGCAATACGGCCGGTGCAAGAAACGCGATGTGCTTGGTGTTCATGTTGAGTCCTCTGTTAAGAAGACGTCAAGGTAGCTAACCGCTCTGAAAAGAACCTGAACTGAACATTAAAAACAGATTAACAAACGCTAACGAACCAAACCTGAAGCAGTTACATCCGGTTACCTCGAGCAACTGAAAGCAGATGGGTGTTCGCCCACGTAAGTGTAAACCTGCTCGAACCTCCCGCTTTGGCTTGTCACAATACGCTGATTGGGAGGAAGAGTATGAGAATCGGGTATCTGACCACCGTATTGGCTGTTGTGGCGGTGTGTTCCGGCTGGCTGTCGGGGTGCAGCAGTTCAGCACCAAAGGCATCGTCGCAACCACTGGATATTATGGATCTGGTGGACGGCGTTGATGTGCGCGACAAACTGTATCAGCAGTACGATGACTGGCGCGGCACTCGTTATCAGTGGGGCGGGCAGTCCCGCAGCGGCGTCGACTGCTCGGGGTTTGTGCAGCTAACCTACACCCGTGTACTGGGCAGTTGGGTGCCCAGAACCACCTTGTTGCAAAGCCAGTTTGGTCGGGCTGTCAATCGAGTGGATTTACAGCCCGGTGATCTGGTGTTTTTCAAAACCGGGTTTGATACCCGCCATGTCGGTATGTATTTGCAAGATGGTGACTTCCTCCATGCCTCTACCACCGCTGGTGTCACAATTTCCAACCTTGATGAGCCATACTGGCAGCAGCACTATTGGCAGTCCCGCCGAATGCCCTGAATTTCGTGTTAAGAATCCCGTGTTTGGAATCAGGCCTGGCAACCCTTGAATATCTGCTCTTCCGGCGTCTTTCCCCTGTAGTACTATCACGGCCTGAACAGACGATCGAGGTGAAGGCCTTGCAAGACATTCTGGACGACATTGTCGCCACCATTGGCAAAAGCGATGACCGCGGCAACGTGGCGGACTATATTCCTGAGCTGGCTGGAGTCGACCCCAATCAGTTTGGCATCTGTGTGGCGACGACCGACGGACAGGTGTTCAGTGCGGGCGATAGCGAGCAGCTGTTTTCCATTCAGAGTATCTCCAAGGTGTTCAGCCTGACGGTGGCGCTCGGCCATCTGGGCGACGGTGTGTGGAAATGGGTTGGCCGCGAGCCATCGGGCGATCCGTTCAATTCCATCGTGCAGTTGGAACACGAACACGGTAAGCCGCGAAACCCTTTTATCAACGCCGGTGCCATTGCCATTGCAGACGCCATTTTGATGAAGCGCCTGCCGAAGGAAGCCTTGGCTGAAATCCTCAGCTTTGTGCGCTTTATTGCCGATGACGAGTCAATTTGCTTCGACAGCAAAGTCGCTCAGTCTGAGTTGGATACCGGTGAGCGAAACCGCGCTCTGGCGCATTTTATGAAAGCCTACGGCATCGTGAAACAGCCGGTCGATTACGTACTGGGAACCTATTTTCACCACTGCGCCATTGCCATGAATTGCCGCCAATTGGCGCAGGCCGGTTTATTTCTGGCAGGGGATGGCCGCAACCCGGTAACGGGTGTTCAGGTGATTTCTTCCAACCGTGCCCGGCGCATCAATTCCCTGATGCTGATGTGTGGCCACTACGATGGTTCCGGGGAGTTTGCTTTTCGGGTTGGCTTGCCGGGCAAGAGTGGTGTTGGTGGTGGCATTCTGGCCGTTGCACCGGGCAAGGCATCGATTGCGGTGTGGTCACCGGGTTTGGACGACGTCGGTAACAGCAAGCTGGGCACCGCCGCGCTGGAGCGACTGGTACAGAAAACCGGTTGGTCTGTATTTGCCTGAATCAGCGATTCGCCATGCGATGCTGACATACCTGCAATACCCGCTGCGCCGGACGACTGAGCTCACGAACCAGGTATTCACGAAAATCATCCGGGTAGTCCAGCTGCTGTAGGGCCTGATCCATACAGGTGAGCCAGGCACGGGTGCTGTGCAAGTCGGCGGGTAAATGAGCGTGGGCTTGTGGAATGCTGATCGGACCGTAATGCTCCCGATACAGCTTTGGCCCACCAGTCCAGCCGCTCAGGAAAAACGCCAACTTGCGGCTGGATTCCGTCAGGTCGGCTGGGTGCATAGCGCGCAGGCTGGCTGCTTCTGGCAAGGTGTCCATAATCTGATAAAAACGATCGCATAGCTGGGTCAGCCCTGGCAGCTGTCCTGCTGCCTGATACGTGGCGTCGCCATCGCCGTATTCACGTTTATCCGTTGTCATATCGGGTCTCACTCACTTTGCGTTCTGTCAGGTTTGGGGGGGGCAGGAGAATCATACTCGGGTGCATATTCAGGCTGCCAGTGTAATTCACGTTGGCGGCTTGTCTGAATCTGCCTTCCTGTTCCCCTGTCAATGTCCCTCTCAGTAACCCTGTTATCAGAAGCTGTATTGAGCTTTCACCCAAAAAGTCCGACCCGGTTCATTAACGCGAGTGTCGTTCTCATAGCCAGCAATGGCAGCCCCCGAGCGTGAAATATGCTCGGCGTAGGCTTTGTCGAACAGGTTGTCGATACCGCTGCTGATGCGCAGGTCGCTGCTGACTTTATAAGCCAGATGCAGGGACGTTCCCTGGAAGGCCGGGCTGCGGCCGATGTCCTGCCCAACCACGGTGCCGGTGCCTTCGGCAACGCGATTTTGTGCAGCGACGCCACGCCATAAGGCTCCGGCTTCCCAGTTGTCTGTTTGCCAGGTGAGTCCCAGCTTGGCTTCCAATGGCGGCATTTGTCCCAGCGGCTGATGGTCGGTGAGATTGTGGCCGTGAACCCACGCTAGTGAGGCGTTGGTTTTCCATTGCTCGCTCAGGTTAATCGTTGCATCGGCTTCTGCGCCCCAGCTACGTGCGGTGACATTACGGGCGTTGGATGCAAAGCCGCTGACGTCCGGCAGTTGCTCAACCAGAATGTAGTTGTTGTGGTGGGCGTAGAACACCGACAGGCTGCCTTTGGCATAGCCGCTGGTGTGAATCATGCCCATATCAATCTGGGTGGTGGCTTCGGGTGACAACTCGAACGTACTGGCGCTGCCACTCATCATCATGCTGGTGGCGGCCGGTTTTTTGGTGCGTTCCCAGTAATCGGCGGCGCGTTCGCTGTGGCCAAGGCCCACATACCAGCGATGGGTGCCGCGCATGTTCTGTTCGTATCGTATGAACATGCTCTTGAGAGTTTGCTGGTCACTGTTGCCTGCGGTCTCAACGCCAGAGCGCAGGTCGCGGGCGTAGTCCTTGTTCAAGCGCAGGCCCAGATGCAGGCTGTTGAAATTGGCCAGCGGCTGATCCAGTTCGGCGTATAGTCCGGTGCTGGTAAAGCGCATGTCGTCTACGCGGCTGAGGTTTTTATAGGCCGGGGCCATTCCCATCATGCCCATCGCCGTTCGATTACGATGATTGTTGGCCTGCCAATCGAGGCCAACCTCCAATTCGCCAGCTGGTAATTGCGCCAGATTCAGGTCGTTGGACAGTACCAGTGCAGCGCCTTTGGAATCCCGGTCGGGGTTGCTGACCATGGTCATCCCTGTGTTATTGCGCAAGCTGTAGTTGTCCATCACGTGGTCGATGCGATTGCGGTAAAAACGGGCTTCCAGTTGCTGCGCGCTGATCAGGCTGTCGTTGCTGCCATACAGTTGCTGAACCCAACGCACACCGGCGTTGTTACGTTTGAACTGAGCGCCGTCCATCGATCGGTCGGCGTAGCGTGCTTCACCGTCGCTGGTGCCAAGGCTGACCTCCAGGCGTGTTGCGGCTGTGGGGGTTAGGCCCAGCGTGGCGTCGGTGCTCCAGCGAGTGTAGGCAGAATGTACTTCGTCGCCGTTGCCGTCAGTGTAGTTATTGGCGTCCGCTCGGGTGCCATTGAGCTTCAGGTAACCTGTCTGGTTGCCTGCCAGCAGATGCACCATCTGGTCATTACGGTCGGCGCTGGCGTACAGCAAGCTGGCGTCACCGCTGATATCGGCTTCTTCAAAAACCGGCTCCTTACGCTCAAATCGCACCACACCCGCGCTGGTGCCTGGGCCATTTTTGACCGATTGCGGCCCCTTGATGATGGTCACCTGATCATAGGATTCCGGAAATACATACGCCGTTGGTGGGTCCATACGCATGCCACAGCCGCCCAGAATTTGCTCACCGTCCAGGACGATGCCAAGCCGTGATGCGGCCATGCCGCGCAATACCGGATCGCCGTCGCTACCGCCCTTGCGCACCACACTGAATCCCGGAATGTTCTTCAGCAGGTCAGCGCCATCCGCAGCTGGCAAAGGCTGACGAGGTGCTTTGGGGTCGGTGATCAAATACAGAGGGTCTTGTGTCTGAATGCCGGTGACCACGATGGTGTCTTGCACTGCAAGCAGGGTGTCTTGTTCGGCAGCGTTGTCGGCGATGGCCTGATGGCTGGCCGCCATGCTGAACACGGTAATGCCAGCGATGGATTTCATGGCGGTAGCCACTGCTTTGGTCAATAACTTGGGGCTTGGCTTAGCGTTTGGTTTAGCGCTTGGCTGGCAAGCCGCTTCAAGGGTGTGGAGCGAAGTGTTTGATACCTGCGTCATGCGTGGGGTTCCTGACAGCGATCCCTGAGTGATTGTTGTTCGGCGGCGGAGCTTACCAAGGGGCATTGGAGTTGCCGTGTGACGGGATGTCGCATGCTTAAGCCAGGTTTAAGCCCAGGTTTGGACTGCTTTGTCAGGCGCTGGAGTTCCTTCTGTGGTACTGGCGATCAGTTTCTGCTCAGTCGTTGATGGTCGTCGCGAATTGGCATTGCCATGGTCCAAGGGCGCAGGGATGCTTCGGTTTTTATACAAGGACAAGGGTCCGGGCTATGGATTTGTTTTTACAGGTATGGGCAGCATCGTTTTATCTGTCCAACAAGGTGCTGTTTGCCATTGCTGAGTCCCGCGATGAAGAATGGAAGCGCAAGCTGAAAATCGTCGGTTGGGCTATTTACATTCTGGGCGTGCCGCCGTGGGTAATCATCATGGTGGCCAAAAGCAACTGGATGGCCGCTGCCATTGAAGCGGGCGGTATTCCGGCCATGATGCTGGGTTTGTACAACGTGATCAAAGGCCAGCCATCGACCAACCGTTTGCTGAACCGATCCATTGAGGCCTTTACCTACAGCATGTTGGCGCTGGGCATTGGCTACAGCTTGTATGAATACGGCGGCATCAGTGCACTGTCCCAGGTGCTGGAGTTCGGCGTGACGATTGGCTTCTTGCTGGGCAGTTACTACATGGCCAAGGGCAGCATGTACGGCTGGTTGTTCTTTGCCCTGATGAATATTTCTATGGGCAGCCTGACCCTGCTGCAAGACAAATACATCCTGGCTATCCAGCAAATGATGTCTCTCAGCTTCGTGATGTACGGCTTTATGGTGGCGCGCAACAACGCTCGCCGTCAGGCCGCTGGCGGCTGATTGTTCAACGTTTCAGGAGCGTAAAGGATGCTTACCACACCGCAGTATTTCAACACCGCCGCCGAAGACGAGTATTTCTTCGTTGAAGGCTGCCACATCCTTGAATACCTCAACGACCCGGCAGACAGCGAGTGTTCCATTGCTCGCGCCCGGGTGCAGCCGGGCGTACAAACCCGGTTGCATTCGCTGACGGATACCACAGAGCGTTACCTGATCCAGTCGGGCAGTGGCATCGCCACCATTGATGGTGAAACCAGGCGTCTTGCGGCTGGGGATGTAGTGGTGATTCCTGCCGACTGTCCGCAACAGATTCGCAATGACGGCGAACAGGATCTGGTATTTCTGGCTATTTGTACCCCTCGCTTTGTGCCGGGGTGCTATCGGGATTTGGAAAATTCCTGATTTGAGTAACACAGGGATGCCAAAAGAATGTTGATCTGCTGATTTCAGGCCTTGCGTCGCCCTAGTTTCACTGCAAAATCCAAGCAGCCCTCCCAACCACCACCCACAAAAAAGCCCGCCGTTACGGCAGGCTTTTATGCAGGCTTTGCTGGTCGCAAAGCTGGGGTTCCCCGATCAGCTGCAGCAAATACATCAGGTTGGCTATCATGGCTGTCTCCTGAACAGACTGTTAGTCATCAGTCTGGTTCAGGAATTGCCATTCAGCCAGCCGGGTTTGGCTGGTGGCAGCTGTCGTTCAGAACTTATCAGCCTTGCAGCAAGCTTTTCAGCAGGC
Source organism: Oceanobacter sp. ABM4_470 (assembly GCF_056158645.1). Lineage (NCBI taxonomy): Bacteria > Pseudomonadati > Pseudomonadota > Gammaproteobacteria > Oceanospirillales > Oceanospirillaceae > Oceanobacter > Oceanobacter sp. ABM4_470. The sequence goes on from NZ_JBSWTR010000001.1 coordinate 681,067, forward strand.
GTGGGTTGCAGACAGCGATGTTTGCACCTGGCTTCAGCTGAGGCTGGCCAGTAACGTCAGAAACCAGTGCGCCAGCTTCGGAGGCAATCAGGCCACCGGCTTGCAGGGCAAACTCGTCGATGTTGCTCAGCAGGGCACCCTGGAAGCGGTCGGCGGCTACGTAGCACAGGGACAAGGCGTTGGAGCCAATGTTGCGCAGGTCGTAGCTGGTGCTCATCAGTTTCATCAGGCGTTCGCGCTGGGCGTAGGCGTCTTCACCCACACCGGATGGCTGGGTGTAACCTACCATGGCGTCTGCCAGGGTGTTTACGTTGCCAACACGGATACGACGGTTGTTGGCTTGCGCACCACGGCCACGGGAAGCAGTGAACTCGTCACTGTTCAGCGGGTTGGTGATGATGGCGTGTTCGGTTTTGCCGTTGATCTTGCAGGCAATGATGATGGCGAAGGTTGGAATACCCACGCGGAAGTTAGCGATGTCGTCGATAACACAGACAGACCATTCAGGCTGCTTTTCATCACCAGCGTTCAGACCGGTTTCGCGGCCCTTGTAGTTGTGTTCCGGGTAGGATTTTTTCAGATCAAAGATGATCGCTTTTTCCAGACCGATGGAGCAATCGGCGATGAACTTTGCTTTTTCCTGATCGGAGCTTTGTGAAGAATCAAAACGGTCCAGGCGGCGGACCAGGTCTTCACCGGCATTGCGTGCAGCACGCAGAGCCAGATTTACCATTGGCTGCATTTCGACAACTATCTCTTAAAGAACGGGGGAACAGGTAATTATATCAGGATGGTGGTGCGTGTCGATGCCTGTTTGATACACTTTCGCGCCTCGAATTATTTCGTCGATTTGTTTTTACCCTGCCAGCCACCGAAGGAAAGCCACTTGAGCGACCAGACACCGTCACCCGCTGCCGCCGAAGACGCCACCGTTACCCGTTTTGAAGGCATGAATCTGCTGGATGCCATCGACATTGTGATGGTGAACACCACGCACGCCGGCAATATTGGTGCAGCGGCCCGTGCCATGAAGAACATGGGCATTGGTCAATTGGTGCTGGTCGACCCGATTGCGGCAGTGGATGAAGAAGCCGTCACCCGTGCTTCCCGCGCCGACGACATTCTGGAGCGGGTGCGCATTGTACCGACGCTGGAAGACGCCATTGCCGATTCTGTGTTGGTGGTGGGTACCAGTGCCCGTAGCCGTCATATTCCGTGGCCGTTGATGTCGCCACGCCAGTTGGGTGGCAGTGTGATTCCGGTAGCGCAGGCGGGCGGGCGTATTTCCCTGGTGTTTGGGCGCGAGTCCCGCGGCTTGACCAACGAAGAGCTGCACCTGTGCCATGCCCACGTACACATTCCTACCGAAGAAAGCTTTTCTTCGTTGAACGTGGCGCAGGCGATTCAGGTGCTGTGCTACGAAATGCGGCTGGCAGCGATGGAGGCTGAACAGGCGCTGGGCGGCAATGTGCAGTCCGAATCGGCTCCGGTGATGGGGCAGCGTTGGGGCGTCGACTGGGATCATCCGCCAGCGACGCATAAAGAGTTGAACGGTATGATTCAGCATCTTGAACAGACGCTGGTTGATATTGGCTTCCTTGACCCCAATACACCGAAGCAACTGATGACCCGTATCCGTCGACTGTTTCAGCGCGCTGAACCGGATCGCATGGAAATCAATATTCTGCGTGGCATGTTTTCATCGGTTCGGCAGCAAGCCGACAAGCTGAAAACCAGTCAGCAATCCCGGGCCGATGGCGACGACGCTTAGTAATCCCGTCGGACTCCCCACTGAAAGGCAGCAAGCAAGAGGAAACCGCCTTGATATTTAAACAACTGCGTGAAGATGTGGCCTGCGTATTCGCACGCGATCCGGCCGCCCGCAACACCTTTGAAGTGCTGACGACCTATCCGGGCGTCCATGCCATTCTGCACTACCGCATGGCGAATGCACTTTGGTGTCGTGGCTTCAAATGGTTGGCGCGTTTGCTGTCTACGTTCAGTCGTTGGGTTACCGGTGTGGAAATCCACCCTGGCGCCACCATTGGCCAGCGTTTCTTTATTGACCACGGTATGGGCGTGGTGATTGGTGAAACCGCAGAAATCGGTAACGACTGCACTCTTTATCATGGCGTTACCCTTGGCGGCACCAGCTGGAACAAGGGCAAGCGTCACCCAACCCTGCATGATGGCGTGGTTGTGGGTGCTGGCGCCAAGGTGCTTGGCCCGATTGTGGTGGGTAAGGATGCCCGTATCGGTTCCAACGCGGTGGTGACCAAAGCCGTGCCGGAAGGTGCCACTGTGGTGGGTATTCCGGGCCGTATTGTGCGTGTTAATGGCCAGAAGAAAGAAGTGCCAGCGGCGGCAGTACGTATGGCCGAGAAGCTGGGTTTCGATGCTTACGGTATGTCCAGCGATATGCCAGACCCGATTGCCCGCTCGATTCACAACATGATGGAGCACATGGAAGCGGTGGATAACAAGATTGACCGCATGTGCAAGGCCATGGGTGAAGCCGGTATTCACAACTGCGATGACGCCTTGCCGGAATTGGCTCGTGAAGACTTTGTCAGCCTCAGTGATATGGATGCGCAGGCCAATAAAGTAGCGACGGAGAAAGACGCGAATGTTGCTCGTGGTTCTGTTGCTGACAGCAAACACAGTTCCGACTCTGAAACAAAAGAGGCCGATGCTGACAAATTGTGATGCAAGTACTGTGTAAAGAGACATGGATCAACGGCTTTAATGTTGACTGAATTGGTCGGAAATAAAGATAATCCCGACCAATTCGGAGGATTTTTCCATGCGACTGACAACCAAAGGCCGTTACGCGGTGACCGCCATGCTCGATCTGGCCATCCATGCCGAAGGCGGCCCGGTAAGTCTCAATGATATTTCAGGTCGACAGGGTATTTCCCTGTCGTACCTCGAGCAACTGTTTGCCCGGCTGCGCCGCTGCGGTCTGGTGTCCAGTATTCGTGGCCCCGGCGGCGGCTATCAACTCAGCCGCGATCAGGACGCCATTAATGTGGCCGAGATCGTCGATGCGGTGAACGAATCCATGGACGCTACTCGTTGCCAGAAACAAGGAAACTGTCAGGAAGGCCTGGAGTGTTTGACGCACCATTTATGGCTGGACCTGAGCGATCAGATTCACGACTTCCTGTCCGACATCACCCTCAAGCAGCTGATTGAGCGCCGGGAGGTGCAGCAAACCGCCAAACGTCAGGATGAACACTCCGCCAGCCGCATTGATGTCCTGTTATCCGACGCCGTAGGCAGTTAAGAACGACTCGCCTCGCTTTGCCGTGAGTTTTCGCACACGCAGGGCAGGGCCAACCGAATAACAGGCAGAGTGGTTACCCCTCTGCCTTTTTTGATTTGGAAGCACCATGAAAACCCTGTATCTGGATTATGCCGCCACCACACCGGTCGACCCGGCGGTCGCGCAAGCCATGACCGAATGTCTGACTCTGGATGGCAACTTTGCCAACCCGGCCTCCCGTTCCCATCGTTTTGGTTGGCAGGCCGAAGCGGCGGTTGAAAAGGCCCGTCGTCAGGTGGCCGATATGTTGGGCGCTGACCCGCGCGAAATCGTCTGGACTTCTGGTGCGACGGAAAGCGATAACCTGGCACTGAAAGGAGTGGTGGAGTACATCCGCAGTCACAACCCTGAACAGAAATGTCACATCATCAGTTCCTGCATCGAGCATAAGGCGATTCTGGACACACTGAAGTGGCTGGAAAGCCAGGGTGTGGGCGTAACCTTACTGAGCCCGGACGCCGACGGCTTGATCACCCCCGAGCAAGTACAAGACGCGCTGCGTGACGACACCGTGCTGGTCACCCTGATGGCGGTGAACAACGAACTGGGCACGGTGACCGACATCGCCGCTATTGGCGCGTTGTTGCAAAATCACCCGGCGCTGCTGCATGTCGATGCCGCTCAGGCCGCGGGCAAGATTCCTTGCAATGTGAACGACTGGCAGGCCGATCTGGTGTCGTTGTCGGCGCATAAATTCTATGGCCCGAAAGGCGTTGGCGCTTTGTACGTTCGACGCCAGCCGCTGGCCCACGTCAGTGCCCAGATGCACGGCGGTGGCCATGAGCGCGGTATGCGTTCAGGCACTCTGCCAACTCACCAGCTGGTGGGTATGGGCGAAGCCGCCGCGTTGGTTACAGCGCAGTTTGCTGAAGAAGAAGCCCGTATTCGTGCGCTGCGTGACAAGCTCGAAGCGGCCATGTTGGCGTTGGGTGGTGTGCATGTGAACGGTCATCCGCAGCAGCGCACCGCGGCCCATATGAACCTGTCTTTTGAAGGTGTGGATGGCGAAATTCTGCTGGCTTCGCTGGCGCAAGTCGCGGTGTCGTCCGGTTCGGCCTGTACCTCGGCCAGTGTTGAACCGTCGTATGTGCTGAAGGCCATTGGCCGTTCTGACGTACTGGCTCATGCCGGTTTGCGCTTCAGTCTGGGTCGCTTTACCACTGCAGAAGACATCGACTTTGCCATCGAAACCGTTACCCGTGTGATCGGGCTGTTGCGAAAGTAAACGCTGGTTCAGGGTAATCTGCTGCAAAAGCGACACAAAGCGCCGGAAATACTGTGCCGGGTGTCATTTGGTGCGTACAACTTTGGTAAAAACGTGCGTATAATCCGCCGGATTTTTAACCCTGAATTTATTTATAGAATTGGAGCATACACATGGCTGTTGAACGCACGCTGTCCATCGTTAAGCCAGACGCAGTTGGCAAAAACGTAATCGGTGAAATCCTGGCTCGTTTCGAGAAAGCTGGCCTGTCCATCGTTGCCGCTAAAATGGTACGTCTGGACGACGAAAAAGCTGGCGGTTTCTACGCTGAGCACAAAGAGCGTCCTTTCTTCAAGGATCTGGTTGGTTTCATGACTTCCGGTCCTGTTGTTGTTCAGGTTCTGGAAGGCGAAAACGCCATCGCTCTGAACCGCGAACTGATGGGTGCTACCAACCCTAAAGAAGCGGCTGAAGGCACTATCCGCGCTGACTTCGCTCAAAGCATCGACGCTAACGCTGTTCACGGTTCCGACTCCGCTGCTTCTGCAGAACGTGAAATCGCGTACTTCTTCGCTGCAGACGAAATCTGCGCTCGCTAAGATCGGCTTGCCGTATTAGCTGATGAGGGCGGATTGCCCTCATCCTTCTTTTCAAAATCAACCTCTGCTGGGAAGCACCAAGCCAGGTAACTTGTTCGATGACCGAAGCCTCAGAAAAAATCAATCTGCTGGGATTATCCCCAACCAAAATGGAAGAATTTTTTGCCAGCATCGGCGAAAAGAAATTCCGTGCCCAGCAGATGCTGAAGTGGATTCATCAGTACGGCGAGGCGGATTTTGAAAAGATGACCAACATGGGCAAGGGCTTGCGCGCCAAGCTGGCCGAGATCTCCGAGATCGCTCTGCCTGAAGTGGTGTACGAAGACATCTCATCCGATGGCACCCGTAAATGGGTGATGCGCATGCCTGGCGGCAGCTCCATCGAGACGGTTTATATCCCTGAAAAAGAACGCGGCACCCTCTGTGTTAGCTCACAGATTGGTTGCTCGTTGGACTGCTCTTTCTGTTCCACCGGTAAGCAAGGCTTTAACCGCGATCTGACCGTGGCCGAGATCATTGGCCAGGTATATGTAGCGGCAATGAGCTTCCACGAGCCCGGTGAACGTCGTGAGCGTCGTATTACCAACGTTGTGATGATGGGCATGGGCGAACCGCTGTTGAACTTCAATAACGTGGTCGACGCCATGAACCTGATGATGGACGACAACGCCTATGGCCTGTCCAAGCGCCGTGTGACCCTGAGTACTTCAGGCGTGGTGCCAATGATGGACAAGCTGGGCGACGTCACTGACGTGTCGCTGGCGGTATCCCTGCACGCACCGAACGATGAACTGCGTAACGAGCTGGTGCCGATCAACAAGAAGTACCCGCTGAAAGAGCTGATCGCGGCGACCAACCGCTATCTGTCCAAGCTGCCGGACCGTCGCAAGGCCACCATCGAATACACCATGATGGAAGGCGTGAACGACACCATGGAACATGCCGAGCAGCTGGCCGAGCTGATGAAGCAGGTGCCGTGCAAGATCAACCTGATTCCGTTCAACCCGTTCCCGAATTCCGGCTACAAGCGCCCAAGTAATAATCGCGTGTACCGTTTCCGCGATCACCTGATCAATGAAGGTCACATCGTGACCATTCGATCGACCCGTGGCGATGATATTGATGCGGCCTGTGGTCAGCTGGTAGGTCGCGTTGCCGACCGTACCCGACGCAGCGCCAAGTACATCAAGGCTGTTCAACTGGATTCCAATCAATAAGGCTACTCAGGCATGAGACAACTCGGAAAAATCCTGCAACATCTGACGCTGTTCACCTTGCTGGCAGCGCTGACTTCCTGTGTGACAGTGACCGAAAGTCGATTGCAAAAGAACAAGGACCCGGAAAAAGCCGTCGAAAACTACACCCAGTTGGGTTACGGCTACTTGCAGAAAGATCGTCCGGACTTGGCTCGTAAACGTCTGCAAAAAGCACTCAGCATCGATGCCACCTACGCCCCGGCCAACGACGCCATGGGCTTGCTGTGGCAAAGCGAAGGGGAATTCGACCTGGCGGAAGAATTCCTCAAGAAAGCAGTTGCCTACGACAGCGACTTCAGCGCGGCCAAACACCACCTGGGCCGTTTGTACACTCAGCTGAAGCAATACCAGCAAGCCGAAGAATGGCTGAAAATTGCCGCTGGTGATCGTTACTATGAAGGCCGTGCCCGTGCCTACAACGACCTGGCGCGGAACTTCTACCTGCAAGGCATGCCGGTGAAGGCTACTGACAGCTACCGCCAATCCTTGCGTCTGGAACCATACAACGCCGAAGCGCTGGCCAATATTTCCACCTTGCTGTTTGAAGCCCAGCGTTACGACGATTCCAACAAATACTTCAACCGCCTCGACCGCATGGCTCAGGCGGGCACCCTCAAGCACACGGCGCACAGCGCCTGGCTGGGTATTCGACTGGCGACCATCTTCCAGAACATGGGACAAGTGGTTCGACTGGCGGCCATCCTCAAGCAGGATTATCCGAAATCGACAGAATATCGCCTGTATCAGGAGTCCCTCGCTGGGGCTCAGGGTTAAGGTTCAGGCACAAGCGAGACTGACAGATGCACTTTGAAAATCCGATCAAACGTCGTAAGAGCCGTAAAATCTGGGTCGGTGATGTGCCGGTGGGCGGCGATGCGCCTATCTCCATTCAGACCATGACCAACACCGACACGCTGGACGTGGACGCCACCGTGGCGCAAATCCAGCGTGCCCAGGATGCCGGTGCGGACATCGTGCGTGTGTCCGTACCTTCGATGGAAGCGGCCGATGCTTTCGGCAAGATTCGCCAGCAGGTGAACATCCCGCTGGTTACCGACATCCATTTTGACTACCGCATTGCCCTCAAAGTGGCCGATCTGGGTGCAGACTGTCTGCGTATCAACCCGGGTAATATTGGCCGTGATGATCGTGTGCGTGCGGTGGTTGATGCTGCCCGTCACAATGGCATTCCAATCCGTATCGGTGTTAACGCCGGTTCCTTGGAAAAAGAGCTGCAGAAAAAATACGGCGAGCCGACGCCTGCGGCACTGGTGGAATCCGCCATGCGCCACATTGATATCCTCGACAAGCTCGATTTTCAGGATTTCAAACTGAGTCTGAAGGCCTCCGACATCTTTATGACGGTGGCGGCTTATCGCCAAATTGCCAGTCAGATTGAACAGCCGCTGCATTTGGGCATCACAGAAGCCGGCGGTTTGCGCGGCGGTACTGTGAAGTCGTCCATCGGTCTGGGCCTGTTGTTGTGGGATGGCATCGGCGACACCATTCGTGTTTCGCTGGCGGCCGACCCGATTGAGGAAGTGAAAGTGGGCTGGGACATGCTGAAGTCCCTCAAACTGCGCTCCCGTGGCATTAACTTTATTGCTTGCCCAAGCTGTTCACGTCAGAACTTTGATGTGATCAAAACCATGAACGAGCTGGAAACCCGCGTTGAAGACATCCGTACCAATATGGATGTTTCCGTGATCGGCTGTGTGGTGAACGGCCCGGGTGAGGCGAAAGAAACTGACGTTGGTTTGGCCGGTGGTCAGCCTAACCTGATCTACATCGACGGCAAGCCCGCGACCAAGTTGGGCAATGACAACCTGGTCGATGAACTGGAAGCCCTGATTCGTCAGCGTGCTGCCGAGCTGGACGAACAACGCAAAGACATGATTGCAACCGACGCCTCTGCGGAATAAGCGGGTCGGTAAAGAGAAGAATATGAGCAAGAAAATCCAAGCCGTTAAAGGCATGAACGACATCCTGCCAACCCAAAGCCCGGTGTGGCAGTACCTGGAAGGTACCGTCAAGGAGCTGCTGGCAGGCTACGGTTACAACGAAATTCGTATGCCGATTGTTGAACAGACCAATCTGTTCAAGCGTTCCATCGGTGAAGTGACCGACATCGTTGAAAAAGAGATGTACACCTTTGACGACCGTAACAAGTTGAGCCTTACCTTGCGTCCGGAAGGTACAGCGTCCTGTGTACGCGCTTGTGAAGAACACGGCCTGCTGTACAACCAGACCCAACGTCTGTGGTACACCGGCCCGATGTTCCGGTATGAAAATCCTCAAAAAGGCCGCTACCGTCAGTTCTACCAGATTGGTGTAGAAACCTTTGGTATTGGCTCTGCCGATATCGACGCCGAGCTGATCCTGATGACGGCTCGTCTGTGGAAGCAACTGGGCATCGCCGATTCTGTTACCTTGCAGCTGAACACGCTGGGTTCCAACGACGCACGTGCGGAATACCGCGCAGCGCTGGTGGAATACCTCAGCCAGTTCAAGGATCAGCTGGACGAAGACAGCCAGCGTCGTCTGGAAACCAACCCTCTGCGGGTACTGGATTCCAAAGACCCGAACACTCAGGCTCTGTTGAAAGACGCGCCTCAGCTGCACGATCACCTGGATGAAGAATCCGCCGCCGATTTCGCCAAACTGCGCGCCATTCTGGATGCCGCCGGTGTGGGTTATGAAATCAACCAGCGTCTGGTGCGTGGTCTGGATTATTACAACAAGACGGTGTTTGAGTGGGTAACCGACAAACTGGGTTCCCAGGGCACGGTGTGTGCCGGTGGCCGTTACGACGGTCTGGTCGAGCAGTTGGGTGGCAAGGCCACACCAGCGGTGGGTTTCGCCATGGGGGTTGAGCGTCTGATCCTGATGCTGGAAACCCTTGACGTGATTCCGGCGGAAGTACACCAGACGGTGGATGTTTACATCTGCGCGCTGGGTGAAGGCGCTGACCTGGCCGCCTTGCTGCTGGCCGACAAGCTGCGTGAAGACAACGGCTGGCTGCGCGTGCAAACGCACTGCGGCGGTGGCAGCTTCAAGAGCCAGATGAAAAAAGCCGACAAGAGCGGTGCTCGCTACGCACTGCTGCTGGGCGAAACTGAACTGGCTGACGGTACCGCTGCGGTGAAAGATCTGCGTGGCGAAGCCGAACAGCAAACCATCCCGCAGGCCGAACTGGCTGCGTGGTTGGCAGACAATATGCTGTGATCGCTGAGGCGATCCGGCAACCAAACCTAAATTAAAAACGTTGGAAAAGGGGACGTCAGGCAATGACTGAACTGCGTACGGATGAAGAACAGGCAGAAATGCTGAAAAACTGGTGGGCAGAGAACGGCAAGAGCCTGTTGGCGACGGTCGTAATCGTTGCTGGCGGCTGGATTGGCTGGGATTTCTACCAGACCCAACAGCAGCAAACCGGTGAAGCTGCTGCACAGATTTATTCGCAGCTGACCGAGCAAGCCGCACTGGCCCAGTCGGGTTCCAACGTTGCAGCGCAACAGGAAGCAGTGGCATTGGCAGAGCAGTTGAAGAAAGACTTCGACGGTTCTACCTACAGCCAGTTTGGTTCGTTGTTTTTGGCCCGCTTTGCTGCCGATAACGGCGACATGGAAAGCGCTGCCAAGGAACTGCGTACACTGGTCGACAGTGCTGAAGCGCCGATCAAGTACATGGCCAAGGTTCGTTTGGCCAACGTACTGGTGGAACTGAACGATACTGACGCTGCCATTGCATTGGTCAGCACCGTTGAAGACCCAGCTTACGCTTCCCAGTATCTGGAAGTGAAAGGCGATGCGCTGTATCGCAAAGGCGATCTGGGCGCGGCTCGTGAAGCCTACCTGGCGGCGATTGATTCAGCTTCCGAGCTGGGTCTGGATACCCAGCCACTGAAGCGCAAGGCCGACTTCCTGGTTGCTGCTGAGGACGCCTGATGCTGATTCGCGCAAGCCTGCTGGCCGCAGCTGTACTGCTGGCTGGCTGTTCATCATCACCCGAGCAACCGCAAGACGACAGCACCGTAATCGATACTTCGGTGGACGTTGGCAGCAACGGCCTGTCGGTTGAATGGCGTACTCGCGTGGGGCAGGGTGTGGGATCTCACTACACCCGTATTGCGCCAGCGGTGGTGGACGACAAACTGTATATTGCGAGCCGTGATGGCCGCATTGCCCAATTGGAGCTGGCCAGCGGCGACGCCGACTGGGTAGTCACGCTCGACGATGACATTGGTGCTGGCGTTGCTGTGCAGGGCCAGTACCTGATTGTGGCAACCCGCAACGGTGTGCTGCACTGTCTGGATCGCAACAACGGCGAAGAAATCTGGCAAGCGCCGCTGAGCAGCGAAGCCGTGTCTCCGGCCGGTTTTGACAGCAGCAAAGCCTACGTTCATACCATTGATGGCCGTATTTCTGCGTTTGACCTGGCAACCGGTGCCCAACGTTGGTCCTATGAAACCGCCATGCCGATTCTGTCAGTGCGTGGTACTGCCAGTCCGGTGGTTGTTGGCGGAGCCGTGGTTACCGGTTTGGCTAACGGCAAGGTGGTTGCGATTGATGCTCGTCTGGGTGTTCCGTCCTGGGAAAAGCGTCTGGCGACACCAGAAGGCCGTTCTGAGCTGGAACGTCTGGTCGATTCCGACGGTACGGTTCAGGTCGATAACCAGCTGATTTACGCTGCCAGCTACCACGGTAAAATGGCCGCTTTGAGCGCATCCGGTGAAACCCGTTGGGAACAGGATGCCTCCAGCTACACCAGTCCGGCGATGGCATTGGGTAACCTCTACCTGACGCTGGACGACAGCTCTGTTCAGGCGTTTGACGTTTACTCCGGCAACCCGGTATGGACGCAGAAAAGCCTGCAAGGCAAACAACTGGGCGCAGTTGAAGCATGGGATGGCAAGTTGGCCGTGGTCGATTCCGACGGTTACATCTACTTGCTGAGCCAAATTGACGGCGAGATTACATCGCGCTTGTCATTGGTTCCGAATGCGCTGCACGTCAGCTACCCTAATCAGTCAGAAGCGACCCGGTGGCGTCGTCTGCGTGGCCAGCACTTCGGTGCCTACAGCCCGCTGCAAGCCACTGCGGAAGGTTTGCTGGTGTACACCAATAACGGTGACATCATGCTGCTGACGCAGGACGATACAGACTCCTGATACACTGGGTTCAGCTGTCTGAATGTGTGGGGGAGCAAACGCTCCCCTTTTGTATTTATTGAGGTATTTCATGGTTCCTGTCATTGCATTGGTAGGTCGACCGAACGTTGGCAAATCCACTCTGTTTAACCGTCTGACCAAAACCCGCGATGCGCTGGTGGCGGAGATTGCGGGCCTGACCCGCGACCGTAAGTACGGCGAAGGCAAGGTCGGCGACTATCCATTCATCGTTATTGATACCGGCGGTATCAGCGGTGAGGAAGAAGGCATTGATGAGGCCATGGCTCACCAGAGCTATCAGGCCATTCAGGAAGCAGACATTGTTTTCTTCATGGTGGACTCCAACGCCGGTATTCTGGAAGGCGACCGCGTGATCGCCAACCATCTGCGTAAAAGCGGCAAATCGGCGTATCTGGTTGCCAACAAGATCGACGGTAAAAACCCGGACGTTGTGTTGGGCGAAATGTACGAACTCGGCATGGGCGAGCCGCTGGCGATTGCAGCGGCCCACAACCGTGGCGTCACCGCGCTGGTCGAGTACGTGATGGAAGAATTGCACGGCAAGCCGGAAGAACCGGAAGCCGACCTGGACGAATGGAACTACGTTTGGGATGAAGACGAAGACGGTAACCTTGAGGAAGTGGTTCACGAAGAACTCGACGTCAAAGGCATCAAGATTGCCGTGGTTGGCCGCCCGAACGTGGGCAAGTCGACGCTGGTAAACCGCTTCCTTGGCGAAGACCGTGTGGTGGTGTACGACGAAGCCGGTACTACCCGGGATTCGGTTTACATTCCGTACGAGCGTCACGGTCAGGATTACACCTTGATTGATACTGCCGGTGTCCGTCGTCGCAAGAACATCAGCGAAGCCGCCGAGAAGTTCTCCATCATCAAGACGTTGCAGGCCATTCAGGACTGTCACGTCTGTATTCTGGTGCTGGATGCCCGTACCGGCATCGTCGAGCAAGACCTGCACATGCTCAGCTTTGTGCTGAACGCCGGTCGTGCGCTGGTGATCGCCATCAACAAGTGGGATGGCATGACCCAGGACGACAAGGATCGCGTGAAAACCGAGATCGACCGTCGTTTCGATTTCCTCACCTTTGCCGACATGCACTTTATTTCAGCGCTGCATGGCACCGGTGTAGGCCACCTGTACGAATCTGTTGATCAGGCGTATGAATCCGCCATGGGCAAGTGGCAGACCAACATGCTGACTCGCATTATGGAAGACGCCGTTGCCAGCCATCAGCCTCCGATGGTACGTAGCCGTCGTCCGAAACTGCGTTACGCCCACCAGGGTGGTTCCAATCCGCCGTTGCTGGTGGTTCACGGCAGTCTGGTAAATGACCTGCCGGAAGACTACAAGCGTTACCTGGCCAACACCTTCCGTCGCGTGTTGGACATCAAGGGCACGCCGATTCGGGTTGAATTCCGTCAGGGCGAAAACCCGTACGCTGAAACCAAAACGGAAGTACGCCACCGTAGTCGTCGTCGTGCGGAAGCGGTTGAACGTACGGCCAACAAGCGTCGTATCAAGCAGGAAAAAGTCCAGAAAGGCGCTAAAAAGCGCAACCGTAACAGCGGTTAATCGCTCGCTGGTTTTCTGCCTAAACAAAAAAGCCGAACCCGATACAGGGTTCGGCTTTTTTGTGGGCGTCGCTCGGGCTTCTGTACATCTGTCAGGTTGGTTTTGACAGTTAGTACCTGTCTTAACTGTCAGTAGGGCTTGTATTTGGTGTCAGCGCTTATGGGGAGCGCAAAAATCGACCAATCTGAAACGACCAAATGTTTTCAGGCTGCATGAGGTTTGGCCCTGCGCTGTTTTAGTTGCCGTGCCGGTCTTTCCGCAGCACAGCTATTCAGAGCGAGGGAGTTATGCCTTCACCATTGGCCAGTGTGCCGTATTACGAAAAACACGCCGCGCGTTTGGCGGAATCCTACGACACGCTCGCATTCGAGCAGTTGCACAACGACTGGGCCAGCCGCCTGCCAAATCCGGGTAAGGCTTTGGATGTTGGTGCTGGCACCGGCCGTGATGCGCTGTGGCTGGCCTTGCACGGTTGGCAGGTAACGGCGGTCGAACCCGCTGATGCCATGCGCGAGCTGGCTGCCCGCAAAACCCTGGCACTGGGACTGGACGATGACTCGTTGTGTTGGCACAACGATGCCTTGCCAGCGTTAAACAGTGTGCAGGGGCAAAGTTATCAGTTGGTGCTGGTGTCGGCGGTGTGGATGCACCTGTCGGTAGCCCATCGTCCGGCGGCGTTCAAACGGCTGATCGAGTTACTGGCCGAAGACGGCATGCTGGTGATGACACTGCGGGATGGCCCGAACGAGTGTCAGCGGCCAATGTATCCGGTCAGCAAGGAAGAAATCATCTCGCTGGGGCGACCCATGGGATTACAGGTTGAAGTGGTGAGCGGGCGGAGCAAACAGCCGGATCTGCTCAAGCGCCCCGATGTGCGCTGGCAGACCCTGATTATCAAGCGGGAAGCTCTCAGGCTGGTGTGATTTCCACCATCAGCTCGTCGCTGAGCTGCTCCAGCGCTTCTTTCACATCGTCGTCGTCCAGTTCGTCTGGCACCTGCAATTCTGCATCGGCATGGAACATGGTGACACCGGTCATTTCGGCCTGGAAACAATAGGTCGTCAGTTCCAGCACGTTCACACCCAGTTTGGCCATCTTGCCCGACACTTCACTGACAATACCGGCGCGGTCGTTGCCCACCAGGCTCAGGTTCAGGTGGTGGCTGCCTTCTTCGTCGTTGCTGCCGCGTTCGGCGCGAATCTCAATGCCCTTGCCAGCCAGTGCGCCCAGATCGGCAATCAGTGGCTCGTAGGCTTCGTCTTCCAGTTTAACGTGGATAATACCGGCGAATTTGCCCGCCAGACTGGCCATGCGGCTTTCGGTCCAATTGCCGTTGTGGGCGGAAATCACGGCGGATATATGTTCAACAATGCCGGGCTTGTCGTCGGCGATGACCGTAAGAACCAAGGATGTCGTCATAAGAAAGCTGCCAAAATAGTGATGAAAACAGCGCTGAGGTTAACAAGCCTTGGCCTTGGCACCAAGCAGGATCGATGATAAGGCCGAAACCGGTCAATATCGTTGATCCTGATGCCGCCTTCCAGTAGCCTTTGGCGCTTTGTTTTGTCTGCGGCCATCGCCCTTGGTGGTGGCCCTGTGGTAAATTTCCCGGCCCGAGCGCCGTGCAGAGATTTGCAGGCAGTCGATGACGTCGGCCAGTTGAACGGCAATGACCTTGTGTCAGCCAGTCCGTGCCGCAATTTATTCAAGAGGAGATGACCTTGAAACCGGTAAAAGTTGGTATCTGTGGTTTAGGTACAGTCGGCGGTGGTACTTACAATGTACTGACCACCAATGCGCAAAACATTGCACGCCGGGCGGGTCGCGAGATTATTGTGGCGCAGATTGGCGCCCGTCGTCCGAACCCGAATTGTGACACCACTGGCGTCGAGGTGACCGCCGACATTTTTGACGTTGCCCGCAACCCGGACATCGACATCGTGGTAGAGCTGATTGGCGGCTATGACGTGGCTCGTGAGCTGGTAATGCTGGCTATCGAAAACGGCAAGCACGTTGTGACTGCCAACAAGGCCTTGATCGCCGAGCACGGTGAAGAAATCTTCGCCGCCGCTGAGCGTCAGGGTGTTTCCGTGATGTACGAAGCAGGCGTTGCCGGTGGTATTCCAATCATCAAGGCGCTGCGTGAAGGTCTGGCGGCTAACCGCATCAACTGGCTTGCCGGCATCATCAACGGTACCGGTAACTTCATTCTGACCGAGATGCGCGACAAGGGTCGTGACTTCGCCGACGTGCTGAAAGAAGCCCAGGAGCTGGGTTACGCCGAAGCGGATCCAACGTTCGACGTTGAAGGCATCGATGCGGCCCACAAGCTGACTATTCTGGCTTCCATTGCCTACGGTATTCCGCTGCAGTTCAACCGTTGCTACACCGAAGGCATCAGCAAGATCACCCGTGACGACGTTGAATACGCCGAAGAGCTGGGTTACCGCATCAAGCACCTGGGTGTGAGCTGTCAGACCGAAAAAGGCATCGACCTGCGCGTTCACCCAACCCTGATTCCGGAAGATCGTCCAATCGCCAAGGTTGACGGTGTTCTGAACGCTGTAATGGTGAACGGCAACGCTGTGGGCGATACCCTGTACGTTGGTGCTGGCGCTGGCGCTGGTCCAACGGCCTCTGCCGTCGTTGCTGACATTATTGATCTGGCTCGCACCCTGGAAGCCGATGCGACCAACCGTGTTAATCACCTGGCTTACAACGTGATTGAGGACGACAAGGTACTGCCAATTGAAGAGGTGGAAACCGCTTACTACCTGCGTATTCAGGCGCAGGACAAAACCGGTGTACTGGCGTCAGTGGCGACCATTCTGAGCGAGCGTGGCATCAACATTGAAGCCATCATTCAGAAAGAGCCTTCTGAAACCGAAGAGCTGGCGCAGATCATTATCCTGACGCACCGAGTTATGGAAAAAACCATGAACGGCGCGCTGGAAGCCATCAGCGAGCTGGACAGCACTGTGGGCGACATTACCCGCATCCGTGTTGAACACCTGGCCTGATTCGATCTGAGTCAGTGCTGATCAAAGCCCTGTCCCCGGACAGGGCTTTTTTGTTTCTGCCGGTTGATAGGGCTGCTTGCTGCAACGGCCTGATCATTTGCGGGCACGCCATCACAGCGTTATGTTGTAGAGGGGACATCTATTTAATCCGGTGCTCACTCTGGGCTGCCGGATGGTGTCGAATCACGAAGCCGACTTGCAGGCCTGACGGGTCAAGTCAAAAGTTGGCGACACCGAGTCGAGATCATCCGGCAGCCCCCGCAGGGCGCGGGTTGCCGCCGCCCAGTGCTGTGTTGATGAACCTACGCGGCCCGATTTGAAAAGGACTCGTCATTTCGCTGCATTCGTCGCCTTGCACTGAACAACGGCAACACTCGCGCAGAGCCGTGCAGGATTAAATAGATGTCCCCTAGAGACCGACTTCCTTCGAACTGACCTGATAAGGTGGATCGTGTGAGTATTTCCAAAGACCAGGCATCTGCGTCTGATAATGACTGTGTGCCTGATAATCACTGTGTCATTGCAACCTTCGAGCTGGTGGACACCGAGCTACCGGCACCAGAGAGCAGCAGCGGCTGGTTTCTGACCATTGCCAATGGTGAATTGCCTACCGACAGTCATGGTTTGCTGGTGTTGTGGACCCAGGCCCAGTTTGATCAGCAGTTTGCCAGTGTAGAAGGCCTGGTTCGCCAGGCGCCGCTGTTTCTGGGTATGGCCAATGGCAATCAGCCTTGTTTTGTTGCTGTGCTTGACGCTCAGCCGGCGCTGAAGGCTGCCAACTGGGCAGCACCAAGAGCGCTGTTGCCAACGCTGTCGGCAGACCAGTATCTGGCGGTGTCTCGTGGCCTGCAATTGGGCGTATGGGCACGCGACCATGCCTATTGTGGTGCCTGTGGCAGTGCCACCGAGCCTCATAGCAGCGAACGCGCCATGCACTGCGTTTCGTGCAACAAGTTCTATTACCCGCGCATCAACCCCTGTGTGATCACCATTGTGACCAAAGGTGACTATTGCCTGTTGGCGCACCACACCCGTTACGCCACCGATTTTTACAGTACGCTGGCAGGGTTTATTGAAGCGGGTGAAACCATCGAGGCGGCCGTGCACCGTGAGATTTTTGAAGAAGTGAGCGTGCGGGTGAAAAACCTGCGTTACTTCGGTAGCCAGAGCTGGCCGTTCCCGGGACAGCTGATGGTTGGCTTCAGTGCCGAACACGCCGAAGGCGAGATTGAAATCGATGGCAACGAAATTGACGATGCTCGTTGGTTTCATTACAACGAGCTCCCCAACACGCCGGGAACCGTGTCGATTTCCGGCCAGTTGATCCGCCAGTTTGTTGAAGCTCGCAAGGCGGCCAATGGCGAGCTTTGATCGGCACTTGGCTGGAAATATCCAATAAGGAGAGCAGCATGCATCTGCACGGAAAACTGAACTACGTCGAATTCGCCAGCCGCGATCTGGCCGCTACCAAAGCGTTTTTCGGCAACGCCTTTGATTGGCAATTTACCGATTATGGCGACGATTACACGGCGTTCAGTAATGAGGGGTTGGATGGCGGGTTCTTCAAAAGCGACAAGGTTGCAACGCCGGCTTCAGGTGCTCCCTTACTGGTGTTCTACAGTGCAGAACTCGAAAGCACTCAAGTCGCTGTAGAAGCGGCTGGGGCTGAAATCAGCCAGGCGATTTTCAGTTTTCCAGGCGGGCGTCGCTTTCACTTTGTTGAGCCAGGAGGCAATGAGTTTGCAGTATGGTCCGAGTAACCCATCAGCTGGGTATGAAGGCGGTCAGCGTCGTGGGAGTTAATACACTGTGACTAATCAGACCAGTCAGCAGCTTGCTGCAAATTCAGTAAAGACAGGTGCAGTAAACACAGACGCAGCAAAGACAGAACCTGAGCGCTTTGACCCCGAGAGTATTTGCCCAGCCTGTGGTCAAGCCAACAGCTGCACCATGGCGGCAGGCAAAAGTGCCTCCAGCTGCTGGTGCATGACCACGCAGTTTTCCGAAAACGGCCGCGACCTGGCGTTTCAGACCGATCACGACCGCTGCCTGTGTCAGCGTTGCGCCACGTCTGAGGCAAAGTAGAGCATGCTTCTGTTCATTTCAGCCCAGTGCCTTTCTGGTTAGCTTATTTCAGCACCGGTCACTTATCTCAGCTCAGTTGCGGGTAATCTGATCAACCAGCCATTGGCCTGCCACGCCCGGCGCGTTGTTTCTGCTCCAGATCACGTCCAGTGCCACGGTGCGCGGGTAGCCGCGCACATTCAAACGGGTCAGCTCCTGACCAAAGCGTTCAACCAGAGAATCCGGTAGTTCAGCCCAACCCAGTCCCATGCGGGTAAACTCCAGCAGCGTCAGGTAATCCGGCGCTGACCAGACGTTGCCGGTGCTGGTGTCTGGCTCAGGGGCGTAGGTTTTCAGCCGCAGCTGGCGTTCGGCGCTCAGTTCCAGATTGCTGCAACCCGGCAGGGCCGCCAGCGGGTGGTTGTGGCTGACGTAAAGATTGAATGCCGCCTGGGACGACAGCCGCTGGTGGGCTATGTCGGCGGGGTAGTGGGGCTGGCTTGCAGTAAGCCCCAGCTGCGCAAAATCTTCCTGAATCATCACAATCACATCGCCGTGCTCGGACGGCCCGCATCGAAACTCGGTGTCGGGAAAGTGTTCGGCAAAGCGGCTCAGCAGTTCGCGGTTCAGTAGCGGCAGAAACAGGTCACTGGCAACCATCGAAACCAGTGATTCGACGTTATCGACCAGGCGCACACTGAGGGCGTTCAGCTGTTGGTTGGCATTCAGGATGGTATTCACGACACCCAGCACCTGACGGCCAGCGGCATTGAGGCGTGGCTGGCGACCGTCGCGGTCGAACAGTGGGCAACCAATGTCGGCTTCGAGGTTGGCAATGGCAACGCTGATGGTGGATTGGCTCTTGCGCAGTCTACGGGCGGCAGCAGAGAACGAGCCCAGCTCTGCCGCCAGTGCAAAGGCGGTGAGCGCTTCGGGAGAGTATTTCATCTATTAATAAAACCGATAGAAGGTATTTTTCAACTATCGTAAAAATGAAAGAGCATGGCAATCCTATCACCTAATCCCATCACTTTTACTCATGACTTCTGGGGGGAGGAATTGACCATGACGACCGCTGCTGCGAAAACCGCTGAGCGCATTGTGCATGCTCTGCTGTTCGAGCTGTTTGCTATTCTGCTGCTAGCCCCGATTGCGGCGCTGGCACTCGACAAGCCGCTGCTGAGTGTTGGCTCTCTGGCGTTGGTGCTGTCGGCCATCGCCATGAGTTGGAATCTGGCTTACAACCTGCTGGTGGATCGATATGTTCAGGTAGGGCGGATCGACTGGCGCTGGCGTCATCGGCTGCTGCATGGGATGGTGTTCGAGCTGGCACTGATCGGTATTTGTGTGCCGCTGGTGGCCTGGTGGTTGGCGATCAGTTGGTGGCAAGCCTTGCTGCTGGATATCGCGTTCTTTGTGATTGTTTTGCCTTACACCATGGTATTCAACTGGTGCTTTGATCGCTGTTGGCACCAGTTGATGAGTCGAGCCATATCCCACTGAGATAGGGTTCAGGTACGGTTTATCAGGCTCTTGTTATCAGGCTCCTGGCATCAGACGTTTTCGCACAGCTTCAGCCAGGCTTCGAGACCGGCGGTTTTGAACTTCTGCTTGTGCAACACAATGTACAGTTGGCGGCCAAAATCCCGGTGAGGGGTGTTTACTTCGCAAAGGTCACCACGCCCAAAAGCGTCTTCCAGGGTGATGCGTGACAGGCAGCCAATGCCGAGGTCAGCCTGCACCGCGCGCTTGATGGCTTCGGTGTGCTCCAGCTCAATTGCAACAGTCAGTTGCGGCAACAAACCGTGCATACCCCGATCAAACGCTTGTCTCGTGCCGGAACCTTCTTCGCGCAAAATCCATTGGGCTTGTGCCAGCGCCTGATCATCGGCGCTTTCGAGTTTGGCCAATGGATGATCCGGGTGGCAGAACACCACCAGTTCGTCGTCTTGCCAGGGCTGGATGTCGAGGTCGGGGTGATTGATTTCACCTTCGATCATGGCCACATCCAGCTCGAAGTTCAGCACCTTGCTGACGATGTGTTCAGTATTGTCCACCGTCAGGGCGATTTCAGCACCTGGGTGCTGCTTCAGGTAGTCCGCCACCATGCCCACCGCCATGTAGTTGCCAATGGTCAGGGTGGCGCCGACGCGCAGTTTGCCGGTGCCGTTGTGCTGCATCAGATTGTTTTGCAGGGCAGTGGCCTGCTCCATCAGCGACATGGCCTCTGGCAACAGCAGGCGGCCTTGTTCGTTCAGTTGCAGGCGCTTGCCGATACGGTCGAACAGTTGCACGTCGAACTGGTTTTCAAGGTCTTTCAGGGCCGATGACGCAGCACTCTGCGACATCGCCAGATGGTCGGCGGCGCGGGTCAGATTGCCGCTTTGGGCAATCGCAATAAACACTTCCAGTTGGCGCAGTGTGTATCTCATCAAGGGGTGCTCGTGGTTGCTGACGTTTGCCCGCAGGTGAACGTCTATTTTCGGAAAATCCGATTATTAATATTTATACAACCCGTTTTATCGAAAAAAAGGGCGGGCGTACAGTAAAACCATCAAGCAACCGCCGATGAGAATGGCCAGCTCCAGCGGACAACCCAATAGGGGACATCTATTTAATCCTGAACGGCTCTGCGCGAGTGAGCACCGGATTAAATAGATGTCCCTAAAAATTCAGCGACGAACAAGATCGCGATTAGCCTGGAGATAGAGAATGAGCAAATTGATCAAGGAAACCGTGACCAGCGTTCACCACTGGAACGATACATTGTTCAGTTTCACCACCACCCGCAATCAGGGCCTGCGCTTCAAAAACGGTCACTTCACCATGATCGGGCTGGAAATTGAAAACAAACCACTGCTGCGCGCCTACAGTATTGCCAGTGCCAACTACGAAGAAGAGATGGAGTTCTTTTCCATCAAGGTGCAGGACGGCCCGCTGACCAAACATTTGCAGAAACTCGCGGTGGGCGACGAAATTCTGGTGGGCACCAAGCCAGTGGGCACATTGATTTCCGATAACCTGCTGCCGGGTAAAAACCTGTATTTGCTGAGCACTGGCACCGGGCTGGCGCCGTTTATGAGCATCATCAAGGACTACGAGATTTACGAGCAGTTCGACAAGGTCATTCTGACCCATGGTGTGCGTTACGTCAGCGAGCTGGCGTATCAGGATCGCATTGAAAACGAGTTGCCTAACAACGAGTACTTTGGCGATGTTGTACGTGACAAGTTGATTTACTACCCAACGGTGACCCGCGAGCCGTTCCGTAACGAAGGCCGTCTGACCGACTTGATCACTTCTGGCAAATTGTTTGAGGACATTGGTCTGCCAAAACCGGATCTGGAAAACGACCGCTTTATGCTGTGCGGTAGCCCGGCCATGTTGAAAGACCTGACCGATATTCTGGACGGTTTGGGCTTCCAGGAAGCGCGTCAAGGCAACGCCGGTCACTACGTGATTGAGCGTGCCTTTGTTGAGAAGTAAGCCCTGCTAAAATTATCTTTCTATCAAGATATTTCCATGATGGCTTCTGAAATCTTTTCAGAAGCCATCATCCCTCTCTGCTGTTTTTCTGTACAAGCTGGCGATCACTTCAGGGTAACTGGCTGAGTGGTGAGGGGATAACTGCTAGTCACAGCACATCTTTCTGAACGATTGCTCAATATGTCTTTACATGAAGTTATATTCTGATCAATTGTTCGATTTTCCATCCATTGGTTGGTCTTCAAACTGCGTCAGCCAGTGTTTCAGCAGTCCGCCCAGTGCGTCTTGCTCTTCATTTCCAAGTGATTGCGTCAGTCGATTGAGGTTATCCATGTGGGATTCAACAGCCCGGTGAGCAACCGCACGACCGGCAAACGTCAGTACTACCAGCATGGAGCGTTTGTCGGATTCGGATGGTTTTCGGCTGATCAAACCGGCTTTTTCAAGACGGTTCAGACGGTTGGTCATGGCACCGGAAGACAGCATCGCGCTTTGAAATAACTCGGTTGGCGTCAGTGTCCATGGCTCTCCGCTGCGTAACAGCGTCGCCAGCACATCGAATTCGCCGAAGTTCAGACCATGCTGTTTGTGGCACGCTTCGACCTCCGCCGCCAGGTGGTTGTAGAGGCGGTAGATCCGGCCGATCAGAGCCATGGAATCTGTGTTCATGTCGGGCTTTTCGTTCGCCCATTGCTCAATGATGAAGTCTACGTGGTCTTGATCAGACATGATGTGGAGCCCACTCCGAAGGTATTGAATAAATGACCGAATGTTAACCGTGGAATGGCCAGTATTCCATGTTAACAATCTTGATATTAAGTTAATTTATCTCGTCATTAAGATAAAGTATCTTTACTTGAAGATAAAATGCTAACAGAATGCCGTCTTTGACAGGCGATGGGGAAACCCGGCTCTGATGTCGGCAAACAACGGCTGTTGGTGTTGCTACCGCCACAAGGCTTGCTGTCTTTATATGAAGATAATACGAGGTTTATGGGTATGAAATACTGGCTGATTGGCGTACTGGCGCCGTTGTTGTGGGGCACAACGTATGCGGTAACCCAGCACTGGATGGCCGACATCGATCCATTGTGGATTGCGGCATTGCGGGTGCTGGTACCAGGCCTGTTGATGTTGCCATTTTTGCCTTTGACGGTGATCCGACAGCACTGGCATCGCATGTTGCTGCTGGGCGGTTTGAACATTGGCATTTTTACCGTGCTGCTGTTTCAGGCCATCAGTCGTTTGCCGGGCGGTGTTGCTGCAACCCTGGTGTCGACGGTGCCGCTGCAAATTCTGCTGATGCGTTGGGTGAGTGGTAACCGACCACAAACTGCCAGCTTGCTGGCCTCCATTGGTGGTAGTGCCGGTGTTGCCTTGTTGGTATGGCGCGCCAGTGAACCCTTGAATCCGGTCGGGGTGGGCTTTGCTCTGGCGGCTGGGTTTTGCATGGCATTGGGCATGGTGCTGACTCCTCGATATTCCCGCGGAGTGCCACCGTTGCAGATGGCTGCTGGGCAACTGTTGTTGTGCGGACTGGTACTGGTGGCAGCGGTATTGAGTACTGGACGGGCGTTACCTGAGTTTGATGCGGCGGCACTGATGGCCTTTATCTGGATTGCGCCTCTTGGAATGGGCGTGGGCTTCTATTGCTGGTTTTTGGCCATGCAGCACATTCCGACCGATAAACTCAGCTTCCTTGGTTTGCTGAACCCGCTGATTGCCGTGGGCTGTGGGGTCGTGCTTATGGGCGAAACCCTGACCCTGATGCAGTTGTTGGCGGTGGGAATTGTGTTGAGTTGTGTGCTGGTGGCTCAGCTGAAGCCTAAACAATCACCAGCACAGCCATCGGCTGACAAGGCGGTTTGTTGACGGGGCTCGTTAAACCAGCGGCCCTGGCAGCTTCCAATCAAAAGCACCGGCGGCCTAACATCCGTCCGGTGCTTTTGCTGCTGTTTCTTGCTACGGGCTCAACAGGATCAGAAAATCAGGTGAGCTACCGCAGCAATCACCGGCAGTGTGATCAGCGTTCGCAGGATGAAGATGATGAACATCTCCAGCAGATTGATGGGCAGACGGCTGCCCAGAATCAAAGCGCCAACTTCCGACAGGTAAATCAGTTGGGTAATGGACACCGCGGCGATCACAAAGCGGGTCATTTCGCTTTCAATTGATGCGGCCATAATCGATGGGATGAACATATCCGCAAAGCCAACCACCAGGGTTTCAGAAGCGGCCACGGCTTCCGGGATATGCAACAGCTCCAGCAGTGGCACAAACGGCATGCCCAGCACACTGAAGATACTGGTGTTTTCAGCGACGACCAGCGCCAAGGTGCCAATGGCCATCACCACTGGTAACACACAGAACACCATTTCCGCCGCGTTGCGGGCGCCGTCCACCAACACGGCTTTGGCACCACGGCTACCTTGCGCCCGTTCGATGGCGCTGCTCACACCAATACGCAGCAATTCACCGAAGGACTTGCTGGCCAGTTCGCAGGGGGTAGCTTGCTCGCCATTCAGGTATTCGTTCGATTTTCGGCTCAGCGGTGGCAGCCGCGGAATGATCAGGGCGGCAACAAAACCGGCCAGTGACACGGCAAAATAGAACGGAATGAACAGGTGTTCGAGCTTCACTTGAGACACCACCACCAGCGCAAAACTGATCGAGACTGCTGAAAAGGTGGTTGCGATGACGGCGGCTTCGCGCTTGGTGTACATGTTCTGTTCGTACTGCTGGTTGGTCAGCATGATGCCGACGGTACCGTCGCCCAGCCAGGAGGTCACGCAGTCGATGGACGAGCGGCCTGGCAGGTTAAACAGTGGCCGCATCACCTTGCTCATAAAGCTGCCAACCAGCTCCAGCAAGCCAAAATCCAGCAGCAATGGCAGCAGCAAACCGGCAAACAGGAACACCGACAGCAAGGTTGGCATCAGCTCGTTCAACACCAGTCCACCGGTGTATTCGTGCCAGATCATGTCGATACCGGTGCTGTTGAGCGCCATGATGGCAAACGCCGCGCCGAGTACTCGCAACACCAGCCAAGGCAAGCTGGTCAAAAACAGGGTGCTGAAAAAAGGCTTGTTGTGCAGGGGTTTGGTAAAGGTTGTGAGCACCGACAGCGCTGCCGCCAGGCATATCAGGGTGGTGACAACAGTAGGGGCGGAGTCACCAAGCAGTCCCTTGAATTCGGCTGCCAGAATGGCAATGGGAATGGTCACACCGCCGTCGTAAGGCACTGGCGTCATAAACAGCAGCAGGCCAATAAGGGAGGGGATGATGAATAGCCAAACACCGCCTTTGGAGGCCGGCTTGGCATCGCCCATGTGAGTCACTTCATTCGGCATTCTCTGGTCCTTTATTATCAGTTGTTGTGGCCTTTTCAGCGACTGCGAGCGGGCAATGGCTGTTCAGTTAGCGTTTCTGGTTCAATTCTCAGACTCAACAATCGTTGGCCCGGCCAGAAAACAAGTGCTGGCAATCTACTACCGAATCGAAAGGATTTTGTTTTCATTGATCTTCCCAAAACCGCAGATATTGCATTTGGGCTATGAAAACTGGCATTGAAGCTGCAAATACCTACTCACAGTGGTTCAGAACCCGGGGAGAGGCAGCAGAAGACGCTGCAATTGACGGGATTCTGACGAAATAACCGCAACAAGTGTCAGAAAAGAGGTGAGTCATGGCAGGTCAGGGTCGTTTGAGTGACATCATGCGCAGTTTGAATCAGGCCAATGAAGTTGGCCTGCGGATTCGGTCGGCGGGCTATGTGCTGGAAAAGTCGGACATGAAAGCCATGCTGGCAGAGCTGGCGGGGTCGATTTCCGAAGCCAAGATGGAGTTGGGCATTCTTCAGGGGTATCTGCAAGACAAAGACGTCGAGCTGAAAACCATGGGGGAGCTTCTGCACACCAAGGCCAATCTTCGTCGTCGTGGTGATGGTTACTACAAAAGCCGCGAAGGTCGCCCATACGGCCAGCCGTATTGTTCCTACTGCTGGGAGCATGAACACAAGCTGATGCATTTGCACAATCGCATTCTGAAGAAGGACGTACGCATTTGCCCGCACTGCAAAAACGAATACCAGGCCCAGCGTACGCCCTATCTGGAAGCCGATGCCTTGATGATGTAACGGCTGTCTGATCGAGCGGTTAATTGCACGGGATTCAAAGGAATCAATTTACGGCCCGGACTGTCAAGATAGCGGTCAGTCACTTACTATTCAGAGGGTCCTTACCGCTAATAATCAGGAAATCCGGGTCATGTTTGTTTTCAGGCATTCGTTCGCTGCCGTGCTGGCAGCTGCTTTTTTTGCTCCGTGTGTGGCAACAGGGGCGCCAGCCTCAGAAACCGACCAGGTCGACCAACCTTTTGCGAATGCAGACAGTCAGGACGACATCAAGCCGTTACTGGATGGCGAGCCGGTGAAGCGCCAGAAAGTCGATGTCGAGATGATCGACCCGTCTGAATTCAAGGAAAACATCCGTAAGAACGCGCCGCGGGCGGTGGAGCGCATGCAGATTGAAGACATCGCCGCCTCCAGCCCTTTTGTACTGCTGCCTCATCGTCCCAATTACATCATGCCACTGAGCTGGCAACGTCGGCCTAACAACCGTGAGTTGGACGAGCTGGTGGACTACTACTCGGACGGCGAGAAAGAATACGACGGCGATTTCGACCACCTTGAAATCGTGATGCAGCTGAGCGTTAAATACATTGTTGCTGAAGACATCCTCACCAAGCTCGACCGGCTTGAAGTGGCCTATACCAACAAGTCGTTCTGGCAGGCCTACAACTCGGATATCTCACGGCCATTCCGTGAAACCAACCACGAGCCGGAAATCATCTACTCCTGGTTGCCTGACTCCAAATGGCTCGACCACGCCAGTATTTCCCTCAACCATCAGTCCAACGGGCAAACCAGTTCGTTGTCGCGTAGTTGGAACCGTATTGAGTTTTCCGGTGCCTGGGCGTTCTCTCATGGCTTATGGGGACTGCGCACCTGGTGGCGTATACCGGAAGAATCGTCATCCGACCCGTTTGATCCTACCGATGACGACAACCCCGGCATCGAAAGTTACCTGGGCTATGGCGAGTTGCGTTACATCCGCAATTATGGCCGCCACTCCATCGCTGTGATGATGCGAAACAACCTGGATTTTGACGACAACCGTGGCGCTTTTCAGCTGGATCTGACCTTTCCGCTCACCGAGCGACTGACCTGGTTTGTTCACTACTTTAATGGCTACGGCGAAAGCCTGATTGATTACGATCGCTTCCAGGAGCGTATTGGCGTCGGCATCAAGCTCAGCGACTGGATATAATGGCCGTTTTGCAGTGACGGATTGAGCAACCACATGATTCGACTCGGATTGATCGTAAACCCCTGGGCTGGCATTGGTGGCAGCGTGGCGCTGAAAGGCAGCGATGGCGAAGCCACGGTGGCCGAAGCCCTGAAGCGGGGAGCGCAGCAAAAATCCGGCCTGCGAACCTTGCAGGCATTGGAAATTCTCAAGCCGCTGGCGGATCAGTGTCAGTTCCTGACCTGCCCAAACGACATGGGTGCCAACTGGCTCGATCAGGCCGAACTGGCGTTTGAACGGTTGCCGATGACCCTGCCAGCCGATGGCCAAACCCGCGCCGAACATACGTTAGAAGCGGCGCGTTTGATGTTGGCGGAAAGCCGCCAGCGACCCATCGACCTGCTGCTGTTTGCTGGCGGTGACGGCACTGCCCGGGATATCTGTTCTGTGGTTGGCGATGCGATCCCGGTGCTGGGTATTCCGGCCGGGGTGAAAATTCACTCCGGGGTGTATGGCATCACTCCGGTGGCTTCTGCAGAAGTGGTGGCCCAGCTGATTCGCGGTGGGCTGGTGGATGTGCGGGAGTCGGAAGTGCGCGACCTCGACGAAGATGCCTTTCGCAAAGGCGTTGTCCGTGCCCGTCATTATGGCGATATGAAAGTGCCACAGCTGGGGCATTTTGTGCAGGCCGTGAAGATGGGCGGCGTGGAATCGGAAGAGCTGGTATTGGCGGATATTGCCGCCACCTTGCAGCAGGAAATGGAAGACGATTGCCTGTACCTGATCGGCTCGGGCAAAACCACGCAGGCGCTGCTGGATGACATGGGATTGGATGGTACCTTGTTGGGTGTCGATGCCGTCTTGAATGGTGAATTGATTGGCCGCGACCTGACCGAACAGCACATTCTGCAATTACTGGCGCAATACCCTGAACGCAAGGCGGTGCTGAGCATCATGGGCGGGCAGGGCCATATTATTGGCCGTGGCAATCAGCAGTTCAGCCGCGAGGTGTTGAGCCAACTTGGCCGGGAGCAACTGATTCTGGTCAGCACCAAAACCAAAATTACCGAACTGAACGGACGGCCGCTGGTGATCGACAGTGGCGACAGCGGGTTCGACCGCGCTTGGGCGGGCACCATTGAAGTCCTGACCGGTTATCAGGACCGAATTCTCTACCCGGTTGGTTAAGCTGTACGAGCTTTTTATTGTTCCGTTATACCCTTTGTGTCATGTCATTTGTGCACGACCCTGATATAAACAGTGGACAACTAAAAAGGAGAATCCTATGGCAACCGGAAACCGCAGTTATAACCTGCTGAGCAAGCTGTTCCACTGGGTCAGCGCCATCATCATCATTGGCCTGATCGTGGTTGGGCAGAAGATGGAAAACATGGAAGGCCCTGAAAAATTTGAGCTGATGGGCCTGCACAAATCGTTCGGTGTTTTCATCCTGTTGGTACTGTTTGCCCGGGTCATCAATCGCTTTACCAATCCTGTCGACGATGTGCCGGGCATCTCTGCCATGAATGCCAAGCTGGCCAAAGCCGGTCACGGATTGTTGTATCTGTGCATGATCCTGATGCCCGTCAGCGGCATCCTTATGTCGCAGTCCGGTGGACATGGGGTGGAGATGTTCGGACTGGCGTTGCCCACTTTTGTTGGCGAAAGCGAAGCGCTGGGCGGTGTTGCTCATGCCGTGCATGGTTTGGCTTCCAAGGCCTTGATTGGGTTGATTCTGGGCCACGCCGGTGCAGCCTTGTACCACCACTTTGTTCTGAAAGATGCGACCCTCAAGCGTATGACCCACGGCAGCTGAAAGACAGTTAAACAGAAACGAAACAGGGCATGTCGAAAGGCATGCCCTGTTTTGGTTTTCGCAGCAGCGGTGCGTTTCCCCGTCAGTGGCCACCTGCGGCTGCCGGGTCAACGGTTTTGTTTGGCTTGGGGGCCAGCCAGATGGCAAACGCCGCAATAAACATCACCACAGCGGTGGCCATAAAGATCTGGTTGGTCGCCAGCATCACGCTTTGGCCATTCAGCAGTTGTTCCAGCGTTGCGTTGACCGCATCCGGTGTCATGCCGCTGTTGCTCAGCATGCTGCGGACACTGCCATCGCGGTCCAGATCACCCACCAGAGTGGCGTGATTCACCGTTGTCTGGCTGTCCCACTGAGTGGTAATCACCGACGTTGCAAAGGCGCCGGAAATCGTCCGCAGGAAGTTCATCAAGCCTGCCGCCGAAGCCATTTCTCGTTCATCCACACTGGCCATGGCAAGGCCCGTCAGGGGAACGAAGAAGAATGGCATGCCAATGCCCATTAACAGCATCGGTATGGCGATATCCCAGTAAGTCATCTCCATGTTGGAGAAGCTGCGCCATAGAATGATCAGGCCGAGCCACATCACACCAAAAAACACCAGCTTGCGTGGATCAACTTTCATCGACATGCCCGCGGCTACAGGCGATAGCACCACCGCGAGTACACCGATCCAGGCGGTCGCCATGCCCGCTTCGGTGGCGGTGTAACCCATCAGGCCTTGCAGCCATTGTGGGGTCAGCACGTTGATACCGAAGAAACCGGCAAACGCCAGACTGATGGTCAGCACAGCGGCCGAGAAACCCCGGTGCCTGAACACCCGTAAGTCGACGATCGGGTTGTCGTCGTGCAGCTCCCAGATCAGGAAGGCTGCGAAACCGATGACTGCAATAATGCTGAGGGCAACGATTTCGGTAGACGCAAACCAGTCGAGGTTCTTACCCTCATCCAGCACCAGTTGCAGACAGCCTACCCAGACAATCAGCAGCAACAGACCAACAATATCGATCGGGGCTTTTTGCAGCGATTCTTCGTAGCGTTTCAGCAGCTTCCAGGCCGCCATTGCACCTACCACAGCGAACGGCAGGTTGATCAGGAAGATCCAGTGCCAGCTGTAGTTGTCACACAACCAGCCACCCAGAATCGGTCCCAGAATTGGCGCAATGACCGTGGTCATCGCCCACAGGCCAACGGCGGCGCCGGCTTTTTCGGGCGGAAAAATACGCAGCAGCAAGGTTTGCGACAGTGGCATCAGTGGGCCGCCAGCCAGGCCCTGGAAAATACGGAACACAACCAGCATTTCCAGAGAGGTCGACAGGCCACACAGCACCGAAAACACACCAAACAGCGCCATGCTGACGCAGAAAACACGTACTGCGCCAAAGCGCGCCGCCAGCCAGCCGGTCAGTGGTACCGTGATAGCCTCGGCCACTGCGTAGGAAGTAATCACCCAGGTGCCCTGAGTGGTGGTTGCGCCCAAGCCGCCAGCAATGGTGGGTACCGATACGTTGGCGATGGTCATGTCCAGCACGGCGATGAAGTTGGCCATTGCCAGCACAATCGCCGCCAGAATCAGCATGCCGCCTTGCAGCGGCTGCTCACCGTCGTGCGGCAAACCGGCCGCCGACGGATTGTATTGAGAAGAGCTCTGGCTCATACAGCTTTACCCGTTGTACGTTGCTGAATCAGTCGGCAAACGCCACGCGCTGCCCGTTGCCCGAGGTGCTGTCGGTATTGATGGTGACTTGCATCGACAAGCCAACCCGCAGTGGGTGCTGTTCCAGTTCGCTGTTGTCCAGACGAATACGCACTGGTAGTCGTTGCACCACCTTGATCCAGTTGCCGGTGGCGTTTTGAGCCGGAATCGCGGCAAAGGCTGAACCGGTGCCGCCCGAGAAACCTTCTACCACCCCTTGGTACGTCACGGATGAACCGTACAGGTCTGAAGTGAGTTCAACTTTCTGGCCCACGCGGACTTGCTCCAGTTGGCCTTCCTTGAAGTTGGCGTCGACGTACATATTGGCCACTGGAACCACCGACAGCAGCGGCGTTCCGGCATTAACGCGCTGGCCCAGTTGCACGCTGCGCTTGGCCACCACACCGTCTACCGGTGCACGAATTTCGGTGCGGCTCAGGTCCAGTTCTGCCTGCTGTTTACGCGCCAGTGCGGCCAGCACTTCCGGGTGATGTTCGGCATCGGTGCCCGCGGTAAGCACTTTGTTGGCGTCCAGCTGTTGTTCGGCGGCGATCAGCATGGCGTGAGCCTGTGCGGCGCTGGCTTTGGCAGCGGTCAGCGCTGCCTGGGCAGACGACCAGGCGTTCTGGGCGCGGGTCAGTTCATCACCGGAAATCGATCCGGATTTTTGCAGTGCCTTGCGACGTTCGAGGTCGATTTGTGCACGCTCGAAGTCGGCTTTGGCAGCTTCCAGTTGGGCGTTTACGGCTTCCTGGGAGGCGGTTTGCGCATCGACCTGGGCTTGCAGGGCACGATCCTGAGCGTAGTAACCTTTCACCCGACGCAGAGTCTGGTCGAGGTTGGCGCTGGCCTGTGCCAAAGCCAGTTTGGCGTCGGCCGGGTCGATGACGACCAGTAGATCACCTTTTTGTACCTTATCGGTATCGTGCACCAGTACGTCGGCAATGTTGCCGCTAACCGCTGGGGTGATCTGGGCAATTTCGACATCGGTGTAGGCGTTGTCGGTTTCAACATAGTGAGAGGCGACCAATTCGTAGTAGCTGAAGCTGCCAATGGCGGCGATCAGTACCAGTCCACCCAGGCCCAGCAGCAACTTGTTGCGACGGGCTTTGTTGTTGGCCGAGGTGCTGTTGTTGGTTTCTACAGCTGGCTGTTGGCTGTGTTCTGTCATGGTCTTCAGGCTCCGAATGCTTGCTCATCGGCAGCCATCTGGGTGCTACCGGAAGAGTGTGAAATCGATGTGGTGGTCGCGTTTGACGACGGCTCTTTCTGTGTGGTGTTTTGTGGTTCGCTCTGTGGTGCGATCTGTGACTCCACGTAGCCACCGCCTAACGCCCGCTGCATAGCGACATCCAGAATCAGTGAGCGGGAATTCAGGTTGGTCAGGTTTTGCAGGCTGCCCAGCAACAGGTCTTCTGCCGACAGCACATCCAGATAACTGTCGAGCCCGCCTTCGTAGCGGTTGCGGGCAATATCAAAGGCCTTTTGCGAGGCGGCATAGGCTTCTTCCGCCTTGTCGATTTGCTGTCCCAATGCTTTCTGGCTGACGGCTGTGTCGGCAACCTGCTGCAAGGCGTGAGTCACGGTGCGGTTATAGCTGCCGACCGCCTGATCGTATTGGGCGCGGGTCTGGCGCAGCTGGGCACGCAGTCGGCCGCCATTGAAAATTGGCAAAGAAATGGCCGGGCCAATGGAGCCCACGGTGGAGCCGCTGTCGGTCAATTGATCGAGGTAAATGGACTGCAAGCCAAAGTAAGCCGACAGATTCACGTTGGGGTAAAAGGCTGCCTTGCGGGATTCTGCTTCGCTTTGCAGGGCTTCTACCTGCAAGCGGGCGGCGGTGATGTCCGGGCGGTGACCCAGCAGGTTCAGTTGCACCTGTTGTGGCAGACCAAATGCCTTGTCCAGCGTAAAGGCCGGGCGGGCAATGGAGTCACCACGAGCAGGCCCCTGACCCAGCAGCGCCGCCAGTTGGTTGCGCTTCAGAGCAATGGACTCGTCCATTTGCAGCAGGTCGTTCTCGGCGTTGGCCTTACGCGCTTCGGCACGGTAGCGACTGCCGAGGGTTTCCAGACCGTTGTCGTAACGCTCGCTGATCAGTTGCAGGGTTTGGCTGCGAATCTTCAGTGCGCGCTCCAGCGTGTCGCGCTGGGAAAACAGCTGCGCCAGTTCGGCGTAACGCGTTGCAACATTGGCGGCCAGAGTCAGGCGGGCATCGGCCAGTTCGGCTTGTGAGGCCAGCAAGCTGGACGTGGCGCTGGCCAGTGCTGCACTGTTTTTGCCCCAGAAATCGATTTCCCAATTCAGGTTCAGGGTTGCCAGGCCGTAGTTATTCCAGCCCTGTGGCGTGAAGGCGTCCGGGGTCAGATAGTTGTAGCTTTGCTTCTGTTTGGTGATGTTCACATTGGCACTGACATCGGGCTTCAGTGCGGCGCTGGTGACATCGCTGAACGCTGCCGCTGCGCGCACCCGAGCGGCGGCCACGGTCATGTCCGGGGAATTAGCCAGTGCTTCGTTAATCAGCTGGTTGAGCTGGCTGTCCTGATAGCGGGTCCACCACTGGGCAGTGGGCCAGGGCGTTTGATCATTGGCTGAGGCTGCTTGCAGGGATTGCGTAGCGGACAGTTGCTGGCCGTCCATCATGTTGGGGTGTTGATTGTCTTCGGGCAGCTGCGCACAGCCACTGAGGGTCAGCAACACCAGCAAGCCCGCGAATGACCCCATGCGGGTAAGGCCATCAAATTTGGGCCTGAAGGGTGTCGTCGGGGACTGGGTTGTGACTGAAATAGAGGAGCGGATGGGCATGATGAACTCCATAAATAAACCGTACTGTACAGTTTAGTTTTGATTTTTCGTTCGTCAAGGCTAAAATGAACTCATCAGTTCAGTTTTGAGCAGGAACTATGAAAACCAAATCAGAAGCGCGGCGACAACATATTCTGGAAGTTGCCACCGAAGTGTTTGCGGAAACCGGCTTTGAGCGTGCCTCCATGGCCGAGATTTCAGCTCGGGTAGGCGGCTCCAAAGCCACGCTGTACAACTACTTTCCGTCCAAGGAGGAGTTGTTTCTGGAGGTGATGATCAGTACCAACCAGCAACAATTCAGCGCCGTTCAGCAGTTGCTGAAAGTGTCTGACCAGCCCTTAAGGCAGGTGTTGCAGGGGTTTGGGGAAGCACTGGTGAAACTGATTTATTCACCAGACGTACTGGCGGTGCGCCGTTTGGTGATTGCCGAAGCGGTGCGGTCTGACCTGGGTTACGACTGCTATTGCCGCAGCCGCAAGCAAGGTGAAGAGAAGATTGCCGCCGAGCTGGCGGAAGCCGTGGCACGCCAGCATTTGAAGGATTACCCACCGGCGCTTATGACATCGCACCTGCTGACGTTGATGGAATCCGAGTTTATCGATCGCATGGTACATCGCAGTGCGCCACCGCTCACTGATCAGGAAGTGAGTGCCGCGGTGGCGCGGGCGCTGGATGTGTTTCTGGGCTTCTACAGCGCCTGAGTTTCAGGCTGCCATGCGTCCTTTCAGGCGGCGACTGGCTTGCGTTTTACCCACAGGGTAAACAGGGTCGCGGTGGCGAACATCAGCAGGCTGTAAACGATCGGCGCCATCGACATTTCTGCGCTCTGCAAAATGGTGCTGGTGATCATCAGCGCCATGGTGCCGTTTTGCAGGCCCACTTCCAACGCGATGGTGCGAGCCTGTTGTTCACGGTGCAGCAACCAGCTGCCAATGCCGTAGCCGGCGGCCATGGTGATCAGGTTAAGGGCAATGGCACCGCTGCCTGCAGCGGCCAGGGCAGCGCCCAGCTTGCCTCCCAGCTTGACGCAAATCGCAACGATCAACAGCGCCAGCACCAGACTTGAAAAGCGTGTCACCCAAGGCTCGGCCTTTTGCGCAAAGCGGGCCCACTTGGCTCGAATCAACATGCCCACGATCACCGGGATGACCCCAACGACCAACAGTTGAATCATGGTTTTTGCCACCGGCAAGCTGAAGCCATCCGTGCCGTCGGCGTAAAGACCAATCGCCCAGGCAGCCAGTACCGGAATGGTAAATGGCGTAATAAACCCAATCACCGCTGTCAGCGATACCGACAATCCCACATCACCTTTGGCCAGCATGCTGTACAGGTTGGAGGTCGAGCCACCCGGACACAGGGCGATGATAAACAAACCGATGGCAACCCCACCGCTGAGGCCCAGTATTTCAATGATGGCAACTGCGATAATTGGCAACAGCACCAACTGGCACAAAGCGCCGACCAGAAATCCTTTGGGTTCGGTGGCTACACGGCGGAAGTCCTGGGCGGTCAGGCCCAGACCGACCCCCGTCATCACCAGAATCAGGGCGATGGGCAGGCCAGCGGAAATAAGGGATTCGAGCATGATAGATCCTGGTTATTCGTTGTAATGGCTGAGAAGGGTCTGCTGACCGACAAGAGCGATGGAAAAATAATGTAATTCGAATGTTCGAACAACAGTAGCCCGCGACCAAATCGGCAGTGCATATCCGCCATTAACCGTGCACACTGTATTGAGAGGGTCCCAAGTATTGGCCTTTTGCTGGTATGTCGTCCCCAGGAGCAGTAATGAAACAACATATACAAATCGATTTTGTGTCGGACGTGGTATGCCCATGGTGTGCTATCGGTCTGAACAGTCTGTTAACGGCTTTGGAGGCGCGTCAGCAAGAAGTCAGTGTGGCCATTCGTTTTCGTCCGTTTGAACTGACCCCGGAAATGGGGCCGGAAGGCGAAGAGGTGATTCCTTACCTGTGCAAGAAATATGGAATGACCGAAGAACAGGTGGCAGAAAATCAGCAAACCATCACCGAACGTGGCGCAAATGTGGGTTTTACCTTCGATTTTCGCACTGACAGCCGCAAGTGGAATACCTTCGATGCCCACCGCCTGATTCATTGGGCGTCAGCCTCTGAAAAAGCCGAGAAAGGCAACAAGGCGCTGCTGCTGAAGCACCTGCTGTTCCAACGCTATTTCACTGAAAACCAGAACATCAGTGACCACGCCATATTATTGCAGGCAGCCGAAGACGTTGGCCTGAACGCCACCGAAGCTGCCGAAGTGCTGATCGGTGACCGTTACGCCGGTGATGTTCGTTATGAAGAGCAACTGTGGCAAGAGCGTGGTATCCGCTCGGTGCCTGCGATGGTGTTCAACGAGAAGTTTCTGGTATCTGGCGCCCAACCACCAGCGGCCATTGAACAGGTGATCGACCGTATTCTGGACGGTGGCCAGTAGTGGCCGAAAAAGAAACCATTTGAGCCAGATTGCAGTAATCTGCGAAAAATGACACATTTCTGTCATATTGGGGTTTAAAAAGTATATACGTTGTATATGCTTAAAATATCTTCGGGCGCAGAGGTACCGAATGAGCACGGATAAAAAACAGGCAGCATTGGCTTCGGGTGATGACAAAAAAGCACGCAAGGGCAAGAAAGACGCCCAGCTGCTGATTCGGATTCATTCAGAAGAGCGGGACGAATTCATCTCTTTGTGTGAAGAGCTGGATACCACTGCCGCTCGGGAGCTTCGCCGTTTTATCCGCCAGTTCATCAAGGATCACCAGCACGACTGAAGATGCCAAAACCCATTACCGTCAGTTCACTGACAGGAGCATGTCTCATGGCCAAGAAAAAAGAATCCAAAAAAGTTGTTAGCCTGAAAAAAGCAATCAAGGCTCGCAAGGCGAAAGTGGCCAAGCATGAAGCCAAGCTGAAAACACTGAAGAAGAAGCTTAAAAAAGCGGCCTGATTCGGTTCTCAGTCAGAAGCCCCGCCAGCGCGGGGCTTCTTCGTTTTTAGGCCCCGTGTTTTATACGTGATTGATCAAGACATCTTGTTCCGGTGTCTGTCACAGGGAGTGAGCCAGACTTGCAAACCTCCTCCGCTTTCCACACCATGCCCCGCTTAAAATCCGTGATAAGAGAAAAATCCCCCATGTCTGGACTGTTCCGAGTAGTAAGTCTGTTGGAAGGCTTGTCGTATTTGCTGATTTTGAGTGTAACGCTGGGCTTTATCAGCCGTGAATACGTCAGCACTTTGGGCATGGGCCACGGCGTGCTGTTCTTGTTGTACTGCATATGCTGTGTTGCTGCGGGTAGCCGTGATCGTTGGTCGGGCTTTGCCCTGATTATGGTGTTTTTTGCGTCGCTGATTCCGTTTGGCTTTGTGCCGGTTGAGCTGTGGCTCCGCAAGCGCGAAGCCCGTTCCTTGAGTACAGTGTTGGATTGAACGGCGCTGGATTAAACAGCGCCGTTCTTTCCTGTTACTCCCGTTTTTACAGCTCCAGCACCTGTTGACCGTCCTGAATCAAGCCCTGGTCGTGGGTGTTGGCGACCACCAGATGGTTGTGCCAGTGCACCGCCAGTCGCGCAAAAATGCGTTCTGCCAGGGCGGCATCCATACCGGCGGCGGGCTCGTCCAGCAGTACCATCGCCGGTGCTCTCAGAATCAGCCGGGCCAGACCAATGCGTTTGGTTTCACCACCGGAAGGCTGCCATTCGCCATCGCCCATCCAGGTGTCCAGTCCATGAGGTAGTTGGCGCGCCCAGTCATTCAGTTCAACCAGAGCCAGTGCCGCCCATATGTCGTCGTCGCTGGCGTTCTGGTGCAGACAGAGGTTGTCACGCAGTGGCGCTTTCAGAATATCGATGCGTTGCGGCATCAGGCCGATGTCTTCGGCATCGACACCCAACAGTTCAATCACCCCGCGTTGAACTTGTAATTCACCAGCCAGCAAATGAATCAGGGTGCTTTTGCCACGGCCGCTGCTGCCGGTAATCCAGCACCATTGGCCTTGTTTGAACTCATGGCTTAACTGCTCAAACACCGGCGGGTTCATGGTTTCGCTGGTGGACGGATAGCGGTAGCTGATGGCTTGCAGCCGAACACAGGCGCTGGCGGTATCCGATTCAAAACGGCTGCTGGCCGGGCCAAACAGGCGCTGGTCGTGTCGTTTAACGGGCTCTTGTCCCAGTCGTTGCAGGGCTTTCATGCCCAGCTGCCAGGCGGCAAGAACCGGACTGGCGGTGATCAGTACATCGGCAGTTCCGAGTGACAACAGCAGCAACATAAACAGATTGGCCGCAATCAATTCTCCAGCCTGCCAGGCTACAAAACCCTGCCAGAACACCCATACCGTCAGTGCAATCAGGCTGAGGTTCGCCAGCAGCAACAGGCTTTGTTGCAGGTTTACCGTACGGGCTTCCTGCTGATCGGCCTGCTGGCCCTGGTCCACCAGTTGCTGACCAGTTTGTTGTAAACGGCCATGCAGGGTCAGGGTACGCAAGTTGCTCAGTAACGCACTGGAACGCTGCCACTGCTCGGCCCGTTGGGTGTGCAGCTGATTCTGTGATGACAACACCTCACGGCTGTACAGCCAGGGCATGACTACCACCGCCAACAACAACAACGGCAGTGCCAATACCAGTGAACCCGGTACGACCAGCCAGAGCATGAATACAAAGCCCAGCGTGGTGGCCAGCGCAACCACAGCAGGCAGCAAGGCCGACAAATAGATGGATTCAATGTGCTGAATATCCTGCATCAGACGGCTGGCGCTGTCGTGGCGGTTCAGCTGGGTTTCCTGCCAGCGCTGCTGGCTGATAAACCGAAACAGATCCGTGCGCAGGTGGGAAACCACTCGAAACGTGGCTTCGTGGCTGCTAAGGCGTTCGCCGTAGCGGCCAAAGGTACGGGCGATCGATAACCCACGCACCATGGCGCCGGGAGAGAAAAAGTCGAACTGGTGTGCGGCCACGGCGCTCAGTCCGGCCAGTGCCGCCGCACTGATAAACCAGCCAGACACGGCCAGCAAGGCCACACCGGCATAAGCGGTGACCACGGCGAGGAAAACGCCCAGCAGTGCCATGCCTTTCTGTTGCCGCAAGATACGGAAATAGTGGGAGCGTAACGAGTTGTTCATGACTGTGCTCCGGTTACGGCAGGGTTTATAGAAGCAGGAGCGGAGAGAGCACTGTCAGCCGGCTGCATGGCGATCACCTGATTAAAAAAGCCCTGCTCGGCGACTCGGTGGCTGGCCATGATCAGCATGCCGCCCTGTTGGCAATACTGATCCAGCCGTTGCATAAATTCGTTGGCGGTGTCCTGATCCAGGTTGGCGGTGGGCTCGTCCAGTAACAACAGCGCAGGTTGGTGCAAAAACACCCGTGCGAGGGCGATGCGCTGTGCCTGACCACCCGATAGATAGCCACCGCTGTCGCTGATCAGGTAATCCAACTGGCCCGGCAAAGCATTCACCAGATCGAGGGCGCGAGCGTCATCCAGAGCCTGACGAATGCGCTCATCGGTAAAATCGCCGCCCAGTGTCAGGTTGTCGCGAATGCTGGCAAACAGCAGCTCCGGTTTTTGCGACAGATAACCAATGTGGCAATACCACTTCGGGTTTTGGAACAGCTTGTCAATGCGGTCTGCGTCGGTGTCGGCGTCTGTATTGCCAGTAACAGCCACAGCATTGCCCGAGTGGGCAGGTCGCAACCCAGCGAGGGTATCCAGCAGGGTGGTTTTGCCAGAGCCGGAGGCACCGTCCAACAACAAACGGTCGCCGGGATGCAGCTGGAAACTGACCGGCGCATGCACAGCATGAGTCTTACTGCCACTTTGCAGTTGCTCTACATGCAACGACGTTACGGTGTTGTTTGCATTGATAGCGCTAGTGCTGTGAGTGTTGGTTGCTGGCCCTGTCTGTTTTTCTACATTGGTTTCTACACCGGTTGCTGTACCAGTTTCTTGGCTGGTTTCTGCGTGATACAGCGCATCCAGCTTTTGCAGGTGCTCGGCCACGCTCATGGCGTCCATACGGTCGTGATACAAAGCGCCCATCTTGCGCAGCGGCATATAAAACTCAGGAGCCAGCATCAGCAGGAAAACACCTTCGAACATTCCGTAGCCACTGGCGTAGGCGCCAAAGTCGTACTTGTTGAGGAAAAACAGACCCAGATACACGGCGACAATGGCCACACTGATGGCGCTGAAAAATTCCAGCAAGGTGCCGGACAAGAACGACAGCCGCAGCACCTTCATGGTGGATTGCCGAAACTGCTCGGATTGCTGAAACAGCTGGTTGCTTTCGGCATCGGTGGCGTTGGCCAATTGCAGCGCCTGAAGGTTCTTCAAGCGATCGGACAGCAGGTCGCCCAAACGGTTGAGCTGTTGAATGTTCACCCGGCTGATCTCAGCGGCCCGTGAGCCGACCAGAACCATAAAAATGGGTACCAGAGGCGCAGTGAGCAAAAAGATAATCGGCACCAGCCAGCTGACGGTGGCGGAGGCAAGGATGATGGCCAGCGGCATCAGCACAGCGAGATTTTTCTGCGCCACAAAGTCGGCAAAATAGCCACGCTGTTTGTCGATCTCGGTAGTCAGCAGGTTGCTGGCTTCCGCGCTGTTGAAGGCCGGAAACAAACGAATATTCAAGCCAAAGCAACGTTGCAGGGCAAAGCGTCGCAAGGCATCCCGAACCTTGATACTGGCGCGGTTACCCACTCGCTGCTGCAGGTTGGCCGCCAGTACACGAAGGATCAGAGTGGTTGCCAATATCACCCAATCCAGTATGCCCGGTAACTGGCTATTGGGTTGGTAAATAGCGGCATCCAACATGCCAGCAACCTGCCATGCCAGCGCAATGGTCATCACCACTTGTACCATGCCGAGCAGGGTAGAAAGCGTGTTCTCACGGCGGGCGTGTTGACCAAAATGTTTGAGCAGGGCAGCCGGGGTGGCGAAGGGCGTCGTGCCCGGAGTGGACGCTTGTTCGGTACGGTTCAACGTTAAATCCTGAAAGCTCTACAGAGCAGTTTGTCGGGGCGATAACAAAGAAAAACAGACGCTATATAACGCCCTAGTAATGTATCAGAAAAGTCGATGACCGTTCGAGCAAGATGTCCCCTGAAAACTTGCGCTGGGCTCAGAGCAATCGCAGAAAGTTGAATTTCAGCGTCAGCACGATTTCGTCGCTGAGGCGGTCGCTTGCAATCTTGTCGAACTTGAAGCGGCGCGACAAATCCAGAGTGATGGAATCCTCCGGGCCAAGGGTTTGTTCAATACCAATGCCCCACACAAACACACTGGAGTGATCGCGGGTTTGGGTGCCCTCGTCGTTGCTGCGCTTGATGTTGCTCTTTTCCAGATTGAGCACGCCGTAGGGGGTAAAACCGTCGGTTTGGGTCCAGTTGTCGTACGACATCCGCGCCAGACCAAACCCCATCACCTGGCTTCGAATGCGTGCGCTCTCCAGACGGACTTCCCGCTGGGAGTAATACACCTTGCCTGCCAGCGAAGCTTCCCAATCCTGACTGACACACCAGGCGGTGTGCTTGGCACCAATCGACAGGTTGTACAGATCGACGTCGCGTAGCTCGCCATCGCGCAGCAAGATGCCGCCGTTAACGTATGCACTTTTCCAGAGGCTACGGCTGGTGGGGTCGCAGGCAGCAAACGCCATGTCCGGCGCCAGACTGGCAGCGGCTGCCGTGGTGGCCAGAAAAATACGACTTAAATGTTTTGTGCGTGACAAGGGCATGATCAACAAAGCTTGATGTGGGTCTCCGTAGACCGGTGTTTACAGCTTAAGTGCGCTGCCGAATGGTAATTTTTGGTCTTTAATTCAACTGATAATTATTCATTTATCAACACAGGGAGCGAGGCCCATGCTGCCAGAACACGCCTTCTATTTTCACATTATGGACGCGCAAGGAAACGGCATTCAGCATGTTTCACTGGAAGGCATCTACATGGACGGCCACCGTCGATTGCTGCCAGCGGTATACACCGACAACCAGGGCAAAGCCATTATAGAGAGTTTTTCCAACTTGCTGATTGGGTTGTTTATCGACGGTCAGCAAGTGGACGAACGCTTCTATCCCGGCCAATTGTACGGGTTTCAGAAGTAGGCGGCTGCTTCTTGTGTGCCGGGCTGTGCGGGTTTTGTATGGCTATGGGCACGAAACCAACTGGTTGCAGGGCTACATGATAGCTAATGTGGGGACTGGCCATTCAACGACCAGAGATTCCCATGTCTGTATTCAGCGAACGTAAGATCGACTGCCACAACCATATTTTTGACCCGCTGCGGTTTCCCTTTCAGCCAAATGTCTATCACCCGCAAGGTGCGGAAATTGCCAGCGCCGACACCTTTTATCAGGTTCTGGACACCTATGGTGTAAGCCATGCCTTGATAGTGGGCCCTAACTCCGCTTACGGCGAAAATGATAACAGGGCCTTGCTGGACGCCATTGCTCGCTCTAACGGTCGTTGTAAAGGCATGGCGGTTGTTGGCATGGATACATCCTTGTCGCAGCTACAGGAACTGGCCGAACAAGGCATCGCTGGCGTTACATTTAACATTGCCTTTTATGGTGTGGAGCACTTTGCTGACTGTGGTGCACTGCTCGATAACATTGCCCAACTGGACATGGTGGCGCAGTTTCAAACAGAGGGAGCACAGCTGCTGGCGCTGGAGGACACCTTTCGCCACAGTGGTGCGAAATTGTTGATCGACCACTGCGGGCGACCGGTGCTTGATGAAGGTACAAAAGCACAAGGCTTTCAGGCCGTACTGAACATGGCAAATACCGGCCGTGCCTGGATCAAGGTATCGGGCTTCGATAAGTTCTCTCAGCAGGCACTGCCTTTCAATGACGTCACTCCCTGGGTACAAGAGATCAAACAGGCCTTTGGAGAAAACAAACTGATTTGGGGCTCTGACTGGCCATTTCTGAAAGCCCGCCAAAGACTGGACTACGGCACCTTACTGACGTTGGCCGAACAGCAATTCCCTGATCCCCAGCTGCGCCGCAAATACTTTTGGCAAAACGCTGCGGAACTGCTGGGCTTCGAATAATCAGACAGAACCTGGCTGCCGTTAGCGAATTTCGATAAACGGCAGCCAGCGGTTTTTCGGCTCCAGCTCTTCCCGGTCCCATTCGCCAAATGGCAGCACCGACAAATCATCAGGAGGCGACGCCAGCATGTTCAAATCAACTGCTTGGGCGTTGCCCTTGATCACACCATCCTCAATACGCAGCTGGTAATACACGCCATTCCAGAAATTGACCCCAAACTCAGCCGGTTGCTTGTACATAAACAGAAGATCATGAGACAGCCAGCCTAACTGCTGTTCAGTCACTGTGCGCGGCTGATCGTACGGGTAGGCCAAATGGCACATCAGTTCTGGCCCTTCGAGACACTTCATCTCCTTCATCGACAAAAAGAAATCCTTGAAGCGCTCGTGCTCCATATGCAGCGAATACTCACTGCCAGAATTATCAGTCGTGAAACGCACACTGCCTATCGGATATTCGTTGCCTTGCTTGTCGAGCAGGTAAATATGCTTTTCGCCATCAAGGGCGGGGTTGGCTTGAACATTGGTGGTCAGCACCACCGTTGCTACAGCACAAGAAAGCGAAGAGAAAACGGAAAAACGACTCGAACGTAACATGCTACCTCCGGTTCACTGTGCTGCTTGGAAAAGCAGCTGGCGGTTTATTGTTGTTCTCTCTCTGCGTGGTAGTCTTGGACACAGCGGTTTCATTACCACGCGGAGCGCGGGAACGAGCACAAAATTTATCGGACAACTATGCTGACATAGCGGAGTGAGTGGACAATTTGATGCGTGATAACTTCTC
Organism: Oceanobacter sp. ABM4_470; assembly: GCF_056158645.1. NCBI lineage: Bacteria > Pseudomonadati > Pseudomonadota > Gammaproteobacteria > Oceanospirillales > Oceanospirillaceae > Oceanobacter > Oceanobacter sp. ABM4_470. The sequence goes on from NZ_JBSWTR010000001.1 coordinate 724,270, forward strand.
GTTTATCTTTAATGTAATATGATTTTTTGCAGTCGGATCAGATTTAAGGGACTAGTGTGGACGTAAAATTAGTTGGGTTTGAAATAAAAACTGCGCGAGGTTTTGATGTCGGCGAGTTCTTTCAAGAGTTAGAAAGGTATGAGAAAAAAATTAGAGAATATAAGAAAATTAAGTATATATATTTTTCGGATGTGGAAAATAATATTATTGTAGGTCTTGCTCTTTTTTTTGTGGGGCAAAATAAGTTTGTTACTGCAAGTAAAAATTCTGATGTCGACGATGATTTCAAGCTTGAAGTAGATGTTGAGTCTCTTGGGGAAGGGAAAGAACAGGTTGATCCATTATTTTTTGTTATGAATCCTGATACATATCGTGGTGTCTATTTTCAAATGCCTGGATCAAAAGGGTTTGAGAAATTAAAAATGATATTGAAGCTTACCCATGATTCGTATATTCGTGATAAGAAAAGAGATTATAAGAATGAGTTGAGCAAATTCAATAAAGAACGCTCCTCAAAGAAATTGAATGATGAAGTTGATGAGAAATATGGAGGCTCTTTTTCTATTTCTCCATTGGTTACTCGTAAGGATCTTGATGCGGTAATTAGTGAAATTGACTCAATAGAAAAGATTTCTGTATCGGGTGTTATGGCAGCTGAAATATCTGGTGGTTATGGTCCTTTAAAACCATATGCCAGAAAAGGAAATACATCTATCAATGTCGATAATCAATCTAATATGGAACTTCTTAAAAAAACAATTAAAAAGATATTTTCCGGGAAGGTTGGAAAAAATACCGAAAGTTCGCTTAAGTTGATAGGTAAATCTATCTCAGGCGAAAGTTTGGCTTTGTCAGTAGGCGATAACTTGGATCACTTTGGAAAATATGAATTTGATGATTTTATAACACTTCTTCCAAGTGGTCAGTGGAGTTCGTATGTCGATAGTGACGCAGTAGGTGCTATGATTGATATTGTAACCGGAGACGTCCAGAAGTTTGGTACCCCTCCAGCTGATAAAAACTGGAAAATTAAAAGCGCTAAGGACTAGTGTGGGAGGTTTTTTGGAAAGTTTTTTAGCATTTATTTGTTCGTATCATAATGAGTTCAAAACTGCACTTTTTATGTCAGGGTTTACCTTGGGTGCTTTTTTGCTATCAATGAAGACCTTCATTCTTAAGACGATGAAAGAGGAGGTTTACGATACGGAGGAATATCGTGAGTTATACGAAAAGGCACGTTCGACTGGCGATGCATCTGAGGGGGTTTATGATCCACTTAAGAAGCTGAGTGGGATTCTTTATAAATCTATTGTTTTGTCGTTTTTAAGTGGATTTTCACAGATTACAATTGGTGCATTATCGAATGGGGTGTCATCTTTTATTTGTTTTATTTTGGCTTTTATTTCTTGGGTCTATGTAAGTTTGTCAATAAAGTATGTTGGTGATAATTGGAAAAGTAGTTTCATCTATGCTGAAGAGCGTTACAAAAAGAGATGTAAATAAATACAGCTGTCTCACTCTCTTTGGTTCCGCTGCATTACCACGCGGAGCGTGGGAACGAGTGTGAGTTTCAGCATAATTTTCTATCTTCCATAAACACCAAAGCCCGCAATCGCGGGCTTTGGTGTTTTAGTTCGGTGGCAAGCTATCTTCTACAGGAAGCGCTTACCATAATCCGCTACATTCCCACGCCGGAGCGTGGGAACGAGGCCATGCGGGCCAGCGGCCCGCGCTCCCAGGTACAAATCAGTCTTCGTAGTTTTCAATCGCCGGACAAGAGCAGATCAGGTTGCGGTCGCCGTATACGTCGTCGATACGGCCAACGCTTGGCCAGAACTTGTGGGCACCCAGGTTTTTGGTTGGGTACACGGCTTGTTCGCGGCTGTATGGACGGTCCCATTCGCCTGCAATCACGGCTGCGGTGTGCGGGGCGTGTTTGAGGGCGTTGTTTTCGGCGTCCATTTCACCTGCATGAATGGCGTTGATTTCCTGTTTGATGGAAATCATGGCTTCGGCGAAGCGGTCGATCTCGGCCTTGGATTCGGATTCGGTCGGCTCAATCATGAAGGTGCCCGCTACCGGGAACGACATGGTCGGGGCGTGGAAGCCGTAGTCCATCAGGCGCTTGGCGATATCTACTTCGGTCACGCCGGTTTCTGCCTTGATCGGGCGCAGGTCGACGATGCATTCGTGTGCCACACGGTCGTTTTGGCCGGTGTACAGGATCGGGTAGTGTTCGCTCAGGCGCTTGGCCAGATAGTTGGCTTTCAGCAGTGCGTTCTGGGTGGCCAGACGCAGGCCGTTGCCGCCCATCAGGGTGATGTACATCCAGCTGATTGGCAGGATGCTGGAGGAACCGTATGGGGCGGAGGATACCGCGCCGTTGCCTTTGGCGGCGTCGTCAATCGGTGCCACGCTGTGGTTGGCAACGAACGGTGCCAGGTGTGCGGCAACGCCGATAGGACCCATGCCCGGGCCGCCGCCACCGTGTGGAATGGCGAAGGTTTTGTGCAGGTTCATGTGGGTCACGTCGGCACCGATGATGCCAGGCGCAGTGAGGCCTACCTGTGCATTCAGGTTGGCGCCGTCCATGTATACCTGACCGCCGTTGGCGTGGATCAGGTCGCAGATTTCCTTAACGCCTTTTTCGTACACGCCGTGGGTCGACGGGTAGGTCAGCATCAGGCAGGACAGCTGGTCTTTCAGTTCTTCGGCCTTGGCTTTGAGGTCGTCGAAGTCCACGTTACCTTGTTCGTCACAGTTGGTAACTACGACGCGCATGGAGGCCATCTGGGCGGATGCCGGGTTGGTACCGTGAGCAGAACGAGGAATCAGGCAGACGTTGCGGTGACCTTCGCCACGGCTCTCGTGGTATTTCTTGATCGCCAGCAGGCCAGCGTATTCACCTTGGGCACCGGAGTTTGGCTGCATGCAAACGGCCGGGAAACCGGTGATGGTTTTCAGGTAGTCGTTCAGTTCGCCGATCATGGTGCGGTAGCCAACGGTCTGGTCGGCCGGGGCGAACGGGTGAATATTGGCGAACTCAGGCCAGGTCACCGGGATCATTTCGGTGGTGGCGTTGAGTTTCATGGTGCAGGAACCCAGCGTGATCATGCTGTGGTTCATGGCCAGATCTTTCGCTTCCAGACTCTTCATGTACCGCAGCATGTCGTGCTCGGTGTGGTACTGGTTGAAGGTCGGGTGGGTCAGGAATTCGGTGTTACGTGCGGCGTCGGCCGGAATGGATTCAGAACCGTTGGCAACGATTTCGGCATCCAGTGCGTACACGTCCAGACCATGGGTATCAACAGAGCCACCCAGAATGATGTCGAACAGTTGCTGGATGTCGGCAGCAGAGGTTTTCTCGCTGATGGCAACGCCCAGTGTGTCGGCACCTTGCAAACGCAGGTCGTCACGCAGGTTAACTTCGGCGCTGTCGGCGCGCCCCAGAACGGCGTCACGGTCGGCGACCTTGAAGGTCAGGGTGTCAAACCAGCTGTTGTTCAGCAGTTCGATGCCGCCTTTTTTCAGGCCCGCAGCCAGAATGTCAGCCAGACGGTGAATGCGGCCAGCGATGGTCTTCAGACCCTGTGGACCGTGGTACACAGCGTAGAAGGAAGACAGGTTGGCCAGCAGCACCTGAGCAGTACAGATGTTGGAGTTGGCTTTCTCACGACGGATGTGCTGTTCGCGGGTTTGCAGTGCCATACGCAGGGCAGGTTTGCCGTTGGCGTCGATGGATACACCGATGATTCGACCCGGGATGGAACGCTTGAAGGCGTCGCGGGTAGCAAAGAACGCAGCGTGTGGGCCACCAAAGCCCATCGGTACACCAAAGTGCTGGGCGTTACCCAGAACGATGTCGGCTCCCATTTCACCCGGTGCTTTCAGGTTCACCAGTGCCATCAGGTCGGTGGCCATGGCGACCAGTGCGTTGTTGCCGTGCAGGGCGTCGATCAGTGCGGTGAAGTCACGCACGTCACCGTTTTTGCCCGGGTACTGGAACAGGGCACCGAATACGTCGGCACTGGCGGCGTCGTCTGCCGGACCTACCAGAATGTCCCAGCCGAAGGCTTCGGCGCGGGTTTTAACCACGTCGATGGTTTGCGGCAGGCAGTTTTCGTCGATAAAGAAGGTGTTGGACTTGTTCTTTTTAACAGAGCGCTTGGCCATCGCCATGGCCTCAGCCGCGGCGGTACCTTCGTCCAGCAGGGAGGCGTTGGCCAGTTCCATACCGGTCATGTCGATGACCATTTGCTGGAAGTTCAGCAGCGCTTCCAGACGGCCTTGGGCAATTTCCGGCTGGTATGGGGTGTAGGCGGTGTACCAGCCCGGGTTTTCCAGCACGTTACGCAGGATCACGTTAGGAATGATGGTGTCGTGGTAACCCAGACCGATGTAGCTCTTGTACACCTTGTTCTGGTTGGCCAGACCGCGCAGGTAATTCAGCGCTTCAAATTCTGTCTTGCTGTCGGCAATTTCCAGAAAGGCGTCGCTCAGAATGTCGGACGGTACGATTTCTGCGGTCAGTGCGTCCAGCGATTCCGCGTTGATTGCTTCCAGCATTGCGGTGGTTTCGGCGTTACTGAAGCCGGCACCATTGGAGGCGATATGACGGCCAACAAAGCCATCACGCTGTTCCAGTTGTTGCAGAGACAGAGTTTGAGTCATGGATACAAAACCCTTGAAGGTGAATAAACCGGGCGGAGCCCCGCTTGATAAACAAGGAACCCCTGAATAGGTCAGAGGTTCGAATTTTGGTGACTGGCGTTTCAGCGCTGCTTTTTACGGATTAGTACAAACTACCAGTCGGTACAAATCACGAGTTAGTGCAACGTGTAAAAAGAAGCTCGCCAGAAACAAGCAAGCCGGAAGCGATTAGCCCCCGGCTTGATGACAGTCGTGCTGTGAGCGGCTACTTAGTCTTCGCACAGGGCGGTGTAAGCGTCAGCGTCCAGCAGAGCGTCCAGGTCGGCCGGGTTGGCCAGTTCCATACGGAAGAACCAGGCTTCACCGTATGGGTCTTCGTTGACTTTTTCCGGTGCGTCTACCAGGTCTTCGTTAACCGCAACGATTTTACCCGCCAGCGGGGCGTAGATGTCGGAGGCGGCTTTTACGGATTCAACCACGGCGCAATCGGCTTCGGCTTCGAATTCGGCGTCTACTTCTGGCAGTTCAACGAATACCACGTCACCCAGAGATTCCTGAGCGAAGTCGGTAATACCGATGGTCACAGTGCCGTCGGCTTCTACGCGAATCCACTCGTGGGAGGCAACGTATTTCAGATCTGCAGGAACATTAGCCATGTTTATCTCCAAGCTGGCTGCGTTGCCCGGCTGTTGGCGTTAGGTTGACCAAAATCAGCAAGACACAGGCAACGACGATGTTTGTTTGTATAAGCGCTGCATTTTACGGATTCCTGCGGCGGGCAAAAGCCGTCTTTGGAAGGAATCCGCGAATTTATGACAGAAAAAGGTTAATCAACCTTCGTAAACCTTTTTACCGTTACGAACGAACGGCAATTTCACCACTTTTGCTGGAATCTGCTTGCCGCGAATATCGACGAAGCAGCTGTCGCCGGTACCAACCGGTACACGGGCCATGGCGATGGAGCATTCCAGAGTAGGAGAGAAAGTACCGGAGGTCACTTCACCTTCGCCCACACCTTCAACAATAACCTTCTGGTGCGAACGCATGATGCCACGGCCTTCGAGCACCAGACCAACCAGTTTGTTGGCAACGCCAGCGGCTTTTTCTGCTTCCAGCGCTTCGCGGCCAATGAAGTCGCGACCGGCCGGTTCCCAGGCAATGGTCCAGCCCATGTTGGCTTGCAGTGGCGATACGGTTTCGCTCATGTCGTTACCGTACAGGTTCATGCCGGCTTCCAGACGCAGGGTATCGCGGGCACCCAGGCCACATGGCTGTACGCCACCGTCGACCAGTGCTTGCCAGAAAGCCGCAACGTCGGCTTCCGGGATCATGATTTCCAGACCGTCTTCGCCGGTGTAACCGGTACGGGCAAAGAACCAGTCGGCCAACGGGCGGCCCTGGAAGATTTTCAGGCCATCAACCGCTACGGCAGATTCCGGTTTTACCTGCTTCACTTTGGCGATGGCGTTCGGGCCTTGTACTGCGATCATGGCCATTTCCGGGCGTTCGGTCAGGGAGATGTTGGAGAAGCCGCGCAGGTTGGCTTCCATCCACTCCAGGTCTTTGGCTCGGGTAGCGGAGTTCACTACCACACGGTAGCCGCCGTCGGCCTTGTAGACGATCAGGTCGTCGATCACGCCGCCGTCCTTGTTGAGCATGCCGGAGTACAGCGCCTTGCCTTTCTCGGTCAGCTTGGCAACGTCGTTGGCCAGCAGTTTTTGCAGGTAGTCGGTGGCGTCGGAGCCCATGACGTCAACGATGGTCATGTGGGACACATCGAACATACCGGCGTCGGTACGTACCGCTTTGTGTTCTTCAATTTGTGAACCGTAGTTCACCGGCATGTCCCAGCCGGCGAAGTCGACCATTTTGCCGTTGGCTTCGAGGTGTTTCTCGTACAAAGCAGTGCGTTTTGCCATGAGCCGTCCTGTTGTTATCCGTTGGCGCCACGTGGCCACTCAGGATGTGGGCCGGGCGAGATCAAAAAAGGGCAAGCAGTATACAGTGTTGTGAACGGGAGCACAGCAATTGCACGGTACGGAGCCGCTGCCGTTAACTGCGCGGAACGGAAATGCGGTGGTTTCGGGCCGTTTTGTATCAAAATTAACAGTAAGGACCCTCTGAATAACCCGGTGCTCGCTCTGGATGACAGGGCGACGCTGAATCACGAAGCTGATTTGCAGGCCTGACGGGTCAAGTCAAAAATCAGCGACACAGAGTCAGCAATGCCCTGCCATCCCCGCAGGGCGCGGCTTGCAGCCCGCCAGAACGGTGTTGGCGAATTTGGAAAGGACTCGTCATTCCGCTGCATTCGCCGCCTTGTTCTGACAACCTGCAGGACTCGCGCAGAGCTGTGCAGAGTTATTCAGAAGGTCCTTAACAAACGTTCCTTCCTGGAAATATGGTCTAGGCTTTTAAAAGAACTTCTCTTTTATCTTTCTGGAGCTTTGACCATGACACTCCGTCAACGGTTAATTCTTATTATTCTGGCTGCGGTGGTTCTGCCCATGGTAGTGATCGCTGCGATTGCCGTGACTGACTTCCGAGCGACCTCGGAAAAGGCTTTTCGTCTGGATGCGGCTGAGCGAATGACTCAAATCAGTCAAACGTTCGAAGGGTTTCTGACCAATATGGCTCAGAGCGTTGCCTTTTTCTCCAAACTCGAGTCACTGCATGCACTGGATGAATCTGTCGTAAATTACTTTGGCCCCAAACGGCCAATGACCCCCGATCAAAACGGTGAAGCAGAAGCTGAGGCCTGGCGGGTGATGGAGGCGTTCGGTAGCAGCAATCCGAATCTTGAATACGTTTACCTTGGCCTTGAAAACGGCAGTTATATCCAATGGCCAAAAACCGATCTTGGTGAATACAATCCAACCAAGCGTCCATGGTTCCAGGCTGCTATCAAGCAACCAGGGGTTCCGGTCACCAGCGCGCCTTATGCCGACTGGGGGACAGGCAATCCGCTGCTGCCATACATGCACACGTTCAAAACGGATTCCGGTATGACTGGCGTCATTGCTATGGACATTACGCTTGGGCAGCTGACCGAAATTGTCCGTGGAGTGACCTTTGGCGAATCCGGCTACCTGGTTCTGGTCGACCAGACCGGCGTGGTGTTGGCGGATGCCGGCAATCCCGACAACAATTTCAAAAAAGTGGCTGAACTTGGCAATGACTATTCAGCGATGGCCGCTGGTAGTCTCAATAATGTGACGATGGCGGGGGATAACTGGTTGGTGGCGCGTCATGTGTCAGAAGCCTCTGGCTGGACGTTGATTGGTCTGGTACCGGCGTCCGAAGTGTTTGCGGCTGCCGATGCGTTCCAGCGGGATGTGGTTTTGGTGGCTTTGGTACTGGTGGTGGCCTTTGGTGCGCTGGGCATGTGGTTCAGCAATTTGATCACCCGTCCGATTGCCGCCATGACGCTCAATATGGAAGAAATCGCTAACGGTGAAGGCGACCTGACCAAACGCTTGCCAGATGGTGGTAGCGACGAGCTGGCTCACATGGCCTCGGCGTTTAACAAGTTCGTGGCCATGATTCATCAATTGGTGAAGGACATTACCGAGACGTCGCGCTCAGTGGGCGTACAGTCGGGGGATGGCGCTGGCATCTCTGAGTCGATGGCGCGCAGTGCGCGGATGCAGTCTGATGCTATGGATCAAGTATCCGTGGCGTTTAATGAAATGGTGGCAACGGCCTCAGAGGTGGCCAAAAGCTGTAACGAAACGGCCTCGTCTGCGGATCAGAGTCAGGGGCTGGTGTTGAGTGGCCAGCAGTATATCGACCGTTCTACCAGCGCGGTGCAGTATCTGACCCGCGGCATTGAAGATTCTAACCAGGCGATGAAAAACCTGGCCGATGAATCCCGCAACATCACCACCATTCTGGACACCATTCGTGGTATTGCTGAACAAACCAACCTGCTGGCATTGAACGCAGCCATCGAGGCTGCCCGCGCTGGCGAACAAGGCCGGGGCTTTGCGGTGGTGGCCGATGAAGTTCGTACTCTGGCTGGCCGTACGGCGGATTCCACCGCTGAAATTGATGCCATGATTGCATCCTTCAACCAGCAAACGGCAGACGTAGCCAATAAGCTGGAAACCACCTTGCAGCATTCCGAGCAAACCCTGTCGGCTTCTGATCAAACCCGCGAAGTATTCTCCTCCATTCAGGATTCGGTGACCCGCATTCGGGATATGGCGCAGCAAATTGCAGCGGCAGCGGAGCAACAACAACAGGTATCGGAAAGCATCAACAAGAACATCGTGGAGGTGAACACCGAAGCCAACGCGACTCAGGGGTTTGCCGACAAATTGCACAACAGCTCGGGTAGCCTCAAGCAGTTGGCCGACCGTTTGGCGGCAACGGTGTCGCGGTTCCGGATTTGATGTTCGCTGCCTGATTCAAGAGGGACACTAAAAAGCCTGCTTCTGCAGGCTTTTTTGTGGCTGCTTGCGGGGTTATTTGAAGGGCCTCCGTGAGAAAAAAAATTCTTATTTTGGGCTTTGGTCAGGAATTTAACGGCTTTTTTGTCAATGATTTTTAGGTGGGGTTTAATAAAATCCTTTAAAAAACAGTGGCTTATGATTTTGGCCCAATCCTTGTAATAGACACTCCACAACAACGAAAAAACAAGCAATTCACTGCTCGTCACCAACAACAATAAATTCGAACGTGGAGTAATCTCATGAAAGCGATCAAGAAGCTGGGCCTGGTGTCTGCTATGTCTGTTGCGGCTTTGTCCGGGGCTGTAATGGCGCCATCCGCCATGGCTGACACCACCTGGAACGTGTCCCTGTGGGGCAAGCAGCGTGCCTTTACCGAGAACGTTGAAAAGCTGGCCGAACTGGTTGAACAGAAAACCAATGGCGAGTTCAAGCTGAATATTTCCTACGGCGGTCTGAGCAAATCCAAGGAAAACCTCGACGGTATTTCCTTCGGTGCTTTTGAAATGGCACAGTTCTGCGCCTTCTACCACGCCGGTAAAAACCCGACCATTACCGTGAACGAACTGCCGTTCTCTCACGATGTTTCGCTGAGTCGCGTCGCTGAAATCTACACCGCGGTGTACAACCACCCTATCGTTAAAAAAGACCTCGCGCGCTGGAACGCCACGCTGCTGATGCCAACCCCAATGCCGCAGTACAACCTGGTAGGTAAGGGCGATGTATTGGACGAGCTGAGCGACTTTGAAGGCATGCGTATTCGTGGGCCGGGCGGTCTGCTGGAAGTGTTGACCAAGTACGGTGCCATCAAAACCGGCGTTCCGTTTAGTGAAGTGCGTCAGGCGATGGACTCCGGTGTGATCGACGCCGCCTCGTTTGCTCCTCACGCTCATCTGGCCACCAACACCACGGCTATTGGCAACTGGGCCACCACCAACCTGAACCTGGGTTCCGGTGACTGTCCGGTCGTTGTTAACAACGACGCGCTGGACATGCTCAAGCCTGCTCACAAAAAAGCACTGTTGGATTCCGTGCCTGAAGCGCTGGCGTACTACGTCGAAAACTACGAAGGCGTGACCGCCGCCTACGAGGCCAAGCTGGATGAAAACAACATCACTCGTGTGACCTTCACTCCAGAGCAAACCGCTGAGCTGGACAAAGCGGCTGCCACCGTTCGTGAAGAATGGGTGAAGCAGTACAAGGGCAAGTTTGACTCCCAGAAACTGCTGGACTTCGCTGCCGCGCAATTTGCGGGCAAGTAACGTCAGGCGGTGTTAACCCGGTAGGGCTGCGGAGTGTTCCGCCAGCCCCTCCTCTTCAAGCCCACCGGCCGGTGGGTTTTGTATTCACGATTATTTCAAGAGAGCTGAATTATGGCTGGAAGCGCTACCGTGCTGTCCGATCAGTCGGCATTGAGCCGTATTGACCGCCTGTTCTATCGGCTGGAGTCCGTTCTTGGACTCGCTGGTGGGGTGGTGATTCTGTTACTGGTGTTGCTGGCGACCGCCAACATTCTGGGGCGTTGGTTTTTTGACTTGCCGGTGCAGGGCTACATCGACTGGGTAGAACAGGCGATGGCCTTTATGGCGTTTATGGGGCTGTCGTTCACGCAACGGGATGGCGGCCATATTCGTATGGATATTCTGGTGGGCCAGTTGAAAGGGCGTTACCTGTGGTTCGTCGAACTGCTGACCTGTTTGATTATGCTGGGCCTGACTGTTCTGCTGGCATGGGGTTCTTACAAGCATTTTTGGCGTGCCTTCGAAAACGGCGATACCTCGTTTGATATCGGCTTGCCGACCTGGCCTGCCAAGCTGGTTGTGCCAGTGGCCTTTGCCATTCTGGCGCTGCGTTTGGTGCTGCAAATCTGGGGTTATGGCCGTGCGCTGATTTCCGGTGAAAGCAATCCGGTGGCAGTGCCATTGGTGGAAGATGCAGCGACCGTAGCTGCCCGCGAGGCAGCGTCGGTGGAATCCGAGGTCATTGAATCTGGCAATTCCGACGCAGACAAAAATCACGATCAGGCAGGGCGGAGCTGAACATGGGTATTTGGGAAACAATGGCCGCCATGGACCCGATCGAGATTGGTCTGTGGGTAACAGGTATTATGTTGGTATGTGTACTGCTGGGTTTGCGAGTGGCATTCGCTGCGGCATTGGCAGGTTTTCTGGGCTTGCTGTGGATTTTTTCGGCCCGCATGGGCTTTGAGCGCGGCTTTGAAGTAGCGGTAAAAATGGCGGGTACGATACCGCATTCCAAAGTGTCTTCGTTGGCGCTGTCGCTGATTCCGACCTTTATTCTGATCGGCTTTTTGGCCTATCACGCTGGTCTTACCCGCTCCTTGTTTGAAGCGGCGAAAAAGTGGCTTGGCTGGTTGCCGGGTGGCATGGGTGTGGCCACGGTATTTTCTACCGCCGGTTTTGCCGCGGTATCCGGTGCCTCTGTGGCAACGTCTGCGGTATTCGCTCGTATTGCAGTGCCTGAAATGCTCAAGCTGGGCTACGACAAGCGCTTTGCCGCGGGTGTGGTTGCCGCTGGTGGCACGCTGGCCTCGCTGATTCCACCGTCTTCGATTCTGGTGATTTACGCCATCATCGTTGAACAGGATGTAGGCGCGCTGTTGATGGCAGGCTTTATTCCGGGTGCGGTATCGGCGCTGATCTACGGTGGCTTGGTGGTTTTCCTTGCCTTGATGAACCCGAAACTGGGACCGCCAGTAAAAGGCTTTACCTGGAAAGAACGGTTGGCAACTTTGCCGGGCGCGTCTCCGATTCTGTTTGTGGTTGGCATCATCGTTATCTGTGTGTACGGCGGAGTGGGTACACCTACAGAAGCGGGTGCACTGGGCGCGTTTGTGATTCTATGCATGGCGTTCTACAAGGGCATGAAGCTGGGGCAGCTGAAAGATGCTTTGTTGGAATCGGCCAAACTGACGGTGATGATCTTCACCATCATCTGGGGTGTGCTGTTGTACGTGCGCTTCCTGGGCTTTGCCGACCTGCCAAGTGCGTTCTCTGACTGGCTCACCAGTCTGGATCAGAGCCCAATGCTGACGCTGGTGCTGATTCTGTGCGCCTACGCCGTGCTGGGTATGTTCATGGATGCCATTGGTATGTTGCTGCTGACTTTGCCTGTGGTGTATCCGGCGATCATTGCCCTTAACGGTGGTGCTGACGTGGCCGCGGTAGATTCAGCCTTTGGTATGTCCGGAACTGCATGTGCCATTTGGTTCGGGATCATTGTGGTGAAGATGGCAGAGCTTTGTCTGATCACGCCACCGATTGGTCTCAACTGTTTCGTGGTCGCGGGCGTGCGCCCTGAATGTACCGTGCAGGACGTGTTCCGTGGTTGTACGCCATTCTTTGTGGCAGACGTACTGACCATCATTGTTTTGATCACAGTGCCGGGCTTTGTGCTGTGGCTGCCGTCATTGATGGGCTATGGTTGATCGCTCTCTCAATGAAACCGCTGTAAGGCACATCGTATGACGACCAGCAGTCACCCGGATTCAGGCAGCAACCGTGTTGCTGCAACGGCTGTTCGCAAGGACAGCCGCTTGCCTCTGGCCTGGGTGCTGTTGGCCGTTGCCTTTGTGTTGCTGGGCACCGCCGGTTACTACATCGGTAAGGTGGCCTCGCTGGCACAGGAAAACCGCAATTCTGCGGTGATTTTCAAACAATCCCTCAAAGCCTCCATTGATCAGTTTGAATACCTGCCTGCGCTGTTGGCTCGTGATGAGCGGCTGCGCGATATGCTCACTGGCCGAGTCAATAATCAGGATTTTATTAACCAGTATTTGCGCTTTACCGCCGAACGGTCGGGCGCAGATATCGTCTATGCCATGGACGCTCGTGGTGAAGTACTGGCGGCCAGTAACTATCTGGATAACTCCAGCTTCCTTGATGAAAATTACGCTTTCCGGCCGTATTTTCACCGCGCCCGCGACTTTCGTAGTCGTCAGTTTTATTTTGCCAAAGGCACCACCACCGGGATTCCGGGATTCTTTATTTCTGCACCGGTGTTTGAAAACGACGAGTTTATCGGCGTCGTGACCGTCAAGTTGGAGCTGGAAAGCCTGACCCGCAGTTGGGAGTCTGCGGCCCAACGGGTGATGGTGACAGACCACCGTGGTGTGGTGATCATCACCTCCGAGCCGGATTGGCAGTATCAACTGATTGCGCCGCTGAGCTTGCAGCAGCGTGAGCAATTAATTTCCGAACGTCAGTTTCCGGACGAAGACCCGACCATGCTGTTCCAGAAATCGGCGTCGCTGGGTTGGTTCAGCGATACCGACTTATGGCACATCGGCCGCGATGCCTGGCTGGTGAATCATTCCCCCATTGAGGGCATGGACTGGACCATGCACCAGGTCAAACGCCAGAGCGAACTGGTGCTGCCGACCATGGTGTGTTTTGCAGTGCTGACGCTGGTGGCGGTGCTGTGGCTGCTGTTTATGATTGAGCGGCGCAAAAAAGCGCGCTACCGCGCCAGTATTCGTCAAGCCGAGACACAGCGCAGGGAAGACCTGCAACGGCTGATCGATAACATTCACATCGGCGTGTTGGTGTGCTCAGCCGAAGGCCGGATTTCGTCGATGAACGACTACGCCGAAAACCTGTTGTTGGCCGGGGCCGACTTTCGTGATGGTCAACAAGTCAGTGTGGTGGATTTGTTGCAAATCCCTTCGTTACAAACACTCCATAGCCCGGTGGCCTTGCAGCAGCAAGCGCCGCAGTACGCCGAAACCTGGACTCGTATTGGCGGGCAGCCAGTACCCGTGATGTATGCGGTATCGCCCGTGGTGTACGACAACCGCGAGCATTATCTGGTAACCCTGATCAACATTGCCAAGCGCAAACGAGCCGAAGACGAGCTGGTGAAGCTTAACGCCTCTTTGGAAGAAACCATCAGCGAACGCACCCGTGAGCTGGAAACCGCCCAGCAAGCCTTGCTGCAAAAGAGTAAGGCCGCCGCATTGGGGAAAATGGCAGGCACTATTGTGCACGAGCTGAGTCAGCCGTTGTCGGCTATGAATAGCTCGGTGGCGGCGCTGGAGTACAAGCTCAAACGGGAAAACTGGGAAGGTGCTGTGCAGTCCGCCAGTCGTTTGAAGCCGTTGTCGAGCAAGATGGAAAAAGTCATTCGTATGCTCAAGCACTTCAGCTACGGTGAAAGTGAACAGCAAGAACAGATTGACCTGTTGGCGGTGGTCGAACAGGTGATCGAAGTGTCGTCGGACCAGCTCACTGAGCGGGGAGTACAGCTGAATATTCACCAGCAGCTGCCTGCGGAACACGGCAAGGTGATGGGTAGCGCCTTGAAGCTCGATCTGGCGGTGTCCAACTTGCTGAAAAATGCTTTGGATGCCGTTGCTGATTGCGCCGAGCCAACCATTAACATTGGGCTGCGGGAAGATAACGGCGAATTACTGCTGACCCTGGCTGACAACGGTGGCGGTATCGACAGCGCTATCATGGGGCAACTATTCAACCCCTACGTGACCACCAAGGAAGTCGGTAAGGGCATCGGACTTGGATTATCGATCACCCAGGAAATCGTTCAGCAAATGCAAGGCACACTGGACGTTTGCAACCGCGATGGCGGCGCTTGCTTTACCCTCAGATTGCCCCTGATCCGTTAGACCTTTTGTTTTACCGCAGTGTAAGCTGCAAGCATGATGCTCACACCGCGTTGATGGCCAGATAATGACTACAGATTCCCACATTGAAATCCTGATCATCGATGATGATGAAGACATCCGTATCAACTTATCGGATTTACTCTCCACCGAGTTTGAGCAACTGTCCACCTGGTCTTCTCCTGCCAAGGTGATGCCGCGCATCAAGAAAGGCGCCCCTTTGGTGGTGGTGACCGACCTGCGCATGCCCGATGCCGACGGCTTTGAGTTTGCCAAGCAGGTGTTGGATATCGACGCCGATATTCCGGTTATCCTGATGACGGGATACGGCGATATATCGATTGCCGTAGACGCTATGAAACAGGGCATTTTTGATTTTGTCGAAAAGCCGTTCGACATTGATTATCTGATGAACGCCATCCGGCGAGCGCTGGAAATCCGGGCCAATCAGCTGGCGTTAAAGTCCGGCGGGCATGCGGGTGAAGCGGGTTTGGCCAACACCATTGTTGGTCAGTGCAAGGCCATCAAGTCGCTCAGGCAAGACATCGAAGAGTTTGCCCCAATGGATATTCCGGTACTGGTGTACGGAGAAACCGGGGTGGGCAAAGAGCTGGTCGCACGCTCGTTGCACGACCTGTCGGGTCGAGCTGACGGCCGTTTTGTGGCGCTGAATTGTGCCGCGATTCCTGAGCAACTGGCAGAAGCCGAACTGTTTGGCCATGAAAAAGGCGCTTTTACCGATGCCGGTGCCGCTCGTGACGGCAAGCTGGTGCACGCCAATGGCGGTACGCTGTTTCTGGACGAAATTGAAAGCCTGCCATTAAGCACCCAGGCCAAGTTGCTGCGAGCCATATCCGACAAGCTGATAACGCCGCTGGGTTCCAACAAGGAAATCCCCATCGACTGTCGCATTGTGTCGGCGACCAAAGACGAGCTGCGCAACAACGACAACTTCCGTCAGGACCTGTTCTTCCGCCTGCAAGTAGCCGAACTGCGGATTCCGGCATTGCGTGACCGGGAAGGGGATGTGGTCAGTTTGTTTGAATTCTATGCTCGTCAGCAATGCGACAACTTTGGTACCCAATACAAAAGCGCCGACGAACACACCCGCCAGGTGCTGTTGCAATACAGCTGGCCTGGTAACGTTCGCGAGCTGATCAACGTCGCTACCCGCTACGCCATACGCAGCTGTCGCCAGATTGAAAAGGCGATTGAATCTGACACCGCCAACACCTTTGAAGTGCAAGCCGGAGAATCGTTAAAGGAGTTGGTACAGGCCTATGAGGAAAAGCTGCTGCGCTCGAAACTGGCTCAGCATGCGGGCAAGGTCTCCGCGGTGCTGGACGATCTCTGTATTGAACGCCGTACCTTTAACCAGAAGCTGGTGAAGTACGGGATCAACAGCAGTGACTATCGGGAATAGGCGTCGTAAAAGTGCCTGTATTGCGGCAATTTGGATACTTGTAATTATAAAGAGCTATCGGGTTTATTATTTCTATCTATCAGTTGTTTGAACCGTGATCAGGCCCGCTTGAGTAGGCCAAAACCCCATGTATTATCGGCGTTTCTGAAATGCAGCACTTCTGCTGCGACTCACTAATGGAGTGACACCATGAGCGTTTTGGTAGGCAAGCAAGCCCCTGATTTTACCGTTCCAGCCGTATTGGGCGACGGTACCATCGTTGATTCTTACAACTTCGCTGAAGCGACCAAAGGCAAGTACGCCCTGGTTTTCTTCTACCCACTGGATTTCACCTTCGTATGCCCATCCGAGCTGATCGCTCTGGACAAGCGTATGGCCAAGTTCGAAGAAATGGGTGTAGAAGTGATCTCTGTATCCATCGACTCCCACTTCACTCACAACGCATGGCGTAACACTGCCATCAACGACGGTGGTATTGGTCCTGTTAAATACACCATGGCTGCTGACGTTTCCCACGCTATCTGTAAGGCGTACGACGTTGAAACTGCTGGTGGTGTTGCTCTGCGTGGCGCATTCCTGATCGACAAGGAAGGCGTAGTACGTGCTGCCAACATCAACGACCTGCCACTGGGCCGTAACATTGACGAGCTGGTTCGTCTGGTTGACGCTCTGCAATTCCACGAAGAGCACGGTGAAGTTTGCCCAGCTGGCTGGAACAAGGGTGACAAAGGTATGAACGCTTCCCCGGAAGGCGTTGCCAAGTACCTGTCCGAGTCTGCTGAAGGCCTGTAATCAGCGCCTTTTGATGTGATTCGAGAAGCCCTCGCTGCGATGTGCAGCGGGGGCTTTTTTGTGGCTGTTTTTCAGGCTTTGTTCAGGGTTTTGTTCAGGACTCTGTAACCCCGGTCTGACCTTTTCTTTGCCCCTGAACGCAAAACGCCCGATGACAAGCATCGGGCGTTTTGGGATGAATGACCCACGCCAGCGGCGTGGGTCAAACTGTCATTTGCGCTCAGGCAGCAGTTACACAGCAACTACCGGGATATCACCGGAAACGCTCAGGTCTTTGCTTGGTGGCGCGAAGGAAGTCAGGTTAATACCTTCAACGGCAGCCTTGTACTCTTCCAGAGTCGGGAAACGACCCAGAACACAGGACAGAACAACCATTGGAGTAGAGCCCAGCAGGGACTCACCTTTCTTCTCGGCAGTGTCTTCTACCACACGGCCCTGGAACAGACGGGTGGAAGTCGCCAGTACGGTGTCACCAGGTGCTGCTTTTTCCTGGTTACCCATACACAGGTTACATCCTGGACGCTCCAGGTACATGATGTTCTCGTACTGGGTACGAGCAGCCTGCTTTGGATTCTCGTCGTCGAAGGTGAAACCAGCGTACTTGGACAGGATGTCCCAGTCGCCTTCTGCTTTCAGTTCGTCAACGATGTTGTACGTTGGTGGCGCAACAACCAGTGGAGCCTTGAAGGTAACCGGACCGTTCTTCTCCAGGTTACGCAGCATGGCAGCGATGATCTGCATATCGCCTTTGTGAACCATACAAGAACCAACGAAGCCCAGGTCAACCTTACGGCCATCGTAGTAGGAAGTCGGACGGATCACGTCGTGGGTGTAACGCTTGGATACGTCTTCGTTGTTAACGTCCGGGTCAGCAATCATTGGCTCTTCGATAGAGTCCAGATCTACAACCACTTCAGCGTAGTACTTGGCGTTATCGTCTGGAGCCAGTGCTGGAGCTTCACCGGATTTAACTTCAGCAATACGCTTGTCGGCCAGTTCGATCAGGCCTTGCAGCATTTTGGCTTCGTTATCCATGCCCTTGTTGATCATGATCTGGATACGGGACTTGGCCAGTTCCAGAGAGGCGATCAGGGTTTCATCGGTGGAGATACAGATGGAAGCCTTGGCTTTCATTTCTGCAGTCCAGTCGGTGAAGGTGAAGGCCTGGTCAGCCAGCAGAGTGCCGATCTGAACTTCGATCACACGGCCCTGGAAGACGTTTTCGCCCTGGAACTGCTTCAGCATCTGAGCCTGGGTCGCGTGAACGATGTCACGGAAGTCCATGTGCGGCTTCATGTTGCCTTTGAAGGTAACCTTCACAGACTCAGGGAT
Source organism: Oceanobacter sp. ABM4_470 (assembly GCF_056158645.1). NCBI lineage: Bacteria > Pseudomonadati > Pseudomonadota > Gammaproteobacteria > Oceanospirillales > Oceanospirillaceae > Oceanobacter > Oceanobacter sp. ABM4_470. Next base: position 742,556 of record NZ_JBSWTR010000001.1, read on the forward strand.
TGGCATTTCAGCTTCACCAGTCGCCAGTGCGATAGCCACAGTACCGGAGTCAGCACCGAAAGCCACGCCCTTGGACATACGGGTGTGAGAGTCACCACCGATGATGATCGCACGGTCGTCGACAGTAATGTCGTTCAGAACCTTGTGGATTACGTCGGTCATGGAGTGGTAGATGCCTTTCGGGTCACGTGCAGTGATCACACCGAAAGCGTTCATGAAAGCCATCAGCTTAGGCGTGTTGGCCTGAGCCTTCTTGTCCCACACGGAAGCGGTGTGACAGCCAGACTGGAACGCACCATCCACAGTCGCGGAAATGGTGGAAGCCGCCATGGATTCCAGTTCCTGACAAGTCATAGGACCAGTAGTGTCCTGGGAACCTACGATGTTCACCTTAACGCGAACGTCGGAACCAGTGTGCAGCGGAGTCTTGGAGTTAACACCGATGGCATTACGGTTGAAGATCTTCTCAACGGCAGTCAGGCCCTGACCTTCGATGGAGATTTCTTTTGCTTGTGCGTAAACAGCCGGAGCTTCAACACCCAGGGTTTCAGCAGCGAAAGTCTGCAGCTTCTTACCGAAGGTAACTGCGTAGGAACCGCCAGCTTTCATGAATTCCACTTTCTGTGGAGTGAAAGCGGAAGCTACGTCTACCAGTTCCTTGTCGCCGTTGTACAGCTTCTTGGCTTTGGTATCGATGGTCAGCACGGTACCGGTAGCAACGGAGTAGGCTTCTTCCAGTACCGGATCGCCGTTTTCGTCACGTACCACGTTGCCATCCGCATCAACTTTTTTGACCCAGTTTTTCAGGTCCAGACCGATACCGCCGGTCACACCAACAGTGGTCAGGAAGATAGGCGCGATACCGTTGGTACCAGCAACCACCGGACGGTTGTTGATGAAAGGAATGTATGGGGAAGTCTTTTCACCAGCCCACAGTGCCACGTTGTTCACACCGGACATACGGGAAGAACCCACGCCCATGGTGCCTTTTTCGGCGATCAGCATCACCTTGGCGTTCGGGTGCTTTTCTTTCAGCTCAGTGATTTCTTTCTGGGCTTCAGGGCTGATCATGCACAGGCCGTGCAGTTCACGGTCGGCACGGGAGTGAGACTGGTTACCCGGAGACAGCAGGTCGGTAGAGATATCGCCTTCAGCAGCTACGTAGGTAACCACGTCGATTTTCTCTGGGATATCGTCCAGCTTGGTGAAGAATTCAGCCTTGGCGTAGCTTTCCAGCAGGTCTTTGGCAACGGCATTGCCAGCCTTGAATGCTTCGGACAGACGGTTGTAGTCGGCGTCGTACAGGAATACCTGGGACTTCAGAACTTCACCAGCAGCAGCGGCTTGCGCGTGGTCAGACAGAGCCACGTCCAGCAGAGCTTCAACAGAAGGGCCACCCTTCATGTGAGACAGCTGCTCCAGAGCGAACTCAGGAGAGATCTCGGCAACGGTTTCGTTACCCAGAACGATGTCTTTCAGGAAAGCAGATTTAACAACTGCAGCAGGAGTCGTACCCGGCAGAGTGTTATAAATGAAGAAGTTCAGAGATGCTTCGCGGTGCTCATTGCCAGTGTCTTTGATCTGGGCAATGATTTCAGACAGCAGCTCGGCACTGTCGATTGGCTTCGGGTTCAGACCCAGGTCCTTCTTACGAACCTCAATTTCTTGTAGATATTCTGAATAGTAACTCATAGCGCCCACATCTCATCTAGTCTAATTTTGATCGCGCAATAAGATATTGAAAACTCGTTAACAGCTCAATGAAAACGCTATAAATGGCGTGAATATCTGTAATAACTTTTGTGAATGTGTAATTTTTTGGCTATTTTTCGAGCCAGCCCATTCGTATGCAAAAGCCGCCGTTTTTAGCATGTCCCTGCGCAAACAACTTAATGAAAATGATTCTCATAATGGCAGGGCGATTCAAACTCATATCCGGGTGAACGGTTTCATTGATATTGCGCTGAGCAGAGTATATCACGTTTTATGCTGGCGGCTTTTTATCGCGGTCGGACTGACAGGGGGATTGGGCACCAAAGCCATGATGACGGGCGTTTTGGGCGCAGTTTCAGGTGTGATCAGACGGACATAATCTCTGCCTGTGCCAAAGTGGTCAAAGGCGCGGCTTATGCCAGTACTGACCTGTGCTCTGTGAATAAATACCTCCAGCCAAATGTCACCTTATTGACACATTTGCGCTGCGCTTAAGGCCGTAACGTTATTATTTGTAATCCTGATTTTGTTTATTCAAAAGGGTAGTGAATAACCGCTTTGCTATTAGATATTGGTATTGTATTACCCCGAATATAACTATTTATTTTCCGTGTTGATCAATTCGTTTTTGTTTCTTTAAAGGCCTTCTTAACTGCCTGAAGCTACCTGAATAACTTTCGGTCTGAGCCCTGACTCCTGACCTCCGCACCAGGATGCTTGATGGTCGAAGATTTTATTTCGACGGATCGTCAATTAAAGTTCCTGAGGGAACGGATTGTTTCAAGCTGGATGCTTTTCGATCAGGGTGGGCTGTTTTATTTTGACGATCAGTCAGAAAACGGCAGCGTTTTCCATCGGCGAAGTAGGGATGACCCACTTCGCTTTTTTTAACCGTTTTATTTTGACGGATCGTCAAACTGGTAGCGATATGGCCCCGAAGATCATCAACGACGAAGACAAACAGCAACGCCAGCAAGTCATCATGGGGGCGGCACTGGAGTTGATTCGCAGCGGCGGTGGGGTGGGTGCCGTCACCATCGACAAGGTGGTTGCCAAAGTGCCGTACTCAAAAGGCACCGTATACGGCCATTACTCCAGCAAGGAGGACCTGCTGACGGCCATGTGCAACTACTGCGTCAGTACCCTGATTGAGGTGTTTGCCGCAGCGATTGATTTTGAAGGCTCCACTCGCGAGAAAGCGCTGTGTCTGGCGTACTCCTATTTACTGCATGCGCAATCCGATATGACCCGTTTCAATCTGGTGGTGACGGCGAAAACACCCGCCACCCGGGCCAAGGCTTCACAACACCACACCGAAGAGCACATGGCGCTGGAGGACGATTTGAATCGGCTGTTTTGCAGCGTGATTGTGGACGCCATTGAAAATGGTGAGCTGACGCCCAAGCCGGGTATGGACGCTGGCGGCGTTGCCTTCGCCATTTGGTCGATGACCTACGGCACCGTGGCATTGCTGCAGGACCAGGTTGAGCGTTGTGCCATACGCGAATCCCAGGTGCTGGAAGTAGCCTATCTGACACATACCAATCTGGTGCTGGATGGCCTTGGCTGGCAGCCGCTGGACAACAGCATCGATCTGCAAGCTCTGACCCGAGCGTGTCACCAGCGGGTAGCTCCACAAATCAAGAACCATGGCCTGCACAAACCCTGATTTCAGCTTTTATTCATTTGCTCTGCTACTCACCTTAATACGCCCCCTGACGCTTGCAGGGAAGGAGACCTGATGCAAGACCGCTTCTTTAACTTTGTGCTGAATCGACCGTGGCTGGTGCTGCTGTTGTCGGCGTTGTTCGTGATGGCCGCTGCGGTTGGCGGCAAGAACCTGGTATTCAAAAGCGACTACCGGGTGTTTTTCAGTGACGAAAACCCTCAATTGATGGCCTTTGAGGCCATGCAGAAGGTGTACAGCAAAAGCGACAACGTTGCTTTTGTACTGTCGCCGAAAAACGGAGAGGTATTCACACCGGCTACACTGGCTGCCATCAAACAGCTGACGGAAGACGCCTGGCAAATTCCGTACTCCACCCGGGTGGATTCGATCACCAACTATCAACACACCGAGGCCGAGGAAGACGACCTGTTTGTGGCGGATCTGGTGCTGGAAGCTGATGAACTGCCTGACATGGACATGCAGCAGCTGAAAGACATTGCTGTTAATGAGCCGCTGCTGGTCGACAAGCTGCTGTCTGACAAGGGCCACGTCACTGTGGTTAACGTCACTGTGCAGTTGCCTGCTATTGATCCGACCAAGGAAGTTCCAGAGGTCGTCACCTTTGCTCGTGAACTGCGCGATCAATTTGTTACCGCAAACCCGGACATTGAGGTGCGGTTGTCTGGGGTAGTGATGCTCAACAACGCCTTTGCCGAATCGTCACTGGGAGATCAGGCAACGCTGGTGCCAGCCATGTTCCTGATGGTTCTGGTCGCCATGATTTTTCTGTTGCGCAGCATTACGGGCACGTTGGCGTCACTGGTGGTGATCATCTTCTCGATTCTGTCGACCATGGGAATGGCGGGCTGGATGGGGTTTTATTTAACCGGGCCGTCAGCAACGACGCCAATCATGGTGCTGACACTGGCGGTCGCCGACTGCGTGCATATTCTGGCGTCGATGTTCTACGACATGCGCCACGGTGCCACCAAGCGCGATGCCCTGATGCACAGCCTCAAGCTCAACCTGACGCCAGTGTTCCTGACCAGTGCCACCACGGCCATTGGTTTCCTGAGCATGAACTTCTCCGATTCGCCACCATTCAACGATCTCGGCAACATGGTCGCCATAGGTGTGATGTTGGCGTTTGTATTCTCGGTAACTACCTTCCCTGCTTTGCTCACAGTCCTGCCAATGAAAGTGAAAGTGGTGGACGAAAGCCACAGCGGTGCGATGGAGAAGCTGGCTGACTTTGTGATTCAGCGTCGCAAAGTGTTGCTGCCGGGAATGGCATTGGTAATTGCTGGCAGTGTCGTGTTGTTGCCCAACAACGTATTGAACGACGATTTCGTTAAATACTTCGACCAGACCGTGCCGTTCCGTCAGGCCACCGATTACATGGCCGACAACATGTCGGGCCTGACCACCATCGAAATCTCAATCGGCTCTGGTGAGAGCAGCGGTATTAATGATCCTGGCTTTGTAAAAGCGTTGGGGGACTTCAGTGACTGGTTGCGTGAACAGCCGGAAACCGATCATGTGAATACGCTTTCCGACACCCTCAAGCGTCTGAACAAAAACATGCACGGCGACGATGAAGACTATTACACCTTGCCACAAGACCGCGAGCTGTCGGCGCAGTACCTGCTGTTGTACGAAATGTCGCTGCCGTACGGCCTCGATCTGAACAATCAGCTCGACGTCGATAAATCCAGCACCCGGGTGGTCGCCACCTTCCAGAATCTCACCAGCTCCGAGCAGTTGGATATCGAAAACCGCATCTACCGCTGGTTTGCCGAACAGGCTCCACAGCTGCAGGTGGAGGTTGCCAGCCCAACACTGATGTTCGCTCACATCGGCCAGCGCAACATCATCAGTATGCTGATGGGAACCGCCATCGCTCTGGTGTTGATTTCAGTGCTGCTGGCGTTTGCGCTGCGCTCATTGAAGTTTGGCGCCATCAGTCTGATCCCGAACATGGCGCCGGCGGCGATGGGCTTTGGTGTCTGGTTTATGATCGATGGCCAGATTGGTTTAGCGCTGTCGGTGGTCGCCGGTATGACGCTGGGTATTGTGGTGGACGACACCGTGCATTTCTTAAGCAAGTACCTGCACGCCCGCCGGGACAAGGGGTACGGCACCGAAGCCGCGGTTCGCTATGCGTTTTCCAGTGTCGGTCGTGCGCTGGTGATTACCACGCTGGTGCTGGCTGCAGGCTTCCTGGTGCTGGCGCAATCCAGCTTCAAATTGAATGCCGACATGGGCCTGCTGACCGCCATCACCATTGTGATCGCCCTGATTGTCGACTTCCTGTTCCTGCCGCCACTGCTGATGCTGCTGGACAAGGAAGACAAGACAGCAGTTAGCGCGGATACCAACAATAAGCACACTTCAGCGACCTCTGCGTCGGTATAAGGATTTGACGATCATGAAGAATAAATTGATGAAGAATAAATTGATGAACAAGATATTTACATCACTGGCACTGACGGCTGCCACCACGGTTTCCATGGCCGCTCACGCCTTTGAACTCGATACGTCGCTCACCCCAGAGCAACAAGGGCTGGCCATTTCCCAGGCGTCGAAAGACAGCGATCAAGGCTGGCAGGACATGCAGGGCGAAATGAACATGGTGTTGCGCAACAAGCAGGGCCAGGAGAGTGTGCGGGCAGTGCGCATGAGTTCGCTGGAAGTACAGGGCGACGGTGACAAGAGTTTGTCGGTGTTCGACGAACCTCGGGATGTCAAAGGCACCGCGTTTTTGAGCTTCTCCCACGCCGTGGGCGCGGATGAGCAATGGCTGTATTTGCCCGCTCTGAAACGGGTCAAACGCATTGCCTCTCGAAACAAATCCGGCCCTTTCATGGGCTCTGAATTCGCTTACGAAGACCTGTCCTCGTTCGAGGTGGAAAAGTACACCTATAAGTACGTTGGCACGGAAGCCTGTGGTGAACTGCAGTGCTATGTGGTGGAAAACTACCCGGTCGACAAGAACTCCGGTTACACCCGTCGTATCGCCTGGATCGACACCGCAGAACTGCGCGCCCAGAAGGTCGATTTCTACGACCGCAAGAACAGCCTGCTGAAAACCCTCACTTATGAAGGCTACAAGGAATACGAAGGCAAACACTGGCGTCCGGACCTGATGAAAATGGTCAACCACCAGAGTGGCAAAAGCACCGATCTGGCCTGGAGCGGCTACCGCTTTAAAACCGGTTTGAAAGACGCTGACTTCAATAAAAACACCCTCAAGCGGGCTGGTCGATGAAACGCCTGCTGCCGCTTGCAGGTCTGTTGCTGACGGGGGCGTTGCCCTCGCTGGCGCAGGCTGAGCTGTATTACGAGAAGTCGGGCAATGTGTCGCTGGAGGCTCGCTATTTCGCCGATTCAGACGCAGACCAGCAGCAGACAGGAATGCAGTTATCGATTGCTGCCCAGCCTAAGCTGCTGTGGGAGTGGAACGGTGGCGACGATACCGTCACGCTGGAAGTGTTCAAACGTTTTCTCGACAGCGACGACGAGCGCAATCACTTTGATTTGCGCGATCTCAGCTGGGTACACGTAGCCGATAGCTTTGAAAGCCGCATTGGTATCCGGAGGGTGTTCTGGGGCGTCACCGAGTTCCAGCATCTGGTGGACGTGATTAACCAGACCGACGGCGTTGAAGCACCGGATGGCGAAGACAAGCTGGGTCAGCCGATGGTCAACGTGTCTCTGGTGCGTGACTGGGGAATTGTTGATGTGTTTGTGCTGCCGTATTTCCGCGAGCGCACCTTCGCCAGCGAAGAAGGACGTTTTCGTCCGGCACTGGTGGTGGACACAGACCATGCCCAATACGAGTCGGGCGACGAACAAAAGCACATCGACTACGCGCTGCGCTGGAGCCACTACATCGGCGATTTTGATATTGGCCTGCACGCCTTCAAGGGCACCAACCGCGATCCGATCATGAACGCTGAACTGCAAGGCAGTGAGGTCGTGCTGGTGCCTTACTATGCCCAGATGACCCAGTTTGGTCTGGATTTACAGGCTACCATCGACAGCTGGTTGTGGAAGTTTGAAACCATTCACCGCAATACCCAGCCGGAAAACTACTGGGCTGCCCAGGGCGGTTTGGAATACACCTTTTATGGCGTGATGGATTCCAACGCCGATGTTGGCGTGCTGACGGAATACGGTTGGGATCAGCGTGGCGAAGATGCCGGAGTGCTGGCCCAGAACGATGTGTTTGCCGGTGCTCGCCTCACCTTTAACGATGTTGACGACAGCGCTCTTTTGATTGGTGGTGGCTACGACCTGGATTACGGCTCCAGCAGTCTGGTGGTGGAAGGCAGCAAGCGGGTGGGCGAAAGCTTCAAGCTGAGCATCGACGGTAACCTGTTCCTGGCCGACGATTCGGATGATGCCGTGCTGTACAGCATTCGGGAAGACGACTACGTTCAGCTGACGCTGGAGTATTTTTACTGACGGTTGTTCACGGCGTGCGTAGCCGGGGGCGGAGAAACTGTGGCCTGTGACGGTTAGCAGAGGAGCTGTAGCAGAGGGCAGATATTCTGTGTGCACTCTGCTACACCGTTGTTTAAAGGCGTCGTTTTAACTACTGCGTTAAAGACACCGTTTGAAAGCCATTGTTTTAAAAATGAACCTGTACCGGCATTGCCAGTCGACAGATAAGCATTCATTTTTACAAACAATGGCGAACCCATGAAATATTTTGCTTTAGCAACCGCACTGGCCGTATCCATCACCGGCTGTTCAACCTACGACGCCTACACTGGCGAAGAGAAAACCTCCAATACCGCCATCGGTGCCAGCATCGGTGCCTCGGTGGGTGCTGTGGCCGCCTACCTGGCCAACAAGGATGAAAAGAGCGGTACCCGTAACCGTCGTATTCTGGCCGCAGCGGCGGGTGGTGGTGCCATTGGCGGTGGTGTGGGTTACTACATGGATTCCCAGGAGGCCGAACTGCGTAAGCAACTGCGTGGCACCGGCGTCAGCGTTGAGCGTGTTGGGGACAACGTGAACCTGATCATGCCGGGAAACATTACTTTTGGCTCAGGGCGTACCGCCATTGCTTCCAACTTCTATGAGGTATTGGATTCTGTTGCCGTAGTGTTGGAAGAATACGACAAAACCCTGGTGGTGGTCGCTGGCCACACTGACAGCGATGGCTCTGAAGCCTTCAACCAGCAGCTGTCAGAAGACCGTGCGCATTCAGTGGCCGAGTATCTGAAAGTCAAAGGCATCAACGAAGTGCGACTGGAGCCAGTCGGCTTTGGTGAGTCAGAACCGATCGCCAGCAACAGCACGGCCGAAGGCAAGGCATTGAACCGCCGGGTGGAAATCACCCTGATGCCCGCAACAACCGACTGATTGCCAGGCGTTTGATTCAAACTCATAAAAAAGCGCCTGTCGGAATTCCGGCAGGCGCTTTTTTGTTGGCTGTTGCCAGCGACGGGGGTTCCTGTCGCTGGCAGGCAGGCCTTAGTTGTTGGCGTGCAGCTCTTCGTTCAGTTCGATGGCGGACTTGTTGGTCACGCACTGAACGGCGCCGCTGATGGAGTCACGACGGAACAGAAGGTCGGATTTACCTGCCAGGTCACGGCCCTTGACGGTTTCAACCAGGTTCTTGGCATCGTCCAGTACCTGAATCTTGGTACCGGCAGTGATGTACAGACCGGCTTCAACCGTGCAACGGTCACCCAGTGGGATACCAATACCGGCGTTGGCGCCGATCAGGCAGCTTTCGCCCACGGAGATGATGATGTTACCGCCACCGGACAGGGTGCCCATGGTGGAACAACCGCCGCCCAGGTCGGAACCGTTACCAACCACAACACCGGCAGAGATACGGCCTTCAACCATGGAAACGCCTTCAGTACCGGCGTTAAAGTTAACGAAACCTTCGTGCATGATGGTGGTGCCTTCACCAATGTAAGCACCCAGACGTACACGGGAAGTGTCGGCGATACGAACGCCAGCCGGTACCACGTAGTCGGTCATGCGTGGGAATTTGTCGACGCTGTTAACAGACAGCAGTTCGCCGCTCAGACGGGCTTCCAGCTGTGCTGCAGCCAGTTCAGACAGGTCTACCGCACCCTTGTTCGTCCAGGCAACGTTTGGCAGCAGGCCGAACATACCGGCCAGGTTCAGGCCGTGTGGCTTGACCAGACGGTGAGACAGCAGGTGCAGCTTCAGGTACACCTCTGGGGTGGTCACAGACTGCTCGTCAGTGGCCAGTACGGTCACAACAACTGGCTTGTCGCTGTCGGTGCAAGCACGGGCAATGGCAGCTTGCTGGGCGTCAGTGGCTTCAATCGCGTCTGCAAAAGCGTTCAGTTCACCGCCGTCAGCTTCCAGTGCTTCGTTGCCGCCTTCGTAGCCCAGAGCCGCTTTGGCTGCTTCAATCAGTTCGGCAGTCGGGTTCAGCAGTGGCTTGGAGTAGAACACTTCCAGCCAGTCACCGTTGGCGTTTTTGGTACCGACACCAATGGCCAGTGCAAATGCATTGCTCATGTAACAATCCTCAATATCAGCTGCCCTGGGGCAGAGTCTTTATAAAAACGTGTTCGCTTGTTGCTGTGATTAGTTGGCAAACAAGCTGGAATATTCGTCGGCCTTGAAGCCCAGTACCTTTTCCGCACCGGTGTCCAGCAACGGACGCTTGATGATGGACGGGTTATCCAGCATCACCTGACGGGCGTTGGTAGTATTCATGTTGTCTTTCAGGTCATCAGCCAGCTTGCGCCAGGTCGTACCGCGCTTGTTGATCAGCGCTTCCCAACCCAGCTCGTCGAGCCACTGGTCAACCAGGACTTCTGGCAAACCGTCTTTTTTGTAGTCGTGAAATTGGTAGTCAACGCCTGCGTCATCCAGCCATTTGCGGGCTTTCTTGATGGTGTCGCAGTTCTTGATGCCGTACATGGTGGTCATTGCTGATCCCGCTGCCGAAATTTCAAAGCGCGAAGGATAGCAAACGAGCGAAGCGAGTTCAGTACCCGAGTGGCTGCGTCAGGAAATTGATAGCCCACACCTATCACGGAGTCATGAATCTGGCGGTGCAGGCCGACAAAGTTTGCCATTCCGCTGGCTAACCGGCGGCATCACAGACAGTGGCTGCAATCTGACCAGTCTGGTCTAGGCTGAAAGACATCTTGATATGAAGTCCTGGGAGTCGGGATATGAGAGCAATCAGCAACCTCAAGGTGAAAACCAAGCTGATGTTGATGACCTTGCTGCCGCTGGCGGCACTGTTGTTCTTCCTGTTTGACGAGTTGTCCTTGCGGTTACACACCCAACAGCAGATGCACGACATTACGGTGCTGGTGAAAGTGGCCCGTCAGAATGGCCTGTTGGCCCACGAGCTGCAAAAAGAACGTGGCATGTCGGCCGGTTATCTGGGCAGCAAGGGCACCGCCTTTGCCGACAAGTTGCCGCAGCAGCGAGGCCTTGGTGATGGCCAGATTCAGCAATGGCAAGGGCTGCTGACGACGCTTGATACCACCGGTTATCCGCTCGTCAATCAGGCACTTGAGCGTGTTCGTAGCGACCTTGCCCAGTTGGCAGCGATTCGTAATCAGGTCACCAGCCAGCAAATTGTATTGGCAGATACCCTCAAGTTCTACACCAGCACAATTCGCGAATTGCTTGCTATTTCGGCGTTGGCGTCGCGCTATACCTCCGATGGTGAGATATCACGCGATTTGCAGGCCTACTACAACTTCTTGCAGGGGAAGGAACGGGCCGGTATTGAACGTGCTGTGCTCAGCAATGCTTTTGGCGCCGACCGGTTTGCCAAAGGCTTGTACCCGCGTTTTATTCGTCTGGAAACCGAGCAGGCGGCCTTCCTGAATACCTTTGAAGCGTTTTCCACGGAGCAGAGCCTGGCTGGTTACCGGGCTTTCCGCAGCAGTAAGGAAGAACAGGCGGTGACGGAGTACCGTGCCATTGCTCATGAAAAAGCGGACAGCGGTGGTTTTGGCCAGCAAGCAACGGCGTGGTTTGCCGCTTCGACAGCGCGTATTAACTTATTGAAGGGCATTGAAGACAGCCTGGAGACAGACTTGCTGGCAGCAGCAGAGGCCAAACACAATGCCGCTCAGGCGGGTGTGTGGGGAACTTTGCTGTTGGGGGTGGTGACCTTGGTTGTAACGTTGTCGGTCACCTGGATGGTGTCGATGGTGCTGTATCAGCAGATTGATGCCTTGTCTCGCAACATTCATTCGGTCACTGATCGCCTCGACCTTACGATCAGGCTGCCGGTGTTGGCCAACGATGAACTGGGTAAGGTGTGCCAGGCCATGAACGAATTGCTGGTCAAAATGGAAACCACGGTTGGGCAGTTTCTTAACAACACCACCGAGATGAATCTGATCGCAATGCAAAATCAGATGACCATTTCATTGAGTGTGAAAGGCATGAAAGCCCAGCAGGACGAGACGGCTTCGGCGTCGACGGCGGTGAATGAACTGGAGCAGGCGACTCAGGAAATTGCTTCCAGCATTCAGACGGTGGCCGACCGGGCAGAAGAAGCCAACAAGATTGCCAGTGAAGGTGGTGATGTGGTGGCACGCAGCCTCAAGAACATCAACTCTCTTAACGGCAGCATGACCCAGGCCGCGGCGGTGATTCAGGATTTGCACAAATCCAGTGACGCCATCGGCGGAGTGCTGGAAGTGATCAAAAACATTGCTGAACAAACCAACCTGCTGGCATTGAACGCTGCAATTGAGGCCGCTCGTGCCGGTGAACAAGGTAGAGGCTTTGCTGTGGTGGCGGACGAAGTGCGGGCGCTGGCGCAGAAAACCCAGGAGTCTACGGAGGAAATCAGCCGCATTGTTGGCAAGTTCCAGCAAGATTCCCAGCGTGCTTTCACGGCGGTGGAAGAGTCACAAGCGTCGGCTGCTGAAACCGTCGAACTGGCGGACACTTTGTCGACCGAACTGGGCCGTATTCAGACCTCGGTGCGTAGCATTCAGGATATGACGGATCAGGTGGCCTCTGCAGCGGAAGAGCAGGTGGCTACCAACCGGGAGCTGACCAAAGGGGTGGTGAGTATTCACAAACTGTCGGAGTCCACCGCGGCAACGGGTAACTTCATGAGTAAAACCAGTGTACAGCAGCGTCAGTTGGCGGAGCGCCTGCTGCAAGCTGCGCAGCAGTTCCGAATTTTTAAATAACGTCGGATAACACCCGGCTCAGGCTGGGTGCATCTGTTGTAGCAGGAAGGTACAGAGATCGTTTATTTCGGCCACACACACCTCGTGTTGCATCGGGTAGCTGTGCCACTGTGGCACGCTGCCATGCTGGCTCATTCGCGCTTTTGCTTCTTCGCCCAGACTGATGGGCACAACCCCGTCCCGACTGCCATGGCCAATAAATATCGCCAGCGCCTGATTGACTGGTTGAAAGACCATGGGCTCATCGGCTTGGCCTAGCGGCATGTAGGTACTGAGTGCCGCCATACCACCCAGCGGCTGTTCAATGTCTGAGGCCGTCTGCCACGCCACCGCACCACCTTGGGAAAAGCCGACCAGAAAAATGTTCTGGCTCGGTACACCATCGGCGATTTGCTGCTGAATCAGGTTACTAATGCGCTCTACCGACTGGTTCAGGCTGTTGGGCTCTACCAGTCGACGCGGGTTGGCCGAGAGGATGTCGTACCACGAACGCATCGACTCGCCAGCGGCAAAGGTGACGGGCTGAACCGGCGCGTGGGGGAACAAAAAGCGGGTGCTGCTGAGATCCATCTGGCGGGCCATGTGTTGGGCCACGGCAATAAAGTCGTAACCGTCAGCGCCGAGTCCGTGCATCCAGATAATGCAGTGAGTAGCGGCGTGTTGTGGTTCCAGAATTACCTGATCCTGTGTTTCCTGCATCTGCATCAGTGGTTTCCTGTAAGCGGTGGGGATACAAAAACGGCAGTCTGAGACTGCCGTTTTTGTTCGGGTTTGAAAGCGGACGATCAGAAGAACAAGCCAGCTTCCAGCTGGGCTTCTTCGGTCATCATGTCGCGGTGCCACGGTGGATCGAACACCAGCTCAACTTCTACGTTTTCAACATTGGGAACCTTGGCAACGCGGTATTTCACGTCGGACACCAGTACTGGCCCCATGCCACAAGTTGGAGCGGTCAGGGTCATGCGAATGGTGACATTGCCAGCGTTGATATCAATGCCGTACACCAGGCCAAGATCAAGCAGGTTGATTGGAATTTCCGGGTCGAAAATCGTTCGCAGCGCTTGTTCAACCTGTTCTCTGCGAACCACGCCGTCGTCGTGTTGCTCGAACACAATTTCTTCGGATTCCAATCCCAGTGCAGCAGCATCGGTGCCGTCAACGCGCAGCATATTGCCATTAACGGTGACTGTGTAGTTACCGCCCAGTGCCTGGTTAATGGTGACAAACACGCCCGGCTGAATAACCGTCGGTACACCGGATGGAACCTGTCGTGCAGGGCATTCTGCCTGCGAAACGACCATGCGTTTTTCCATGATTCACTTCTGTCTAGTGCTTGCGTTTGAATCGGTTAAAGTAATCCAGCAGCTCGTGGTAATCGAGGTCTGGATGGCTGACCCATTCGCTGATCTTGTTGAATTTATCGAGGCCGGAATCGCCGAACGCGGCCAGTGTCGGGTGGAAGGTTTCCAGCCATACCTGAAACTCCAGCGCGATACACACATCCGGGCGCTTCAACAGCCCGAAGTGGTCCTTGATAAAGTCCATGTAATACAGGTGGACGACCCGATCCCGAATCTGCTCCAGCGAATCAGCCATGCCAGACTCCGTGCCAACAAGGGCGACAAAAGAAAAGTTGGCTCGATTATGCCACTGCTGTGGTCGCTCGCCAGAGACAGAGCTCAAGTTGCTTTACGAACTGTTTGATTCATAAAGCGGTGTAATCATCACACCGAGAAAGACTCTCCGCAGCCGCACAGGTCTTTGGCATTGGGGTTGTTGAACTTGATGGTGCTGTTCAACCCTTCCTTGCTGAAGTCGATTTCCGTGCCACGCACATAGGCTTTGGCATCGGCGGCAATGTACAGGGTGACGTCATCCGCTACCTGAATGGCCTGGTCGCCTGCGGCAGGCTTCTCTACGAACTCAACTTCGTATTTGAAACCCGAACAGCCGCTTTTCTTCACGGCCAGGCGAACGCCTTGCTTGTCGGCATTTTTGGCCAACAGCTTGCGAACGTGAGCAATGGCGGCATCAGTCATGGTGACGTCGGCAGCAGCATTGGGATCGTAGGTTTCGATACTCATTTTCAGTGTCCTCACTGTCACGCCAGAGGTCGGAAGTCAGACGTCGGACGCGTTACGTGTTCGACCAGCTTCAGACGTCAGACCTCAGACGTCCAGTATCAAAGTAAGAAAGTCTTCGCTTTTTCAAGGCCGTGGAACAAGGCCTCTACTTCAGCCTCGGTGTTGTAAAACGCCATCGAAGCTCGAGCCGTGCCCGGAATACCCAGACGGGCCATCAGCGGTTGGGCACAGTGGTGGCCAGTACGAATGGCGATGCCTTGCTGATCCAACAGCGCGCCAACATCCGCCGGGTGTGTGCCTTCCAGCAAGAAGCTGAATACCGAGGCTTTCTTGCGGGCTTCGCCAACAATGCGAATGCCGCCCAGCTCGGCCGCCATCTCGTGGGCTTTCTTGATCAGAACATCTTCCTGCGCGGCCAGAATCTTGCGATCCAGACTGTTCAGGTATTCGATGGCAGCGCCCAGAGCAATGGCTCCGGCGATATTCGGTGTGCCGGCTTCGAATTTGTACGGCAGTTGATTCCAGGTGGTGCCATCGAACGAGCAACGGTCGATCATTTCGCCGCCGCCACGGTAAGGAGGCATGTCGTTCAGCAGTTCTTCCTTGCCGTACAGCACGCCCATACCGGTCGGACCAAACAGCTTATGGGAAGAAAAGGCGTAGAAATCGCAGTCCAGACGCAGTACGTCAACGTCGAAGTGGGATACGCCCTGAGCGCCATCGACCATCACCACGGATTCATTGATGCGTGCCATGCGCACGATGTCGTGAATCGGGTTGATCGAACCCAGCGAGTTGGACACATGGGCAATGGAGATCAGTTTGACCCGTGGTTCCATCAGCTCGGCGAAGCCGTTCAGATCCAGTTCACCGTTGTCCAGTACCGGGATCGGTACGACTTCGGCGCCTTTCTCTTCGGCCAGAATCTGCCACGGCACGATGTTGGAGTGGTGTTCCATTTCGGACACCAGAATGCGGTCGCCCGGGCCAATGTTCTTACGACCCCAGGTAGAGGCCACCAGGTTGATGCCTTCGGTAGTGCCACTGGTCCAGATGATTTCTTCCGGCTTCAGTGCGCCAATGAAGTTCTGCACGGTACGACGTGCTGCTTCAAACTGTTCAGTGGCCTTGTCGCTGAGGTAGTGAGCACCACGATGTACGTTGGAGTTGACGGTTTTGTAGAACGTCGACTCACACTCAATCACCGCATTCGGCTTGTGCGTCGTCGCACCGTTATCCATGTAGATCAGCGGCTTGCCATGCACCTGCTGGTGCAGGGCAGGGAAGTCCTGACGTACTTTTTCGATGTAGGCCTGACGTTCTGCAGCGGCAATCGTACTCATCACAGGTCTCCGGTTTGTTCGGCCGAGAACAGTTGCTCACGACCAAAACGCTGAGCCAGTACCGGGCGCAACCAGTCGCCGATGGCTTCCAGCTTGAGGTTGTCGATCAGCTCGTTGATAAAACCGAAGCTCAACATCACCTGAGCATCAGCGGCACTGATGCCACGGCTTTGCAGGTAGAAGCGGGCCTTTTCATCTTGCTGGGCAACGGTGGCACCGTGGGCGCACTGCACGTCGTCGGCGTAGATTTCCAGTTCCGGCTTGGTGTTGATCTCAGCTTTGTTAGTCAGCAACAGGTTCTTGTTGCTTAGCTCAGCCAGGGTTTTCTGGGCATCCTGATGGATATGAATGCGGCCGTTGAACACTGCCTTGGCTTCGTCGTTGATGATGCCGCGGAACACTTCGTTACTGGTGCAGTGGGCAACCTTGTGCTCAATGCAGGTATGGAAGTCGACCAGCTGCTTGCCCTGTGGCACATAGATGCCGGCGATTTCAGCGTGGGAGCCACCAACGTTATGGTTGATCACCATGTCGTTACGGGTCAGCACCGAGCCCAATCCCAGATGGAAGGCGTCGTAGTTGGCATCGCGTTGCAAATCAATGCGGGTAGTGCCCACGAAGCTTGCTGCGTTGGCCATCATGTTCAGACGGTAGTGGTTGAAGCGGGCATTGTCGCCCACACGCACGTCGGTCTGGTTGTTGGTGAAGCTGTTGTCGGCGTCGTCGGACAGCGAGGCAAACTGCTCGATCAGGGTCATCTCGGCACTGGTGCCCAGATCAACCAGAACCCGGCTGTTAACCGAGTAGGCCGCGTCAGCACCGGTGTTCAAAGAGACAATGTGCAGCGGCTTGTCCAGACGGCTGTTTTTGGCAATCTGAACCAGTACGCCGTTTTGCAGGGCGGCGTCGTTCAGATCGTTGAACAGATGCTGGTTTGGCTGTTGGCGGGCAGCGCTCAGGCGCTCGGCAATGATCGCTTGCTGCTCGGCGTTGGCATCAGCAAACAGGGTCACCTGCTCCAGTGCCAGCGCATTGGACAGCTCAAGGTTGATCTGACCGTTGATGATCACCAGCTTGCTGGCATCCAGATTCTGGATGCTGATGTGCGCTTGCAGTTGCTCGGCACCAGCAATCGCCGCCGGTTGTGCGGCATCGAAGCCCTGGTCGCCCAGTGTTTTCAGCGAGCAGTATTTCCACGCTTCCACCTTGCGGGTTGGCCATTGGGTATCGGCAAACGCGGATTTACCGGCTTGCTGAACATCGGCCAACCAGTTCAGTGGTTGGGCTTGCTCCAGAGCGGCCAGTTGTTGGGTTTGAAATACACTCATGATTACGCCTCGCCGTTTTCCAGCCAGCCGTAGCCTTTTTCTTCCAGCTCCAGTGCCAGTTCCTTACCACCAGATTTGACGATCTTGCCGTCAGCCAGTACGTGAACGTAGTCCGGCACAATGTAGTCCAGCAGACGCTGATAGTGGGTTACAACAATGAACGAACGGTTTTCATCGCGCATGGCGTTCACACCGTTGGCCACGACTTGCAGGGCGTCGATGTCCAGACCGGAGTCGGTTTCATCCAGAATGCACAGCTGAGGTTCCAGCAGCATCATCTGCATCAGTTCGTTACGCTTTTTCTCACCGCCGGAGAAGCCTTCGTTAACACCACGCTTGAGGAAGCTCTGGTCGAGGTTAACGGCTTTGACTTTTTCACGAGCCAGCTTGAGGAAGTTAACGCTGTCGAGCGCATCCTTGCCCTGGTGTTCGCGCACGGCGTCTACTGAAGCCTTGAGGAATTCGAGGTTGGAAACACCCGGAATTTCAACCGGGTACTGGAATGCCAGGAACAGACCTTCGCGGGCACGTTCTTCGGTTTCCAGCTCCAGCAGTTCCTTGCCATTCATCACGGCGGAACCGTCAGTCACTTCGTAACCTTCACGACCGGCCAATACATTGCCCAGAGTACTTTTACCAGCACCGTTAGGGCCCATGATGGCGTGAACTTCGCCCGGCTTGATGTCCAGGTTCAGGCCTTTGAGGATGGGCTTGTCTTCAACAGATGCGTGCAGGTTTTTAATGCTGATCATGGTTGTATCTCGTTTAGTCTGGCGCCCGGTGTCTGGCGTCGGGCGCTTTCGTTTAATTCTGGTCGGACGTCTGAAATCGGACGCCTGACGCTAATTTTGTCGGACGTCGGATGCTGGACGTCGGATGCTATTCGTTGCTTGCCTCAGACGTCAGACCTCTGACATCAGACCAATCCGTTAGCCAACAGAGCCTTCGAGGCTGATTTCCAGCAACTTGCCGGCCTCTACCGCAAATTCCATCGGCAGTTCCTTGAACACCTCTTTACAGAAACCATTCACGATCATGGAAACGGCTTTCTCGGTGTCGATACCGCGCTGGCGGCACAGGAACAGCTGGTCATCGCTGACGGTGGAAGTGGTGGCTTCGTGCTCGATCACAGCAGACGGGTGCTTGCTTTCGATGTACGGGAAGGTGTGGGCACCACATTTGTCGCCAATCAGCAGCGAGTCGCATTGGGTGAAGTTACGGGCGCCTTCGGCACCGGAGTTCATTTTCACCAGACCGCGGTAGGCGTTTTGGCTCTTACCGGCAGAGATGCCTTTGGAGATGATGGTTGAGCGGGTGTTCTTGCCCAGGTGAATCATCTTGGTGCCGGTATCAGCCTGCTGGAAGTTGTTGGTCAGCGCAACGGAGTAGAACTCACCCACAGAGTTGTCGCCTTTCAGAATACAGCTTGGGTATTTCCAGGTCACGGCGGAGCCGGTTTCTACTTGGGTCCAGCTGACCTTGGCGTTGGTGTGGGCAATCGCACGCTTGGTTACGAAGTTGTAGATACCACCTTTGCCTTCTTCATCGCCCGGGTACCAGTTCTGCACGGTGCTGTATTTGATTTCAGCATCGTCCATGGCAACCAGCTCAACCACCGCGGCGTGCAACTGGTTTTCGTCGCGCATGGGTGCGGTACAGCCTTCCAGGTAGGACACGTGGGAGCCTTCGTCGGCAACAATCAGGGTACGTTCAAACTGGCCGGTCTTGGCTTCGTTGATACGGAAGTAGGTGCTCAGCTCCATTGGGCAGCGCACGCCTTTCGGGATGTACACGAACGAACCGTCAGAGAACACGGCGGAGTTCAGTGCCGAGTAGAAGTTGTCGCGCTGCGGTACCACGGAACCGAGGTACTTTTTAACCAGCTCTGGATGCTTGTGCACGGCTTCAGAGATTGGCATGAAGATAACGCCCGCTTCTTCCAGCTTGTCGCGGAAGGTGGTGGCAACCGAAACCGAGTCGAATACGGCATCCACCGCCACACCGGCAAGCGCCATTTGCTCGTGCAGTGGGATACCCAGTTTTTCGTAGGTTTCCAGCAGTTTCGGGTCGACTTCGTCGAGGGACTTTGGACCGTCAGCCATGCTCTTTGGTGCAGAGTAGTAAGACAGCGCCTGGAAGTCCGGCTTTTCGTATTCAACGTGTGCCCATTCCGGCTCTTCCATTTGCAACCAGGCGTTGTATGCCTTCAGGCGCCATTCGGTCAGCCACTCAGGTTCGCCCTTTTTGGCGGAAATAAAACGGATCACGTCTTCGTTCAGACCCGGTGGCAGGGTTTCCGATTCAATCTCACTGATAAAACCGGCCGCATATTCCTTGCGGATTCGCTGATGAATTTCCTGGTTCGGCATGTCGGCCGCGGCTGGGTTAACTACATCATTCATGGCGCTTTCTCTTGGTTGGGCGTCCTACTGTTGTGCACGACAGCAGGTTGGCGAAGCCGGATTGTTCGGCCAATTCCGTCGATTGGACGAACGACTTCAACGTCTGATCAAATTTTCCAAGCATTTTACTCAAGTACTCGCCTGATTACCACAAATGATACTAATTTGGTATTCTTTCCGGGTGATTGACTTTTCCAATGTTCAATCCAGCCTGCATCCCGCTTGGGGTGCGGACTTTTGTGAGAATGAGAATGAAAATCAGCAAGTTGACAGACTATGGAATTCTGGTGCTTAACCAGCTCGCCCGAACCGGCGTAACCTTGCAAAGTACGGAAGAAATTGCCGCTGCTACGGCCTTGCCGTTGCCAACCGCTCGTAAGGTAATGCGAACTTTGGTGGATTCCGGTTTGGTGTTGGCCAAGCGAGGATCAAGAGGGGGTTATCGCTTGTCCCGTAGCCCGGCCCGAATTCCGTTATTGAGCATTGTCGAAGCCTTTGAAGGTAAGGTGAACCTGACTGAGTGCAGTGATGAGACAGTGCGTTGTGATATTCAGGACCAGTGTTCGCTGGCCGGGAACTGGGGCGGCATCAATTTTGTGGTAAAAACCGTGCTGGCGGGGATCAGCCTCAACGACATCCGTAACCCGCAATCGCTGTCGAAAATGATGGCCAGCTTTCAGCCCAGTAACGAGCAGATTCAATTGGTCAGTATTGACTAAGCGGGAATGGGGCTCTTGAGGGTTTTCATTAGGTGTGACGCGGACCGTGAAGGGATCAAAACCGGATTTATGTCTGGCGACCTTGAATACAATTTTCTGTAACGTCAGTTGGTTATGGTTTAAGGCTGATCAAAGAAGTGGTTAGCCATGAAAACAGTAACAGCGATTTTTACCTTTGTATTTTCTATCTTTCTGACCTGTAGCTGTGTCGCCGTATCGGCTCTGGAGCTACAGGGGGTGTCGACCTACCAGCGCCTGAATAACGACATGTATATCGCCGCTGTCTACACGGACAACCGTTCAGCGGATACATGGCTATCGGACCTGCATCCCTTGCGGATGGACATGATCATTGTGGCAGAGGAGCTGTCTCCCCGACGATTCTATCGGCTTTGGAATGAAGGCCTGGCCATTAATCTGACTGAGGCTGAAATGAACGCCCGTGTTGCTCAGGTCACTGGTTTTATGCGGTTGCTTAAGGCTGATCTTGTAAAAGGAGATCGAGTCAGTATCGTGAATAACGGCAGCGATACTCGTATTTCTATCAATGGTGTGCTGCTGCAAACCGTGGATGACCCCGGCTTTGCCAAAGCGCTGCTCACCGCATGGGTTGGCAAATACCCTCGAACCCAGCAATTTAAACAGGACTTGATAGCTATGCAGGCGTCGGAACGCTCTGCCCGGGCAACTGAGCTAGCCATGCTGGTACCGGCCGAGGGGCGAGTGGCGGTAATCGAACAGTGGCGCAAGCCGAAAGCCAACGCTGCAGAAATGAACAAGGCCGTTGCCGTCGCTCAGACTCCTGCTGCGGTGGAGGTCGCAGGCAATACAGCGAGTGCGGAAGAATCTAATTTGATCTTGCCTGCCAATGAAATCTTAATTGACTCCAGTACTGCTGGAAACGCAGGAGATATCGCGGCTGTCAGTGTCAATAACAGTGACAGTAATAGTAATCGTGAGACTGACGTTGCAAGCACCACAGCCAACAGTGGTTTGACAACCGCTGATTCAGTAGCGGTCGACGTCACAGAGCAAGGCACAGAGGCTACAGAAGCTACAGAGGCTACAGACTTTGGTTCTGCAGAATCCCATACAGATATCAGTGCTGTTGGAAGTGAGCAGGCTGTTAAGTCATCACTGAATCAGCAGGAGGAAGCTGAGCCGGCCGCAGAACGACTCCTGGCTGTACAGATTGCCCAGCAGCAGGCTGAAGCTGCTTATTATCGAGGCATGTTGATGCAGGCCAATGCACTGGCGAAGTACCCTAAAAGAGCTCTGCAGCGTGGCTTGGAGGGGAGCCCGAAGGTAATCGTAGTGCTTGATCGCTCCGGCAACATCATTCAAGCGGATATCTCTGACCCCTCCGGGCATAAGATGTTGGATCACGCTGCGCTACATGCGGCCCGTAAGGCTGCTCCTTATGCTGAGATACCGGCGCTGTTGGAGGGTGACGAGTTTGAATTTGATATTCCTTTTCGTTTTGTGATGAATGTCCGTTAACTGAACGGACACCCTGCTATGTTGGTGATGTAGGACAATCCTACCTCGTGTACTCTGGTGCATTGTTCTTACATCCTAAGAGTCACACCAGCCAGGGAATAGTGGCATTGTTGTTAACCCAAGTATTAGCAGGTAGCAGTATGAAAACTTGGTCAGTCATTTGTCTGTTGTTTGCCCTTGTCTCTTCACCTGCGTTCGCCGTCAATGAACGCTCCTACGGCTCTTTCGAGCTGCTGGGAAAACCCTGGTTTATCGTGTCCATGAGCGATGCGTCGTCTTCTGGTTTGTCTCTGCGTGACGGCTTCCGACTGGAGTTCAAAGTCGTCGAAGAAGAGATCGCCCCTCGTCGTTTTCAAAGCCTGTGGCTGGATGCCCTGACATCTTCTGGTGCCAACGTGAATCTGCAAGCGCATTCAGAAGATCTGCAAGTGTTCTTCGACGCCATTCGTGGGCCGCTGCTGGAAGGCGATTATCTGGCTCTGGAAGCGCAGGGCGATACCACGGTGATGACCATTAACCATTACGAACATGCTCGTTTGGACGGTAACTTCCTGTCCATGTTCGTTGCCTCCCTGACAGACCGCATTGCACCAGTGCCAGTATTGCGTAATGGTCTGCTGAATGAGATTCCATCTGATGACCGCCAGTCGCTGGAACGTCGCTTTATGCAGCAGGACGTTTCACTCAGTCGCGTTAGTCAAACCGCTCGTTGGTTGCGCTACGACCATGGCGGCGCTCGCCTGTCTTCTCTCTGATAACTCTTGATATACTGCGCCTTTTGATCGACACAGATTCAAGAGGTAGCAGTGACTCCCGGATACATTGATCGCTTTGGCGGTATTGGCAGACTCTATGGCGTGCAGGGACTTGAGCGCATTGCTGCGGCGCACGTGTGTGTGGTTGGCATTGGTGGCGTAGGGACCTGGGTTGCCGAGGCGCTGGCTCGTTCCGGTATTGGCGCGCTGACGCTGATCGACCTTGATGATGTGTGTGTCACCAACACCAATCGCCAGATCCATGCGATGACCGGCACTGTGGGCAAGATGAAAGTGGCGGCCATGAAAGAGCGGGTGCTGGCCATTAATCCGGACTGCGACGTTACCGTGGTCGAGTCGTTTCTGACCGCGTCCAATCAGGAAGCCTTGTTGGCCCCTGAAGGCAATCACGGCCATTTTGATTACGTCGTGGATTGCATCGACAGCGTTAAAAACAAGGCAGCGCTGATTGCGTTCTGCAAACGCCGTAAGATCCGCATCGTCACCACCGGCGCTGCGGGTGGCCAGACCGATCCCAGTCAGATTCAGGTGGGCGATCTAAACAAAACCACCAACGACCCGTTGGCGCGTAAGGTTCGCTCGCTGTTGCGTCGTGAATACGGCTTTTCACGCAACCCCAGCCGTAACTATTCTATTCCATGCGTCTACTCAACCGAGCAGCTGCAATACCCGCAGCCGGACGGTTCGGTATGCCAGACCAAGTCGTTTGACGGCGATTCCACCCGACTGGATTGTTCCTCTGGCTTTGGTTCCGCCACCATGGTTACAGGCACCTTTGGGTTTGTCGCTGCCGCGCGGGTGATCAAGCGCATTGCGGAAGGGGCGGGCAAGAAGGGTTAGCTGGGGCTCTGAATAACTCGGTGTTCGCTCTGGTTTAGAGGTTGTGCCCGACAATTTCATCTTCGCCTGTGAAAGCGCTTTACTCCGGCCTGGAATCGCCGGATGATGTATAGGCTTTGTACAGGTTTGGAGGTTTCCATGAAATACGCTCGTCGGGTACAGCATGCGCGTCAGGCTCGCGTTTCATCTGCATCATCCAACAGGGCTGAAAGCCGTGTGATGGTTGCGCCGCAAGAAAACATTTCCCCGCAATACAACTCCCAGCAACATGGCGGCTTACGCTCGGGTTGGCTGCTCGCGGCCGTTGTCATGGTGGCCTTGTGGCTATTCGCTGCGACGACTCAGGCCGGTGAAAACGCAGACGCCAATTGGCCAGCCGACTGCCCGGCCATTTACCACCAGAACATGAAGCAACTGCACAGCAGTAAGGTGCTGAACCTGTGTGACGTATCCCAAGGCAAGCCAGTGCTGTTGATTAACACGGCCAGCCATTGTGGTTTCACCAAGCAGTTTGGTGATTTGCAGGCTATCCACGATAAATACAAGGATCAGGGTTTGGTGGTGGTTGGAGTTGCCTCCAACAGCTTTAATCAGGAAGCCAAAACCGAAGAAGAAGCCGCTCGTATTTGTCGCAAGAACTTTGGGGTGACCTTCACCATGCTGGCCCCAGTGCCGGTTAAAGGCGACGACGTTCACCCGCTGTTTAAAGAGTTGGCCGCCCAGTCTGTGCGACCTAAATGGAATTTTTATAAATACCTGCTGAATGCCGATGGTCAGGTGGTTGAGTCCTGGTCGAGCATGAGTGTGCCGGACGACGACGATCTGCGTCAGGTGCTGTAATTCCTTTCTTGCAGGCATAAAAAAGCCGGGACTTTCCCGGCGAATGCTTCGATGAAGAAGAACATCAGAGTTGCGAGCATGGAGGGCCTCGCACCTTCAAGTTAGCAACCCATGCGTGACTTTGATGTGTCGTTTGGCAATGCGTTCTTCAGTCGGCCTGAATTGTTCATTTCTTGTTCAGGTTGGTTGGCTGTCCTCAAGCTTTTACTGCTTGATGGAATAACGGGGCAAATTTGCCCCGTGTGCTTATCCTCTTCTCTCTTTCTCGTTTCTCGATTTTGCTTTCCGGCGTGTTCTGTCTCGGGGCCGCTTTAGTGTGTCAGCAGGGCACGAATGTCTCGCCAGTCGACGTATTTGAAGTTCTGGTGCTGTTCCGGCAGCAGGTTGCGGCCGTCCTGTACCACTAACAGCCCTTGCGGGTATTGGTCGCCTAGGTTAGCTGAGGTGACGGTCAAACCATCGGTTTCAGAGGCGCCGTCGATGCCTTTGCTGGCGTTCAGGCCAACGCGGAAACGACCAACGTAGGCGAACGGTGCTTCGGCTTCGTATACCACGTAGCTGTCGTTGCCCTGGCTCGACACCACCAGATAGTTGGCATCTTCGGTTTGGTAGATGTCCATGCCTTCGATGTCGGCAACCAGTTTATCTCCCAGCGTCGCTACTTCGGTCATGCGGGTGCTGGCGGCAGGTTCGGCACCCAATGTCCATACTGCGCGGTTTTCCTCACCCAAAAACAGACGGCCAGCGCGGTCGTCGGCAACACAGCCTTCCGGTTGGCTGGCAACGGCAAACTGCCGTACCCGCTTGCCGTGCCAGCCGTCCTGGCTGTCGAGGATCTGGTATTGCTCAAACTCGCCGTTTTCGCTGTTGATAAAAGCAAACATCTGGTTGCGGCTGTTTTTGTACATGCAGAGGCCGTACACGCTCTCCAGTGTGGTCGCAATTTCCCCGGCGGTGCTGACCACGCCGGTGTCCGGGTTGATGGCAAACAGCGAGATTGACTTGTGGTCCCGGTGACTGGCAGTGGCAATGTCCATTGGCTGGCCGCGCAGGGTGAAGTGCTGGCGCACATCGACGTTGTTTACCCGGCCTACTGGCAGCTGTTGCACTTGCTTGCCGTCCAGGTCGTAAACGTTCAAAGCGTGTTTTTTGTTGGTTCCCAATACCAGGCTGGCAGCAGGGTTGTGTGGGTTAACCCAAATGGCCGGGTCATCGGCGGCATCGCCAGCGGTGCTGACCGGATCGGTTTCGGCCGTCGCAGCAATGGTTGCGATGCGATCACTGACATTGATGGCAGGCTGCGATGGCAAGCGCAGGCTCAGCAATTGTTCGCTGTGTTTGTCGAACACACCGGCCTGACCGGACAGTGGCGAAATCAGCAGGGTGTCGATGGCAACTGCAGCGCCGTTGGCGGCCAGCGTATCGACACCAAGGTATTGGCCGTTATCGAGTTGGTACTGATGGATGCGATCACTTTCGGCTTCGGCAATCCACAGGCTGTTGCCTTGAATTGCCAGGGCACCAGCTTCTCCCTGAATGTGGCCAAACGGGCTGGCCATTTCCACCATGGTACGGCTTGGGTCACTTTCGGCACGGGCATTCATTTGCCATACGCCGACGGCTTGTTCGCTGATGTACAGGGTGTCGCGGTCGTCGTCGGCCACGCAATATTCAGCCCCGGGCGCGGTGGCAAACTGACGCAGCAGGGTGGTGTTCAATTGGGTGGTATGGGCATCGGCGCTGGCCGGGGTCAGCATCAGCTGCTGGCCGTTGGCGTTTTCGTCCAGCAGGAACACTTGCATGGCATCGCCTTGTGGTGCGTACAAACACAGTCCTTCCAGTGGTGTATTGATAACGCCGCCAACTGCATCCTGAACCCGCTGGTACTGGCCGCTCTGTTCGTTGCGCACAAAGGTGCTGAGGTGCAGGCGTTGGCTGTTGTCGACCGATACGGTCATCAGCTTGCCATCGACGATGCGGCTATCAAGGAATTCGCCATGCCATTTGTCTTGCCAAATGGTGGCCGCGCCGTTGGACTGCTGTCCCAGTTGCAGTTTGTGGTCCGGGCCAATCGACAGCCAGTGTTGCTCATTCAGCATCAGCAGGTGCTCGCCGCCTGCCAGTGTGGCTTTAGCTTGTATCGGGCTGGTAGCTGACGAGGTGGAGGTTTGTGGTGTAGCGGCGCAGCCAGCCATCAGCAGACTGGCACAGCTCAGGGTGGTTAGCAGTAACCGGTGGGAGTTGTTCATCATTGTCTCATTCTCGAACGGAGGTGGGTGATAAACCGGCTCGCAAGCGAGCCGGTCTGGGCTCGGCCAGATCAGAAGCTGGCGTAGCTCACACCCAGGGTGTAGGTGGTGCCGTAGGTTTCGTACTGGGCGTTGTACTGTTCGCTGCCCTGGTACATGTAGTACGGCTCGTCGGTCAGGTTGGCGGCCTTGAAGCGTACTTTCAGCTGCGGGTTGACCTTGTAGCTGGCGTTGAAATCCACCTGGGTCTGGGCGGCCTGACGAATGTCTTCGCTGCTGTCTTCGTAGTTGCCCACTTCGTCCAGGTAGGACGACTTGTAGTTGGCCGCCAGACGCAGGCTGATGCGGTCGTTTTCATAGCCGACCATCAGGTTGCCGGTGGTGTCAGACTGTTTTGGCAGATTGATGGTGCGCGTCAGGACGGTGCCGTCGTCGTCGGTGCTGATATCGGCCTTGGAATCCACAAAGGTGACGTTGGCACTCAGCAGCAAGCCATTGTATGGCGACGGCAGCATGTCGAATTTCTGCGAGTACGCCAGTTCCAGTCCCTTGACGGTGGCGGTGGTGCCGTTGCGGAAGGTGGTGGTTACCGTGTTGTCTTCGCCCGCCAGCGCGTTGTAGTAACTGTCGTTCTGGATGTCGGTTTCGTAGGAGAAGTTATCGATACTTTTATAGAACGCAAACGCAGACACCATGCCGGCGTTGCCCATAAAGTGCTCGATACCGAAGTCGAAGTTGCTGGATTCCAGCGCTTTCAGATTCGGGTTACCGACTTCCAGTTCGTCGCCGTCGATGGCGATGCTTGGGCGAATTTGCTCAAAGGTAGGGCGCACCACGGAGTTGGTCCAGGCGGCACGGAAGTTGGTGCTTTCATCCATTTCAATCTTGGCCAACAAGCCCGGCAGCACGTGGTTGTAGTCTTGCTTGAAGTGGGTGCGGGTAATGTTGACGTCGTCGGTTTCGTTGACTTCGTAGCCTTTGCTTTTCTGCTGGGTGCTCTCGTAGCGAACACCGGCGATCAGTTCGGCCAGATCGGTCTCTACCTTGGCCATCACGTAGGCGGCGTTGACGTCTTCTTCGATGGTGTAGTCTTCAACGTAGGAATCCACCAGGCCTTCTTCAACCGCATCGGCTTCTGCACCTGCGTCGGCGGCGAGGCTGTTCATCAGCGAACGCAGCTTGCCTTTGCTCAGTGATGGGCCATATGTATTTGAGGCATGGCTGCCAAGGCTATAGTCAACGTTGCCGTCAACGTAGTCCGACATCGACACACCGTCGGCGGAGTACTTGCGTACATCGACGTCCTGATGTTTTTTACGGTTCTTCAGCTTGCCGCCGAATTTGATCATGGCCGGGTAGTCCATGACGATGGTGTCACGGGTGATGTCGATGCTGGCAACGGTCACGTCATCTGTGCTGTGGCTTTTGACCCGTTCGATTTCGTCCAGCTCGAAGTTGGCGGCATCGTAGAGTTCGTCTCCGAACAGAATCGGTTTGCGTGAGCCGTTGTAACCAACGGCATCGACGCCAGCGGTAAACACTGCGCTGTCCATGGAGTCCGGTTCTTTTTCCTGCGCGCTCGACAGGCCGAGGTCGTATTCGACGGTCCAGTCGTTGATGTAGTGCTCGCCACCGAAGGTCACTGACTTGATGGTCTGGGTTTCGGTGCGGTCTTTCAGTTCGCGGGCAATCTCACCGGCACCGGTATCACCTGCCAGGCGGGCTTCGGTTTCTTCTTCGCTGTCGAGGAACGCGGCTACCAGGGCCTGACGTTGTTCTTCGTCGGTGAATTCGGAGTACAGGGTGCGCAGGTGAAAGGCGTTGTTGATGTCGTGCTCGTAGTCGAGGTTCAAGGCAGCGCCTTTGCGCTCACGATTGATGGTGTAGTCACGCATTTCCATTTCTTCGAGGCCATCGCCATCCCAGGCACCACCGGTTTCGGTGTTTTCGGAACCGAAATCACGGCTTTCGTAGCTGGCTGCCAGCGCAACGCCCAAACGACGTTCGCCACCCAACTCGAAGGTGTCGCCGCCAGCGAGGGACACTTTCGGGTTGTTGTCGCCGGTCAGATCAACGTGGTTGTACTCGGCGTCGGCGCTGTAGAACAGGCCTTCCCGGTCGAGGGCTGATACGCCTTCGACTTCAATCGCGCCGCCAATGGAGTTGGCGTCCATGTCGGGGGTGAGAGTTTTGGTGACGACCAGAGAGCTGATCAGGTTGGCTGGAATCACGTCCAGTGCGACGGAACGAGTACCGGCTTCCGGAGCTGGAATCTGGGTGCCATTGACCGAAACGGCGTTGTAATCCGCGCCCATACCACGAACCCGCACAAAGCGACCTTCGCCCTGATCGCGTTCAATGCTGAGGCCGGGAATACGTTGCAGCGCTTCGGCGGCGTTGGCATCCGGCAGTTCGCCGATGGCGTCGGCATTAACGGCTGACACAATGCCGTCGGAATAGCGTTGGCGATCCAGTGCACGCTGCATCTGCGCGGCCTGACCGTAAACCAGTACTTCGTCCACCACATCGTCGCCGTCGTTAACAATGATGCTTTCCGATGTGACCTGATTGTCGGCAACGGTGATCTTGCGGGTATCAATAACCTTGCCGCCCATTTTGACGATCAAGGTGTAGTCACCTGCCGGCACTTGCGGCATGCGGAAACGACCGCCTTGTTCGGCCAGCACTTCGCGCTTGCTTTCATCCAGGCGCACGACCGCGCCCTTGTATACGGTCTGGCTGGCGGCATCGACAATGCGGCCTTCAACAATGCCATCGGCGTGGGCCTGAGTGTGGGCAAGGGCCGCGGTCGCCAGTGCAATACTGACGGCCAGAGGTTTCATCATGAGTTTCACTGTTCGCTCTCCAGTAGGTCTTGCCACCGGCCGGTTCTTTGGCTGGCTCGTGTGGCGCTCTTTTATTTGTGAACCCGGCGCAAACTAGAAAGCCTGTGTGACAGTGCTGTGACGGTATTTTCAAGTAACAGACTTGGGACGGGGTTTGGTGGCGAAAAGCGGCGTTTGGCGCGGTGACTGAGGGCGCTGATGATCTCATTTGACCCCTACACCGTTGCCGGTCGTGCTGACGGCAAGATCACCTGAGTGCTCGGCAGGCCTTATGGCATCGGTGCTGCTGCCTCTGTCATAAAAAATTCATCGAAAATCGGCGGTTTTACATTGAGCTGATATGACCCCCGGCGGCTAAATGCGCGAACCGCATGCTTAAATGCAGCATCACTTAACGCGACTGGATTCAGGGCTGGATCATGTTTTCAACACTGGGATTGCACCGGCAAAAACTGCTGCTGATTTTTGGCCTGGCCTTTGGTGGGCTGATCGGCTTTGCGTCCGTCGGTACCGTTAAACCCTTGGCTGTTATTGACTGGATCGACGTCATTGGTGAGGGCGGTTCCGCGCTGGCGCTGGCGGTTTGGATGGTGCTGATTCTGGGCAGTCGCCCGGCGGGACGAGTCACCGATTTGCTGACCCTTGGGCTGGGTTTTATGTTTCTGGCCATGTGGCAGGACAACCTCGACGAATTCATTGAGGTACCTGCGGGCATTATGTGGGATCACTGGCTGGAATCCGGCGCCATGCCGATTGGTGTCGCCTTGCTGACGTACGGCCTGATTCACTGGCACAAGGAACAGCTGAAGATTAACCAGCAGTTACGCAAACGTGAGCAGCTGTTTCGCGAGCATCGGTTTATCGACAATCTGACCCAGCTGGGGCGGGTTGGTTACTTGAAGGAAGAGCTGCAAGGCTTGCTGGCGAGGCAGAACCATCAGCCAATGGTACTGCTGATGGTCGATATCGATCGTTTTGCCGAAGTGAACCGGCTGCACGGCCACCGGGAAGGGGATGCCTTGTTGCATGAAATGTCGGAGTTGCTGCTGCTGAATCTGCGTCAGCAGGATTTGATTTGCCGTTACGCCGCCGACCGCTTTGCGGTGCTGTTGCCTGATACTTCCATTGAACGGGCACGGCAAATATCCGCCGAGCTGGCGCTGGCAGTGTCTCACTTTGCCTATAAACACAAAGAAACCGGTGAAACCTTGTATCAGAGCATCAGTGTCGGTTTGGCGGCTTGGCAGCAGGACTCGCCGGAAGCCTTGATTCAACGGGCCAATCAGGCGTTGGAGCAAGCCAAGGCAGGTGATGGTCAGAGTGAGGTTGCCTGATATGACGCGGACTGCATGGAGCCAGCGTTATGGATCTGACCGTATGGAGTTGAGCTATGGATGGTACGAAAGCGATGACAAGCTGTTCGCCGCTCATCATCATCCTGCCTTGTTGATCGATCTGTTACGTTCGCGGGATGTTTGCAGCCACAAGATTTTGCGTGGCACGGGCCTGTTTTACGACGATATTCTCAAGGGCCAGTCGCGGATATCGGAATCCCAGGGGTTGGGGCTGGTGGCCAACGCCAACAAGCTGAATACCGAGGCCGAATTGTCATTTCGCTGGGGCTCCAGCTGGTGGCCAGGCCACTACGGCGCGGCCAGCAGCTTGTTGGGCAACGCCGGCAATTTGAATGAGGCGCTCGACGCTTTACAACAATATCGCTCGTTACTGACGCCCTGGATTATCCCTCATGTGGTGGTGGATGATCGCTATTGCTACGTGTACTGGCTGAATGTGTCGGGCAGTGGTGCCGAACGTTTTCTGGTGGAAGCGGCCATGAGTGCGCTGACGTCGTATAGCCGTTGGATGAGCGACAGCCGTTTGCCCTGGAAATTTGGCTTCAGTTATTCCTGCCCGCCCCATGAAGAACAATACCGGGTGAATCTGGGTAATGAGTTGTGGTTCAACCTGGGCGTGGATGTGATGTTTATCGACAAGCGCTGGCTCAATGCCCGTTGGCCAAGAGGGTCGGCGACGGCGTTTCAGGTAGCTCGGGCAGAGTGCGTTGCACAGATCGATTTCCCGGAAATGTCACTGCCGGAATACGTCTACCGCACCTTGCTTAAGCAAATTCAGCAGCCCTTCAATCTGCCAGACATGGCCGAGCAGCTGGGGATGAGTCCGGCGACGCTGAAGCGAAAGTTGGGCAAACACGGCAGCAGCTTTCAGCGTTTGCAGGATATGGCGCGGTTACAAATGAGTTTGTACTTGCTGCATGTGTGCGGCTG
Source organism: Oceanobacter sp. ABM4_470 (assembly GCF_056158645.1). Classification (NCBI taxonomy): domain Bacteria; kingdom Pseudomonadati; phylum Pseudomonadota; class Gammaproteobacteria; order Oceanospirillales; family Oceanospirillaceae; genus Oceanobacter; species Oceanobacter sp. ABM4_470. The sequence continues at coordinate 774,329 of NZ_JBSWTR010000001.1, forward strand.
GAATAACGAGCAGGTGGCAGCCCATTTGAACTTTAACGATGCCACCAACTTCCGTCGTGCTTTCAAACGCTGGGCAGGGGTAACGCCCAGCGACTCTCGCAATCAGTTCAACCTGTTTGGTAATGACCTGATCACGGGATGAACGCGTTTATCTGATCAGTCCAGCTGGCCCAGGTCGGTCACCATGGTGACTGGATAGACGGCTGCTTTGGTCATGGACGGATTCAATGCGCGCATTTTGGTGCCCAGATTGCCAAGGGTTTTGGCTCGGTTCTTTGGTGATGGGTGCGTACTCAGGAACTCAGGCGTGCTGCCACCGGCGGCTTGTTGCATTTTCTTCCACAGGCTCACGGCTGCTTCTGGCTGGTAACCGGCACGGGCGGCCAGTTCAATACCAATTTCATCTGCTTCGGTTTCGGCGGTGCGGCTGTTTGGCAGTTGCAGGGCGTACTTGGCGGCCAATGCCGTGCCCGTCAGGGCAATGCCGTTCTGGTCGGTGGCTGATGCGGTTGCCGCCAGACCCGCGTTAATCAGAACCGCACGGGACATTTGCTCGGCAGTGTGGTTGGCCAGCGCGTGAGAAATTTCATGGCCCATGATCTGGGCAATTTCGTCGTCGTTCAAATCCAGCTGATTGATGATGCCGGTGTAAATGGCCATGCGGCCGCCCGCCATGCACCAGGCATTGAGGGTTTCCGGATCGTCGATCACGGCAACGCTCCATTCCCAATCGGCGGTTTTCGGGAATTTGGCAACCGCTTCGGTGACCAGGCGGCCAGTGATGGTTTGAATGCGCTTCAGCTGCTTGGCGTCGGTCACCAGCTGGTCGCTTTGTTTCAGTTCGGTCACGGTGGAAACGTAAGCGCTTTTGGATTGGCTAATGGCTTCATCCGGCGATACCACCATGATTTGTGAGCGGCCGGTTGGGCTTGTTGCGCAGCCAGCCAGCAGGGCGGCGCTGAGGCATGCGGTGAGCATGGCCGGTTTGGTGATTTTGCGGGTGTTGTTCAGCAGCATGTGTGAATTCCGGTTTCTGTTAAAAGCGTTTCGGTCTGGATTTAAGCCGCAGTTTAATCGTATTTGGCATGCACTTTAATGGCTTGATTGCATTGGGTGATTCGCGGGCTAGGTGAATCAGACATCAGAGTCAGAAGCTGGTTAGCGTTATTCAGAAGGTGCCCGTCAGCTTTTACCCTATCCTTGTCATGAGACTGTTATACTCCGCGCAAATTCACCATGAGGCTTTTCTGTGTTTACTGAATTATCACTTAACCAACGTTTGTTAGTGGGACTGGAGCAGTTGTCGATCGACACGCCGACGGATGTTCAGCAAGCTGTGATCCCGCTGGCAATGGCGGGCAAGGACGTTCAGGTGTGCGCGGAAACCGGCAGTGGTAAAACCCTGGCCTATTTGCTGCCCGCCATGCATGCCATGCTGGAGCAGCCAGCCCCAAATTCGGCAACCCGCATGCTGGTGCTGCTGCCAACCCGTGAGCTGGCGCAGCAGGTGTTCAAGGTGGCAGAGCATTTCTGCAAGCTGGTGAACCTCAATGTTGGCCTGCTGACTGGCGGTCAGGAATTCAAGTATCAGTCAGCGGTATTGCGTAAAAACCCTGAGATTGTGGTTGCTACACCAGGTCGTCTGGTCGATCACCTGAAGCGTGAAAGCTGCGACTTGAGCGATCTGGAATTCCTGATTCTGGACGAAGCTGACCGCATGCTGGACATGGGCTTCGCCGAAGACATGGATATTATTCGTGCGGCCTGCCGTGACGAGCGTCAAACCATGCTGCTGTCGGCCACCTTACGCCACGAGGGTGTGCGCCGTATTGCCACCAAGTTGTTGCAGTCGCCAGAAGAGGTGACCACTCGCGCGATTCAGGACCAGCACGAAAACATTGTGCAGCAGCGTATTCTGGCGGATGACAATCCACATAAGGATCGGCTGCTGGTGTGGCTGCTGGCCAATGAAAGTTTCGACAAGGCCATTGTGTTTGTGAACAAGCGGGTGGAAGCGGATCGCTTGTTTGAGTTCATCCGTCGTCACCGCGAAGGCGTCGCCGTTTTGCACGGTGAGATGACCCAGGATGAACGCAAGTACGTGATGCAACAGGTGCGTGTGGGCAAGCGTCCGATTCTGGTGGCGACCGATGTCGCTGCGCGCGGTCTGGACGTGGAAGGCATGGATCTGGTGATTAACTACGATCTGGCTCGCAAGGGCGACGAATACGTTCACCGTATTGGGCGTACTGGTCGTGCCGGTCGTGATGGCAAGGCCATCAGCCTGATTGCTCCGAACGAGTGGAACCTGAAGGCGGCGATTGAGCGTTACCTCAACGTTGAGATGGAATCTCGCAAGGTTCCGGGTCTGGAAGGCAATTACAAGGGCCCGAAAAAGGTCAAGGCGTCTGGCAAGGCGGCCAGCTCGGTCAAGCGCAAGAAGAAACCTGCGGGTAAGGGCACTGGAAAAGGCCCGGCGGGCAAATCTGCGAGCCCGAAGAAGCGTAATGGCCCACGTCCATCCCGTCCGGGTGGTTCACGTGCAGATCGCAGCAATCTGATGGATGGCGAAGGTTTTGCGCCAATTCGCAAGAAGAAGCAGAGTGCTTCCGATAGCTGATGCAGCGCTTGTGAATGTCATAAAAAGCCACTCAGTTGAGTGGCTTTTTTGTTGGGCGGCGTTTTGAAAGTTGTTACAAGCGTTCAAAACTCGCCTGCTTACAGCTGTTAACTGCTGATGTTTCAATTTAGCTGTCACGGCTTCCGTTGCTAAAGCCCCGGATACCGAGTCTTGGCTACCTGGTCTCAGGCGCCGAGCTTCAGTTTCCGAGGAACAAAGCTTTAGTTCCCAAACCGTCCGGCGTTGTAGTCCTGAATCGCCTGTTGAATCTCTTCGACACTGTTCATCACGAACGGACCATAGTGCACCACTGGCTCTTTTAATGGCATACCTGTCAGCAACAGCAGGCGGGTGTGTTCTTCCACTTCGAGGGTGATTTCACCATTCTGCGGCTGTAGCACGACCAGTGCCTTGCCTTGTTTCAGGCCTTTCAGGTTGCCGTCGTAGGTAAATGCCATCACTTGCTTGCCATGTTCAATGGGCAGAGTCAGCGATTGGCCAACCTGCATTTCAACATCGGCAATGCCAGCCTGAGCCGCCATTTTGTTCAGCGGAGCAGTGAACTGCTCGCCATCAATACTCCAGTGACCAGCAATCAGTTTGAGGTTGGCACCGGATTGGCTTTGTACATTTACCAGCTCTTCTGCCGGTACGTCGCGGTAATCCGGGTCTTTCATCTTTTCGCTGGCAGGCAGGTTGATCCACAGCTGGAAACCATGCAAACCGTTCATTTCCAGTGACGGCATTTCTGAATGAATGACCCCGCGGCCTGCCGACATCCACTGTGCACCACCGCTGTGAATCATGCCGCGGTTGCCCATATGGTCACGGTGTTCGAGGCCGCCCTGACGGAGGTAGGTTAGGGTTTCCATGCCGCGGTGTGGATGTGGAGGGAAGCCACCAACGTAGTCTTTTTGGTCGTCGGAGCGCAGCTCGTCGATCATCAGAAACGGGTCCGACAGGGATTCGTTAAACAACGCCACGCGCTGGATTTTGACGCCATCACCGTCGGATGTGTGTTGGGCAGGAATCAGTTTTTTGTAGGGCAGAGTCATAAGCACCTCCTTTGAATACAAGCATCATAGGAGGTGTTTGGTTTCGAAAAAACCGGATTAATTCGACCGATTTTGGTGAAAAATTCGAAAGGTTTCGGGTTACACCTGAGTCTGGGCTTCGACCTGTTCGTCGAGGCCGGTTTCCAGTGCCTGCTGAAGGATCATGCAGGTGTCCGGGTCGGAATAGGGCTCGCCGTATTGGTCAACGATGTAGAAAATATCCGACACCCGTTCACCTTCGGTCAGCAGCTTGGCCCCCTGAATCTGGGCGCCAAAGTCCGAGAATATGGCACCCACACGGGCCAGCAGGCCGGGGCGGTCGGCGGCGGTCACTTCCAGTACAGTGCGGTGCATGAACGGGTCGTTGCTCATGGTGACTTGGGTCGGTACCGGGAAGTACTTCAGCATTCGTGGTGTGCGGCGCTGAATGATGGTGGAGTAGTCTTCCGGATCATCGAGGGCTTCGATCAGTGCGATACGAATTTCTTCCAGCCGATTGCGGTCTTCCACCGGGTGGTCGTTTTCGTCCAGCACAATGTAGGTGTCCATGACGTTGTTGTCGGTTTCCGACGTCATGATACGAGCATCCTGAATGTTCAGGTTGAGCTGGTCGAGGGTGGCTGTGGTCACCGCAAACAGGTCGATCTGGTCTTTCATGTAAATGAAAATCTGGGTGGCCCCTTCCAGATCACGGTCCGACGTCTGGCGAATACTGACCAGCGGATCGGTGCTGTTGCCGTGCTGGTGGATGGCGTAGGTGTGCCATACCACGTTGTCTAGGTTCTCGCGCAGGAAGTAGTCATCTCCGGCATGGCCCCAGATGCTACGCACTTCGTCGGCATCCAGCCCTTTTTGTTGCAGCAGTTCGATGGCGTCCTGCTGGATTTCCTCGATGTAGGATTCTTTATTGATCGGATTGGCCAAGCCGCGACGCAGCGCTTGCTGGGTGTTGCGGTACAGCTCTCGCATTTGTTCCGCACGCCAGCTGGTCCACAGCTTCGGGTTGGTGGTCACCATGTCGGCGACGGTAATCAGATACAGCAAGTCCAGATGGTATTGGTCGCCCATGTCCCGGGCAAACTGATGAATATCATCCGGGTTGTTGAGGTCCAGCCGCTGGGCGGCGTGGGACATGGTCAGGTGGTTGGCAATCAGCCAGCTGACCATGTGGGTATCGGTTGGCTTGAGGTTGTGCTGACGACAGAAGTTCTGGGCAATGGTCTCGCCATTGGCGCAGTGGTCGCCTTCAACGCTCTTGCCGGTGTCGTGCAGCAATGAAGCCAGATAAATCACTTCGCGGCGCTGCACTTTATGGATCAGCTTTGAGGCCAGCGGGTATTGTTCGCGCTGCTCTGAGAAGCGCAGCTGGCGCAGGAAGCGAACCATACGGAAGCTGTGATCGTCGACCGTGTGAATGTGCAGCAGGTCGTGTTCCATCATGCCAATGATGTGGCCAAACTCAGGAATATAGCGGCCAAGAATGCCGTAGCGCATCATCCGTGACAGCTCGCGCACTACGTGATCCTTGTTGCGCATCAACTCCATAAAACAGGCGTTGTGTACCGGGTTGGTGCGGTATTCAAAATCGATCAGATGGCGGTTGTCACGCAGCGCGCGAATGGTATCGGAGTGCACACCCAGAATGTCGTTGCCCTGGCGGTCCTTGAGCTTGGCGCAGAGGGTGAATACTTGCAGCAACCAGATGGGCTCGCGGGCGAATAACTGTGGATCGAGTACCTGTAAGTAGCCGTTTTGCAGCACGAAATGTTCGTTCACCGGCTCCGGTTCAGCCTGCTGTTGCTCTTTCATGAAGTCTTCATTGAAGTGCATCAGCAACAGATCGCACAGCTCGGTGGTGGCCAGCTGGTTGCGATAGAAACGAGTCATGAAGCGTTCAACGCCGAGCCGCTCGTTATCGTCTTCAAAGCCAAGCAGCTGCGCTACTTCCCGTTGCAGGTCGAACAGCAAGCGGTCTTCCTCGCGCTCGGCCAGCATGTGCAGGGCGTAACGCACCTGCCACAGAAAATGCAGGCTGCTGGTCAGGCGTTTTTGCTCAAATTCGGTCAGAAAGCCGCGTTCCTGCAAGCTTTCCAGTGAGCCATCGCCAAAAAAGCGCGAGGTTACCCAGCTGACGGTCTGGATGTCGCGCAGGGTTCCCGGGGAATTTTTGACGTTGGGTTCGAGGTTGTATTCGGGGTCGTTGTGCTTGTCGTGGCGGTTATCCAGTTCTTTCCATTTTTCCTTGAAGAACTGATTGGCCGGCCACATGTCCGGCTCCTGCACAATGTCCTGCAACGCATCAAACAAGCGGTTATCGCCGGCAAGCGGGCGACTCTCCAGCATGTTGGTGATGATGGTCAGATCCTTGACGGCTTCGTTGCGGCAGTCGTCCAGGGTGCGAACGCTGTGGCCAATGTCGAGACGGGTATCCCACAGGGTGGTGATGAACCCCTGCAAGTCGGCGCTGTGTTTTTCAATGGCGGCTTCGTCGCGGCACAGCAACAAGACGTCGATATCGGAGTGACGGTGCAACTCACCCCGGCCATAACCGCCAACGGCGATCAGGGTGAGGTCGTCGGTATCGAGCTTGTGTTTGTGCCAGAGGGCGGCCAACAAGGCATCAATTTGAGCGGAGCGGAAGTGGACGGGAGGAAGGGCATCGAGGGTGGCGCGGAAATAGTCGTCGGCGGCTTGTTGGGTTTCTTTCAGAAAACTTCGCACCACCGGCAGTGGTGCGGGAGCATCTGCAAGGCGCGCCAGCAAGGTATCTCGCTGAACCGGGACTAATTCCGTTACCACTGCTGTCATTATTCCGTCCAGTACTTCTCTTCTTTACGGGCTGTGAGAATTTCAACGCCGGTGGCGGTCACCGCCAGGGTGTGTTCCCACTGGGCAGACGGTTTGCGGTCTTTGGTAACCACGGTCCAGCCGTCCTTCATCAGTTTGTTGAAGCGGGTACCCATATTGATCATGGGTTCAATGGTGAAGGTCATGCCTTCTTTCAGGGTCACACCGGTGCCAGCACGGCCGTAGTGCAATACCTGCGGTTCTTCGTGGAAGACCTTGCCAATGCCGTGGCCGCAGTATTCACGGACAACGGAATAATGATTGGCTTCGGCGTGCTTCTGAATCGCGGCGCCAATGTCGCCCAGTTGAACGCCGGGTTTCACCATGTCGATGCCAATGTACAGACATTCCTGGGTGATTTCGACCAGACGCTTGATGGCAGGAGTGGGTTCGCCCACAAAAAACATCTTGCTGGTGTCGCCGTGGTATTCGTCCTTGATGACGGTGATATCGATGTTAATGATATCGCCCTTCTTGAGGATCTTGTCGTCGCTTGGAATGCCGTGGCAAATCACCTGGTTGATCGAGGTACAGATGGACTTCGGAAAACCGTTGTAATTCAGCGGAGCAGGAATCGCCCCTTGCTTGTTGACGATGTAGTCGTGGCAGATGCGATCCAGTTCGCCGGTGGAGACCCCGGGGACAACATAGGGCTCGATCATTTCCAGCACCTCGGCGGCCAGTCGGCCAGCGATGCGCATTTTCTCTATTTCTTCTGCCGTTTTGATAGATACAGTCATGTAGGAACGAATAAGTCAGTTTGATAAGCCCGCCATTGTATCGGGAGTTGGCCAACGGGTGAACAGAGATTAATTGTAATCAATCGTGATTGTGGCAATGTCTTTGCTGGCAACGCTTGCGGGAAAGTGGTATAAAGCGCGCGCTGAAATCCGTGTACGGACGAGCAAGCAATTGACTCGCACCGGCACATTAAAACACACACGTACTGCAACGGTGGTCCGGGGTGCTGATTCTGCCTGGCAGGAACAGTCGGTTCACTGGGTACGTGGAGGCCTAACCCAATCATAAGGTAAAGAAAATGGCACAAGTAAATATGCGTGACCTGCTGAAAGCAGGTGTTCACTTCGGTCACCAGACCCGTTACTGGAACCCAAAGATGGGTCGTTACATCTTTGGTGCTCGTAACAAGATTCACATCATCAACCTGGAGCACACTGTACCTGCGATGAACGCAGCTCTGGCTCAGATTGAAGGTGTTGCTGCCCGTAATAACAAGGTTCTGCTGGTTGGCACCAAGCGCGCTGCTGGCAAGATCGTTAAAGAGCAGGCTGAGCGTTGTGGTATGCCTTTCGTGGCACACCGTTGGTTGGGCGGCATGCTGACCAACTACAAAACCATTCGTCAGTCTATCCGTCGTCTGCGTGACCTCGAAGCGCAACAATCCGATGGTACTTTCGAGCAGCTGACCAAGAAAGAAGCCCTGATGCGTAGCCGTGAAATGGAGAAGCTGGAACGCTCCATCGGTGGTATCAAGGAAATGGGTGGTCTGCCAGACATGATCTTCGTGATCGACGTTGACCACGAGCGCATCGCTATCCAGGAAGCCAACAAGCTGGGTATCCCGGTTGTAGGTATCGTTGATACCAACTCCAACCCAGACGGCATCGACTACGTTATCCCAGGTAACGACGATGCTATCCGCGCTATCCAGATCTACGCTTCCGCTGTTGCTGACGCGGTACTGGAAGGCAAGCAGCAGAACGGTCCAGCTGCTGGTGAGTTTGTTGAAGAAGCCGCTGCAGAATCTTCCTCTGAAGAAGCTGCTGCCGAGTAATTCGACTCTCAGCGCGCGAAAAAGGGGGCTTGCCCCCTTTTTTTAAAGAAAGAATTTGTAGATAAGTAATTTTTGAGGATTGGGATTATGGCGGGTGTATCTGCTGCTCTGGTAAAAGAACTGCGTGAACGTACTGGTCTGGGCATGCTGGAGTGTAAAAAAGCTCTGGTTGCTAACGACGGTGACATCGACAAGGCAATTGAAGACCTGCGTAAGAACTCTGGTCTGAAAGCTGCCAAGAAAGCTGATCGTACTGCTGCCGAAGGCAAGCTGCGCATCATCACTCAGGACGGTGTGGCTTTCGTTGTTGAAGTTAACTCCGAAACCGACTTCGCCGCTGGCGATGCCAACTTCGCTGCTTTCGCTGATCAGGTTGTTGCCAAACTGGCTGAAACCCGCGAAACCGACGTTGCCAAGCTGATGGAAGGTGAGCTGGAAGAAGCTCGTATGGGTCTGGTTCAGAAGATCGGTGAAAACATCACTGTTCGTCGTCCAGCCGTGATCGAATCTGACGTTGTTGGTGCTTACCTGCACTCCAACGGTAAAGTTGGCTGTGTTGTTGCTCTGAAAGGCGGCAACGAAGAGCTGGCTAAAGACATCGCTATGCACGTTACTGCGTCCAACCCACGCGTTGTACGTCCAGAAGACATGCCTGCTGATGTTGTAGAAGCTGAAAAAGACATCATCAAGGCCCAGCCTGATATGGAAGGCAAGCCTGAAGCCATCGTTGAAAAAATGATGGGTGGCCGTATCAACAAGTTCCTGAAAGAGAACAGCCTGGTTGAACAGCCATTTGTTAAAAACCCTGATCAGACTGTTGGTCAGCTGGCCAAAGCTGCTGATGCCGAAATCGTTACTTTCATCCGTCTGGAAGTAGGTGAAGGCATTGAAGTTGCAGAAGTAGACTTCGCTGCTGAAGTAGCTGCTCAGCTGAACGGCTGATTTTATTCGGGGCAGGCTTGTCCCTGTCCCAATATTCCATATGCCGGGGTTTCCCGGCATATTTGTATCCGAATTACGCTCACGGAGTCGATCATGTCCAAACACCAAAGCCCTAAATACAAACGCATTCTTCTGAAACTGAGTGGCGAGGCCCTGATGGGCGAACTCGATTTCGGTATTGACCCCAAGGTGCTCGATCGCATGGCGCTCGAAATTGGTCAACTGAAGGGCATTGGCGTACAGGTCGGTCTGGTGATCGGTGGTGGTAACCTGTTCCGTGGCAAGCAGCTGAGCGAAGCGGGCCTGGATCGCGTTGCTGGCGACCATATGGGCATGCTGGCGACTGTAATGAACGCGCTGGCCATGCGTGATGCGTTGGAACGTGCCAACATCACCACCCGTGTGATGTCTGCCATTCCAATGAGCGGTGTGGTTGATCACTACGATCGTCGTAGCGCCATCCGCGCGCTGGAGCAGGGTGATGTGGTTATTTTCTCTGCCGGTACCGGCAACCCGTTCTTCACAACCGACTCTGCGGCCTGTTTGCGTGGTATTGAGATCAATGCCGACGTGGTAATGAAAGCCACCAACGTCGATGGTGTGTATACTTCGGATCCGAAAAAAGACCCGACCGCCACCAAGTACGACAGCCTGACCTATCAGGAAGTACTGGAGAAGCAGCTGGGCGTGATGGATCTCACGGCGATTTGTCTGGCGCGAGACCACAGCATGCCACTGCGCGTATACGATATGAATGAAATGGGAGTGCTGGCCCGTCTGGTTACTGGCGGCAGTGACGGTACTCTGATTGTTAGTGAGGAAAACTGAGCATGATCGAAGAAATCAAGCAAGACGCCGACGAACGTATGCAGAAGAGCATTGGCGCTCTGTTGGAAGCTTTCAAGCGTGTCCGTACCGGCCGTGCCAATCCAGCCATCCTGAATAACATCAAGGTAGATTACTACGGTACCGAGACTCCGGTTGCCCAGGCTGCCAACATCATCGTTGAAGACGGCCGTACACTGGCGATCAACCCTTGGGAAAAGAACATGGTGCAGGTTATTGAACGCGCCATTCTGAAATCCGATCTGGGTCTGAATCCGAACACCTCCGGCGACACCATTCGTCTGGCCATGCCAATGCTGACTGAAGAAACCCGTAAGGATTTCATCAAGCAAGCCCGTGCGGAAGCGGAAAAGGGCCGTGTCTCTATCCGTAACATCCGTCGTGATGCCAACAGCAGCATCAAGGATCTTCTGAAAGAGAAAATGATCTCTGAAGACGAAGAGCGCGGCGGTGAAGATCAGATCCAGAAACTGACCGATAAGTACATTGCTCAGGTTGAAGAGCATCTGGCTCAGAAAGAAAAGGACCTCATGGAGGTCTGATCAGTCCGGATGTCTACCAGTATCAATGATCAGGGTGCAGCTCAGGGCTGCGCCCCCCGGCACGTTGCCATCATCATGGATGGCAACAACCGCTGGGCCAAAAAACGCCTGATGCCAGGCATCGCTGGCCACAAGGCTGGCGTTGACGCGGTGAAAAAAGTGGTTGAGCAGTCTGCCCGTGAAGGGGTAGAAGTGCTGACTCTTTTTGCTTTCTCCAGTGAAAACTGGCGCCGCCCTGCCAACGAGGTCTCTGCCCTGATGCAGCTGTTTACCATTGCGCTTGAGCGTGAGGTGAAACGCTTGCATCGCAACAATCTGAAATTGATTGTGATGGGTGACAAGACCGGATTCTCTGAACGTATCCAGAAGCTGATTCGTGACGCCGAAACGCTCACGGCCAATAACACCGGCCTGACGCTGGTTGTTGCTGCCAATTATGGCGGTCAGTGGGACATTGCCCAGGCCTGTAAACAGGTTGCATTGGCGGTACGTGACGGCTCGCTGGACCCTGAATCCATCGACGAGCAGACCATTCATCGCTACACCTGGCTGAATGAACTGCCTGCCCCGGATCTGATGATTCGGACCGGTGGAGAACAGCGAATCAGTAACTTCATGCTGTGGCAAGCCGCCTACAGTGAACTTTATTTCAGTCCCGTTTTCTGGCCTGACTTCAAGGAAGACGAATATCGCAAGGCGCTGGATGCTTTTTATTCCAGAACCCGACGCTTTGGCCGAACGGACGACCAGTTGAAGGAATCTGCTGGCAGTGTTTAAACAGCGTGTCATCACCGCTCTGGTGCTTGCTCCCTTGATGATCATCGGCATTTTCTTCTTGCCGCTGAAACAATTCGCCATTTTTATCGCCGCTATTGCGACGCTCGGAGCCTGGGAATGGGCCAATATCGCCGGCTATGAACGGCGCTGGGGCCGTGTTGGCTACGCCTTTCTGGTGTTTGTGTGCTTGTACATAACCGCCAGAGCCTACTACTTCATCCCTGAGGTGGTGGTCTATTTCCTCACCGTCGGAGCCTTCTGGTGGGTGATCGCCTTTGCTTTGGTTCGCCACTACCCTCAAGGAACCTCGCTTTGGACCTCGCGGCCGATCCGGGCCATCCTCGGCTTGTGTGTGTTGCTGCCCATGTGGGTTGGCTTTATGCATCTGAAAATGCAGCCGCACAGCTCATTGCTGATTGTGTTCGTCATGCTGATTGTCTGGGGCGCCGATACCGGTGCTTATTTTGCGGGCAAGAAGTGGGGCAACAGCAAACTGGCGCCAAACGTCAGTCCAGGCAAGTCCTGGGCTGGTTTCTGGGGTGGTCTGCTGACCTCCGCGGTGGTGGCCTTGCTGTTCGGTCTGGGACTGGATCGCTGGTTGCAGCCAATGAGCCAGGCCGACTACGTGCAAATGGTGGTGATTGCCATGGTGACCATGGTGGTATCTGTACTGGGCGATCTGGTCGAAAGCATGATGAAACGTCACCGCGGCATCAAGGACAGCTCCTCGCTGTTGCCGGGTCATGGTGGTGTGTTGGACCGCATCGACAGTATGGCGGCCGCTGTACCTGTCTTCGCCTTGTGCATCTATTTGCTTGATTGGGGATTTGCCAAGTGATCAGGAACGTCACCGTGCTGGGGTCGACCGGTTCCATTGGTTGTAGCACGCTGGATGTGATTGCTCGTCACCCGGACAAATACCGCGCCTTTGCCCTGACGGCCTCCAGCAGCGCTGAGAAAATGGCCGAGCAGGTACTGCAGTTCGAGCCGGTCTTTGCGGTGATGGCCAATGAAGAGGCGGCGGCCAGGCTTAAAGCCTTGCTGCCTGCCGATCATGCAACGCAGGTGCTGGCCGGCGCTGATAACCTTGCCATGGTGTCGCGTCATGACGAGGTGCATCAGGTGATGGCGGCCATTGTTGGTGCAGCAGGTTTACTGCCAACACTGGCGGCGGCGGAGGCGGGCAAACGGGTGTTGCTGGCCAACAAGGAAGCGCTGGTCATGGCGGGGCCGCTGTTTATGCAGGCAGTGCGTGATGGCGGTGCTGAGCTGCTGCCCATCGACAGTGAGCACAACGCCATTTTTCAGTCGATGCCCGTGGCTTACTCGGGAGACTTCTCCCAACACGGTATTCGCAAGATTTTGCTGACAGCCTCCGGTGGTCCGTTTCGGGGTTGGGCGGCAGACAAACTGGATGCTGTTACCCCCGCACAAGCGGTGGCGCATCCCAATTGGTCAATGGGGCAGAAGATATCGGTTGATTCTGCCACCTTGATGAACAAGGGCCTTGAATTGATTGAGGCTTGTTTTCTGTTTAACTGTGCGGCCAATGACGTGCAGGTGGTGGTTCACCCGCAAAGCGTGATTCACAGCATGGTGCAATACAACGACGGTTCGGTGATTGCTGAACTGGGGCAGCCCGATATGCGCACCCCGATTGCCTATGGCATGGCGTGGCCTGAGCGTATCGAGGCGGGTGTGGCATCGTTGGATCTGTTTGAGATTGCCCGACTTGATTTCGAACCTGCCGATGAGGTGACCTTCCCAGCATTGGCGCTTGCCCGTCAGGCGTTTGAAACCGGCATGACCATGCCCGCGGTGCTGAATGCGGCCAATGAAGTGGCGGTGGATGCATTTTTGCGGGAACAAATTGCCTTTACTGACATTCCAAGGCTGGTTCAGTCGGTCATGGCCGAGCACGTGCCGGTGGCTATTGGTCATTTGGACACCGTGTTGGCGGCCGACGAGTGGGCGCGTGAGACGGCCAATCGGCTGCTCGCCAAAGACTTTCCGAACGCTGGTTTGAATGAGGTAGGTTCGTGACAATCCTGTGGTTTATCGTCGCCATCAGCCTGTTGGTGGTGGTGCATGAATACGGCCATTTCTGGGCTGCTCGTCGCTGTGGCGTCAAGGTGCTGAGATTTTCCGTCGGTTTCGGTAAACCCCTGTTTGAGGTCAAGGACAAACTGGGCACGGCCTACTCGGTGGCCCCTTTGCCGCTGGGTGGCTACGTCAAAATGCTCGACGAGCGTGAAACCCCGGTGGCCGATAACCTGCGTCACGAAAGCTTCAATTCCAAAACCGTCGCCCAGCGCAATTTCATTGCGGCTGCGGGTCCCTTCGCAAACTTTATTTTCACCATTGTGGTGTATTGGCTGTTGTACGCCATCGGCACCACGGGTGTGATTTCGCAAATTGGTGACGTTACCCCAGACTCGGTTGCCTGGCAGGCCGGTGTGCAGTCTGGTGATCGCATTGTTGCGGTCGACGGCCATGAAACCTCAACCTGGGAAGACGTTAACTGGCGTTTGATCGACCATCTGGGCGAGACCGGCCAGATCGAGCTTTCGCTGCAAGACAGCAACCGCATTGTGCGAGACGTCAGTCTGCCGATTGAAAACTGGCAGTCAGACACCGATCAGCCAGACCTGATGGGCAGCCTCGGGTTTCAGCCTCGTCGTCTGGAAGTACCGGCTCTGATTGGTTCGGTGGTTGAAGGCAGTGCTGCCGAGCAAGCCGGTCTGCAAGTGGGCGACAAGGTGGTTGCTGTTGATGGCGAAGATGTAAAGGATTGGTTTGATTGGGTCAGGATTGTTCAGCAAAGCCCGGGGCAAACCCTGCTGACTACTGTTCAGCGCGATGGCGGTACCATCGAATTGCAGCTGACGCCGGGCTCCCGCGAACAGGCTGATGGCGAAGTTACTGGCTTTGCCGGCGTCGGTACGGTTCAGCCGGAAGTGCCGTCTTCATGGCTCAGTACCAGCTCTCTGGACCCCTTCTCGGCGTTTCTGAAAGCTTGCTCAAAAACGTGGGATCTTATTGTTTTTACTCTGGAATCTCTCTGGAAAATGCTGGCTGGGGATCTCTCGGTAAAGAACTTGAGTGGCCCAATCACCATTGCTAAAGTAGCCGGCGCTTCGGCGTCGGGTGGGGTTGAATCCTTTGTTCAATTCCTCGCCTTGCTGAGTGTTTCGCTTGGCGTTCTCAATCTGCTGCCAGTGCCTATGCTGGATGGCGGTCATATTGTGTTCAATACGATTGAGGGCATCATTGGCAAGCCGGTACCGGAACGGGTGCAGGCGGTTGCCATGCAGGTAGGGATTTTTCTGCTGTTCAGTCTGATGGCAGTGGCTTTCTACAACGATATTGGTCGGCTCTGATCCCTCGGGGCCTCGAAACTGGATTTACGTATTTCATGCGCTCGCTGTTTTTAACCCTGGTGCTGGGGCTGGTTTCTTCTGCCGCTCTGGCGGATTCCTTTGTTATTGAAGACATTCGCCTGGAAGGTTTGCAGCGGGTCTCTGCCGGTACGGTGTTTGAACGTTTGCCTGTGGCTGTTGGCGATGCGGTCGACAGTGAGCGTCTGGCGTCGGTATCCAGCCGTTTGTTCGCAACCGGGTTGTTCAACGACATCCAGTTGTACCGCGACGGCAATGTGCTGATTTTCCAACTGGTCGAACTGCCGACCATCACCTCGCTGGAACTGGATGGTAACTCCGCGATTCCGGATGATGTGCTGCTGGATAACCTGAAGACTGCGGGCCTGTCAGAAGGCATGGTGTTCAAGCGTTCGACGCTGGAGCGCATCGCGCTGGAGCTGGAGCGTCAGTACGTTATTCAGGGCCGCTACGACGCCAAAATTACCACCGAAGTGGAGCCGCTGCCGCGTAACCGTGTTGGTCTGACCATCAAGGTAGACGAGGGCAACGTTGCCAAAATCGCTCATATCAACATCGTCGGTAACCAGGCATTTTCTGACGACGAGTTGTTGGGCCAGCTAACCCTGCAGGAATCCAACTTCTGGTCCTGGTACGCTGGTGACAACAAATACTCCCGCGAAAAACTGACCGCCGACCTCGAAAGCCTGCGCTCCTGGTACTACGACCGCGGTTACCTGCGCTTTAACATCGAAGCCACCCAGGTTTCCCTGGCGCCAGAAAAAGACGGTGTTTACATCACCATCAGTGTGTCCGAAGGCGAGGTGTACACCATTCGTGACATCAAACTGGCCGGTAATCTGGTGCTGGACGAAGACAAGTTCGCCAAGCTCTACAAAATTGAAAGCGGTGAGACCTTCTCTCGCCGCAAGGTGATCGCAAGCAGCGAAGCGATGATTCGCCTGTTGGGTAACGATGGTTATACCTTTGCCAAGGTTGATGGTAACCCGGCGCCAGACGATGACTCACTGGAAGTAGACGTTACCTTCTTCGTTGAACCGGGCCGTCGTACCTACGTGCGCAGCATCAACATCACCGGTAACGAAACCACCGAAGACGAAGTACTGCGTCGTGAGATGGTTCAGATGGAAGGCGGCTGGGCGTCTACCGACAAGATTGAGGCCGGTAAAAACCGCCTGAACCAGCTGGGCTTCTTCAAGTCCGTCACCGTCGATACCCCATCTGTTCCGGGTGAAGATGACCTGATTGATGTGAACTACAACGTTGAAGAGCAGCTCAACGGCAGCCTCAACTTCAACATCGGTTATGCCGGCGGCAGCGGTATGATTCTGGGCGCCAGTGTCAGCCAGAATAACTTCCTCGGCACCGGTAACCGCATGAGCATGAGCGTTCAGAAGAACAAGACCGTGCAGTCGTACAACTTCTCGTTCTACGACCCGTACTACACCATTCATGGTGTTAGCCGTGGCTTTAACCTGTTCTACCGTGAAACCGACTACGAAAGCCTCAGCACCGTCAGCGATTACCAGACCAACTCCAAGGGTGGTAACGTGACCTTCGGTTACCCGATTTCCCGCCAGCAGCGTTTGTCGGCCAGCGTTGGTTACACCAATACCCGTATGTTTGAAGGCTCAACCGTACCGGCTGAAATCCTCGAGTTCCTGGAAGAAAACGGTGACGATTTCGACGAATACACCCTGGGTCTGAACTGGCGTTTCAACGGACTCAACCGTGGCATGTTCCCGACCGATGGTATGGAACACAAACTGTCCCTCGACATCGGCGTGCCAGGCAGCGACCTGACCACCTACAAGATTGGTTACACCGCCAACTATTACTTCCCGATTGTTGGCGACTGGTCGTTCCGCATTCGTACCGAGCTGGGTTACGGCAACGGCTATGGCAAAACCGAGCGTCTGCCGTTCTTCAAAAACTACCGCTCCGGTGGTCTGGGTTCGATCCGTGGCTACAGCTCCAACAGCCTGGGGCCAAAGGGGCTGCCTGAGTACACCGTGGTGCCGGTTGCCGAAACCGACAGCAATGGCGACGTAGTGTACGAGACTGACGATCTGGGTCGTCCGGTATACGACAGCGATGCGCCAACCGTGGTGTATACCACCGACGAAGACGGTGCCGCTGAAAGTCATTCGAACTCCAGCCAGTACAAGCCTGTCTACAAGACCGGTACCGACGGTTCGGTTGAAACGGCTCCGGCGTATTACGAGTCCCCGGCTTCCCTGGTGGTAATATGCTGGCGGAAACATCGTTCGAACTGATTTTCCCATTCCCGTTTGTTGAAGATCGCAGCCAACTGCGTAGTGTGGCCTTCTTCGACGCCGGTAATGCGTTTACGGACTACTGTTACACCCCGAATGACGCCGACGTGCCAAACCTGACTAGCCATCCGTACTGTGATACCGGATTTAATTTGTCGGACATGCGTTTGAGTACCGGTATTGGTGTGACCTGGATTACGGCGATTGGTCCGTTGACGTTTGTGTATTCGATCCCGCTGAACGATCAGCGTAACGACGATACAGAAGGCTTCGAGTTCTCTCTGGGTCAGGTCTTCTAACGAATTAATTTACTGCTTGTTTAAGGAGCACCGGAATGCGTTTTGTTGTACTGATGATGGTTGCGCTGCTGTCGCCGCTGGCGATGGCAGAAGCCAAGGTTGGCGTAGTGGATATGGAACGTGCACTGTTCCTGTCTGACGATGCCAAGGAGGCATCGAAAAAGTTTGAAGCCGATAACGCAGAAGCCATTGGCAAGGTGAAAGACCTGGAAGGCCAGCTGGTTGCGATGCGTGAAAAGCGTGAAAAAGATTCTGCCATCATGAGCCAGGCAGAACTGGACAAGCTGGCGGCGGACTTTGAAGAAAAAGCCCGTGAGCGTCAGTTCTACATGGAAAAACTTCAGAAGCAGGACCAGGCCTGGCGTCAGCAGTTCTTCCGTTCCAAACTGCCAGAGCTGGAAGAGGTTCTGAAAGCGATTATTGAAGACGGCAAGTACGATGTTGTCTTGCAGGCCGGTGCGGTGGTGTACAGCAACCCGACCGTTGACCTGACCAAGCCACTGCTTGAGCGTTTGAACAAAAAGTAATCAGCTGGTCTGATTGCCTGATTTGAAAAGGAATACCGAATGGAGCTGACCGCTTCCCAACTTGCCGACCATCTGGGCGCAGAACTGCGCGGCGATGGAAACCTTGTCATCCGGGGAGTGGCTGCTCTGGCTGCTGCCAGCAGCGAGCAGGTTGCCTTCCTGTCCGACCCAGCCTATCAAAAGGATCTGGCGGTGACGGCGGCGGGTGCCGTGATCATCAAGCCGGAACTGGCCGATCAGGTTACCGGTGTGGCGTTGATCACCGACAACCCGTATCTGGCCTTCGCCCGTACCACCCAGTTGTTCGACAACCGTCCAGCCCCTTCCCGCAGCATTCACCCGACCGCTGTGATTGAAGAGGGAGCGGTGATTGGCGAAAACGTCTCTATTGGCCCCAATGCCGTGATTGGCAAACGCAGCGTGATTGGTGCCGACACCGAAATCGGCGCTTGCTGTGTGGTTGGCGACGACTGTGTCATTGGCGACAACTGTATCTTGAATCCCAACGTTACTCTCTATTATCAGGTAACACTTGGGCACCGTGTTCGAGTACAATCCGGCACCGTTATTGGCGCCGATGGTTTCGGCTACGCGCCAGATCAGGGACGCTGGGAACGCATTGCCCAGTTGGGTGGTGTGCGTATTGGTAATGACGTTGAAATCGGTTCCAACACCTGCATCGACCGTGGTGCGTTGGGCGATACCGTGATTGCCGATAATGTTATTCTGGATAACCTGATTCAGATTGCCCACAACTGTGAAATCGGAGAAGGGACCGCCATGGCAGGCTGTGTTGGTCTTGCCGGTAGCACCAAAGTGGGTAAACACTGCACCATCGCCGGTGGTGCGGGTCTGGCTGGCCATATGAGCCTGGCCGACGGTGTGCATATCATGGGTATGACACTGGTAACGAATTCTATTGATGAGCCGGGTGTGTATGCATCGGGCACATCGCATATGCCTGCAAAACAGTGGCGTCGTAACGCTGCACGATTTAAACAGCTCGATTCAATAGCCAAGCGGCTGCAGAAACTAGAGAAAAGCCAAGAAGGTAACGCTTGATGTACCCTCAACCAATTCAGACTGTTCAGGAATTTTTGCCACATCGTTATCCATTCCTGTTGGTCGACCGTATCAATGACGTAGACCTTGATGCCGAAGAAGGCCCGGTGATCCGTGCCCTCAAGAACGTCACCATTAACGAAGAATTCTTCAATGGCCACTTCCCGGGTCACCCGGTGATGCCAGGTGTACTGCTGCTGGAGGCCATGGCGCAGTCCGCAGGTCTGCTGGGCATGACCATGCTGGGCGGCGAACGCGACCCGAACATGCTGTACTACTTTGCCGGTGCCGATAACGTGCGTTTCAAGCGTCCGATTGTGCCGGGTGATCAGGTGATTCTGGAAGCGCGCTTTGTGAACAGCCGTCGTGGTATCTGGAAGTTCGATTGTCGCTCTCTGGTTGATGGTGAAGTGGCCTGCGCCGCTTTGATTACCTGTGCCGAACGAGTAATGGAGCCAGCATGATCCATCCTACGGCCATCATTGATCCAGCCGCCCGCATTGCCGACAACGTAGAAATCGGCCCGTACTCAATCGTGGGTGCGGATGTGGAGATTGGCGAAGGTTGTGTGATTGGACCGCATGTGGTGATCCAGGGACCGACACACATCGGCAAGGGCAACCGGATTTTCCAGTTTGCGACCATTGGCGAAGAGTGCCAGGACAAGAAATACGCTGGTGAGCCGACCCGTCTGGTGATTGGCGACAACAACGTGATTCGTGAAAGCTGCACCTTTCACCGCGGTACCGTGCAGGACAACAGCGAAACACGGGTTGGTAGCAATAACCTGTTTATGGTCAACGTCCACGTTGCCCATGACTGCGTGATTGGTGACAACTGTATTTTTGCCAACGACACCAATCTGGCTGGCCACGTAGTCGTCGACGACTGGGCCATTCTGGGTGGTGCCACCCAGGTTCATCAGTTCTGCCGCATTGGTGCCCACGTGATGGCGGGTGCCGGTACCGTGGTCCTGAAGGACATTCCAGCCTATGTTATGGCGCTGGGTTATCCGGCAACACCGCACGGTATTAATTCTGAAGGTTTGCGTCGTCGTGGTTTCACGGCCGAGCAAATCAGTGCGGTGAAAACCGCCTACAAAGTGGTTTATCGTCAGGGTCTGACCAGTGCCGAAGCGCTGGGAAAACTGCAGACTCTGGAAGTCGATTCAGCCGCCCAGCTGCTGGTCGACAGTGTCAAGGCTGCTACCCGCGGAATCATCAGATAGTGAAACGGATTGCGATTGTTGTTGGTGAGACCTCCGGCGATATGCTGGGTGCTGGCCTGCTGAAAGCACTCAAGGAAAAGTACCCCGATGCCACCTTCGAGGGCATCGGTGGTCCGTTGATGCAAGCGCATGGCTTTGACAGCCTGTATCCTATGGAGCGCCTGTCGGTGATGGGGCTTGTGGAAGTGCTGGGCCGCCTTGGCGAGCTTTTGAAAATTCGCAAGAACCTGATCCGTCGCTGGATTGATAATCCTCCCGACGTCATGATTGGCATCGACGCCCCGGACTTTAACCTGACGCTGGAGCAGAAACTCAAGGCCAAAGGCATCAAGACCGTGCATTACGTCAGCCCGTCGGTTTGGGCCTGGCGACAAAAACGCGTTATCAAGGTTGGCAAAGCCGTTGACCTGATGCTGACGCTGTTCCCGTTTGAAGCCAAGTTCTACGAAGACCACCAGATTCCGGTGCGATTCGTGGGTCACCATCTGGCCGATAAAATCCCCTTCGATACCCCGAAAACCCCGGCTCGTGAAGCCCTGGGGCTGGACGTCAGCAAGCCGATCGCCTGTTTGATGCCTGGCAGTCGTGGTGGTGAAGTGGACCGTATGGGACCGGTGTTTATGGACACCGCCCAGTTGATGTTGCAGCAACGCTCCGATTTGCAGTTTGTGATTCCGGCGGCCAGTGTCGAACGACACGAGCAGTTGGAAAGCCAGTTGGCTGAAATGCCAGAGAAACTGCCGCTGAAAATTGTGCTGGGTCAGTCGCAGCAATGCATGGCCGCTTCGGATGTGATTTTGCTGGCATCCGGAACGGCGACGCTGGAAGCCATGCTGTTGAAGCGCCCGATGGTGGTCAGCTACAAGGTGAACGCGATTACGGCATTCCTGCTGCGCAGGATGCTGAAGCAACCGTTTATTGCCTTGCCTAATCTGCTGGCTGGCAGACAGGTGGTGCCGGAAGTTCTTCAGGAAGCAGCAACGCCGGTGCGTCTGGCGGAAGAAATGATGCGCAACCTGGAAGATCAGCAAACCCGTCATCAGCTGCATGAAACCTTTCAGTTTATCCATCGTCAGCTGAAACGCAGCGCTGACGAAGAAGCAGCCAATGCCATCATTGAATTGATCGAAGGCTGATTCCATCATCATCGGGTTATTCAGGCAGCCGCTTGTGTGTCCCGGTGAACTCTTCTTTATCTCCTCTTTGCGGTATTCCCATGATTGAACAGGAACAACAACTGGTCGAACAGGGCCTGCGTTATTGCGGCGTTGACGAAGCGGGTGCCGGCCCTTTGTGTGGCGATGTCGTGGCGGCAGCGGTGGTACTGGACCCAGCCCGGCCGATTGAAGGTCTGAACGACTCCAAGAAACTGACTGAAAAGCGCCGCGAGGCACTCTACGCCGAAATTCTGGCCAAGGCAGCAGACTTTGCCATTGCCCGTTCGACCGTGGAAGAAATCGACGACATCAATATTCTCAACGCCCGCATGCTGGCGATGACCCGTGCGGTGGAAGGTCTTGGCGACAAGCCGGACCACGCCTTGATTGACGGCAACAAGTTACCAGAGTTGGATATGGATGCGACGGCCATCATCAAGGGCGATAGCCAGGTGATGGCCATTGCCGCAGCGTCCATTCTGGCCAAGGTCACCCGTGACCGTGAAATGCTGGAGATGGAAGAGCAATACCCGGGTTATGGCTTTGCCAAACACAAGGGGTATGGCACCAAGGCGCATCTGGAAGCGTTGCAGGCACTTGGGCCATGCGCCATTCACCGCCGCAGTTACGCGCCGGTGAAGAAGCTGTTGCTGGAATCTGAATAAGCGGGTTCTGGTCAGCGGTCAAATTTCTGCTGCTGGCAGTAGGTCGCCTCACGCACCAGATCGCGCAGCGCCTCGTCATTCTCGGTCGTGGCAATCACGTCTGGGCTGATCACGTCGCCAATACCAATGTGAATGGTTGAACGGCGCTTTTTCAGAAACTCGGCCGGAATCCGCATGGTGCGCAGGGCTGGATTGATTTTGCCCAGCAGGTGAAAACTACGGCTGTTGGAGCCGTGGAAGTACACCGGGATCACCGGCACGTTGGCCTTGCGAATCAGGCGCATGCTGGAAATTGGCCATTGCTTGTCAGCAATGCCTTGCTGACCCGGATACCAGGTGGATACTTCACCCGCCGGGAACAGGCCAAGGCCGTTGCCTTGCTTGATTTGCGCCAGTGATTTACGCATGCCACCCATGCCTTTGGGGCCGCGGTTTTCAAACGGGTTCACGGTAATGAACAGGTCTGAAATTGGTGCAAAGTAGCTCAACAGGAAATTGGCGACCACGCGAAAATCCGGCCGGATACGGCAGATGATCAGCAGCAGGATCACGCCATCAAGAAACCCGAAAGGGTGATTGGATACCGTAATAAATGGACCTTCCTTCGGAATCACCTTACGCAGGGCGTCGATGTCGTAGTCCAGTTTGATATCGAGGTAGGCAAGGCAATCTTCGATCATGTCGATGCCTTGCTTGTGCTCCAGTTTGTCGTAAATGCGAACCATGGTGGGTCCTTTCAACAAACGCAGCAGCATATTCAATTTGAATGGGGAGAGTTTGGTCGCTTCCAGTAGTCCCTGGCGATCAAATAACTCCATAGCGTCTTTCCCGTCGTGGTATCGAATCGCTGGCATAATACCAGCCATCGAAGGGGCGGCAAGCGCCAACAATGCAATGAACTGAATTAAGGTAATCCCTGTGACAGAGACTGACGTAGTCGTTATTGGCGCTGGTGCCGCCGGCCTGATGTGTGCGGCATTGACGGCCGCATCCGGCAAGCAGGTGCTGGTACTGGATCACGCCAATCGGGCGGGTAAAAAGATTCTGATGTCGGGTGGCGGCCGCTGCAATTTCACCAATTACTACGTCGAGCCCAACCGTTATCTCAGCCACAACCCGCATTTCTGCAAATCCGCACTGAGCCAGTACACCCAATGGGATTTCATTGCCCTGGTTGACCAGTACGGCATTCCTTACCACGAGAAAAAAGACGGTCAGCTGTTTTGTGACAACAAGGCCGTCGACATCCTCAATATGTTGCTGAACGAATGCGAGGTTGCAGGGGCATATATTCGTTTGTCGACCGCCATTGATGCAGTAACAAGACGTGAAGACGGCCGCTTTGAGCTGCTTACCCATCAGGTTCGAAATCCCGACCAGCCTTCCGGGACGGTTGTGGCCAATAAACTGGTGGTCGCCACCGGTGGCCCATCCATTCCGACACTGGGGGCAACGGGGTTTGGTTTTCAGCTGGCGAAAGACTTTGGCCTCAAGGTGTACGAACCGGTAGCGGCGTTGGTGCCGTTCACCCTGACCAGCCAGTTGAAGCAGTTGTGCATCGACCTGGCAGGCAACGCCTGTCGGGTTGACGTCAGTTGCAATGGTCAATCCTTCCTCGACGATATGCTGTTTACCCATCGGGGCCTCAGTGGTCCGGCGATGTTACAGATTTCCAGTTACTGGCAACCGGGCGATACCTTGCAGATCGACCTGCTGCCAGGACTGGATGCCGCGGAGCAGCTGCGTGCCGACCAGCACAGTAATCCCAAACAACAGTTGAAAACCTGGTTAAGCCACAAGCTGAATCAGGCGATTGCCGATAAATGGCTGGCAGCGATGGCATTCCGCGCTGAGGCAACGCTTGCGAGCCTCAATGGCCAGCAAATGGACGCATTGGCAGATGCGCTGCACAAATGGCAAGTAAAACCTTCAGGCACCGAGGGCTACCGCACGGCGGAAGTGGCGCTCGGTGGGGTGGATACCGACGAACTATCCTCCAAAACCATGCAGTGCAAGCAGGTGGAGGGCCTCTACTTTATTGGTGAAGTGGTTGATGTCACAGGACATTTGGGGGGATTCAACTTCCAGTGGGCTTGGTCCAGTGCGTGGGTGGCCGCCCAAAGTCTGATTGCCGATTGCTGAATCGCAGGAAATGGGCTGTTTACCGCTACTTTGGTAATAACCGGTTCATACCAAGGAATAACATTTCCGATGTGAATTGCAGATATACGATCTATTGATTTCAATTATGGTTTTGTTCTCCATAGTATTGGTTCCAAGCAGAGCCGAGCATCCCATCTACAATAAGCGGGAGCCGGTACTGAATACCCCAAAACGCTATGACAAAGGACGAAACCCATGTCTGCATACCAGAATGACATCAAAGCAGTTGCTGCACTGAAAGAAGCCGCTGGCGCTGGCTGGTCTGGCATTTCCGAAGAAGCCGTTGCACGTATGCGTGCCCAGAACAAGTTCAAGACTCACCTGGACATTGCCAAGTACACCGCCAAGGTGATGCGTGAAGACATGGCCGCCTACGACGCTGACAGCTCTCAGTACACTCAGTCTCTGGGTTGCTGGCACGGTTTCGTTGGTCAGCAGAAGATGATTTCTATCAAGAAGCACTTCGGCAACACCAACCGTCGTTACCTGTACCTGTCTGGCTGGATGGTTGCTGCACTGCGCTCCCAGTTCGGTCCTCTGCCTGACCAGTCCATGCACGAGAAAACAGTGGTTGCTGGCCTGATCGAAGAGCTGTACACCTTCCTGCGTCAAGCCGATGCTCGTGAACTGGATCTGCTGTTCCGTCAGCTGGATGCCGCCAACGAAGCGGGCGACAGCGCCAAAGCTGCTGAAGTCCAAGCGTTGATCGACAACCACGAAACTCACGTAGTGCCGATCATTGCCGACATCGACGCCGGTTTCGGTAACGAAGAAGCCACTTACCTGATGGCCAAGCAGATGATCGAAGCGGGTGCTTGCTGCATCCAGATCGAAAACCAGGTTGCTGACGAGAAGCAGTGTGGTCACCAGGACGGTAAGGTTACCGTTCCTCACGATGACTTCCACGCCAAGCTGCGCGCAGTTCGCTACGCCTTCCTGGAGCTGGGTGTTGATGACGGTGTGATCGTTGCTCGTACCGACTCCCTGGGTGCTGGTCTGACCAAGCAGATTGCTACTGTTAAGACTCCTGGCGATCAGGGCGATATCTACAACAGCTTCCTGGACGTTGAAGAAATCACTGTTGACCAGATGCAGCAGGGTGATGTTGTGATCAACCAGAACGGCAAGCTGGTTCGTCCTAAGCGTCTGCCTTCCGGTCTGTTCCAGTTCCGTCAGGGCACCGGTGAAGACCGTTGTGTATTTGACTGTATCGAAGCTCTGAAAGCCGGCGCTGACCTGCTGTGGATCGAAACCGAGAAACCACACGTTGGCCAGATCGGCGGTATGGTTAACCGTATCCGTGAAGAAATCCCGAATGCCAAGCTGGTTTACAACAATAGCCCAAGCTTCAACTGGACAATGAGCTTCCGTCAGCAGGTATTCGATGCCTGGACTGAAGAAGGTAAGGACGTTTCCGCCTACGATCGCGCTGGCCTGATGAGCGTTGAGTACGATGAGTCTGAACTGGCCATCGAAGCTGACCGTCGTATCCAGAGCTTCCAGGCTGATGCAGCACGTGAAGCAGGTATCTTCCACCACCTGATCACGCTGCCGACTTACCACACTACTGCTCTGTCTACTGACAACCTGGCCAAGCGTTACTTCGGTGAAGAAGGCATGCTGGGCTATGTGAAGCAGGTTCAGCGTGAAGAGATCCGTCAGGGTATCGCTTGTGTGAAACACCAGAACATGGCCGGTTCCGACCTGGGTGATGCTCACAAGGAATACTTCTCCGGTGAAAACGCTCTGAAAGCGTCTGGTAAAGACAACACCATGAACCAGTTCTAAGAACAG
The DNA here is from genome assembly GCF_056158645.1 of Oceanobacter sp. ABM4_470. Lineage (NCBI taxonomy): Bacteria > Pseudomonadati > Pseudomonadota > Gammaproteobacteria > Oceanospirillales > Oceanospirillaceae > Oceanobacter > Oceanobacter sp. ABM4_470. The sequence continues at coordinate 800,322 of NZ_JBSWTR010000001.1, forward strand.
TCGGTTGATGGAAAACCGCAGCAGGGCAACTTGCTGCGGTTTTTTTGTGTCTTGTGTGCGGGGAGGTTTGTAAATTTCCTTAACTGTCAAAATGTAACAGTCAGCCATGCTGGAAGGTGACTGTTATGGTTTTTTGTTTTCCTGGCTGAACTGGTGAAGTGAAAACTCACTGGTATTTACAATTCGTCAGTTCTAAACGACTTTCTATTGCTGATCAGTGGTTCATTTATTCGTTGTTTGCTACCGGTTATCGTTTGTTACGAAAAACCTCTGCCTTGTGTTGCGTCGTATGACTATACTCCGGGCCCATAATATTCATTTTATGGCCTCCCAGGATCTTCTTGATAACTCTGGCAGCCTGTAAGCCCACCCGATGGGGATGGTTGGCTGTGCAGGTATTGCACTGCGGGTTATCCAAAGCATCCCCCGGGGCACAAAGAGCCCACGTTTTCCATGTTCAGGTCTATCCAGCTCCAGAGTCTGTTGTACCGGGGATTTCTGAGTAGTGCTCTGATACCGCTGTTGGTTATTGAGCTTTGTCTGTTGCTGATGTACTTCGGCGCCAACCGGTTTATTTTTGATGCTTACCAAAACAGTTTGCTGGATGAGGCCTTGCAGGGCATCAATCAGGCCGCTGAATTGGAAGCCGACAGTTTTAATCAGCGATTACGTGCGGTTGATCAACTGGCCGCGGTGATGGCTGTTTCCCACGAAGCATTTTTTGCCTCTCTGCCTGTACCGACAGCTACCGGTGCAACGTCAAACAATATGTCTGGCATGGCTGGATGCGGCCGACCAATACCTGACGGTTTTCTGCAGCAACACGCCAATGGCGCCTGGTTTACACCGGTTGATAACGGCGGCGCGTCGGTTTACTACGCCAGCCATACACCCATGACGGCAACAACGCTGGCCAAAGCCTGGTGCAGTGAATCTCTGGATGTACAACTGAAAGCCATGGTCGAGCATAACGATCTGGTGACCCAGGCCTATCTGAACACCCGGGATGATATGAACCGTATTTATCCCTTTATGGCCGATGCGGCGGGGCAGTATGGGCCCGACTTGCACATGCAGGATCACAGCTTTTACTACCTGGCGGATGCAGAACATAACCCCCAACGCCAGCCAGTGTGGACCGGCGTGTATCTGGACCCGGCAGGACAGGGCTGGATGGCTTCGGTGGTTGCGCCTGTGTATCAGGGAGACTGGCTGGAAGGCGTCAGTGGTTTGGATATCACCATCGATTCGTTCGTCAGCAACGTCTTGCAAGGGGACCACCGCTGGGACGGCGGCCGCTTTCTGGTCGATGCCGAAGGCATGATTCTGGCGATGCCGCCGGAAATTGAGTCGTTGTTGCAACTGCAAGAACTGAAGTCCCACGTTTATCAGTCCAGCGTCGATGGCACGGTCGAAAAGCCCGAAGCGTTCAACTTGCTGAAAAGCGGCGATGCTGAAGTGCGCCTGCGCATGGGGGAGTTGTTGGCCAGCCCCGAGCGCGAGGGCAACCTTGATAACCTGGTGCTGGATTCCCGCCAGTACTTGTTGAATGCCCAGTTGGTGGAAGAAACCGGCTGGCGTTTGATCACAGTGGTCGATCGTCAGGCGTTGTTGGCACCAATGGCCCATCTGAAAGACATCAGCCAGCGGGCGGGCTTTATTGCCATTGTGCTGATGGCGGTGTTTTACCTGTTGTTCTTCCTTTATCTGGAATGGAAATCCCGTCGCTTGGCGGAGCAGGTGTCCCAGCCGATGAAGAAGTTGTCGCAGTGGAGCCAGTCGCTGGGTTCCAATCCGGATAACGAACGTTTTGACTCGGTGGGCATTGCTGAAATCGACCAACTCTATCTCGATGTCAATCGCATGAGCAGTCATTTGGAAGAGAAAACCCGCTTGCTGGTCGATTCGCAAATGCGTGAGCAAATCACCCGCCGGGAAACCGAACAACTGGAAGAAATGGCGGCTACAGATCGACTTAGTGGACTCTACAACCGTCACAAACTGGATCAGTTGCTGCTGATTGAGTCCGAGCGGGCAATGCGCTCTGGCGATACCTTCTGTGTGATCCTGATGGACATCGATCACTTCAAGATGATCAACGACAACTTCGGCCACACCACCGGTGATCACGCCATTGTAGAAACTGCGCTGTTTCTGCAACAGTCGGTGCGCAAGGTCGACTACGTTGGCCGCTGGGGTGGGGAAGAGTTCATGATCCTCTGCCCCATGACCGAACTGGCTGGCGGCTTATTGCTGGCCGAGAGTCTGAGGTCGGCCATCGCTGGGCAGCAATTCACCGAAGTCGGTCAGTTGACTGCGAGCTTTGGCGTTGCCAGCTGGGACCAAAAGGAAAGCATCAAGACGCTGATTCAACGTGCGGATGAAGGCTTGTACGCTGCCAAGGACGCTGGCCGTAATCACGTAGGTTGTACTCAGGAAATTGCTCTTGAGTCGGAGGCCGGTATTTCTTCTGATTTGGGATGGGACGATTCATCCAGTACCGGGCCGAGTTCAGGCCGGGTAAGAATACGAACGCCGGGCTGATTTGCGCCCGGCTTGCGCGTTTATTTACCTCGGCTTAAGGCAGCACGCATACGTATCTGGGTTTCCTGCGTTTGCAGCAAATCAGCGAACAAGCGCATTTCCCGATCGACCGCTTCATCCACGCGCTGCACATGGCCTTCTGCGCGAGACAGTTGCTTGATGGCTCGGATAGAACCCTGTGAGTTTTTGCACAGCGCCGCCGCTGTGTTCAGCGCCGCAGCCAGTGCTTCGCCGTCGTCAGTGACGGCATTCAACAGCCCCCATCCCAAAGCCTCCTCGGCGCTAAAGAAACGGCCGGTGTAGAGCAGGTCGGCTGCGGCTTTGGGGCCGATGGCCTCGCTCAGCATGACGGAGCAAGCACCTTCCGAGGTAACCCCAATTTTGGCAAACGGCAGAGCATAGCGGGTCGATTTCCCTGCGTAGGCCAAATCGGCATGCAGCAAGATATTGGCACCAATGCCTACGGCCACCCCTTCCTGCGCGACGATCAAGGGTTTGGTCAGTGCCGCGAGGGTGTGAAAAATACCGGCAACGCCCTCTTTTACAGCGTGCAGATCGCCGCCGGGCAGCAGGTCGCTGAGGTCATTACCGGCAGAAAAAGCGTGCTCGGAACCGGTCAATACAATCACCATAACGCTGTCGTCAGAGTCTGCTTGCTGCAATGCGCCGATCAGATCGGTGTAGGTTTGAACCCGAATGGCATTCAGAACTTCCGGGCGGTTCAACTCCAGCAATGCAATGCCGTTGTCCTGGCTGTAGCGCACATCCGTCATGGTGACTCTCCAATAGATGAAAATATTTTTATTGTTTGTGTAATTTAATTCACAAGTATTTTGCATCAGCCAGCCAGTGGCAGCAAGCTCAGCGAGCCGTCATTGGCCTTTCAATTCATTCGGTTAGCGGCCTCTGTGTTGCCGTTCGTTACTCTTTTGTCGTGCTTTTGTTCTGGAAGGTAACTACTACTTGGGTACTGCTTTCACTGCGCCTAAAGCAGTTATGGGTCACTGCCACTGGTGCCATATCCAATCCTGCTGATCGGCATAGCATAAGGGGACATCTGTTTAATCCCACACGGCTCTGCGTGAGTGTTGCCGTTGTTCAGGGCAAGGCGACGAATGCAGCGGAATGACTAACCTGTCCGGTTGAGTCTTTCCAAGTTCGTCAACAGAGCGCTGGGAGACGACAACCCGCGCCCTACGGGGGCTGCCGGATGATCTCGACTCGGTGTCGCCGACTTTTGACTTGACCCGTCAGGCCTGCAAGTCGGCTTCGTGATTCGAAACCATCCGGTAGCCCAGAGCCTGCACCGGATTAAATAGATGTCCCCACAAGTTTCTCCACCCCCGCAATCGCCCCAACAATAACAAGAGGTTGCCGATGAACTACGAAGCCGTTGAACAACTCATGGGCGTTACATCGCCATGGATCATCCACGACATCCGCATTAATGAAACCTACCAGCGTGTTGAAGTGCACATCGGCCAGGCCCGCAGTGGCTGGTTTGGTGCCCGTCGGGCGGTACAGAATTTTCGCGGACATCACAAAATCTGGCGTCATGTGAACCTGGGGGCGCTGCGTTGCACCGTACGGGTCGACTACCCGGAAGGTGGCGTATTGCCAGACCTGCCGTGGGCCGGGGACGACAATTCCGGCTTTACCCATGCCATGGGACAGCGGATTTTCCGCATGTTGTCGGAAGGCATTTCGTTGGGGGTTATTGGTCGCTTGCTGGATCTGGATGCCGATAAACTGTGGCAGTTCAAACGTGGACTGGATACTGGTCGACTGGGTGCCGGCTTTGAAAAAATGCTGCCACCGGCCGTCGAGAGTGTTGAATCTACGGAGCCGGTTGCTGAGCCTGTGGTGGAGGAAGATGCCTTGCCAGAGGCCAGTGCCACCATTTGGCATGAGTTGCTGAAGGGCGACAAGGACCTCGAAATGCGCAACCTGGGTTTGCGCTTGATGCTGATGAAGTTGCGCCAGCAATACTCCAGCGCCAAAGACGACGACGTACGTTTACTGAAGGCCCAGCAGCTGCGTCTGTACTTCGAGAAAAACAAGGGTTCGACCCTGCACGAAGTTGAACAGATTCGGGGGGCGTTGCAATGAGTATGACGTCCGCAGGTGATCGTATTTCGACCATAAATGGCCAATTGATGAGCATTGCCGAGGCCAGCCAATTGATTCTGGCCGGTGCCGGGGTATCGGTAGCCGGGGATGAAGAAGCCCTCAAGCAGCTGCCGAAAGGGCTCTGGATTGGTGGCACCATTCCGTATTTCATGACCGACGAAGGCGGCGTGTGCCGTCGTGATCAGGTGTTTGTTAACCCGCTGCCATCGGCCAGTGGTGATCCGGGCTTGTGTACCTACGATGTGGGTAGTATTCACTCATTGTGTCTGGATGCACCGACCAATGGTTTCACCGTACTGATTGTTCCGGCCTTTTCGGAGATTCATCAAACCTTTGCCCACGATGCCCCGGAATTCGATGGCATGTACATGCAGCCTTTGGTGGGCTGGGTGGCCGGTGCGCACCTTGATGATCTGGGCAGTCGAACGCCAAAAACCGTGTTCGGCCCAACCGGCGAATTTCTGGAAGATCAGGCGGTGGCCATGCATGTGGCGCTGGATGTCGACAAGGCCGCCAGCATCGAGACCGTTAACCTGTTTTCGCCGGGTGCCGGCCCGGCGCTGCGGTTCCGGGAGTCCGGTTTTGTGGTTACGGAGGTCGAAGTGGATGGCAAACTGACCAACTTTGCCCATTACCTGAAAGAAATGCAGATCGATACCCGACTGCCGCTGGTGGCGGACTACTGCGGTGCATTTATTAACGTCAGTGTGCAGGAAGTGGATGTGGAGCAGGGCCAGGTGAAGCTCTACGCGCCGGTGTTTCCAGAGCTGGAGTACCGCATTGCCGGTTCTATCCCTCCATACGCCGAGGCCATTAAAAACGCCATACCGGATGGTTCTCTGGAAACCGCGTTTTGCTGCAACTGCATTCTGAACTACCTCTACGGTGAGCTGGAGGGCCAGAAAACCGGCCGTATGGTCGGCCCCATGACCTTCGGTGAAATTGCCTATCAGTTGGTGAACCAGACGATGGTGTACCTGCGGATAGACTGATTTGCGTGATTATTCCATCCGGGTAACCACTGTTATCCGGTTGGAATCTGTATTCTGTGTTTGCCTGAGAGGGTGATGCCGTTAGTCTGTCGGCATATTTGCAACAAGGGTCCCAAGGGCAAGCTGACTTATGCAATCAGGCTCCCGGCTTTTGGCGCTGGATGTTCTGCGCGGCATCGCAGCAGTGGTAGTGATGCTGCACCACTATCTTTACCACTTTGACGAAATCTATGGCCATCCCCAGTGGGATGTGGGCTGGGCCGATATCGGTCGCTACGGCGTAGAGTTGTTCTTTATGCTAAGTGGCTTCGTGATCTTCTGGAGTTTGCAGCGAACCGAACAGCCGTTCGACTTTATTGTGTCGCGGTTTTCGCGTTTATTTCCGGCTTATTGGGCGGCCATTGCACTGACGTTCGTGACGGTTTCACTGGTGGGCTTACCCGGCCGGGAAGTGAGCGGCACGGAAGCACTCTGGAACCTTAGCATGGTGCATCAATATCTGGATGTGCCACACGTCGATGGTGTGTACTGGACGCTGGTGCTGGAACTGACCTTTTATTTCTGGATTTTTCTGGCCTGGCTGGTTAATAACCTGCGCCACATTGAATGGCTGTTTGCTGCGGTGATTGGCGTATCGGTCTTGCATCACAGCGCTGTGTTTGCCCTCGATGATGATTTGCGCCGAGCCTTTCTGCTGACCTATTTGCCATTCTTCCTGATCGGTATGTGCGTTTATAACCTCTATTCAGGTCGCGGTGTGGCATGGCAGCAGTGGGGGCTGGTGGGTTATTCGCTGCTGGCGTCGGCGGTGATTTTCAGCCCGGCGCTGGCGCTGCTGTTTACGGCCTTCGCAGCGCTGCTGTATCTGGCGGTGAGTGGCCGTTTGGCGTTTCTGGTAACGCCGCCTTTGCTGTGGCTGGGGGGAATATCCTACGCCCTGTATCTGATTCATCAGAACATCGGCTACATCATTATTCGCCACTTTTATGCCGAGGGCTGGCAACCGGCATTGGGTGTTGCCGTGGCAGTACTGGTGTCGTTGCTGTTGGCCAGCCTGATGGCGGTGTGGGTAGAGCGCCCGGCAATGGCATGGATTCGAGGGCGTTGGCGAAGCGCCCAGCGCTTGTCGCTGGACTAATGCTTATAACTATTTCAATGGTTCTAGCAGCAAATTGATATCAGTAGGGTTTGGGTGTCCGTTGATTTCAGCTTCAGCGACCCCATTCTTATGCTAGTATCCAAATCAACATATAAAACTGAATCGTCTAAACTTTTGGTTATATGTTAAGACGATTCCAATCTAGGTGATAATGATGACGTCGATTGCACAAGCGAATCAGGAATTGGGCAATGCCAGTCCACTGGAAATCATTGAATTCGCACTCAGCCAGTCCAACAAGCCACTGACTTCTACCAACTTCGGCCCGTACGAAGCGGTGATCCTGCACATGGTGACCCAGGTTAAGCCAGACATGCAGATTATCTGGGCTGATTCCGGTTACAACACCCGTGATACCTATCTGGTGGCCAAGCAGTTGATCGAACGCTTGAACCTGAACATCGAGGTGTACACCCCGAAAATTACCGCGGCTCGTTGGGATCACGCTTTTGGTGGTATTCCGGATATCGACGATGAGCGCCACGATGCGTTCACTCACGCGTTCAAGCTGGAGCCGTTCACCCGCGCCATGGCTGAACAGCAGCCGGATGCCTGGTTTACTGCCGTTCGCAGTGAGCAGACTGAATTCCGTCAGAACCTGGAAGTGTTCGGTGAAGGCCCTAACGGTGCCCTGAAAGTTGCACCTCTGCTGCACTGGAAAGAAGCCGATATGCAGGCGTACCTGGAAAAGCACGAGCTGCCGAACGTGAAGAAATACTTCGATCCAACCAAAGCCCGCGATAACCGCGAGTGTGGTTTGCACACCAAGCTGTGATGTCTGTTTCTTAATAGAAGCAGAGCTTGAACAAAAAGCCCCGATCAATCTGCATTGATCGGGGCTTTTTGTTTGGACGAGGGTATTGGCTGGAGGGTGGTTTGGCTGCAAGCAGCCGAGGGGCGAAAGAGGATTAATCCTCTTTCAGCACCACCAACAAGCTGCCGGGGGCGACGCCCTGACCGGCTTGTTTCACCACCTCAACCACAATACCGGCCTGATGGCTGGCGACTTCGATTTCCATCTTCATGGATTCCAGAATCAGCAGCGGTTGGTTGGCATCGACCTTGTCGCCCGGTTTCACCAGACACTGCCAAACGTTACCGGCAACGTGGCTTTCCACGGTGAACTCACCTTCTTCCAGTACGCGCTCTTCTTCCTGCTCACTGTCAGCCGGTTCGCTGTCGTAGTTAAAGCGGCCAGTGCGTTTCCAGTCTTCCAGCTCTTCCTGGAAGGCTTTCTGGCGTTCAACCTGAAACTCGTTGATGCCGCCCGCCTGTTCGGCCAAAAACGCCTCGTACTCGGCCAGATTGAATTTGGTTTCTTCAATCTTGATCGGGTATTGGCCATGCGGGAACTGTTGGCGAATGTCGGTCAGTTCATCGTGACTGACTTCGTAGAAACGCACCTGATCAAAGAAGCGCAGCAGCCATGGCTGAGTGAACTCTTTGGTTTGCTTGTAACGGTTCCACTGTTGCAGGGTACGGCCAACAAACTGGTAGCCACCAGGGCCTTCCATGCCGTAGATACACATGTAGGCACCACCGATACCAACGGAGTTTTCCGCGGTCCAGGTGCGGGCCGGGTTGTACTTGGTGGTTACCAGGCGATGACGCGGGTCGACCGGTGTCGCCACTGGCGCGCCCAAATACACGTCGCCCAGACCCATTACCAGATAGCTGGCATTAAAGACGATGTCTTTCACATCCTGAATGGAATCCAGGCCGTTGATGCGGCGGATAAACTCGATGTTGTCCGGGCACCATGGGGCGTCAGCACGCACGGACTGCATGTACTTCTCTGCTGCCAGACGGCAAACCTCGTCGTCCCAGCTCAATGGCAGGTGGACGATACGGGAAGGCACTTCGGCACCTTCCAGGTCGCCGAGCTGATCTTCCGCCGCTTGCAGCAGCTCCAGCAGTTGGGCCTGAGGAAGTACGGTGGAATCATAGTGCAGCTGCAGTGAACGAATGCCCGGCGTCAGTTCTTGCAAGCCGTCGATGTGCTGACGTTGCAGGAATTGCATCAGGGCGTGGACGCGGAAACGCAGACGGATATCCAGTTGCAGCGGGCCATATTCAACCAGCAGATAACGGTCACCGGACGGGCGATAGACAACGCCGGTCGGGTGGTCGTCGGTGCTGATTTCAGCAATGATCGGTGACGCCGGGCGATACTCTGGTACAGCAACATCCGCTTTGGAATCCAGTGCTTGCAGGTTGCTGGCTTGTTGTTCGAACAACTCCACTGCAGTCTGCTGGGAAACCGGCACAAAACGCACCTTGTCACCGGCTTTCAGCTGACCCAGTTTCCACAGGTCGGCGGTGATCACCGTGGCCGGGCAAACAAATCCACCCAGGCTCGGACCATCCGGGCCCAGAATCACAGGCATATCGCCGGTGAAGTCGATGGTGCCGATGGCGTAGGCGTTGTCGTGAATGTTGGACGGGTGCAGACCCGCTTCGCCACCGTCGGTACGCGCCCATTCAGGTTTCGGGCCAATAAGACGTACGCCGGTACGGCTGGAGTTGTAGTGAATTTCGTAGGCGGTTTCGAACAGGGTGTTGATGTCAGCTTCGGTGAAGAATTCCGGCGCACCATGCGGACCATAGATCACTCGCAGCTGCCATTCGTTGCTGATTTCCGGCAGCAGGACATTGCTATCGGCAAAGTCGGCAGCAGGTTTGCTGGCCAGTACATGCAGGACATCGCCCGGTAGCAGTGAGCGGCCGTTGTGGCCACCGAACTGACCCAGTGTGAAGGTGGATTTGGAACCGAGGTAATCTGGCACCTGTAAACCACCGTCGACCAACAGGTAAGCACGAGCCCCGGCACCAGACACTGAACCGGTATCCAGCACATCGCCATTTTGAACCTCAATGGCCTGCCAGAACTCAACGCTGTGTACCTCGCCATTGGCGCGAGTCAGTTTGGCGTTGGTGGTGGCACCGGCCAATAGCACACGAGTAGCACTGTTGAATTTCAGTACCGGGCCTTTCAAGGTGATTTCCAGACCAGCGTCTTCGGCCTGATTGCCCAGCAAGCGGTTGCCCAGCTCAAAAGAGTAGCTATCGAATGGGCCGGATGGCGGTACACCAATGTCCCAGTAACCGATACGGGCAGGTAAGTCTTGTACGGTGGTCTGGGTGCCCGCAGCAATCACCTGAATGGTATTTGGCTGGTGGCTGAGGGTTTTCAGCAACTGGGTATAAACGTCGCCCTTGCCAACACGCTGATCGGCCAGAATATCCAGCAGGTAGGCGCGGTTGGTTTCGATGCCGTACAGCTCTGAGCCTGCCAGGGCATCAGACAGACCTGCAATCGCTTGATCGCGGTTGTCAGCAGTAACGATGACCTTGGCGACCATCGGGTCGAACAGGGCTGGAATAGTCGTGCCGGATTCCACCCAGGTATCGATACGCAAACGGCCGTTAGATACTTGCTCTGGCCATTCAACGCGGCTCAGCAGACCAGCAGATGGCTGGAAGTCCAAAGCCGGATCTTCTGCGTATACACGGGCCTGAACGGAGTGGCCTTTGGATTCGAAGCTGTTATCCAAAGGCAGTGAGTCTTTACCCGCCTGAACACCCGGTAGACGTACCATCCATTCAACCAGATCAACGCCGAACACTTCTTCGGTAACACCGTGCTCAACCTGTAAGCGAGTATTTACTTCCAGGAAGTAAAATTCGCCGGTGCCTGCATCAAAGATAAATTCAACGGTACCGGCGCTCTGGTAGTTCACCGCGGCGGTCAGACGCTCGGCAGTGGCTTGCAGCTGGGTGCGCTGTTCATTACTGAGGCCCGGTGCCGGAGTTTCTTCCAGCACTTTCTGGTTGCGGCGCTGCAGCGAGCAATCTCGCTCGCCCAGAGTGATGACCTTACCGTTGCCGTCACCGAATACCTGTACTTCGATATGGCGGGCTTTTTCGACAAATTTTTCCAGAAACACGCCATCGTTGGAAAAGTTGTTGGCGCTCAGACGTTTGACACTGTCCCACGACGACTTCAGTTCTTCGGCGCTGTAACACAGCTGCATGCCGATGCCACCGCCACCTGCGGTGCTCTTCAGCATCACCGGGTATTTGATGGACTCAGCGGCTTGCAGCGCGGCTTCCAAATCAGTCAGCAGCTCGGTACCTGGCAGCAGTGGAACGTTATTGGCTTCAGCCAGTGCGCGGGCGCTGTGCTTGAGGCCAAAGGCATTCATGTGTTCGGCACGAGGGCCAAGGAAGAACACACCGGCTTCTGCGCAAGCGTTGGCGAAGTCGGGGTTTTCACTCAAGAAGCCGTAACCAGGGTGAATGGCTTCGGCACCGCTTTCTTTGGCGATTTCCAGCAGGCGCTGTTGGTTCAGGTAGGTGTTGGCCACAGAACCTTCGCCGAGGCTGTAAGCTTCATCGGCTTCCTGAACATGGCGGGAGTGAAGGTCTTGCTGGTGGTACACGGCCACAGAGCCGATGCCCATTTTTTTCAGGGTACGGATAATGCGGCAGGCAATGGCACCGCGGTTGGCGATAAGGACTTTGGTCAGCATGAGCGTTCAGGCTCCGTTCAGGTGGCAGGTCGTCCTGCCTGTAATTCTGTGACCAACGGGTCGTCCCGCTGGTTTTTGTTCGGTGGCGGAGCAGGGGGGATTCCTGCTCCGCTTTTTAATTTTGGGGTGATGTATTACGCCTTCGGCTAATACATCCTACGGAAGTGACTCCGCTTTTTAATGTGCGACGTTGGGGTGCCTCTTGGGAGGTCTTACCTCCCGCCGGCTGGCATCCCACCGCTTTGCGCTACCGGTTCGCTGATCCGATATCGCCAAAATCTCGCAACGGGCCGCCGTCACTGGACATCCATGTCCAGAGTCGGCTCTCCCGGCATCCATGCCGGTTGGCCCTGCTCGATGTGGCTCTATCGGGCGAACCTTGATGCGCGGGATGAAACCGCGCATCGGCTTTTCATATTTCGCTTTGTAGGTTGGGCCGCGCCCAACACAGCAAGGTACTTTTAAAAAGCGGCCTTGCGTCTTCATACCCCGCGCCTTGAGGTTCGCCAGTTTTTTTCAGCAAACGCAGGTCGCTGACACATGGATGTGTCGGCAGGCCAGTTGAGGCATGGATGCCGAATCTGGCCGTGGCCGTCGCGTTTGCGCAGTTAAAACCGATACTGCGAGCCGGTAGCGCAAGGCGGGGGTTGCCCGTCCGGCCCGGGGGAAGTCCCCGAAGAGGACAACCCTGTTACCGATTAAAGAGCGGTTTCCGTATTTACTATCAAACTTCGTGTTGATGGGCGGAGCCCATCCTACGGTTTGATGTCCGTTTAAAGCCCTGATTATTCCCAAACCAGTACTTCGATCGGTGTTGGGTTGTAGCCGTTGCACGGGTTGTTCAGCTGTGGGCAGTTGGAGATCAACACCAGGGTGTTCATCACAGCTTTCATCTCGACGTATTTGCCAGCACCGGAGATACCGTCGGCGAAGGTCAGGCCACCTTCCTTGGTAATTGGCACGTTCATAAAGAAGTTGATGTTGTGAGTGATGTCGGCTTTTTCGAGACCGTATTGTTCGTTCTCGTTGATGGCCAACATCCAGCTGTCGCGACAGGCGTGCATGCACTTTTTCTCAAGCGAGTAGCGCACGGTGTTGGACTCGGTCGCACAGGCACCGCCAAGAGTGTCGTGGCGGCCACAGGTGTCAGCAACGATTTCCAGCATGGGATTGTTTTCGTTGGTACGTAGTACCGAACCGGCAGTCAGGTAGACGTTGCCTTGTTCGCGAACGGTATCCATGGCGCTGTAGCGCTCGGTGACGTCGTCGGCGTTGTAGAACAGGGTGTCGGCAGCCTGGTTGCCTTCGAGGTCAAGAATACGGAAGGTCTGACCGGCTTCAATGCGGTGCAGGAAGTAGTCACCGGCATCAACGTTTTGACGGAAGATGGCGTCTTCTGGGCGCAATGTGCTTTCTTTGATCATCTGGTTTGCTCCTCAGAGTTAGTCCATGAAAGTGTAGAGGTGAGTGTTCTGGAAACCGCGTTGGTTTTCAGGACACAGGTTCTTGCAGTAGTCGTCTTCGGCAACCGGAGCGGCTTTGGCCAAGGCGTACTGAACCGGCTTGCGTGGGTATTCGTCAAAGCCGGTGGCCGGGGATGCCAATGGATGCGGGCAGGTGTGGAAGATCACCAGGGTATCCATTTCAAAGCGAAGGGTGATGGAGTCACCTGCTTTGGCGGCTGGGGCATAGCTCATGTTGCCTTCGTCGTCGGTGAACACCTTGCTGAACAGGTTCAGGTTGGCGGCCATGTCGCGACGGGTAAGGCCGTATTTGGCGAACTCGACCATAAAGCTGTCGTAGCCATTCAGGGTCCAGTCGTTCAGGCCTTGCTGGTAGCTAACACGTGGCCAGCGTTGTTCCAGCATGGTTTTGTTCATGTTGCCGCAGACGGTGTCGTGCCAGCCGCAGTCGTCTTCAACGATGGAGGCCATCACGCGGCCCATATCGGAGTACAGGCAATGGCCTTTGGTCAGTTTGAAGGTGTGCTGGGCCTTGAGGCTGTCCGGGGCGTTGTACTTTTCTTTCAGGTCGTACGGGTTAAACATCAGCAGACCCAGATTGGCACCGCCTTCTACATCCGTAAGGGTCAGCAAGGTGCCTTTTTTGACGCGCATGGACCAGTGGGCCCCACCGCGCAGGGTGTCTGTGTATACGGTTTCACCGATTTGGTATTCACTCATCTTTCTTGCTCCTGTGAATGTCGGCTCAGGACACCAGTTGTTCATCCTGGTGACGTGAAGTCAGGTTTACGTCATGACGAATATCGTCGTGTAAATTTTTGCTGGTCAGGCCAATAGGCAGGTCGTAGGTAATGGTGGCGCCCCAGGCGTGTGGGTGAGTGGGGTCGTTACGTACCTTGTCGAATACCCACAGGCGGGTGCCCAGATAAAACCCTTCGGTGATGTCGTGGGTAACCATGAAAATGGTGGTGCCGGTTTCTTCCCACAATTCCAGAATCAGCTGGTGCATGTCGGCACGAATGCCTGGGTCGAGTGCACCAAACGGTTCGTCCAGTAGCAGCACCTTGGGCTTTTTGATCAGTGCCTGGGCAATCGCCAGGCGCTGTTGCATACCACCGGACAGCTCATGGGGATATTTGTGCATGGCGTGGTCGAGGCCGACTTTTTCCAGCAAGGTGGCGGCTTCTTCCAGCGCTGCTTTGCGTGCGGTACCAAACAGCTTGCCGAACAGTCGTCCGGTCAGGCTGGTGGATTCCAGCTCGAGGCCCAGAATGACGTTTTCCAAAACGTTCAGGTGCGGGAAAACGGAGTATTTCTGGAATACGATGCCGCGATTGACGTCGGGCTCTTCTGAAATCGGTTGACCTTCCATCAGGCATACGCCGCGGGTGGCCTGCTCCTGGCCTGACAGCATTTTCAGAAACGTCGATTTGCCGCAGCCGGAGGCGCCAACCATGGTGATGAATTCACCTTTCTTAACCTGAGTATTGATGTTTTCCAGCACCACGCTATCGCCATAGCGTTTGCCAACACGTTTGAACTCAAGAAAATGTGGCGGCTTTTCGGTTACGAGTCTGACAGTCATAAGGAGGTCCTTGGTTTCCGTTCGTTTGCCTTATCCAGCGGATATCACGGTGGTGCGGTTATTTCTGGTACCAGGGGAATACCCGGCGATTGATCTGGCGCAGCAGTTGGTCTGCACAGATCGCCAACACCGTGATCCAGGCCACGTAGGGCAGGATGGTGTCCATCGCCATATAACGACGAACGAGGAAAATGCGATAGCCAAGGCCTTCGTTGGCGGCAATGGCTTCGGCTGCGATCAGGAACAGCCAGGCGGCGCCCATTGAAAGACGTACTGCGTCGATCAGTCGGGGCATCATCTGAGGCAAAACCATGCGAGTCATTAACTGCCAGCTGTTGGCCCCTAGGGTCTGGGCCTTGATCCATTGCTCTTCCGGCAGCTCCATCACACGTTGCTGCAGATCGCGGATCAGGAAAGGGGTGATACCAATGATGATCAGCACCACTTTGGACAGTTCACCAAGGCCAAACACGATAAACAGCACGGGCAGCATGGCCATTGGCGGCACCATGGCAATGGCTGTGGTGAAGGGGGAGAGCTTGGCGCGGACCAGCGGGAAACTGCCCTGGGCCAAACCGAACAGCAGTGCAATCAAAGCACTGATGCCGACCCCCATTGCCATACGTTCAAGCGAGGCGAAGGTGTCGCCCCAGAAGATAATTTCTCCGGTACGACGGCTTTCTTCCGTGGCCAGGCGCAGTAAGGTATCGCCCATGGTTGAGAAAGCTGGCAGCAGTTTGTCGCGCGGGTTTTCTTCAAGGCGAAGGTCTGAAGCGACCAGATAAATCAATACAACGGCGATAAAAGGCAGGGCGCCCAGTATCAGCGTTGATAACTTCGTTGGTTGCAGGTTGACCAGCTTGCGCATGGCGCATCTCCTGATGTCGGGTTTACGGTACGAAACAACGGGATGTTCAAAAGAACGTCCGGCAAAATCTAACACCCGTTGTACATTGGTGGTCAGATTCTGCAAGTCTCCCGGGCTTTTGTCCCGCCGTGTAACCCCCGCATCAGGCTTTGATCAAGATTTGACGTCAAAGCGAGAAGTGGCAAGGTCGGCTGCTCTCGGACCAGACGTAAACTATCTAACGATTGTTACCGGAACCCTAGCTGCCTATTCGATGAGATGTCGGTATCCCATTGCATCTTGCATACAAGATCGTATGCGATGAGTGTGCCAGTTTGGTTTTACCGGAAGGAATAGTGTGGTCAAGGCGCTGCCGGTGGTTTTGTGGAGGGTGTCCCATTTTCTGAAATTGAGAATCGCCCTTAACTGGGGCGTTGTTGATGTTTTTGTTCTTTTGTAGTGCAAATCTGGTCCGGAAATACATCCTTCTCCGTTGTGCTTCGAATGGCTTGGCCAAAGGTGCGTTGCTTTGAGGTCTTTCTATGCATTGGAATCGGAGTTGATGGCCCCGAATTGTCTTTGCTGACCGTGAATACACTATTTCAGAGTGTTGGCTGATTGGCGGCACTTTTCTTGAATTGCAGCTTGTATACAAGTCTTGTTGGAATCTATGCCGTGAATGCTCTCTCCCGTTTTTCCCCTAACCCTGCTGTGGTGCTGTTGTTTGCCTCGATCTTGTGGGGCAGTGCCTGGATTCCCCTCAATGCCATTCAGTCAATGGGATTGCAGCATAGCCAGCTGTTGCTGGTGGCGTATTGGGTTGGCTCGCTGCTGACGTTGTTGCTGGCTGTGCGGTCGTGGCAGCGTTGCTGTCAGGATGTGTTGGCCAATCGCAAGGAGTTTGTGGGGATCTTGCTGTTTGGTGGGGTGGCCAATGTCAGCTTTTCGATTGCACTGATGGAGGGCAATGTGGTCCGGGTGATGGTGCTGTTTTACCTGTTACCTGTCTGGAGCACCTTGTTGGGCAAATGGTGGTTGCAGGAATCCATCAATCTGGTGAAAACCCTGATGATTGCCATGGCGTTGGTCGGGGTGGCCATGGTGGCGGGGCTGCGTCCTGATAACCTGGATGTGTTTATGGCAACGCCGTGGGGACTTGCCGATACGCTTGGCCTGATTGCCGGTTTTACCTACGCGGCGAACAACGTGCTGTTCCGCAAGACCGAGCAGGCCCAGCTGGTCGCCAAGGTGGGCGTGATGCTGCTGGGCTCGGCGCTGTCTCTGACCTTGGTGGTCGCGCTGGGATTGGGGGGCGAAGGCGGCGGTGCCCATGGTGCTGTTGCTTTCGCTCAGGACGCGGCTACGGCGGTACCTGTGTGGGCGTGGTTGGCCGCTGTTTTGTATGGCTGCACCTGGCTGATGTTGATGTCGTTTGGCTCTCAGTGGGGCGTCAGCAGGCTGCCTGCCAGTCGCTCGGCACTGATCATTATCATGGAGCTGGTGACGGCTGTGCTGTCGGCGGAACTGCTGGGTGAAAGTGCACTGGATATGGCCGGTTGGCTGGGGTGTGGTTTGATTCTGGCCGCTTCGGTGCTGGATGGTCGCAGTGAGGCGCAACCGTCGCTGGCGACCTGATAGATACAGCCTGAGCTCCGTTGCAGCGTAGCGGATCGAGTGGATGCAAAAAGCCCGGCACATGGCCGGGCTTTTGTTTGGCTATTTGAAGCCAGAGGGCTTGGCGTTCAGGCAGACTTACAGTTTGCCTTCAGCAGCCATCTTCATGTACTTGTCGGTAAAGCGCAGCTGGATGTTATCCATGTCGCCGTTGACCGTACCGTTCGGGAAAGCAACGCCGATGAAGTCTGCGTCTGGAGCGCCGTCACCCAGCAGGCCGTGCTGGAAAGAGAACTCGGAAACATACTTCATGGTGGCTGGCAGTTCTTTGCTGTTTACGAAGCTGGCGGCATCGGCAGGCTTGTAGAACATTTTGGTCGCGGCCAGCTGAGCGTCGTAACCGGCCAGGTCGGTACCGGATGCTTCAGCCATCATGGCGCGGGCTTCTTTACCCGTCTTGTCGTTCCTGAACATGATGCTCATGGTTTCGTACCAGGCACCTACCAGGGCTTTGGCGAATTTTGGATTGTTGGCCAGAACTTCGCTGTTGATCATGGTGGCGTCGATGATTTCGCCAGGAATCTTGCTGGAGTCAAACACCTTGTTGGCGTTTGGCATGGTCATGATTTCGCTTACCAGTGGGTTCCAGGTAACCACAGCTTCTACGTCGTCGGTGCCGTAGGCAGCGACCATGTCGGCATCAGAGGTGTTGATAACAGATACGTCTTTTTCTGCCATGCCAACGCTGTCCAGACCACGGGCCAGCAGATAGTGGGAAACAGACAGCTCAACCAGGTTAACTGGCTTGCCTTTCAGATCGGCAATGGAGTTGCCTTCTTTCAGGATGATGGCGTCGTTGCCGTTGGAGAAGTCGCCAACGATCAGGGCGGTGGTGTCTACGCCGCTGGCCGCAGGAATGGTCAGGGCATCCATGTTGGTCATCACGCAAGCGTCGAATTCGCCAGCGGTGTATTGGTTGATGGATTCAACATAGTCATTGATTTGTACAACTTCGATTTCGATGCCGTACTTGTCGGCCCACTTCTTGACGATGCCTGCCTTGTCGGCGTAATCCCACGGCATCCAGCCTACATAAATAGACCACGCAAGACGGAAGCTGTCCTGGGCATTGGCGTTGAATGGCAGCAGAGCGGCCAAGGTGACCAGACTGGCTAGCACCAGGCGATTCAGGCGTAACATGGTAGTTCCTCATTTTTGGTTATCGTTGCGGCAGAAGGTCTTCGGATGCAGCGAAAATCCATGCTGTTCCTGGGCCTCCCGGGCTTTTGTCCCGCCGTGTAACCTGACGCTATGCGTCTGAGGTCGATCGCTCTCGGACCAGTCGCTTCTGTGTGTCGAAGCCGGAACCCTAGCCATCTATTTCCAAATTGTCAGGACGTCCTGTCCCGTATCCTGAGATCCCCTGCTACGCATACTCAAAGCAAGGTGCATACCACTATTGTGTGATTTACCAAAAGCCCGTCTTGAGTGCGTTGCAAAATTGCCAGTGTGAATTGGTTCACATTTGCATCTAAAATGAAATTTATAAACTGCACTGTCTTGGTGCGTTTGTTTGGCTGGTGGTTTTTAATGGTGCAATAGTGACTGTTTGAATTAACCGTTCATGCGTTAGAATAAATACTGTACAGGGCAAATTTGGCGTTATTTGTCTATCTGTGTCCTAAAATGGTCTATTGGTTTTGGAATGGAGTGTTTAAAAAATAAACTCACGCACTATTTGGGTGCGTGGGCTTGACTAAAAGTCTCAGGGGCGAGTCCTCTTTCTGCCGTCAGCACGATCTATCCGATGCCCTACGGTTAAATAGGCGGTTGGATAGACGGTGAGAAAGGCAGTTACAAAGACTTTCTTAACAAGGACGCCAGATAACGGGTTGCCGGGCCTGAGCTGCCCTCAGCGGCTTCTACCAGATACAAGTCTTCGTAACGTGCACTGTCGTCCTTCATGGGCAGTGGCTTCAGTGTGCCGTTGTCGAGGTCGGTCTGAATCCAGTTCATGGGCAGCCAGGCATAGCCCAAACCACGACGCACAATGTTAAGGCTGGTGTTGGTATGGGATACCGTCCAGCGTTGGTGGGCGCCCAGCCAGCCGGAGTCCCTGCGTTGCTTGCTGCCATCACGCATAACGATCTGGCGGTACTCCATCAGGTCTTCCAGTTTCAGATCCTGACGGGATTGCAGCGGGTGGTCGGGGCTGCTGACAGGGATAAACTGCTCGCGGTAAATCTGTTTGCCCTTCAGTCCGGCTGGCATGATTGGGGTCACCAGCAGATCCAGCTCACCATTTTCGAGCATGTCGTTGCCGCCGTTCATAACGAACTCGGTCAGTTCTACCCGGGTGTTGGGAAACTGCTCTGAGAAATCGGCCAGCAGACAGAACAGATGGTCGTAAGGGAAAATCATATCCAGCGCCAGATGGATCACTGGCTCTACGCCCTGACGCAATACATCTGCGGCCTTGTCGAGGTTTTCAGCCTGCTCCAACAGCTGGTTGGCTCGTTGCAGCATGACCTTGCCTTGTTCGGTGAGGACCGCCTTACGACCCTCCACCTCCAGCAGGGTAATGCCCAGCTGCTCCTGCAGTTTGTGCACGCCATAACTGATGGTGGACTGGCTTTTGAATATTGCTTCGGCTGCCTGGGCATAACCGCCATGTTCGACAACTGCCTTGAACATGCGCCATTGTTCGAGTGTGGTTTTCATACAATCTCCGGAACGATGCCCAATCTTACCGAATTTATGCCGTGTTTTAAGCGATGAAGGTATACTTGGGCTTCTGAAGAACTCTGCACGGTTTTGTTTGGGCAACACTGATGGCCAGCAGGCGCGCCCCAAAAGGGCAGCAGGGTAAAGTTGAATGTCTGGAATGGAGTGGGCTGTGGAACAAGGTCCGTCCGCAACAACGGAACCGGTTGAGTTCAAGCCGGTTAGAAATCCCGTAATCCGATATCTGTTGATGGCGGTTGGTTGGCTCTGTGTGGCGTTGGGAACCGCGGGCATTTTTCTGCCGGTGTTGCCGACCACGCCATTCTTGCTGCTGGCAGCTGCCTGTTTTGTCCGCTGCTCGCCGAAATTCTACTATTGGCTGGTAGGGCATCCGCGGTTGGGCAAATACCTGCTGTATTACCTCAATGGCAAGGGCATGCCATTCAAAGCCAAAATATACACGCTGCTGTTGATGTGGACGTCATTAATGCTGACGGCGTTTGTGATTCTGGATTCTCCGGCCCCAAGGGTGGTATTCCCGCTGATTGGTTTGGGCGTCAGCATTTATATCCTGCGATTGCCAACACTGAAGTTATCGGCCGATGCAGCCAGCAACACGGATACTGAACTTTGACGAAATTCGTGCGTCTTTGGCGGGTTATTCTGGCCACGAGCAGGGCATAGTCGGTATTCTCTGCGGCGAATTTTTCGGGAGTAGTGTTGTGTCTTTGCTCAAGCATCATCTGGACATTGTTGTATTTGCGCTGTTAGTTGCGGTGTTTCTGTTGTGGCCGCAACTGGATCTGACGGTGAGTGGTTGGTTTTACGACCCAGCCACTGCTGAATGGCCGCTGAAAGACCAGCCGGTTGTGGTGGCTATTTACGGTATCTTTCGCTACATCCCTTATCTGTTGGTGCCGATGCTGCTGGTGGCAACGGTACTGTCTTATCTGAAACATGGTTTGCCGGCGACGCAGCGCAAGGTGTGGCTGTTTTTGTTGATCAGCCTGCTGGCCGGCCCCGGGATTTTGGTGCATTCGGTGTTCAAGGAAGGATTTGAACGCCCACGCCCACGGCAGGTGCAGGAGTTTGGTGGCAGCAGTGGTTTTACGCCGGCGTTTGTTGTCTCGGATTCCTGCCAGCGCAGCTGCAAATCGTTTGTCAGTGGTCACTCCGCGATGGGATTCTGGCTGATGGCGCTGGCCTGGTGGACTCGTCGAAAGGCCTGGTTCTGGGCGGGACTTGGGTTAGGTGTGGTGGTCAGTGCTGGTCGTATCGTCCAGGGTGGTCATTTCCTCAGTGATACGATTTTTGCCGGGTTTGTCTGTTATTTCACTTATCGATTATTGAGCTGGTGGCTGTTGGGGCATAGCCGGATAACACCTTGCTCTGATAGATAAAGGGTCCGTAGCGGATATCTGTCTCAGGCTCCGCTACGGCCTCTGTCTTACGTAAAACTCAGTCTACCGTCGCCAGTTGGCGATTCTTTTCGATGGTGGCAGTACCAATGCCACGTACCCGGGTCAGCTCTTCAAGGCTTGCGAAAGGCCCATGTTCTTCTCGGTGGCGCACAATGGCTTCGGCTTTTGATGCGCCAACCCCTTTCAGCAATGTCAGCTCTGCCGCCGATGCAGTGTTCAGGTTGACCCGTGCAGCATTGCTGTTGCTGTTGAGGCTCTTGTGGGTGTCATTACTGCTGTCGGCAGACGCCTTGTAGGTCATGTTGGTGGTGGTGACTTGGGGGTCGCTGACCGATGCTGATGCAGGGGCTTGATCGGTCCCGGCAGAAGCGATGCTACAAACTGCCAGAAGGCTGGCCAGAGTGCTGCACTTGATCCAATTATTGATCGTTTTCATCTTAACTTCTCCTTGTTAGGGCTCGTGTTTACGAGGGCTGACGTCAATGTCGTGTCTTAAATCTAGCAGCTCCAGAGACAGCAAACATCCCTCGCGAGAACCAGATTTCAATTTTATTTTTGGTACTCCAGTATGAGTTTTTGAGGTTTTTACGCGTTAAGGGGACACTTTTGAGCGACAGAGCTATAAACAAAAAAACGGTCATTGGGGAAACCCAATGACCGTTTTTGTGTTTCTGCGATAATCAGTCGTCTGCGTTTTTAGACGCTTTGGTGGACTTTTTGGCCGGCGCTTTTTTCGCTGTCGTTTTTTTAGGAGCGGCTTTTTTCTTCTGCTCAATCACCCACTTGCCGTCGGTGAACCAGGCTGACCAGCCAGTGGCCTTGCCTTCAACTTCCGACATCACGTACTGCTCTTTGGATTTACGGCTGTAGCGAATTACCGACGGGTTGCCGTCGTCATCCGCCCGTGGCGCATCCAGCAGGAAGTGATACTTCTCAGGCAGTTCTGCCTGATGAGCAATCAGCTCTTGTACCAGTGGTGGTCGGGTTTCGCGGTTTTTCGGGAACTGGCTGGCGGCCAGGAAAAGACCGGATGCACCGTCACGCAGTACGTAGGTGTCGTCCACTTTCTGGCATTGCAATTCCGGACAGGCAATCGGGTCCATCTTCGGTGGCGCTGCTTCGCCGCTTTTCAGCAACTTACGAGTGTTTTTACACTCGCTGTTGGTGCAGCCGAAGTATTTGCCGAAGCGGCCGGACTTGAGCTGCATCTCGCTGCCACACTTGTCGCATTCCAGCGTTGGGCCATCGTAGCCTTTCAGCTTGAATTGACCGGCTTCAACTTCAAAGCCATCACAATCCGGGTTGTTGCCACAAATGTGTACCTTGCGGGTTTCATCCAGCAGGTAGCTTTCCATCGCTGCGTCACACTTCACGCAGCGGCGTTTCTCCATCAGACGGCGGCTTTCCGCTTCTTCGTCTTCATCGGCGGAAATGGCTTCGTCACCCGGCACCAGATTGAGGGTTTGGGTGCAGCGTTCCTTGGGGGGCAAGGAGTAACCGGAGCAGCCGAGGAACACACCGGTAGAACCGGTACGAATCTGCATATGACGTCCACAGTTTGGACACTCAATGTCGGTGTCGACCGGGTCGTTCGGGCGCATGTTTTCGCCAGCATCGTCCAGTTTGTGCTGGAAGTCGCTGTAGAAGTTATCGAGCACGTCGATCCATTGGAATTCGCCCTCGGCAATATGGTCGAGCTTTTCTTCCATATTGGCGGTAAAGCTGAAGTCCATCAGATCGTTGAAGTTTTCAACCAGACGGCTGGTTACGATGTCGCCCATTTTCTCGGCGTAGAATCGACGGCCTTTGAGGCTGACGTAACCACGTTCCTGAATGGTCGAAATGATCGACGCATAGGTGGAAGGGCGGCCAATGCCTTTCTTTTCCAGCTCTTTAACCAGTGCCGCTTCGGAGAAGCGTGGGGCCGGCTTGGTGAAATGCTGTTTTGGCTCCAGCTCAACCAGATTCAGAGTGTCGCCTTCGGCCACATCCGGCAGCAATACGTCTTCATCCTTCCCAGCGGAAGACAGCACACGCAGGTGGCCGTCAAAGCGAATCACACGGCCACGGGTCTTCATTTCGAAGTCGCCGGCAGCGGTGGTGATGGAGGTGCTGGTGAATTTGGCATCGGCGGTCTGACAGGCGACGAAACGACGCCAGATCAGGTCGTACAGACGCTGGGCATCCGGTTCCATGCTGGACAGATCGGCGGCACGCAACTTCACATCGGATGGGCGGATTGCTTCGTGCGCTTCCTGGGCACCTTCCTTGCTGCTGTACAGACGCGGGTTGTCTGGCAGGTACTCTTCACCTAGCTTGGTGCTGATGTAACCACGTACACTTTCAATGGCATCCTGACTCAGGTTGGTGGAGTCGGTACGCATGTAGGTGATGTAACCGGCTTCGTACAGGCGCTGGGCCAGAGTCATGGTCTTCTTCACGCTGAAGCCCATGCGGGTACTGGCCGCTTGTTGCAGCGTCGAGGTAATGAATGGAGCGGCTGGCTTGGAGCTGGTTGGACGGTCTTCGCGTTTGCTGACGGCAAACGGCAAGGACTTCAGTTCGGCCATCAACTGAGTGGTATCCGCTTCGTTGGTGGGGCGGAATTCCTTGCCCTGATATTTGGTCACCTGTGCACGCAAGGCTTCGCCGCCAGCGGTACTCAGGTTGGCAAAGGCTTCCCAGTACTCTTCCGGAATAAAGGCGCGAATTTCGCGCTCACGCTCAACAATCAGACGTACGGCAACGGACTGCACCCGGCCGGCTGACAGACCACGGGCGATTTTGCTCCACAGCAGTGGCGATACCATAAAGCCAACAACACGGTCGAGGAAGCGACGAGCCTGTTGTGCATTTACCCGGTTCATGTTGAGGTCGGAAGGCTCTTCAAAGGCTTTTTGAATCGCTTTCTTGGTGATCTCGTTAAAGACTACCCGACGGTAGTTTTTGTCTTCGCCGCCAATGATCTCGCGAAGGTGCCAGGCGATGGCTTCCCCTTCGCGGTCCAAATCCGTTGCGAGATAGATGGTGTCGGCATCTTTCGCCAGACGCTTGAGTTCATCGACCACCTTTTCCTTGCCGGGCAGCACCTGATAGTTGGCTTTCCAGCCGTGCTCCGGGTCGACGCCCATGCGGTTGATCAGTTGTTCCTTGGCCTTACGGGCCTTGTAAACAACCTTTTCTTCCGGCGACATCTTGCGGGTCAAGGCAGCCTGTTTGGCACGTTCCTTGGGGTCAGAGGTTGAACCTGAGCCTGAGGTGGGCAGATCACGGACGTGACCTACGCTGGACTTCACCACATAGTCCTTACCCAAGTACTTGTTGATGGTTTTCGCCTTGGCAGGCGACTCCACAATCACCAGCGATTTGCCCATATTTCTCCGAGCTACCTTATCTCTAATCAAATGCTACAGGGGACATCTATTTAATCCTGCACGGCTCTGCGCGAGTGTTGCCGTTGTTCAGTGCAAGGCGACGAATGCAGTGGAATGACCAGTCCTTTCCAAGTT
This sequence comes from Oceanobacter sp. ABM4_470, assembly GCF_056158645.1. Lineage (NCBI taxonomy): Bacteria > Pseudomonadati > Pseudomonadota > Gammaproteobacteria > Oceanospirillales > Oceanospirillaceae > Oceanobacter > Oceanobacter sp. ABM4_470. The sequence goes on from NZ_JBSWTR010000001.1 coordinate 824,842, forward strand.
CGTCAACACTGCACTGGGCGGCGGTAACCCGCGCCCTGCGGGGGCTGCCGGATGATCTCGACTCTGTGTCGCCGACTTTAGACTTGACCCGTCAGGCCTGCAAGTCGGCTTCGTGATTCGACACCATCCGGCAGCCCAGAGACTGCACCGGATGAAATAGATGTCCCCTATACAACGGTTATATCGCGACATTTATAGGGGCAGCATAGGGGTTGGTCAAGCCTGATGCGAGTTTCTTCTTGACTTCATCGTGCTATTTGTTCTCGGAAATCGTCAATTTGGGGGCGGTTTGATTGCCCATTTGTGGGGCATGAACAGGGGCTGACAGGCGCGATCCGGCGGCAATATAACCAGTGCTGAACGCCGTCGTGGCGGGTTGTGGAGTGTTCATTTCGGGAACTGTATCAAAACAGCTTCGAGAGCAGCTTCTATATATGTTGCTAGACTTTTCAGAAGCGGAAATTGCTGTCGCAGAATATTGTGGTAAATCACGGGAGATTCGTTTGCCATGTCAGCCATCGCTTTGGTTATTGCTATCGCCTTGCCCATCGCCTCAATCATGGCGGGTATGGTGTATTACGGCCGTAATCAGCAGAAAAAACAGTCTCAGCGCATCCAGACCCGTTTGATCATCAACAAGACTGCCGAGCTAAGAGAAGCGGTGGAGCTGCTGCTGAACATTGATCAGGGACGCGAGATTCCGCCGCTGATCATTGATCGTGTCGAAGAACTGATTCAAAAAGCCCACGAGATTTGGCCGGGCCCGAAGGAAAAGGATGAAGAAGACCCCTTCCCGGAAATCGATTTTGACGAGCTGCGCCAGCGGGTGGATGCCGAAGACAGGGAAGTCCGCGAACTGTTCAACAGCGACCGCGAGATCAATTACGCCAAACGTCAGGTTGCCGTGGTGATGCAATCCCTGACCAGCATGGTGAAGCGTCGAGTAATAACCAAAGGCAACCTGGAGGAGTATCGCCGGCACCTCAAATTATTGATGCTGATTCTGGAGGTCGAAACCTTCAGCCATCAGGGTGATCTGGCAGCCGACCGGGATGACGTGATGAGCGCGGGCAATTATTACAAGGCAGCGCGCAAGATGCTGATTGAATCGGATCTGACCTTCCCGGAAAAAAATGACAAAATCCGCGAATTGGCCCAGCGCAACACCGCGCTGTTCAATGGCGGCGTTGCCAAACAAGACAAGCTGTCGCAGGCCATGGAAAGTGAAACTCCGGAAGAAGATCCACATGGCATCCCCAACGGCGACGAAGACGCCAAGCGCAAGTACTGACCCCGAATCTGTCGTCAATGAGCTGCTGGCGCTTTGTACGTCGGCAGTGATTGAATCCCATCAGCTGCCTGCTGAACTTGTGAATGCGTTACTTGATCGTGAGCATATGGCACAGCCGTTCTGTGAAAATGTGGTGCAATCGTTCCGTGTGGACGTACTCAGGCTTGATCAGATTCACCCGGTCTTGCAGGGCAACAAGATTTTCAAGTTGCTGGATCATATTCCCCGTTGGCAGCAATCCGGCCGGAATGGCTGGGTGACGCCGGGCGGCTGCTGGTCGAATCATTTACACGCCTGCGCCTGGCTGGCACGGCGGCTGGGGATTCCGGTTACCGGTTTGGTGCGGGGTTATGAGCACCTGCCACTCACCCCCATGCTGGAAGATTGCAAGCGATGGGGAATGACGTTGGTGTTTCTGGATAAACAATCGTATCGGCATCGTTACGGTGCCGAATTTCAGGAACACTGGCGCAATCACTGTGATGGCTATTTTATTGGCGAAGGTGGTGCTTTGGCGGTTAAAGCAGACCCTGCTGTTAGCCGGCCGGGTATGACCGCTTTTCAATGGCTGGGACAGCAATGCCAGGGGTATGAGTCTGTCTGGATGGCTGCCGGTAGTGGCACAACCGCTGGACAGCTGATGCCGTCTTTGCCGAGAGAGTGCGCCCTGCATGTATTGAATACGGTGCAGGATAACGGGCAGTTGGCTGAACACTTACAGAACTGCTGGACAAATCTATGGCAAGGCCAGAGGGACAAGCAAAACTGGCACTTGCATGCGTCGCAACAAGGTGGTTTTGGCAAGGCTCGAAAGCAGGCCAAACCCTTGCTGGAAAAGCTGGATTCGCTGGGGTTGGTACTGGACCCTGTATATGGTCTGCCTCTCCTGAAGGCGTTACTGCAACACCACAGGCAGGCGTCAGTACAAAAAGGGCCAGTACAGGCTCGACCGCCGTTATTGATTCATGGCGGAGGCCTGCAAGGGCGTCGCGGGATAGGGCTCGAATGTATGGCTGAATGACTGTTGTTGAGACGCTATTTGGGGAAGGCCTGCGGCCATTGGTCGTTGACCACCATGGCCCGCTCAACCTCTGCCCAACCAAATTCGGTACGTTCCACCCGAGCGATGCTCAACGGCACCGTGAGGCAGTCGAAATGACGTACTACCAGACAGACCAGCTCATCAGCACTGGCCTTTACCGGTGATAACGCCGGAGACAGCCATTGGTCCTTGGCCAGAATGATCCAGTCTCCATGGTTGACCTGCTCGGCCAACTGGTGAGCATGGCACCACCATCCCCGCCAGTGATGTGGGTTAACCTCCAGCGGCAGTGCCGCCTTGATGTTGGTATCTACCGGGTGAAACAGACAGCCACGCATCAGCGCCTCGGAGCGTAAGGCATCCGTGTTTGAAAAGCCAAGGTCAGCAATCGCCGTTTGAGCGGCTTCGGTATGTGCCAGTGGCAGTTGATGGTCACGGGTATGAGCAATTTTATTGGCCAGCAAATCCCGCCGGTTAGGGCCGATCCACTCATCGTTGTGGCCAAGGTAGAACTTCATCGCCAGCTCCAGATGCAACGGCTGTTGGGGCAGTTTCAACAGCAGATCCAGCTCACCTAGCGTGCGTTCGGTGGAAGCGATTTGCAGATTGGCTGCAAGCGCAATGTGTTGCTCTTGCAGCCAGCTTTGCCACAGCTGTTCGAACACCAGTCCGAGACGGGAGTGGGGGCTTTCGGCAGGGAGCTGCCAGTGTTTCCTGGGGCCAGCCTGAAGCAACAGTTCGTCAAGCCAGAGCGGCTGTGCCGGCGACCATGAGGTGTCCAGCAGTGCGGGTGAGCTGACAGCCCACACCAGATCACGTAATGACTTCTCTGGCAGTTTGAAGAAGGTTTCCTGCAAGGTGTCCATGAGTTTGGTCACAAGCCTTTTGTTGGGCGCTGTGTTATAAATCGCCCCGTTAATAAAGAGTGCTGCCAGAGTGACAACTGAAGCGGCACCGTGCAAGCATCCGTGCAAAGCGCCATAGACAACGATGACTGGGTAAGGTGATGGAAGAGTTTCGCAATATCGGCATTATTGGACGACTGAACAGTAACAAGGTAGTGGAAACGGTCAAACGCCTTGCCCGTTTCCTGACCGACGAGGGCTACTACGTCATCCTCGATGAGCGTATTGCTGAAGTCATACCAGGCCACAACATGCAGATCAGCAAGGTGAATCTTCTGGGTGAAATTTGCGATCTGGTGATTGTGGTTGGTGGTGATGGCAGTTTGTTGGGGGCCGCCCGGGCCTTGGCCAAATATCATATTCCGGTACTGGGCATTAACCGTGGCCGACTGGGCTTCCTGACCGACATCAGCCCGGACGACAATATGTGCGATGAAGTCATGGCGGTATTGCAAGGCGAATACACCAGCGAAATGCGTTTCCTGCTGGACGCCGAAATCAAACGGGATGGTAACCCGATTGGTTCTGCTGCGGCCTTGAACGACGTCGTCTTGCACCCGGGTAAATCGGCTCGCATGATTGGCTTCGACCTCTATATCGAAGGCCAATACGTCTACAACCTGCGCGCTGATGGCCTGATTGTATCGACCCCGACGGGCTCGACCGCTTATTCGCTGTCTGGCGGTGGCCCGATCATGCATCCAAAACTGGATGCCCTGGTATTGGTGCCGATGTTCCCGCATACCTTGTCCAGCCGCCCGATCGTGGTGGATGGCAAAAGCGAGATCAAGATCCATATTGATGGTGATCTCGATATTTACCCGACCGTCAGTTGTGATGGCCAGACCCATATACCTTGTGCACCGGGCGACGTTATGACCATTCGGAAGAAGGCGCACAAGCTGAAGCTGATCCATCCAAAGAGCCATAACTTCTACGAAATCTGTCGTACCAAGTTGGGCTGGAGCAGCAATCTCGGAGACTGATTATGCATCAGGGATATGACCTGATCGGGGATATCCACGGCTGCGGTCAAACATTGATCCTGCTGTTGGAACAGATGGGGTACCGCAAAGAGCACGGCGTGTACCGTCATCCGCACCGAAAGGTAGTGTATGTTGGCGACGTCGTCGATCGCGGGCCTAACATCCGTCTGGCTTGTGACGTGGTACGTGACATGGTGGAAGCGGGCGAAGCAGAGATGATCATGGGTAACCATGAATACAACTTGATCACCTACTGCACTGAAGCCCCGGCGGGCATGCGTCAGCCGTATCTACGAGAGCATACTCGCCGCAATACCCGCATTGTTGAAGCCACGCTGGAGCAATACGCCAATCACCCGCACGAGCTGAACGAGATGCTCGACTGGTTTCTTGAGCGTCCGTTGTTTCTGGAGCATGACCACTTTCGGGTGATCCATGCGGCCTGGGACCAACAGATGGTTGATGAATACATTGCTCGCTATGGTGGCAACCAGCTCGACCGTGACTTGCTGGTGGAGTCGGTTGATACCAGCACCTTCCTGTATCGCTTCCTCGATCGATCCCTGCGTGGCACCTCGCTGAAATTGCCGGAAGGCCGCTCGATGACGGCCAAAGACGGTTTTGTGAGGCAGTTTTTCCGCACCCGTTTCTGGGAAAGTGACCCGCAGCGCTACAGCGATGTGATATTCCAGCCGGACCCGCTGCCACCTGATTTGCACCATTCGTTACTGTCCGATGCAGAAAAAGAGCAACTTCTTTTCTACGGGCCGGAAGAAAAACCGCTGTTTTTTGGTCACTATTGGATGGCGGGTATTCCTGCGCCGATCAAACCGAACCTGGCTTGTCTGGATTACAGTGCCGTCAAGTACGGTCGTTTGGTGGCTTATCGCATGGATACCGAACAACATCTGCAACCCAGCAAGTTCACCTGGGTTCGAGTCGAACAGAAAGAGCGTTAATGCAACCACTGCTGGTTTTGGTCGCGCCTCCAGACATTAACCTGGCGCCGCTGACCCAACATTTATGGGCCAATCGTATTGGCCACCGGGTGATTGCTGTCGATGGGCAGCAGCACCTGTATCTGGCGAATCCTGACGATGCCGAGCAGGTGCGAATCTGGTTGGAGCAGTGGCGAAATGGCGAGCTGGGCCAACCGGCTCATACCGCGCACGGTCCTTCCGTTGTTACCCGCTTTGTTCTCGGGCTGACATACATTCCCCTGACGCTGCTGGTGTCGTTGCTGATTGTGGGCGTTTTTGGCGCCATGAGTGTCAGCGATTTCTGGTTTGACTGGGCTCGTCCGGGCATGGACTGGTGGCCACAAGACAAATTCAATCCAGTTGCCTACTGGCACATTGGCCTGCTTGATTGGCTCAAGCCGACGCTGCTGCATTTTTCGCTGATGCACCTGGTTTTCAACACTATGTGGTGGTGGATTCTGGGGCGCAGCATTGAAAAACAGGACGGCAGCCTCAAACTACTGGCGCTGGCTCTGATCACCGCGCTGGCTGGCAATATGGCCCAGTGGTGGGCGGCGGGGCCGGGCTTTGGTGGCATGTCCGGCGTTACCTATGGCCTGATGGGCTGGGTCGGCTGGCGGCAGTTTCAGCGCCATATTCCGTACCCGATTCCTAAAATGTTACTGCCCTTTATGGTGGGCTGGCTGCTGCTGACGATGTTTGGCGAGAGTCTGGTGCCTGGCTTGACGGGCATTGCCAATGCTGCGCATTTGGGCGGTTTGGTTACCGGCATGTTGTTGGCTGCGGTATGGCCACTGACCGCCGGTGATCGGGCATTGATCGATGCGCTCCGACAGGTGACTCGACAAAGCGGCCAACAAGGCGGCCAGCAATCCAATCGGTCAGCCGGGCAGCCGTCCGGGCAAGAAACCCGGGGTTCTCAAGCAGCAAAACCGGTTTCTGACCCGAGCGCTGAGAACAACACTGAAGATTTTGGTGGCCGTGCCAGCAAGAATACAACAGGGGATGACGAAGAAGCGTCCCGTGACAACAGACAAGACCGAGGTGAATGATGACACTCGAAGACCTGATCCAATCACTGACCCCAGAGGTCTATGAAAATCTCAAGAACGCGGTGGCACTGGGCAAGTGGCCTAACGGTGTGGCACTGAAAGACGGTCAGCGTGAACTGTGTCTGGAAGCCATCCTGCACTATGAAGTGACCCACGACGTACCGATGGAACAGCGCGTTGGTTTTGTCGCCGGTGCCTGTTCCAGTGGCAACGTAGACAAGATCGGCCGTGATGACGACGATGTTCAGCCGCTGACCATCCAGTAATGCTGACGACTGAGAAACAACCGCTGGCGGCTGGTGCTGTCAGCAAGATGCGGGTACGTGCTACAGACGACGGTCAGGTAAGCTACCAGCTGCAATTGGGTGACCATACCGTTGCCATGAACGATTTGCTGGGCCAGTCGATTCACTTGCACTGGCATGGTGAGATTCACTGCAACAGCTGTGGGCGCAAAACCAAAAAGAGTTTTGGCCAGGGCCATTGTTACCCTTGCTTCAGCAAACTGGCGCAGTGCGATCCGTGCATGATGAGTCCGGAAAAGTGCCATTTTCATCTGGGCACCTGCCGTGAGCCTGAGTGGGCCGAGAGTGTGTGTTTTCAGTCCCATTATGTGTACCTGGCCAATTCATCCGGCCTGAAGGTCGGCATCACCCGGGCCACCCAGCTGCCAACCCGCTGGATTGATCAGGGGGCGATTCAAGGCATGGCCATTGCGAAGGTAAAAAGCCGTCGTATTGCCGGGCTGGTGGAAGACCTGCTGCGCGGCAGCGTTGCCGATAAAACCAATTGGCGCACCATGCTCAAGGGCACAACCGATATCATCGACCTGAACGCTCAGCGGGATGCTTTGTTCGAGCAATATCAGCAGGAACTGAGTGCTATTTCAGAGCAGTTCGATGACGATAGCGGCCCAGCGATTGAACCCTTGATCGCGACCAATTCGCTGTCGCAAACTTTTCATTACCCTGTGCTGGAATACCCAACCAAGATTTCCAGCCATAATCTGGATAAAAATCCGGACGTGCAGGGACGTCTGATGGGCATCAAGGGTCAGTATCTGATGCTCGATACCGGCGTTATCAACCTGCGTAAATACACCAGCTATCGGGTCTCCCTGTTTGGGGACAATGGATAATACCCGAACATCAAGCTGCCCGGTGGTTGATGAGTTTTACCCGGGCAGGCTCGATCAGCAGGCTAACAGTTATAAGGAAACCTCCCATGCGTGATGCTCAACCGCAAACCATTCACCTGACGGATTACCAGCAGCCCGGCTACTGGATCAACACCACCGAGCTGACGTTTGAGCTGCAAGACGACGCGACTCTGGTGACGTCAGTACTGGTACTTGAAGCCAACAGTGCCGTCGATAGTCAGGGCGAACTGACCCTGCACGGTCAGGAACTGGAATTGGTTGCTGTCGAGCTGGACGGTCAGGCGTTGGACGCCAGCCGTTACAGCACCAGCGACGAATCCCTCACCATCGGCGGGCTGGCCGATCAGCACACGCTGTCGATTGTGACCCGCATTCAGCCCGACAAAAACACCGCGCTGGAAGGTCTGTACCGTTCCGGCGGCATGTACTGCACCCAATGTGAAGCCGAAGGCTTCCGTCGTATTACCTATTATCTGGACCGCCCGGATGTGATGTCGGTATTCACCACCCACATCATTGCCGATGGCAGCCGTTACCCGGTGATGCTGTCGAACGGTAACTGCGTTGCTGACGAAACCCTGGCAGACGGTCGTCGCAAGGTCACCTGGAGTGATCCACATCGCAAGCCTGCGTACCTGTTCGCACTGGTGGCCGGCGACCTGCTCAGCAAGGAAGATAGCTTCACGACCATGAGCGGTCGTGAAGTGAAACTGCAGATCTTTGTTGAGCCGCAGAACATCGACAAAACCGACTACGCACTGGATGCCCTCAAGCGCTCCATGCGTTGGGACGAAGAAACCTACGGCCGGGAATACGACCTCGATATCTTCATGATTGTGGCTGTAGATGACTTCAACATGGGGGCGATGGAGAACAAGGGTCTTAACATCTTCAACTCCTCTTGCGTGCTGGCTAACCCGGCAACGGCGACCGACGCGGCGTACCAGCGTATTGAAGCCATTGTGGCCCATGAGTACTTCCACAACTGGTCCGGCAACCGTGTGACCTGTCGCGACTGGTTCCAGTTGAGCCTGAAAGAAGGTTTCACGGTATTCCGTGACGCCAGCTTCTCTGCTGACATGAACTCGGCGACGGTCAAGCGCATTGAAGATGCCCGCTTGCTGCGTACGGTTCAGTTTGCCGAAGACGGCGGCCCGATGGCGCACCCGGTACAGCCAGACTCGTTCATCGAAATCTCCAATTTTTATACCGTTACCATTTACGAAAAAGGCGCAGAGGTTGTGGGCATGATCCACAAGATTCTCGGTGCCGACGGTTTCCGCAAAGGCTCGGACTTGTACTTCGAGCGCCACGATGGTCAGGCCGTGACCATCTACGACTTTGTTGCTGCGATGGAAGACGCCAATGGCGTTGACCTGAGCCAGTTCAAACTGTGGTACAAGCAAGCCGGTACGCCAATTGTGACGGCCGCTGCTGAATACCGCGAAGATGAGCAAGCGCTGTATCTGACCCTGCATCAGCAGTGCCCGGATACTCCGGGACAGAGCGGCAAAAAACCGATGTGGATTCCGGTGCAGCTGGGCCTGATCGATGCCGAAGGTAATGACATGGCGGTGAACGTCAGCCCGGCGCAGAACCCGCAGGGTCTGGATACCTGGACCGACGCCAGTCAGGTTCTGCACTTCACCGAAGAAGAGCAAACCTTTGTGTTCTCTGGCCTGAAAGAACAGCCGGTACTGTCGCTGTTCCGTGATTTCTCGGCGCCGGTGAAAGTACGCTTCATTCAGCCGGAAGAAGAATTGCTGTTCCGTCTGCAAACCGACTCCGACGGTTTCAACCGCTGGGACGCCGGTCAGCAACTGATGCTGGGCTGGATTCAGCAGGCTCAGGAAGGTGAATTCGAGTTGCCGGAAACTGCCCGTCAGGTACTGGCAGGGCTGTTGGCCGACGAATCCCTCGATCCGGCCATGGTGAGCTACTTGCTGACCTTGCCATCCGAGGCCTATGTTGCCGAATTCAGCGACCAGGTTGATCCTCACGCGATTCATTTGGGTCGCAAGCGCGTTCGTCTGGCCGTTGCCATGGCCTTGAACGAAGAATTTGCCGCTTGCTACCAGCGTCTGGAATCCGATGCGGAATACCAGCCAGAGCCAAAACAGATGGCCGCTCGAGCGTTGAAAAACCTCGCCCTGAGCTACTGGAGCCTGGCTTCCGATGCGGGCGTCAACAAAGCCGTTAGCCAGTTCGGTAAAACCGACAACATGACCGACCAGATGGCGGCCATGGTTGCGCTGGTAAACAGCGGTGATGACGAACTGGCACCGAAAACCCTCGATGCCTTCTACGAACAGTGGAAGCAAGACCCGCTGGTGGTGAACCAGTGGTTGTCGGTGCAGTGTGGTTCTTCCGAAATCGGCACCATTGAGCGCGTGAAACAATTGATGGAGCACGAAGCCTACGATTGGCGCAACCCGAACAAGATTCGCTCTGTGCTGGGTGCCTTCGCCAATCAGGCGTTGTGTCACTTCCATGCCACCGACGGTTCCGGTTATGCCTTGTTGGCGGATGCCATCATTCGTCTGAACGCATCCAACCCACAGATAGCTTCGCGGCTGATTACACCGCTGACCAAGTGGGGACGTCTGGTACCGCAACTGTCTGAGAAGATGAAAGCCGAGCTGCAACGCATTGCTGACGAGCCAAATCTGTCTCGGGATGTGTACGAAGTCGTAAACAAATCCCTGGCCTGATGGTTGGGGTAAAGCTGGTCAAAGCATTGACCATGCAGGCTAAACCGCGGGCTCCTGGGCCTGCGGCCTGCCAAAACAGCCGCCAAAGCCTTGTGCTTCTGGCGGCTGTTTTGTTTCAACGATGCTGGCGCTGCATTGCGTCTGGTAAGGCGCTAATGGTGCTATTACAGGCTGGCATGCTGTCGCCGGTTCATGCGCAAGCCGCTGGGCTGTCTGATCAGGCATTGTCTGAACGGCTGAACGCGGCAGCGGCGCTTGGTGCGTCCCTGACGCCTTTCGGTGCGGAAAGGGCGGGGGCTGAGCCAGTGGATGCTGAAAGGGTGGTGGTTGACGGAGCGGACGCGGAAACAACAGGAGCCAATACTGCAGAATGGCAGAAATTGCCGCCGTGGCGCGGTGGTTTGTCGTTTCCGCCAGCAGACTTCAATGGCCATTTGATCAATCCGTATCGGGCCGAAGCGCCACTGGCCTTGCTGACCGCCAGCAGCCCGGAATCGCAGCTGCAATGGCTCGGCACCGGACTGCGTCTGTGGTTGCAGCATCACCCCCAACAAGCTATTCGGGTATACGCCTCTCACCGCACAGCGACAGCGCCGTTTCGCATTCTGGATCAGGCCTACCGCAATCGTGTGCGGCTGGAATCATCGCCTCAGGGTGGTTTTCTGTATGGTCACGGCGCCATACCTTATCCGCAGCCCGAGCGCGGCGAGCAAATTATCTGGAATCACCTGCTGGCCTGGCGTGGCACACAAGATGACCATGGCCTGTTGGAGCGCCAGCGCCAAAATGGCGAAGCTTCGGTGCCCTGGTTATGGCAGGTGTCCGAACGATGGCCCTGGCAGCAAGACGTTGAGCACTGTGGCCATGCCTGTGAAGGCGAGCAGGGACACTACAGCGCCCGGCTGCAATCCCTGATGCAGCGCCAGTGGCAGCTGGTGCAGCCACAGCAGAATGCGCCTCTGATATGGAAGCAGCAACTCTACATGCAGGCGGGGCGGCCGATTCTGGACGCCTCGATTGCCGGTTCCTGGCCTGTCAGTGAGCAGACCCGGATGCTTGGTAGTGCTGAGGTTGGTCTTTACAGCGAACTGCCACGAGATTACTTGTGGTCGTTGTTGGGTAAACGAATGCTTCTGGTGCCTTACAACCAGTACCCGTCACAAGACGTTGTTGAGACCATGCAAAGTGGCAAGGGGGTGATGGATTGGCAGCAGCTGCGTTTCGAGCTGCATCGGGTTTGGGTGGTTGATGGCGTGCTGCGCAAGAATGCCGATAACCAATACCGTAAGCGGGTCTATTATGTGGATGAGGACAGCTGGCAAATTGTGATGGCCGATCTGTACGGCCACGATGGCAGCTTGCAGCGAGTGGGGTTGCAGTTCCTTTACAGCGACTATCGTATTCCAGCGGTGCGAACGGCGTTACAGGGCATTCTGAACGTGCGCAATGACGATGCCAGTTGGTTGCTGAGAACCAGCTGGTAGTTTGCTGGAACAGAGCCATTTGCGATGGTTTGGTAACAAAAACTCGCATTGAATCAAACGTATGTATTAAATTTGGTTCCGAGCCGGATCAGGTCCGTTGTGTTGGCAAAACCGGGGCAACGTGAGACTATAGCTAACCTTAAGGATATAGACCTGTTCCATTAACTCACAAAAGTCCGGGCTTTGCTGGTCGTCTTATGACCGCGCCTGAGGCAGACAATAATAACGGAGTTCTTGATGACTTTAATCAGGGCACTGCTGATCGGCACCCTGACCTGCGCTTTGCCGGGTCTGGCGTTGGCACAATGGTCAGATCCGCTGGAAACCCCGGCAATGACATCCACCAAAGCCCATCAGGCCTTACTGCTGGACATCGCCCATGCAGGCAAGCAGCGGTTGGTGGCGGTTGGCGCGTTTGGCAATATCGTCTGGTCGGATGACCAGGGCGCCAGCTGGCAGCAAGCCAGTGTTCCCGTCAGTGTGACGCTCACTTCGGTTGATTTTGCCGACGAGCGCCATGGCTGGGCCACCGGTCACGATGGCGTGATTCTGGCCAGTGTTGATGGCGGCCAAAGCTGGACGCTGCAACTTGATGGTCATCAAGCTAACAAGGCCATGATTACTGCATCCGAGCACTTTCTGGCAGCCGCCGAAAATACGTTGGCGCTGGCTGAGGACAGCGGCGATGACATTGCTATTGAAGACGCCGAAATCGCTGTCGAAGACGCAACCTTTGCTCTGGAAGATGCCGAGTATGACTACGACATCGGCTCGACCAAACCTTTCCTCGATACCCTGTTTCTGAGCGCCGATCACGGTTATGCCGTTGGCGCATACGGCATGGCCTTTGAAACCACTGATGGTGGCAAAAGCTGGCGCCAGTTCACCTCCCGTCTGCCCTTGGCACAACGTCCGCATCTGAACGACATTGAACAAGGTGCCTACGGTCGCTTGTTTATTGTGGGTGAAATGGGCCTGCTGCTGACCTCCGACGATCAGGGCAAAAGCTGGCAACGGTTGGAAAGCCCGTATGAAGGCTCGCTGTTTGCGATCATTGGCAATGCCAACGAACTCACGCTGATGGGGCTGCGTGGCCATGTGTACCGTTCCGAAGACGCTGGCCAGAACTGGCAAGAGCTGAGTATCGACAACGAGAATACCCTGATTGGTGCCACTGTCAGCAACGCTGGCGAGATCGCACTGGTTGGCAACGGCGGCACGCTGGTGCTGTTGCCTGCGAGTGATGCAACGACGGCGCAGGTCGCGACAGTCAAGGGCCGTAAGGGGCTGGCTGCCATTGCGTCAACCACTGACGGTTTTGTAGTGGTCGGTGAAGCGGGCGTACAGCGTATCGACGCCAGCGGTAACCTCAAGCAGGCAGCCAGCCTGTATCGCGACCAGAATAACAATAACAGCAATAATGAGCCTGCAAACGGAGCGCTAGCCTCGGCCAACACGCAGCTGTTGGGTTCAGAGGAGCATTGATCATGAGTCAGAATCATCACTATTCCAGCGAACCGGAACACTACATCCTGTCGCCGCAAACCGAACCCATGCTGGAACGCATCCTCTTTCATCGTCGTGCGCTGGTGCTGTTGGTGCTGGCGGCATTGACGCTGGTGTTTGCCTGGGGCCTGACCCAGGTTCGACTGGACTCCAGCATTGAAAAGTACATCCCGCTGAATCATCCCTACATTCAGAATTACCTGACTCACAAGGATGATATGAAAAGCGGCGTTGCCAACGTCAAGGTTGCGGTAGCGGCGGTCGATGGCGATATCTTCAATGACGATTACCTGAAGACGTTGAGCAAGATTAACGACGACGTCTTCTTCTTGCCGGGGGTTGATCGCTCTGGCATGCAATCCCTCTGGACACCTAACACCCGCTGGACGGAAGTGACCGAAGAGGGCTTTCAGGGTGGCCCGGTGATTCCGGCCGACTATGACGGCAGCCAGCGCAGCATTAATCAGGTGCGGGAGAACATCCTCAAATCCGGTCAGGTTGGACGCCTGGTGGCCAACGACTTTGGCTCTACCATCATCAATGTGCCACTGGTTGAAGTGAACCCGGAGACCGGCGAGAAGCTGAATTACCAGCAGCTGGGTCAACAGCTGGAAGAGAAAATCCGCGACCAGTACGGTAGCGACAGCATTAAAATTTACATCACAGGCACGCCAAAGAAACTGGCCGATTTGCTGGATGGTGCTGTGTCTATCGGGTATTTCTTCCTCGCAGCCATGGTCATGACCGCGGTGCTGTTGTACCTGTATTCCCGTTGTTGGAAAGGCACCATTGTGCCGGTGGTTGCGTCGTTGGTCGCCGTGGTATGGCAGTTGGGTGCGCTGGCCATTATGGGCTTCAGCATCGATTTGTATTCTGTGCTGGTGCCGTTCCTGGTGTTTGCCATCGGCATCAGCCACGGGGTTCAGATCATCAATGGAATCGCCATTAACTCAGGCCACGGTGACGACAAACTCATGGCTGCTCGTAAGGCCTTTCGTGGCTTGTACGTGCCAGGCATGTTGGCGCTATTAAGTGACGCCATGGGATTCCTGACCCTGCTGTTTATTGATATCGGCGTGATTCAGGAGCTGGCCGTTGCTGCATCGGTGGGGGTGGCCATGATCATCGTCACCAATCTGGTGTTGCTGCCGATTGTGATGTCCTACCTGGGCATCAGCCCTTCCGGTGTAAAGCAGGCGCAGAAAGCCGATCAGGCCGATCCGGCGGTTTGGCGTGGCCTGAGTGTATTTGCTGAACGTAAGGCGGGCGTAGCCGCTTTGGTGCTGGCGGTACTGCTGGGTGTGTTTGGCTGGCACTACAGCCGCGATTTGCAAATTGGCGACCTCGACAAAGGCGCGCCAGAGCTGCGTGCGGATTCTCGCTACAACCTTGATAACGACTTTATGGTGTCCCATTACTCCACCAGTTCCGATGTGCTGGTGGTGATGGCCGAAACGCCGGTGGAAATGTGTAACACCTTCAAAGTAATGGATGTGCTCGACCGCTTTATGTGGCACATGGACAACGTACCGGGTGTGCAGTCCACTGCCTCGCTGGTGTCTGTGTCGAAGCTGGTGACCAAGGCAATGAACGAGGGCAACCTCAAATGGTACGCGCTGTCGCGCAACCAGACGGTATTGAACACCTCGATTCAACGGGCGCCATCCGGTCTGATCAACTCCGACTGCTCAATGACGCCGGTCATCATCTACCTCAATGACCATAAAGCCAAAACCCTGCAAACCGCGGTAGATGCGGTCGAGGCCTTCAAGTCCCAGTACGACGATCAGGTTGATGATATCTACTTCGGCATGAAGCCAGATCAGATTGAAGACGCGATTGCCGCCGGAGATATTCAGGCGACGCCGGTACGTTTGCAGCTGGCGTCGGGTAACGCGGGCATTGAGGCGGCGACCAATCAGGTGATTGCTGATGCTCAGGACACCATGTTGATCTTTGTGTACGTGGTGGTGTTCAGCCTGTGTTTGCTGACCTTCCGCTCACTGACCGCTGTGGCGTGTATTCTGCTGCCGCTGGTGTTGACCTCTATTTTGGGTCAGGCCTTGATGACCTGGCTGGGTATTGGCGTGAAAGTGGCTACCTTGCCGGTGATCGCGCTGGGTGTGGGAATTGGTGTCGACTACGGTATTTACATCTATAACCGCCTCGAGGCCATGATCATCAGTGGTTTGTCGTTGCGGGATGCCTATCTGCAAACCCTGCGCTCAACCGGTAAGGCGGTGAGCTTCACCGGTGTGACCCTGGCCATTGGTGTGGCGACCTGGATTCTGTCGCCGATCAAGTTCCAGGCCGACATGGGCATCCTGCTGACCTTTATGTTTATCTGGAACATGCTGGGCGCCTTGATTCTGTTGCCTGCGTTGGCCAGCATCCTGCTGAATCCGGCGAAGATGCAGCAGCGTCATGCCAAAGCCCATGAGGATGTGCCGCCGGCCGTCTGACAAGAGACGACAATTGTTTTCAAAGCATCGTCCCTGAAATGCCCCAAAATCAGACCCCGGCACTTGCCGGGGTCTGTCTCTACAGCGGTATACTGCTGGCTGAAATTTTTGCCTGGAGTACTCGATGAAAAGCCCGATGGGACTGGACGCCAACTTGCCGGTAATGGATCTGCTGAAAGAAGCGGTTGGTATTTTGTACGTCAAACGCGCGGAACTGACCCGACGCTTTATGCCGCTTATTCTGGTGATGGTGGCGCTGGATGTAGCGGGGCAGTACGTGCTCGGCGAAAGCCCGATTGGCCAACTGCTGACCTCTTTGCTGGCTGCCAGTTTATCGGCCGTGGTGGCGACAGGGGCCCATCGAATGACCCTTCGTCCCCAGGAGCCCATGTACCCCGACGGCTATTTCGGTGCCACCCAGTTGAGTTACATTGGCCGTTCCATTCTGATCAGTATGATCGCTGCGGTGATCTGTGTACCTGCCATGATGACGATGATCATTTCGATGAGCTCCTCACCGGAAGGTACGCCGCTGGCGGGCAGTGTGATTTTGTTTATGGTTGTCAGTGTCATGGTGGCTATTTATGTTAGCTCGCGCCTGATGATTACCTTGCCGGAAGTGGCGCTGAGCAAACAGACCAGCTTCTCTCGTGCCTGGAAGCTCAGCCAGGGCAACGGCAGTCGGATGGCGATTGTGGTCTGGATTCTGCCCATTGTGATGATGATTCCAGCGTTGCTGCTGATGTTGGTCGACTCCCTGATTACCCTGATTCTGGGATCGTTGATTTCTTATATCGCCACCTTGGTTGGACTGGTGACCCTGTCATTGGCGTATCAGTTTGTTGCCGAATTCAGTGACGATAACCGTGGTAATGGTAATGGAAATGGCAATGGCGATAGTAGTGGCAGCGGATTCAATAGCTCAGTAGACCCTCAGTTTGATGGCCAGCGGGACGACCCCCAACCTCCGCGCTCGGGCGGTTTTGATGCCTGAGCCTTGCCTTAACCAGAAGTAGTTTATGAAACTTGGTGACCTCTCCATTACCTATGTTGAGCTGATGGCTCGTGCGGCACAAACCGCCGGTTTTGATGCTTCCCACGTGATGAACCAATACGAGTTGCCAGCAGAGCGTTGGGCGCTGCCGGGTCACCGGGTCAGCATTCCGCGTTTTTTGCGGGTCGGACATGAGGTCATCCGTCAGGGCGGCATTGCTGACCTGGGGCTGCGTATGGGGGCGCTCACCAGTCCTTCGGTATTGGGTCTGGCAGGTTGGCTGGCGGATTCCGCTGACAACGTGCGAGGGGCTTGTGAGGCGCTGGTGCGCTACGAATTATTGGCCAGCTTCAACGCCCGTGGCCGATCCTCCTTCATTGTTGAAGCGGGTAAGGGCAAGCTGTGTTTTTACTCCATCAGCCCTTACAACGCCTATAACCGCTTTATTGTCGATATGGTGCTTAAAGGCTGGGCGTCGCTGCTGACCCACATCAGTGGGGAAGATCTGGTCGAACGGGTCACCATTGAGTTTGAAGCCCCTGCCTGGCAAGAGCGCTACGGCCACCATTTTTCCTGCCCGGTGCAATTCGGTGCCGAACAGAATGCCATCGTGCTCAAAAGTGGTGCATTGGAAAAATTGCTTCTGCATCGTTGTGCTTCTCACCATCGCTGGTTGCTGGATATGGCAGAAGCCGAACTGGCAAAGGTAAAACGGGGGTTGTCGGTCTCGGAGCAGGTCGCTCGCGCTTTGTCTCCGATGCTGGAAGGCTGTGCTCCAGAGCTGGCAGAGGTATCGCGGCAGTTTGGCAAAGCGCCATGGACGTTGAAGCGAATGCTGGCGGCCGAAAATACCAATTATCAAACGGTGTTGGATAACACCCGCAGGGATTTGGCGATTGCCTATGTACGGGAAACGGATCTGGCGGTGGGGGAAATTGCGTATTTGACGGGGTTTGGTTCAGCGACTGCCTTTCAGCGGGCCTTCAAGCGTTGGACGGGCGAAACGCCACGCCAGTTAAGGCAGTCTTCAGTGTGAGGGATTACATTTCGACGGCGTCATCAACGTCGTCGTCGTATTCCTCGTAAATAACATCCAAAAGTTCTTCAGTGTAGTCAGACATAGTCTTTCTCCTTCTTATATTTGAAGCTCCGTTCCATACGAAGCGTTCCTGCACTCCAGCCATTCCGGAGTCTGTTTTCTCAGTTTAGTCCAAAACTATTCAAGCATAGGTTATGCCAATAGTATATGACCATTTGGTCAAGAAAACAGTAAGACCGATCAATTTGTGAATTGTTCCAAGTCTTGTTGCTACCTGGCGAACATTATCTTCACTTTGTGACAGCTCAATGAACCGAGCACTACAGATTTATGTTGCTGCTCGAATGTGCCAGTGGAATTCACTATCACATAAATGATAATGAATATCAATTGTGTTTGTGTGATAACTGGTTGTTGGTGATTGCTCGGGGGAGATTCACATTAGTGCTGGGAGTGCCTGGGTTCTTTGGTTGAATCAAACCGCACAAAAATAGCCTGGAGTGTCGCTGATGCCCATAGGAGCTGGTCGAAAGGATAGGGGGAGTTCTTGGTAAATCGAAAAGGAAGGTATCGTAAGTGATGAGGTCGCGACTTTGGATTTCTAGAACAACGAAGACAACATCAGATTGATGTCAATTTTGAAGAAAAAACAATGCGGGATTTCTAAGAGAAGAAATGGCGGACTGGACGGGACTCGAACCCGCGACCCCCGGCGTGACAGGCCGGTATTCTAACCAACTGAACTACCAGTCCGCATGTGTGATGCTTGAACCTGCATCGAAGGTTTGGTGGGTGATGACGGGATCGAACCGCCGACCCTCTGCTTGTAAGGCAGATGCTCTCCCAGCTGAGCTAATCACCCAATATTTAAACTCATTGGAATGAGTGGCTCCTTTACATCGGAGAGATGACTGTCGAGACAGTAACAATGATTGCCATCTTTGAAATGGCGGACTGGACGGGACTCGAACCCGCGACCCCCGGCGTGACAGGCCGGTATTCTAACCAACTGAACTACCAGTCCACATTGTGTGATGCTTGAAACCTGCATCGAAGGTTTGGTGGGTGATGACGGGATCGAACCGCCGACCCTCTGCTTGTAAGGCAGATGCTCTCCCAGCTGAGCTAATCACCCAAATTGTTTGAATAAAAAGATGGCGGACTGGACGGGACTCGAACCCGCGACCCCCGGCGTGACAGGCCGGTATTCTAACCAACTGAACTACCAGTCCAGCTCTTTATTCAGCAGATGTTTTTTAGCCAACACATCAGAAGTTGGTGGGTGATGACGGGATCGAACCGCCGACCCTCTGCTTGTAAGGCAGATGCTCTCCCAGCTGAGCTAATCACCCGAATTGTATGAATAAAAGATGGCGGACTGGACGGGACTCGAACCCGCGACCCCCGGCGTGACAGGCCGGTATTCTAACCAACTGAACTACCAGTCCAGCTTTTATTCAGCAGATGTTTTTTTAGCCAACACATCAGAAGTTGGTGGGTGATGACGGGATCGAACCGCCGACCCTCTGCTTGTAAGGCAGATGCTCTCCCAGCTGAGCTAATCACCCATAATTTATACTCGTTGGAACGAGTTGAACGAAAAGATGGCGGACTGGACGGGACTCGAACCCGCGACCCCCGGCGTGACAGGCCGGTATTCTAACCAACTGAACTACCAGTCCAGCTTTTCATTCTTGCTTTCTGGTGGGTGATGACGGGATCGAACCGCCGACCCTCTGCTTGTAAGGCAGATGCTCTCCCAGCTGAGCTAATCACCCCCTGAAAGCGAGGTCGCATTCTACGCACAGGGCGCTTTGTGTCAAACACTATTTTTCAATTTTCTTAAACTTTTTCAGTGACTTGCGAAATGCTGGCCCGATTGGCTGTGTAACAATCAGCTTTGTCGATTTTATACACGGCCGAGGCTGCGATCTGATCGTCTGTCAGCCAACACCAGTAAACAAGGCGTCAGAATCAGTGTCAGGACGGTAGCAAAGGTCAATCCACCGGCAATGGCGGTGGAAAGTTGGGTCCACCATTGCGATGACGGTGCGCCGACACTGAAATGCCGATGAATCAGATCGATGTTCCACTGGAAAACCATCGGCATCAGACCCAATACCGTAGTGATGGCAGTCAGCAGCACCGGCCGCAAACGTTGCGCACCTGTTCTGAGGGCCGCTTCGATGGCGTCCAGGCCGTCCTTGCGGAGGCTGTTGTAGGTATCAATCAGAACGATGTTGTTGTTAACCACAATGCCAGCTAGCGCAATAACCCCAACACCGCTCATCACAATGCCGAACGGCTCTCCCCGAATCAGCAACCCCATTAATACGCCGACAATCGACAGCACAATGGCGCTGAGGATCAGTCCAGCCTGGTAAAAACTGTTGAATTGGGTCACCAGAATGGTTGCCATCATGAAAATGGCAATGCCAAAGGCGGTGCCCAGAAACTGGCCGGTTTCGGCCATTTGTTCAAAGTCGCCGCGGAATCGGGGTTCGACGCCAGCCCCTTGCCAGTCCAGCGAGGCCATCTTCTCGCTCAGTTGCTGGATCTTGTCAGTGGCGTTGACGCCGTCTTTCACGTTGGCGGTAAGACGATAGCGCCGTTTGCCGTCAATTCGCACCAGATCGCCACCACGGGGCTCTGCGGTTTGGGTCATAAACTGGCTCACCGGCACCAGGCCATAAGGGGTGGTCAGATTAAAGCCGTCCAGATCGTCCAGAGTGCGTCGGTTTTCCGGGTAGCGCAGCACAATATCCACTTCATCATCGGTGAAATCCGGTTGGAAACTGCCGACTACCTGACCGCCGGTCAGCATTCGCACCATGTTGCCAGCCGCCGATATGGACGCGCCAAAGCGCGCCGCTTGCTCTCGGTCGACGCTGAGCTTCCACTCAATGCCCTCCAGCGGGCGATCGTCGCGAATGTCCTTGAGGTCCGGATCTGCTTCAAAAATGGCCCGCACCTGATCCAGCAACGGCAGGATGGCTTCAGCACTGTTGGCGGTCAGTTGCAGTTGTACATCGGCACCGCCCGGCGGACCGCCTTGCTGTTTGCGGGTTTCGATCAGAATGCCGGGGATCGCGGCGGCTTGCTGTTCAATGTCGGCCAATACGGCGTTGGCGGAACGGCGTTGCTCCCAATTGCTGAGTTCCAGCTGAATACGGCCAATCAGATCCGGAGCGGAATCGTTGGCGGGTTTGGCCATGGTGGTGGTGTAGATACTGTCGACTTCGTCCATGTTGAAAATCAATTTTTCAACTTGCAGCACCAATGCTTCCCGCTCGGTGATCGACAAATTGCCGCGGGCACGGATATCGACCATGGCGATGTCACTGTCGACATCCGGGAAAAACTCGACGCCGTGGCCGTATTTGCCGTACAGCATGAACGAACCCACCATACTGGCAATGGCAACCAGCAACACCAGCAAGGGGTGGCGCAAAGCCAACCGCAGCAGCTTGACGTAGCCGCCGGCAAAACCACCGATGCGTTCGAACTCGCCACGTTCAGCGGCGAGTAAACGCGCCACAGCAGGGTCCGAACCTTGCTGTTTATGGGCCATCAAACTGCCAATAGCAGGTACCACAATCAGCGCCATAATCAGTGAGGCAGTGAGTGTGTACAGCAGGGTCAGCGGCAGGTACTTCATGAACTCGCCAGTGGTGCCGGGCCAGAACAACAGTGGCAGAAACACCGCCAGTGTGGTGGCTGTTGAGGCAATAATCGGCCAAGCCATGCGCTTGGCGGCAGCGGCGTAGGCTTGCTTGGGAGCAAGACCCTCAGCCAGTTTGCGGTCGGCCAGTTCGGTCACCACAATGGCGCCGTCAACCAGCATGCCGACCGACAGAATCAGGGCAAACAACACCACCATGTTCATGGTGCTGCCACTCATACTGAGCCAGATAATCCCCATCAGAAAGGCACCGGGAATCGCGATGCCGACCAGAATGGAGTTGCGAATCCCAAGGCTACCCAGCACCAACACCATCACCATCAGGGTGGCGACCAGCACGTTGTTGAACAGGTCGTTGAGCATGGTGTTGATTTCTTTCGAGCCGTCCTGAATCACCTGGGCTTCCAGCCCATCTGGCCAATAGGGTTTGACGGTGTCGATGACACTGCGCACCTGATCAACGGTATCGATGATATTGGAGCCAATGCGCTTTTTGATTTCCAGGGTGACCGCCGCCTGACCGCCAACCCGGGCGGCGCTGCTGCGGTCCTTGTAGGCCAGTCGGCCAACCGCAATATCCCGGAACAGCACCACCTGATCGCCGCTGACCTTGATCGGCATATTGAGAATGTCGCTGATGTTTTCCACCAGTCCGGGAATGCGAATGGCAAAGCGGCCGGCGTCGTTTTGCAGGTCTTCACTGGCCACCAGTGAACTGTTGTTGCGTACCAGCTGAGCCAGGTCGTTCATCGACAGGCCGTAACTGTCCATGCGTGCCGGGTCGACCACAATTTCGGCAATTTCTTCCCGTTTCCCCTGAATCGCAGCTTCCAGAACGCCCGGCAAAGACTCCAGTCGGTCTTGCAGGTCGCTGGCAACGGCGTACAGCTCGGCTTCGTTGACATCCCCCGCCAGCGTCACTACGGCAATCGGAAATAACGCAACGTTAATCTCCATCACCTTGGGTTCATGGGTATCGTCGGGTAAGTCGGCACGAGCATCATCGACCTTTTGGCGTACATCCAGCAGCGCCTGGTCAACGTCGACGTCGGTGTAAAACTCCAGAGTGATCGACAGGTGGCCGGTGGTCGCGGTGGACACCATTTCCTTCAGACCATCAATGCCCCGCAGTTCGCGTTCAAGAGGTTTGTACAAGAGGCTGTCGGCGTCGTTGGGAGAAATGCCATCGTGGGCAACCGACACGTACACAAAGGGCACGGCAACGTCTGGCGAGCTTTCTTTGGGAATGGTCAGCAGGGTCATGGTCCCCGAGATCATCACCAGTGCAAACAGCATCAGTACCGTTCGGGTGCGGCCGAGGGCTGCATCAATCAGCGCAAACATGATTATTCCCCTGCGCTGATCGCGTGCTGGCTTGAATTGGCGTTATGGGATGCCCGTGGTGGCTCGTTATCCCAAACAGGAATAACGCTGTCGCCGATATCCACAAATCCGGCCCCTTGGGTGATCAGGTGAAGAGGGGATGGGCCAAATACCCACACGCCATTTTGTTCCGCGTCTTCCAGCTCAACCGGCGTAAAGGCGACGGTATTGTCGGCCGTGATGGTTTTCAGTCCCATCTGGCCGTCCGAATCCAGCATCAGCAACGCCGGTGATACCTTGTACGCCGGGCGGGTTTGCAACGGCAAAATCAGCTTGGCGCTTTGACCCGCCGGTATGGCTCGGTTCTCGGAGTTGGCGACCTCCAGCTCTACCCGGAAAGTGCGAGTGGCACTGTCGGCCTGCACGGCGACAAAGCGGAGTTTTCCCGGCAGCACCTCGCCTGAGAGAAGTCTGGCCTCACCGTCCATGCCGGCTTTAACGTTGGCTACCTGATTCTCTGGCACCTGAGCGATTACCTTGAATGGCGATACGTCGACCAGTTGCAGCAGCGTCGTGCCATCTTTGGCAAAGTCACCGATTTCGACCATGCGCTGGTTGATAATGCCGTCAAACGGCGCGCGAATACGGGTGGCATTCAGCATCAGCTGGGCCGACGTCAGCTCGGCTTCGGCATTGGCAAGGGCCGTTTCTACCTGCGCCATCTGGGAAGCGTTGGTCAAGCCGCTGGCTTGCAGCTTTTCGGCGCTCTGTTTTTCCAGTTTGCGCTGTTTGAGACTGGCTTCGGCCTGTTTTACCCGAGCTGGCCAGTCGCGTTGGTCGAGTTCCAGCAGCAACTGCCCCTGACGAACCCGGTCACCTTTCTGAGCATGCAATGCCACTACTTTGGCGCGAATTTCGGATACCAGCGTCACTTCCCGGCCCACCGCCAGCTGCGCGGAAAGCTCGATATTCTGTTGATGCTGAACGGCTGTCAGAGTGGCTGCCTTGACTCGCATTTTGTCGCTGGGGTTGTTGGATTCTTCGGTGTTGTTGGCAGCGGTTGACTGTGCTGACGAGTCGGCCGATGGGCCGCTGAGCATCCAGCCGACGGCGGCGACAACAATCATGGCGGCCAGTAAATAACCCTTGTTGATCGAAGAAGGCATGTGTCCGTGTCCTGTTGTTTATTTTGAGTGCCAGCAGTTGAGGGGACTGCTGGCGGTGTCATTCGATGACAATTTCGGTGACGGTGGTTGATCATAGATCAAGCGACTATTTGATTGAATGACAAACAGTGGATGAATGCCTGTTCTATTTTGTCGCACGCAATGGCGCTGTTAACTGGCTCGGGCTGCCAGTAAACTCTCCCTCTTTCTGAAATAACCGCATTCACGGGCGGCAACGAGCCGGTGAATGCCTGCAGGCTGTATTTATGGTGTTGGTAAGTTTGAAGCAGGCCGAGCTGGCCTTTGGTGACCACGTCTTGCTCGACAAGGTCGACCTGGATATCCAGTCCGGCGAACGGGTGTGTGTGGTCGGGCGCAACGGCGAGGGCAAATCGACCTTGCTGAAAGTGCTGACGGGTGAGGTGACCACCGACGATGGCGTCGTGCAGCGTCGTGATTTGCTGAAAATGTCAGTGCTGCAACAGGCGTTACCGGCCAAGGTAGATATTCCGGTGTATGACGTCGTGGCGCAGGGCCTGGGCCAGTTGGGCGAAGACATCGCCGCTTACCACGACGAAACCATGAAAGGCGAACACGCCAATCTGGATTTGCTGGAAAAGCTGCAAACCCGCATTGAAAGCCAGGATGGCTGGAGCTGGCAGCAAAAGGTGGAAGCCATTATCCAGCGCCTGAACCTGCCAGCGGAAACCAGCTTTGCCCGCCTCAGTGGTGGCTGGCAGCGCCGCGTTATGTTGGCTCGGGCATTGGTGGTGGAGCCGGAATTATTGATTCTGGACGAGCCAACCAACCACATGGACATTGCCACCATCCAATGGCTGGAAGAGCAGCTGAAGCAGTTCCAGGGCTCGCTGGTGTTCATCAGTCACGACCGGGCCTTTGTGCAAAACCTGTCGACCCGCATCGTCGAGCTGGATCGCGGCAACCTCTACAACTGGAATGGCGATTACCACTCCTTTATTGAATACCGTGAAAAACGTCTGGAAGACGAAGCCGCTCAAAATGCACTGTTCGACAAGCGTTTGGCGGAGGAAGAAAAATGGATTCGTCAGGGCATCAAGGCTCGCCGCACCCGTAATGAAGGCCGCGTCGAACGCCTCAAGGAAATGCGTAAGGAGCGGGGCGCCCGTCGTGACCGTCAAGGCACAGCCAACATCGCCATGTCTTCCAGCGATGCCTCCGGCAAGATTGTCTTCGAGCTGAACGACGTGTCGTTCGGTTGGGAAAACAATCCTCAGGTCGATACCTTCTCGACCATTATCCAGCGTGGCGACCGCATTGGTCTGGTTGGCCCCAACGGGATTGGTAAATCGACCCTGCTGAAACTGCTGCTGGGCAAGCTGGAGCCACAAAGCGGCTCACTGAAAGTGGGCACCAAGCTGGAAGTCGCTTATTTCGACCAGTCCCGCGAACTGCTGGATGACGACAAGTCCATCGCCGACAACGTCGCTGACGGCAAGGACCACGTGATTGTGAACGGCGTAAGCCGCCATGTGATTGGCTACCTGGGTGACTTCCTGTTCCCGGCAGAACGTGCCCGTACACCTGTTCGAGCCTTGTCTGGTGGTGAGCGCAACCGGGTATTGTTGGCCAAGTTGTTCCTCAAACCCTGCAACCTGCTGGTGATGGACGAACCGACCAACGACCTCGACGTGGAAACCCTCGAGTTGCTGGAAGAGCGCTTGATGGAATTCGACGGCACCTTGTTGCTGGTGAGCCACGACCGTGCCTTCCTGGATAACGTCATCACCCAGATGTGGGTGTTTGAAGGTGCAGGCCGCATCGACGAACAAATGGGCGGTTATAGCGAATGGGAAGAACGCAAGAAAGCGCAGGAAGCCCAGTTCAAAGCGGTTGAAAAGGCCAACCAGCAGAAGCAAAAAGCCCAGCAGGCCAAATCCGAAAACAAGGCCGCTGCACCAGCGGCGAATGCCAAAGCGGCTGCGCCTGCCAAGAAACTGTCGTACAAACTCCAGCGCGAGCTGGACATGCTGCCAGACCAGATTGCGGAAGCCGAAGCCGCGCGTGATGCACTGGCCGAGCAAAGCAGCGCAGCGGATTTCTATGCCGGAGATCAAGACACGGTACAGCGGGTATTGGCAGACTTGTCTGCTGCCGAAGCGAAGCTGGAACAGCTGGAAGAGCGCTGGCTGGAACTGGAGGAAATGGCTTCATGACATGGCTGATCATCGTCTTTGTGGTGATGGCCCTGATTGGCACCATCTACAGCATGCGCCCCAGCGCCCGTGACCGTCGTTTGTCGGAATTGCGTCTGGCGGCCATTCGCAGTGGCATTCAGGTGCGTCAGCAAACGTTCCGGGTGGATGCTGCCAAAACCGGTGTGCGGGAAGACATTACCGCCACCGGCTACACCCTGATGGTGCCGCAGCCGCCTCACGGTGAGAAAGCGCGTCAGCAATTGCTGTTTCGTATTGTCGGTCAGGAAGGCTGGGAAGCCGCTGGACTGCCTGATGGTTGGGCCTGGCACGACCTGCCTGAAGCCAAAGATCACGAGGCAGCGGTTGCCCGGGCGGAGGCTCTGGCTCCGCAACTGGTGCGCTTGCTGTCGTCGATGGACGATGAGCTGAAAATGCTGGAAGTGTACGAAAACCGCATTGTGCTGTTTGCCGCCGAACAAAAGAGTGCGTCGGCAGAAAAGTACCTGAAAGTGCTGGAAGGCCTGCGCCTGATGGCTGATGAACTAGTGTTGCAGCGCATGCGCTAGCTGTTTTGAACCGGATGCCAGATACATAAAAACGCCACAGTCGGATTGCCGGCTGTGGCGTTTTGCTATCTGGATGTCTGAAAGGGCGGCGTATCAGGAGCTGTGAATACGGCCTTCCAGTTCTTCCAGGTGACGAATGATGCGGTCGTTGTAGCTGATCACCAGAAACGGCACGTCCATTTCGTGTTGACGGGTAATGGAGTTACGCAGGAAGCGCCATTTATTGTTGATGTTGTCCATCAACACATACGTAGAACGCTGGTTGGCAGCCGACTTCAGGTCGTTGAGGCGAAATTCAAACGCGCTGGTCAGTTCCTGCATGCTGTTGCGGTACTGGCTCAGGAACTCCTCATCCATGGTGACGGAAGAGCTGGCGGCGTAGTGGGTGGTCATTTCCTGCAGCAACAACGCCATTTCACGGGTTTTCTCGATCATCGGGTCGGCCGGGGTTTTGCCCGCAACTTTCTGGTACACAGCGCCAATCTGGTTAACCAGGTCTTCGTTGAGCCGGTTCAAACGCTCAACAGACTGTTCGTCGGCATAGCCAAGGTCTTTGACGGCATCGCGGTTGGCTTGCAGCGAACGTGCAAATGACAGCCAGCGCTGGCGGATTTTTTCGACTTCAGCGGCGTGGGCGCTGCCTTCAGACTGTTCACGGGCTTTTTCGATCGCCACCTCGAACGATTCCATATCAGAATCCATTCGACGGGCGTATTTGCGGTCGCCTTCAAGGCCGGTGTACATAAAGAAGTCGGTCATAACCCCAACGGACGCAAGGCGCATATGCTGCAGGTGTTGCATCAGGGTATTGGATTCGGCGTGTGCCGACAGCGTGGATAGCATCAGGGCAGCGAGCAGCCCGAGCGAGCGGATGGCTGTGATCATGGTGTGGCCTCTGTCTTCTTGTCTCTGTTTTATTTTTATTCTTCCACCGGCGCCTCTGGTTTCTTCTGTGGAAACCTTGGAAAACGCGGCGTGCGGGCCCAAATCTGTGTTCGGTGCTCTCGCAACATTAAGATCAACGTGCCACATCTTAAGCCAGCCGGTGCGGCTTGTCCCGTATTAGTACCTTGGTACTAGTGCGTATGGCCGGAATAGATGCGTTTTCAATGTCCACTCATGGCGATTTGGTTATGAATGCTTTTTGTGGCTTTGAGCGCAGTCACTTTGTCTGAACCGGGGCTATTCTTTAACAGTCCATAAAGCCGGTTATTTGATTACGGCGTCGCGAGTGTTGACTTTGGCGGCGTATTCAAGGAAGGTTGATGTATATTCAAACGGTCGTATGAATCACTTGTTTGAAATATTGCTGTCAGATGGCGACGCCCCGAGGTATCGCCAATCGCAGCAAGACAGCAGAATAACAATGACTACTGCTAACAACGCCTCAGAGCACCAGCAGTCCCAATCGCTAACTTCACACTTGGAGATCAGTTGATGATTTACGAAGGTAAAGCCATCACGGTAAGCATGATCGAAGGTGACATCGCCGAACTGAAGTTCGACCTTCAGGGCGAATCCGTCAATAAATTCAACCGCGCTACCTTGCAGGAACTGGAACAGGCCACCAAAGCCGTTGCCGCTGCTGACGGGGTAAAAGGCGTACTGATCAGCTCTGGCAAGGATGCTTTCATTGTCGGTGCCGATATCACTGAATTCGGCGGCTACTTTGCTGGCAGCGAAGAATCCATCGTCGAGTGGCTGGGTTTCGCCAACTCCATTTTCAGTGCGGTGGAAGACCTGCCAGTACCAACCTTGTCGGCCATCAATGGCGTTGCACTGGGTGGTGGTATGGAAATGGTACTGTCGACCGACCTGCGAGTGATGGCCGACAGCGCCAAAATCGGCCTGCCGGAAGTGAAACTGGGCATCATGCCGGGCTTTGGTGGCACCGTGCGTCTGCCACGTGTGATTGGTGCGGATAACGCCATCGAATGGATCTGCATGGGCAACGAGCAGCGCGCCGACAAAGCGCTGGCTGACGGTGCGGTGGATGCGGTCTTCCCGTTGGAAAGCCTGCGTGAAAATGCCATCGCGATGCTGAAATCCGCGATTGCGGGTGAGCTGGATTGGCAGCAGCGTCGTGCCGATAAGACTGGCAAGATGAAGCTGAACCCGATGGAATCCATGATGGTGTTTGAAACCGCCAAAGGATTCGTTATGGGTCAGACCAAAGGTCAGTACCCAGCGCCAATCATGGCCATCAAGACCATGCAGAAACACTGCAGCATGACCCGCGAAAAAGCCCTGGCGGCTGAAGCCAAGGGGTTTGCAACACTGGCCAAAACCACCGAAAGCCAGGCTTTGATTGGTCTGTTCCTGAACGACCAGCTGCTGAAGAAGAAAGCCAAGGATTACGACAAGGTTGCCAAGCCGACCAACAAGGCGGCGGTATTGGGTGCCGGCATCATGGGTGGGGGTATTGCTTACCAGAGCGCCTACAAGGGCACACCGATCCTGATGAAAGACATCAACGAAGCGGGCATTGAGCTGGGCTTGTCTGAAGCCAACAAGCTGCTGTCCAAGCGCGTTGAAAAAGGCAAGATGACTGCTTACAAGATGGGCGAAGCACTGAACCGCATTCGTCCAACCCTCAGCTACGGCGATTTCGGCGATGTCGATGTTGTGGTTGAAGCGGTGGTTGAAAACCCGAAAGTCAAAAAAGCCGTATTGGCCGACCTGGAAGATCAGGTAACCGAAGACACCGTGGTGACTTCCAACACCTCGACCATTTCCATCGACCTGCTGGCCGCTGACCTCAAGCGTCCGGAAAACTTCCTTGGTATGCACTTCTTCAACCCGGTACACATGATGCCGCTGGTGGAAGTGATCCGTGGTTCAAAGACCTCCGAAGAAGCTGTTGCCACCGTGGTTGCCTACGCCAAGAAAATGGGCAAAACCCCGATTGTGGTGAACGACTGCCCGGGCTTCCTGGTTAACCGTGTGCTGTTCCCTTACTTCGCGGGTTTCTCTGCGCTGGTGCGCGACGGTGCCGACTTCCAGAAAGTCGACAAGGTGATGGAGAAGTTTGGCTTCCCAATGGGCCCGGCTTACCTGCTGGACGTAGTGGGTATTGATACCGGTGTGCACGCCAACGAAGTGATGGCTGACGGCTTCCCGGATCGCATGAAAGCCGACTACAAGACTTCGATGGAAGTGATGTTCGAAAACGAGCGTTACGGCCAGAAGAACAACAAGGGTTACTACAAGTACGAGAAAGACCGTAAGGGCAAGCCGAAGAAAGTGGTCGACGAAGCCGCCTACGAACTGATCAAGCCTGTAGTTGCTGAGTCAAAAGACTTCGAAGCCGATGAGATCATTGCTCGCTGCATGATTCCAATGTGCATTGAAATTGCTCGCTGTCTGGAAGAAAACATCGTTGCGACTCCGGCAGAAGCCGATATGGGTCTGATCTTCGGTATTGGTTTCCCTCCATTCCGTGGTGGTGCTTGTCGCTACATGGACACCGTTGGCATGGCTGAGTTTGTGGCCCTCTGCGACCAGTTTGCGCATCTGGGCAAACTGTACGAGCCAACTGCCCGTATGCGTGAAATGGCCGCCAATGGCGAAAGCTACTTCGGCAACACCGAAGCGGCAGAATAAGAGCGAATCTGGAGATCAATATGACAACCCTGAATCCAAAAGACGTGGTAGTGATCGACGCGGTTCGCACGCCAATGGGCCGCTCGAAAGGCGGTGTATTCCGCAACGTGCGTGCTGAAACCCTGTCGGCGACCCTGATCGACGCCTTGTTCGATCGCAACCCGAACGTGCCAGCCAAACTGGTGGAAGACATCATCTGGGGCTGTGTGAACCAGACCAAAGAGCAGGGCTTTAACGTCGCCCGCCAAATCGGTCTGCTGACCAAGGTGCCAAAAGAAGCCGGTGCCCAAACCGTTAACCGTCTGTGTGGTTCTGCCATGAGTGCGATTCACACCGCAGCTCAAGCCATTATGACGGGCAACGGCGACGTGTTTGTGGTCGGTGGTGTTGAGCACATGGGTCACGTTGAAATGACCCATGGTTTTGACCACAACCCGGCCTCTTCCAAGCACTTCGCCAAGGCTTCCAACATGATGGGCCTGACCGCTGAAATGCTGGGCAAGATGCACGGCATCAGCCGTGAACAGCAAGACGCGTTTGCCGCTCGCTCTCATGCTCGCGCCCATCAGGCGACGCTGGATGGCAAGTTCAAGAACGAGATTGTTCCGTGTCTGGGTCACGACGCTGACGGCAAGCAGATTCTGGTTACCGAAGACGAAACCATCCGTCCGGAAACCACCGCTGAAACTCTTGGTAACCTGCGTCCGGCGTTTGATCCAAAGAGCGGTACCGTAACAGCGGGTACCTCTTCGCAGATCACCGATGGCGCTGCGGCCATGCTGCTGATGAGTGCGGAAAAAGCCGAAGAGCTGGGTTTGAAGCCACGTGCTCGTATCGTATCCATGGCTGTCGCTGGTGTGGATGCGGCCATCATGGGTTATGGCCCGGTGCCTGCGACCAAGAAAGCGCTCAAGCGTGCCGGTCTGGAAACCACTGACATTGATTACTGGGAGCTGAACGAAGCCTTCGCGGCTCAGTCACTGCCATGCATCAAGGACCTGAAACTGACCGAAATCGCCGACGAACGTATTAACGTTAACGGCGGTGCGATTGCGTTGGGTCACCCACTGGGTTGCTCCGGTGCTCGTATTTCCACCACGTTGTTGAACGTGCTGGAAGACAAGGGCGGTCGTTATGGTGTCTCCACCATGTGTATCGGCCTGGGTCAGGGCATCGCCACTGTGTGGGAACGTCTGGACTGATACAGGCTTTTCGTTGGGCGTAATTTGCTGGGCGGGGCCCAGCCTACGGTCAAAGCGGCCTGTAGGTTGGGCCTCGCCCAACAAGCTCAGTGATCTACCCATAAAAAACGCCCGCCTGAGCAATCAGGCGGGCGTTTTTTGTGGTGCTAATAACTTCTGGACCATAACTCTTGTCAGTCAAACAGCGCCTGGTCGAATTACATCGGCATTGGCGCAATACCAATCAGCAATGCATGGAGCCAGAAGGCAAAAGCCGCCCACAGCGCCAAACCAATCACTACGGAAATGCCATCCCACGCAATTTTACCCTCGCGAACCACGCCATTGGCACGATCGCGTTTGCGATGAATGATATAACCCACCACACCCCACGCCAGGAAGGAACCAAACAATAGCACATCGTGCAGGCCGCCGTTGCAAAGCAAATGACCAAAGGCCCAGGTCTTGATGGCCAACAGCATGGGTGAGCCGGTTTTGGCCTTGATCCAGCTGCCAGGCACCAGGGCTGCGCCAACAAAAATAGCAGCAAACACCGTCAGTAACAGGTTGATGTGGTTCATCCAGAACGGCGGAATCCAGAGCCACAAAGGGTCCATACGGGCGGCGGCGTAACCGTGGGCGATCAACCCCAGACCAACGACGGCGCCAATCGAGTGCACAGCGCGGTAGGGAAGTTTGCCAAACTGCTGCATCAGCCGATCTCTCATGTCGGGGGAAAACAGCACCACCGAATGAATCCCCAAAAACAGAACCAGTCCAAGAACAAGCATAATCATGGTGTGCCCCAATTAATCGTTGTAAGCCTCAATAGCGCAGGTATGGTAGCCATTATGCGGCAGTGGCTCCAGAGATCCTCTGAATCACCCTGCTCAATAAAAACAATAACAACAAAAGGACCTGGCCATGCACGCAGCAGATCAATCTTCGTCCCCAACTCGCTCGCTGTTGATGGTGACCGCCTGGGTATTGCTGGCCTTTGCCGCTAATTCCTTGCTGTGTCGCTGGGCCATGCGGGAATATCACTTCGACCCCGAGCTATTTACTGTTATTCGCCTGACGTCCGGTGCGCTGATGCTGTCGCTGTTGTCAGGTTTCAAGCGCGGTGGCAACGAAAAGCGATCCTTGCCACTGCTGAACCGTCGTAACGGGTTACTGGGGCTTGGGCTGTTTGTCTATGCCGCGGCGTTTTCGGCCGCTTATATCCACCTCGATACCGGTTTGGGAGCGTTCGTCCTGTTCACAACCGTGCAGCTGACTCTGCAACTCACGGCATTCTGGCGAGGTCAGCGGCTGAATGGTTGGCAGGTGGCCGGAGTCTTGCTGGCGATGCTGGGGTTGGCCGTGTTGCTGTTGCCGGGCAGTGAAATCCAGCGATGGTGGCCGGTCATTGTGATGGTGCTGGCGGGCCTGGGATGGGCGGGTTTTGTCGTAATGGGGCAGGGGTCAACCAATCCACTGGCTGATGTGCAATCCGCTTTTGTCGTCGCGTCATTTATTTCGGTTTTATTGTTGCCGTGGGTGGAACTATCTCCGGTGCCAGAAGGCTGGCTACTGGCACTGGCATCCGGTGTTGTCGCCTCGGGAATTGGCTATTTTGGTTGGTATCAGGTACTGCCCAGGTTGGGCATCCAGCTGGCAGGGCAGCTCCAATTATTGGTGCCACCACTGGCCGTTGGAATGGGCGTTGTGGTGTTGGGAGAGCCTCTGACCTTACTGATGTTGGCGGGAATGGCGCTGATTATTGGCGGTGTTTTGCTGGTACTCAGGTTCAAGCGCTAGGGACTCCCCCCGGCACATTGTCGATATTGGCAAGCAGATGGCGGTTGCTGTGGAAGGCAGGCAGAATGGGGGTTGCTGATGGTGTTGTCATTTTGCCTGCCGATTTGGTGCCACTTTGAAAACGTTGTTTCCGGTATTTTCCAACGGTCTGCGGATAAGCCTTTTGATGTCCAGGCAAAGTTTATGCTTCACGGCTAGTAATTCTAAAAATCTAAGTTACTAAACGATAAATAAAATAACTCAAACTCGTTGCCGTTCGTTTAATAAACTTTACCGTACGTCTGAAAAGAATGGGTTTGTTGAGCAAACAAGTGTTCAATATCGTTCTATGCTTATGAGATTTGACTATATATATTGTTGCCAATAGCATAATAAAACGATTATCAATGATCCGGTTCATGCTTTAATGCCGTCTATCGTGACGTCATAACAGGATTGCATCCGGTTTTGTCTATAATCTTGTCACAAAGAAAAACAAAGTCCTGACAGTCTGTTACCAGAATTCAGGCTACGCTGGCGCACAGGGTGCGGCCCTAAACCGCAACGGTGGCGGCGTATGCAACAATCTGCAAGGTTATCCACGCTGTTTTACCTGTCCGGATTGAATGCAACTCCATCGCATGTGCTCAAACAAACCGCACAAGCTGGCTGCGTTGTACCCAGCCACTCCGTTACACCGATTAGAATTGCGATAATAGAGGGAATGAACAATGGCATTTGTGGTAGCCGAAAGTCTGGCTGAACAAATCGCTAATCACCTGGCCACCCGGATTATTCAGGGTGACATGGTGAATAACGAAAGAATTCAGGAAGCCCGTATTGTTAATGAGCTTCAAGTGAGCCGTGGTTCTGTTCGCGAAGCTTTGTTGATCCTGCAACGACTTCATCTGGTCACTATTTTGCCGCGTCGCGGTGCGTTCGTCAGTGAGCTGAATGCCGATCGTGTTCGTGGTTTGTATCGCCTGTACGGCAACCTGCTGGAGATGCTGGCTGAACGTCTGGTATGGAAAGCCAATGAAAGCGACAAGCTTGAACTGGGCCGGTTGATTGAAAAACTACGCAACAGCGCAGCCATTCATGATGAGCACTTGTTCGCAGAAGCCAGTTTTGAGTTGATCAGCGCTGCAGCCATCGTGGCAGACAACGAATACCTGACCACTGCACTGGAAAACCTGCGTCCGCCCGTGCATCGCACGCTGGCTCTGGCTGTGCGCGAAAACCTCAGCGAAATCGATGAATGCACGCGCTTTATTACCGACCTGGTAGAGTGCTCGCTGAAAGGTGACATCGATTCCGTACCGGCTCAGGTGAACCACTACTTCAAGCACCACAGTGCGCTGGTGATTGGTGCCATCGAAAAAGGCGAAGCAGGGGAAGTAACCGCCGTTAACGCCTGATTCCGGTCGCTACTCTGATCGTATGGGGCTCGCCAGAGCCCTTATTCCCTCTGTTTCTGCCAGTTTGACCGCTATGGGCACTCTCAACAGCCCAGTGCTTGGTCTGAATGGGGTTCTGGCACTCAAGAACCGTATTCAATTGCAGTCTGGCTGGTTATCATAGCCAGTCAGTTCAGTTGTTTGGCACCCACTCATTATGCGCCTGAAGGCCATCAAACTCGCCGGTTTCAAGTCGTTCGTCGACCCGACCACCGTTCCCTTTACCACCAACATGACCGGCATTGTCGGGCCCAATGGTTGTGGCAAATCGAACACCATTGATGCCGTGCGCTGGGTAATGGGCGAAAGCTCCGCCAAATACCTGCGTGGCGACGCCATGACTGACGTTATCTTCAACGGCTCATCCGAGCGTAAGCCCGTCGGCAAGGCCAGTGTGGATCTGGTGTTTGATAACACCGACCAAACCTTGCGTGGCGAATACGCCGCCTACACCGAAATCAGCGTGCGCCGCCAGGTAACACGCGATGGCCAATCGACCTATTTTCTGAACGGCAGCCGCTGTCGCCGCAAAGACATCACCGACCTCTTCCTTGGCACCGGCCTTGGACCGCGCTCCTACGCCATCATCGAACAGGGCATGATCTCGCGCCTGATCGAAGCCAAACCCGAGGAATTGCGCGTTTACGTCGAAGAAGCCGCGGGCATTTCGCGCTACAAGGATCGTCGTCGGGAAACCGAAAATCGCATGCGCCGCACGCTGGAAAACCTGGAGCGCTTGCAGGACATCCGTGATGAATTGGAACGCCAGCTTGGCCACCTGCAACGACAAGCCGACGCCGCTGAAAAATACAAGGCACTGAAAGCGGAAGAACGCAGCAAAAAAGCCCAGCTGCAAGCCCTCAAATGGCAATCGCTGAACAACGACTACCAGCAACGGGAATTGAAAATTGCCGAGCTGGAAACCCGCATGGAGCAGCACAACGCTGAACAAACCCGGATCGAGCGGGACAACGAAGCCCTGCGTTTGCAGCAATCCGAACACAACGAGCGCTTTCAGGAACTTCAGGGCCAGTTCTACGAAGTGGGTGCCCGGATTGCTCGTCAGGAACAGAAAATTGAGCACCAGTCGCAAATGTCGTTGGAGCTGGATCGCAACCTGGCTGAAGCCGACCGTCAGATTGAAGAAACCCTGCAAGCGCTGGAAAACGATCAGCTCGAACTGGAACGGCTCGATAACCAGAATCTTGATCAGGAAGAAGAGCAGGAGCTGCTGTGCGAACAGCTGGAACAAGCACGGCTGGAACTGGAAGACGTCGAAGCACTGCAAGCACGCTGGCAAGACGACTGGCAGCAATTTACCCAGCGGGCAGGTGAACCTGCACGGCAGGCCGAAGTGGCGCAATCCCGCATTGCTTCGCTGGATCAGCAGCTACTGCGGCTGGATCAGCAAATCCAGCGTCTGAACAGCGAAAAACAGCAGCTGCAAGACAATCCTGAACTGGAAGAAATCGAGCTGCTACGCGAAGAAGTCAGCGAATTTGAACTGCAAGCCGAAGAGCAGCAAATGCGCGCTGAAGAAGTGCGCGAACAAGTCGAAGCAGCGCGCAGCAGCATCGAAACCCAGCGTAAGCAGGTAACCGAAGGGCGTGAGCAACTCAGCCAACTGAACAGTCGCAAGGCAACCCTGGAAGCCTTGCAGAAAGCCGCCATGGGCCAAAGCAATGAAAGCGTCTCTCGCTGGCTTGAAAGCCGGCAGCTGGCGCGAGCGCCAAGGTTGGCGCAGCAGCTACAAGTGGAATCCGGCTGGGAGCAAGCCGTTGAAATTGTGCTGGAAGACCACCTGCACGCTTTGCTGATAGACGATCTCGATCAAGCCGCCAAATGGCTCGATAGCCTCAACGAAGGGCGGTTGGTGTTTCGCGACAAGGCCGCTCCGATGCTGGATTCGTCTGCCGCTGCAAGCGATGCTCTGTTACATAAGGTCAGCGCCAATACGGGTCTGGCCGACTTGTTGGCTGGTGCTCGTACCGTAGCGTCGTTGCAGCAGGCGTTGCAGCAACGCAGCCAGCTGGACGCTGGCGAATACTGGATCACTCCGGACGGCACTCGCATTGGCCAGCACTGGATTCGGGTGCACAAACAAGCGGAAGAGCAAGGCAGCCTGCTGGCGCGCCAGCAGGAAATGGAGCTGCTGCACGAGCAGTGGGACCAGCTCGATATGGACGTTGAAGATTGGGAAGTGGAGTTGGAATCCGCCCAGCTGCGGATGCACACGCTGGAACAACAGCGCGACAGCGCCCAACGCGAATGGCAGCAGGCCAGCGCCCAATTGACCCAACTCACCTCGCAGTTGGCGGCCAAACAGGCCCGTGCTGAACAGTTTGCCCAGCGCAGCGAACGCATTGACAGCGACCTCGAAGAGGCCCGCGAACAGCGCATGATGCAACAGGAAGAACTGGAGCAATTGCGGATTGAACGACAGCTTGCTCACGACGCTATTGAAACCCACGCGGATGAACGTGACCGGCTGCTGGAGCAACAAAGCGAATTCAAACTGAAGCTGGAAGACGCCCGAGCCCAGGTTCAGCAACAACAGCAGGTCTGGCACCAGTTTGAACTGGGTCAACGGGAAACCAGCAGCCGCAAGCAGGCACTGCAAACGGCTGTACAGCGGCTCGAACTGCAATTGCAGCAGTGGCGTCAGCGACGTCAGATGGTGCTGGACAGTCAGCAGCAGGACCACAGTGCCGATCTGGAACTGCTGAAAGCCGAATTACAGCAAATGCTGGAACAGCGTCAGGAAGCCGAACTCAAGGTGCAGGAGGCTCGCCGGGCGCTGGACGAAACCGAAGCCGGCTTGCGGCAACTGGAAGCTGATCGTAGCAAGGTCGACCAGCACATACTGGATGTTCGCAATCAGCTGGAATCGGTGCGGATGGAGTGCCAGGCGCTGGATATCCGCCGTCAGGCATTGATTGAGCAGTTGCAGGAAGAAAAACTCACGCTCAAGGACGTGCTGGAGAACATGCCAGAAGACGCCGACAGCGAACGTTGGCAGCAGGATCTCGAGGACATCGCAGAAAAAATCCGTCGACTGGGTAACATTAACCTTGCCGCTATCGACGAATACAAGGTTCAGTCTGAACGAAAAACCTATCTCGATGCCCAACACCAAGATCTGGAAACCGCACTGGCCACTCTGGAGAGTGCGATTCAGAAAATTGATCGTGAGACCCGTACCCGATTCAAAGAGACCTTTGATAAAATCAATGCGGGACTGGCCGACCTGTTTCCGAAAGTATTCGGCGGTGGCCATGCTTCGTTGGATTTGACCGACGAGGACATGCTGACGACGGGCGTTGCCATCATGGCGCGGCCGCCGGGCAAGAAAAACAGCACCATCCACTTGTTGTCGGGTGGTGAAAAAGCACTGACCGCTATTGCTCTGGTGTTTTCTATTTTCCAACTGAATCCGGCACCGTTTTGTATGCTGGACGAGGTGGATGCGCCACTGGACGATGCCAACGTCGGTCGTTATGCCCGACTGGTAAAAGCCATGTCAGAAAAGGTGCAGTTCATATACATTACGCACAACAAGATTGCGATGGAGATGGCGTCCCGATTGATGGGCGTCACAATGCAAGAACCTGGTGTTTCCCGACTGGTATCTGTCGATGTCGAGGAAGCTGCCGAAATGATTGAATAATTGTGATTTCCCGTGCTGTTTACATCGGGTTGCTGTGACATCAGACCCCAGCCAAGGGAAACGTGGATAAGAGGAATTTAAGGACATGAGTTGGCAAACCCTGACCATCATTCTTGGCTTGCTTGTGGTGGTTATTATTGTTTTGGACGGTTTGCGCCGGATGCGCAAAGCCCGTGCCGAAGCCCTCAAGCTCGATATTAAAAACGACTTCAACTTCCCTGAAAGCGATGACAACCCGGAATTGCCAACCGGTGGTTTTCGTGTGGTTGGTGATGACGATGAGGCCGCTGGCCCTGATGGCAAATCACCAGCCGGCAAGCCTCGAGAAGAGAAAAAACGCCCGGAGATCCCGACCATGCGCGGTCGCGTGGCCGCTGCCCATACAGGCTCGGCGAGTACTGCTACCGGTAGCTCTGCAGCGGTTCATAAGCCGGCCGAGCGAAAGGAACCCGTGTTCAAGGATCTGGATGCTGGATTTGATGGCGATGATCTGGGACCGGTTCGAGTTCGCAGCGCCGTGGACACTGACCAGTCAGCCCAGAGTAATAAACAGCACAGCCATGAACAGCAACCGGCACCAGAAACGGTTCTGGAAACGCCACAAGCCACTGAGCTGAGCACACCGCAAGGTGACCAACTCGATGTGCCAGCTGAGGCGGCTTCAGAGCAGACTGTGGATACCCCGGTCGTTGACAACACGGCGGCCCAGAGCGAATCCCGAGTAGACGCTTCTGATTACAGTGGCAGTGATAATGACAACGACAACGACCAGATGCAGGAAAACATCCAATCCTGGTTGAACACACGCACCCGCGAAATCGAGGAAGAGCTGGTGCCCCTGCAGGAAACGGCTTCCATCATTCCGAAGGCTCGCCCGGTGGATCTGGACGAAGACGTACCGTTGTTGATGTCGGTGGAATCCCTCGGTCAGGAACTGGACATGGAATTGTCGAAGCTGGAAGGCAAAGACGTCAGTGCTGCTTCTGATGACTCCAATGGCAGTGAAAGCGAACAGCTGTTAGATGGCGACGACACTGACACATCGCCACGTCGACAAACGCTGGAAGAATCCTTGACCGGTCCATCCGAGTACCACAAAGGCGACAAGCCAACCCTGCAAGAAGAAATCGACATGCAGGAAGAGCAGGGTGAAGACCAGGGCAGTGAGCTGGTTATTTACGCCAACGACGATGCGGAGCAATTGGCCGATCGGGCACAGGCGGAAGTGGTACTGGTGATTAATGCCGTAGCACGAGACCCGGAAGGCTTTTCTGGCCGCTCGTTGCTGCACCTGTTCGACGGTTGTGACTTGCGCTTTGGCCACGAACGTATTTTCCACCGTTTTGAAGAAGCGGATGGCAAAGGACCGATTCAGTTCTCGGTCGCACAAACCTACGAGCCGGGTATTTTCAATCCGGCCACCATGGAAGACGAACGTTTTTCCGGGTTGACCTTCTTTATGAGCTTGCCGGGTGCAGAACGCCCGTTAGAAGCTTATCAGGCCATGTCTGAAATGGCCCGTGTGCTGGCCGATCACCTGCATGCTGAACTGCGCGACTCCTCTCGCAGCACGTTCACCAAACAAACGGTTGAACACGACCGTCAGCAAATCCAGGAATACGAACGCCGCAAGGCCCTCAAGGCCAAAAAGATGGCTGCCGGCAAGCGTCGCTGATCCTTGTCAGCACAGCACGGAATCATGCCCAGCTAACAGCTGGGCTTTTTGTTTTTAACCCGGCTGCCAAATGGGCCGGGTACGAATGTTGAGAAAGCAGATACATGGCTACTCCAGGCACCGCCTCCGACCGTATTAATGCCCTTCGTGAGCAGATTAACGACCACAACTATCGCTATTACGCACTGGATGAACCCGCGATCCCGGATGCTGAATACGACAAGTTGATGCGTGAGTTGCAGACGCTGGAAGCAGACAATCCGCAGCTGATTACCAACGACTCGCCAACCCAGCGGGTGGGTTCTGCACCTTTGTCGGCGTTTGACGAGGTACAGCATGAACTGCCAATGCTGTCCCTCGACAACGCCATGAATGCTGAGGAATTTCGGGCGTTTTATCAGCGGGTTCAGGATCGTCTGAAATCCAGCACGGATATTGAATTGGTGTTCGAGCCCAAGCTCGACGGCCTGGCAGTGAGCTTGCTGTACGAAGACGGCCAACTGGTTCGTGCTGCGACTCGCGGCGATGGCACTACCGGTGAAGACGTCACCACCAATGTGCGTACTATCCAGAACGTACCACTGAAGCTTAAGGGTACAGCCGGAGATTACCCGCAGCGCGTTGAAATCCGCGGTGAAGTCTATATGCCAAAGCCGGGCTTTGAGGAATACAACCGCAAGGCCCGTGAAGCCGATGAAAAGGTATTTGCCAACCCGCGGAACGCTGCTGCGGGTTCCTTGCGCCAATTGGATTCCAGCGTTACCGCCAAGCGTCCGTTGGAGTTCTGCGCCTACAGCGTGGGCGTGGTATCTGATGAGTACAGCTTTCCGGAAACTCACCGGGCGGTGCTGGACCAGATTCGCCTGTGGGGCATCAAGATTAACCCGGAAACCCGTGTGGCTCTGGGCGTTGAGCAGGCGCTGGAGTGCTATCAGGCGTTAGCTGAAAAACGCATGGGGTTGGATTACGAAATCGACGGTACCGTGTTCAAGGTGAACAACCTGGCATTGCAGCAGCAGCTGGGCTTTGTTGCTCGTGCACCGCGCTGGGCCATTGCCTTCAAATTCCCGGCAGTGGAGCAAATGACCCGCTTGTTAGCGGTGGATTTTCAGGTCGGCCGAACGGGTGTCCTGACACCGGTTGCTCGTCTGGAGCCGGTTCAGGTTGCAGGAGTGACCGTCAGTAATGCCACATTACATAATATGGATGAAATAGTTCGGCTTGATGTTCGTATATTCGATACGGTCGTTGTAAGGCGAGCAGGTGATGTGATTCCCCAGATTGTGTCTGTGGTTAGATCAAAAGGGACTGGCAATACCAAGAAGATCTACATGCCTTCACGCTGCCCAGTGTGCGATTCTCACGTTGAGAAAGTCGAAGGTGAAGCCGTGTCCCGCTGTACCGGCGGTTTGGTGTGTGCTGCCCAGCGCAAAGAGGCCATCAAACACTTTGCTTCCCGCAAGGCGCTGGACGTGGAAGGTTTGGGCGACAAACTGGTCGACCAGCTGGTGGATGCCGGCTTGATCGACTCCGTCGACGATCTTTTCCATCTGACCCTGGA
The DNA here is from genome assembly GCF_056158645.1 of Oceanobacter sp. ABM4_470. Classification (NCBI taxonomy): domain Bacteria; kingdom Pseudomonadati; phylum Pseudomonadota; class Gammaproteobacteria; order Oceanospirillales; family Oceanospirillaceae; genus Oceanobacter; species Oceanobacter sp. ABM4_470. Next base: position 866,290 of record NZ_JBSWTR010000001.1, read on the forward strand.
TGATATTGCCGGTCTGGAACGCATGGGTCCTAAATCTGCTCAGAACGTGCTGGCCGCTTTGGAGAAAGCCAAATCCACCACGTTGGCGCGTTTCCTGTACGGTTTGGGCATTCGTGAAGTGGGCGTGGTGACGGCGCAAAACCTGGCAGCGCACTTTGGTTTCCTGCAGTCCATTATGGATGCCACGCTGGATCAGCTGATTGCAGTGCAGGACGTAGGTAACGTTGTTGCCGAGCACGTGATGAACTTCTTTGCGGAAGAACACAATCGCACCGTCATCGAACAGTTGCAGAAAGCCGGTGTTCATTGGGATGAAGCAGAACCGGTTGCAGCGGCCGAAGGTGAATTGCCGCTGGACGGTCAGGTGGTGGTGATTACTGGCACGCTGTCGGTGCTGACCCGTGATGAGGCCAAGGCGCACTTGCAGGCGTTAGGTGCAAAGGTGACGGGCAGTGTATCGGCCAAAACCGACTTTCTGGTGGCGGGCGAGAAAGCCGGTTCCAAGCTGGCTAAAGCCAACCAATTGGAAGTGCCGGTCAAGGATGAAGCCGCGCTGGTGGCCTTGTTGGCTGAGCACGGCATCGTGGTTGGCTGACCTGCTAGCTCCGGGGCGCAAACATAATGATGGCCATGCCCAGCATGGCTATCAGCGTCCCGACGATATCCCACTGCGATGGTCGAATCCCATCGACCAGCCAAAGCCACAGAATTGCCACAAAAATGTAGACGCCGCCGTAAGCGGCATACACGCGTCCCGCTGCCGTTGGATGCAGCGTCAACAACCAGGCAAAGGCTGCCAGGCTCAACGCCGCAGGCAGTAATAGCCAAACGGATTTACCTTCGCGTAGCCACAAATATGGCAAATAGCAGCCGATGATCTCGGCCAATGCAGTCAGCACAAACAGGCCAATGGTCTTGAGCTCTGGCATTAATCGATTCCTTAATTCGGATACAGCGGCTGGTCAGGGTTTATGGTCTGATGCGCCGTCCGCGTACGGCTAGTGGCCGTCGCTGATTTTCTTAGTGCTTTCAGCTCATTCAAAAGCGTTTTGCCATCAAACCGCATCAGTTCGGCGCGGTCGGAAAAAAGGCTGGCGTCCAGTTGTTGCAGCAATCCTTTCAGCGTTTCACTCTGTTGAGTCAGGGCTTCCGTGTTGCGGGCGCCCAAAGGCTGTTCGGCCATTACCCACTGCTGCAATGCATTTCGAATAGCCAGTGTATCGGTGGTTTTGCAGGCGGCTTGCAGTGCTTGCCACTGGTTGTTGGTGGGTGTTTCGTCGTTGCTCGGCGCTGCATGGCGGCGCTTTGCAGATTGCTTCAGGGTCATCAAAATAACCGCCAGCCAGCCCAGTATGGCCAGTGCCCAGCCGGCAATGGCCCACCAGCTCATTGGTAAGCCCAGCCACTCGGTTTGCTGGTGGGCATCCAATTGCAGCCCATCTGTTTGCTGTAAATCGCTTTGGTTTGCTGGAACGGCGGCTTGTGAATGTTGTTTGGGCCCTGCTGGCAGTGGGATCGCCTGATGTACCGGATTGGCGCTGATGGTCAGCGTTTTTTCTGGCAGTGTGGCGTACTCCAGCTGGTTCTTACGGGTGTTCCACCACGGGATGCGGATTTCTGGCAGCACCAGTTTGCCTTCGCGGGTTGGCACCATGGCGATGGATTGCTGGAACTGGCCGGACACGCCAGTGGAGCTGGGGATATCCTGATGTTCCGGTTGATCCGGGTACTGCTTCAGGCCTGCGGGTTGCGGTAAATCCGGCAGTACAATTTGGCTGGCCGACATGCCTTTGGTATCAACAATCAGGGTTCGGGTAATCGGGTCGCCTACTTTCCAATCCGCCGGATCGGCGCTGAAGTGTTCCTTCAGCGTCAATTGCTCCGCAGGTAGCCAGGGCGCAGCGGGGTACTGGGCCGGAATCGGCAGGATGTTCAGTGTAATGGGCTTGGTGTTGGCACTGATCATCTGGCGGCGGCTGGTGTAAGGGTAGGACGGGTCCTGAACAATGGCGGTGGCTTGAAAACGTTGCCCCGGAATCACCAGTTCACCGGCTTTCTCCGGCTGGATGGTGTAGGTGCGCTCATAAACGCCAACCCGGTCGCCATCGATGACGCTGGTGTACTGTTTGGCATCTCCCATTTGCTCCACACGGGCATCTTCGACCGCCAGATCGGACAGCGACGCATCGCGGTGATTGACCTTGAAGTAGAGCTTTTCGGTATAGAGAATCTGGCCCTGAACGTAGTAAGCCGGTTGCGGCTGCACCTGTATATCAAAAAAGGCGTTGCGACTGGCTTGCTCGCGCACGGCGTCGGACATGGGCTTGACCTTGATGGCCAGCGGTTGGCTGGTTTGGCCATTGATGGTCAGTGCCGGAATGGTCAAATTGCCGGTGCGTTTGGGCAGTAGCATCAGATTCCATTCGGTGCTGGAACTGCTGCGGCCGTTGATCCAGCGCGAGTTGCTCATGCGGCTGGGGCCTTGAACAATATCGAAGTCCTTGCGTAAACCAGAGAAGTCCGGCGTACCGGTGCTGATTTGCGGGTCGTGGGTGAGCGTAAACTGGATGGTTTCCTGTTCGCCCACCATATTACGGTCTACCTTGGCGGTAAGGCTGTCGGCCAGTGCGTTGTGGCTGGTCAGGATGGCCAGCAAAATGATCATCAGCCACATCTTGGGCATACATGGCTCGCCCTTGAGCCAGCGACGAATCACCATAGTACTTCCTCTGGATCGTTCTCTTGTTGTTGCTGCTGTGAATACTGGTACAGGAATTTACGCTGTAGCAATTTACCTGGTTGGTCGGGCACCCGGTTCAGCCATTGGCGCAGGTTGGCTTGTTGTTCGGGGGACAGGTTTTTCAAACTGTCGGCCGGAATATCACCTAACGGCTGTACGTTTTGAGGCGTCTGGTCATCACCTTGTTCGCCAGGTTCCGCCGTCTGAGCAGTCTGTGCCTGATCTTGCTGTCCCTGATCTTGTCCTTCTTGTTGCTCTTGGCGCTGCTCGGTGGACTGCTGCTGTCCTGCTTCGGCATCCGATGGACGTTGCTGGTTTTGCTGCTGTTGCAGGCGCTGCTGGAAGTCCTTGTCATTTTGTTGTTCGGATGTGTCGCTGTTACCAGATTGGCCTTGCTGATCATTTGCCTGATCCGAAGGCTGGCCCTGTTGTTGACCCTGTTGGCCACTTTGACTTTGCTGCTGGCCCTGATCTTTTTGGTTAGAGCCTTCTTGATTCGAGCCGTCTTGGTTAGAACCTTGTTGACCCTGGCTGTTCTGTTGCTGACCTTGATCTTGCTGATTCTGCTCATCACCTTGGGAAGAATCCTGTGACGAGTTGTCGGAGGAGTCTTGAGACTGGTTTTGATTTTGCTGTTGCTGTTGCTGCTTGAGCGCCTGTTCAACAATCTTGCGATTACCGATGGCATCTTCCATGTGCGGGCTTTGCGCCAGCGCCTGGTCGTAGGCGTCCAGAGCCTGTTGCAGCTTGCCCTGCTGGGCAAGGGCATTGGCCTGGTTGTAATAGCCTTCGGCTGTCGGGTTTTGCTCCAAAGCCTTGGCAAACGCATCGGCTGCGGCCTGATAGTCGCCGGCTTTGTAGGCGGCACTGCCTGCCCATGACGAATCTTCGAAGCGTTGGGCGGCGGCAGCCGGATCGGTCGCCATCAATTGTGAGCCTTGCTGATCGGGGGTGGACCACAGGTTATCCCAGACGCTGGACTCTGCAGGCGCTGTTGCGACTTGCCCAGCTTCTTCGGCATAAGCCGGTTGGGCAGGGATGGCACTGCTGAGCAATACCGCAGCCATCACGCAAACGGCGAAGGTACCTTTGCGAAACACCAGCAGGGCCAGAGGCAGCAGAGGCAGAAGCAGCCAGTAGCCTTCATCTATCCAGCTGTCGTACTGACGCTGGATGCCATCACTGTCTGCGGCTTCGGCGTTTACGGGTTGTTGGCGAATCAGCGATTGCCAGTCGTTATCCAGCAGGCTGATGGGCTGCCATTGAATGCCGGTTTGTTGCTGTAATTGGCTGAACGGCGCGGTGTTCAGGCTGGGCAGTACCATGGCGCCGTTGCCATCCTGCAAAAAGCCGCCCTTGGGTAACGGAATGGGTGCCCCTTCCTTACTACCCAGCGTAATGATGCCCAGCTGGAAATCCGGGGTGTCGAGGGCGCTTTCAATACGGCCAATGTCACGGTCCTGAATGCCGTCAGTAATCAGCAGCAGCTGCGCTCCTTTCTGCCCGGCGTCCCGAACCAGATGCTGGGCCAGTTGGATGGCCAGGTCTGGTCGACTGCCGGCTTTTGGCATAATGAACGGCGACAGTGCTGGCAGCAGGTTGGCGATGGTTGCGTTGTCGTCGGTCAACGGCGTCACGGTGTGGGCGTCACCGGCGTAGGTGACCAGTGCTGTCAGACCATCGCGGCGGGTGTTGAGAATGTCGTGGACTTTCTGAATCGCCCGTTCGGCACGGGACGGTTTAACGTCTTCTGCGGCCATTGAGTACGACATATCCAGCAGCACCACCAACGAGTCGTCATTCTTGTAGACCGGCTGTGGCAGCTTCTGCCAGCTGGGGCCTGCGGCGGCAAAAATCGCCAGCAGGCCGCCAATGGCCAGCCAGCGCAGCTGCGGCATGTGCTGGCCGGACGGCGCCTGTTCGACCATGTGATCGATCAGTTGTGGGTCGATCACCTGATGCCACTGTCGTTGCTGTTTGCGGCGTTGCTGGCCCAGCAACAACAGGGAAACCAGGGGTATCAGCATCAATAACCACAAAGGGCGAATAAAGTGGAAGGATTCCAACAGCGTGCTTTCCATTATTGGCCTCCTTTTACAGGGTCAGTTTCCGATTTGTGGCTCAACCGTTGGAACGCTGGAACTGCAGCCTGAGCGAGCCATAGCAGCATGGCGATCGTCAGTGCCACCCCCAGCGGCCACTGGAACAGGCTGTGCTGGGGACGAAATTGTTCGGGGTCTTTTTCGGTGGGTTCCAGCTGGTCGATCACGTCGTAGATTTTCTGCAATTCTTCAAAGTTGCGGGCGCGATAGAACTCCCCACCGGTGACTCTGGCGATTTCGGTCAGGGTGGTTTCATCCAGATCCCGTGACGGGTTGACACGGCGACTGCCAAATATCGAAGGCACCACCATGGAATCGGCTCCTAGGGCGATGGTGTAAATGCGTACCTGATTGTCTGCTGCCAGTCCGGCGGCTTTGATCGGGTCGACTTCGCCAGCGGTATTGGCACCGTCGGTTAATAGCACAATCACGCGGCTGTCGGACGGCTGCGACAGCAGCCGCTTGACGCCAAGGCCGATGGCATCACCGATGGCGGTTTGCTCTCCGGCGAGGCCAATCTGGGCTTCCAACAGGTATTTGCGTACGGTTTCCCGGTCGAAGGTAAGTGGTGACTGAACGTAGGCGTTGGAGCCGAACAGAATCAGCCCCAGTCGGTCGCCCTGACGCTGGTCGATGAAGTCGTTGACCACGTATTTCACTGCATTCAAACGCTGGGTCCAGCTGCCGCTGACCTGCATATCTTCTACTTGCATACTGCCGGATATGTCGACGGCCAGCATCAGGTCGCGGCCACTTTGGGGCAGCGGTACGGCTTCGCCCATTTGAAATGGCCGTGCAACGGCGGTCACCAGACAGCACCAGGCCAGCAGGGCTAACAGGCGTTTCAAATTGCTCTCACGGCCAGGCCCAGTGCTTTGTTGTTCCGTCGACCACTGTTGCAGACGACTAACGCGCAGGGCGGATTGCTGCGGTTGGCGTGGGGTTAAAAAGGCGCGGGCCAGCAGTGGCAGTGGCAGCAGCACAAATGCCCATGGCCAATGCCATTGCAGGGATTCCATAAAGGCCAGCAAGGTGTTCATGCGCTGGCCTCCACTGTTGTTTGGGGTTTGGCTGTGGGATCAGCATTCAACAGCCAGCGGCAGCTTTGCTCGTGCAAGGTTTGCAAAGCCGGTAAAGCAATGGACTCGGGGTTCTGGTAGTGGCCTTTCATCAGCAGTTCGAGGCTGTCCTTATTGAAGGCGTTGACGCAGTACTGGTCCAGCGCCGTCAGCCAGGGCTTGCCAATCAGGTTCAGGTTGTGGGGAGCGTGGGTTTTCATCCACAGTTTCAGGCAGGTTTGCAGTTCAATCAGATACTGCTGGCGCTGGCTGGCGTCTTCCAGGTTGAGGTTGCCCATCTGGATCTGTAAACGATCGACCCATGCTTGCGCTTGTTGGCGGCGCAGTTTGCGTTGCCGTGCTGGCACCCATAAGTGGCGATAGCTCCAGGCCGCTGCGGTGGCAATAACCACCAGCAGCAGAACAATCACAATCCACCAGCCCGGCGCCAATGGCCAGAAGCCAATCGGCTCGGGCAGGTGAATGTCTGCCAGCGGCAGTTGTTGTGTGGTGTTGGCCATCAGTTGTGGCCTCCTTTCCAGCTGCCATCCGAACAGCCTGGTGAACGTCCAGCCGAGCTGTCGATAGGCTGGCTGACGTTTTGGCTGAAGCCCATGCCCTCACGCAGACGCGTTAGCGGGTGGTCGGTGGTGCACACGGAAATCAGCGGTGTCGACAGCCGCATCATGTGGTTGTGTAACGCTTGCTGATGCTCGGCGAAGGCTTGCTGGTGTTGCTGCCGCTGTTGGCGGTGAGTGTGAATATTGCTGCGCTGGTGGCCGTCGGTCAGTGTCATTAACCCCATGTCGGGCAGTTCGGCTTCCAGTGGATCATGGACCTGAATGGCGGTGATGTCGCAATGGCGTCGCAGCTGGAATAGTTGCGCTTCGGCGTCGCTGCTCATACCTCGCCAGTCGCTGACGATGTAAATCGCGGTACCCGGACGGGCAATGCGGCGCAGGTTCAGCATGAGCTGGTAGAAGCGTTGTTGTTCGTCGGATTGGCTGGCCCGGGGTGTGTCATGGTCACAGAAGTCGGTGATTGAACGAATCAGTTGCAGTACCTGGCGGTTGCCGGTGCGCGGACGGATATCCAGTTCGTCGGTCTCGCTGAACAGCAGTGCCCCCAGTCGATCGCCTTCGCGTACGGCAGCCCATCCCAGCAAGCTCAGCAGTTCGGCGCAAACGAGCTGCTTGAGAGTACGGCGACTGCCAAAATTCATGCTGGCGCGGAAATCGCCTACCAACAGTACCGGCCGTTCGCGCTCTTCCTGATACACCTTGATATGGGCTTCACCAGTGCGAGCGGTGACCCGCCAGTCCATTGCCCGTATGTCGTCACCGGCCTGATAAAGGCGGTTTTCAGCGTAGTCTAGGCCACGGCCGCGAATGGCCGACGCGTGGCCACCCGACATGGCGCTGAGGACCTTCTTTTGTTTGCGCAGCGGCAGGCGCGTGGCCAGCTGGCTCAGTGCGGTGAGCTTGCTGGTGTCTGCCTGCGGGCCGTGATGAAACAGCTCAAAGCCGGAAAATTCGCCAGTTCCGTTCATGGCTGTGTTGTTCTCCGCGAGTCAAAGGATCAGATGATAGGAACCAGTTGAATGATGTCGTCGATCACCTGATCGACACTGCGGCCGCTGGCCTCGGCTTCGAAGCTCAGCAGGATGCGGTGGCGCAGCACGTCGTGAATAACGGCTTGCACATCGCTTGGGCTGACGTAGTCACGGCCAATCAGCCAGGCGTGGGCGCGGGCACAGCGTTCCAGTGCGATGGTACCGCGCGGGCTGGCACCAAATTCAATCTGGTGTGCCAGTGCCTGGTGGTATTGCTCGGGGCGGCGGGTGGTCATGGTCAGCTGCACGATGTATTGCTCGACGGCTTCGCTCATGTGCAGTTCCAGCACCTCTTTGCGAGCGGCGAAAATGTCTTGCTGGGTCAGCTTGGGCACCTCGACGGGCGGCTGTTTCATGGCTTCGCCGCGGGCCAGACGCAGAATAGCCAGCTCGGCGTCGGCATCCGGGTAGTCGATTTTTACGTGCATCATAAAACGGTCGAGCTGGGCTTCGGGCAGCGGGTAGGTGCCTTCCTGCTCAATCGGGTTCTGGGTCGCCATCACCAGAAACAGCTCAGGCAGCTGGCGCGTGACACCTGCGACGGTGATCTGACGTTCGGCCATGGCTTCCAGCAATGCGCTTTGTACCTTGGCGGGTGCCCGGTTGATCTCGTCGGCGAGGATCAGATTATGAAAAATCGGGCCAGCCTGAAATTCAAAGTTGTGGTGTTCGGGGCGATAGATTTCAGTGCCGGTGATGTCGCCGGGCAGCAAATCCGGGGTGAACTGGATGCGTTTGAAGTCGCCTTCAACGTTGTCGGCAAGGGCGTTGATGGCTTTGGTCTTGGCCAGACCGGGAGCGCCTTCTACCAACAAATGGCCATCGCTCAGCAGCGCCACCATCAAACGGTCTACCAGGTGAGGCTGGCCAATAATGCGGCTTTGCAGGGCATTGCGTAGCTGTTGGAATCCTTGTTGATGGGACATGTCGATTTCCTGTAATGCGGTCTGATCAGTCTCTCTGAATGGGCCAAATCCGCAACAATGGATTTCGGCCAGAACGGCCAGTGAGATTGGGGCATATCCACTAAGTTCAAGTCGTTATCAGGAGCATATCCTGAAGTGAACCCGCTAACATGGATAAGGTCACTGAAATATTCGTATTCACTGCTAGTCTTAAAATTTATAAAAACGTGGACTTTACGGGGTCTCCAGCATGCTCACCGCCTTGCACGACATCATCTCTGAACGTAACACCGAAGCCCAGGCCAAAGCGCTGGGCAAATTTGCCGATCTTTACTACGCCAATGCAGCGGTTGACGAACTGCTGGCACGACCGGTTGCCGATCTTTACGGTGCCACCTTGTCTACCTGGCATTTTGTCCAGAATCGTCAGCCGGGCGAGGCCAAGATTCGGGTGTTCAACCCGGACCATGAAAACCACGGTTGGCAGAGTATGCACTCGGTGGTCGAGGTGGTGTGCGACGATGTCCCATTCCTGGTCGACTCGGTGCGCATGCAGCTGAACGCCCGTCAGATGTCGCTCCATGCGATTCAGTACTGTGTACTGCATGCCAGCCGCGACAAGGACCACAACCTCAAGAGTAACATCGACTGGGCCAAGCCTGGCAAAAGCAAAACGCCGGAAGCCATCCTTTATATCGAGTTTGACCACCATTCCGACAAGGACGTGTTGCAGCGTCTGACCGATGCCCTGCACTCGGTGCTGGAAGAAGTGACCTGCTGCGTTGAGGACTTCCCGAAGATCGTTGAGCGTGCAACGGAAGTGGCCAACCAGCTGAAGCAGTCCAAAGCCGAGCAAAGCAAGGAAGCCGAAGCCTTTATTCGTTGGCTTAGCGAAAATCACTTTACCTTCCTGGCGTCGGATGAATTCCACTTCGAAACGAAAGGCAAAGAAGAGTGGGTAGTGCGTGATGAATCGCAAGACCTCGGTACATTCCGCTTCCACCGGGCCGAGCGCTCCAGTTTGAAGCTGCAAGACCTGTCGGCGGACATTCACGATTTTATTACTGGCGACAGCCCGGTGAGCTTTATGAAATCCGGCGTGCGTAGTCGGGTTCATCGTCCGGCCTACCCGGACTACGTGGTGGTAAAACGCTACAACGACAAGGGCGAAGTGATTGGTGGTGTGCGCTTTATGGGCCTCTACACCTCCATCGTTTATACCGAAACCCCGAACAACATTCCGATTGTGCGCAAGAAGCTCGAAGCGGTACGGGCGCTGGCCAACTTCGATCCGGTCAGCCACAGCGGCAAGGAACTGAACCGTATTCTGGAAGTGTATCCGCGTGATGAGCTGTTCCAGTCTGACGTCGAGCAGTTGCACAAAACCGCCATCAGCATTCTGAATATTCAGGAACGCCGTCAAACCCGCGTTTACCTGCGTCGCGACACTTACAGCAAGTTCGTTAGCTGCCTGGTGTATGTACCTCGTGATATCTACAACACCGAACTGCGCCAGCGCATCGAAAGCGTGCTGCGAGTGGAGTTTGAACCGCTGGATGTGGAATTCACCACCTACTTCTCGGAGTCGGTGCTGGCCCGCGCCCAGTACACCCTGCGCCTGGACAGCGACCGCGATAACAGCTTCGACGAAGCGCTGGTGGCTCGCAAGATTCAGAGCGTGGTGCGTTCCTGGTCGGATGACCTGCACGACGCCTTGATCGAACAGGTGGGCGAAGAAACCGGTAACCGCCAGTTCCATAACTACCGTTCGGCGTTCCCGGCTGGTTACCGTGAAAGCTTTGGTGCCCGTACTGCCGTAGCCGACATCCAGCACATGGAAAACCTGCTGCAAGGCAAGCCGGACGACCTCGGCATGGTGTTCTACCGCGAGCTGGAAGAAGACAATAACCACCTGCGCTTCAAGCTGTTCCATCGTGGTTCCATCCTGCCGCTGTCGGATGTGATTCCGGTACTGGAAAACCTCGGCCTGCGCGTGCTGGGCGAACACCCGTACGAAATCATCACCGAAACCGGTGAAGTGGTGTGGATTCACAACTTCCTGCTGCAATACACCCTGTCTGACAGCATCAGCATTTCTGAAGTGAAAGCGCTGTTCCAGGATGCCTTCCGCGCCATCTGGAATGGTCAGGCCGAGAACGACGGCTTTAACCGTCTGGTACTGGGTGGCCAGCTGGGCTGGAAAGAGATTTCCCTGCTGCGTGCTTACGCCCGTTACATGAAGCAGATTCGCTTTGGTATTTCGGAAAACTACATTGCCGATACCCTGTGCCGCTACATTCCTATCAGCTCCTCGCTGGTGCAGTTGTTCAACACCCGCTTTGGGCTGGATGTTGGCGATAGCGAGCAGCGTGAAGCGGCCTGTGCAGAACTGGAACAGAACATCATCGACAGCCTCGATGACGTCAGTCAGCTGAACGAAGACCGTACCATTCGTCGTTATATTGAACTGATCAAAGCGACCTTGCGGACCAACTTCTTCCAGCTGGACGAAAATGACGAAGTGAAGTCGTATATCTCGCTGAAGATTAACCCGGCCTTGATCAGCGACATGCCGCTGCCACGTCCGATGTTTGAAATCTTCGTGTACTCCCCACGGGTTGAAGGTGTGCACCTGCGTGGTGGCAAGGTTGCTCGTGGTGGTTTGCGTTGGTCTGACCGACTGGATGACTTCCGTACCGAAGTGCTGGGTCTGGTAAAAGCCCAGCAGGTGAAAAACGCGGTGATCGTGCCGGTCGGCGCCAAAGGCGGTTTTGTGGCCAAACAGTTGCCGAAAGACGGTGGCCGTGATGCCTTTATTGCTGAAGGCATTGCCTGCTACAAAACCTTCATCAGCTCGCTGCTGGACGTTACCGATAATCTGGTAGAAGGCCAGCCGTACCCGCCAGAGCGCGTGGTGCGTCACGATGGCGACGACCCGTATCTGGTGGTCGCGGCAGATAAAGGCACCGCAACCTTCTCTGATATCGCCAACGAAATCGCCGTATCCCGTGGCTTCTGGCTCGGAGATGCCTTCGCCTCCGGTGGTTCTATTGGTTATGACCACAAGAAAATGGGCATTACCGCCAAGGGTGCCTGGGTATCGGTACAGCGCCACTTCCGTGAGCGAGGCCACAACGTGCAGGAAAAAGATTTCAGCGTTGTGGGTATTGGCGACATGGCGGGTGACGTATTCGGTAATGGCATGTTGCTGTCTAAGCATATTTGCCTGGTCGCAGCGTTTAACCACATGCACATCTTTGTTGATCCCAAGCCGGTATCTGCTTCTAGCTGGGAAGAACGCAAACGCTTGTTCGACCTGCCACGTTCCAGCTGGGCCGATTACAACAAGGAATTGATCTCCAAAGGTGGCGGCATCTTCGATCGTTCCGCCAAGAGCATTCCGATTTCCATTGAAATGAAACAGGTGTTCGGTATTTCTGCCGATCGTCTGCCGCCGAACGATCTGATCAGCGCGATCCTGAAAGCGCCGGTCGACCTGATCTGGAATGGCGGTATCGGTACTTACGTCAAATCCTCCAGCGAACGTAATTCGCAAGTGGGCGACAAGGCCAACGACGGTCTGCGGGTGAACGGCAAAGACTTGCGCGCCAAAGTGGTGGGCGAGGGCGGTAACCTTGGTATGACCCAGCTGGGCCGGATTGAATTTGGCCTTAACGGTGGCGCCAGCTACACCGACTTTATTGATAACGCCGGTGGTGTGGACTGCTCCGACCACGAGGTGAACGTCAAGGTCATGCTGAACGAAGTGATGGACAACGGCGACCTCACTCGTAAGCAGCGTAACAAGATCTTTATGGACCTGACCGACGACGTGTCGTCACTGGTGCTGAAGAACAACTACCGCCAGACCCAGGCCATCGCGCTGGCCTACAAGGACTGCCTCAGCCGTCTGGAAGAGTACACCCGCCTGATGAAGGCCTACGAAGGCCAGGGCAAACTCAACCGGGCGCTGGAATTCCTGCCGGATGATGAGCTGCTGGCCGAGCGTCGCGCCAATGGCAAGGGCCTGACCCGACCAGAACTGTCGGTGCTGATTTCCTACGCCAAGGCTGACCTGAAAGAGCAGCTGAACACCGCCGAAATCTATAATGACAGCTATGTGTCTGAAATCATTACCACAGCATTCCCACAGGCGCTGGACGAACGCTTTGGTGAGCAGCTGCGCGGCCACCGCCTGCGTCGTGAAATCATTGCCACCCAGTTGGCCAACGACATGGTCAACTACATGGGCATCACCTTTATGCACCGGTTGCATAAGTCCACCGGTGCCACCGTGGCCGACATTGCCCGCTGTTACGTCGCCGCTCGCGACATCTTCCAGCTGGATAGCCTGTGGCAGAGTCTGACGGAGCTGGATTACCAGATTCCGACCGAGCTGCAGGAAGACATGATGTCGGAACTGATGCGTCTGGTGCGTCGTGCTACACGCTGGTTCCTGCGTAATCGTCGTTACTCTATCGACATTGAAGCTGAAGTTGCCAGCTTCCGTCCGGCGGTTGCCGCGATTGCAGGTAACCTGGGCGACGCCCTGCGTGGTTCTGCGCTGGAGCGTTGGCAATCGGCGTATCAGGCTCGTCTGGATCAAGGCGTACCGGAGCAACTGGCGGCTTACACCGCCGGTGCTGTGAACCTGTACTCGACGCTGGGCATTATTGAAGCGGCAACTGAAACCGGCCGTCCGGTATCGGAAGTGTCTGCGGCCTACTTCGAAGTGGGAGAGCAGCTGTCACTGAGCTGGATGGGACAACAGATCAACACCCTGCCGACCAACAGCCACTGGGAAGCACTGGCTCGTGAGAGCCTGCGTGACGACCTCGACTGGCAGCAGCGAGCACTGACCATCAGCGTATTGGGTCAGCAAACCGAAGGTGAAGATACCGCTGAATCGGTTGCCCGCTGGCAAACTGACCAGCAGCACATGGTCGAGCGTTGGACCTCGATGCTGGGTGAGTTGAAATCGGCAGACAATGTCGAGTTCGCCATGGTGGCTGTTGCTCTGCGCGAACTGCTGGACCTGGCGCAAGCCAGTAAAGCCGCCGTGGTTGTGGCTGATGCTTCCAAAGAGGATGACGCGTAAGGCTAAAACAGTCTGACGTGGTAAACCTGAAGCCGGTGCTGCGAGAGCAGTACCGGCTTTTGTTTTTGGCATCCGACCTCAATTAACTATTCACTATCCGCCACCACGTTCTCGCTATTCATCAAATACACGGTGTCTTCAAACATTAACCGTGGCACGCCGTCGCTGAATCGCAGCGGGTCGGCGTCCAGTCGCAGGTAGCTGCGGGTGCCGGTCAGGCGGGCCGCGTCGCTGTAGCCACGGGCCAGGATGGCGAGGCGAACGGCGGATATCTCGCTTGCGTCGCTGATGTCTGCCAGTGCAACAAAGCCATGGCTGTCTTCGGTGGCGTAGAGCAGTTGCAAGTCTTCAATGCCGCTGGTGAGCGTTTGCGCTGAATCCAGCAGAGTGCCGGAGGATGTGTAGGTGGCGCACCGCAACAGGTCGTTGTATTCATCATCGCCGCTGCCGGAATCCCGTTCGACCCAGAACACATCCACCACCATGTCGGTTTCGGCAACGCCTAGGTCAGCCAGACTGGCGCCGGTGCAGGTAAGGCCGTTGTCTGACACCCGTTCAATAGCAATCTGGTCCGGAGCGTCGGTGTTATCGATGGAGCAATGAGCGTTGGCGGCTGGTGGTGTGGCGTTGCTGCTGCAACTGGCCATTACGATGCTGCCGGGGGCGACCTCACTGAACGGGTTGTAGCCGCCAGCGGCGATGTGGTCGGCCAGCCAGTGTATGGCGAAGCGGGCGTTTTCCTGCGCCTCCGACATGCTGCCAATGCGGTTGCCGCTGCGGTTGGCGCCCATCATCAGTTGAAACAGGATCATGCCGATGATGACCGACAGGGTGCCGGCAATCATCAATTCAACCAGCCCCAGTCCTCGCTGTTGTCTGAAAGACCGGTTGGGAATCAGTCGTTGTGCCACAGGCTGAACTCCGTTGAAACGTTACTGCGATATTGGCTGGCCTGGTCACGGCTATAAACGGCGTTGCCCTCGTCGTCCTGACCGGCGGTACGAATGTCCCATGAGAGGGTGATTTGTACCTCGCTGGAACTGGCGTTGTAGCCCTGATTGTCGTTAACGCTGACAATCAGTTCCGGGTTTGGCAATGAGTCGGCGCTGCTGCTGTAGGTGTAGTCGGCATTGCTGTCGCTGATGGTACCCGCACAGGCGATGTCCCACAGGTCGTAGGCGGCCAGCTCGCTTGTGCTGCAATTGGCGGCGGCTTGCTGGCTGCTGCCGTTGTGCCATGCCGCGCATTGGCTTGGCTGACTGGTACAGCTGACGGCCGCTCCGGCAGTGTCGTAGTCGGCGTAGGCCTGAGCGTTCAGCCGAATGCGATGGCCAAGGTCATCGACCATGTTCATGGCTAACGACTGGTAGGTGTTTTCCTGTGAAAAGCGATCGGATTCCAGCAGCGTGAAAGCCAGACCAACCAGTCCGATGGTGGTGATGGCCATGGTAACCATCAGTTCGATCAGGCTGAAACCGGCTAACCGGCGACGGTAATTTCCATGCGGTAAATGGTGGCGAACAGTCATGGGCAGTCGCTCGTGGTAACGGTGGTTTGCCCGGAAACACTGAGATTAACCTGATACACCCGGCTGCCAGTGCAACCCGCCAGCTGCAAGGTTAAAGCGCCGGTGTTGCTGGCGAGGCCGTAGGCGTCAAACCCCAGTGCGCCGGAAAAACTGGCGCTGATGGTGGCGTCTTCCGGTGGTGTTGCCACGCGCAGGTCGACGGACGAAGTATCTTCCCGCACGGTCCAGCCGTCTTCCCAGCTGCTGCCTGGTTCAATCACCACATCGGTACTGTTTGATATGGCATGGCTGCGGGCAAAACTCAGGTCATTCAACAACTGGCTGAGCATGGCTTCGGATTGCTTGTTGGTCAGCCAGGTGTGAAGCGATGGCGTACCGACGGCCATCAGAATGCCCAGTATGGCGATGGTGACCATCAGCTCGATCAGGGTGAACCCTCGGCGGTTTCGTTGTGTGCAAGGCGGTGTCTGCAAGGGTTCGATCAACAGCATGTTCAGTACTCCTGCCAGTAGCTGCGGCTGATGGTGTTCTGGCAGTTGTCGGTTTTTACTGTGACGGTGCCGACCGCCAGAATGGCTGAGTTGTCGCAGCTGCTGTCGCTGTCATCGTCGTCATCATTATTGCCGCTGTCGATGGCATCGGAGCTACTGCTGTCACTGTCGACGTACAGTGGTGCCGACAAACCGGCAATGCCCGGGGCGTTGGTATCGATGGTGTCGACTTGCAGGCTGGCTTCTTGTTCGCCGTCGTCGTTGACGCTGTACACCAGTTGCAGGATGTAAAGGTCGGTGGTGCCAAGGTCGGTTTCGCAACTGCTGCTGGTGCCATCGGGTGGCAGGTACGAGGTGATGTAGGTGTAGCCGTTGAGGGTGGTGGCGTCAGTGAGAATTTTCTCGCCATCGCCGGTTAGCTGGTAGTACAAGCCGGTTTGCATCTGGCTGGCAGTTGCTGAGGAGAGCGAGCCTACTTCGGCGAGGTCTGCCCGTTCAACGGTGGTGTAACTTTCAGGTGCGGCGTCAGTATCGAAGTCGTTGATCACGTAGATGTTGTCGACGGTGGTGGTGTCGAGCGGGTGAGCGCGGTAACCCGAGCCAATCACTATTTGATAACGTCCGGCTGTGTACACCACACCGTCTTCGTCGACAAAATTGCCGCTGTTTTGGTACGACACATCGGGTGTTGTGTAAAAGCGGGTGATGTTGGTTTCGGTGTCGTCTTCGCCGACGTCGGCAATCACGCCGCCGCTGGCAAAGCTGCTGGCCGAGTTGGAATCGCTGCTGTCCTGGGCCAGGTCAAAGCGCCAGATCCGGCCACCGAGGTCGGCGGTGTAGAGGATGTCGGCATCGCCATCGTTGTCGGCATCCACCGGAACAATATCGGCGACGATGGCGCTGGTCATGTCGGTCAGGTTGAGGTTGGCACCGGTATTAGAGGCTTTCCACAAGAGTTCGCCGGTTTGGTAGTCAACCATGTAGACGGCGTTGCCCATGCTGTGTTCGGTACGCTGGTTGTTATCGTCTTCGGCTTCGTCATAGCCTCCGCCAAAAAACAGCACGGTTTGCTGGCTGCCTTTCCACAGAACAGTAACGGGCGTTAGCTCGGACCAGCTTTGGCCCATTTCTTCAAAGTCACCGCTGCCACCGACGATTTCCCAGGCAAGTTTGGGGTTGTCGCGGTCGGCTACATTGAGGGCATAGTAGTTTTTGCCACCACGCCGCATGCCAATGAATAACAAGGCTTCCTCGTCGCTGTCGACGATATCGTCGTTGTTGCTGTCGACATGGTACGACGACAGCTTGCCGTCCAGTCCGTAGGCCTTGCTGGTGTCGTCGTTGAAATACGACAGTGCACTGTTGAACAGGTCGGTCGGAATAAACGCAAAGCGTTCGGCCGGGTCGTCTTCGGCGGTGTCGATGGCGTGGAAATAGCCGGAGTTGGTGCCAACGAACAGGGTTACGTCAGGTTCGCTTTCGCCGCTGGAGACGTTGGTGCGGGTGCCGTAGGTCAGCATCAATGGCTGGCTGTGCAATGGGTCTTCCATTTCCCGACGGGCATCGCCATCGGCAGAATCCGGATCGATGCCGGACAGCCACAGCAAGAAGTCGGCTTTGTCGTCGTCGCTAAGGTCACTGAATGCATCGAGGTCGTACAGGTCGGTGTTGTCTGAGGTGATCCGGTTGCCAGAGGCGGTCAGGTTGTTGCTGGCGAAGTTGGTCAGCACGTTGCGGGCGCTGGCATCGTCCATTCGACGGGCAGCGCCGCCCAGGGTGACGTCAGAGCCGTCCGGTGCATCTTCGGATTCGGTCCAGTAGCTGGTGGCGTCGTCGGCAAAGTAGCCGCTGTCTTCGTCGATGGCAGCGTCGCCATTGGCATCGTAAATGGTGCCGTCGGAACCGAGTCGGTAGCGTTTGATGTTACCGCGCCAGGCTGCTGTTTCTGACGGTTTGAAGACCGAATAGTAAAGCTCGTCCAGGTGCTCCAGGCTGTTGAACGCGCTGACGGCCGCAGCGGGTGCTGCAAAGGTGCCTGAGGTGGCGGTGATGGTGGCGAATACCTTGTTCAGAGCCTCGGTGAGTGCTTCGGTGTCGTCGCCACTGCCGGAAATGCCGCCGCCGTATTCGGCCATGGCAGCCAGCCGCTCTTCGTATTCATCGCCGATAAACCCACCAATGGTATGCACGTAGATGGGCTGATCGTCGTCGAGTTCTTCGCTGTTATCGGTGTTGTAGAGGAAGTAGGGCAGTTCTTCGGCGCAATCGCCGTCGGCACCGTTGCTACCGCAGGTTTCGGAAAAATCTTCATCTACCGGGAAGTCGGCGCTGGCGAGGGTGCTTAACCAGGTGCGGATTTGGCTGTCTGCGCCTTTGTCGCCGTTGGGCTCGCCGTCGGTGAACACCACAATGTGGTTTTTTTGGCAGGAGGCGGTGATGGGCGAAACGTAGTTGCCGCTGCCGTCGTGGGTGTCGTCCAGGTTCAGGTATTCTTCACAGCTGCTGGTGTCGGAGCTGTCGTCTGAATTGTCATTAGAGCTGTCGTTGTTATTGCCGTTTCCGTTGCCATTTCCGTTTCCGTTATTGCCGCCGTTGTTCCAACCTCCGTTGCCATTGTTGTTTCCGTTATTGCTGCCGTTATTGCTGCCGTTATTGCTGCCGTTATTGCTGCCGTTATTGCTGCCGTTATTGTTGCTGTTATTACCACCGCCGTTATTACCATTATTCCAGCCAGCCACCCGTTGGTAGCGGTATTCATTGCTGCTGAACACCTGACGGCTGGGAGACACCACATAGTCACCGCGGGTCACCACGTAGCCATCTGATGTTGTGGGTACAGCTGGCTCGAGCGAGGCGTATTGCCCCATACCAGAACCATTATTGAAGGCGCTGTCGGTACTGCTGCTGACCATGCATTGGTCGGTGTCATCGGCGTCGGTTGAGCCATAGGTCATGCTGCTGCCACGATAAAACTGCGCTATTTCGTAGAGGCTTTCGGTTAGCGGAGTGCCGCCGGAGGCCGAGTAGTTGTCCAGGACGCTGCCAAGCAAGTCCTTGATGCCGTCGTCATCGATCGACAGCATGGGGGTCGACAGGCGTCCTCCCTCGCTGTTGGTATTGAAGCGAGCCAGCGCAATGTTGATGCCGCTGACGTTGTTCAACACGTCGATGGCGGCATCCCTGACCACATCCAGACGGGAGCCGACCGACTGGCCGTCTTCATAAACGCTGGTTGCCATGCTGCCGGAGGTATCGAACAAAAACACCACGTTCGGTGGTGTGTCGGTATCGCTGTTGGATACGTAAATTTCGGTGTCGTCGGCAAGGCAAGCCGGGGCTGCCAATAGCCACGCCAATAAATGGCTGGCGGCGCTTTGATATACAGTCACAGACGTGTTGCGGGTAATCATGGTCGGCCTCAATACTGGCTGCTGGCGTGGCCGCCAAAGTTGACGTAATTGATGGTGTTGGCAGCGCGGTCGATGCCAATGAAAATGATCGCGGGTGTCTTGCGAAGATAGAGTTCGCTGGCGCGTTGCAGGTCGATGGCTTGTTGGTACTCCTGCAGCTCTGTTGTGCTGGTCAGGCTGAAGCTTTGGGCGTTGCAGTCATCGCACAAGGCCACCGACAGCGCAGTGCCCGAGAAGGTCTTCAGGTCGGAAGCGCTAACCTGATATTCCACGCTGTTCATCAGGTTGTCGGCCAAACATCCGTGGCTGATTAACATCCCGGCCAGTATCAGGCTGTGTTGCAAAGCACGATAGCAATTCATCAGTTGGCCCCTGCGCCGGTGAGTGTGATGCCCTGCACCTGGCGCGAAACGATCTTGCCGTTGCTGTCGGTGGTGGTGGCGACGATACGGAACGGGTAACGGCTGGTTTGGCCGCCGCTGCTGCCAGCGTTGCACTTCAGGCAGTTGCTGTTAATCGGGTGGGCGGTGTCGTAGTAAATCTGTGTTGATACGGTGCCGACCGCGCTCAAGCGGGTGGTAGAGGGCTGCGCCCAGCCGTATTGGCTGTATGGGTTCAAACCAACGTTGTCGTAGCTAAGTTCGTCGTCACTGGTGCCGTTGTCGGTTTGGCTTTGGATAGCGTTTTTCTCCGAGCTGATCAGTGCCATGAGGTCGTCGAGGGCATCAGAGCCGAGGGCTTCGTAGTAGGCGTTGAGGTTGCCGTAGGTGCGGTCAATGCTGTTAACGCTGGCGGTGCGAACCTGTTGTTTGACGCTGTAATTGGTGATGGCGCGGTTTTGCAAGGTGGTTTCCTGCAAGGCGACACCGGCTGCAACGGTGAGCACCGTCAGCATGGCCAGGCTGATGATCAGGGCCGAGCCCCGCTGTCGATTGCCACAGTGTGTTAATGGATAAGGCTCTGGCGACCGGCAGCCGAATAGCAAATCGATAGCTGGCGTGTGGGTAGTTGGCAAAAGGAATCCGTTTAATCGGCCGAAGGCAGACACCGTGGCTCTCCGTGGCACTGTTTAGGTTTATTTAAACGGAAATTATCGCCACAACGGCGCTGGGGCTGGATCTGAATTGCACAATTTTTGACAGGGCGACAGAACCCGACAAACGCCCTTGAACAGTCGGTTTAAGGAGTTTGCTTGTGTCACCTCAACTACCAGGTTGACCAGTAGTTTTTATAGGTGTGTCAGTAATGGTTAGTTTGAAACTGACAATGTCTGGGTGTGTCGTTGGCCAGAGGCTGATGCGCAGTGAACAAAGACCTGCAAATGGGTCGGCGCGACTTCTATACTGTTTAAATGCTTCGCAGATTTCAGAACAGCCAAAACGGATGACCCTATGGCGCGGGTGATTTTCGACCTTTATATCAGTGCAAGTGAGTACCAACAGTACTATTCGGGGGCGGTGCGCATGGTGCAGGTGGTGGCTCTGGATGGCAGAACGGTCCGGTTTCCAGCCAATGTGCTACGTGGGGTGGTGCGCCACGACGGTATTCGTGGACGTTTTGCAATTGATACCGATGAACAGGGCAAGTTCCAGCGCATTATTGAGTTGTCTCGCGTATAATCGCGCCAATTTTGAAATCATCTCCCCTTTACAATCACCCCTCGAGGATTCCTATGGATTGGTACAGCGCCATTCGCCCCCTGTTGTTCAGCCTGAGTGCCGAAACTGCCCACGAAGTCAGCCTTGATCTGATGGGCGCTGCAGAGCGTCTGAAGCTGTTGAAATTCATGCTGCCAGAGGTCAAGGGCGAGCCGGTGGAAGTGGCGGGTATCCGTTTCCCCAACCCAGTTGGCCTGGCTGCTGGTCTGGACAAAAACGGCGATTACATCGACGCCTTGAGCCGCATGGGCTTTGGTTTTATCGAAATCGGCACCATCACGCCGCGCCCTCAGCCGGGTAACCCGCAGCCGCGTTTGTTCCGTATTCCTGAGCGTCAGGCCATCATCAACCGTATGGGTTTCAACAACAAAGGCGTTGATTACCTGATTGAGCGAGTGAAGAGCGCCAACTACACCGGCGTGCTGGGCATCAATATTGGTAAAAACTTCGACACGCCGGTTGAAAACGCCGTGGACGATTACCTGATCTGTCTGGAAAAGGTGTACCAATACGCTACCTACATCACGGTGAATATTTCGTCCCCGAATACGCCGGGACTGCGTACCCTGCAATACGGTGACGCCCTGAAAGAACTGCTGCAACCACTGAAAGACAAGCAGACAGAACTGGCGCCGCATTTTGGCTACAAGCCAATCTTCGTGAAAATTGCGCCGGACATGAATACCGACGAAGTTGGTCTGGTGGCCAGTGCGTTGGTTGAGTGTGGTATGGACGGTGTGATCGCCACCAACACCACGCTGGACCGCGATGGCGTTGAAGGCTGTGAAAACTCCAACGAGCAGGGTGGTCTGAGTGGCGCTCCGCTGGAAGAGAAAGCCACCGAAGTGCTGGAAAATCTGTGTAAGGCACTGGATGGCAAGCTGCCAGTGATTGGCGTTGGCGGTATTACCGATGGCGCAGGCGCGATTGATAAAGTGAAAGCCGGTGCCGAGCTGGTACAGGTGTACAGTGGCTTTATTTACCGCGGCCCTGAACTGATTCGTGAAATGGTCGAAGCTCTGGCCAATCACGATTGAGGCTTTGCTACCCGGAATTGCAGGCATAAAAAAGGCCCCTCTTGGGGGCCGCCTCCCGGGGTAGGAGGCTTGCTTTTTTTGTCAGCCCAAAGGCTGGAAATCGATGCTGTTGAGGCTCAAAGAAAGTGGTCTTATGACCATGCCCTGGAGAGCCCCCGAAGATGGTTAGACAACCATCCGATGAATACCAGAAACGCCGGTGTATCCATCCCAGTGGTCTGCGCGTCCAGAGCGCCAACCGGCCAGCCAGGCATCCCGGAGAGCCCCATCTGGCGGAGCCAGATCTTTGGATTTCCGTTCAATGCCAGCGCGATAGCCGCGTGTGTAAGCTCGTTCTTGCAGATCGCGTTTCTGTTTTTTCATACGATGCATCCTCGCTTCAATTAGCAAATGATCGCTGCGGTCGTTCAGTTCAAGACGATCTTCAACAGCGACACTGGTGTTGTATCGCGAATAGGCACCACTTGTTAACGATTTTATTTAAATAAAATGTCACTCGTTTGTAACGTTTGGCTATTTCGTCCAATAGGCATGAACTCTATGCAAGAAAACCAATCACTCCCGACCCGTTCCTGGCTGGCTGTATGCAGCAAGGGTATCGAACCCCTGTTAGCAGACGAAATCCGCGCGTTGGGTGGTGAGGTTGAACGCGAAACCCACCTGGGTGTGCACTGGCAAGGCACGCTGGAGACCGCTTACCGTGTGTGCTTGTGGTCCCGACTGGCGAATCGTCTGTTGATGCCGATGCTGGAAGAAGACACCGACAGTGTTGAAGCCATGTACGACCACGTGCGCAACATCGACTGGACCATGGTGTTTCCGTCCACCGCGACCTTCCGCATCGACTTTCACGGCCGTAGCCCGTTTATTAATAACACCCAGTTTGGTGCCCAGAAGATCAAGGATGCCATTGTGGACTGTTTCCGAGAGGAAGCAGGTTCGCGTCCTAACGTCGATAAAAACGCTGACATCCGAGTGGAAGCCCAGTTGCGCAAAGGCAAGCTGGCCATCTATCTGAACTTCAGTGGTTCTGGCATGCATCGCCGTGGCTATCGTTTGCAGCCGGGCCTGGCGCCGTTGAAAGAAACCCTTGCCGCGGCCTTGCTGGTGCGTGCGGGTTGGCCCGAAATGGCCAAGGCGGGCAAGCATCTGGTCGATCCTATGTGTGGTTCCGGCACCTTGCTGATTGAAGCAGGCTTGATGGCCGCCGATGTGGCACCCGGTTTGAACCGTCAGGAGCATGGCTTTGAGCGCTGGCATGGCCACAACCGCAAGCTGTGGCTGGAGTTGGTGGAAGAAGCTCGAGAACGTCGTGCCGATGGCATTAACAGCATGAAGAACCGTTTCTACGGTTTTGATAAAGACGCCAAACAGCTGGACGCGGCCAGTGCCAACCTGGCGCGCTCTGGTCTGGCGGGTCTGATTCACCTGGAAAAACGCGAAGTCGAGCAGTTGCGCATCAGTAAAGACGCCATCGAACAGGGTGGTTTGCTGATTACCAACCCGCCATATGGCGAGCGACTGAGCGAACTGCCTCAGCTGGCACCGCTGTACCAGCAGCTGCACGATGCAGCGATGCGTGTACCAGAGTGGAAGTTGGCGGTATTCACCGGTAATACCGATTTGGCCAAGGCCATTCGTCGCCCGTTTGCCAAGCGCTACAAGTTCCTGAACGGCAAGATTGAAACCCAGCTACTTATGTTTGATGCGGCGGATGAACGTTCCAGCCAGCCGCAGGCATCGATGATTCGCGGGCCGGTGGAAGCCTTTGCCAACCGCTTGAAGAAAAACCTCAAGCAAATCGACAAGTGGGCCAAGCGCGAAGAGATCTTCAGCTATCGGGTGTACGACCAGGATTTGCCAGAGTACGCGGTGGCTGTCGACATCTACACCGATGCCCGTGATCCACTCAGTGGCCGCTGGTTGCACGTGCAGGAATACGTGCCACCCAAGTCCATTGATGAAGCCAAGGCCGAACGTCGCTTGCTCGACGTGCTGGCAGTCTTGCCTGAAGTAACAGGCGTTAGTGCAGATCAAATCGTGCTGAAGCGTCGTGAGCGTCAGGCGGGTAAAAAGCAGTACGAGAAACAAAGCACCGATGGCGTTGCTCGTCACCGTTTCCCGACCCGCGAAGGTCAGGCACAAGTGTGGGTAAACCTGAAAGACTACCTGGACACCGGTCTGTTTCTGGATCACCGTCCAACCCGTCTGGACATTGCCAAGCGCATTGCCAAACTGCCGGCGCCGAAGTTTCTTAACCTGTTCTGCTACACCGCAACCGCCAGTGTGCACGCCGCCAAGGCCGGTGCCATGTGTACCAGCGTGGATATGTCACGTACTTACCTGAACTGGGGCAAGGACAATTTTGAGCTGAACGGTATCAAAGCGGGCAAGCACGAATTTATTCAGGCGGATTGCTTGCAGTGGTTGGCTGACTGCTCTGGCAAATACGACCTGATCTTTATGGACCCGCCAACCTTCTCCAACTCCAAGCGCATGGAAGGGGTGCTGGATATTCAACGGGACCATGTTCGCTTGATTGAACAAGCCATGGCCTGCCTGAACCCGGGCGGCTTGCTGATCTTCTCGACCAACTTGCGTAAATTCGCCATGGATACCGATGCCTTGCAAGCAGGAGCCGCAGGCCCGCTGAAAATCCAGAACGTCAGTAAGAAGTCTGTGCCGCAGGACTACGCCCGTCGTCCAAATATTCACCACTGCTTTCATATTGAGCGAGCGTAATTGCATGGCCAATACGGCTGCCCATTAGTGGCGGCCGTATTTGTATGGCTTGATACTTTGGCGGTGCGCAGTGCGCACCCTGCAAATGGACATGTAGCCAGTTGTAGGTCTGATATTGTTGGTCTGATAAAGACGCGAAGCGGCTGCCATCTGACATCTTGTATGTGCGGCGTTGGCTGGCGCTCTCTTCTCTCCAGCTTACGTTGTTGTACTTGTAGGAGGGATCGGGGCGCGTAGCCTTATTCCCGATGTGCTCCAGTGCGCGATGCTCACCCTATCTATTGCCTTGCGGCTATGACATGGCTTCTCGAGAGCAAGCTCTCTCTCCCACAATGTCTGCTGACACCTGACACCTGACACCTGACACCTGACACATTCCAATAAAACGCACCAAAATAAACGCATACTTAATGCTTGTGTTTTTATCTGGTGCATAAATCGGTTTTTCTTGGCGACGCTCGACCCTCCGAAATCTTTTTATCTTCTGGATTTTGCTCGTCTGTGGTGCTGTGTTTATCTGCAATGCCTTGTTTTGAGTCTTAAATGTCACCTTGATATGTGACAAAGATGACAAAGTTGGTACACATCCTGCTAATACCAATCCCTCTAAGAGAATAAGCACTCTTAAAGTGCAAAAAGCGCTGGTGGTGACCCTTTCACTAACCGGCGAGAACGACATAACGAAACAGAGGGGAAATTCTTGTGGAAAGTCTGGATCTGACAGGCGTAAACAGCGCAGTTGAAACACTGATGTCTGGCACCAATACGCTTTTTATCCTGCTGGGCGCCATTATGGTGTTGTTGATGCATGGAGGCTTCGCATTTCTGGAGGTGGGTACTGTCCGCCACAAAAACCAGGTTAATGCACTGGTCAAGATTCTGACCGACTTCGGGGTTTCAACCCTGGCTTACTTCTTTATTGGTTACCAAATTGCCTACGGCAGCAATTTCTTTGCCGGTGCCAGTGAACTGACCGTAAACAACGGCTACGAGCTGGTGAAGTTCTTCTTCCTGCTGACCTTTGCTGCTGCAATTCCAGCCATTGTGTCTGGTGGTATTGCTGAGCGTGCCAAGTTCTATCCATTCCTGCTGGCGTCGTTCCTGATTGTGGCGTTTGTGTACCCATTCTTCGAAGGCATCATCTGGAACGGTAACTATGGCTTCCAGAGCTGGTTGGAAGAAAGCTACGGTGCGGGTTTCCATGATTTCGCCGGCTCTATTGTGGTTCACGGTGTGGGCGGCTGGATTGCGTTCGCGGCTATTTACCTGCTGGGTTCCCGTAACGGTCGTTACCGCAACGGTAAGGTGGTTGCCTTTGCACCGTCCAACATTCCATTCCTTGCGCTGGGTGCGTGGATTCTGACCGTTGGCTGGTTTGGCTTTAACGTGATGTCTGCTCAAACCGTGGATGGCATTTCCGGTCTGGTGGCCGTGAACAGCCTGATGGCCATGGTAGGCGGTACGTTGGTTGCTATGCTGGTTGGCAAGAATGACCCTGGCTTTATCCATAACGGCCCACTGGCTGGTCTGGTGGCTGTGTGTGCCGGTTCCGACATCATGCACCCAATTGGCTCTCTGGTCGTTGGTGGTGTAGCAGGTGCTCTGTTCGTGTACGTGTTCACCCTGGCGCAGAACAAGTTCAGCAAGTTTGACGACGTGCTGGGTGTATGGCCGCTGCACGGTCTGTGTGGTGTGTGGGGTGCGATTGCCGCTGGTATCTTTGGTTCCGAAGCCATGGGTGGCCTTGGTGGCGTGAGCATGATGGCTCAGATCATCGGTACGGTTGCGGGTGTGGTGATTGCGATTGGCGGTGGTTTCATCGTTTACGGTCTGGTGAAGGCGGTTGCTGGTTTGCGTCTGAACGAAGAAGACGAGTTCAACGGCGCAGACCTGAGCATTCACAAAATCAGCTCAACCTGTGATGACTGATCGTGACTGCCTGACGGCTGCCTGGAAATAACAAAAAAGCGCCCATGGGCGCTTTTTTGTTGTCTGTCATTCGCTTACAGCACGGATTCGAAGCATTCCAGCTGCGGCGGACCCATGTAGATATCCTTGCGGGCACCGCCTGCGTTGGCGTGGGCCTTACGAAACGCTTCGGACTTGGTCCAGCCTTCAAAGGCGTCTTTCGATTCCCAGACGGAATGGGAGGTGAAGAGGGTGTATTCGTCGTTGCTGGCACCTTGCAGCAGGTTGAAGCTCTTGAAGCCTGGCACTTCGTCCAGGTAGGTGTCGCGGCTGCGCCAGATTTCAATAAAGTCCTCTTCGCAGCCGGGTTTGATTTTGAAGCGGTTCATTGCAATGTACATACAGACAGACTCCTTATAGCCCATGTTGAATCATTGGATTTGACAGCAAGTCCCCTAAAGCATCGCAGATTTTTGCAAAGAAGTTCAGGGCTGACTTTCGATGATGCCCTGTGTGTTTTACGCGACCCGTTTCCGGTTAATGGCATTTTCGAGTCGGCTGTCGTGAATGTCAGTAAACCTTGCCAGATTACCCGTCTAGTCTTTACAGTCCCTTACCCGAATATGGCTCAACGACGGAGAAGTAACCCATGAGCATGGATCACTGGCTGACCATTCTGGCCAAGAAAGACGGTTCCGACCTCTACCTGAGTACCGGAGCACCGCCTTGCGCCAAATTCCAGGGGCAGTTGAAGCCACTCAGCAAAGAACCGCTGGGGTCGGGTGATATCGAGAAAATCGCCTATGCGCTGATGAACGACGCGCAAAAGAAAGAATTTGAACAAGAGCTGGAAATGAACCTGGCTACCTCCAATGCCGCGGGTCGCTTCCGGGTCAATATCTTCAAACAGCGCCATGAAGTCTCGATTGTAGCGCGTAACATCAATACCGAAATTCCTAATCTGGAAAAGCTCAACCTGCCGCCGATTTTGAAAGAAGTGGTGATGGCCAAACGTGGTCTGATTCTGTTTGTCGGTGGTACGGGCTCAGGTAAATCGACCTCACTGGCGGCGCTGATTGACCACCGTAATGCCAGCGCTGGTGGCCACATCATCACCATCGAAGACCCGGTGGAATTCGTGCACAAGCACAAGCGTTGCATTGTTAACCAGCGTGAAGTGGGGACCGACACCAAAAGTTTTCATGCAGCATTGAAGAACACCTTGCGACAGGCACCAGACGTTATCCTGATTGGTGAAATCCGTGACCGCGAAACCATGGAACATGCGTTAGCCTTCGCTGAGACCGGCCACCTGGCCATTTCGACCCTGCACGCCAATAACGCCAACCAGGCGCTGGAACGTATCATCAATATGTTCCCTGAGGAGCGCCGTCAACAGCTGCTGATGGGGTTGGGGCAAAACCTGCGTGCGTTCGTATCCCAACGACTGCTACGCACCGTCGACGGCAAACGCTGTGCGGCTGTGGAAGTGATGCTGGGTAATAAAACCATCGAAGACCTAGTGATGCGTGGCGACCTGCCAAGCATCAAGGAAGTCATGGAAAAGTCCGAGAACCTTGGCATGCAAACCTTCGACGGCGCGTTGTTCAAGCTCTACATGGACGGTCGAATTTCCCTGGATGAAGCCATCAAAAACGCCGACTCGCCAAACAACCTGCGTTTGCGCATCAAGCTGGCCGAAAACGACGGTGGCTTGCCAGACGAAGCCAAGGAAGGGGAATCATCGGCCATGGCGTTCAGCCTGATCATGGACGATGACGAGAAAGACGAAGAAGAAGAGCCACTGCCGCAGGGGTAAGTGTTGGGCGTGGCCCAACCTATGCGCGAATCAATACAGCAACTGCTTCGCGTCTTTATCAGGCCTACGGTGATACCCGAACGCGGGAACAAAAACGCCGCCGTGATCTTCATCAGGGCGGTGTTTTTATGCAGGCTCTTTCAAGCCCTAAAAGCGTCTTAGCCTTTCAGCACGCTATCCACCAGCGCCTTGGCGTCGGCTTCCAGCAGGTCTACATGTTCTTCGGATACGAAGCTTTCCAGGTAGATCTTGTAGACGTTTTCGGTACCGGAAGGACGTGCTGCGAACCAGCCGTTGGCGGTTTCCACTTTCAAACCACCAATCGGCGCGTTGTTGCCCGGAGCGTTGGTCAGAATGCGGGTGATGGCGTCGCCAGCCAGTGAATCGCCGTGTACGGCTTCCGGGCTCAGGCCTTTCAATACGGCTTTTTGCTCGGGTTCACACGGTACGTCGATGCGCTTGTAGTAAGGGCGGCCATAGCGAGCCACTTGTTCTTCGTACAGTGCCTGCGGGTCTTTACCGGTGACGGCCAGAATTTCAGCAGCCAGCAGCGACAGGATGATGCCGTCCTTGTCGGTGGACCACACGGTGCCGTCTTTACGCAGAAAGGAAGCGCCAGCGCTTTCTTCGCCACCAAAGCCCATGTCGCCGTTGAACATGCCTTCCACATACCACTTGAAGCCAACCGGTACTTCACACAGCTCACGGCCAAGGCCGTTAACCACGCGGTCGATCATGGCGGAGGATACCAGCGTCTTGCCGAATTTGATGTCGTCTTTCCACTCGGCGCGATGAGTGGCCAGGTATTCAATAGCAACGGCCAGATAGTGGTTCGGGTTCATCAGGCCGGTAGCCTTACAGACGATACCGTGACGGTCGTAGTCCGGATCATTGCCCACAGCGATATCGAACTGGTCCTTGATGGCCAGCAGGTTTTGCATGGCATAAGGAGAGGAGCAGTCCATACGGATGCGGCCGTCTTTATCCAGCGGCATAAAGCCGAAGGTTGGATCAACGTCTTCGTTCACCACGGTGATGTCGAGGTTGTACTTCTCGGCAATCGGCTTCCAGAAGTGCAAGCCGGAGCCGCCCATTGGGTCGACGCCAATCTTGATGCCAGCTTTGGCGATGGCTTCCATGTCGATCACGGAGCCCAGATCGTTGACGTAGTGGCTGATGTAGTCGAAGTCTTCCACCAATGGGCTGGCATCGGCTTCTTCGGCTATGATCCACTCAACGCCATCAAGATCGTTTTCCAGAATCTCGTTGGCACGCTGGGCAACCCAACCCGTAATGTCGGTATCTGCCGGGCCACCTTTGGCGGCGTTGTATTTGATGCCGCCGTCTTCCGGTGGGTTGTGGGACGGGGTGATCACAATGCCGTCGGCCAGATCATCGTCGTCGGCATCGGCGTTGTGGGTCAGAATGGCGTGAGAAATCACCGGCGTTGGGGTGTAGCCACCACCGTCCTGAATGCGCACGCGAACACCGTTGGCAACCAATACTTCCACGGCGGTGCCAAAGGCGGCTTCCGACAGTGCGTGGGTGTCTTTGCCCAGGTACAGCGGGCCTTTGATACCTGCATCGGCACGGTATTCGGCAATGGCCTGACAAATAGCGGCAATGTGGTTTTCGTTGAAGGTGGTTTTCAAGGCAGAACCACGGTGACCAGAGGTGCCGAACTCGACCTTTTGGCCCGGGTTATCCAGAATTTCCGGTTGATTGCGATAGTAAGCTGCGACCAGCGCAGGCACGTTGACCAAAGCGTCACGTGGGGCGGTTTTACCGGCATCCGGGTGAATTGCCATGTGGGGTTCCTTGTTGTTCCATCGAATTGGCTCAATGCTGCGGGAAAGCGCTGCAGGTTTCAATTCCTCGCGGGGCGGAATACCAAAGTATCTTCGCGGCAAATTGTCAGTATGATTCAGCAATGACCCCATTTTACCCCTGAGGCACCGCTGAACATGGCCGAACTGCTGAAAAACCAATACGGGCTGGAAGTCCCTCAACAGCTGGCGCAGCAGTTGCAGGCCGTCTGGCCAGCGTTTGATGCCGACGGCTTTATGCGGCGGGTGCAGTCACAGTATGAGTCCTTTGAGCTGATGGGCCGTGGCCGTTTTCTCGGCCAGTTGTTAGGCGAGTTTTTACCGGCGGATTTTCCTGCCGCTGTGGACGTCTTGTTGAAATCAGTAGGCGAGCCTCTGACCACCGACCGCAGCTTTTCGATGTCGGCGTTTTACTACCTGCCACACACCTGCTTTGTTGCCGAATACGGGCTGGATTACTTTGATGAATCCATGGCTGCTCAGTACGAGTTGACCCAGCGCTTTACCGCCGAATTCAGTATTCGGCCCTTTATTGAGCGCTACCCTGAGCAGACACTGGCGTTATTGGCTCGGTGGGCTTCGGACGACAACTATCACGTACGTCGCTTGGTCTCTGAAGGCACCCGTCCGCGTCTGCCGTGGGGCAAACAGCTGAAAGAGTTTATGGCCGATCCAACGCCCGTTCTCGAATTGCTTGAGGCATTAAAAGACGATCCGGAGCTGTACGTGCGTCGTTCGGTGGCGAACAACCTGAACGACATTGGCAAAGACAATCCTGAACGCTTGATAGAAGTGTGTTCACGCTGGATGAGTGAAGCAGAAACGTTGACGCCAGCGCTGAAAACCAATCGTCAATGGCTGGTCAAACATGCGCTGCGAACAGCGATTAAACGCTGTGACCCCGCGGCGTTGGCGGTGCTGGGTTACGGCGCCGATACCGCGCTTGAAGCATTGGACGTGTCAGGCAGTTTGAGTGCTGCTGAGGCTCGTATGGGAGAGGCGATAGAAGTCCGTGCTGATCTGGCTTTGCCCAAACCTTCAGGTTCTTCAGGTGCAGCCGAGCTGGCTCTGATGGTCGACTTCAGAGTCCACTTTGTAAAAGCCAATGGCAGGACCTCCGCCAAGGTGTTCAAACTGAAAAAATTGACGTTGAAGGCGGGTGAGCAAGTGTCTCTGAGCAAAAAGCTGTCGCTGGTAAAAATGAGCACCCGCACCTTGTATCCGGGTACTCACAAGGTTGAGCTAATAGTGAATGGTCAGAGTTATCCGGCGGGTGAGTTTGAGTTGGCTCCGTCTAATGGCTGACAGCGAACCTCTGATGCCTGGTTTGCTGGTTGGGGGACCGTGGAGGAAAGTTGAGTGCAGGTTATTTGGCCTGAACCCCCATCCTGCGTTTCGCCCTGTGCGAGGCGCCGTTGCGAATGGCCCAGCGCAGGGTGTTGGCAATGCCGTTCATGCTGCGGTTAATGACCCATTTTTGCGGCGCTGAAAAATGAATGCCTGCTTGCTGTTGAGCCCAGCCTGGCAGCAGGTTCATGCCGGCTTGGGTCATCACCTTGCCTACAGGGATGGCTAACCGGCTGGGTGCCGGGGCGTTCAAGAGCAGTCGCTGCACTTCCGTCGTGCGTTCATCGAACACCAGTTCGGGGCGCTGTTGGTTAATCCGTTCTTCAACCGCTTGTCGCGTCTTGGGTACGTTCGTTGCTCCGAGGCGTTCGGCTACTAAAGCGGTCTCTTCAAAATACCGATCCTGTTCCTCGCGGCTTAGCGGTTGGCTGCCGTAGCGCTGGAACGACTCCAGAAAACAAAATACTTCGGCAACGTGTACCCAGGTCAGTAATACCGGGTCGTTGGCGGAGTAGGGGCGGCCGTCCGGATGAGTTCCTATCACCTGATTGTGCAGGGTTTTGACCCGTTCTATCAGGCGTTCGGCGTCGGCGGTGGCCGCAAAGGTTGTCGCCGCAATAAACTGGCTGGTGCGACGTAGACGGCCAAGCAGATCGTCGCGGAAATTGGAGTGATCCCAAACACCGGCCAACGCCAGTGGGTGCATCATTTGCAGCATCAGCGCACCAATGCCACCGCACAGCATGGCGGGAAAATCGCAGTGCACCCGCCAGCAGACGGCGTCCGGGCCGTAGAGGCCGGGGTCGCCGGGTGGGTTCTCGTAGTCGATGTTGTTCAACGCGAGGCCGCTGAGGCCACGAACCTGTTGTTCGATGCGTTTGCGAATCCATTCCAAAGTGGCTGATTCCGGTTGTTTTTATCGTTGTTATCGTTTTTGTAGGAGGGACTTCAGTCCCGAACGCCCGAGCAGCTTGCCAGGTTGTCGGGACTGAAGTCCCTCCTACAAGTTATATCGAAGCCATCATCTCACCTTGATGCGGTAGGCATAACTGTAGAGCACCGGCACCACGCCCAGTGTCAGGATGGTGGCAAAGCCGAGGCCAAAGGCAATCACCACTGCCATGCTGCTGAAGAAAGGATCAAACAGCAGCGGCAGCATGCCCAAAATAGTGGTCAGTGCGGCCATGGTAACCGGACGCAGACGACTGACCGAGGCTTCAAACAAGGCCTGATAGGGCTCCTTGCCGTCTGCGCTTTCCAGCTTGATCTGGTCGACCAGCACAATGCCGTTTTTCACAATCATGCCCGACAAACTCAGGAAACCGAGCAGCGACATAAAGCCGAATTCCGCCCCCAGCAACAGCATGCCGGCGGTGACGCCAATGATCGCCAGCGGCACACACGCCCAGATCACCAGTGCCGCTCGGGCTTCGTTAAACAGCAGCACGGTGATGATGAACATAATCAGGTAGCCCATCGGCAGCGAGGCGAACACGTTGGCCTGGGCCTCGCTGGAAGACTCATACTCGCCGCCCCATTCCAATGAGTAACCGGTTGGCAGGTGCAAAGCTTCGATTTGTGGCCGCAGTTGCTGAAACAGGTCGTCGGCGGTCATGCCGGAAGCCATGGTCGGGTCGGCGTACACTTCGATGGTGCGTTTGCGGTCACGACGCATGATCAGTGGGTCTTCAAACACCACATCAAAGCTGTCGACCACTTGCTGAATCGGAATGTAACGGCTGAACACCGGGCTCCAGATTTGCAGGTCCATTAGGTTGTTGACGTTCAGGCGCTCGCTTTCCGGCGGCCGAATCAGAATCGGCATCAGGGTGGTGCCGTCGCGGTACAAGCCCACTTGCTTGCCGGTGAAGCTCATCAGCAGCAGGTCGTCGAGGTCTTGTTTGGTAATGCCGGCACGGCGGGCGGCATCGTCACGCAGGTGTGGGCGAATCACTTTCACACGCTCGCGCCAATTGTGGCGAATATTGGTTGCACCGGCTTGCTGGTGGAAGATGTCTTCAGCTTGCTCGGCCAGTTGGCGCAGCTGCATCTGATCCGGGCCTGCGAAACGGGCAACAATCTTGGCCTGTGGGCTTGGGCCAATTTGCAGCCGTTTGAATTTCACAAAGGCGTTCGGCATGTCGGTGGCGGTGAACTGCTGTGCTTTGGCAATCATGGCTGGAATCATGTCGCGTTCTTGGGTGCGAACCAGTACCTGGGCAAACGCCGGGTACTCCTTTTCCACGGCGTAGGTCAGCATAAAGCGGGTTTCGCCGCGACCCACGGTGGACGAGGTAAATTCAACGCCGTCCTGTTGCAGCATCCAGTTTTCCAGCTTGCGGGCTTGCTGCTGGGTGGCCTTTATGTCGGTGCCTTCCGGCATCCAGATATCGACCAAAAAGATCGGCGTATTGGACGGCGGGAAAAACGACTGTTTTACCTGGCCAAAGCCGATCACGGCAACCACCATCAGCACCACCATTAACAGCATGGATACACCCCGGTGGTGCAGCATCAATTGCAGCATACCGCGGTAGGCGTTGTAGAGAGCGCCATGGTAAGGATCGGAGCTGTTGTTTCCTGTGTTGCTATTTGCGGTGTTGTCGCCATCAGAGCTGTTGGCCGTTTGCTCACGGAACATCAGGTTGCACAGAAATGGCGTTAGCGTCAGCGCGGTAACCCAGCTGAGGAACAGCGAGATCAACAGCACCCAGAACAACGAGCCGACAAATTCACCAACGCTGTCGGGTGACAGGCCAATCGGCGCAAAGGCGGTAATGGCAATCACGGTGGCGCCCAGCAGCGGCCATTGGGTTTGCTTGACGATATCCCAGGCGGCGCGCACTCGGGTCTGACCTTTTTGCAGCCCCACCATAATGCCTTCGGTGACCACCAAAGCGTTATCAACCAACATGCCAAGGGCAATGATCAGTGCGCCCAGTGAAATACGGTGCAGGTCGATGCCAAAGAACTTCATGGCAATAAAGGTGCCCAGAATCGTCAGAAGCAGCACTGAGCCAATGATGACCCCGGCACGCGCCCCCATAAATACGAACAGAATGCCGATCACAATGGCGACTGACATGGCCAGGTTCAGCACAAAGGCTTGCGAGGAATTATCCACTTCCACCGGCTGGTCGTAGATGGTGTGCAGTTCAATACCAACCGGGCGATTGCTGTCCATATCGGCGAGCTTGGCGCGCAGTCGTTCACCCACTTCCACCACATTCACCTTGCCAGTGAAAGCGATGCCCAAACGCAACGATGAAATGGCCTGATAATTGGACAAATGGGTCGGGTTTTCGGTCACACCGGAGCGGATGGTGGCAATGTCTTTCAGATAAATCAGTTTGTCGGAACCGGGTTCGCTCAACAGCAGGTTACCCAGCTCCTGAATGCTCTGGAATTCGCCGGTGGGGTGGATGCGAATGGATTCAGAGCCAATGCGAATACGCCCCGCGTTGCTGACGATGTTCTGTGCACTTAACAGCTGATAGAGGCGGCTGACCGGAATGCCAAGGTTGTTCATCTGCTCATGGGAGATATCGATGAAGACCTGTTCGGTCTGGTCGCCGGCGATTTCAATATTCGAAACGCCGTCCAGCGTCATCAACTCGCGTTTCAGGTAGTCGGCGTAGTCGGCCAGATCCTGATAGCTGTAGCCATCGCCAGTGATGGCCAGCAGCACGCCAAACACATCGCCAAAGTTGTCGAGCACAATCGGGGCCGCAGACCCCGGTGGCAGCGAAGAGGCTTCATCGTTGACCTTGCGGCGTAGCTCATCCCAAATTTGAGGCAGCTGGTCGCCCTTGTAGCTGGATTTAACTTCCAGGTGAATTTGCGACAGCCCGGCCTTGGAAATGGAATCCACGTGCTTGATGTACGCCAGCGACTGAATGGCACCTTCCAGCTTTGAGGTGACTTCTTCTTCCACCTGCAACGGCGACGCACCCGGATAGTAGGTGTACACCATGGCTTCCTTGATGGTGAACTGCGGGTCTTCCAGGCGGCCAAGGCCGAGATAGCTGATGACGCCGCCCAGCAACAAAATCAGCAGCATCATCCAACTGGTGGTTTTGTGCTTGATGAAGTAGGTGGCGGCGTTGCCTGAGGCGCCTTCGGGCAGGCTGTTGCGGGCAGTTGTTTGAGTCGGTTCGCTCATCTTACAAACCCCGTTCCTGCTGCCATGGGCGTACGCTCATGCCGGCTTGGGCGGTGTTTACACCTGCCGCCAGAATGCGATCCCCGGCCTCCAGACCAGAAACCACCTCAATGCCTGCCTGGGTAATCTTGCCGGTAACGATCTCGCGCAGCTCCAGCTGGTTACTGTTATTCACCTGCCAGACGCTGGCTTGCTGTGAGCCTTCCTGCTGTTGGGCAGACTGGAATACCGCTTCAACCGGAATCACCAAAGCCTTGCTGCTGACCGACAGCACCTTGCTGAGATCGGCGTAGACGCTGGCCGACATGCCGGGCAGTGGGTTCAGGCCTTCGGGGCGTGGCAACTGCAATTGAATTTGATAACTGCCGGTGGCCGGGTCGGCTTCGGTGTTGTGCTGTTTATAAGCGGCGTCAAAGCGTTGGCCGGGCAGGGCATCGAATTCGACTTCCGGGTGGTATTGATTGTCAGATCGGCTCAGTTGAATCATCAGCTGCTCCGGTACCTGAATCACCACCACCAGTTGGCCCCGGGCCTGTAGCTTCAGAATGGGGGTGCCTGCGGCAACCGACTGATGGTTATCGGAGTATTTATCCGCAACGATGCCTGCAAATGGTGCTTTGAGGGTGGTGTAGGAAAGATCAGTGGTGGCACTGTCGTAAGCGGCCTTGGCGATATCCAGTTCGGCTTTTGACTGGTCGTACTGGGCGCGGGATACCTGATTTTTCTGGTAGAGGTTGTCGATACGATCAAACTGCGAGCTGGCCAGCTGATAGCGGGCCTGACGTTCGTTAACCGCCAGCTGGTAATCCGACGGGTCCAGTGTGGCGAGTACCGCGCCTTTGGCCACCTGTTGACCGGCTAACGCTGGTAAGGTTTGCAGTTCACCGGGAACCCGGAAGGCCAGCTGTACTTCCTCTGCGGCCGCTACTTTGCCTGGAAAACGGCGCAACAAGGCATCGGCGCCAGAACTGACCTCGACAATGCGGGCCGGGCGCGGTGTGTTAGTAGTGGCTGCTGGTGCATCAGCCTGCTCTGAACCACAGCCGCTTAACAGCAGCATGGGTAGAAACAGGGCAATAAGCAGGGCGCTGGTCGGGGTAGCAGGGAATCGCAATGGGCCAGTCATAAGGAATCTCTTGATCGTCAGAAGGGTGCTGATGGGCGGGCATCAGCAGCGGCTGTCCATAGAAAAATAATAATTTACAAATTGTAATTTTAAAGGGCGTGTGATGCCAAGCCTGTTTCTTTTCAGGTGCGTCGTTACCAGTCAGACCCGTCGTTATCGTTAAGGCGAATTGTTACAGGCTAGGTCAATTCTGCTGCCAATCGCTCAGCAACTGTTGCAGATACCCCGGTAGCACCTCGCCCGCTCGGCCGTACAGGTGTTCGGCAAAATTATCCCTCACCTGACTGGGCTCGAGATTGATCTCTATCGTATGTGCACCAGCATTGTTGGCCACTTCGACAAAGCCTGCCGCAGGGTATACATGGCCCGAGGTACCAATGCTGATAAACAGGTCACAGGTATCGAGTGCACGATAAATCTCATCCATAAACAGAGGCATCTCGCCAAACCAGACGATGTGTGGACGCAGGTTAGGCTCGTTGCAGCATTCGCAAAGGCTGTTTTCCAGAATATCGCCACTGTGAGGATAGATGGTGTGGGTTTTGCTGCAACGCACCTTCTTCAGTTCGCCGTGCATGTGCAGCAGGTTTTGGCTGTTGGCGCGTTCGTGCAGGTCGTCGACGTTCTGTGTCACCAGCAGGAACTCACCGGGCCAGGCGGCTTCAAATTCCGCAAGGGCCTTGTGGCCTTTATTGCAGTCCACGTCGTTCAGCTGTGCCCGGCGGGCATTGTAAAAGCGCTGCACCAGCGCCGGGTCGCGCAGAAAGGCTTCCGGGGTGGCGACGTCTTCCAGCCGGTGGTTTTCCCACAGGCCGTCGTTGTCGCGGAAGGTTCGGACACCGGATTCGGCCGAAATACCCGCGCCGGTCAGTACCACAATGCGGGGAGCGGAACGGGAGGTACTGCCTGCTTGCCCGAAATCCGAAGGCTTGATGCTCATAGCGATGATCCTGAGTGAGATGCCTCTTCTATGTAACCATGTTTGGCAGGAATTTCGACCTCCTTCTGGGCCATGAAGAGAAAAAGGCTAAAAAGAGCATGTACCGCTTGACGATAGTTTCACAGTTTTTTCCTTTTTGTTTCATTTTAAATAAAGATGAATGTTCTGCTTAAGGCGTTTTTTTAAGTTAAACGCTCCTTCAGTAATTGCATCGCCAACGTATAATTTTGAAAGTTCGCCCGCCAGAAGCAAAACCCGCTTCTGGCACTGGTAAAGAAGTACCGAATCTGAGGATTTTCAATGTTCTATCGCGACACCTGGGTAGAGGTCGATCTCGACCGTATCGCCCACAACGTCAGCAGCATCAAACGTCATAGTGGCTACCAGCAATTGTTTGCTGTGGTGAAGGCCAATGCCTATGGTCATGGCGATGTTGAAGTGGCGCGAGCGGCGTTGGAAGCCGGAGCTACGCACTTGTCGGTGGCGTTTCTGGACGAAGCGCTGAAGCTGCGCCGTTCAATCAAAAACGTACCGATTCTGGTGATGGGGCCAATCCGCCCATCCGATGCCGCCGTAGCAGCCGACAACCAGATTGACGTAACCGCCCACACGCTGGACTGGATTCAACAGATTGCCGGTTATCAGGGTGCCACCCTGAATGTGCACCTGAAAATGGACAGCGGCATGCACCGCATCGGCATGAGCTCTGCGACCGAACTGCAAGAAGCCTGTCGACTGCTGCAGCTGAACCGTTCGGTGAAACTGACCGGTATCTTTACCCACTTTGCCACCGCCGATTGCGATGCCGACTACTACCAGCAACAGCTGGCCAACGTCGACGAAATGACTGCCGCCATCGACATGAGCCAGTTTGAGCTGGTGCATGAATCCAACAGCGCGGCGCTGCTGCACCACAGTCAGCAGCCGCATACCAATTGCGGTCGTTTGGGCATTGCCATGTACGGTCTGGCTCCGGGCGATGTATTCGATATGCCGGTTGAATTGCAGCAGGCGATGTCGCTGCACAGCCGCATCACCCAGGTGAAAACCCTCAAGAAGGGCGAGAAACTGGGCTATGGCGTAACCTTCGAAGCCAGCGAAGACACTCGCATAGGCACCATTGCCATTGGTTATGCCGATGGTTGGTTGCGTTACCACCAAAATCGACCTGTACAAATCAACGGCCACACCTTCAAAGTGGTGGGGCGGGTTTGTATGGATCAATGCATGGTCACCATTGACGACAGCGTCAAGGTGGGTGACCGCGTCGATTTGCTAAACGATCAGTGCACCATTGATATGGCTGCCAACGACCTCAACACCATCAACTACGAAATCGTTTGTTCCATCTCCGATCGTATCCCGCGCGTGTACAAGCACGGTGGTCAGGTGGTTGGCGAACGCAATGATCGTTTCAGATAACAGGGTTAGTGATATGAATTTGAAGACTTTATCTCCGGTAGAACTGCGTCACCTGATTCGCTCTGGTGAACACACCAGCAACACCTCTGGTCTGGCGCAGGGCTTTGTTCAGTGCAATCTGGCGATTTTGCCAGCAGATTGGGCTGATGATTTTCTGAAATTCTGTCAGCTGAACCCGAAGCCATGCCCATTGGTGGGTATTTCGGCCAACCCGGGCGACCTGGTGATTCGTGATCTGGCCGAAGACATGGACATCCGTAAGGACGTACCAAAATACCGCATCTTCAAGGACGGCGTGTTCGTTGAGGAAGTGACCGACATTACCGAACACTGGCGCGACGACCTGGTGATTTTTGCACTGGGATGTTCGTTCTCGTTTGAAGAAGCGCTGCTGGCCGACGGTCTGGACGTTCGTAACATCTCTGAAGGCGTGAACGTGCCTATGTACCGCACCAACATCGAGTGCAAGCCAGCCGGTCGTTACTCTGGCACCAACGTGGTGTCCATGCGTCCGATGAAGCCTGCCGATGCCATCCGTGCGATCCAGATTTGCTCTCGCTTCCCGTCCGTTCACGGTGCGCCTGTGCACTTTGGTGACCCGGCAGCGATTGGTATCAAGGACATTAACACCCCGGACTTCGGCGATGCTGTGACCATTCGTGAAGGCGAAGTGCCTGTGTTCTGGGCCTGTGGTGTAACGCCTCAGGTGGCGCTGGAGCAAGCCAAGCCATCCTTCTGCATTACCCACAGCCCGGGCCATATGCTGATCTCTGACGTGCCTAACAGCCGTCTGTCCATTTTGTAAGCGAACAGGAGCAAACGATGAAACTGAATTGTGATCTCGGCGAAAGCTTCGGTTCCTGGAAAATGGGCATGGACGAAGCCGTCATGCCATTTATCGACCAGGCCAACGTAGCCTGTGGCTTTCACGCCGGTGACCCGGTGGTGATGCAGCGCACGCTGGAACTGGCCAAAGCACATGGCGTAGAAGTAGGTGCTCACCCGGCCTATCCGGACCTCCAAGGCTTTGGTCGTCGTTCCATGAACTGCACCGCCAAAGAAATTGTGGCGTTCGTGCAGTATCAGGTCGCGGCACTGGACGGCATGGCCAAAGGCCAGGGCATCGAAATCCAGTATGTTAAGCCGCACGGTGCGCTGTACAACGACATGATGGCCAAGGCCGACGTGCGTGCCGCCATCATGCAGGCGATTGCCGCTTTCTACCGTCCGATCAAGCTGATGCTGCAAGCGACGCCACAAAGTGCCGACATTCGTGAAGAAGCCAAGGCGGCGGGCATTGAAGTGCTGTTCGAAGCCTTTGCTGACCGTTGCTACGACGACGACGGCAAGTTGCTGTCCCGCACCAAGCCGGGCGCTGTCCACACTCGTGAAAAGATGCTGGCGCAGGTCAAGCAGCTGAACGAGCAGGGCACTCTGACCACCGTTAGCGGCCACACCTTGAAAATCGACGCCGACACCTTGTGTGTGCACGGCGATAACGCCGAAGGCGTCGCCGCTATCGAAGAAATCCGTCAGGTCGTTTACTCCGGCCAGCAGGCGTAAGGGCAGCGGATGAGAATCGAAGTAGCAGGCGAAAACGCCCTGATCATCTACGTTGGTGCTGACTCTAAGGTAGGAGGGGGTGAAGCCGGTGTTGCCAATCGTGTCGAGCAGATCACCCGTTTGTTGCGTCAGCAATTGGGTGCCGACCTGATTGATCTGGTGCCATCTTATGCCAGCGTGCTGGTGGTGTTCGATATGTTCCGTTGTGACCACCTGAAGGTGCGTAACGCGATTCGTGACATCGAGCCACTGCTGACCAACGACGCTTCCGCCGAGGGCCGCATTGTGACCTTGCCGGTGTACTACGGCGCGGAAGTGGGCGTCGATCTTGAAGATCTGGCTCGCAACGCTGGCCTGACCACCGACGAAGTGATCGACATTCACCGCAACGGCGAATACCGCGTCTACGCCATCGGCTTTGCGCCGGGCTTTGCTTATCTGGGAGACGTTGATCCACGTATCGCTGCGCCGCGTTTGTCGACCCCGCGCCAGAAAGTACCGCGTGGCGCAGTGGCGATTGCCGACCGTCAAACAGCAATTTATCCGGCCGTTTCGCCGGGTGGCTGGAACCTGATTGGTCGCTGTCCGACGCGCATGTTCAACCCTGAACAGCAACCGACCATGCCGGTACAGGTGGGCGATATCGTGAAATTCGATGCCATCTCCCGTGATGAATTCCTGGCACTGGGAGGTTCTCTGGATGACTGATCACGCTGCAAACAAACAGGGCTTCAAAGTAGTCCAGCCGGGCCTGATGACGCTGATTCAGGACGCGGGTCGTTACGGCCAGCACGGCATTGGCCTGACCGTTGGCGGTCCGCTGGACGGCGAAGCTTTCCGCTGGGCTAACCGTCTGGTTGGCAACGACGTCAACGCTACCGCGCTGGAAGCCAGCTTTGGTGGTTTGGTGCTGCAGGCGCAGGTGGATTCCGCCATTGCCCTCACCGGTGCCGAAACGCCGCTGACGATTAACGGCCAGCCGAAAGACCAGTGGCGCACTCACGCAGTGAAAGCCGGTGACGAGATCAAGCTGGGTTTTTCTACTAATGGCTGTCGTGCCTATCTGGCAGTGGCCGGTGGCTTTGATATTCCACACAGCTTTGGCAGTGCGGCCACGGTGGTACGTGAAAAAGTCGGCGGCCTGAAAGGTGAAAAACTGGCGGCGGGTGACGTGCTGGCAGCCAACGCGGTGACTGATATCGAGCTTAAGCTGCTGCCCGAATGGGAACGCCCGGATTACAGCGCAGACGTTACTCTGCGAGTGATTCTGGGGTATCAGCAAGCGGCGTTCACCGAATTGCAGGTGGCGCGTTTCCTCAGCAGTGAATACACCACCACCGACCGTTCAGACCGTATGGGCTATCGTTTGGAAGGGCCTGAAATCAAGCCATCCATCGACGGCATCCTGTCGGAAGGCATTTGCCACGGTGCCATTCAGGTACCGGCGGATGGCCAACCAATTGTGCTGTTGAACGACCGTCAGACCATTGGTGGTTATCCGAAGATTGGCTCTGTGCTGTCACTGGATACCGGCCGTCTGGCGCAACTGACACCTGGCTCCAAAGTGCGCTTTGAAACCATCAACATCGACGAGGCGCACAACATTCATATGTTGGCGCGCTACCGTGAAAACGCGACCCGCATGGTGCGCGGTTAATACCGCCACTGTCCGACGCCCGTTAGAGATAGAACACTATGACACTGACTACCATTCGTGCCGAACACACCCTGGCCGGTGCCGTTGAGCTGAGTTCACGCATTGAAGACCTGCTGGTTGCCCGCAACCCGCGCGGCATGCAAACCGTGCAGGCCACCATGCGCAAGGGCTACGTGCTGCGCGCCGCCATGATGATGCAACAGTGCGACGGCACGGTGCTGATTGGCACCGGTTTCCCGGTTGCCGGCACGTTTGAAACCGACGGTCCTGTGGGTGCTATCTCTCTGTATCGCGGCCTTGAAGCCATGGGTGCCAAGCCGGTACTGGTGTGTGGCGACCCGCTGGCTTCAGCCATAGAAGCTGACTTCCGCGTTGAAAAGTTACCGGTTGGTCCTGCCAGTCAGGAAGAGCGTTGTGCCAAGGCAGCTGAGGTGCTGGAGAAATATCAGCCACAGCTGGTGATCTCTATCGAGCGTCCGGGGCAGGCGGCTGATCACGGTTACTACAACATGCGTGGCGAATCCATTTCCGCCGGTGCGGCAAGTTTCGACGAAATCATGCAAATGGCCGGTTGCCCGACCGTCGCTGTGGGCGATGGCGGTAACGAAATTGGCATGGGCAACGTTGGCCCTGCGTTGCGCAGCCTCGACATTACGCCAGCGCTGACCCGTTGTGGTGAGCTGGTGGTGGCCGACGTTTCCAACTGGGGCGGCCATGGCCTGATCGCCATGCTGGGCTGGCTGGTCGGTAAGGATTTGCTGGCCGACTTCGACAACCTGGCGGTGCTGCAGTACTGCTCTGAGCACGGCAGCGTGGATGGCGTAACCCGCGAAAACACCCTTACCGAAGACAGCCTGCCAGCAGAAGACGGCATTGCAATGCTGAAGCAACTGCGCCAGCTGACCGGTTTTATCAGCGCCTGATGTGACGGCCGATGTAACCCGGCGGTAACGAATTACGACTGAATTATCATTGAAAAGAGAGGGCTGGCGGTTCGCAATAGCAAAGAGTCGACTGCCAAATCCTCCGCACTACTGGAGAAAGAGATGAGCATTGTTTATCTGAACGGCGATTACATGCCGATGGAAGAAGCCAAGATTTCACCGATGGACCGCGGTTTCCTGT
Source organism: Oceanobacter sp. ABM4_470 (assembly GCF_056158645.1). Classification (NCBI taxonomy): domain Bacteria; kingdom Pseudomonadati; phylum Pseudomonadota; class Gammaproteobacteria; order Oceanospirillales; family Oceanospirillaceae; genus Oceanobacter; species Oceanobacter sp. ABM4_470. Next base: position 909,566 of record NZ_JBSWTR010000001.1, read on the forward strand.
TCGGTGACGGTATCTACGAAGTGATCCCGTCCTACGACGGCAAGCTGGTTGGCTTTGGTCCACACATCGATCGTATGAACGAAGGCATGGGGTTCATCGATATCAAGCTGGACTACTCCCACGACCAATGGCGTGAAGTGTGTGAAGGCCTGATCGAGAAGAACGGTGGCGGCAACCTGGGTATCTACCTGCACGTTTCCCGTGGTGCAGACAGCAAGCGTTTCCACGCTTACCCGGCCGACATTCAGCCTACCGTTTACGCTTTCGCGTTCGAAATCCCGGCTGCTCCAGTAGCAGATAAAGCCAAAGCCAAGGCTTACAAAGTATCCAGCACCGAAGACCTGCGCTGGAAGCGTTGCAACATCAAGTCCACTGCACTGCTGGGCAACGTGATGCACTTCCAACAGGGTTTTGCTTCCGGTAACAACGAAATCATCTTGTACAACGCCAACGGTGAAATGACCGAAGGCAGCGCGTGTAACGCCTACATTGTTAAAGACGGCGTGGTGATCACTCCACCACTGGACAACCAGATCCTGCCGGGCATCACCCGTTTGATGCTGCTGGACATCCTGGCCAAAGACGGTTCCATCAAGGTGGAAGAGCGTACTGTGACCATGGAAGAAGTACGTAACGCCGATGAAATCTGGCTGACCAGCTCTTCCAAGGAAATTGCCCCGGTGGTTGAACTGGACGGCAAGCCAGTAGGCACTGGTGAAGTTGGCGACGTGTGGGTAGCGGCCCAGACTTTGTACAGCGCAGGCAAGCACAACTACTGAGTTGTGGCAGACGCCTGCAACGGCTGTCGGATGGCCAAGCTTATCCGCCCTACAGTCAGGCGTTTGCGTCGCAATGAGTAGTACGGAAAGTGGTTGAGGTGAACACCACCAAGGGGGATGCAGGCCCTGGGTGGTATTGATCAGAACCAGAAAAAACGCCCGTCGGAGTGATCCGACGGGCGTTTTTTTATTGATCGACATGCAGAGTAGCGCATGGTCTGTGGGAGGTAGCTTGCTGCCGATGGTTTGTGTTTATCGAGAGCAAGCTCTCTCCCACAATCTTCTACCAGACACCAGACACCAGACACCAGACGGTCTACAACTGACAATCATCAAAATGATCGCGGAAGAAGTCCCGAATCTCGGCGGCTTTGTCCATGGCGTCGTCGTGGCCCAGCTGAATCAGGCGGCGGCAATAGCCTTCGGAAAACAGCAAATAACTCAGGATGCCTGAGCCATTTTTCTTGTTATTGCCCTGGCCATTCAGCACCAGCTTCAGGGCTTTGGGCATTTCATCGGCGTGTTCGCCCGCCAACACATCCAGCGACACACTGGGGCTGATGTCGAGCAATTGAACAGGGCGCAGCTCCATGTCGTAGTGTTGGCGCACGGATTTAGGGATGTGCTGCAAGGTGCGGTTAATGCGCAACAGGCGTTCAATGTCGGTTTCCATGCTGTCCAAAAATGCCGCATTGAGCATGTGGCCCATCATTTTTGCTGGGGACGGGTAAGTTGCATCCGGAACATCGGGTTTGGTGCGGTGGGCGATGGCGCTGACACCAATCACCATGATCTTTTCGGCGCCCAGGTGCAGGGCAGGGCTGATTGGAGCCAACTGACGTACCGCTCCATCGGCGTAGTACTGGTCGCCCAGGAACATGGCCGGGAAAATCATGGGAATGGCCGATGAGGCTAACAGGTGATCGATAGTCAGCTCGGCGCGCACGCCAACACGACGCTGGCGTTCCCAGTTCTGGATCTCCGGGTGTCCCTCGAAAAATGCCGTCGACTCGCCGCTGTCGATGCCCGAGCAGCTGACGGCAAGGGCATACAAATGGTTTTCGTCAATACAGCGTTTGACCCGCTGAAAATCGACCACTTCTTCCAACAGTTCTCGCAACGGAGCATTGTCCAACAGTGACACCGGATCATTCTTGTAGCGCCTGCCGAAAATCATGCTTCGACTTAGCTTGGCCAGTGAATTGGAGATCCCCATAAAGTCGGTGCGGTAAATTTGGTCGGGAGTGAAGTGCCGCCAGATGCGGTCCAGTTGGCGAATACCGCGCCGGTAGTCATCGGCGTAACTGGCCAGGGCGATGCCGTTGATGGCCCCTGCGGAGGTGCCGGAAATGATATCGAACGGGTTGTAGTGTCCTTTGGGAAGGATCTCGTGGACGGCTTTTAATACCCCAACCTGATAGGCGGCTCGAGCACCACCACCTGACAAAATCAGACCGGTTCGTTGCAATTTCATAGCGTGCTACCTTGCTGGAGGCTGGCCTTTTTTAGTGCCAGCGAAATCTCAATGCCTGACCATGTATTTGTGATGGTTTGCTTCGGTCAATCGTGACGATGAATGGGTATCTATCGGTTGCTGGAAAACTGCTGGTCAGGCTGGATGTCGTTACTGCGTTGGCGACAACGACTGTCCGCACGCTTTCAGTATAGTGCATAATGCCAGTCCGCTTTTGAGTCCTTGTTTGCAGGAGCAGCCATGTTTACCGGTATCGTCCAAACCCGTTTGCCCATTCATCATGTTGAACGCAAAGCCGATTTTGCGACCTTTGTGCTGAAGTTTGATGACCAACTGCGTGCCGGTTTGGAAATTGGTGCCTCGGTGGCACTGAACGGAACCTGCCTGACGGCTCGCGAGATCAACGGCGAACTGGTCAGCTTTGATGCCATTGGCCAGACACTGGCAGTGACTAACCTCGGCGCGCTGGAACCCGGCCATGAGGTGAATATTGAACGCGCAGCAAAAATGGGCGACGAAATCGGTGGCCACATGATTTCCGGCCATGTGATGGGGCAGGTTGCAGTGCTGGAGAGAATTGAATCCGAAAACAATCTGGTGCTGTGGTTCGAACGGCCGTCAGAATTGGCACCGTACTTGTTGGACAAGGGCTACGTAGCTTTGAACGGCTGCAGCCTGACCATTGCCGAAGTCGAAGCAGATCGTTTCTCTGTTCATCTGATTCCGGAAACCCGCGATGTAACGACGTTTGGTAACGCGCAGCCGGGTGACCTGATCAATCTGGAAGCCGACCCTCATACCCAGGCGGTAGTAGATACCGTCACCCGTTTGCTGGGCGACAGCCAGCTGCTGGCGCAACTGACTGAACGGCTGGCAGTCAAGGGTTGATCTGCCAGCAATGAATACCTGTTCTCAGAGTGAGTTCAGGTACTGAATAATATCGCGGGACTCGAACATCCACTGTTCTTCGCCTTGCTCGTTGGTAATCAGCAAGCAAGGAACCGTAGTGCGGCCAGTGGCTTTTTGCTGCTGTTGGCGATATTCCGGATTTTGCAACACATTGCGTTTTTCTACCTTCACATTCAGGCCCGGAAGGCTGCGAAGAACCATCTGGCAGAATGGGCACATATCGTAGTAGTAGAGCGCGTAAGTCATAGTTTTCCTCTAACACAGCGGATGATGGAGCGGCATGCAAGCGTGTAGCCAGCCGTCAGGGAATCCGCCTGAACAAGACAATTTCATGGATATTCTAGAACACCTTATTCTCCTTGTACTGGCGATAATCGCCAATTGGTTTTCTGCATTGGCCGGTGGTGGTGCGGGTTTGATTCAGTTGCCGATGCTGATTTTCCTCGGTTTGCCGTTTTCGCTGGCATTGGCGACCCACAAGGTGGCGACAGTGGCTTTGGGGGTGGGGGCCACGAGCCGCCATTTGAAAGAAGGCCATCTGCAGTGGTGGTTAATCGCACTGATTGCCGGTGCTGGTATTCCCGGTGTGGTAGGTGGTGCGCTGTTTATCATTGGGGTGGACGATCGCAGCGCGGAAATTGCGTTGGGGATTTTGATGCTGGCGCTGTCGGCTTATTCCATTTTCAAGCCGGATTTGGGGCTGGATGAAACACCACGCCACAGAGATGCCTCTGGCATGGTGATCGGCGGTTTGATTCTGTTTGTGATTGGTGTGATGAACGGTGCGCTGTCGGCGGGAAGTGGGTTGTTTGTCACTCTATGGCTGGTGTACTGGTTTGGCTTTGAATACAAAAAAGCCGTAGCCCATACGCTGGTAGCGGTTGGCCTTGGCTGGAATGGCTCGGGGGCGCTGACCATGGGCACGGTGGCTGAGGTTCAGTGGAGCTGGATTCCGGCACTGCTACTGGGTTCAGTCATTGGTGGATATCTGGGAGCGAACAGCTCCATCAAGGCCGGTAATCTGACCATCAAGCGGTTGTACGAGGTGGTTACCCTGGTTGTGGCGTTGAAGCTGTTGGTCGGGGAGTTGTTGTAAGTTTCTCTGCGGTGTTTGGCTGATGGGCACGAGTGCCCATCCTGTCTTGCCGCTTGTCACCTCGTTTGAGGTACTCCACTGTCTATGCCATGCAACAGCGTGGCCCATGCCCCGATTTTGCTTCCCCGGGGGAAAATCCGACAGGCATAATCCGCCTCCATTTGCTCATTTTTCAGAGCATTCCTGAACCAGGCTGAGTTGATTGATCGGAGGGCGATATGAATCATTGGTTGATTCTGATGGTGGCGATTGTGCTTGAGGTGATTGCAACGTCGGCACTGAAGCAGTCGGATGGCTTTTCTAAGCTGGTGCCATCGGTAGTGGCCGGTTTGGGTTACGCCGGGGCGTTCTGGCTGTTGGCCATTTCGCTGAAAACCATTCCGGTGGGCATTGCCTACGCCGTTTGGGCCGGAGTTGGCATTATGGCTATTACCTTGATTGGTTGGGTGCTGTATGGCCAGAAGCTGGATGTTCCGGCGATTGCTGGTGTGGCCATGATTGGCGGCGGGGTGGTGCTGATTAACGTGTTCTCAAGCGTCAGTGCGCATTGATCATTGGGTCTGGGGTCTGGGAGCGTAGCCTCTGAGGTCGTAGGAGCGAATCGGGACGCGCAGTTTCATTCGCGAATGAAGCTGCGCGCCCCGATTCGCTCCTACGATACCGGTGATTACCACATCAAATCGTCTGGAATCTGGTACGCCGCGTACGGATCGTCTTCTTCCATCACATCGCCGGATGCATCGGCAATCATGATGTAGTGTTCAGGGTCACGCTGCTTCACCTTGTCAGCAACCTGTACCGGCACCACTTTGTAAACCGCTTCTTCCTTCACCACTTCCAACAGGATGATGGCCAGCTGGCCACGGCTCAGGCGATCCCATACTGCCTGATTCACGTACATCTGCTTCACTTTCTTGTCGTGAACGAAGTTGTACTTGATCTCACCGTCGCAATCGATGGCGTTGGTTTTGATCAGCTGCTTCACCTGAGCAACGATGGCCTTTTGCTTGGCGGCCTCTTCGCGCTGACGGTTCAGCTCTTTATCGCGGGCGGCTTTTTCCTTGCGCGCGGCTTCTGCGGCGGCGGCGGTGTCTTCAATGCCTTCGTCGTTACCGGTACGCTTGGCGTGCGCGGTTTTCTTCATTTCCTTGGCGTTTTTCTTGGCCTTCTTCTGATTGATCAGGCCCATTTCCAGCATTTGTTCTTGCAGTGACTTGGCCACTTGAATCTCTCCCTTGCCTTACTTGCTGCCGCCAGCCCAAACGCCTTCCGGCATCAGGCCAACCAGTTTGTCGATGGTGCTGTTGCGTTCTTCTACAGACGCAGAAGTGACTGTCACATGGCCCAGCTTGCGGGCAGGGCGTGCTTCCTTGCCGTAAGAGTGTACGTAAACACCGGCCAGACCATCGGCAGCAATGGTTGGGGTCTCGTCACCGATGACGTTCAGCATGGCAACGGCCGGGAACTTGGCTTCGGTGTTGCCCAGTGCTTTGCCGGAAATCGCCAGCATGTGGTTGCGGAACTGACTGGCGTCCGCACCTTCGATGGACCAGTGGCCGGAGTTATGTACACGTGGTGCCACTTCGTTGGCGACCAGACCAGATTCAGTATCGAATAGCTCCAGGGTAATGGTGCCGACGTAGTCGAGGCTGTTGGCCAAATCGGTAATGTAGGTGCGGGCTTGTTCGGCCTTGGCGTCGCTCAGACCTTCGCATGGGAACAGCGAGTAACGCAGAATGCCTTCGTGGTGCACGTTTTCGGTCATTGGCCAAATCACCACGTTGCCTTCGGCGTCGCGGCTGGCAATAACTGAGGTTTCACGGGAGAAGGTAACGAAAGCTTCAGCAATCAGCTCACGGCCGCCAATGGCGTCCCAGGCTGGTTCGGCGTCTTCCGGCGCGCGCAGTACAAACTGGCCCTTGCCGTCGTAGCCTTCGGTGGTGGTTTTCAGCACGATCGGCAGGCCCAGCTGCTCAACGGCGCTTTTCACATCTTCCAGTGAGTTCACGGCGCAGAAGTCGGCGGTGGCGATGCCCGCAGCACGCAGGGCGTTCTTTTCCGACAGACGGTTCTGGAAGGTTTTCAGGGCATTCAGGCCTGGCGCCAGTTTGTCGGCGTGGTCTTCCAGAATGGCAACGATATGAGCCGGGATGTTCTCGGTCTCGTAGGAAATCAGGTCATTCACGGCGATAAACGCACGCAGGGCGTCATCACTGTGAGCGCGCAGGTCGTACAGGTTTACGTCGATGTCTGCCAGGTCGGTGATGCTGTCTTGCAGCATCTGACCCAACTGGCCATTGCCGAGAATACCGATCTTCATATCTTGCTCTTGCCTTAATTACGGTTGTCGGAGTTCAGAAAAACAAAAAGCGGCTGGAGAGCCGCTTTTTGGAGTGCGATTCAGATCGCGAATTGTACCTGCTGAATCAGAAGGCGTCGCGTGGATCTGGCTGCGACAGCACAGTTTCGGTCTGATTGGCACGGAATTCGTCGATGCGAGTCATCAATTCAGGGTTGCTGGTGGCCAGAATCTGCGCAGCCAGCAGGCCTGCGTTCTTGGCACCGGCATCACCAATGGCCAGCGTACCCACGGCAACGCCGCCTGGCATTTGCACGATGGACAGCAGTGAGTCCAGGCCATTCAGGGCGCGGGACTTAACAGGCACACCCAGCACTGGCAGGGACGTTTGGGAAGCCACCATACCTGGCAGGTGAGCAGCGCCGCCAGCGCCGGCGATGATGACTTTCAGGCCGCGGTCGTGGGCGCTTTTGGAGTAGTCGAACAGCAGGTCTGGAGTACGGTGTGCAGAAACAACCTGTACTTCGTATTCCACACCCAGGGTGTCGAGTGTTTCAGCGGCGAACTGCATGGTAGGCCAGTCGCTCTTGGAGCCCATGATAATGCCAACCTGAACTGTCATTGTGTAAACCCTCTTACTGCGGGTCGGCCATGCGCTGATAGAAAGTGAGCGCTTCCAGCCAACCTTGATTTAACACCGGAAGGCTCATGCCTTGCCGGTGAACATTCTCTCGCCAGAAAAAATAACTCCACGACCCGGCGGAACCTGAAGAGGTCCGGGCTGGTCTTGTTGGCAGTTGGGAATCGACCAGCGACGTTGCTGGTACAAAATTCGGGCCGAAGGACCATCGGAGATCGGTCTCTGGCGAGGCCGATGAAAGAAAGCGCGAAAGACTATCACATGGCGATTTAATAAACAGACAACAAAAAAACTACCAATCTTCCTTGTTTGATTACCTAGGTCTATTAAAAACAGCTATCGCAGGGATAGCTGTGCGGCGCTCCAGCAGGCTTGGGTTCGTCCTGTGGCACCGTTATGATGGCGTTATTCATTTAAAAGGAACGAGCACGCATCATGTTGACTCTGTTATCGCCAGCCAAAACACTGGACTACGAGACACCCGCAACGACCAGCACCAGCAGCCAACCGCGCTTTCTGGACGACTCTGCCGAACTGATCGACGTGCTGCGCAAATACTCGCCGGATGAAATCGGCGGTTTGATGAAACTCAGCGACAAGTTGGCTGAACTGAACGTTGAGCGTTATTCCAGCTGGCAGTTGCCGCTGAATGAAAGCAACGCCAAGCAGGCCATTCTGGCCTTCAAGGGAGACGTTTACACGGGCCTTGAGGCCGAAACCTTGCAGCAGCAGGACCTTGAATACGCTCAACAGCACGTGCGCATGCTGAGTGGTTTGTACGGCATTCTGAAACCGCTGGATATGATGGCGCCATACCGTCTGGAAATGGGCACCAAACTGAAGAACCCACGGGGCAAGGACTTGTACGAATTCTGGGGCAATACGCTGACAGAATCGCTCAATAACGAACTGGCAGAACACGACAGCAAGGTGGTGGTGAATCTGGCGTCTAACGAGTATTTCAAATCGGTAAAGACCAAACAGCTCAGCGGCGAGTTGATTACGCCCGTGTTCAAGGATGAGAAAAACGGCAACTTCAAAATCATCAGCTTCTACGCCAAAAAAGCCCGTGGCATGATGGCTCGATACATCATCGACAACCGTATCGACACGCCAGAGGAACTGAAAGCCTTTAACGTGGCCGGATACAAATACTGCCCAGAAGATTCCAAAGGCAATACCTGGGTGTTTAATCGAGCCGAAAAGGATCTGCCAAATGCATAAACTGACCTCTGTTTTCCGCAAAACCTTGTTAACGACTGCCATGGTTGCAGGCGCGGGTTTGGGGTTGAGCGGTTGTGTGCTGTCGCCTCAAGTGGTTGAACTGAACGAAACCGCTAACGTACCGGCCGGAGAACTGAGCCAGCCCCGTAATGCACTGGTGCGCGTTGTTGACCAGCGCGGCATGGAAAACGATTTGCTAGGTTATCGTGGTGGACGTGAGCCGGAAAACTCGCCGCTGCTGACCAAAACCGATCTGAAAACCTCGCTGACCAACCGCCTGCGCTCGTCATTGGCAAACGTGGGTTTTGGCAACGGCACAGGTGCCGATCCGGTGAAAGTTCAGCTGGACGTCAACACCTTCAATTATCAGTGTAACGAAGGGGTGATGGTGAACGAATGCACCCTCGACCTGACCTTCGCGATGACCGTAATGAACGGCGCTGACACCTTCGACAAGCCATACAGCATCAGCGAAACCCGCTCTGTGGTGGCGTCACCAGCACAGGTGTACAACGAAGAATGGGTGAACGAAGCGCTGGATAAAATCTGGGGCCACATCTTCAAAGACCCTGAATTCCTGCGTGCGTTGGGCGTTCGCTGAGAGACCGGTTTTAATTAACCGATGAACTGAAAAGCCCCAGCGGGAAACTGCCGGGGCTTTTTCATTAGTAAATAAACCGAACCTCATGATCGGTATCCATGCGGTTTCTGGTCTGTATCCTGATGCTATAGCGTCAGGATTCTTTTGGTTCTGTTTGGTCTGGTACGGTTCAGTTGGGTTTGGTAACTGATACTAATCTGATACTTCGGTTCGTCTTTCCTGTTGATAGACTGTTCATCATACGGTTGTACTTCCCTCCGGCATCTTTCTTATCAACGGATATGACATGGCTACTTTTCTAAATGACTCTGACATGGACAGGGTAATTGAGTTATTGGTTCTCAAGGCGAAGAGGGAAGTCACGCTCATTTGTCCGAACATCAGCATGCCGGAGCATTTGCTGAAATTGCTGTGCGAACGTGCAGAGCAAGGTATCAAAGTAAGTCTGGTATACCGCCATCAAAAATTTGTCTCACGTCTTTACTCGTTGACCCGGTTGCCGAATTTGTCGGTGTTCGTCAGCCATAATCTGAATGCGCGTTGTTATTGCAACGAGAGCAATGTGGTCATGGCCAGTCGACCACTCAGTTCCGAGGTTGATTCGTTGGACATGGGGGTGTTGCTGACTAAATCGGGCGACAGCGCTGCCTTTGTTTCTGCGCGTTCAAAGATTGATGACATCAAGCAAGCGGCGGAGATGCTGATTCATAACACGCCTGAAACATTGGCCAAGCCGCCGAGTGTTTCGGCGTTGTCGAGTGTTTTCTACGCACCAGCCGAGGAGCCTGTAGAGTCACCCTCGGCCATACGTTATCTGGCAATGGCCAATGATCCTGCCATAAACGATGGTGCTGCGGCAGCGGTGCCTTCTGTACCTTCGCACCAATCGGCAGTCATGGAGCCAGAGTATTCTTCAGAAGGCGTTAATCTACTGACCACCACTGAGCTGGCTGCTCACTTGAAAGTGACAGAAAGCGCTTTGGTTAGCCAATTGGTTGCCGATGGCTTCCTAATCAAGCAGCAGCAAAACTACTACATGGCGGCCTGTGCCAAACGGTTGGGCGCCATCAGCCGAGTGGTTGATAACGCTTTGGTGTTTATGTGGCCGACGGACCTTTGGCGAAAAACAGCCTGAGCATATCCAACTGAACAGGTTTCGGCTTGCTCCGCCAACCCCCTAGGGACCCTCTGAAAAACTCTGCACAGCTCTCGGCTCTGGCTTCCTGCTTCGCCCTACCTCCTGCATCCATGCAGTCGTGCGCGTGTCCTGCAGGTTGTCAGAACAAGGCGGCGAATGCAGCGAAATGACGGGTCCTTTTCAAATCGGGCCGCGCAGGTTCGCCAACACCGTTCTGGCGGGCTGCAGGCCGCGCCCTACGGGGATGGCAGGGCATTGCTGACTCTGTGGCGCTGATTTTTGACTTGACCCGTCAGGCCTGCAAATCAGCTTCGTGATTCAGCTTCGCCCTGTCATCCAGAGCGGGCACCGAGTTTTTCAGAGGGTCCCTAGGCCAGCTCCGATTGAATATCGGCAATCACCCGGTTACGGCCCTTGTTCTTGGCGCTGTAAAGGGCGTTGTCGGCCCGCAATACCAGCTGGCGGGCGGTGTTGCCCGGGCCGTGGCATTCGGCCAAGCCAATGCTGGCAGTGACGTGGTCAACTTCGCCAAACTGTTCTGCGGCAATGGCCGTGCGCAGTTTTTCTGCCAAACGGAAGCCCATGGAACCGGAGGTGTTTGGCAACACCAGCATGAACTCTTCACCGCCCCAACGGCCGATCAGGTCGTTCTCGCGGCTGTGCTGGCTCAGCACGGATGCCACGCGCTTCAGCACTTCATCGCCTTCCAGGTGGCCGTAGACGTCGTTGATTTGCTTGAAATGGTCGATGTCGAGCAGCATCACAACGAAGGTTGCGTCATCGTCCAGCACCTTGTTGAGCTGGGTTTCAATGTAGAGTCGGTTGGACAGCCCGGTCAGGCTGTCGGTGGTCGACAGAATCGACAGCTCACGGTTTTTGCTGCTGAGGGCGTCATTGGCGTCTTGCAAACGTGCTTCCGCCGCATTGCGCAGGCCCATTTCGGTTTTTAATGCCCGGTTCAGGCGCGCCAGTTTCCAGTTCCACAGCACGATACCCAGCATAATAACGAAAATAATGGCGACGATTTTCCACACCAGATCGTAGTTGACCTGCTGGTCGAACTTCACCGCCACCCAGCGTTGGAACACCCGGGAGCGTTCTTCTTCGGTGATGTAGTCGGTGGCCTTGTTGAACATCGACAGCAGTTCGGGGCTGTCGTTACGAACGGCAATAGCGAGCTTCCAGTCTTCGTCCAGTCGTCCGCCAATCTTCAGGTTAATAAACCGACCTTCACGAATCGCATGACCCACAGGCGCGATGGCGCCAATCATGCCGAACAGGCGGCCTTCTTCAACTTGTCGCAAGCCTTCGGAGATGTCGTTCACTTCAATCACTTTCAGGCTGGGGTAATCCTGTTGCAGCTTGTTGAGCAAACCATAGCCACTGGGCACGGCGATGACCTGATCATCCAGCGACTTCAGGCCGTCCACAAACATGGCGTTTTCCTGAATGGCAATCACCAGAGGCAGACGTAAGTATGGCTTTGTGAAGTTCAGCTGGCGCGCCGCTTCCGGGGTTTCAAAGGCGGCCGACATAATGTCGCAGCGGCGATTCTGGGCGTATTGCAACGACTGCGATGTGCTGTCGGTTTGCACCATGGTCAGGCCAATACCAATCTGGTTGGCCATCAGGTTGAGGTAGTCGGCCACCATGCCTTCGTGTTTGCCTCCCTGGCCGATCTTCTCTAACGGCATCCAGTCCGGGTTGGCGCAGAAGGTGATGTTTGGTTGATTAGCCAGCCAGGCTTTTTCGGCTTCGTTCAATTCCATGCCGTTTTTGGGGCGGGCGACGTAGTTTTCATTGCCCATCCAGCGCTTGGAAATCAGCGCCATTTCTTCCCTTGAGATCGACTCGATGGCGCGATCCATAATGCCTTGCAGAACTGGCCAATCAGAACGAACGCCAATGCGCAGGTTAGCCAGATCAGGCTGTCCCAGCTCGACTTCACCTGTAATGGACAGGTCATTCATCAGATTGCGGGCAATCAGGTGGTTCACCACGGCAGCCTCTGCCAACGAGGCATTGGCTTTACCAATAGAGACCGCTTTCAGGCCGTCTAGCACGTCTTTAACGTAATGGATTTTGATGTTTGGATAATCACGGGTGAGTACTTCTTCGTAGAAAGAGCCCTTGGTAATGGCAACCGTTTTACCGTTGAGTTGGTCGATGGATTCGTAGCGTTGGTCTTTCTTGCTGGTAATCACGTTCGGGTTGTAGGCGAACGGGCGGGTGAATCGAATGTACTCACGGCGCTCCGGCGTATTGACCACATTCAACATTACATCCAGCTGACGGTCTTTGGTCATCGCCAGGAAGTCGCCCCAACTGGGGCCGCTGATGTATTCAATCCGAAAACCGGTTTTGCGGGCAATCAGGTTCATTACATCGATCGAATAGCCCTTTGGTTTGCCCTGTTCGTTGAAATTGAACGGCGGCCAGTTCAGCTCGTTGTGAACACGCAAGACCGGATTGGCTTCCAGAAAGGCTTTTTCGTCCTTATCCAGTTGCAACACCTGGGTGCTTTGCAAACCGCTGCTGAGCCAGCGGCGCGCCAGGCGGTCGCGCTCCTGGCCGGTAACGGAACGCAGGGCTTTCTGCAAAATGCCCTGGAATATGCCCCAGTCGTTACGGATGCCGATGCGCAAGTCGATGTTGAAGAGGGGGTTGTCGATGCCACCGATGACCTTGAGGTTGTTCAGCATGTTGTTGCGAATCACAAAATTCTGCACAGCAACGCCGCTGATGGTGGCATCGGCGTGGCCAAACGACACGGCTTTCAGGGCTTCCAATTGATCACTGACCAGCAGTAATTGGATGCCTGGGTAATGCTTCTCGATGGTTTCCTGATAGAAAAACCCTTTTGGAATTGCCAAAACCCGACCATTCAGGTCGCGCAAATCGCGTACTTCGTTGTTGTCGTCACGAACGGCAATGCCCGGCGGGTTGTTGAAATAGGGATCGGTGAAGAGGATGAACTTGCTGCGGTCTTCGGTCTCGACGATGTTCAGCATCACATCGAGATCCTTGTTGGCCAGCATGTTGGTGAATTCGCCCCAGCTTGGCCCGGTGATGTACTGAACCTGAATGCCAAGTTTCTCGGCCAGCAGGTCCATAAATTCGATGGAATAGCCCTTGGGGCGACCAAACTCGTAGTAGTTGAACGGCCCCCAGCTGGTTTCATTATGAACCCGGATGGTTTGATGGTTCTTTAGCCAGGTCTTTTCCTGCTGGGTCAGCCCCATATCGGCTGCCGGTTCATTGGATTCGGAAGCCGCAGAAACCGGATTGATAACGCCGAACAGACCCAGGCACATCATCAATAGCAGGGGCTGGCAGCGTTGCCACGCTGCCGCGAAGGAATCGAAATTAGCCAACCGTGAATTCACAAAGCGCCTACATCTTGAAATAAATAGAAACAGAGCCGTGATTCTAGCGCCTGGTGGTTGTTTTATAAACGACCAATATGGCCAACGGTTGTTCAATGTTCGTGAATGGTTGAGTGCCGGAAGTAGGGTGGCTCACGCTGGCCAGCGGAGGCTGATAGAGCCTGCCAGGGCACTTTTGGATGGATTGCTGTCGTTCGTTGAGACGAAATACGGTAAATTGCACGTTATTGTGCGCCGTACCTTCGGCGCTTTTATTTTCGCCTGTGACGGTCAGGGATACGAACATGCCAGACTTCAGCTTTTGGTTTCTCTTCTTTTCTACCGCATTGACGTTGAATATCGCGCCGGGTCCGGATTTGCTTTATATCCTCACCAAGACCATTGCTAACGGCCGTAAGGTTGGTGTGGCGTCTGCACTGGGTGTTTGCACCGGTGCGCTGTTTCATGTGTTTGCCGCAGCGGTTGGTCTGTCTGCCATTTTGGTGTCGTCAGCACTGGCGTTTACGGTGGTGAAGTTTGTAGGTGTGGCGTATTTGCTGTATCTGGCCTGGGATTCATTCAAGTCAGCGGGCACCAGCTTGCAGGTATCGGCTGATGGCCAGCCAAAGGAGTCTGCATGGGCTGCATTCCGTCAGGGTGTGCTGGTGGATATTCTGAACCCGAAGGTGGCTATTTTCTTTATGGCTTTCTTGCCGCAGTTTGTGCGCGAAGGGCAGGGCGCGGTGCCATTGCAGTTGGTGTATTTGGGCTTGTTGGTGATCGCCGTGGCAGTGGTGGTTGAAGTGTCTTATGTGTTGCTGGCCTCCAAGCTGACCAATAAGGTTCGCAGTAGCAAGCGTTTGAGTGTGTGGCTGGACCGTACTGTTGGTGCGGTGTTTGTGGCACTGGGCATCAAGCTGGCGGTTAGCTCTAGCCGCTAATCTGCCGCTCAGGTAACCATACAGCTATTCAAGCCGCTGTTCAGGCCGCCGTTTTATCTGGTATGCCGTGTTGATGAGCCAGTTTAATAGCGGTAATCAATCGCTCGATGCTGAACCCAGCGGCGGCGCTGGCGTCCCAGAACGGTGTTCTGAATCTCAAGGCGTTCAATCTTATGATGCGATGGTTACAACCCCGATGGCTGTTCACCCTTCTGATGCTGGTATCGGTATCGGCCTGTAGCAATGCGGATTGGCGTACTGCCAGCCGGGAGCCAGCAGGGTTGGCACCAGACCCAGAGCAAACGTCGGAAGCAGTGATTGAAGTGTATGGCGCCGATGCGTTCAGCTGGCGTGGCTGGTTTGCCATTCATACCTGGATTGCCGTGAAGCCCGTACAGGCGTCAGAATATACGGTATATGAAGTGGTTGGTTGGCGCGTGAAGCGTGGCTTACCTGCGCTGCGCGAATACACCACAAGCACACCCGACCGGTTTTGGTACGGTGCCGAGCCGGAGGTGTTGCTGTCTATCAAGGGTGATAAAGCTGCCGAGTTGATACCGCGTATTCAGGAGGCTGTGACTCGTTACCCGTGGGCCAATGAATATACGGTGTTCCCGGGGCCAAACAGCAATACCTTTCCGGCCTGGGTAGGCCTACAAGTTCCCGAGCTGGAGCTGGATTTGCCATTTAGTGCGATTGGCAGTGGTTATGCCGATAATGATCCTGACTGAAAATCCTGCCAGGCAAATCAAGGCGATGAAATGGTCTTATTGAATAGTCCAGAGCGAATAGACCAGCTGATGGTAAATATTGACCGTTCAGACTGTGGGTTGGCCCTGCGGTCATGGCTCCCCGCGGATCGCTGGGGAGTTTGATGCTTGGGACCCTCTGAATATATCTGCACGAGCACCGGGTTATGCAGAAGGTCCCTTGGCAAATACAGGCTGGATTACTGACGGAGGTTTTCTGCCAGCGAAGCGCTTACTTCCTTGACCTCGCTAAAATAAACGGTGCAGTCTGTTTCGTAATACGTCCACTCGCCATCATGGTGTTCAGTAACCAATTGCTCCGCACAAACAGATGGGTATTCTCTTTCTCCGTTCTCTTCCAGTGGATATATTGTAAAACGAAGATAAAACCTTGTTGTCATGAATGATAGCTCATTCACTGATTTCGCGCGGCTGTATATTGTGACTATGTTTTCTCTTTTTTTATGGCCGAGAATTTCTGGTTGCCAATTGGAAAGTGAGACTTTAGTGCCATCGTTCAACGATTCCAACATGGTGTTTTTGCTGCTTATTTCTGCGAGTGGGGCTATATAAATTACCCAGAAAGTGATGCAGGTTATTACCGAGATGCTAAGTCCTAGCCCCCATGCAAGTCCTTTGAATATCTCTTTCATATTGTTGCTTAAACCTCGTCCCTGTTGGTATCAATACGACCGATGAATTGATAAACATATTGTAAATGTAGTGTACTTGGTCATACGGGGATTAACTACCTATCATCTATCCCTCCCGCAACTCCCGCTCCAACCAATCGAGAAACAGCGCCGCATCCGGTGCCAGTTTCTTGCCGGATTTCCGTACCAGATAAAATGACTCGCTGGCTGGCAAGCGTTCCGGTAACGGGGCGACGAGTCGGCCTTCAGCAAGTGCATCTTCCACCATGGCGCTTCGCGCCAGTGCAACCCCGGTTCCCAGTTCGGCCAGTTTGAGGGCTGATACAACGTTATCGACCTGAATGCCGTGGGATGGGTCGATGTCGTCTTCGTTCATCAGGGAAAGCCAGTAGCCCCAGCCTTCTTCGTAGCCCATGACGTGCAGCAGGGTAAGGCCTTGCAGGTCTTGTGGGCTGTTTATGGGATGCTGTGCCAGCAGCTCTGGCGAGCACACCGGGAATAGTTCGTCCCAGCTCAGGCGCTGCGACAGGTGTCCGGCCCATTCGCCGCTGCCCCAGCGGATTTCAAAATCGTCGTCGGCTTCGACGTCTTTCACCCACAGGGTGCTGGTGTAGCGTATATCGATGTCGGGGTACTGGGCATTGAAGTCACGAATGCGCGGCGCCAGCCAGGTCATAAAGAACGACAGGCTGCCACGAATTTTTACCGGAACGCGTTGGCTTTGGCTGAACAGTTCGGTGGTGGCGGCGGCCAGTCGTGAGATGGAATCCTGAACGACCGGCAGGTAAGACTGGCCTTCGTCGGTAAGGGCGATGCCACGCGGCAGTCGTTTGAACAGGGCAACGCCCAGATGACGTTCCAATAGCCGGATTTGCTGGCTGACGGCCCCTTGGGTCAAGTGCAGTTCCTGCGCGGCTTTGGTGAAGTTGAGGTAGCGGGCGGACACTTCAAAGGTGCGAAGCCAGTTCAGTGGTGGCAGGGTTTTTTGCATGGTTTCGTCGGGGCCGGTGTCAGTTCGGCCCCGAGTATACTGGATTGTTTTGTCGCGCGGTTAAACGTGGTGCAGCACCTGGCCCAGGAACTGTTGCAAGCGTGGATGTTGCGAGGTGAAGAAGGTGTCCGGGGATTCTTCCAGTACCAGCTCGCCGTCTTCCATAAATACCACCCGGTCGGCGACTTCTTTGGCAAAGCCCATTTCGTGGGTAACCACCACCATGGTCATGCCTTCGCGGGCGAGGGTTTGCATAACTTCCAGTACTTCGCCGACCATTTCCGGGTCGAGGGCGCTGGTGGGTTCGTCGAACAGCAGGATGTCGGGCTTCATGGCCAGCGCCCGGGCAATGGCCACGCGCTGTTGCTGACCGCCTGAAAGTCGTGCCGGGTAATTGCTCATGCGGTCGGCCAGGCCTACGCGGGTGAGCAGCTGTTCGGCGGTTTGCTGGGCTTCTTTGCGGCTTTGTTTCAGAACCTTCATGGGCGACAGCATGACGTTTTGCAGGGCGGTTTTGTGCGGGAACAGGTTGAACTGTTGGAACACCATGCCGACTTCTTCGCGCACCTTGTTGATGTTGGTCGCTTTGTCGTTGAGGTCGACGCCTTCAATGCGAATGCTGCCGGAAGAAATGGTTTCCAGCTGGTTCAGGGTTCGCAGAAAGGTCGATTTGCCCGAGCCACTGGGGCCAATAATCACCACGACCTCACCACGATGAATATCCAGTGATACCTGTTTCAGGGCATGGCAGCCGTTAGGGTAAATCTTGTCGACCTTGTGGGCTTCGATGATGACATCGTTTGTACGCTTGTGTGCAGTTTGCTCAGGCATCAGCGGCCATCCTTTTTTCCAGACGTTGGATCAGCAACGACAACAAGCCAGTGATTAACAGGTACAGCAGGGCAACGGTGAACCATACTTCAAAGGGCGCAAAGTTGCCGCTGACCACTTCGCGTCCGGCTTTGCTGAGGTCGGTAATCGAAATCACCGACACCAGTGAGGAGTCCTTGATTAGGTTAATAAACTGGCCCGCCAGCGGTGGCAGCGTGCGTTGAATGGCTTGCGGCATGATGACGTACACCATGGCTTGCACGTAGTTCATACCTAACGAGCGTGCGGCTTCCATTTGGCCAGGCGGAATTGATTGAATGCCTGCTCGCACAATTTCAGCCACGTAGGCCCCGGTGAAAATTGCCAGTGCCGCGACACCTGCGGTGAAACGGTCCAGGTCGAACACGGTGCCAATAAAGAAGTAAACGATGAAAATCTGCACCAGCAGCGGGGTGCCACGGATGATTTCAATGTAGGTAATGGCCAGATCGCGCAGCACCACTTTTTCAGAGATGCGCATCAGGCCAAAAACCACCCCCAACAGAATGGCGAACACCAGCGATACCACAGATATTTTGATGGTGACCCACAGACCAATGGCGATGGTGCCAAAGCGCCAGCCGTGTTGCTGGGCAATGGTGTCGCCCTGAAACACCATGTCGCCGTCCATCACCAGTAGTTCGTAGCCAACAGGGACAAATTGCGGCTCGCCACCAGCATCCGGCTCGACGGTCAGTTGGCCGTTGTCATCAATCCAGGCAGTACCGTCGATGTGTGCCAGAACGTCCTGTGGGGTGGTGTCGATGACGTGCGGCCACAGCCGTTCCCAATTCCAGGTGTAATTAATGCGCTGGCCCGACAGGTAAATACCGGATACCAGTACCGCCATGATCAGCAGGTACAGGCCGTGGCCCAGCCAGGGGCTTTTGGTGGAGGCGTTTGGAGTCATGTCTGGAAAATGCGGTGGCTGAAAGTTCAACAGCCGCGGCTATGGGAAGCATAACCGCGGCTGCTGCTGACCAGTGTAGCGTGTTACCGCTACAACCGTGGCTTATTGAACCTGTTTTACCCAGGCGTCGGACTCAAACCACTTGGCGTAAATGCGATCGTAGGTACCGTCGTTCTTGATCATCTTCAGGTAGTTGTTGAGGAAGTTCAGGAAGTCCGGGTCGCCGCGACGAATGGCCCAGCCCAGTGGCTCGTAAGTGAAGCTGGCATCCAGGTGGATCACTTTGTCTTTGTGCTGGGAGGCGTACAGGGCGTTGTATGGCAGGTCGTAAACGAAGGCGTCGGCCTTGCCGTTGATGACTTGCAGCACGCCATCGGCGGAGGTTTCAAACAGGTTCAGTTTGGCTTTTGGCAGGTGCTTTTCCGCAGCCATGGCACCGGTCGTACCGATTTGACTGGTGATGGTGTACTGACCGTTGTTGAGATCCTTGTAGCTTTTGATGGTGCCAGCCAGCTCTGGACGGATCAGCACGGTTTGGCCAATTTCCAGGTAAGTGTCGGCGAACATCACTTGCAGGTTACGTGCTGGGGTAATGCCCATGCCGCCAATGATGATGTCGCATTTGCCGGTTTGCAGGGCCGGGATAATGCCGTCCCACGCGGTGTTAACGGGTACAAACTTGACGCTCATGGAGCGCGCCATGTGCTTGATCACGTCGATATCAAAACCAATGAAATTGCCGTTTTTGGCCTTCATGTAGAACGGCAGGTAACCCGCTTCAAAGCAGCCGTGCAGCTCGCCGCTGGCCAGAATGCCATCGATGGCGGATTTGTCCGCAGCGGAAGAAGAGGCAGATGCGCCCAGCAGGGAGGTGCCCACCAGCAAGGTGGCCAACATGCGTTTCAGTACAGAGGTCATAACAGGTCCCGGTTCTGTTGTTATTTGGCGTCAGAAAAGCGCGTAACTATAAAGAAGCGGTTACGGTCTGAGTAACGACGATATGGGTGCCTAAGACCAGGTTTTTTTAATGGCTGGTTTTGGTGGGTGGCTTTGAGATTGTGAAATCAGAGATTTTTAGAGGGGTTTTCGGAGGTTTTGGCAGGATTCAGAGAGGTTTTGCCAAGTTGTTGAGATTGAATTTCAACAAAAGCATCAATTCGATTAATGAAATGATAGGTTGAAAAGGTCGATTCGGCTACACTGCCGCGCTGATTTAACCAACGGAATTTCCCTTATGACTTCTCTGACGATTCTGGATGGCGGCATGAGCCGCGAACTGCAACGCCTGGGCGCCCCTTTCCGACAGCCTGAGTGGTCGGCACTGGCCATGATGGAAACCCCGGAGATTGTTAAACAAGCGCATAAGGAATTTATTCAGGCTGGCTCCCGGGTGATTACCACCAACAGCTACGCCTTGGTGCCGTTTCACATTGGCGAACAGGTGTTCGAGCAGCGAGTGGGTGAGCTGGCTGCCAATTCTGTTGCGGTAGCCCGCGCTGCTGCTGAGGAAAGTGGTGAAGCGGTGACCGTTGCAGCGTCCATCCCGCCGCTGTTTGGCTCCTACCGTGCCGACCTGTACGAAGCCGACCGCTTTGAGGAAATCGCCCGCCCATTGGTTACCGCCCTGAAAGCCGGCAATCCGGACGTATGGCTGAATGAAACCCAAAGTCTGTTGGCAGAAACCCTCGCCATGAAAGCGTTGGTGGACAGCATCGACAGCGAGAAAAAACCGTACTGGGTGTCGTTCACACTGGAAGACTTTGAGCCTTCCGATACTCCGAAACTGCGCTCGGGTGAAACCGTTCGTGATGCGGTTGAAGCCATGGCAAACGCTGGTGTGGATGCGATTCTGTTCAATTGCAGCCAGCCTGAAACCATTTCTGACGCCATTCGCGTGGCAAAAGACGTGTTGGCCAATAGCAACGACGAGCGCATTCAGAACATCAAGGTTGGCGCGTATGCCAACGCCTTCGCGCCGCAGCCAAAAGATGCTACTGCTAACGACGGTCTTGACGAAGTACGCCCGGACCTGACGCCAGATACCTACACCGTGTGGGTCAAAGAGTGGAAAGACATGGGTGCTGATATGATCGGCGGCTGCTGTGGCATTGGTGTGGAGCACATTGCTGCGATTAAAGCGCTGGGGTTGTAACCGCAATCGAGAGCAAGCTCTCTCCCACAGGTTGTGTATGCGCTTGTAGGAAGGAATTCATTCCCGATGCGGTTTGGTTTTTGTGGTGGTTGATGGGCACAAGTGCCGATCTATCAGTGGGGTTTTGGGCGGCGTTCCTGGTGTTGCAGGAGCGCCGTGGTAAAAAAACCTTCATCGCGAATAAATTCGCTCCTACGATCTGCCAGACGCCAGCCTTCCTCACGCCGCTTTTGCTTTGGCCGCTGTCACTGCATTGCGCGGCTTCCAGAACATCACGGCATTTCCTGCCAGAATCAGCACTAGCCCGACGACTGCCGCGAAGCGCCATTCATAACCCTCGAACAGGGTGGATATGGTCAGCGCGACCAATGGGAACATGACGGTAGCGTAGGCAGCCTGGCCGGTTCCTATACGGCCAATCAGCAGGAAGTAGGCGCCAAATCCCAGTATCGATCCAACAATGGCAAGGTAAAACAGGCCGCTCAGGTAGGGCAGGCCGGTGTCTATGCGGAATTCGGTGCCGCTCAGCAGGATTACTGCCAGCATGGTTAGCGCGCCATAAGTCATGGAGTAGGCGTTGGTGGTGAATACATTGAGGCCTCGTTTTTGGTGGCGGGCGCTGATGATATTGCCGAGTGAAAATCCATAAGTGCCCAACAAACACAGGCCAATGCCCAGCAAGGTGTCAGTATTGGCGCTGGAGGCGGTCAGGTCGTGCCAGAACAAGCTGATGATGCCGACGATACCGAGGCTGTTGGCCAGCATCAGGCGGGCGGTTACCCGCTGTCCCAGAAACAGCACGCCGTTGATGGCGTTGAACAGGATCGCCATCGAGAAAAGCACCGACTCAAGCCCGCTGTTGATGTAGTGGTTGGCCTGATAGAAGCACAGGAAATTGAAGCAGAACACGCACATGCCCTGTAGCACACAGAACAGGTGATCTGTGCGGCTGATGCGGGTCAGTTTGCCCATCAAGGCGACCATGGGCACCAGCAGCAAGGCGGCCAGTGCGAAGCGGTAAAATACAGAGACCGCTGCAGCCACATCACCGGTTTGCATGGCGATGGCGATCCAGGTGGTGCCCCAGATCAGTACGGTGGTGGCGTATAAAAATACTGTCATGGTGTTTACCTGTTTTTGGATTTGAAGGTGGATTCGAAGATGGATTTTGCAGTCGGATTGTGAAATTGGACTGGTCGTAATGTGACCATGCTGCCGTTTTGCTCGTGTGGTCGCTGCTACCAACTTGCGCCATTTGCACATTCTTGCGGTTAATTTTTCAAAAATGTCTGTTTCAGGGCTTTGCCACTGGCGACCGCTTGGCGGTTGTTGACCACTCACTTAAGATAATTTGAACAGTAATGAACAAGGCCAAACGGCGTGGCAGAACAGTACCAGGTGTACAACAACTTGCAGCAGCACAAGGCGCGTTTGCTCAATGAGGGCAGGCTGGTGGCTGGCTCGGCATCTGGCGCAGAGGCCGTCGACGGCATTGGACTGGCGGCCTGGAATAATCGCAACGATCGGGTGGTTGTCGACGGTGCTGACCACCACACCTTGAGCCTGTATGTTGAAAACGGCTACGAGTCGTACCTGAAAACGCCCCATGGCTGGAAAAATGGCGGTGCGCCCGACCGGCTGTGTTTAATGCCCAAAGGCTATGCTTCTACCTGGGACATTCGTGGTGAACTCACCTTTGTGCACCTGTATTTTACCGATCGTCACCTGAGCCAAATAGCCGAGCAGGTATGGGACAAAAGCCCCGCCGGGCTGACGGTAGACGAGCGTATTTTTGCCGACGACCCACAAGTCGCGATCCTGTACCGTCAGTTTCTGCTGGCCAGCAACTGGCACGACAACGCCGACCGCCTGATTCTTAGCAGCGCAACCGCCATGTTGCTGACGCATCTGGTAAAAGAGTACACCCACTTTCAATGGACGCCGCTAACGGTCAAAGGCGGGCTGGCACCATTTCAGCTGGCGCGGGTAAAGGCCTTTGTAGACGCCAATATTGATCAGCCGCTGCTGCTGGCAGATTTGGCCGCTCTGGTACAACTCAGCGAGTTTCATTTTGCTCGCATGTTCAAACAAAGTGTTGGTCTGGCACCGCACCAGTACGTGATGCAACAGCGCTTGTTAAAAGCCGAGCAATTGCTCAAACACACTGATACGCCGCTGACCGACATTGCCCAGCGCTGTGGCTTCAGCTCCTCCAGCCATTTCTCCAATCGCTTTCGTCAGCTACGAGGCACGACCCCGAGCCAGTACCGCCGCCGCTGAGTTGTGTTATACGTAGACGCGTTTGCAACGATTTACCGGGATAATTTCATGAAGATTGTGTTTGCCGCGCCATCACTGGACGCGCAGCTATGGCTGCCGGAGTTGAACCGTGCCTTGCCAGATGCCGACATTCAGGTTGATGGTCAGCAACCAGAGGGCTGGTTGGCCGATTATGCACTGGTGTGGTTGCCTGCGGCTGGTTTCTTCAGTTCGCATCCGCAATTGAAAGGCATTGTGAATCTGGGGGCAGGCGTTGATAAGTTATTGGCGCAAGCCGATTTTCCGCGTCAGGTGCCGTTAATGAAGTTGCGCGATGCGGGCATGGGGGCCTTGATACTGGATTACGTGCGGTATGGCTTGCTGCACTTTGGTCGTGACTTTGACCACTACCGCGCTGATCAGCGTGCGCTGGTGTGGCAGCCCCGGGACCTGAATAACCCTCTGAAGCGAAAGGTGACTGTGTTGGGCACCGGAGCCATTGGCCAGACCGTGGCTAACGGACTGGTTGCCGATGGCTACACCCTTCGCAGCTGGGGCCGAAGCCCAAAGCACATTGAAGGCGTTGATGTGTTTGCCGGTCAGGTGGCCCTGGCAGATTGTTTGGCAGACACCGATGTGCTGGTGAACCTGCTGCCTTGCACCCACGAGACCCAGGGTCTGATTCAGCAAGAGCAACTACAGCTGCTGAACCGAGGTGCTGTTGTGATCAGCGCTGGCCGTGGCGAAATTTTCAGCGAGTTGGCGTTGGTGCAGGGCTTGGAGTCTGGCCAGCTGCGAGGAGCCCTGTTGGATGTGTTCGAACAAGAGCCTTTGCCCGCCAATTCGCCGTTGTGGCGAATGGATAACGTGCTGGTTACCCCGCACATTGCAGGTCCGACCCTGATTGACGGCGCGGTCGAGCAGGTGAGTGATTACTTGCTGAAGCTGGACGAGGGTGTTTCGGTGCCTTGTGTGGACGTTGAAACGGGTTACTAGGGACCCTCTGAATAACCCGGTGCCCGCTCTGGATGACAGGGCGAAGCTGATTTGCAGGCCTGACGGGTCAAGTCAAAAATCAGCGACACAGAGTCAGCAATGCCCTGCCATCCCTGCAGGACTCGCGCACGACTGCATGGATGCAGGAGGTAGGGCGAAGCAGGAAGCCAGAGCCGAGAGCTGTGCAGAGTTATTCAGAGGGTCCCTATTATTTTAAATCCGTTACCAAATTATTGGATGCGGGTTTTCTTGGCGCCGGATTACTTGAATGGCTGTTAGCGCAACTGGCCTGTTAAAAAGAACAGGGTGGCTATTCCACCCTGACCTGATACTGCAGTTTAAACTCGGGAATGTCGGTGCCATCCGCTGCGCTCATCACGCCCCTTGGGTTAAGACGAATGTGGGTGATTGCTTCGTCGATGCCGCGGGCATCCGGTTGTGGCACATAGTCGAAGTTGGTTCCATCGGTTGAAAAATCGACATCGTCGGTCAAGTCGTCCAGCGCGGTAAAGTTAAAGGTCAGCCCTGACGGAGTGCTGTCGCCATCGGTGAAAATAATCGGGCCGCTGTTTCCCGGGTTGGTGGTAGTGGTGAAGTCGTCGGCAATAAACACCAGCTCGGAATCAATCACGTCGACAATCACAATGCTGTTGTTAGTGATGCTGCCGTCGCCTGGGTTGCGTATCGTCAGTGTGTACATGACATCAGCGCCGGGAATGGCTTTGGGGTTATTGGTGCCGTTCACCGGGTCCCATATGGTTTCTGTCGTTTTGATCAGTTCAGGCTCCGGCCGCCCAGTGACGTTGATAATCACCGTCCGTTTGGCCATAACGATGCCTTCATACCCCTCGTCGGCTTCTATGGTGATACGCCATTGGCCTATCCATTCCTCGCCATCCGGAAACTCCATGCCTGGCTCGTCTGCGGGTGGATATTGGTAGGTTTTGAAAGCCCCTGAACTGATGATGGGGTCGAGCAATACCGGGCTGGGTTCGCTGCCTCCAAAGGTAGGCAGTAGTTCATCACCTGCTGGTGTTCTGATGCTGGTGATGCGGGCTTCGGTGATGTCCTCAAAACCGAAGGGGTCGCTGACAACGATTCTAAGGTAAGCCTCAGACCCTTCTGTAACCTGAGTGGTGGCAGTGCCATTGGGGTATGGGGCATTGTAAGCGAGGATGCTGTTGATGTTGATGATGGTATTGGAGTTCAGCTCAATTCGCGCCCGGGTGTTGGACCGGTTGGCGTAAATGCGCATGTCGTCTTCGGCGTCGAGGCTGATATGAAGCTGCAGGCTGTCTCCCGCATAAATAGAAGCTTGGTTAATGATTTCCAATGGGTAGGAAAAACGATAAATACTGCGGCAACGCAACTCGCCCCAGTAACCAGTGAAGGACACCTGGTAGGCCGCAATCGTTTGGCCTCGCGTAGCATTGACCAATTCGACCTCGAAATTATCGACTCTACGCCTGCCATTTCCACAATCCATTTTCACGTAAAACTCGCTGGCTATGTCTTCGCTGTAATCCAGCGACAGGTTGGTTTGAACCGCCGGTGTCAGCGTCCAGACTGCGGTTGTTCCACTGTCGATGGTGAAGTAATCCGGTGCGCCAGAGGCTTCCTCCGACATACGGCTTAGCGTCAAATCCGCACTGTTGTCACTCATATGCAGATACAAGGGTTTGTTGCCCTCGGTAGAAAAGGCTTGCCCGACGGTGACGGTTTCCGAGGTGATATTGGTTGAATTCAGATTACTGTCGGTTACCACCGCGGTGTTGGTGAAGGTGTCACCGCTTTGCGCGGAGGTTGAAACGACAGCGTCGAGGGTGATGGCAACGCTGTTATTGGCCGGTACAAATACATCCGTCAGCTCAAAATATCCGGCACCATGGTCACCATCCGGTGCTCCATAGGTTTGTAAGCTTGCTCCTGAAGGTACCGTAATGACACTGAAGGAGTCGATACCGGCGGGCAGGTGGTCGACCAGTGTGGCCATGGTCGAGCTATTACCGGTGTTATTCAGGTTGATGGTGTACGTCAGTGTATCGCCGGGGTGAAGTGTCTCCCCAAGGGTGCTGAATTCGACATTTTTGACCGACGTCGTCAGGTCGGCGGTGCCAATGGTAAGGCGCAGGGTGGTTTCATTGTTCCAGGGGTTGTTGTCGAATTCCCCGGCGGCTATGGAAACGGTTGCCGTCATGTCGATTTCGTCCAGTGTGGTTGCTGCCGTCCCTAAGGTCAGTAGCAGGTCTTCACTGAGTTCTTCGTCCCCGATCGAACCAGAGTAAACACAGCTGACGGTGCTAGTGGTCGCGGCATGACATTGCCAATTGGTGCCGCTAAAGCCCTCATACGAAACGTTGTCCTCAAGGTCTATTTCGACCGTACTGCCCCCAGATGCTTCACTGGGGCCGTTATTGACTATATTCATCACAAAGGTGGCATCTGTACCTCGAACCACACCAATGTCGCCATCATCTATAACGGTGAGGTCGGACACTGGCTGGTTGGGAATACTGATGATTTCTGCACTCAGGAATACCCTGTCCTGGCCGGTAGAGTAGACGGTTGTCGCAGAGGTCTGATTAGCGCTCAGGTAGTTGCCAATTTGATAGCTGTCGATATCCACACCGGAGGTGGTGCCAATTTCATTGGATCGTGAGTTGAACTGGTTGCTGGCGGGATTAATGTTGTCGATCAGCTCACGGTTATTAAACAGCAGGTCTTCATAGGTGTTATTGCGGCTTTGAGAGTTACCGAAGTCGCCTTCCCAGGTGATGTGAGCGTGCTTGCCCTGATCGGTGGAAGGATTATCGGAGACGACGAAGTTGCTCGGCGTCAGTGTAATAGAGCTGCCCCAGAAGGTTTGGAAGCCGTCGAAAATATTAACGACTCGCAAAGGCTCAGATGAGGCTTCATATACAATCACCAGTGCCCAGCCACCGAAGACGGTAGCGTTGCTGCAATAGATGCTGTTCTGTCCGGTTTCGAACGTTAATCCACTAAATGTGTAAGTGGCGGACGTGCTGTTGCTGACGTATTCGGTGACGTCGGCTTTGCCAGAGAAATAGACACGGTTGTTGTCGGTTTCAACGGTGTGGTAATTGCCCAGAGTTGCGCGGATAGAACGGCCATTGAGGGTGACCTGGGAATCTACAGAACCGTTGCCGGCCCAGTATAGAAAAGCCGCTTCAATGGTCGCATTGGCAGGGAGCTGCACAGTGTCGGTAGAACTTCCTCCCTGCACCATTTGGCATTCGTCGTCGTTCCTTCGAAGAGAGCCGCCCGCCAGAGCGAAGTCGATGTTACCTGCAAAGGTCTCGTTCAGTTCTACCTGGGTGTCGGCATGAGTGTATACAGCAGCAAGCAGAAAATAGCAGGCAAAAAAACAATAACGGACCAGGCGCAGCAGTGTTTTCCAGCCGCTCGTGGCGCATCCATACGCTCGATTTGACATGTCGTCGCTTTACGATAGTGAGCCAGTACCACCTTGTTCTGGCTTTATGTGTGTGATTTTTAGTCACAATACCATGTGAACTGTCAATTTCTGTGAGTTGTTGTTGGTTTTGCGTTAAATGGCTGACGATGCCCATCGATCTTGCGATGCTTGTCACGCTTTGCTGGTCTTCAGTTTTCCCAGAACCCTCTTAATAACTCTGCATAACCTGATGCCGTAAGTGTTTTTAATCCTGACAAGCCTGACTACTGTATCTGGCATTCACTGCGTGCAGCTGCACCACGCCAAATCGTGATCTGGCCCGCAGTAATTGATGTACTCCTTCCGCTACAAGGTTCAAATCCCCTTGTGTGAGGTAAAGCCCTGATGAAGTTCCCAATGCATGGTGGCGATCTGGCCGCTGCCGCTGCGTATTTTGGTGTGCCAATGAACGGTTGGATTGATTTGTCTACCGGCATCAATCCGGAGCCGTATCCCTTTCGCGTTCCGCCGCTGGAAACTTTTGCCACCATGCCTTATCTGGATGCAAGCGCGCATGCCGCAGCTTGCGGTTATTACGGCAGTGACCAGCTGGAGGTTATTCCGGGGTCGCAGTCTTTTATTGCCCACCTTCCCGGCTGGCTGGAAGACAAACCCATGCTGGTTCCTGACGTGGGGTATCAGGAGTATCAGCAGGCATGGAAAGACGCTGGTCGAACCGTGCAACCGTACAGCGCCATGGACGCGGGCTCCATGGTACGAAGTGTGGAAGATCAGCTGGCGTTGAATCCGGATCAGCATCTGGTGATTATCAATCCGAACAATCCCACGGGCGTACAGATGCCGTTGTCGGTTTTGGACGGCTGGGCCAAACGACTGGCACCGGGTTGCTGTTTGCTGGTGGACGAAGCCTTTATGGACATGACGCCGGACCAATCCATTTTGCAGTCGCCTGACCGCAGTGAGGCAGATTTGCCTGCCAACGTGTTGGTGTTGCGTTCGTTTGGCAAGTTTTTCGGTCTGGCAGGGTTGCGCATTGGTGCCGTGGTGTTTGGTGATCAGGTGTGGGAACGCTGGCAGGGTGTTCGTCGGGGCAAGTCGCTCTGGAGTCTGAATGGTCCGGCGCAAACCATCGCGGCGGATGCCTGGCGAGACACCGACTGGCACCGTTTTGCCCGGCATCAAATTCCGATTCTGGCTAATCGGATGCACCGGACGCTGACGCCTCTAATGGCCAATGCGCGGCTGCAAAGCCGAGGTGGCTTGTTTGTAAGCTATGTTTTGCCGAAAGACGAGGCGAGTGCCATTTATGAGGGGTTGGGCAGAGAAGGCATTCTGGCCCGGCCGGTATCCTTGTCCGCAGGCGCTGCGATGGCCGGCAATGGTGAAATGACCGCTAGTGGTCAGGCAATGCTGCGATTTGGATTGATTTCGGCCTCCAGAACGGATTCCTGGGATCGCTTGGCGGCGGTGGTCGATGAGCTGTCGCAGACGCTGCATGCAACAAGCTCACTGTCATCAACAACGGCCGCCGCCAAAGCTGGCTAGGGGCCCTGGAAACTATCAGGACATGCCGTTGGCGTAATCCGCTTGGGCTTCCAGCAGTTTGCCACGGACTGGCTTCAGGGCTTCTGCGTAGGTCAGCAGTTGATCGACTGCGAATTGCGCGCGCTTGCTGATGTAAGCATCGGATTCCGCTTCAATACCGTCTTCCCACAGATCGCCGATGCCGCGCAGAATCAGGTGTTCCGGGGTGTACATCAAACGGGCGTTCTTGTAGCCGCTGGCGCGCAATTCTGCGATGACAAAAGCACCACCAACCGCGGCGGAAACACCGACCAGTAGCACTGGTTTATGAGCCATGTGCGGCTGTCCTGCATTCCACAGCAGCAGGTTTTTCAGACCGGCCGGTGCCATGCCGTGCCACTCCGGAACCACAAAGATAAAGGCGTCGGCATTGGCGGCGGTTTGCTGCACCTTATTCACGGCTTCATTGGCCGGCGTTTCGCCATCCCACAGTGGCAGGGAATCTTCAAACAGATCAATGATATCAGCATTGCCGTTCAGAAAATGCTGCTTCAGGACTTCGGCAATACGGGCGCTTTGAGAGTCGCGGCGATGAGCGCTGGAGATAATGGCGGTGCGGAGAGTGTCGGACATGGTCTGTTCCTTTCAGAAGGTCACTGTTGTTCGGCGATGGATTCTAGGGGGAGTTGGCGTCAGTCCCTATGTCTACTGGTGAAACTATCTGTTTTCTGGTTCATTACAGAGCCAGGGATTAACGTAGATGGCCCTGAAAAAGTGACCAATTGGGAGTGTGTATGAACCCCGTGATCGACTTGTTGAAGTCTCATCGATCCATTCGAAAATTCACCGATCAGCAGGTCGACGATGCCGTCATCCAGCAGCTGGCCGAAGCCGGGCAGGGGGCTTCCAGCTCCAACCATGTTCAGGCCTACACCATCATCCGCGTGACCAATCCGCAGCTGCGCCAGCAAATCCAGCCACTGGCGGGCAATCAGTCGTACATTACGGGCGCGCCGGAATTCTGGGTGTTTTGCGCCGATATGAAACGCACCACCGACGCCATTGGCCGTGCCGGCGTCGATCCGCAAATGGGCATGATGGAGCAGCTGATCGTCGCAACGGTCGATGCCACACTGGCGGCGCAAAACGTCGCCGTTGCCGCAGAATCCCTGGAGCTGGGCATTTGTTACATTGGCGGAGTCCGTAACAACCCGCAAGAGATCAGCGAACTGCTAAAACTGCCAACCCATGTGTACCCGGTGTTTGGCATGTGCATTGGCTACCCGGATCAAACGCCAGACATCAAGCCTCGCCTACCGTTGGCGTTGGTGTTGCAGGAAAACGCCTATAGCGATTCCAACGATCAGGCACTGGTGGCGCAATACAACGCCGACATGGAACGCTACTACCACGAGCGCACCGGCGGCCAGAAAAGCTCCAATTGGACCGAAGGCCTGAAGCCGATGTTTGCTGGTAAATTGCGCCCCCACATGAAAGATTTTCTGTTCAAACAGGGGTTTGAGGGGAAGTGAGGGGTTTGAGACAGTCGATGAGCCAGGCAGGGCGTTCATCCGCTGTCTGAAAACCGTTGCGGCGGCACCCCAAAGTTCTTTTTGAAGGCAGCCACGAAGGCGCTGCTGCTGGAATAGCCCAGCGACAGCGCGATGGCTGCGCTGCTTTCCCCATCTCCCAGTCGCTGTACGGCTTCCAGTAGTTTCAGGCGGGTACGCCATTGGCGAAAGCTCATGCCGGTTTCGTTCTGAAACAGCCGTTCGATGGTACGTGGGCTTGCGCCTGCTGCTGAGGCCAGTTGTTGCAGGTTACTGCTGGTGGCCGGGTCTCGGGTGAGTATGTCCATCACCGCTTGCAGGCGGCGATCGCGGGCGCCGGGCAGGTGCAGTGGCGATGTTTGTTGTTCTCCGAGTTGATCCAGTACCACTTCAATCAGGTTGGCGGTTTTGCTACTCATGGGCGGGCTCAGGTCGAGCGATGCCAGTTTGAGAATCAACTCTCGCATCAGAGGGTTGATGGTCAGTACCAAACATTGATCCGGCAGCCGGTGAGTGACGGATACGTCAACAAACAGGTAGCCGATGCTGGCGTCGCTGACCACTTGTATATCGTGCTCCATATTGCTGGCAATCCAGACCGCGTGGCTGGGCGGCACAATCCAGCTGCCGGAGGCCGTATTCACTTTTAATACACCACTGGCAGCCCACGCCAGTTGCGCCCGGGGATGGCTGTGTGGAGTTCGTAATGAGCCCGCTGGCAGTTGTTCAGACAGGCACAATACAGGGCACTCTGGGTCCATACGGCGGCCAAGCAATGTACCGGTGCCATCTTCCGGATGCAGGTTAGGCGCTTGTGCATCGGCCGTGTGCGACGTTGTGCTGTAGCGTTCTGATGAACGTGGGCTTGAATGCCAGTGCAAACCTGGCGGGTTATCGATATCCATTGGCGTTCTGTCGACTGATCGCAATAGGTTAAATTGCCACAATACGCTGACGGTGCAAATGGCCGCAGCGACATTCTGTGTTCCTGTAGGGCATTCGCTACGATCCAGTTCGATTCAGAATCAGGTATTTTATGTCCAATCCGACGTCCTCAAAACCGCAAGGTGTTTTCCATCCCAAGTATCTTTTTCTGGCCTTGATGTTTGCCCTGGCGGCTTGGGTATTGGCGTTTCCGGTTGCGGAGTTGGACGCCACCCAGAATTACGCTTTGGTGTTGGTGTTGTTGATCGTACCTTTGTGGTCCACCGGTGCCATTCCTGAATTTTTGACAGCGCTGATCTTTTTTCTGATTGCCATTCTGGCCGGTATTGCAGAGCCCAATGTGGTGTTTTCAGGCTTTGCCTCTACCGCCTTGTGGCTGATTTTTGCCGGTACGGTGATGGGCATGGGCATTCAAAACACTGGGCTTGGCGATCGCCTCGCGTCGGTGTTGCAACGGGTGTTAGCGGGTAGCTATGAGCGCTTGATTATCGGCCTGGTGGTTGGCGGCCTATTGCTGGGGTTTGTAATGCCGTCGTCGATGGGGCGGCTGGTGATGATGCTACCGATTGTACTGGCGCTGTCTGAGCGCATTGGTTTTCAGCCAGGCACCATGGGGCGGTCGGGTATTATCATGGCGCTGGCGATTGGTACCCACATTCCAACGGTGGCGATTTTGCCTGCCAACATTCCGAATATGGTGCTGAGTGGTGCTGCAGATTCCTTGTATGGCATCCAGTTTGGCTACCTCGACTATCTGATTCTGCATTTTCCGGTGCTTGGTGCTCTGAAAGCGGCGTTGCTGATTGCGATTATTTTGTGGGTGTACCCGGCGCGGGAATCCAATGCCGTTCTGGCGCAGTTAAATGATGGTGATAGTGTTGGGGCGACGACTGCGGCTGCGGTGAAAGGATTTTCGAGCGGTCAAACTCGTATGCTGTTGGTGTTGCTGGCAGCATTGGCCTTGTGGTTAACCGACAGCTGGCACGGTATGAATCCCGCCTGGGTTGGTTTGGCTGCCGCAGTTTTTATGATGATGCCAGGGGTGAATCTGGTTGACCCCAAAAAGCTGAATGTGAATGCCACCATGCTGATTTTTATTGCAGGCATTCTGGGCATTGGCGCGGTCATCAATAACTCGGGTCTTGGCCAGTGGTTCGCTCAGCAACTGGAACACCTGTTCCCAATGGCGCCCGGTGACCATTTTCGCAACTACCTGTCGTTAGCCAGTATGTCGTTTCTGGCAACCCTGCCAACCACTCAGGCGGGCGCTCCGGCCATGTTGGCGCCGATGGCGGCGCACTTTGCTGAAACGTCCGGATTTGCGTTGAGTACAGTATTAATGACCCAGGTGCTGGGGTATTCCAGCATTATGTTTCCGTACCAGTCCGGCCCTTTGTTGATGGCCATGCACCTTAGTGGTGAACCTGCAAGTCGGGTGCTGAAAGTGCAGTTTCCGCTGGCTTTGATTACCTTGTTGGTGTTGGTGCCGCTGGACTACCTTTGGTGGGATTGGCTCGGCATGTTTGATTGACAGTCTGATTACCTCTGCATAGCCCAATGGGCTATGCAGAGGTGCCGAGTCAGCGATATATCAGGCTTCAACGGCCAGTGCGGCGGCTGCGTCTTTATGCTTTTCGATCAGGCCGCGCAGTTCCGGAACGCAAGAGCCACAGTTGGTGCCGCATTTGAGTGCCTCACCCAAACCTTCCACGCTGCAACAGCCTCCCATAATGGCGTCTATGATTGGGCGTTCGCCAACGCCGAAGCACGAGCACACCATTTTGCCTTGATCAACGACACCATCTACCGGGCGTCCAGCCAGTAGGGCGCGACGGTCGCTGGTTTCCAGTGTGTCTTTGTCAAAACACTGCTGTAACCACTGGCGCGATTCAAAGCGCAGTTGCGGGTGGCAGAACATCACCGCCTCAATACGGCCTTCCCGAATGGCGACCAGTCGCAAGTGCTGATTGTTGTCGTCCCGCATTTCCTGCCATTGGCAGTCGCTGTGGGGCAGTTGCTGACGCAGCCAATTGGCCATGTCGGCGGGTGTTTGGTTGCCAGCCAATTCGTAGCCATGGCAATGGTCGTTGAGGCCATAAGCCCAGTAGTCGCAGGGCGGTTTGCCAAGGTCGGAACGGCTTAACAACATGCCTTGCCAGTTCAGGGCGGCTGGCTCGGCCTTGATAAGGGTGTACTTCAGCTCCGGCTGGCCTGAAAACGGGTCGCGGGTTTTGGCAATCAGGGTGCCCATTCGGGCTTTGCTGGCGTAACGGTCGGTCCAGTGCATCGGCACGAAGACTTCGCCTTTACGCTGGTCGGTGCGGATGCGGGTTCGCATCAGGATGTCGCCGCGCTGATTGAACAGCCGTGCTATTTGGTCGTCCTTGAGGCCGTATTGCTCGGCGTCGTCCGGGTGCACATCAACGTAAGGTTCGCTGATGTGTTGGGCCAGACGGGCAGATTTGGCAGTCCGCGTCATGGTGTGCCAGTGGTCGCGCACGCGGCCAGTGTTCATCACCAGTTCGCCATCGCCTGCGGGTTCCGGCAGCTGGTTGGACACCGCTACAAAGCGAGCCTTGCCGGTTGGTGTGTAAAAGTGGCCGTCGTCGTAAAAGCGGGCACGGCCGTTGGGGTATTCGCTGTTTACCGGCCACTGA
Organism: Oceanobacter sp. ABM4_470; assembly: GCF_056158645.1. Classification (NCBI taxonomy): domain Bacteria; kingdom Pseudomonadati; phylum Pseudomonadota; class Gammaproteobacteria; order Oceanospirillales; family Oceanospirillaceae; genus Oceanobacter; species Oceanobacter sp. ABM4_470. The sequence continues at coordinate 943,724 of NZ_JBSWTR010000001.1, forward strand.
ACAGGCGTCAGGTTATCGTACTGTTCGCGGCTCATACCACTCAGGCCGCTCAAATCCAGATCGCGCCTGGCATGGCCATCACTGCCATTTTCAAAACCGGTCAAGCGGGTGTGCTCGTCGAAAATCTCGGCCGGATGTTGGTACCCAAACGCCTGCTCGAAGCCGAGTTTGTTGGCAACCTGAGTCATTGCCCACCAGTCCGGCATGGCTTCGCCGGGGGCCTTGATGAAGTTACGTTGCCGGGATATCCGGCGCTCGGAGTTGGTCACGGTGCCGTTCTTTTCGCCCCAGCTGGCGGCTGGTAGCAGTACGTCGGCCAGCTCGGCGGTGTCTGTATTGGCCATGCAGTCCGATACCACCACCAGATCACAGGCCTTGATGGCTGCCTTGACGTCGTCGGCGTCTGGCAAGCTGACCAATGGGTTAGTTGATACCACCCAAAGGAATTTGATCTTGCCGTCCTTGATGGCATCAAACAGGTCGACGGCTTTCAAACCCGGGCCGCTGATCAGATTCGGAGCCTGCCAGAAACGCTGAATGCGGTCGCGGTCGGTATCGGCGAAGTCCATATGAGCAGCCAGCTGGTTGGCCAAACCGCCCACTTCACGGCCGCCCATGGCGTTGGGTTGGCCGGTAATTGAAAACGGCGCAGCACCAGGCTTGCCAATTTTGCCCGTCGCCAAATGCACGTTAATGATGGCGTTGCCCTTGTCGCTGCCGTTACGGGCCTGATTGACGCCTTGGGAATAGAAGCTGAGCGCCTTTTCAGTATCGCCAAACCAGTCGAAGAAGGTTTGCAGGTCGTCAGCGGCAATGTCGAGTTGCCGGGCCGTCGCTTCAAGCCCCGCGTATTCGGCATTGGCCGCTTCAATGGCCTGGTCGAAGTTTTCCGTGTTGGCGTCGATGAAGGGCTGATCCAGTTTGTTGCTTTCGGCCAGATGCGCCAGCAACGCATTAAACAGCAATACGTCAGTGCCCGGGCGAATGGCCAGATGCAGGTCGGCAAAATCACAGGTAGCGGTTTTCCGAGGGTCGATCACCACCACTTTTTTGTGCGGGTTGGCAGCTTTGGCAGCGGCCATCCGCTGATACAAAATCGGGTGTGCCCAGGCGGCATTACTGCCTACCAGCACCAGCAGATCGGCCAATTCGAGGTCTTCGTAGCAGCCTGGAACCGTGTCTGAACCCAATGAGCGTTTATAGGCTACCACTGCGGAGGCCATGCACAGGCGGGAGTTGGTATCGAGGTTGCCACTGCCAATAAAGCCTTTCATCAGCTTGTTGGCGACGTAATAGTCTTCGGTGAGGATTTGGCCGGCGGCGTACATGGCGACGGCTTCCGGCCCATGCTTGCTGACTACGTCGGCAATGGTGTCGGCGACCAGTTGCAGGCTCTCGTCCCAGCTGGCGCGTTTGCCATGTATGGACGGGTAAAGCAGTCGGTCGGTGTGGTCGAGGGTGTCGTGAAGAGCAGAGCCTTTGACGCATAGTTTGCCAAAGTTCGATGGGTGGGCGGTGTCGCCCGCTACGGGCAATACTTGCTGCTCGATGCGGTCTTGATTCTGATCCAGGGTCACCGAAACACCGCAGCCAACACCGCAGTAGGGGCAGGTGGTGCAAGTGGTGTGATTGGCTGTGGTCATGATCGAATCCTGTATTTCGGGTAAAAAAAAGCGCTCGCCGGACTAGCCGGGGAGCGCCTTTGCTCTCGAAAGAACCGCTGGGGCAAACGGCTTCATCGCAGTTTGCCTATTCCGAAAATCAGCTTTCGGGTCACCATGATATGGCGGTTCTTTCCATCAAATTGTTTTCAACTGGACGTTGTACATCCAAAAACAGTGCCACATCCAACATTATTTGGCCAATCGAGGTTTGAACAAGCCTCTGACGGCTGCATTGTACTGTTTACTGGTTCTGTCGTTTTCGGGGTACTCCGTTTGCAGGAAAGCATGGATAGAGGCCTAAAGCCCATGGGCATGGGCACCAGTCAGTATGGAAGAGGGCATTGCCCATGTCGGGTGCCGAATATCTTGTTATTTGGGGGTGGTTAAAGGAACAAGAGTTAAATAATGGTCGCGCCGATGGTGTGCTGTATTACCTTGGCCGTTTTGTGACCAAAGCATGACAAATGCGACTGAATTTGTTTGCTTGTGGTGCGTGGCGCACTTTCATGGTGCGATTTGTGTGGTTTTGCTCGGTCAAAGATTCGTTGTTCAAGCTCATGCGATAGAGGGGCCAGCTGTCGCGTTGCTATTTCTTTTGGGTCTCTGTCTTGAGGTGGTGTGATGCTCAGTCGGCCATTGGTGAGCTGGTAAAACTACCAATAAAGCCCATGAACGCGCCTTTTTATCCCGTATTTCAGCCGGCGTAGCGAGTCGTAAAAAGGAACTGATATTGCCTTTGTCTGACTTGCCAAATGGCATTTGGACACGAAATACGACATCCATTTGCTGATTTGGCACCTGACTTGCTACAGCAACTCTGATGTCCGTCCATGGCAACGACGCCCGGATTGGTCAGCGCAACGATGCACATAAGGAGAAAAAGCCTGATGACAAGATAGAGAGACCCCTCACATGAGCAAGAAACGCATCGTCGTTGTTGGCAACGGAATGGTTGGCCACAACTTTATCAATACGCTGGTTACTTCTGACCACGCATCCGAATTCGATATCATTACCTTCGCTGAAGAAGACCGCCTGGCCTACGACCGGGTGCAGCTCAGCAAGTACTTCTCCGGCTCCAGCGCCGATGATCTGGCACTGACCACCGAAGCCGAATACCAGTCGCAGGGCGTTATCTACACCCTGAATGACAAAGTGGTTGAGATTGACTCCCACGCAAAAACCATCACCACCGCCAGTGGTCGTAAAGAGGGTTACGACAAACTGGTTCTGGCTACCGGTTCTTTTCCTTTTGTGCCTCCAATCCCGGGTAAAGACCAGGATCACTGCCTGGTGTACCGCACCATCGAAGACCTTGAGAACATCGAAGCATCTGCCAAGGTCAGCAAAACCGGTGTGGTTGTTGGTGGTGGCCTGTTGGGTCTGGAAGCCGCTAACGCACTGAAAGAAGCGGGCCTTGAAACCCACGTTGTTGAATTTGCTCCACGTCTGATGGCCGTTCAGCTCGACGAAGGCGGCGGTAAGCTGCTGCGTCGCAAGATCGAAGACCTCGGCGTACAAGTCCACGTGGAAAAGAACACCAAGGAAATCGTTGCTGGTGAAGAATGCCGTTACCGCATGAACTTTGCTGATGGCTCCTTCCTTGAAACCGACATGATCCTGTTCTCTGCCGGTATTCGCCCACAAGACGAACTGGCTCGTCAGTTTGGCCTCGATATCGGCGAGCGCGGCGGCATCGTTGTTAACGATTACTGCCAAACCTCCAACGATGACATTTATGCCATCGGCGAATGTGCCCTGTGGGACAACAAAATCTACGGTCTGGTGGCTCCGGGTTACCAGATGGCCAAGGTGGCCTTCAATCACATCGTTGATAGCCTGATCACGCATCAGGAGCCAGCGCTGGCGTTCCAGGGTGCCGATATGAGCACCAAGCTGAAACTGCTGGGTGTTGAGGTTGCCTCCATTGGCGACGCACACGGCCACACGGCGGGTAGCCAGAGCTATGTGTTTAACGACGACATTGCCGAAGTGTACAAGCGCTTGATCGTCTCCGCCGACGGCAAAAAGCTGTTGGGTGCGGTACTGGTCGGTGATTCCGAAGCGTATGGCACCTTGCTGCAGCTGATGCTGAACGACATGGACATTCCAGGCAATCCGGCGTCACTGATTCTACCTGCATCAGACGGCGCTGAGCCGATTGGACTGGGTGTTTCTGCGCTGCCGGAAACCGCACAGATCTGTTCTTGCTACGACGTTACCAAAGGCGATATTTCCAAAGCAGTGCAGGGTGGTTGTTGCACCATGCCTGACATCAAGGGCGAGACCAAAGCGACCAGCGGTTGTGGTGGTTGTACCGCACTGGTGAAGCAGGTGATGGATGCCGAGATGGAAGCGCTGGGCATGGAAGTGAACACGGATATTTGTGAGCACTTCTCGTACACCCGTCGTGAACTGGCAGATGTGATTCGCGTGAAAGGCTACAGCACCTTTGCTGAGGTGTTGGCCAACGAAGGCAACGGCGGTTGTGGCTGTGAAATCTGTAAGCCGGCCATTGGCTCCATTCTGGCGTCGTTCAACAATGAATACGTATTGAAAGACGAGCATATTGGCCTGCAAGACACCAACGATATCTTCCTGGGCAACATGCAGAAAGACGGTACTTACTCCGTTGTGCCTCGTGTACCGGGCGGTGAGATCACGCCAGAAGGCCTGATTGCCATCGGTGAAGTGGCCAAGGAATTCGATCTGTACACCAAGATTACCGGTGGCCAGCGTATCGACTTGTTTGGTGCCCAGTTGCATGAATTGCCGACCATTTGGGAAAAACTCATCGATGCGGGCTTTGAAACCGGCCATGCCTACGGCAAGTCGCTGCGTACCGTGAAGTCCTGTGTTGGCTCCACCTGGTGTCGTTATGGCGTACTGGATTCCGTGTCCATGGCGATTGCGTTGGAGAACCGCTACAAGGGTCTGCGCGCGCCGCACAAGATCAAGTTTGCGGTATCTGGCTGTACTCGTGAGTGTGCCGAAGCCCAGTCCAAGGATATTGGTGTGATTGCCACAGAGACCGGTTGGAACCTGTATGTCTGCGGTAACGGCGGTATGCGTCCTCGTCATGCTGACCTGTTCGCCACCGATCTGGATGACGAAACCCTGGTGAAATACATCGACCGCGTGCTGATGTTCTACGTTCGTACCGCCGATCGCTTGCAGCGTACCTCGGTGTGGATGGAAAACATGGAAGGTGGTCTCGACTACCTGAAAGACGTGGTGATCAATGACTCGCTGGCTATCTGTGAAGATCTGGAGCGCGGCATGACGCGCGTGGTGGGCGCTTACCAGTGTGAATGGAAAACCACCGTCAACAACCCAGAGCGCCTGAAGCGCTTCCAGCACTTCATTAACGCCGATGAAGAAGACAAAAACCTGTTCTACGTGCGTGAGCGTGGCCAGCGTCGGCCAGCGACCGAAGCCGAGCGTATTGAATTGGTTGAACTGGCCAGCAACCCTGTCGCCGGTGGCGAGTAAGCAGTAATAGGAGAGAGATCATGACTAACGTATGTGCCCTGACAGACATTGCCCCGGATACCGGCGTGTGCGCACTGCACGAAGGTGAGCAGGTTGCGCTGTTCCGTATTGGTAACACCGAACAGGTGTTCGCCGTCAGTAACTACGATCCATTCGGCAAGGCCAATGTGATGTCTCGTGGTTTGATCGGCACCAAGGGTGATCGCTACATGGTGGCGTCGCCGCTGTACAAGCAGCATTACGACCTGGCAACCGGTGAGTGCTTTGAAGACGAAAACATCAAGCTGAAAACCTGGACCGTTCAGGTGAAAGACGGCCGAGTCGAACTGGTGTAAGTACCAGCCTGCCATTGTCTGGCAGGCAAGACCCATCAACCGCTGTAACGTCGCCAGAAATGGCGGAGTTACAGCGGTTTTTTTATGGGATTTTATGGGGCTTTGTGTGAGGGCTGCAGCTGGTTGCAAAAGCAGGCTAATACGCGGTATTACAGGCACTCGTCATTATTGGTGCAGCGTTTGATATGAAGCCACTATCTGAAACACGTTTTTCTGCAGATGTGTCGCTGGCGGATATCAATGCCTTGTACAAGCGCAGCGGCGAATCCGGGCGGGCATCACCGTCGGATGTTCGGCTGGGACTGTTTTTGAACAACGAACTGGTATGCGCTGCTCGCCTGCAACGCTATGACCGCGGCTGGCTGCTACGTAATGTATGCACGCTGCCGGGTCATCGTTCCCAGGGCTGGCTTCGTTGCTGCTGGAGCATCTGCAAAGGTTGCATCTGGAAGAAGGCGCTGGGCTTTTGCGTCAGGGCGCAGCGCCAATATTCACCTTGCCATTACCTCATCTAGATGACTTTTATCGTCGCAACGGATTTGTGACTGTGGACAGCCCCCAAAGCCCGGATCTGCAACGGGTGTTTCATAGCGCCAGGAAACGCCATTCGCACATCCAGTGGATGAAGTTACGGCCTCTCGATAATTGATCTGCTGTTTTTGTCAGGATGCACCATCACGGTTCACATTGCTGGTGTTTGGTGGCGTTTAGTGGTTCGGAGGCTGAATCATGCGCCATTCTCTGGACCTGCCTACCTCAAAAAAGGCAGGTTTGCCCCAAGTTGGAACACTCCTTGCTGTAACAATCAGATAACCATATCCGTGATGCTTGCCAGGGCCTTTATTCATGAGCCAAACCCCTTCCACTGAAGACTTCCTGTATGCTGCCCGTCGGGCTGAAATTGCTTCGTTGAAGCAGCTGGAGGTCAGTTGTGATCTGGTGATTCGCGCCACCGAGCTGATTCACGAGCTGCAGCGAGAACGTGGGCTATCCAATTCCTTCCTGGTGTCGAGTGGTACACGTTTCTCCCGTGAGCTGCAGGATGAAATGAGCCAAATCCATGCAGCCGAGAAACACTTTCGCACCATGTTGGGGCGACTTCCATTGGGTGATAGTTCCCTGAATTCTTCACGACTGTTTAGTAGCGTAGCGTTTGTATTGCACGGACTGGATGAGTTGCCTGAACTGCGCCAGCAAATTCTGGCGCAAAAGTTAACTGCCGCACAAACCACCGGCCTGTTTAATCGTCTGGTCGCTGGCTTGATTCATGTGGTGTTTGAAGCTGCAGATATTTCCCACGACCCGGACATTACCCGCTCACTGATTGCGTTATTTAATTTTGTTCAGGGCAAGGAATATTCCGGTCAGGAACGGGCGTGGGGCTTGATTGGCTTCACCAGTGGTGAATTCAGCAACAAGGTTCAACAGCGGGTAAAAGACCTGCAAGAAGCGCAAATTCGTTGTTTTGATATCTTCACCGAATTCACGCAGCCGGTGCATGCCGACACTTTGCGCCGGATTGAGTCATCAGAAGCGGCGACCGAGCTTGAAAAGCTGCGTCAGATGATTGCCCGCGCCCGCCATGGTGACAGCTTGCCTGCGGCCATGAGCGAAATCTGGTATTCGGTCTGCACCCAGCGTATTGATGCCATGCAGCTGGCCGAAAAAGCATTGGCGACGTCGTTGCAACAGCTGTGCGAACAGAAAATCAAGCAGGCGGAAGAAGAATTGACGCTGCACACGGAGCAGATCAAATCCTTGCTTAGCGCCGAGGAGCCGCCGATTTCACCCTTGTCGCGTGATCCGGATGGCGATGACCTCGACGGCCCTGTGGTCAACGTTGCCGCTGGCTTTAACATCAAGCTGGCGCAGTCTGTGTCCGAGTTGGTGCAAGGGCAAGCGGCGCGAATTCAGCAAGTCAGCGCCGAGCTGGCAGAAGCCCGCCAGGCATTGGATGAGCGCAAGCTGGTGGAAAAGGCCAAAGGCCTGCTGATGCAGTCGAAAGGCATTTCAGAAGAAGAGGCTTATCGCGAGATTCGCCAGGCGGCGATGAACGGCAAGCAGCGTATTGTCGAAGTCGCCACCCATATGATCCGGGTGGCAGACATGCTCTTGGGCGAACAGCAAAAGTAATGTCTGGGGGGCATCTATTTAATCCGGTGCTCACTCTGGGCTACCGGATGGTTTCGAATCACGAAGCCGAGTTGCGGGCCTGACGGGTCAAGTCAAAAGTCGGCGACACAGAGTCGAGATCATCTGGCAGCCCCCGTAGGGCGCGGGTTGCCGCTGTCCATTGCTGTGTTGACGAGCTTGGAAAGGACACGTCATTCCGCTGCGTTCGTCGCCTTGCACTGAACAACGGCAACACTCGCGCAGAGCCGTGCAGGATTAAACAGATGTCCCCCTAGCCACGGTTGTGGCCGGATTGATGCTCAGCGCGTCGGATGTCTCTGGCGCGCCTGTCAGGCCCCCTGATGCTGGTTTTCCATCCGGCGCAGAAACTCCGCCATGATGTCATGGTACAGCGCAGGCCCTGTGGTCTGGTCTTCAACACCGGCATCGACGCTGGGGTTATCATTCACTTCAATCACCACCACACGATCGTCAACCTGCTTGAGATCGACGCCATAGAAGCCGTCACCAATCAGGCGTGTGGCTTGCAGAGCGGCGTTCAGCACAGGCGTTGGTACATCCCACACCGGCAAGGTATCGAAATCGCCGGAATCCACCTGTTGCTGATCATGCTGATAAATCTGCCAGTTGTCCTTCACCATGAAGTACCGACAGGCAAACACCGGTTTGTTGTTCAATACGCCAATGCGCCAGTCGAAGTCGGTGTACAGGTATTCCTGCACCAGCACCAATGCTGATTTTTGCTTCAGGGTTTTCAGGCCCTGCGCCAGCTCCTTGCGGTCCTTGGCTTTGGTCACGCCACGAGAGAAGGAACCGTCTGGTGTTTTTAAGACCATCGGGTAGCCTAACGCCTGTTCCAGTTGATCCATCACCGCGTCGCTGACCTTGCTGACGATCAGGGTGTTGGGCGTACCAATCTGATGGTTTTTCAGCAGGTCGGCCAAATACACCTTGTTGGTACAGCGCAAAATGGACGTAGGGTCATCCATAACAACCAGACCTTCGGCTTCGGCTTTTTTGGCGAAACGATAGGTGTGGTGGTCAATGGCGGTGGTCGCCCGGATAAACAGGCCGTCGTACTCCGCCAGCCGCATGTAATCTTTCTTGCTGATCAGCTCAACGTTAATGCCCAGGGTGTTGCCCGCCTGAATAAAATGCGTAATGGCCTCACTGTCGCTCGGCGGCAACGCCTCATTTGGGTCCAGCAAAATAGCCAGATCGTAGCGGTAGCGCTTGCGGGTTTTTGGCTTGCGCCAAATCTGGGTTGAGTAATCTTCCAGAGCGTTGGCAAACAGGGTTTGCTGGTCTTCGCCAATGTCTGGCAACGCCAGTACTTTCAGTTTGTCGACCTTCCAGCCACTGCCTGCCAGGTTGCCGCGACGCATGGTGACGTCCAGCACGGGAGCCGGAAAACGCTCGAACAATTGGCGACCCAGTTTTGCCAGAGCACCATGATCCTGGTGGCCTGCCACGTTGCCAAAGAACACCTGAAAATTGAACTGTTTGCTACTGGCATCGGTGGCTTCCAGTTCCGCGTCCAGCGCCTGATCCAGGCCTTCCAGCTGAAGTGCCAACAGGGACTTGCGGCGCACGTCGTTAAACACGGTGATGGATGGAATCACACTGTGGCCACGGGCTTCCGCCAGCAGCGAGCAATAGTAGCCCTTGCCCAGCGCGGTGCTGTTACGGCAGCAGTTCAGAACGCGTACTTTCTGGTCGGAGACGTCGCTTTCCAGCGCCAGATATTGATCGAAGGTAATCACGTCCTGGCTCGGGTAATAAGGTGCCCAGTCGTTCAGGTCATCAACCACGACGTAAAAAGCAGGCATAGGGCAGGGGTCCTTTGGGTAGTCCGGCACTGTTATGTTGGGAGTCAGTGCTGATTGGGGATAAGAAGTTTGATGGAGCCATAATGGAATTGGGTGCGCGCTTTGAAAAGCGAAGGTTTCTTGTCGTTAAGAGCAGAAACCTTCGTTTTTCTTTATGAAAAGCTCGGCCTATGGTGGCGCTTCTATTCCCACATAAGCGGCGTATTGGCCCTATGTCTTCTGCTGCACCTGTATCGATTCGAATGGCGCTGCCTACTGATGTCGATGCCCTTTTCGATCTTGAAATGTTCTGCTTCGATGGTGACCGTCTGTCCCGCCGTAGTCTTGCCTATTTTGTACGCCATGCTCACGCGGATGTGATGGTCGCGTTGCTGGACGGCAATGTGATTGGCTACGCCATTGTCATGTATCGGCGCGGAACCCGACTGGCCCGCTTGTACTCTTTGGCGGTGCACCCGGCTGCTCGTGGTTTGGGTGTAGGCAAGCGTCTACTGGCGCAGTCGGAGGCCAATGCGACGGATAAGGACTGCGGCTTTATTCGGCTTGAGGTCAGTATCGAGAATGAAGCTGCCATCGCTCTCTATCGGGCGTCAGGTTATGTTGCTCGTACCCGCTTGAAAGCCTATTACGAAAACGGCAGCGATGGCTGGCGCATGGAAAAAGCGCTCAGCCGCCATGCCAATCCGCCAGCGCGGCCGACCCCTTATTTCGAGCAAACAACGGATTTTACCTGTGGCCCCGCCAGTCTGATGATGGCGCTTGATGTATTGCAGCCGGACTATCAACCGTCCGAGCAGGAAGAGCTGCAAATCTGGCGCGAGGCCACCACCATTTTCATGACTTCGGGCCACGGCGGCTGTTCGCCCTATGGCCTGGCCCTGAGTGCCGTCAAGCGCGGCGTGAGTGTCAGTTTGATCACCGACCACGACGGTGTGCCCTTTGTTGATGGCGTTCGCCATGAACTCAAAAAACAGGTGATTGAAAAAGTACATGCGGACTTTCTGAAACAGCTGCGTGAAACAAGCGTTAGCCTGTTGTACCAGCCGATGGCGCTGGAGCCAGTGCTGGCGGCGTTAAAGCAGGGCAAGGTGTTGCTGTGTTTGATCAGTACCTGGCGGCTAAACCGCAACAAAGCGCCCCATTGGGTGGTGCTGAACGGCGCCGATGAGCGCTTTGTGTACCTGACCGACCCGGACTTTGACAAGGAGCAAGGCCAAAGCCCGACGGATTATGTTGATGTGCCGGTAACTCATCAGGAATACCTGGCGATGGCGTGCTACGGCAAGCAAAAGCTGCACGCGGCGCTGGTGTTGGGGGGAGGGTCGGTGGCTAATGCTGGCTGCTTCTGAGTCTTTTCGATGCGTTCTGTGTTCTGGTCGGCGTCTAAATAAATGTTGTTGTTAGATACTTTCCGAAATAGGGAATGACAGGCTGAGAGTAGAGTGGAAGCGGTTTTTGAGGTTCTGTGGAATTTGGCCAAGAGTTTAGGGGCGATGTTTATAACGTGTTTGTTTATGGCTTTGGCTACCGGAGCTCCTGATCCCAGAGAGTTCGATTCTGATCATAGTGAGTCAAACGTTGTTCCGGGTGCTGTTGCCGAGAAGAGTGACCTTGTGGCCAACATCATCTGGGTGCTTTTAACGCTGCCTCTGCTGTATTGGATATGGTTTTAGCTTTTCGGCGCTGATGGGCACGAGTGCCCATCCTATGGAGTGTGGTCGTGTTGGATGTGGGGGAGTTTATTCCCGATGGCTGGTGACGGTGCGCAGTGCGCACCCTACATGAGTACGTTTGAAGGCTTGATGTAGGTCTGATAAAGACGCGGAGCGGCTGCCATCTGACGTGTTGTATTCGCTGACGCTGCGGTGTTGGATGGCGCTCGCTGCGCTCGTTTATCCAACCTACGTTGTTGGTTATGTAGGAGGGAATTTATTCCCGATAAGACCATCGAGAGCAAGCTCTCTCCCACAGTTTCTGACGACATCCGACATCCGCAATCAAGCCACGTCTTCACACCAGGCTTTGCCGAACAGCAGGTTAGTACGCAGGTCGCTGATGTCTGCCTGCTGGCACAGCAGGTCGAAGTACCAACCCGAATCAAGGACGTCGCCAACGCACAGGACGCCGACGATGCGGTTGTTGTTGATCACCAGTTTTTTGTACACACCGGCGGCGAGGTCTTGCAGGTTCATCACTTCGTCGCCTTCTTCCGGTTCGTAGCGTCCCATGCTGTGCATGTCGACGCCGGACACTTTCAATTTGGTCAGGTGGTCTTGTTCGCAGTAGTGCTTGGGCTGGTGTTCGCTTTCCAGTGCGGCGGGGATGTGTTGTGCATCATGGTCGTAGTGTTTGTAGCGCAGCAGTTCATGGGCAAGCGTTTTGGCTTGTTCCCAGATTGGGGCAACGAGGCCGTAGGTCGCTCCTTCAAATTCGCAGCATTCACCCAGTGAGTAGGTGTTCGCGGCGGAGGCGTGCATGCGGCTATTGACCTTGATGCCTCGGCCCACGTCCAATCCAGCGGCTTTGGCCTGTTCGGCGTTGGGAATGATGCCGGTGGCAAAAACAATCAGGTCGGTGTTGAGCGTATGGGAGCGTTTATCGGCGCGGTCTTCATAGTGGATGGCGGTGGCCAGCCCGGTGGTGGCGTCTGAATCGATATTCAGTGGGTTAACTCCGGTTCTGACATCAACGCCGCGGCTTTCCAGTTCGCGTTGCAAAATGCCAGACGCGGTGGCGTCCAGCTGGCGGTTCATCAACACCGGATTGCGGTGCATCAGGGTGACGTTAAGGCCTTGTGATTTCAGGCCAACAGCGGCTTCCACCCCCAGCAGGCCAGCACCAATGACGGTGGCGTGCTGAATCTTGCCGGTGGCAGCCAACATGGCGTCAACGTCGGTCATGGTGCGGAAGCCCAGTACGTTGGCAGGCTTGTGCTCCAATCCCGGTAGTGGCGGAATGGATGAGCGCGAACCGGTAGCAAGCACCAGTGCCGTGTATGGAAACTGCTCTCCGGTGACGGTGGTAATGTGCCTGGTTTGGGTGTCGATGTGGTCAACAGCAGCGTTCAGGTGAATCTGGATGTGGCGCTGTTGGTACCACAGCGCATTGTGCGGCGTGATGGCTTCCAGTGTGGTTTCCTGAGCCAGCAGCGGTGACAGCATAATGCGGTTGTAGTGGGGGATGGCTTCATCACTGAGTACATGAATTGCGTCGAACGGGTGATCGATGCCCAGTTGCTCCAATACCCGGTTGGCCGCCATGCCGTTGCCAACAATTACCAGTGTTTTTGCGCTCATGTACGTTTGTCTCGCCATAAAAAAAGCGCTTGCTGAACGTTGCCAGTGGGCAGGTTCAGAAAGCGCCTTTGCATTCTTGTCAGGTTGTTTGAAAGGTCTGTGCTGACGGGCTGCTGTGTCGAATATCTTGTCAGCTACCGTTAACAGGTTTTTGAAGTCCGGCGTCTTTGCCAGTGCCCTGCGGTGGTGTCGCCCTTGGTTGCCTTTCAGGTTAAGGACCCTCTGAATAACTCGGTGCCCGCTCTGGATGACAGGGCGAAGCTGAATCACGAAGCTGATTTGCAGGCCTGACGGGTCAAGTCAAAAATCAGCGACACAAAGTCAGCAATGCCCTGTCATCCCCGCAGGGCGCGGCCTGCAGACCGCCAGAACGGCGTTGGCGAATTTGGAAAGGGCCAGCCATTCCGCTGCATTCGCCGCCTTGTTCTTACGACCTGCAGGACTCGCGCAGAGCTGTGCAGAGTTATTCAGAGGGTCCTTGATCTTTTATTGAAGCAGTATGTGTGCCAGTGAGTGGTTGAACATAACATTGGTGAGGCAGTTCGCGTCTGCTGGCGTATCTGGCTTGTACTTGTGTATTGGCCGTCTGGCTGACCAAGGATGACCGGGATGGGATTTTGCTCTGTTCTGGTGCCAGTCATGTGCAAGTGGATTGGTAATGGTGCGGAACGGGGCGGAATGAGGGTGAGATGAGCCTCCGGTTGCTCTGCATCTCAATGGGTCAGAAGTGCATCTGCGAGTTCTGTTTGTAGCATCTTGTGCTTAAAACGTAGCCACTTTGCCGCTGCTGTGCGGATCATGGTCGCATAGAGCACTCCAGCGCAGCGGTCGGCCGGTTGCGGCTTTGTCCTGGCTGGCTGCAAGACCGGCAGGACAGGCTTGGCACTTGGCTCAAATTTGATGCCAAAAAGTACCAGTTGCACCAAATGTTGGCGGGATCGTAGTGATTTATCAAATAGGTTTTCAGGACTCAATAAACGCAATGCTGACATTTTTATGGCAACGTCCGATTCGTCATTTTTGAATTTGGCCCGCTGCTTGCTAAGGATAAATCAACAACCAATTAACCGGCTTTGGCAACGAAGTACATGGCCGGATACAGATGCAACGATGCACCTTAAACAGGCAGGGCAGTGGCAACGCTGTTGATCATGGCCGCCCGGGCATTGTTGTATGGGTTTATCCCTCCATACTGTTTTCCCTCTCTGTGTGTTTAAGGTTGCTGACGCTCTGTATTCGGTCATCTTTTGCGACCATGCCCAGATTAACCTGATGAGTTTCAGACCTATGAGCGCAGAACGTTTTAACCTGCTGAGCTTCAGCGGCAAGATGAAAGTCCTCCACATGAGCTGGATGGCATTTTTTATTACCTTCTTTGTGTGGTTCAACCACGCTCCAATGCTGCAGGCCATTGCGTCCAGCCTGGGTCTGGCTCCGGCGGAAGTGAAAACCCTGCTGATTCTGAACGTTGCGCTGACCATTCCAGCCCGTGTCATCATCGGTATGCTGACTGATAAATTTGGTCCGCGGCTGGTGTATTCCGTGCTGCTGGCGGTGTGTTCGGTGCCGTGTTTTATGTTTGCCATGGCCGATACCTTCGAGCAGGCGGCCATCGCTCGCTTTATGCTGGGCTTTATTGGTGCCGGTTTCGTTATCGGTATTCGTATTGTGTCTGAGTGGTTCCCGGCCAATGAGCTGGGTACTGCTGAGGGCATTTATGGCGGTTGGGGTAACTTCGGTTCCGCCGCTGCGGCCTTCACCTTGCCTGTGATTGCCCTGTGGTTCGGTGGTGACGACGGCTGGCGTTACGCTGTTGGTGTTACCGGCGCGCTGTCGCTGATCTTCAGTGTGATCTACTACAAAAACGTGACCGATACGCCGAAAGGCTCTACCTACTTCAAACCTAAAAATCTGGGCGCTATGGAAGTGACCAGCAAGGGCGATTTCTTCTTCCTGCTGATCATGAAAGTGCCTATGTATGCTGCTCTGGCATTGCTGACCTGGAAGCTGTCCCCAGCGGGCGTCTCCATGCTGAGCGAATCCACTGCCTTGATGATTTATGTGGGCCTGGTGCTGTTGTACGTCTATGAGGTTTACAACGTTTGGAAAGTGAACAAGAACGTATTCGTAGAAGAAGTGCCAGAAATGCACCGCTATGAATTCAAGCAGGTGGCGGTTCTGAACGTGCTGTACTTCGCTACCTTTGGTTCCGAGCTGGCAGTGGTATCCATGCTGCCATTGTTCTTCGCTGAAACCTTCGACCTGTCACCTGTGATTGCCGGTATGGTGGCGTCTGCCTACGCCTTTATGAACCTGATGTCGCGTCCTGGCGGCGGCTGGCTGTCGGATAAATTTGGCCGTAAATCCACTCTGCTGATTTTGACCGCTGGTCTGGCTCTGGGTTACTTCGTTATGTCGCTGGTGGATAGCAGCTGGCCGGTATGGTTGGCCGTGGTTGCCGCAATGGCGTGTTCCTTCTTTGTTCAGTCCGGTGAAGGTGCGGTATTTGCTGTGGTGCCTCTGATCAAGCGTCGTCTGACCGGTCAGATTGCAGGTATGACCGGTGCCTACGGTAACGTTGGCGCGGTAACCTACCTGACTGTGCTGTCGCTGGTTGATTACTCCACCTTCTTCCTGGTGATTGCCGGTACTGCGGTACTGGGCTTCGTGGCGCTGCTGGCCATGCGTGAGCCAAAAGGTCACATGGTTGAAGTGAACGACGACGGCAGTGTGGCTATGATCAGCGTTGACTGATGTGTCAGAGAGTCTGATTAGCTGACTTAAATCACCCGGTTCGCCGGGTGATTTTGTATCTGGAGTTTGCCCTGTTGAAGCGACAGGTCGATGGCTCCGGGCGTGGGTAAACCGCGTATTCTGAATGCACACAAGGGGATTGAGCCATGGGGCAGCCCAGCAAACAGCAGTTGGATATTCGTGTTGGCGGTTGTTCAAAAGCCGGTGTGAAAGCCGAGAATCAGGATGCCTTTGCGGCTTACCAGCCGGGCGTTCAGGGCGCCCGTTACAAAGGCGTTGGTGTGTGTGTGGCTGACGGGGTCAGTTGCAGCGAAAACGCCAGTCAGGCCAGCACCCTCAGTGTTACCCATTTCTTGCAGGACTACTACAGCACACCGGAAAGCTGGGATGTAAAGAGCGCGGCCAGCAAGGTGTTGTCCTCTCTGAACGCCTGGCTGTTTCATCACAGTTTGCAGGGTGGCGTTAAGCAGGATGGCTTGATCACCACCTTTACCGCAGTGGTGGTGAAATCGGCAACGGCGCATATTTTTCACGTTGGCGACAGTCGGCTGTTGCACATCAGTGGCAGTTCGGTAGAGCAGGTCACCCGTGATCATGTTCAGCCTCAAACGGGCCATCTGACCCGAGCGTTGGGGATGGATTCGCACCTGGAAGTGGACTATCGGCAGCGGGATGTGCGCATCGGCGATTTGCTACTGCTGGCCAGCGATGGCTTCTACCGTTTTGTGTCGTTACCGGAACTGACCGCCAGCCTTGAACAGCTGGAGTTTCCGGCCAGCCAGCGGGTGCTGGAGCAGTGGTGCCAACAGTGGGTAGCGGCCGCTGAAGGCAATGGCAGTGACGACAACATCACCTGTGTACTGCTTCAGGTAGTTGATTTGCCCGCGCCTGAAATTGAGGAAGTTGCACGGCAGAATGCCAATCGGGTGATTCCACCGGTGCTGGAGATCGGCCAAAAGCTGGATCAATACCAGGTGCTGGATGTGTTGCATTCCAACAGTCGGTCCCATGTTTACAAGGTTCGTAATACGCTTAATGACGAGATCGGCGTGCTAAAAGCGCCGTCGATCAACTTTGAGGACGATGAACAGTACCTTGAGGCGTTTGGTCGTGAGCTTTGGGTTGGCCGGCGTCTGGATCACCCCAATCTGATGAAAATGGCGCCGCAGAATGACCGCAGCCAGTTTCTCTATCAGGTGTGCGAATACCTGGACGGTGCCAATCTTCGCCAATGGATGCACGATCATCCAAACCCGGAATTACCGATGGTGCGGGAAATCATCATGCAGGTGATTGCGGGCTTACGGGCGATGCAGCGAAAGGGCATGGTGCACCGCGACATAAAGCCCGAAAACATCATTATTGGTCATGACGGCCGGGTGCGGATCATCGATTTTGGCGCTGTCTCGGTCAAAGGACTGGCGGAACTGGGCAGCGGCAAACGTGAAGAGCGGCCGGAAGGCGACGTCGGTTACATCTCACCAGAATATGTGATGGACGGCATTGCAGTGACTGCCAGTGATCAGTTCTCACTGGCGGTGATGGTGTACGAAATGCTGGCCGGATGCCTGCCATATGACATGGCGCAGGTGATTCGTCGTGGTGCCAAATCCACGGGAGAATGGCATTACCGTTCCTTGCGGGAGGCTCGGCCTGATCTGCCATTGTGGTTGGATTTGGCCATCAAGAAAGCCTGTCACCCAAAACTGGAACAGCGGTATGAAAGCTTCTCTGAGTTTGCTGCCGACTTGCAGGCACCGAATCAGGCTCTGCTGAAATTACACACCCGCAAACCCTTGATGGAGCAGGCACCAACCCAGTTCTGGATGTTGTTGAGTTTGCTGCTGGGGATGATGTCGCTGGCCCAGTGGTGGTGGATTTTGAGGTAGGGCGCGAGAGAAGAGACGACTGGTAAAAGGAATTAACACCAGAACAGCAGCCACGCTGTTCTGGTGAACCGGACGACCGTTCAGCTCCCAACGGAGAAAGAAGGCCAAAGCGGACATCGGCTGTTAAGCGATCAGAACTTGGCCGATACCCAGGCCCACAGCTTGTCAGTGTCGGCACCGCTATCGCCTTTGCTGTACATTGCGGCTTTCAGGCCAACGGTGAACATATCGTCGATTTTCTTGACGGCCAGCAGGTCCAGTTCAGAACCCAAATCAGCGCCGCCTTCATCGGTATCGAACATGTGGTACATACCCACCAGTTTCACACCGGCAACATTGCCAACGGCTTTGAGGTAAGTATCTGTCAGGCCGGAGGCTGGGGTGCCCAGGAACTTGTCAGCCCAGCCATTGAAAGCGTGCTTGGTGGCCATAAAGGTCTGGAAACCGTACGCGCCGTCGTCGCTGCCCAATACTTCATAACCTGCAAAAACCTTGGCTTTGCCCAGCGTGGCACCCAGTTCAGCGAACAGGTAGTTGGCGCTGTAGTCCTTGGCGTCCTGCATGGCGTATTCCGCCGTGTACATCAGGGTGGTGCTTTCCAGCGCTTGCTTGCCAGCAAAACGCACGCCCAGGGTATCGGCGTTGGACGCTGCGTTGGCCGGGTTGTCTTCGTTTTTCTGGTAGTAGCCATAACCGGTCAACTTGCCAGCCTCAAGACCTTTGTAGCTGACATTGAAAAGGTTGTTGGCAACATCAACTTGGGTAAACAGGATGGTGTTGATCTTGTCGATGTAGGCGTAGGTGACGTCCCAGTCGTCGTTGCTGAAACCGGCCTTGAAGGCATCGAAGGTTTGCTCGTTCTGGCGCCAGCCAACGTTACCAGCGAAACGGGCGTTATCCAGAATAATGCGCTGACGGCCCAGAACTGCGGATACGCCATCTTTGGCGTAGCTGATTTGCACGCGGTTGAATTCGGTATTAACCGGGTCGGCCACGGTGTTGTACTGGGCGTCTTCCGGGTTGTATTCGTCGATCAGAGCGCGTGTGTCTTCCAGCTCCACCAGTGCTTTGAAGCCGTACAGGGAACCGGTTTCATAACCGAGGTTGGAGCCCAGAGTCAGAGCCGTGGCTGCATCCAGTGTGTTGTCGGTGTCGTTGGTTTCGTAGCGCAAGTTGAACTGGGCAATTGGCTTGCCTTCGGTCAGGGCTTTTGCAACGTCGGTTTCGGCAGAGGCGGTTTGGCTGGCGGCGGCGGTGGTCATGGCGATAGCAGCCGCTAACAGTGACTTCGTGTACATGCAGTTGATTCCTTCATCGGTATGTTCAGTTTCAAACCGCCGAGCGAATCCATCCCGATGCCGAAACGGCAGCAGTGACTCACCGGGCTCCCCGGTTTTTTATGGTTGTTGGTGTTTCATGTGCGGGGCAGGAGTCAGGCTCCTGCGGGCAAGCGACGCTTTTTTATTCTGTTATTGGCCGCTGTGATGCAAGCTGCCGCTTTCTGTGAGCGGCTATTCAGGTGCTTCTGTGTAACCCGATGCTTGTTAACTGCTGCACCGGGTTTACAGAGGCCCTTGTCGTTCAGGCGACTTTGGTTTTGCCGTCGCTCTTTTTGGATTTTACGTCGCTGATGTGCTCAACTTTTTTTTGCTTCTCGTACAGGAACTGCAATACCTGGCTACGGTAGTGGTTGTAGCGTGGGTCATCCGCCAATTCGAGACGGTTACGTGGGCGTTCCAGTTCGATATCGAGAATCTCGCCGATGGTGGCGGCTGGGCCGTTGGTCATCATCACAATGCGGTCTGACAGCAGTACGGCTTCGTCAACATCGTGGGTAATCATGATCACGGTGTTGTTCAGGTCTTTCTGGATTTCCATCAGGGAATCCTGCAGGTGGGCGCGGGTGAGGGCGTCCAGTGCTCCAAACGGTTCATCCATCAGCAATACTTCTGGTTCCATGGCAAGAGCGCGAGCAATGCCCACACGCTGCTTCATACCACCGGAGATTTCATCCGGGCGCTTGTGCATGGCGTGGTCCATGTGCACCAGCGCCAGATTGTGCTCAATCCATTCCTTCATTTCGGCTTTGGATTTTTTGCCTTTGAAGACGGTTTTTACCGCCAGCTCAACGTTCTGGTAGGCGGTCAGCCATGGCAGCAGCGAGTGGTTCTGGAACACCACCGCGCGTTCAGGACCTGGCTCGTTTACTTCTTTGCCATTCAGTACCGCACCGCCTTCGGTGGCTTGCAGCAGACCGGCAACGATGTTCAGTACGGTCGACTTACCACAGCCGGAGTGACCAATCAGGGAAATGTATTCGCCTTTTTTGATCTTCAGGTTCACGTCGCGCAGGGCGCGGAAAGAACCTTTCGGAGTCTGGAATTCGATGCCACAGCCGGTGATGTCGAGGAAATTGCTCATTATCTTGCTCCTGGTGCTTTCGCATTCCCCTCCAGCCCAGAGGTCTGGGGTGGAAGGGCAGTCATTTGGTGATCGGTTCAACCTGGGTTTGTTCAGCAACCCGGATCAGCGGATTTCTGCGGACTTGTCCCAGCTAAAGGCCTTCTGCAGGCTCAGCATCATGCGGTCGAGCAGGAAGCCGATGAAGCCAATGGTCAGCACCGCAACCATGATGCGGCCAAGGGAGTCGGAAGAACCGTTCTGGAATTCATCCCAGACAAACTTACCAAGGCCCGGGTTCTGAGCCAGCATTTCGGCGGCAATCAATACCATCCAGGCAACGCCCAATGACAGACGCAGACCAGTGAAGATCATTGGCAGTGATGATGGCAGCACGATCTTGGTCACATGAGTCATGAAGTTCAGACGCAGTACCTTGGAAACGTTTTGCAAATCACTGGAGATAGACGCCACACCCACAGAGGTGTTGATCAGGGTTGGCCACAGGGAACACAGCATCACGGTGATCATGGAGTTGATGAACGACTTCGGCACGGTTGGGTCGGCAGAGGTGTACAGCGCGGATACCACCATGGTCACCAGCGGCAGCCAAGCCAGTGGGGAAACCGGTTTGAAAATCTGGATGATCGGGTTAAAGGCCGAGTTCAGGGTAGGGCTCAGGCCAGTCAGAATACCCAGTGGAATGGCGATCAGGGACGCCAGAATAAAACCGGACAGCACCGTCACCAGCGACGTTGCAATCTGGTCGAAATAGGTTGGTTTGCCAGTGTAAGGGCGAATCTTTGGCTCATAGGATGGGTCTTTTGCCATCCGGGCCTCGTTGCGTTTTTCCTGGCGCTCGTAGAAGGCCTCGGCTTTTTCGCGTTCGGCAAAATGCTCTTCGATCAGGCCAGTGCTTTGCTCATACACATCGGCCGGGCCAGGGAAGTTACCCAGTGAGGTTTCAATGTTGCTGGCAGCAGCGTGCCAAAGCATCAGGAATACCAGAATACCAGCCATTGGCACGCCAATAGCCTTGATGATGACCTGTAGATTGTTGCTGACGTCGTCGCCTTTGGCGATTTTAACGACTGGCTCCAGCCAGCTGATGTTGGATAACGCGATGCTCATTTCTCTCTCCTGCCAGGGTTATATCCCCGTTGTGGTTGCCAGCCCTGCTGTTGGATGGCTGGCAAAACCGGGTTTAGGGGATGATCCCCCTGCTGCAATTGGCGACTGCATTCTGCCAACTGCGGTATTTCTTATGTGGGCCCCTGATACAACCGGATTCAGGGGCGGGTTTTACAAGATCAGATGGTGTCTGAACCTTTCAGGCCGATGTCGAACTTCTTCAGGTACTCGTTAGGCTTGGTACCGTCATAAGTGATGTTGTCGATGAAGTGCTTCTGTGGTGCCTTGAAGCCGGTTTCCTTGTCGAAATCCGGGAAGTCCTTGGCTTTCAGCTTGCCTTCGGCGATCAGCTCTTTGGCAGCCGCTGCATAGATGTCCGGGCGGTAAACCTTCTTGGCAGTTTCCATGAACCAGTCATCAGACTTCTCTTCAGCAATCTGACCCCAGCGACGCATTTGGGTCAGGTACCAGATGGCATCGGAGTAGTACGGGTAGGTGGCGTTGTAGCGGAAGAATACGTTGAAGTCCGGCACGTCACGCTTGTCGCCTTTTTCGTATTCGAAGGTACCGGTCATGGAGTTGGCGATTACGTCGTAGTCGGCGCCTACGTAGTTAGGCTGTGACAGGATCTTCACCGCTTCCGGACGGTTGGCGTTGTTGTTGGCATCCAACCACTCAGCCGCACGAATCATGGCTTTTACGACTTTCTTGTGGGTGATCGGGTACTTGTCAGACCAGGCCTTGGATACACCGAACACTTTTTCCGGGTTGTCTTTCCAGATTTCGTAGTCGGTAACCACTGGCACACCAATGCCCTTGAATACCGCCTGCTGGTTCCACGGTTCGCCTACGCAGTAGCCGTAGATAGTGCCGGCTTCCAGAGTGGCTGGCATTTGTGGTGGCGGGGTAACAGACAGCAGTGCGTCGGCGTCAATCTGACCAGAGGTGTCGCCCTTGGCCGGTGCGTAGTAGCCAGGGTGGATGCCACCGGCTGCCAGCCAGTAACGCAGCTCATAGTTGTGGGTAGAAACCGGGAATACCATGCCCATGTTGAACGGCTTGCCTTCAGCCTTGTACTTGTCAACCACTGGCTTCAGTGCGTCAGCCTTGATCGGGTGAACCGGTTTGCCGTCGGCCTGCTTTGGAATGTTTGGCTTCATCTGGTCCCAGATATCGTTGGAAACCGTGATGGCGTTACCGTTCAGGTCCATGGAGAACGCGGTAATGATGTGAGCCTGGGTACCAAAACCAATGGTGGCACCAAGAGGCTGGCCTGCCAGCATGTGAGCACCGTCCAGCTGACCGTCAATGACGCGGTCGAGCAGAACTTTCCAGTTGGCCTGGGCTTCCAGAGTGACGTACAGACCTTCGTCTTCGAAGAAGCCTTTTTCATAGGCAACAGCCAGTGGCGCCATATCAGTCAGTTTGATAAAGCCAAACTTGAGCTCTTCCTTCTCGGCCCATTCCTCTGCGCTGGCAGACGGCACAGACAGTGTGGCCAGTCCGCTTGCCAATACAACCGCTGTGGTCAACAGCTTGCGGCGCAGTGTGTTGATACCTCGCATCATGCTTCCTCTTCTTAGGCTTAAAAAACAAAAAAGGCGCTACGACATAACGTCGGTAGCGCCTTTGCTGAAACTTCAGGTGTTCTTGATTTTTGGTTAGCCCGCCATTGGGCTTGTGAAATGACTAATACAAGCGGTGTGCCAAATTGTTTGGAATCGGTTGGCGGTCAGGATCGATTGGCAGTTTGTTAAATAGCCTGCCTTGACAAGATCGCTGGTTCGAAAAATTTCAGACAGCGGCAGGCTTGTGAGACGGAAGTGTCGGCTTAAATCAAGTGGCTCAAATTGCCACAAAGCCCCATCTTTACTGGTGTTTTCAAGAGAGTGAAAGGCTGTTGAGTTTTTGGTCACAAATACACATCGCTGGATGGAGGTTCTTACTCGGTTGAGCGAAAAAACGACGCTTTAGCCATCCTGAAGGGATTATTCATGGCTATAAAACGCAGCGAACCTGGCCTGATTTCACTGTTTTGTCAGCTTTGGCCGTTATTTGCCCGGCGACATTTTTGACAAATTGGTCGGGATTCGGTGGCTGTCTATGTCAGCGGAAGGAGGTTGCGAGGAATCGCTGGAGCATGCTGGTGCATTGTTGTGCGTCAAATGAGCATCTGCGTATTAATACGGTGCGCTGTTTCGGGGCGCTGTTTCGGGGCGTTGTTTCGGTGTAAGAAACGAAAACTTCAGCTCCGTATGTGATGTCGATGATGAGAAGAGTGAGAGTGCAATATCTACAGCATTGGTCTGAAAAATATACACGGCGAGAGTACGGCTAACGATCTGGTTTTTAATAATTTCCAATAAAAACAAAAAGTTATAACTTGGCATGAGGCTTGAAACACTCTGAGTGTGAGTGAGAAATCACCACGGCGGTAACCCGCCTCCGCATTCAGCCATCCGCTTGAATCGGTTTGGGTTAGTGTCCAATGACAGGTAAAGGGGACATCTATTTAATCCGGTGCTCACTCTGGGCTGCCGGATGGTTTCGAATCACGAAGCCGACTTGCAGGCCTGACGGGTCAAGTCAAAAGTCGGCGACACAGAGTCGAGATCATCTGGCAGCCCCCGTAGGGCGCGGGTTGCCGCTGCCCAGTGCGGTGTTGACGAACTTGGAAAGGACACGTCATTCCACTGCATTCGTCGCCTTGCACTGAACAACGGCAACACTCGCGCAGAGCCGTGCAGGATTAAATAGATGTCCCCTAAAGAGGAGTTAGCACTATGGCTAATACAGCTCGCGTTCAAGAGAACACTCAAGCCAAAGAAGACGTGAAAGAGGCCGCCGAACAGGCCGCCGACATTACAGAAAGCAACGTCAAGAAGATGCAGCACACGGCCAGTCATCTGTATCACCAGGCACATGATGTGGCCGAAAGCGCCGCTTCGCGCTCCAAAGAGATGGGGCAGGCCGCCACGACCTACGCCAGGGAAAATCCGCTCAAAACCGCCGGTATGGCCTTTGTTGCCGGAGCACTGTTGTCTGCGCTGATCAAGCGTAAGTAATTCAGATGCGGGCTTTGGCCCGCTCGAAACACTTGTATGGCTACGCCGAGGATAAGCGTTATGAATCAGTCGGCATCGATAGATAAAACCGTATCCAACACAGCACCACATGCTCACAACGAGGAACGCGTTGACACGGCCGCGCAACAGGCAGCGGAGACGGCAACCGACGACGTGAGTTGGGACCAGTTGCTGGCCGGGATTAAACAAGGCTCGGCAACCTGGCTGAAGCTGGTGCAAACGGAAGCACAGCTGGCCGTGGATACGATTGCCCGACTGCATGCGCTTAGCCTGTCGATGGCGGCCATTGCGGTGACAGGCTGGATGGCTCTGATGGCGACCATCGGAGCGCTGGCCTGGAAGCAGGGGATGGCGCTGGAAATGATTTTTGGCGTCGCTACCCTGATGTGTTTGGGGGTTTTGTACGGTTTACGTCAATACCACCGCAAGTTGCTCCGGTCGCTCGGTTTTCAGGCGTCGTTACGACAGCTTGGTCTGGGAACCTCGGGCAGCACAGCGGCTGAAGATAGCCCTTCAGATAAACAGTAAACCGTTTCTTCTCAGGAGGCCTTATGTCGAATCGCGCTGATCTGATGGCCAGACGAGACGATCTGGAAGCCCGCTTGGTCAATCAAAGGAAACATACTGTCAGCCATTGGCACGGATTCAAATTGGGTGTAACCGCCAGGCTGGTGCACCCGCTGACGCTGCTGGGCGTTGCCGGAGTCGGCTATCTGGTCAACCCGGTGTCGCTGCGGAAGCCCAAAGCAGCTGGCCAGTCGAGTAGCTATTCAAATACCGAGCCGGCACCTTGCCAACATCATTCGCCAGACAGTGATCAGAAAACGAAGCAGGATGACGTAAATGAACCGTCTGTGCTGTGGGGTTTCATCAAGGGGATGGCGGCACACCATGTGAAGCTGAAAGCCGAACGGATTATTCAGCAGGCACTGGCGGATTGGAAAGATAACCGCGGTACCGAGCATTCAGAGGCTGCTCAGTATGCTGAATCTGAAGAAAATGCCGAGCGCAGCCAGACAGAGCATAATCAGCCCGAGCACAATCAGACTGAACGTGACTAGCGAATTGCAATAAATAGCCCTTTTAAGCTGCAAATCATCAGCAATTTCCGAATTCAACGTAAAAATCCGACTTTCTGGCTCGGTTATTCTTCAGCTTGAAGCCAGTTTTTGGGAGAATACGGCGCTTTGGCGCTCACAGCTCGGCCCATGTTTCTGCATTTGGGCACAAGAAGCTGACTCTGCCGCACCCGTATTTCCAAGAGCTTGATTTCATGCCTTCTACACTGCCTCAACAAAAGCCGGTCACGGACGATGCCCAGCACCTGTTCTCCCATCATCCTTATTGGGCGGAATGCTTTGGTACTGCGCCGTTTTTACCTATGTCCCGGGAAGAAATGGATCAACTCGGCTGGGATAGCTGCGACATCATTCTGGTAAACGGTGACGCCTACGTCGATCACCCAAGTTTTGGTGTCGCTGTGATTGGTCGCTTGCTGGAAAGCCAGGGTTTCCGTGTCGGTGTGATTTGTCAGCCGGACTGGAATAATCCGGAAGAATTCATGAAGCTGGGCAAGCCCAACTTCTACTTCGGTGTGTCGGCGGGCAACATGGACTCGCTGATCAACAAGTACACTGCTGACCTCAAGGTACGTTCCGAAGACGCCTACACCCCACACGGTACGCCGGAAAAACGTCCGGACCGTGCGGTGATTGTGTACTCGCAGAAAATCCGCGAAGTGTACAAAGACGTACCGATTGTTATTGGTGGTATTGAGGCCAGCCTGCGCCGTATTGCCCAGTACGATTACTGGAGCGACCAGGTGCGTCGTTCGGTTCTGATCGATTCCGGTGCAGATATTCTGCTGTATGGCAACGCCGAGCGGGCGCTGGTGGAACTGAGCCATCAATTGGCGTCGGGTCGCAAGATCGAAGACGTGATCGACCTGCGCGGCACGGCATTTATTCGTGATTTGCCGCCAGCGGGCTGGACCGAAATTGACTCCACCCGTATCGACTGGCCGGGGCATATCGATGCGCTGCCAAACCCGTACGAGATGAAGGAAGCCAACACGGAGTCCTGTGCTTCTGATCAGCAGGCGAAGGAAGAGGGTGCCGACCCGGACGTGATGCCGGTGAAAATTGTGCCAATGCCACTGCAACGCAAGGTCGAGCACGACAACAGCACCACCTACATTCGTTTGCCGTCGTTCGACAAGGTGCGTAATGACAGTGCCTTGTATGCCCATGCCTCACGGGTGTTGCACCAGGAATCCAATCCGTATAACGCCCGTCCGTTGATGCAGAAGCACGGCAACAAGGAAGTGTGGGTTAACCCACCACCAATCCCACTGGAAACGGACGAAATGGACACCGTGTTCGCACTGCCGTATCAGCGTGTAGCACACCCAAGCTATGGTGATGCGCGCATTCCGGCCTACGAGATGATCCGTTTCTCGGTCAACATCATGCGCGGCTGCTTTGGTGGTTGTACCTTCTGCTCCATTACCGAACACGAAGGCCGCATTATTCAAAGCCGCTCCGAAGACAGCATCATCCGCGAAATTGAAGAAATCCGCGACAAGGTGCCTGGTTTCACCGGTTCCATTTCGGATCTGGGTGGCCCAACCGCCAACATGTACATGCTGAAGTGCAAGAGCCCGACCATTCTGAAGAATTGCCGTCGCTTGTCCTGTGTGTACCCGGGTATTTGTAAAAACCTCGAAACCAGCCACAAGCCGACCACCAATTTGTACCGTCGTGCTCGTGCGCTGCCGGGCATCAAGCGTATCGCCATTGCCTCTGGTCTGCGCTACGACCTGGCGGTGGAAGATCCGGAATACGTACGCGAGCTGGTTACCCATCATGTTGGTGGTTTGCTGAAGATCGCGCCGGAGCACACCGAAGCCAATGTGCTCAACAAGATGATGAAGCCGGGCATGGGCACCTACGACAACTTCAAGCGCATGTTTGACAAGTTCTCGAGAGAAGCCGGTAAGGAGCAGTATCTGATTCCTTACTTTATTGCGGCGCACCCAGGTTCCGACAGCACCGAGATGATGAATCTGGCGCTGTGGCTGAAGCGCAACAAGATGCGGGTGGATCAGGTTCAGACCTTCTATCCATCGCCAATGTCGCTGGCGACGGCGATGTACCACTCCGAGCGTAACCCGCTGCAACGCATGAGTTACAAGAGCCCGAAAATGCACATCTCCCGGGATGTAAATGACCGCCGGGTGCAGAAAGCCTTCTTGCGTTACCACGATGAGCGCAACTGGCCAATGCTGCGTGAAGAGCTGCGCCGTCTGGGTCGCCATGACCTGATCGGCAAAGGCCCGAATGCCCTGATTCCAGACGAAGACATGCCAAATGGCCGTACTCCTCGCCCGGGCTTCAAGGCCAAGGGGCGCGGTAAAACCACTGGGGCGAGTAAAACCCACGGCAAGGCTTCCGGTTATGGCATGAAAGATGGCCGCGGCACACCGGGCAAAACCCATAAGGGGGGTGTCAAGAAAGACGCTGGTCAAGGTCAGGGCGCTGCTAACAAACCAGCAGGCAACAAGTCTGTGGGCAAGCCAGGTACTGGCCGCAGCAAGCCGATCACGTCCAAAGCCCCTGGCAGTAACAAGCCGTCGAATAACGGTGGCAAGCCGGGTGCTCGTAAAGTACGCAAGCTGAAGTAATTCCAGTGCACAATGTGCGTTGCCGGAAATACTGACAAACCAAAGGCCCGCAAGCACAATGCTTGCGGGCCTTTTTTATGCCGGGCTTATTGAATCATCCTCTACAAGGCAGGGAGTCTTTTATGACGACAGCGATTAACAAATTTTGTCCTCGTTCCGGCAAGCCCGTGGTCGACACTTCGCTGACGGAGTACCGCGGGTACACGGTGGGCTTTTGCAACCCGGGTTGTCGGGACGACTTTGCTGCCAACGTGTCCGAGCGGCCAGATGACCGTCGCTACTTTGATGTGGTGATTAAAGAGTCAGAGGGTTGCTGATTCGGATCAGGGCGATTGGCTGCTGATGGTTGGAAACACCGTCTTTATGGTCTACTTTCAGTCCCTTGTTCTGATTCCCAAACAGGGAGACCTTGGTCGTGCCGTCCTCTTTTACCCAACTTCCCATCATTGATATCCGTGGCTTGTACTCTGATAACGAGCATGAACGGCTGGCGGTGGCCGCCGAGCTGAAGCAGGCAGCCTCTGATGTTGGCTTTATGTACATCAAGGGACATCACATCCCTGACGCGGTGACTGATCGTCTATTGGAAGTAACCCGGGAGTTTTTTGCCCAGCCGCTGGCGCGTAAGCAGGAAAGCTATATAGGCCATTCCAGCAATCACAGCGGCTATGTACCAGAAGGGGAGGAGGAGTTTTACTCCAGTCAGCAAGGGATTACCGGTACCGACTTCAAGGAGTCCTACGATATAGGCTTTGAGCTGGATGATCCTTCCGCCCAGAGGCCGATGCTAGGGGCAAACCAGTGGCCGCCGTTACCAGGCTTCAAGGAAGCGGTGTTGGCGTATTACCACGAAGTGTTTCAGCTGGGGCTTGACTTGTTTCGTGGCTTTGCCCTGGCGCTGGGATTGCCCGAGCACACCTTTGTTGAGCAATGCACCCGGCCGCCCAGTCAGTTGCGTATGGTGCATTATCCGTTTAATGCCCAAGCGGTGGATCGCCAGGGGATTGGTGCGCACACCGATTACGAATGCTTCACCCTGTTGCTGCCGACCGCGGATGGTCTTGAAGTTCTGAACGGTGATGGGGTCTGGATTGATGCGCCGGTGAAACCGGGTTGCTATGTAGTGAATGTCGGCGACATGCTGGAACTGCTGTCCAATGGCCGTTTTGTGGCTACGTCCCATCGGGTACGCAAAGTGAAAGAGGAACGCTATTCGTTTCCGCTGTTTTGCAGTCTGGATTATGACACTGTGGTTAAGCCGATATTGCCGCCGCTTTCGGAAGCGACTGCCGATCAATACCAGCCGCTGGTGTGTGGCGACCACCTTTATGCGCAAACCATTCATACCTTTCGTTATATGAAAAAGCGCCTGGCGGAGGGCAAAATTCAGCTACCGGACAGTTCCAAAGCGTTGGCGAGTTTTGGCAAACATGCTCAGTGACGTGGGGCGAGCGAAGCGGCATTTGACGGCAATGGATCAAGACATATTGACCAATTACATGGGGTTACTCTAAAACGATTGACATTGATTCGGTGCCTGTATAGATTCGCTTGCAGCACGAAAGCAAGTCCTGTTTAACAATCTCCATTACGTAGCTCAATTAGTAGTTCTCCGTCCTGTAGTTTTTTAAATCAGCTGTCTTCTCGTTGGCTATCGCTCGCAAGGGCACTAACCAATTTTTTCTACAGGATATATAAAATGTCTAACACAGTTACCGGTACCGTTAAGTGGTTCAACGAAGCTAAAGGCTTTGGTTTCATCGAACAGGAAAACGGCCCAGACGTATTCGCTCACTTCAGCGCCATCACTGGTTCTGGCTTCAAAACTCTGGCTGAAGGCCAGAAAGTTGAGTTCACTGTAACTCAAGGCCAGAAAGGTCCTCAGGCTGAGAACATCGTTGCTCTGTAATAGCAACCTGTTTCGCTGAAGCAAAAGAAAAGCAAGCCATCTGGCTTGCTTTTTTTATGGGCGCTATTCAGCGAACGTCACCGTAAAATCACTCCGCTTGTTCGTACTGCTCCAGCTTGTTGTACAGCGTTTTGACGCTGATCCCCAGCATCTGTGCCGCATTGGTCTTGTTCTGCTGACACGCCGTCAGGGTGTTCATAATCAGCTGACGTTCTGCTTCCCGAATCGACATTCCCGCCGCCAACGAGGCATTGCCACTGGCTTCTGACTCCAACGCTTCGTTGCTGAAGTCTTCCGGGGTAATTGCCCCCAATGACAGTATGTGTGCCCGCTCCACCCGGTGGCGCAGTTCCCGCACATTGCCCGGCCATTGATGGCTCTTGATGATGTTGATGACGGCGTCGGAGAAAAACTTGCTGGTGCCGGTTTCTTCATTGCGAGTGGCCAGAAAATGATGTGCCAGCTCAATCACGTCGTCTCCCCGTTCTCGTAGCGGGGGCAGCTGGATCGGAAAGTGGGCCAGGCGGAAATACAGGTCTTCGCGCAGGTGGCCGTTGTCGATGGCGTCGGCAGGCACCCGGTTGGTGGCTGCGACCACTCGCACCCGGGTATGTCGTGTTACTTCTGAGCCAACCCGACGAAACTCGCCGGTTTCCAGCACCCGCAGCAGCTTGCTTTGCAGCTCCAGCGGCATTTCGGTGATTTCGTCGAGAAACAGGGTGCCATTGCCTCCCTGCTCGAAAAAGCCAATGTGTTGCTGGCTGGCGCCGGTAAATGCGCCTTTTTCGTGGCCAAACAGTTCACTTTCAACCAGTTCTTGCGACAGTGCCGCGCAATTAATAGCAATGAAGGGTGCGTGCACCCGTGGGCTTTGCTGGTGAATCGTGCGTGCGGCAAGTTCTTTGCCGCAGCCACTTTCGCCCACCAACAGCACGTTAGCGTCGGTACGCGATACCCGTCGAATCAGGCGGTAGAGCTTTCGCATGGCGTTGGATGACCCCAGCAGCAATCCATACTGATCCAGGTTAGAGGTGTGCGGAGCCAGGTTGGACGGTTTGCTATGGCGCAGGCGGTACTCACTGGCCAGCTCTTGCAGTACTTCCTTGATGTAGCTGTGATCCAGCGGAGTACGGAAATGGAACGCAACGCCTTCCGCCATCATTTTATCGAGCCACTGGCTCGGGCTGCCGTCAGAGACCACCACCCAGTCGGAATGGGAACCCTGGTCTTCGCTGAACAGGGCGTAATCCTGCTCACACACCTTATGGGTGATCAGCACGTTAAGATCGGTTTGGGCGGGGTTATGGGTATCGGCCAGGGTAAATTTCAGGCTATCCAGCTCTTGTGCGAACAACGCGGTGGCCTGGTTCAATGCGGCAGGCAGCGTATCGCTGGTGTCAAAGGGGTCGTTACCCGGGGTCAGCAAGATCGATGCGCTTGGCATGCCGTCTACTCCCTGTGTTGGCGTAT
Organism: Oceanobacter sp. ABM4_470; assembly: GCF_056158645.1. NCBI lineage: Bacteria > Pseudomonadati > Pseudomonadota > Gammaproteobacteria > Oceanospirillales > Oceanospirillaceae > Oceanobacter > Oceanobacter sp. ABM4_470. Next base: position 974,794 of record NZ_JBSWTR010000001.1, read on the forward strand.
CCGGGGTAAGCCTTTGGGCTCAACCGGAAGGATCTGCCGATGTTTTGGTGAATGAGCCGGATAGCACCGCTCTGTTATACAGGCTCTGATGGCTGGCAGGGAAGCTGGTTCAATAAAAGTTGTACGAGGCCGACAGGGGTTGTCAAATTCTTGAACTGGTTTTGATTGCGAGAATAGTGGGAAACCCGGTTCAGGCGGCGAGGGAGAGTTTGAGGCGGTCGAGCAGCTGCAGACCATTGGCCAGTTCTGACGACATTGTTTGGTTGAAGTTTCGCTGCTGCTGGCTTGTTTGACTGTCTTGCAGCAGGGATCGCCAGCCAACCAGCGTTGCTGACAGGCTGATGATCAGGTGTTCGGTGGCATCTGCCGATTCTGTACCGGTCGCTGCCATCGAGGTTTCCGGCAGCAGGGGGGCTAACCCCAGCTGCTGGTCGGCGACGTTCAGAAAGCGTCCGAGCTGCTGACAGACCTGGCGGGCATGTTGCCGACTGCTCGGCGTTTGCTGCGAGAGATCACAGCGGCACCAGTGTGCGTGTTGCAGTCCGGTTTCAAAGGCGATGCGGGCAACCTTGCTGCTCCAGTTGTGCTGTTGGTTGCGGATGATCAAATCCTTCATGGTGATGGCCTTTGTGGTCACTGTCTGAATCCGTCCGGTTTCTTGCGCCAATTATCCTGAAACAGTAATCCTGAATCAGCAATCCGTATCGCTGGCACCAGCTTCCTGCTTCACGGTTTCACAACCGTCTTCAATGGCGTTACCCGCATCCGTTGCGGCATCTTCTGTTGCATCCTTGGCGTCGTTCCAGGCATCGACGGTGGCGTCTTTGGCGTCATTCATGGCATCAGATGCGTCGTCGGCCATTTCAGATGCGCTGTTCTGGATTTTTTCGCTGGTGGTTTCCTCTTCGGAACAGGCGGTGATACCAGCACTGGCCAGCAAAACGACAAATGCAGGTGCCAGCAGTTTACGAGTGATGGATTGTTCGTTTTTCATGGTGTTTTCCTTCTTCTGAAAATCGTGGTTGGTGATAGATCGATGTGAGTGTTGTGGTTATGAGCGTCGAATCGCCCGGCTTACCAGCGACAGCACAAACAGCACGATAAAGATCATGAACAGGATCTTGGCGATACCGGTGGCTGCGCCTGCAATACCGCCAAATCCGAAGATGGCAGCGACAATCGCGACGATAAAAAACATAACTGACCAGCCAAGCATGGTGTCCTCCTTACCTCGGGGATGAGGTTGTGTTGGTTACGTTGGCTTGTTTCACATAACGCTTACTGACCTTTCAAAGGCTGTGCCAGAAATTAAAAAGTTAATAAAAACAATGGCTTGTGGTGTTTTTGGTATTCCTGGTCAGGTGCTTGAGCAACCGCTTTCAGGAATTTCTTACAGGCTGTAAGGAAAAATTTTCAGACTTTGACGCGGCTGATGGCCGAGTGGCTTGTAGGTGGGGACATCTATTTAATCCGGTGCTCACTCAGGGCTGCCGGATGGTTTCGAATCACGAAGCCGACTTGCAGGCCTGACGGGTCAAGTCAAAAGTCGGCGACACAGAGTCGAGATCATCCGGCAGCCCCCGCAGGGCGCGGGTTGCCGCCGCCCAGTGCGGTGTTGACGAACTTGAAAAGACTCGACCGGACAGGTTCGTCATTTCGCTGCATTCGTCGCCTTGCACTGAACAACGGCAACACTCGCGCACGACTGCATGGGTGCAGGAGGTAGGGCGAAGCAGGAGGCCCGAGCCGAGAGCCGTGCAGGATTAAATAGATGTCCCCAGGTGGAATGAACCAACAAGGGGGTTGCTGCTCACATTGTTTATGTACATTGAAACCCCATCGGCCCGTTAGCCGTTGGGAGGTTAGCAACAGCTTTTGGCTTGGAGGGATGATGCGCCTGTTCCAATACTATTTTCCGTTGTCGGTTATGACGCTGGTGGTTGCCGTGTTGGCGAAAGGCTGGCTGGCAACGTTATTGTTGTTTTGGGCAGGGCTGTCCTTGATGTTGGCGGCGGCAGTGCAGGCCGCGGGTAAACCGGACCGCTGGCGCAAGCGGTTGGATGGCCGCTGCCGTTTGCCGATGTTATTGGCAAGTACGCCGCTGGCCTTCGGGGTGTATTGCTACAGTGCGGTCAATCGCCAGTGGCGCCGTTGGCATGGTGTGCAGCGGGTCGGCAAATATCTGTATTTTGCCTGCGAGCTGACGCCAATGGATATGCGTCGTGTACGGGCCTCAGGCGTCATGGCGGTGCTGGACGTGACTGCGGAATTTCCGGGGCTGGGTTTGTTACGACAGCCTGCTGACATGGACTATCTGGCAGTGCCGGTCGCGCCGGGACGAGCTCCCAGAGAAGATCAATTACGTCGAATGCTGAATTGGCTCGACGCTCATCGTAAAAACGAAACGCCGGTGTTGATTCACAGCGCCCGCGGCAGCTCCAACGCACTGTTTGTGGTGGTTGCCCAGCTGCTGGCATTGAACCCGAAAAAAAGCGCCCGCGAGCTGGTCGAGCAAATGGCCGAGCACATCAAGGGGGTCAAACTCTCAGAGTCGCAACTGGGCGCACTGGAACGCTACCGCCGCGAGGGCGCGATTCAGGCTCTTAATCATGCCTGGATTATTGCCAATCCGGTGGCCGGTGGCGGTAAATGGCACAGCGCCGAGGCCATGGTGCTGGAGCGGCTGGAGAAGTACTTCCGACTGACCGTCACGACCACGACGGAGCGCATTTCGGCTCGGGATTTGGCCATGAAGGCACTGGCGGATCAGGCCGATGTGGTGATTGCCTGTGGCGGTGACGGCACATTGGCCGAAGTCGCCGATGTGATTGCCGACAGTGACGCCGTATTGGGCATGATGCCCCTGGGGACATCGAATTCGTTGTGTTTTTCGTTGTGGGGTGTTGAAGCCAAAGTGCTGCCGGTCGAAACCGCCTGTGATCATATTATTGCGGGCAACGTGCGCTCGGTGGATGTGGCCGATTGCAATGGCCAAACCATGCTGCTGGCGATGGGGGTCGGGTTTGAACAGGCGATGATTTCTGCCGCAGACCGCGGCCGTAAAGATCAGAGCGGGCAGTTTGCCTATCTTCAGGGGCTGTGGGACAGCTTGCAGAAAAATGATATTCAGCAGTTGCGAGTCGCGTTTGACGACGGCGATTTTGAATCTATTGATACTTCATCACTGGTCGTCGCCAATGCCTCACCGTTCAGTGCCTTGCTGGCTCAGGGAGGTGGCAAACCATCCATCAGCGATGGCTTGCTGGATGTTACCTGGTTGGACCCAAGAGAGTCGGCGTCTGAAAACCTGCACAGCCTGGCGCAGCTGCTGATAGCGGGCTTGACCGATACACCGGCCACTGAGTTTGTGCACCATCGCAAGGTCGAGCGTATTCGGCTGCGCGCGGTAGATGGCCGCTCATTGGACTATGTGCTGGATGGCGAAGTGTTGGCGTCCACGGAAATCGATTTGTGCGTGCACGCCAGGTCACTCGATATTCTGTCGCCCGCTGCTGTGGATAGTGCTCAGGCATAAAGGGCTGGGGGTAATCCCCAGAGACAAAAACAGGCAGCTAACAGGCTAGGGACCCTCTGAAAAACCCGGTGCCCGCTCTGGATTACAGGGCGACGCTGAATCACGAAGCTGATTTGCAGGCTTGATGGGTCAAGTCAAAAATCAGCGACACAGAGTCAGCAATGCCCTGCCATCTCCGTAGGGCGCGGCCTGCATACCGCCAGAACAGCGTTGGCGAACCTGCGCGGCCCGATTTGGAAAGGTCTAGCCATTCCGCTGCATTCGCCGCGGGGTTGTTGTAGTGAGCCAATGACAACCTGCAGGACTCGCGCACGACTGTATGGATGCAGGAGGTAGGGCGAAGCAGGAAGCCAGAGCCGAGAGCTGTGCAGAGTTATTCAGAGGGTCCCTAGAACAAGGTAATGTCTTCGTCGTCGTCATCCTCGTTATTGCTGTTGCCCGACTGTGCAGGGGACGATGCCTGTTTTGTCGCTGAAACCGCCTGTGTGCTGAAGTCTGTTTCCGCTTCAGGCTCAGCTGGGCTTGACTCGATGCCGTCCAATCCTGCCGTTGTGGCGGCTGCGGTCACAGGTATCGCGGCAGCCATGCCGTTTTGCGCTGTTCGCGTGGAATTTGTGGCGGCGTTTGTGACTGTGTTGTGGTCGCTGGTTTGTTCAGGAGCCAGCTCATCAGCCGAATCCAGATTGTCGATGGTGCTGAGGTCAAAATAGCCAACAGCCTGATCCAGCGCTTGTGCCAACAGGCCCAGCTCACGGCTGCTCTGCTGATTCATTTCCGAACCCTGCTGGCCTTTGGCCGTTTCATTCAAAATGCTGTTCAGGTTGATGTCGATGTTCTGAATGGCAACGGTTTGCTCGTTGGTCAGGGTGGCAATCTGCTGGTTGCCGTAGCTGATCTGGTGCATCAGGTCGGTGATGATATCCAGAGTCTTACCGGACTCCCGACCAATCTCGAGTACCAGATTGGCGTTGCTGGTGCTCTCTTTCATGGCCTCAACGGCCTGCTCGGTTCCTTCAATAATCTTGTAAATAATTTGCGTGATCTGGGTGGTGGATTCTTCCGTACGTTTGGCTAGCGAGCGTACCTCGTCTGCAACCACGGCAAAACCACGACCGGACTCACCCGCTCGAGCGGCTTCAATTGCCGCATTCAGGGCCAGCAGGTTGGTTTGTTCGGCAATGCTGCGGATTACATCCAGCACGCCGTGGATGTTGCTGATGTCAGACGCCAGGGTCGACATTTTGGTCGAGGTGCTGTCCAGCAGCTGGTTGAGGCTTTGCATGGCGTCGATGCTTTCAGCCACTTTGGCTTTGCTGCGCTGGGACTCTTCGTCGCCGGTACGGGAGGCTTCTGCCGCCTTGACGGTAGCGGCCTGCATCTGCAAAAACGCGGTGCCAATGCTGGTAACAGCGTCTACAGATTCCGAAATGGCCGCCTGCTGGTTATGAACGCCGTCGCTCATATTGCCAGCCAGCTTACTCAGCTTGGTGGCGTTGTTGGAGATCCGGTTGGTGCTGCTGGCAATTTGGGCAATGGTGGCACCCAGACCGTTTTGCATGTCATCCAGCGCCTGTAACAGCTGGCTGCCTTCGTCATTGCCGGTGACTCGAATACGGTTGTTGAGCTTGCCGTCGGCAATGTTTCTTGCGGTCTCCATGGCGTATGACAGCCGCCCCAGCAGCGGCCGGGTAATAAAGTACAGCGCTGCACTGATCAACAGCGTAGCGGTGATGGTGCCGATCACGCCTACTAGCAGCAGGGTGTTTTGCAGATGGTGAATCGTCTCCAGATACAGCTGTTTGGGCAGGGCAAACACCAACGTCAGCTCACCTGCTACCAAATGGGCAAAGGAGGCTTTGTACAGGTTGCCTTCCAGCTCCAGCAGCCCAATACCGTTTTCCTGTTTCAGTGAATCGGCGAAGAACTTCGCTGAGGATTCCTGCTTGGTGAAATCCAACGACAGAATCATGTCGTCACGGTTGCTGGCGAACACCACGCCGTCCTTGTTCAACAATAGGGTGATGACGCCTTCATCCAGTGAGCCGAGGGCTTCTTGTGAGGCGTTAGCCAAATCGATCGGCATACCCAGTGAGCCAATCAATTTGCCGGTAAAACGGTCGGTGATGGGACTGGTATGAAAGATGATTGGACGATCGGTGATCGGCGAAATCATGGTGTCTTCCATATGTGGAACATCCGACAGCAGTTGTGCGGTGATCGGATTGGATTCTTCAAAGATGTAGTCTTCGGACAGGCCACCAATGCCATCGGCGATGATCAAACGCCCATTGGTGATAAAAATGTTTTCGTACACCCCCTCGGTGGATTGATGAATCTTGCCCAAATAGTCACGCACGTTTTGCTGCGTGCCTTCGTGCACTTCGCCCATCAGATCGTATTCTTCCGCCAGCCCTACGACTGATGGCACGTTGGTGGTGGCGATGGCCTGGTTTTTAAGGCTTTTGAAAATAGCGTCCAGCTGATGACGTTTTTCATAGGCTGCCATGCGGATATCGCGCTCGATTTCTTCTTCAATGGCTGCCACTGAGGTTTCGATACTGATCCAGAGGGTGATGCCCATCAGAACACCCAGACACAAGGCCGAGGCGATGGACACTTTGAGGAAAAGAATGTTTTTTGAGGCGCTGCGCGGCACGGTATTCTGCTGACTCATCGTTTGGGCTATCTCACCTTATTGACGCTGAATCCGACGATCGGGTTTTCAGAAAAGCTCAGTCAGCCAAACGGCGGAGTTCACTTTGCTCCACTAACAATAGGCCACTGACCATAGCTGGTGGCGACAAACCGGCATGTGATGTTTGTAGCTTGGGGCTGGTGTCAGCAAAGGGAGGAATGGCAGCTATGAAAATTAACCGGCGCGCTGTTCCGGTTGATGCTTTGCGGTGTTCTGAGAAGCGTTGTTCAGCGCTACTCAGGGTGTAAGCTAGGAGCTCTGATTTTTTTGGCCTGATTGAATGGATTAACGGCATTATGTCGCGTAAGAAAATACAACGCCAAACTGCGTTGCTGGAACAGCTGGCAGTGTCACCGACCATGAGGGTGAATGCGCTGGCACAGTTGTTTGCGGTGACCACCGAAACTATCCGGCGGGATCTGGAGGAATTGGCGGAACAGGGCATGATCAGCCGCACGTATGGCGGTGCCGTGATTAGGCAAGCGCTTGAGCCGGTGGTGTCGGAGCGGCACAAGCTGTATCTGGCTGAGCGCACCCGTATTGCGCAAGCAGCGATGGATCAGTTGCAGGACGCCCGGGTCATTATGATGGGTTCGGGTGCTACCACTGCTGAAGTTGCCCGTCAGATGGCGCGGCAGCTGAATGATAAAACCGTGATTACTCATGCGTTCGGCGTTGCCAAAGCGCTGGCCAACAACCCCAGCATGGAAATCATCATGGCGCCCGGCAGCTATCACGAAGGGGAAGCGGCCACGCATGGGGCCATGACCCAGCGCTTTGTCAGTCAATATCAGGCGGATGTGGCGGTGCTGGGGGCATCTGGGCTGGATGTCGATGGCTGCAGTGACGCCTTGATGGATGCTGCCGAAGTGTACAAATCCATGGTTCAGCAAAGTAGCCGGGTGGTGCTGGTGGCCGATCATTCCAAGTTCGACAGAGTGGCGCTGGCCCGTTGGTGTGGCTGGTCTCAGCTGGACTGTGTGATTTCAGATCGGCAGCCCGAATTACCGCTTCAACAACGCATTGAGCAAAGCCGGGCTGACTTTGTAGTGGCTCCCTGATGAGTGGTAAGCGAAAACTGGTTTGAAATTGCACAGCGGTTTTGTGATACATTTCGCGTTACGGGCAGGTAATGCGCCCGTTTGATCCACATAGGGGATAGAGTGTTGCCGATTAAGCAAGACTGCTGGTCGAGCTGCCCCTTTTGTGATCGGCTGTACGGATGTTCATGAACGAACCTCCGTGATGGGATTTTCGAATTTCAGGGATGAGTATGAACAAAGCACTTCTGATTTCTTGTCTGGTGGCTCTGGCGAGTTGTTCTGGCCTGCAAACGGCACAACAAGGACAGAGCTATTCTCTCGGTATTTACGACTACAACGCCCCGAATGGGGAAGTACAACGTGGTCGTGAAATACTGGTCACCGACTTCTTCTACCGCAATGATGAGCAGGTTGACCCGCGTAAAGGGTTACAGCTGAAAGCCATCGATATTGGCGCGGGTCATCGTCCGATCAAGGTACAACCTCAAGACATTCGCAGTTTCCATGCGGATCTGGAACATATGCTGAAGGCAGCCGACGGCGAGGCCATTGGTCGGCCGATGGCGGGTTATTCGTTACGCCGTGAAGCAGTGCGGGAACAGCAGTTTTTGAGCATTCGCAATCAGGATGAAAGCTATGAGTTACGCTTGGCGGATGCCGAGCGCATTCAGCGGTTGGTACGGCAGCTGATGGAAGACAATGAGTCTGGCGGCGAGTGACGCCGCCAGATTTTATTTGCTCAGTCGACAGTTGATTTTCTCAGCGCGACTCGCATTGCGGTAAGGAAAAAATCTACCTCACGGTCGTTCAACGTCATGGACGGGCGTAGCTTCAGCGTTGCACCTGACAGTCCCGCTGCGCCACTCAATACCCTCTGTTGTTTTAGCTGCTCTATCAAGTGTTTGGTTGTACTGGCGCAGGGCTGACCGACTGCGTTTTGTATATCGACACCAATAAACAGCCCCTGACCACGCACTTCGGCCAACGCCGGGTATTCCCTGGCCAGTTGCGCCAGTCCCTGTTTCAGCTCCTTGCCGCGCTGGCTGGCATTGGCCAACAGATCTTCCTGTCGCAACACCTGCAATACGGCCAAGCCCACCGCACAGGCCACCGGATTACCGCCGAAGGTATTAAAGTAGCCGGTGGTTTGGCAAAAATCGGCCAGCAGAGTTGGTCGGGTCACCATGGCAGCCATGGGAAAACCATTGCCCATGGGTTTACCCATGGTCACCACATCCGGTACCAGGCCGTGAAATTGAAACCCCCAGAAATGGCTACCAAGCCGCCCAAAGCCCGGCTGAACTTCGTCCGCAAGGTACAAGCCACCGACACGTTTGACGGCGGCCACGGCATCGGACAGAAACCCCTGAGGTGCGGTGTGAATACCATCGGATGAAAAGACCGAGTCGACCAGCAAACCGGCGACGCCATGACCGCGCTGTTGCAGGGTGTCGATGGCTAGCTGAACATCGCGGGCAAAGCCCTGCCGAATGGCCAATTCAGCCTGCTGCGGGTCTGTAATGTCTGCTGCGTAATACGACTTGGCCGGGGCCGGTACCGTTACCACATGGTCTGGCAGCTGGCCGCGTTTCAGCGAAGAAGGCGATACGTCGGTTACCAGTGCAGTGTTGCCATGGTAGGCGGCTTCCGTAACGATGAATCCGCGAGCACCACTGTGGGCCATGGCCACACGCATTGCCAGGTCGTTGGCTTCACTGCCTGAGCAGGTCAGCATCACGTTGGACAGCTCGGCAGGGAGTTGTGCTTTCAGAGCTTCCAGATATTCGTCGACCACATCTACCAGATAGCGGGTGTGGGTGTTGAGTTTGCCCAGCTGCTGGCTGACGGCTTCGGTTACTGCCGGGTGGCTGTGGCCAATGCAGGGTACGTTGTTGTAGCAGTCGAGGTATTGGGTGCCATCAGCAGCCTGCATCCAGGCCCCTTGGGCAGACACCATTTCAATCGGTTGCTGGTAGAACAGCACCGCCGCCGCGCCCTGATTGGCAAGCCGACGTTTTGCCGCCGGGGTTTGCGCGCTGTGATGATCAAAGGCGTTCATGTCCAGGATGCCTTTGTTGGCGTCATGGCTACGGCTTTGGGTATGGCTTTGTTTCACGGCAGTGTTGCAGGTGCTGGAAGCACTGGAAGTGGGAGAGTTGATCATGCCTCACTGACCTCCGCAGAATGTGCCTGTAAATACGCTTTTGCCAGTGCCACTGTACCCTGGGTATAGCGCTCATGACCGGCTTCAGCCGCCGTCTCGGTTTCGGCATGGGATGCCACCCAGGCGGTAAGCAGCATGCGGCGGAACATGATGAAGTCGGGCAGCATGGCTTCGTGCTCTGGCGCCAGTTCTCGTACGCGGCGGTAGCCGCGTAGCCAGGCTTGCTGAAGTTGCGGAACCTGCGGAGAGTCTTCAAAAAACGAGATGGCCGACGCAAAGTCGTACATAAACCAGCTGAAGCCTGCATCGTCAAAATCAATCACCGCCAATTGATCTTCCTGAACCAGCAGGTTGGCCAATCGAAGGTCGGTGTGAATCAGGCCGAATCGGTCGGCTCCGTCACCGTAGTCAGCCAGACGTTGTTGCAGCACACCCAGCAGCTGTTGCAGCACCTGTTTGCCGTCCTGATCCAATCCGGCGGCGGCTTGCCAGTCACCCCATAAAGGCGCGTCGCCAAAGGCCGATGCAAAGTCCCAACGTTTTCGTACAAAACCATCTGGCAGCGGCCAATGGCGGCTGTGTTGATGCAAGTGGGCGGAAATGGCACCCAGGGTTTCAAACCCTGCTGTGAGGTCGTCGTTGGGGTTTGGCTCAGCGCCTGGCATGAATTCAAAGGCGACGACGTAGCGGCTGGCGCCGTGATCATCAAAGCGAGCGATCAGTGGGTCTTCGTGGGGCGGTGCTTTATGTCGCGGCAGTGGAGCTGGGGTGGTGACCAGCTGACTGGCTTTCAGCGCCTGAATCCATTCCAATTCCGAGCGAATCTCCGCCTCGCTGTGATAGTCCGGGCGATGCACCCGTACAATAAAGCGATTCAGGCCTTCTGTTGTGGTAGTGGACTCAAATGTTGGATCTTCCACAATAAATGTGGCGTTTTCCGATAAGGTCAACAATTTCACCTGAGCCTTGGGACTGGCTCCCCATTCACTGATAAGTGATTCGACACCGTGCTTCAGTCGTTGCACAAACTGCTCATCGTAGATCTTGGTCATGCTGGTTGCCTGCCATTTTGCTGAGGTTTGGGCCATCCTGTCATGGCTTGGTATGTCTTCCGAGTGTGAAATCTGTAATTTGCAAGTTCGACAACTTTGGCATATTGGCATGTCGTTTTTGTGGTTCTTGAAAGATTTTTCATTGAAACGACGTTGCTGATTCCACATTCTGAAATGAATCCGAACACGGGGTTCGGTATCCAGAGGGACCTCTGAAGACACGTTACCGAAGTTATTGCAGAGCGGTTGGTAGCGGTAGCCAGAGAGCCCGTTCAAGCGGAGGACGTATGCTAACGTCAATTCAGAACAGGGTAGTGATCGTTACGGGTGGTTCCAAAGGCATTGGTAAAGGCATTGCCTCGGTGTTTGCTCGCCAGGGCGCCAAGGTAATGATCGCCGCCAGAGGCATGGCAGATGCTGAGGCCGCGGTGGCCGAGATCGTGGCAGCAGGGGGCACAGCGGCGTGTTGCAAGACGGACGTGGCCGATTGGCAGTCGGTGAAGAACATGGTGAAAATCACCGAAGCGGAGTTTGGCCCGGTCGATATCCTTTGTGCCAACGCCGGTATTTTTCCTCAAATCAAACTGATTGATATGGAGCCGGATGACTGGGATTCAGTGATGGCGACCAACCTCAAAAGCACCTTCTTGTGTGTAAAAGCCTGTATTCCGTCGTTTGAACGGGCGGGTAAAGGGCGCGTGGTGGTGACCTCGTCGATTACCGGGCCCATCACCGGTTATCCGGGCTGGGCTCACTACGGTGCATCAAAAGCCGGACAGCTGGGCTTCCTGAAAACCGCTGCCATGGAACTGGCACGTTACGACACCACCATCAATGCGGTGATGCCGGGCAACATTATGACCGAGGGCTTGCAGGACCTGGGGCAGGAGTATCTGGACACCATGGCGGCGTCGATTCCGTTGAAGCGCTTGGGAGCAGTGGAAGACATCGGTAACGCAGCGCTGTTTTTTGCGTCTGACGAAGCCTCGTACATCACCGGCCAGCAAATAGTGGTGGATGGCGGTCAGATTTTGCCGGAAAGTCTGGAGTCGCTTAGCGATATCTGACTTCCGGTTCCAAAAGTAGAGGGAGTCGCTGAATGACGGCTCCCTTCTTGTTTCATCCAATTCCGATGTCTAATCATCCGATGGATCAAAATCAGCGGCACTGTGTCGCTCAGCCATGTGTGGCGCATCGTCGCCCCAGATTTTGTTCACCCGAACGCCGCGTCTTACTGCCGGGCGGGCGTCCATGGCCTTGGCCCAGCGCACCACGTGGGTGTAGCTGGAAACATCGAGAAACTCGGCAGCATTGTACAAACGGCCAAGCACCAGGCCGCCGTACCAGGGCCAAATAGCCATGTCGGCAATGCTGTAGTCGTCACCGCAGATCCATTGGTTTGTGGCCAAATGCTGGTCCAGCACATCCAGCTGACGTTTCACCTCCATGGTGAAGCGATTGATTGGGTATTCGTATTTTTCGGGCGCGTAGGCATAGAAATGGCCAAATCCGCCGCCCAGAAACGGCGCACTACCCATTTGCCAGAACAGCCAGTTGAAGCATTCTGTGCGATCTGCCGCCGTGTTTGGCACAAAGCGGCCGAACTTTTCAGCCAGATACATCAGGATAGAACCCGACTCGAACACCCGTTGTGGAGGGTTCGTGCTGTGATCCATCAAGGCCGGAATTTTTGAGTTGGGGTTGGCTGCCACAAAGCCAGAGCTGAACTGATCGCCCTCCAGAATATTGGCCAGCCAGGCATCGTATTCGGCGTCGGCAACACCGGCTTCCAGCAACTCTTCCAACAGGATGGTGACCTTTTGGCCATTTGGCGTTGCCAGCGAGTACAGCTGCAAGGCATGTTCGCCGGTTGGCAGCGTTTGCTCGTGGGTGGCACCCGCGGTTGGTCGGTTGATGTTGGCAAATTTACCGCCATTACCCGGGTTCCACTGCCACACCGCCGGCGGCGTGTAGGTGTTGTCTGTCATCGTCTTGCTCCCTGAAATTTGCTTCATGATAAATCACTGCGCGTTGTTGGCGACGCGACAGTGATTTCCACGAGGGTTAGGACCCTCTGAATAACTCGGTGCCCGCTCTGGATGACAGGGCGAAGCTGAGTCACGAAGCTGGTTTGCAGGCCTGGCGGGTCAAGTTAAAAATCAGCGACACAGAGTCAGCAATGCCCTGCCATCCCCTTCGGGCGCGGCCTGCAGGCCGCTAGAACGGTGTTGGCGAATTTGGAAAGGGCCAGCCATTCCGCTGCATTCGCCGCCTTGTTCTTACGACCTGCAGGACTCGCGCAGAGCTGTGCAGAGTTATCCAGATGGTCCTTGGGGTTATTTGGCTTCGCTGTAGCGTTCCAGCCAGTGAGCATAAGACGCCGGCAATACCCAGGAAGGCTTGTCGATACCCAGCTCTTTGGCGGCGTAATATGGCCAGTGTGGATTGGCCAGGTGCGCTCGGCCAATCATCACCAGATCGAGTTTCTGTTCAGCGACCATGGCCTCGGCCGTGGCTGGCAGATCGAATCCCCATGCAGAAGACACCGGGATCTCCGCTTCGTCACGAACGCGCTTGGCGATGTCGCCCAAAAAGGCCGGACCCCATGGAATCTGCGCATCTGGCGTGCTGAATCCCATGCTGACACTGAGCATATCCAGACCAATCTGTTTGAACTGACGGGTCAGGCCAATGGCTTCGGCAAGGGTCTCTTCGTCACGACCATCAAACTCCAATACCCCGAAGCGGGCGGTGAAAGGCAGGCTCTGCGGCCATACGTCTCGTACTGCTTGCATGGTTTCCAGCAGGAAACGGCTGCGGTTGTCGATCGAGCCGCCGTATTCGTCGTCGCGCTGATTGGCATGTACCGAGAAAAAGCTTTGCGCCAGATAACCATGGGCAAAGTGTAGCTCCAACCATTCGTAGCCAGCTTCTAACGCACGTTTGGCGGCGCTGACAAAGTCATCCCGGACCCGTTGAATATCGTCGTGGGTCATTTCCTGCGGCACTTTGGGCAGATGCTCACTGAAGGCCACCGCCGACGGAGAAATGGTGTCCCAGCCGCCTTCAGAGGCTTCCATAATATGGTCGTCGCCTTCCCACGGGCGATTGGCGCTGGCTTTGCGGCCAGCGTGGGCAATCTGAATCCCCGGTACGGCTCCGGCTGCCTTGATGGAGCGAACGATCTGCTGGTGGCCTTCTACCTGGCCGTCTTCCCACAGACCCAGGCACCCCGGCGTAATACGACCGTCAGGAGAAACGCCGGTGGCTTCGACAATCACCAGACCAGCACCGCCACGGGCCAGCGCGCCGTAGTGAACCTGGTGCCAGTCGTTGGTGTAGCCATCAACAGCCTGATACTGACACATGGGTGGGATCGCAATGCGGTTACGCAAGGTGACGTCTTTCAGGGTAAAGGGTGTAAACAGTTCGCTCATGTCGGTTTCCTTTGGAAATAACGGAAAGTGGATCAATGGGGAGATCCTATGGCGTTCTTGTGATAAGTTGAACCATCGATGACTTATAACTTTTATAAGAGATTCTAATGATTAATCCGCAATGGCTTCGTTCTTTCGCCACTCTGGCATCGGAAGGCAATTTCACTCGTACGGCCGATCAGCTGGGGCTGACGCAGGCGGCGGTCAGTCAGCACATTCGGCATCTGGAAGATGAGCATGGCATTTTGTTGATTCGTCGTCCGCGCAGTGTCGAACTGACGCCAGCGGGGAAGGTGATGTTGCAGTACTGGCAAGACATGCAGCTGGCGCATGAGCGGATGCAGCACCGTATGGCTGACCATGAAGCATTGGCGGGTGAGGTGCGGCTGATAACGCCGGGCAGTGTGGGTTTGCTTTTATACCGTTATCTTATCGGTCTGCAAGCTCAGACACCGTCGCTGCGAATCCATCATCGCTTTGCGCCGGACGCCGAAGTGGAGCAGTCGGTGGTGGATGGCTGCCATGAGCTGGGTGTGTTGCCCTATCAGCCTGAGGACAGCCGTTTGGAAAGTCGTTTGTTCTGCATGGAACCGTTGGAGCTGGTAGTGCCAGCAGGGGCGGATGTGACCGGCTGGAAAGATCTGCAGGCGTTGGGCTACATCGGCCACCCTGATGGCAAGGCGATGGCCACGCGGCTGCTGGCGCGTGTGTTCCCCGGTTGTCCATCGTTGGATCAATTGCCGTGTCGTGGCTTTGTCAATCAGATCTCCTTGATCCTGGAGCCGGTGGTGCTTGGCCTGGGCTTCACGGTAATACCTCGTTATGCCCGCCAGGCGTTTGCTAATCAGGAAGGTATTCAGGTGGTGCCGGCGCCTGTGGTGGTGCGGGATTCTCTCTATCTGATTCATCGCAATGACTGGCCATTATCGCGCCGGGCGGAGTTTGTAATTGGGTCGTTGCATCAGTCCCTTTGTGAAGTGGACGGCTACTTCAAACCGCCGTGTGTCAGCTGTGATTAAGCGCCTTTTACATTTTTTCAGGAAACTGTCGTTCGTTTTCAGGCTCTTTGAAAGAGTGCCTTCATGTGAATGTTCAAACATTAGCCATCGGTAGGCCAAGCGCCGCGCTGAATAAAATGGTGCCGCTTTTTTGCTGGTCGGTAGGCCGGTTTTGTGTGAGTGTGTCTTACCTTGGAGGCCACCCGGCACTGGAAGCAAGGGAACGGAGTACCGAGCCGTGGTATCAGGAATCTGTGCCGGTCAATGTCGACTGGATGCAGTAGCAGGAATTGTGCGCGCAGCGTTAACGAAGACGCTGTGCCTTTTAGGAGTTTGGCTGTGAATACGGAAAAGCGGGCGGTTATATTTGCCCTGATGGCAGTGCTTTGCTGGTCGACGGTGGCGACCGCGTTCAAACTGGCGTTAGAAGAACTCTCTCCTCGCTGGATGCTGACCATTGCGGTGATCAGTTCCTGGTGCGTGCTGTCGGCGGTGTTGATTCACCGCTCACAGCTTTCAATGGCCTTGGCGTCGTTTCGCAGTCACGGTTTCTCTTATGCCCGTCAGGCCTTGATCAATCCGGTGTTCTATTACCTGATTCTGTTCGAAGCCTATAACCTCTTGCCGGCTCAGCAAGCGCAGGCGATCAACTACACCTGGGCTATTACCATGAGCGTCTTGGCGGTGCCTCTTCTCGGTCAGAAACTGTTCCCGAGAGACATTGTGGCGCTGATTCTGGCCTACCTTGGTGTGCTGGTGATTGCTACCAAGGGCAATGTGTTTGGGCTGGAGTTTGAGTCGCTGGCTGGGGTTGGTTTGGCGCTGCTGAGTACCTTGCTGTGGGCCATGTACTGGATTTTGAATACCCGTGCCGCCCAGCGGGGTGAGCAATTGGAGCCGGCCATCAGCCTGTGGGCCAGTTTTACGCTGGCCATCCCGGTGCTGTTGGCCATTGCCATTGCATGGGACGGCGCGCCGTTTTCAGTCAATGAAGTTGGTACTTTGAAAGAGGTTGCTGAGGGCGGCGAGGCCATTGAGCCAAACCTGTTCAAAGGCATTGCTGCCTCTGTTTACATTGGTCTGTTTGAAATGGGGATCACCTTCCTGTTGTGGCAAACCGCCATGAACCTGACCAAGCAAACGGCTGCCATCAGTTCGCTGATTTTCCTCAGCCCGTTCCTGTCATTGATTTTTATCAGCCGGATTCTGGGTGAGCCGGTGCATATGGCAACCCTTGTTGGGCTAGTGTTGATCATTGCCGGGCTGGTGATTCAGAAGCTTTCCTTTGGCAAAAAGAAAGCGCCGGTGGATCAAGAGGAAGCACTGGCGGCTCACGAGTAGAGTGTTCTGGCCTTGCAGGTTCAGAACCGGGAATCAAAAAAGCCCCCGACCGTTACCAGTCGGGGGCTTTTTCTTGTTCTCAAGCCGCTGCTTGCGGCTACGAACCCTTGATCAGTGTTGCAATACCTGACTCAGGAACAACTGCAGACGATCCGTTTGTGGGTTGTCGAAGAACTCATCTGGCGTGTTTTCTTCAACAATTTCACCGCCATCCATGAAGATTACGCGGTCGGCCACTTTCTTGGCGAAGCCCATTTCGTGGGTAACACAGATCATGGTCATACCTTCTTCAGCCAGCTCAACCATAACGTCCAGTACTTCCTTAACCATTTCAGGGTCAAGTGCAGACGTTGGTTCGTCGAACAGCATGATTTCCGGGCTCATACACAGCGAGCGAGCTACGGCAACACGCTGCTGCTGACCACCGGAAAGCTGGCCTGGATATTTAAGTGCCTGGTTGGCGATTTTTACACGCTCCAGGTACTTCATTGCCGTCGCTTCCGCTTCTTCCTTCGGTTTCTTCTGTACCCAGATTGGGCCGATGGTGAGGTTTTCCAGAATGGTCAGGTGTGGGAACAGGTTAAAGTGCTGGAACACCATACCCACGTCCTTACGGATGGCTTCGATGTTTTTCACGTCATCGATCATTTCAATGCCGTTTACGAACATCTGGCCTTTCTGGAATTCTTCCAGACGGTTGATGCAGCGAATCATCGTGGACTTACCGGAACCGGAAGGACCACATACCACGATACGCTCACCTTTCTTCACCTTCAGGCTCACGTCTTTCAGTACATGGAAGTCACCGTACCACTTGTTCATCTTGTCGATGGTGATGATGTCTTCCTGGCTGGCATCTGTCGCAGATGTAATGTGTTCAGTTGTCATAATTCTTGATTCCTGCTTCAGGAGCGGTGGCTGGTGTCGAGTTTACGTTCAATGTGGGCAGCTACAGAGGACATGCTGAAGCAGCATACCCAGTAAACCACGGCCACAAACAGGTAGGCTTCGGTCGAGAAACCACCCAGCCAGTTGGAGTTTGTCAGGGCGTTCTGTGCGGTGCTGAGGACTTCAAAAATACCGATAATCATCAGGAAGGTGGTGTTTTTGAACAGCATTACAGCGGTTGCCAGAATGTTAGGCATGGAGACCTTGATCACCTGTGGCAGGATCACCAGCAAGGTCGTCTGCCAGAAGCTCAGGCCCAGTGCGTCGGCCGCTTCGTACTGGCCTTGTGGGATCGCTGCGAAACCACCGCGATACACTTCAGCCATGTAGCCCGCCATAAACAGGGTCAGAACGATCCAAACCCGCAGCAGCTTATCGACATTGGTACCTTCCGGGAAGAACAGCGGCAGCATCACCGAGCCCATGAAAAACAGGGCCAGAACGGGCGTACCACGGAAGAACTCAATCAGAATCACACAAATACTGCGCGCCATCGGCATTTGGGAGCGACGACCCAGTGCCCACAGGAAGCCCAGTGGCATACCCAGAATGATACTGGCAGCAGCCAGGAACAGGTTCAGGGCAAAGCCACCCCAGTAATCGGTAGCAACGTAGTCCAGACCCAGCAGACGACCATCCAGAATGATGATGGCGATGAAAGGCAGGGCCAGCAGCATGGCAATATCAACCTTGTTGCGCAGGTGCTTTGGCAGCCAGAACGGTGATGCCAGGGTGCCAAACAGCAATACCAGGCTGAGGTTTACACGCCACAGCGACTCGGTTGGGTAGCTTCCGTACAGCAGAGGTTGCAACCAAACCTTGATAAACACCCAGCACGCACCGTCACCGGTACAGTCGGCCTGGGTTGAGCCACTCAGGTTGGCGTCGAAGAACAGCCAGTTGAACAGCGGTGGCAGCAAGGTCATCAGCAGGGCAACCACACCGATGGTTACCAGGCTGTTGAGCCAGCCAGAGAACAGGTTTTCGCGCAGCCAGGCGTAGGCACCGGTAGAGGTAACTGGCGCTGGTTGAGCCGGGCTGGGTTCAAAAACCCGTGCTTGAGTGCCCATGGCACCCGTAGTTGTCTTGGTCATGATTACTTCCTCTCTACCAGGGCAACGCGACGGTTAAACCAGTTCATGCAGAACGAAATGGTCATGTTGACGGCGAAGTACACCGCAATGGTCATAAAGACGATTTCAATCGCCTGACCCGTCTGGTTCAGGGAGGTACCTACAAACACGGTAAACAGATCCGGATAACCAATGGCCGTCGCCAGCGTGGAGTTCTTGACCAGCGACTGATATTCACTGTTGAGCAGAGGAACGATCACGCGCATGGCTTGCGGCACGATGATCAACTTCATGATCTTGCTGTCTTTCAGACCGATGCTGCGAGCCGCTTCGGTTTGGCCTTTAGGCACGGACTGAATACCGGCACGTACAGCCTCTGCAATAAAAGCACCGGTGTAGATGGTGAGCGCAATCGCCAACGCCATCAGTTCGGGAATGATGGTAATGCCACCGCGAAAGTTAAAGCCTTTCAGTTCCGGGTATTCCAGGTGGAAAGGAACGCCCATTACCAGTGTGGCCAGAATTGGCAGGCCCAGCAGTATGGCCAGCGAGATGCGGAACGTTGGCAGCTGGGTACCTTCCAGATCCTGCTTCTTTTTGGCATAACGAACAAAGAACCAGGTGCCTACAACGGCAACGGCCATGGCAACGTAAACCACCATTGCACCGGGCTCCTCCAGTGGTTTTGGCAGGTAAAGACCGCGGATGTTAAGGAAGAAAGCATCGCCAAGGTTGAGGCTGTTACGAGCATTGGGCAGTGCCGCCAGCACTGCGAAGTACCAGAAGAATACTTGCAGCAGCAACGGGATGTTTCGGAAGGTTTCTACGTACACCACAGACGCCTTGCGAATCAGCCAGTTTGGCGAGAAATAGGCAACGCCCATGATAAAACCAACGATGGTGGCCAGAACGATACCGATGGCGCTGACCAGAACCGTGTTCAGCAAGCCAACGTAAAAGGTATCGAGGTAGGTATAGCTGGCATCGTAAGGAATCAACGACATCAGAATGTCGAAGCCGGCCGTCGTGGTCAGGAAGTCGAAACCGGTCTTGATGCCGCGAGCTTCCATGTTGGCCAGAGTGTTACCAATAATGGTCAGCAGGAAATAGCCAAGCGCCGCTACCAACAAAATCTGGTAGAAAACCGCTCGGATATGAGGATTGTTATAAAACGCCGGGGCAGATCCTTGCCCTTTAGTTGAGCTGGATGCGTTTGTCATAATTATCTCTTGGTGGAATTACCCGCCGCAGAACAGCGGCGGGCAGGTGTAGCGGAATAAACCCGAATTAACGGATTGGGTTGGAGTACATCAGGCCGCCCTTATTCCATTGAGCGTTTTGACCACGAGAGATTTGCAGTGGGGAACCCTTACCAACGTTGCGCTCGAAGGATTCGCCGTAGCTACCAACCTGCTTGACGATGTTGTAAGCCCACTTTTGGCCTACGCCCAGTTTTTCACCGGAATCGCCTTCCACACCCAGCAGACGCTTCTGCTCAGGAGAACCCGACTTAACCATCTTGTCAGCGTTGGCGCTGTCCAGACCCAGGTATTCAGCTTCAATCATGGCAGTCAGAGACCACTTAACCACGTTAAACCAGGCGTCATCACCCTGACGAACAACAGGACCCAGAGGCTCCTTGGAGATAACTTCTGGCAGAACCACGGCGTTGGATGGGTTTTTCAGACCAATACGGATGGCGTACAGCTGGGATTGGTCGGACGTCAGTACGTCACAACGACCGCTTTCGAAGCCAGCACGAGTCTGGTCAGAGGTGTCGAAAGTGATGGCAGTGTACTTCATGCCGTTAGCGCGGAAGTAGTCAGCCAGGTTCAGTTCGGTGGTGGTACCGGCCTGGATACAAACGGCAGCGCCGTCCAGTTCCAGTGCGGATTTAACACCCAGGTTCTTGGAAACCATGAAGCCCTGACCGTCGTAGTAGTTAACGCCAGCGAAGTTCAGACCCAGAGAAGCGTCACGGGTCAGAGTCCAGGTGGTGTTACGGGACAGCATATCGACTTCACCAGACTGCAGGGCGGTGAAACGCTCTTTCGCAGTCAGTGGCTTGTATTGCACCTTGTTGGCGTCACCCAGTACAGCAGCGGCTACTGCTTTACATACGTCGACATCCATACCGCTCCAGTTGCCTTTCTCATCCTTCTGAGAAAAGCCAGCCAGACCAGTACTTACGCCACATGACAGCATGCCGCGTTCTTTAACATCGTCCAGAGTACCTGCCTGTGCAGATGCTGCGATGCCCATGGACAGTACTGCTGCTGCGGTAGTCAGCTTTTTCAACATAGGTGTAGCTCCCTGATTTTTAGTAGGTTGTTTCATCAGTCTCTTGGTGCCTCTATGTAATACAAAGACAATGCCAACCCTGAAAGTCCTGTTGATAAAACCAAATAAAAAGTACAAATGGATAAAAACCCTGTTTTTAGAGAATTAAATTCTGAAAACCAAAGTTGAAATAGGAAAAGATTGCTAAGGGTTATAAAAGGCCCTAAAAGGGTGCATTTTTTTAGGGCATTGTGCTGCGTATCTGTGCGAAGCGGGTGCACGCAATTGGGGCGATACGTAACACCGCCTGTAAAACTGGGGTTTTTGGAATATGTGCAAGTTCACAAATAGTGCAAACGAAAGTATCAATAGCCCGCAGCAACGTATCGGCGCAAGCGGTGCTGCTGTTTGTGGGTGACAGTATTACCGATGCTAAATGGTGGAAGAGGGCTGTTAATGCGGCGGCGGTACTTTTTCTTGAGGCGCAGACGCTGTCATGATCCTGATTGACCCAATAGCCCATATGGCAAGGCCTTCAGCGGCTTTGCTTGCCCCTACAGGGATGGTTTCAGGAATTATCTGCCGCTTTTTGCTGAATCGGCTCGGTGATTGGACTGATGGCTGAATAGGTGATTAGCGGAGAGATTGGTCAGAAAAATAAATTGCAGAGCGAGCTGAATAGTCTGCGTGGAATATGTGCTGGTGGCTCATGAATTGTGTGCCGCGGAATTACCAAAAATAGCAGCACGGTCGGCGTGGCTGACGCTCTTTTGCAGTGGAATGGCCGCAGGATTTAATTCTGCCGGAGCGTTTCTGGGGTTGGGAGAATGGATGCGCCTGCTGCCAGATTCCGGCAGTAGGCGCATAGAAGTGAGCAGAAGGTCAGCCTACCTTGCCGGTTACCCGAACCCGTTTCGGAGCACTGGCTTCAACGGGCTCTTTACGAGCTTCGGCAGCATCCTTGATGCGTTTGTCGATCACGTTTTTCACGGCAATCAACAGGCCCATCGCCACAAAAGCACCAGGAGGCAGGATGGCAAACAGGAAGTCCGGGTAATTGCTGAACAGCTCGATCTTCCAGTTGGCCGCCATTGGGCCAAACAGCAGTTGCATGTCGGAGAACAGCACGCCCTGACCCAGAATCTCTCGCATGGCGCCCAGCAGCACCAGTACCACGGTGAAGCCCATGGCCATCATAAAGCCGTCGACCACCGAAGGCAGAATCGGGTTTTTACAGGCAAAGGCGTCGGCACGGCCCAGAATGGCGCAGTTGGTTACGATCAGTGGGATAAAGATCCCCAGCACTTCATAGAGTTCGTAGGTGAAGGCTTGCATCACCAGTTCAGCCACGGTTACGAACGAAGCAATAATCATAACGAAGGCCGGCAGGCGCACGGCATCTGGCACATGATTACGAATCAGCGACACCGAGAAGTTGGAGCCGATCAGTACCATCATGGTCGCCATGCCCAGGCCCAGGGCATTCACGACGGAACCAGTTACGGCCAGCAGCGGGCACAAGCCCAGCAGCTGAACCAGCGCCGGGTTGTTGTTCCACAAGCCGTCGAGGGAAATATCCTGAAGGGATTTGGCCATATCAGTGTTGCTCCTCGGACGAATCGGTGGCTGGCAGGCTCAACAGCTGAGCCTTGTGCAGCTCAAAAAACTGCAGCGCATGTTTTACAGCGCCAACAACGGCGCGCGGGGTAATGGTGGCACCGGTGAATTGGTCGAAGGCACCGCCATCTTTTTTAACGGCCCATTCGTCTTCACCCAGACCAAACAGCGATTTGCCGTTGAACTCCAGCACCCAGTCGGACTTTTTCATATCAATCTTGTCGCCCAGTCCCGGGGTTTCGCGATGGGCAACCACTCGTACCCCGGCGACGGTACCGTCTGCGTTAATGCCCACCAGCATGTCGATCACGGTGGTGTAGCCGTCCGGGGCGACGACCGGGAAAATCAGTGTGCTGATTTCACCATCGCGGCGAGCAATGTGAATGGCGGCGTCGTCTTTCAACGGCCCCAGCAGTTGCTGGTTAAAGCGTTCATCGACGGTGGTGACATCGGTCAGCAAGTTGTTGTCATAGCTGCCGACGGGCACGATTTCATTCAAGGCGCGGGCTTCTGCGGCGCGAATGTTCTGCTGAATACGCTCTTTGGTGCCTACCTGGGCGACGGCAATGGCACCGGCGGTGACAACGGCAAACAAGCCGAGGCCAACGGCGTTTTTGCGAATGGAGGCGAACAGTTCTTTCATTATTTGGCCTCCGGTTTTTTCAGGCCACGGGCCGCTTTCTTGTGGCCGTAGGTACGTGGCTGGGTGTAGGCGTCAATAAACGGAGCAGCGAAGTTCATCAGCAAGACTGCAAAGGCCACGGCATCCGGATAGGCACCCCAGGTACGGATCAGGTACAGGAAAATACCAATGCCAGCGCCGTAAATCAGTCGGCCCAGTTTGGTGGTTGAAGCGGACACCGGGTCGGTTGCAATAAAGAAGGCACCGAGCATGGTCGCGCCGCTCAACAAGTGCAGGGATACCGGGGTGTACAGGTCTTCATCCCAGCCCAGTACAAGCGAGCAAATGGCCAGAGCCCCAAGCATTGATACCGGGATGTGCCAGGTGATGATGCGCTTCCAGATCAGGAACAAACCACCGGCCAGAAACGCCAGGTTGACCCATTCCCAGCCGCCATTCAGCCAGCCGTTGAAGACGGGTTCGGCCAATACTTCGGCGGCGGTCTTGCTGGCAATCTGGTGTTTGTAGGCATCCAGAGGGGTAGCACCCGTGAACGCATCAGCAGCGCCACCGGCAAAAATGGTGCTGAGGGCATCGCCAAAGCTGGCCAGAGTCACCGTTGCGCCATCCAGGCCCATTTGGCTGGAAGCTGCCCAGTTGGTGGTCATCTGTACCGGGAAAGACACCAGCACCAGTGCGTAGCCAACCATGGCAGGGTTGAACGGGTTATTGCCGATACCGCCGTACAGTTGCTTTGCAAAAATGATGGCAAACATGGTCGCCACGACGGTGATCCACCAGGGCGCGAGGGGAGGCAGTGCCAGACCCAGTAATACGCCGGTCAGTAGCGCGGTGTTGTCTTTGACAAAAAACGATACCGGGCGATTGCGCAATTTCAGGATGGCGGCTTCGGTCGCCACGGCAACCAGAGCCGCCAGTACGGTATTGATCAGAGTGCCGAAACCGAACAGCCAGGTCATAACTGCAAGCCCTGGCAGGGTTGCCAGGGTCACGGTCATCATCACCTTACTGGTACTGTTGCGCCCGTGAGCGTGAGGGGACGATAGAGTCAGCAAGGCCATCAGTGGGTTCCGCTTTCGGTGGTTTCTGGGTTCTGGTTCAAGCTGGCGGCCAAATCGGGAGCGACGGCGGCCAGCTGTTGTTGCATGGTGGTCAGCTTATCGCGCTGTTTCACCACGCCCTTGTTGATGGCTTCAACGGTATCGAGGCCTTGTTCTTTGGCCATCTCCAGACGTTCTTCCATCTTCGCCAGCTTGTCTTGCTGGGCCAGCAGTTTCTTGTGCAGGGCGTCGATTTCTTCGGCGCTCAGCTGTGGTACTTCTGCTTCTTCCGGCTCGGTAGCTGGGGCAGGAGTCGTTTCAGGCGCTGGCAACTGCTGTTGCAGTTCTTCTACTTTCGCACGTGCTTTTTCAACGCCTTTGGCGATGGCATCAACGGTATCCAGGCCTTGCTCTTTGGCAGTGGCCAGACGTTCTTCCATCTTCGCCAGCTTGTCTTGCTGGGCCAGCAGTTTCTTGTGCAGGGCGTCGATTTCTTCGGCGCTCAGCTGTGGCACTTCTGCTGCTTCCGGCTCTGTAGTCTGAGCTGGGGCTGCCGGAGTATCTTCAGCCGCAGGCAACTGCTGCTGCAGTTCTTCCACCTTGCTGCGCTGCTTTTCAACGCCTTTGGCGATGGCATCAACGGTATCCAGCCCTTGCTCTTTGGCAGTGGCCAGACGTTCTTCCATCTTTGCCAGCTTGTCTTGCTGGGCCAGCAGTTTTTTCTGCAGCGCTTCGATTTCTTCGGCACTCAGTTGCGGTTGAGCATCTGTGGTGCTGTTGCTGGATGGCTGCTCTGATGTCTGGCCAAGAGACGCCTCGTAGGCGGCTTTGGCTTCGTCAACACGAACTTGCTGTTTGTCGATGCCGGTTTGCAGGGCTTCGACGGTATCCAAACCTTGTGTCTTGGCTTCTTCCAAACGCTTCAGGGCGGTGTCCAGGCGTGCCTGGGCGGTTTCCCACTTGCGTTTCAGTCGCTCTGGGCTGTTTGGATCGCCCTTGTCCGGGCCATCGGTCGCTGGGGCGCTGGCCTGTTCTTTCAGGGATTTCTTTTCGGCTGCAATGTCTTTTGCCAGTGCCTTCATCTTGGTCTGGGATTTCTCCAGCGCCGCGGTGAAGGTATCGACCTTGGTTTGCATGCTTTCGTCGCCAGCTTCTACCGCTTGCTTGGCTTCGGAGAGCTTTTCCTTGGTCTTGGCAATGGCAGTTTGCGTTGCTGTCAGCTGCTTCTGCAGTTTTTCCAGTTCTGGACTGGTGGCAGGTGCTGCGGATGTAGCTGCGGCCGGTTTGGCAGCGGCCGGAGCAGCATTGCCAGCGGCAGCAGCGGCTTTTTTCTCGGCTGCGGCCTTGGCGGCAGCTTCGGCACGGGCTTTACGCTTGGCTTCTTTTTCAGCAATTTCGCGTTCCTGTCGAGCCAGTCGACGCTCGTAGCGTTCCTTGGCCTTCTCGGATTTCGCCTGGGCGGCACGTTCTTCACGAATGGCACCCTTGGCGTGGCGATAGTACTGCACCAGTGGAATCTGGCTTGGGCATACGTAGGAGCAGGCTCCACACTCAATGCAGTCGAACAGGTTGTGCTGTTCAGCCTTGTCGAATTCTTCAGCGCGGCTGAACCAGTACAGTTGTTGTGGCAGCAGCTGAGCCGGGCAGGCCTCGGTGCACATGCCACAGCGGATACAGGCCATGGCGGCGTCGTTCAACGGCATTTCTTTTTCCGTTGGCGCCAGCAAACAGTTGGTGGTTTTCACCACCGGCAGTTCGGTGTGGGGCAGGGCAAAGCCCATCATCGGGCCACCCATTACAACCCGTTCGCGCTTCTGTGCGCGATAGCCAGACAGCTCCAGCAGATGCGATACCGGGGTGCCCAACAGCACTTCCCAGTTACCTTTGTTGGCTACGGTGTCGCCGGTCACTGTGGTGATGCGGCTGATCAACGGCTCGCCGTGGTACACCGCGCGATAAATAGCTGATGCGGTACCTACGTTCTGACAGACGATGCCGAGCTGGGCCGGAATACCACCGGACGGGACTTCCTTGCCGGTCAGAATCTGGATCAGCTGCTTTTCACCGCCAGATGGATATTTGGTCGGAATGGCCACCACATCGATGTGATGTTCTTCGTGCAAGCTTTCCGCGGCGCGATTCAGTGCGGCAATGGCTTCGGGCTTGTTGTCTTCCACACCAATCATGCAGCGTTTGGCATTCAGCAGGTACATCAGCACCTGGGCGCCACGAAGGATTTCTTCGGCGCGCTCACGCATCAGCATGTCGTCGGCGGTAATGTATGGCTCGCACTCGGCACCGTTGAGAATCAGGGTGTCGATCGGCGTATCGCCTTTGTCGTCGCGCTTGACGGTCAGTTTGACGGACGTCGGGAAGCCCGCGCCACCCATACCGGCGATGCCACAACCGCGAATACGATCAACCACCTTGGCGGGATCAATATCGGTGAGGTCGTCGACGCCAAGTTCGGTTAGCAGGCTCTGGTGTTCAATCCACTGCTCCTTGCCATCGGGCTCAATCACCATACAGAGGTCTTGCAAGCCTGAAGCGTGGGGAACCGGACGCAGCTCAATGGCTTTGATTACGCCGGAAGTCGGGGCGTGCAAGCCAACACTGACGAAGCCTTGTGGTTCAGCAATCAGCTGACCTTTCAAAACGCTGTCGCCAACATTCACGATCGGATTGGACGGGGCACCAATGTGCTGGCCCAGTGGCAGCACCAGTTGGTCTGGCAGGGGCGCCGGTTGGATCGGTCGCTGGGTACTCTGGTGCTTGTTTTCAGCCGGGTGAATACCCCCATCAAAGCTGTGCAGCTGAATCAGATGGGTCATGCGGCCTGGTCCTTGTTCGAATCGTCAGTATCGTTGGTGGTTTCGTCGTTGCTAACGGCAGCAACGCCGGGCTTGCGGTCGGTAGCAATCAGCTCGACGCCGGACGTCGGGGCTTCCCAGTACCAGGTGTTGGTGTCGTGTTCGATGGCCACCATGTCAATGCAGTCTACCGGGCATGGCTCGACACACAGGTCGCAACCGGTGCATTCGTCAGCAACCACGGTGTGCATTTGCTTGGCGGCACCAATAATGGCGTCAACCGGGCACGCCTGGATGCATTTGGTGCAACCAATGCATTCGTCTTCGCGAATAACCGCCACTTTCGGGCCTGCCGCTTCGGCACCGTGCTCGGCGTCCAGCGGTTCAGGTTCAACACCCAGCAAGTCAGCCAGTGCCTGAATCGTGCCTTCACCGCCCGGTGGGCATTTGTTGATTTTTTCGCCGCTGGCAATGGCTTCGGCATAGGGTTTACAGCCAGGGTAGCTGCACTGGCCGCATTGGGTTTGTGGCAGCAGGTCGTTGATCTGGTCAACGATAGGGTTGCCTTCAACCTTGAATTTTACCGCAGCGAAACCCAGTACCGCGCCGAAAATCAGCGCCAGAACGGCGAGCACTGCAATAGCAATAATAATGGTGGTCATGTGTGTGCCTCGTCTTCCGGTATCAGATGCTCACCAGGCCGGTGAAGCCCATGAATGCCAGTGACATCAGGCCCGCCGTTACCATGGCAATGGCGGAACCCTTGAATGGCGTTGGTACGTCGGCGACGGCAATGCGCTCACGCATAGCAGCGAACAGCACCATTACCAGAGAAAAACCAACGGCTGCGCCAAAGCCATAAAGAATTGAGTCCACCAGGCTGTTGTCGCGTTTGATGTTCAGCAGGGCAACGCCCAGTACCGCACAGTTGGTGGTAATCAATGGCAGGAATATACCCAAAACCCGGTACAGAAGTGGGCTGGTTTTCCGAATAGCCAATTCGGTAAAGCCAACAACCACCGCAATCACCATGATGAAGCTGATGGTTTTCAGGTACACAAGGTCCAGTGGTAGCAGCAGGTAGTTGTAAACGATGTAGCTGCACAGGGACGCCAGTGTCAGTACGAAGGTGGTTGCTGCGCCCATGCCGATGGCGGTTTCCAGCTTGTTGGAAACGCCCATGAATGGGCACAGGCCGAGGAACTGAACCAGTACAAAGTTGTTCACCAATATTGTGCTAACCAGAATCAGCAGATACTCGGTCATTCGGTGCTCCGGGTGAGTGGCTGCTGGTTAAAAAACAGCCAGCCAGGAAATCAGGGTGGCGTATTATCCCAAAAACCTGTTATTGCCATCAATAAACAGAGAGCAATGTTTTTATTGGTTTTGGTAATAACGCTATGCGGAAAAACTGGAGCAGAGGGTGTTGGGGCAGGATTTTGAGCAAATGACGTTCATTCGACCAGAGACCTCCAGGGACCCTCTGAATAACTCTGCACAGCTCTCGGCTCTGGCTTCCTGCTTCGCCCTACCTCCTACATCCATGCAGTCGTGCGCGAGTCCTGCAGATTGTAAGAACAAGGCGGTGAATGCAACGGAATGACCAGTCCTTTCCAAATCGGGCCGCGCTGGCTCGCCAACACCGTTCTGGCGGGCTGCAGGCCGCGCCCTACGTGGATGTCAGGGCATTGCTGACTCTGTGTCGCTGATTTTTGACTTGACCCGTCAGGCCTGCAAACCAGCGTCGTGATTCAGCATCGCCCTGTCATCCAGAGCGGGCACTGAGTTATTCAGAGGGTCCCTAGGTGTCGCACGCCAATGCGGACGCGCTCTTTGGTTCTATTCTGAGCCCAGTGTGAAACCTATCAATTGCACCCTTTCAAAAATTTACAAAATGATAATCAGCATCAAGGAACTCGCTTGTCGGATGAGTCGTAAGGGCAGGGCTCTGGGATACGGATGCCATGCGTGTTTTTTTATTCTGGCGTTTCGTTAGCTCGTGAGGGCGCTGTAAGCCCGCTAATTCAAAGCTTTCGGTGCCAATGGCCAGGCATTTTTTCATTGGCAAACCTCGACGGGCTTATCCTGATGAAAGTCCGTTTTCTGCGGTTGAAATTCCCACCGAAAGCCCGATTTGGGCGTTGGAGGCGCTATCGTAATGAAATGCCGCTAGTGATAACGATTATCAAAAGCATTCGTGTATGGTAGCCTCCGCGCGGGATTCAGAGCGATTTCTCGCGGAGAAACAACATGCAATTTAAGCAATCAACCTTGCGCGGAGCCTTGTGCTCTGCTGCCGTGTTGCTGTCTGCCTGTGGTGGCAGCAGTAGTAGCGGCAACTCGGGTCCCGTGTTTGGTCAAGCCAGTTATGACTTTTCGGTTGCCGAAGATACTGCCTATAGCGGCAGTGTGGCGGCGACTGACAGTGATGGCGATACCCTGGCCTACACGGTCCAAACCTCACCCTCGATGGGAACGCTTTCGGTCAACGCCGATGGCACCTTTGTGTATACCCCTGCGGACAACCTGTTCGGTGACGACACCGCCACGGTCAATGTTACCGATGGCGAGGTGACGGTATCGGCGGTGCTGAACTTCAGCATTGCAGCGGTTAATGACGTCCCTGTGATTGATAGTGTGTCTATCATTGCCGACGTCGACGGTGACACCCTCAATGGTCAAATCGACGCCTCGGATGTTGATGGCGACAGCCTGAGTTACTCGGTCGCAGAGGCCCCTGAGGCTGGCACATTGACGATCAACGACGACGGATCGTTTGACTACGTGCTGGAGTCGGTGACGTCGACGGCGAACGAATTCACTGTGCAAATCGACGACGGTAACGACGGCGTATTGCAGCAAGTGATTGCTTTGCAGTCGTCTTACGCGACCAACGAACAGCGTCGTGCCTATTACTACGCCTCTGACGTATCGCATTTGCGCACCGCGGAAAATCGCATTCTGCTGAATGGCGACGATGACGCTGAAACCATCACCGACACCACGGTTGCTGCGGATGTTTATGTCAACATTGCCGAAGGCTATGCCCTCAATGGCTATATTGACGAAGCGCTGGCGCTGGTGGAAGAGAACATTGCGTCTCTCAAAACCCAGGGCAACGCTTACCGTGCGATCGGTCAGGCCCTGAACTCAATTGAGGAGTTCGAGCAGGCCAATGATGCGCGTGAAATGGCAACCGCCGCGTATAACCAGTACATCAGTGGCAACGGCGTTGCCAATATGTCGAGCTCGGATGCCTCAAGCTTGATGGGCGTTGTTCGTGATTACAACGAAGCGGGCGCGGATACCCAGGCTCAGGCGCTGCTGGAGGTTATTCTTGGCTACTATGATCAGCTCGGCAGTGCTGACGAAGAATCGTCTACCACGCGTCGCTATTTGGTTATTGCCATGGAAAGCTACGTTGCTACCTTGCTTGAAAACTACTTGAGTGATGCGACCGATGCCAACCACGATCTGTTGGTGGAGTACATTGGTGTGTTGGGCGATATGGCGTCTGATGCTGGTTACCGCTCGACCTCACGTTATGCCCGCTATGAAATCTACAAGGCAACGTATTCCGGTTACACCGCTGCCTATTATTATCTGGCATCGATACCTACTGGTAATGCCGATGATCTTGCAAAAGCCCGCGAATGGCTGGCCAAAACCACGGCGTACTACAGCGCGGTAAATTACGACGACAGCTACACCTTCGAAGCTGATGCCAATGCAGCATCAACTCTGGCTGGCTCTCCAACCGGATTGCACCAAATGGCGGGGTTGTTTGCAGCCCTGTATCCGGACGCTGTGGCGTTTGCGGAAGACGGTACTCAAACCGGCAACGTACCACTGACCATCCTGCTGGATTCAGGTAAAACCCACTCGAGCTTGTCCAACGCCTATCGTTATATCTTCAGCTATGGTATTGCCGCTCGTATTGCCAATGGTGAAGAACAAGCAGCGGTTATGGCTGCCCCGGAAGCCTACTATTCCGAGGTATTTACCAGCTCAACCCGTCTGGACAAACTGCGTCAGGCCACTGTGGAATTCGGTGCGGTCACCAACAAGTTCAACTTTGGTGCAGCAGCCATTCTGAATTATCAGGGCGAACACGAAGCATCTCTTGCTTTGCTGGAATACGCGCTGACCCTGGTGCAATCCGATGACTACACCAGTCTGAACAGCACCAGTGTTTCTGACCTTATTGGCAGCACAGGATGCGGTCGCGTGGCGTGGCTGATCAATCAACAACAGGACGATAGCACTGCTTATCAGGATGACCTTGCCCAGTGCCAGACGCTGGCGGCCAACACGCTGCTGCCGTCCAGTGGCGATACCTATAGCTACAGCCGTGCTCTGGGTGCCATTGAATACCTGATGCTGCTGTGGAACGACGCAGGCAATGCGGATCAGGTAGCTGCCAATGTTGATATTGCCAACAACATCATTGCCGAGCTGCAAACCAGCGAATCTGATGAATACGACTACGATGCTACTGAAACCTACGCCCAGTCGCTGTTGCAAATTGCCAACGCCCACCTGGCGGTAGGCAATCTGAGCGAGGCCAGAACCGCCTATGGCCTGGCGATGGATAGCGTCGATGCCCTGGTTGGCGAAGAGTCACTGGATGAAGAAGGTCAACTGGATCAGCTGAACGACATCATCAACGCCATCGTGGACGGTGAAGTAACGTCGCTAGCGGATTCTTCCAGCTGGATGGCACTCCGCGATTACCGCCTTGGCGTTCAGTATCTGGCCGGTGTTGCCGACTCTGCCGAGTATCAAACCACCATTCAGAATACCGACGACCGCTTGCAACAGCTGTATGGCAGCCTGATTACCCAGGCTTCTGGTTTTGCCGACGGCGCCAAGCTGGAAGCGTTCGAGAATCTGGTCGACTCTCTTGCCAACGCGGGCCTTTACGACACTGCCGCCTCGCTGGCAGTGGATGCCATTCATTCCACCACCGAAACCGAAGCTCTGTTGCAAATCATTGCCTCGGCTGAAGCGGTGCGTGATCAGTTCCCGGCGCAAACCATTGCGGCAGTGGATACCGACCTGGATGGCTACCCGAACTTCTTCCTTCCAAACGTAGAGATTGTGGATGACAGCGCTGAAGGTCTGGTGCTGGACGCCGACGATGACGGCGACGGCATCAACAACCCACAAGACGTTTACCCACTGATTCCCGGTTCCTGATCGGGCTTAACCGGCCCGCATGAACAAGCGGGCCATCAATCAAGGTTCTGAATCCCACCATGAAGTACATGAACATTTTACGATTGATTGGACTGGCCACGCTACTTACCGCAGCCTGGTCAGCCCAGGCCGAAAACAACCCAAGCGGTGATTCGGCCACTTCTCCTCTTGAAGCGGCCCGCTTCTCTGAATTCCCGACCGACGTGCGCCAGCAACTGCTGGCCATGTTGGATCAATATCAGCTTGATCCCCAGCGCCTGATGGCGTGTGTTGACCAAAGCCGTGAAACAGTTGCTCCTGAAACAGGTGTAGCCGAGGCTGGTACTCGGTTTGAACTGAACTGGGACCAACTGACCACCTGTCTCGAACAACCGATCCAGACCCTTGATGAAGTTGTGGTCACCGGCAAATACATCGGGCTGGACGTCGAAGTACCGGAAATTGCCGGCCGATACGTAATGAACCGCGCCATGATCGACGCCAGCCCCAAAGGCAATGGCGAAATCAGCGAACTGCTGGCGGTATTGCCCGGCGTGCAGCTGGGTGACGAAACCCTCAGTGCCGACGAAGCCGGTGAAATCAAGGCCAAGCGAGTATCCATTTCCGGCGGCCAGGCTTGGCAAACCGGATTCTTTCTGGACGGTGTGAACATCAACAGCCGCCAGGACCCGGCGTCCTACAACCGCGATGTTGCCAATATCAACGACGTTGCTGGCAGTGCCCAGTCGGTCAACATTAACGAACAGTTGGTCGAAACCATCGAGGTATTTGATAACAACATCCCCGCCCAATACGGCGACTTCAGTGGTGGCGTGGTGGAAGTCAGCACTCGTGAGCCGGACGACGAATTTCGGTTCGGTATTGGCGTACGTGCCAACAACAGCAGCTGGGGTGAATACCACGTCTTCCTGAACGATGAAGACGTCGAGTTGCCCAGTGAGCCAGAGTACGAAAAGCGCTCCTACAGCCTCAATATGGAAGGCCGTATCAGCGAACACCATAAGCTGATGCTGGTGGCGAACCACAGCACCAGCGACATCACCAAAGTGTCATTTGATCAGGCGCAACAGACCAGCCGCGAAAACAGCAATCTGATGCTCAAGCTGGTGCAGCAGGATTTGTGGGTCGACCAACTGGAATGGACGGTGAATGTATCGCCCTACGAGAGCAAGGACCTGCTGATCAACGTTAAAGACAGCGATATCTCCATCAAAGGCGGTGGTTACAGCACCAGCCTGAAACTGCAGCAGGAATTCGATGACTTTACCCTGAAAAGCAAACTGGCCTACAACCTCAGTGAGAACTCCCGCCGGGCGCCGCAGCATTATTTGCCGTGGATCAAGTCACTGGGTAAAGAATGGGGCATCGACGGTACCGGTTTGTCCCGCGAGGGTGGCTATGGCGATATCGACAAAACCCAGCAGACGCTAGGGTTTGACCTCGACTTGACCAACATGTCCTGGCATTGGGGCAACAGTCAGCACTGGTTACAGGCCGGTGTGCAGCTGAACCATGAGCAACTGGAACGCCAGCGCTACAACGACAGTTACGTGTACAGCAACGCCCAAAACGGCATTCAGGATCTGAACTGCAGTGGCTTTACACTCGACTGTATTGAGCTGCAACGTTCGATGACCGAGGAGCAGTTGGCGGCACAGCTGGGTGTCGATGAGCTCGACTTCAACAACGCCGAGCACATTGCCGCTTATGAGGCCACCATCATCAGCTCGCCGCAGTACTTCAAGGTACGTCGTGTTTACCACGCTGAACACATCAATGTGGCGGTCAACAAGGCGGCGGCTTACATCACGGATACGGTCGACTGGCACAACTGGACCCTGAACCTCGGCTTGCGCTACGAAACCGACGACTTTTTTGGCAACCACAACATTGCGCCGCGCATCAGTGCTGGCTATCGCCTGTTCGGTGACGAAGACCGCCTGATCACCCTCGGTTTTAATCGCTACTACGACTCCAATCTGCTGACCTACAAGGTGCGCGAGAAACAAACTCCGTACAGCATCGAGAGCCGTGCATTGAACAGTGACAACTATGTTCAGGGCTGGCAAACCGCGACCGGTAGCGGCGGTGATCGTTACGTTTATCAAGACGTTAAAACGCCTTACAACGATGAGGTCGTGGTGGGTTGGAAACACGCCACCTGGGCGGGTAACTACTCTATCAAATACGTGCAGCGTTGGCAGCGTGACCAGCTGGTGCGTTCCGATGAGGACTACTACAACCCGACCGATGGTTATACCTATCGGTATCAGGTGAACGAAGGCGAAGGCCTGAATCGTCGGGTCAGTGTGTCGTGGGCGCTGTCGTTGGATGAGCACAGCCTGTGGGCCAACAGCAGTTATCAGATTTCCCAGAGCTACAACGGTGGCTACGACACCGCGGCGGAAGACACCGATGAAGCCGATCTGGTCGCGCTGTACACCGAAGATGAAAACGGCGAGGGGGTTTATACCGAAACCAGCCGTGATTCGCTGGAGCGCTTTATCAGTGAATTTGGTCAGCCTCTAACGGTGAACTTTGGCTGGAGCAGCCACTGGTCCGACCGCTGGATGACCAGCCTGTTTGGCTCTTTCCGGGGCGGTTACAAAAGCTGGCGTGATACCGGCAGCGAGTACGAAAGCACGCAAATCATAGCCAATAGCGATGGCTCAGGGGCGGGCACCAGCCTGGCGATACCCGTGTATGAAGAATACCGGGTACCCAAACGCTGGCTGTTTAACGCCGCCATGTCGGTGAAGGTATTCAACGGGGAGCACCATCAACT
The DNA here is from genome assembly GCF_056158645.1 of Oceanobacter sp. ABM4_470. Lineage (NCBI taxonomy): Bacteria > Pseudomonadati > Pseudomonadota > Gammaproteobacteria > Oceanospirillales > Oceanospirillaceae > Oceanobacter > Oceanobacter sp. ABM4_470. The sequence goes on from NZ_JBSWTR010000001.1 coordinate 1,009,454, forward strand.
GACCCTGCGTACCGACATCAACAACCTGTTCAACAGCCGTACCTTCACCGTCGCCGACGGTGATTCCGGTATCGAGCTGGGTCGTCAATTCTGGTTTGGAGTGAACTATGACTTCCGTTAATCGCTGGCAGGCCCCGCTGAAAGGTGCTGTGAAGAAAACGGCGTTTGTTGCCATGGCTGTTGTGTCGACCGTGATGACAACGAGCCTGTCCGGCTGTGCCGTGTGGCAGGCCGAGCAGGATTCAAACGCGGTATCGCAAAACGCCAAACACCAGCGCTTTGACCCTGACCCTCGCATTGTCAGTGAAACCCTCGACAACGGTTTGTCGGTATATCTGGTCGACACCAGCCAGAACTTGCAGCAAGCCAAAGAACGTCAGCAGAGCAAAGAGGGCACTGAACCCGCTTTTGCTCAGGAACAAACACCGGAACAGACAAACAGACCAGCCACCAGCGAACTGATTGTGCGTTTGGTAGTGCATACCGGCTCGGTGGATGAAGCCGATGACCAGCTGGGTGTGGCACACATGCTGGAGCACATGGTGTTCCATGAAACCGAAGATTTCCCCGAAGGGCTGCATGCCAGATTCAAGCAGCTGGGCTGGATGACCGGCCGGGAAATCAATGCGGTTACCCGTGAAGAACTGACCCAGTTTTACGTGCGCTTGGCCGGTTCCGATGCTCAGATTCGTACCCAGTTAAGCCATGCGCTGGCGGTGCTTTCCAACATCGCCACCAAGGCTGCTATTCAGCCGGCTGCCTGGCAGCAGGAACGGCAAGTGGTGCTGAACGAATGGCGTCGTTCCGACCCCAAGCGGGATCGGGTGAACCGCGCGCGCAAATACATTGTGCGTGACGGTAGCCAGACTGCTCAGCGTCCAACCATCGGTACTTACGAAAGCATTAATGCACAAACCGCCGATCAATTGCGGGCGTTTTATCAGCACTGGTACCAGCCGAACAACATGTCGCTGGTGATTACCTCGGCCTTGCCGATTGCTGAACAACGGGCGCTGGTGGAGGCATCGTTCGGGCGTCTGGTGGCGGATCATCAGGTTGAACCCTTCTGGCAGCGCAGCTGGCGTCAGATATCGGTACAGCCTCGATTAACGCTGGGCACCATCGAACGTCAATCCGCTCTGCGTGTGGTCGATGGCGTGCGTTTGCCGCTGGGCAAATCGAGCGAGCAGGGCGATGTGAATCAACGCATGATCGAGTATGTGCTGCGCAAGGCATTGCGAGCGCAACTGTATCGACAGAACGATGCGTTGGACGACGCTTTCATCAGCATGACGCGCTCGGAGTTGGATGGTAATACCCAGGTGGTTGGTTTTGTGGTGCGTTCCATAAATGATGCCCTGCCAGCCAATGAGCAAAATGTTGCCCGCTTATTGCAACGATTGCGGACCGAAGTTGCCCGCTTGCAGCAGTTTGGTATTCAGCCGGAGTTCATCAACAAGGAGATATCAGAAACCCTGGCCCTTGCCACCAAGCTGAAAAACCATCCATCGGAGCCCGATGCCGCCCAGTGGCAGGATCGGATCGTGAACGCGCTGATTGACCATGACGAACGCACAGAGCCGGTGCAGTATTTTGCCGAGCTGGAAGCCGTACTGTCTGTCATGACCGCGGATGACGTTAACCAATGGCTGTCGCAACACTGGCTGAGCAGTGCTGACCGTTTCCTTTACGTCGAGGGCATTGATGCCGAGAAGCTCGATGAATCGCAGCTTATCGCGCTGGATAAACAGATTTCGATCACTGACCAACAGCCAGCTCAGGAGCCGCTTAAGCCAGAACATCAGCTGGAAGCACCGGTAGAGCTGGATTTGCCTGATCTGGTTGTTGGAACAGCCAAATACCAGAAGCTCGACAGCGCAGTGAATATCTCAGCCAATAGCACGGCCATTCAGCAGTGGGCGCTGGGCAATGGGGATTCTGCGGTAGTTGTGACGATACCAGTAGGTCAAGTAGCTGTGGATCAAGTGCCAGGCAGCGGTTCCCCTGAGCTGTCCCAGTTACAAATACGCGGCGCCTCCGCGGCGGGTTATGGCTCAGAGATTGAAAGCGGTAACCAGCCAGAGGCCATTCAGAGCGCCGCCGATCAGGTTCAACTGCGGCAGTTGGCGATGCAGCTGGGCGAGCAAAGCGGCCTGCCGGGCTGGAGCGACTGGCAGTTTCAGGATTGGAAAAAACGCCACGGCGTACACTGGAGCATCGATCAGTCGGCCCGACAGTTGTCGTTGGATCTGAATCTGTCCGTTGAACAGGCCTTTGGTGATGAAACCCTGGGGCTGCTGAACGGCATGTGCCTGATTCAACAATGGCGCAAGCAGGGTGCGCTGAATGACGAAGCGATGGCGTTTATCAGCGATCAATACAGCCAAAAGACCGCCAATATTGAGAAGCAAGCCCGCCAGCAGGGTGCTGATGAATCGAAGCGGACCAACAAACAACGCATCACCGATGCTCAGCTTGGAAAACGACCGTTCCGGGTCGATATCGATTGGACGAAGATCAAGCGAGAGCAGCTGGATGCCTTGTATCGCCAACAAATGCAGCAACCGGTGCAGTGGTTGATTCGGGTGCCTCAGTCTCGCGTGGCAGAACTGCAACAGGCCGTAGCAAGCTGCATGGACGGTGTTGAGGTACTGGCTTCCGATGCGAGTGCTCTTAACAGCGACAATGCGGCAGCGAATGCCAATCGGGCTACGCTGCGGCAGTTTCTGCAAGTACGCCAGGTGGATGGCAAGCAGCAGTTGCAGCTGACTGGCAAGGCGGAACACCGCGCCGAGTATCAGGGATTGGGCGAAGCCGAGTACCAGTGGTCTGTTACCAATGAGTTGATACTGCCAGTGGTGCAGGAACTGGCGGTCAAGGCATTGAAGCAACGACTGCGACAGGAACTGCAGGGCATTTACAGCGCCCGCTTTGCGCTGGAACCAGACAGTGACAGCCAGGCATTGAAAGTAACACTGTCGTTTGAAACTGCACCGCAGCGACTGGATGAAATCGCGCTGGAAAGCCAAAAGGTGCTGGAAAGTTTGTCCGATCAGTTTACCGATGCCGACATACAGCGGGTGCTGGACTTGCACCGTCAACGCATGCTGCTGCCGCAGGCTCAACCGATTTTGTCGGTGCAGTGGCTTGACCAGTACCGTCGTTATGAAGGCCCTCAGGCGTTGTGGTCGGCCTTGCATCAGTCTGCAACCGACGCTCAAGGCGCGGCCTTGATCTCGCAATGGCAGCAGGCGTTGCAGCACGTATCGGTGGCGGATGTTCGGACGGCGATAAGCCAGTGGGTACCACCGCAGAAGTGGTTGCAGGTTTATACCCGCGCGGCGAAATAACCAATCAGGCTCGCTAATCCTAATCAAGGCCAAGCCCTCTGGATCGATGATTCAGAGGGCTTTTTTGTACCTGTGAGTGGATGATTAGGGACCCTCTGAAAAACTCGGTGCCCGCTCTGGATGACAGGGCGATGCTGAATCACGAAGCTGATTTGCAGGCCTGACGAGTCAAGTCAAAAATCAGCGACACAGAGTCAGCAATGCCCTGTCATCCCCGTAGGGCGCGGCCTGCAGCCTGCCAGAACGGTGTTGGCGAATTTGGAAAGGACTGGTCATTCCGCTGCATTCGCCGCCTTGTTCTGACAACCTGCAGGACACGCGCAGAGCTGTGCAGAGTTTTTCAGAGGGTCCCTAGAGAAAATTTAAACAGCCGGTCAGTTTGCCAGACAATCCGTCATTGAACAGCCGTTAAGTGTCAACAATGGCAGTGCAGATAATGAGAACTGGGTCCGGAAACGACAATTCATCGGCTTCAGCGTTGACGTTTTTTTGTGGGTGGTGAAAATTCGAGCCATTCGGAGTGAGGGGCTTCCTCATCCCAAAGAACCAAGAAAGAACATTGCTCTAAGCACGTAAATAAACACAAAAAGAGATGTCACAGGAGGTGATGTATGTCGCAACCGTTATCCGCTGACGCGGCCGCATCCATGTCGGCGCTGGCGTTAAAGTTTGAACTTGAAACCGGCAACCGTATTCGTTGGCGTAATGCTCCGGAAGGTATGGCGGCCATTTTGAATATGTCGCTTCATTCTGGCCGTGAAGAGTTGGTTGCTCTTGCCAATCAGGTCGTCGCCAAACTCTGTGATGTCTGGTTGAACGAGCTTGCCAGCCGTGGCCTGAATGTCGCGGGTGCAAGCAGCTATCGTGGCGCGACGCCGCTGGTGGCGGACAACACCCAGCCTCAAAAAGCGAAGCAAACCACGTATCGTGGGGTCACCAGTCAGACGACTTCCGAGGCGCCTGTCGCTGCCAAATCCCAGCGCATGTACCGTGGACAGGTGATTGAGGATTGATTGTTTCCGTCTGGCGGTATCAAAGCAAAACCAAAGCAAAACCTGAACGTCAGTTTTAGCCTTTTACCTCAAGAGCGTTACCCCAAAGCCAGCGGTGGTATTGATTGGCAACGATGCCAGCCAGTCCACCACATCCAATGCGATCGATGGCAGGTCTTCCTCCGGCTGTTCGATATCCCCCTGGCCGTACCAGCGTTGCTGCAGCCAGATGCAAAACTGATCCAGTGCTGCGGTACTGGTGTCGCCCTCTGGCGTCGTTGCAGTTGCTGATGCTGCTCCTGTTGATGCTGCCGCATAGGATGTCAGCCGGGCTTGCCAATGTTCAATCGGTTCACCGGTGTTGCGTTGCAGCCCCTGCAGTGTGGCCATCCGGTCAATCCAGCGATGGCAATAATCCAGATCCTCTGGCCAGTTGTGGTATTTCCGTTTTTGCAGGCGATATTGAATCCAGCGTTGCAGTGCTGTTGCCAGCCAGCGCTCGCGGTAATACCAGCCTGCGGTCGCGGCGATAGCAAACACGATCAACAAGGGCCAGGCGCTGGTGAGCAGCCACAATAGCCTGCCAACCACAAATCCCACCGGTGCCAGCAGCAACCAATACAGCGCAGACCAAATCCAGCGGCCAAGCAGGTTGATCAAGGTGTCTGTGATGGAGTGTGTTTGACCGGACTCCAGCTCGCTCTGCTGGCTGCGGTGCTGAATGTAGCGATTAAGCTGGTCGGCGGTGCTGTTAAACCAGCCTTCGTCGTCTGCTGTGGTTGAGCGCGGGTAGGCTGGCGTCGGTTCGAAGCTGAGCCACTTGCCTTCAATCCAGGCTTCTGCCCAGGCATGGCCGTCAATGGCACGCAGCTCAAAGTAGCCCGTCACCGGGTTGCGCTGGCTGGCGCTGAAACCGGTTGCCAGCCGGGCAGGGATACCAAGGCTTCGCAGCATCACCACCATGCTGGATGCAAAGTGCTCGCAGTGGCCGCTTTTGCGATCAAGCAGAAAGGGCGCTAGCGGCGTGTTGCCCTGATGATCGACCACCGATTGCAGGCTGAATTGATAGTTTTCCCGTAAATAACTTTCCAGTTGCTCTGCCCGTTGCAGTGGTGTGCCGCCAGCTTGGGTGATGTTGCTGGCGAGTTTGCTGATGCGCGGGTCCAGATTGGCCGGTAGCTGCAGGTCGTTGGCATCCGGTGCGGGCAGTCGACTGACGCTGCGGCCATGGATATGTTGCGGTTCACTGACGACGGTATAGCGGGTGTCGGCTGGCAACGGCTCGGCCGTCACCGGATGATGCCAGCGATCACTGGCGATGCTGCTGGCGGCAATGGCAACGCGCACCGGGGTATCGACGGCGGGTAGCCAGGCGCCAACAGGGTGCTTGACGGTAAATTCCTGATACAGCAAGCCTTGGTCGGAGTGTTGTCCATGTTCCGCGGGCAGCTCGAACTGGCCATCGCCATTGGGTAACCACTTCTGCAAATGGTCTTGCTCGGTGCGCCATTGGCGTCCATCAAAATGGTTAAAATTGCGGACTTTTACGTAGTGATTACGTGGCTTGGAGTGTTCTGCATTGCTGGAGTAGTTGGTTTTCATCAGCAACACAACCGCATCCAGGTCGAGTCCTGAGGTGGTTGCCGGATCACGGCTATCGACGGCGTCTTCAATGGAAAATTGCTGGCGAAAGCCCGGGTAATCATAGGCTTGCTGGCTGGCAGGAATCTGGTCGCTTTCCCACAAGGCTTTGGGGGCCAACGAGCTTTGTTCGTCTTGTGACTGTTCAGCTTTGCCTGTGTCTGAATTTGTCGGCTGCTGCTGCGAGCGCTCGGCTTCGGCATCCCACAGCGGATTGCTGATGCTGCTGTTTTGGCTCAGCGGCATCACGGTGCCGCCAATATTGGCTTGCGGAGGCATCGGCAGCAATAGATACGCCAACAGCGCGAGTCCAACCACCGCAGCGGTTGGCAGCCAGGGAGCCATGCCGCCAACATGCCTTGGCGTCTTTGCTGAATCTGGCTGTTTTATTTCAGCAGATTGTTCGGTGTTCAGTTCCCGCCAAAGCGCTGGCAGCAATAAACACACACAGGCGCTGTAGGCCAACATCAGCATCAAATAACTGGCTGACGTCGATTCAGCAGCACCAATCATCAAGGCGGCAAAGCCGGATGCCAACCCAACGTATTGGCGTTTGGAAGCCGCTTGAGCACTCTCGCTGGTCAAGTTCAGTGCCAGCTGGCTGGCCACCAGTAATGCCATCAGGGCCAGCATCAAATCGGTGGTGAACAGCAGCATCAGAAAGCACAGCAAGCCCAGGGCGGCGATGGCATTGCCGAACACAAGGCGCTGTTTGGCATCGGGACGATTGGTTTGCGCCATGCGTAAACAGGCGTAACTGCCAGCGGCGGCCAACATGGCCAGTAGCCAGGCAGCACCCGTGCTGCCAAACAGAGTGGCAGCGGCTCCCAGCAGGCCAAGGCCAAATTGGGCGCTGTGCCAGAGAGCGAACGGGTTGAGGGAGCGGATTAGCGGTTTAAACATGGCGGTTCTTTTTGTATTCACCCGAATCATATTTCGCGTAGCCAGCGTTGCAGTCGACTGGAGGCGTGCAGTTTCAAAACCCGTCGGTTCGGGTTGGTGCCCGGTTCCGAATGCCAGCCTTCGGGCCACTGCTGCATGGGCTGATCAAAACTCGCATCACAAAGCTGTATGTCCAGCACACTGGTGCCGTTCGCCAATGGCAAACGCGACACATTCACTTGTGGCAGTTGGCTCTGGTTGCGGATCAGAATCAAGGTGCTGGCATTAGCCCCCGTCAGTGCGCTGCCGATGACTGATTCATAGCTCTGAATATTGAGGGAGTGTGCTTGCCACGGCTTGGCCTGGGTCAGCGCCATCAGGTAATCCCCTTGTTGGCCACGGCCGTTGCCGCCAACCGCAACGTCAAACGGATATTGGCCTCCACACACCAGTCGCATGGAAACGCCGTTCTGCTGCGCCCAGTGCATCATCGACGCGGCAATGGTGATGCTGTGTTCAAAACTGCACCTTGGGTATGGGCCAGTATTGCTGGCAGGGTCGGCGTCCAGTACCAGCAGGAAATCCTGGTGGCTGATGCTGTCGAACTCTCGCACCATCATTTGCTGATGGCGGGCTGACGCAGCCCAATGGACGTGACGCAATGAATCGCCATGGCGATAGTCACGGATGCCAGCGTATTCATTGTGTGCCAGAGCAGCACTGCTGTGGGTCGGATTGGGTGCCATCGGTTGTGGCTGAGCAGCAGTGGTCGCCGGTATGGCGGTAATGGGCACAATTTCGGGTTCAATCAATAACTGGCAATGTGTCAGCGGCACTGTGCGGTAGTGGGTTTTCAGTCCGAATGGCCAGCTGCATCCAACTCGTACATGCGTTAGTTCGAATCGGCCGCGTTGGCCGGTTGCGACCTGGATGACAGGACGGTCCTCGGTTGTCCACCACACCAGAGTGCGGCGAGCGATTCCGGATTCTGTATTTTCTGAATCGGCGTTTTCAGTGTCAGTGCTTTCTGAATAGCTAGTCGATACGAAGGGTAACGACTGTTCGATCACACACATGGCCAATGGGTCATGGGAACGCAGTCGGTATTCAATACCGACCTGGCCATTGGCATGGGCCTGCCCGGATTGCCGAGCTGATACCTGCACGGAGCGTAATGGCAGCAGCGGCAGCAACCAGCTGGCCAGCCATAAGGCCAGCACCAGTGCCACCATGCCGTACAGCAGATTAATGCCACGATTCCAGGCCACCAGAAAACACACGACGGCGATCACCAACAACAGCCGATGGCCACCCAGCTGGGCTCGAATGGCTGCCAAGGCCGGGTGCGTGGACGCAGCCGCCATCAGACGGTCTCGGTTGTGCCGTTGGTATTGGCTGTCTGCCCGGGTGTTTGTCCAGAAGCTTGTCCAGACGAATGCCCAGAAGTCTGTTTGGCGTCGTCGTTCGGCTGCTTGGCAGTTGCCGCTGTCTGGTCTGGCAGTGGCAGGTCGGCAAACAGCTTGCTCCAGAACTCAGCCCGGGCTTCCGCTTTTTGCAGCGCCGGGTCGCGGAAAATAATCCGATGGCTTAATACCGGCTCGGCAAGAGTCTGTACCGTGGCTGGCGTCACCTGTTTTTTGCCGGTCAGCAAGGTCAGGGCTCGGGCGGCGCGCATCAGCGCCAGTGCGCCGCGTGGGCTGGCTCCCAGTGTGACTTGCGGATGCTCGCGGGTGGCGCGCACCAGTTGATTGATGTATTCGAGCAGGCCTTCGCCAAGCGGAATCTTGTCGCAATGGGCTTGCAGTGCTTGCAGGGCTTTTTCGCTCATCACCGGTTGCAGGGTGTCCAGTGGGTGGCCATTGAGCTGGGATTTCAGAATCTCCAGTTCCTGGGCTTCACTTGGGTAGCCCAATGACAGCCGCATAAAGAAACGGTCGAGCTGGGCTTCCGGCAGCGGGTAAGTACCGCTGAATTCAACCGGGTTTTGAGTGGCGATGACCATAAATACCTTGGGCAAGGCATGGATGTCGCGGTCGAGGCTGACGGTGCCTTCGGCCATGGCTTCCAGCAGTGCCGACTGGGTACGGGGCGTGGCACGGTTGATTTCGTCAGCCAACAAAAGATTGGTGAACACCGGGCCCTTGATCAGCTCAAAGCGATGTTCACTCTGGTTGTAAACACTGACGCCGGTAATGTCCGACGGCATCAGGTCGGGGGTACACTGCAGGCGTTTCATGTCCACCTGTACCGATTTTGCCAATGCCCGCGCCAGTGTGGTTTTGCCCAGACCGGGAACGTCTTCCAGCAGCAGGTGGCCACGGCACAGCAGGGTGGTGAGCGTCAGCAGCAGCGATTGAGGTTGACACATGACGACGGACGACAGGTTCTTGTGCAGTTGTTGCAGCGCGGCGACCGGGTTGCTCACAGGGAATTCCTTGAATGGCTGGGCAAATAGGTCGGTCAATATAAAGAGCCTGTGTGACAAGCGCAAAAATTGGCGCACATAACAGCCACTGCATTTGTTCTCAGAGTCGACAGTGGGGTCTTGTAACCAGCGGTTTTACTGGCACACTGAGGTATTCAGAGGGTTCCTTGCCTCATACTGGACGGATATGAAATCAGCCCAAATTATTTATAAGGCCATGGCGTGTGTTGGCGTTTCGCTGCTGTTGCAGGGGTGCTCGGATGATTCCTTGAGCCGCGCCATCAACAGCCCGCACCCGGCGGGTGAAGACAGCCAGCAAGTCGTTTATTACTCCAGCTTTTCCCAACGCCCGAAGCATCTGGACCCGGCGCGTTCCTACAGTGCTGATGAAGGCCGCTTTATTGACCAGATATACGAGCCGCCGCTGCAATACCACTATCTGAAACGGCCCTACGAGCTGATTCCGTCCACCCTGACCGAAATGCCCGTTATTACCTACACCGATGCCGACGGTAACCCGGTCGCGGAAAACGATCCTGCACTGGCCTTCAGCACCTATACGTTGACCATCAAACCGGGCATTCGCTATCAGCCGCACCCGGCTTTTGCGCAAAATGACCAGCAACAGCCACGTTATCGATTTGCCGATGCCGCCGCATCGGCGAGCTACCGAACGCTGGCGGATTTCACCGAAACCGGCAGCCGTGAGCTGGTGGCTGAGGATTATGTTTACCAGCTCAAGCGGATTGCTGATCCGGCCAACCTGTCGCCGATTCGCGGGGTGCTGGCGGAGTACATTGTTGGCATGGACGAATTTGCCGAAACCGTCAGCGAGGCCCGCAAGCAGCAAGAGAGTGATCCCCGTTACCAGCAAACGGGCTGGCTCGACTTGCAGCCGTTTGATCTTACCGGTGTGCAGGTGCTGGGCAAGTATCAATACAGCATTCGCCTGAAGGGCAAGTATCCGCAGTTCAAATACTGGCTGGGTATGCGCTTTCTGGCCCCGGTTCCCAGACTGGTGGACGAGTTTTACCACCAGCCCGGATTGGCCGATCGCAACATTGTGCTGGACTGGCACCCGGTCGGCACTGGCCCCTTCATGATGACGCAGAACGATCCCAACGAAGCCATCATTCTGCAACGCAACCCCAATTATCACGACGACCGCTATCCGTCAGAAGGCGAACCGGGCGACGCCGAACACGGCTTGCTGGCCGATGCAGGCAAGCGGTTACCCCTGATCGACAAGGCAGTGTATCGACTCGAAAAAGAAAGCATCCCGCTGTGGACCAAGTTCTTGCAGGGCTATTACGACCGTTCGGGCATTGGCAGCGACAGCTTTGATCAGGCGGTGTCGGTCAGCAGCACGGGTGTTGATCTGAGTCCGGAACTGAAAGACATGGGCATCAGTCTGAGTGTCGAAGTGGTGCCTGCTACCTATTACTTTGGCTTCAATATGCTCGACCCGGTGGTGGGTGGGCAGTCGTTGCCGGGAGCAGAGCAACAAGCCGATTCAGAAGCCCAGAAACAAGCCCAGAAACAAGCCCAGGAACGTGCTCGCAAACTGCGTCAGGCCATCGCCATTGCCTACAGCGAGGAAGATCGTATTTCCATTTTTCTGAATGGCCGCGGTGAGACCGCCCAAAGCCCGATTCCGCCGGGCATCTTTGGCTATCAGCAAGGGCCAGAGGGCATTAACCCTTATGTGTTTGACTGGAACCCGACCATTCGTAAGGAAGGCTCGGACAGCGTCGGCGCGCCGGTTCGCAAGCCCATTGACGTGGCTCGCAAGCTGCTGGCGGAAGCCGGTTACCCGGATGGCCGCGATGCCCAAACCGGTGAGCCGCTGGTGTTGAATCTGGATACCCCAACCGGTGGCGGTGCTGCCAGTGCGCAACAGGTTTGGTTGATCAAGCAATTCAAGAAGCTGGGTATTCAGCTGAATATTCGTGGCTCTGACTACAACCGCTTCAAGGACAAGATGCGTTCGGGTAACGCCCAGCTGTTCCAGTGGGGTTGGTCGGCGGACTACCCGGATGCCGAAAACTTCCTGTTCCTGCTGTATAGCAAGAATGGTCAGGTGATCACCGGTGGCTCCGGGGTTAACGCCAGCAATTTCAGCAATGCGGAATACGATCGCTTGTTTGAACAAATGAAGCTGATGCCGGATTCGCCAGAGCGACTGGCGCTGATTCGACAGATGCTGGAAATCTATCACCACGAGGTACCCTGGGCGTCGGGGCTGCATTTGCACTCTTACGTGCTGGATAACCCCTGGGTTCGTAACACCAAGCCTCATGGCATCAGTACCGCAACCCTGAAATACATGGGCATCGACAGTCGCATGCGTGAGTCGCTCCGAAAAGAGCGCAATCAACCGGTGTGGTCGCCGCTGTGGATTGTCGGGCTGGTGGTGCTGGTGTTGATGATTCCGGGTTATCAGGCCTATCGCCGCCGCCAGAACCAGCGCGTGCTGGTATCCCCCACAGCCAAAGGAGGGCACAACTGATGCTGGCATACATAGTTCGGCGTTTGCTGTACGCCATTCCGATTCTGATCGGGGTTAACCTGCTGACGTTTGCGCTGTTTTTTATGGTCAACTCGCCCGATCAGATGGCTCAGGCCCAGCTGGGCGACAAACATATGGACCCGCAGGCCATTGAGGCCTGGAAAGCCCAACGCGGCTACGACAAGCCTTTGTTTATCAACGATGCCGAAGACAGTGACGGCTTGCTGACCGACACCATTTTCTTCGATAAATCCGTGCGCCTGTTCGTGCTCGATTTTGGCAAATCGGACGAAGGCCGCTCAATCGCCGAAGACATCCTGCAACGCATGTGGCCAAGTCTGGCGGTGGCTCTGCCGACCTTTGTGATTGGTCTGGCGGTGAACATTGTCTTTGCCCTGTTTGTGGTGATGTTCCGCGCCAGTCTGTTTGATACTGCGGCCATGGTTGCCTGCGTGGTGCTGATGTCGATATCTGGGGTGTTCTACGTGTTTGCCGGTCAGTTCTTTTTTGCCCGGATGTGGAATCTGGTGCCTATCTCCGGATATCTGGGCGGAATGGATGCCATTCGCTTCCTGATCCTGCCAGTGATCATCGGCGTGATTGGTGGTATCGGCAGCGGCACCCGTTTGTATCGCACCTTGTTTCTGGAAGAAGCCAACAAGGATTACGTGCGCACCGCCCGCGCCAAAGGCGTGCCTGAATTGACGGTACTGTTCCGTCATATTTTGCCCAATGGCCTGATTCCGATTCTGACCAGTGTGGTGGTGGTTATCCCGTCGCTGTTTATGGGCAGCCTGCTGGTGGAGTCGTTTTTTGGCATTCCGGGGCTGGGCAGTTACACCTTGGATGCGATTCAGGCCCAGGACTTTGCCGTGGTGCGCAGCATGGTGTTTTTGGGTTCCATTTTGTACATCGTTGGACTGATCCTGACGGACATTTCCTACACCCTGGTTGATCCACGAGTGAGGTTGTCCTGATGGAAATGCTGATGACGGTAAAACCGGTGTTGCTGTGGAGCGACTGGCTGATTTTCCTGCTGGTGCTGACGCTGATTCTGTTTTTTATCAACCTCGGTAAAAACCCGGTGGCGCGCAAACGCTGGCGCTCGGTGTTTGCTTCCCGGGTGGGCATGGCGTCGTTTCTGGTGATTGTGTTTTACGTGCTGATCGCCTTGCTGGATTCGATGCACTTTCGGTATCCACTCGACAAACTCGAAGGTTCGGATGAGCAGCACTACAGTCAGGAGGTCAACAGCCTGCTGGACGTGGTGCTGGTGGACTTGCGTGGCCATGATGAAAAAACCTATTCGTCGCCATTCGCCATTCACTCGTTCTCGAAGGAAAACCGTACCCTCGACAACGGTCAGGTGGTACGTGATTACCCCAGACTGGAGTATGCCGGTAGCCACTTGCGCAAACACGAAACCGTTGGCTCCGATGTGTTTGAACGGTCAATGAATGCGCTGGTGGTGGGGCTCGGCATTGCGCTGGTACTGGCGTTGCTGATTCAGCTGCTGCGACGGCTGACCGGCAAACAGGCATCGGCATGGCTCCCCTGGAAAACCGTGTATCTGACGCTCGGCGGCCTGATTCTGGTGACCGTCTGGATTTTGCAGGTGGGCGGCTATTACCACATTCTGGGCACCAACAAGGTTGGTCAGGATGTGCTGTTTCAGGCGATTAAAGCAGTGCGCACCGGGGTATTGATCGGCACGCTGGCGACGCTGATCACCTTGCCGATTGCCGTAATACTGGGCATTGCCGCCGGCTATTTCAAAGGCCTGATCGACGACGTGGTGCAATACATCTACACCACGCTCAGTTCGATTCCCGGTATTCTGCTGATTGCCGCGTCGGTGTTACTGATTGATGTCTACATCGAAACCCATGCCGAGCAATTCCGGCTGTCGGCCGAACGGGCTGATTTCCAGTTTTTGGCACTGTGTTTCATTTTGGGTATGACCAGCTGGACCGGCCTTTGCCGCTTGCTGCGGGCAGAAACCCTGAAGGTGAGTCAGCTCGACTATGTGCAAGCCGCACGGGCTTTTGGGGTTAGCCACAGTCGTATTATTGGCAAGCACATCCTGCCTAATGTCACCCACATTGTGCTGATTGCGCTGGTACTGGATTTCAGTGGTTTTGTATTGGCCGAAGCGGTGCTGTCTTATATTGGCGTCGGGGTTGATCCGTCGATGGCCAGCTGGGGCAATATGATCAACGAGGCCCGCGCCGAGCTGTCTCGTGAGCCGGTGGTCTGGTGGTCGGTCAGTGCCGCGTTTGTGATGATGTTTGTATTGGTGCTGGCAGCCAACCTGTTTGCTGACCGCGTTCGTGATGCCTTCGACCCAAGGACGGTGAACTGATGTCGCTGCTTGAAGTTTCCAATCTCACCATTGAATTGCCTGCCAGTCGTGGCCCGTTTGCCAGTCCGGCACAGACATTGGTGAATGGCATTTCCTTCGCCATTGAGCCGGGTGAGATTCTGGCTCTTGTTGGTGAAAGTGGTTCGGGTAAATCGCTGACGGCCCTGTCTATCTTACGCCTGTTACCCGATGCACTGAGGATTACTGCAGGCAGTGTGCAGTTGCAGGGCGAAGAGCTGTTTGCCCTGACGGAAAGGCAGATGAATCGGGTACGTGGTTTCCGCGCCGCGATGATCTTTCAGGAACCGCAGGTGGCACTGAACCCGGTGCAAACCCTCGAACAGCAGATAGGTGAAGTGCTGACCCTGCACAAGGGACACACTGGCCAGGCTCGACGAGATGCCGTGGTTGGCTTGTTGCAGGAAGTTGGCATTCCCGACCCACAGCAGCGCCTGAGCTGGCACCCGCACCAGCTCTCTGGGGGTCAGAAGCAGCGCGTAATGATTGCCATGGCACTGGCGTGTGAGCCCGATTTGCTGATCGCTGACGAGCCAACCACGGCTCTGGATGTGACCATTCAAAAGCAAATTCTGGAGTTGCTGAATCAGCTGCGCAAACAGCGTCAGCTGGGTGTGCTGTTAATTACCCACGACATGGGCGTGGTGTCGGAAATGGCGGACCACGTCGCTGTGATGCGCCATGGCGACATTCTCGAATATCGCTCAGCAGCGGAGTTCTTTGCCAATCCCCAGCATGAATACAGCTGTCAGTTGATTCATTCATTACCGGAACGCCGTTTCCGACCTTCCCAGCAGCAGCCGCAAGCGCTGCTGACCGTAGATAACCTGAAAGTGTGGTTTCCACAGCGCCAGGGCATTTTGCAGCGTGTCGTGGGCCATACCAAAGCGGTGGATGGCGTGTCGTTGCAGATTCACAAAGGCGAAACCCTGGCTCTGGTCGGCGAATCCGGCTCCGGCAAGTCGACGGTCGGGCGGGCCATTCTGGCTCTGGAACCGGCGACCGAAGGCGATATCCGTTTTTCCGGACAGTCGTTGCAGGGGCTGTCTGACAAGCAGTTTTTGCCCTACCGAAAACGCATTCAGGTGATCTTTCAGGACCCGTTCTCGTCGATGAATCCACGCATGACCATTCGTCAAATTCTGGCCGAAGGCATGACCAGTCTGGGGTTGGCAGGCAAGGGAGAAGAGCACGAAGCCAAACTGGAGCAACTGCTGGAAAGGGTGGGACTGGAAGCCCAGCATCTGGATCGTTATCCGCACGAATTTTCTGGCGGTCAGCGCCAGCGCATCGCCATTGCCCGTGCCATTGCGGTTGAGCCCGAACTGATCATTTGTGACGAGCCAACCAGCGCGTTGGATGTGTCTATTCGTGGTCAGGTGATGGAGCTTCTGTTGGAGCTGCAGCGTGATATGGGGCTGAGCTATTTGTTCATCACCCACGATTTGTCGATCATTCCGCATTTGGCTCATCGGGTCGCTGTGATGAAAAACGGCGTACTGGTGGAACAAGGGCTGTGTGCTGATGTGATGGATGCCCCTCAGCACGAATACACCAGGGCATTGCTGGCAGCAGCGCCGGTGCTGTAATCAAGGGCAGAAATTTCACCGCAAAGGGGGATGAAACCGACATCGCCCTTGAATACCGCGCACTTGCCACCATAACCTGTGGCAATCGTTATTTTTGCCTGCCGGATTCCGAGGCAGGCCAATGTCTGGAGCATTGCGTGAGCCAACTGACCCAAAGCCAGGTAGAAACTGCCCTGGCGAGCTACACCGACCCGTACCTTGAAACCGATTTGATCTCAGCCGGTGCCTTGCGCTCGGTGCAGATTGAAGGTGCCCGTGTGGATGTTGAACTGGAGTTGGATTATCCGTCCGAATTCCTCAAGGGCGGTGTTGCCCAGTTGCTGCAAACGGCGCTGGAAAACATCGACGGCTGTGAGCAAGCGACCGTCAACATCGGTTGGCATGTAGACGCCCACAAAAGTCACGACGGCGGCGAAGCGCTGACGGGTGTGAAGAACATCGTCGCAGTGGCGTCTGGCAAAGGCGGCGTTGGCAAATCGACCACCACGGTGAATCTGGCCCTGGCGCTGGCCAAAGATGGCGCCAAAGTCGGCTTGCTGGATGCGGATATTTACGGTCCGAGCCAGGGCATCATGCTGGGTGTGGTGGACGGCACCCGGCCGGAAACCATCGAAGGTAAATGGTTTGTGCCAGTGGAGGCCCACGGTCTGAAAACCATGTCGATGGCGTACCTGGTTACCGAACAAACGCCAATGGTATGGCGTGGCCCGATGGTGGCCGGAGCACTGACCCAGATCCTGAATCAAACTCAGTGGGGCGAGCTGGATTACCTGTTGATCGACATGCCACCGGGCACCGGTGACATTCAGCTGACGTTGAGCCAGAAATACCCGATTGCCGGCTCAGTCATCGTCACCACCCCGCAGGATATTGCCTTGGCGGATGCCAAGAAAGGCGTCGAGATGTTCCGTAAAGTGGGCATTCCGGTGCTGGGTATGATCGAAAATATGAGCATGCACATCTGCTCGAACTGCGGCCACGCCGAACACATCTTTGGTGAACACGGCGCGGATCGTTTGGCAGAAACGTACAGCACCAGGGTGCTGGGTTCACTGCCGCTGGCCAAATACATTCGTGAGCAGGCCGATGCCGGTACGCCAGTGGTGGCAGCGGATGACAGCTCGGAAGTGGCCATGATGTATCGTCATGCAGCTCGCCGCTTGGCCGTTGCACTGGCTCGTGGTGGTGAGGCCGCCAGCGATATGCCAGAGATTGAAATCTCGGACGATTAATCTGTGTCTGCTGCCGTTGCCGCTGGATCGGGCATCGGCAGCAGAGCGGAAACTTACGGTTTCCGACGGATCTATTCAGCTGATAAGTGTTCTCATTTGGGTGCAAAAGCGTCAGGGCCTTACTGAATAACTCAGTGCCCGGTCCATACCAACCCTTTGTCAGGACAGACAATGACTCCCAGATCCATGCTTATCACTGCACTGGTGGCTGCCGGTGCTTTCTCCATTGCGCTGGCGTTAACCCAATCGCGCCAACATACCTCCAGTGACACCTTATCGACACCGACTTCGGATGCCACCCCGGCTGACCCGACGCCGAGTGATCCTTTGCAATTTCCAGCCGACGACTTCACGGTAGAAACGGTCACCGTGAAAACCGCCAGTGGCGATCAGCAGATCACGGTGCACAGCTACAAACACATTCCGTATGTCGCCAACCCGGTTGACGCAGACTATCAGAGCCTGGATGTGCAGGTGCCGGTGGCCATCAATGGTCAGCCGCTGGACGCCAGTGCCGCGCCGGTGCTGCTGAACATCAAGATTGGCGGCTACCGCTCGGTCAACAACGCCAACCCGGATCAAGGGTTTGGTGGGCGTCGTGGCGGCGAGGGTAAAAGTCGGCCTGGCCCTGGTGAGGGCAGAGCTCAAGAAAGGGTTCAGGGAACTGCTCAGGGAATGCAAGCAGGCCTGGAAGCGCCAGCAGAGGGCTTTGGTCCTCGTGATGGTGGCCGTAAAGGGCGTGATGGTTCTGATAGTAAGGGCCCAGGCCCGCAACGCGGTGCCCGGATGGGTGAAGGCATGGGCTCAGACAAGGCGCAGTTAGCGCTGGCCGCCGGCTATGTGGTGGTTACGCCGGGCGCCCGTGGCATCGATAACGTCAATGCCGACGGTATTTACTACGGCACGGCCCCTGCTGGAATCGTCGATTTGAAAGCGGCGGTGCGTTATATCCGTCACAACGATGCGGTGATGGCGGGTAACGCCAACTGGATTGTGTCAGCAGGTTGCAGCGCGGGTGGTGCCATGTCGGCGCTGTTGGGCGCTTCCGGCAATCAGGACTGGTACGCGCCGTATCTGAAGGCGCTGGGCGCAGCGGATGAGCGCGACAATATCTTTGCCAGCGCTTGTTACAGCCCGATCACCGACCTGGATCATGCCGATATGTCCTATGAGTGGATGTTTGGCTATCAGCCTCTGCGTGGTGAGCTGGTCGACCAGCAGGTATCCGGTCAGTTACAGCAGCAATACCGTGACTATCAGGCCGGGCTGGCCTTGCATGGACACCATGGTTTTGGCGTGTTGACGGCGGATAACTACGCCGACTACCTCAAGCAGCAATACCTGCAACCCATTGCCACAGCCCATATTCGCACGCTGGATGATGAAGCGCGGCAGCAGTACCTGACGGACAACAGCTGGATTCGTTGGGATGGCCAGCAAGCGGACTTTGACTTTGCAGACTATGTGGCTGATTTTGGCCGCATGAAAGGCGCACCGTCGTTCGACAGCTTTGAACTGTCGACGCCCGAGAATCAGCTGTTTGGTCTGGATAGCCAGCGCGCCAATCATTTCACGACGTTCAGTCAGGACTACAACTCGGCCTCCGAGGCGCCCTTGGCCGATGAGCTGCAACAGCGGGTGAATATGATGAACCCAATGTATTTTATCACCGCGCCCAAGGATCAATCGCGCAGCGATATCGCACCACATTGGTGGCTACGCAACGGCAGTCATGACAATAACAACGCCGCGGTGGTGATGTTCAATCTGGCGCTGGGGCTGGAACAGCAGGGCGTTGATGTGAATACCGCACTGTTTTGGGAGGGCGGTCATTGTGCCGATGATGACCCACAAGGCATGGTCGACTGGATTGCTGCCATTACCGGTTATCAAGCGGGTAGTGCGGGTCAATGATTGGCTGGAACTGAGTGAACAGCAGACATCAGAACAAGATGTCAGAAAACAAAAAAGCGGCCCTCCATGGCCGCTTTTTTGAGGTGGCGCCGTCATGGTTTCCCATTAACCAAACGCTCCTTGTTTGGGCTGACGCCCGGGTGCTGTGGCTTGGCCACATTCTGACAGCCACGGGTGGCTGCCTGGAATCTGATGCTTCGACCTGGTTCTACGTCGATAAGAGTGCTGTCGCTTTTGGCATAAACGCCAGCTAAGTCAGCCTTACTGTCATCAAAGTATCCGAGCTATTGATAAAAAGGAATATTAGATAATACCGTGGGGTTTGATCGAAAAATTAGAAAGGTTTTCCATTTGAGAAGCAATCTTATTGGTAGAGCCAATAGCGCTGCCAACGATCGAGGACTTTTTCAGGGTAGGTGGTGCGGCCAAGGCTGCCGTTGTAACGAGCCAGTGCCCGTATCCAGTTGCCTTTTTCCTTGTCGAGGTAATGTTTGAGAATGGTGCAGCCGTAGCGCAAGTTGGTGGCCATGCTCATCAGATTATCGTCTTCACGGCCAATCTCACGTTTCCAGAATGGCATGATTTGCATGTAGCCCTGGGCGCCTACACGGGACACAGCAAAGCGGTCGAAGGCACTTTCAACGTGAATAACCGCAAGCACCATTTCTGGCGAGATACCTGCCCGGGTGGCTTCCTGATGCACCAGCCGGAGGAATTCCAGCCGTCGTTTGCGGTTCTTGAGTTTGATCCAATTCATGCCAGCCAGTCGGGCTTGCATATCAACCAGCCAGACTTCGGCATCAAAACGATCAGGGAAAGACTCAGCAGCAGAGGCGGCTTCAAGCAGGGCCTGACGCAGCTCCGGGTCGTGATTGGGCATGGCTTCTGCCTGGCTCTGGAGTGAGAGGCCCCAGAGCAGGCAGCAGGTCAGCGATGCTGTGACAAGGGCGCTGAGGCCCTTGTGCAGTGGTTCTATCAGCATTTCGCCTGGGACGTCAGGAAGGCCACCAGTTCTTCAGCGGCAATTTCCTGTTTCTCATCGCTGCGACGCGCCTTGTACTCAATGGTGCCCGCTTCCAGGCCGCGATCAGAAATCACGATGCGGTGCGGAATACCCATCAGCTCCATATCAGCAAACTTGACGCCCGGGCTGGTCTTCTTGTCGCGGTCGTCCAGGTACACTTCCAGACCCGCAGCGGTCAGCTCGGCGTACAGAGCTTCGGTTTTTTCACGCACGGCTTCGGAGCGGTGGTAGTTCATTGGCACGATGCCAACGTGGAACGGTGCGATGGCGTTTGGCCAGATGATGCCATTGTCATCGTGGTTCTGTTCAATCGCAGCCGCAACCACACGGCTGATGCCGATGCCGTAGCAACCCATCATCATGGTGCGATCCTTGCCGTTCTCGTCCAGTACGGTGGCCTTCATGGCTTCGGAGTACTTGGTTCCCAACTGGAAGATATGACCGACTTCGATACCGCGTTTGATCTCGATGGTGCCTTTACCACATGGGCTTGGGTCGCCAACCACCACGTTGCGCAGGTCGGCAAATTCCGGCAGTGGCAGATCGCGCTCCCAGTTGATGCCGAAGTAGTGCTTGCCATCAATATTGGCGCCAGCGCCAAAATCAGACACGACGGACAGGGCATGATCGGCAATGATGCGCATCTTCAGGCCAACAGGGCCAATGGAGCCAGGGCCGGCACCGACGATTGGGCGCATTTCTTCTTCGGTGGCAAACTCAAAAGGAGAGGCCACACCGTCGAGTTTTTCGGCTTTGATTTCGTTCAGTTCGTGGTCGCCACGAACCAACAGGGCAATCAGCTCGTAGTTGCCATTTTCGTCTTTCTCGCCACGAACAATCAGGGTCTTGATGGTTTTTTCAATGGCAATGCCATGCTGTTCAACCAGAGCAGCAATGGTCTTGGCATCCGGGGTGTCCACCAGCTCCATGGCTTGAGTGGCTGCTGGGCGCTCGCCAACCGGTGGCAGTGCTTCTGCCAGTTCAACGTTGGCAGCGTAGTCACTGGCGTTGGAGAACACGATGTCGTCTTCACCAGAATCGGCCAGTACCTGGAATTCGTGGGACTTGGCACCACCAATGGAGCCGGTGTCGGCCATTACCGGACGGAAGTCGAGATCCATACGCTTGAACACGTTGCAGTAGGCTTCGTGCATCTTGTCGTAGGTCTCTGCCAGGCTTTCCTCGTTGGCGTGGAATGAGTAGGCGTCTTTCATGATGAATTCACGTGAACGCATCACACCGAAGCGAGGACGGGTTTCGTCACGGAACTTGGTTTGAATCTGGTACAGGTTCAGTGGCAGCTGCTTGTAGCTGCTGATGTTGTTACGAGCCAGGTCGGTGATGACTTCTTCGTGGGTTGGGCCAACACAGAAGTCACGGTTGTGACGGTCTTTCAGGCGCAGCAGTTCGCCACCGTACTGGAACCAACGGCCGGTTTCTTCCCACAGCTCGGCAGGTTGTACGGCGGGCATCAGTACTTCCTGGGCACCGGCGCGATTCATTTCTTCACGTACGATGTTCTCGACCTTACGCAGGGTGCGCAGGCCCAGAGGCATCCAGGTGTAAAGGCCAGCGGCCAGCTTGCGAATCATACCTGCACGCAGCATCAGCTGGTGACTAACAACAACCGCATCAGCGGGAGTTTCTTTTTCAGTGGCGATCAAAAATTCTGTTGCGCGCATATCAGCTCGTCGAATCCGGTTGTCAAAACGTGTAATTGGCCCCGATTCTACTGTCTGAGCTGGCTCGCGGCAATTTGGCGAATTATTTGATATTTTCGTCGTTTGTATACTTGTGTCGTATTCGGCGCTGGAATACTCTGCCGCCCAGTGTGCTGCGGTGGCACGCCTCTTAGCCCCGATCCAACAGGAAACCTTATGACCCCGGCTGATCAACTACCGGAATTCCAGATTCTTGAGCATGCTGACTTGCCGGTTTCGGAAGCCTGTCTGCGCAATCAGCAACCCATTGTGGATGTGCTGGAATCCGTGCTGGAGCCTCATTCGGTGGTGTTGGAAATCGGCAGTGGCACAGGCCAGCATGCGGAATACGTGACCGCCCGGCTGGCTGAGGTTACCTGGCAACCCTCGGAGCTGGCTGAGCGTATTTCAGTGATCAATGCCCGTCGATTGCGAGCTGGCCGTAATAATTTCCTGCCGCCTTTGGTTCTTGATGTGGCGCAGGACCTGTGGCCGGTGAAGCAGGTTGATGCCGTTTTTGCTGCCAACGTGGCGCATTTCATCAGCTGGCCGAAGTTGCGCAGTATGATGGCTGGTGTGGGGCGGGTATTGCGTCAGGCCGGAGTGGCGATTCTTTATGGCCCGTTTAATTACGACGGAGCGTTCACCAGTGATGGCAATAAGGCATTGGATGAGTGGGTCAAGCGGGACATCGACCCGGCAGCGGGCATCAAGGATATGGAACAGGTGGTGTTGGCGGCGCGCAAAGAAAAGCTGCGTTTGATTAAAGACATTGCCATGCCGGCCAACAACCGCATTCTGATTTTGAAAAAATACGCCTGATCAGGCTCTTACACTGTTTTCTTCACTGAAGCTGCGCAGTCGTGAGCGTTTACGGCCAGGCTGCTGTAGCTGAATCCATTCTTTCAATGGGGTGAAATCGACCCCCAACACTTCAAAAAATACCACCTGTTTGTCGTCCATCAGACTCACGGTTCGCACCAGTGCATCCAGCACGGGCTCCGACTCGGATTCCAGCGCTTTACTGATTAGGGTGGTGAGCTCTTCAACACTTTTATTGGCGCGCACTGCGTGCCCGTCGTGCAATTCCAGTTGCAGTTTCAGCACCTGAAGTGCCGTTTGAAGTGTGCTGTTGAGTCTCAGTCGTTTGATATCCATTGAAGGCTTCCTGATACAGCTAACAATTATTTTGTGAAGTAGATAACATTTTTTAGGTGTTCTGAGTTACAGCTTTGTTAAGAATGTTGTCTTTGTGGCACTTAATGGAACAAAGAACGGGTTTGCCAAGTGGTTAATTATACGGTGTGAAAAACAGCAGCCCGGCAGCCTCAGGACACTTTGTGCTCATCGCGGTTTCTTGTTCGGAAGTATCCCGCATTGGCCTGTGCTGAGCGGTGCGGGCCATCTTTCGGGCATAAAAAAACGCCCGGCGAACAAGCCCGCCGAGCGCTAAACAGGTAATTGGGTACCTGTCGGTTCCCTGAGAGCACAACGTAAACGACGCAAAGCCGTACGTTACTGTTGTTGTATCAAGATCAATGCCATCGACAGGATCGACCTGTTAGGGCAGCTGACCATGCTGACAATGTCGCTGTGCAGCTCGAAACAGGATGCGGTTGGGCATTGATAGAGCCAATTAATGCCCCTGCCTGTGTGATGTAGCGACAACGGCTGTCGCAAATTGGCAACCGATCACATGGGGTATGGTTTTAACGCAGGTTGCTGATGCTGTTGTGCTACCGCATGGGCCCATAACTATTCAGCCCGATGCGCAGCGGCAGTTCTTTGTCTGCATGTTGTGCGCTTTGTCAGTGCGTTTTTAGTCTGCTGGTTTTGTATGCGGCTGGGTTTGAGTGTGGCA
Source organism: Oceanobacter sp. ABM4_470 (assembly GCF_056158645.1). Classification (NCBI taxonomy): domain Bacteria; kingdom Pseudomonadati; phylum Pseudomonadota; class Gammaproteobacteria; order Oceanospirillales; family Oceanospirillaceae; genus Oceanobacter; species Oceanobacter sp. ABM4_470. Next base: position 1,032,953 of record NZ_JBSWTR010000001.1, read on the forward strand.
GGGGTTTTGTGCGGAGATGCAGATAGCAAAACGCCCACCGTGCTCAGACTCTGTTGCCTGGTAGGGTGGGCGTTTCGAATGAACCGCGAGAAAAGCGCTTAGCGAGCGGCTTGCTTCTGGGCAGACTCAAGCTGAACGTAGTCGAGCAGGATGCGACCGGATTCTGTCAGTAGGGCATCCTCTTCGGCTTTTTCATCTTCTTTTTCGTCGGCCTCGTCAGCGTTTTCCGTGGCTTTGTCATCGGCGGCTTCTTTCTCGTCCAGCGACGTCAGCAGTTCCAGCCCTTTGGCTTTACGACGTTTGTTTTCCAGGTCCAGGCGCTTGGCATCGTTGGCATCACGTTCTTGCTTGCGCAGCTGCTCGTTAAGAGAGACATCCGTCTGTTCGCGCAGCTGCTCAACCAGTGCTTTCTGTTCGCGCATGAAGATGAAGTCCGGATCATCCTTGACGCGTTCGGCGTGCTCTTTGCGCAGCACCGCAATGGCGTTGGAAATCTGGTTGTCGTGTACGTACTTGGCCGGACGAATGGTGTCCCAGGGCAAGGCACGCTCCAGCGAGCTTTCGCCAATTTTGTCGGTATCAAACAGGGTTGGGTACAGGATGTCCGGGATCACGCCCTGGTTCTGGGTGCTGTCACCAGACACCCGGTAGAACTTGGCCTGGGTAATTTTCAGCTGGCCATGACGCAGTGGGCGCAAGGACTGTACGGTGCCCTTACCAAAGGTTTGGCCACCCACCACAATGGCGCGGCCATAGTCTTGCATGGCTCCCGCAAAAATTTCCGAGGCCGACGCGCTGAGGCGGTTAACCAGCACCACCAGTGGACCGTCGTACAACACGCTTGGGTCCTGGTCAGGCAGAACATCGACATTGCCGCGGGCGCTGCGTACCTGCACAACCGGGCCTTGAGGAATGAACAGGCCGGTCAGGCTGATGGCTTCTTCGAGGGAGCCACCGCCGTTGTTGCGCAGGTCGATCACCAGACCTTCAATATTCTCTTTGCGCAATTCCTTGATCAGCTTGGCGACATCTCGGGTGGTGCTTTTGTAGTCCGGGCGATTTTCCATCTTGCCCTGAAAATCAACGTAGAAGGTTGGCAGGTCGATCACGCCAATTTTGTGCTTCTTACCGTTTTCTTCGATGGTCATCACCTCTTTCTGAGCTGACTGCTCTTCCAACTTGACTTCATCACGGGTGATGGAAACCACTTTGGTGTCGGTGGTGGTGGCATCTGACGGGATGATTTCAAGGCGAACGGTGCTGCCTTTGGGGCCACGAATCAGGTCGACCACTTCATCCAGACGCCAGCCAATCACGTCGACGATTTCGCCATCTGCATCCTGACCAACGCCAATAATCTTGTCCGCAGGCTGCAGATTCTTGGCCTTGTCGGCCGGGCCTGCCGGCACCAGGCGCACCACCTTGGTGTATTCATCTTCGCTTTGCAGTACCGCACCAATGCCCTGTAAGGACAGGCTCATATTGATATTGAAGTTCTCGGTGTTGCGTGGCGAGAAGTATTGGGTGTGCGGGTCAAAAGAGCGGGTCAACGCATTCATGATGGCCTGATAGGCATCTTCCGGCTTGGTTTGGTGAATTCGATTCAACTGGTTCTGGTAACGCTTGTGCAGCAGCTCCAGCGCTGCCTTGTGATCCTTGCCGCTCATGGTGAGGTTAAGGATGGAGTTCTTCAGGCGCTTGCGCCACAGGTCGTCCAGCTCGGCGGTCGACGTCGCCCAAGGGGCGTTTTCACGATCAAGGTCGAGGCGCTCGGTATCATCGAAGCGGTAGTTGGCCGCGTTCTCATCCAGCTCCTTGATCATAAAGGTCAGGCGCTCATTGATGCGCTCTTCCAGACGATTGTATATGGCGAACGGGATGCTCAGGTCGCCACGCAGCAAAACGTCGTCCAGCTTCTTGCGGCTGCCGGTGAATTCGTTGATGTCGGATTGCAGGAAGTAGCTGCGGGTGGAGTCGAGGTCGTCCAGATACAGATCGAACACGCGTTCGGACAGGGCGTCATCGAGTCGTTGCAATTCGTAGTGGCCGCGCAGCAGGTTGTTGAGAATCTGCTGAGTAGTAACCGCTTGCTCGCGGGTTGGCTCAAGCGGTTGGATTGGTGTGCCAGGAACCACATCCGGGATCTGGGCAACCGCATTCAGGCTGCCAGCCAGAGTCAGGCACAGCAGCAGGGACGAAACAAAGGGTTTGAAAATCTTTTGATACATAAAATAGTCAGCCGGTTCGCTCAGTGTCTCGGGTAGGTATCCGCGTATTTGCTATCTTGCGGTGCATCGCTATTCTTTTTGACGCTATTGATTCACCATAAAACACGGCAATCAATATGCCAAGTATAGCCCGTTGTAATGCGGGTGATGGTGAAGTAGCCGGTAGCCCAAGTATAGATACAAATAACGAAAATAAATTCCCCCGCGCGACAATGGTCATGCGAGGAAGTGTCAATGCAGGAGGTAGTAGTATGGCGCGCATAACCCTTGATTTACCTGAAGAATTTGAATTCAAGGTGGATCTGGATGTACGGGTATCCGATATCAATTATGGCAATCATCTGGGTAATGACCGGATGGTGACCTTGCTGCACGAAGCGCGGCTGCGCTACCTGCGTCATTTTGATTTTGCCGAGTTCAATATTGGTGGGTTTGGTTTGATGGTAACGGACCTGGCCGTGTGTTTCCGGGCCGAGTCTTTTGTTGGCGATATGTTGACGTTTGAAATGAGCTTGACCGAATTCAACAAGTACGGCTGTGACATGGTCTATCGCGTCAGCAATGCCGATCAGGAGCGTTTGGTCGCAGAGGCCAAAACCGGCCTGGTATTTTTTGATTACGACGAACGCAAATTAGCCCGTGTACCGCCGGTGTTCTTGCAGCGCTGTGCACCGGACAGAGTCGGGGAATCGTAGGGGGAAGTAGCAGGGGAATAGCAGTATCAGGACGGCGACTGCTCAGCCGCCGTCCTGTTAAAGAAACTCAGGCTTCTTCAGAGCTGATGCCAAGGTCGTCGAAGTACTCGGTAATGAAGTCGAGGAAAGCGCGGCTTTTGGTCGCCAGATAACGGTTTTGCGGGAACACCACCTTGATGGTGCGAACCGGAATTTCAACATCACTGAACAGCCGCACCAGTTCGCCGGTTTGCAAGTGGTGGTCGGCAATGTAGGTCGGGATAGCAGTGATGCCCATGCCTGCCAAACACGCCTCATAGACCAGGTCGATGTCGTTGACCGACAGTTTGCGCTCGACGCTGGACAGGGTGAAGCCATGGTCTTTTTCAAACTGACGCAGCCAGTTGATACGGGCAAATTCCGCATTGGTGACCATCAGAATGCGGTGCTTGTTAAGGTCTTCCAGCGACGTCGGTGTGCCCCAGCTTTTCAGGTACTGAGGGGAGGCACAAATCACAATGTTCTGACGGGCGACCGGCTTGGCGATCAGGCGGGAATCTTCCAGCGTGCCAATGCGCAGAGCGAAGTCGTAGCCTTCCTTGACGATATCCAGTGGTCGATCAGAAATGTGCAGGTCGAAGCTGATGTCCGGGTACTTTTCTGAAAAATCATTGAACATGCGCGCCAGCTCGCGGCGACCAAAATTTGACATCGCCGTGATGCGCAAGCGGCCGCGTGGGGTAACGTCGAAATCCGTGACCAGCTTTTCTGCCTCGGAAATGGACTCGAGGATGTTCTCACAGTGCTGATAGAACATCTGCCCCGCTTCTGTGGGACTCACCGAACGAGTGGTGCGATTAAGCAGGCGTACACCCAAACGTTCTTCGAGGCCGCTGATCTGCTTGCTGACAGCGGACGGCGTGACGCCAAGTGCGTCAGCAGCAGAAGTGAAGTTGCGTGCACGCACCACGGAAACAAAGGTTTGCAGAGTGTCTATTCTGGACATAGGGCTAGGCGGCCATCGTTTGTGTAAGTCATCGAGCTTGCCGAAATTATAGTTAAATGAAAGGAAATAATCAGCTCTATTAGTTCCTGATTCTTGCAAGTGGCTCGATAAATAACATCTTTGACAGGAAATTACCGGTTTGGGGGCGACGGTCGCTCCTTTACGGCCCCCTTACTGATTTCTTGCCGTCTTTGGGTCAGGCCGTCGGCGGACCGTTTTGAACATGGCCATCCGGTTTTGCCTTGGCGGCCTTGGGGGATTTCAGGTTGATCAGCCCTGCCAGCACAATCAAGGCGGCCCCCGCGACGGTGGCCCAGGTCGGGATTTCATCCCAGAACAGCCAACCCATCAAGGCGCCGTACACCACTGCGCTGTATACGTACACACCGACTTTGCCGGTCGGGGCGATGCGATAGGCTTTGGTCATGGCTAACTGACCGGCAGTGGCCACTGCGCCCATGGCAACGATGACCCACCAGGCGGAGCTTGGCACTGGCTGCCAGTTGAGTAGCGCCGCCGGGAAGGACACCAGCGTGGCGACAACACCAAAATAGAACACGATGCGTTGGCTCGGCTCGGTGGCGGACATCCGACGAATGGTGACCTTGGCGAGTGCAGCCAAAAAGGCCCCCAGCAAGCCGACCAGCGCGGCCTGGGTCAAGGCGCTGTCGCCGCCAGGGCGCAGAATAACGAAGACACCGGCAAAACCGACCAGCAGTGCCAGCCAGCTATACTTGCCGGCGGGCTCTTTCAGCCACCACAGCGCGATCAACGGCATAAAGAAGGGACTCGACAGCTTGACCAGAAATGCTTCGGTCAGCGGCATGTTACCCAATGCCCAGAAGTAGCAGTACATGGCGCTGAGGCCAACGATGCCGCGCATCAGGTGCCAATGCCACTGGCTGGTCTTGAGCATTTGCGAGCCACTGCGAAGTAGCAGTGGCATCAGCACCAGCAGCCCAAACAAATTACGAAAGAAGACAACCTGTTCGGTGGACAGATCGTCTGACAGGGACTTGATGATAGCGCCCATGATGGCCAGCAAGGCTTCGCCAGCCAGCAAGAACAGAGCACCGCGTTTGATATCCTGGGACAAGAACGAATCCGGGTCTTTAAAAATGGAAGATAGCCACTATTTAACGGTTTGATGACCGTTGTTTTCTCGGTTCGCTGCTCTCCTGTGCGTGCTTACGGGAGACGCTGCATGAAGCTGCTGGTTGATAGCGGCTGTTGGTTGATAGCGATAGTGGTGTGAAGACAGCAGAGTATATCGGATGTGAACCGTCGGGTGTGCTGGGAATGTCTATTAATTATTTTAAATTTTAACGTGATGGACTTGAAATATGTTCAAGTTGACTCCAGATAAGGATCATCACAAAGAACTGCAGCGGTCGCGTGTTGTGTAACAAAGTCTGCAGTCATTACGTTGGAGATTTTTCGTATGCGTATGGATCGTTTGACAACCAGTATGCAAAACGCCCTGGCTGAAAGCCAGAGTCTGGCACTGGGACAAGACCACAATCAAATTGACACTGTGCACTTGCTGTTGGCACTGCTACAGCAAGCTAATAGCTCGGTAAAAGACGTGCTGCGCCGTGGTGGCGTGCATGTGCCGCAATTCGAGCAGCGTCTGCAAACAATATTGAGCGACCAGCCGAAGGTCAGCGCACCGGATGGCCAGATTCAGATTTCTCCGGAGTTGGGCCGACTGCTGAACCTGACCGAGAAGAAAGCCCAGCAGATGCACGACCAGTACGTATCCAGCGAAGTGTTCTTGCTGGTGGCACTGGAAGATCGTGGTGCAGTCGGCAAGGCGCTGAAAGACGTCGGCCTGACTGCCGAAGCTGCAGAAAAAGCAATCAAAGATATGCGTGGTGGTGAAACTGTGAAAGACGCCAATGCCGAAGACAGCCGTCAGGCACTGGAAAAATTCTGTATCGACCTGACCGAGCGGGCTGAAGCGGGCAAGCTCGATCCAGTGATTGGTCGTGATGAAGAAATTCGCCGCACCGTCCAGGTGTTGCAGCGCCGTACCAAAAATAATCCGGTGCTGATTGGTCCGCCAGGTGTGGGTAAAACCGCCGTGGTGGAAGGTCTGGCTCAGCGCATTGTGAATGGCGAAGTGCCGGATACGCTTAAAAACAAACGCATTTTGTCACTGGATATGGGCGCACTGGTTGCCGGGGCCAAATACCGCGGTGAGTTTGAGGAGCGTCTGAAAGCCGTGCTGAAAGACGTGTCCAAAGAAGAAGGCCGCATTGTGCTTTTTATTGACGAGCTGCACACCATGGTTGGCGCTGGTAAGGGCGAAGGCTCCATGGATGCGGGCAACATGCTCAAACCGGCGTTGGCCCGTGGCGAACTGCACTGCGTGGGTGCTACGACGCTGGATGAATATCGCGAGTTCATTGAAAAAGACGCCGCGCTGGAACGTCGTTTCCAGAAAGTGCTGGTGGACGAGCCATCCGTGGAAGACTCCATCGCCATCCTGCGTGGCCTGAAAGAACGTTACGAAGTGCACCACGGCGTGCAGATTACCGACAGCGCCATCATTGCGGCGGCCAAACTGTCACAGCGCTACATTACCGATCGCCGTTTGCCGGACAAAGCCATCGATCTGATCGATGAGTCGGCCTCGGTGATCCGTATGGAAATCGATTCCAAGCCGCAGGAAATGGATCGTCTTGAGCGTCGTTTGATTCAGCTGAAGATCGAGCGAGAGGCTCTGAAGAAAGAAAAAGACGACGCAGCCAAGGCGCGTTTGAGTGGTCTGAACGAAGAAATTAACAAGGCAGGTCGTGCCTATGTAGAGCTGGAAGAAGTCTGGAAACACGAAAAAGCCCTGCTGGAAGGTGCCAGCAAAGCCAAGGAAGAACTGGAACAGGCCAAACTGGAACTGGATGCTGCGCGCCGCAGTGGTGACTTGTCGCGCATGTCTGAATTGCAGTACGGCAAAATCCCGGAACTGGAAAAGCAGCTGGCCAACGCCAACGAGGCCGAAGCGACAGGCACTCAGGAGTTCACCTTGCTGCGTAACAAGGTGACCGAAGACGAAATTGCCGAAGTGGTATCGCGCTGGACCGGTGTGCCGGTGACCAAAATGCTTGAAGGTGAGCGTGAAAAACTGCTGAAAATGGAAGAGGTTCTACACGACTCGGTGGTTGGTCAGGACCAGGCCATTCAGGCAGTATCCAATGCGGTACGTCGCAGTCGGGCGGGACTGTCTGATCCGAATCGTCCGAACGGCTCGTTCCTGTTCCTTGGCCCTACTGGTGTGGGCAAGACCGAGTTGTGCAAGGCGTTGGCGACCTTCCTGTTCGACAGCAAGGACGCCATGGTGCGGATTGATATGTCTGAATACATGGAGAAGCATTCGGTGGCTCGCCTGATTGGAGCGCCTCCGGGCTATGTCGGTTACGAAGAGGGTGGCTACCTGACCGAAGCCGTGCGCCGTAAACCGTATTCGGTGATTTTGTTGGATGAGGTCGAAAAAGCGCACCCGGATGTTTTCAATATCCTCTTGCAGGTGTTAGATGATGGTCAGCTGACCGACGGTCAGGGCCGCAAGGTCGATTTCAAAAACACCGTGTTGGTGATGACGTCGAACCTGGGCTCGGATGTCATCCAGACCCTGTATAAAGACGAGCCATACGAGCAAATGCGTGACGCCGTGATGGAAATTGTTGGTGCGCACTTCCGCCCTGAATTCATTAACCGGATTGACGAAGCTGTGGTGTTCCATCCACTGTTGAAAGACCAGATTCGTGGCATTGCCGATATCCAGCTGCAACTGTTGCGAGGCCGCTTGATGGAGCGGGAGCTGACGCTGGAACTGACGGATGCTGCGTTCACTCGGCTGGTGGACATTGGCTACGACCCGGTATTTGGAGCACGTCCTCTTAAGCGGGCGATACAGCAGTGGATTGAAAATCCGCTGGCACAGGACATTTTGTCTGGCAAGTTTATGCCGGGTGACGTCATCCTGGGCGATGTTGCTGAAGACGAAAGTGGCAAGGCCCGGCTGGTGTTTCGCAGCCAGTAAGGCCAAATCCTGAAGTGACGGCGGTTCACCGCCGTCTTTAATATGCTATTGATAGAATTGTTGTTTGTGTTCACTATAGCCCCGCCTTGGCGGGGCTTTTGCGTTTAAATGCGATAGATTCCTAACTGGAAAGTCTGTTTTCTGAACGGCAGGTGACTGTATTTGCGTACGCCGCGGGCGTTTTAAGTCAGAATAGTGGCTGCACGTGTCATTGCTCCCATCAATAAATGAGCTAGCATGCTGTGCCACACTGAATGGAATCTATTTGGAATTGATCGATGATGAATCGCTTTTGGGCTTCTTCGGCACTGATCGCCGTATTGGCAGCCACAACCGGCTGCGCAACCACTTCTACCTCTGATGTGTCCGCAGCCCCTGTTGAGCAGCCGCAGGCTGTGCGACTGGCACAAGAATCTGAACTGCGTTGTTACGGTAAGGCCGGTGTGTATATCCAGGACGAAGAACGTCGCGTGCGCATTGCGCTGGGTCGCCGTCCAACCGCTGGTTACAACGTGATGGTGACTGAGTCGACCGTAACCGGAGCTTCGGTAACGCTGCATTTTCGCGAGACTGCCCCAGAGCCCGGCATGATGGTGCCGCAAGTGCTGACCTATCCGTGTTTGCGCGTCTCACTGCCCGATAACTGGGGCCATCTGCACGTGGTGGATGACAGCAGTGGTGCGGAGTGGGATTTCTATCACTCTGGCTATAACAGCGTCAGCGGTGATTCTTGAGCATTATTCTTGGCATTGACCCCGGCTCCCGCTTGACGGGATTCGGGGTGATTCGTGTGATTGGCCAAAAAACGGAATACCTGACCAGCGGCTGCATTCGCTGCGGTGAAGGTGAGATCCCTGACCGGCTCAATATCATTCATAGTTCGATTTCCTCATTGATTGATCAGGTGCAACCGGATCAATACGCCATTGAACGGGCTTTCATGGGTAAAAACGCCGACTCTGCCCTGAAGTTGGGTCAAGCCCGTGGTGTAGCGCTTTTGGTTGCTGCCCAGAAGGGCCTGCCAGTGTTTGAATACGCGCCTCGTGCCATCAAACAGGCAGTGACCGGTATGGGTGGCGCCGACAAAACTCAAATCCAGCACATGGTGCAAAGTTTGCTCAAGTTGCCAGGCAAGCCGCAGGCGGATGCCGCCGATGCGTTGGCGATTGCGTTGTGTCACGCCTTTATGGTCAATAATCTGGCCATTACCTCCGGCCGTACATCTGGCCGACGCTCCCGTTCCATGCGCAGTTTTGTGCCCCCGTCGAGCTAGCCGAATCTGTTGAGCTGGCGCTCCCTTTACTGCTACGCTAGGCCGCTTTACAAACAGGTAAACTCGCTATGATCGGCCGCTTGCAGGGCATTCTGCTGGAAAAATCTGCTCCTGAACTTTTATTGGACGTTAACGGTGTGGGCTACGAAATTCAGGCTCCGATTTCCACCTTTGCCGTCCTTGGCCGAATCGGTGATCCGGTAATTCTCTATACCCATCTTGCCATCCGCGAAGACGCCCATCAGCTGTATGGTTTCAGCGACAAAAGCCAACGCACGTTGTTTCGCACCCTGATCAAGGTCAGTGGTGTCGGGCCAAAACTGGCGCTGGCCATTCTGTCCGGTATGGACGTCAATGCATTTGCCAGCTGCGTACACGCCGAAGACGTAACGGCGCTGACCAAGTTGCCAGGGGTCGGCAAAAAAACCGCTGAACGTTTGATTGTTGAGATGCGTGACCGCCTCAAAGAGTGGCAGTCCGCTGGCCCATTATGGGACGCCGTCGACCAGCAAGCGCAAGCGTCTGCCGACTCCATGCTGCAAGACGCTGAATCGGCGCTGGTAGCGTTGGGCTACAAGCCAACCGAAGCCGCCAAAATGCTGAACAAGGTTGCCGGTCAGGCCGACAGTTCGGAAGATCTGATTCGTCTGGCGCTTCGCAACAGTCTGGGTAACGCATGATAGAAACAGATCGCTTCATCAGTCCGATCAGTACGCCGTCGGAAGACCATCAGGACCGCGCCATTCGTCCCAAGCAGCTGGCTGACTACATCGGTCAGCCTGCTGTGCGGGAGCAAATGGAAATCTTTATTGGTGCTGCTCGCGCCCGTAACGAAGCATTGGACCATACGCTGGTGTTTGGTCCGCCGGGCCTGGGTAAAACCACGCTGGCCAACATCATTGCCGAGGAGATGGGTGCGTCGATCAAGTCAACGTCAGGGCCGGTGCTTGAAAAAGCCGGTGATCTTGCGGCCTTGCTGACCAACCTTGAATCTGGCGACGTACTGTTTATCGACGAGATTCATCGCCTTAACCCGGCGGTGGAAGAAGTGTTGTATCCGGCGATGGAAGATTACCAGCTGGACATCATGGTCGGCGACGGCCCTGCCGCCCGTTCGATCAAGATTGACCTGCCACCATTTACCCTGGTGGGTGCAACGACCCGGGCAGGTTTGCTTACCTCGCCATTGCGGGACCGTTTTGGCATCGTTCAGCGTCTGGAGTTTTATAACGTTGATGACCTGTCACACATTGTCTCCCGTTCCGGACGCCTGTTAGGTCTGGAAGTGGACGATCACGGTGCGACGGAAATTGCCCGCCGCTCCCGTGGCACACCGCGTATTGCCAACCGCTTGTTGCGACGGGTGCGGGATTACGCTCAGGTGAAAGGCAATGGTCAGGTCGACAAACAGTGCTCCGATCTGGCGTTGAACATGCTTAACGTCGATTCCCAGGGCTTTGATCATATGGACCGTCGGTTGTTGCTGACACTGATGGAAAAATACGATGGCGGCCCGGTCGGTGTGGATGCGTTGGCGGCCAGTATTGGCGAAGAGCGCGATACCATTGAAGATGTGTTGGAACCCTATCTGATGCAGCAAGGCTACATCACTCGTACGCCGCGTGGCCGCACGGCCACCAAGTTGGCGTATCTGCACTTTGGACTGGACCTGCCAGACCGGTTTGGAGCGTCCGAATGACACAGTTTGATTGGCCAGTGCGTATCTACATCGAAGATACCGACGCTGGCGGCATCGTGTATTACGCCAATTATTTGCGATATACCGAGCGCGCTCGCACCGAATGGCTGCGGGCAATGGGCATCAGTCAGGAGCTTTTACGAGAGCAGGGCATTCTGTTTGTGGTTACCTCGGTGGAAGCCAAATATCGCAAGCCGGCCCGTCTTGATGATGAACTCAATGTATCGGTTCAAGTCGATAGTATCGGCAAGGCGAGGCTGGGTATCCGTCATCAGGTCACTCGCATGGCAGAATCGGGTCAGTCGGAAGTGTTGGTAGAAGCGGGCGTTACCATCGCCTGCATGTCGACTGCCGGTAAGGCCATGGCCATCCCGAAACAGATTTTGGAAAACATTCAGGGTAACTAACCCGACCGAGAGAATCAGGAGCTGTAGTGAACGAGTCCCTTTCCATTTTTGGTTTGATCGCCGAAGCCAGCATTGTGGTGCAGCTGGTGATGTTGTTGTTGCTGGCAGCCTCGGTTGGCAGCTGGGTGGTGATTGTCCAACGCAGCCGCCTGCTGTCGGCCAGCAAGGCAGAGCTGCACGACTTCGAGGATCGGTTCTGGTCTGGCGATGACCTCAACGAGCTGTACCGCGAATGTCAGGCCAAGGAAGAGACCAGCTCGATCGAGAATGTGTTCATGGCCGGTTTGAAAGAATTCGGCAAGATGCGTCAGCAAAGCGCCTCCGATCCGGATGCGGTTATTGCCAGCTGTCAGCGTGCCATGCGCATTGCCATTACCCGCGAAACCGAAGCGCTGGAGCAGCACCTGCCGATGCTGGCAACGATTGGCTCTACCAGTCCGTACGTCGGTCTGTTTGGTACGGTGTGGGGCATCATGCACTCTTTCCATGGTTTGGCGGCGGTTAAGCAAGCCACCATTGCGACTGTGGCACCGGGTATTTCGGAAGCGTTGGTGGCAACGGCTATGGGTCTTCTGGCGGCCATTCCAGCGGTTATTTTCTACAACCGCTTTGCCACTCGCGTTGATCAGCTGTCGACCGGTATGCACACCTTCGCGGATGAATTCTCCTCGCTGCTGTACCGTCAGGCGTTGCGTTTGAAGCAGGGGGCCAAGCCAACCTCAGGAGCCAACTGATATGGAACCGATGCAATATCCGGTTGCCAAGCGTCGGCCAATGGCTGAGATCAATGTGGTTCCCTACATTGACGTTATGTTGGTGCTGCTGATTATTTTCATGGTGACGGCCCCTATGCTGGTGCAAAGCGTGCCGGTGGATTTGCCGCAGGTGCAATCGGCGCCGACGGAAATTGAGCCCGACGACAACACCCTGATTGTGTCTGTGACCAGCGCCGGGGAATATTTCATCGAGCGTGAGGAAGGCAACACCAAGCCGATGTCGCTGGCGCAAGTTCAGGACTACATCAGCAAGGTCAAGGCGCAGGTTGAAAGTACCCGGGTAATGGTGCGTGGCGATGAACAGGTGCCATACGGTCGAGTGGTGGCCTTGCTGGGCGGCTTGCAAAGCGCTGGCATGCAAAACGTGGGATTGATTACCGAAGCGCCGGACCCGGATGGTGGTCGTGAAAAATAAGCTGTTTGCACCGTCGTCCTATACCCCAGCGGTGTTTGCCGCTGTGGTGCTGCACGTGCTGGTGGGTCTGGTGTTCTGGTTTCAATGGCCAGCTGATGAGCCACAGCTGCCGCAGCCTGTGCCAAAACACATTGTGGCTACTGTGGTGCAGGAAGAAAACCGTGCCGCTGCTGAGCGCAAGAAACAGGAAATCCAAAAACAGCAGGCTGAGCGCAAGCGTCAGCAGCAGTTGGCGGAGCAGAAGCGTAAGGCACAGGAGCAAGCGGCCCGCAAGAAACGCGAAGCCGAGGCGCTGAAAAAGAAACAGGCTGAGCAGACTGCCCGGGAAAAGGCCGCCCAGGCCCAGCGGGCAAAAGAACAAAAAGCCCGGGAGCAGAAGGCCCAGGAGCAAAAAGCCAAAGAAGCGGCTGAGCAGGCCCGCCTGCAAAAACTGGCGGAAGAGAAAGCCGCCGCCGAGCGTAAGAAACAGCAGCAGGCCGAGCTTGAACGTCAGCTGAAAGAAGAACAGCAAATGCTGGAACGCATGGCGGCAGAGCAGGCCGAGCAAGAGCTCCGGGAACGAGAAGCCGCAGAGCGTTTGGCCAAGGAGCGCGAGGAAGCGGTCATCAGTTACACCGCGCAATTACGCGACAAGATTGAGCGCAGCTGGCAGTACCCGCCCGGCGTCGAGCCGGACCAACAAGTGACGGTTCGGATTAACCTGGTGCCTACGGGTGAAGTCATTGCCGTGACGGTGGTGAAGGGCAGCGGCAACTCGGCACTGGACCGTTCGGTAGAGCAAGCGGTGATGAAAGCATCACCGCTGCCAGTGCCCAAGGATATCAAGGTGTTTGAAAGCAATTTCAGAACCTTCACGATTAACTTCAGACCGGAGAATGCAACGTGGTAACTCGATGGTTAGGGTTTGTTGCCCTGATGGTGGTGGCATTGGCTGCCAGAGCGGAGTTGGTGATTGAAGTCACCCAGGGAAAGCAGTCGGCCATTCCCGTGGCTGTGGTGCCTTTTGCCTGGGTGGGGCCAGATGCCTTGCCAGAAGACGTCAGCGGTATTGTTGCCAATGATCTTGGTGGTTCTGGCTACTTCCGGGTGATGCCGGAAAGCAACATGATTACCAAACCGGCCACGGCGGACGAAGTGGTCTATTCAGAATGGAGTAATTTGCGCCAGGATTTCGTGGTGGTGGGCAACATCAGCCGCGACGGTGATGGCTATGCGGTGGAATTCTACGTGATGGACGTACACCAGAAAGTGGAACTGCTTCGCCATCGCGTGAAAGGCAAGGGAACTCAGTTGCGCGATATTGCTCACTATATCAGCGACTTTGTGTTCAAGAAGTTGACCGGTATTCCGGGGGTGTTCTCGACCAAGCTGGTGTACGTCACCACCAATCGTGACCGAACTCGTTTTAACCTGAACTACGCCGATGCCGATGGTGCCCGCGAGCAGCTGATCTTCTCGTCCGATCAGCCGATCATTTCGCCGGCCTGGGCTCCGGATGGCAAGAAAGTAGCCTATGTGTCGTTTGAAACCGGCCGTACGGCGATTTACTTCCAGGAACTGGCAACCGGCAAGCGTGAGCTGGTTCTGAAGATGAAAGGCTCAACCAGTGCGCCAGCATTTTCGCCAGATGGGACCAAATTGGCGTTTGTGCACTCTTATTTGGGCAATCCGGACATTTATGTCCTTGACTTGAACACCCGTAAGACGGAACGTCTTACCAATCACTACGCGATTGATACCGAGCCGCAATGGATGGCCGATAATCGCCACCTGGTGTTTACCTCCAGTCGTGCTGGCGGACCGCAGATTTATCAACTGGATACCAGTAATAAAGCGGTCAAACGGATGACATACGAGGGTAATTATAATGCCAGGGCCCGGGTCACGGATGATGGTCGCAAGTTGATTTATGTGCACCGCAGTGGAGAGAGCTTCCATATTGCGTCACAGGATCTCAGAACCGGTATGGTTCAGGTGCTCACCAGCGACACCGATCTCGACGAGTCGCCCAGTGTTGCACCTAACGGAAGTATGGTAATTTACGCAGCCAGTGAAGCTGATCGCAGCATCTTGGCGGCAGTATCGGTGGATGGAGATGTTAAATTCCGCCTGCCGTCCAAGTACGGTGACGTCAGAGAGCCTGCGTGGTCACCAATTTTTTAAAAAGTAAAACCATTGAGTGGAGTGGGAAAACAGTTATGCAAAAGAATGCATTGTACAAAGCGTTGGGTTTGACTCTGGGCGCACTGCTGGTGACTGCATGTTCAAGCACTGGCGAAGTTAACGAAGGCGAAGCAAGCAACACCACCGCTTCTGCACAAAGCCAGACCAAAACTACCAACGGTTCTGCCAGCAGCAACGGCACCACCGCAGTAGACACCTCTGCTGTAAGCGGTGAATCCCTGAAGTCTGAAATGTCTCAGGCTGAAGCGGCTCTGATGGAGCAAACTGTTTTCTACTTTGACTTCGACCAGTCCACCATCAAGAGCGACAGCAAGGCTGCTCTGATGGCTCACGCTGCGTACCTGAAGTCTCACAGCAGTGCTCGCGTTGTACTGGAAGGTCATGCTGATGAGCGTGGCACAGTAGAATACAACCTGGCTCTGGGCGAGCGTCGTGGTATGGCGGTACGTCGTTACCTGCTGGCCAACGGTGCAAGCGCTTCCCAGCTGGAAGTAGTTAGCTTCGGTGAAGAGCGTCCAGCGGTTATGGGTCACAACGAATCCAGCTACGCCAAGAACCGTCGCGTAGAGATCAAGTACCAGAGCCGTTAATTTATGAAAGCCCATTTTGTCCTCTGTGCGCTGTTGGTGTCGTCTTTCAGCGCCACGGCGGAGGAGTGGGTTTCGGTTGGAGCAGCGCCTAGCGTTGCTCCCGCCTCCTCCTCTGACACCGCGCCAGTTCTGGCGAGCCCTCAAACCCCTGTCGTCGCCGATGCGTCTTCTGAATCTGCCGATCCTTCGCTGGTGAACGAGTTGCTGATGCAAATCGAACAAATGCAGCAGGAATTGTCGATGCTGCGTGAGCAGCTGGATCAGCAAGGCAATGAATTGCGCGAACTGCGACAGGACAGTGATAACCGCTATCTCGATCTTGATCGTCGAATCGTGTTTCTGACCAACGAGGCCGACAAGCAAGTGGCCGCCCCGGTAGCTGCTACTCCGTCTGCTACGGCCGGACAGACGCCACAGGAGGCGTATGCCGCGGCAATGCAGTTGGTGAAGGACAAGGAATTCGAAAAGGCCAATGCGGCGTTTGATGAATTCGTCCAGAACCATCCTGACAGCAATCTGGTTGCCAACGCCTACTACTGGAATGGTGAAATTTCGCTGGTGCGTGGGGACTACCCGGCTGCACTGGCCAATTTCCGTCAGGTAGTGGATCAGTACCCGGACCACAGCAAAGCGGCAGATGCTTCCTACAAATATGCGGTGACCTTGCATCGCAGTGGTAAGGATGCGGAAGCGCGTCAGTGGTTGCAGAAAGTGATCGATACCTACAAGGGGAGTTCACAAGGCACTGTCAGGCTGGCCGAGACCTATTTGAAGAAAATTTCCGTAAACCCTTAATTTTTTTAACAAAAAGGGTTGCCAAGCGGAAAAAGATCAGTAGTATATGCGCCTCCTTCGGGTCGTTAGCTCAGTTGGTAGAGCAGTTGGCTTTTAACCAATTGGTCGCTGGTTCGAATCCAGCACGACCCACCACTCAAACATTGACTGAGCGTTTGGTGGGTATGAAGGAGTCGCCTACGGTACTTTGGCCGTAAGCGAGCAATCTGAAGTGGGTCGTTAGCTCAGTTGGTAGAGCAGTTGGCTTTTAACCAATTGGTCGCTGGTTCGAATCCAGCACGACCCACCACTTCTTGAAGCATGCATTTGCTCGAAGTACGGGTTGTAACATTCTGAAGTGGGTCGTTAGCTCAGTTGGTAGAGCAGTTGGCTTTTAACCAATTGGTCGCTGGTTCGAATCCAGCACGACCCACCACTCTTCAGCTGTTCGCGGAGGAGTACAGGGTAAAAATTTGAAGTGGGTCGTTAGCTCAGTTGGTAGAGCAGTTGGCTTTTAACCAATTGGTCGCTGGTTCGAATCCAGCACGACCCACCATTTCAAACCTCATCAGATATTCCAAAGACGGGTCGTTAGCTCAGTTGGTAGAGCAGTTGGCTTTTAACCAATTGGTCGCTGGTTCGAATCCAGCACGACCCACCATATTCCCAAAGGGAGAAAGCGTATGCTTTCTCCCTTTTTCGTTTCTGGACACACCACACTGTTACCGTCAGAAAGGTTGCCCCTGTGATACACTGCGGCCAATCGTGAGAGCGGTGTTTTACAACAGAGAAGAATATGAGCCAGCTTGAGAAACAGGAACAACGCAATATCGTTCAGGACTACTGGTCCGCTCCGGAGCCGGAGCTGGCACCGGATCAGGTCGCTGAATACAAGGAACGCATCCGTGAACTACTGAAACGTGAAGATGCGGTCCTCGTCGCCCACTATTACTGTGAACCGGAGATTCAGGCGCTGGCCGAAGAAACCGGTGGGTGTGTTTCTGATTCCCTTGAAATGGCCCGCTTCGGTGCCAATCATCCTGCCAGCACCCTGATCGTTGCGGGTGTTCGCTTTATGGGTGAAACCGCCAAGATCCTGTCTCCTGAAAAGCGGGTGTTGATGCCAACATTGGACGCTACCTGTTCATTGGATCTGGGTTGTCCGGCAGATGAGTTCTCACAGTTCTGTGATCAGCACCCGGATCGTACCGTGGTGGTGTACGCCAACACCTCGGCAGCAGTAAAAGCCCGTGCTGATTGGGTGGTGACCTCCAGTATTGCACTGGATGTTGTGAATCACCTTAATGGCAAGGGCGAGAAGATCATCTGGGCGCCGGATCGTCATTTGGGCGACTACGTTCGCCGTGAGACCGGTGCTGACATGATTCTGTGGAACAGCGAATGCATCGTCCATGATGAATTCAAGGCGCAGGGTCTGAAGGATCTCAAGCAGGTGTATCCGGACGCTGCCATTCTGGTGCACCCCGAAAGCCCGCAGTCAGTAGTGGAAATGGCCGATGCGGTGGGTTCTACCAGTCAGTTGATCAAGGCCGCTCAGGAGTTGCCGAACGAAACGTTGATCGTTGCTACTGACAAGGCGATTTTCTACAAGATGCAGCAGGCCGTACCAGGCAAGTTGCTGATTGAAGCGCCAACGTCAGGCAATGGTGCGACCTGTCGCAGCTGCGCTCACTGCCCGTGGATGGCCATGAATGGCTTGCGCAACATTGCTGAAGTGCTGGAAAACGGCAATCAGGAAATCTTTGTTAACGAAGCCTTGCGTAAGGATGCTATCCGCAGCTTGCAACGTATGCTGGATTTCAAAGCCTGAATCGATACCTGACAAAACGGCCGCTCATTGAGCGGCCGTTTTTGTTTATGGGGTTGGTTTGTAGCGCTGATCTGTATGCGGCTTGAGAATGGCCTGAAAATGAGCGGGGGTTTAGAACTTGCGATCACCCTTGGCAATTTGACGCAGGCGCTCTTTGAGGGCTTCCTGGCGTTGGAAGTTGCCTTGCTTTCCCGCTTCCTTGATGGCCAGATCCATCTGCCGGATGGCCTGATTCTGCTGGCCATTGAGGTACAGGTATTCTGCATTGGCGTGGTAGGCCACCATGTTCTGGTGGGCGTCCGCTGCTGATTGCGCCAGTTGATACCACGCTTCTGGCGTGCCGGGGCGGTCCTCAGCCAGTTTGCGCAGGACGTCTGTGCTTTGCTGGACCTTGCCAGAGTGATCCAGAATCGTCGCGTAGGCCATGATCAGCTGGTAGCTGCCCGGATAATACTGCATGCGTTGTTCCAGCAGTTGAATGGCTTCGGCGCTGTTGCCCAGCTGGTGAAGGGTTTGGGCTCGAACGACGGTGGCGGCGGGGTCGTTCTGGTAGTCACTGTCGATGCCATCGAGGTGTTTCAGTGCCGCCTGGTAGTCGTCGGCAATGAATGCCTGTTCGGCCAGAATCAATCGTGCTGCGCTGCGTCTGACCGTGTCCTTGCTTTGCAATTCGGCCGTCATAGCGGGGATGACCTGCTCCGGTGTCAGCTGGTAGCGAATGCGGGCACGATCTTTCAACACCATAAAGTCAAAGCCTACCTCGCGTGGCTGGGCGGGGTAATTTCCGGCCCGCGCCCCGGCATCGGCAACCCGGTTCATAGTTAATGGGTGGGTCAGCAAGAATTCTGGCGGGTTTCCGCCCATGCGGTTGGCTGCCATCATTTGAGTGAACATGCCCGGCATGGCGTTCGGGTCGTAACCGGCTTCTACCAGGGTTTTCATACCGAGCCGGTCCGCTTCCCGTTCCCAGCTGCGGCTGTAGGCCAATTGATCCTGAATGCTTGCTGCTTGTCCGGCCATGATGCCGGCAATGCCTGCGTCGGGGTTGTCGCTGAGAGCGATCAGCAGAATGCTGGCCAGCAGCGTTGCGATGGCCACCGGTTCCTGTTGCGACGCGCGCTCCAGTTGGCGGGCAAAGTGGCGCTGACTGAGGTGGCCAAGTTCGTGGGCCAGTACCGCGGCCAGTTCATCCTCATCTTCCGCAAACAGCATGATGCCGAGGTTGATGCCAATGATGCCGCCGGGTACGGCGAAGGCATTCAGCTCGGCTTTGTCGATAATGACGAACTCAAATTCACTTTGCTGGGCGCCGCTGTGGGGAATCAGCCGGTAAGCCATGTTCTCCAGAAACTCGACCGCCAGCGGGTCCTTGATGGTTTTTGCGCTTGCTCTGAGTTGGCGCAGCCAGTTGCGTCCGAGGTCGTGTTCCTGTTGCAGCGACACCACGCCGGAGGCGCTGTCGCCCAGTGTCGGCAGGTCGTTGGCATCGGCCTGAACCGGGCTGGCTGAAAGCAGGCTTTGGCTGGCAATAAGGAGGGCGAGGGCAAGTCGTTTCAAATCAGTTTCCGTTGACGGCTTGTAGTTCTTGTCTGGTTGCAATGGCTTGGGGCTGAAAGCCTTTGGCCGAGGCTGTGTACTTGTTTGTTGTCTTTATCTAACGAAAGTTAGATTTACAATGTCGTGCGGCACAGCTCAATGGTACACAGAGTTGATTCATTTACGCTCTGTTTGAGACTATCCTGCCTCTTTGGTTTCACCTAATTGCGGATGATGAATCGCGTGACCCAGCAAATACCCAGTGATGAGAAGCTCGATGCAACGGATGTCAGCTGTCCTTTGCCTCTATTAAAAACCAAGATGGCATTGAAAAGCATGAGCCGCGGTAAAATTTTGTGGGTAATCGCCAAGGATGCCGGTTCGTGGCGTGACATTCCCAAGTATCTGGGAATGTCGGAGCATGAGCTGGTGCACCTGGAAGAAGTCGATGGTGAGTACCATTACTGGATTCGCAAGGGAGATAAAGCATGATTCAGGTGTTTCGACGCTGGATCGACCGGTATTTGTCCAATGAAGAAGCGCTGCTGCTGCTGTTACTGATTACGGCGTTCCTGCTGGTTGTGGTGTTTCTGGGGCAGGTGTTGGCGCCTTTCCTGACAGCAGTGGTGATTGCCTACTTGTTGCAGGGCAGCATGCAGTATCTCAAACGGCGTGGTTGTGGCCATTTGATGGCCACGGTGGTGGTGTTTCTGATGTTTGTCGGAGTCATGCTGACCGCCTTGTTTATTATTTTGCCGGCTACCTGGCGGCAGCTGTCGCAATTGTTTACCGAGCTGCCTCATATGGTCGGGCAAGGGCAGGATTTGTTGCTGCTGTTGCCGCAGCAGTACCCGGATCTGGTCACCGATGAACAGGTACGTGGCTGGGTGAATCAGGCCCGTGAGGAAGTGGCTTCGATGGGGCAGTGGTTGCTGAGCTTTTCGATCACAGGCCTTACCGCCTTTATGGCAATGCTGATCTATTGTGTGTTGGTGCCGATTCTGGTGTTTTTCCTGCTGAAAGACTCCACTGCCATTGTTAATTGGTGCGTGTCGTTTTTGCCGGCTCGTCGCAAACTGCTGGATGACATCTGGTCTGAGATGGACTTGCAGATTGCCAACTACATTCGTGGCAAGGCGCTGGAAATCGTCATTGTTGGCGGCGTGTCATGGGCTGCCTTTCTGCTGCTGGGGCTTGAATACGCAGCACTGCTGGCCATTGGTGTTGGCTTTTCTGTATTGGTGCCTTACATCGGCGCGGCGGTGATCACTATTCCGGTGGCCCTGGTGGGCTACATGCAGTGGGGGCTTGAAAGCCAGTTTATCTGGCTGATGGTGGTCTACGGCGTGATTCAGGCGCTGGATGGCAATGTGTTGGTGCCGCTGCTGTTCTCTGAGGTGGTGAACCTGCATCCGGTGGCCATTATCGTCGCGGTGTTGATCTTTGGTGGCATTTGGGGATTCTGGGGCGTGTTCTTCGCCATTCCGCTGGCGACCTTGTTCAAGGCGGTGATTCAGGCCTGGCCCGGGCATCATGTGGAACATAGCGACGACGCTACTCACTAAGTCTGTTCAAGGATTCTCCGGAATCCGCTTTTTCGGCGCTTCTAAACTGTCCGTGCTTGTCACTCAGGGTTACCGTCAGTAGTATTGCGCTCTTGTCTTTTACGGCTTCTGTTTATGGTGAATGAATCGCAGAGGCCGATCGTTATGTGGAGTAAGAATTCATGATCACCGGCAGCATTGTCGCATTGGTAACCCCAATGCATTCCGATGGGTCCCTGGACTGGGAAGCTCTCGACGGCCTGGTGGAATTCCACATCAAACATGGCACTGACGCCATTTTGCCTGTTGGAACCACCGGAGAGTCTGCAACACTGAGCACAGAAGAGCATTGTGCGGTGATCAAACGGGTGGTCGACAAGGTGGCGGGTCGTCGTCCTGTGATTGCGGGCACCGGCGCTAACAGCACCGCCGAAGCCATTGAGCTGCATCAGGAAGCCAAGCAGCTGGGCGCCGATGCAGGCTTGTCTGTGACTCCTTACTACAACAAGCCACCGCAGCGTGGCTTGATCAAGCATTTTGAAGCCATTGCTGCTGCCGTTGACCTGCCGCTGTGGTTGTACAACGTACCGGGCCGTACTGGCGTTGATATGCTGCCGGAAACCGTTGCTGCTCTGGCGGACGTTGAACAGATCACTGCCATCAAGGAAGCCACGGGCGATATTGATCGTGCTCGCAAGGTGATTGAACTGGTGGGTGACCGTATGGCGGTTTACTCCGGTGACGATCCAACCTGTCACGAACTGATTCTGGCGGGCGGCAAGGGCAATATTTCTGTGACTGCCAACGTAGCGCCGAAGTTGATGCACGACATGTGCATGCTGGCATTGGACGGCAAGGCCGACGAAGTTCGTGCCATGCAGGAAGCGCTTGCACCACTGCATGCCGGAATGTTCTGCGAATCCAACCCGGTTCCTGTGAAGTGGGCAATGGCGCGCATGGGCCTCATGAAAAACGGCATTCGCTTGCCGCTGGTTGAAATGGATGTGCGCTACGCGCCGAAGGTCGAACTGGCCATGAAAGGTCTGGAGCTGATCTGATCCTATGAAGTACCTGATTCTGGCCATGATCGCAGGCCTGAGCGGTTGCAGTACCCTGTTTGGTGACAAGTTCCGGGATCGTGCAGACGACTACCTGACCGCCAAACCCGCCAAGGAAGCGGTTGACCTGCAAGGTCAGCCGTTGGCAAAAACCGATTCCTTGCCAATTCCTGAGTTGGCTCGCGAGGTTGAACAACCGGATGCTTTCGAGCTGCCGCAACCCCAGCGTCTGGTGGTTGAGGCCGCAGAGCCGGAATCCCAGTCCGCTTCTCTTAACCAGTTCAACTCGACCGAGCTGAACCCGCGTCTGGATCGCGATGGCTCCGGCAGTCGTATTCTGCGACTGGACGGTAACTTTGCCCTGACCTGGGCGGAAGTGACCGAAGCGCTGGCCGCGTCTGACATCAACATGGTCGACCTCAACCGCAGTCTGGCAACCTGGTATCTGGAGTTGCAAACGGTACAGCAGGAAGACACTCGGGGTTGGTGGTCGCGTTTGTGGAATCGTGAACCAGAGTCTGAAACCACAACCTACTTGCTGAAGCTTAACCGGGCTCATAACGGCGTGTACCTGTCTTTGCTGTCCGATGTGGATGCACTGGCCGACGATGCCCTGGCTGAGTCGGTGTTTGTTGAGATCAAGACCCAGCTTGAGCGGTGAGGTACGTTTCGCTCGGGAGTGGCAGTAAAGGCAACTCCACGCTGATTGAACACAACAACCGCAGTTTGTTGATCGACTGCGGTTTCAGTCGCAAGAATTTACTGGTGCGTTTGCAGCAGGCTCAGGCCGATGGTCATCAGCTTGAAGGTTTGCTGGTCACACACGAGCATTCAGACCACGCCAAGGGTGCGATGGCGGTTTGCGAGTTGTTCGATATTCCCCTGTATTGCTCGGCGGGTACCGCAATCCACATGAAATGGACCGACCATCGATTGTGGAATCGGTTAAACTGTGGCGATCAGGTCGACTTGGCGGGTATGAAGGTGGGTGCCATTACGGTGCCTCATGATGCCCGTGAGCCATTGCAGTTTGTGGTGGAAGGCGGCAACCGCAAGCTCGGTGTGCTGTCCGACCTTGGGTCTTTGACACGACGCATTGTGGATGCCTATCAGGGCTGTCATGGCTTGCAGCTGGAAGCCAATCATGACCCGGATATGCTCAAGGTAGGGCCTTACCCGCCGTCGCTGCAAAAGCGGGTTGCAGGGCCGTATGGCCACCTCAGCAATGCCCAATGTGCCGAGTTGATCGGCCAGATTCACTGGTCCGGTGTCCAGCACATTACTGCCGGTCACATCAGTGAAAAAAACAATCATCCGGAGCTGGTCTTTGGAGAACTGAGCAAGGTGCTGGGCCATTTGGCCGAGCAAGTAGAAATCCTTGCCCAGGATGATATTTCCGGTTGGCGAGAGCTTTGACGGCTGCGTGCCTGTTGGCCTCGTCACCTTTAATTCGTAACAATCAAATCTATGCGGAGATTCCTGATGGAAAAACGCGAGCTGCTTTACTCCGGTAAAGCCAAATCGGTGTATAGCACAGACAACCCGGACACTATGGTTCTGGAGTTCCGTAACGACACCTCTGCATTCGATGGCAAAAAAGTAGAACAGCTGGATCGTAAAGGCATGGTGAACAACAAGTTCAACGCCTTCATTATGACCAAGCTGGAAGAAGCCGGTATCCCGACTCACTTCGAAAGCCTGTTGTCTGACACTGAGTCTGCGGTTAAGCGTCTGGACATGATTCCACTGGAATGTGTGGTTCGTAACGTTTCTGCTGGCAGCCTGTGCCGTCGTCTGGGCGTTGATGAAGGCATCGACCTGGACCCGCCAACGTTTGAGCTGTTCCTGAAAAACGATGCGCTGGGCGACCCAATGGTTAACGAATACCACGCGCGTTCTTTCGGTTGGGCTGAAGAAGCACACATCGAAATCATGAAGAAGCTGACTTTCCAGGTGAACCAGGTTCTGAAAAAGATGTTCGATGACGGCGGTCTGATTCTGGTCGACTACAAGCTGGAATTCGGTCTGTACAAAGGCGAAGTGGTACTGGGTGACGAATTCTCCCCGGACGGTTGTCGTCTGTGGGACAAGGAAACCCGCGAGAAGCTGGACAAAGACCGCTTCCGTCAGGGCCTGGGCAACGTGATCGAAGGCTACGAAGAAGTTGGCCGTCGTATCGGTGTTCAGTTCTGATTTAGCGACAGCAGTATAAAGAAACAGGCGGAAGCCTGTTTTTTTATGCCTGCGGCTGACTGTTTGAACGTTTGTTCCACTTTGTAAGCCGATATCGTTGTTATCATGTGCACCATATTCATCGGCGGCCGTTATTAGCTTCAATGCGTTTGGATTTTGTCAGAGCAACGACACAAGACTTTGGTATTTTGATGTTTTTAAGGGCACACTTGGACTGATACGTGTCTACCCGGTTGCCGGATTGAACCTGAAATCTAACTCCTAACAGGAATGGGATTCCGATTATGAAAAAGACCCTGATTGCAGCAGGTATTGTTGCACTTGCTCCGCTGTCAGCTCAGGCTGACCTGTTGTTCACCGTTGGTGCCAAGGCCAGTGTTTGGCAGGCAGAGCCAACCGGTCAGCTGGACGATGGCTTGTCTGTTGAAGGCGACGGCCTGGATCTGGAGCAGGAAAACGGTCAACAAATCACCGTATTCTTCGAGCACCCGGTGCCGTTTTTGCCAGATGTAAAAATCAAGCAAACCGCGCTGGAACTGGAAGGTACCGGTGTTGCTACTGCGACCTTTAATGGTCAGGTGTACGCAGGTGAAGTCGATACCACGCTGGACCTGAGCCACACCGACCTGACCCTGTACTGGGGCTTGCCTCTGCCGCTGCCATACCTGGACATCAACTTTGGTGTGACTGGCCGTCAGTTGGACGGTTACGCCGAAGTTACCAGCACAACCACTTACGACAAGGTTGATCTGGATCTGGTGCTGCCAATGGTTTACGGCGAAGTGAAGCTGGATACGCCATTTGGCCTGTACGCAGGTGCCGACATCAACTATGTAAGCTACGGCGACAACCTGATGTCCGACGTCAGCTACGGTCTGGGCTACACCTTCCCGATTCCAGTGGTTGATCTGGGTCTGGAAGCAGGCTACCGCGCCCTGAAACTGCAAACCGATCCGGACGATGTAGATATCGAAACCGATCTGGATATTTCCGGTATGTACTACGGTGCGTCTCTGTCTGTTGGTTTCTGATTTTAGATTCCGATCCCAGGAAGCTATAAACGACAGGCACAAAAAAAGCGGCTGATCAGCCGCTTTTTTATTGCCCGTTGATTGCCTTTCGCCGAACGGAGAAAGGCAATCGGGCGGCATCAGATGATGCTCAGTTCCTGCAGTTCAGCGATCAGGCTGTCAACCGACAGGCCTTCTGCTGCAATGCTGGCGTCGGCACCGTCAGCGCCACCGGCAACCAGTGCAACCAGACCGGCGTTCTTGAGGATTTCTGCGCTTTCGGCAGTGCCGATAGCGGCCAGACGGCCCATTTCGAACAAGCGGCGATCCAGAGCGTTAACCAGTTCGTCGGCGTTAACCGCGTTGATGGCAACAACGGCAGGCTTCTGGTTGAAACGACGGGCTTTTTCAGCCGCAGAAACGGCGTCGGTGCTGCCGGAACCGGAGGATTCACCGACGATCATGCCGGCACCAATGGTGACATTGGTCAGACGATCGATGACGATGAAAGCACCAGTGCCATGCACCTTGCTGTAGGCGTCAAACGGAACGGCTTTGTCGAGGGCAACCTCAACCAGTGCGATTTCGTTCAGTTTGACTTCTTCTGCCTGGCTCTGCTCCATGGTGTTTACGTCCACCAGATGGTGGATTGAGCTGAAGGCACCCGTGCTGGAGCTGGAAGCAAATTTCAGGTCGTAGGCGCGACCCGGAACCATGGACTTTTCAGTCATCCACACCAGTTCGGCATTGAAGCGGTTGCCAACAACCGGCTGATCTTCAATCTTGACGATCACGTCGCCACGGGAGATGTCGATCTCGTCTTCCAGGGTCAGCGTGACGGACTGGCCAACAAAGGCCTGATCCAGATCACCGTCCCAGGTCACAATGCGGTCAACCTTGCTGGTTTTCTGGGAAGGCAGTGCCATTACAGTGTCGCCCGGACGAACGATACCGCCGGCGATGGTGCCGCAGAAACCACGGAAGTCCAGGTTTGGACGGTTAACGTACTGAACTGGCAGACGGAAGTTTTCGAGGTTCTTGTCTTCGGCAACTTCAACGGTTTCCAGAATTTCCATCAGGGTCTGGCCGGTGTACCACGGAGAGCGCGCGGAGCGGTCTACCACGTTGTCGCCGTCCAGTGCGGAAATTGGTACGCAACGGATGTCGGTCAGGTTCAGCTTTTCAGCAAACTCCAGGTAGTCTTTCTGGATTTCATTGAAGCGTTCTTCGCTGAAGTCCATCAAGTCCATCTTGTTAACCGCAACCACCACGTGCTTGATGCCCAGCAGGGAGGCAATAAAGCTGTGACGTTTGGTCTGGGTCTGAACGCCGTAACGGGCATCAATCAGGATGATGGCCAGCTGACAGGTGGAAGCACCGGTCGCCATGTTACGGGTGTACTGTTCGTGTCCCGGGGTGTCGGCAATGATGAACTTGCGCTTGGCAGTCGAGAAATAGCGGTAGGCTACGTCAATGGTGATGCCTTGTTCACGCTCAGCGGCCAGGCCGTCTACCAGCAGGGCCAGGTCAGGGCGGTCACCGGTGGTACCGACTTTGGCGCTGTCTTTGGTTACGGAAGCCAGCTGATCTTCGTAGATCATCTTGGAATCGTACAACAGACGACCAATCAGAGTGGATTTACCGTCGTCCACGTTACCGCAGGTGAGGAAGCGCAGCAGCTCTTTGTTTTCGTGCTGCTTCAGGTATTCCAGAATGTCGGTGGAAATCAGATCGGACTGGTGAGACATCAGAAGTAACCCTCTTGCTTCTTCTTCTCCATGGAGCCGGAAGAGTCGTGGTCAATTGCACGGCCCTGACGCTCGGAGGTGGTGGTTAACAGCATTTCCTGAATGATCTCAGGCAGCGTAGCGGCTTCGGATTCCACTGCGCCGGTCAGTGGGTAGCAGCCCAGTGTGCGGAAGCGCACGGACTTCATTTCTGGCACTTCGCCTTCTTTCAATGGCAGACGGTCGTCATCAACCATGATCTGCATGCCATCGCGCTCTACAACCGGACGCTCAGCGGCAAAGTACAGCGGAACGATGGAGATGTTCTCGAGGTAGATGTACTGCCAGATATCCAGTTCGGTCCAGTTGGACAGAGGGAATACACGGATGGATTCGCCCTTGTTCACTTTACCGTTGTAGATGTTCCACAGTTCCGGACGCTGGTTTTTCGGGTCCCAGCGGTGCTTGCTATCGCGGAAGGAGTACACACGCTCTTTGGCGCGGGACTTCTCTTCGTCACGACGAGCGCCACCAAAGGCTGCGTCGAACTGGTACTTGTCCAGAGCCTGTTTCAGGGCCTGGGTTTTCATGATGTCGGTGTGCTTGGAGGAACCGTGGGTGAACGGGCCGATGCCTTGCTCAACACCTTCCTGGTTGATGTGAACCAGCAGATCCATGCCAACTTCTTTGGCCATCTTGTCGCGGAATTCAATCATTTCCTTGAATTTCCACGTGGTGTCCACGTGCAGCAGTGGGAAGGGTGGCTTGCCCGGGAAAAAGGCCTTACGAGCCAGATGCAGCATTACCGCAGAGTCTTTACCGATGGAGTAGAGCATCACCGGGTTGTCGAACTCGGCAGCAACTTCGCGGATGATATGGATACTCTCCGCCTCCAGCTGCTTCAGGTGCGTGAGTTGGTAGTCACTGATCATGGAAGATTTCTCAGAAGTTGGACTTGAATGCTTTCGGGGCAGCCATGGCTGGCTGTTCACACTGGCGCTTGATCCAATGCGCCCGACTTTAAAATCGGTGGGACTATATCAAGGCGTGAGGCATATAAGAAGGTGGTCTTAATTCGATTTGGTTCTAAATATAGAGTCCGCTGCTTCGGTGGGTTTGGGCTGTGCTGCGGAAGATTGCGGGCGGCAGCCGGGCTTGAAGGTCGCTCCTTGAGATGCCTGGCGTTGTTGGATTGTCTGTGTCAGTTAATGATGGAGGGATTTCCTGAATCATAGTGAAGCTTGACGCCGCATCCAGATCTGCTGGGCAGACTTCAAAAGCCGACAAAGCATACAGAACGCTGTTCACCAGCGCCTTGATGGGGCGGGCTTCCATTGATGTTTTTGGCGTGGTCGGCTACATTTCGCACCCCAAAACCAGCCGTTGGAGTTAGCCCGTGACCACCCCTTGGGAGCTTTACCAAGCCGATCTGAAGCGCGACGATTTTTCTTATGACCCTGCCCAGGAAATGGCGGTCAAGCATTTGCAGCGTTTGTTTGATGATCTGGTTGCGGCCAACGAGCGTCAATCCGGTAAGGGTTTGTTCGGCAAGCTGTTTAACCGCAAAAAGCCAGAGCCGGAAAAAGGCCTGTATTTTTGGGGTGGTGTTGGCCGCGGCAAGACTTATCTGGTCGATACTTTTTACCACGCGCTGCCGTTCGAGCGAAAAATGCGCACGCACTTTCACCGTTTTATGCAGCGTGTGCATGGTGATTTGACCAAGCTGGCCGGCGCCAAGAACCCGCTGACCATCGTGGCCGACCAGATTGCTGAAGAAGCCATTGTGATCTGCTTCGATGAATTCTTTGTGTCCGATATCGGTGATGCCATGATTCTGGCTGGCCTGATGCAGGAGTTGTTTGATCGCGGTGTGACGCTGGTTGCAACCTCCAACATCGTGCCAGACGGTCTGTATAAGGACGGCTTGCAGCGCGACCGTTTTATCCCCGCCATCAAGCTGTTGAACAAGTTCACCGAAGTGGTCAACGTCGATAGTGGGGTGGATTACCGTTTGCGTACGCTGGAGCAGGCGGACCTGTATCACTTCCCGTTGAATGCAGACAGCGAAGCGGCCATTCAGAAGAACTTCGATGCGCTGGTGCGTGATGCCAGTCAGGTCACACTGGATACCGACGTTGAAATTCTGGGCCGTAATATCCGTGCCAAGGCGGTGTATGACGATGTCGCCTGGTTCGATTTTTACGCTGTGTGTGACGGTCCGCGTTCGCAAAATGACTACATTGAGTTGGGCAAGGAATTTCATGCCATTCTGGTTTCTAACGTGCCTGTGATGGGCGTTAAGAATGACGATCTGGCGCGCCGCTTTATCAACCTGATCGATGAATTCTACGATCGTGGTGTGAAAGTCATCATGAGTGCGGACGCCGCTATTCCGGATATTTACGGTCAGGGTAAATTGGAATTTGAATTCCAGCGCACCACGTCCCGTATGCTGGAAATGCAATCCCGCGACTATCTGGCGCGCGAACACAAATGTGATTGAGGCTTTTCTGAAAGCTTTGAACAAAGAACGCGGCTGATGCCGCGTTTTTTATGGATGCAGCTTTCAGGGCAGAGTTATCTGAACGGAGCTGTTTGGAGCGGTTGTGATCCGCTTCTCAACTGCGTAAATGGCTGCGTTGTACAGCATTGAACACAGGCTCTGCCATTGAAACAATCTGCGGATTGAATGTGAGGAGATCAATGAATGAATTCGACTGAGGCGGCTATTGAGCCTACCGAAAAACCCCGTGGCGTATTGCTTACGCTGTTTTTGGGTCTGGCGCTGTTGGTGAATCCGGTAATGGCAATCGGCTATTTGACAACACCGGAGAGCTATCAGGAGTTCTTCCCGGGAGTACCTGTAGAGGTGTTCTATGGCATGGGCACTGTCTGTCTGATTAATACGTTGTTAGTGGTATTAATCTGGTGCTGGAAGAAAGTCGGGGTGTATGGGTTCTATGCATCGACGGCGGTGGCGTTTGTTTTGAATCTTTATTTGGGAGTGGGGATTGGCAGTGCCATTTCAGGCCTGATAGGGGCTGCCATTCTGGCTTTGCTGGTTAGAAAGCGCTGGCAGTGGTTTTCCTGACACGCTCAAATACTTGTGTGGAATCAGAACCAGTTGAATAGAAGGGCCAGCAAAGAAAGAGCTGGTGCGCGACGCGCCCAGCCCGGTAATTCGTTACTGCGATCGATAGCCAATTCTGAAGCCACCCCAGTGGCGACCCTTCACCATGATTGGCACCGATAAATCGTGCATTACTTCCCCGGTATCGCGTTTGTAGGTTTGCAATAGCAGCGGTTGGGTGTTCGAGCCACAGCGTGAGCCGGTGCGGTCGTTGAAGATGCGCTTGGTGCGGCTGTTGACCAGGTCCTGATCGCGATTGCCGGTTAATGGCTGGCTGTACTTACGGTTGTGAGTAGGGAAGTAACCGTTAACGTCTACGGCGCCGGCATAAGCGATGTGCGGGTTGCGCTCCAGAATGGGCTCCTGAATGGCGGGCAATTGGTCGTCGGTAAAGCTGTCATAACGGGTGTTATATTTCTTCGGCTCGGTGTTGGCAACGGGCTGGTAATTGGTATCGAACAAGTCGTTGAGGTTCATTCGGCCGCTGTCGATGGCTTGTTCGAACAGGGCGCTGATCGCCGCGCTGGCTTGTAGTGCTTCCCGTTTGGCGGCGTCGTGGGACTGCCCCAGTTCACCATCACCAAAGGCTTCGTAAATCTTTTCGGCTGTTTCGGACAGTTGCAATGACTGATCTGAAATGGACGAAATCTCTCGTTCTGTGTGCTCAAGACGATTGCTTGTTTCGCTGACAATGCGCGAAATTTCCTGAATATGGGCGCTGTTGTCCTGAACGTTGGCGGCTATGGAGCTGACGGTGGTCTGGATGGTTTCCGAGCGGCTGTAAATTTCGTTGAGTTTCTCACTGACCGTCTGGGTCATCTTCACGCCTTCGTCGATGACGACCGTCAGTTCCTGGCTGTTGGCGACAGCATCCTTGATGGATGAGTTGATTTGGTTCACGGTGGCGCCAATCTGCTCTGTTGCGCTGGAGGTTTTGGCGGCCAGCGCTCTTACTTCATCGGCAACGACGGCAAAGCCTCGGCCCTGCTCGCCTGCGCGGGCTGCTTCAATGGCGGCATTCAGAGCCAGCAGGTTGGTTTGCTCGGCAATATCACTGATTACATGGGTAAAGCCCTTGATCTGCTCGGATTTGGATTCCAGTTGCGCAATCAGCTCGGCATTGGCGTTCACCCGGTCGCGGGTGCCTTCCATTTGCGGAATGGTGTCATCAACGGACTGTTTGCCGGATAAGTTCAGCGCTTTTGCGTGGTCGGCGGCTTCCGCCGCATCGCGGGTCTGCTCCACCATGGCTTCGATGGCGGCGGAAATTTTCTGTGCCGAATCGACAATGCGGCTGGTGTCTTCGACCTCAGCGTGGATTTTTTCGCGCATTTGGTCGGAGGCAAACGACATTTCGGCGGCGGCAATGGCAATTTGGCCGCCGTGGGATGACAGGTCTTGCTTCAGTCGGCGGGTGGATTCCAGCTCGCGGGCGATGGTTTTGGCCTCTTCCGGTAAATCATCCGGGATTGGGTCACCGCTTTTCAGGTTGGCAAGGGTTTCCAGGTGGTTGTTACCGTTGCGACCTGTGAGTGTAGTTATGAATACGCTGGCGCCAAGGGCTGCCGTTATGGCGGGCAAATATTCTCCCGACCCGGTGAGGTAAGACAGGCTGGCGCCCACCAAGGCGCCAACAAGGGCTGCGATAAGACTGTTTAGGTACATGTTTGGATGTCCGGAAACCATGATCTAACAAAAAGCGTAGACAATAATCTTCCGGAGTGAGGTGCTGTTGGTGGAATAGGGGACAAAAAGCCCTATTGCTAAAGGGGACATCTATTTAATCCTGCACGGCTCTCGGCTCGGGCCTCCTGCTTCGCCCTACCTCCTGCATCCATGCAGTCGTGCGCGAGCGTTGCCGTTGTTCAGGGCAAGGCGACGAATGCAGCGGAATGACGAGTCCTTTCCAAGTTCGTCAACACCGCACTGGGCGACGGCAACCCGTGCCCTGCGGGGGCTGCCGGATGATCTCGACTCTGTGTCGCCGACTTTTGACTTGACCCGTCAGGCCTGCAAGTCGGCTTCGTGATTCGAACCCATCCGGTAGCCCAGAGCGAGCACCGGATTAAATAGATGTCCCCTAAAGGCTATCGGAGAGCGAGCCTGGTGCTTCTTGATAATTTAGTGGAAAGAAGGGGAGTGACGAAATGTGCGAGCAACAAAGCGCAGGATGCGAACTCTTCAAAGCAACTTGCAGAATCTGAAGATGAGCAAAGTGATAAAACGGAAACATCAGTAAGAAACTGATAGGAGAATAAAAAACTGAAATTTCGACGACTGTCGAGAAGAGGTTGGTGCCCAAGGAGAGACTCGAACTCTCACGAGCGTAAGCTCACTGCGACCTGAACACAGCGTGTCTACCAATTCCACCACCTGGGCAATTTTTAGGCTGGTTGTTTCCAGCTCGGATTGACTGTTCCGACTCAGTTTTCACCACACTCAACATGTTGTTGAATAATGGTGCCCAAGGAGAGACTCGAACTCTCACGAGCGTAAGCTCACTGCGACCTGAACACAGCGTGTCTACCAATTCCACCACCTGGGCATTTTTTAACTGGTGTTTTCCAGCTCAGAAGTTTAACTGTTCTGATTCAGTTTCCGCACCATCACCAAGACACTTGAAATAAGAAGCTTGTAAATGGTGCCCAAGGAGAGACTCGAACTCTCACGAGCGTAAGCTCACTGCGACCTGAACACAGCGTGTCTACCAATTCCACCACCTGGGCATTTTTATACTGGTTGGGTCCAGTCCGGCAAGCCGGTAAATCAAGTGCAAACAACGTTTAAGTTTGGTGCCCAAGGAGAGACTCGAACTCTCACGAGCGTAAGCTCACTGCGACCTGAACACAGCGTGTCTACCAATTCCACCACCTGGGCGTTTGCAACTTGTAACTGACCTCAATCACGATTTGGTACCAGAGGCCGGACTCGAACCGGCACACCCGTTAAGGCGGGGGATTTTGAATCCCCTGCGTCTACCAATTTCGCCACTCTGGCGTGACTGAGTAGCTGTCAGTGGCCGCGTATACTACAGCCGAAATTTCGTCTGTCAAACATTTTTTTCAAGTTATTCCTTAACTTAGCGAAACTTGTTGGGTAATCTTGCTGCTGTATTCGAATGCCTATTGTCACCGCTATCTGTATAGCTGTGCTTCAACTGAATCCCTCTCATGAAAACCAGTGACTTTAATTTTCACCTGCCAGACGAGCTGATTGCCCGTTACCCGGCAGAAGAACGCACGGCGTCGAGGTTATTGAAACTCGATGGTCAAACCGGCGCGTTAACAGATAGTACCTTTAAGGACGTTCTGGACTTTGTTCAGCCTGGCGATTTGTTGGTATTCAACAATACCCGCGTGATTCCGGCGCGACTGTTCGGCGAAAAGGAAACCGGCGGCAAGGTAGAAATGCTGGTTGAGCGTTTGCTGGACGACAACGAAGCATTGGCCCATGTAAAAGCCAGCCGCTCTCCAAAGGCCGGTCAGATACTCAAGGTTGCTGGCCATAATGTGGAAGTACTTGGCCGTCAGGGCACGCTGTTCCATTTGCGTTTTGACGCCGAAGGCAGTGTGCTGGAGTTGCTGGAACAGGCGGGTCATATTCCTTTGCCTCACTATATGGAACGCGAAGATAACGACTTTGACCGTGAACGTTATCAAACCGTGTATGCCGAAAAGCCTGGCGCCGTCGCGGCGCCGACGGCGGGCTTGCATTTTGATGATGCGTTGTTGGATGCGATTCGTGAAAAGGGCGTGAAGACCGAGTTTGTCACCCTGCACGTGGGTGCCGGTACGTTTCAGCCAGTCAAGGTTGATGATGTTACCCAGCATGAAATGCATGCCGAGTACATTGAAGTCAGTGAACAGGTTGCCAACGCCGTAAAACAGACCCGCGCCAATGGCGGTCGTGTGATTGCGGTCGGTACAACCTCGGTACGCAGCCTGGAAAGTGCCAGTACTTCCGGGGTGATCGAGCCATTTCAGGGCGACAGCCGTATCTTTATCTACCCGGGTTACCAATTCCGGTCGGTTGACGCCATGATCACCAACTTCCATTTGCCGGAATCGACCCTGATCATGCTGGTGTCTGCTTTTTGTGGCAAAGAGCACACCATGGCTGCGTATGAGCATGCCGTTGCCGAACAATACCGTTTTTACAGCTATGGCGATGCCATGTTGCTGACCCGTCCACAGAGCCCGGATTTCGTACCGGCCTCTAATGACGGTGCTGAGGAGATCCAATGAGTTCCGAAACCAACAAGTCCGCTCAATCTGCCCGCCAATGCATGATGAGCTTCGAGCTGATGACCAGCGACGACAGCAGCCATGCCCGACGCGGTAAAATTTCCTTTCCGCGCGGCGATATCCAGACTCCGGCGTTTATGCCGGTGGGCACTTATGGCTCGGTGAAGGGGCTGAACCCGGATCAGGTAGAAGAGCTGGGGGCCGACATCATTCTTGGCAACACTTTCCACCTGATGCTGCGTCCGGGCACGGAAGTGATCAAACAGCACGGCGACTTGCACGACTTCATTGGCTGGAACAAACCCATTCTGACCGACTCCGGCGGTTTTCAGGTGTTCAGCCTGGGCGATATGCGCAAGATCACCGAAGAAGGGGTGACCTTTCAGTCTCCGGTGAATGGCGACAAGGTGCTGATGACGCCGGAAAGCTCAATGCAGGTTCAGCGTGATCTGGGTTCTGACATTGTGATGATTTTCGACGAGTGCACGCCGTACCCGGCGACCGAAAAAGAAGCCGCGGATTCCATGCGGATGTCATTGCGCTGGGCGGAGCGTTCCAAGGCCGCTCATGGCGACAATCCGTCGGCGCTGTTTGGCATTATTCAGGGCGGTATGTACGAAGACCTGCGCGATGAGTCGCTGCAAGGCCTGACCGATATCGGCTTTGATGGTTACGCCATTGGCGGTCTGAGTGTGGGTGAGCCAAAGCCGGACATGCTGCGCATTCTGTCTCACACCACGCCGAAAATGCCGCAAGATAAACCTCGCTATCTGATGGGGGTTGGCAAACCGGAAGACCTGGTTGAAGGGGTTCGTCGCGGTGTCGATATGTTCGATTGCGTGATGCCAACCCGTAATGCCCGTAACGGCCATCTGTTTACGTCCACCGGCGTGCTGAAAATCCGCAACGCCGCAAATCGTAACGATACCGGGCCAATTGATGCGGAATGTGACTGCTACACCTGCCGCACCTACAGCCGTGCTTACCTGTATCACCTTGATAAATGTAGGGAAATTCTGGGTGCAACCTTGAACAGCATTCACAATTTGCACTACTACCAGACCCTCATGGCTGGTTTGCGCCGTTCTCTGGAAGAAGGTACATTTGCGAGCTTTGTAGATGACTTTTATGCCAAGCGTGGCAGAACAACGCCACCTTTGGACGCGCCAGAAAGCCCTGAACAGAACGTTTGATCAGGCTTGGCCACCGTTTCATAACGTCGTCGTTGATGCGGCGGCGTAAAATAAGTGTCGTGTGCCCATGATAGGGTAGCCGGGATGTTTTTGGAGAAATAACTAGATGAAAGCTTTGTTCGCTCTGATCGCGATGTCTGTATCCAGCGCTGCGCTGGCTGAAGGTGCTGGTGAAAGCCCAATGGGTGCCATGGGTCAGCTGGTCTTCCTGGGTGGTTTCCTGTTGATCTTCTACTTCCTGCTGTGGCGTCCACAGTCCAAGCGTCAGAAAGAGCACAAGGAACTGATCGGCAACCTGAACAAGGGTGATGAAGTGGTCATGGCTGGCGGCATGCTGGGTCGTGTAACCAAGGTTTCTGAAGACTTCGTTGTGCTGGAAGTAGGCAATGGCATTGAACTGCCAGTGCAGAAAATTGCAGTAACCATGGTGCTGCCAAAAGGCACCATCAAGGACGTTCTGGGTTAATTCCCTTCCACCACAGCCGTAACACAGGTTACGGCTGTGTCTGATCCGAGTATTCACAAGGGCAGGTTATGCTCAACAAATATCCCCTATGGAAAAACCTGCTGATACTGTTTGTATTGGCATTGGCCGCTGTTTATGCAGCGCCGAATCTGTATCCACCCGATCCCGCCATTCAGGTGACTCCAGCGCAAGCTGGCGCGGAAATGTCCCAGAGCGTTGTCAGCAACGTAAATGAAATCCTTCAGCAAAACGGCATTGATGTGCTGGCAGACGAAGTCAACGGCAGCACCGCGCTGGTGCGTTTGACCTCTTCCGAGCATCAACTGGCGGCCAAGGATCTGGTACAACGCGAGTTGGGTGACGATTACATTGTTGCACTTAACCTGGCGCCGACGACGCCGGACTGGCTGTTGTCGATGGGCGCGGGCCCGATGACACTGGGTCTGG
This sequence comes from Oceanobacter sp. ABM4_470, assembly GCF_056158645.1. Lineage (NCBI taxonomy): Bacteria > Pseudomonadati > Pseudomonadota > Gammaproteobacteria > Oceanospirillales > Oceanospirillaceae > Oceanobacter > Oceanobacter sp. ABM4_470. Next base: position 1,069,400 of record NZ_JBSWTR010000001.1, read on the forward strand.
ACCTGAGCGGCGGTGTGCACTTCCTGATGGAAGTGGACATGGAAGACTACATGGCTGGTCGCATCAAGAACTACCGCGAAGAGCTGCGCACCCGCCTGCGTGAAGAAGGCATTAAATACCGTCGTGTAGTGGTTGAAGGCAACCACATTGACGTTCACTTTGTGGATGCTGCGGTACGCGACGAAGCCGACTCTTTCCTGTCTCGTGAATACCCGGAATTCCTGCGTGAAGACCTTGATGAAAACGACCGTTATCTGGTGCGTTTGTCTGTGACCGAACAGAAAATCAAGGAACTGGAAGACTATGCGCTGAAGCAAAACCTGACCACCCTGCGTAACCGGGTGAATGAGCTGGGTGTTGCCGAGCCGCTGGTGCAGCGTCAGGGCCGCAACCGCATCGTAGTTGAGTTGCCGGGCGTACAAGATACTGCTGAAGCCAAGAAGATTCTGGGCAAGGCAGCCAACCTGGAATTCCGTCTGGAAGCCGAGCCAGGTGCTTCTCGCATTACCACTGAAGAATACCCGTTCCGCAGTGACGAGTTCCGCACTGCGCGTCTGCAAAAAACCGTGATTACCACCGGTGACAGCGTGACCAACGCTCAACCGTCGTTTGATGAAAACGGCATGCCACAGGTGAACATTGACCTTGATTCCAAGGGCGGTGCCATCATGGCGCAGGTAACCCGTAAGGCGATCAAACGTCGTATGGCAGTGTTGTTCGTTGAGCGTAAGCCGAAGACCATTTATGAAATGGTAGACGGCGTTGAACAGCCAAAAACCATTCAGGTGGTGGAGAAGTCCATCATCTCGCTGGCCACCATTCAGAGCCAGCTGGGTTCCTCGTTCCGTATTACTGGTCTGGAATCTGCTGAAGCATCCGAACTGGCCCTGTTGCTGCGCGCTGGTGCGCTGGCAGCGCCGATGTACTTTGTTGAAGAACGTACCGTTGGCCCAAGCCTGGGTAAAGAGAACATTCAGCAAGGTACCAACTCGGTGATTCTGGGTCTGGCGCTGGTGCTGGTGTTGATGACCGTTTACTACCGTGTATTCGGCCTGATCGCCAACGTGGCGCTGATTGCCAATATCGTGGTGCTGATTGCCCTCATGAGTATTGTTGGCGCCACGCTGACGCTGCCGGGCATCGCCGGTATTGTTCTGACCGTCGGTATGGCGGTGGATGCCAACGTGCTGATTTTCTCGCGTATTCGTGAGGAATTGCGGGCCGGTCGCTCACCACAGCAAGCCATTCACGAAGGTTACAACCGTGCCTTTACCACCATTCTGGATGCCAACCTGACCACGCTGATTGTGGCGGTGATTCTGTTCGCGGTAGGTACCGGTCCGGTGAAAGGCTTCGCCGTTACCCTGTCGTTCGGCATCATCACCTCCATGTTCACTGCGATCATGTTGACCCGTGCGCTGACCAACTGGATTTACGGTGGTCGCCGCCTGCAAACCCTGTCCATCGGAGGTAACGTCTGATGAAATTTGCCTTCGACTTTATGAAGTACCGTCGCTTTGCGCTGCTGTTTTCTGGCGCATTGTTGCTGGCTTCGATCATTTCCCTGTCTGTGCAAGGTCTGAACCTGGGTCTGGATTTCACTGGCGGTACGCTGCTGGAAGTTCAATACGAAAAAGCCCAGCCAGTGGAGCAGATTTCATCTGCGCTGGAAGCCGCAGGCTACAAGGACGTCACGGTGCAGACCTTTGGTTCTGAAACCGACATCCTGATGCGTATGTCCGAAGCCTTCCGTGCCGACCTTGGCAACGAGGTTCTGCAAGTGCTGCAACAAGTTGACGCCAGCAACCAGCTGACGCTGATGCGCAGCGAATTTGTGGGTGCCAACGTGGGCGAAGAGCTGCGTGACCAGGGCGGCCTGGCGCTGCTGATGGCATTGGGTGTGGTGATGATCTACGTTGCCGCGCGTTTCCAGTTCAAGTTCTCAGTGGGCTCGGTTGCTGCCTTGTTCCACGACGTGTTGATTACCCTGGGTGTATTCTCCTTGTTCCAGCTGGAATTCGACCTGACTGTGCTTGCGGCCTTGCTGGCGGTGATTGGTTACTCGCTCAACGACACCATCGTTGTCGCGGACCGTATTCGTGAAAACTTCCGTACCATGCGTCACAGTGATGCAGCGGAAATCATGAACAACGCCATCAACAAAACACTGGACCGTACCCTGATGACGTCCTTCACCACCATTCTGGTGCTGTTGGCGCTGTTGTTTGTGGGCGGTGAGTTAATCCATAACTTTGCCATGGCGCTGACCGTGGGTATTGTGATTGGTACTTACTCATCCATCTATGTTGCCGCGACCCTGTTGATGGCGCTGAATCTGACCCGCGAGGATTTGATTCCGCCAGAGATTGAGGAAGAGATCGACGACCGTCCGTAAGCACCTTTGCAACGGTCATATCATCACATGCCGCAGCCCTTGGGTTTGCGGCATGTTTGTTTCTGGCGTTCGGTTAATCCGGACTGCCCCTATTTTGAAAGAGTGTTTTCATGCTGAGTTATCTCCATTCCTTTCACGCTGGCAACTTTGCCGATGTTCTGAAGCACTTTGTGCAGGTTGAGGTGCTTGAATACCTGCATCGCAAGGACAAGCCGTTTGTGTACATTGATACCCACTCGGCGGCGGGCATGTATCAGCTGGAGTCGGCAGAATCCGGCAAAAACCGGGAATACCTCACCGGTATTGCCAAACTTGATGCCAAGCAATGGCCGGAACTGGCCAGCTATCTGGCGTTGGTTGAACAGGGGCGGGCAGAGCATGGGGCAACCACTTATCCTGGCTCGCCGTGGTTTGGCTGGCAGATGCTGCGGGAGCAGGATCAAGGCTATCTGTTTGAACTGCATCCTCGGGAATTTGGCAGTCTGGAGCAGCTGACGTATCGAGAGCGCCGCATCAAGGCGCGTAACGAAGACGGTTTTCAGGGGCTGGTGGCCTTGCTACCGACCAAGGCTCGTCGCGGCCTGGTATTAATTGACCCACCTTACGAGATCAAAACCGATTATCAGACCGTGGTTGAAACCGTTGAAAAGGCGCACCGACGCATGGCAACGGCAACTTACGCCATCTGGTATCCGGTGGTGGATCGTGACCGCATTGATGAGATGGAGCGGCAGTTCCGCAAAACCGGTATCCGCAATATCCAGGTGTTTGAACTGGGCTTGCAGGCAGACACGGAAGGCCGTGGCATGACCTCGTCAGGCATGCTGGTGGTGAATCCGCCGTTCACCCTGATGCAGAAAATGCAGGATGTACTGCCTCGATTGGCGCAGCATCTGGGTGGTAGTAGTGGTCAATTCCGCTGCGAAACCCTGGTCGAAGAGTAAATCTGCTGTAGAGAGGGCAGGAGCGGGTTATCCGTCTGCTTCGCCCTCGTCGCTGCTCTTTTCTTTTTTCTTTACCTTTTTGCTTTCCGGTTCGGGAGTGGCTTCAGCAAGCGGCGTTTGTTCGGTAATGGCTTTTACCGCCTGATGGCGAATGCGTCGCTCGGCGGAAATGGCGTAAAACTGCTGGCTCAGCTCGTCTACCACGCCGATGCATTGCACCGTGTTGCGGGTGCAAATTTCTTCGGCGATCACCGCCGGTGCAAAGAAAAACCCATGTCCCTGACTGCCAAAGGCTTTTAACAATGCCGAATCGTCAAACTCGCCGGTGATTCTTGGTGTGATGCCCGTGCGGTTGAACCAGCTCAGCAGATCGGTTCTAAGACCTGATGCGGTATCGGTTGGCAACAGCACTGGCGCATCGGTCAAGCATTGCGGGAAGGGTCTGCGTTGCTGGGCGGTGTCTGGGTCCGATTCAGACACGCTTGCTACGTGGCGCTCAATCAGGTCGGTGGTGGCGAAGCACGCCAGTCGGCTTTGCCCCAACAGTTGGTTAAAGCAGCGAATGTTCATACCCGGCGGAATAGGACTGTCAGCCAGCACCAGATCGAGTCTGTGAACCGCCAATTCCCCAAGCAGTACCGACATTTGCTCTTCGTGGCACACCACCCGCATCTGGCCGGGCAGGTCGAGGGCTGGCAGTAGCAACCGGTGGGCAATGGACTTGGGTAAGGCATCGACAATGCCGACCCGGAATTCCGTTGGCCGCTCGGTAATGCCCAGATTCATCACTTCCTGCAGCTCGTCGCCTAACTGAAAGATCTGTTTGCAATAATCCATCGCCACGTGGCCGGCGTCGGTCAACTCCAGGCCGCGGCCGGATTTCACAAGCAGATTGACGCCCATGTCGTCTTCCAGCAACTTTAGCTGGCCACTGATGGTCTGCGGTGTAACGTTCAGACGTTCAGCGGCACCCTGGACGCTGCCTTCCGCAGCAACGGCGTGAAAATACTGCAAATGCTTGTAGTTAAGACGTCGCATACTTCGTAAAAACCGAGCTATTGGTGTTAGTTAATTCGAATATTATTTTCGACGACGGTTCCATAAAATAGCAAGCTGTTGGAAAACAAATCCTAAGGAGAATATCTATGAGTCGTCCAGACTATCTGAACTCCAAGCCTGCCGAGAGTCGTGTTGACTCCGTTGTGCTGGAGCAGCCACAGAACAGTGCCGTTACGGCGGACGGCCGTAAGGTTCTGCGCAATACCTACATGCTGCTGTCCATGACACTGTTGTTCAGTGCCGCGGTAGCCGGTGTTTCCATGGCCATGAACTTGCCGCACCCGGGCTTCATCCTGACGCTGGTGGGTTACTTTGGTTTACTGTTTGCGGTTCACAAGACCAAGGACAGCGCGATGGGCATTCTGTCTGTTTTCGCACTGACCGGCTTTATGGGTTACACCCTGGGCCCGATTCTGTCCATGTACGCCAGCATCCCGGGTGGTAACGGCATCATCATGAATGCTCTGGGCACCACCGGCCTGATCTTCTTCGGTATGTCCGGTTGGGTGCTGTCTACCGGTAAGGATCTGTCCGGTTGGGGCAAGACCCTGATGGTCGGCATTATCACAGCCTTCGTACTGTCGCTGGGTGCTTTCTTCTTTGAAATCCCAGCGCTGGGCCTGGCAGTGTCTGCCCTGTTCGTGATCCTGATGAGTGGTTTGATCGCTTACGAAACCAGCAACATTCTGCATGGTGGCGAAACCAACTACATCATGGCGACCGTGTCGCTGTATGTGTCTCTGTACAACCTGTTCGTAAGCCTGCTGCAAATCTTTGGCGTGCTGGGTAGCGACGAGTAATCGCGTTCTGTTTCTTCTGTGCTCAAGAAGAGATCGCCCCGATGGCCTCGTGTCATCGGGGCTTTTTTATTCTAGGATCTGAAAAGGTGTTATTTCGGGGGCGTACAATGGGCAAACTGTCGGGCGTGTGTGCTGTGCTGCTATTGTTGCTGGGGTCTGTGTCGGCCGTGGCAGAGTGCCGTGACCGTGATGCCAAGGCCGCCGGGGATACTTTGGCAAAAAGTTATTTCCGAGGTAGCCCGACGATTTTTTATCCGGCCAAGGTGTTCAAGCGACATTGGCCCAGCTTGCATAAGGAAGTTGCCAGTTACGTCCAGATTGGCGATTACAAATACAGTATATTTTCGCTGGTGGATCTTGAGTGCAAGGCCCGATTTATCAAGCGAACCCGGCAAAATGACTAATTCGGTCATTCAGGGGCTTTGCTCGGCAACAGTCTCTTTCCACACTACGCCATGTGGCTTTTCTTTCTGCATATGTTTTGTACAAGTGTTATCCGATACACTATGCACATACAAGCCAGTTTCAGGGTGAATTATGAAACGTGTTATCAAATCCGCTGTGTTGGGCGGTGTGCTTCTGGCTTTGACGGGCTGTAGCTCGACCAGTGTTCAGTATTATTCGGACATGACTCCGGTGCTGGACCCGAAGCAATTTTTTGATGGTCGTCTGTGTGCGGACGGCATCGTCAAGGATTATCGTGGCCGCGTCAGCCGCCACTTCTCGGCCCGTATCAATGCCAGCTGGGACAGTGCTGGCGTCGGTACACTGGATGAGGTGTTCCAGTTCAATGATCGTGTTGAAGGCGATTACGAAAAGCGTATCTGGACTCTGGTACCGGACGGCACGGGCAGTTATCTGGCTCGGGCCAACGATGTGCCGGAAGCCACCCGGATGCAGTTTGCAGGCAACAGTCTGAACATGGAATACGTTCTGCACTACCAGACGGGAGAGGGCGATACCGTCAAGCTGAACATGGATGACTGGATGTTTCAGGTAAACAACCGCACCATCGTCAACGAAACCCGCATGAGCAAGTTTGGTTTTACGGTTGGTCGGGTGATTTTGACGATTCGTAAGGCGGGCCATTCCGATATGTGCTTACCGGGTGGGCTGCAGCCTTCCAATATCGAGCGTGTGTCGATGTGAGCGCACAGCGTGTGATCCACCCAGATCTGATTCAACATGCTGCCTGCGGGCAGCATGTTTGTATGTAGAGCTTGCTAAGACGTTCGCTCGTAAAGGGGACATCTATTTAATCCTGCACGGCTCTGCGCGAGTGTTGCCGTTGTTCAGTGCAAGGCGACGAACGCAGTGGAATGACGTACCTCTCCGGCCGAGTCTTTCCAAGTTCGTCAACACAGTACTGGGCAGCGGCAACCCGCGCCCTGCGGGGGCTGCCGGATGATCTCGACTCAGTGTCGCCGACTTTTGACTTGACCCGTCAGGCCTGCAAGTCGGCTTCGAGATTCGAAACCACCCGGTAGCCCAGAGTGAGCACCGGATTAAATAGATGTCCCCTAAAGGATAGCGTTGTTGGGGTTAGCTATCGGATTCTTCGTCCGATTCTTCTTCGTCAAACACCACACTTTCGCCGTGTTCTCGGGCCCAGGTTTGCAGCATCACCAGCACTCGGTCATCGCAGGCCAGCTGCTGGTGGAAAAGAGCGTCAGTGGCTTCGCTGACGGCTTCACGGTCTGAAATCTCTTCCGAGTAGTCGCCCACTTCCAGGCTCAGTTCGCGGTTGCAGGCCTCGTAGATTTTGCCCAGTAGCATTTCTGTGCGCTCTTCTTCCTCGGTCATCAGGTAGGTCTGATCGAGGTCGTTTTCCAGCTCCCGAACGATCGCCCAGGTGGTTTCGCCACGCTGATAAAGCGTGTCTTGCGAGATGCCATGAATGTCTTCCAGTGCGTAGTCCCAGTCTTCCCAGCCATCGTCCGGTTGAATCAGCGTGGTTTTGATTCGGCCATCGGCCAGTGACCAGGCGATGGCAATCGGATGCGCTTCCTCTTCGTAGGAGCTTGAATCAATAGCGATGAAATGTGGGTAGGCCACAGCGAACCTCGTATCTGTGTAGAAGAGTCGCGACTGTAAGCGTCCTGCGGCTTGCTTTCAAGCTGTTCAGGTACGGGCAGGATGTGGCTTCAGGGCGAACGGCCGCACCTTGTTGTTATGGGATGCGGCCAGACGGTCAGGAAGGACGAATGTCGGCAGGTTGATGCAGCAGGGCATCCAGTGTGTCGACCGCTTCTGCCCAGTCTGAGTCTTCGATCAGGGATTCGAGCAAGAACGACTTCTGCGCCCGTGAGAAGCAATCCAGGTCGGTTACCCGGGTCGTGCTGGCCAAGGGCTTTTGGCTTTCAATGAAATGTTCGATGGAGTAATCGTCGCTGGGCAGGCCGAGTTGTTGAAACAGCTGTCCAAGATCGTGGTGTTGGGTTTGCATAACTGCCTCCTGATCAAAGTCTAACGGGAAATCAGATACGCAAACCGGGACATTGTTCCATGCTCTGTCGATAACTGCTTATGGCTACCAGCGCAATTCTTGTTGCAAGGGCGGATTGAGCATTTCTTTCAGAACCTTGGGCGACTGGCCAAACCAGCGACGGCAGGCGCGGCCAAAGTTGGCCTGGTTATCGTAGCCCAAATCCTCGGCAATTTGCCAGATGGGTCGTTCCTGATCTTGCAGGCCTTGCAAGGCGCGGAAGCTGCGATGTTGCTCTTGCAGACCGTTGTAGCGGATACCAATCATCGCCAGTTTGCGATTCAGGGTACGGGCGCTGGTTTTGAACGCTTCGGCACAGTCGTCGATGCAAGGCACCAACGTTTGTTTCTCGATCCAGTTGGAAATGGCTACGCCGAGGTCGTGTTCGCTACCGGGCAACAACGCCAGTGCTTTGTGGCATTGCTGGCGCGCACGCACGGCAGGAATGGAGCCTTTGCGTTCCGGGTTGCCCGGCAGCGGGTAGCGATTCTCGCTGCTGGCACTGACACGGCGATTGGTATCCAGAAAACCCAGCTCCATGAGTCCATGAGCCAGACGGCTTTCGGTGTATGCCACCAGATACTGGTTCAGAGGGCGGGCAAGGGCATCAGGCAGGCCGCCCAGCTGATCGCAGTGGATGGATACGCAGGCATCCTTTTTTTCGATGTGCAGGCGCACGTCGATGCCCGGCATTGTCAGTCGGGCGAAGCGTCCCCACCACGACAACAAATCCGCATCGGTCAGGCTGGCCTGCAAAATCAGGTGCAGGTTTTCCTTGTCGGTGTGGCTGAGTTGGCTACCGTGCATGCCACCCATAGCGGCGGCATCAATGGCTGCCAGCTGTTGCTGCAGCGAGTGGCACAGCAGTGCGGCACGTGGTTCGGTCGGCCCGGTTTGCATAACCAGGTGAATAAGTCGGTGAATTTCCCTTGGGTCGCGGGAATGCATGTTGTTCAGCCATCCAGATCAATCGTAATAACAGCGGAAAGCAGGCCGTTGGCCTCCTCAAACTGTAAATTACCGCGAAGCTCCATTTCTGACAAATCGGCGCACAGTTCCCGTGATGGGAATGGGAACAGGGTATCAAGATGATGGCCGTTGTCCTGCCAGGCTATCCGCATGATCAGCAGCTGATCCTGTAGCTCCAGCCTCAGGGATAATTGCTCGGCCTTGAGGCCAAACTGCTGGGCTGGGTACGCCACCAATTGGTCGAGAATGTAGTCGATGACAGCGGCGTTGCTGGTGATGATCAGGGTTCTTGGGAACTGGCTTCTTACTTTTACCAACTCATTGCCTAACGCTAGCTCAAGCTGTTTGCGAATGTGCAGCACGAGATCGAATGGTTGTGGGTCGGCCGAAGCGATCAACGCCAGAGCCCGATGGGCGAGCGTCAGTTGATGGGCCTGATTCTGGCTATTGTTATCGCACTGACGACATTGGATAACGGCTTCCGAGGCACTGTTCAACAAGGCTTCCAGCGTCTCGAAAATACGCCGGTGTTGTAGCGAGGCCAGCCGTTGGCTGACCCGCGCCTGTTCGCGTTCAACCCTGTTCAGTTTGTTGGTTTTTTCCAGCAGTTCGTGCTGGAAATCCTCACGCTGGCTGCGCAACGAGGCCTCCATTCGTGCACTCAGTTCTTGCAGTTGAATGCGGCCGTTCATTTCCGAGGTGCGGTCGGAACAGCAAATAATCACTTCTTCGGGCTGGTTGTTGTGAAAACTGAAGGCGTGGAAGCTGATTTCCAGATAGCCATCCTGACCGTTGAACTTGAGTACGCGGAAGTCGCCTCTGACACGCCGAACACGGCCTTGCAGCAGCTGATAGATACGTTCCCGTTGGGTTTCTGCCTGATCACCCTGTATGCGTTCGAGAATGCGGTGCAGCGGGTTTTCCAGCTGGTCCAGCTCGCTCTGGGTGATTCGCAGTTGTTGGCAGAAGTTGCGGTTTATCTCCAGTTTGCCTTCTTTAACGCGGTATTTGCCGTAACCCAGCTCGGTGTTTTCAATCGCCATGTTGAGCTGCTCGTGGGTGTAGCTCAGCGCCTGGGTAGCGATTTCCTGCTGTGTGGTATCGCTGACGATGGTTTGTTGCATCCACTCAAAGGCTTCCACCAGGGTATCGAGTTCGTCCCTGCGGGCCTTGCGCCGGTTACGCCGTAAATACGGCTTGTTATCTGGCCGGGCAATGGAGAACGACCTGGCCCAGTTGCCCAGGTGTTGCAGGTGGCGGGTGATGTGCAAATGAATCAACAGCATCAGTACGATGGCAATGACCAGGGTGGTGATCAGTTGCACCGCCGCCAGCTGCAGCCCGTGTTTCAGGACGGTTTGGCGGACGTGGGCAAAACTGCCCTGAATCTCAATTTTGCCCAGATGAATCGATTGGCTGGCGTTGCTGTGAATGAGGTCAAACTGATAGTCGAAGTCGGGCTCCTTCAGGGGTGTACCGGACTCCAGGTCGCCAAAGTCCTTGCTACGAAGCACCACGTATTCAATGCCTTCAAAATTCAGAAAGCCCTGCATTTGGGCCATCAGTTGTTGTTCATCAAAGTTCCAGAGGCTGATGGCCAAGCTGGAACGGTAACTTTCTTCGAGCCGTGACAGGTTGTTGGTGACGTTGGTTTTCCCCTGGTTGTAGTCAAGCGCCAGTATCCACGCCAGCGTCGTCATGGTGATCGTCAGACTGGCGATCAGCAAAGACAGCAGCAGGCGTTGGCCGACTCGGGTACTGAAGGCGGATGTCAGTAACTTCACTGGCAGGGCATTCCTTTTCTGGTGACAACAAGTTGCAAATCAGTAACAAGTCTAGTGGAAGGGCCGAAACATGCGAGGTTGAGCAAGAAAATTTCATGCCAGCGCAGGGGTAAAGATTTGTCCGCTTTGTTCCAACTTGACCTGCCACAAGTTTGGCAGCAGATGCGCGATGGTGCCGGGACGGCGTTTGATTTGGGTCAAAGAGGGGCCGGGTGCAGACTTTAATCTGGCCACATCTGACAAGCGCACGGTATCTAGGAGTGCATTATGAAAATGTTGAAAACCCTGTTGGCTTCTGCTGTTGTTTTTTCTGCCATGCCAGCACTGGCGTATGAAGGCGGCGATATCATTGTTAAAGCCGGTGTGATTACGGTTGCTCCAAAGGATGGGAATGCTGACAGCAGCGCACTGGTGCCAGGCAGTGAGCTGGATGCACAGAACGACACTCAGCTTGGTCTGACTGCAATTTACATGGTGTCTCCAAACTTCGGCGTGGAGTTACTGGCCGCCACGCCGTTTGAACACGAAGTAGAAGGTGATGGTGGTGCTATCGATGGTGCAACCATTGCGACCTCCAAGCAGCTGCCACCCACTGTATCGGCTCAATATTACCCAATGGGTGAAGGCTCCAAATTGCAGCCATATGTTGGCTTGGGCCTGAACTACACCTTCTTCTTTGATGAAAAAGACGACGGGAATCTGGGGACCAACGGTCTGGAGCCAAGCTGGGGGCTGGCATACTCCGCCGGCATTGATTACCAGCTGGATGAACATTGGCTGGTGAACGCATCCGTTTGGAAGATGGATATCGACACCAAGATCAAAGGTGGCGCCGCTGACGGACTGGATGTAGAAATCGACCCGCTGGTCTACTTCGTTAGTGCTGGCTACAAGTTCTGATTGCGATTACCCCTCGAATCGCTCTCTACGCTCAAAAAGAAGTATCTGACTGCAGTACCTGAAAACAGAAAAGACGGCTCCGGCCGTCTTTTCTGTTTTTCGGAGCTGTTTTTTTGGTAGCTGTTTCTTAGCCCGGTTTGTTGCTGCGAGACTAAAGCGAAACCTTGGCAATGCCTGATTCCGGTGTTTTCAGGTTGGTTTTTAGCAGTGATTGCTGTGGTCTGGACGGCTCTGGTGCAGACAGGTTGGAAATGGAGGGTGTTGCCATGGTGAGCGGACTTGCTGTGCTGGAGGCAATGGCGTCGAATAAATCCTGCCCCAATAGAATTCCCATAAACTCCCCTTGTACCTGAATCTCTGAGCCGCGCCCTTCGGTGTACTCAATGATGATGTGATCGCCTTTCACCAGTCGACGGTCGAGCATTTTCACCAGACTGTTCATGCGGTCTTCAAGCTCCAGTACGGTTTCCCAGTTTTCGTTGATGACGATCTGTTCCAGCAGGTTCATGCCAATGGTTCGGCCACTGAGCACGTCGCTGTGAACGGTGAGATTAAGCTGACGTACACCGTGCGTGCGGTCGGACGCTTCAAAATATTGCCCGGTATAGGCCTGTGGCAGGTAGCCAATATCGCGGCTGTGGGTGCTGAGTAGTGTGAGTGGTTGGCCGCTAAAGGCCACGTGGGCGTGCTTGTTTGGTTGGGTGTGGGTGTTGAGTGGTTGAGCTGCCATGGCAGCATTGGAGAACGCTGAGCAAGTCAGCCAGAATGCCAGAGTTACACGCTTCATGTGCTATCCCCCCGAAAGGTATGATCCAGCAGAAATCCATCCTGTCTTTAAACAGTAGTCTGGATGAAATATCGCTGCAACATGCTTTTTCGATAGGCCGGTTCCTGGCCTGAAATCATCAGTACATGGGTGGGGATAATGGAGGTGTTACTGAGAGCGAGATGGAGAAGTGTGAGATGGAGGAGTGTGGAGCGAGAACCCAAACGCAATATGGCAGCCGAGGGCTGCCATATTAATTCAATCCACCGATATTGGTCGGCAGGTTGTTACAGGCCTACCAGACGCATGAATTCACTGCGGGTTGCCTGATTCTGGCGGAAGTCGCCTTGCATAACGGACGTGCGCATCATCGAGTTCTGCTTTTGTACACCGCGCATCATCATGCACATATGCTTGGCTTCAATGATCACACCAACACCGCGGCAACCGGTCACTTCGGACACGGCGTCGGCGATTTGTTTGGTCATGTTTTCCTGGATTTGCAGACGGCGTGCAAACAGGTCAACGATGCGAGCAAACTTGGACAAGCCCAGTACCTTGCCGTTTGGCAGGTAGCCAATGTGGCACTTGCCGATGAACGGCAGCATGTGGTGTTCGCACAAGGAGTAGAACTCAATGCCTTCCACAACCACCATTTCATCATTGTCGCTGCTGAAAATGGCACCGTTGGTCACCTCTTCCAGATTGCCCTGATAACCGCTGGTCAGGAATTGCATGGCCTTGGCAGCGCGTTTTGGGGTGTCCAGCAGGCCTTCACGTTGGGTGTTTTCACCAAGTTCGGTCAGCACCTTGCTGTATAGGGATTCGAGTTCAGACATGTTGTTTCCGAAGTTTTTCGATACCTGAGCACTATACTCAATTAATAAATAGTTATACAAGAACTGTATCTTGTATAAGTGTGTTTTGTTTATCAGCCGGTAAAATCGGCTAACGCGGCTGTTCCGGTTGTCAGCTGTTGTTGCTGATCTCGGGCTCAACCCATGGGCTGGATGGCGGATCAATCATGATCTCGTCGCCATCCGGCCAGATTTCTGACAGGTTCAGCTGCCATGTTCTTGCTTGCGCTCCGGCACCTGTGTGGTGAACCCGGAGGCCGCCAGTGGTCGGCTTTTCCGCCCCTGCCAACAAATCGGTGACCCGGTTAGCCACGGCCATACCGGAATCAACCCAGCCAATGTCTGGCCACAAGGCACTTAAATCGGCTTTCAGCAGCGGGAAGTGCGTACACCCCAAGACCACCTGATCGGGCTGATGCTGCACCAGCCACTCGCCCAGCAGTTGCTGTAGCTGCTTTTGTAGCTGATGCCGCCGTTGTTGTAGTGGCACAGCCGCGTGGCTTGCAGAACGGGCATCGGCCAGCACCATGTCTTCCGCCAGTGTCACCAGTTCACTGCTACCCAGTCGGGCGACGTGGCAATGGCTGGCATGCTGCTCGATCAGGTCATCCGTGTAGGGACGCCGTACCGTCGCTGCGGTCGCCAATAAGCCGATGCGGCCACTGACAGTGTAGCGGGCAGCGGTCTTGATGGCAGGAACGACACCGACAACCGGTATATCCAGAACCGACCGCAACTGCTCCAACGCCAGGGTGCTGGCGGTATTGCAGGCTATCACCAAGAGTTTTGCATCGATTTTTGCACACGCCTGACGACACACCGACACAATACGGCGCCGCAAGGCGTCGTCCTCGCGGATACCGTAAGGAAAAAAAGCAGTGTCCATCAGATAGTGAATCTGGCGGGCAGGCTGTTGTTGGCGTATTTCCCGAGCAACGCTCAGGCCACCAACGCCTGAGTCAAACACAAGAATCAACGAGGCTTCCGGCAGGCTTGCGATTTCAGGGGCGGGATACTAGCAGAAAAGGACAGGCTAGGGGCCGCCAGTCGGCTGGCGGCCCCAAATTTTTATCAAGGATTCAGGACCAGCGTGAAATTGACGGGCACTGTGGTGGAAATGGCATTCAGGCCAGCTACCTGACGCAGGGATTCGATACCACTGGTCAGGCTGAAATCAGAGGCGCTCAGTATAATAGGGGTCAGGGTTGAAACGACCAGCTTGCCATCTTGCGCTGGCGTTGCGATGACGTCGGTACTGAGACTCTTGCGTTCACCGTGCAGCGACAGGCTGCCGGACAGCTTGAAGGTTTCCGAGTGGCCTTCTTCCAGCTTCGCTAGCGTGCCCTTGGGCAGCATGGCCTGGAAGTTGGCGGTGGTGAAAGTGCCTGTATTGAACAGCATGGTTTTCATTCGCTGATCGCGGATCTCGATGCCAGAATCGATGCTGCTGAGGTCAATGCTGACCATGGCTGCACCGGAGTCGGTTACGCTGCCGGACACCTTCTTGAAACGGTGAGTTTCGGTGATGTTGGTGTTTTTGGAGGTTTGGAAAGTAACGACCGATTCTGGCGCCACGCTCCAATCTGCGAAAGCGGGCAGGCTGGCGAAGGCAAGGGAAGCTAACAAGCTGGTACGAACAATCATGAGAAATCCTTAATGGATTAAAAACACGTTAGGAAATGTGTGGTTTCGCAACCACTCCAGTTCGCGCTCTATGTCGTCCTTGTGGCGTTCTTCGAGTTTGTGCCGGCGCTTATCCAATTCGAACTGTTGTTTGGGTTTTAGTTTCTTGTATGCCTCCAAAATGGGCATGTCGGAAACCTGACTGTAAAAGTCGCGCATTGTCGTCAAGTTATCGTCGTTCCAGGCCTCTGGGTCAAGTCCTGTCACCAAATATTGCAGTCGCATGACCCCTTCTGTCATTTCACACTGCTCTGTGAGCACGGAAGTACAGAGAAATTGAATATCTTGTAAAAGGCTTTTTTGTTGGTCACGCAGGGCTTGCTCTGCCTGACGTTGTTCTTCCAGTTGGCGGGCTTCCATGTCTTTTACCTGACGTGTCAGGTTCCAGGCGTAATACGCCAGTCCAGCGACGACAACCAGTGCCGCAAGCATCAGAAAAGTAGTCATTTGGCTGTTGCTCCAATGAGTCCCGAAAAATGTTGACCGCACATAATACCGGTTTTGCCAGCGGTTTTTCAGCTAGGGACCCTCTGAATAACTCTGCACAGCTCTGCGCGAGTCCTGCAGGTTGTCAGAACAAGGCGGCGAATGCAGTGGAATGACTGGTCCTTTCCAAATTCGCCAACGCAGTTATGGCGGCCTGCAGGCCGCGCCCTACTGGGATGGCAGGGCATTGCTGACTCTGTGTCGCTGATTTTTGACTTGACCCGTCAGGCCTGCAAATCAGCTTCGTGATGCAGCGTCGCCCTGTCATCCAGAGCGGGCACTGAGTTATTCAGAGGGTCCCCGGCTTCCATTCGGAGTCGCTGGAAAGCTACAAGATTGACGTGGTGTAAACGTACTGCTGTGTGGTTTGCAGGCCTGTATGGCCAAAGGGCGTGTTTTGAGGGCGGGTTGAGTGAATGACTGGTAAGAGAAAGTGTTTGGAAAGCGTGTGGTGAGAGGCGTTGGCTGTTGGCGGGCTACTACGGTGAAAGGCGCGGGAGAAGACCCGCGCCAGTTATAGGGTTTAACCCTTGTCCTGATTTTCTTCCGCTTCTGCCAGGGCGGCAAGGCGAGCCGCTTCAATGGCGGCCAGTTCTTCCTGAACCAGCTCCGGGGTTTCCAGAGAGACACGGCCCAGCTTGCCAGAGCGCATTTCATGCAGCACCAGCTCGGATGCCTTGTGCAGGTCAATGATGCCGCCGGGGCGCAAGCAACCGCGTTTGCGGCCAATCTCTTCCAATGCTTGCTGGGCGGTTTCTGGTAATACTTTCAGCTTGTAACGGGTTTGCAGCAGGTTGGGATACGCCACCAGCAAATGGCCAAGGGCGTAGGTCGCAATGTCCTGATATTCAATGGCGGTATCTTTTACCGCGCCACTGGCTGCCAGACGATAGCCGCTGTTTTCGTTTTCAAACTTTGGCCACAGAATTCCCGGTGTGTCGGACAGAACGATGCCGTTTTTAAGGTCGATCAGCTGGTTGGACTTGGTCACTGCCGGTTCATTGCCGGTGCGGGCAATGTAGCGACCCGCCAGACCGTTGATCAGGGTCGATTTTCCAACATTGGGAATCCCCATCACCATGGTGCGGATGGATTGCTTTTTATCGGTCTTGTTGCTGCCCAGTTTTTTCATCAAGGCGGTCAGGCGCTTCAGATGGCTTTTGTCTTCGGCGATCAACGGCAAGGCATGTGTGTTGTCTTGCTGGTTGAAGTAGTCGGCCCACAGCCTGGTGGTTTTGGGGTCGGCCAGATCTTCCTTGTTCAGTACCTTGATCACTGGCTTGTTGCGGCGCAGTTCTCCGACCAGCGGGTTGGTGCTGGAGAACGGCAATCGGGCATCGAGCACCTCAATTACCAGATCAATTTCGGGCATTGCCTCGCTGATTTTTTTGCGGGCTTTGTTCATATGCCCGGGGAACCATTGAACTGCCATTGTGTGTAATCTCGTTGACCTGAAAAAATTTGGGCGGCACATTGTATAGATCGGTCTGGTAAGGGCAACCGTCCGATGGCGATTATGACACCCCGATTGCGTCCATCAAGCGCATGAATGGCCCGTTAAAGACCGACTTTGTGGGTTTTCAGGGGTTTACAGGACTGTCATATTTGCCGGATAACCTGACCGTGATCGTGTGGAATTGGTCGAGTTGGAGACAAGTGTATGGATGTCTTGCAAGAAGATTTCGCTCGTAGTGCCAAGCGTCAGGGCCGTCAGGCGTCAGCCACTGTTTCAGGGCGTCGTCGAGCCGGTTTTCTGGTAGGGAACAAGTTCGTCTTTGCAGATCAGGGCGAACTGCTTTGGATGGAAGCGGGTCCCGGCGAGTTTCGGGAGCTGCGCCTCTGGCGTAAATAGCATCACCAGGAGCGAGTTGTTAAGCCTGTTTCAGGCTAATGGCTGTACCACGATGGACTAACAGGCTGTTGGATTGCGCCAACAGCCCGATGAAAGTGTCATCCCTGCCGCGTTAAAAGAGCAGGCAAGGACGCTTCATCTTCAAAATACCGATGCTGGCTTGTCAGCGTCGGAGGAGTCTTCTTCGCTGTCAATTTCAGCAGCGCTGGCTTCGGTAGCTTCTGCATCCGATGCCTCAGATTCTGGTGTTTCTGAAACCGGGGCAGTGTCCTGCTCGAATGGCACGCTGTTGTCATCGCTTTGTGTTTCATCTTCAGAGGTTGCAACCTCTTGCTCGGCTGCACTGGACGCCTGTTCAGCTTCTTTCTTGCGCGCTTCTTCCTGCTCCATTTGATGAACCAGCTGCTTGGCTTTTTCGATCAGGGCGTGTTGTTGCTCCTGTTCTTTTTGCAGCTTTTTCTCGGCTTTCAGCAATTGCTTCTCGATGTTGGCCCAGTGGGACTGAGGAACATCGAGGTCCATGATGCCGTTTTCTTCGGCGATTTCACGTCCCAGCTGACGGGTGTTTTCGTCGGCGTCGCGGGCCAGCAGTTTGCGTTCGCCAGCTTCCATACGAGCAAACAGATCAACCAGCGCGCTGGAGAGCACGTCACGGATCAGCTCTTCGCGGTTTTTCTGGAAGCGCTTGGCAATCATGTTGATCATGGCCAGATCGGTAGGCTCTGCTTTCACCAGAATGTCGGCCTGGGTCTTTTCCTTCAAACGACGGTCCTGTTCTTCCTGATAATATTTGTCGATCAGGCTCTGGGTGCTGGTTTGATCTGGGCCTTTCATGGGTGCCTCCGTAGTCTGTCTGGCTTGAGTTATTGGCGAGGGCGGCGGATTATACGCATCGAATTCACCAGAGGTAACCGACTTCATCATGAATGTTGAAGCTTATATTGAAGAAAAGATCGCAGACTTGTCACCCGTTTATGTGAATTTGCTGAATGAGAGCCACATGCACGCAGGGCCTGCCACGGACTCCCATTTCAAGCTGACTCTGGTTTCGGCACAGTTTGAAGGTAAACGGGCCGTGGCACGTCACCAAATGGTGTACGGTTTGCTTCGTGAGGCCCTGTCTGGTCCAGTGCACGCGTTGGCGCTGCACTTGTATACCCCGCAAGAGTGGGCCGAAGTGGCTGAGGTTCCTGCGTCGCCGGAATGCGCCGGCAAAAATCATTGATTCAACTCTGAATCCGGCCTGAAAAGCCAGGCAGTCGAGGATGGCTGCCTGGCTTATTCAGGCTACTTCTCTCTATGCGATATGAAAGCTTTCTGGCTGTGACCTGTGTCACGGTAATGTCATGCAGGCTTCATAGAATCGCGCCCGTTTCCAAAACACCAAGTAAGGCGATACTCCTAATGCGCGTAATAGTCACGATTGCTTTGGCTTTCATCACGGCGATGAGCCACGCGGCGCTGGCACCATTCAGCGACTTGCCCAAGGACGGTGAAGTCCGATTGTTTACGATCCACGGTTCCAACACCATTGGTGCGGAACTGGGTCCGAAATTGATCAAGGAATATCTGGCCCAGAAGGGCGCAACGGATATTGTGATCACCGATACCAATGTTGAAAACGAACAGGTTATTTCTGGTGTGGTGGCTGAAACCGGCACCCGGGTGTTTGTTGATGTGGCTGCCCACGGCTCTGGTACAGGCTTCAAGGGCCTGCTGAGCGGAGACTCCCAGATTGCGGCGGCTTCTCGTCCCATCAAGGCGAAAGAGGCGGCGATGCTGTCGAACATGGCGGAGATGACCAGTCGCGCCGCCGAGCATATCGTTGGCATTGATGGTCTGGCGGTGATTGTGAACGGCGATAACCCGATTGACGAGTTGAGTGTCGATGAAATTGCCGAGATTTTTTCCGGCGGCTACACCGACTGGTCGCAAGTGGGTGGTCGTCCTGGCCCAATCAATGTGTACGCCCGTGATGAGAATTCCGGTACCTGGGATAGCTTCAAGGGCATGGTGCTGGGCAAAAGCCCATTGAAGGCGGGCACCCAGCGCTTCGAGTCCAACAATGCTCTGTCTGATACCGTTGCGGCTGACCAGAACGGCATTGGTTTTGTTGGCCTGTCGTCTGTGCGTGATTCCAAACTGCTGGCCGTATCGGATGGCAGTGCCAAGGCGATGAAGCCAAACAAACTGACCGTTGCTACCGAAGACTATGCCTTGTCCCGTCGCCTGTATATGTATACCGACGACGATAACCTGTCGCCATACGTGGCTGAGTTCATGGGTTTTGTACAACACAATGAAGGCCAGCGCGTGGTGGCTGAGGTGGGTTTTATTTCTCAGGAACTGAAAGCCGTTGTGCCAGAGACCTATGCCGAGCTGCCAGAAGATTTCCGCAAGATCACCAATGATTCCAAACGTTTGACCATCAATTTCCGTTTCCGCGAGGGCAGTGCCCAGCTGGACAACAAGGCGATGAAGGACATCGAGCGCCTGGTTTCATACTTGCAAGCCCATGATTCCCGTGGAAAGGATGTGGTGTTGATCGGCTTTGGTGACAAGAAGAAGACTGAAAAACGCTCTCAGTTGTTATCCAAGTTGCGTGCTATGGCCGTTCGTCGTGAGTTGGTTCGTGCCGGTATCTATCCGAAGCAGTCCGTGGGCTACGGAGACTATTTGCCAGTGGCGTCCGCCGACCGAGAAGAAGGCCGTCTCAAAAACCGCCGGGTTGAGGTTTGGGTCAACGAAGACAATAGTTAATTGTTTCAAAACACAAAAAACCGCCGGAAATGGCGGCTTTTTATATCTGCCGTTTATGCTGTTTGGCCTCGGGGACTGGCAGAGGTAAGCAGTTCCCGGGCCTGACAGTGGCACCGTCGAGTGATCAGCCCTGGCTGTGGAAGTGCAGGTACAGATCAACCACGGTCAGAGGAATACCGCCACACACCTGATTGGACAGGTTAACGTCATCGTCGATGTCGGCCATTTCAGCTTCATCAGCAAACAGACCGGAAGCGTACATGATCGGGAACAGGCACTCGGCAACGCTTTCTTCATTGCTGGCGTACCACTGATCTTCATGCATCATTACGCCAGTCATAAAACCGATGGCCCAGCTTTCCAGTGGTGGCTCTTCTTCTTCATCGATCAGGCTCAGCTCAGCCGGAACCGGGAAGTCCTGGCCAGAGTCCAGCCATGCCTGAATTTCCTTAACCAGCTTGTCCAACAGTTCGGACACAGTGGCCTTTTCGGTTTTTGAAAAGCCCAGCTGTTCATCGAAGGCACAATCCCATACGGTTTGTGGCTGGTATTCTGCCGGGCCGCACAGCAATGCGGTGATCAGACCGTGGACGGCGAAAAAATCGAAGCTGTCCTGGCGCTCAGCTTCGTCTTCCAGCAAAACGCCGAGGGTTTCCAGTTCGTTCTCGGACAGGGCTGGGATACTATTCAAATCGTTCATTTACAGGCTCCTCAAGTGGCGCCAATCGTATCAGGCTTATGAAAGCGTACAAGCAGCAATTCGTTACTCAACTGGGTGAAGAAGAGATCACCGTCGTGATTCAGGCCAGCCGGCGCAAAAGCATGCGTCTGGCGTGGTCTCCTGCAGGTCAGGTTGACCTGAGAATTCCGGTCGGTGTGCCGCGTTCCGATGTGCTGACCTTTCTGAAAAAGCACGAATCCTGGTTGTTGCAACGCAGGCATGACTGGTTGCAGGCGCGGGATGCCAGCCGCGGCTCGATGCAGCTGGTGGGCGAAACGGTTCAGTTGGTGCCCTGGCAAGGGCGGGGCATCAAGTTGGAAGAAGGGCGTTTACTGGTACCAGAAGGCTCCGAGCAGCAGCAAACCGATGCCATCGACCGTTGGTTACGACAACAGGCAAAGGAGCTGTATCAGGGCTTAATAGACGACTGGTGGCCGCAGTTTAAGCAGTACGCGGCGGCCAAACCGGTGTTGCGCATCAAGCGTATGCGCACTCGTTGGGGCAGTTTGTCGACGAGAGGATACATCAATTTAAATCTGGCGCTGATGCACCAGCCACTCGATCTTATCGAACTGGTGGTGGTGCATGAGCTGTGTCATTTGGCCCATTTCGATCATGGGCCGGGCTTCAAGGCATTGATGAGACAGCATTTGCCAGATGTTCGTGCTCGTGAGCAGCGGCTGGACAAGGTACGCCTTAACGGTTTTCAACCGACGTGTTGATCCACAGTTGCGAGTGCCAGTAAAAATAGCCTGGCTGACTTTTGCTGGGGGCGGTGCAGTTGTAGCGGCCACGGCCAGCGCTAATGGCCTTGGTAGCCTGGGTTTCCAGTGTGGCTGTGCCTGATTGGTGATCAAGGGTGTGTTCTATGGGGCCTTCGCCGCTGGCGTAGCATTGCAGGGCGTCGAGTTTGACGTCGTCGGCCTGAAAGCTCAGCTGGTAGCGCGGCGGGTTCTGGCGACCCAGTGCGGTTTCTTCTGATGCCGCGTTGCCAGTATTAAACGCCAGAGTTTTCAGCTTGCCCTTGAGAGTATCTATGTTGGCGTACTGCCCGGCCGCCGGGAACCGTGGGATTGATTGCCACCAGCTGTCGATGCCTGCAGGGCCGCTTTGTTGACCAAAGGCGGTGTAATCATGCTGGGCCAGCCAATCGGCAATTTCCAGTGAATATTCACCATACGGGTAGGCCAGAAAGCGGTAGCTGGTGCCCATTTCGGCCTGAATGCGTTCGTCGGCCTGAACCACTTCCTGCTGCATCCACTGCTCCAATGACATGCCTTGTGGCCGTTCAATCAGATAAGGGTGCTCCATGGTGTGGTTGGCAATGGTAGCGCCTGAGGCCTGCATTTCTCGCAATTGATCCCAGCTGATGATGTCGGGCAAGCCACGGTCTACCGGTCCTGGATTCACAAAAATGGTGAAGGGCCAGTTGCGTTTTGCCAGCATCGGAAAGGCGTTTTTGTAAATCGAGCCGTAGGCGTCGTCGAAGGTAATGGCGACTGACCGTGGTGGCAGTTGCTGGCCGTTTTTCAGCGCAGCAATGGCATCGGGTAAGGACACCACTTGCATGCCTTCGTCCTCCAGCAGTTGCAGGTGCTTGCGAAATTGCGCCGGGCTGATGCTGGTGACTGCCGGTGTGTCGTCGGCTACGTGGTGATATTGCAGGATAATCAGGTCTGCGAGGGCGTAGTGGGCAAACAACGCCATAAAACCGGTTAACAAGAACTTGTACATCTGAATCGCGTCCTTAACGGCAGGGTAGTTGGATTTTCGTATACCGTCATACAGACAGACGTTGATAAGCCGCCAGCAGTTCCTGAAAAAGTTCGATATCGCCGCCGCGGTCGGGGTGATGCTTCATGGCCAGGCGTCGATACTGGCGTCGAATATCGGTTTCGTTGGCGCTGGCATCGAGCTCCAATAGCGCCAGATCCTGTTTGCGCTGGTCGGCGCTGGGGGCTTGTTTCCAGATTCCTCGCAGCATCTGTTCGACGGTGTCGCGGTCGGTGCTGAGGTTGCTTAAATCCAGATAATATTGTGCCAGCGGGTCCGCCTGTGCGAGCTGTTCGGCATCGCTGCTGAAGCCGGTGTTCCAGTCAAAAAGCCGTACACCGAGTGGGTCGATCTTCAGAATGCCCGCTCGTTCGACCAGCAGTTGATTGCGTAGCCGATAAAGGCAGTGCATGACCAGAAAATGGCAGCGGAACAGGCTCAGGGAATCGCCCAGAGCGTCGCTTTGAAATACGCCGGGACTGGGTTGTTTAAGCCAGGAAATCAGCTGATATTCGGTATGACTTTCGCCGTCCAGCAGGCGGCTGGCCAACAGTTCTTGCAGGCTATCGAGGGTTTCGTCGGGAGGGTCGATGCGTTCGCGATTGAGATTCAGCATCCGGGCAGGGTATCACATGTTGGCCGTCATTCTGGCTGTCATTCGTTTGCCGGGGTTCCGGGTCGGTGTCTTCAATCAGTCTGCGGGCGAAGCCCGGCAGTTTGTGTTTGATGGCGTTCAGGTGGCCGGAGGTTTCGCGGTAATGTGTTCTCCGGCGCTTAAGCCAATCGCGGATTTGTGGCACTGTGGTGACCAATAGTGACATGCCGATGATGATCATGACAATGCCGAACGGGATGGGCAGAGGGGTGACGATGATGCCTGCAATCACCAGCAGGCATCCTGTCAGGATTTTGAAACTGCGCTTCAACATAGGGAGTATCTGTTCAATCCTCTGCAAGCCTTGCCATAGGCCGACAATGGCTTCAGCAAAAGCCTCATCATCAGCTTCAGGAACCAGGCGGAAAAGATCATCAGATTCCCACGTCTATGTTGCGGAATCGTTAACGTGTGAGACCTTATGACGGATAAAGAGACCCCACCCGGCAAGGCACCTTTGCCAAAACGCAGTTTGCTGATTACGCCCCAGGGCGAACAGGGATTGCGGGAGGAATACGATTTTTTGTGGCGCGTCGAGCGTCCCCGCGTTACCCAGGAAGTGTCGGATGCCGCCAAGCTGGGTGACCGTTCGGAAAACGCCGAGTACATCTATGGTAAACGTCGTTTGCGCCAGATCGACAGTCGGGTACGGTTTCTGGTCAAGCGGCTGGAAGCTCTGACGGTGGTTGACCGCAAGCCCGCGGACCCCAACAAAATCTACTTTGGTGCCTGGGTTGAACTGGAAGACGATGATGAACAAATTTATCGCTATCGGCTGGTCGGAGAAGACGAGATCGATCTGAGACACGGCTACATCAGTATCGACGCGCCACTGGCCCGAGGGCTGGCAGGCAAGTCGGTCGACGATGAGGTTGAAGTGGCGTTACCCAAAGGCGACTGTAATTTCTGCATTTTGGCGGTTCACTATGATCGGCCAGACTGGGACAACAAGCCTGCGGAACACACTCACCGTTGGCAGACCTGATGGCCGCGCTGAAATAGCTGCTAGTCTGAATGTCAGGGTCTGCACGGGGAGGGAGGCCGTTATGACATTCCGGGGTATCCGATTGAACAGAGCGGTGACGCTTGACACAACACCGATAGCAGCCGCTGCCAAATACATCTACATCGGTGCCAGATTCATAGGTGCGGTGCTGATTCTGGGAGCGCTGTGCAGTACTGCCAGGGCTGAGTCACTCATGGCTGATAGCAGCGAACAGCTAGGCGACGAGCAGTTTCAGCAGGTGTATCAGCTGCCGGTCTGGATTGATTCGGTTGTCAGCACCTGCAATTGGAAAACCGACGGTGGTAGCGGTTTTGTACGGGTGATCAGAACCAGCGAGAGCTTTGGGCACGGACTGTACTTGCAATGGGTTCGTTATGGCATTGCAGGTGGCGATGCCAAGGCCGTGTCGACCGTGGTAGTTGAGGAGCTTTGGCAAGACCTGTCGGTCAGATTTGAAATGCCATCAGCGGAATTTGGCAAGGGCTTCTGTCAGCTAAACAGCATGGCGGAGTCGACCAGCAGTGAACTCCGCTATGAGTTGATTCTGAAAGTCGGGGCGCCGGGCAAGTACCAGCTGGACGTTGTCCGGCACCTCAAGAGTGGTTATTAATCACTGCTGGTCATCAATCAATAGTGACCATATCCAGTCGGGTCGCCAGGTGCGACTTGTCCTGTTTCTTTTGCAGGTTCACAAAGTCGAACAGGTTCACATCGCCCAGCTGTGACGGCGCAACGTTACAGATGGCCGAGAAGATTTGCTCGCTGCGGCCCGGTTGTTCTTTTTCCCACTGCAACAGCATGTTCTTGATGTTCTGACGTTGCAGGTTTTCCTGCGAGCCGCACAGGTTACACGGGATGATCGGGAATTCCCGTGCCGTGGCAAAGGCTTCGATGTCCTTTTCCTTGCAGTAAGCCAACGGGCGAATCAGCACGTGTTTGCTGTCGTCGCTCAGCAGCTTGGGCGGCATGGCTTTCAGCTTGCCGCCAAAGAACATGTTCAGGAACAGGGTTTCAATGATGTCGTCGCGGTGGTGGCCCAAGGCAATCTTGTTGGCGCCAATTTGCTCGGCGAAACCGTACAGGGTGCCACGACGCAAGCGTGAACACAGACCACAGGTGGTTTTGCCTTCAGGAATGATTTCCTTCACCACACTGTAGGTGTCTTTCTCGACAATGTGATAAGGGACACCGAGTTGCTCCAGATATTCTGGCAGTATGTGCGCAGGAAAACCGGGTTGCTTCTGGTCCATATTGACGGCCACCAGCTCAAAATTGACGGGCGCGCTCTTTTGCAGACTCATCAGAATATCAAGCATGGTGTAGGAATCCTTGCCGCCGGACAGGCACACCATGATCTTGTCGCCTTCTTCAATCATGCAGTAATCTTCGATGGCCTTGCCGACGTTGCGGCGCAAGCGCTTCTGCAGTTTGTTGAATTCGGTTTTCGATTTACGGTCGTAGCTTTCGTCGGTCATAGGGCTCTGCCATGATGCCGGTGCGGAAATCAGTTTGTCTGACCTGGTCAGGCGTTGTTAATGGCCCGTGTTACAGTGCTGCTGTCACAATGTGCCAGTCGTGCGACTATTCGGGTCGATTTCTGGATTGTTTCCGGCCGGATATTGGGTAACTTGAAAAGGCGCGTATAGTATCCAAATCGATACGGGCCGTCAGTAGTTATCATCGCTTTCACAGTGATGAACAAATCACAAAAGCGAAAATGACAGGTTCAACCCGTCGCTAACGTCAGGGATAATTGAGGGACCCTCGTAGTAACTCAGTGCTTGCTCTGGATGACAGGGCGACGCTGAGTCACGAAGCTAATTTGCAGGCCTGATGGGTCAAGTCAAAAATTAGCGACACAGAGTCAGCAATGCCGGGTCATCCCCTTCGGGCGCGGCCTGCAAGCCGCCAGAGTGGGTTTGGCGAATTTGGAAAGGACCCGCAGGACTCGCGCAGCGCTGTGCTGAGTTATTCTGAGGGTCCCAGGGTGTCTTGCGGATCAAGACATCGACATGGATACAACTACAGGAGATACGGTTTTGTTGTTTAAGCCGTCTGCATGGATCGCCGGGCTGATGCTGATGTCAGCCTCCGCGCTAGGAAGCGTAGAATTGTCAGGTGCCGCCAGTATTGCCATGCCGCTGACTGAGCAGGCCCTGAGTGAAGTGAATTCCGTCACCGGAGCAGAGACCCTGAGGGTCAAGGAGGTTGCCGAACTCGGCGATGACAACCTCTGGCGCACGGTTTCCTACTATTCCTTCCGTATCAATGACAAGGTCGCAGCGCGGGACTATTCCAGCTTCCGCATCGGCTTTAACGACTTCTATTCCGACCTGTCTCTGGATTTTGCCCGCACCCTGACTGCCGAAGGCCGTGAATACAACGTGTCTAACGATGCCGTGCAGCAGCGCTCCATGGGAGGCGGGGACGACTTTTACACCGAAAGCAGTGAGTTGGTGTTCTCACTGCCGAAACTGGCACCGGGCAGCCTGGTTGAATTCCAGTTCACCCGACAGCAAGTGGCTTCCCGTGTGCCAGGGCTTGTTACTCGAGTCAGCACCCCCGTTTGGTATCAGCCGCAGGTTGCCAATGATGGCTACCGCACCGACCCAGTGGGTTACTACCACTATGAAATCCGGGTGCCGGACGACATCAAACTGAACAACCACACAACGGTTTCCGGTTTGCCAAAGCCCAGCGAAAAGAAAGCCGACGGCATCCGCAGTTATCAGTGGGAATGGCACAACCCGACAACGGTGCGACTGGAAGAGGGTATGCCAGCCGCTTTCAAACTGATGCCTTATATCTATTCATCCAACCAGACGCGTTGGACCGAGTTTCAGCAGTGGGCCGCCGAACTCTACATTCCCACGGAAGACATGATTGCGTCAGTCGCCGATCTGGTCGCTGGCCTCGAGTTGCCGGAGCAACCGACCGACGAAGACAAGGTCAAGGCGGTGTATGCCTGGGTAGAAAATAACATCCGCTACGTATACGCTCACCTTGGCCGTGGTGGTTATACCCCGCATTCACCAACAGAAACCCTCGCTAATGGCTATGGCGACTGCAAGGATCAGGCGCTGCTGGTGCAGTCGATGTTGGCCGCGCTGGGCGTGAAATCCAATCCGGTATTGATTCAAACCCGTTCCGCCGGAGAAACCTACACCGGCCAGGTCAGTAATATCTTCAATCACATCTTTGTGATGGTGCCGGGCAACAAGCAGCACGACACCATATGGCTGGACACCACTGGAGACAACAGCCTGTACCCGGGGGCATCCGCTGGTTTTGAAGGTCAGCCTGCGTTGATTGTTGCCAAGGGTGAGTCCTTGCAGGAACTGTCGCTGGGGATGGATAACCATGCCAGCCTGGCGCTGCATTATGCACTCAACGAGCAGCGCAAACTGACGCTGGATGTGAAGGTGACCTACCAGGGCATGGCGGAGCAGAGCATGCGCTCCTGGTACCAATACACCAGCCCGAAAAATCGCCTCGAAGGGCTGAAAAGCTATTTCGAAACACTCTACATGGACAACGGCCAGTACCGCATCGATGTGGATGTTGAAAATGCCGATTCGCTGTTCGAACCCTTTGCAACCAAGGCAACCTTCCACTTCAAACAAGCCATCGCCAAGGGTGAAAACATCACCATTGTGGGTAACACCCGTCAGCTGATGGCCATGTTCGGCCTGTATAACTCGCTGCCCGACCCAACCGATCGTTTGCTGCCATTTCAGGGCAACCTGGACCTGAGTGCTGATATGACGGTGTCGGTAGAAGTGCCCGACGGTTATCGGCCATTGGTGGTCAAGGAATGGGAATCTGCCAACACCAACCTGTTTGAGATGACCACCCACGTTGCCGATGATTTTGGCGGCTTGAGCGTTGAAGCCAGCTTCCAACCGATGGAGCTGAGCAGCACGGATTACCAGACGTTCTACCAGCAAATTGAAGATCTGATGAATCAGAACGGATTTTTACTGACATTGTTCAACGAAAGCGCTTTCCCACAAGCGCCGATGGTTGTCGATAGCAAAGCACTGCAGGAAGCCGGTGGCCACACGGTACAGCAAGTTAGGGAACTGCTGGACCAGGGCGACTTTGGCAATGCGCTGATGGTGGCGGAAAGCATGCTGGACGAGACCGACGACAGCGATCGATCGATCGCCAACCGCAGCAACGGTGAGCTTTGGTACCTGTTAGGTACCGCCGCGGGTATGGAAGGTGACTTTGATCGTTCTGATGCCGCCTATCTGCGCGCCAGCGAACTCGGCTATCAGTATCAGGAGCGTTAAGATGAAGTTGCTGATGATGATCCTGGCCGCTGTGCTGGTTGGCGGCTGTATGAAAAGTACAGGCCTGAAACCCACAGAAGATTTGGCCTTTCACACCGACTCTACGTTGCCGGGTTCCGTGAACCTGAGCATGGCGCAGGCCCTTGTGGCGCAACTGGAGGCCGCAGAATCCCCACAGGAAACCCGCGATATTGCCACTCGTGCGCTGGAGCACTTTACCGTAGCACGTCAGTATCTGCCGCACAGTACGGCGGTTCTGGATGGCCAATACCGCATGCAATTCGTTCTGGATAGCATGAACTTGCAGGCCTCGGAGCAGCTGGAGCAGTACTATTTGGCGCTACCGGAGTTCGCCCGTTTGGACTACACGCCACCGGAGTACATTGATGCCATGCAACTGCTCCTGAACGGTGCGGACAATCCGGCGGTGATGCAGCTATTGCAGAAGACTATTCGGGAAGGGCGCGGCGCAGAGCGCATCTGGGTATTTCTGGCCAACTTGCTGACCATGGATAAACACTCGAACCTGGCGCTGTTCTCTTTCAAGCAGATCAAGAATCTGGATGGCGATCCAAACCTGCAGGCGCGTAAGGCAATGGCGCTGGATGATCTGGCTTGGCAGGGAAGTTGTGGCTATGAAAACAAGGATTACCTGCTGAAAGCCGCGACCTTGTATTCGAAAGCCGCTGCGGCCTCTGACAACGCCGAATACTATCTCGACGCTGCCAGACTGTACCGCGACAGCGGCCGTTACAAGCTGGCTCGTCACGCCGCCAATAAAGCCAACTCGCTCGAAGAAACCGTCGACAGTCTGGTGTTCTTGCAGGAACTGGCGGTGGCCAGCAACGACTATGGCGCTGCCGCGCGTTGGCTGGATCGCCTGGAAGAAGGCTACCCGGGTGCGGTTGACCCGCTGTATGCCGCCATGTCGATGATGGCTGATGAGCACGATTCTCGCGCGATGAAATACCTTGAGAACTATCCGGGCGAACTGGAAGGTAAACCCTTCTTACTGGGGCTGGCGGTTAAACAGTGGCTGGTTGCGATTATGAGCGGTAAGAAGAACTTTGCGCCGCTGGTAGAAAACAGTGGCTACGCTAACGACTGGCAGTTACTGATTGGACAGTATCTGGATGCCAACGAAGCCAACACCGACTTGATCGATATGGCATCGAACGGCTGTGAGAAAACCGAAGCCTATTTTTATACGGCGTATCAGTACTGGAAAAAAGGCAAACGAAGCAGTGCCCGCAAGTACCTGAAAGCGGTGTCCAAACAGCCAGCGGTAACCTACATCGAGTGGGAGCTGGTGGATCTGTTGCTGCCACGCATTCGCTAAACGTCTGTCCCTCTATGACGTGATCTTTTTTGGAGCGAGCCCGGCGCTTGCTCGCCTTTCATTCTAACGTCTGATTCTAACCCCAGGTTTGGGCTTTTGATTGGCCCAAGACTTTCCGCACCTTAATTTGCGCCAGATCAATCCCTGTTGTGCAGATAGCGCATGTGTTTACTAGAGTTAATAGAATCCTGATGAATCCGAACGGTATCGGCCAAAACGCGATAGCACGGATTATCAGATGGCTCCCGTTAGCATGAGAATCCGTTTATGTCGTGGTTTGGTTTTGGCGCATCCGCAGAAAAAAAGCAGTCCCAGCAGGCTGGTGAGCAAGATGTTCGGGTCTACCAGTGCAGTAGCTCTCAGATAGATGCCGGGGTACTGGCCAACCAGCTGGCGTTTCGGCAGGGCAATAGCAAGCTGGTGATTGCCTATGTGTCGCCACACCTTGATCTTGAAACCACCCTCGGCAGGCTCAAACAGGCAATGCCGTTTGCCGAGCGGGTGGTGGGTATCATGACCGCTGGTGAGCTAAGCAGTTGTGGCGGTAGCCTGTATCACGACGCTGACGGCAGTTGGGACAACATAGTGCTGCAGAGCTTTAGTCCCACCGTGTTCAGCGACGTGTCCATCCAGTTGGTACCATTGCACTGTGAAGACATGCAGTCCGGCGCTATTCGCTACGACCGTGATCAGCGGGTAGCGATGATCCGCTCTGAAATCGACAAGCTGTCGGTTCCTTTCGCCATCAACGCCCAAGACAGTCTGGCGCTGACCTTCTTTGATGGCCTGACCGCCTCGGAAAGTTTCTTTATGCAGGCCCTGTATGCCAGTGGTCGCTTCCCTTGCTACTTTGTGGGCGGCTCGGCAGGGGGCAAGCTGGATTTTCAGAGTGCGCTGATTTACGACGGCGACCGTATTGCTCGTAACGCTGCCATGGTGATTTTCGTCAAGCTGGCGGCGGACGTACGGTATGGCATCGTCAAATCCCATAATTTTGAAGCAACGGCGACGTCTTTTGTAATCGCCGAGGCCGATGTTCATACGCGCACAGTCCATTCGGTACTGCGGGAAACCGACCATGCGATTATTCCGTTTGTCGACGCTCTGTGCGAACAACTGCATTGCACACGGGATGGGCTTGAAGCGGCGCTGGGCAAACAGTCGTTTGCGGTGAAGATAGGCGGTGAGCTGTTTATTCGTTCCATCGCCGCCATTGATCTGGAATCAGGCTCGGTCAGCTTTTTCTGCGATCTCGATTTCGGTGATGAGCTAATGCTGGTCAGGCCGATGGACTTTGCGGGCACCACCCATAGTGCGTTTAACCGCATGATGAGTGGCAAACCCGGACGACCGATTGCCATGCTGGCCAATGATTGCATCCTGCGGCGTTTGAACAACGCCGACAATCTGTCTCGGGTTACCGAGTTCAAGGACATTCCGGTGGCCGGATTTTCCACCTTCGGTGAATTGCTGGGTGTGCATATGAACCAGACACTGACTGCGCTGTGTCTGTTTCGGGTGCCACAGGGTGCCAAATTCAGTGATGAATATGCCGACAACTTCGCGCTTCATTATGCCCAATTCCGTGAGTATTACCTGCAAATGCAGATTAACAGCTTGCAGCGCATCAATAGTTTACAGAATACGCTAGTAGAATATCTTGGTGAGTATCGTTCGCTGTTGCATACCATTGTTGCCAGCTTTGACAAGGTGTCAGACTACGCAGAGCAAACGGGCACCATCCTGACCGATGTGCAGCAGAAGTTTCTGGGTTTTTCCAATGACATTGAACAGCAAAGTGCCGAGCGTGAGCAGCTTCATTCCACCGTGGGCACGCTGCGCAGCAACTCTGAGGAAGTGCTGAAAATCCTGTCGGCCATCTCGGGAATTGCTGATCAAACCAACCTGTTGGCGCTTAACGCGGCGATTGAAGCAGCTCGGGCAGGGGAGGCAGGGCGTGGGTTTGCTGTTGTAGCCGATGAAGTGCGTCAGCTCTCGCATACAACCCAGGATAGCCTCAATAAAACCGGCGATACCATCAACGCCGTTACCGGTTCCATTGGCTCCATTCAGGAAGCCATTGCTCATACGGAAGAGTTTCTTGGGCGTATCTCAGGCGGCAGCCAGATGCTCAGTGGCGAGCTGGCCAGTTTGGTGAGTTCGTCGTTGGAAGCCGGCAAGCAGGTTAGCGACTCGACCGGATATATCAACAGCATGATGGAAAACATGTCGCGCATTGATCAGGACGTAGAAGCTATTCAGACCCTGCGTTCCTTACAGCGAAAGTAGCGGTCGAAATGAAAAAGGCAGTGCCCAGGGAGGGGCACTGCCTTTTCAATAGCATCACACGAAGGGTTATTCCGTTTCGCACTCGGAATTGTCAACCAGACCGGCCATTTCCAGCAGCTGATCCATATCGGCGATGATGATTTCCTTACCTTGGGTTTCGATCAGGCCATTCTTCTGAAAGCGCGTGAATACGCGGCTGATGGTTTCCACGGCCAGACCCAGATAGTTACTGATATCAACACGGGACATCGGCAAGCGGTAGTGGGTGGCACTGAAGCCTCGGCGGGCGTAGCGGTTGGAAATATCCATCAGGAAAGATGCAACGCGCTCTTCTGCATTTTTCTTGCTCAGTAGCAGCATCATGTTCTGGTCGTGACGAATCTCGCTGCCCATGGTACGCATCAGCTGCTTGCGCAAGTCTGGCAGTTCATCGGTCAGGGTTTCAAGCTGGTGTACCGGAATCTCACAGACAGTGGTAGTTTCCAGCGCCTTGGCCGTCAGCGGGTAGTTGCCGCCATCGTAGCCTGCCAGGCCAATCAATTCACTGGCCAGATGGAAGCCGGTAATTTGCTCTTCGCCATTGCTGGCGAGGGTGTAGGTTTTCAGCGCGCCAGTACGAACGGCAAACACAGACTGAAACTCATCGCCTTGCTGGAACAACAGCTGGCCTTTCTGAATTGGGCGGCCGCGGCGAATGATATCGTCCAGACGTTCCATATCGCTGTCGCTGAGCGACAGAGGCAAGCACAAGGCATTAAGGGAGCAGGTTTGGCAGTGAGGCTGATTGCCACGCAGCGGTGGGTGAGCAATAGAGTTCGTTTTCATAGTGAGTACCGTTACTGGCCTAAGCGCCAGATCCATCTGACTTGAACCGCATATGGTCTTGTCGGACAGTCCGACTGTCAAGTTGGATATTGTCAGTGCCAAATCGCCCAGAGGGTCCAGAGGCCATATCCAACCAGCAGTGCGCCAGCCAGTTGCTTTATAGATTTCAGATTCAAAAACGTGCTGATGGATCGGGCCGCCAGCGAGCTGGCAAATAGCGCAGGCAGGGTACCCAATCCAAAAAATAACATGCTCAACATGCCCATGACGGGATCACCGTTGGCGGCGACCCAGCTCAAGGTGCTGTAGATCAAGCCGCAGGGCAGTAAGCCCCAGAGCATTCCCAGCAGTAATCGGCTGGGGGTATCTTGTTTGGTTAACAGCGCACCGGTGGCAGGTTGGATTCGTTTCCACAGGTGTTGACCGGCTTGTTCAAAATGGGTGAGCCACATCAGCCAACGGCCAACATACAAGCCCATCAGAACCAATAACACCCCGGCCAGACTGCGCATCACCAGCATCATTTCGGTCTGCAGCTGTTGCAGCCACAAACCTACCACCGAAACAACACCGCCAAAAATGATATAGGTCGTGATTCGGCCCAGATTAAAGGCGAAAACATTCAAAAATGGCGATTTTCCCGGCTGGCTGCCAATCGCAGCGCCAATACCACCACACATGACCAGGCAGTGCGACGAACCAAACAGACCGAGCAGCAGTGCCGTGAGTAACGATAGCGGTTCGGTCATGGCTTGGGGCCGGAGTCCGGATTGTCCGATGCAGGTCCTTTCGAAGAGTCGCGGTAGGGCGTTTGCGGTTCGTCGTCATCGAACAGGATCTTGTGAGCGGGGGATTCCAGGTCGTCAAACTGACCGGCTTTGACCGCCCAGAAAAAAATACTGACGGCGATGCCGAGCAGCACAATCGAGAGCGGAACCAGAATGTAGATAATATCCATCGCAGTTATCCGAAGAGAAACTCGTATTTATGTTGGGCTGCCGTTGCTCAGGCAGTGCCAGATTTTGTTGTTGATTTCGTTGCTGATTTTATGGGTGATTCCATCGCTGTCACAGCTGCTGGAGCCTGTTTTGACGGTATTCGCCCCAATCGCAGGGCATTGCCAACCACCAGTAGTGAGCTGAACGACATACCAATGGCAGCGGCCCATGGCGGTACATAGCCCATGGCGGCAACCGGTAGGGCAATCAGGTTGTAGCCCAGTGCCCAGCCAATATTTTGTTTGATGATAGCGCGGGTGCGGCGAGCAGTCTCAATGGCACTGACCAGCACGTCCAGTTGGCCGCCTGTCAGTAATGCGTCGGCGTTGGTCTTGGCCAGATCGGTTGCTTCGCTGACGGCAATGGCAATGTTGGCGGCCGCCAGTACCGGTACGTCGTTAATGCCGTCGCCAACCATCAGGACGGTTTCGCCACGGGATTGCCACTCTTTGACTTGCACCAGCTTTTGCTCCGGGCTCAGCCCGGTAGCTACAGCATCCATCTTCAAGGCTGTCGCCATGTCGGTGCCTGAAGTGCTGGGATCACCGGTTAGCAGGGCGGTTTTGATGCCATGCTGCTGCAAACCGTTGATCAACGTTGCGGCCGATTTACGCAAACTGTCGCCCAAGCAAATCCAGCCCAGTGGCTGTTGTTCGCAGGACAGCAGCAGCCATTGTCCATGGGGGTGGCTACTGGGCATAGCCGGAGGCTGTTGGCAGGCGAAGTCAGCACGGCCAAGGCGGACGGTTTTCTGTTGGCCATCGGTGTGCCAAATTCCCTGTATGCCAAAGCCGGTGGTCTGCTCAATATCGGTAACCTGAGCGGCCTGGCGTTTGCGGAAGGCCCGCGCAATTGGGTGGCTGCTGGCTTGTTCAAGCCCGGCGGCAATGGCCAGAACCTGTTCGCGAGATAATTCAACCAGCGGCTCCACCGCTTCGATGCTGAGCTTGCCATGAGTCAGTGTGCCGGTTTTGTCGAACACCACCCGGTCGATGCCGGGCAGGGCCTCCAGTACGTGGCCACGGCTGATCAACAGACCTTGTTCGCGCAGGGCGGCGGTGGCCGCGGTCAGGGCAGTAGGCGTTGCCAGCGACAAGGCGCACGGGCAGGTGACCACCAGCAGAGACAGGGCAATAAAGAAAGCGTGATCGTTGCCTTGCCACCACCAGAATGCAAACACACTGCTGGTGATAACAAGCACGGCGGCCACAAAGTAACTGGATACGCGGTCGGCAATCAACGCGGCTTTGGGTTTCTCTTGCTGGGCCCGGTCCATCAGTCGAACGATGGTCGACAGCTGCGCTTCGGCACCGGTGGCGGTTACTTTCATCACCAATGGTGATTCGACGTTGACCGTGCCGCCAATCAGCCGATCACCGATCTTCTTGTTGATGGGCAGGTACTCGCCAGTCAGCGCGGCTTCGTCCACCGGGCTTTGGCCGTGAACCACCATGCCATCGGCAGGAATCGATGCGCCGGGTTTGATCAGCAGCAGATCGTCCAGCTGGATATCTTCTGCGGCAATGACGGTTTGCTGTTCAAGCTGGGTGGCGGATTCAACCTTGAGTGCCACGTTCGGCAGCAGCGTCAGCAGGTTGTTGCCGGATTTGCCCATTTTGTGGCGCGCCCGCATTTCCAGAAATCGCCCCAACAACAGCAGGAAGGTAAACATGCACACGGAGTCAAAATAGACCTCCTTGCCCTGATTGAAGGTGCTCCAGATGCTGGCGCAGAAAGCCAGGAAGATGGCCAGCGATACCGGCACGTCCATGGTCAGATGGCGGGTTTTGAGGTCGCGGATGGCGGCTGCAAAAAATGGCCGTGCCGAATAAAGCACTACTGGTAAGCTCAGTACCATGGAGGCCATTCGCATGAACACTTCGTATTGCGGCGCCATGCCAGCATAGAGCGGTACCGCCAGCATCATTACTTGCATCATGCCGATACCGGCAACGGCCAGTCGTCGAATGGCGCGCTTGCTTTCTGCCGCGCGGCTGGCTTCTTCGGAGGTGGCTGAAAATGGCGAGGCCCGATAGCCCAGTCGATAGATCAGTTCCATCAGGCTGGAGACCGGTAAGGCATCAAGTGACCAGCTCACGACAAGGCGGTGGTTGGACAGATTCAGGGTGGCACTGGCGATGGCGTCGTGGGCTTGCAACCGGTGTTCAATCAGCCAGCCACAGGCGGCGCAGCTGATGCCGTCGATCACCAGTGTGGCCTCGACGTTGCCATCGGGTAGGTGCGCCAGAAAGCGACGCTGCATGGCCTCGCTGTCATAGAGGGTGAGCGTGTCGCGGGCGGCCAGATCGTCGTGTTCAACGTCGGCAGGCGACAGCTCCGGCAGTTCGGTGCGATGGCGGTAGTAGTCTTTCAGACCGCTGGCAACGATGGTTTCTGCCACGGCCTTGCAGCCGGGGCAGCACATCAGTTGGCGCTGGCCATCAATCTCGGTGGCCCAGCGTTCGCCTTCCTGCTTGCTGGTGGCTTCACCGCAATGGAAACAGGAGTAAGTAGACTGGTTCATTTTGCGATCAGGGTGATGACCTGGCCGTCGCTGAGGTTTTCAGTGGCACGTACTCGCCAGCCCTGATCCGGGCTTTGCAGCCAGATATGGCGACGGGAAGGCAAATCCACTTCGGCTGCACCCACATACAGGCCGTCGGCTATGCGTTGCAGTAGTACATCGGCATCGCGGTCCTGAAGGGTCGGGTGAATCAGTCGCAGTAACAGCATATTGGGTTCTTCATCGAAATAGCCTTGCAGGTTCAGACGCGCTTCGTGGTCACTGATCACCAGATTAGCGCGCACTTGCAGGCGTCCTGCCTTGTGGTCAATCTCGGTGTTTTCGGTGTAGGACATGCCGTCCTTGTAATAGCTGTCGCTGACCAGAGAGTCTTTCGAGCTGAGCGCCAGTGTCAGCATGACCATGCCCCAACAAACGGTCACCAGCGGTACGCCGACCACCAGCCACATTATGGGTTCCTTGTACCAGGGACGGGTTTGTTCAGAGGCTTGCTGTTTCATAGGACTCCCATGGAATACTGCTGCGGAGTGTAGTTAACCGCACAAATAGCAGGCCCAAGTTTAACCACTTGGGCCTGCGCGTGCGACCAGATAAAGGGGGTTTTACCCACGTGGCGCAATAAACCGGCTTTCAACCCGGGCGACTTCTTCGCCGCTGTTTTTGTCGACCACGACGAACTCGATGTTGGTCTTGCTGGACGGCAGTTTGGCAATGCTGGGGTCCAGCTCCAGATCGAGAGCGATTTCGCGCATTTCATTGGTGTTGAGGGTGTATTCGGAATCGGCTTCCATCTCGGCCGCTGGCAGCCCGTCGACACTCAGAATGTAAGTGTTGGCCTGTTGTGACATGTTCATCATCTTCAAAGTGAAGCTGTTGATGACGGTGTCGTTGGGCGTCAGCTGGTACAGACGGCCACGGTCGCGCTCAATGTCCAGCTCGAACGGAGTGCGTGTGCCCAGGGCATACACCAGCGCGCCGACCATCAGCGTCAGTACTGCGGCGTAGCCGAACAATCGCGGCCGCATGATGTGGGTTTTTTTGCCTTCCAGTTCGTTTTCGGTGGTGTAGCGAATCAGGCCCTTGGGCTTGTCAAGTTTCGCCATGATGGAGTCGCAGGCGTCGATGCAGAGGGCGCAACCAATGCACTGGTATTGCAGACCATCACGAATATCGATACCGGTTGGGCATACCTGCACACAGAGCGAGCAATCGACACAGTCGCCGAGCTGGGCTTGTTGTGACGGGTCCTTTTTCTTGCTGCGGTGGCCGCGGGGTTCGCCGCGATTGAAATCGTAGGATACGGCGAGGGTGTCCTCGTCGTACATCACTGACTGGAAGCGGGCGTAAGGGCACATATAAATGCAGACCTGTTCACGCATCCAGCCGGCATTGATGTAGGTGGCGGCGGTGAAAAAGGCAATCCAGAACAGCTCCCAGCCGTTCAGGTTAAAAACAAGGATGTCGGGGATCAATTCACGAATAGGCGAGAAATAGCCCACAAAAGTGACGCCGGTCATCAAGGAGATAAACAACCAGGCACTGTGTTTGAGTCCTTTCTTGCGCGCTTTGGTCAGGCTCATCGGCTCCTTGTCGAGCTTGATGCGTTGGTTGCGGGTGCCTTCGGTGCGTTCTTCCACCCACATGAATAAAAAGGACCATGCTGATTGCGGACAGGTGTAACCGCACCAAAGTCGTCCGGCCAAATTGGTGACGGTAAACAAGCCAAATGCGGCGATGATCAGCAACGCCGACAGCAAGATGAAATCCTGTGGCCAGAAGGTGGCGCCAAACACGTGAAACTGTCGCGCGGGCAGGTCGAAGTACACCGCCTGGCGGCCGTCCCAGTTAAGCCATACCACACCGTAGTAGGCCAGCATCAGCGCCCAGAGGGTGTAGGTTCGGGCTTTCTGAAACACACCGATGATCTCGCGGACGTAGATCTTCTCGCGTTTCTGGTACATGGATTGTTGTTTTGGGGTCACATCTTTGACGGGAATATTACTCATACAGCGTGTCACCTGGTTGCATATTGGTGCTGGCGTTGAGCGGGGGTGTCCCTGGCGTCAGCTTATCTATATAACGTTTTGATTATATAGTTTTTGATATTTCACAGCTGAAAAAAAAGCGGCTTGGAGGCCGCTTTTTCGGGGTTTCTTGTTTCAGCTCAAGCCTGCAGGAATGAGCTGAAACAAACGCGGCTCACTTGTTGGTCAAGGAGTACACGTAGGTCACCAACAGGTGGATCTTGGCGTCTGCGTTGGCGCCAAGGATTTCCTTGTGCGCTGGCATTTTGCCCATACGACCGTGACGCAGGGTCATCTCGATCTGCTTGGTGGAACCACCGTACAGCCAGATATCGTCGGTCAGGTTTGGTGCACCCATCATGATGTTGCCTTTGCCGTCAGCGCCGTGACAGATGGCACAGTTGCGCATGAACAGTGGTGCCGCGGTCGCAGCACCGGCTTCATCGTGCTTCAGACCAGACAGGCTGCGAACATAGGCGGTCATGTCATCAATGCCCTGGTCGCCCAGAATGGCTTCCCATGCTGGCATTGCACCCTGGCGGCCGTTAGTAATGGTCATGGTCAGCTGTTGTGGGTTACCACCGTACAGCCAGTCGTTGTCGGTCAGGTTCGGGAAGCCCAGTGCTCCTTTGGCGTTGGAGCCGTGGCATACCGCACAGTTGGACTTGAACAGACGCTGGCCGGTTTGCAGCGCTTCGTCGTTTTTGGCCAGCTCCTCAACCGGAGTTGCAGAGTATTTGGCGTACAGCGGAGCGATGTCCTTGTCGAATGCCTGAACCTCGGCTTTCCACTGGTTAGCGGAACTCCAGGCCACTTCTTCACCGTCAACGGTCACGGTGACCAGACCTTTGAAGTTACCCAGACCGTACATGCCCAGGTAGCCCAGGCCGAATACGATGGTGGCCCAAAACATGAACACCCACCAGCGTGGCAGCGGGTTATCAATTTCTTCGATACCGTCGTAGGCGTGACCTGTGGTCTCGTCGGTTTCTTCTTTGCGCATCCCCTTGCTGGTATACATGATGAGGATGCCGCAGCCTATGATGGAACCCACCACAATGGCGGTAACCCATACTTGCCAGAAAGTACTTAACATTTTTACTTACTCCGATCTTTATCGTCGTACACGGACCCGTCGTCATCGTCCAGGAACGGAATTTCAGCATCTTCGTCAAAGCGTTGCTTGCGACTGGAGCCGTAGGCCCACCAGAAAATGCCGAGCATGGCGGCCAGTGCAAAGACCGACCCGAGACCGCGTACGTCGTTAATATCCATAGGGTTACCGTTTAGTGATCACTGTGCCAAGTTGCTGCAGGTAGGCGACCAGAGCTTCAATCTCAGGTTTGCCATCCACGGCGGCTTTGGCATTTTCGATGTCTTCATCTGTGTATGGCACGCCGACCATACGCAGGGCTTCCATCTTCTTCGGTGTGTCACGACCATCTACCTTGTATTCGAACAGCCAAGGGTAGGACGGCATAATGGACTCAGGTACTACGTCACGTGGGTTGTACATGTGAGCGCGGTGCCATTCGTCGGAATAACGACCACCAACACGTGCCAGGTCAGGACCGGTACGCTTGGAACCCCACAGGAACGGATGCTCATACACGTGTTCGCCAGCGACGGAGTAAGGTCCGTAGCGCTCGGTTTCAGCACGGAATGGGCGAACCATCTGGGTGTGACATACGTGGCAGCCTTCGCGGATGTAGATGTCACGGCCTTCCAGTTCGAGGGCGCTCAGTGGCTTGAGGCCTTCAACCGGCTTGTTGGTGTCTTCATGGAAGAACAGTGGAACGATTTCCACCAGACCGCCCCAGCTCAGAGCAACGACGATCAGAACCACCATCAAGGGGAGGTTTTTTTCAATAGTTTCGTGTTTGATCATTTCCGGTACTCCTTACGCCTGTGCCAGAGCTGCGTCAGCTTGCTCTTTCTTGGCAACACGAACGGTCATGTAGACGTTGTACGCCATCACCAGCATGCCCAGCAGGAACAGGGCGCCACCGATGACACGGCCAACGTAACCCGGGTAAGAGGCTTCAACAGACTCCACGAAGCTGTAGGTCAGGGTGCCGTCGTCGTTTACTGCACGCCACATCAGACCTTGCATGATGCCGTTCACCCACATCGCCACGATGTAGAACACGGTACCGATGGTAGCCAGCCAGAAGTGAACGTTGATCAGGCCCTGGGAGTACATGTCAGATGCCTTGCGACCAAACATGATAGGAATCAGGTGGTACATAGCACCGATGGACACCATGGCAACCCAGCCCAGTGCGCCGGAGTGAACGTGACCGATGGTCCAGTCAGTGTTGTGAGAGAGGGCGTTAACGGTCTTGATAGACATCATTGGACCTTCGAAGGTGGACATGCCGTAGAAGGACAGGGAAACCACCAGGAAGCGCAGAACCGGGTCGGTACGCAGTTTGTGCCAGGCACCGGAGAGGGTCATCATGCCGTTGATCATACCGCCCAGGAAGGCGCCAGCAGAATCAGGGACATTACCATGCCGGAAGTCTGAGCCCAGTCAGGCAGGGCAGAGTAGTGCAGGTGGTGAGCACCGGCCCACACGTAGATGGAGATCAAGGCCCAGAAGTGAACGATGGACAGGCGGTAAGAGTAAACAGGACGACCAGCCTGCTTTGGTACGAAGTAGTACATGATGCCCAGGAAGCCCGCCGTCAGGAAGAAACCTACCGCGTTGTGACCCCACCACCACTGCACCATAGCGTCGATGGTGCCGGCGTAAATAGAGTAGGACTTGGTCAGGGAAACAGGCACTGCCAGGCTGTTACCAATGTACAGGATGGCAATCATGATCATAAAGGCAGCAAAGAACCAGTTGGCAACGTAGATGTGCTTTTCCTTACGGATCGCCAGAGTGCCCAGGAAGTTGATGACGTAAGCCACCCAAACCAACGCCACCAAGATATCGATTGGCCATTCCAGTTCAGCGTATTCCTTCGCGGAGGTGATACCCATTGGCAGAGTGATGGCTGCCAAAACGATCACCAGGTTCCAGCCCCAGAAGGTGAAGGACGCGAGGGTGTCAGAGAACAAGCGAGTGCGACAAGTGCGCTGAACGATGTAGTAGGAAGTCGCAAACAAGGCGCAGCCGCCAAAGGCGAAAATAACCGCGTTGGTGTGCAACGGTCGCAAGCGGCCGAAGGACAGCCATGGGGTATCGAAGTTCAGAGCGGGCCAAGCCAGCTGGGCAGCGATGAAGACACCGGCCGCCATGCCAACAATGCCCCAGACAACAGTCATGATGGCAAATTGTCTTACCACCTTGT
This sequence comes from Oceanobacter sp. ABM4_470, assembly GCF_056158645.1. Taxonomy (NCBI): domain Bacteria; kingdom Pseudomonadati; phylum Pseudomonadota; class Gammaproteobacteria; order Oceanospirillales; family Oceanospirillaceae; genus Oceanobacter; species Oceanobacter sp. ABM4_470. The sequence continues at coordinate 1,110,888 of NZ_JBSWTR010000001.1, forward strand.
AGTTGTATTCGGGATGGTCGATTGCTGTGCTCATGATTGGATTCCAATAACAGCGTTAGATTGAGGGTTATGATTTTTGGTGCCACATTATCGGGCGCTTATTTTTGCTTTGCAAATATACGTCAGACTAAGCGTCTGATTTTTCAGGGATATACATCACCTGTGTTATACCTCGGCCTTCTAATAAATAGGAATGAATATCATTAAGATATGGTGTCCTATTTGACGGTTTTGGCCCGCGTCCTGCGGAAAAACCCTGAATATTCGGGGCTTCTGGCATTGGTGACCATGATAAGCAGGCCTCTTGGCGTTATATTGATTTGAGACAAAAATAAGGCAGCTAGCGATATTGCTGTTTAAAAAGATTAGATGGTCCGGCACGAAAGTGGTAAGACCAAAAGACGAATTGAGTGATCTTGAAAAATCAGGAAGTAATGGTGGATAAACGACCTTTGATCATACTGCTGCACGGTGCTGGAGCATCCAATCAATCGACGTTTCTGGAGTACACCCGTGGCTGTTTTGAATCCCTCGGCTATCCGGTGCGTCCTTATGACTTTGGTTATATGCAGGAAGCTCAGGCAACGGGCAAACGACGGCCACCACCGAAGGTCGAAAAACTGGTCGAAGAGTTGCGCGGGTTGCTGTGTGGTTCCTTGAATGATTCGCTGAATGACTCGCAACCGTGTGTGTTGGTGGGCAAGTCGATGGGTGGACGGGTTGCGACCATGCTGGCAGCGACGAATTGCCCGGCATCGGTACAAGCGGTTGCTGTGTTGGGTTATCCGTTTATTGGTAATGGCAAGAACAAACAGCCACGCACAGGGCATTTTGAGGACATAAAGGTGCCTGTACTGATTCAGCAGGGAACCCGTGACGGATTTGGAAAGCCGGAGGATGTGGATGCGATGGAGTTGCCTGAGGACGGCATTAGCATCAACTGGTTGCCTTCCGGTGATCACGACTTCAAACCCTTACGGTCATCCGGTTTCGATCAGCAGCAGTTGATTGCGAAGGCGGTCATTCACATTGATAAATGGTTGAATGCTTGAAGGGATGAACAGCGAAATGGCCCAGGTCGTCTATGAATAACCCGGGCCTGCCAATCAGGCTGTCAGTACCGTAATACGCTCTTCACGCATCAGAATCGGCTGGATGGCCGCAATGACGTCGCGGCGGGACTCCGAAACAGACCAGCGTTCCCAGTCTTCAACGGACTGCCAGTTGGTGATGATAATGCGGTGGTGTGAGTCTTTCGCATCGACGTAAGAGGCGCCGGAGACATAGCCTGGCGCTTCCAGAATGGCTCGCAGGGTGTCCTTGATAGAGGCTTCGTAAGTGGACTCCATATCGTCGGCAATACGACGGTCGATGATTACCTTGATCATACTTATTCTTCCGTTGGTCGTTGTCTAAGGGCTGGGCAAATTATAGATGGTTTGGGGATTACCCATGGCCCACTTCGACCATAGTGCTGTGGGGCTGGCAAATCAACCATAAGCCGGTCGACTTTCGGCTGGAGTGGCTTTATTGCAGACAAACAAAAGCCGGCGATTGCCGGCTTTTGGGAGGTTCTGGTGTCAGGGTCCCTCTGAATAACTCTGCACAGCTCTGCGCGAGTCCTGCAGGGTGTCAGAACAAGGCGGCGAATGCAGCGGAATGGCTGGCCCTTTCCAAATTCGCCAACGCTGTTATGGCAGCATGCAGGCCGCGCCCAAAGGGGATGGCAGGGCATTGCTGACTCTGTGTCGCTGATTTTTGACTTGACCCGTCAGGCCTGCAAATCAGCTTCGTGACTCAGCTGCGCCCTGTCATCCAGAGCGGGCACCGAGTTATTCAGAGGGTCCCTAGGGTCCCTTGACTCAAGCAATCAGAGCACGACGGGCTTGTCCCAGCCTTTGATACGGATTTCAGTGTCAGTAATTTGCAGATCTTCCGGAGCCAGTACGTTTTCGCCGAACAGGTAGCGAGGCTCGATTTCACCGGCAACCATGCGGCTGTCGTAGGCACTGGCCTGACTCTGAATCGCCGTATTGGCCTGGCTCCAGGCAGCAATGGCGTCAGTGCCGTGCTTCTGGCTGATCAACTCGAGGGTCCTGGTGGGTGATACAACCGCCGCAGAGGCGTTGTTGCCTCCAAAGCCCTTGGCGTTAATAAAGGCAACATCCAGTTGCTCGCTATCGATCTGTTTGTCTTGCAGCACAAACTCCAGACCTTGCTGATGCACATCGTCAGCCACTTTTTCGGTGGTTTTGATGCCCGGAATCACACCGGTGGCCCAGGTGCCCAGAGCCGCAGTCAACTGGTCAGCAGACGCCGCTGCCAGTGAATGCCCAACGAAGGTCTTCACCGCAGTGATTGGCCAATTTTCAATGCCAAACGCACCGGCCAGTGCTTCGTAGATGTGGGATTCGGTGACCCGGTTTTGCGGCGTGCTACTGCCGTGAGCGTGCACAAAGCTGTTCTTCAATGATGCTTCACCCAGTTCCCGGCGGGTAGCGGCCATCACCTTGGCCATGGTCAGGTAGTTACCAATGCCCGGGTTGGAAATGGATTTCTTGTAGCCGTCGGCATTCACCTGCACATCACCGATGCTGCCCAGTACATTCAGGCCCAGCTCCAGCGCCAGCTGGTCGTCCGTCAGTACGAAGAACTGAGCCGATTCAGCAATGGTGAAGCCGCAGTTTTCACCGAACGGGCGTACGGCACGACGGAAGTCGGCTTCTTCGTTGTCGCCCTTGTTGTCCAGCTTTTTCAGGTTGGCTTCAGACGCCAACGCCGTCATGGCGTTGTAACCTTCGACAATTTCCGGCACCAGCGGCGCTTCAGCGTTGCCAACAATCACAATGCGACGGCGACCGGATTCAATATCGTCCTTGGCCAGTTGCAGGTTGTAGAGGAAGGTTGCGCAGGCGGCGGTCATGCTGCCGGTTTTGCCAACGTTGCCCAGCACATAGGCATTGATGAAGTCGGCAGGCATTTCGCTCAGGCCCATGGCGCATTGCTTGGAGCTGGTGCGCTTACCCATTAACGCAGACTGCATCATGCCGCCGTGGCCGTTACCGTCTTGCTGACCCATGGCGGAACCGGCATAGACGGCAATTTCATCAGGGCCAACGTGCTGGCAGAGGGTTTCCCATTCAATGCCCAGTGATCCCAATGCATCGGATGCGGCGTATACCGCCATTTGCAAACCACGAGGGTGGTGACGTGAGCGGTACAGCTTGGCCGGGTCAAAGCCCTTTGGCATCTGGCCAGCACTTTGTACCGGCAAGCGACGATGGGTCAGGCGCCAACATTGTGTGCCGTCCTCGTCTTTGAACGCTTCATGGAAAGGTACGGCCTTGGCGTCCCAGTCGACGTTATCCCATTCACGTACCAGCGAGCCTTCAAGAATGGCGTCGCGATCGTCGGTGCCCATCAGCGCGCCCAGTGCCGCCAATGTGGTTTGCTGGTCCTGCTCGGACAGAGAATCAAAAATCATGCGGCGGAAGGCGTGGTGGCCAGCGCTGCGGCCTGCAGCGTTGATGCCGCCGAAGCCAGTGATTACTGCCAGTTTTTTCATTAACCCGTTTCCAGAAGTGTTTTTTTTATCTTATTGGCAATACTGACTCTTTCAGTAGTACAAAAAAGACATAAAATAAAAAGATACAGACAATATGGGGCGATTGAGTTCAACGGTATGTTTCAGAGTGTCACTTTGCTGCTGGTGGAGCATATGCTGCTGTCCAGTATTGCCATTCCCATCGAGATGCTGGAAGCAACGCGCGCCCGGTTGAGGTTGCAGCGTCAGCGCAACGCCGACTTCCGCATTCAGATAGCTGCTGTGGATGCTGGTTCCTGCAATGGCCTTGGTGGTGTGCGCATTCAGCCGGATAGCCGCATCGAAGATATTGAACAAACCAACCTGGTGGTGGTGCCGGCCTTGTGGCGTGATCCGCAGCGTGTGATTCGCCAACATCCACAGGTAATCGAGTGGATTGCCAATCAGTACCGAAAGGGTGCCAGTGTGATTTCGGTTGGCACCGGGGTGTGTCTGGTGGCTGAAAGCGGCATTCTGGATGGCTTGCCCGCGACCACCCACTGGCACTATCAGGACCGTTTTGCCGAGCATTACCCAAACGTCAATTTGCAGCGCCAGCACCTTCTTACCCAATCACGGGGAATTTACTGTGCCGCCAGTGTGAATTCCGGCGCGGACATGGTGATTCACTTCATTGGCAAAACCTGGGGCAGGGACATGGCCTTGCAGGTGGAACAACAATTTTCACCGGAAGTCAGGAATCCGTTCGAGAACCGGGTCTACAGTCCTGAAGAGTCGATGGCGCACGCCGATGAAGAGATAGTGATGGCGCAGGCCTGGATGAAGCAGTACCTGCGAGAGCCGTTTTCATTGAAACAGCTGTCAGAGAGAGCGGGATTGAGCGAGCGACAGTTTACCCGTCGTTTCAAGCAAGCCACCGGGCAAACGCCGCTCTACTACTTTCAGACGATACGTTGTCAGGCCGCGCGCGAACTTTTGCAACAAAGCAACCTCACAGTGAGCGATGTGGCTCAAGCTGTAGGCTTTGGCGACAGCAGCTATTTCATCCGGGTGTTCCGGCGGCTTTCGGGCCAGTCTCCCGGCGAATTTCGTGACAAGGTTCGTGGTAAATTATTTACCGGCAATTGACCGATTCGTGACACGAAAAACGAAAATTGAATAGGCATCACAGAAAATTTCTCCATACATTGTAGTGATTCTGCCTATTTTTTTTGGTTATACTGCTGCCGCCATCGAAGCTGGTGCCACAGAACGGTCAGATTTCTAACGTCCGTCGCACAATTTTCGAACGTTGTAATTCCTGTAAAAAAACTACAGGGTCGTTGTGTTTGAAAACGGCAGGCGTCAGACTGGCACCGCGTTTGGTTCTGCTACCTGGGTAGTAAAGGTATGAGCAGAACGAATGATGGATATTTTCTTAGCCCATGAAGGGCTTAGGTATTGTCGCTTACCGGAAAGGGATGATAGGTAAGTCCAGAATTTCAGGGGTAACAGGCTCACAAGGCCTTCACCCGTGCCTTATCCGGGCGCAGATAAAAAAGAAGACTGGGAGTTCCGTATGACACAAGATGTCGATATCTACGAAACACAAGAATGGCTGGATTCACTCCACGCAACGATTCGCCATGCAGGCCCTGAGCGTGCAGCATTCTTGTTGAAAGCACTGTTTGATAATGCGATGGCAAAAGGCGTTGAACTGCCAGCTGCGATCACTACGCCATACCGCAACACCATTCCTGTGGAAAAAGAAAAGCGCATGCCGGGCGACCTGTTCATGGAACGCCGCATCCGCTCCCTGATCCGTTGGAATGCCCTGGCTATGGTTATGCGTGCCAACGATAACGACGAAGGTCTGGGCGGTCACATCGCTTCCTTCTCGTCTGCCGCGACTCTGTACGATGTAGGTTTCAACTACTTCTTCCGTGGTAACGACGATGGTCATCTGGGTGACCTGATCTACTTCCAGGGCCACTCTGCCCCTGGTATCTACGCGCGTTCCTACCTGGAAGGCCGTTTTGACGAAGAACAACTGGACAACTTCCGTCGCGAAGTCGATGGCAAGGGTCTGTCCTCTTACCCTCACCCTTGGTTGATGCCGGACTACTGGCAGTTCCCAACCGTATCCATGGGTCTGGGTCCAATCGGAGCCATCTATCAGGCGCACGTAATGCGTTACCTGTCTGCTCGTGACCTGGTTGCTCGTGGCGATCGTAAGGTTTGGGCATTCCTGGGCGACGGTGAGTGTGATGAGCCGGAAACTCTGGGTGCTATCTCCCTGGCAGGTCGTGAGCAGCTGGAAAACCTGGTGTTCGTGATCAACTGTAACCTGCAGCGTCTGGACGGTCCTGTTCGTGGTAACGGCAAGATCATGCAGGAACTGGAAGGCGTGTTCCGCGGTGCTGGCTGGAACGTGATCAAGGTTGTCTGGGGTCGTCATTGGGACGTACTGCTGGAGAAAGACAAGACCGGTCTGCTGCAGAAGCGCATGAACGAAGTTGTCGACGGCGAACTGCAGAACTACAAAGCCAACGGCGGTGCATACACCCGTGAGCACTTCTTCGGCAAATACCCAGAGCTGCTGGAACTGGTTAAGGACATGTCTGATGAAGACATCTACAACCTGAACCGTGGTGGCCACGACCCATTCAAAGTGTACGCTGCGTACGCTGAAGCAATGGAAAACAAGGGTTCCCCAACCGTTATTCTGGCGCAAACCGTTAAAGGTTACGGCCTGGGCGAAGCGGGCGAAGCATCCAACCCGACTCACTCTGTGAAGAAGCTGGATAAGGAATCCCTGAAGCAGTTCCGTGACCGCTTCGGTATCCCACTGTCTGATGAACAGCTGGAGACTGTACCTTACTACCGTCCAGCGCCAGACAGCCCTGAAATGAAGTACATGATGGAAACCCGCAAGAAGCTGAACGGTGTGGTTCCATCCCGTCGTGCCGACTTCGACGCTCTGGAAGTACCAGCACTGGACGCATTCAAGTCCCAGTTGACCGGTTCCGGCGACCGCGAGCAGTCCTCCACCATGGCATTCGTACGCGTACTGTCCCAGCTGGTGAAAGACAAGCAGGTTGGTAAGCGTATTGTTCCTATCGTTCCTGATGAAGCACGTACTTTCGGTATGGAAGGTATGTTCCGTCAGCTGGGCATCTACTCTTCCGCGGGTCAGAAATACACCCCGCATGATCACAACCAGATCATGTACTACAAGGAAGACAAGAAAGGCCAGATCATGGAAGAAGGCATCAACGAAGCGGGCGCTATGTCTGCATGGTTGGCGCTGGCGACTTCCTACAGCAACAACAACTGCGCTGTTGTGCCGTTCTACATCTTCTACTCCATGTTTGGCTTCCAGCGTATCGGTGACCTGGCATGGCTGGCGGGTGATATCCAGGCACGCGGCTTCCTGATTGGTGCAACCGCTGGTCGTACCACTCTAAACGGTGAAGGTCTGCAGCACCAGGATGGTCACAGCCACCTGATGGCTCACACCATTCCTAACTGTAAGTCCTACGATCCGACTTACAACTTCGAAATGGCTGTTATCGTCCAGGACGGTATGAAGCGCATGTACGAAGATAAGGAAAACTGCTTCTACTACATCACTGCCATGAACGAAAACTACGTTCACCCGGCAATGCCAGTAGGCGCTGAAGAAGGCATCATCAAAGGTATGTACATGCTGAAAGAAGGTAAAGCTTCTGATGCACCACGCGTACAGCTGATGGGTGCTGGCACCATTCTGCGTGAAGTTGAAGCCGCTGCTGACATCCTGCGTGATGAGTACGGCGTTGAGTCCGACGTATGGTCCGTTACTTCCGTTAACGAACTGGCCCGTGACGGTCAGAAGACCGAGCGTTGGAATCTGATCAACTCTGAGAAAGATGCCAAGGTTCCATATATCACTGAGCAACTGACTGGCAAAGAAGGTCCAGTGGTTCTGGCAACAGACTACATCAAGACCTACGGCGAACAGCTGCGTAACTTCGTACCAGGCAACTTCAAAGTGCTGGGTACCGACGGTTTCGGTCGCTCTGACACCCGTAAGAAACTGCGTCACTTCTTCGAAGTTGACCGTGGCTTTGTAGTACTGGCTGCTCTGTCCGAGCTGGCCAAAGAAGGCAAGTTCGACGCTGCTGAGCTGCCTAAAGTACGCGCCAAGATGGGTATCGATGCTGATAAAGCTGACCCAACCACGGTTTAACAGGAGACTGACACATGGCACAAGTGACTGTAGCAGTACCTGATATTGGTGGTGCTGAAGACGTAGATGTAATCGAGATCTCTGTTGCTGTTGGCGACATGATCGAAGTAGACCAGGACCTGATCGTCCTGGAGACCGACAAGGCCTCCATGGAAGTTCCATCCACTGCCGCTGGTAAAGTGGTAGAGATCCTGGTGAAAGAAGGCGACAAGGTAGCAGAAGGTTCTGCCATCCTGGTTGTTGAAACTGAAGGTGCTGGCTCTGAGCCTGCACCTGCCGCAGAAGCAGCACCAGCAGAAGCTCCGGCTCCTGCCGCTGAAGCTGCGCCTGCACCAGCAGCGGCTCCAGCCGCTGCCGGTGGCAGCAAGACCATCGAACTGACCATCCCTGATCTGGGTGGTGCAGACGAAGTGACCGTTATTGAACTGAGCGTTGAGCCAGGCGCTTCTGTGGATGCAGAAGAATCCCTGCTGGTGCTGGAATCGGACAAGGCGTCCATGGATGTACCTGCTCCGGAAGCTGGCAAGATCGTTGAGTTCAAGGTTGCCGTTGATGGCAAGGTTAAAGAAGGCGACGTATACGCGGTGATGGAAGTTGCCGGTGCAGCGGAAGCTGCTCCTGCACCAGCCGCTGAAGCCGCTGCTCCGGCACCGGTTGCTGAAGCGGCCCCTGCGCCAGCTGCAGCACCTGCTGCGCCAGCCGCTGAAATCGAACTGCCACTGCCGGATCTGGGCGGTGCCGATGAAGTGACTGTGATTGAGCTGTGCGTTGCGCCAGGTTCTGAAGTGAAAGCGGAAGAGTCCCTGATCGTACTGGAATCCGACAAGGCATCCATGGACGTACCAGCACCGGAAGACGGCGTACTGGTTAGCTTCAAGGTTGCTGAAGGTGACAAGGTTTCCGAAGGCAAAATCTACGCGGTATTCAAGCCAGCTGCTGCGGCCGCTGCGCCTGCACCTGTCGCTGCGCCTGCTCCGGCAGCTGCTGCACCAGCGCCTGCCGCTGCTGCTCCGGCTCCAGCCAAGCAGGAAGCCGCTCCAGCTGCCGCCAAGGGTGGTCTGAACGAGAAAGAAGCGAGCCCAGGTAGCGTATACGCTGGCCCAAGCTCCCGTCGTCTGGCTCGTCAGCTGGGTGTAGACCTGACCAAGGTTAAAGGTACTGGCGTTCGTGGCCGTATCACCAAGGACGACATCCGTGCCTACGTGAAAGACGCGCTGAAGCGTGTTGAACAAGCGCCGGCTGCGGGTGCTGTTACTGGTGGTTCCGGTATTCCGCCAATTCCTGCGGTTGATTTCAGCCAGTTCGGCGAAATCGAATTGATCAAGATGTCCAAGATCAAGAAGGTGACTGCGGCGAACATGTCTCGCAACTGGCTGAACGTGCCGGCTGTGACCCAGTTCGACGAAGCCGACATCACCGATCTGGAAGCTTTCCGTAAGTCCATGAAAGCGGAAGCGGAAGCGGCTGGCGTGAAACTGACGCCAATGCCATTCCTGATCAAGGCCGTGGCTATGGCCATGCGTGCGGAGCCTAGCTTCAACGTATCCATGCACCACGATGGCGAGCACATTGTTCAGAAGAACTACGTACACATCGGTATTGCTGCCGATACGCCAAACGGTCTGATGGTTCCTGTTCTGCGTGACGCAGACAAGAAGAGCATCTTCGAAATCGCCAAGGAAGCCAATGCGCTGATCAAGGCGGCTCGCGAAGGCAAGCTGAAGCCAAAAGACATGCAGGGTGGTTGTTTCACCATCTCCAGCCTGGGCGCCATCGGCGGTACCGGTTTCACCCCAATCGTGAATGCGCCTGAAGTGGCCATTCTGGGTGTTTCCAAAGCCGAGATGAAGCCTAAGTGGAATGGTAAGGAATTCGTTCCTCGCAACATGCTGCCACTGGCTGTTTCTTACGACCACCGTGCCATTAACGGCGCAGATTGCGGTCGTTTCTTCACCACTCTGGTGAACATGATCGGCGATATCCGTCGCATCCTGCTGTAACGATTTGCTCCTTCGGGAGCAATTGCAGGCCATCGAACGCTTCCCTGTTTGATGGCTTGTACCGGGGTCAACAATTTGGGGGTTGGCCCCTTCCTGTTCCAAGTGTGAGAACACTGTTGGTAACTGCTTTTTCCGGCCCTCGTGGCCGGTTTTTTGTTTCTGGCGTTTGCAAACGACGTATGTCTTCTATTGCTTCCTGTTTCTGTACCTGTCTCTCGATCTGTCTCTGCCACGCGTTCTGTCATTAAGCTGAACGAATCCGAACGTTACCTCCATTCCTTGACCCTCATTGACGGCAGCCTCCGGCACAATCGCGCTCCCATTTAATTGTAAAAGGTGCGTTATGCGTCGTGTGTTTTCTTCTCTGTTGTTTCCTGTGTTAGCGCCAGTGGCCTTGTACTCGGCCCAGGCCATGGCTGCGCCGTCTGATCAGGGTTTTTCCGGCGGTCGACCGCCAGAGCCGCCATCGTTTTCAGAGCTTGATAGCAACGGCGATGGACTGATTTCTCGCGATGAAGCGGCATCGATCCCTCCACTGGCTGAGCATTTTGATGATATCGACAGTGACTCCGACGGCTATCTGACCGAGCAGGAACTGCAAGCTGGCAAGCCTGGGCCAGGTGGCCAGCCACCACGTAGTGAATAACGGGCTATCCAGGGAATGGGCTGCCAGAGTGTGGTAATAAGGTTGGTCGAAAGAGAACGATTGGATAGGGTGATTATTGATAACCTTGCTCTTTATTGATCTGCTCAGGACAGATGAGTAATTCGCTACAAGAGTCACGCATTGGCCTCTGGTCTTGCACCCGCATCTCGTCTACTCTGAAGTTACTGTTCATGCCCTGAGGGATCTCGGCCACGCTCCTTATGCGCAAATTACTTCTGCCTACGCTGACCTTGGTCTCGATCTTTTTCGCCGTGATGTTGATCGACAAGTTGCTCGTTCAACAGGCGTATCTTGATCATCGGGATGCGGCTAAAAGTCGCTTGAGCGAACTCACCAGCCGACTGTCTTCGGTGGTCACCCAGCGTTTGCAGCTGACGCAAGGGTTGTCTGCCTTTGTACGTTCCCGATCCGACTTTACCCAAACCGAATTCGACCTGTTTGCCGGTTCTGCTGGTGAGCACGTGACCGGCATTCTGGCACTTCAGCTGGCCCCGGACGCGGTGGTTCGTTACACCACCGACATGGCCCGCAACGCCTCAACCGTTGGCCATGACCTGCTGGCCGATCCCAAACGTCGGCCGGCGGTACAGCGTTCAATTGCGACTCGTCAGATGGTTATTTCAGGGCCGGTAAAGCTGATTCAGGGCGGTCGGGCTGTGATTGCCCGTAACCCGATTTTTGTTGAGCACGGCGACGATGAGCGCTTCTGGGGATTTGCCACGGTGCTGCTCGATGTTGGCCAGCTGTTTCTGGATGCCGGCCTGACCCGCAGTGATGACGACATTATGATTGCGGTGCGGGGGGCAGATGCCCGAGGGCCGCGCGGTGATGTGTTCTTTGGTGATTCCGACGTGTTTGAAATGGACCCTGTGGTTGCCAGTGTGCCTTTGCCTGGTGGTTCCTGGCAGGTCGGCGTGGCTCTGGTTGAACACAATCCATGGTCGCTACAGCGTTTGCTGTTGTGGTGTTTGTTTGCGTTTATTGCCCCGCTGGTGTTCTGGTCGCTGTATCGACTGGAGCGTGAGCCCGAAATTCTGAAAGATCGCATCAGTGAGGCCACGGTCGAACTGCAAAATGCCTACGGCCGAGCGGAGGCGGCCAGTAAGGCGAAATCTGATTTTCTGGCCAACATGAGCCATGAATTACGCACCCCATTAAACGCCATCATGGGCTTTAACAGCTTGATTGCCGATAACAGTAGTGATCCAGAGTCCCGTCACTATGCCGGGCAGGCGCTGGCGTCATCGCAGCATTTGCTGTCGTTGGTGAACGACATTCTTGATGTTACCCGCATTGAAGAGGTCGGAGTTGAGATTGATTCCAAACCTTTTGCTCTCAAGGGGCTGCTACAGGTGGTGGAAGCCAACCTGAAAGCCTTGATTGCCAATAAGCCCATCGACATCGTTCTGGAGACCGATAGCCGTATACCGGACAACCTGGAAGGCGACAGCTTACGCTTGACTCAGGTGCTGATGAACTTCGCCAGTAACGCTGCCAAGTTCACCGACAGCGGCCAGATTCGGCTGGTGTCGCGCTGTGTCAGTAACGACTGTGTTACTGTGCGGTTGCAGTTGCTGGTAGAGGATACCGGGCGCGGCATTCCGGCTGAAAAGCTCAAAACCGTATTTGATAAATTCCAGCAGGTCGACAGCTCGGATACCCGTGATCATGGTGGTACCGGTCTGGGGTTGAGCATTTGTCAGTCCCTGATCGAAGCGATGGATGGCAAGCTGATTGTGTCGTCGGAAGAGGGCAAGGGCAGTTGCTTTGGTCTGGAAGTCGGTTTGCCGGTCGCTTTGCGTGGTGAAACCGATCAGGCGATGGCAGAACTGGCCGTCGCCAGTGGCGGAAAGACTACTGACGGTGCTGCTGGAGAGCCTGCAGAAGCGTCTGCCGGAATAGTTGCCAGATCCCTGAGTCAGGCGACGCCGTCGCGGACTCTGCTGCCTGAGAATGATCGTGCGCCGTTGCCACTGCAAGGGATACATATTCTGGTGGTTGACGATAACGCGGTGAACCTGAAGGTGGCCTACGAAATCCTGATCCGTCAGGGGGCGGAGGTGTCGTGCGTCGAAAATGGCCAGAAAGCCGTCGATTTCCTGATCGTGGATCGGGAGTTTGTGGATGTGGTGCTCATGGATGTTCGTATGCCAGTCATGGGTGGCCTCGAGGCCACCACTGAACTACGCAAACACTACAACTACGAAGGTCCTATCATTGGGCTGTCAGCCAATACCTCAGAAGATGATGTGCGTGCCAGTCTGGATGTTGGCATGAACGATCACATCTGCAAACCCTTCAACCGGGAAGAGTTGGTCAGCGTTATTCGCAAGCAGCTGGGCTATTTGGCCTGACCGGTATCCTGCTATCGAATGCTGGAATAACTCAGCGAATCATTGAAATCCGTCGCAGGGAGCGCTGGGAATTGCTCTCAAAGCGACTGCTGTGTTGCAGGGTTTCTTCCACAAACGCCAGGTGGTTGTTGACCGCCTGACGTGACTTCTCGGTATCCCGCTGGATAACCGCATCTTTCATGGCTTCGTGTTGGCGGCGAATTTCGTCACGACGGGCTTCTTCGGTGTACAAATACGTCAGGTTGGTGGCAATGGTCTGCTTGAACAGGCTCAGCAAGGCGCGCATGGAGTGCAGTAGTACGGCGTTGTGTGATGCTTCGGCAATCGACAAATGAAAGCGCCAGTCCAGTTCAGCCTCCTGCTCAGCGCCCAGGCGGGCATTGTGACCGTCCAGCCATTCCTGATAGCGCCGCTCGATCAGCTCATGGTCCGACTCTGTGGCCCTGACCGCCGCGTAGTGGGCGGCAATCTCTTCCAGTGCGTGGCGGTATTCCAACAGGTCGTAATTGAATTCGGGGTGTGATTCCAGCAGTCCGAGCAGCGGGTCGGACATCGACATGCCAATGCTGTCTGCCACAAAGGTGCCGCCACCCTGGCGGCGGGTGACCAGTCCCTTGGCGTCGAGCTTGTTCAGTGCTTCTCGAATGGACGGCCGTGATACCTCAAATCGCTCCGCCAGCGCCCGCTCGGTGGGCATCTTCTGGCCGGGCTCCAGGCTTCCCTCAATGATCATGCTTTCCAATTGTTCGGCGATGATGTCAGAGATTTTCTGGCTGCGGATTTTCTGTTGAGGCATCTCAAACGACCTGTGAATTGCGAATCATAAAGTGGGATTTTCGGCCAATGCGTGATGCTCCGCATTGACCTGTGCATCAATCGGAGTTAATTTGCCTTTAAATAATCTGGGTAATTGGTATTACCAATTTAAATTTACCCGGTTAAAACAAGAAAAACAAGCGCCTTCAGCAGTCCATTCCATCCGCTGTCCCAATCGGGCGGTCTGGAAGCCTGAACAGCGCCTGCAACCGTGGAGCAAGTTATGGCCGCCTCCGGCAATACGCGCAAACAGCCGCGTTCGTATCCCGACGTTCCAAGCCGCATCTACCTGATGGGCACCTGCCTGGTCGACAGTTTCTATCCCGAAGCGGGGATGGACGCGATTGAGTTTTTCCGCCAGCAAGGCATTGAGGTGATTTTCCCGCAGGCGCAAACCTGCTGTGGCCAGCCTGCCTGGAACAGCGGTTTTGAAGACGAGGCCCGTGCTGTTGCGCTGACCCAGCTGGCAGCGTTTGAGGCCGATATTCCGGTGGTGGTCATGATGGGCTCATGCACCGGCATAATGGTGCACGAATACCCGGTGATGTTCGCCAACACGCCTCATCAGGCGCAGGCCAAAGCACTGGCCGAGCGGACATTTGAGTTCAGCGAGTTCCTGATTAACGTGTTGGATGTGCAGTTCGAGAATATTGGTCATACCAATTCTTCTGGTGCTGATGGCGATTCCGTACAAGATTCCGTACAGAAAGTGGCGCTGCACACCTCCTGTTCGACCCGTCGTGGCATGGGGTTGGCTGCGGAACACATGGCTTTGGCCGCGCGACTGCCAGACGTGCAGGTCGTGGAGCCCGAGCGCGTGACCGAGTGCTGTGGGTTCGGCGGTACCTTTGCGGTTAAGCAGGGCGATATTTCGGCGGCGATGGCCGACGACAAGGCCCGTGCCATGGCGGCGACCGGTGCAACGGTAATCACCAGTGCGGATTGCGGCTGCCTGATGAACATTGGCGGTACTCTCGACAAGCTGGCGGAACAGGGCGAATGCCAAGCGATTCCGGTGGCCCATTTGGCGAGTCTGGTGAAGAACGCCATGGACACCAGCAAAGTGGTTATAGGCCGCCATCGTTCGAGTTCCGAACAGCAAGGTGGGGAGGGTGCCCAATGAGTGAATCCAACATGACTCAGCCGAATTTCATTGAGCTGACGGAAGCGGTTAACCGCGAAGAACATGAATTTGCCGACATGGCCTCCCGCCATTTCAAGGTTCGCGCCCAAATGGCGCTGGAAAATGACACTCTGCGAGCCAGCTTCCGCGGTGCCAGTGATTTTCTGCAAGCCAAGCGCAAAAGCGTTTTCCCGGATCAGACGGAACTGGAAGACTTGCGTGATCGTGGTGAGGCGGCTCGGCAACGCAGCCTCGCTAATCTGCCCGAATTGCTGGAGCTGCTGGAAACCAACCTGACCGCCAACGGTGTGCAGGTGCATTGGGCGGAAACGGCAACCCAGGCCAATCAGATCATTCACGGCATCATGGCGGCCAACAACGCCAAAACCGTGGTCAAAGGCAAGTCGATGGTGAGCGAGGAAATCGAGCTCAACCATTACCTTGAAGCCCGAGGTATTGAATGCCTTGAAAGCGACATGGGCGAGTACCTGGTGCAGCTGGCCAAGGAAGCGCCTTCTCACATTGTGATGCCAGTCATCCACAAGAATAAGCAGCAGATTGCCCAGCTGATGCACACCCGCGCGACCACGCCCGACGGCGAGCCGGTGCCCTACAGTGAAGATGTTGACGACCTGATTGGTAACGCCCGGGCGATTTTGCGACAGAAGTTCGAGCAGGCCGATGTCGGCGTGTCCGGAGTTAACATGGCCATTGCCGAAACCGGTACCTTGTTGCTGGTCGAGAACGAAGGTAATGGCCGGATGAGCACCACGGTGCCGCCGATTCACATTGCCGTCACCGGTATTGAAAAAGTCGTGCGTTCGCTGACGGATGTGCCCGAACTACTGACCTTGTTACCGCGCTCTGCGACTGGCCAGCTGATCACCACCTACGTCAACATGATTTCTGGCCCGCGTAAGGCCGATGAATTGGACGGCCCGGAGCAAGTGCATCTGGTGTTACTGGATAACGGCCGTTCGAAGATGTTTAACCATCCGGACCTCAAACCCACCCTGCAATGCATTCGTTGCGGTGCCTGCATGAACCATTGCCCGGTGTATGCCCGCATTGGTGGTCATGCATATGGCTCGACCTATCCGGGCCCCATTGGTCAGGTAGTAACACCGCAGCTGGACAGCGCCGGTGGCCTCGGAGCCAATGGCGACATGATCAATGCCTGCTCACTCAATGGCGCTTGCGGTGAGGCCTGCCCGGTACGAATTCCGCTGCCGACCCTGATTCGCAAACTGCGTGCAGAGTCCGTGGCCCCTGTTGCGACCCAGCACGACGGCACCCTGCATGCCAACGGCGCTGGCCGCAACCGTCGTATGAAAGAAGCACTGATCTGGCAGGGCTGGAGCCAGATGCATCGCCATCCTGCGGTATATCGACTGGGTACCCGTGCCATGACCCTTGGCCGGGCGTTGATGCCGGGCAAATTGGCACCCTGGACCAACACCCGTTCGATGCCGAAGCCCGCAGCCAAAACCTTGCATCAGTTGGCCAGGGAAGCAGGTATTGCCAGTTCAGCAAGCAGCACCTTGACCGGAAAATCGACCAGCTCAGAGGAGGCGAAGCCATGAGCGCTCGTAACAATATTCTCGCCCGCCTGCGTGCTGGCCAAACCAATCAGGCCACTGCTTCCAGTCGTGATGAGCTACCACCGCTGGCGACCTTGCCAAAAGCACAGTGGCGCAGTCGTTTTATGGAATTGATGACGGCTAACCATGCGGACATCGTAGAGACTACTGCGCAATCCTGGCAGCAGACGCTGGCGGATGAACTTAACAAGCGCCAGGTGAGTTCTTTGTTGCTGGCAAATCGGGCCGAGACAGGTGCTTTGAAAGACACTCTGGCCGCTCAGGCTTCGTCTGTTGCTGTACAGGTGTTTGATAGCTCGGTAGAACATTGGCAAGGCAACCCCGACAGCATGCGCTCACAACTGTTTTCCAATACCGATGCCGGTTTGAGCTATGCCTCAGCGGTATTGGCAGAGACCGGATCTCTGGTGCTGGAAACCGGCCCGCAGGAGCCTCGCACCTTATCGCTGGTGCCTCCGCTCAGCATCATTGTTGCCCGTGAAAGCAACATGGTTTCTGGCCTGACTGACTATATGGCCGGGCGTGCCGGCAAGGCGATGCCAACCAACCTGCTGTTTGTGTCCGGCCCCAGCAAAACGGCGGATATTCAACAAACGCTGGCTTACGGTGCTCATGGTCCAAAATCCTTGCTGATTCTCTGGATCAATGACATGGATTCCAGCGAGGAGGTGTCGTCATGAACCAGCCAGACTACAAGGGGTTTTTGCAGGCGCTGGCGAAGATTGTCGACGCCGAGCGCATCGTCACCGACCCGCTACGTAAACTCGCCTTTGGCACTGACGCCAGCTTTTACCGACTGATTCCGACCGCCGTGGTGATGGTCGACAACGAAGCCGAAGTGGTTCAGCTACTGTTGCTGGCGCAACAGCACCGGGTGCATGTGACGTTTCGCGCTGCGGGCACCAGCCTGTCCGGCCAGGCAGTAACGGATGGCATTCTGGTGCGCTTGTCTAGCCAGTGGAACGGCATGGAAGTGCTGGAAGGAGGCAGTAAGCTCAAGGTTCAGCCGGGTGTGATTGGTGCGCATGCCAACCGCAAACTGGCACCGTTTGCCCGCAAGATCGGACCTGATCCGGCTTCCATCAATGCCTGTAAGATCGGCGGAATTGTCGCCAATAACGCTTCTGGCATGTGCTGCGGTACCGCCCAAAACACCTACCAAACCATTGATTCCATGCGGCTGGTATTGGCCGACGGCACGATGCTGGATACAGCCGATGCGGATTCCCGCTCGGCGTTTTTGCGGGCCCAGCCTGCATTGGTTGCGGCGCTTGAAGGTTTGCGTGACGAGGTGGCAAGCAACGATGAGCTGCGTAACCGCATCATCAAGAAATTTTCCATCAAGAACACCACCGGTTACAGCCTCAATGCGCTGGTCGATTATCAGGACCCGATTGATATTCTGATGCACCTGATGGTCGGTTCTGAAGGCACGCTGGGGTTTGTTTCCGAAGTTATCTATCGCACGGTAGAAGAGCACGCTCACAAGGCATCGGCGCTGCTGATCTTTGCTGACATCGAACAAACCAGCAAAGCGGTTACCGCGTTGTCGCACACCCCGGTCGCTGCGGTTGAGCTGATCGATCGTCCGGGGTTGCGCTCGGTGGAAAACAATCCGGGCATGCCAGAATACATGACGGGCCTGAGCGATGAGGCGGCCTGTTTGCTGGTGGAAGTACGCGGCGGTACCGACCACGAACTGAACCACAAGCTGGCGGATGTGCTGGCGGCGCTGGAACCGTTTGAATGTCTGCACGGCAAGGAATTCACCACCGACCCCGCGACCTGCGCGTTGTACTGGAACATCCGCAAAGGCATGTTTCCGGCGGTCGGCGCAGTGCGCGAAAAAGGCACGACCGTCATTATTGAAGATGTGGCGTTTCCGGTCGAATCCCTGGCTCCGGCAGTGCTGGAACTGCAAGCCTTGTTCAAAAAATACCGCTATGACGAAGCTATTATTTTCGGCCATGCCCTGGCCGGTAACTTGCACTTTGTTTTCACCCAGAACTTTACCGACCCGGCTGAAATTCAGCGTTACGCCGACTTTATGGACGATGTCTGTGTGCTGGTGGTGGGGCGTTACGACGGTTCACTGAAGGCCGAGCACGGCACCGGACGCAATATGGCGCCGTTTGTGGAGCTGGAATGGGGCAAGCAAGCCTATGAGCTGATGTGGAAGATCAAGCGGGCCTTCGACCCGAAAACCCTGTTGAACCCCGGGGTGATCCTGACCACCAATTTGCAGACCCATATCCAGAACCTGAAACCCATTCCCGAAGCCCATGACCTGGTCGACAAGTGCATTGAATGCGGCTTCTGTGAGCCGGTCTGCCCGTCGAAGAATCTCACCCTGACGCCGCGCCAGCGCATTGTGGTGATGCGTGAACTCAGCCGCCAACAGCGTGCCGGTACCACCGAATCCAACCCCGAATACCAGCAGATGCTGAAGGATTACCAGTATCAGGGGGTGGATACCTGTGCGGCGGATGGGCTTTGTAGCACCGCCTGCCCGGTGAAAATCAATACCGGCGACCTGTCACGGCATTTGCGCCACGAGCGCAACGGCAAGTATGAAGGTCGGGCAGACTGGGTCGCCAGCCACTTTGAAACCGTTGCCAATACCACCCACAGCGCCCTGAAACTGGTGGATGTCACCCGCTCGGTGGTGGGCGATACCGTACTGGCAGGTGCAAGCAAGCTGGCCAATATGGCGACCTTTGACAAGTTGCCTCTTTGGCACAACGCCATGCCACAGGCCAGCGAGACGGCACGGCCACTGGTTGGCTGTGACGCCAATGCCGATCTGGTGTACTTCCCGAGCTGCGCCAGCCGCAATATGGGGCCAGCCAAACAGGATGCTGACCAGCGCAGTTTGCAGCAGGTAACACTGGACCTGGCCACCAAGGCGGGGCTCAACGTCAGCCAGCTGGTCGACCAGCAAGCCCATTGCTGCGGTATGCCACTGGAAAGCAAAGGCATGTTTGAACAGGCCGATGCCATGGCCGAACAACTGAATCAGGCCTTGCTGGCGGCGACCGACAACGGCCGTTTGCCGGTGCTGATTGATACCAGCCCTTGTACCTTCCGCATGGCGGAACGACTCGACAAACGCATTGAGCTGCTGGACCCGATCCGGTTTGCCAACCGCTATCTGGTGCCACGTCTCGATATTGCGCCAACTGAAGAGCAGATTGCGGTGCACATCACCTGTTCGACGGTAAAGCAGGGGCTGGGTAACGAATTGGTGGCACTGGCAAACCAGTGTTCCAGCAACGTGGTGGTGCCGGAAGACATTACCTGCTGTGGTTTTGCGGGCGACAAAGGCTTTGTGCTGCCGCAATTGAACGACTCAGCGTTAGCCCCGCTGAAAGCGCAAGTGCAGGGCAGTACCGAAGGCATTTCGACCAGCAGAACCTGTGAGATTGGCCTTAGCAAAAACAGCGAAGTGCCGTACCACTCGGTGTTCTATTTGTTGGATCGGGTCAGTGTGCCAAAGCAACCGGTTCGTTCACGTATTACCGAGGCTGGCCCAGAACAAAAGGAGATCACGGAATCCTGACGTACTTGAGCTGGCTGGGCTTTTGGGTTAACAATTGACCAAAGGGACAGTATCTGTTGGGCATTGGTATTGGGGTTTCGGTGTGTTTCTGTATTGGCTGGCTTGGATGTTGGCGGAAATAGTCATACAGAATCCCCAGCTATCGTGATGCCCGGCCAGTTGGCCTCGGATATCTGGCCTAAGCTATAAAAACGGTCTCTGACGTGTTCGGAGATCCCTGCTCGTGCGTGGTTTCCAAATCCATTAAAACAGTCAGGTAGGTCAGATGGTCAAGGAAGTTGCCAGCAGTACCGAACAGCTCAAAGCCGCCGCCTTTGATGCCTTGATGGCCAACGACGACCTTGGTCTGGCCATCCTGGATCACGATTTTCGTTATATCAGCATCAACGATACCCTGGCGCGCTTCAACGGCGTGTCGGCTCAGCAGCATCTGGGTCAGCGGGTCAGTGATATATTGCCGGATCTTGCGCCTATTATTGAGCCAATGCTGCAACAAGTGCTGGATACCGGCATCGGCCACATCGACTTCGAGATTTCCGGAGAAACCCCCAGCCTTGCTGGTGAAGAATCGGTCTGGCAAGGCTCCTACATTCCTATTTTTCGCAACAGTGACCCCCATCAGCCGGTAGACGGCATTCTGGTGGTGGCTGAAAACCTCACGTTATTGAGTCAACTGTCGCAGGCCCGCATCGACGCCAATGCGCTGGTACGGCGGGTGATCGACAGCCTGTTTTCCTTTGTTGGAGTACTGACGCTGGATGGCACTTTGATTGATGCCAACCGCCCTCCGCTGGATGCGGCGGGCATTAAGGCTGAAGACGTCATGGGGTTGAAGTTCTGGGATTGCCCCTGGTGGAACCATGATCCCGATATCCAGCAGCGGCTCAAGCAAAGTATCGAACAAGCGCTTAAAGGCGAAACTGCACGCTACGAAGTTGAAATTCAAATTGCCAACAACGACCGCATGCTCATCGACTTCATGATGGCTCCCCTGATGGACGACTCCGGTCGGATTACCCATCTGATTCCCTCAGCCATTGATATTTCTGACCGTGCCCGCTCAGAGCGGCAGCTGAAAGCCAGCGAAGAGCGATTCCGGCGAGTGGTCGACAGTACCGCTGATGGCCTGTTGCTGGTGGATGCGGATGGCAACATCCAGCTGGCCAACAACCGCGCTACCGAGATGTTTGGCTACCCGCTGGAAGAGCTCATGGCGTTGCGGGTAGAACAATTGATACCACCACGCACGGCCAGTCATCACGCCGAGTTACGTCAGCAATATTTGGCCAATCCTGAAAAGCGCACCATGGCAGCCCGGCGGGAGTTGTTTGCAATGCGTAAGGACGGCAGTCAGTTCCCGGTGGAAATTGGCCTGACGCCGATGGAATTCGACAAAAAACAAATCACCCTGGCGACCATCATGGACGTCACCATTCAGAAATCGATTCAGCAGGAACTGCAACTGGCGCTGGATGAAAAAACCTCACTGTTGAACGAAGTGCATCACCGGGTGAAAAACAACCTTCAGGTGGTGTCGAGTTTGTTGAGCCTGCAAACCCGCAAGGTGCCGGAAGAAGTGCGGGGGCATTTTACCGAGAGTCAGGACCGCATTCGGGCCATGGCTCTGATCCATCAGTTGCTGTACGAACAGAGCCACTATGACCGCATTGATGTTGTGGCCTATGCCGGACGCTTGCTGGAGTTGGTAAAACGTAGCTATTTGTCCAGTGTGCGAGGCATTGATCTGAGCGTAGAGTCCAATCAGGAACAGATACATATCCCTCTGGATGTTGCCCAGCCGTTTGGTCTGTTTATGAACGAGGTGATCACCAACTCGGTCAAGCACGCTTTTCCCAAGCGACGCGGAGGTTACATCCGCGTGATGCTGGTAGAGCGCGAGACAGAAGTTGCCGTTGTGGTGGAAGACAACGGTGTTGGCTTACCTGAGGGAGTCCGGCCCGGTGCTGGCGGCTCGCTGGGCTTCCAGTTGATTGTCGGTCTGGTAGAGCAGATGGATGGCAAGTTGATTACAGAATCGGATACCGGGGTGCGATTTACCCTGACGTTGGCAAAAGCGGCAGAAGAGCAAGGATCGTAAGCATGAGTTCGGAACGTATCTTGATTGTTGAAGACGAGCAAATTACCGCCCTGGATCTGCGCGCAACCCTGGAGGATATTGGCCATCAGGTCGTCGGTATGACTGCCAAGGCAGAGGTCGCTATTGAAAAAGCCGTTGAGCTGAAGCCCTCGCTGGTGCTGATGGACATTCATTTGGCCGGCGACATGCTGGGTACCGAAGCGGCCGACATTATCCATAAGCAGCTCGATATCCCTGTGGTGTTCCTTACGGCGTATACCGATGAAGCCACGATGGACGAAGCCATTGCCTCGCTGCCGTATGGCTATTTGGTGAAACCCTTTGAGCGCCGTGAAATCGACGCTGCCATTCGGGTCGCCATGACTCGCCATCATGCCGATGAAGAAATCCGCTTGTATTCCAACAAACTGCGAATGGCACTGGAATCGGCACGCATGAAGGTGTGGGAGTGGCAGCCGGAAGACGAAACGTCGCTGCCAGTCCCTGAGCTGGATGACAACGTTGAGCTATTCGAATTGAGTCTGTCGGAACTGCTTGCCAAACTGCACCCGGAAGACCGTGAGATGCTTGAACAGGAACTGTCCAATAAACACCGTACTTCCTGCCTGGTAAGAGTGGTCAAGGACGGCGCGGAATACCACTGGCACAGGGTGTTTGCGACGGTGGTTTCTGGCCGCAACAAACGACGCTCGGTGAGCGGCTTGTTGCAGGATGTGCACGAGGAGCAACAGGCCAAACAGAACTTGTTGCAGGCTGACGTGGTGTTCGAGTCCAGCTCCGAAGGCTTGTTGGTACTGGATACGGACCTTCACATCATCCGGGTGAACCCGGCGTCTGAAAACATCACCGGCTACTCGCAGTCGGAGTTGCTGGGGCAGAACCCCGAATTGCTGTTGTCAGCCCGGCGCGAAGACGATAAACCGATACAGATGGCTGTTGCCGCCAGCTCCTGGAGCGGCGAAGTTATGTGCGCGCGCAAAAATGGCGAGATTTTTCCGGCCTGGCAGCACATATCCCAGGTGCGTGACGACAACTACAACCTGACGGGTTACATCATCAACCTGTCGGATATTTCAAGGCTGCGTCGGGCAGAGCAGAGCCTTACCCGGATGGCCTACATCGACTCCCTTACGGGGCTTGGCAATCGCATCAAGTTTGAACGGACGCTGGAAAAGGTGCTGCAGCAGCAGCGACCGGGGGAGTTTATTGGTCTGGCGTTTCTGGATCTGGACGGCTTCAAGCTGGTCAACGACACCCTGGGCCATGCCGAAGGCGATCACTTGCTGCGGGTATTGGGCCAGCGATTGGTCGATGCACTACGGGAAGATGACACGATTGCCCGGTTGGGAGGTGACGAATTCGTGGTGTTGGTACCACATATCTCCAGCCCGGCGGGCATGGAAGTGGTTGCTCGCAAAATTCTCGATGTCGCCTCTGAGCCTGTTGAACTTAGCCGCGAAAAAGTGCAGTTGTCGGCCAGTATCGGTCTGGTGGTGTCGGACGATACCGAACGTGGCTATGAAGAGCTGGTTCGGGCGGCAGATACCGCTATGTTCGAGGCCAAACGTCAGGGTAAAAACCGCTTTTGTCTGTACGACTTCGCACTCGATCAGGAATATCAACAGCGTATCCGTATCGAGGCCGACCTGCGTGAAGCCTTGATCCGTGACCAGTTCGTCGTCGGCTATCAGCCCATCTTTTCCAGCAGTCAGGACCGGGTAGTGGGTGCTGAGGCCTTGCTGCGCTGGGATCATCCAACCCTGGGGCTGTTGTCTCCGGACCGGTTTATCCATGTGGCTGAAAACTCCGATGTCATCATTCAGGTTGGGCGTTGGGTGCTGATGGAAGCCTGTCGTACCGCCAGTGAGTGGCACCGTGTTGGCATTCGCGATGCGCGTATGTCGGTGAATGTGTCAGTACGCCAGATGGCCGATGAAAGTTTCCCCGACATCGTTGCCGAAGCACTCGCTGTCTATGGCTTGATGCCGGAGTCGTTGGAATTGGAAATGACCGAAACCGCGCTGCAAAACCATACTAACCTTATGCCGCAGCTACGGCGGATTCGAGACATGGGCGTGGGCCTGGCGATTGACGATTTCGGCACCGGCTACTCATCACTTGGGCGCTTGAAAGAATTGCCGTTTAACCGCGTCAAGATCGACAAGAGTTTTGTGTCCGATTTGCCAGAGGACATAGACGATGTGGAAATCTGCAAAGCCATCATGGCCTTGTGCCGAGTGCTGAATCTGGACGTGACGGCGGAAGGTGTTGAAACCGAATCGCAGAAAACCATGTTGGTGAGTATGGGGTGCGATTGTCTGCAAGGTTTTTACTACAGCGCCGATGTGCCTTCAGAGCAGCTACTTGACTATAAAAACAGTGGCTAAGCCGGACGCTACCCAATCCGAAATTCAAAACTTGTTCCAAAATGTTCGATATGCCGCCTGAACATCAGCAGGTTGGCGAAGTTTTCGACAGAAACGAGAGCCGGTTCACAGCAGGTGTGACGGCTCTGCCAATAATACACGGGTGATTTTTCTGACTGAAAACTGAACAGTAAACGGGGCAAGGAGGCTGTGATGACCGGATATTTGATGGTGGGTGTACCGCTCATGTTGTTTGCCCTGTCTGCGCAAGCCCAGATGCACCGTTGGACCGACTCCAATGGCGTGGTTCATTTTTCAGATCGGGTGCCTGCCAACGCTGGCAAGCAAGGCTATGTGGATACCCGGCAGCTGGAGCGCGATCGCACCAGTCAACGCCAAAGCGGAGTCGTATTGGCGGGCATGGATGCCAACAGCTGGCAACGTCTGAACACCTACCTGAACTCCCGCCACTTCTACGATGTCGAGCAAATACTCTCCAGTGCCCGTAGTCGGGTTGCCAGTGACATAAGTCAGGAGCCCGTGTTGGCCGATTTTTATTCGGTGTTCGACAGTGGTGATCCTGCCATGCAGAGCCTGTTCAATGATTGGGTGAGGCTAAGATCAGGCAGCGAATATGCCTATTTGGCACGGGCGACCTATTTAATTGGACTGGCGCAGCAGGCCCTACAGCGGTCGGCTAACGACGAAGCTCATAATCTGATGATGGCCGCCATGACGGATGTTGACTCTGCTCTGCGTCATAGCCCCGACAGTAGCATTGGCTACAGCTTGTTATTACGTGCCAGCCATGCAACCACCACGGCAACGCAATACGACCAATACCGGCAGCAAGCCATGCAGCGTCTACCGCAGTCGCTGCTGGTGGCCAGTACAGCGGTTGACCTGGCTTACCAACAAGGTCTGGCTTCATCAGGCTCCGCTGCTGGCGGAGAAGCGAAAGCGCGATTGCTGGTACGACAGGCGCTGTTTCATGTGTCCAAAAATCCACTGCTGGTAAGCCTTGAAAGCCGACTGTTGTTTTGGCAGGCCACTACAGCCCATCAACGGGGTCAGCAGGTGCGGGCGATGAGCCAGATCAAACAGGCATTGAACATTGCCAGCTCGGCCGAGTACCTGCGCTTGCTGGGCACTTTGCAACTGCAACAGCAGCATTATCAGGAGGCACTGTTGGCGTTTGATCAGGCGTTGGCACTGCGCAGTGCCGATGCGGCCAGTCTTTTGGGGCGGGCAGAGGTGTATGCCGGACTGAACCAATATCGAAATGCCGCCGCAGAATTGGCAGCTGCCCGGCGTCTGGCGCCCGATGACGCCAGGGTGACACAGTGGTCGGCCCAGCTGATCAGCTCGCTGGCAAGCCTGGCCCGGCAGGCTGCGGCTGGACAGAACTGGCAAGCCGCGCTGGATTATCTGGACAAGGCACTGCTGATTAACCCGAACTCCGGGCCAGCCCGATTTGAACGAGCGTCAGTCTGGTATCAAATGGGGAAATATTCCGAAGCCGAAGCGGATGCGCTGGTGGCTGTCGATGCCCGCAAGGCCCCCATTGCCTGGTACCAGCTGTTGAGCGACCTGTACGGTAAAAAACAATACTGGCAACGGCAGCAGGACATCTGGAGCCAGTTCCTGCAACGCAATGGCGACAACCCCGACGCTTTACTGGCCCGCGCTGAAGCCCGTCGTCACAACAACGATGTGATAGGTGCCCGAGCCGATGTCAGCCGTGCTGCCAACATCAGTGCGACGGCGGCGGGGCAGTAACCCCCTTTATTCACCCTTCGACTGGCGCTGCAATGCACGCTTGGTCAGCGCCGTAGCCTCGGCGCTGAGCGGATCTTCCGGCCATGGGTGTTTGGGATAGCGGCCGCGCATTTCTTTTCTTACGTCAACGTAGCCATGCTGCCAGAAATGGGGCAGGTCACGAGTTACCTGCAAGGGTTTACGACCCGGTGACAGCAGGTGAATCAGCAGTTGCAGTTGGCCGTTCAGAATGGCGGGCTGGGTCGGTTCGCCAAACATTTCCTGTAATTTCACCGGCAATACCGGTGGGTTTTCTGAATAGTCCAACCGAATCCGTGAGCCGGATGGCACTTGCCAGTGGGTGGGCGCGAGGTTTTCCAGCGCTTGTTGCTGTGGCCAGCTGAGGGTGCTTTTCAGCAGTTGCAGCATGTCCAGT
This sequence comes from Oceanobacter sp. ABM4_470, assembly GCF_056158645.1. Classification (NCBI taxonomy): domain Bacteria; kingdom Pseudomonadati; phylum Pseudomonadota; class Gammaproteobacteria; order Oceanospirillales; family Oceanospirillaceae; genus Oceanobacter; species Oceanobacter sp. ABM4_470. Next base: position 1,137,420 of record NZ_JBSWTR010000001.1, read on the forward strand.
TGGCGTAATTGCTTTTCGTTGCGGCAGTCGCTCAGGTAGGGCAACAACCAGTCTTCGACGTTGGCCAACAGACCGTCGTCGCTGACGTCGGGCCAGGGTTCGCCGTCCGGGCTGCTGATACCGCTGTTGGCGACCAGTTCTATGCGCTGGCGCAGGGTGTGGCAGTCGTCGGTCCAATTCAGTTGCTGTAAACGCTGTCTGGATTTACTGCCACGGCTGAAATAATCCAGCCAGGCCGATTGCCAGTCTTCCGAGCTGAGGTTGGTCATGGGTTGGCGTTGCCAAATCAACTGACCGATACGCTGCTGCTGTTCTGCCAATAGCGAGCCATTGGCTTGCCACTCGACAACGACGCTGCGATTCAATTGTTGGGGGAATTGCGATAGCCAACGCTCAATTTCGTTCTGGCTGATGGCGATGGCGGCACGAATCCACTCGCCTTGCACGTCGATGGCGACCAGCCAGTCGGCGTTCATCAGATCGCTGTCTCGTTGCAGCTGCACACCGGTGCCACTGGTCAGCTGGTATTGGCCAGACGCACTGTCTTTCCCCGCAGAATGATTGCCGCGGCGTCGAGCCAGGCGATCTGGATAAGCCAGTAACGCCAGCATGGCGAGGGGATGGCCGTGCTCATCGGCGTTTGTGTCTTTTTCGCTTGTCTGCACAGTTGCCTTGCCCGCGCTCGACAGCCAGCGCTGGGCCAAAGGTTCGATACGCTGTTTCCACAGCGACTGCTGCTGCGCCCACTGCCAGCGGCGTTCCAGATCATCACTACGGGACTCTTTATGTGGCCATTCCTGCATCATGGCGGCCAGCAGTGCTGTTTGGCGGCGGCTATCGGACGTTGTGTGGGCCAGTGCCGCCGCCCAACGTACGTCCATGCCAAGACGGGCGGCAAATTGGCCTATGGTCGTCAGCTGTTGCTGTCCATCGCTCAAGCCGAGGGACTGAAGCAGCTGTTTGGCACGGTTCAGCGAGGCGTGCGGAGGCGGTGTCAGCCACAAGAGTTCGTCGCTGCTGGCACCCCATTGCATCAGCTCCATTTGCAGTTGGCTGAGATCCGTCTGGGCGATTTCGGGCTCAATATGCTGAGCGCGCGTGTGGTGGGTGCTCTCTGGCCAAAGCCGGTAACAACGGCCCGGCTGTTGGCGTCCAGCACGGCCCATACGCTGTGTGGCGGACGCCTGCGAAATGTTCACCGTGTTCAGTTGGCTGAGGCCACTGGTCGGATGGTATTGCAGACGGCGTTCCAGTCCGGAGTCGATGACGCAGTTGACGCCGTTCAGCGTTAATGAGCTTTCGGCAATATTAGTCGCCAGCAACACTTTGCGTTGTCCGGCTGCAACGTCTGCCAGAGCGGCTTTTTGTTGTTGGTCAGTTAGCTGGCCGTGCAGAGGCAGGATCTGAATGTGGTCGGCTACAAGTGGCTGTAACTGGACGCCGCAACGCTGGATATCGGCGACGCCGGGCAAAAACACCAGAATATGGCCGTCTGCTGCGCTCAGGGCTTCGTCGACCACGCGGGCCAGCTGCTGAGGCAGCCGTTCGTCCGGGGAGCGGGCAGGGCGGTAATCCAGCTCGACCGGGAAGCCCCGGCCGGGACAATGAATCAAGGGGGCTTGCAGTTGTTCGCCAAGGCGGTCGGTGTCCAGCGTTGCCGACATAATCAGCAGCTTGAGATCGTCCCGCCACACCTGTTGGCATTGATGACACAGCGCCAGCGCCAAATCACTGTGCAGATGCCGTTCATGGAATTCATCAAAAATAATCAAACCGACGCCGTTCAGTTCCGGGTCGGATTGCAACATGCGGGTCAGCACCCCTTCAGTGACTACCAGCAGTCGTGTTTGGGTCGAGCTGCGGTTTTCCAGGCGGATACGATAGCCGACGGTCTCACCAACCTGCTCGCCCAGCTGGCTGGCCATGTAACGGGCAGCATTGCGGGCAGCCAACCGCCGCGGCTCCAGCATGATGATCTGTTGGCCGGCCAGCCATTCTGCTTGCAACAGCGCCAATGGAACCCGGGTGGTTTTGCCAGCGCCGGGCTCGGCGGTCAGTAACAGACTGTCATTATCTGCAAGGGCGGAAACAATATCCGGGATCAGAGGGTCAACCGGAAAGGCTGGCGTGGAGTGAGACGGTTCAGAATTCATGCAAGTTCGAGCAGCGTGTTGTGAAGGTTTGGGCCGGGGTCGGTTCGGTGGTAAACCCCACCTGATGTTTCCCACCATACCGGAAAACGCCTGCACTCGCTTGTTTGGGCCTGTCTGTTGCTGGCTCTTTTTGCGCTGGGTGGCTTAAACTGATTGGGTCATACGAGGTAACTGATATGTCTGATAAAAATGTGGTCGATTTTGCAACGGCCGGTGCCAGGCACAAACACGAACGGATGCATCGGGACAAGGAAGAGAAAGTCGAGTCACTGCGCGAGCGTTTTGAGCAGGCGCTGCCAGACAAGAAAACGCCGGTGAAAGATTATTTGCGTAAAAAGCGCGCCAAAAAGAAGCGTTAAGGAATCAGCTTGAGTAACGAAGTATCTGCCCCGGCCGTTGAGGAGCTTGGGCGGCCCACACTGCAGCGTATTCATCACGCGGCCATTATTTGCTCTGACTACGCCGTGTCGAAGCACTTTTACAATACGGTGCTGGGGCTGGACATTCTGGCAGAGAATTACCGCGCAGAGCGGGATTCCTGGAAGCTGGATCTGGCGCTGCCAGACGGTGGTCAGGTGGAGCTGTTTTCATTCAATGGCGCACCAGCACGGCCCAGCTATCCGGAAGCTCAGGGCCTGCGTCATCTGGCCTTTGAGGTAGAGCAGTTGGACGAATGGGTTGCCTGGCTGGAAGCACATTCCATTGCAGTAGAAGCCATTCGTACCGATGAATTTACCGGTAAGCGTTTTACCTTTTTTGCCGACCCGGACGCTTTGCCGCTGGAGCTGTACGAGCGTTGAGTCGTTATGGCGACGCCCAGTGCCAGACAGCGGCGCTCGGGTTTGTTAAAGTCGCGGCGTTTTTCAATCAGCGGGCGTAGGCAACCCCGTAACGGTTTGGTTAGAAGTGGAGCTCAACTTGAGTCAGGAATCATCGGTCGACGTCACCATTCAACATCACCTGGATACCAAGGGGCTGTTTTGCCCGGAACCCGTGATGATGCTGCACAATGTTATCAACGACGCAGCATTGGGTGATTGTGTTGAAGTGTTGGCGACCGACCCGTCAACGCAACGCGATTTTTTGCGCTTTTGCAGTTTTCTAGGTCAGGAGATGCTGGTTTCCGAAGAGGTTGATGGCATCTATCGCTTTGTGATTCGTAAGGCGTCTGAAGAAGACTGATCTGGTTTTCTTTAAGAGGTCGGATCGGGTACAAATCGGCAAACACCAAAGACGGGCAGCCCTAAAGGAGCTACCCGTTTTTTGTTTTTGTTTTTGTTTTCGTTTTTCTTTTCTGTAGCTTAGTCTGCTGCAACCGGATTCAACCGAACCAACTTGCCTTCGTCTTCGTCAGTCACCAGATAGAGCAAACCATCCGGTCCGGTGGTGACGTCCCGAATGCGTTCTTGCAATTGCGGCAGGTCGAGGCGTTCCTCACGAATATCCCCTTTTCCTGTGGCCACGCCTGAAGATATGTCCGAAGAGACACCCTTGAGCAGCGCCAGTTGCTGGAATTTCAGCGAGCCAATCGCCAGTGTGTCGGTCCATTGAGGGTATTGCTGGCTATCGACCCAGGCCATGCCGGAAGGCGCAATGGAAGGCACCCAATAATGCAGCGGCTGCTCCATGCCCGCTTTTTCAGTGCCTTCGCCGATGCTGCCGCCAATGTACTCCTTGCCATAGGTAATGACTGGCCAGCCGTAGTTGTGGCCCGGCTCAACCCGGTTTAACTCGTCGCCGCCCCGAGGGCCGTGTTCATGCACCAGCAAGTCGCCGGTTTCAGGGTCCAGTAACGCGCCTTGCGGGTTGCGATGGCCCAGACTCCAGATTTCTGGCAGGGCGCCTTTGGTGTTCACGAAGGGGTTGTCGGCCGGGATGCTGCCGTCGAGATTAATACGAACGACCTTGCCGTGATGGTTGTCCAGCGTTTGGGCGTCGTCTCGCTGGGAATAGCGTTCACCCAGGGTGATAAACAGATGACCTTGCTGGTCGAACACCAGTCGGGAGCCAAAGTGCGAGCGTGACGGGTACTTGGGCTGCTGGCTGAAGATGCGTTGCTGATCCTGAAGCTGGTAGTCCGCCCCTTGTTTAACCAGCCGCGCGCGCATCACTGCGGTGGAGTTACTGCCTCGCGGTGACGGTTCGGAATAGCTGAAATACACCCAGCCCTGATGCTCGGCAACGTCCAGCAGGCCGCCCTGGCCGCTGCTCCAGATTTCTGGCAACCCTCGCACCGGCGCACTGATGCGCACAGGCGTCAGTGACGCCCCGGCGGGGTTGACGTATTCCAGCACTCGCAAACTGCCGGACCGTTCGGTAATCAGCGCTTTGCCATCGCTGGTGAAAGCTATGGCCCAAGGGTGGTCGAGGTTGTCGACCAGCAGCTGAGGTTCAACCTGTTGGCCTGCCGCCGAGACCGGGCGCTGTCGTTCATTAACCAGATTGGGGTCAGCGAATACCAGTGGGCTTATCAATGTGGATGCGAGTGCGGATGTCAGAGCCGCAGCCAGCGTTAGCGCCGGTCGGGTGATTCGGAAGCAGTGCATGGGACGTCCTGTGAGCAAGGTAGAGATGTTGATCTGACATTGCTTGACGATAAACGTTCGTATTTTGGGGCGTGAGTCGGAAGCGAGCGGGGAGGGTTGTATTGGCTAGTGTGCTTGGGCAAACCCCACCCCGACAAGCTCAGTGTCTTGCCGGGGCAGGTGATTTGAAGCAGGAGATCTGGATCAGATCAAAGAAGCAGCCAGTGCCGCAACAAAGCGACCTTGTTGCTCGGTGCTGGCGCTCACGGTGAGGAAGTTGGCAACCAGTTCGGCGCGTTCGCGGGTGCGACCAACGCCTTGACCCATGCCGTTGGCCAAACGCTGAACCTGAAGCTCCATACGACGGCCCTGATCGGCAGCCGGACATTCCTGTTCGGCCAGAATTTCCATGCGAATACACAGATCACGAGCTTGCTCGGATTCCGCGGCCATGGTGTTGCGGTTGTCCCAACGTTGCTCGAAATCAGCAGCGGCGTAGTCGCCCGGCAGTTTGTCAGCGGCTTGCCACAAGGCTTCGTCGTCAGTCTGAATAGCGGTCAGGCGATCCAGCAGCCCCTGCCAGCGTTGGCGGTCGGCGGCGGCAGCTTTGTCGGATTCGCGCTGTTGCAAGGCCTGGCCAACATCGTTCAGGGCCTTGCGCAAACGCTGGTGGGCGCCACGTGGCAGTTCGATGGCAGCAAAATCGCTTTCAATCTGTTGCAGGCTGGTGCGGGCGTCGGCGCTGTTGGCGTTATTTTCAGCAACGTCTTCCAGCAGTGCCTGAGCTTGCTGAACCAGTGCTTCGGCTTCGGCAACCTGACCGTCGATTTCGGTGCGACGCTCAGCGCGTTGCTCGTCCAGACGGTTGAAGATGGCGTCGCACTGGCTGCGGAATTCGCGCCACAGCTTCTGATCCGGGCCGCGTGGGGTGGTGCCCACTTGCTTCCACTGCTGTTGCAGGGATTTCACCTTGTCGACCACGCCGGTCAGGTCTTCCAGGTTGGCCAGCTCGGCGGCTTGTTCAACCAGTTCGGACTTGATGGCAAGGTTGTTGTCGTATTCGGCTTTCAGGTGATCGTAAATACGGTCACACACGTCACGGAAACGCGCCTGGGTGTCTTTATGGGCAGACCGTTCAACCGGGGAATAGCCACGGAAGGTTTCGCGGGCGGCTTCGAGGGTTTTCTGAACCACTTTCCAGTCGGCGTTTTGCCAGTCCATGCCCGCTTCGTATTGGCTCAGCTCGTCAATCAGCTGATTACGCAGGGCAATGTTTTGCTCGCGGCGCTGGGCGGCGTTGGCAAACCACTCACGGCATGGCTCAAAGGCTTTATCGCCAGCGGCCTGGAAGCGTTCCCACAGTTCCTTGTCTGGCGTTGAGGAGTTGAGTGTCTTCCACTCATCCTGCAAAGCCTGAATCTCGTTGGAAAGGGTTTCCGGGTCGATGTCCGCGCCAATCAACGCTTCCATGGCATCGCAGAGGGATTCTTTCTTCGGCGTCGTGGCAAAGCCCTGCCAGTCGCGCATTTCGTTGATACGGGCGTTCAACGACTTGATGCGGTGCTGGAAGCGTTGCGCCGATTTGTTGTCTATCTGGCGAATGCTGCCAGTGGCTTGGCCAAAGGCTTTGCTGGCTTCTTTCAGGTGTCCATCGTCGAGGTAGCTTTCGACCTTGGCCAACTGCTTTTCAATGGTATCGATGCGGGACGCCTGATGGCTTTCCAGGTTTTGCAGTTGGGCAGACGCCAGCTGGTATTTGCCATTAATGGCCGCCAACCAGGACGGTTGTTCGACATCGGCAGGCCATTTGAACGCCGCCAGCCAGTCCTTGCCACCACGGATAACTTGTTGCAGGCCGCGCATATCGGCTGGCAGGTCTTTCTCCAGCCAGTGCTGTAAGGCTTCCTGATTCCCGGCGTAGTGGCTGAGGGTGTTTTGCAGTGCCAGACCCTGTTGCAAGGTGTTTTCAAACTGACGCAAGGCATCGGCGGATGGCTTGTGGTCGTTGAGACTGGCGCGCCATGGCTGGTCAATGCTGCTCAGCTGTTCGCCAAGGGCTGCTGGGTCCATGGCAGGCGCGGCGGCAACCAGCTCGGTCAACTGGTTCAGCAGTGTGGCTTGGTGTTGCTCGGCTTCTGCGGCTTGCTGACGGGCAGCGGCCAGACGTTGTTCTTCCGCTTCGTGGCCTTGCAGGGTGGCTTTGGCTTGTTCAATTTGCTGGTCCAGCTCGGCACGCTGCTGCTCTGACATCACGTCGGCAAATTCTTCGCGTTGTTTACCCAGCACCTGCAAGCGACCGTTGAATTCAGGGCCGTAGCCAACGCGATTCAGGTAAGCGGCTTGCTCCAGAATGGTCTGGATGCGCGCTTGTTGCTCGGCTTTGGCTTCGTCGGCAGCCTTGGCTTCGGCCAGACGTTCCTTGCACAGGCGATAGACAGTTTTGTCTTTACCCTGGGCATGGCCCATCAGCTGTTCCAGCAAAGTGAATTCGGTGATGCCTTCAGCGGCAACCAGTCGAACCCGAGCAACCGGATGGCTGCGGGCAATGGTCAGGCGTTCTTGCTGATCTGTGATTGCCGAAATGGCCGTCAGACGAACCTGATCGTCTTTGGTCAAACCGGCAATGCGCACCAATCGGCTGCTGTCGCTGATGCTGCTGACGTCGTTGTCAGCGGGCAGCAAGCTGGCCAGCCAATGGCTGCGGGCGGCTTCTCGTACGTCTTCCTTGCTGTGGGACAGCAATTTTTCGAGTACGGCTTCGTCCGTCAATCGAACGACCGCAACGGCACGCAGTTCGGCAGTGGGTTCTACATTCAGAAACTCGGGGATTTGCTCGAGAGGCAGTTCGGCAAGGGCCTGCTTGCGGACTGCCGGGTCGTCATGCTGCCATTTTGGCTTGCCTGGCTTCAGAAACTTCGCGAATAAAGACATCGAGCTGATCCATCCAACTTGTCGCAACAAAAAAATCGCAGCCATTGTACAGGCCGTGGGCGTTTAGGGAAGTATGTAGAATGATTCTCGCTAGCCCGACAAATTCCTGATTTTACGGCACATTCTATGGTGCGGGGGCCGCGCCGGGGCGCTGAAACTGGTACTATCGCCGCCATTGAAGTGATCCGTAACGCGCAGGAGTCTTGTGTGAGCAGCATCGTCTGGTATGACTATGAAACCTTTGGAACCAGCCCGGCCTGGGACAGACCGGCCCAGTTTGCGGGCATTCGTACCGATGAAGACCTCAACGAAATCGAAGCGCCAGTCGAGATTTTCTGCAAGCAAAGCGATGACTACCTGCCACACCCTCAGGCGGTACTGACCACCGGTATTACACCGCAAGACTGTCAGCAACGGGGCATCGCCGAAGTCGACTTTATTCGCCAGATTAACAAGGTGTTTTCAGTGCCGGGCACCTGTGCCGCCGGTTACAACAGCATTCGTTTTGACGACGAATTCACTCGCTACACCCTTTATCGTAACTTCTTCGATCCTTATGCCCGCGAATGGCAGGGTGGTAATTCGCGCTGGGATTTGCTGGACATTGTGCGCTGCGCCTATGCCCTGCGCCCGGACGGTATCGAGTGGCCAAAGCACGACGATGGCCGCATCAGCTTCAAGCTGGAACACCTGACCGCAGCCAACGGGCTGGATCATGGCAAGGCCCACGATGCCGTCTCTGACGTGCGGGCGACCATTGCACTGGCGCGTTTGATTCGTGACAAACAACCAAAATTATACTGTTATCTTTTCGATATGCGCCGTAAGCAGTCGGTGGCTGACATGATCGACGTGCAGCAGCATAAGCCGCTGGTGCATATTTCCGGCATGTTCCCGGTCGAGCAAGGCTGCATGGCGATTGTGGTGCCGCTGTGCTGGCACCCGAAAAACAAGAACAGCGTGATTGTTTATGACCTGCATGCCGATCCAACGCCACTGTTTGAACTGACGGCCGAGGAAATCCAACAGCGTGTGTTTACCCGCACCGACGAGCTGCCAGAAGGCGTTGAGCGGTTGCCATTAAAAGAGCTGCACATCAACAAGTCGCCTGTCGTTGCACCGGCAAAAACCCTGACACCGGATCAGGCCGAGCGTTGGAACCTGAGTGGCGATACCCTGCGCAAGCATCTGGGCATGATCAAAAACGGCCCTGACATCGACACCAAGCTGCATCAGGTATTCACTAGCCGCGAATTTGCGCCTGCTACCGATGTGGATGCCATGCTGTACGACGGCTTTTTCTCGCCAGCGGACAAAAACGCCATGAACGATTTGCACGGCATGTCGCCATGGGATCTGGTGGGTTGGTCGGGCAGTTTTCAGGACAAGCGCGGTGATGAAATGTTGTTTCGCTATCGCGCCCGTAACTTCCCGGACACCCTGGAAGCCGACGAGCGAGGCCGCTGGGAACAGTTCCGCCGTGACCGTTTGTTCCATACCGATCCGAACTGCCCGGCGCTGAACTTCGAGCAATTTGCCCGCGAACTGCAACGTGCTGCCGAGCAGGTGGCAAACGACGGCAACAAATTGCAATGGATTCACGACCTGCAACTGTACGCTGAATCCATTTACCCGTTTGATGAAGGCTGAGCGCGCTCATTCCTCACCTATACCTCTAACCCTGGGAAATTTCTGGAAGTCTTATGTCTGTAGATATGCTGCCTTGGCCGGTCACCTTGTTCTTTATGGTCTGGACGCTGGGATGTGCGCTGATTCTTAAGCGCAGTATTCGTATCTCCCGCGATGTGGATGGCTGGCTGACGAATGACAAACGGGGCAAGAACCTGGTCGAACAGGAAGGTTACGACCGCGCCTACCGACTGGTGAAAAACATCGGCGTGCCATTGGGCATTGTGGTGCCGCTGTTCTTTTTGGTCGCCGGTGTTGCCATGTGGGTGGTGATGGCGGACGCCAGCTCGACGGCGCATATGAATCCTTGAAGGTTCAGGCCAGAACACAACGCACAAACAACGGGCTCCTTTTCAGGGGCCCGTTTTTATTTGTGCGCGTTTTTTGGTTGGGGCACGGTTGGGCTACGGCTAAGAACTGGAGTTGGACCAGGACTCGCCAGTGTTTGGACTGAGATGGATCGGGAGAAAAAGGGGAGAGGGTCAAAGAGAACGTAAGAGTTATATTGTTGCAAAATGGTTGTGATAATCATTATCATTGGTGTAATGTTATTCTGTAACAATTGATAAAGGCTATCCCGCTATGAAAAAAGGCATTCACCCAGACTACGGCTACGTCGTGTTCCGCGATACCAGCTGCGGCCGCGAGTTTCGCATTCGCTCCACCTGCAAAAGCGACCAGACCACTGTTTGGGAAGACGGCAACACCTACCCACTGGTGAATCTGGACGTATCCAGTGCGTCGCACCCTGTTTACACCGGCAAGGAACGTCAGGTAACGGCCGAAGGCCGTATCGCGCGCTTTAACAAGCGTTTTGGTTCGTTGGGCAAAAAGTAATTGCACGCCGTGAGCGTTCACAGGGTGATCCTCACCCGCTTTTCCGGACACATTGCAGTTATCCATTTATCGCCTCGTACTCTAACGGACTCATGTATCCCAAGCCAGAGTGCAGGCGAGTTCTGTTGTAGAAACGATCAATATACTGTTTGAGCGCCGATTTTAACCCTGAGTATGTTTTCCAAATATTGCCGGTTAACTTTTCCGCTTTCAGGCTGTGAAAGAACGACTCCATAGCTCCGTTGTCAGTACACTTTCCCGGTCGGTTCATGCTCGCAATCATCCCTTTGCCCCCAAGCAGTTTTTGCACTGCCTCAGCGCCATACTCACTGCCACGGTCTGTATGAAAGATGATACCGGAACCATCACTCCCGCTGGCTTTTAACGCTCGTTTCAATACCTGACATGTGACCCTGGCGGTTCTTTCATGGCTCAGCTTCCAACTCAGGATACGACGAGAAAATCGATCCATGACCGTCGACAGGTAGAGCCACTTTTTGCCAACCTTCAAGTACGTCACATCTCCCACCCATTGCTGGTTCAATGCGGTTGGTTTACCTGCATCAATCAAGCGATTCGGATGCTTGCTGTAGTACTCTCTCGTGCCTTTTGGAGCTGGTTTGTAAACTCGTGAACAGCGTCCTCTCATTCCATACTGCTGCATTAATCTCGCCACTCGTTTCTCGCCAACCCGGATTCCCTCACGCCTTAGCTCCCTATGAACTCTGGGCGAACCATAGATGCCATCACTGCCTTCAAACACATGAGCGATGCGCTTCACCAGTTGTCGGTCTGACAGCTGTCGTACAGATTCCGAGGGCGTCAGCCACTGGTAGTAGGCACTGCGAGACACGTTTAGCCAACGACAAAGCCAGGCAATGCCAAAACGTTCCCCGTGATCGTTTATGAATCGGTATCGCTCTTCTCTTGTTCCGCGAGAAATCGTTGCCACTTTTTTACCAGATCGAGCTCCTTTTTCAGGCGCTCATTCTCTCGTTTGAGCTTGCGAAGCTCACTGGATTCCTGGGGGGTCGATGCCGCTTTCTTCGCTTTGCTCACGTTCGTCTTCACTACTCTTGATGGTTGCCGAGAGGGCTTCAGCTGACCTTCCCGATATTCTTTTCGCCATCGTGACAGCATGAACGGGTGTATGTCCAAACGCTCTGCAACTTGCTGCACTTGAACATCCTCTTCAAGACTCATCTCAACCGCCGAGCGTTTAAATTCAAGCGAATATTGCTTTGTCTTTTTCTGGTTTTTGTAAGCTGGCATAGAACACCTTTTCGTCGTTAAAAAGGTGTCCGGTAAAACGGGGGAAGATCAAGGGATTCGTTATGAAAGTTGTTAGCTCCATCAAAACCGCGAAAAATCGCCACCCGGACTGCCAGGTGGTCAAGCGCAAGGGCCGCTTGTATGTAATCTGCAAGAGCAACCCGCGCTTCAAGGCCCGACAGGGCGGATTGAAGAAGAAAGGTAAATAACCGGTTTAACCGAGTTGCCGAACATCTGGTAGACGCATGTTGCCACCATCAAAACGGGCTCCTTTTTAGGGGCCCGTTTTTGTTATTGGGGTAAGAGAAACGCTGTGCTTGATGCGCTGACAGGTTACGTGTTCTGGTTGAATATCCCGCACACCTCAAGAAGAGATAAACTCTTCACCACGGTTATCGGCAACCAAAACCCCTGACCCCAGGGGGTTTCGATACAGAAAAGGCGTTTATCCTGGGTTTGCAAACTTGCCATGTCGGCTCCTTTCTATTGATTGGCCCTTTATCCATGGGGCCTTCAGGGTGGTTGTCGGTTTTCTTAACCAAACCACTGATCAGGTGAATATGTGAACCAAATCAAATAATTCTGGATTTTTAACGACGTAATAATACCGATTTAATTTTGGTTTTATTGTCTGGATTTATGAAATCGAGAATGGAGTCACTATTTGCGGTTTGACTTGAAGAAGGCCTGAAACAAAAATCCCCATACGAAATTTTAAGGTGAGATTATGCGCGTTTCACAAAAATAATATTTTTGTGTTTTGCGTCATAAAAAGGAAAAACAGTGGCCGATATGGATGTCAAAATGAGAACCAGATCTATGAAAAACGCAGTCGTACCGGCTTCTGAATATTTTCAGGAGGTGGCGTAATGTCTGCCACTGTGGTGCCTGTCGCTCATCCTTCCTTGCTGGGGTTTCAGTTGGGCGAAGAGTTCTGGATCTTTGCGGCACAGGGTTTTCAGCCTTCAACGTTTCTATTGTTCAAGCGCCAGGGCTTTGCTGGTGACCCATCGATTTTCAGCTTTTCAACAGAACTGGACTGGTTGCTTGAAGAACTTGACGATGGTCAGGTTCTTGATCTCTATCGGCTCTCTGGCAGAGAAATAGAAACCCATTGGCTCTTTGGTTCCACACAGAATGACCTGCGTGAATTGATCATGTCCGGAGAGCTGCGCGCATTCAAGTTGGATGAGCAGACGGCGCGTCGTATGTCTAACCGGAACGATACTATTTTCAGCGATGCTACAGGATACGAAGCGACTGAAAGCTCACCCGTCAATGCGCTTAGAGCGCAACTCGCCGATAAGTTTGCAAAAGATCTGGAGGAGTTCTGGATCGGCAAAGACAAAGCCGACAAGCTGCATTGGGACAAGAACGCAATTCATCGTGAACTGGTCGAAGCCGTTGATAGTGGGGCAGAGGTTGTCGACTTTGCTTACGATACGATCGTCGGAATCCTTGATTTATTGATCTTTGCGATAGAAGTGACGGCCGAAGTGGTTGTGGCTCGTGCACAGGTCAAGATGCTCGCTCAACGTGCGTTTGCCAATTATCTCAAGGGCAATCAGGAAGCCGCTCGAAAAGACCTGGAAGCTATTGGCATCAAGGTCGATGGCTGGATGAAGAGTGCCGAAACAGTGGCTGCTAAAATTCAGCAGGGGCTGGATCTCTTCAATCTGATGATGAACGACCCGATGACCCGTCAGCTTCTGACCGACTACCTTGATGCTCGTTACGAAAGCCTTCCGTTCCGTGACAGTCGAACGGTTCCAACCCGATTGGTGCTAGAGGTGGGTGTTGAGGTGCTTCTGGCATTGGCCAGTGGTGGTGGTGGTACGTTAGCAAAGGTATCGGCCAAAGCAGGCAAGGCATTCTCTGCTGGTGCGGTAAAAGCTGCGAAACTTTCCCGAATCGGCCCTTTCACGCTCGAAATGATCGACCTTATGTGCGACATGGCGAGGTTGATGCGTAAGGCCGAGATGAAAGAGGTGGAAGCGCCAAAGCCAAAAGTGATTCCAAATGAGAACAAGCGGAAAGAAAGCCGAGATAAGGATGAGAATCCTGATCTGCCGCCAGTCATGCCTAAGCATCATGTTCAGTGCTTCAAGGCTGGTGATAAAATTCCATCTACTAAATATTCAGAATACGACCGGCAGTTGAGGGGCCAGCAAGACGGTATCAATGAAATGACGGTTGAGGAATACTTGGATGGACGGAAAAAGTATCAAGAGATGGGGCGGAAAGGGGGCTCTGCGCAGAGGAAAGCCAGAAAGGCTTATAGGAATGAACGGCAAGCTGTTATAGAGCAAGAATTAGAAGAAGAAGGTGTATTTGGTGATGAGGCTATTAAGATTGCTTCGGAAAGAGTGGCTGAAGAGATGTCTACTCTCGCTGCTTTGCATAACCCTGATATGATTGCTGGGGGGAAGGATGTTGTTACTGAAATGGGGGATATGTCTGTGAATAGTTCTATTGGGGCGCAATGGAATAATCCTAAAGGGGCTTCGCGCGTAGAGCTGTTAGATAAAGCTGCAGAGTCCGCTATGAAAAAGACAGGGCGAGATACAAAGATGAATGTTGATTTACACAGGTGCTAGCTAATGGATAAAGCGTTTGACAATTTTTACAACTATAAAGGGTTTGGTCCAAATAAAAATGTGGAAATCCCTTCTGAAGCTACGTGCCAGTTCTATTCGGGTATTCTGCCTGATCAATTAATTTCATACTGGAAGGAGTTCGGTTTTTCGAGCTGGGCAAATGGAATTTTCTGGACAGTAAATCCAAGTGACTATACAGAAGTTCTTAAAGCCTGGCTGGAAGGCACTGACTTTGCGGAAAAAGATGACTACTTTGTTGTTGCAAGAACGGCATTTGGAACACTGATGCTTTTTGGTATCGAAACTGGATATTCGTTAAAGATAGATCCGTTGTGGGGAATGTTTGCCCCAAGTGATCAGACAGAGAAAATGAAATCCAGAGGTGCAGATGCAATGACATCTTCTTTCTTTGCAGTGAAAAGTATTGAGGCTTGCGATCAAGAGGATGAGGATGACAAGCAACTCTTTGATCGTGCGGTAGCTAAGCTGGGGCCTATTCAATCAGATGAAATGTATGCTTTTGTACCTGCTTTGGCCTTGGGTGGATCTAACAACTTGAAAAACCTGAAAAAAGTTAAAACTATCGAGCATTTACTTTTTCTTGCAGAGCTTGGTGAAAAACGAATCCTTCGAGATGCAAGCAAGCCACTTGTTTGATAAGGAGGGTGTTCATAGTTCTGTGTCAGTCAATTTTCACAGATCCACGTACTCGTCGATCCGAGGGTGTTCATAGTTCTGTGTCAGTCAATTTTCACAGATCCACGTACTCGTCGATCCGGCCTTCAAAATGGATACTCAGCTGCGACAGCGTGAGGTTCCAGTTCTGCACTGGATGAGTCCATTTCTCGGAGGCCTTCAACATACCGGCGTAGAGCAGCTTCAACAAGGCATTCTCGTTGGCAAAGCCACCTTTGGTCTTGGTCAGTTTGCGGAACTGGCGGTGGACCGCCTCGACAGCATTGGTTGTATAGATCGCCTTTCTGACGTCCTCCGGGTATTTGAAGTAGGCTGACAGGTGCTCCCATTTGCTGCGCCAGGATTTGATCACCAGCGGATATTGCTGGCCCCACTTCGCTTCCAGATCGTCCAGTGCTTGCTCCGCAGCGTTCTGGGTGGCGGCTCGATAGACGCACTTCAAATCGACCATAAATGCCTTCTGATTCTTGCTGGCAACGTACTTCATCGAGTTGCGGATCTGGTGGATTATACACAGCTGAACTTCGGTTTTCGGGAAGATGGTGGCAATAGCCTCCGGGAAGCCGGTCAGTCCATCCACTGAAGCGATCAGGATGTCTTTGGCGCCGCGATTGTTCAGATCGGTGAGCACGTTGAGCCAGTAGCGAGCGCCTTCGCTTTCAGAGAGGTACAGGCCCAGCAGCTCTTTCTTTCCTTTGATATTGTTCTGGTTGAGTATTTCGGACTCCTCAAGAATGTAACCCCACACAAAAAAAGCAGGCCAACGCCTGCTTTTTCTAAAACTCTCCAAAACACATCAACCTAAGCCCAATCAATGCTCTGGCAGGTTGTGAAACAGCTGTTCGAGTAGTTTGTTCAGGCGCTGGATTTGCGGTTCGGTCATGCCTTTGAAGCTTTGTCGGAACAGGCCTTCTGTGGCGACTTTGATTTTCTCAATGGCCTCGCGGCCTTTATCGGTCAGGATCACTTCGGTGACTCGGCCGTCTTCCAGTTTCTGGCGGGTGTCGACCAGGCCGTCGTCTTTCATGCGGTAAACAATCTTGGTGATGGTTGGCAGTTTGGCCACCGCATGAATGGCAATTTCTGAAATGCTGGAGGTGCCTTCTTCCTTGAGGGTAAACAGGATGCGCCAGCGTGGAATATCGAGATTAATTTTCTTCAGTTCCTTTTCCATCGCCAGTGTGTAGCGACCATGAACCCTTGCCAACCAGTAGAACGGGAAGTCTTCCTTGTGGAAGTCGTCACTGGCGGGATTAAAGCGCTGACTGCGCGGCTTTCGGGTGGTGTTGGTCATTATTTTTCTCTACTGCTGGTGGTGGCAAATACGCTACAAATAAGTAATACGTGAAACGTCAATTTCCTGGGAAATTAACCGGTCGTCAAGTTAAACGACGGAAGCGCGGCATTATGGGCGTGAATTGTCTGGGTTTGAATAGTTCCAAGGAACAAAAAGTCGATAAAAAGGGAAGCAAAGTGGCATTTATGCGATGAAGGAGCAACAAAGTCGCCACCGCTTCCAAAACCCTACCCGGCAACGGAGGAGCCGGGTACTTGGGTTTACCAGCTTGGGCCGCGGTCGGCTTCCATTTTGCGCACCATGGCATTGAAGAACTTGTCGGCAAAGCCGCTTTCCTTGATCAGCATCTGCGTGAGGCTGGCGCATTTGTCGCCGATGGCGTCGTCCAGAATCACGTCTTCGCCGCCCAGAGCACCAGCGGTTACCTGAATTTCAGCGGCGCGCTGTACGGTCCACAGCAGGAAGAAGGTGCGTTCAATGTCCATTTCACCAACGGCAATACCGTGGTTGCGCAGTACCAGAATATGTTTGCTGCCCAGGCTTTCCAGCATGCGGCCTTTTTCTTCCTGAAACAGGGTGATGCCCTCGAACGCGTGATAGCCAACGCGGTTGAACAGTTGTGCGCCGTAGAAGTTGTTCAGGGCAAAGCCGTTTGGCTTGGCGGCGACGGCGGATACTTCGTTGGTGTGGGTGTGAATCACGCAGTGGATGTCATTGCGGGCGGCATGGATGGCACCGTGAAGGGCGAAGCCTGCCGGGTTGCCGTCGTACGGTGAGTCGTCCAGCTTGTTGCCGTCAACGTCGACCTTGATCAGGTTCAGTGGGGTGATTTCGGTGTAGTTGAGGCCAAACGGGTTCACCAGATAGCAGTCTTCCTGATCCATCAGGCGCGCTGAAATGTGGTTGAAGATGGTTTCAGTCCAGCCAAAGTAATCGACCAGGTGGTAGCAGTGGGCCAGTTTGATGCGTAATGCCCATTCCGCTTCGCTGATGTGCTGTGGGCGACTGATGGTTTGCACGGCTTGTGTCTCGCTCATGGTAACTCCTTGGTGCTCCAGTGCTCGGTTGAGCAAAATTTCGGTGGTTTTTCTGCGCTGTGTTGTTCGGTTTTGTTGTTCGGGCGGCCCTGTTCTTTAACTGCCTGACAGGGCTCTTTTGATTGCTTTTGTATCCGCTGATTTATGTCTGGCTGGTTTGTTGGTTGGCCTGTTGATTGGATAAAAACTCTGCCAGCGCCAGCACGTGTCGAGTGGTCGGCATGTCGATGCCGGTGCGCTCGGCCATTTCGACCACGGCGTGGCCAATGCTGGCGAGTTCCAGCGGTGCGCCTGCTTCGTAGTCTTGCAGCATGGAGGTTTTTACGGCGCCCATGCCGGTGCCCATGTCCATGATGGTTTGTGGGTCGAAACGTACGCGGGCACCGTGGGAGGCGGCGGCCAGCAGGGTTTCGTCCAGAATGCGACGCACCAGACCGGACAAGTGCTCATCGCTGTACAGCTGTTCGAGTGTGGCGCCGGTGATCACCGAAAGTGGATTGGAGGTGATATTGGCGACGATCTTGGTCCAGATCTGATCACGAATGTTGTCGGTGGAGCGGGCTTCTATGCCGGCTTTTTCGATCAGCTGGCGAATGGTTTCCAATCGGTCGGTCATCTGGTGGTTGATTTCGCCCATGATCATCAGGTGCGGATTGCCCGAGCTGGCGGTCGCCGGCGCGGTGCGTGTGGCGGTGATAAACACCACGGCGCCAATAAGATGCTGTGCTGGCACCAATTCGCTGAGGCTGCCGTCGGGGTCGATGGTTTTAACGGCTTCGCCTGCAAAGCGGCTCTGGTCTTTGGTCAGTCCCTGGAAATACCACCAGGGCACGCCGTTCACCACGGGTATGACGACCGTGTCGGCATGCAGCATCGGCTGGATTTGTGCCAATACATCGGCCAGTGCCGGGGCTTTGGTGCACACCAGAATCAAGTCCTGCGGGCCCAGTTCGGCGGCGCTGTTGCTGGCGGTTACGGCTGCCGTGTGTTTGCCGTCGAGGTCGCTCAGGGTTACCCCGTGGGTCAGCAGTTGTTCCAGCGTGCGGCCTCTTGCCAGCATGCTGACGGGTTGTCCTGAAGTGGCCAGTCGCGCCGCCAGGGTGCAGCCAATGGCACCGGCTCCGGCAATACAAATACGCATTTTGTCTTTCCTTTCATTGGTTCCAGTCACTTGGTGCTGGAGGTCGTTCGGTGTTGCAGTCGTGCATGCGATAGAGCGGGATGATCCGCCTGAAGTCCGGGAGCTTCGTTGGCGGATCGGGTTATGCCATAAAGCCGAAGCCTTATGAAACAGCCGTTAGCTTTAGCTGGACAACAGCTCCTGATGCTTACTGGCCAGACCCAGGTAGGCTTCGATCACCCGTGGGTCGTTGGCCAGTTCGGCAGCGGGGCCTTGCATGGCAATTTGGCCACCTTCGAGAACGTAGGCGTAATCCGCCACTTTTAATGCGGCGCGCGCGTTCTGTTCCACCAGCAGGATGGATACACCCTGACGACGCAGGTCGGCAAAGATGCGGAAGATCTCACGGGTGATCAGTGGTGCCAGACCCAGCGACGGTTCATCCAGCATCAGCAGGCGCGGCTTGCCCATCATGGCGCGGCCAATGGCCAGCATCTGGCGTTCACCGCCAGACAGGGTGCCTGCCTGTTGATGGCGGCGTTCGTGCAGACGCGGAAACAGGCTGTATACCTCTGCGAGGGTATTTTCGAAGGTGTCGTCGCCTTTGCGGTAGCGCTGGAAAGCACCCAGCAGCAGGTTGTCTTCCACCGTCATGGAGGAGAACAGCTCGCGCTTTTCGGGTACCAGCCCCAGTCCGCGGCCCACCAGGGTTTCGATTTCCGGGCTGACGTAGTCTTCGCCATCGAAGTGGACGTCGCCTTTGGAAGGCAACAAGCCCATGATGGCCGACAGCAGGGTGGTTTTACCGGCGCCGTTGGGGCCGATCACGGTTACCAGCTGGCCTTCTTCCAGCGTCAGATCGATGCCAGAAACGGCTTCTACCTTGCCGTAGGAAACCCGCAGGTCTTTGACGGCAAGCAGTGGCTTGTTGGTGTTAGGGGCTTGTACGCTCATTCGGCACCTCCCAGATAGGCTTCCAATACAGCAGGGTTGGTCTGGATTTCTTCCGGCAGGCCTTCGGCGATTTTGGTGCCGAATTCCATTACCACGATGCGATCAACCAGCCCCATAACGAAGTCCATGTCGTGCTCAACCAGCAGGATGGCCATGCCTTCGCCGCGCAATTTGGTCAGCAGGTCGGCGAGGGCTTTCTTCTCTTTAAAGCGCAGGCCAGCGGCTGGTTCGTCCAGCAGCAGCACGCAAGGGTCGGCGCACAGGGCGCGGGCGATTTCCAGAATACGCTGTTGGCCCAGTGCCAGTGATCCGGCTTCTTCGTAGAGGAAGTCGCCCAGGCCAACACGTTCAAGCTGGTATTTGGCTTCTTTTAGCAGGCGCTGTTCTTCTTCGCGTTCAAGATGCAGGGCGGCTGGGATCACGCCTTTGGAGCCACGCATGTGGGCACCCAGTGCGACGTTCTCGAGTACGGTCATGGTGGGCAGCAGTTTGACGTGCTGGAAGGTGCGGCTCATGCCCATTTGAGCAACCTGACGAGAGGTTTTGCCTTTCAGGCTCTGGCCCATGAACTTCACTTCACCTTCGGTCGGGGTGTCGACAGAAGACAGCTGGTTGAACATGGTGGATTTGCCAGCGCCGTTGGGGCCGATCAGGGCCAGAATTTCACCGGCGTGCAGTTGCAGGTTCATCTGGTTGTTGGCCACAAGTCCGCCGAACTTACGGGTAACGTCGCAGGCTTCCAGAACCAGATCACCCGCTTTGGGCAGTTCTCGGCATGGCAGTTCAGCGGCGTCGTCGTTAAGCGTCAGATCGGAATGGGCGCGGTATTTGGCAGGCACCAGTTTCGCCAGCAGGCTCATCAAACCGCCTGGCCAGCGCTGCATCATCACAACAATCAGCAGACCGAAAACAATGGTTTCGTACTGGCCGTCACTGCCCAGAATCATTGGCAGCAAATCCTGCAGCCATTGCTTCAGCATGGTCAGTACGCCAGCGCCGAGCAGGGCACCCCAAACGCTGCCAGCGCCGCCGATCAGTGCCATAAACAGGTAGTCGATACCCATGCTCAGGCCGAACGGGGTCGGGTTAACAAAGCGCTGGGTGTGGGCGTAGAGCCAGCCGGATACTGCAGCAAAGATGGCGGAGATCAGGAAGATCACCATTTTTGAGCGGAAGGTATTTACGCCCATGGATTCCGCCATCAGCTGGCCGCCTTTCAGTGCCCGAATGGCACGACCTTCACGGCTGTTCAGCAGGTTGCGGGTGATCAGAATCGCAACGGCCAGTACTGCCCAGATTAGGTAGTAGATCTTTTCGCCCTTATCCAGCTCGATGCCGAAGATCGACAGCGATGGCAGGCCACTCACGCCGGTATGGCCGCCCATCGAAGACATGGTGCCGAACAGGTAATAAAGCGAAATACCCCAGGCAATGGTGCCCAGTGGCAGATAGTGGCCAGACAGTTTCAGTGTCACGGCCCCCAGGAACAATGCCACCGCGGCAGTCAGCAGCAGGCCCATGGCCAAACCGGCCCATGGTGAGCCTGCGGTAAACGCCAGCCATTCCGGCAGCTGCTGGGTGGTGGTCAGGTAGGCCGTGCTGTATGCGCCGAGGCCAACAAAGGCTGCCTGGCCGAAGCTGGTCATGCCGCCAACGCCAGTCAGCAGCACCAGGCCCAGAACCACCAGTGCATACAGGCCGATGTAGTTCAGCAGGGTGACGGTATAGGTAGGCGCTACCATTGGGGCGATGAGTACCACCACCAGGCCAGCCAGCATCAGGTTGGTTGGCTTCAGCAGGTTGTTGGATTTGGTTGCGCTTGATTTCAGAGTTGCAGTGTTCATCACTCGTCATCCTCTACGTGGTGGCTGGTCATCGAACGCCAGATCAGGAATGGGATGATCAGGGTGAAGACGATGATTTCCTTGTAGGTCGAAGCCCAGAACATCGAAAAGGCTTCGATCAGGCCTACCGCAACAGCACCAACGGCTGCCAGTGGGTAGGAGATCAGGCCGCCGATGATGGCGCCAACAAAGCCCTTGAGGCTGATGATGAAGCCAGAGTCGAAGTACAGCGTGGTAATTGGTGCAATCAGGATGCCGGACAAGGTGCCAATGAAGGCTGCCAGAGCAAACGTTGCCTTGCCTGCGAACACTGGCGAAATACCCAGCAAGCGTGCGCCGGTGCGGTTTACGGCGGTGGCGCGTAGTGCCTTGCCATATAGCGTGCGTTCAAACAGCAGGAACAGGGTCACGATCAGAATCACGGATACCAGGATCACCCACAGGGTCTGGCTTTTCAGCATCATCGGGCCAACGCGGAATACCGTGTCTGTGAATGGCTCGGTGCGAGCGCCTTCCGGGCCGAACAGCAGCAGGCCAACACCCACCATGGCAACGTGGACGGCGATCGATACGATCAGCAGCACCAGTGCCGGGGCGTCTGCCAGCGGTTGGAAGAACAGGCGATACATTAATGGGCCCAGTGGCACCATCAATGCCAGTGTCAGCAAGGCCTGGAAGACCATTGGCAGTTCGGCCAGCGGCAGGGTTTGGATCAGCGCGATCATGGCGATCACATAGCCGAGTTTGAGGCCAATGGTCTGGAACTTACGGCCGTCCAGTTTGTGGCGGAATTGGTACAGGTCCATGCCACAGTCGATCAGGGTCAGGGCCAGTAGCAGCCATTCCAGTGCGGGCGCTTTGCCCATTTGAATGGCGGCCATGGTCAGGGCACCAAAGGTGACGAATTCACCCAGCGGGATCAGCAGGATGCGGGTGACGGTAAACACCAGCAAAATCGACAGTGCCAGCAGGGCGTAAATGGCCCCGTTGGTGATGCCGTCCTGCCCCAGAATAAGGGCAATCTGAAAATTCATTGCGTCTGAGTCCTTGCGTTACCGGGACTGCACGGCGGTGCTTGGGCACCGTCTGACTCCGGTAATTGTTGTCGTATTGTGTCTGCGCCTCGCCAGCGGGGAGTTGGGCTGGTGGGCGCAGATCGTGCTCTGCAGGTGTGGCTTGGTCTGATTTAGTCCATCAGCGCCCAGCCACCGTCTTTCACGGTAATCAGTTCACGACCGCGTTCGTCGAAGCCGCTGTGGTCTTCCGGGGTAAGGTTATAAACGCCTTGGGTGGCGGCCATTTCGGTGGTGTTTTCCAGTGCGGTACGCAGTGCAGCACGGAATTCGGCGGTGCCTGGCTTGCCTTGTTCGAGGGCCGCCGGGATGGCGTTTTGCAGCAGCAGGCCAGCGTCGTAAACGTTACCGCCGAAGGTGGCCGGTGCGTTGCCGTAAATACGGGTGTAGCGGTTAACGTAGTCTTCCGCGATGTCCTTCGACTTGCTGTCTGGCACTTCGTCCAGTACCAGCATCAGGCTGGCGGCCAAAATGGTGCCTTCAACGGCTTTGCCGCCGAGGCGCAGGAATGGGTCCAGTGCGGCGCCGTGAGTCTGGTAAATCTGACCGCTGTAGCCCTGATCTTTCAGTGTGGTTTGTGGCATAACCGAGGACGATCCTGGTGCAGCAATCAGTACGGCATCCGGGTTGGACATCAGGATTTTCAGGCTCTGGCCGGTGAGGGAAGTGTCCTGACGCTGGAAGTGCTCGTCAGCAACAATCTTGATGCCGGCTTTTTCGGTCAGGCCTTTCATTACACGGGACCAGTTTTCGCCGTATGGGTCGGCGGTGCCCATCATGCCGATGGTTTTGACACCGGCTTTCTTCATGTGGTCAACCAGTGCGGCGGCAATCAGGTCGTCGTTCTGGGTGGTTTTGAACACCCACTTCTTTTCTTCCGTCATTGGCAGTACCACCGCTGCCGTGCCCACCGGGGCCAGCATTGGCGTGCCGGATTCGGCGGCAAACTGGATCACGCCCATGGCGTTGCCAGAGCCACTTGGGCCAATGATGGCGTCCACTTTTTCATCATCAATCAGCTTTTTGAAGGCCTTTACGGTAGCGGTTGGGTCGCTGGCGTCGTCCAGTGGGATGTAGGTGATTTTTTCACCGCCTGCATGATCTGGCAGCAGCGCGACGGTGTTCTTCTGTGGAATGCCGACCAGTGCGATCGGACCGGTGCTGGATGTCACAACGCCGACCTTGATGTCGGCCATGGCAACCGGGGCAACCGTTGAGGAAGCCAGGGTGGCTGCGGCGATCAGGGCAGAAAGGGTTTTCCGTGATGGCATGAGTATCTCCTGTAATGACCAGTGGCGAGCACCGGTACCTCAAAGCTCTTCGTTGGTGTTCCTGATTCTTGTGTCAGGGTTTTTGAAAAAATGCTCAGGCTGTTTTGCAGGGGGCGTGCCATGTCGGCCTGTGCGTCGTCACTGTGCAATTGCCGGGAGTTGGCCAATTACTTTCCGCGCGGTCTTTTCCGGGTTTTCCCCGGGTATAGCCTCAGGCCTGATAAATGCTGGAAGTTTCACGTATTTTGATTTGAAGGTTTACCGGTTTATTTTGCTGTTTTTAGGTGATTAAAAGTGCAAAAAATAAGATCGTATTTCGAGTGATTGTTAGCTTTGTCATTGATGGGTTTGGGTGTTGCTTAAATTTTACAAATTGATTATTAAATGCCGTTTGTTTTTGTTTTGTTGTAATTAAATCCAATAAAAACAATGGTTTATGAATTATAAGTGGGTTTGTAAGATGGGATCTTGAAGTTTGGAAAGTGCTTTTTATTGGTGCGATTTGAGTTTCACGGCTTCTTTTTTGTGCGTAAAAAATATTGAAAAATTAATTGACAAGTAAAGTTAAAAAAATGATTTTATAAAACGCATCGGGGGGCGATATCCGATATTTTATGTGCTCCCTGGCTCTTTGAATGAGCACAGAAGAAAGCGGGTTCTATCAGACCGCTTCGAGCACAGGACACAGGAGAACAGAGCGATATGCCTGCTTATCAAATTGATAAATCCCTTTGGGGAGGCGACGCATTCGATGCGCTGCTGGCTGATATCCGCGAGCGCCGTCAGGAGTTCGAGGATCAGCAATACATTGCTCAGGACATCATTGAGCGTTTTCGCGAAATCGGTGTGTATCGCGCCATGGTGCCCAAGGCGCTGGGCGGCGACGAACGCTCGCCAATGGAATTCCTGCAAATGGTTGAAGCCATTGCCGCAGCAGACGGTTCATCCGGTTGGGTTGCCAGTTTTGGTATGAACCCAGCCTATTTGGCGGCGCTGCCACTGGAAACCATCGACAAGGTCTGGTCCGGTGGCCCGGATGTGGTGTTTGCCGGCGGTATTTTCCCGCCACAAAAAGCCGAGCGCGTAGATGGCGGCTTTATGGTCAGTGGCACCTGGAAATTCGGCTCTGGCTGCAAGGGTGCATCGCTGATTGGCGTTGGCATCAAAGATGAAAACGAACCACTGCCCCGGATGGCGGTTTTCCCGGCCGACAAGGTCACCATCAAGCCCAACTGGGACGTGATTGGCATGGTTGGTACCGGCTCCCACGACCTGGTGGTGGAAAACCAGTTTGTACCGGAAGAGTGGACCTTTGTGCGGGGCGGAAAACCGAACCTCGATTCGGATTTCTTCCGTTACCCAAGCCTGTCGTTTGCTGCTCAGGTGTTGGCCATTACCTGTGCTGGTCTGGCCCGTGAAGCCCTTGATGTGGTGCAGGCCGAAGCGGCCGGACGCCAGTCTGTGACCGGTGCCCCTAACCTTGGCCAGCGCGAGTACGTACAAATTGAAATTGCCCAGGCCGAGGCCAAATTACGGGCCTCCCGCGCCTTCTTCTATCAGGTGACAGAGGAAGCCTGGGAAACCATTCAACAAGGCGGCAAGCCGTCAGCGGATCAGACCAATCTGATTCGTCTTGCAACCACCACGCTGGCTCACGAATGTGCCGAAGCTGTGCGCATGACGTACGAGGTGACCGGCATGACCGGCGCATACAGCAAGCACCCATTGTCCCGCATTTTGCGTGATTCCCGAATGGTGACCCAGCATGCCTTCATGGGCCGTATCACCCTGAAAAACGCCGGTGCCATGTTCTTCGGCCACGACCCGTTGCCGGGCTATTTGTAAGTGCCAGGCAGTCAGAATCAAGCGAACAGGAGTTAGATAAATGAGCGAAAAGAAACCATTGCGCGTGCTGTTTTGCATGGGCATTAACCAGAACTTTATGGACGCCCCGCGTGAAGAACAGCTCGATGTGTGGGCCTCGTTCGGCAGCATGTGGAATGCCATTCACGATATGGAAGGCGTTGAAGTGATCGGCAACATGGACGACGACCAGAGCATGGTTGGCCCTTCCACCGGTTACCCATGGACCACCTATTTGCTGGCAGACGTGGCCGATTACGACACCGTCGTGGCCTGCTGCAACCTGTTCCGCACCACCGCCGTGGGCGACACCCCGTACAAGCTGTGGCGCTACTGCAAGATCGAATCCCGCATCGGTCGTGAATTGATCGTACAACGGGCGTAAGGCAGAGATCGCCATGACGGATTTGCACGCATTGCAGCAACGCCTGCAACAGCTGGAGCACCAGCAAGCCAGTCAACACGGCATTCGCCGTTGCATCAATCGTTACATGGATTTGTGCGACCGACTCGATGCCCGTACGCCGCTGGACGAATTGGGAGACCTGTTCACCGAGGATGCTTGCTGGGAAGGCAAGGGCGCTCGTTACGCCAATAGCTTCGGTGGCCACCAGGGCCGCGACGCCATTGTCGCCATGCTGGCGAAGTACTGCGTCGAGCCTGCCCATTTCGCCCTTAACGTTCATTACCTGACCTCTGAGCTGATTCAGGTGGAGGGCAATGACGCCAGCGGCAGCTGGAACATGCTGCAGGTATCGACCTTCAGCGACGGCAGATCGCACCTGAACAGCGCCCGTTTGACGGTGCGCTTCCGATGCGATGACGGGGTGTGGCGGATGTGTCATTTCCAGACTGAAAACCTGTTCAGTCGCCCTGTTGATCACTGGAACAGCGACGCCAGCCTGCCTGTTCCGGGCAAGTAGCCGTATTGAACGCAGGTTAGAGCGCCAGCCAGAACGCCGTGCAGATGCCACGCCAACCAAATTGAAAGAGAGATAGCCATGAGTGAATTGATTGCATTGAAAAACATCGGCACCCAAGCCGCTGACATGGTCGATGTAGAAAACGGCCGGGTGAAAAAAGAGCTGTATTCCAACCCGGAAATCTTTGAAGAAGAAATTGATCTGGTGTTCAACAAAACCTGGGTGTTTGTTGGTCACGAAAGCGAAGTGCCGGAAGCGGGCAGCTTCAAAACCTCATACGTGGGTCGTCACCCGGTGATCATCAGCCGCGACCGCAAAATGAACATCCACGTTCTGCAAAACCGTTGTCGCCACCGCGGTGCCACCGTATGTGAAGCTCGCAAAGGCAAAACCAAAGCCTTTACCTGTCCGTACCACGGCTGGGGCTACGGCCTTGATGGCTCGCTGCGTGCGCTGCCAAAACCAGAAGAGTACGACGGCGTTTTCGACAAGAAAGACATGCCGCTGGAAAGCCTCAAGTGGGATTCTTACCAGGGCATGATTTTCGCCACTTTCAACAACGATATTGAGCCACTGGAAGACTTCCTCGGTGGTGCCAAAAAGTGGATCGACCTGTTTATGAAGCAGGGCGGTGGCTATCCACTGCAGGTGCTGGGCGAACACCGTTTCAACTTTCCGGGCAACTGGAAAATCCAGCTGGAAAACACCACCGACGCCTACCACTTCCCGATTGTTCACAAGTCGTTTGTGAGTTCGCTGGATGAAGCCACTGCCGACATCTTCGACTTTCTTGACGGCGAAGGCTTCGTTGAAGACCTCGGCAACGGCCACAGCGTGATGGTGATGATTCCTGAGCTGACCGACCTGGAAGCCGATCTGGATCAGCCGATCCCTGAACGCTTCAACTCACTGGCCCAAGCGTTGCGCGACGAAGGCAAGTCGGAAGACGAAGTGAAGAAACTGGTGCGTGCAGCCCACGGCACTGGCTTCAACCTCAACCTGTTCCCGAACGTGTCCTGCTCTATGGCGTTTTTCCGAGTGCTGCGTCCGGTGTCGGTGGATGAAACCGAAATCCAGCACGTTGCCATTGGCGGTGCCGGTGCACCAAACGCCTTTAACCAGAAGCGCATGCGTTTGCATGAACACTTTCAAGGCCCAATGGGCTTCGGTACGCCAGACGATGGCGAGGCCTGGGAGCGTGTTCAAAAAGGCTCCATGGCCGGTACTGATGGCTGGATTCTGGTTAACCGCGGCATGACCAAACTGCGCGACTCCGTAGACGGCAACCCGCAAGGCGCGGTGTGCTCGGAAACCGGCATGCGCGGAGCCTACGCCAAGTACAAGCAAGTAATGGCCGCCGGTCAAAGCGCCAAAACCACAGACACTGTTGAGGAGAAATAAGCCATGAAATCCAACACTCAACTGCTGGCGCTGGTGACCGAATTCATCAGCTACGAGGCCGACCTGCTGGACCACAAGGGCTATCAGGAATGGCTGTCGCTGTGGACCGACAGCGGTTTGTACATCGTACCGACCGACCTCAACGAAACCGACTACCTCAGCACCCTGAACCTGGCTTTGGATGATGCCGACATGCGCCGTATGCGTGTGGCTCGACTGGAAAACGGTGAGTCGGTATCCGCCAATTCCGTTGGCTCAACCGTTCGTATGGTGTCACGGGTACGCATTCTGGAAGCTGGAGATGAGGCCGTGATTGTGCGCTCAGCGCAAACCCTCAACGAACTGCGCCACGGCAAGCTGGTGACCTATCCGGCCAACGTCGAATACACCCTCAAGCCGGTGGACGGTGGTTTCCGGATTGAGCAGAAAGTCGTCAAGTTGCTGCACGCCGATGGCTTCCTGCGCACCGTCAGCTTCGTTTTCTAATTGGCCAGGCAGAAGGAAATTTCCATGACCACAAGTACCGCAACACAGCCAGTGGCACTGGTAACCGGCGCTGCCCAGGGCGTTGGCTTTCATATTGCCAGTCGACTGCATCAAGCCGGTTATCGGGTTGTTGTGACGGATATCAACGTCGAAGCCGCCCAAGCCGCAGCCAACGAGCTCGATAACAGTGGTGCCACCGCCATGGCGGTGGGCCTGAATATCGCCAGCAAAAGCGACTATCAGCAGGCGCTGGACGCCGTGATCGATCGCTGGGGCAGTGTCCAGGTGTTGGTAAACAACGCCGCTGTAACACGCGCCACACCGGTGATGGAGATTTCCCTCGAAGAGTTCAACGAAGTGGTCAGCATCAACCTGGGTGGCTGCTTCGGTGGTTGCCAGGTGATGGGCGCCTACATGGCCGAGCAGGGCTTTGGTCGCATCATCAACATGGCCTCGCTGGCAGGCCAGAACGGCGGCACCAGCACCGGTGCCCATTACGCGGCCTCGAAGGGCGGCATCATCACCATCACCAAGGTGTTCGCCAAGGAACTGGCAGCCAGTGGCGTGACTGTAAACGCCATTGCCCCAGGCCCGATCGAATCGCCGATGGTGAAAGCGCTGGTGCCGGAAGAACGTCTGCCAGGTCTACTGGCCAACATTCCCGCTGGACGCCTGGGAGACGCCGATTTTATTGGCGACATGGTGGTGCAGCTGGCGCGTCCGGAAGCCTATTTCACCACGGGGACTACGTGGGATGTCAATGGCGGCCTGTTCATGAGGTGATCGGAGCTAACTGCGTTGGCATGGCGTCGGACGTCCGACGCCAATCGCGAATGAATTCGCTCCTACGCACATGAGCAATGAGAGCAGCTCGTAGCTCTCCTGAATAAAGCGTCAGACGCCAGACCTCAGACGTCTGACCAAAAAGAAATACTCACGCAGAAAACCGGCCTGGCCGGACGGAGAAATAACATGACAGACGAGTTGTTGACCGTCGTCGTTCGCAAGCGCGAACAACAAGCCGAAGGCGTTGTTGCGCTGGAGTTGGTAGATCCAGCAGGGCAGCCTTTGCCGGTGTTTGAAGCAGGTGCACACATTGACCTGCATTTAAAGGGCGATCTGGTGCGTCAGTATTCGCTTTGTAACAACCCCGCCGACCGCTCGGCGTATCGGGTTGGGGTATTGCGCGACCCGGATTCCCGCGGCGGTTCCATCGCCGTCCACAAGCATTTGCACGAAGGCACCGAACTGCAAATCAGTGCCCCGCGCAACCTGTTTCCACTGTCTGAAACGAACGGTCGTTCGATCCTGATCGGCGGCGGTATTGGCATCACGCCAATGATTGCAATGGCGTATGCGCTGCATGCGGCGGGTAAGCCGTTTGATATCTGGTACTGCGGTCGCTCCCGTGCCACGTCGGCCTTTATCGACGACCTCGCCAACAGCCCATTCGCTGCGCAAGTTCATTTCTGGTTTGGCGACGAACACGACGGCAAGCGGGTTGATCTTGAGGCCGTTTACGAAGGCAGCGATGACACCACCCATATGTACACCTGTGGCCCGGCGGGCTTTATGGATTGGGTGATGAACGCCGCAGCCAGCAAAGGTTTCAGCGACGACCGCATGCACAAGGAATTCTTCCAGGTGGAAGTAGAAACCGGCGGCGAAGCCTTCGAGGTATACGCCGAGGCCAGTGACATCACCGTTACGGTGGGGCCGGATCAAACCATCGCCCAGGCACTGAACGCCGCGGGTATGAAAATTCCGGTGTCGTGCGAGCAGGGCACTTGCGGTACTTGCCTGTGCGACGTGGTGGAAGGCATTCCCGAACACCGCGATGTGTTCCTGACCGATGAGGAAAAGGAAGACAACGACCAAATGACCATTTGCTGCTCACGCTCCAAAACCCCGCGTTTGGTGCTGGACCTGTGAGTCGGCCAACAGCTGGAGATATTTCCATGATTGATACCCAGGCATTTCGAAATGGCATGGCTCTGCTGGGCGGCGCTGTTAACGTTATTACCACCGATGGCAAAGCCGGACGCTTTGGTTTTACTGCCACCGCAGTGTGCAGTGTTACCGATGAGCCACCGACACTGCTGGTGTGCATGAACCGCAATTCGTACGCCCACGACCACTTTAAGGCCAACGGCGTGTTGTGCGTCAACGTACTGAATGGCGATCACCAGAACGTGTCGTGGGATTTCGCCAACCGCGATCTGAACAGCGAGGAGCGATTTGCCCGTCATTCATTCACCAACCTGACCACCGGCGCTCCGGCGCTGGACGAAGCGCTGGTGAACTTCGATTGCACCATCCACGAAAGCCACGAAATGGGCTCGCACACGGTGTTTTACTGCCGCATTCAGGATGTTCGCATAGGTTCTGCCGATGCTGGCCTGGTGTATTTCAATCGTAATTACCACCGTTTGTGCGACAGCTCGGTGGCATAGGCCACTGGGTCGCTACACCGGCAACGATCTCCGGGGGCATGGGAGATCGTTGCCATGCAAGACGCCGGGCAAGGACAGGTCCGGTGGTACGAGGGGGCGGCGAAGCCGGGGGCTTCGTTACCAGCGAAAAAGAGCGGTTGAAACGTTTTGTTGTAGTTGAGCAAAACCGCCAATCACCCTAACGGCTGTTCGTTTGGTCTGGCATTTTGCTGGCGGGCGTTAGCAGCACTGGTACTGAGCAAAGAAAAAGGAAAACCACGATGAAGAGACACACTATTTCCACGACAGGCTTGCTGGTGTCGGCCATGGCCGGTTTGGCTGCCACGGGTACTGCGCAGGCAGACTTTATGGAAGATTCAGCGCTGAAAATGCAGCTGAAAAACTACTACCTGGATCGCCGCTACACCAAAAATGACACTGAAGAAGGCAACTGGTCGCAAGCCGTCGACCTGCAGTTTATCTCCGGCTACACCGACACCAAGGTGAAGGTGGGTCTGGATGTGAACACCACCGACGCCATTGTGCTGGACTCCGAAGGTAATGACGGCTCGCTGCCACTCGACAGCGATGGTGAAGCCGTCGATAACTACGGTCGTCTGGGTGCCACCCTGAAGCTGAAATATTCCAACACCGAATTGAAAATTGGTGACTACCGTCCACACCTGCCGGTGGCCTGGGAAGACCCAAGCCGCGTGCTGACCACCATCTACGAAGGTGCGGTGCTGGAATCCAAAGAAGTGGAAGGCCTCGACCTCAAAGCGGGTGTGTTCTGGAAAGCCGTAACCCGTAACTCGTCTGATAAAGAGGAGTTCTATGTTTACCGTGGCCAGGATGAAAACCGCTCCGACGGCTTGTACTTTGCCGGTGCGACCTACGGGTTTACCAAAACGCTCAGCGGTACTTACTACTATGGTCAGCTGAAGGATTTCTACACCCAGAACACCTACGCACTGGCCTACAAAAACAAATTTGGCAAGACGGGTGTTAGTTACGACCTGCGCTACCTGGACTACGGTAACGACGGCAAAGCCTATGGCGGCGATGACATGGATGTGGATGTAGTGAGTACGGGATTGGGCCTTGTGCATGGCAACCACAAACTGCGTTTGAGCTACCAGAGTATCGACGGCGAGCGTGCGGTGCCAACGCTGAACGGTTACGTGCCGCAGCCTTACACCCTGCATTGGTCAATGGCCGCCTTCATCATGCCGGATGAAAAATCCACCGGTATTCGTTACGGCTACGACTTTAAAGACCTGGGTGCGCCGGGTCTGTCGCTGATGACCCAGTACATTTTTGGTAAGGACATTGACGTTGCTGGTGGCGATAACCATCACCAGTCCGAGCGAGATGTATTCCTGACCTACGCCGTGCAGGATGAAACCTTCAAGGGTTTGGCCTTCTCCGCCCGTGATATGTGGATTGACCGTAGCTGGACCTCCGGCTTCCGCGAATTCCGCTTTATCACTACCTATACCCGTCAGTTCTGATGATTGGGAGCCGCCCAGCTTTGGGTGATTGATTGTATTTGAACCTGAGCGACAGAAAGCGACCGCGGATTTCCGCGGTCGCTTTTTTGCTGGTAGCAGATGATTGAAAAACAAGGAAAGACCGATGTTGGATCGACGCTTTTACCATGGCCGCAATATGCAGCGGGTGCAATCAGTGGACGAAATGGCCGCGCTGGCAAAGCGCAATTTGCCCGCGTTTGCCCGTGAGTATTTACTGGGTGGCGCTGAAGATGAACTGACTCTGAAGGCCAACCGTGAGGCGTTTCAGTCGCTGTCTTTGCAGAGTCGCACCCTGGTGCCGAATCACCCGCCGCAATTACAGTCTTCCATGATTGGAAAGCCGTCGGCGTTGCCCATGGCCATCGGCCCAACCGGGTTTAATGGCTTGCTGTGGCCGCAGGCGGATCTTGCGCTGGCGACATCGGCCATGAAGGCGTCGATTCCTTTTTGCCTCAGCACAGTGGCCAATGCTTCGGTGGAGCAAGTTCGGCAGGCCTGCCCGCAGCTCGATTTCTGGTTTCAGCTATATGCCCTGAAAGATGCAGGCATACAGCAAGATCTGTTGCAGCGAGCCCGGGATGCCGGGGTCGATACGCTGGTGATTACGTCGGATGCGCTGGTGGTTGGCAACAGGGAGTGGGACCGTCGAAATTTCAGTGCTCCGCGTCGGTTAACCTTCAGAAATCAGCTGGATGTGTTGTTGCATCCACAATGGCTACGACGGGTAATGCTGTCGGGATCGGATGGCATCGGCTTGCCGTCGATGGGCAACCTGAACCCGTATTTGCCTGCGGGGCAGCGGTCGGCGCTTGGGGCCATGCAATTTATTGCTGAACAACTTAACGTCCTGTTGAGCTGGGATGATCTGGCAACAATTCGCGCGCTATGGCAAGGCAAGCTGGTATTAAAAGGCGTATTGCACCCGGGCGATGCCCGATTGGCGTTGGATACTGGTGTGGATGCATTGGTGGTCAGCAATCATGGTGGCCGCCAGCTGGACGGTGCTATCAGCTCCATGGCGGCACTTGGGCCGATAGTTGAAGTGGTCGATGGCCGTATTCCTGTTCTGCTGGATTCCGGTATTCGTCGTGGCGTTGACGTCATCAAGGCCATCAGCTGTGGCGCATCGGGCGTATTGCTGGGTCGCGCGACGCTGTTTGGCGTAGCTGCCGCTGGCCAGACGGGCAGCGACCGGGTGTTGGCGTTGCTACAGGAAGAAATGGCCCGAGCGATGAATTTGATGGGGTGTTCGTCTCTTTCAGGATTAGCAGAGTTAAATCCTGGCTGACTTTTTACATCACGGGGCTAAAAGCACT
This sequence comes from Oceanobacter sp. ABM4_470, assembly GCF_056158645.1. NCBI lineage: Bacteria > Pseudomonadati > Pseudomonadota > Gammaproteobacteria > Oceanospirillales > Oceanospirillaceae > Oceanobacter > Oceanobacter sp. ABM4_470. The sequence goes on from NZ_JBSWTR010000001.1 coordinate 1,170,669, forward strand.
GGCCTGACCGGCACGGTTTTCTATACTTCAATCAAAGTTTGTAATAAGTTGTTTCAAGTGTTGGGCCATTAAGGCCAACGGGAGGCGCAGTATCACGGCCATTTCATGCTTCGGTATGACCCGCTTTTAAACAGCACAGACAAGCTCAGCGCACGACTCACAGGGATCAGTGAATAATAATAAAACACCCTGGCTGGGAGGTGACTATGCCTGATTTGCTCTCGCTCACTCTTGTAGTAGCAACCATTGCCATCGTATTCGTGGTTGTCCGCTCCGGCGTTTTTAATCCGGTTCGCCCGGTATGCCTGCGCGTCGAAACCCGCCCATCTGCAGAAATTATTAACCTCGAACATTATCGCCGTCAGCGTGCGGTACTGATGCGACTGCGTCAGGGCCGGGCTCGCAAGGCTTGATCTTTTCACGGGCTTGTTGCCTGTAAGCGCTTGGCGACAGGCCCAATGTGCCCCCCGTTCAGGGTTGGTAGCACTCCTTCGTTCCTTACTCATGCCATGCCCATTAATGGCGTGTTTGTCGTTCTTAATGTTTAAAAATATGGTTGCGAATTGGACGGTTGAAGTATGGGTTTTGCTGTACTTTTCGGCTTGAAACTCATGTTTCAGCGGCTTTTATTGTTGGTTTTTGCGTTTTTATTGGTTTTTAGCCGCAGTTTGGGTCATCGAAGATGACTTTTTATGAATTTGGGTGTTGTTGAAATACAGTTTTTATTGCGTGAATATTCAAGTAATTGCTGGCGTTGTTACATCGCCGTTTGTTACTGAGGAATTACCATGCAAGCACCTGAAAATCTGGCTCGTTATTCGTTAATGCAGATGCTGGAGGGTATTGAATCCGGCGCGTTTGGCACCGAAGACGTCATCCATGCCTGTTTTGATCAGATTGAGCAACGTGAGCCGGAGGTACAGGCCTGGCAGTACCGTTTGCAGCGTGACGAGTATCTGGCTCAGTACCGCAGTCGCAAGGCCTTCTATGACCAAAGCTTGCTGAAGGGTTTGCCGTTGGGGGTAAAGGACATCATTGATACGGCCGATATGCCGACGGAGCTGGGGTCGCCGATTCATGAGGGTCGTCAGCCAGTTGATGATGCCACCTGTGTGGTGCTGCTGAAGCAGGCGGGAGCCATTGTGCTGGGCAAAACAGTGACGACGGAGTTTGCCTACTTCAAGGCCGGTGCCACGCGTAACCCGGCTGATACTTCTCGCACTCCGGGCGGTTCTTCCAGCGGTTCGGCGGCGGCGGTGGCCGATTTTATGGTGCCTATGGCGTTGGGCTCTCAAACCGCAGCGTCGGTGATTCGTCCAGCGGCCTACTGCGGTGCGGTGGGGTATGTTGGCAGTCGTGGCGAATATTCGTTGCGCGGTGGCCAGCCGTTGGCGCAGTCGCTGGATTCGCTGGGGGTCTTTGCTCGTCAGACCGATGACATTGCACTACTGAGGGCGGTATTGCTGAGAACGAGGTCAGAACATCAGACCGCAGCCGTTGAAGCACCACGTAAGCCTGCCAAAATTTTGATGTGTCCGGGCAGTTGGCTGGGTCCGGTGTCGGTCGAGATGGCCACTGCGTTGGAAGAAGCGACCGAACAGCTGTTGAAGGCTGGCGTTACCATTGCGATGCTGGATCAGGACGTTGCCGGCGACCAGGGGCTGGGCGGCCTGGTTGAACATCACGCCACCATTATGGCGTGGGAAGTGTGCCGTAATTTGGCCGCTGAGGCGGCGCAGCCAGAGTTGCTGAGCCCGCAGATGCAGGACTTGATCAATAAAGGGCTGGTGATGTCTCGTGAAGACTATCTGGCTGCGCTGGCGGCAGTGGATCAGGCGCGGTTGCAGCTGCATAAACATTACCCGGACGTAGATGCCATCATCACGCCCGCTGCGCCGGACATCGCGCCGCTGGCGGAAGAGGGCACCGGTTCGCCACACATGAGCCGCGCCTGGCAGGCATTAGGGTTGCCGACGGTCACTCTGATCGGCGTGAAAAACCGTCAGGGCGTCCCATTGGGCTTGCAATTGGTCGGCCGTAGTCGTGGGGATGATGCCTTGCTGGCGACGGCGGCGTGGGTGAATCGTGTGGTCGAGGTGTCTGTTTGATTTTCAGACGATTTTGCTAAAAACTGGCAAAAACGTATATACGATGTCTATACTGGTTACGGCTCCAAAGGAATTGGGATAACAAAAACAAACACCCCTGTAGGAGGTGCCCATGACTGAACTCGTTGCCGTAACCATGGCCGCAGGAGTAGCGGCCGCCATTGTGTTGGGATTTGCCAGTGATGTGAGTTTGCAGGAGTGGCGTTTTGGCCACAGCAAGCAGCACGATAATCATCGGTAGTTCTGCCACCGCGCATGATTCCCGTTAGCCATATGGCTTGCATTTGGCTGCTAGTGACGGGAATGAAAACGCTTTGGTCTGGCACTGAAATGTCAGGCAGGCCAAAGTCCGTTAAGCCCTGTTTTTTCTATTTCTCTCTATTCCTATCCCTGTAGCTACGCCTCATCTGTAATCGAGCTATTTATTTCTGAGCTCTGACAGATGACGACGGTCGTCCAGTGTTGATAGCAGTACCGCGATGGCGACGCCGATGCTGGCGCCGGTGAGTGTGTCCAGCACGCGCTCGGGCACCATGTTGTCGCCGACCAGATGAGGGGCGGCCAGATAGGTCATCAACAGCGCCATTGGCGCGACGAACATTTGGCCGATGGCGTAGTTCATGCCGATGAAAATTTCCGTCAACACCTGGAATACGGCGATGACCGCCAGCAATTCCCAGATAGTCGGCTGCTGCTGCAAAACCGCCCAGGCCATAACAGCACCGATGGTGGTTCCGACCATTCGTTGCAGGGCGCGACTCATGTTCAGATGCAGATAGGCACCTTGCATCACCGCCAGTGTTCCCATGCCTGCCCAGGCCGGGTAGTGGGCATCAAACAGGTAATGGGAGGCGAAAATCGCCAGCGCCGCTCCCAGCGTGATGCGAGCAGCCACGGCCAGCCGTTCGTTGACCGGTTGCAGTGGTGGGATGGGCGGGAAGTTGGTATTTGGTCCCGGAACCTGTCGCAACAGCGCCGTGGCAATGCAGATCAGCCAGCCAAACAGGGCGGTGGCGCCGGTGGCTAACGTGCGCTCGATTACGTCGGTGCCACTCAATTCAGGGGCGATGCTGGCGCCCGCGGCAAAGACAAAAATCAACGGGCCCGGCAGCCATAGCCCGGTGGTGGAGCAAATAAACACCAGAACACCCACCATCAGCGACAGTAAGCCCAGTTGCAGTGGGATTGGAAGTTGTAGCCAGCCTGCCGTCGACATGATCAATACCGTCGTGGTTTGCATCAGAGAGGCCAGCAACAGGATTTTGGAGCGCTGCAAACGGGGCTCAAAGCGCCCGAACAGGATGGCCAGTGCACCAAGCCCGGCAAAGCCTACCAGATGTGGCCATTCGGAAAAGTGGAACAGGGTAATCGCAATCACCGCGGTCAGTGCCGTTTGCACGCCGGTGAGAACGTTGTTTCGCATGCTGGCCGACGGTGCCAGTGCCACACTTTCTTTCAGGCTGTCGCTATGAAACAAGTGCCGGGCGGCATCGCGCCGACGGTGTGTCTGTTCGTTGCCGTTCTCGTTGTGAGGCGGCTTGTTGGTCTCGTTGTGAGGCGGCTTGTTGGTCATGAAAGTCCTCGGAGCAGTTCCGAATGTCTGTGGCCTGAAGTCAGTCTTTATGGGGTGTCGCTTCGGCATGCTCGAAGTCGGTCAATTTTTGCTGAATGTGGCGCAGGGACGCCGACATTTGAACGATGTCCTCGTCTGTTAAACCGCCAAGGATATCCAGCTCTGCAATAGCCAGCTGCTGTTGGATAGCAGCAACCTGTTGGTGGCCATGCTGAGTAAGCAGAATTTGCTTGGCGCGGGCGTCCGTTTCATCGCGTTTGCGCTCAACCAGTCCATCGCGATCCAGTTTGTCGATGACACGTACCAGGCTGGAGCTGTCGACGCCAACCAACAGCGACAGCTCTTTCAGCAGAATGCCGTCTGGGTGGTCGCGTAAATGCATCAGCGGCACCCAGGTGGTGTCGGTCATGCCGGAGCGGGCCAGATGCGCCTGCATTACCCGTCGCCATTGGCGCGCCAGCAGGGAGAATTTGATGCCAAAGCGGGCACGAAGGTTGTCGGCGTTGTTCATTCTTTGATGGTGTCGATATTTAGTTTGAATTGCAAATCAAATTTATTAGAGGCGGGTTTTGGGAGGCGGGAGTGAGCGGGGCGCGTAGCCTCGGGAGTCGACAACAGGATCGTAGGCTGGTGTGGGAGAGAGCTTGCTCTCGATACTATCGATGATCTCGTCGGGAATAAATTCCCTCCTACAAGCGCTCTGCATGGCGGGAGGCAGGGCCCAGCCTACATAGCTTTCGATTACCTCATCGGGAATAAATTCCCTCCTACACCTGCCTTGCATGGCGGGAGGCATGACTGCATCGCGGTTCAATAGCGATGCAGCCTGAGCTGTGATTACTCGAAGTTGGACCAGATAGGCGCGTGGTCGGATGGTTTTTCCAAACCCCGGATGTCGTAGCTGACGCCGGCGTCGGTACAACGCTCCAGCAATGGCTGGGTAACCAGAATATGGTCAATGCGCAGGCCGCGTTTTGGGTCGTCGTCGAAGCCTTTGGAGCGGTAGTCAAACCAGCTGTAGAAGTCGGTGCTGGTTGGGTAATGCTTGCGGTAGCTGTCGGACAGGCCCCAGTTCAGCAGGGTTTGGTACCACTCGCGCTCTTCTGGCAGGAAGGAACATTTGCCTTGCTTCAGCCAGCGCTTGCGGTTGGGTTCGCCAATGCCGATGTCAGTGTCCTCGGGAGAAATGTTCATGTCGCCAATCACCACCACGTTGTCGCTGGCACTGAAATTTTCGTTCAGGTAGCGCATCAGGTCGGCGTAGAACTTCTCTTTGGCTGGGAATTTGGTTTCGTGATCGCGGCTTTCACCTTGCGGGAAGTAGCCGTTCAGTACGTCGTAGGTGGTGCCGTTGATTTCGTAACGGGCGTGAATCAGGCGCTTCTGGGCGTCTTCGTCGTCCCAAGGCCAGCCTTTCTGAACAAAGACCGGTTTGGTCTTGCTGACCAGTGCGACACCGTAGTGGCTTTTCTGACCGAAGAATTCAACGTGCCAACCCAGTGATTCAACATCCGCCAGCGGAAATTGCTCATCGTGCACCTTGGTTTCCTGCAAACCCATGATGTCCGGGTCGATGTGTTCCTTGATGGCTTCAAGCTGGTGCTGACGGGCACGAATGCCGTTGATGTTAAAGCTGACGATGGTGGTCATGGAATTGTCCGAATGGCGTTCTGTTAAAAGCGTGCAGTTTACCATTCACAGGAAGCGCGGCCAGTAGTGGCTGCCAATGAGTGTGATAGACGCCCATTGGCAGCAGCCGTTTCGAGGCTCGGAGTTATTGCACTGAGTTGAACAGGGTTTCAGACATGCTGCGGTCGGCCGAGCCGGTGACGGTGTCGTATTGGCGTTTCCACAACCACCAGCCCGATGTGTAGCGTTGGGTCGACAGGTTAACGCTGACGCCGGTGTCGATGCTGGCCGTCACGTAGCTTAGTTCTACGCCGGTTTGGGTGCCAATGGTGCCACCGTGGTGGGTGCTGTCGCCCATCAGAATCGGGTAGTAGTTGTAACGCAACGACGCTGGTGCCGATACCGATCCGGATTCGCCATTGAGGTCGCGGTAATTTACACAGGAATCGTATTCCGCCTGAGTCGGCGCTCCACAAGCGGAGTGCAGTGACACCACGCCGTCATCGCTGCCGGGAATGTAGAGGTCGGTGGTGCCTAGGTATTCGGTGCCACCACCCACAAAGCGTAAATGCGGCACCGAACCCGGCGCGGTGGCCAGGTTGCGGGCGTTGGCGGGTCGCAAGTCGTGAACCACCCCGAGTTGTTGCCCGCTGGGGTCAAAGCCCAGCCACAGGGATAGCATGCCACGAATGGCGGAATTCACCAGGCCGTCGCCATCGATGGCGTCCACTGCGAGGTCGGCCAGCTCGGAGCCGCCACCGGCACCGGCAAAGTCAAACACGGCCAGTACATTCAGCGGAGGGTATCCTGCGGCCTCGGTCCAGATGTCCTGATTTTCCAGCATGTAGCGGGTCACCAGATCGCCGGTTGAGTGGGTGACAATAACGCAACCATCGTTGCAGAAGCCGGTGCTGGCCCACTCAATCACCTTGTTATAGGCGCGGTTGGCTACGCCGCCTTCAATGCGTTCTTTGGACGACCAGTCCAGACGGGCGTCGCTGTGCTGATTCCAGAAATCCTCCCAGTAGCTGTCGGCGTCGGTGACCACCCGGGCTTCTGAAACCTCATCGGACATAATCTGGTCCGGACTGAAGCCGTGCACCAGAATCAGGTTTTTGCCGCCCAGCTGGGCGCTGGCTGGACTGCTGCATAAGGCGGCTGTCAGGGCCATGGCCGACAGCGTTGCGGAGGTGTAGCGGCGTTGCCGTTTGGGGTTGTTGTTTACGTGGCAGTCTTGGTAGTTGGGCATGGAACATCCCTCTGCTTGTATGTGATTGATGGTTTGTGATTGTTATTGGCATCAATGGGCCGGAGTGCCCAGGGCTTGCAGAAATTCAAGACGTGCCTGGGCTTGTTCGTCCTGATAGGGCTCGGCATCGAACCGGGCTGGGTCGACGGTGGAAATCGGATAACGGTCTTGTTGGCTGTGGCCCCACTGAATTGGGTTACCGGGGCGACCGGGCACATTGCGCAACTGGAAGCTGCCAAGCCATAACGTTTGAGGTTGCTCCAGCTGTTGCAGCAACGAACCCCATACGCGCAATTTGATGGTGCCGCTGCTGCCACTGAGCGATTGCTTGCCTTGCAAATACGCCACGGGCTGTTGTTGCTGATCAAACAGCGCGGCGCCAAGTTTATAGTAACCTGGGCTGGCATCGCGGACGGTGACCGGGATGACCAATTCGTTGCCTTCCTGCCAGTGGCTGCCAACCCCGGTGATCATGGCGGACCAGGCAGTTACCTGAAACGGCGAGCTTTGGCTGACGGTTTGGCCGTCGTTCAGCGTGACCATGGTGGTGTAGTTCAGTTGTTGTGGCCATTCCGGGTCGGCGGCGATGTGAGTTTCCCATCGTGTGCCTGCCGATGTGCTGTCTGAGCCCGTTTGTGAGGCCGGTATCGCCCGTATCGCCTCTAGCTCTTCTACAGGCCGCAACCGGCTGTCTGTGATGGCGACCGATACGTTGCGAACCCGTCGAAGGGTGTCAGCGTCTCCACTGAGGCTCACTGCACCTTCGATGATTTCGCCGGGAGCATAGCGATAAGCCGACAGCACCATGCTGATGGTCAGGGGAAGTCCAGCAGGGGTGAGGTCGCGATGGTTGAGGGACTCGCCGTTGGGATTGAGTAAATCGGTTTGATGTTGATCCAGCGGCACCGACCAGGATGGGAACTGGCTGGTGACGGCATAGCCCTCGGCGACGTTCTGGAATGCGCTAGTCAGCGCAGGGTCCAGCTGAAGTGAGTTGGCTGTCTGGCCTGATGTTTGGTGTGGTGCCAGAGCTGATCTCTGGACTTTGCTGTCTGTTGCCGCAGAGGTTTGCAGTCTGGAATCGTCTGAGCTGGTGGTGGCGTTTTGCGGCACAGGCTCGTCGGTTAGTTTATGAGCGTGGCTGTTGGCGCCGTTATAAGTAGCCAGCCAGATCAGTGTGATTGACGACGTAAGTAAGGCAGCAGCCAGTATCCTGGGTGTTTTTATCATTATTATTATCTGCGCTTGGTGCCGCCGATGACTCTGTGGTTATTGAGCGGCGGCCAGTTGTGTTTGAAACCGTCTGATCAGAACTTTGGTTGCTGTTGAAGCGCTTGGCAATGCGGGTGATGAGTTGTGCTTCAGGGCTCGGCACTGGACAAAGTGGTGGTCGAAAATCGTTCTTTCGGGTGACCTTTATGTCGCTTTAGTCATGAGTGGTTTAAGTCAGCGGCTACTGCTTCCTGACGGGAAAAACACGGTGGCGGGGGAGCAACTTTTGAGTGGCCAGCTGGCGTTATTCAGGCGGGCTTGTCCGCTCAATGTAATGGTGTGTAATTGGCTGGTGGCGAGAGGATGGCGCAGATTGTGTTGCTGTAACGGCAAACTGCGCCACGTGTACCGGTACTTATAACCGCACTGGTAACGGCACGACTATCTGTACAGATAACCCCGAATACTTGGCAGGAAAGGCTCGTCTTGCAGGCGTTGGTCGCCACGGGCTTGTCGGGTTCGGCCTTCTGGTGGTTCCGGGCTGATCAGATTGTGCTCTGGTAGCGGCCCTCGGCCAGAAGCTGCTGGTACAAAGACGGGCATCGAAACGTTCATGGCTTTGCGCACGACGTTGTCGCCGCTGCCAAAGACGAGGTTGGCTCTGACCACCGGGGCCAGTGTTTGCATCTGTGCCAGTACGGTGGCTGGTGGCAGTTGCCCCAGTTTCTGCAATTGGATCTGGATGTGGGCCTTGTCTTCCCCCAGTTCCAGCAGTTTGTCTTCGGCCTGTTTCAGGGTCAGCTTTTTGATGCTGCGGCCGTTGACGTACCAGCTGAATCCCACTTTGCGCGGTGCTTGCTGTAACAGCGGAATGTGGCGAAAACACTGCTTCAGGTGAATGCGGCTGAGACCGACGTTTTGTAGTTTATCGCGTAGGGGCGCGGGCTGCTCGCACAGTTGTTCAAAAGCCTGCTTCCAATGCGGTGCGTCCTGCTTTTCGGCATTCACCGCCGCGCGGAAGTCGTCCTTGGTCTGGTTGATGGCTTCTATCAAGGCCACGCTGGTGGCATCAGCCAAAATCAGGCCATGACGGGAGCGGGTTTCCCGGCCATCCTGCTGGTCCTGATACCAGAGGTCGCTGATCAGGTCGGCGGCGAAGTCCAATCCCTGAACGTAGCTGGATTCCCGTTCCGAAAGCGGCACCCAATGGGTTGGTTGGGTGCTGTGCAAGTGCTGTTTCAGTTCCAGCAGTTGCGCTTGCAGCTGTTGGAACTGTTCAATCAGATCGGTGATCACGCGTCAGGCCTGGCCAGCTGTTTGGCGCGAATGAATTCGCTGTGAGGAATGTACAGCAGGTCGGCAATGCGGCGAATGATGTGCTCTTCGTACTTGTCGATGCCGTCGCTGGCGTAGGCAACGCGCCACAAACCCACCATCAGGTCGAATTTTTGCTGCACGCTGAAGTGGGCGTGCACGACTTCGGTGAACTTGAACAGGTCGACCGATTGGTCGCTGGCGCCTTCGGCCTGTGCCATCAGTTCCAGTACGTCGTCTTCGCTGAGGTCAAACAACTCATTGATGGAGGCCTTCAGCGCCTTGCGCTCGGCGTTATCAATGTAGTGGTCGGCTTTCATCACTTCGACCATCAAGGCCGCAGCAGACAGGTCGAGGGTGTATTTGTCGGCGGGCTTTTTGTCCGCTTCCTCGGTGAAGAAACTCATCAGTTGTTTCAACATGGCGGGAATACTCTTGTAACGATTACAACCTTGGCAGGCTGTCGGGAATTCAGATTCGCTGGTCTAATACCGGTGGGCTTGTTCGGCGGGATTGTACAGCGGGATTGTAGCCGTTCTATCAGCCGTTATGCCGTGTGTCAAAATCTTGGGTGCTTCAGGGCGTTTTCCAGAAAGCCTCCAATAGCTTTCTGGCCAACGCCGCAGAAGGGACTGGTTTGATAAAGACCGCGTTTGCTGCTAGGGACCCTCTGAATAACTCGGTGCCCGCTCTGGATGACAGGGCGAAGCTGAATCACGAAGCTGATTTGCAGGCCTGACGGGTCAAGTCAAAAATCAGCGACACAGAGTCAGCAATGCCCTGTCATCCCCGCAGGGCGCGGCCTGCAGACCGCCAGAACGGTGTTGGCGAACTTGGAAAGGGCCAGCCATTCCGCTGCATTCGCCGCCTTGTTCTGACAACCTGCAGGACTCGCGCAGAGCTGTGCAGAGTTATTCAGAGGGTCCCTAGTTAATAAAAGGAGTCGTTTCATCGATGGAAATTCAACTGTTGTTGTCATTTTTTGTTGCCTCGGTGCTGCTGGCGCTGGCACCAGGGCCGGATAATCTTTACGTGATTTCGGTGTCGGCGACCAAGGGCTGGCGTGCCGGTGTGATGACGACGCTGGGGTTGTGCTCGGGGCTGGTTGGCCATGGCTTGCTGGTGGCCTTGGGAGTGGCGTCTATTCTGCTGGCGTCACCAGCGGCGATGATGGTACTGAAGTGGTTAGGCGCAGGCTGGTTGGTCTGGATTGGTTTTAATGCACTGAAAGCCGCTGCACGGCCGGCAGCTGCCGATGCAGACGCAGATGAATCCGGTGATCTGGCTGGAGGTCAGGAAAAAATCAGCGGTGCCGGGCGTTTGTTTCGACGCGGCGTGGTGATGAACCTGTCCAATCCAAAGGTGTTTGTTTTCTTTCTGGCGTTTCTGCCGCAGTTTCTGGACCCGAATGCCACGGGCCTGTTGGCGTCGTCAGCACTGCAAATTGGTCTGCTTTCGCTGTTGTTTATGCTGGCGGCTTTGTTGGTGTTTTCGACACTGGCGGTGTTGTCGGACCGGGTAGGCGGCAAGTTGCTTGGCACGGTTAGGGCCAGACGTATTCTGGATGGACTTGCTGGTGTGGTGTTTATCGGTTTGGCGGTACGGTTGGCGACATCAAAGCTAGCTTGATGTTGATGCCCTCTGAGTAGTCCGCTGCCGCTGGGCTATTCAGAGGGATTCAGGTTTGGCTCAGGCGGTTTTGCTGCTGATGCCGTTTTCCAGCGCGTAACGCACCAGTCCGGCTGAGTTGCTGATGCCTAGCTTTTGTTTGATCTTCAGTCGGTGGGCTTCAACGGTGCGCACGGAAATGCTCAGCTCGCTGGCGATTTCCTTGTTGCAGAGACCATCGCTTAACAGTGCCAGTACGTCGGTTTCTCGTGGGCTCAACGCATGGCTGACGTTGTGACTGGCACTACGGCTGCTGCTGGTGTTGCCGAATTCGCTGAACAGGGTTTTGGCAACGCTGGAGCTGAAATAGGTACCGCCTTGATGAACGGTTTGTACGGCCAATAGCAGCTCTTCGGTTGGTACGTCTTTCAGTACATAGCCTGCGGCTCCGGCCTGAACCACTTTCAAAATGTATTCGCGGTTGTCGTGCATGGTGACAATCAAGAGGCGGGTGTCCGGAAACTGCTCGCGGAAGGCCTCGCAGGCTTCCAGACCGCCCATGACGGGCATGGAGATATCCAACAGCACCACGTCAGGTTTATGAATGGCGGTTTGTTCCAGTGCTTCTTTGCCGTTGCTGACGTCGGCAACAACCTCGATGTATTGCTCGATTTCCAGGCTGGCTTTGAGGCCTTCGCGCACCATTGGGTGATCGTCGGCGATCAGCAACCGGATGGTAGGTCGTTCAGAGGTGGTCATGGGAGTTCCTTGTTCTTATTGCTCTGCGGATTCATCAGCAGTTCAGCTTTGATCAGTGTACCTTTGCTGCTGTTGCTGCGGACACTGAACTTTCCTCCTAGGAGCTCGACCCGTTCACGCATGTTCATCAGGCCGATGCCGCTGTTATCTTCAGCGTTAACTGTAAATCCACGGCCATTATCACCCATTAGCAGTGTAAGTTTCTGTGTGCTACAGGTAACACTGAGTATCACCTGACTGGCTTCAGCGTGCTTGCGGATGTTGGTGATGGCTTCTTGCACGACGCGATAGATGGTCATCTCGATGGCGTCGGGCAGGCGCTCCTTGGGCAGCCGAATGCGGCGGCGAGTGCCAATGTCGGTTTGTTCTTCCAGCTCGTCCAGCAGGCCGTGCAATGCGGCTTCCAGCCCCAGATCATCCAGCAGCACCGGCCGCAGGTTGTGGGAAATACGGCGCACTTCCTGAATGGCGATGTTGAGTTGCTCTGCACCTTTGTCGAGGTGGTCCTGGGCCTTGTCATCGGGCCATTGGCGGTTGGCCAGATTGAGGCGCAGCTTGGCTGACACCAATAGCTGGTTAATACCGTCGTGCAATTCGCGGGCGAAGTTACGGCGCTGGATTACCTGAAAGGTCACAAAGCGGTTGGCCAGTTCCTGCAGCCGCTGGTCGGCCATCTGGGTGGTGTGCATGTTCACCAGCGTCACAATCAAGACCACGGTAGAAAGCGTGGCGATCAGCAGAATGGTGCTGGCCCAGAAGCTCTTGCGGACATTGCTGGCGACTTTTTCTTCCAGCAGGGCAATCTCTTCGGCGATGTCATCAACGTACAGGCCGGTGCCCATCATCCAGCCCAGTTCGGGAATTTCGATCACGTAGGAGAGTTTGTTGACGTCGGACCCGGCGGTTGGCTTGCGCCAGTGATAGCGATAATAACCGCCACCACTGTAGGCCAGTTCCAGCAGGTCGCGGATGACGAATTGGCCGTTTTCATCCTGCATGTCGAACAGATTCTGGTTTTCCAGCTCTGGCTGAGTGGGGTGAACCAGGTTAGTGCCATCAGGGCTGTAGGCAAAAAAGTAGCCGTCGCTGCCGTAGCGCATGCCTCGCAACTGGTGCTTGATGCGGTATTCGGCCAGCGAACGCTGCAAGCCGCTGTCCATTTGCTCCAGTACCGGCTGGATCGAGTTCATCGCCAGCTGCACGTGGTTTTTGAGAGCCTCGCGGCGGCTCGACATCAGGTTTTCCTGGAAAATGGCAACCTGTTGCTCGGCCAGTTCGCGGGCCTGACGTTGATACAACCAGCTGATGGTGAGGGATAACACCAGCATCGGCAGGATCGTTAGCAGCAGGATTTTGGCTTTCAGTGAGAGGTTGGGCATGGGCGTACTTCAGGCTCAGGCGTCATTATTGGTGTTATATCGCCATTTTCTGAAAACACAACCGGGCAGCCTGAGGGCCACCCGGTTGTACTTGTTGCGGTTTACTCAGGCTTGATCAGTCCACCAGTCCGTAGAACTCAGGGAAGAACATGATCGAAATCACCACACCGGCCTGCATCAGGATGAATGGCATCACCCCTCGGTAGATGTCGGTGGTTTGTACCGATGGCGGCGCAACCCCTTTCAGATAGAAGAGGGCAAAACCAAACGGTGGTGTCAGGAACGATGTCTGCAGGTTCATGGCGACCAGAATCGCAAACCATACCGGGGCAATACCCAGTGCTTCGGCAACCGGATACAGGATCGGCACAATGATGAAGCTGATTTCAACGAAGTCGATGAAGAAGCCCAGAATCAGAATCGCCAGCATCGACAGAATCAGGAAGCCGGTCGCGCCGCCAGGGAGGTTGCTTAGCACTTCTTCAACAATGTAGTCGCCACCGGTGTAGGTGAAGGCCATTGAGAAGGCGGTTGCGCCCAGCAGGATGGCAAATACCATGGCGGTGATTTTTACGGTTTCCTTGGAAGACTCGTAGAGCATTTTCCAGCTGAACTGGCGATACAGTACCGACAGGATCACAGCGCCGACGCCGCCCAGTGCGGACGATTCGGTTGGGGTAGCAATACCGGCAAAGATGGAACCCAGCACCACCAGAATCAGCGCCAGCGGCGGAATAATGGATTTCAGCGCCTTGATGTACATCTCGCGCTTGGTTTCATCGCTTTCCATCGGAATAGCGGGTGCTGCTTCTGGCTTGATGAAGGAGTAGGCCAGAATGTACACCACGTAAATGCCAATCAGGATCAGGCCCGGCATCACTGCGGCCTGGAACAGGTCGCCAACCGGAATGCCCATCACGTCACCCAGAATGATCAGGATGATGGACGGCGGAATGATTTGGCCCAGCGTACCAGAGGCACAAATGGTGCCGCAGGCGAGGCCCTTGTCGTAGTTGTACTTCAGCATTACCGGCAGGGAAATCAGGCCCATGGCCACCACAGACGCACCCACCACACCGGTAGAGGCTGCCAGCAGTGCTCCTACCAGAACGGTAGAGATCGCCAGACCACCACGGACGCCGCCAAACAGCTTGCCCATGGATTCCAGTAGTTGTTCTGCCAGACGGGTTTTCTGCAGGATAATACCCATGAATACAAACAATGGCACCGCCATCATGGTGACGTTTTCCATGATGCTTTGAATGCGGAATGGCATGAAGGCGAACATGTCCGGGCCTTCGGCAATCACACCAAAAATCAGCGCAACGCCGCCAAAAGTGAATGCCACCGGGAAGCCGAACAGCAGCATCAGCAGGGCGACAATGAACATAATAATACCGATCACAGCTGAGCCTCCTTGTTGTGGTGGTCGTGTTTCACACCGCGCATTTCGTTAATGGCAGCGAGGATCATGCCGAGGCCGGAAATTGCCGTGGCAAAGAAGGCCAGTGGAATCACTGACTTGATGATCCAGCGGGCAGGCAGGCCGCCTGGGTCGCCAGAGGTTTCGCCCAGTTCGAACGCTTCGTGGGCAAAGCCGATGCCGTAGTAGCCAACCAGCAGACAGAACGGCAGCAGGAAGACAAAACCACCGGCGATGTCGATACCGTTTTTCCAATTCATTGGCAGGCGTTCGTAAATCAGGTCGACGCGAACGTGGCCTTCTTCTTTCAGGGTATAGGGAATCGCCAGCATGAACATGGCGGCGTACAGGTGCCATTCCATTTCCTGGGCACCGATATAAACAACATTTAGCGCGTAGCGCAGGACAACGTCGATAAACACGTTGACCAGTAGCAGCAAGAACAGCACGGCGGATACAACACCGAGCATGTCGGAAAAGCGATTGATAAGCCGCTCCAGCCGAACCAGCATAATTTCTCCCTCCGGGTAGACGGGGATGGTGAACAGACCGGGTGAGGTCAGAATGAGGAGAACAACCCGCGGGTAGCGAGCTGTTCAGCAGGTACCCAGGCACCTGTGGTGCCGTAGGGTACCGGATATGAGCTTACTGAGCGATGGAGTTCAGGTAAGCCTTGTCGGAAATATCGGTCCAGCCACGAACCTTTTGCAGGTAATCGGCCTGGGATTTGAGGATTTCCGCCGCCAGCTCGTCACCTTTGGCTTTTTCAGCCAGCAGTTCGTCATTGGCTTTGCGCATGGCAGCCATAACGTCTTCCGGGAAGGTTTTGATCTGTACGTTCGGGTAGTCTTTTTCGATCACTGCCAGGTTTTCAGCCGACTCGTGGTAAGACTGGATGTACATGTCGTAGGCAGCAGTCTTCATGGCGACGCGCAGGATTTCCTGCAGGTCTGCTGGCAGTTTCTTCCAGGTGCGCTGGTTTACCAGGAATTGCAGTTCGGTCGCAGGCTCATGCCAGCCGGTGTAGTAGTACGGAGCAATCTTGTGGAAGCCCATGCGCAGGTCCAGAGATGGGCCTACCCATTCCAGTGCATCAATAGTGCGACGTTCCAGCGCAGTGTACAGCTCGCCCGGGGCAATGTTGGTTGGGCTTACGCCCAGCTTGGCCACCACTTCGCCAGCGAAGCCAGGGATACGCATTTTCAGGCCCTTCAGGTCGTCCAGAGAGTTGATCTCTTTCTGGAACCAACCACCCATCTGGTTGCCGGTGTTACCGCCAGGGAAGCTCATCAGACCGAACTTGCCGTAAACCTTGTCCATCAGCTCCATACCACCACCGTGGTAGAACCAGGAGTACTGTTCCGGAGCGGTCATGCCGAATGGCATGGTGGTGAAGTACAGGGTGTTAGGCACTTTGCCTTTCCAGTAGTAGGACGCTGAGTGGCCCAGGTCGTACTGGCCAGCACGTACCATATCGAACACGCCGAATGGGGATTTGTGCTTGTTGGCGGAATCGATGGTGATGATCAGACGGCCGTTGGACATCTTCTCGGCCATGGCGGCCATGTTGCGCGGTGCATCACCAAAAATCGGGAAATCGGTTTGCCAGGTTTCAGCCATCTTCAGACGGTAAACCTTGTCAGCAGCCTGGGCGCCAGCAGCGACGACCATGCCACAAATACCCGCCAGCAGGCCGGTTTTGAGCTTGGAGAGCTTGATCATTTTATTCTTATCCTTGGTTATTCAACACAATCGGCGTCGACGTTGTTCAACGCCAGCTTCTTAGTGAGCGGTGGCAATAGTGTGGTTTAACCATTGATCCGGCTATTCGCAGGACTGCGGTACGTATGCGTAGTGATACGTAGTTTTATTGGTCTTCTTGGTAAAAGTACCAAGTAGAAGTGCGTAGGTAGTTAGCGTGGTTGTTAGAAGTTCAGGCAGTTTGGCCAGCTTGACTCTTGTCTTTCAAAAGTTACTAAAGGCCAGTATTGACGGGGGATAGCATAAGGCAAAGATGTTCATTCGATGAGTGATGACTCACTCGAATTGGTGGCACGTCAGATGGATTATTTTGAGTAGGCTCGCTAGGGAAGTTGCGCATACTACTTTGGGCTAATACGTGGTTTTCAGGTAGCAAATGGCCTGAATTGTTGTATTTAGTGGGGCTGGCGCTGTGCTTTTGCAGGCACGCCAGCTTTCGGCAATGAATTGCCTCCTACATAGTTTGATTCACGGAGAGAGCAATTTTTTGTAGGAGCGATTTCAATCGCGAGCGAATTGCCTCCTACTCAGTTTGATTCTCGGAGAGAGCGATTTTTTTGTAGGAGCGATTTCAATCGCGAGCGAATTGCCTCCTACGCAGTTTGATTCACGGAGAGAGCAATTTTTTGTAGGAGCGATTTCAATCGCGAGCGAATTGCCAGTTGTCGTCGCTATTTTTTATTAGCTAGGCGGCGCAGCGGTGTGACTCGCTGCGCAGCCTAGGCTGAGGGAATACAGCCTCGAGTTTTATTCTCTGAATTACAGCAGTTTGGACTCGATGTCTTTAACGTCTTCCATCACCACGAAGGTGCTGGTTTGGGTAACGTAAGGGAGTGACGAGATCTTTTCACCCAGAACCGCACGATAGGACTCCATATCTGACGTGCGGATCTTTAACAGGTAATCGAACGTTGCGGCCGTCATGTGGCACTGCTCAATTTCCGGAATGGCTCTTACTGCATCATTAAAGGCGTTAAGGGCGCGGGTACGGGTGTCGCTCAGGGAAACCTGAACAAAGGCTACGTACTTGGTGCCCAGCTTCTTCTGATCTATCAGGGCCATGTAACCAAGAATGTAGCCTTGTTCTTCCAGGCGTTTCATTCGGATCTGGCAGGGCGTCTTTGACAGACCCACGCGGGATGCCAGTTCAGTTACAGTGATGCGGCCGTTTTTCTGAAGTTCACGAAGAATAGCCATGTCGAGTTTGTCGAGTTTGTCTTGGGAGTCCATTTGGCTTTATTTTCTTTATTTGGTGGTCACTTGTTGCTGGAATAGGGGTGAGCGCAACTCATTGTAATAACACTGTCGTAGTTCTTTCTTTCAAATTCCCGTTTTTTGGCAGGCCTTTTTCCTTCTTTAGGGTATTTCATAGGCGAATCCAATATTGATGATAATGCACCTAAATAGTTCGGAAGGCCTGAAATGTAACATTCATTGCACTCTTGTGATGCAAAAGTGAAAAAAACTTTGCGAACGGCTTTTTTGTGCGTTTTTTGGGTGGTTGGTAAAAATTTAGCGCCTTTTCACCATAAAAAAGAATGAATCAGGAAATTCGACCATTGGGTCTGCATTAGTCTGTTTCGCCCATGGGCACAAACCGATCAACTGTTCTCAGCTTTGGTTGGATGTCTCTTGAAAAACATGGGTATGCTTTAAAAGTGATACCCAAATCAATAATCAAAAAATGAAAGAGGACTATCCATGGTTACTTTGACGTTTGTACTGTACCTGGCAGTCATGCTGGGCATTGGTATCGTCGCTTATCGTCGCACGCAAGATCTCTCTGACTATGTACTGGGTGGCCGTAATCTTGGCCCCATTCCGAGCGCCTTGAGTGCCGGTGCATCTGACATGAGTGGTTGGTTGCTGTTGGGTCTGCCGGGTTACGCAATGAGCGCGGGTTACGGTGCGTTCTGGCTGGCTGGTGGCCTGCTGGTGGGCACCTGGGCTAACTGGTTGCTGGTTGCACAACGTCTGCGTGTTTACTCTCAGCGCGCTGATGATGCTCTGACTCTGCCTGCTTTCTTTGAAAAGCGTTTTGAAGACCACAGCCACGCTCTGCGCGTTGTGTCTGCATTCTTCGTGCTGGTGTTCTTCCTGTTCTACACCAGTTCCGGTCTGGTTGCTGGCGGTAAACTGTTTGAAACCGTATTCGGTTTGGACTACCAACTGGCCGTTGTTGTCGGCGCGGTTGCGGTTATCTCCTACACCATGTTCGGTGGCTTCCTGGCGGTGTCCTGGACTGACGTAGTACAAGGCCTGCTGATGGTTGGTGCTATGGTTCTGGTTCCTGTTCTGGCGCTGTCTGACCTGGGCGGTGTTGGCTCTGCGTTCGATCAAATTGCTGCCAAAAACCCCGAACTGCTGGATGCATTCACCAATGCTGACGGTACTTCCATTACCCTGATTGGCACGCTGTCCCTGATCGGTTGGGGCTTCGGTTACTTCGGTCAGCCACACATTCTGGCGCGTTTCAAAGGCATCAAGAGCAAGGATCACGTTCCTGCTGCACGTCGCATCGCGGTACTGTGGTCTGGTGTTTCCATGGCCGGTTCCATCGCCATTGGTCTGTTCGCCATTGCTTACCTGAAGTCTGATCTGGGCGACAACGAAACCGTATTCATGGTGATGGTTGACGCTATCTTCCACCCGGTTGTTGCAGGCGTTCTGCTGGCTGCGATTCTGGCTGCCATCATGTCCACTGCGGATTCCCAGCTGCTGGTATCTTCTTCTGCACTGGCTGAAGACTTCTACAAGGCACTGTTCAACAAGGAAGCCTCTGCTCAGCAGCTGGTTAATGTTGGTCGTTTCGCCGTTGTCGGTATCGCTGTGATTGCTACCATTCTGGCTCTGAACCCGGATTCCGGCGTTCTGGATCTGGTTTCCTACGCCTGGGCTGGCTTCGGTGCTGCTTTCGGTCCTGCTCTGATCCTGTCTCTGTACTGGAAGCGCATGACCAAGCAAGGTGCTCTGGCCGGTATCATTATCGGCGGTGTGACCGTCGTGGTTTGGAAGCAGTTGTCTGGTGGTTGGTTCGATCTGTACGAAATCATGCCTGGCATTCTGTTCGCTACCATCGCTATCGTTGGTGTATCTCTGGCGACCAGCGAACCTTCTGACTCCATCAAGAAGAAGTTCGACGAAGTGGATGCTGAAGTTAAGAGCTGATGCATCGGGTTTTAGCGGGTTGGCTTTTGCTGGCCTGACTACAATTGGCATGAATTGCCGGCTGCCAGGATGAACCTTGCGCCGGCAGTGATTTCAAAGAAAGGAGCTTCGGCTCCTTTTTTTTGTGCCTGGGTTTTTGTGGCTGGTTTTTTGTGTCTGGGGGAGGATTGGCAGTGCGAATACCTGGCCTGATACCAAGGAAAAGTCAGAGCCTGAAAATGCACTAAAGGTGTGCGCTGTGTTTTCTCATGGTGCATTTTATTAGTTGAAGATTACGGTAAATCTGAGTCTCGAAACAACGCTTTCTGATGATTTCTACAAAGCGCTATTAGACTCTTTTTTGATCACTTTTTAAGGCTTTTTCTTGAGTTGTGTAAGAAAGCGACCTGTTTGGGCTTTGAAATGGATCAATTTAGGAAGATCGACTTTCACAAATGAGTACCATGTCCGGCAACGTTTTGCGTAACAGAGGGCTGTACCATGACAACTACAATTCAAGACATCCGTCGCAACATTCGCGACCGTTACCTGAAAGACGAAGCCACTGCGCTGCGTGAACTGGTAGCGAATAGCCGTCTTAACCAAGGTCAGCGCCAGGCCATTTCCACCGCTGCTGCCGAACTGGTTCGTAAGGTCCGTGCCGGTAGCCGACCAACCATGATGGAAAACTTCCTGGCTGAATATGGCCTGACCACACGTGAGGGCGTTGCCCTGATGTGTCTGGCCGAAGCTCTGCTGCGAGTACCCGATTCCTACACCATCGACGCTCTGATCGAAGACAAGGTAGCTCCGGGTCAGTGGAGCGAGCACCTGGGTCAATCCAAATCTGGTTTGGTGAACTCTTCTACCTGGGCACTGATGCTCACCGGTAAAATGATCGCTCCAACCACTGCCGAAGGCGTACGTTCCACCTTGCGTGGTCTGGTAAAACGTCTGGGTGAGCCGGTGATCCGTGTGGCCGTTGGCCAGGCGATGAAAGAACTGGGTCGTCAGTTTGTACTGGGCAGCAACATCAAGAACGCCACCGACCGTGCGCGTAAGCTGGAATCCCGCGGCTACACCTATTCTTACGACATGCTGGGCGAAGCAGCCCGTACAGATGAGCACGCGCTGGAATACCACCGCGCCTACAGCGAAGCGATCGCTGCTCTGGCACCGTTGTGCACTCACAAAACCATGGCCGAAAATCCGGGTATTTCCGTGAAGCTGTCGGCACTGCACCCACGCTACGAATTCGCCAAGCGCGAGCGCGTGATGCAGGAACTGGTTGAGCGTACCCGTGAGCTGGCTCGTCAGGCCAAGAAAGCCAATATGGGCTTTAACATTGATGCTGAAGAAGCCGATCGTCTGGACATCTCTCTCGATGTGATCGTTGCGGTGCTGGAAGATCCGGAACTGGCTGGTTGGGACGGTTTTGGTATTGTCGTACAGGCGTTCGGTCAGCGTGCACCACACGTGATTGAATTCCTTTACGCCCAGGCCAAGCGCCTGAACCGTCGCATCATGGTGCGTCTGGTAAAAGGTGCGTACTGGGATGCCGAAATCAAGCGCGCTCAAACCCTGGGTCTGGATGGCTTCCCGGTATACACCCGTAAGGCACACTCCGATGTGTCCTACCTGTGCTGTGCCGAAAAACTGCTGGGCATGACCGATCACATTTACCCTCAGTTTGCTACTCACAACGCTCATTCTGTGGCGTCTGTACTGAACATGGCCAAGGGCGTGGACAAGACCAAATTCGAGTTCCAGCGTCTGCACGGCATGGGTGAAGCCCTGCACGATGAAGTGCTGAGCAACGAAGGCACACGCTGTCGTATTTACGCTCCGGTTGGCGAACACCGCGACTTGCTGGCGTACCTGGTGCGTCGTTTGTTGGAAAACGGTGCCAACAGCTCCTTCGTAAACCAGATTGTTGATACCCGTATCACCCCGGAAATGATCGCCCGCGATCCGTTTGAAATTTCCGATGTGTTTGGTGAGCCAAAGCCAAGCGGCATGATCCGTCGTTCCGAAAACCTGTTTGGCGAAAACCGTAAAAACGCCAAGGGCTGGGACGTGACTGACGTGGTGGAAGTCGGCGACATGCTGCAACAGCGTGATGCCTTCAAGGCCACTCAGTGGAAAGCCGCGCCGATGATTGCGGGTCAGGTAGAAGGTGGTGCCAAAACTCCGGTACTGAACCCTGCCAATCCGGCCGACGTTGTGGGTGAAGTGACCAACTCAACCCCTACTGACATCGAAGTGGCCATCAGCAACGCCGTTAGCGGTGCTGAAGCCTGGTCCAAAGTGGCTGTTGAAGTCCGTGCAGCGGCTCTGAACAAACTGGCCGACCTGTACGAAGAAAACGCCATCGAACTGTTTGCGTTGACCCAGCGTGAAGCGGGTAAAACCCTGCTGGATGCAGTGGGTGAAGTACGTGAGGCGGTCGACTTTGCTCGCTACTACGCCGATCAGGTCCAGAAGCTGGACGCCAAGGCCAAAGCGGCTGGTGGCAAAGCTGAAGGCCGTGGTGTAATCACCTGTATCTCACCATGGAACTTCCCACTGGCGATTTTCACCGGTCAGATTCTGGCGGCTATTGCAGCGGGTAACTCGGTACTGGCCAAGCCTGCCGACCAAACGCCACTGATTGCAGCGCGTGCGGTTGAAATGATGCTGGAAGCCGGCATTCCTGCCGACGTGATTCAGCTGCTGCCAGGTTCCGGTAAGGACGTTGGTGCGCCGCTGACTTCCGACAGCCGTATTCAGGGTGTGTGCTTCACCGGTTCTACCGCCACTGCACAAACCATCAACAAGGCCATGTCTGCTGCCATGAGCGCCGAAGCGCCTCTGATCGCTGAAACCGGTGGTCTGAACGCCATGATCGTGGATTCCACCGCGCTGCCAGAACAGGTTGTGCGTGATGTACTGGCGTCCTCTTTCCAGAGTGCGGGTCAGCGTTGTTCTGCTCTGCGTGTGCTGTACGTACAGGAAGACATCGCCGACAACCTGCTGAACATGCTGTACGGCGCCATGGACGAGTTGGAACTGGGCAACCCATGGGAACTGACCACTGACGTGGGTCCTGTGATTGACGAAGCTGCTCGCTCCAAAATCGCCAGCTATGTTGAAGGCTTCGCAGCCAAAGGCGGCCTGCTGAAGCGCATGGACGTACCAAAAGACGGTCTGTTTGTTGGCCCTGCGGTTGTTAAGGTTGGCGGCATCAACGACATGCCAGAAGAAATCTTTGGCCCAGTGCTGCACGTGGCGACCTTCAAAGGTGACCAGGTTGAGCAGGTGGTTAACGACATCAACAACCGTGGCTTTGGTCTGACCTTTGGTCTGCATACCCGTATGGATTCCCGTGTGGAATTCGTCACCAAGCGCATCAAAGTGGGCAACGCCTACGTTAACCGTAACCAGATTGGCGCCATCGTTGGCTCCCAGCCGTTCGGCGGTGAAGGTTTGTCCGGTACTGGCCCGAAAGCCGGTGGCCCGCACTACGTAGAACAGTTCATCAAGCCAAGCCGTGCGCTGGAAAGCGCCGAGCTGACCGGTGAAGCGGTTGCGGCCATCAAGCTGGAAGCGGCCCTGACCAAGGCAGCGGGCCTGAGCTTTGCGCCAGCGAAAGACTTGCAGGAATCTCTGGTTCAGCAAGTGAACGACAGCTTTGCCGCGCTGAACATCAAGGTCGACGTGAAAGGCCATGAGCCTGCTGAACTGCCAGGACCGACCGGTGAACTGAACCGTCTGTCTGTTCATGCTCGTGGTGTGATTCTGGTGGTTGGCCCAACTCTGGACCGCGCCATGAAACAGGCTGCCTACGCCCTGGCGTGTGGCAACCAGGTGGTTGTGGTCGCGCCGGGTGCTGAAAACGCCGTGAACCTGCTGCGTGGTCACGAATGGCCGATCGTTGCTATTGATGGCCAGGTTGCCGCCGAAACGCTGACCGCTGTAAACGGTTTTGCCGCTGTGGTTTGCGCTGGTCAGGGCAGCTTTATGGTGGATTACCGTAAAGCGCTGGCTGCTCGTGATGGTGCTTTGCTGCCGCTGATCAACGACGACAGCAACAGCCACCGTTATGTGCTGGAGCGTCACATCTGTATCGATACAACGGCGGCCGGTGGTAACGCCAGCCTGATCGCCTCTGCTGAGTAATCAGCAACACAGTCAGCAGCCACTCGACGCGGTGGCTGCTGACTGACCTTGTTGTAATGGCCAGAGTGTGGCGATTGCAGCAGGGACCCCACCAACCCAGAGAGATTGAGCTTTGGGTTGGCGGTCTTTTGGTTCAATTCTTTGCCCGCTTCGTGCGGGCTTTTTTGTGCCTGTTTAGAGTATCCCTGGTTAGTGGCTAGTAGCCAGCCACTCCGGTTTGGCGATGTTTTGGTTTTCAGATGGCACATCAATCGCTTCCAGCAACGAGCTGGCCATCAAACCGGAGAGGTTTTTCAGCAGCTCTTTCTGGTGCGGCTTGAAGGCAACGCCATCACTGGCAAACAGCAGCAAGAAGGCCTGGCCATCGCTTCCTGAAAAGCCAAATCCGGTAATGAAATTGGTATGGGCGTGTTTGTGCATTTCGCGCAGAAACCGCTCGTCGTGGTGGTTCAGCGCCAGTCCTGATAAATCATCAATGTTGAGCCACTGATCACCTTGGGTGGCTTTCAAACGGCGTCCGAATGACTTGTGCAACGACACCCGTGGATGACGCCAGGCTTTGTGAATATGGTTGGGTGCACAGTCAATCAGCTCGGCGTCCTGCTGGCCCAGCTGCATCAGGCCGACCCAACGAATGCCCAAAGGCTTCTGGCCCGAATTCAAGATGCCTTCCAGTTTGCGGCCGAGGTTGCCACTGCGGCTGAGGTCGCGCACCAGATCCAGCATCAAGCCCGCCGACCAGCTCAGCTCATTGAACGACTGCTGCAAATGACGGGTTTCGCCGCTGCCCTGAATATCAACCGCATGGCCATAGTTGCCCGCGGCCACTGCCTCACACGCCTTGGCGGTTTTGATTACCGGGCGGATCACCCACATCAGAAAGGCCACAAATCCCGCGACGATGTAGCCCACCGCGGCACACAGCAGCAGGGCATTCACTTGCGACAGCTGGTTATCAACGCTGGCTTCCAACTGCACCAGTTCGCTGCCAAGCATTTGGGCGTCGGCCAACATGGTCGGGCCGCTTTCAATGACATACTCTGCAGCCCATTCCAGACGGGGCTCTTCAGGGTCGCCAATCAGCTCATGCAAGCGGTTGTTGAACTGACTCCAGCCGGTCGACATGGCGGGTTGTGTGGTGTTGGCGAGGGTGTCGAAGTTGTCGCCATTCAACAGCCACCAGATTGGATTGCTCGCCGCGCTTTCGGCATGGCGGTCCATGGCTTCGATGCGCTGGCCCAGGGTGCTGATGGCTTGCTGGAATTGTTCGTTGAAAATCACCAGGTCGCGGTTGTAACTCTCGTAGTCGCGGGGGGCGTTTTGTTTGTATTTATCGGCCAGGGCGTTGATTTTTACCAACTCCATGGTCAGTTGCTCAGTTTGGTTGTGCCAATCGGACAGCGCGTTTTGCAACGCCAACGAGCCTTGATACGTCAGACTCAGTGACACCACCAGGGCCAGCAGCAGGCTGGCGGCCAGAATAAATCGGGTAAGCAGGCTATTGAAGAAATCCATATCAGAGACTCTTTGGGGTTAGGTCTCCTTGTGGTCGGGGATGGCGACGATTTCTTACACGATTATTTGAAATTAATGCGTGATGCTCAAAAAAGGGGAGGGGTGATGGGCACGGGGGCCCATCATTCATATGGCTGTCAGCTGGGAACCGTCGCTTAGACCCGGTAGCGGCTTACCAAATCGCGCTGGGTTTTGGCCATGCCCATCAAATCGTTACCGATGCTGGCGGTGCGCTGAGCGCCTTGCAGGTTTTCTTCCGAATGATTGCTGATGGCTTCCAGAGCCGAGCTGATCTCCCGCGCCGTGGCGCTTTGCTCTTCCGTGGCGCTGGCGATCTGGGTGTTCATTTCCGAAATTTGGGTGATCGACAGGTCGATGCCATTAAGGCCCTGTTCAGCTTCACCGGCCACCTGAATGCTTTCTTCGCTGAGCTGAGTGGACTCTGCCATCACTGAGACCACGGCGGTGATCAGTTTTTGCATCAATTCAATGGTTTGCTGGATTTCGACCGTGCTTTGTTTGGTGCGGCTGGCCAGTGAACGAACTTCGTCGGCAACAACCGCAAAGCCGCGACCCTGTTCGCCAGCGCGTGCGGCCTCAATGGCGGCATTCAATGCCAGCAGGTTGGTTTGCTCGGCAATGTTGTGAATGGTTTCAATGATGCTGTCGATCTGGTTGCCGTATTCGTCCAGCTCGTTGGTGGTACCCGATGCCTGACGCACCTGGGCCGCTTGGGTACGAACGTTGGAAATGGCGCGTTCAATGGCCGACTTGGCGTCTTTCATCATGCTGCTGACATTGCCGGTGGCTTGCATGGTTTCTTGCGAGCGGTCGGCTACTTCTTTCACCGACGATTCCATCTGGGTCATAGCGGTGGCGGTTTGCACCACCAGCGCTTTTTGTTTGTCGGCAATGCTGCGCGACGTCGTGGCGGTATCGGCGTTAACACCAGAGGTGTTGTTGAGCTGGTCGGCAGCAGCAGACAGCTTGCTGAAGGTGTCGCGCAGCGACTGGTTCAGCGTATTCAAATAACCGCCCAAATCGGCAAATTCGTCCTTGCCGTTGGCATCAAAACTGACTTGCAGGTTGCCTTTCGACATCTCAACCAGATTGTGACGGAACTGGCCGATGGCATTACGAATGCTACGGGAAATCATCGAGCCAATGATAACGGCCACTAGCACTGCAACCAGTCCCAATCCCAACAGCATGGAGATGCCGGATGACACCGCCGCGGCGCTGGATTCACGGGCCTCGTCCAGCATGACTTTGGTCAGCGCGTTGAATTGCATCACCGCTTGTACCGACGATTCCGTCAGTTCAGTGACGTACTGCTGCTCACCCATGATAGCGGTTTCAAGGTCGTGCTGACGCTGGTAAGCCGCGCGCAAACCTTCCGGGGCATCCATGTGCATCACCAGTTTGGGCACCATAAAACTGAATACCTTGCCGATGCTTTCATTTTCGGCCACAACCGCCTGATAGGACTCCGTGATTACCGGGCCAAGGCCTTTCAGGGATTCGTTCAAAATCAGCATGTCGGGGTTGGCGACATGGCCGCTGAAGGCAGCAATGGCTTTGTTGACGTCACGGCCCAGTGAGTTGATCACCATACGCAGGCTTGGTTTGTAGTAGTCGCGGTATTTCAGCAAGTATTTTTCCAGCTGGCGGCTGAGTTTGGTCATTTGATAAATGCCGTTGGAAACCTGTTCGTCGGCAATAACCTTTTCGCTGTAGTGCTTGAGAATTTCCTCGCCGCTGACGCGCATTTTGTCGGCTAGCTGGCGTATTTCCTCGACACTGGCGGCCACCTCGCTGTTGTTCTGCAACAGGCTGGCAGGCACGCTGCCAATGGCCAGATTGAGGTTGTTGATGGCGGTTGAAAAGGTATCGCGGCTGGCCTGCAGGGCTTCCGGGGTGTGCGACCAGTTGGCTTCAATCAAAGCGATTTTGGCTTCCATCAGGGCCGTTTCTGCACTGGCGGCGGCTTGGCTCAGCGGCACGCTTTCATCAACGATGGCTTCCATTTGTTGGGAGATGCCGGTCAGCGACGCATAGTTGGAGGCGGCTAATACCAGCAAGGCCAACAACATGGCAGCGAATCCGGCGGTGATCTTTTGTACCAGGGTCATGTCTGTTCTCCGATCCGCTTAGTTGAGGAAATCCTGATAATTGTCCTGGGTCACCAGTTTGAAAGGCACCCAGACTTTCTCATCCACTTCGCGACCGCGAATCAGGTTGTTGGCGGCAATCACGGCTTTTTCGGCCTGACGCTGGCCATCCTGCAGTACCGTAACGTCGAGCAGTTGTTTGTCCATGGCTTCGAGGGCGTCATGGGTGGCGTCGATGCCGCCAATCAAAAATTTCTTCGGGTCGAGGCCTTTTTTCTGCAATGCCAGAATAGCGCCCAGGGCCATTTCATCGTTGTTGGCAATGATCATGTCGAAGGTCTGGCCTTCATCTAGCCACTTGGTCACCATAACCATGGCCTCAGAGCGCTGCCAGTTGGCAGTGCCTTCCACCACGATTTTCATATCGGGGTGGTTCTTGATGACATCATGAACGTCCTGGGTACGAATCTGGGCTGCGGGGTTGTCCTCGGCGCCTTTGAGCAGTGCGATATTGGCCTTGTAATTAGCGAGCTTGGCCAGTGCTTCAGTTTGCATGGTGCCGGACTCCACTTCGTTGGAGCCGACGTACACCATGTTGCTGGGATAGTTGCTGATGGGCGGAGCGGCGTTGACGTAAATCAGCGGAATATTGGCTTGACTAACGGTATCAATGATTTGCTGGTTGTAGTCAGGGTCGCCGTTTACGGGCGCGATGATGATGGCGTCGACCTTGGCGTCAACAAACTCACGAATCTGGCTGAGCTGACGTTCCTTGTTGCCGTCGCCATCGGCGATATAGGTGTCGTGCCCCCGATAACCGGCGGATTCTTCAATCGCCATTCTCAACACCGTGAGAAAGTTGTCTTCAAATCGCGGCATGGTGGCAGCGATGACCCCGGAATGGGTTTGGTTCATCAATCCGAACAGGGCGCAGGTTGCGATCACGCGGGCTACAGGCCGAAAAGCTCGCATAGGGAATACTCCGATTTTTCTGTTTTTCTGCATTCAGCATAGGCAATGACCGGGGTTTGGCCAGTTTGCCCACTTTGCTGCTTTGCACATTCAGTGAAGGTGCTTGGAATGTCCTGTACTGAAGGTTAAGTATTGGCAGCTTCCCGAAGTACTGAACGGTCGATTTGCGAATCCTTGGTGTGCAAACTCATAAGGAAAACAAAAAAATAGCTTTAAATAATTAACTTAACGAATCAAAGCCGAGTCGGCAGACTGGAATTATTCAATCGTCAGCTGCTCATACTTTGAGCATATAGCAGCCTCGGTGTCTGGCTGCTTTACTGCTGCTGTAGCGGTTAAACCAAACAATCTACGGAGACAACGACAATGCCAGGTTTCGATAAAGTCGTAGGCAGTTATGAAGAAGCAATGGAAGGCTTGCAGGATGGCATGACCATCATTGCCGGCGGATTTGGTTTGTGTGGTATCCCGGAAAACCTGATCGGTGAGATCAAGCGCAAGGGCACCCGCGACCTGACCATTGTGTCCAACAACTGCGGCGTTGATGGCTTTGGCCTCGGCGTGTTGCTGGAAGACAAACAGGTTAAAAAAATGATTTCGTCCTATGTGGGCGAAAACGCCATGTTTGAACAGCAACTGCTGAACGGCGAGCTGGAAGTAGAACTGACACCACAAGGCACGCTGGCAGAAAAAATGCGCGCTGGTGGCGCGGGTATTCCGGCCTTCTTCACTGCAACCGGCGTTGGCACACCGGTGGGTGAAGGCAAGGAAGTACGTGAGTTCAATGGCCGCGAATATCTGTTGGAAGAATCCATTGTTGGTGACTTTGCCATCGTCAAAGGCTGGAAAGCCGACCGTTACGGCAACGTGATGTACCGTCACACCGCCCAGAACTTCAACCCAATGGCGGCAACGGCGGGCAAGATCACCGTGGTCGAAGTGGAAGAGCTGGTCGAAGTCGGGGAGTTGGAACCTACCCAGATTCATACCCCGGGGATTTATGTGAACCGTTTGATCGTTGGCAGCTTTGAAAAGCGCATCGAAAAACGCACCGTCACTGAATCCTGATTTCAACGCTGAGACAGCTTCCAACGACTAGAGGGGAATGAACATGGCACTTACTCGTGAACAAATGGCACAACGCGTTGCCCGCGAACTTCAGGATGGCTTTTACGTAAACCTGGGCATTGGTATTCCAACGCTGGTGGCTAACTACGTGCCGGAAGGCATGGAAGTGATGCTGCAATCCGAGAACGGGCTGCTGGGCATGGGCCGGTTTCCAACCGAAGACGAACTCGACGCCGATATGATCAATGCCGGTAAGCAAACCGTGACGGCGGTGCCGGGGGCGTCCATTTTCAACTCCGCAGATTCCTTTGCCATGATCCGTGGTGGTCATGTCGATTTGACGGTGCTGGGTGCGTTTGAGGTGGATGTGAACGGCAACATTGCCAGCTGGATGATCCCTGGCAAACTGGTGAAAGGCATGGGTGGGGCAATGGACCTGGTGGCCGGTGCCGACAACATCATTGTGACCATGACCCACGCTTCCAAGCACGGCGAATCCAAGCTGCTGGCCGACTGTTCACTGCCACTGACCGGCAAGGGCTGCATCAAGAAGGTTTTGACCGACCTGGCATGGCTTGAAATAGAAGACGGCGCTTTTCATCTGAAAGAACGGGCACCAGGCGTGTCGGTTGAAGAAATTGCCGAAAAAACCGCCGGTAAACTGATCGTGCCAGACCACGTACCGGAAATGACATTCTGATCGAATACCTGCCGTTAAGGCAGAGCGCCACAGCACCCGTGGAGCGTGAAAACCGTCGCTGATTCAGCGACACAAGAAAACCGGTGTCATCAGGAAGGTGGCATCGGTTTTTTTATTTCTGACTTTTTATTCCTGTTTTCTATTCCTGCTTTCTATTAAAAGACCCTAATACAAGCCCAAACGTGGCGATTTCGGCAGGTTAGGGGGAATACTGCCGCCACCGTGGCGATCTTCTTCACGGCGCACCTGCATCGATTGCTTGGACGTTTTGTGTTCGTACATGCGCCGGTCGGCTTCGGCCATGCTTTGGTGCTTGTCGCTGCTGCTCACGCCATAGCCAAGACCATAGCTGATGCCCGCCATGGGCCACTGACGTTGCAGGCGTGCTTCGATATCGGTAATGCAGTGATTAATCTGCTGTTCCAGTTCTGTGTTGTCGGTCCTTACACGGCTTCTTAACCAGACAAATTCATCACCGCCGACACGGAATAACTGGCCATCGTTGGGTAAATGCTGCTGTAGCTCTTTGACGGCTTCGATCAGGAAACGGTCGCCCTCACTGTGGCCAAGCTGATCGTTAATGCCTTTCATGCCATCAAAATCGATAAACACAATCAGATAGCGACGGTCGAGTTTCGCCATGTGTTCGTCCAGCGCAAAACGATTGCCCGCGCCGGTCAAACGGTCGATGTGTGCCTGGCGGGTAACGGTTCCAAGCTCCAGTTGCTTGGCGCGCAGCCACTCGGCCAGTGCCAGCAAAATACACAGGCAATCCAGCGATAGCGCGATAAGAACCGTCATTTCAGGGTAATAAAAACCGGCTTCTGGCAGTGCGTGCGAGGCCATGTAGTAAACCAGCGAGGCACTGTAGAGCAGGTTGCCTATAAAGTAATACCAGGCCCGAACACCGTAGCGACGCAGGTTGGCCAGCGCCACTGCCAGGCTGCATCCGACCCAAATCGACGCCATCAGATGGGCAAAATAGAACACTGGGGTAAATGGCAGAAGCAGCAACAACGGGCTGCTAACAGCACCTACCACTGCAACTGCCATCATGACGCGGTGAAGCCTTGGATTGTGCTTTTTCAGACTGAACAAACCGGCGGTAAACATGGCGGCGCAAGCGATCGCCGCCGGGAACAGATACATGCCGCCGTAGCCGGTATTCACCTGCCAAGGCCCAAGCGCGTTAATCAGCCCTGCGGACATCGCCCAGCCAGCCGAATGCAGCCCCACATAACCGGCGTACCAGAACGTCACCGGCTGACAGGTTCTCCAGAACACCACCATTGCCAGAATCGCCATCGTAAGCAACGTAAACACCGCCCCAAGCGTGGTGAAGTTGACCCATTGCTGGTGGCGAAAATAACGCTCGGCGCTGTAAACGCTGACGGTGACCGGTGTGGTGTAGTGTTCGGCATCGATCACAACCCACAAGGTACCGGCTTGCGGCAGACCGGGTTCTATCCGGAACGTCTGGGCGTGGGCAAGAAACGGCGCGGTCAGCGGGCTGGATACCGAAAAGTCTGCAATGGGCTGCGGCACTTGCCCGTCGGCTTGCCAAAATGCACGACCGGTATCGACAAAGTTGCTGTTTACCACCACGTAGGGAAAATCAGACGGGTTGTGGTCAGTGGCTATTTTCGCCACGAACTGGCCAGAGCGGCCGATCAGGGAGTTCACAGCGGGCTGAGCGACAGGCGAGGCAAGCGTGCCATTGAACCAGGCGCTGAGCGTTGAATTCTGTAACGGGTGCCACAGTGAGCGGTCGAGCAATACGTGCCTTGAAGACGAATTGTTGTTGTCCGTACCCGTGGCGGTCGTTTCCGGGCTACCGGGCGATGCAAGGCTGGAGGGAATAACATACAGCAGCAGGCCAAACAGCCACAGCGTGCGTTTGATGGCGTTTACTGCACTCATGGTGGCTCCTGCAACCATCCCCTTTGGATGGCCAAATCCTAACAAAGCGTCAGTAAAAGTCAGGCGTCTGCGTGATTCTTTTTGTAATTGACCGGTTGATCAACTTTGTGGCGGGTAATGGTCTTCCAACGCACCTTCCAAAAGGCAAAACAGCCTGTTGCGGACTGGCACCGGCCGACAGACTGCGAGACAATAGCTGACCGCTTGGTCGATTCGGATTTTTGGCCAAATGGACTAATCTTGTAAGACGTATTTCACTCCACAGGTCCTCATGAACGATTTCAAACAATGGCTACGCGCCATGCCCAAAGCCGAACTTCACCTGCACATTGACGGTAGCTTGCAGGCTTCCCGTTTGTTGCAGTTGGCAGCGAAAAACGGCGTTGATATTCCTTACGACAGCGTGGAGTCGGTAGAGCAGGCCTATAACTTCGAAGACCTGCAAAGCTTCCTGGATTTGTACTATCTGGGCGCTTCGGTACTGCGAGACGAGGAAGACTTCTATTTCCTGATGAAGGACTACCTCGACAAGTGCCATGAACAAAACATCATTCATACCGAAATCATGGTCGAGCCGCAAACCTACCTGCCGTACGGCGTTGCGGTTGAAACCGTGCTGGCGGGCTTTCGCAAGGCCATTGCCGAAGCCAGGGAACAGAACGGCCAGTCGGCCCTGATGATTCTCAGTATGTTGCGCCACCTGAGCGAAGACGAAGCTCTGGCCATGCTCGACAGCGTTGAGCCTTTCCGTGACGACTTTGTCGGCATAGGTCTGGCCAGCTCGGAAGTGGGCAACCCGCCGGAAAAATTCGAGCGTTTGTACGCCAAGGCCAAATCGCTGGGCTACAAACTGATTGCTCATGCGGGTGAAGAAGGGCCGCCATCCTACATCTGGGGGGCATTGGACCTTCTGCACGTCGACCGTGTTGACCACGGCGTACGCTGTGTTGAAGACGACGTACTGGTTGAGCGTTTGGTGAAAGAGCAAATTCCACTAACGGTTTGCCCGCTGTCTAACGTACGTTTGTGCGTGTTCGACAAAATGGCCGACCACAACCTGTTGGAGATGCTCGACAAAGGCCTCTGCGTAACGGTTAACTCCGATGACCCGACTTACTTCGGCGGCTTTATGAACGAGAACTTTGAGTCTCTGGCAGACGAGCTGGGCATGACCAAAGAACAAGCGCTGAAACTGTCGGCCAACGGCTTTAACGCCAGCTTCCTGAGTGACGATGCCAAAGCGGCTATGCTGGCCAAACTGGATGCCTTCGCCGCTGCCTGATAATGGCTGCCTTGAAGGCGCTAAGAAACAGCACCACCGCCAGCTACCGGGTAGCTGGCGGTTTCTCGTTTTGCTTGTGGTAACCTGACCGGGCTCACCGGAATTTAACCGGGCCAGAAAAGGAACAGGCACCATGGCGCTACTTACCCGGGTACGAAAAGACCCCATACACTTCCTGCTGATTACCATAACCGCACCGGCTATATACGGTTTGATTGTGCCCGTGGTGGTTGTCGACCTGTGCGTCAGCCTGTATCAGAAAATCTGTTTCCCCGCTTACCGCATACCACAGGTTAAACGCAGCAATTACCTGGCATTCGACCGTGGCAAGCTGCAATACCTGAACGCCTTCCAGAAAATTAATTGCCTGTATTGCGACTACGCCAACGGCGTCTTTGCCTACGCGGCGGAAGTTGCCGGACGCACCGAATGGTATTGGTGCCCCATCAAACACCCCAAGCACGAAGACAAAGACGCCCTGCGAGTGCACGAGCATTACAACAAATTCATTGAATACGGCGACGGCGAAGACTTTCCCAAGAAGCACAAAGCCCGCCGTACCGCCTGCCGAGCGTGCGAAGCACCTTGCGACACGAGCACCAAGTAAATACCGATGGAAATATAGGCCTAGTGCGGGCTGGTGATGTGTTGGGATGTATTGGATGGCACTCGCTGCGCTCGTTTATCCAACCTACGTTTTACCGTTTTTCGGCTGGTGGTTAAGTATCGCGTCCAAACCATTTGGTTGTTTTCTGAGCAATAGACCTTTGTATCATAATGTGCCTAAGGTCTGATTGTTGGCCCGTTTCACACCCTCATAATCGCAATGACTTCAAATAGATCAGTGTGATTATGAAAGATAATAATAAAACCTCATATCAAACCTCTTCCGAAAGCGCTTACAACAGAAACCGAAAGCCGCG
This sequence comes from Oceanobacter sp. ABM4_470, assembly GCF_056158645.1. Classification (NCBI taxonomy): domain Bacteria; kingdom Pseudomonadati; phylum Pseudomonadota; class Gammaproteobacteria; order Oceanospirillales; family Oceanospirillaceae; genus Oceanobacter; species Oceanobacter sp. ABM4_470. Next base: position 1,204,480 of record NZ_JBSWTR010000001.1, read on the forward strand.
TTCTGAATTCGCAACGCGCTCGGAATATCTGGAACACGAACTTCAGGTAATGGACCCCAAGCGCTGGCGTCCGAACTTGCCGTTTCGGGATTATCGTTTCGAGATCGAAGACTGGGTGCCTGCCATGGCAGCGACCATTGGCAAAATTGTTATGGTGGCGGCTGTAGTGGGAGCCTTTGCCATGCCACTGGGCTTGTCGCCCGAGTTTGTGATTGAAAACGCCCGTTTTGAAATGCTGATCGCCGCGATCTTATTCGTAGTATTGGTTTCCGGCTTTCTGAACCCAACCAGCAACCTGGCCGGTACACATGGCCCGTTGATTCCCTTGATTCCATTGATTGTGGCTTCGGGCGGACACCCGATGGCACTGGGCTTAATGATTGGTGTGTTCGGTTTTATTTTGGGGATCACCAAAGGCGGTAGCCTGTTGGCCAAGCTCACCAGCAAGGGTGTGTGTGGCGGTTTGCTGTTGTATCTGGGCTTTATCGGCGTCACCGGGCAGGTGGCAAAGCTGTTTGCCTGGGCGGAAAGTTTCGACATGGCCTACATCGCCTTCGTGGTGATCATCGGCACCATCATTATGTACGCCTGGCTGGAGCACATTCAGATGCGTTGGCTGGCCATACCTTTGGGTTCTGTATTTGCGGCCTTGGTTGCATTGGCCTTGGGTGCACCGTTTGAATTCAAAACCGAACCGGGTATTCCGAACCTTGACCCGACCTATTGGTGGGGTGAAAACACCGGTTGGCAACTGGGTTTGCCGGGGTTGGAGCATTTTATTGCGGTAGCGCCGTTTGCAGTACTGGCAGTGGCCATGTGGTCACCGGACTTTTTGGGTCACCGGGTGTTTCAGGAGCTGAGCTATCCGAAAAAGACCGACAAGGTACTGATGAACATCGACGACACCATGCTGTCGACCTCCGCTCGTCAGGCGGTAGGTAGCTTGCTGGGTGGCGGTAACCTGTCGTCTTCCTGGGGGACGTATATTGTGCCAGCCGCGATTGCCAAACGTCCGATTCCCGCGGGCGCTATTTTGACCGGTTTACTGTGCGTGGTCGCGGCGATTTGGGGTTACCCGATGGATCTGGCGATCTGGCAGCCGGTGCTGAGCGTGGCGCTGATTGTTGGTGTGTTCCTGCCGTTGCTGGAAGCGGGCATGCAGATGACCCGGGAAGGCAAAACCACTCAATCCGCTGCGATTGTGATTTTCTCTTCGGCGTTGGTGAACCCGGTGTTTGGTTGGTCTTTGACTATGGTGCTCGACAATTTGGGCCTGATTGGCTGTAAAGAGCGGGGCAAGGAGTTGGGGCATACCGGTCGCTGGATTATTCCAGGCATCACGTTTGTGGTGCTGTGTACCGTGATGGCGATGATTGGCATGTTCCCGGGCATTCCTGCATTGATGGAGTCGTTCCGGACGATTGCCGGGTAATTTCCTGAGAACGAAGCCCCTGAAAACAAGCACCCCGGCATGCGCCGGGGTCTTTGTTTTATGCAGAGAGCTTTATACAGACAGCTCCACGCGGGTAAATTCAGTCGCTATTACAGCGGGCTGAACGTCACGCTGTCGAACGCTACGGTCAGGCGGGAGTGCTGAGTACCACCCCAGTTGCCCAAGCCAACAACCTGGCCTGCAGTAACGGTGAAGGTTTCTGAGCCAGTAGTGGTGCCAACGGTGTTGCTCAGCAGGGTTTCAGTGCCGCCGATGTTGACATAGCACCTTGAGCCATAGTCACCGGCAACCGTGATAGAACAAGTCCAGTTAAAGGTCAGCTGAACATCCGCAGGAACCGTCAATTCTGCACGACGACCGCCGCCAATAGAGCTTTCGTACACAGAGAAAGAGCTGCCGGAAGCGGTGTAGCTGGCGTTGTCTGCGAAGGTCCAGTTGCCGCCGTCAAAGGCGTAAGAGAATGGCTCAACTTCCGCGAAGGCGATGTTAGAGAAGCTGGCGCTCAGGCGAGAGTACTGAGTACCGCCCCAGTTACCCAGGCCCAGTACCTGACCCGCGGTTACGTCGATGGTCACGGTGCCATTGGCGGAACCAACCGTGTCGCTCAGGGTGGTGTTTACGCCGTCCAGCAGGTAGTAGCAGCGTGAACCGTAGTCACCGGCAACCGTGATGTTACAGCTCCAGTCGAAAGTAATCTGACCATCAGCCTGTATGGTGATTTCAGCGCGCTTGCCACCACCAATAGAGCTCTCGAAGATGTTGAATTGGGTCTCGGTGACGTTATAGGCCGCATTGTCTACAAAGGCCCAATTGCCGCTGTTGAAGGCGTAAGAGAACTCAACCACTGGCGGGGTTTCCAGTACCAGAGTCAGGTTTTCAACGTCCAGCGGGTTCACGGTGAAGGTGACGGTTTTCAGATCGCCAGTGGATTCATCAGTAGCGGTCAGAGTGTATTCACCAGCGGTCAGGTAAACCTTGGCGTAGCCTTGGGTGCCGTAAGTACCGCTGTTGGTTACTGCCAGTACGTCTTCGGCTGCGTTGGTGATGACGGCACCGCTGACAGGCGCGCCAGCTGCGTTCTCAACATTGATGCCCACAACAGCCAGAATGTTGCCGCTAACAACCGCACGACGAATCAGGGTGATGTCGCAGTTGAATGTCTGGCTCAGGTTGTTCAGGGTCCAGCTGTTGTTACAGGTGGCGATTTGGTCAGACGTGGTGGTGTCGGTGAAGGTAATCGATACGTTAACGTCGTCGTATTGCAGGTCGTTCAGAACGAATTCCGCCAGGTAGCTGCCATCACCCTGTTGAACCAGGTACAGCTCGCTTTCTTGCAACGGATTTTTCGGGCCAACCAATGCGAGAGTGGCGGTCAGGTTGTTTACACCGCCGACTTCGTCAATCACTTCAGCTGGAACCGTCACAGCAATGTTGGCGTCGCCACCATTTTCAGTCAGCTCGAACTGAACTTCGCCGTACAGAGGCACGATGTCCATGGCCAGATCGGTACCGTAGTTTACGATCTGGGCTTCCTGCGCATCGAGAGATTTACCCACTTGGGTAGCGCCGTCGTACAGAGCCAGTTCGATGGTGTGTTCGCCGGTTGGCAGGTTTGCAAAGGTCTCGCTCAGGCCGGTGGTCGGATTGATACTGAACACCTGTTCCAGGCCGCCATCTACCTGAATACCCATGGACGGGTCGGCAACCACAGCCAGCTCGTCGGTAGAGTAGGCAAACTTGAAGTAGGCCAGACGGTCGATGATGGTAACGTCGCTCAGGAAGTCGCCAATGATCGGCTTGATAGTCATCTCAAGGGTGTTTTCGCCATCAATGATGGTTTCATTGCTGTAACCGGCGTACTGCTGGTTGCCTTCGGTGATCAGCAATTCGAAGTCGTAGTTGGCTGGCGACAGGATCAACGTCTGGTTGCTGCTGGCAACGAAGGTTTCGTCATCCAGGTTGATGGTCCAGGTAACGGTTTCAACATTGCCCGCGTTGCTGCCCGACAGAGCCGTTGCGCTCAGTTCACCACGCAGGATCTGATTGGCGGCCGCAGTACGCAATGCTTCATTACCCGCGATGTTCTGGCTCAGCAACGCCGCAACATCGTAGTTCATGGCGACAGTCGCCTGGGTTGATTCCTGTTCATTCGAAGCAGTTTCATTGCCCGCGCCGCCACAAGCAGCAACAAGTGCTGAAACGCCAATCAAACAGCCCAAACGGGCCGGATTAAACGACAACATATTCCACACCTTTTGTTTGAAATTTCCAGTACGTCTTTGGCGCCGAAAACAACGGCTCAAAAACGGAACCCGGAGCTCATACGAGTCCTCCGGCGGAATATGCACTTACGTAACGTTAAGTCAATATATGTAATTAATATGTGACTCAATGTAATCAAAATAAGATTAACAATGGTTCAATAAAAGATTGTTAAATTAATTTAGGCGCAAAAAAACCTAGCGGTTAACAGAGGTGTCGAGGTGTGTGGTGCGCTCTATGGCAGGCAAGTAAGTGCTTTGATTGATCCAAAAAAATGAACAAATACACCGCTGTCTTCGATTGAAAAACGGTAATTTTCAAATTATCAGGAAGGCGTGAGATTTTGGCTTGGCTTGGCTTGGCTTGGCTTGGCTGGTGGTGCTGGTGCTGTTGGCGGTATTCTGATTGATTCATGACGTCGCTCTCGTAGTAAAACTCTTTTACGTTTGCCATGAACTGAATTGTCATACTGTAACATTCACTTCTAACTCAGGCCGGAGCGCCTGTTACTACCGCAACCAGTAAAGAGTCACTATGAGCGCACAAGCAGTAGCCATCCCGACCAATATCATCACCGGTTTTCTGGGTGTGGGGAAAACCACCTCGATCAATTCGTTGCTGGCAAACAAGCCCGACGGTGAAAGCTGGGCGGTACTGGTGAATGAATTCGGTCAGATCGGTATCGATCAGGAAATGATGCCGGATCAGGACGGCCTACAGGTAAAAGAGCTGGCGGGCGGCTGTATTTGCTGTGAACTGGGGCCATCGCTGCACAAAACCGTGAAAGCGTTGATTGAGCAGGCCAAACCGGATCGCTTGATTATTGAGCCAACTGGCATCGGTCACCCTGAAGGCATCATCGATACCCTGATGGGCCCGGCTTTCAAGGACAAGCTCGATTTACGTGCCACCATTTGCTTGCTTGACCCGCGCTCACTGGGGCTGGAAGAAGTCGTTGGTAGTGAAATCTTCCACGACCAGCTGAATTTGGCCGACGTGGTGCTCATCAACAAATGCGATTTGGCTGACCCGTCACAGGTGGATGTGGTGGAGGAAAGCCTGAACAACATGTTCCCGCCCAAACAACATATTGGCCGTATAACCCGCGGCGATATTAGCCCGGAATTGCTGGATCTGGTGCGTAACGGCGAACTGAAATCGCAGTTTCCGCAGGCTCACGCGCACAATCACAGTCATGGCCATCATCACGATCACGACCATTCTCATGATCACACCCATGAACATAATCATAGCCACCATCATTCCCACAATCACGAACCAGAATTGGTCGCTGAACCGGGTAAACCTATTTGCAAAACCGGTAATGGCAGTGGCCTGCACAGCTGCGGCTGGATATTCCACCGCGACGATTGCTTCGACTACTGGGCGCTGGAAGAGATTCTTAACGGCATTGAAGGCGTCAGCCGCATCAAAGGTGTCATACGAATCGGCCGCGACTGGGTGTTCTACAACCGCGTTAAAGACGAACACGACTTCGACAAAGTCGCCTACCGCCGAGACAGCCGTATTGAAATTATCAGCCCGACAGCGCTGGAGTGGCAGAAAATTGAAACCGCCATGCTGGGGTGTTTGACGAAGGGCTGAGGGATTCGAACTTTATGTTCGGTTTTGATGGGCGCAAGCGGGCCATCCTATGTGTTGCCGACAGGCCGCTACAAAATAGTCAGGTTGGTGTAGGAGTGAATTTATTCACGATTAGAAGCGCCACCGCATCAAAGCCCGTCTGGCGTCAATGATTCCAGACGGGCCAAAACAATCCTGAAGTACAGCAGCTGTATGAGTGAGTTTATTCACGATTTATTCCAGACGGGCCCAAACAATCATGAGTACAGCAGTTGTAGGAGTGAATTTATTCACGATTAAAAGTGCCCTGCCTCCAGCGGGGTCACACCAGCCGCTTGTCTTCCAATTGATGGTGCGGCGCATCCAGCTGCTTGGCCTGTACGGTAAGCGCGTTTTTCTGTGCCAGCTCATCCAGGTTATTAATGACCAAATCCGGCTCAATGCCCCAGGGGTCGAACACGGCATCCGGGTTGCGTTTAACCCAAGCAGCCCGCATGCCTGCCGATTTGGCACCAATCACATCAAACGGATTACCGGATATCAGCCAGCTTTGGTGTGCATGGCTGCCGGATTCACGCATAAAGTGCGCGTACACGCCGGGGTTGGGTTTGAACGAGCGTAAGTCATCAACGCTGACCACCCCCTCAAAATAATCCAGCAGGTTGGCTTGCTTCAGTAGCGCAGCAACGTCAGGCTTCTGACCGTTGGAAAAGGCAAACAAGCGGGCGTCGGAATCACTCAGGCGGCGCAACGCTGGCAAGGCGTCTTCAAAGGCGGGCAGAGTGCTGTAAGCCGCTAGCCAGGCGTCGCGGGTGTCGGCAGGAATGTTCAGCCTGAACTGTTGCAGGCAGTAATCCAGCGCCTGTTCGGTGACGACCGAAAACGGCACGTAAAGCTGCATCAGCCCGCGGCGAAAACTGTATTCAAGCTGCTTCTGACGCCAGGCATCGGCAAAGGCGGGGGCCTGATCGCCAATGGCATGAGCAAGCAAACTGGCGACACCACGGGTGTCAATGAGAGTGCCGTAGACATCAAACGCCAGCACGGTGTGTGATTGATGGGGCATACAAACCTCCTGATTATTCAGGTTTTACTGATTCGCTATGACAGACAATTTTTATTTTAGGTTGGTTCTGGGAGTGTGTGACCTGTTTGGGGTTGTTGCAATTGTGGCGCATTGCTACCGTTTATTCACTTTGATGTACGCAGGCAAAATACCATGGCAAAAGTCAGTGTCAGACTGGATCAGGCGTTGATTGAAAAAGCGACCATTATGGGAAAGGCGCTTAATCGTTCGGCACCAAAACAGATTGAGCATTGGGCCAAAATTGGCGAAATGATGGAAGATAATCCGGATTTGCCTTACGAGTTTGTAAAGCAGGCGATAATTGCTCGGGCGGAAAAAGAGGCGGCCACGCTTGAGTCTTATGACTTTGGCTAGACCGGCTTACCTTTTGATCCGCAATAATCTTAAAAACACATAACGATTAATCAGCGCGCCCACCCCGATTCCCAGTGTATAGGCCAGCAGATCGCTGATGCGAAAGCCAAACCCCAGCACCAAACCGCCGATAGTGGTGGCACGAATGCTGTCGATCCAGTCGGCATGGTAAAACTGGGAAAACTCAATGGCGTAGGAAAATAGCAGCGCAGCCATGATTTGCGTGCGGAACGCCCACATCGGAGTAATCAGGCAGAAGCCAAAATAGACCATCGTCGCCCACAGAAAATCACCCACGTAGACATGGAAAAACCGGGGCAAATCCAGCGCAGGCGAGCGGGTAGATAGCCCAAGGGTGATGGTGATCAGGCAGGCGGCGGAGTAGGTCAGGATTTGTTTTGACATTGGATTATGAACGTCAAAAGCAGCGGCGCGTAGCGTCCGACTGCTTTTTTGTTATGAGTCGTACTTATATAGCTTCTTCTAAATCGCTCTCTATAGAATCCATGCAAATTCTAAAATAGGAAAATTGTTCTTTAGTTATTTCTTTTGCATGTGCATCATTCCTTGAAGCATTAATAAAATCAAGCTGTTTGAAAGTGTCCTGCCTGGTCTTATCAAAGGTGTTGGAGAATGCCGGCCAGTGTTTTGAAACTATTTTAGACAAGTCAGAGAAATATATTTCACTTTTTGATGCGTTGAATAGCTCATCATACGCAAGCTTCGATAACTCGGATTTTCTTGTGCCGCCAAAGATATTCAAAATTGCCTCTTTAGCCTGAGAGGCGCCCAAGTTAGCTTTGAGAAGTATTTTAACAAGTTTTCTTAGTTTTATCTCTACCGCGTTCCTCCTCTGGGATATTTCTGCCCACATTTCATCTTGTGATAAGCCTATTTTTTTGAATTTGGATTGCTTAAGAATATAGTCCTTTACTGAATCGATGTTGAAATCATAAGTATCTCTGTCTCTTTTTATTATTCCATAACCAATTAGATGCGATGTGTATGATGGGTGAAGCTCTGCAAACTCTTCAAATGTGGCTATGTCGTCATTTGCCAGCATAGACAGCATGTCAAATTCATCGGGGTAAGAATCCCTAAGGACGCTCATAATCATTTCCAGATAGCTTGAATGATCGCTTATAAACTTATCCCGCCCCTGTTTATACGTTCTTCTTCCAACATCTACTGGACGTTCTATTTCTGCAACTTCCTTTGCAATGAGGCTGCAAACATGCCTCATTAAAAAAGGATGGCCGCCAAAATCCTCTGTGAGTTTTGCGTACAATGACTCGTCAAACTTGATACCCATTCTTTTGCCAAGCTTCCGAGTCATTTCTCTCGTCTCTCTGACGTCAAAGCCTGGGATATAGATAGGATTGAAATGATTGAATATAGGGTTGTCTACGTTATCAACCTTCGGAGTCTCTATGCACGTTGGATTTGTTCCAACTATAAGGTAAGAAATTAAATTTGAGTTTCTTTGAAAGATTGATCTTAGAGACTGCCAAAATAAAGCGAAATCCTTTCCGCTGCACCAGTGTTCGGCAGGTGCGGTGTCTCTTGAAATATTCTCGATTTCATCAAATATAATAAATAAAGGGCCGTCAGTCTCTGATCTGCATTTTTTTAGAAAACTTTCAGTCAATGCCGAAGCGTTCTTATCAGTGTACTCCTTCTCATCATGAATATCACATGACGAATTTAGGGCCCCTTTGACCTTCTCACAAAGGTAATGGAGGGCTTCATTCCAACGCCTTTGGTTAAATGATGTATCTTGACAATCAATAATTGCTGTTTGTATCCCTTCTTTGGCTAAGTGTCGTTCTATGCCATTTATCAATGACGTTTTTCCTGTTTTTCTAAGGCCGAATACACCTGAGTTTTCGCCGCTTTTAAGTCTGTTAATAATCTCTTGTATTAGATCTGTCCTGCCGAAGAAATAGATATCTTTCTTAAGTGGAGCCTCAAATGCAAAAAGGTCTCTTGTATAAAAATATTTCCTAAATCTATTTCTGAAGAAAAATGAATCCCTTACTTTGCTCAGCTCTTCATATGAAAAAGGAATTATGACTTGTGACTCAGGTTCGTTTTTGACAAGTTCATTTATTGATGTTTCTATGTTTTTGTCAGCGCTAACAAGTACGTTGCAAATTTTTTCAATTCTTAATGTAGAGTGTTTTTTTGCTACATATTCAAAAACGTCCAGTGTTCTTGCTTGTACTGCTTCATATGGACTGAATACAACGATGATCTCTCGGTCAAGGTTAAACATATCCTTGTATATTTCAGTGGGGCTTATTATTAAATACTTATACTCGCTGTTGTATCCCAGCTTTATTTTTTCACCGCCGTTTGTTATGTAGAATTCTTTTGATAAGCTTTCTATCGCAAACTTTTCATCACTTGAAAAATGATTTTCTTTAAGTAGAGGGTGTTTTCCAGGGTATGTTTTTCCATTTACAGACATTAAATCATCCTTTATAAATTCTTAGTGATCGAGTGGCTTATAACAGTTTTATTCCTGAGCATGCGCGTTTTTCCCTATCCGATGGCACGCAAAGCAGGTTCGCTTTTTTGCTAACCGCCCTGATTTCAGCCACTTACGCTACATGCTGCTGACGAAACGAGCAACTGTTTCAGGTAAAATGAGCAGGGTTTTTAGTATTGCCTTGATGTACTGTTTATACATACAGTTTTGGGTAGGTTGAAATAACACTGCACAATTATGCTGACATAGCGGGGGGCTTCTGAATAACTCAGCTCCGCTCCTCGCGAACTGTGACCAATGCGGCCCGTTGTTTTCAGTACAGGGTTGCGAATGCGAGGAACCAGGAATCTGTTCAGATGGGTCTTTTAAAGCGGGCTACACAGGGCGGGCCATACAAGGCGGATTTTGCAGGCTTGTGAGTGTCGATCTGGTGGTCTGCGGGACGGATGATAAAGCGGGGGATTCAGCTGACAGCTGGTCTTAATCCTTGATCCTTATCCTTGAGTCTTAACGCAACCGCTCAGCCCATTTGCCGCCATGTTCGGCTTTGCAGGCTTCTTCGGTATCAAAACGAATCTGTTGTTCGGCGTTTTTCAGTGTGATGTTGATGGCACCGAGTTTTTCCTGAATCAAAAATCGAATGCTGTCGGTGTCGGCCAGCGCCAGATCGAGTTTGGTGTTGTACACGCAGATTACGATGAGAGATTGGGGGAATTGCCTGTAGTTCACGGTGTGAGTCAGCCATTTAAAGCCTTCGGATTCGATCTGGGCGATGTCGCATACGTCGGTAAGGGCTTTGATGATGGCGTTGTCGATGTTCTTGTCGGTCTTTTTCATGGCTTTTTAACGTTTTTATTGAATACGTTTATGTCGAAGCTGGAAGCGTTGAGTTCCGTGCCCTGGTGGATGTGTACTTTGGTGATGCCTGCGGATAGTGCCAATTCACGGAATGCCTGGATTTCAGCGTCGGTCAGGCCGCCTTCGGTTTTTTCCATCGGATGGATGACGGCTACAGAGCTGGAGAAGAATGATGCCGATTTGCGTACTTGCTGAACGGCGTGCTGAAGCAGTTTTATGGCTGTTTCAACGTCACCAATCAGGGTCCTGGGGTGTGACAAGGGGTTGACCACTCGGATATTGTCGGCGGCCAGGGCAGGTGCTTCGTAGCCGATCGCCTGTATCATTCGCTGGCCCTTTTCGGTGGTCAGGATGGCGATCCATGGTTGGTCGTCAAACACCTCGCCGGATTTGAAGTTGGTGGCCTTGATGCGGTTTTCCCATAGCTGGATATACAGCGGTGTGCAGTAGGCGAGTCTGAGTTTTCGAAGCATGGTCAACGTCCATTGTTGTGTATGGGTTTGGTTCTGGGCGTGGTTCCGGGGTGGGTTTTGGGTTGGGTTTTGGGTTGGGTTTTGGTTGGGTTGGGTTTTGGGTTGGGTCTGGACCTGATGGTTTAAATCTGGCTGTTCAGGCTGGGCGAATATTGCCTGTCCGCAGGGTATAAAAAAACAGCGGGCTTGTTATGGCCCGCTGTTGTTGGTACTCGCCCTAGTGACGCGAATTACTCTTCGTCGGCATCGTCCATACGAGAGGCGTGCATCACCGGGGAACCCCACAGGTCGTATTCGTCGGAGTGCTCAATTTCCACGTCGATGATGTCGCCCGGTTCGCATTCGTGGAAGTCGTTCAGGTACACCATGCCGTCGATGTTTGGTGCGTCGCCCCAGGTACGGCCAATGGCGCCTTCGTCGTCGATTTCGTCGATGATCACAGGCATTACCTTGCCAACCTTGCGAGCCAGTTTACGGGTGCTGATGGCTTGCTGGGTTTGCATAAAGCGGTCGTAACGTTCTTGCTGGATGTCTTCCGGCACGTGGTCTGGCAGTTCGTTGGCTTTGGCGCCGTCAACCGGGCTGTACTTGAAGCAGCCAACACGGTCGAGTTCGGCTTCTTCCAGCCAGTCGAGCAGGATCTGGAAGTCTTCTTCGGTTTCACCCGGGAAGCCAACTACGAAGGTGGAGCGGATAACAATTTCCGGCACCACTTCACGCCATTTCTTGATGCGCTCCAGCGTATTCTCGGCGTGGGCAGGGCGCTTCATCAGCTTCAGAATGCGTGGGCTGGCGTGCTGGAACGGGATGTCCAGGTACGGCAGAATTTTGCCTTCGGCCATCAACGGGAGTACGTCGTCGACGCTTGGGTACGGGTAAACGTAGTGCAGGCGTACCCAGGCACCCATGTTGCCCAGTTCGTTGCACAGGTCGTACAGCTTGGTTTTTACCGGCTTGCCGTCCCAGAAATCGGTGCGGTATTTGCGGTCGACGCCGTAGGCGGAGGTGTCCTGGGAGATCACCAGAATCTCGCGGGTGCCAGCCTCTACCAGGCGTTTGGCTTCGGTCAGTACGTCGCCTACCGGGCGTGAGACGTGCTTGCCGCGCATCGCCGGGATGATGCAGAAGGTGCAGCTGTGGTTACAGCCTTCGGAAATCTTCAGGTAGGAGTAGTGACGCGGGGTCAGTTTCACGCCCTGAGCCGGAACCAGATCGGTGAACGGATCGTGTTGCTGTTTTACCGGCGGCACCCATTCGTGCACGGCGGTCATCACTTCTTCGTAGGCTTGTGGGCCGGTGATCGCCAGAATGTTCGGGTTCTGTTCGCGGATGGTTTCGGCGTCTTTACCTTTGCCCATACAGCCAGTCACGATCACCTTGCCGTTTTCGGCCATGGCTTCGCGGATGGCTTCCAGTGACTCTTGCTTGGCATCGTCGATAAAACCACAGGTGTTTACTACGACCACGTCGGCGTCGTTGTAGCTGTTTACGACGTCGTATTTGTCCATGCGCAGCTGGGTGAGGATGCGTTCGGAATCGACCAACGCTTTTGGACAACCCAGTGAAACAAAGCCTACCTTGCCGCTGGATTGGCCGGTGTCTGAGTTGGTGGATGTCGGAAGTTCGGTTTGGTCTGTCATGATCTCTCTCTACCCAGTACATGGCCGGGTGCTGTGTTGGCTGTCCGGACGGTTGCGGTTCCGGATAAAAGGCGCAAGATTTTACCCGAAGCGCCTTTGTGAGTCATCGCCCTGTGATTATCATCCAGACGGGTGGCCAGTGCTGTGTGTGAAGGCCAGTTGTGAGAGCTAAGTATCAAGGCCATGTATCAAGGCAGTGTTTCAGTAAGTTGGACGAATGAAATTCAGGGTGACGGATGAAATTCAGGGTAATGCGTAAAGCAAGTTGGATGTGTGTGGTTGGCTGTTTACTGTCGTTGGATGCGTTGGCGGGAAGCTACTATGAATGCGTGGATGCCAATGGACGGAAGTTGTTTTCCCAGTCGCCGTGCCCGGTGGATCAGAACGAGAAGAAGCACAGCTATAAATCTGACAAACAGGGAATTGGCCTGACCGCAGGCAGTGGCAAAGCCGATCGGGAAATCAGTACGGACAATGCCAGTTATCAGACAATGCGTGATAACAACCGTCGGCTGGAGTTGAAGCGCAATATCAACCGTACCCAACAAAAGCTCGAGTCGCTGGAAGCCGACCGCGACAACCGCATTGCCTCCATGAAGGAAACCTTGCAGGGCATTGCCGGCAACAACGCGGCTAACCGCCGTGCTGTGGTTCAGCAGCAGATCGACAAGGAAAGCCAGACGTATCAGCAGCGGATTGAAAAGCTCACGAATGAGCTGAAAGGCTATACTTCAGAGATGGCGGGCTTGTCCCAAAACCCTTGAGTCACATTTACATGGTGTTGCCGTGATCAAACCCCGAATTCTTTTGCTGTCGGCGTATCGCTCCGACAGCCATGCTTACTGGGCCGACTGGCTGACCACTCATCTGGACGCCGACTGGCGAGTATTGGAATTGCCTGGTCGGTATTTTCGCTGGCGCATTCGTGGTAATCCGTTGTCGTGGATGTCGCAGCTGGATGAGTTGCTGGCGGAGTGGACGCCGGATCATGTGTTGGCCACCAGTATGGTGGATGTGGCAACGCTGAAGGGCCTGGTGCCTGGCTTGGCGGGTATTCCTGTTTCTTGCTACTTCCATGAAAACCAGTTCGCCTACCCGGTGGGGGAAGGTCAGCATGCGTCTATTGATCCGCAAATGGTGCAGTTGTATGCCGCGCTGGCGGCGGATGAAGTGCTGTTTAACTCGGAGTTTAATCGCCAGTCGTTTCTGGACGGTGTTTCGGCGCTGCTGAAAAAGCTGCCCGATTGCGTGCCAGAGGGCGTGGTTGAAGACATTGACTACAAGTCGCGCTGGTTGCCTGTGCCGGTTTCCATGCCAGAACCTGATCTTGAAGATCAGCTCGATGCCGCGGTGGAGGACTGGCGGGCGACGAAAGATTTCTCAGGGCCGCTGATCCTTTGGAACCACCGCTGGGAATACGACAAGGCCCCGGAACGGTTGTTGGCGATGCTGAAGGCATTGAAGCAGCGGGGTGTGGATTTTCGGTTGGCGCTGTTGGGCGCAAGGCCGGAAAAAACTCCGCCCGCCTTGTTGGCCATTCGTGAGCACTTTGCCGGTCAGGTGCTGGTGGATGGAAAAGTGTCCCGCCAGGATTATTGGCTTTGGCTCAAGCGTGCCGATGTGGTGGTGAGCACCGCCATTCATGAGTTTCAGGGCATCGCCATGTTGGAGGCCTCAGCCATGGGGTGCTTCCCGCTAGTGCCGGATGATTTGTGTTACCGCGAGCAGTACCCGGATGTGTGTCGATATCCACCCACGGTCGACGCCGAGGTGCTGGCCCATCGCCTGCATGTGGTTTGGCAACAAATTACCCGCCCGCAAACCCCGGACGTGGGCATTAAAACCCAGTGGCAGCACTGGCTGGCAACCGATATTGCCCGCTGGCTGCATAGGGAAACGCCGGAGCCGGAGATTCCTGAAGAAGAGATAGGGCCGGATATTCACGCGGCAGAAAGCCACTCGATTAATCCGGGGGCAGACTTGCTGGAGCAGATGCTGAAAGAACAATCAGGCAGTTTGTCGTCTGATTCATTGGTGCCGGAGTACGGCAGCAGTGATAACAAAACGGCAAATGTCATCAGCTTGATGGCGGAAGCCAGCAGTAAAATGCCAGCGCCTGAGCCTGTGGTACAGCAAAGCAGCAGCGTGGTGTATGGCGGTTCTGGTGAGCTGAGCGATGCCAAATCCCAGTGGCAGCAGTGGATGCAGTTGGTCTAGAGGTTTGCGAGGGCCAGGAAATTTGGCCGGGTGAGCGGCTTGATGGACGTACGGCTTAATGGCTAGGTGATTTGATAGGCGGGCTCAGATGTAAGTTGTCTGATCCCGCCAGAAGCTGTCTTTTGGCTATTACTGTCCGGATGTGTTTGTTTTAACCCATTGCAAGAAGTCAGCCTGATCTTTGGCGTTGCTGCTTTCCCACAAATCTTTCAGTTGATCGAGTCGGGTTACCTGCTCAGGGGCTTCACTGCTGATGACGTAGCTGATGGCTTCGTGTTTTTCGACCACCGCCTTGCCTGCTACTTTCTCCGCGCCTGCCTGCAGCCAAATGGGTGAAGATGCACTCAGTGCCTGAGCGGTTTCCTGATCATTCACAACCGGATGGTTGAGGCTGTAGGTTCCATTGCTTTTGAAATCGTAGTCGATGGCAACGGGTGGCCATTCAATAATAAAGCCGGATTCACCCTGGCTATTCCAGTTGGCTTCGTATCGAACAATGATGCGCTGACTGCCTTCGGCCATGTGCAGGGTGTAGTTGCCTTCATACAGGTTGGGTGAATCTACGGATTTGCCGTTTACTGAGACCACGACCAGTGTTGATGGCACGGTCACGCTGACGCTGCCAGAGCCTACGTCGGTGCTATTCAGTGGCGCAATGGCACCACAGCCAGCAAGCAGGGCGGTGGTCAGCAAGGTGAAGAAGGAAAGAATGTAGGTGCGCATGATGACTCCAGAAGTTGATCCGACAACGATGTGTCAGACAGGAAGCACAAAGCATATCGAAGAAGACCACAGGCTGCATGATGGCGGATTGGGAACCACCGTTGCAGTTTCATAAAATCGTAATGCGTTCTTCATAATTGAACCGTTAAATACAAACAAGCCCGCAAACGCGGGCTTGTTTGGCGGCTTATGCTTGGGGCATAAACCGGCAGGTGTTGCTGTTTTGAACGGAGAAAACAAAACAGCAAACGGGGTCGACCTTAGAAGTCGTAACGTACGCCCAGCTCGGAGATCAGCTTGGCTTCGCCTTGGTCACGAACAGTGTCGAGGGATTCAACAGAAGCCCATACGCGCATGTTCTTGCTCAGGTAGTTTACGTATTCGCCTTTAACGGACTGCAGATCACCGGAGTCGTCACAGTCATTGGATGCTACACGGCCGTGGAACTGGTGGGCGCCAGTCTTGTAGGAAGCGTATGCACCAACGATTGTGGTGGACTCACCACCGCAGATGTTGCTGGTCTTGGTGTTGAAGTCTTCAGACGCCAGGTCTACGAAAGCAGACAGTTTAACTGCGTCAATGGAGTACCAGGCGCGAGCACCAAACAGAGTGCCTTTATCTTCGCCTTCGTTGTCGAATACAGCTGCGGCCTGGATTTTCAGGTCACCAGCGTTGAAATCACCACCAACGGAGTAGGAGTCGACGTCAGCGCCATCTTTGCCTTCAGTTTGAACGGCAGCCATGAAGGTGTAGTTATCACCTTTGGTGGCGTACTGAGTGATGCCGTCCTGACGAGAAGTGAAAGGACGTAGGCTGTCGCTGGCGTTGGAGAAGTAAGGACCACGAACGTACTTCTGGTAGATAGAGCCCTGGGAACCGTGAGTCACAGTGCCGAAGTCACCTTTAATACCGATGAACGCCAGACGAGTACCAGCAGCAGCTTTCTGCTCTGGAGTCAGGCCGTATTCAAAACGAGCCAGACCGGTCAGGCCGTTACCCAGATCTACACTGCTTTTAACGCCAAAACGAGAGAACTTGTTCTCGGAGCTGGTCGCGCCAACGGAATCATCGTTGGTCAGGGCCAGACGCAGGGAGCCGTATACGTCTACAGACGGTTCTGCTGCCATTGCGGTGCCAGCTACCAGTGAAAAGGAGATGGCGGCGGCAATCTTGGTCATTTTCATTGTAATGCTCTCTTTCTCTTTTTTATGTTCGGCTTGAAGCCAACTGCGGTTTTTCAACCCGCGAGCGTGTTCGCGCACGGGTTGAAATTGTTACAACCATGTTTCCGATTTATTACATGACACATTTGTTGCGGTTTTATGACAGTGTCTGTAATTAATCCGATTTTTACTTATTTGTTGGATTTCAGAGCGGCTTCGATCAGGTCGGCGCCGATTTCGTCTTCAAACATCTTCCAAACTGGCTTCATGGCGTTTACCCATTGCTCGCGCTGTTCGGCAGTGATGCTGGAAACTTCAGTCTTGCCAGAATCAATGATCTTCTGCTTGTCTTCTTCGCTCTTCTGGGCAGCGATGGCGTTACCGTGAGCGATAGCGTCGTCCATGGCTTTTTGCAGCTTGGCGCGAACGTCGTCTTCCAGGCCGTACCAGAATTCAGAAGAAGTCACGACCATGTAGTCCAGCAGACCGTGGTTGGTTTCAGTGGCGTAGTCCTGAACTTCAAAGAACTTCTTGGAGTAGATGTTGGACCAGGTGTTTTCCTGACCATCAATCGCTTTGGTTTGCAGCAGGGTGAATACTTCAGAGAACGGCTTTTTCAGTGGGATAGCCTGAACAGCTTCGAACTGAGCCTGCAGAACGTCGGAAGTCATGATGCGGTATTTCTTACCGGAGATATCCGCTGGCGTCATGATTGGGTCGTTGGCAGTCAGCTGCTTCATGCCGTTGTGCAGGTAGCCCAGACCAACCAGCAGTTTGCTTTCCATGGACTTCAGCAGTTTCTGGCCTTCAGGGCTGTTCTGGAAACGGTCAACCGCTTCCATGTCTTCAAACAGGAATGGCAGATCGAACAGTTGCAGTTTTTTGGTGTATTTCTGGAACTTGGACAGGGACGGGGCAGCCATTTCAACGTCACCCAGCTGCATGGCTTGCAGTACGGTGGAGTCGGTGAACAGCTGGGAGTTAGGGTAAACCTTTACTTCAACTTCGCCTGGCAAAGCAGCTTCGGCGAGCTCTTTGAACTTCAGAGCCATCTGGCCTTTCGGAGTGTTTTCAGCCACAACGTGGGAAAACTTGATTTCGATTGGGGCGGCAGCTGCCTGGTTAAAGGACAGAAGACTGGCGCACGCCAGTACAGATGCGACTAAGGCTTTCATATTTTTGTCTCGCTCTTATATTTGTTTGTTACGCCGTTGGGAGCGCAGGAGCAATCTCCCTTGAGCTGTAACTGGTTTAGCAGGTACTGTGCCAGAATTGAATCGCGCCGTTGTTTTTTGAATAACCAGCGAGCCAATGTGATGAGATTGGGTGCAGACATTCGGACGGCAGGAATCCAGCCCTGAGGCCAGTAACCATAGGCCCTAGTTAAGACTATGGTGTTTTTTTTGCCTGTTTGTATATGGTTAAAAGGCGTGTCTTTTGTGACCCGGTTCGTAAATCAATCATTGTGGGCAGGAAGTACCTGAGTTCGGCTTTTGCGGTGGTTTGTGGTTTTTGAACCACACTGGAATATGGGCGGGCAGTGTTGAATTGGGCAGAGGTTGAAGCATGAGTTTTATTGAATGGGTGGCTTTCCACCCATGAGCGTCGAAATGCAAGGGCCGGTGCCCAAAGAGTCCCGCTTTACCACGGAATCATCCTCCCTGATGGTGATTGTGCTGGTATTTATCTGGATTGCGGGTGTGCTCGCCGTGGTGGCGACGGTGTGGTCGCTGAAAGAACAGGAAGCGCTGGTCGAATTGCAACTGGAGGCGGAGCAAACCGCATCGCAGTTACACGCGGCGCTGGATTCTTTTGAAGATATCGCCTCCCGAGTGGCGGGCTTACGCACGGTGAAAACCGTACTGGCCAATCCGCACCCGCAAGGTCTGGAGACGCTTAACCGCTTTCTGGAGCAAACCAATCGCAGCCTCGGCAGCGACAAAATCTTTGTGCTGAACCACGTAGGTGTTGTGATTGGCACCAGTAACTACGCCGATGTGAACAGCTTTCAAGGCTATGACTTCAGTTTCAGGCCCTATTTTCAGCAGGCTCGATTGGGCGAAAGCGCTACCTATTATGCGGTAGGGCTGGTGACGCGCGGTCGCGGTTACTATTACTCGGCACCGGTGATTGTCGGTGAAGAGGTGATTGGCGTTGCCGTGGTGAAGATTTTGCTGGAGCCCGTGCTGGAGCATTTGAAGTTTCAGCAGCACGGCTTTTTGCTGGTGGGATACGACTCGGTGGTATTCGGGGCTTCGGACCGCGATTGGGAATACCGCACGTTAGGTGTGGTGCCTGGCCCTCAGCGCGACGGCATCCGCAAGTCACAACGCTATGGCGATGCGCGTCTATTACCTTTGGCCATTCCGGCTTCCGAGGACGGCAACCTGTTCTCGGATGATTACATCAACCTGGATGCCAATGGCATTCTGCAGCGCTATCTGGTTGGTCGTACTCTGGTGCGCGAAGCCGGTTGGCATGTATTTGCAGTGATGCCCAGAGTGGAGCTGCTGCGTCGTACGCTGGAGTTCTGTGTTTACTACTCTCTTATATATGGCGTCATCGTCTTGCTGTGGCTCTACTGGCGCAAGCGAGGTGAGATGCAGCGTCATGTGTCGTCGGTTAATCATGAGTTGGAACGCCGGGTTGCCAATCTGACTTCGGAACTGACCAGTTCCAATACCGAACTTCAGCGGCTGGTTGAACACTATCAGCGAACCCAAAGTGAGTTGGAAGCCACCCAGGATCAGCTGGTTCAAACTGCCAAGTTGGCGGTGCTTGGCGAGCTGTCGGCTGGCATTAACCATGAGCTGAATCAGCCGCTGTTGGCTTTGCAAACCTACGCAGAGAACAGCAAAAAGCTGATGGAGCGTGGCTACAACGAGATGGTCAGCGACAATCTTGACGAGATTTTGCAAATCACCGGCTCCATGCATTCCATTATTTCCCGCTTGAAGGTCTTTGCCCGTAAGTCGCCGCCGGAGCCGCGTGCGGTTGAGGTTGGCGAGATCGTGCAGGCCTCGGTTGGCATCATGGGGCCATTGTTGAAAAAGGCGGGTGTTGAACTTGTGGTCGATTCCACCCATTTTTCGGCAGAGGTCATGTGTGAGCCTGTACAGGTTCAGCAAGTGCTGATTAATCTGATTACCAATGCTTCGGAAGCCATGCAAGGTATGGCAAGCCCGCGGGTCGAGGTGCGTGTGCAACACGACCTCAATGGCTTGCGAATTGAAGTGGAAGATAATGGCCCGGGGATTGCTGAAGATTTAAGAAGCAGGATTTTTGAGCCCTTTTTTACAACCAAATCCAAAGGGCTGGGGATAGGGTTGGCATTGTCACGCCGTATTATTGAAACCCTGTCCGGCACATTGACAGCAGAAGCAGCAGCGCAGGGGGGAACCCGCTTTGTTGTGCGACTGCGCAAGTACATGAGGTAAAGGCATGATTGAAGTTCTGGTGGTAGATGATGAAGAGAGCGTACGTAAGGCGCTGAGCCAGACTTTGGTGATTGAAGGGTTTGATGTCATTGCCGCCGCTAACGGTCGCGAGGCGCTGGATTCCATTCGTGCCGACTGGCAAGGGGTGGTGATTACCGACATTAATATGCCGGTAATGGATGGCATGGAGCTGATGCGTGAGATTCGTAGTATTGATGCCGATTTGCCGGTGATTATGCTGACGGGCCATGGCGATGTGTCGATTGCAGTAGAGGCCATGCGCGCTGGCGCGTATGACTTTCTTGAAAAGCCGTTTTCATCCGAGGTGTTGCTGGAGACCGTGCAGCGCGCCCACGAGAAGCGACTGCTGACGCTGGAAAACCGCAAGCTGCGGGAAGAAGTAGAAGTGCAGTCGCGGCCAGGGCCGCGGATCATCGGTAACCACGCCGACATGAAAAAGCTGCGCGATACCCTTAACCACATTAAAGATACGCCAGCGGATGTGCTGATTCACGGTGATACCGGTTGTGGTAAAGAGCTGGTCGCCCGTTATCTGCATTCTCACAGCAAGCGCAGTGACCGCGCCTTTGTGGCGATTAACTGCGGTGCGATTCCCGAAAACCTGATTGAAAGTGAGCTGTTTGGCCACGAGGCCGGTGCTTTTACCGGTGCTGGTAAAAAGCGGGTGGGTAAGTTTCAACACGCCAATGGCGGCACCTTGTTCCTGGATGAAATTGAGTCCATGCCCATGGTGTTGCAGATCAAGATGCTGCGGGTGCTGGAAGAGCGCAAGGTCGAGCCTCTGGGCGGTAATCAACAGATTCCACTGGATATCCGTGTGGTTGCGGCCACCAAGGTAGACCTGAAAGAACTGAGCGACAAGGGTGAATTCCGACTCGATTTGTACTACCGCCTGAATGTGGTTCAGGTGCATATCCCGGCGTTGAAAGACCGTCGGGAAGACGTTCCTGTGCTGTTCGAGCATTTTGTCTGGGCGGCTGCCAACCGCTATGGCAGTGAAGTTCAGGCGTTGACTGCGGCTCAACGCCAGCAGCTTCTGGCCCATGACTGGCCGGGCAATGTGCGTGAATTGCGTAATCTGGCAGAGTGCTTTGTGTTACTGGGCGGCGAGCGAGCGTTCGACAGCTTGCTGAAAACCGGCACCGCGACCAATGTGATTACCTTGGCTGAGCAGGTCAGCCGCTACGAAGAAATGATTCTGCGTGAAGTACTGGCAAGGCATAAGGGCCGTTTGAAGAACGCTCAGGAAGAATTGGGGCTGGGGCGCAAAACCCTGTACGAGAAAATGAAGAAGTATGACCTCGACAAGCAAGCCTTCAAGGAAGGCGGCGAGGAATAATTGTGTTTTGGGCTGATCCTGGCTTACAGGCTTAGTCAGGGTTGCTCCGGCCCCACGTGCGTCGTGTTGTAGGAGGGAATTTATTCCCGATAGGGTAATCGAGAGCAAGCTCTCTCCCACAATGTCTGCCGACATCCGACATCCGACATCCGACATCCGACATCCGACATCCGACATCCGACATCCGACATCCGACATCCGACATCCGACATCCGACATCCGACATCCGACATCCGACATCCGACTCCTCGCCGGAAACACTTCCGTTTCTACGTTTATCCAAATTGGGTGGATTTACACCCATGGTTTTGCGCTGATGTGTCGGGTTTTCCTGTTTTTGGCGATTCTGTTGTTTTCGCGGTTGTTTATCGTTGTTTGAGCCGGGTATTGCCTGATGGTGGCTGTTTGGCGTTCTGATGGTGGTTTTCCACGCCTTTTGAAATAGAGCGGGGGGAATACCCCCCGTTTTTGACATTTCACATTGGCGCAGCAGCGTCTATACCTAACGAAGCGATCATTATTCTCACTGAAAGACAGCTTGAGCGGCGGTTTTCTGTTGATTTGCTTCGGTTTTTGGGAATTTCAGAAATTGGCACGGCTAGTGCTAGATGCTTGTTCGATCTATTCCAAGCGGCCCTCAAGGCCTAACAACAATAAAAGGAGAGCAGATGATGAGAATGATCAATCGTCTGGAAGATATCCTGATCGGCTTGCTGCTGGTCACCATTACCTTGCTGGTATTTATCGAGGTGGTTGCTCGCTTCGGTTTCAATACTGGCATCCACTGGGTGCAAGAAGCCACCCTGCTGACTTCCGCCTGGATGACCCTGTTGGGTTCTGCCTGGCTGGTGCGCGAACGCGCTCATATCTGCGTTGATGCCTTGACCGACCGCCTTGCTCCTCAGGTTCGCAAGTGGGTTCTGCTGTTTGCTATTGCTATCGGTCTGGTTTACTGCGGCATGTTCCTCAAGAGCTCCTGGGTATACGTCTCCAAACTGCACATGATTGGCATTGAGCTGGAAGATATTGCGATTCCGAAATGGACCGTGGTTTCCGGCCTGCTGGTAGGTTTTGGTTTGCTGACCATTCGTTTGCTGCAATTGGCGGTTGCTGTGTGGAAATTGGAAGCCAAGGGTTTCCATGAGCATAAGGAATCCGAACTGCACGATGAAAACCTCGATGACGTAGAAGAAGAAAAAGAAGAAGTGAAAGGGGAGAAAGCGTAATGGCTGCTGCAACTCTGTTTTTATTGCTGTTTGTATGTATGGCGCTGGGCCTGCCGATCGCGGTAGCGCTGGGCTTCTCTTCCATGACGGCCATTATGTTGTTCACCAACGACTCAATGGCGTCTGTTTCCCTGAAGTTGTTTGAAGCGGTATCCGAGCACTACACGCTGCTGGCGATTCCGTTCTTTATTTTGTCGTCCTCCTTCCTGTCTTCCGGTGGTGTGGCGCGTCGTCTGATTGATTTTGCTACTGCTGCTATTGGCCACGTTCGTGGTGGCCTGGCAATGGCTTCTGTATTGGCTTGTATGCTGTTCGCTGCGGTATCCGGTTCTTCTCCTGCCACTGTGGCGGCGGTTGGTTCCATCGTACTGGCCGGTATGGTTCGTGCGGGCTACCCAATGTCGTTCGCCGCGGGTGCCATTTCTACCGCGGGTACCCTGGGTATTCTTATTCCACCGTCCATCGTGATGCTGGTTTACTCTGCTGCGACTGAAGTATCTGCTTCCCGTATGTTCATGGCCGGTTTCGTACCGGGCATTCTGATCGGCCTGGTGCTGATGATCACGATTTACATCGTAGCACGTCGCAAGAACCTGCCTGCAGGTGAGTTTGCTGGCTTCGGTAACATCCTGAAATCTGGCTGGAGCGCTTCCGGCGGTCTGATGCTGATCGTTCTGGTACTGGGTACTATTTACGCGGGTGTTGCTTCTCCAACGGAAGCGGCTGCGGTTGCTGCGGTATATGGCTTCCTGGTGGCTGTTTGGGGCTACCGTGATGTGGGTCCTCTGAAGGATCAGCCATGGCGTAAAGAAGGCGAAAACGTCATCGCCATGCTGGTACGTAACATTCTGCTGCTGCCAGTAGGTATCGTGAAGTCTGCCTGGAACCCGGAAGTTGCCAAAATCGTTAAGGATTCTGCCCGTGTTTCCATCACGCTGCTGTTCATCATCGCCAACGCCATGCTGTTCGCTCACGTACTGACTTCCGAGCAGATTCCGCACCACCTGGCTGCGACCATCACTGAATGGGGCCTGCCGGTGTGGGGCTTCCTGATCGTGATGAACATCCTGCTGCTGCTGGCCGGTAACTTCATGGAGCCATCTGCGATCCTGCTGATCATGGCGCCGATCCTGCTGCCAATCGCATTGCAGCTGGGCATCGACCCGATTCACCTGGGTATCATCATGGTTGTGAACATGGAACTGGGTATGTTGACGCCGCCGGTCGGTCTTAACCTCTTTGTGACCGCGGGTATTACCGGTAAGTCCATTGGTTGGGCCATCAAGGCGTGTGCGCCATGGCTGCTGCTGATGCTGGTGTGTCTGATTGCAATTACCTTCATTCCAGAGATCAGCCTGTGGCTGCCTAACTACCTGGACGGTTTGTAATTACCGATTAATCGAGAGCCCTTGGGCTACGCCTGTAGCCCGTTTTTATTTTATAAGCCCGGCCTGATTGGCCGGGTATAACCAGGTCCTCCGACTCGTGTGAGTCAGCTGATGTGATGTCAGCACTCTGTTGGCTGTGCATGATTGTGGTTTGCAACAGCGACTTCGCCCGGCAATTGCCGGGCTTTTTTGTGCCTGTGAATAATTCGTCGGACCAATAGCGCCGATGGCAACCCTCTGGTAACGTCGCGGTCTGAGTTTGACTGACAATGCACAGGGGACAGTGGGTATGACGGTATTTGCTGCGGCAATTCTGGCGCTGGTGCTGGTCTATTTGTCATTGCGGGTGGTAAAACTGCGCAAACGGCATCTGGTGGCCATTGGCGATGGCGGGCACGTCGATCTGCAACGAGCTATTCGAGCCCAGGGCAACTTTACCGAATACGTGCCGATGGCGCTGTTGCTACTGTATGGCCTGGAGCAGATGCAGGTTGCTGACTGGCTGGTGGGCATCTTGTGCCTGATGCTGGTGGTCGGCCGTTTTCTGCATGCGTTTAGCATCAGTCAGTTGAAGGAAAATTTCAGAATCCGCTTTGCCGGGATGGCATTAACCTTTGCGTCGCTGGTTGTGTCTGCACTGGCCATTATGGCGGTTTCTATGGTTCGTTTTTTATCCTGAAGGAAGAGATCTACATCCATGATTGAACGTTTGGTTGAGCAGCTGATTTATTCTGCTCGATGGATTCTGGCCCCAATCTACCTTGGTTTGAGCCTTGCGCTGCTGGCGCTGGGTATCAAGTTCTTTATCGAAGTGGCGCACTTGCTGCCCCACATCGTTGAAATTACCGAAACCGATATGGTGTTGGTGATCCTGTCGTTGATCGACCTGGCGCTGGTGGGCGGTTTGATCGTAATGGTGATGTTTTCTGGCTACGAAAACTTTGTATCCCGTATTGATTTGGGCGAGGGCACCGAGAAGCTGGACTGGCTGGGTAAACTGGATACTGGTTCGCTGAAGAATAAAGTCGCGGCGTCGATTGTGGCGATTTCGTCGATTCACCTGCTGAAGGTGTTTATGAACGCCAAGAACGTACCGAACGACAAGCTGATGTGGTACGTGATCATTCACCTGACCTTTGTGGTGTCGGCCGTGGCGATGGGTTTGCTGGACAAGTCGACTCGTAAAGCGCACTAAGGCCCCTCTGAATAACTCTGCACAGCTCTGCGCGAGTTTTGCAGGTTGTCAGAACAAGGCGGCGAATGCAGCGGAATGACCAGTCCTTTCCAAATTCGCTAACACCGTTCTGGCGGGCTGCAGGCCGCGCCCTACGGGGATGGCAGGGCATTGCTGACTCTGTGTCGCTGATTTTTGACTTGACCCGTCAGGCCTGCAAATCAGCTTCGTGATTCAGCTTCCCCCTGTCATCCAGAGCTGGCACCGAGTTGTTCAGAGGGGCCTTAAGTGCCCATGTTTGAACCCGGTAATGGGTTCGGGCTTGTCAAACAAAACCCCGCGGGGCCAACGCCCGGCGGGGTTTTTTATGCTGTGTTTTTTTGTCCCTGAAGGATCAGCTGCCCTGATGAATATAAGGCTCGGTGGCTTCCGGGTTCACCAGTTCGTCCAGTTCCGGGGTACGCTCTGCACGAAGGGCAACCCAACCGGCAACGTCTTCTCGCCACTCTTCCATGGGCCGCAACTTGGGCGCTGCCAGCAGTTTGGCTTCGGTGCCTTTGCTGGAGAAAACCAGGATATGTTCGACTTTATAGGCTTGCAGTGACATTCAAATTGACCATCGGAGTAAACAACGGCCAAGTTTGAATGTTACATTTCGCACGGTCAATGCTGTGGCTTGATGCACGGTTGGTTTGAACAAGGAATTTTCGTTTGGTTTGGCAAGTATTTACGGCCCGCAAGAGCTTTTCCGATCCCGTCATTGGTTCGCGCTGGGCCAATCGTTGTGGCTTGCATCTGGCAAGAATCCGTTTGTCGGATGTGTTTTTGGCCGCGCGGCGCTGGTGGTTGTTTCGTGGCAAGCTGACGGAAGAGATGCAGCAGTTTCGCCGCGATGGCTTTGTGGCGCTGGAAGGGTTTCTGGAGCCGGAAGATTACAAGGCTCTGAAGGCCAATGCTGAATCTGTCATGCAAGCAGCCGATGCAATAGGGCCTGCGCCGAGTTATCGGGATGCTGGCTTTGGCAAACCGCATATCTATAACTGGGGCTTTGATCGCTGTGATGGCAGTACGGTCAATCGCTTTTACACCCTGCCCAGCGATGACGTGTTGTCCAGGCTGGCCGATAATCCGCGCTTCCGGCAACTGCTGGAGTACGCTTCTGGCTGCCGCTTTGAGCCACGACGGTTGCTGCTATATCGGTTGATTCAGGGGAGTGACGGTGGTCGCCCGGATAACCAACGCGATATTCATCGGGATACCTTCCATTCCTGTATCAAGTTCTGGTTTGCCCTGTCAGACGTCAGCGAGGATTGTGGTCCATTGCATTACCTTAAGGGCAGTCAGCGTTTTAACGAGCAGCGCTGGCGCTGGGAGAAAGCCCGGTCTATTTGGGCTTCTGAAAACAATAAGGGTGGTGCGTTTCGTTGTACGGCGGCGGAAGCAAACGCCCAATATGGCGATGTGCCTCGGCCGCTGGTCGTGAAAGAAAACACATTGGTGCTGGCGGATGTGCGTGGCTGGCACCACCGGGGCTATGCCAAGCCGGGAACGGAACGGTTGGCGGTATACGGCAGCTTCAGACCATCGCCTTTTGGTTTGCCGAAAGTTCGGCCGTTGGATTCCAACGGCCAGTAATCAGTCTATGTATATTGTGGCGGGCTCAGGGAGCGAATTCTTTTAGCCCTGAGGAGGCTGAGCCAAAGGCATCTTCCTTGAACGGCAGCAGGGTTCTTGCTTGCTGCTGGTATTCCAGAATGTGGGGCAGTTCCTGCTCCAGAAAATCCGCCACCGCGGCGTTGAAATCGGGTTGGTGCAGTCGGTGCAGGCTGGCGGTCAACACCGGTTCAAAACCACGGGCAATCTTGTGTTCGCCCTGAGTACCTGGGTCAAAATGCGCTAGCGAGCGTTCGATACAGAACTCAATGCCCTGGTAATAGCAGGCTTCAAAATGCAGGCCGTCGTATTCATCCAGGCAGCCCCAGTAACGCCCGTACAGTGTCTGGTCGTCGAAGAAGTACAGCGCCGATGCCAGGTGCTGTTGATCCAGCCAGGCTTCTACCAACAGCATCTGCTCTGCCATGGTTTCCACCAGTTGGTTGAAAAAGCCCTTGTTCAGGTAACCCTGCATGCCGCGTTTCATGTAGGTCAGCTGGTAGCAGGTGTAAAAGCGTTCAATCGCTTCTGTTGTCAGGGTGTCGGCGGTCAGCCGGTGTAACTCAATTCCACCTTCCTGAATCCGCTTGCGTTCCTTTTTGACCGACTTGCGTTTGCGGCTGCTGAAGGTTTCCAGAAACTGTTCGAAGGAGCGGTAGTCGCGGTTGAACCAATGAAACTGGCAAGCACGCCGGAGCAATAGTGCATGGGATTCGGATAGGCCTTGTAAGGCTCTGGCGTCACGCTGATTGGGAAAATTCAGGTGCCAGCCGGACATGCGTTCGGTGTCAGACCAGTTATCCAGCGCGGCAATGGCGGCAGGCCAAAGCGCTTCTGCGGTGTGCGATTGCTCGTTAAACAGCAGTCTTGGCCCGGTTGCTGGAGTAAAAGGGGCAGCACACAACAGCTTGGGGTAATACTGAAATCCATGGCGTTGATAGGCTTCGGCCCAGCTCCAGTCGAATACGTATTCGCCGTAGCTGTGTTCTTTCAGAAAGGTTGGCAGAACGGCATCCGGGCGAGTATTGGCCGGCTCGGACTCCGCTAGCTCGTCCAGATACAGTGTCAGGTATTGCGGCTGCCAGCCGCTGTCGCCACCGATGCAGCGCTGTTGTTCCAGTGCCTTCAAAAACCGGTAGTCCAGAAAGGGGTAGCGCTGCTGGTTAAGGTCGTCCCAGACCGCTTTATCCAGCTGGTCGACACTTTGGATAACTTGAAAAACCGCCATAAATCAGTGACCTGAGGGTAGCTTTTGCCTAACATGAAGAATCAAAGGGGCAGAATAGATGTCACACAAGTTGTATCTGCTCTTGCCTGACCAACAGGCATTCCGCTTTATTCAAGGAGCTTCATTATGTTTACGCTCGATAGTCGACTGCAACAAGACACTGTGTTTATTGGCCGCTTGCCACTGTGCCAGGTGCTGTTAATGAACGACAGCCGTTATCCATGGGTGATTTTGGTTCCGGCCCGCGTAGATGCCCGCGAATACTATCACCTGTCGATCGCCGACCAGACTCAGCTGATGCGTGAGTCTGCCTGGGTGGCCGAAAAAATGGCTGATTTATATTCCGCCAAATCCATGAATGTCGCGGAGCTTGGTAACGTGGTGCCGCAGTTGCACGTACACCATGTGGCGCGTAAGGAAAACGACCCGGCCTGGCCTGGTCCAGTATGGGGACACAGCCCAGCGGTGCCATACACCGACGCAGAGCTGGAAAAACGAGTACATGAGCTGAAGGGGTTGTTCTCCAGTCATTTTGTGGAAGACATTGATGGCTCGGATGATGTTGAAAACAACATCTACTGGTAATCCCCGCACTCAATCTGCCTGACGGAGGCCACTATGATCGTCTTGCGACGTTACATGAACAACAACTTGCGCAATTACAACTATGTAATTGGTTGCGAAGAAACCCGTCAGGCCATTGCCATCGACCCCTTGGACGCCGATGTGGTGTTGGCGATGGCAGAAGAGCAGGGGTTGAATATCAAACTGATCATCAATACCCACGAGCATCACGATCATATTGGTGGGAACCCGGGCGTAAAGGCTGCGACAGGTGCAGAGATTCTGGCTTACGAAGCCGCTCGTTGTGTGATTCCGGACGTTGATCGCGGCTTGCAGGCGGGCGACCGTGTCGAGCTGGGCAGTCTGGCGTTTAACGTGCTGTTTACGCCGGGTCATACGGCGGTGCATTTGTGTTTGCTGAGTGATCGCGACTCGGCAAGTGCTGGCCCGAACGGCGAGCCTGTGTTGTTTTCAGGCGACACCTTGTTCAACGCCGGGGCTGGTAAGTGCAGTGTGCCGTTTGGTGGTGATCCCGATACTTTGTACGACACCTTTGTCTCCCGCTTTCAGCCGCTGGCCGATGATGTGTTGCTGTACCCCGGGCACGACTACATGAAGAACAATCTGGCGTTTGCGCAGACTCGTGAGCCGGGCAATGACATGATTCAGTACTGGCAGGATCAGGTGTCTGGCTGTGAGCCAGACGATATGCCGGTGATGAATCTGGGTCAGGAGCGCAGCTACAACTCGTTCCTGCGTTTGAATCAGCCAGAAATCCGCGAGGTGCTGTTGCAGCAGTTCCCGGACCTGGGGTTGGGTGACCGTGATGTGTTCAAGGCACTGAGAAGCTTGCGGGATCAGTGGTGAGGGGTCCTGCTGGCCATTGAAATCATCTGGGGTAACCTCCAGATAAATAGATCGACATGACAAGGCGCTTGGATAGCGCCTTTTTTATTGCCGAAAAAACTTTCATTTTTTTGTTTTAAACCCTTGAAAGCGATTTGGTCGGCCATATCTAAGTAGTGTGAGCGGATGATGCCAAACTGATTAAGGGTCATCGCCACAAACAACACTCGAGAGTTGTTCATTCTGTATTTAATTAATCGGTTGTGTCTTTGGAGCAACCACAGGAGATATATTATGAACCGTATTGATTTTGCACCTCTGTACCGTAACAGCATCGGCTTCGATCATCTGTTTAATATGCTTGATGCGGCCACCAAAACAGACGCAGGTTCTGGCTACCCTCCATACAACATTGAGGCGCTGGACGAGAATCAGTACTCGATTGCACTGGCCGTTGCGGGCTTCCGCCGCGAAGAACTGGATCTTCAGGTGCACGAAAACGTGTTGACCGTGAAGGGCAAGAAAGAAGGTGAAGAGTCCCGCCAGTACTTGCACCAGGGCATTGCCTACCGCAGCTTTGAGCGCAAGTTCAATCTCGCGGATCACGTTGAAGTAACCGGTGCCGATCTTCAGGATGGCCTCTTGACCATCAGCCTGAAAAAAGAAATTCCGGAAGCGGCCAAGCCTCGTCAGATTTCGATTGGCGGAGCAGAAACCATTGGTTATCAGTCTGATAATGCTGCCTGATTGATATGCATAGCACGAGGGGCACCCTTCGGGGTGCCGCTGTTTCTGAATGGGGGCAAACCATAATTAGAGGCGAATATTAGTTAATAATGGGAGCAGTAATCGGGTTGAAAGGTGAATTAAAAATTCCGCTCTTTTCTACCTTTTTTCGGAGTGTTTCTGGAATATTGTATTTATAATCTTTTTGTTCTTTAGTCTCTTCTTTTTCGGCTGCTATTATCAAATCCAATTCATCACGGAGTGAAGGGTCTAATTGGTAGTAATGTGTCTCCAGAATTTCTCGATATTCACCTTCTTCTGAGCGATAACAGTCTCTGGATGTTTTAAGATACTGATAGGCTATAATTTGCCTCGCTTTAGTGGCGGATATGTCAAGCTTTTGGAATGACACTGCATCAAACCCTGAGTTACGCTCGAGCATTGAGCAATATGTTAAGCGTTCTTGATAATCTGACCTGATTTCTGAAATTTCGCTCGTTTGAATATCTGAGTTTGCACATGCTGATAATGCCGCTGCGATGATTGCTATGAAGTGATATTTCAAAATGAGCAGCCTTGATAAATAGATTTCCAAAAAATTCGCTCTTGAGGCGTTGGTGCCTTTAAGTACTGCAACCCCGCAGTTTGTTCGATTCTGTTTCGAACAATGACCGGAATGCTCATCATGCCTTCGGCAAAGGCTCTGAAATCCGTATTGTCGATGTTGTACGCAACATCAAGTGGCTTTTTACTTGTAAAGATCAATGCCAACTGCCCTAGTCCTGATGCAGTGGCCAAGTATTTCCCACTCGATATGTATTGACGGATTTTTTCAATCGCCGTTTTACCGGTACTGCTGAAAGTAACTGTTGTGATTTTTGGACATTCCATATTTGTTTCTCCATTTTGGGACCATGTTACATAACGTGATTCCTGTATGGCGTGATTCATTTAACATTATAAAACAGGGGGGGTGAACGGCATTGTCCAATGACTATTAGGTGTTAGGTGTTAGGGGTCTGGGTCTTTTGGAATCTCAGTCTTGCTTCGGGAACTACTTCCAGTTCAAACCACGGATTCTTTTTGAGCCATATCTGATTTCTTGGTGATGGGTGGGGCAACACATAAAATGGCCTCGGTACTTGTTGCCAGTTCTGAACCCGTTCGGTCAGTGTCTTGTAATGCTTCAGAAAGTCGGCCGGCAGATAGTGGTTTTGGGCGTATTGACCGATCAGCAAAACCAGCTCGATGTTGGGCATTTTCTCCAATAACAGCTTATGCCACAGCGGCGCGCATTCCTTGCGTGGCGGCAAGTCACCACTTTTACCTTTCCCTGGATAACAGAATCCCATTGGCATAATGGCGATCTGGCTATCGTCATAGAATTGCTCGGGCGTCAGTGCTAACCACTCACGTAAGCGTTTGCCGCTGGCGTCGTCCCATGGAATCCCCGAGGCGTGAACTTTGGTGCCTGGTGCCTGGCCAATGATCAATATTCTGGCGGTTTCACTGGCCCGTACGACGGGACGGGGCCCCAGCGGCAGGTGCTCTTTACAGTGAGAACAGTCGCGGATTTCGTTCAGAAGCGGGATCAAGGACATGGTTGCTGTACGTGTTGTGTGCAGGTGATCAATATTCCCAACAAGTCGTGCAAGGATGAGCTGTTACACCCGTGACGAGGCCGGAGAATTCCCGCTATAATGCCCGCCTTTTAAAATCTGTACAGCTCGCCGCCTGTGGTGCTCGTTTTTTGAGCCGGGTCGGCGGCGTGACACTCACTGGTAGCAGGACCCTACAATGCGCACTCACTATTGTGGTGATATCAACGAAACACTGATTGATCAAACAGTTACTTTCTGTGGCTGGGTACACCGTCGCCGTGACCATGGTGGCGTTATCTTCCTGGACGTTCGCGATCGCGAAGGTCTGGTTCAGGTAGTTTTCGACCCGGATACCGTTGAAGCCTTCAATACCGCTGACAGCGTGCGTTCCGAGTTCGTTATCCAGATTACCGGTCGTGTACGTGGTCGTCCTGAAGGCACCACCAACGCCAACATGAAAACCGGCATGATCGAAGTTCTGGGCAAGGAAATCGTTGTCCTGAACAAGGCTCAGACTCCGCCATTCCCACTGGACGGCTACACCGACGTGGGCGAAGACATTCGTCTGAAGTACCGTTTCATGGACATGCGCCGTCCAGAGATGCAGGACAAGCTGCGTTTCCGCTCCAAGGTGACTTCCGGTGTTCGCAACTACCTGGACGAAAACGGCTTCCTGGACATTGAAACTCCGATCCTGACTCGCGCTACCCCAGAAGGTGCCCGTGACTACCTGGTGCCAAGCCGTACTCACGAAGGTAACTTCTTCGCACTGCCGCAGTCTCCACAGCTGTTCAAGCAACTGCTGATGGTGTCCGGTTTTGACCGTTACTACCAGATCGCCAAGTGTTTCCGTGACGAAGACCTGCGCGCTGACCGTCAGCCTGAATTCACCCAGATCGATATCGAAGCCTCTTTCATCGACGAAGAGCAGATCATGGGCATGACTCAGGACATGATCAAAGGCATCTTCCAGAAAGAACTGGGTGTAGATCTGGGCGACTTCCCACGCATGCCGTTCGCTGAAGCCATGTCCAAGTACGGCTCTGACAAGCCGGATATGCGTATTCCGATGGAAATCGTGGACGTAGAAGAATTCCTGCAAGACATCGACTTCAAGGTATTCGCTGCGCCTGCCAAAGATCCAAAGTGCCGCGTTGCTGCATTGAAAGTACCGGGTGGTGCTGAGCTGTCCCGTAAGCAGATCGACGAATACACCAAGTTCGTTGGTATCTACGGTGCCAAAGGTCTGGCCTGGATCAAGGTGAACGAGCTGGAAAAAGGCATCGAAGGCCTACAGTCTCCGATCATCAAGTTCATCGGTGATGAAAACACCCTGAAGATCATGGAGAAGCTGGACGTTAAGAACGGCGACATCGTCTTCTTCGGCGCTGACAAGACCAAGGTTGTTTGTGAAGCTCTGGGCGCTCTGCGTTGCAAGGTGGCAGAAGACATGAACCTGTACACCAGCGAGTGGGCTGCGCTGTGGGTTGTTGACTTCCCGATGTTCGAAGAGAACGACGACGGTTCCGTAACTGCACTGCATCACCCATTCACTGCACCAAGCTGTTCCGCAGAAGAGCTGGAAGCCAACCCGCTGGCCGCTCTGTCCCGTGCCTACGACATGGTACTGAACGGCTGTGAGCTGGGCGGTGGTTCCATCCGTATTCACGACCAGGATATGCAGCAAGCGGTATTCCGTTGTCTGGGTATCTCCGAAGAAGAACAGCAAGAGAAGTTCGGCTTCCTGCTCGACGCTCTGAAGTTCGGTGCGCCGCCGCACGGTGGTCTGGCATTCGGTCTGGATCGTCTGATCATGTTGATGACTGGCGCGACCAGCATCCGTGAAGTGATTGCTTTCCCGAAAACCCAGTCTGCTGCCTGTGTAATGACCAAGGCACCGGGCGAAGTGAGCAACGCTCAGCTGCGTGATCTGCACATCAAACTGCGTGAAAAGCCAAAGGCTGAGTAATTCTTGTCGCTGACAAGGGTTTGATATGAAAACGGGAGCTTCGGCTCCCGTTTTTATTGGTGGTTCTTTATTGGTGGCTTTTTGTTGGTTGCCTTTGCGTAGGCTCTCTTGATTGCTGGTTTTCTTGATTGCTGGCTCGGTGGTTTACCAATCATTCACCGACATGGCGGAGCGTACCGTCGCTATTCGCTGGCTACGCTCCAATTCGCGCATCCCTTCAAATAGCTGCCTTGACTCACGGCTTGCTGCTTCAGAAGCGAGGCTTTCAAAGGCATCGATCAGGTGTTCATTAAGCAACAGGGCAAGATTGATGACTTCTTCCGTGGCCATGTCGTCATGACAGCCATGATTCTCTTCAATCAGGTCTTTGATGGCTGTGGGCTCGAAACGGTGCCACTCTGACAGGGTGCTTTTGGAGGCATCGCTGGATACCCGTGCGATAGCACAGGCTTGCTTTTCCTCGAGCTCGGCAAGCAGCTTCATCACCATATCTACCCGTTCTTTCTGGGTGGTTTCGCGTAGTTGGCTGAACAGCACGCTGGCCTGATGGTGCAGGGTGCCGGTTAAATGAAGTATGTCGTTGGTGGTTGCCCAATTCCCGGAAACAGACTGCATACTTACCTCCGCGTTGATTGCATCCATACCTGACAATAGGCTTTTTGACGGAATTGGCTATATCAAAATCTTGGTATTACTACTTATTGGAACTGACAGACCTGTCTCTGCTTGTTTTTGTGAAATAGGTGTTTCATTTACTATCTAACGAGTGATCGAACTTGTTCGCGAAAATCTGTTGTCGTTTCTGTTGCCGTTTCTGTTGTGGGACCTGTTGTGTAGAAAGCGATAAATCCTGCGCCGTTGCTTGCTCCTTTGTATGTGCTGGTTATAGTACTCAGCCCGATAATCTTCTGGCTGCGATTGCTCCAATGCCTTCTGACTCATCATCCCGTTGGTCCAAAAAAACCTCAGAGCCGCGTCAGTTCTACCGCAATGGTCCTGATCATCGGCAGTTATTGGGTGGCGTGGTGCCCGATTTTCAAACCATCAGGCAGTGGTTCGACTTTCCAACTATTGAGATTGGAAAATGGGTCACCAAGGCTGAGCAGGAGCGGGCAGCAGGGCATTTCTACGACGCGCTCAGTGATCTTGTCGTTATTCTGGCAGGCGGGCGGTTGCAGTCCCACCGACAGATCGTTCTTGGTCAGCAACTGGTGTCGCTGAGGGGAACGCTGGGGTTGCAGTACGGCACTGGCGGTCGCCCCGGAGTGTCTGCCCACTACGCGCCGTTGCAGCGAACCTTCGCGCTGGCCAAGAACGCGGGCCCTGGCAGTATTGCCCATGAGTGGTTTCATGCTTTTGATCACTATATCGCGGCACATGCGTTCGATGGTTTGGCTGAGGTTAATCCCGGCAAGTTTGCATCCTCCTTATGGCTTGAAAATGAAATGCGGCCGCATCCGTTGAATCAACGGCTGGATCAATGCTTTCAGGCCATCATGCTGTGTGAAGACGGTGAAACTCCCAGCGAATTATGTGAAGCCAGTGTTAAGGCTGATCGGGCATTAGGTGTTCACTACTACAGCAAGCCAGAAGAAATGGCAGCACGATGCTTCGAAGCTTTTGTGCAAGATGCCTTTGTTCGCAACCAGTTTCTGGTGAAGGGCACCCTCAAAACCGATGAGGCGCAAATGGGGCTGTATCCGAAAGGGCGGCAGCGCTTGCGCATCAATCGAGCCTTTGCGGATTATTTTTCCGCACTGGCAGCAGCCTTGCTGAAATCTGTGCATCTGGATTAATCATTAAATGGGTATGGAATTTATCTACGCCGCTGAACTGAAGCAGCAGTTTCAGGTATGTGGACACTTCTATTATGCGACTTTGCCTTGCGGTGATGTTTTGTGCCGGTCGAGTGCGGACATCTTTTCCAAAGAAATTATACCGTTATCTATTGATGATGCCGCGGTGTCTGGCGCGACTCCGGATGCGGTTGCCATTCTGATGAATCCGGGTGGGGCGAATTGGCTTCCGGATCAGTTAAAAAGTGACAATGAGATTCCGCGTCGGCAGTCGGGTGATGCTTCCGTTATGGCGACTAAATCGCTCTGGCTGAAAACGGATAACACCCAGTATCAATTGATGCGGTTGATGGAGGCGATGGGCTGGAAGCATTTACGTCTGGTGAATCTTTCCGACATTTGCAATGCGGATTCCACAGCCTTTGCTCAGCAGGTTCGACAGCTGGCTGTAGCACATGTTGAGGGCGCTGTGGCTAATATTGAGGGTACGAGTGATGTTGATGAGGCAGCCATGCATTGGCCATTTCACAGTATTCTTTCACCGCATCGGCATCGCGAATTTGACCAGTTGACTGAGGCTGATGTTGTATTTGCCGCTTGGGGAAGCAACGGCGTGCTCAAAAGCCTGGCGGAAGAATGCCTTGTGCGGCTACCTGATATTCGGGGGCTGGCACTGGGGCGGCCCTGGTATCGTTTTGCCAGTCCGTACCGAAAAGATCAGAAACTGAGCTGGCTGGAAAGTATGATTGCTCAGTTGCACGAATGAGTGCGGTCAGTCATTGCCATTGCAGGCTGATGCCAAATTTGCCCGCTCATCGTTTTCCCAGTTATCACCGATTCGACTGAACGACCGGCAGTTACCCGCCTGAAATGTTTCATGGTGCCAGTCCCATTCGGTAATGCTTAGCTGTTCCCGATTGCCTTCAATCAGGTTGAAGCTGTTCGGGTGGCCTTTTAGCAGTCGGTCGGATGTCGTTGTGCCTGCATGGGAAATCACCACGCCCTGCAAGGTTTCTGCAAAAGCGATATGGATGTGGCCGCCCAGTACCAGATCAACGTCCAGCTTGTCGAATTGCTCAATGGCTTCATCACGTCCGCCAATCAGTTTGCGATGCATGCTGGTGGGGGGCAGCCAGAATGGATGATGAGCCACCACGATTCGAAGTTTGTTTTCGGCGGTGTCTGACAACTGTTCGGTAACGTACCGGATTTGTTGGTCATTAATACGTCCCCGCGACCAATCCAGATACCAGCCCATTCTCCGTGCTGTATTGAGCCCAACGATTTTTATATTGCTTGTGTCCGTGACGGGTTGAAGTTCTGGTTGGATATGGCGCTGCCACTTCTTCCACGGATAAAGGAATCTTTCCGGCAGATTGTTGGGTGAGAGGTCGTGGTTGCCTGGTACAACGTGGACCGGTGCGTCGAGCCGGTCGATAAACTGTCGCGCCGCGATGAATTCTTCGTGGCTGGCGATCTGTGTCAGGTCACCACTGATGATGATCTGATCAAGGTTCATGCTGTTGAGTTGGCGGATGATGCGTTCGGCTACCTCTGTTTGGTCGCGGCCGAAATGCAGGTCGGACAGGTGTGCGATGCGCATGTGCTGGTTTCCAATTAGTCCGGTTGATGATTGAACAAGCTCGCTTGGAGGGGTTTGCAAAAGGTAAAGATCACTTCTGTATAAGTGTGACCATGCAGTGCGAGAAAATTCCCCCAAGCCCGTTGGCAGATGTAGCGTGCCTGTTACTGATAAATATACGGAACTCCTGAGGCCTCTGGTCGTCCGCGAGATGTCATTTTTTGCTGATAGTTTCTGCAACAGTGAGTTTGCAAGAAACCCTGAACAAATCCTGACAGTGTCGTTTCTGACCCCCTGAAACCGAGGGTTTATTGACCCTTCTGATATTAAATTGAAGTTCCGCGGACCGTTGGTCAGGTGGAACAACAAAAGTACAGGGGTACAAAATGAAACAGCTGACACTGGTAACTGCACTTTCTTCAACACTGATCGGCGTGGCGGCAATGCCCGCTGTAGCGGATGACTATGGCTACCATGGCGGTGACGTCGATCCGTTTGTGGGTGGCAGCGTGATGTACAGCAAGCTCGATAATCTGGAGATTCGCGATAACGCCATTGATGAGGGCGAGTTGGGGGAATTTGACGACGATCGCAGTAGCTGGAAGGTGTTCGCTGGCGTGTGGGCCAATGACTGGATCGGTATCGAAGGCCAGTACCTCGATATGGGCAAATATGAGGACAACGGCTTCAGCCTGGATACCGATGGCTATACGGCCTCCTTGTTGTTAGGTATGCCACTGGGTGACCACTCACGTATTTTCGTGAAGGGCGGTCGTTTGTGGTGGAACGTGGACACTACAGGGCCGCTGGGATATGGCAGTTCTGCAGATGGTTCAACATTGTTCTACGGCGCGGGCGTCTCGTTAGGGTTGCTGGAGAATGTGAACTTGCGGGCTGAATATGAACGCGCCCGGTTTGATGACGACAACGTCGATGCCGATCTGGATTTTGCATCCGTTGGTGTCGGTTTTATGTTCTAAAGCGGTTAAGCCGATGATTACGAACGAAGCGCCGCTGTGTACCATGGCGGCGTAACTTATTTTGCAGGCATTGAAGACAGTGGTATCGAAAACCCGTTCGGTAGCGGCCCGAACGAAGAAGGCTGGGACTGGTGGTGTTTGGGGCGTAAGCGACGCCGACGACCAGATTGCAGAGGAAGTGCCGGTGGCCATGGTTTACAACGGTGTCTCACACGTTGTGATGATGGCAACACCTGACAACCTGGAAAATTTCGCCATAGGGTTCTCGTTGACGGAGGGCATTGCGGTCGCATCGTCTGACATGTATGGCGTGGATGTCGTTGCCGCTTCGTCGGGGTATCAGGTGCTGGTGGAGCTGTCTTCAGAGCGGTTTGCAGCACTCAAGCAGCGTCGTCGTAACCTGACAGGGCGAACCGGATGTGGTTTGTGTGGTGCGGAGTCGCTACAGCAAGCTATTCGGGTTCCTCCGCGGGTTGTTTCCGTGCCTGCGCCATCCGCGCAGGTGATTGATATTGCCTTGTCCCAATTGGTCAACTTCCAGCCTTTGCAGCGGCTGACCGGTGCCGTTCATGGGGCCGCCTGGTGTTCCTTAGACGGCAATATTCAAATGGCCTTTGAGGATGTCGGTCGCCACAATGCGCTGGACAAGCTCATTGGGGCTTTGCACCGCCAGCCGGGTTTTGATCGTAAGGGGTTTGTGCTGGTTTCAAGCCGTGCCAGTTACGAGTTAGTGGGCAAATGTGCTTCGGTAGGCATTGCGACGCTGGTAGCGGTGTCTGCACCGACCACGATGGCCATTGAGCATGCGGAGTTGGCGGGAATGAACCTGATTGGTTTTGCGCGCAGCGGTCGGCATGTAGTGTATGCCAGTTAAAGTCAATTCGAATATCGCAAAACCCCGGGCAGCTGCGCTGTCCGGGGTTTTTTATTTCCGTATGGGTTAGCTGGCGGAGGCGATCAGCGCCGTCGCTGCCTTTTTGGTGTAAGCATCCATTTTGTCGAAATTCAGATACTTATAGATATCTGCTGACATGCTATCGAGCTTGTTGGCGTACTCCATGTATTCCGCTGGCGTTGGCAGTTTGCCGACGATGGCACCGACCGCGGCCAGTTCCGCAGAGGTCAGGTACACGTTGGCGCCGTCACCCAGTCGGTTAGGGAAGTTACGGGTTGAGGTCGATAGCACGGTACTGCCGGACTGAACCCGTGCCTGGTTACCCATGCACAGCGAACAGCCGGACATTTCCATTCGCACACCGGAAGTGCCATAGATGTTGTAGTAGCCTTCTTCGTTCAGTTGAGCCTGGTCCATGCGGGTAGGCGGCGACATCCACATGCGGGTGGTCAGGTTGCCTTTATGCTGGGACAGCAATTTACCGGCGGCGCGGAAGTGACCGATGTTGGTCATGCAGGAACCAATAAAGACTTCATCGACCTTGTCGCCAGCAACCTCAGACAGCAGCTTGGCGTCGTCCGGGTCGTTCGGACAGCAGACGACCGGCTCTTTGATGTCGTCGAGGTTGATCTCAATAACGTGAGCGTATTCTGCGTCCTTATCGGCGCGCATCAGGCTCGGGTTCTCCAGCCAGGCTTCCATGGCTGCGGCACGACGCTCCAGCGTACGTGGGTCGCCGTAACCTTCGGCAATCATCCAGCGCAACATCACAATGTTGGACTTCAGATATTCGGCAACGGAGTCTTCCGACAGGTTGATGGTACAGCCAGCGGCGGAGCGCTCAGCAGAAGCATCCGAAAGCTCGAACGCCTGTTCGACAGTCAGGTGTTCCAGACCTTCAATCTCCAGAATGCGGCCAGAGAATTCGTTTATTTTGCCTTTCTTCTCAACGGTCAGCAGGCCTTGCTTGATGCCGTACAGTGGAATTGCATGCACCAGATCGCGCAGGGTGATGCCGGGTTGCATCTTGCCGCTGAAACGCACCAGAACAGACTCCGGCATATCCAACGGCATCACGCCTGTAGCGGCTGCAAAAGCCACCAAACCGGAACCGGCAGGGAAGGAAATACCCATCGGAAAACGGGTGTGTGAGTCACCACCAGTGCCGACAGTATCCGGCAGCAGCATGCGGTTCAGCCAGGAGTGAATAATGCCGTCGCCGGGGCGTAGGGAAACACCGCCACGTGTCCGTATGAAGTCTGGCAGGGTGTGCTGGGTTTCAATATCGACCGGCTTTGGATAGGCCGCTGTGTGGCAGAACGACTGCATTACCAGATCGGCCTGGAAGCCAAGGCAGGCGAGGTCTTTCAGTTCGTCACGAGTCATAGGCCCAGTGGTGTCCTGGGAGCCTACGGTGGTCATCTTGGGCTCGCAATAGGTGCCCGGACGAATGCCCTGGCCTTCAGGAAGACCGCAGGCTTTGCCCACCATTTTCTGCGCCAGCGAAAAACCGGCGCTGGAGGCGCTTGGGTCGTGTGGCAGGCGGAACAGGTCGGTGGTGCCAAGTCCAAGGGCCTCTCGGGCCTTGGTAGTGAGGCCTCGACCAATGATCAGCGGAATACGACCGCCAGCCTGTACTTCATCCAGAATGACGTCGGATTTGAATTTGAATTCGGAGATAACGTCGCCAGCTTCGTTAAGAATCTTGCCTTCGTAAGGGCGGATTTCGATCACATCACCCATGTTCATGTTGTCGACAGGGGCTTCGAACACCAGTGCACCGGCATCTTCCATCGTATTGAAGAAAATCGGCGCAACCTTGTTGCCGATACAAACACCGCCGCCGCGCTTGTTAGGGACGCCGGGGATGTCCTCGCCGAAGAACCACAACACGGAGTTGGTGGCAGACTTACGGGAGGAGCCAGTACCAACCACGTCACCAACGAATGCCACTGGCAAGCCTTTCGACTTGATGTCTTCGATTTGCTTCATGGGGCCTTTGACGCCGTGTTCTTCTGGCTCCAGACCGTCGCGTGTCATTTTATAGGCGGCAAGGGCGTGCAGCGGAATGTCCGGACGAGACCATGCATCCGGAGCCGGGGATAGGTCGTCGGTGTTGGTTTCGCCGGTGACCTTGAAGACCACCATCTTGATGCTTTCAGCGACCTTGTTCTTCCTGGTGAACCATTCTCCATTGGCCCAGGATTCCATTACCGCTTTGGCAACATCATTGCCGGCGGCCATTTTTTCCTGAACGTCGTTGAAGGCATCGAACATTAATAAGGTGCCTTTCAGTTGCTCACCAGCCAGTTCCGCCAGTTCTGCATCGTCCAACAGCGACACCAGTGTTTCGATGTTATAGCCACCTTGCATCATGCCGAGCAGTTCAACGGCCTTCTGGCGAGAAACCAATTCGCAGGTGGTTTCACCTTTGGCGATGGCACTGAGGAAACCTGCTTTTACGTACGCCGCTTCATCGACGCCGGGCGGGATTCGGTTCTCAAGCAGGTACAGCAGGGTCTCTTCTTCGCCAGTGGGTGGGTTTTTCAGTAACTCCACCAGGGCGGCGGTTTGTTCGGCATTCAGAGGCTTGGGTGGGATACCTTGTTCTGCACGTTCTGTTACATGGGCTCGATAGGCTTCTAACACGGTGTTTTCCTCTTCTCTTGTGATCAGAGGACTTACTTATCGGCCCCTTGTGAGGGCTTTGGTAATCCTCTGACGGTATGGTTTTGGTGGAATCGGATGTTTTCAGTAAATGCTAATATTGTGAGTGGCTTTTGTAAGGCTCTTTGTACTGATATTCGCTATTCATTCAGCAAATATCCCTACTTTGGTCGAAGTCAATGGTTGTATGTGTTGCATTGAGGCTCTCGCCTATTGGCAGGGACAGCACTAACCAGTCAGCGTGTTCGGTAATGAGACAGTCTTGTCGGTTTCAGATTCGTTGCGAAGTGGAAACGGTGTGTTGGGTCGTCGAAGTCTTACAGAGTGTTTCAAATCAAATTCACAGATTGTAATGAGCCAAGGTGTTTTGCGAGAATGCGGGCATGTCCAAAAGATGAGCGTCCCATTGTGCGAATAGTCGCTGACGAAAACATTCCTCTTATCGATTCCTTTTTTGCGGAGTTCGGTGAAATCACTCGCGTTGAAGGCCGAAATCTCGGTTCTGAAGATTTGGCTGAAGCCGATATCCTGCTGGTGCGTTCGGTCACCAAAGTAAATGAGTCGCTGCTGGCCAATACGCCAGTGAAGTTCGTTGGTACCGCCACCATTGGGACGGATCACGTCGATATGGACTGGCTGGAGCAAAACCGTATTGGCTTTGCCAGCGCGCCGGGCTGCAACGCCCAGGCTGTGGTTGACTATGTATTGAGCGCCATTAGTGTGCTGGTGGACCTTCGTGCGGTTCGCTTTGAGGACCTGACCGTTGGCATCGTTGGCGTCGGCAATGTGGGGGGGACCCTGCGTGGTCGCCTGGAGGAAATGGGTGTTAAGGTACTTGCGGTTGATCCGTTCAAAGACCCTGAGGATGTTGGCGAGTTGACGTCTCTGGAAGAGGTGTTGGGTGCGGACGTGGTGACGTGTCATACGCCGTTGACCAAAACAGGCGAGCACGCGACGCGACACTTGATTGGTGCCGAACAGCTGTCAGCGATGAAGCCTAACGCCTGTTTGATTAACTCCAGTCGTGGTGGTGTGGTAGATAATGATGCGCTATTGGCGCACCTGAAAGCCAACGACGACTTTGAAGCCATTATGGATGTCTGGGAAGGCGAACCCTACCTCGACCTGAAGCTGATGGATCAATGCTTGCTGGCGACGCCGCACATTGCTGGTTACTCGCTGGATGGCAAAATGCGCGGCACCGAGATGATTTATCAGGCGGCGTGTGAATTCTTCGGTGTTCCGGTGCGTCGCAAGTTGGGTCAGTTCCTTCCAGAACCTGGCATCAAGCGTGTGAACTTCTCGGATCAGGTGCCGTTGAATCAGGCACTGCGCACCGCCATTCGAGCTTGTTACGAAGTGCGTGTTGATGACGGTTTGATGCGCTCCCGTTTGCATCGCGCTCGGGATATCAAATCGGCATTCGATGAAATGCGTCGTAACTATCCGCTGCGTCGGGACATTCCAACCATGAAGGTTGGGGTGCCGTCCAAGTGCGTTGAGTTGCAACAGCTGTTGGAGTCTGCCGGGTTCTCTGTCAGAACCAAATAATCTGGCACTACTTGAAAAGGCGAGCCGCTGTCACAGCGCCTCGCCTTTTTTGTCTTTACTCAGTCACTGAAAACCTGGTCTTGCAGCAGCTGTTTCACCCAACTGGTGTCGCCATCCAGCAAGGCGAATTCCAGCGTTTGAAACATGGGGGTGGGATCTTGCTGGTTAGGGTTGCTCACTGGCTTCAGCAGTTGCCTGAGCGAGCGCGCGGTCAGTACGAAGTCATCAACGGATTCCTGCCGGTCGTAGCCAGAAAACCGTATGAAGCCTTCTTCCTTGAGCCAGGTGATGGCCCCCAGCGCCGACAGGTGGCGATCACTGTGCAGTCCGAACTCGTCCATATCATCAACACCGGAAATGTCCTGCACGAACAGGGTTTGCGGCTTTGGAAAGTGCTTCAATCCCATTAGCAGGATGGAAGCACAGTCTTTGAAAAACTCATCCAGATGGACGTCGAGCATGATCAGATTTGTTTGTAGCTGGTGAAGAACTGGCCGATGCGGTCCATAGCGACCGTCAGATCTTCCGGACGCGGCAGGAACACTACGCGGAAGTGATCCGGCGACTTCCAGTTAAATGCGGTGCCATGAACAATCAGGATTTTCTGCTGCTCCAGCAAATCCAGCACCATGCGCTCATCGTTGCGGATATTGAACTTCTGAACGTCCATTTTCGGGAAACAGTACAGTGCACCTTTTGGTTTTACACAGCTCACCCCTGGAATGTTG
Organism: Oceanobacter sp. ABM4_470; assembly: GCF_056158645.1. NCBI lineage: Bacteria > Pseudomonadati > Pseudomonadota > Gammaproteobacteria > Oceanospirillales > Oceanospirillaceae > Oceanobacter > Oceanobacter sp. ABM4_470. Next base: position 1,248,156 of record NZ_JBSWTR010000001.1, read on the forward strand.
TTCAGGGTTTCCCAGGCGATGTCGCGCTGCTGACGGATGCGGCCGCCTTCGGCGACCAGATCGTTGATGCTTTGATAGCCGCCCAACGCGGTTTGAATGGCGAACATGGATGGAACGTTGGCGCACAGACGCATGGAGGACAGCATTTCGAGCCCCTGAATGTAATCACGGGCGCGGTGTTTGGCGCCGCTGATGATCATCCAGCCGGAGCGGAAGCCCGCCAGCCGGTAGTTCTTCGACAAGCCGTTCATAGTGATGATCAGCAGATCATCGGCCAATGACGCAGTGGAAATATGCTCGGCTTCGTCAAACAGAATCTTGTCGTAAATCTCATCCGAGAACACCACCAGATCGTGCTCACGAGCAATTTGCAGCATGCCCAGCAGAATTTCTTTCGGATAAACCGCACCGGTAGGGTTGTTCGGGTTGATCAGTACCATGGCACGGGTTTTGTCGGTGATCTTGGCGCGCATATCGTCCAGGTCCGGATACCAGTCGGACTGTTCGTCACAGGTGTAATGCACCGCCTTGCCACCGGCCAAAGCAACGGAGCCGGTCCATAGAGGGTAATCCGGGGCAGGAATGAGCACTTCGTCGCCGTTATTGATCAGGCCCTGCATGGAAGCCACGATCAGCTCGCTGACGCCGTTGCCAATGATGATGTCTTCAATGTTGACGTTCTGAATACGCTTTTGTTGGGCGTACTGCATGATGGCTTTACGAGCCGCGAACAGACCTTTGGAGTCAGAGTAACCCTCGGAGTCTGGCAGGTTGTAAATGACGTCCTGAATGATTTCCTCAGGTGCGTCCAGACCAAACGGTTTTGGGTTGCCGATGTTCAGTTTCAGAATTCGGTGGCCTTCTTCTTCCATGCGCTTCGCCGCATCCAATACAGGTCCACGGATGTCATAGAATACATTAGCGAGCTTGTCGGATTTCCGAATTTCCTGCATGAGATGGACTGCCTGTATAAAAGAAAAAAAGCGGTTCGTTGACAATTTTGATGCGAACCCCACGGAACCAGCTGGCTGCCGCGCGTTCGATGATACCGCTACACAAGATTACCCGAAAGGGCGGCAATGGAAGTTTGTGTACGGTATGCTAGGCGGCGATTTACGGAGGCAGCTATGTCAGCACAGCAAGACAAGGTTAATAAATCACCGCAAGAGTGGCAGGCTCAACTTGATCCTCTCACTTACCACGTGACCCGCGAGTCGGGTACCGAGCGAGCGTTTACGGGTAAATACCACGATTTTAAAGGTGTTGGTTTATATCGCTGCGTCTGCTGCGAAGCTCCCTTGTTTTATTCCGATACCAAATTCGATTCCGGTTGCGGCTGGCCAAGCTTCTACCAGGAAGTTGAAGGGGCCATCACCGAACTGACCGACACCTCCCATGGCATGGTTCGCACGGAAGTTCGCTGCAACCGCTGCGATGCCCATCTTGGTCACGTATTCCCGGATGGCCCGCCACCAACCGGACTGCGATTTTGTATCAATTCGGTCAGCATGACGTTTGAACCGCAAGACGGCTAACACGGCTGCAACGGAGTGTGGCAAAGTGTCCACTCTGGCCGGAATGGGCCACCCGGCTTGTCATCGCTTTGTCGTTTTATTAGAGTTCGACAGCTGATATTTTAGGTAAGTGTTTGAGAACTAAACACTTTTTACAGGGATGGTTAGAGCTTGACCGGTAAGACGCTACACAGATCATCGTTCCAGATCATGAAAGACACCGTCTTTGCGCTGTTCATTCGTGAGCTGAGGACGCGTTTTGGCGGTAACCGGTTGGGATATTTCTGGGCGATTGCAGAGCCCGCAGGGCAAGCCGCTGTCTTCGCCATTCTGTTCTCAATTATTGGGCGTGAGTCCATCTCTGGCGTGCCGGTCCCGGTGTTCATGATTACCGGTATGCTGACGTTCAAGTTGTTCACCAAGCTTCTGACACAGTCAGCCAATGCCGTCATATCCAATAAGGGGCTAATGACCTACCGCCAGGTAGAGCCAATTGACCCAGTGCTGACGCGTAGCATCATCGAAGTAACCACCTATTTTGTTGTACTTGCGATTCTGATGGGGCTAATGGGTTGGTTTCTTTCTTACGACATCTTCCCGGATGATTTGCTGGAGTTTTTGCTTGCGATTACCTCGCTTGCTTCATTGTCTTTGGCCATCGGTATGATTCTGTGTTCGGTGTTGGAGTTTTGGCCGGATGCGAACCGGTTCTTAACCGTCATAATGACGCCTCTGTTGTTTATTTCCGGTGTCTTCTACTCGGCCAATATGCTGCCTCAGCAGTACTGGCCATATCTGTCCTGGAATCCAATTTTTCACGGGCTTGAGTTCATGCGTGAAGGGTATTTCAGTGAGTACCGCTCGGATTTTGCCGATCCTGTTTACTTGATTGAGCTAAATCTGGTGTTTTGGGCGTTGGCTCTGTCATTGTTCAAATTGAACCGACCGAGGTTTATCAGCGGATGATTCATTTTGAAGGTCTGTCCAAGTGGTACAAAACCAAGGCCGGTAGAAACTACATTCTCAAAGACGTGAATATCACCTTGCCCATGGACAAGAGCATCGGTGTCCTGGGTCGTAATGGTGCTGGTAAATCAACTTTCATTCGTATGTTAGGCGGTTCGGAATTACCCAAGTCCGGCAGTATTCAGTCAGATCTGCGGATTTCCTGGCCGCTTGGCCTGCAAGGCGGTGTGCAGGGGCAAATGAGTGGGCGCGAAAATGCCCGATTCATTTCCCGGATACACGGCTATTCAGACACTCGTGCTATGGAAGATCGGGTGGCTGACTTTGCCGATATCGGCCAGTACTTCGACGAACCGATGAAGTCGTATTCCAGTGGCATGCGCTCACGTGTGATGTTGGGCATAACGGTGGCGTTGGATTTTCAATTCGATGTGTTGCTCATTGATGAAATTACGGCCGTTGGTGACGCTGCTTTCAGGGCGAAGAGCGAACGGGTTTTAAAAGAAAAATTTTCTTCTACCAAGGTGATTATGGTTAATCACTCGATGGAGCAGTTGAGGAAATTTTGTGATGCAGGATTACTCATTCGTAATGGCAAGCTTGAATACTTCGATAGTCTTGAAGACGCGATCGTGGAGTACGAATCGTGACTGTTGAAAATAACGATGAAAATGTAGCAGTAGTATCAGACGCTACTGCCAATGAACAGCGCGACAAAAAAGCTGGTCAGGCAGGCCCGGTTTTACGGGTGTTTGGCTACCTTAAACAACGCATTGCGCTGTCGTTGCTGTTCGTTTTTACGGCGCTGATTGTTGTGTACTTTGGCGTTGTGGCTTCCCCTCGGTACGCGGCTGAGTCGCAGTTTGTTGTGAAAGAATCCGGTGCTCAAACCGAGTTGACGGGTCTGGCTTCGTTGGGTGCCGTGACGTCCTCAACCCGTGACTCGCTGATCATCAAAGCTTTTATTGAATCTCGCGCAATGGCCAAAAAGCTGAATGAAGCGGTGGGGTTGCGTAAGCACTATGAAGATTCCAGTGTGGATTTTCTAAGTCGTTTGCCCGCTGATGCAACGGCTGAAGAGTATCTGGAGTATTACCAGCGTCACATCACTGTCGTCCACGACGAAACATCAGACATTCTTGAAGTGGAGCTACAAGCCTTTGACCCCGAATTTGCACTCCATGCCAGCGAGGTGTTGCTTTCGATTGCCGAAGCATTCATCAATGATCTCGGCGACAAAATGGCACGTGAGCAAATGGCCTATGCCCAAGGCGAGGTGGAGCGTGCACATGGGCTGCTAAAAAATACCCAGCGTGATCTGTTGGCGTTTCAGGAAGAGAACCGCTTGTTCAATCCAGAGCAGGAGGGCGGTGCAATTTTGGAGGGCGTGAATACGCTGCAGGTTGAATTGATCAAAGCACAGGCGCGCCTTAAAGAACTGAACGCCGTTATGCGTGACGATTCCGCAGAGGTGCGTGCGCAGACCAATTTGATCCAGTCACTTGAGCAACAATTGAAAGAAGAGCGTGGTCGTCTGACGCAGGAGGCTAATGGCGGATTCAACAAGATCAACATGGACTTCAAAGAACTTGCCTTGAACGGCGAGCTGGCAACGGATTTGTACACGTCCTCGCTGACCAGCCTGGAAAGCGCCCGTTCCCAAGCAATGCAAAAGCTGAAGCATTTGCTGGTGGTTGAAGCCCCATTGCTGCCTGAAGAAGCCAAGTATCCGAGACGCCTGTATAACATCATTACCTGGTTCGTCGGGTTGATGTTGGTGTACCTGATTGGGCGCCTGTTGTTTGCCGTTATTAAAGAGCACAGAGATTAACCTGATGATGCGTTTGTTTTTAAGTCTAATGGTCTTGTTGTCGGTTAACTGTTTCGCGCTGGATGCAGGCGCCCCTGATCCTGATCAAAGCGAGCCATCCTTGCTGGATGTTACTGATGAGCAAATGTACGGCAGCTGGCTGTTCAGCGGCGGTTTTGAGGAAACATCCTTTACCGGCACCAACCCTGAATATCGTATTTCCCAGGGTGACCAGCTTTTGGTCCAGCTTTGGGGTGGGATCGAGCTGCAGCAGGAGATTGTGGTTGACGCACAGGGCAATATTTTTATACCACGCGTTGGGCCAGTGAAAGTCCTCGGTGTTGCCAATAAAGACCTGAATAACGTTGTTCTGAAGTCCATTAAACGAGTCTACAAAGCCAATGTTGAGGCCTATGTCACTCTGGCCTCCAGTCAAACGGTGAAAGTATTTGTATCAGGGATGGTGCCAAAACCCGGTATTTATGAAGGTCAAAGCGCAGACAGCGTATTGCGGTATATCGACAAGGCCGGCGGCATCAAGCCAGAGCTTGGAAGCTATCGAAAAATACTGGTAAAACGACAGTCGAAACAGCTGGCTGATATCGACCTGTACGATTTTGTGCAAAGCGGAAGCATGCCTCCTGTACAGCTTCAGGATGGCGACTTGATCTTTGTTTCTCAGCGTCTGGGGGCTGTGTCTATCGAAGGTGATGCCGGTTTTAAAGGACAATATGAGCTTGAAAGCAAGGAGTCGCTGCTTTCGGAAGTGGTTAATGCTTCCGTAGTCGGTGAACGGGTCACTCATGTGACGGTGGTTGCGCCAGAAGGCAGCCGAGTCAATGCCCATCAGTATGAAATCAATGCAATCGCCGGTGTTGAAGTGACACCCGGCAGTGTCGTCAGACTGTCCTCGCAATTACGACAGGACAGTATCAGTGTAGAAGTACTCGGTGAGCATGAGTCTACGACTGAAATGGTGTTGCCGTGGGGCGCCAGTCTTGCCGACCTGTTGGAACAGGTTGAATACACTCAACTGTCGGATAGAAAGTCGGTACAACTGTTCCGAGAGTCTGTAGCCAGACGCCAAAAAGAGATGCTGATGTCGTCTCTGCACGCACTTGAGCAAAGCGTCCTGACCGCACGTTCCGCAACGCGCGAAGCCGCCGAATTGCGCAAGGTTGAAGCAGAATCCGTATTGGCATGGATTGAACGTGCCAAGCAAATTGAGCCTCGTGGTCAGGTGTTGTTGGCGAAAGGCTACGATGCGACCAGGGTAATTCTCAATCAAGGCGATAAAATCGTCATCCCGTCGCAAAAGAACCTGGTCATGATTCACGGTGAAGTGTTATTCCCGACAGCCGTCACCTATGAAAACGGCCGTACCATTGAGCGATACGTCGAGCAAGCTGGTGGTGCGACCGCGGATCTCGATGATATGAATACTCTGGTAATGAAGCCCAACGGGGCGTTCGTCACCGCAAACCGTGACCTCGACGACAAGAAAATGGTCGGGCCGGGAGATGAGATTTTCGTGCTGGCAAAGCCTGATCTGAAGGCTTTGCAGTTAACCAAAGATATTAGTCAGGTTATTTATCAAATTGCTGTGTCAGCGGCAGTGGCTTTGGCGCTTTAAAAGGAGAAAGAAGTGGAATTTGAAAGAATTATCTTCACAAGTGACTTGTTGAAGATTGATGACCGAAAGCGCTATCGATTCGAAAACCCACAAAATGTTAATATTTTGTGGATGAGAGATTTATTCGGCAGTCTTTTTTCATCTCTCTTTGGTGGGGTGCCTGTTGATAGTCTCAGTGGCGATGAGGATATAAATAATTCCATCAGGACTTCTGTTTTTTCTGAGCTGGGTTTGCCTCTAGAGTCGTTCACTTGGGCTCAGCTATATGAGGGGAATACAGAGTCGAAATTGATATTTGATTCGATTTCTGATTCTTATGAGGGGGCTTTGGTCGTTTCGTACGAAGCTCCGCCTTATCTTCTGAAGTATTTCGAAGAAAAAAATATTACCTACCTGGATTTCTCTATACATCCTATTCGCTTTTTAGATGATTATATGTTTGGAATTCGGACAAATAATTCGGAGTGGCGTGAGAGGATTTCCGAATTTGAAATTGAAGCATCAACTGTTCGAAAGTTTGCACATGTGTCGAAATGTCGGACCGGAAGGATTTTACCCCGTGATAGGTACCTTGATGATAGCGCCGTATTTTTTGGTCAAATTGAAGTTGATGCTAGTTTGATTCATATGGGCAAGGTTGCTGGGGTTAATGAAGTCCGATCCGCTTTGCAGGAATTGACCCAGCGCCATAAGAAGGTCTATTACAAGGCCCACCCTCACTCTAAAAATATTGAATCATTAAAGAAAATGGTTTCATCTTTGCCGGGGTGTGATTGGTTAGAAATGAATGCGTATGATATATTGGGTTGTGAATCTTTCTCAACGATTGCATCGCTTTCTTCTGGAACGCTTAATGAGGCGGCATACTTTAACAAACCTTCTGTAAAGCGTTATTTAGGAAGTGTAAGTCCATTTTCTGATGATGCGGGTGATAACAAGTATCTTCCCGTATACCGATATGCTGTTATCGAAGAGTTTTGGAATTATGTTTTTCTTGGAACCTGTAGAGAGCGTGTTTCTATTGACGCTATGTCTCCAGCTACTCCTATGAAATTCATGATCAATATGAAATGGGGGCGTTGATTGATGATACTTTATGACTGTACGAGAATGTTGTGTCGTCGTAATGCACCGACGCCTACTGGTATCGATAGGGTAGATATTAGATATCTTGATTATCTTTGTAATAATAGAAAATATTCTGTGCTTGGCGTTTACCAGTCTCATGGGAAGCTGATAGCATTGTCTGCATCTGAGCTTTCTATGCTCGTTGGGCAGCTGTATTCCAGATGGATCGATGCAAAAGAAAGCTCGGAAAGTGAATATAAAGAGATAGAGTCTTTGTATGCTGACACGGTTCCTAAGAAGCGAAACATTTCCAATGCTAGTGGTGGGGATGGGCTTGTAGATCCGCAAATTGTTATGAGGGTCAAGAGTAATAAAGATGATATGGGGGTTTTCTATTTGAATACTTCTCATCATGGATTGTTGGAGTCCAGTATTTTCTTTACACTTAAACACTCTTTGAAAGTCACTATCGGATTTTACATTCACGACATAATACCAATTGATTATCCAGAGTACGTTCGTCCCGGTGACGGAGTTGTCCACGAAGATAGAATGAAGAATGTGTCTGCATTTGCTGACTTTGTTCTTGTTAATTCTGACTATACGAAAGAACGTTTTGTTGACTACCTGGAGTCTCAGGGATGTCGAGTGCCATCGGTCGATGTTCTATTGATCGGTGTCGAACCCATTTTTTTCAACAAGCTAAAAGCAGAAACTGACCATCAAGAGTCTAAAGAGCTGGGTGATTATTTCATCACTATTAGCACGATTGAGCCCAGGAAAAATCATCTTCTGTTGTTACAAGTTTGGAGGTCTATCGTCGAATCAGGCATGGATCCGGAAAAAATACCGAAGCTTGTCATCGTGGGTAAAAGGGGCTGGTGTAATGAAAACATCACTGATTTTCTCGATAGATGTGAGGCTATTAAACCTTACGTAATTGAATTGTCGGGCTTGTCTGATGACGATCTCATAGGGTATCTGAAGGGGGCGAGAGCTTTACTTTTCCCGACCTTTGTTGAAGGTTGGGGGATGCCGCTTCTTGAGTCAATAGCTGCTGGTACGCCACCTATTGTTTCGGATATTCCAGTTTTTCACGAGGCGGGACAAGAAAAGGCTGTTTATATAGATCCGTTGAACGGTCGTGCTTGGCTGGATATGGTACTAAGTTTTCAAGACTCTGTAGTATATGAAAATGCTTGTGAAAAAATATCTGATTTTAAGTTTCCAAATTGGAAGCAACATTTTTCGGAGCTGGATGAAGTTTTATCTAGGGATAAATTTGAAAAGGCTGATTCTGGCGATTCGAAATTGGTCAGAGGAGATATCTCTTGGCCTGAGCAGATATTGATGGAAGGGACGCCGGGTAATCGTTCTCAGGTTTTTGAAAGAAGTCGCCTCGACGCGTTTATTTACTTTCTAATACCATCTAAAAACCATCGAAAATATGAGAAATTTAAGCGATCTCCAGTCAAATTCATGAAAGACTCAAAAAATAGTAAGATAAAAAAAATAGGCGAGTTTTTGAGTCGAGGGTGAGGTAAGCTATTCATGGGCATTAGGAGGTGCCCATGAATTTCTAATTAAGCCTCCGGGGTGAAGATGTTTATTTCCTCATCCGTCAAATAATGCAAACACTCGCCACCCATCAACCACAGCAGTTCCCGATCAACAGCCGGGGCTAGCTGTGGTGTGAACATCATCAGGTTTGCCAGCCACACTCGAGCGTCTTCCCAGGCTGTTTCTCTGTGTTCCTTCAGTTGGTCAATAACTGTCTCCAGTTGTTGTATCATGTCGGCGTTTATCACTTCGCTTTCTTCGGCCGCTTTTAAGCGGCTTTTTAGTTTTTCCAGAAGTTCGATGTGATTTGGTGTTTCACTCATAACAGTCTCTAACGGGTGGTCTATGGTTCCGGCGCTGAAAGTTCAGGGCTTGCGAAAAGTGTATGGTAACGGATTTGAGGCCTTGAAGGGCATCGATCTGGAAGTAGAGCAGGGCGATTTTTTCGCTTTGCTGGGTCCGAATGGCGCAGGGAAGTCGACGACGCTGGGTATTTTGTGCGGCCTTGTGCAGAAATCGGACGGTGTTGCTGAGGTGATGGGCTGTGATGTGAACTCTGACTCCTTCGGCGCTCGTCTAAATCTTGGTGTTGTCCCACAGGAATTTAACTTCAACCAGTTCGAAAAGGTTGAAGATATCGTGGTAACCCAGGCTGGCTACTTTGGTATGAGCAAGGCGGATGCGGTTGCTCGTACTGAGTATCTTCTGAAGGCACTTGATCTCTGGGATAAGCGGGACCAAGCCTCGCGTATGCTGTCTGGTGGTATGAAACGCCGCCTTATGATTGCTCGGGCGCTTGTCCACAATCCAAAAGTGTTGATTCTGGATGAGCCGACGGCGGGTGTGGATATTGAACTGCGCCGGTCTATGTGGGAGTTCATGAAGGAGCTGAATGCTGCTGGTACGACCATTATTCTCACTACGCATTATCTGGAAGAAGCGGAGCAGTTGTGCCGTAACATCGCCATCATCAATAAAGGCGAAATTGTACGCTCTACCACCATGCGTGGTTTGTTAGCACAGATGAATTCAGAAACCTTTGTGTTTGATCTTCAGGCCGAGGTGTCTTCTGACTTGATTCTCGAGGGGTTTGAATCCCGTGTGGTTTCTCCGGACTCCCTGGAGGTTGTTATCAAGGATGGCCAGTCTGTAAACGATGTGTTTGCTGCCCTGACGAGTGCCAATTGTCAGGTGCGCAGTATGCGTCCCAAGTCCAATCGTCTCGAAGAGTTGTTTGTTGACCTGGTGAATGGAGGTGCGTCATGACCAATGCTCAGATTCAGTGGGTTGCCTTGCAAACCATCGTGGTGAAAGAAGTGCGTCGGTTTATGCGTATCTGGGCGCAAACACTGGTGCCACCGGCCATCACAATGACCCTGTATTTTGTGATTTTCGGCAACCTCATTGGCCCGCGGATCGGTGAAATGCACGGCGTTGACTATATGTCGTTCATCGTACCTGGCCTGATTATGATGAGCGTGATCACCAATGCTTATGGCAACGTGGCGTCATCTTTTTTCAGTAACAAGTTTCAGAAAAGCGTTGAAGAGCTGATGGTTGCTCCGGTGCACCCGTTAACCATTTTGGCGGGCTTTGTCGCCGGTGGTGTGGCTCGTGGTGTGGCCGTCGGTCTGATTGTTACCTTGCTGTCGTTGTATTTTACCAGTCTGGAAATTCACCATGTGGGCATCGTGATTGGTGTGGTGATCATGTCGGCGGTGCTGTTTTCGCTGGGTGGTTTTATCAATGCGGTGCACGCTCGCAAGTTTGACGATATCTCCATTATTCCAACGTTTATTATTACGCCACTGACGTATCTTGGTGGGGTTTTCTACTCCATTGAACTGCTGCCAGAGCAATGGCAGTGGGTGTCACAACTGAACCCGATTTTGTACATGGTGAACACGTTCCGCTATGGGATTTTGGGTGTCTCTGATGTTGGGGTTGCGGTGTCCTTTTTGATGATGAGTGTGTTTATTTTGGTGTTGGGTGCGTACAGTATTTTGCTGTTACAACGCGGCACAGGTATGAGGCAGTAACATGGCGACGATTGATTCTGTAGCTAACCCCTTGGGAAAAGTGTCTGAATACAAGGATGAGTACGATGCGTCCTTGCTCTTCCCGATCCCTCGCGCTGAAGGGCGTAAGGACATCGCTTATGACGCCGATGCCGTTTACGGTGAAGACATTTGGAACGGTTTCGAAGTGTCCTGGCTGAACGGCAAAGGCAAGCCGGTCGTGCGGATTGGTGAGTTTCGACTGCCTTCGGGATCACCCAATATCATCGAATCCAAATCCTTTAAGTTGTACCTGAACTCATTCAATCAAACGCGATTTGAGGCTGAAGAGCAGGTGCAGGAGGCGATGGAATTCGACTTGTCTAAAGCTGCCGGCGGTGCCGTACGGGTTGTCTTGCATCCGGTCGATCATACGTTTGACGACGCACCGGATGCTTTCTGCATTGATGGTCTGGATATTGAGATTACGGACTACGCACCGAACGCAGATTTGCTGAGTGCAGATCAGAACGATGAGCGCTTTGAAGGCTGGCTGTGCTCTCACCTGCTTAAATCCAACTGCCCGGTCACGGGGCAGCCGGACTGGGGCAGTTTATACATCAAGTTTGCTGGCGAACGGGTGTGTCAAAGCAGTTTGCTGGCTTATGTGATTTCGATGCGACAGCACCAGGGGTTCCATGAGCAGTGTGTTGAGCGTATCTATTCAGACCTGATGCAACGCTTCGCGTTGGATGAACTGATTGTTTGTGCTCGCTATGTGCGCCGCGGTGGGCTCGACATCAACCCAGTTCGCTCTAACAAGCCGATCAAAGGGTTTCCTAATTTCCGACTGGCGCGCCAGTAGTGGGATTGATGGTCTGGTTGACGAAAAAGCCCGGTATTTATACCGGGCTTTTTGTTTGCGGCTTTTTCACGGCGGGCGCGGCGGGTTTCCTTGGCATCGGCTTGGCCGCCTGGGTGGGGCGCTTCAGTTTTGCCGCTGCTTTTTCCAAGGCTTCTGCCACCTTCATGCGCTCAGTTTCCTTGATGCGGTCTGATTCCATGTACAGCGAAAAGCCTTCGGTTTCATGGTTCATAAAGGTCGGGTTTGAGCCCAGATCGCGGCGGTAATCTTTAACCTGAAAGACCGGGATTGGGTCTCTGAACCCTTTGGCATTGATGGTTCCGCGCTCGCGGCAGATGATCTTGTCCTTAATCAGCTCGTAAGTCTCTCTGGATATAAGAATTTCACCGGCATCGGCATTGCTTTCCAATCGGCTGGCCAGGTTCACTTCACGCCCTACAATGGTGTAGTCCATGCGCGACTCGGTGCCGAAATTGCCGACGGTGCAGTAGCCGGTGTTGATGCCCATGCGAATCTGCAGGGGAGTGCTCAGGCCCAGCTCAGCCCATTTTCTTCTCAGCTTGAGCATGTGACGGCGCATCTCAATGGCCATGGCGACTGCTGCCAGAGCGTCGCGCTTGATGCCCTTGGATACTGGGTCGCCGTAGAAAATCATGATGCCATCGCCGATGTATTTATCGATGGTGCCGCCGTATTTCATGGCAATGGCGGTCATTTCCGTCAGATAGCCGTTGAGCAGGTCGGTCAGTGGATCGGCGTCCATTTGATCCGACAGTGAAGAAAATCCAACGATGTCAGAAAAGAACACCACCAGCTTCTTGCGCTGTGTTTGCAGAATGGCTTCTTTTTTACCGCTCAGAATAGAGTCGCGGATTTGTGGTGAAACATAACGAGACACTTGCTCGGACAGCTCCTGATATCGGTCGACTTCATTGCGCAGCTTGTCTTCCATTTTCTGGATTTGGCTGGACTGATAAGACGCATATGATGCCAGAGCAGAGAAGAACAACACGGTGCCGGTAACGCACGAGAAGATAATTTCTATCGGTGTATCCGGGGCGTCCGAAATGCCTGACAGCATTTTCACCAAAACCACGGATAGTAAAAAGATGGAATTAGCGGTAATCCAGCCGCCACGACTGCCAATCAGTATCAGGCTGGTGTTCAGCATGAGGAAGACGGGGGCGGCAAACTCAATGGGAGCGCCAACCATGCCAATCATCACGCCTGCGACAAGTGCGTCAATATGGCTGAGACTGACCATTGCCGTCTTGCGTGTCCAGCTGAGGCGCTTATCAATGATTTCTATAAAATGAGGGAACACCAGGAAGAAAGCCAGGGCGATAACAAAGCTTTCTGGCCAGTGACCCAGGAACAGCGCGGTGGCGATGGTGATCGCTCCGGTGCCGTACGCAAGGCACCGGGCAATGTAGTCCGGCTTGCTGAAAAGTTGGTCGTTTAAAGAAGAAGCGTTAGCGTCAGTTTGAATCATTGCGGTGTTCAATTGTTCGGGAACTGCGAGGCCTAGTGGTATACCCCTAATTAATCACAAGGTAAAGAATGCATCGGGAAGATTGGCCTGTACGGTGGCTGGGGACAAGATTTGAACAGTCAGTAAATTTTTGAATTTATTGAATTTTTCGTTGACAGGGTGATGGTCGATCCGTAAAGTACGCCACCGCTGACAGGGGACATTCCCCGGTTAAGCAAACGGTGAGGTGTCCGAGTGGTCGAAGGAGCACGCCTGGAAAGTGTGTATACCGAAAGGTATCGAGGGTTCGAATCCCTCCCTCACCGCCACGAATTCAAAAGCCTTTTTTGTCAGGCTTAAACATCAAGCGTTTAGGCGATTGTTGTTTGAAGAATCCTGTTTGGATTCATGCATTAGGTGAGGTGTCCGAGTGGTCGAAGGAGCACGCCTGGAAAGTGTGTATACCGAAAGGTATCGAGGGTTCGAATCCCTCCCTCACCGCCATTCATTTAAAAGCCCAGTCAAATGACTGGGCTTTTTCGTTTACAAGGCCTAGTCAGATTGGGAGGGTGAGAAGCCTCTTGGGTTCGCACCGAGCGCAGCGACAAACATCGGAGCTTGCGACGATGACCCGAAGGTGAATAATCCCTCCCTCACCGCCATTTATTCAAAAGCCCAGTCAAATGACTGGGCTTTTTCGTTTACGAGGCCTGGTCAGATTGGGAGGGTGAGAAGCCTCGTGGGTTCGTACCGAGCGCAGCGACAAGCATCGGAGCTTGCGACGATGACCCGAAGGGGAATAGTCCCTCCCTCACCGCCATTTCTTCAAAAGCCCAGTCAAATGACTGGGCTTTTTCGTTTAGGCGTTTCTGGTTTCCTGCTTCGGTTGTTTGGCGTGAAAAGCGGTTTTGCTGAGAATTGTTCTTTTTTGTGATGGGTGTCATGAGTTGACCGTATTGATTCTTCTCCATAAAAAGCAACAAATCCGACAGAATAGTGTCAACCTTTGCAGAGCGAGCCCGTTTTTTTGTTATCCTCTTCGCAACATATTGTCTTGCTGTTACTAAAAGAATCACTTCTTGTCTGGCAATTGGACAATCGAAAGCTATGCTATCCGCTGCGACAGAGGCCGTCTCGGATCGTATATGAAGGGAAGTTAGGGAGCTTTCATGCTGGAAGATACTGCAGAGCGTCTGATGAGTTTTATAAATAATCAGGCGAATGATCAGGAGTACCTGCAGGCGCTGGCGGGTCAGCGCATTCTGTTACTTCAAGGGCCGGTCGGCCCCTTCTTTAAATGCCTTCAGGTGATGTTGGAAGAGGCGGGTGCCGCCGTCACTAAAATTGATTTCAACTCAGGCGATACCCTTTACTCTCGTGGTGTTAAAAGCGTTCGCTTCAGTGGTGGTGTCGCTGATTGGGAAGAGTGGCTCTCGAGCTATCTGGACCAGTGCGACTTTGACGGCATCGTGCTGTTCGGTTCTGAGCGGCCTGCGCACAAGGTTGCACGCTCCCTGGCTGATCAGCGTGGCATTACACTTGTATCCCTGGAAGAAGGCTATGTTCGTCCGGGCTTCATCACCGCAGAATACGGCGGCAACAACGCCAGCTCGCCGATTGCGGGTCAGATTCAGCCCCAGGGGTGGCAAAGTGCTGACATGGTGGAAGGGCGCGACTTCAAAAGTTTCTCTCGCTCTTCAATGTTGTCGGCTACTTATTATTCGGCTCGCACAATGGCGACGTTTGGTCGCTCAAAAGAGCTGTTTCATCGCCGCTTCAAGGTGGGTAAAGAATGCTTTTACTGGTTGCGAAACGCTTATCGTCGTTACACCGGTGAGGCTCGAAACTACCGTTTGATTGAAAAGCTGCTTGAGCATTACGACAAGCGCTTTTATCTGGTGCCACTTCAGGTAGCTGCAGACGCTAATTTGCAGCGTGCTGCCATGGGTTGGAACTCTGTTCGTGTGATTACTGAATCCATTCAGTCTTTTGCGCGCTCTGCACCGCTGGGCACGCGGCTTGTTTTCAAAATCCATCCGCTAGAACGTGGACACTGTGATTACATCCCGGAAATTATGGAGCTGTCCGAGAAGTTGGGTGTTGCGGATCGCGTGGATGTGATCGACATTGGGTCAATGGGACTCCTGGCTCGACACTGTGCCGGCATGATCACTATTAACAGTACCTCAGGCCTGTCAGCTATTTACCACGGCGCACCATTGATGGTGATCGGCAAGGCCTTGTATGCCAATCCGGCCATGGCAACTTGTGCCAATGGCTCTCCGGATTTTGACGCCTTCTGGAATAGTGGCTTTGTTGCCCCTGCGTCGTTGCGTCGCAACTACATTGAATGGGTGAAGCAACAGTGTCTTGTTCCGGGTGATTATTATTCGGAAGAGGGTATTCAGGTAGGCTGTCGCAGCATTGTAAATATGCTGGGTTCAACAACAACGGCGACGGTGGCACCGGCTCCGGTGACAGAAATTACCGCTAATCTTAAAAAAGCCGCCTCTGCCTGATTGGTATTGGCGGTGTGATTTTTTATAATTCCGGCTTTTACACAGCTGGAATTATTGTCATATGACTGTTCGCACTCGCGTAGCTCCATCCCCAACCGGCGATCCTCACGTCGGTACTGCTTATATTGCACTTTTCAACCTTGCCTTTGCTCGCAGTCATGGTGGCCAGTTCCTGCTTCGTATTGAAGACACGGACCAGCAGCGCAGCACGCCAGAATCCGAGCAAGCGATTCTGGATAGTCTGCGTTGGTTGGGTCTGGAGTGGGATGAAGGCCCGGATGTAGGCGGTCCGAATGGCCCATACCGTCAGAGTGAGCGTAAGGACATCTACCTGGATCACGTTCAAAAGCTGATCGACGGTGGTTATGCCTTCAAGTGCTACCGTACATCCGACGAGCTGGATGCGCTGCGTGCTCAGAAAGAGTCCGCTGAGGTTCGTACTGCAATCAAGGCTTCAGATCTTGAGTTGCCGGCAGAGGAAGTTGCTCGTCGTGAAGCGGAAGGCATGCCTTTTGTGATCCGTATGCGGGTGCCAGAAGAGGGCGTTTGCGTAGTAAATGACATGCTGCGTGGTGATATTGAGTTGGATTGGGCTCAGGTTGATGCCCAAATCCTGCTGAAATCTGATGGCATGCCAACTTACCACCTGGCGAACGTGGTGGATGACCACCTGATGGGCATTACTCATGTGATTCGTGGTGAAGAGTGGATCAGCTCCGCGCCCAAGCACAAGCTGTTGTACCAATACTTCGGTTGGGATATGCCGCAGCTGTGTCATATGCCGTTGCTGCGTAACCCGGACAAGACCAAGCTGAGCAAGCGTAAAAACCCGACCTCCATCA
Organism: Oceanobacter sp. ABM4_470; assembly: GCF_056158645.1. Lineage (NCBI taxonomy): Bacteria > Pseudomonadati > Pseudomonadota > Gammaproteobacteria > Oceanospirillales > Oceanospirillaceae > Oceanobacter > Oceanobacter sp. ABM4_470. The sequence goes on from NZ_JBSWTR010000001.1 coordinate 1,264,401, forward strand.
TGTTTTATGAGCGCATGGGCTTTATGCCAGAGGCCGTTCTGAACTATCTGGGTCGTATGGGTTGGTCAATGCCGGATGAGCGAGAGCAATTCACTCGTGATGAAATGTTCGGCAACTTCGATATTTCCCGTGTTTCCCTTGGTGGTCCGGTATTCGACGTTGAGAAGCTGCGCTGGTTGAACAGTGTGTGGCTGCGTGACTTGTCGCCTCAAGACTTTGCTGCACGCTTCGCAGGTTGGGGTTTGAAAGAGGAGCGGGTGATGCCTTTGATTCCTCATATTATGCCGCGCGTAGAGGTGTTCTCTGATGTGGCACCGCTGGCAGGGCACTTTTTGTCCGGCATGCCAGCATTGAAAGCAGAAGACTTCGCCCACAATGCGTACGACGAAGACAAGTTGATGCAAACCCTTCAGTTTGGCTTGTGGCAGCTCGAAGCTATTCGTCATTGGGAGCGTGATGCCATTCAAAAGCGCATGTTCGCACTGGCGTCTTCTCTGGAGCTGAAGCCGAAAGACTTCCTGTTCCCGTTCTTTATTGCCATCGCCGGTACGCCAAACACCATTTCGGTTCTGGACACCATGGATATGCTGGGGCCGGATATGTCTCGTGCACGGGTTCGGGCGGCAATTGACCTGTTGGGCGGCCTGGGCAAGAAGAAGTTGAAGAAGCTTGAAAAAGAATACTTCAATGTAAACAAGGCGATAGAAGAAGCAATTGCTGAATAAGTCGTCGTGTTGGCCGTTTTTTCACCTAAGTTATTGTTTTAGAAATTTTTTTTAAAAAAGGTGTTGACGGCCTAGGGGGGCGTAAGTAATATGCGCCCCACGCTTTGAGAGGGGCCTTAGCTCAGCTGGGAGAGCGCAACACTGGCAGTGTTGAGGTCAGCGGTTCGATCCCGCTAGGCTCCACCAAATCTCAAAACGTTTGTCCTTGTGTCCCCATCGTCTAGAGGCCTAGGACACCGCCCTTTCACGGCGGTAACAGGGGTTCGAATCCCCTTGGGGATGCCACTTCTTTTGAAGTGATGTTATGCGGGAATAGCTCAGTTGGTAGAGCACAACCTTGCCAAGGTTGGGGTCGCGAGTTCGAATCTCGTTTCCCGCTCCAAACTGCTAAGGCAGAAAGAGTGCTGACTCTTAAAACACAGTTGTCCTTGTGTCCCCATCGTCTAGAGGCCTAGGACACCGCCCTTTCACGGCGGTAACAGGGGTTCGAATCCCCTTGGGGATGCCAACTTCACGATAAGAAGTTGTAAAAGTGTAGGGGCCTTAGCTCAGCTGGGAGAGCGCAACACTGGCAGTGTTGAGGTCAGCGGTTCGATCCCGCTAGGCTCCACCAATTTATCGTTTGTCCTTGTGTCCCCATCGTCTAGAGGCCTAGGACACCGCCCTTTCACGGCGGTAACAGGGGTTCGAATCCCCTTGGGGATGCCACTTCTTTTGAAGTAATGTTGTGCGGGAATAGCTCAGTTGGTAGAGCACAACCTTGCCAAGGTTGGGGTCGCGAGTTCGAATCTCGTTTCCCGCTCCAAGATATTAAAGCGTCATGGCAAAGCCAGGTCGCGAGCTGGAATGCCAGTCCAATCGGTCTCGTATTCCTCTCCAGATCCAAAAAAGCCGGTGCATATTTGTAGCGGCTTTTTTATTTCCGCAGTTTGTTGTTGATAAATAGCATGTGCGGTGAGTGCTGACTCTTAAAACACAGATGTCCTTGTGTCCCCATCGTCTAGAGGCCTAGGACACCGCCCTTTCACGGCGGTAACAGGGGTTCGAATCCCCTTGGGGATGCCACTTCTTTTGAAGTGATGTTATGCGGGAATAGCTCAGTTGGTAGAGCACAACCTTGCCAAGGTTGGGGTCGCGAGTTCGAATCTCGTTTCCCGCTCCAAATTATAAAGTTTGGACAGAGAGTGCTGACTCTTAAAACACAGTTGTCCTTGTGTCCCCATCGTCTAGAGGCCTAGGACACCGCCCTTTCACGGCGGTAACAGGGGTTCGAATCCCCTTGGGGATGCCACTTCTTCTGAAGTGATGTTGTGCGGGAATAGCTCAGTTGGTAGAGCACAACCTTGCCAAGGTTGGGGTCGCGAGTTCGAATCTCGTTTCCCGCTCCAAATCATCTTGCGATGATTTATTAGAGTGCTGACTCTTAAAACACAGTTGTCCTTGTGTCCCCATCGTCTAGAGGCCTAGGACACCGCCCTTTCACGGCGGTAACAGGGGTTCGAATCCCCTTGGGGATGCCAACTTCACGATAAGAAGTTGTAAAAAGTGTAGGGGCCTTAGCTCAGCTGGGAGAGCGCAACACTGGCAGTGTTGAGGTCAGCGGTTCGATCCCGCTAGGCTCCACCAATTTCAAGCTTCTGGTCAGGCGCCAGAGCTTAGTCTTGATAGGCAATGCCTGTTAAGCACACAAAGCGGGAATAGCTCAGTTGGTAGAGCACAACCTTGCCAAGGTTGGGGTCGCGAGTTCGAATCTCGTTTCCCGCTCCAGATTTATCAAAAAAGCCGATGCATAACGCATCGGCTTTTTTGTTTGTCTCGCGCCCGTCGGTCGCGAGCTGGAATGCCAGTCCAATCGATCTCGTTTCCCGCTCCAAATATTAAGTAGGCGACAGGGTCGCGAGCTGGAACGCCAGCCCACGGGGCGCCGTCCGGGTCGATCTCGTTTCCCGATCCAGGTTATTCAATTAAGCCGAAGCAGTAATGTTTCGGCTTTTTTGTTTGTGTTGTCCCATCCCGCCAAGCGGCTGTATTCAGCCTGTCCTTGCTGTTGACCCATTCTGCTTTTCAGCGCGTCAGCTGCTATTTGATCATCCTCCTCTTCTTTTCCGATTTCGCTAAAGCCAGTTCCTTCGTGGCTCATTGAAATTGGCAATTTTTGCTGCTTGGTTGATGGCAAGGCTTAATGTCTGCTGAGGCAGAAGATACAATGCGGTTTCGTTGGCTTCGGCCTGACAGTTTTTTGAATGGATACCGAGTATGTCCTGAACCGATAGGATCTCTCCGAGCATTCGCTCACGCGCAGCCGACGTCAAGTTGGTGGTGTTTGATGTTGATGGTGTATTGACTGATGGCACGCTTACCTACAGTGGCAGTGGCGAACAAGTTAAGCACTTCAATGTAAAAGATGGCGTTGGCGTTAAATTGCTGCAGTGTTTTGATATTGCCACCGCGATCATCTCCGCCAAGCAGTCCGATGCGCTGGCGCGCCGGGCAAGTGATTTGGGCGTTCAGTACTTTTATCCGGGTGCGAAGGATAAGTGGCCTTGTCTGCAGGAAGTCCTGACCGATCTGGATATCACCCCTGAGCAGGTCTGTTACGTTGGTGATGATGTCATTGATCTGAAGGTCATGACTCGTGTGGGATTGGCGATTGCTCCTGACGATGGTTTCTGGATGGTGAAGGATCGCGCCCACTATGTCACCAGCATGGGTGGTGGCAAGGGTGTCGCTCGAGAGGTGGCAGATCTGGTTCTGGGAAGTCGAATGTCGTTGGAAGACGCGTATATCAAGGCAATGTTGCCGGAGTTTGAGGGGCAAAAAAAGTGAAAGCACTGGTTACTGGCGTAGCGGGTTTTATTGGTTCCTATGTCGCTCGCAGTTTGATTGATAAAGGGTATGAGGTTGTCGGGATCGATAACCTGAACGATTACTACGAAGTCAGCCTCAAGCACGCTCGTCTGGAGTGGGTGCGTGAAAAAGACGGCTTCGAATTTGTCGAGATGGACCTGGCAGATAAGGACGCCGTGACTCGCTTGTTTGCTGAGCACACCTTTGATCGCGTGATTAACCTGGCAGCACAGGCGGGGGTTCGTTACTCCATCGAGAACCCGGATGTTTACGTTCAGAGCAATCTGGTGGGTTTTGTGAATATCCTTGAGGCATGTCGCCATCAGAAAACCGCCCATCTGGTGTTCGCCTCCTCCAGCTCGGTTTATGGCTTGAACACCAAATTGCCGTTTGCAACGGACGACAGTGTCGATCACCCGGTGTCCCTCTACGCGGCGACCAAAAAGTCCAATGAGCTGATGGCCCACACGTACGCCCACTTGTACGGTTTACCCGTAACCGGACTGCGCTTCTTCACGGTTTACGGCCCATGGGGTCGTCCGGACATGGCAGCCTGGGGCTTCACCAAAAACATCATGGCCGGCAACACCATCAACGTATACAACTACGGCAAGATGCAGCGTGACTTCACCTACATCGATGACATTGTTGAAGGTGTTGTTCGTATTACCGAGAAAATTCCAACGGGTGTAGAAGGTTGGACGCCAGAGTCTGGCGACAAGAGCCGAAGTAGCGCGCCCTACAAAATCTACAACATTGGCAATCACAACAGCGTCGAGCTGGGTGAGTTTATTTCTACGCTGGAAAGCGCCATTGGTAAAAAAGCCGATATCAATTACATGGAAATGCAGCCGGGTGATGTCGTAGCGACTCACGCCAATGTTGATGATCTGGTTGCTGATGTCGACTTCGCCCCGAATACTCCTTTGTCAGAAGGCTTGAGCCGCTTTGTTGAGTGGTACAAGGCTTATCACAACCAATAAACGGATGTTTATGAACGACTATAAAATTGTTATCCCGGCGCGCTACGGCTCCAGCCGTCTGCCGGGTAAGCCGCTGATTGAGCTGGCCGGAAAGCCAATGGTTCAGCACGTGTACGAGCGTGCCGTCGAAACGGGCGTGAAAGACATTGTTATTGCGACCGATGATGATCGTATTGCGGAAGCCGCTCGTGGCTTTGGTGCTGATGTGGTGATGACATCCGTTGACCATGAAAACGGCACAGAGCGCATTGCTGAAGTGGTCAAGCTCAAGGGCTGGGCTGACGATGTTGTGGTGGTCAATCTGCAAGGTGACGAACCGCTGATCCCCAAGGCGCTGGTCGAACAAACCGCTAATGGCCTGCTGCAGCACCCGGAAGCGGGTATGAGCTCGCTGTGTACGCCGATTCATTCCGATGACGACGCCTTCGATCCGAACGTTGTGAAAGTCGTCACCGATAAAACCGGCTTTGCGATGTACTTCAGTCGTGCGTCTATCCCTTGGGATCGCGATGGCTACAAGGCGCAGCCTGGAGTCAAAACCAGCAAAATGCCGGTGTACCGCCATATTGGCATGTACGGTTATCGGGTTGGTTTCCTGAATCAATATGCTTCCATGGAAGTATCGCCGGTTGAGCAGGTTGAGTCGCTCGAGCAGCTGCGTGCTTTGTGGCATGGCGTGAAGATTCATATGTCGGTGATTGATGAGCCCCCGGGCCATGGTGTTGATACGCCAGACGACGTTACTCGGGTAGAACAGCTGCTGGCGGAACTTGCGGGTCAGTAATCGTTCTTACAGTGGTGGTAGTAATAAGCGGGCATTGCCCGCTTATTTTTTGCCTGATATAAGTTTGTATAGGTTTTGGTTTGTATTTGTAGGAGATGTTATGGCCATTAAGGAGTTTCTGAAGCGTTCTTCCTTCATCGAGCTGCTGGGCTACGCGGGTTTATTGCCATTTGCGCTGGCGTTGGTCATGGCAATTTTGGGGATGCTGGAAGGCGTGCGCCTGTTCGAGGCCTATTCGGCCATGATTCTGGCCTTTATGGCTGGCAGTTGCTGGGGTGTTGCTCAGAGTCACCATGAGCGCGCGGGTTATGTGACGCCAGTAGTGGCGATTACGGTGTTTCTTTGGGCGTTGGCCGCCTGGTGGTTTATTGGTTGGCTGGGTCAGCAAGTGGCGTTGGTCGGATTGCTGACAGGCTACGTGGCGCTGTTTGTATTGGAGCAAAGAGAGCTGTTCCGACACGCTTATTCGGCCTCCTACAAACGCTTGCGCCGAAACCTGACGTTAATCGTTTCAGGATTTCACCTGATGATGTTGCTTGTGCTCGGTAATGGTATATGAGTCTTTGTGCGCCAGTTGGGGGCGGAAAGACACTCGCAGTCTTTAGGGGGCATCTATTTAATCCTGCACGGCTCTGCGCGAGTGTTGACGTTGTTCAGTGCAAGGCGACGGATGCAGCGAAATGACGAGTCCTTTTCAAATTCGTCAACACAGCACTGGTCGGCGGCAACCCGCGCCCTACGGGGGCTGCCGGATGATCTCGACTCTGTGTCGCCGACTTTTGACTTGACCTGTCAGGCCTGCAAGTCGGCTTCGTGATTCGAAACCACCCGGTAGCCCAGAGTGAGCACCGGATTAAATAGATGTCCCCTTTAGTCGAAGCCAAAGTCACAAGTACACGCGTTTGAGCGCTTGGCTTCGTTGCCCTTCTTCAAACAACAAATTCAGCTGGCGCTGGAGCTTGCCAACGGTGTTAATGTCGTATGGACAGCCATCATAGGGCGTATTCAGCCCGGGCTTGATAGCGGGGCTGGCAAACCAGCCGTATTGACCAAACAACCAGTACGACTGCTTCAGTTGTGGGTTGATCCGAACCTCGAAACGCGAATCCAGCCGCGCAGCCAGCTTCAGCAGCGGTAGGTCGTGGATGTCTTTATCGTGTTTTAACAGCAAACAAATTTTACGGGATTTGAATCGTTTGGCGGCCGTTAGCAAGGCGTCCATCAAGCGCGGTTGATGCCAGCGCAGCTGCTCTGGTGTGTCGAGGGCAATGGTCAGCGACGACATTGGCTGGCTTAACATGGAAATCAGAAAACCTTCGGCCTGAGTGCCTTCATGCAAAGGCCAGCTATTGCTGTCTTTACCGAGCATCAAATGGTGCTTATGGCTTTCATCTATGTTGCCAGAGAGCGGCAGTTCGATCATCACGTGGGGGATGCCGGCGTCGTCAAACAACTCACCACTGGCATGAAAGCCCAGCCGCCAGTAAAAGGGCAGGGCGTAGCACTGGGCAGTCGCTTGGAGTGCTGCGATGTTTTTGGACTGTGCCAGCTGGATAACCGCTTTCACCAGTTTGGCGCCAATGCCGTACTGGCGATAATCACGCAGTACCGCCAGGCGTCCGAACTTGCCATTGGGCATCAGGCGAATGCAGCCAACGGTGCCGTCGATACCGGTTTCTACGTTCCTGACGGTGGCGACAATGTAGTCAGCGCCAATTTCTTCGGCAGCGATCCATTCATCGGCGGGATCAATGCCTTGCTCTTCGATATATACCAATTGGCGAACGTGACGAATCTCTGATTCGTGTTGATGCCATTGGGTTTGCTGCAAGGAAATGTTCATTTCAATCCCGCCGGTTGCCTTATTCCTGTTCGTAAATCAGCTGCGCCAGCCACAGTGACCTGAGCAGGTTATAGCCTTTCTCAGAGCAGGATACCGTTGCGATGGTCGCCGCCGGGTATTGGTTGCTGGCTGAAAGCAGGGCGGCCAGGTCGGCGTCTTCGGCATCCAGCTCGTAGCTTTTGCCTTGGGCGTAGAAGCGAAGGCCGGCGTCCAGTTGCTGGAACGCAAAGCGCGCTTGTTCGGCGCGGCGCAAATCTGGCATGGAGCCATGCTGGGCACGCCACAGGTCCCATTCTTCTTCGTCCAGTGCGTCGGCCTGATGTTCCGGGTATTTGGCTTCTGTCATCAGGTTGCCAAGAATGTCGCCCAGTAATTCGGGCTTCAGCATGGCGTCTTCAATCAGCTGTTTCAGGCGTGCCTTGGCGGTGTCGGTGATTTCACCAACAGGGCCTTCGGACGGCTGATAGTCCGGGTCGGCGTAGCGCTGATCTTCGTTGCTGGTTTCCAGTACACGATCGAGAGCGGATTGCGCCAGCTCCGCCTGCGAAGGCGCGCGGAAACCGATGGAGTAGGTTTGGCATTCGCCTTGGGAGATACCGTAGTGCGCCAGTTGCGGTGGCAGGTATAACATGTCGCCTGGGTTCAATACCCAACGGTCGGTTTCTTCGAAGCTTTCCAGAATACGGATTTTAGGGCCTTTCAGAATCGACGACTGTTCGTTGCACATTTGGCCAATGCGCCACTCACGCTGACCTTCGGCTTGCAGCAGGAAGACGTCGTACTGATCGTAGTGAGGGCCAACGCTGCCGCCATCGACCGCGTAGGAGACCATCAGATCGTCAATACGCCAGGTTGGCAGGAAGCGGAAGTGTTCCAGCAGGTCGGCGGCTTCCGGAATCCAGTGATCAACGCCTTGAACCAGCAGGGTCCACTTGTCTTCTGGCAGCTGACCATAGGTTTCTTCGCTGAACGGTCCCTTCATGATGTCCCATGGGCCGTCCTGGCCTTCTTCAATCACGATGCGGGACTCGATTTCGTCTTCCAGAGACAGGCCAGCCAGTTCGTCGGCGGCCAGCAATGGTTCGAAATCAGGCCAGGCGTTGCGAATCAGAACCGGCTTTTTTTGCCAGTAATCGCGCAAAAACTCTTCAATGCTCAAGTCGCCAAGAATATGCATGGGTCAGACTCATTCCAGTGATGGTGGCTTCCCGGTAGCCGTTATAGGGCGCTACCAGGAGCCAAAAATTATGAAAATACAATTCAGTGTTTGTGATGGCGAAGCAGGCTTTGGCTGCTCGCGCCAGTTTGACTGCAATGCTGTGCACGCTAACACGCTGGGCCATGTGTGCAATCTGCCAGGATCAAAAAAGCCCGGCTTAACCGGGCTTTTTTGCAGGGCCAGGTTACTGGCTCAATATCAAACCGCTTTGGCTTGAGCTTCTGCGTTACCGATGTAAGCGGCTGGCGTCATGGCGTTCAGCTCGGCTTTCACGGCCTCTGGCAGTTCCAGGCTGGCAATGAATTCGCCCATGGCATCCTGAGTGATGGCTTTGCCGCGGGTGAAGGCTTTCAGCTTTTCGTACGGCTGTTCAATGCCGTAACGACGCATAACGGTCTGGATTGGCTCAGCCAGAACTTCCCAGGCGTTGTCCAGATCTTCAGCCAGACGGGCTGCGTTCACTTCCAGCTTGCTGATGCCTTTCAGAGTGGCGGCGTAAGCGATCATGCTGTAACCACAACCAACACCCATGTTTCGCAGCACGGTGGAGTCAGTCAGGTCGCGCTGCCAGCGGGAGATAGGCAGCTTGGTGGCCATGTGGCCGAAAACAGCGTTGGCCAGACCCAGGTTGCCTTCGGAGTTTTCGAAGTCGATCGGGTTAACCTTATGCGGCATGGTGGAAGAACCCACTTCGCCAGCAATGGTGCGCTGCTTGAAGTAACCGTTGGAGATGTAAGCCCAGATGTCGCGGTCGAAGTCGATCACGATGGTGTTGAAGCGGGCGATGGCATCGAACAGCTCGGCGATATAGTCGTGTGGCTCGATCTGGGTAGTGTATGGGTTCCACTTGATGCCCAGAGAGGTTACGAACTGTTCTGCGTTGGCCTGCCAGTCAACGTCGGCGTAGGCGGACAGGTGAGCGTTGTAGTTACCAACCGCACCGTTAATCTTGCCCAGCAGCTCAACCGCTTTGATCTGGGCGATTTGACGCTCCAGGCGCGCAACCACGTTGGCCATTTCCTTACCCAGGGTGGTAGGAGATGCAGTCTGACCGTGGGTACGGGACAACATTGGCAGGGCAGCGTGCTCGTGGGCCAGCTTGCGGATCTCGTCAGCGATGGTCTGCATGTCGTTCAGCAGCACTTCGCGGCCGTCGCGCAGCATGATGGCGTGAGACAGGTTGTTGATGTCTTCGGAAGTACAGGCGAAGTGAACGAATTCGTTAACGGCGTTCAGTTCGGCGTTGTCGGCGAATTGTTCCTTGATGAAGTACTCAACCGCTTTTACGTCGTGGTTGGTGGTCGCTTCGATGTCCTTGATGCGCTGGGCGTGTTCTTCGCTGAAGTTATCAACGATGCTGTTCAGTAGGGCGTTGGCTTCGGCAGAGAACGCTGGAACTTCGGCGATAGCTTCGTGCTCTGCCAGACGCTGCAACCAGCGAATTTCCACTTCAACGCGAGCGCGGATCAGGCCGAACTCGGAAAATACCGGGCGCAGGGCCTTGGTTTTGCTGCCGTAGCGGCCATCAATAGGAGAAATTGCAGAGAGTGCAGACAGTTCCATAGACGTTTCCTGATGGATTCAAAAGATCAGTGAACGGGCGACGCTTGTGGTGGCTGTGCCGACGGTGTTCTGACCGCGGCTTTACAGACGCACAAGGATGAGCCCCGAAAAAGGCGCGCAAGTGTACCGGAATCTGAGTTTTTTCTCATCCGTTTCGTGAAAGGTCAGCGAACTTTTTGCAACCCTGACCCTTTTCGGGTGGTCGATGATGGTATTATGCCGCCGCGCTTGAAGCGCTCCTCATTCTGATGGTTAGAAACTGATGCCCGATTTTCTGTTGAATTACTCTCATGATCCCATGTGGCTGGTGCTGGTGGTGATTGTGTCTACCTTTATGCTGGAAGACCTCGCCATCATCGGCTCCGGTATTCTGGCGGCCAGTGGACAGCTGCCTGCGGAAGTGGCGTTTGCAGCAACCTGTTTGGGTATGTTTATTGGCGACTCGGCTTTGTACTTGCTAGGTCGTGGGGCATTGATCTGGCCGTGGTTGAACAAACGTTTTGAACATCCGCTGATCCAGCGCCAGGTAGCGCCGTTGCAACAAGCGCCTTGGCACCAATTGGCTTTGATCCGCTGTATGCCGGGTTTGCGTACCTTTGGCTACATTGCCTGCGGACTGGCTAAAGTGCCGGGCAGTACGTTTACCATTGCCAATGTGGTGTCCATTGTTGTGTGGGCAGCGGGTTTGTTTGGCGTGGCCTTCTTCCTGGGCGTCGTTATGCCGACCAGATGCACGAATGGCTCTGGTTCCTGTTGCCGGTGGCTCTGGTTTTGTTCGTGCTTGGGCAGCGTAAGATCAAAAAGAATATGGAAGAAAGCCCGGCGTGATGGGCTGGTCTGGCGTCTGGCTTTGAGCATGGGTAAACAAAAAAGCGGCTGAGGATCACTCCTCAGCCGCTTTTTTGTTTCTCGCGTTTGGGTGCGCTTAGTAAGCTGCTGTCACGCTGAATTCGACCAGAATCTGTGGACGTGCCATGCGCGCTTCAACACAAGCGCGGGCTGGCTTCTCAACACTGGCAATCCAGGCGTCATACACTTCGTTCATTGCGGCGAAGTCTTTCATGTCGCGCACATAGATGGTGATCGACAGCAGGTTTTCACGGCTAGTGCCGGCTTCTTCCAGCAGGGCGTCGATCTTGTCGAGACAGCCCTGGGTTTGCTCCTTGATGCCCCAGTCTTTGTCAGTCGGGCACGCCGTTTGGCCGCACAGGTAAACAGTACCGTTGTGCTTGACGATGCGGCTCATGCGCTCGGTGCTCTGGATGCGTTCAATGGATGGCATTAGACATTCCTTGGTAAACAATTCGTTCGGTGTTGTAAATCAGGCAAACGCGACCGCGCCTTTGTGCAGGCCTTCAAAAGCACGCACTTGAACTGCGTTGTCTGGCAGTTCGTGCTTGATCACTTTGGCCAGGTGGGTCGCAATCAGCTCAACAGTAGTTTCTGTATCCATCAGATAACAGTGTTGTTTTTCAATCTTTAGTTTGAAGTAGCCCTGTGGCGCGGTGTAGGCAAATTCATAATGGGAGGCGGTTTCGCCAATCAGATCGGATTCGGTGCCGATGTAAATGTCGCGCCAGCGTTCTGCCCATTCGCTTTCCAGAGCGGCAGAACGGGCTTCGTCGATGGAAATTTCGATACGGGAGCGGTGTCCGTGAGCAATACGCTGGCAGTTGCCGTTGTGCTTCTTCAGGCCGTGGCTGTAATGATAGAAAGCGGCGTCAATGGCTTCCGGCTCAAACGTCAGCTGTAGTTGTTCAACACTGACCGGGAAATGTTCTGCCAATTCGGCAATACACCAGCGCGATACTGTGGCGTCATTGATTTCGTCGGCATCCACCAGTGCAACGGCTTCCAGTGGACAGTCCAGCTCGATGCTGCCGCGTTGGGATTGCCATTGCAGTTGAACACGCTCGGCGTTGTATTCGATGGTCAAATTGGCGGACCGGGTTGGTACCAGCAAGCGGTGATCCAGCTCATCGTCCAGCCAGTTGCGCAGCGTTTTCTTGACCACGCCAAAGTCGCACACCATGCCTTGTTCATCCAGTGTGCCATTCAGCAGCGCGGACGCCAGCCAGGTTTCTCCGACCATGCCACGTTCGGCATCAAGAAAACTGAAATCTACATTGGTGAGCTGATTGACGAATAACTGCATGTTTGGATACCTCAAAGCGGGGCCGCATTCTAACCAAGGCATTTCCAATTGGCACGGGTGCAGCCAAACTTTCTGCCATTTGCTGACGCTTTTGAACTCTTGTTGCTCTGGTGGGTCGATCAAAGCCTGCTATTATGGCGCTCATTTGTGTGCCCAAAAGTATGGTTTGTGCCTTTGGGCACATCAAAACCGAATCAAATCAGGATTGTTGTTCGTATGCACAAGCGTTTTGGCGGGCTGGTGGCAGCCGCTTTTATTGCAACCGGCCTGGCTGGCTGTTCTTCCGGCAGTAGTGACTCCGATACCGTCAAGGTGGATGTTCGGGCTGCCCAGGGTGGTCTTCAGGATGCCTATATCTGGTCTGTCGCGGTAACCGAAGGTGGCCAGGTCGATACCACCAGCTCCGGTACTCTGGATTACACCGAATACGATACCGACGATGATAATTCCGTCGATATCACTATCTCGGCTGAAGAAGTCCAGCAGTTCACGCTGATTGGCAAAACCTACGATGAAGAACTGGACGACGACGGCACCACCTGGCGTTGCCAGTGGGTTGACGGCTGTACCGACGAAGATGGCAACAGCGTCGCTTTTGGTGAACGTTATGAAATGACCGGCGAACGCTGGCGTTCAGTGGCTTACGATCTGGCCGAAGACGAAGTGATTCGGATTACGCCGTTCACGGATCTGGCAGCAACGCTGGGCTACGGTCTGCTGTACATTGAATCCACCTCTGAGTGGTCAACCACGGGGTATTACTCGGCCTGGTCTGTGCTTCAGTCGGTCAATCAGGTATCCAAAATCATCGGTGTGGATGATGTACAGGTAACCCAGCCTGCGGACCTGTCTAGTATCGACAACTACACCGGTGACCAAACCGCCATGCTCGACCGCATCCGTTACGGTGCTCTGGTTGCTGCCTGGATTAATCTGGAAGAATCCTGGACCGGAACAGACTCCCTGTTCGACACCGTTGGTGCCGAGCTGGTGGCTAACTCTGGTCAGCTGATGCAGGCGGCGGGTGATCAGACGCTGAATCTGAAAGACCTGTTCCAGTCTGCTCGTGACAATCTGGCTGCACTGGATGTGACCAACAGTACCGCGCAAACCTACGTTGATGCCGTTATATCCGGTTTTGATGCCGATATTGCTTCACTGACGGATGAAACGCTGACCACTGCGGTACCGGATACCATCGAGTCCATGATCGGCACCGATGACTACGAAGACTTCACCGTTGGTCTGGCGCGCAGCAAGGCGTTCCTGGATGTGTTGCGTGACTACGGCGAGAACTTCTTTGAAGATGGCTACCGTGAACAGGTAGACGCCTATGTCGATATGATCAAACAGGTCGGTGACGACAATGAAGAAGCCTTTAACACCATTCTGACAGCTTACATTCAGACCTACGAGTTTTACTCCGACTGTTACATCAATGTGGGCTGTCCTACCCCGGACTACAGCGAATACACCTGGTTGACGGATTACGACGACAGCCAGATTTCAAGTGGTCGTTTGTCTCTGAACGGCGGCGACATTGTGGTGACCCAGCGAGTTGCTGATACCAACACCACCGATGAAGAGGACGAACCAACCCAGTCTCACGCCATTGATGTACTGATTGTTGGCTCTTACCAGTCGGGTAATCTGATTTTCAACGTAGATCATTACTACGAAGACGACGATGAAGACAACGACATCGAACTGCCGTCTGCTGTGCGTGTGTACTTCACCGACGAAGTGTCACTGCTGGATGATCCGGCAACCAACGAAGTGCTGGGTTACGAACTGCGTTGGGGTGACTTTGAGTTCTACGACCAGACGACTCTGGGCACCGCCGATGAATTGCAGGTAGATGGCAGCTTCCGTCTGTTCTACCGTGGTGTGCGTGATCCTCAGGACAGCACCTCCGAACTGCGTTTTAACATCGACACCGTGGCACTGGATGGCCGTATTTCTGATGCGCGCACCGACGACGATGACGACGACGATGACTACACCAACATCGACATTACGGCCACCGCTGCCAATGCCTCCGAGTATTACCCGGACAAAACCTGGGCATCGTTCAATGGTTTCTTCACGCCAAACTCCGGCACCGATAACCAGAGCGGCAGTGTAGAAACTGCATTGGTGACTTACCGCACTGGCACGCAAACTGTTTCAGGTTATGAGGTTGAGTATCTGGATCTGATTATTCCGATGGGTGAATCCGTGCGCTACCGCTTGTACCCCAACACCCAGCGTGAAGACGAAGACGATCGTGACGACGATGACGACACCGACGAGCTGCTTTACACCTACGACACTGAAGAGTGCTACCTGGTTGAGGGCGACTCTGACTGGGAAGTGTCCAGCTGTGAGCCAAAAGATCGCTACTACGGTGAAACCACCTTCGAAGAATTCACCAACGACCTGTGGGCTGATGGTTTGTTGTCTCGCATTGAGGTGGACGGCCGCGGTACCTATTTTGTTGAATGGCCAGCGGTAACCGGCGACACCGGTTCTTGTCTGGTGCTGGATACACTGACCGAAGAGGGTGATAGCTTCGACGGCACCTTGTACGACGAGCTGGTACTTGGCCTGAATGGCTTGCGCTTCCGCACCATGATCAATCTGGACGGTGAGCCGGATACCTTGTTCGACTCCTACATCAGTGCTCCAACCAGCGATACCTACTCGGTGACGGCTGCGTTGTCTCACGATTACAGCAGCACCAGCAGCAGTGGCAATATCAATATCGGTTACGGCTCTTACGTGGACCGTATCCGCCTGAGCTACAGCACCAGCTACGAGTTCGACACTGTCGGTTCCTTGTCAGTGTACAAGGATGGCGCAAGCCTGACCTGGGCCGATGGCACCACTGAAACCCACGATAGCACGCTGACGGCTTACGTAAGCCAGATCAAGGACATTGATCCGCTGCCGTACACTTACTACGTTGATAACGAAGGCAACTACCAGCGTTGTGTTACGTCGAACACTGCAGACGATAACGCGGCGTTTGATCTGGACACTGCGACCTTCTACCTCAACTACCGTGATGTGATTTACGGTTCCGTATCGAAAGAAAACGGCACCTGGATCGTGCGCTACATCGACGGCACCTTCGAAACCTTGCAGTAAGCAATGCCTGCCATAAGGTTTCGGTAAAACAAAAACGCCCGCTTTCACGCGGGCGTTTTTGTTTGGGTGCTTTTGTTTGGGCGCTTTTGTTTGGAGCAGGAGCAGAGAGAAGCTTACATAAACAGCCAGGCATGTAAGCCAATACGCCAGGCAATGCCCACCATAGCGCCTAGCACAGCCGGTTTAACAACGCCGCCAACACGCTTGCCTGCGGCCGCCAGAATAGCCACACCCGCCACGTCCAGAGGACAAAGCAACAGCCCCGCCAGCAGATTGATTTGTTGCGATGACAACGCACCGGCCTGAAATTGCTCAACCGCAATCCCCATCATGGCTGTGCCTCCAGCAATGTACTTGGTGATGGCCAGCAGCAGCGTTTGGGTTGGGTAGCCCAAATATTCAAACAAAAAGGCCAGGTTAACTTCCAACCAGCCAATCACCCCGGTCAGACGAATCAGGTTAACCGCCACAATCGATACCACCAGCAGTGGCAGTGCACCAATGGCAATATTCCAGGCATCTTTGCCTGCATGGCGAATCACATCCAGCAAATTACCTTTGCCTTCCGCATCCAGTTCTATGGGCTCATCGGCCTCCGTTTCGGTACTGCTGAGCGTTCGTCCTGTGACGTAAAAAGTAACCGCGGCAGCTAATAAGCCACCCGACAAGGCAATCAACATGGTCGGCAAAATTTGTAGGCCCACAGCAGCCATCGGGAACACCACATTGGCTTGAGCCATAGCCAGTACCATCGCCAGGGTTGCGGCAATATGACGCGAAGAGGTGCCGTTTCTGGCCATTAACGCCAGTGTGGCAATCGGAGCGGCGAAACTCACCAACATGACCTGTAGAAGCGCAAACACCCCAAGCCCGGTCAGGCCCAGTGGACGCAGCAGCGGGGCAACCGCCGCAACAATTTTGGGCAGCCAACCAATCCACTCCAGCCAGCGCATGATGCTGAGCATGACGATCATGATGGGTAGAAGAACAAACAGGGCCAGGTCGACGGCGGCCCGGCCGGAAGAAAGCAGTGTGCTGGCTATAGCGTCCATGAAAGGTTCCTTGTGTGACGCCACAGGGTAACAAAAACAAAAGGTCTGCCGAATCAGCGTTAGGTAGGGGATGCAATCATGGGCAAACGCATGGACCGAATGGCGGACTTGAAGAAGTTAAAAAGGGCGGCTTGCGCCAGGGCGAAGCAAGCCGCCAAGGGGGTGAGGGTACGCAGAGCGATAGGTGAGCCCTGTGAAATCTTTATTGCAAGGTGAAACCGGGGGCGATTCGGTTGGCCAGTACTACCCGAGTACAGGGGTTGTGCTGGTTCTCCGGAATCCAGGGATTTTCACCGCTACAGCCGATCTCTATATGCTGAATCTTGCCGCCACTGGCAAGGAAGGCAGCGATATCTTGTTCCAGCTGCTTTTGTCGAGCGTCGGCTTTGGGTTGCTGTTTACGCGCCATAATTCGATCTCCTACTCAACTTACCTGTTCAATGTATAGGTGTTGTATAGGTATGGTCAAGCCTGTGGATTGAAATATTTAGTTGGGCGGAGTGAATGGCGAATAAATGATGATCAGTACTTTGGTAGGCATTTATTTCCTGAATGGCAAGTATCGTTTGTATGCCGGTTACTTGGCGCTCTGAGTGGCGGCTATACTCGGTGCACCAAGAACAGGTTAGAGCTGTCAGAAACAGTGCTCCTGGAAGAGACAATTGGAACGGCTGACCAATAAGTATTTTTACCGTTCCCAACCACGAGAGGCCCAAGATGACTGGATACGTTCAGAAGGGTGGCATTCAAATCGCCCAAGCCCTGTATGACTTCGTAAATGAAAAGGCAATTCCCGGCACTGGCGTAAACGCCGATGTCTTCTGGGCTGAATTCGACACCATCGTCAACGAGCTGGCCCCGAAAAACCGTGCCTTGCTGGAAAAGCGTGACGACCTGCAAGCCAAAATCGATGCCTACCACACCGAGCGTAAAGGCACTGCGCACAATGCAGACGAGTACAAGGCGTTCCTGCAAGAAATTGGCTACCTGTTGCCACAAGCCGACGATTTCCAGGCCACGACTGAAAACGTAGAGCCTGAAATCGGTACCATGGCCGGTCCACAGCTGGTGGTTCCGGTAATGAATGCACGCTTTGCATTGAACGCCGCCAATGCGCGCTGGGGTTCTTTGTACGACGCTCTGTATGGTACCAACGTACTGTCTGAAGACGGTGGTGCGGAAAAGACCAGGGAATACAACCCGGCCCGTGGTGCCAAGGTGATCGCCTACGCTCGTGACGTATTGGATCAGGCTGCTCCATTGGCAGCTGGCTCCCATGCCGACAGCACTGGCTACAGCATTGCCAGCGGTGCATTGGTTGTCACCCTGCAAGATGGCTCGACCACCGGCCTGGCCAATCAGGAACAACTGAAAGGCTACAACGGCGAAGCGGAAGCTCCGACGGCTATCTTGTTGCAAAACAATGGCTTGCACCTGGAAGTTCAGGTTGATGCCAGCTCGCAAATTGGTGCAACCGACCCGGCAGGTATCAAAGATATTCTGGTTGAGTCGGCACTGACCACCATTATGGACTGTGAAGACTCCGTTGCTGCCGTAGACGCTGAAGACAAGGTCATTACCTACAGCAACTGGCTGGGCCTGATGCGTGGCGACCTGCAAGAATCCGTGACCAAAGGCGGTCAAACCTTCACCCGCACCATGACCCCGGATCGTGAATACACCGGCTTGTACGGCGAAACCGTGAAGCTGAAAGGCCGCTCCATGCTGTTCATCCGTAATGTTGGTCACCTGATGACTAACCCGGCAATGCTGGACGCCAACGGCAACGAAGTACCAGAAGGCATCATGGACGCCATGGTAACCACGTTGTGTGCCATGCACGACCTGAAAGGCAACGCGCCATTCAAGAACAGTACCACCGGTTCTGTGAACATCGTTAAGCCAAAAATGCACGGTCCTGAAGAAGTGGCTTTCGCCAACGAACTGTTTGGCCGCGTAGAAGACGCTCTGGGTCTGCCACGCTTCACCATGAAGATGGGCATTATGGACGAAGAACGTCGTACCACCGTGAACCTGGGCCGTTGTATCGAAGCTGCGAAAGATCGCGTTGTATTTATCAACACCGGCTTCCTGGATCGCACGGGTGACGAAATTCATACCTCCATGCTGGCGGGTCCTTTCGTACCAAAAACCATCATGAAGCAACAGCTGTGGATTAACAGCTATGAAAACTGGAACGTCGACACCGGTCTGAAATACGGCCTGCAAGGTCGCTCCCAGATCGGTAAGGGCATGTGGCCAATTCCGGATGAAATGGGCCAGATGATGGAGCAGAAAATCGGCCATCCGAAAGCCGGTGCGAATACAGCTTGGGTTCCATCACCAACCGCCGCTACCTTGCACGCATTGCATTACCATCAGGTAAACGTGTTTGCCGTACAGGAAGAGCTGAAACAACGTCAGTTTGCCTCTGTCGACGACATTCTGACCATCCCGTTGATGACTGAAGAGCAGAAAGCGGCGCTGACCGAAGAGCAAATTCAGCGTGAAATCGACAACAACTGTCAGGGCATCCTGGGTTACGTTGTTCGCTGGATTGACCAGGGCGTTGGTTGTTCCAAAGTGCCAGACATCAACAACGTTGGCTTGATGGAAGACCGCGCGACCTTGCGTATTTCTTCCCAGCACGTCGCTAACTGGCTGGAGCACGGCATCTGTACCCGTGAACAGGTAGAAGATAGCCTCAAGCGCATGGCCGCTGTTGTAGATGGCCAGAACGCCGGTGATGCTGCGTACCTCAACATGGCTCCAGGCTTTGACGGCATTGCTTTCAAAGCTGCCTCTGACCTGATCTTCAAGGGTAAAGAGCAGCCAAGTGGTTACACCGAGCCACTGCTGCACGCTTACCGCCTGAAGTTCAAAGCGGCTCAGTAAGTCACTTTAAGCTGTTGCAGGGGAGGGTGATCTTCCCGTAACCCTGAACACTCAAAACCCCGGTCAGTGAAAGCTGGTCGGGGTTTTTTAATGAATGCCATTTCAAATCGAGATGTGGCAATGCGATGCATCAGTATTTACGTGTTTTTGGGCCAAATTACATCAATGGCGAGTTTGTAATGGGCTGTTGAATTGCTGATCAGTAACGACTTCTTTACTGTATAAGACTATCAGCGGAAACACGGGCAGTAGTCCGAACAAGGAGGTTTTCCCGTGCTCAAGTCCCGAGAGGAATGCAAACCCTGGCTCGCAGTATTCACCAGTAGTGTTTTGGCGCTGGTTTTGGTGGGGTGCGGTGGTGAAACCCCTCATCGGGATTCCGCAGACGGCGATGGAAATGCGACCGAACAGACAGGGTCTGATTCCGACACTGAAACAGACAGCGGTTCGGAAACAGATACCGGCACAGATAATGGCGCTGGGACAGATACCGGTGGCGATACCGACAGTGGCTCGGATTCTGGTGATACCGACGCGGCTGATCCTAATACCGATACTGGTACTGATAACAGCGACTCAGATACGGATAGCGGCTCAGACACCGATGTCGAGACAGACCCCGTTACCGAACCCGAGCCAGATGTAAATCCGGCGCCGGGCAATTACCCTGAAATTACCGTTCTGGCGGGCTCCACCGCCACCGTTGAATCAAATTATCGCGTTTACCTGCAAGCCAACACAGCGGACGACAGCATTGCCTATCACTGGTTTTTAACGTCAGGTAGCCTGGTTGAAATATCGGGGGCGCAAACCGCATTGGCGTCTTTCATCAGTCCGGTGGTTGATGCCCGAACAGAATATCGCTTTACGCTCACGGAAACCTCTGACGGCGTAACATCTACCGTGAGCACCATCTACGTGGTGCCAGAAGCCGAAGCGGTGACAGCGGCCGAAGGCATAGCGGCATCCGGCGTTACGCGTGGCGCTAACTATCCGACGGGCATCAACAGCGATTGCACCGGCGAAACCATCACTTATCAGGATTGTTATCGCGCTGGCGAAGGGCTGTCGGCCAGCTCACGTTTCACCAAACTGGACAACAGCGGCAATGCATTGACTGCCGGAGCCTCGGAGTGGGCGTGCGTAAAAGACGAATTGACCGGGCTGGTGTGGGAGATTAAAACCCGCGACGGCGGCTTGCGGGACAAGGATTCCAATTCTTATCAATGGGGCGGAGGCGCTGGAACCGACGTGGTAGGTTCCTCATGGGATGAGCTTCAGACCCTGCTCAATACGGATCAGGTTTGTGGTTTTAATAACTGGCGAGTACCCAGTCGGCGGGAGCTGGTGGGCCTGGTCGACTATGGGGTTACCCGCCCTGTGATTAACGAGGATTACTTCCCCAATACGGCGTCCAAGCATTACTGGACCATGAATCGAGGTGTGTCTGGCAGGCCTTGGGCGGTAGATTTCGACACCGGCGCATTGAGTCAGATTTTATCCACCAGAGAGGAGCGAGTTCGCATGGTCGCGACGCCTGCGGTGGAATCAGGGGCGGAATCAGGGGCGGAATCAGGGGAGGCGCTCTAATGGGCCATATCATGTCGTCATCACACCACACTTCGATTTCTATACGTCGTTTACGCCTTCAGGCCAAACTGCTGCAGACCAGGCTTTCGAATACCTCGCTGCTTGTGGCGTCGCTTTGTTTACCATCACTTCCGGTACAAGCTGCCCAGCTATGCCTCGATGAGACAACCATGGTGCGTGTAACGACCGAGCAGGAAAATCTGTGTAACGGTAACGTCGTGGATCAGCGTACCGGCCTGATGTGGGCAGCATGTGACGCGGGCCTGGCAGGCAGTGGTTGTGAAACTGGCAGTGTGGAGCTGAAGAACTGGCAACAAGCACTGCAATACGTCGAGTCACTGAATGTGTCCGGGGGCTTGAATGGTTTTAGCGACTGGCGTCTGCCATCCATTAAGGAATTGAACGCGTTGACGGAGCCTGCCTGCATCAACCCGAGTTACTCCTTGCAGGCTTTCACCGACCAAACCGACTTTACCGCCGAAAACCGCTGGTGGACGGCAACCCCGGCCATGCTGACCAGCGAGCAGCTGGAGGCGGGCGTTACAACGTCTGCGGACGGTTTTAGCTGGGCATTGGATTCGGCGTCCGGGGCAATTGCCGCAGCGCCAAGAACGGATGCGCTAAGGGTGCGACTGGTTAGAACCACTTACAGCTACGACGCCGAAAGCTCGTGCCAGTAGGATAACCAAACCTGTATATTTATACAGTGCAGTGAGGATTTTACGCCGCTAGTCATTTCCCCAAGGATTGTTCAAAAGATGATCAAACAAGGTATTTATTCAGCAAGCGCAGTGCGTGAAGGCAGATTCATATCGTAATAAAGAGCATTTTTCGAACAGTTTTCAGGTAGGTCTTCTGAATATATGCCCAATTTCTCGGGGGGGCTAAAAATACTGGTTATTTATACAGCATCTGATTCGAGATATAGGGCTGGGGACTTGATGCTTGAAACATGAAGTAGCCATGCGCTTGTTCTGGCGGGTGAGAGTGGAGACAGGCCAAGATAGTGAATTCCAGTTTCAGCCTATACGCAGAGGTGAGAATCAGGCCGCTTGCTCGGAAAAACAGATTGCCGATATGCCGGTTGGTTGCTGGTGTGGGGTGCCGTAGCATGCTGGGCCGGAACACAACTTGGAGACAGCCATGCAGGCCTCAAATTTCGTACTGAACGACTACCTCAAACGCATCGGTTTTGATGGAGAACCCAGCGCCACCATCGACTGCGTGGCTGAAATGATGCGTCGGCAGTTATTTACTGTACCGTTTGAAAATCTCGACGTGCAGGCGGGCAAAATTGTCTCCATGGAGCCGGAAGACATCGTCAATAAAATCGTTTTCTCCGGACAGGGTCGTGGCGGGTACTGCTATGAAGTAAATGGTCTGTTCGCCATGGCACTAACGGCCATGGGCATCGAATACCAGTTTGTTGCCGCGCGTCCGATGTTTTACCCGGTCAAACGCCCGAAAACCCATATGGCGCTGGTGGTTACCATCGAAGGTGAGCAGTACCTATGCGACCTCGGCTTTGGCAGCTACGGTATTCGAGCGCCCATGAATCTGGCCGAACTCAATCAACCAGTCCAGCAAGACAGCGACACCTATATGCTGGAACGCGATGGCGACGGCTTTTTGTTGAAAGCCCTGGTCGGGGGACAGATTGAAGAGGGGGGAGAATGGGCCAACCAATATGGCTTCGACCTGTACCAACCGGAATGGATCGACTTTGCCCCGGCTAACTACCTGAATTCCACCCACCCGGACGCTATCTTTGTACAAAAGCCGCTGGCGATACTGTTCACGCCCGAAGGTCGTAAGGTACTGCTGGGTGACAGCCTGAAACACATCGCCAATGGCAAAACTACGCAAAGCACCGTTAGTGCTGACGATTACGACCAGATGCTGGCTAAGGAATTTGGCCTGCCGGGTTTGGTGTTGGCTCGGTAAGGGTTGAGGTGACACTTGTGGTGAGCGTTGCTGTGAGCCAAGGTAGCCAAACTGCCGAATAGTTGATCGTTAGTTGCCCCAAAGTGCTCACAAACATCGGTGCTGGCTATTTATACACTATTGGTGTTTTGGGCATTTTTCAACTTGGCCAGGCTCGTTCGCTTCATCGCTCGGGAGATAGGCCGACGCCTGAAAACATCTTAAAGCAAGGCCTATCACGCGGTAGGTAGGGCCTAGCCGCCGTTATCGCGTCTTTCTATCTCGCCTCGTATTGCATCCATCTTAAGCAGGGCATCCTGTAGCTCCTGCTTTGCCTCTGCTGGAATATGGTTAATTCCTTCCAGATGCGCTTTGTCTTGTTCAATCATTGTTAGGGCGAACCTGCTGTACTCATCCGAGCTTAATCGGTAATGGGCAATGAATAGGCTCATGCTGGCGTTGACCGTGTTTACGTAGTCAGCAGTTTGGAGATTTTCGTACTTGACCTGAAACGATTGGTAGATAGAGGTTGAAAAAACAATAAATGCGCCATAGCAGGCCACTGTATTTCCGCTGAACCTGGCAGTGATGAATGGCGGGACGATCTGCCTGCTGAAAAATTCATTCACCTTGGCTCCATGAATGGAAAACATGAACAAAACCAATAAGGCAGCTGTTATCGCCAAAGAGGGCTCAGTTCCAAGCTCAAGAGAATAGACCTCGAGTTTTGCACTAACACCACTTCCTTCTGGTGTGATCATTTCCAGAGTTGCGGCATATCCAAGCAACAGAACAAAAAAATGCCCGAATCCCTTGAGTACGAATTGAGCCTCCTTTAATTTGCATAAGACACCTGCCAGCAGTCCGAGCGGCAGAAGGATACTCATTAAGCCATTGTCATTGCTGCCAAGTATCGTGTAAACGATCAATGCGATAACGGCGATTGACAGTTTTTTGGGCATCGTGGATTTCCGAAAAATAGTAGTGGCAGTAGTGAAACTGAATCTGGTGAGCCCAGGACTGAGAATTGGGCAGCCTTGTTACGGCTGCCATGGGTCTTCAGGCATAAAAAAGGCGGACATCGTGTCCGCCTTTTTCGTTTTCACCGGTTAACCCAGTGAAATCCATTGCTGTGCCGGTCCGTGGAAGTCCAGGCTCATGGCAATGCTCAGTGCAGTAATGGTCACAATAGAAACCATAAACACCTGCTTTGCCCAGCCAGTATCGTCCACTTCCAGACCCCAGCCTTTCAGGGCCATGCCCAACCACCACAAGCTGGTGGCACAGGAAACGGCCAGGAAGCCATAGCCTGCGTAGCCGGTTGCTGTCAGCAGTACGGTCACCAGCGCAAAGGCGATGATGTACAGCACAATGTGCAGCTTGGCTTTCGATACGCCTTTGGCAACTGGCAGAACCGGAATACCGGCGGCTGCGTAGTCGTCGTAGCGGAAAATTGCGATGGCGTAGGAGTGTGGCATTTGCCACAGGCAGAACATGGTCAGCAAGATGGCTGCACCGGTGTCAAAGCTGCCCGTCACTGCGACGTAACCCACTACCGGGGGAACGGCGCCAGACAAGCTGCCCACCAGGGTGCCATAGACCGAGCTGCGCTTCAGCCAAAGGCTGTAAAACCCTACGTAAACCACAAATCCGAAAGCAGCGAACAGTACCGCCATCAGGTTGGTCTGCCAGGCCAGCAAAGCGAAGCCTGCGATTCCCAACACGATGCCGTGACTAACTGCGGCCAGTGGTGACATTTCGCCCGTTACCGTTACACGATTGCGGGTGCGTTCCATGCGGCTGTCGATGTCACGGTCGATACCGTTGTTGATGGCACAGCCAGAGGCGACCACCAGAGACAAGCCAATCACCGTGGCCAGGAACAGCGTGAAATCCACGCTGCCCTGGGACGCCAGGAAGAATCCCCCGGCAGTGGCGATCAGGTTGCCCATGATGATGCCCGGCTTGGTCACGCTCAGGTAGCGCTTGAAAGGGCGCTTGAGACGTTGTGACACAGAGGTTGCTTCGGAACTCATGGGCAACTCCCTTACATCATCATCATGTAGTTGGAGGCGTAGATAATCCAGATGGACAGGCCAACAACCAGGACGATGATCAGAGCAGAGAACAGGAAGGTCATCAGGTTGATGGCGCCTTCTTCTGTTTTAAAGCTCAGGTGCAGGAAGTACTTCAGGTGTACCGCAATCTGAACGATGGCGAATACAACCACTGTGATCAGAGTGGTGCTCTTCTCCAGTGCGCCAGTCATTACCAGACCGAAAGGAATCACGGTCAGGATAACGGACAGTACGAAGCCAATGACGTAGTCAGAGTAGGAACCATGACCTTCTTCGTGGTGGTCGTGATGATTACTCATAATCAAACGCTCCCCATCAGATATACAACGGTGAATACACAGATCCAAACCACGTCCAGGAAGTGCCAGAACATGCTCAGGCAAGCCAGACGAGTCTGGGTACGCTTTTCCAGACCACGGTTTTTCACTTCCAGCATCAGGATGATCATCCAGATCAGACCGGCAGTTACGTGCAGGCCGTGCATACCAACCAGTGCGAAGAACGCGGACAGGAAGGCGCTGCGATCAGGACCGAAGTCATGGGTGATCAGGTGATGGAATTCGTAAATCTCCATGGAGATAAACGCCACACCCATCAGGAAGGTCACACCCAGCCATTTCAGCGTGGAGCCCTTGTTACCCTTGTAGGCTGCCAGCATGGCGAAGCCGTAGGTAATACTGGAAACCAGCAGAGCCGCGGTTTCCCAGGCCACCAGTTCCAGTTCAAAGATGTCTGCGCCGCTTGGGCCGCCAGCCGTGTTCATGAACAACACGGCGTAAGTGGCGAATACCGATGCGAACAACAGACAGTCGGTCATCAGGTAGATCCAGAAACCGAACAGCGTGGTTTTACTGGTATCGTGGTGGTGATGCTCGTCGTGAGCATCGTGAGAGTTAGTCATAGCAGTCATCTCAAGCCCTCATTTCCGCTTGCTTCTGCAAGGCAGCGTGGTGCTCGCCCTCGATTTTCTCGATTTCTTCTGGCTGTACGTAGTAGTCAACATCGTTGTCGTAGCAACGCTTGATGCCCACAGCGATGGTGGCGATGAAGGTCACAATAACCAGCCACCAGATGTGCCAGATCAGACCGAAACCGCAAGCAGTCAGCAACATACCGATGAGGAAACCATCTGGCGTGTTCTTAGGCATGTGGATCGGAGCGTATTTCTCAGGACGCTGGTACGCGGTGCCGTTTTGCTTGGCAGCGTGGAAGCAGTCAACGCCTTTACCATCTGGCTCTACAGCGAAGTTGTAGAACTGTGGAGGAGACATGGTGGACCATTCCAGAGTACGGCCGCCCCATGGGTCGCCAGTGGTGTCTTTCAGCTGCTCGCGGTTCTTGAAGCTGACGAACAGTTGGATCAGCTGAGACAGGATACCGAAGGCAATGATGAAGGCACCGAACGCAGCAATGTACAGCCAGATGTTCCAATCCGGGTTGTCAGTGTGGTTCAGACGACGGGTCATGCCCAGGAAGCCCAGTACGTACAGCGGCATAAAGGCGAAGAAGAAACCAATCTGCCAGCCCCAGAAAGCGCGCTTGCCCCATTTAACGTCCAGCTTGAAGCCCATGGCTTTCGGGAACCAGAAGGCGAAGCCCGCCAGGTAGCCGAATACCGCACCACCAATAATGGTGTTGTGGAAGTGAGCAATCAGGAACAGGGAGTTGTGCAGGATGTAGTCAGCACCCGGGATCGCCAGCAGAACGCCGGTCATACCACCGATAGAGAAGGTCACCATGAAGCCCAGGGTCCACATAACCGGAACACTGAACTCAACACGACCACGGTACATGGTGAACAACCAGTTGAACAACTTAACCCCGGTCGGTACCGCGATGATCATGGTCATCACACCGAAGAAGGCGTTTACGTTGGCACTGGAGCCCATGGTGAAGAAGTGGTGCAGCCAAACGATGAAGCCCAGAATCGAGATGGCGCCGGAGGCAACAATCATCGACTTGTGGCCGAACAATGGCTTGCGAGAGAAGGTAGAAATAATCTCAGAGAAAATACCGAACGCCGGTAGCACCAGAATATACACCTCGGGGTGACCCCAGGCCCAGAACAGGTTGATGTACATCATGGAGTTGCCGCCCAGATCATTGGTGAAGAAATGGAAGTCGGCGTAGCGGTCCAGGGTCAGCATACCCAGAGCAGCAGTCAGAATAGGGAAGGAAGCAACGATCAGTACGTTGGCCCAGGTACAGGTCCAGGTGAAGATCGGCATATCCCACAGGCTCATGCCTGGAGCACGCATTTTGATAACGGTGGCCAGGAAGTTAACACCGGTCAGGGTGGTACCAATACCGGATATCTGCAGTGCCCAAATGTAGTAGTCGACCCCGACTCCCGGACTGTACTGAAGCCCCGATAGCGGCGGATAAGCTACCCAACCGGTCTTGGCGAATTCGCCCAGGCCCAGGGATACGTTCATCAGAATCGCACCGGAAGCGGCCAGCCAGAAGCTCAGGTTGTTCAGGAATGGGAAGGCAACGTCACGTGCACCAATTTGCAGTGGCAGAACGATGTTCATCAGACCGATCATGAATGGCATTGCCATGAAAATGATCATGATCACACCGTGAGCGGTGAAGATCTGGTCGTAGTGTTCAGGAGGCAGGTAACCAGCGCCGCCGTTTGTGGCGGCAGCCAATTGGGTACGCATCATGATGGCGTCGGCAAAGCCACGCATCATCATGATCAGGGCCAGAATGATGTACATAACGCCAAGGCGTTTGTGGTCAACAGAAGTGATCCACTCTTTCCAGAGGTACATCCACTTCTGGTATTTGGTTAGGGCGACAGCCAGTGCCAGACCACCAATTGCTACGACAATCAGAGTCGCGATAACAATAGGATCGTGCGGGATGGCGTCGAGGGAAAGCTTACCCAGCATGCTTACTCTCCTGACACATCATGGTTGTTGTGGGAATCAGTCGCGTGCATGTCGCCGTGACCTTCGTTGTGTTCACCGCCGTGTCCTGCACCATGCTCAGAACCATGGTTCATGTGAGACATGTGGCCATCTTCAGCGCTGTGGTAGAACGGAGTCGCACCGTGGTGTTTCATGAATTTCATAACGATGTCATCAAACAAACCAGGCTTAACCGCGCTGTACAGAGTCACAGGGTGGTATTCGGATGCTTCGGTCAGCGCCTTATATTCCGCACCGCTCAGTACGTTTGGAGACTGTTTGACCTGTTCAATCCACTGTTCGAACGCGGCATCGTCTTCTACTGCGATGGCGTCAAACTTCATACCGGTGAAGCCCGCGCCGCTGTAGTTGGATGAGAAGCCCATGAAGGTGCCTGGCTCATCAGCAATCAGGTGCAGCTTGGTTTTCATTGCCGCCATGGTGTAGATCTGGCTACCCAATTGCGGAATGAAGAAGGAGTTCATGGTTGAGTCAGAAGTCAACGTGAACGCCAGTGGGGTGTGAGCAGGGAAAACCAGTTCATTTACAGAAGCAATGTTGTACTCAGGGTAAATGAACAGCCATTTCCAGTTCAGAGAAACAACCTGAACTTCCAGGTGGTCTTTCTCGTGATCCAGTGGCTTGTATGGGTCCAGCTCGTGAGTTGAGATCCAGGGAATGGTGCCCAGGATCAAAATGATGATGCATGGAATGACCCATACAACGGCTTCGATCTTGGTGGAGTGGGACCACTCAGGAGCATACTCAGCTTCGGTTGCTTTGTTGGAAGCACGATACTTCCAGGCAAAGTAGAGCGTCAGGAAGATGACTGGTATTACTACCAGCAACATCAGTCCGGTAGCGATCAGGATCAGATTCTTCTCGTCAACACCAACTTGTCCTTTTGGATCGAGGATGCCCCCCGAACAGCCGGACAAAGCGGCGGTGGCAAGAAGACCCAATGCGTATCGGGATACCTTCTTGGCTGTCATGGTTTTACCCTTATAAGGATTGATAGTTATTTGCATTTAGTCTTAATGTTAGACCAATGACTTGGTTGCGGAAAACCGCTGGCCTCGTGTGCTCGCCGGCCTGCTAACGCTGCAAACTGGTGGGCTGAAGCCTGAAATGTGGCCAGACAGAAACCTGTCAGGCCGAAACGGGTGGCGGCCCTCTGGACCAGAGCGAGGCCAGGAATACATCGTTGGCGATGGCGGGGGCGCGATAGAAACGGCGCTTGCGGCCAACGGCCTTGGCTTGGGCCTTGAGATAAATAAAGCAGTACCAGAGCACAAAGCCCACCAGCAGAATACACATGGCGGTAATGCTCAGGCCGATCAGGAATTCGTTGTTTTCAGCGTGGGGGAAATCCGCCAGATGTGCGGTATCGGCGAGGATTTCTGACGTCGCGCCCAACATACCAGCAATAATAGACACAAGAGCGGAAAGCGCCCTTATGGCCAAATGCCTGGTTTTCTGTTGGATGCTTGGTGCCAAACGCTTTTCTCCATCAAACTACAACTTAGGTCAATTAATGATCAGAGTAGTCATGTTTAAATGCAACATTTTCTGCTCTTGGAGTTGTTATTTTGCAGCCACGCGAGTGTAACCAAATATTTCAGTAGCGCAATAAAACTCTCATTTGCGGGTCGTTTACAGGCAGTACTTATTGTAAAGATATGTATAGATGGTCAAAATACGATCGATATTTGCTTGTTTGCCCCAAAACCCTCCTTTTATCCCCGTTTTTAATCAACTGCTCAATTTCTATCCATTGTGGCCGCCCCTTCGAGGCTAGTGTCCATTTGGCGGCCGTTGATCCATGTTTAAGTGCCACGGACTCCGGGCCATCCCGGCTGGTGCTTGTCGGGATTTCTTGAGAGTGGCCGGGGTAACCATGGTCTTGCGGCCGGCTCCATTTTCGTGTTTTGAACGTGCAGTTGTGCGTTGAATCGTCCGAGCAGCACACCAGCAGGTGCCAGAAAAGACACAATCGACAGTAAATGGCGGGCAGGCAGTATTGAACGGTGCGAGGTGTTCTTGTGGCGGCTGTTTTTCTATTCTTGGCGTTCGAGAGCTGTTCTTGGATAAACCCGCTAACGGTTAAGCCAGAGCTCAGTCAAGCAAGCGAGCAGTTCAACCAAAGAGCAGTTAAACAAACAAAGAAGCCTAAACCCAGGCCCTTAATCAGGAAGCTTGGGGCTATCGTCTGCTTTTAATACTTCATTCGCCGGGGTTTCCAATCCTTCTGCTTTATATAAGCTGATAACCACGTTGTGGTCGTCGGGGCTAAAAGGCTCGTCAGCAATACGAACTCGCGGTTTGCCATCGGCCGAAATCGACATCAAAGGCATGGCGTAGTCTCCGTGCTGCTTTATATAGTCGTCATAGCTGTACTCGTCGCTCAGTCGAGTGGCCTTGATAACGTCGCCTTGCTGTAGGCGATACATAATATCTGTCCAGCTGGTTGTCAGGTCGAACAACGGCCCGGAGTGGTGTTTGCCCACATGGCGGTGACGCCCGGCTTTGCTGTTATCTTCGCTGGTTTGCAGGGCGTAGACCTTGTCGGCGCCAAACTCCTGCGCGTAATACACGGCCGCAAGACTGTTCATGTGTGAGTCGGCAGAAACTGCCAGCATGCGGCCAATGCCGGTCAGGTCGATGCGCTCAGTGGCGTATTCCGATGCGGCATTGCCATAAAAGGTAGCAATGCCTGCCATGCGTACTTTCTGGATTTCGGCGTGTTCGGTGTCGGTCACCAGCACTTTCAGCCCTTGCTTGTTCAGAGCTTCTGCCAGCGCCAGGCTGATCGGGTTGGCACCGACCAGCAGAAAACCGTTGTTGGCTGGTTCATTTACGCCCAGCAGCTTTGCCCAGAGTTTGGCGGTGGCGCTCTGGAAAATAACCGTGCCGAAAATGATGCAAAAGCACAGAGGCACCAGCAGCGAGGCAGATTCGTAGCCCTGCTGCTCCAGCTTGATGGCAAACAGCGCCGAGACGGCTGCAGCAACAATGCCTCGAGGCGCTATCCAACCGAGAAACGCCTTGTCTTTCCACGTTAAAGAGCTGCCAATGGCAGAAATCCATACCGATAGCGGCCGTGCAACAAACTGAACAACAACTAACAAAATCAGCGGAGTCCATCCCAGTCTGAGAATGTCTTCGGGCTGAAGGCGGGCAGCCAACAGAATAAACAGGCCGGAAATCAGCACCAGGCTGAGCTGTTCCTTGAATTCCAGAATCTCACTGATTTCAATGTTCTTCTGGTTAGCCAGCCAGGCGCCCATCAGGGTGACGGCCAGCAGGCCAGACTCGTGAGCTATTAGATTCGACACGCTGAACACCAGCATCACACTCGCCAGCATGGCCAGATTTTGCAGATATTGCGGTAACCAGTTGCGCGAAAGTAACTGCGTCAGCGCCCAGCCCGCCGCGACACCGGCGAGAGTGCCAATGCCAATAATCTTCAAAAATGCGATGGCGCTGTGGGCAATGCCTTCGGCCTGACCGTGGGCAACAAGGAATTCGTACACCACGACCACCAGTAGTGCGCCGATGGGATCAATCAGAATGCCTTCCCAGCGCAGAATATTGCCGAGATCGGCCCGAGGTCGAATGGTCCGAAGCATAGGGGCAATGACGGTAGGACCAGTCACCACGGTGAGGGCGCCAAACAGAATCGACATGGCCCAGCCAAGCTCAAACAGCCATTGGCAAGTCACTGCGATCACCGCCCAGGTTACCAATGCGCCGACGGTAACCAGACCTTTCACCATGCCCTGACGATTGCGAATTTCTTGCAGATCCAGCGTCAGGCTGCCTTCAAACAGGATGACTGCAACACACAGCGATACCAGCGGGAATAGTAAATCACCAAATAAGGCGTCCGGATGTAATACGTCACTGATCGGCCCGGCTATCAGGCCTGCGATGAGCAAAAACAGAATGGCAGGCAAGCGTACTCGCCAGGCCAGCCATTGGCACAGCAAGGCAACGGTAGCGATCAGGGATATATAAATGGCGGTCATAGCGGATGGATTTCCATAAAAGGGGACCGAATCAGGCGTTTAGGGGACATTTATTTAATCCTGCACGGCTCTGCGCGAGTGTTGCCGTTGTTCAGTGCAAGGCGACGAATGCAGCGAAATGACAAGTCCTTTTCAAGTTCGTCAACACAGCACTGGGCGGCGGCAACCCGCGCCCTGCGGGGGCTGCCGGATGATCTCGACTCTGTGTCGCCGACTTTTGACTTGACCCGTCAGGCCTGCAAGTCGGCTTCGTGACTCGAAACCACCCGGTAGCCCAGAGTGAGCACCGGATTAAATAGATGTCCCCTTTAGCCAGTAAACATCAGTATAACGCCTGTTGTAGATAGTCAGCTGCTACTTGTGTTCCGTTGTCGTTATTGGCCTATCCCTCGTTTGGCCAAGCTTCATTGGGCTCCTGATGAGCAGGAAGATTAAGAACAAGAGAAGGTGAAGGGTGTAAAGAAGGTATGTGGCGGAGACGGGGTGAGCGATGCAAAGTTAGGTTGTCTGGCTTGGGTTCTGTCGTCAGGCTGGTATAACAGCGGCAAATGTTTACAGGTTTTACAGACGTGCAATCAAGAATGGTGCGAGGCGAGTCATTGTCTCCTTCTGCAAGAACATCAGCAGTAATAACAGCAACAGGGCCACGAGCGCCAGTTCCGAAACGAGTACCAGCGACGTTGAGTCTGACGTCGGCGCTTGCTGCGGTAATGACGTTGTCTATGGTTTCGGGAGCGGCTTACGCGGACAGTATTGAGCTCTCTCGCCATGTGATGTTTGCCAACATGGACATGGAAGCCAGCAGCGAGCCAGTGTCCATTCGGGATATGGTGAAAGGGTGGGATGGCAGTGTGGAAAACGGCCGATACGCCTGGGCGGATGCGCGACTGCAAGCCGGTCTCGCCGCCGTTGATCGGTTTGGTTCACGCTGGATGATCGGTTGGCAAAAGCGCTGGCACTATGACCTGACCTTTTCCGACGGCATGGTGCGTTACTACGACGCCTTGGAAAATGGCACAGCGTTATCCGGAACCGAAACATTGAAGCTTAAAGCCAGAACCCTGCAGGCGGAGGGGCCGATGGCGAGCTGGCGTTTTTCGCTGATGGAAAGCCGCTTGATGCTTACGCCGACCGTTAGCCTGTATCAGGTGAGCCAATGGCAATTTGGTGAGCTGAATGGTCTAGCCAGTAGTGGCGACACTGAATCGGCTTCTGCGGTGCTGGACTACCAGTTCAACGAAGACAAAATTCTCGAGTATCAGCCGGACGATTCACCGGGCTATGGCGCTAGCCTCGATGTGAATGCCCGTTGGCAATTGCGTCCGACGACCGTATTGGATGTGGCGGTTGCCGATATCTGGAACCTGTTTCGAACGGAGTCGTCCGGCTACACCAGCGCTTGTGTGAATTTCAATGACCCGGCCGAAACCGTGTGTGACTCGGATGTGACGGCGTCGGGGAAATCCGGAGATAAAGTGTTCTATGGCCGTTTGCGTCCAACCATCACGGCGTCGTTAAGCGAATCCGAATATCAGGCCCGACTGACGCTGCTGAGTCACGGAGACTATCTGCGTGTTGGGGTTGAAAAGGACTTCCGGCTCAACGAACACTGGCGATTGACGACGGCTGGTTACAGTTCGCGGCAGCTGGGATTGGGCGTGGCGAGTGACTGGTTCTCGCTGGCGGTCAAGTCGGACGACTTAAGAGCCGCGTCGGCCCGCGATGCGTCGGTTAACGTATCGATCAATGTACCGCTGGGCTTCTGATCAGTTTTTAGACTGGCCGGTTTGGCGGGATTCAGACAACGAACTGCTGCGCTTGCTGGTGGCGACCTGAAGGGTGGTTTCGCCAGTTTGCTGTGCAGGGGCTGTGTTGTTGGTTACCGCTGCTTGAGCCGGAACGGCAAGATAAGCCGCGGATACCAGCAGGAAGGATTGAACAGATTTTTTCAGGGATGGCGTTTTCATTATTCTCTCGTTGGTTGATGTGCGTGTTGTGAAACGTGTGCTCGCTGCGTGGCATGCTGGCGGGCAATGGTGCGTTTTCGCTTGTAAAGCATGAAGGCAAACGCTGCCAGAACAGCGACGGAAAACAGGCCTTTCAATGCCACTGAAAACACCGGGTTAATGATCCCCAGTGCTGCCAGTAACACGATGGAGGCGACCAGCACCAGAACAAGTGTCCAGGACATAAGCTAACTCCATGAATGTAAGTGTTGGTGAATGAGATGGGGTTAATTTACTAAAGTTCAAACAATTTCGTGATTTATTTGATTAATCAGACTGATTTTTATCTCGGTGTTCGCTTGGTGGAACAAAAGGAGGCGATTGTATCCATGTGGGCCACCAGCAAATAAGTTGGTTTGTTGTGTTTTGATCTCAATATGCCTGGCTGCTGACAGATGCGTGTGCAGTTGGCCACGAATGTTTCATCAAATCCGGTATGATGGGCGGCCACACGTTGCGGCCAATGGAAAGAGGGCGCAGCCCCTTGCTTGTTGGTGATCGTTAGAGAGTTTCATGTACCTGAGTCATTTCGGCCTTGAGCGGTTTCCGTTCTCGATTGCCCCCGACCCATCCCTGCTGTTTCCATCGAAGGGCCATCAGGAAGCATTGGCGCATTTGCACTACGCCTTGACTGGCCACGGCGGACTGGTGTGTCTGACCGGTGAAGTGGGCACGGGTAAAACCACTCTGTGCCGGGCGTTTCTTGAAACCGCTCCCGACAACATTCGCACGGCCTATCTGTTTAACCCGCAGCTCAATCCGTTGGAGCTGCTGCAAGCGCTGTGCGATGAACTGGAAATTTCGTATCAGGACGATGATCAGCAGCAGGCGCTCTATAAAAAGCTCAATGCTTTCTTGCTCGACTGCTATGGCAAGGGGCAGCGGGTTATTTGTCTGGTGGATGAAGCTCAGGCGATGCCTGCACCGACCTTGGAGCAAATTCGACTGCTGACCAATCTGGAAACATCAGAAGAAAAGCTGATGACGCTGATTCTGGTTGGTCAGCCAGAACTGCGTGAGTTACTGCTGCGTCACGAACATCGGCAGTTGAATCAGCGCATCACCGCGCGTTATCACCTGGACACTCTGGCTCAGGCAGATATCGAAGGGTACTTACGGTTCCGCTTGGAAAACGCGGGTGGCCCGGGCGATGTATTTGAACAAGCTGCGGCCCATCTTATTTGGCAGGGCTGTAAAGGCATTCCGCGGTTGATCAACAGCGTTGCAGACCGTTGCCTATTGGGGGCATTTGCCCAAAGCCGCACACAGGTAAGTGAGCAAACCGCCATGCAGGCCATGGCTGAAGTGCTGGCCGTTCCGGATTCAATTGCTTTTGTATCGACTCACGTTAATGGTAATGCTCAGCTAAACGCTTCTGCACCGACGACGCCTTCCGTCGGGGAAAATGGTCGGCTGCACGTTAAACGTCTGACTCGTGCGGTTTGGGCGTTAACGGTTGTTTTGGTTGTTGCCATTGCAGCGTTGCTGTTGCCGGGGCAGTCGACGGTTTCCCAGTGGCGTCAAGCGCTGGCAGCTTGGATTGCGCCTCAAACAGAACGTGCTGACTCAGTAGCCTTGTCGGCCACAGAATCTCCAGAAGGTACAGCAGGCTCGGGAGAAGGGCAGTCCGGGTCTGGTCATTCAGAGTCTGGGCTTTCAGGAGCACGGCTTGGCGACCAATTGGCAGAAAATGACCAGGCAGCACAAAAAACAAACAACACTCAAGCAACGGCGATTTCAAACCGTCAGGATGCGATTACTCGTCGATTGAGCGACCAAATGGGACTTGGGCAGCTGGATTGCGCGGAATTGTCCCAGTTTGGATGGCAATGTTTGTGGGTTCAGTGGCCGTTATCGCAATTGCAGCCGCTGCAACAGCAAACGGCAGTGAATGTGTCCGGTCAGTGGAAACTGTTCGACGATGGTGTGCCACAGCTGCCCGGCGAGTATCCGGCGCTGGTTATTTGGCAACCGTTGCAGGAATACGAACGAGCGATTCAGCCGGGTCAGCGTTCGCCAGTGGTGCAGTGGGTGCGTCGTGCGTTGGACATTGATTGGCATGGTGATTGGCAGGTTGTCAGCCCGGACGGGCAGGCGGCCACCGGATTGGACCCACAACTGTACGATCCGCTGCTGGCGATTGAAGTGGCCAAGTTCCAAGTGGCTAATGGACTGGATGCTGACCGCATTATTGGGCCGCAAACACTGGTGTATTTGCAGCGCCAGCTGTATCTCGACCAACAAGCAGGCGAAGACGCAGGCCACAATCCGAATCCGGACTTTGATGCCAAAATCATTGCAGACGAGGACAATGGCTGATGTCTTACGTTCTTGATGCTTTGAAAAAAGCCCAGTCTCAACGTCAGCAGGATGCCTCTCAGCACCCGGCCTTGGCGGCTTTAAACGACGAATCACAATCAGGCGATGACCCGCAAGCAAATGCTCAGGCGGCGGATGTGGTGGTTGCTCGCTTGCCATTCGGGCTGGTGGTGTTGGTTGTTGCAGTGTTGGTGTTGCTGGTGGGCTTTACCTGGTGGATGAATTCGCCATCAGACGTGCAAAACTCTGCTGCAACGGAATATAGCGTTGCCGTTGATGAACCTGTTGAATCATCAATCAAGGCACCTGAGCCGACTCCTCAAGCCGCTTCCACTAATGCGCCGCCGTCGATTCCAATGGCTCCGGCAGCAGTTCCTGCTGAGCCTGTACCTGTCGAACTTGATGCTGAGCTCGCTGCCAGGGCAAATGCAGCACCAGCTGTAAAACCGGCAAAAGGTGTTATCGGCGCCATTGCATTAGCCGAGCCAGTCAGTAGCCGCCCGTTGCAGCCTCCACGTGCAAAAGCTGTTGGTGAAGAGGCTGTTGGGGAAGAACCGGCTGTTTCTGATGCAGTTTCCCGCACTGCGGCTGAGACAGCCCCTGAAACAGAAACGACGACTGCAAAAATAGAAACCCGTCGTTTGCCACCGTACAGCTCGTTGCAGAAAATACCGACACTCACCATTACCGGCCATTTGTACGCCAGCGACCCAGCATCGCGCAGCGTCACCATGAACGGTCGGGAATGGTTTGAAGGCGAGCCCGTTAACCGGGACGTCACACTGGAAGAAATCACCCGCGACGGCATTGTGCTTGCCGTTGACGGTTACCACCTCAATGTCAGTCGTCGACGCGGCTGGCAAGCCATTGAGTAACTCCGTGCTAAGCAAAGAATCAAAAGAAAGAATTCAGGCGCTCTACCGAGAACTGATCAAAGCGCTCGACCTCAAACCGCGTTATGGCCAGCGAATGATGATCGCTGAAATCGCCAAGGCACTGGGCTCGGTCTCGGCCGACGAAAAGGGCGAACGCACCAACGATGCGGGCATCGTGGTGGTGGAAGCCGGTACCGGTACTGGTAAAACGCTGGCGTACTTGCTGGCGTCGTTGCCGCTGGCCATCGAGCAGGAAAAGAAGCTGCTGATCAGCACCGCCACCGTGGCGCTGCAAGAGCAGATTCTGGACAAGGACCTGCCGAACCTGAAAAAAAACATCTCGCTGCCGTTTAATTTTGCGCTGGCTAAAGGCCGTGGTCGTTATTTGTGTCTGACCAAGCTCGATAAATCCTTGCAGCAGCTGTCCGGCATTCTCTCGACCGTCGATCTGTTCGAGCAGACGCCGGAAGAGCAGGATCGCGAGTTGTACGAAAACATGCTGATGAAATACGCCAGTGGCCAGTGGGATGGCGACCGCGACCGTTGGCCGGAAGAAATTGAGCAAAGCCAGTGGAGTCACCTGACGGCGACCCATCGGGAATGCTCCAACCGCCGCTGCCCGGAATTCGACAACTGTGCTTTCTTCAAGGCCCGCCAAGCCATGGAAGATGCCGATATTATTGTGGCTAACCACGATTTGGTGTTGTCGGATTTGAGCCTCGGCGGTGGTGCAGTATTGCCCGCGCCTGAGAAAACCATCTATGTGTTCGATGAAGGCCATCACCTGGCCGACAAGGCATTGAACCACTTCCGGCTGGAATTTGGCGTACGGGCCCAGCGTCAGTGGCTGAAACAGCTGGAAACCGGCATCGAGCAATTTGTGGCCGCCACAGGCCTGCCGCCAGCGTTGATGCATTCCTTGCAGGAAGCACCGGGACATTGCCGCGAGCTGCAAAGCCATTTCTCGCTGATGTGGCCGTTGGTGTTCGATCTGTTGGGCGAAGGCGACCGCATGCGGTTTGAATTTGGCCGCACGCCGGAGAACCTGCGCGACCTACTGAACAACATCAAAGCGCCGTTGCAACCTTTGCTGCAAGGGCTCGACAAGCTGGTGGACATGCTACAGCAGTCATTGGATGCCAAGGGCGAAGGGGAATTTAGCCGCGATATTGCCGAAAGCTGGCAAGCACCGATGGGCATGATGCTGGCGCGCGCAGAGACCCTTTGGGAAGCCGTTACATGGCTGGCCGCAGAGGAAAAAGAAGGCGAACTGCCCGTCGCCCGCTGGATCGCCAAAACGCCGTTTGGTGAAGATTGGGACATCAAACTCAGTGCTTCGCCCATTGCCGTGGCTGACCAGCTGCGCAAAAACCTCTGGTGGCGCTGTCATGGCGCGGTCGTGACCTCTGCCACGCTGACGGCGTTGAACAGCTTCTCGAACCTCGCGTGGGAAACCGGCTTGCCGGATTGGGCCGGTTTCCACCGGGTGGCCAGTCCGTTCGATTATCCGAACCGCGGCACGCTGGAAGTGGTGCAACTGGCCTCTGACCCTAAAAGTGACCAGTTCCAGTCCGATGTTGAAGACTGGATGCGCAACAACATCGACAAAACCCAGGGGACGCTGGTGCTGTTCAGCTCCCGTGCCCAGCTGGAAGCCACTCGCGACACCTTTATTCGCGACTGGTACGAATATCTTCTGTGCCAGAACTTTATGCCGAAAAGCGAAATCGTTCGGAAGCACAAGGAACGCATCGACGGCGGCAAGGGCAATGTGATTTTTGGCCTCGCCAGTTTTGCCGAAGGCATCGACTTGCCGGGGGAATACCTTACCCACGTTGTGATCGTGAAAATCCCGTTTGCTGTGCCCGACGACCCGATTCAGGCAGCGACCAGTGAATGGCTGGAAACCAGGGGCCGCAACCCGTTTATGGACCTGACACTGCCCGCTGCATCCATTCGCTTGGTGCAGGCCACCGGTCGTTTGATTCGTAAGGAATCCGACACCGGCAAAGTCAGCATCCTCGACAAGCGCCTGCTATCCAGCCGCTACGGCAAACTGCTGCTCGACGCACTGCCGCCACTGAGAAGGATCTAATCTGGTCGTGTAGGAGGGATTTTAATCCCGATTGGTTACCGATTTCGCGATTGAAATCGCTCCTACAGGCATGGGGATAGTAGGAGCTTTGATGTATTACGCCTTCGGCTAATACATCCTACGTTACAGCGTAAGCTGAACCCGTAGGAGCTGGCTTGCCTGCGAGTCGTTGGGCGTGGCCCAACCTACAGGTTTTCGCCGACATAGGATGGTGCGCTTGCGCCCATAAAAGTAAAAAGCCAAACTCTTTCGAATTCGGCTTTTTCATTTTTGTCTAAACGTGGGCCAGCTCTCGCCAGCCCCAAATCACTAAATAATCAGCGGCGGTAACGCTTGGTGATATCACCGTAGGCGTCGACACGACGGTCGCGGAAGTATGGCCAGATGCGGCGCAGTTGTTCGGTGCGGTCCATGTCGATGGTAGCCAGTAACACCTGTTCGGTTTCGCGGTCGGCCAGTGCCAGGTATTCGCCCTGGCCGCCGGTGATGAAGCTGTTGCCCCAGAACAGGATGCCGTCGCTGGCGCCGCTTGGGTCGGCTTCGTGGCCAACGCGGTTGATGGATACCACGGGCAGGTTGTTAGCCACAGAGTGGCCGCGCTGCACGGTGACCCAGGCGTCGGTCTGGCGTTCGTTTTCGTCTTTTTCTTCCGCTGGTTCCCAGCCGATGGCGGTTGGGTAAATCAGGATGTCGGCGTCGGCCAGCGCCATGAGGCGGGCGGCTTCCGGATACCATTGATCCCAACACACCAGCACTCCTAGTTTGCCGACGGAGGTTTCAATAGGTTCGAAGCCCGGTTCGTCGGCGTCGCCCGGAATAAAGTAGTACTTCTCGTAGAAGCCCGGGTCTTCCGGGATGTGCATCTTGCGGTAGAAACCACACAGTTCGTCGCAGCGGTCAAATACAATGGCGGTGTTGTGGTACACGCCCTTGGCACGACGCTCAAAGATCGAGCCGACCAATACGATGTTCAGCTCCGCGGCCAATGCGCCTAACCGCTGGGCGGTGGGGCCGTCGAGTGCTTCGGCAAGGTCAAAAATGTCGGCAGCTTCGTGCTGGCAAAAGTACGGGCCAGCATGAAGTTCCTGCAAGCACACCAGTTCAGCACCGGATGCAGCCGCTTCGCGCACCAGTGCTTCGGTTTTTTCCAGAGTGGCTTCTTTGCTGCCATGAAACGCCTGTTGCACGGCGGCGACGGTGAGGTGTTTGCTCATTTGGGCTTCTCGCAATCAGGCTTTGACGGTGGATTCAGGCGTATGGATCTGCATGGTCAGGCAATGCAGGGAGCCATATTGTTCGACGACAGGGCGACAGTTGATCGGGTGCACCCAATGGTTCGGGAAGGCCTGCATGATGCGTTCAACCGCGACAGTATCTTCCGCTACACCATACACGGGCAGCAATACGGCGTTGTTGATGATCAGGAAGTTCGCGTAGGTGGCCGGCAGACGGTCGCCGTCGTCGCTGTATACCGGTGAAGGCAGTGGCAGTGGCACCAGAACGTATGGGCTGCCGTCGGCCTGACGCAGCTGTTGCAGCTCTTGCTCCATGGCATGCAAGGATTCGTAGTGGTCGTCGGACTGGCGTGCCTGACAGTAGGCGATGGTGGTCGGGTTGCAGAAACGCGCCAGTGTGTCGATGTGAGCGTCGGTGTCATCACCTTCCAAATGGCCGTGCTTCAGCCATAACACCCGTTCGATACCCAAAGACTCTTGCAAGCGGCTTTCAATGTCTGCACGTGACAGCGATGGATTGCGGTTCGGGTTCAGCAAGCAATGCTCGGTGGTCAGCAGTGTGCCTTTACCGTCGGTCTCCAGACTGCCACCTTCCAACACCATGTTGCGCGGTTCCATTGGCAATGGGCCTTTGCCGAAACTGTATGCCTGTAGGGCATTCAGTCGGTTGCTGATCTGGTTGTCGAAATCGTGTTCGTATTTGCCGCCCCAGCCGTTGAACTGAAAATCAACAAAGCTCAGCTTGCCGTCCAGATAGACGCTGATTGGGCCATGGTCGCGGGCCCAGGTGTCGTTGTTCTCAACCTGGAAAATTTCGACCTGCTTGTGGTTCTGGTACAGGTGAGACAAACGATTGCAGTCCTGCGGGTTACCACAGCTGATAATGACATTCTGGTGCTGGCTGATGGCCGCAACCAGAGCATGAAATACCGGCTCAATACGTGGCAGGAATGGCGCCCAGTCGCTGGTACGGGTAGGCCAGGTGAGTTGGACGGCGGTTTGGGCTTCCCATTCCGCGGGCATGCGTTTGTTCAATAGACCGATCTCTTTCTTACGGTTTTTGTGGCTTTGCCGGAACCCTTGTGAGGTGGGCAAATCTGAAAGCGCGATTATGGCAAGTTTTGTCGTCAGGTACAGATGCGGACAGGTAAAAATCCCTGACCGGTGGGCGTGGACCGATAATTGGTTGCGGCTGCACCGGCTTTGGCTTTTGGACTGGCTTGGGGCACACTTGCGCAGCGTTTCAGGCTTGGTCGGCAACCAGTACTCGGAACCCGCTTTGATAGCAGGATTCGACGCTGGTTGCTGGCTTGGCGAATGGGTTTATGTGATTGGATTTTTGTAGGGACAGGAGCAGTACACTTTATGGCATTGTCACCGGGCAAGTTGCCGCTTGGGATTGGTCTCAGGTATTTGGCGGCCAAGCGCCGCAATCATTTTATTTCGTTTATTTCGGCGTCTTCCATGGTGGGTATGACGCTGGGCGTGGCGGTGCTGATCATTGTGTTGTCGGTGATGAACGGCTTTGACCGGGAATTGCGCCAGCGCATTTTGGGCATGGTGCCTCATGGGGTGATTTATCAGCCGGGTGGTATCGCCGATTGGCAGGCGTTGGCCGATGAGGTGAAGCAGTTTGATGGCGTCGAAGCCGTTGCGCCGCTGACCCGGTTGCAAGGCATGCTGGGCGTGAACGGTCGTGTAAAAGGCGTGATGCTAACTGGCATTGAGCCTGCGGCGGAGCGCGATGTGTCGATTTTGCCAGACCATATCAAATCCGGTGCTTTGGAAGATTTGCAGCCGGGCAGTTACAAGGTGCTGCTGGGGGATTTGCTGGCTCGTAATCTGGGGGTTGCCAAGGGCGACAAGATTACGCTGATGCTGCCGGAAGCGACGATGAGCCCGGCCGGTGTGATCCCGCGAGTGCGTCGTCTGACTGTCGCGGGTACTTTCTCGGTTGGTGCCGAGCTGGATGCCAACCTCGCAGTGATCAATATTGTTGATGCCGGCAAGCTGGGTCGTATTGGTGGTGAGGCTGAATCCTTGCGGGTGAAGCTGGACGACTTGTTCGAGGCGCCGGAAACCGTCTGGCGAATCGTCAACAACCTGAATGGTTACGCCTGGGGCAGCGATTGGACTCGTACGCACGGCAATCTGTTTGCGGCCATTCATATGGAAAAGCGCATGATTGGTTTGTTGCTGTTGATGATTGTTGCCGTGGCTGCATTCAACATTATTTCCACTCTGGTCATGGTCGTGACTGACAAGCAGGCGGATATTGCCATTCTGCGTACCATGGGCGCGCGCCCTCGAACCATTATGGCCATTTTTATGGTGCAGGGTTTGTCGATCGGGCTGGTGGGCGTTGTACTGGGAACCGCATTGGGTGTTCTGGGTGCTCTGACCATCTCTGATTTGGTGGCCTGGGCTGAGAATGCCTTCGGCTTCAAGATACTGAGCGCCGATGTGTACTTTATTTCTTACTTGCCTTCGGAGTTGCTGCTGAGCGATGTCGCCGTTATTACCGGCTCGGGTTTGCTGCTGAGCTTCCTGGCGACCCTTTATCCATCTTACCGGGCGTCCCGGGTTCAACCTGCGGAGGCGCTGCGTTATGAGTAATCCGGTATTGCAAGCGAATGGCTTGCTGAAAACCTACACCAGTGGCCCGCAGTCGGTCACGGTATGGAAGGACGTCAGTTTCGATCTGAATGCCGGTGAGACCCTCGCCATCGTTGGTTCTTCAGGTTCTGGTAAAACCACCTTGCTGAATGTGCTGGGTGGGCTGGATACCGTTGATGCGGGGGAGGTGGTCATTGGTGGACAGTCGATTCAGGGGTTGAATGAAACCCAACGCACCCTGCTTCGTAATCAGCAGCTCGGGTTTGTGTACCAGTTTCATCATCTGTTGCCGGAATTCACCGCGTTGGAAAACGTGATGATGCCGT
The DNA here is from genome assembly GCF_056158645.1 of Oceanobacter sp. ABM4_470. Lineage (NCBI taxonomy): Bacteria > Pseudomonadati > Pseudomonadota > Gammaproteobacteria > Oceanospirillales > Oceanospirillaceae > Oceanobacter > Oceanobacter sp. ABM4_470. The sequence goes on from NZ_JBSWTR010000001.1 coordinate 1,307,602, forward strand.
TGCTCTTGGGTGGTCTGTCTCGCAAGCAATCCGAAGCGCGCGCACTGGAATGTTTGTCGGCACTGGGCATGGCCGAGCGAGGACAGCATAAGCCAGCGGAACTGTCTGGTGGTGAACGTCAGCGTGTGGCGATTGCCCGCGCCTTGGTGAATCGTCCCAAGCTGGTGTTAATGGATGAACCTACCGGAAACCTGGATCAGCAAACCGCAGCACAGGTAGAAAGCCTGATGCTGGAGCTGATTCGCACCAGTGACACTGCGTTTGTACTGGTAACGCACGATGAAGCGTTGGCCTCGCGGATGGATCGCTGTATGCGTTTGAAAGATCAGACGCTGGTTTTGGACGGCAGTGACGCGAGTCGCAGTGAAGTGAGCTGAAGGAAGTGAATTGAAAGACGCTTACTGCAAAAAGCAAACTGTATAAAAAAGCCCGCTGGTGATCTTCATCAGCGGGCTTTTTGTTGTTTGGAATGTCGTGTTTGCCGAGTGGGCTTATTTGGACTGGTTTTGCGAGTCGGTCCGGCCAAACCGATGCTTACGCTTCTTCCAGCTATCCCATACGTGCTTGCGCCAGAACCAGTCAACAATGACGTAACCCAGCACGCCGGCAATAATGCCTGCTGCCAGTGAGCCAACCAGTAACGGTTCCCACACTTGCGACAGCTCCGATAGCACCCAGTCGACGGTCAATTCAATGTGAAACTCGCGGTGCGGCGAGTTCAGAATCCAGGTGCCAAACAGATAGGTGCCGTAAAACAGCGGTGGTATCGTAATCGGGTTGCTTACCCAAACCAGCCCAACGGAAATGGGCACATTGGCGTTGGCCCAAAAGGCGAACAGGGCGGCGATGCCCATTTGGAACGGCATCGGCAAAAAGGCAGCGAACAAGCCAACCATAAAGGCACGGGATACCGAACGGCGATTCAGATGCCATAGATTGGGATTGGCAAACAAGGGCGCCAAAAAGCTCAGGGACTTATTGGCCTGAATGTCTTCCGGACTTGGAAAGACGCGTTTGAAAAATTTCTTGGGCATGAAACCGGCCGTTAATGCAATGCGGCGCGATTATGCCGACTCTGCCATGGAGTGGCAATGGAATACCTGTTTCTGACTGCTGCGTTGGGTGTCATTGTTGGCGTCCTCCTCTCCGAGCTATTGGCCCAATGGCTTTGGCTGCCGCTGTTGGGTGTGTTTACTGCGGTTTTGTTCGCATTTTTTGTGGCTTTGCGACCTGGACGGACTGTTCGTGCACCGGGCTTTTTACAGCGCTGTTTAACTCGTTTTCTAAACCGTCCCTGGCTGATTCTTGCCGTGTTGCTGATTCTGGTTGTTTCTGTGGTTCGGGGGCATATGTGGCTACAGCAGCAATTGCAGCATCGACTACCGCCGTCGCTGGATCGCATTCAATGCCGGGGCGTGTTCTGGATTGAATCGGTAGAGCCCCAACCCCAAAGTACTTCTCCCTACCAAAATACCGATATTCACCACGCTTCCGGTAACGGCTATACGCCGTTCATTCTTGCCCGACAGAAAGCTCGTGTGGTGGTCGATCACTGGATTGATTGTCCGGAAGTCTCTGTTCGTAAGCTGGACCTGTCGTTGTATCGCTCGGCCTTTCGGATGCAAGCCGGTGATCACATTACGGCTACCGTCAGGCTTCGTGCGCCGTTTGCGATGTTGAATGGCTTGTTCTTCGACTATGAGGCCTGGGCGATCCAGAAAGGTCTGGATGCGCGGGGCTATGTCGTTGCCAGAGCAGGCGGGATTCGTTTGTCAGAGCAAGTCATCAGGCCGTCGCTGCATCAGCAATGGGTTGGGCTGGTGGAGGCTTTTCGTTCTCAGGCTCAGACGGTTTTGATTGATCCGCTACCAGACAATGCCCAGCGCTGGGTGAAAGGTTTGGTGTTTGGTCAGCAAGATGCCTTTGATAGCGAACACTGGCATCTGGCCAAGCAAACAGGAACCGTGCATTTGCTGGTGGTCAGCGGGCTGCATATGGGCATGGTTGTGCTGGCCGTCGTCGGGCTGGTTTCAATTCTGCTTCGAGTAGTGGGGCTGTTTGTTCCTTTGAAGGTCGGTTGGCGGCATTGGCTTCAAATTGTGCTGGTGGTCATGCTGTCGGCGGCGTTTGTGTTGCTGGCTGGGGCGGGAATCGCCTTGATACGATCCTGGTTGATGGTGCTGGTCGGGTTGTTTGTATGGCAGCGCGGGCTGCGAGTGCCGGTGCCTCTGGCGATTTCTGTGGCCGTGGCGGTGGTCTTGTGGGTCAATCCCATGATGTTCATGGCCGCTGGGTTCTGGTTGTCGTTTGGTGCGGTTGCTCTTTTGCTGATGTTGCTACGAGGGCGTCGGTTAACGGTTATGGGTGCTGCGTTGGTGCCTCAATGGCTGGTGTTTGTGGGACTGGTGCCGCTGTTGCTGCTCGTTAATACCGGTCAGCCCAGTGTGTCGGTGGTTGCCAATCTGATTTGTATTCCCTTGATGACCCTGTTGCTGTTACCCGCGGCGCTGCTGACGGCCTTGCTTTCTGCACTGTCTAAAATGCTGTGCGGAGCGCTGTTTGGGGGCGTTATCGGAAGTGCGCCAGGTACGGAGCTGATCATAGGCTGGCTCGATGTTATCTGGGGATTTCTGGATGGGTTCTGGTGGCAGCTGCTGCAATGGTTCGCCAGCTTGCAGTGGTCCGTGCTGTATCAACTGCCTTGGCCCGGTGTGCTCGGCTGGCTGTTACTGGTTGTGTTGGCTTCAAGGCTGGTGTCGCCGGTATGGCTGACTCTGATGCAAGTGATAGCGCTGGTCATGTTGGTATTAGCGCCGCGGCAGAATCCCGTTGGAGTGTATTTACTGGATGTTGGGCAGGGGTTGGCTGTTATAGCGAGTGGTCGTGAGGGTTCGTTGGTTTACGATCTGGGCTATGGCAATCGCGATGGGTTTTCAATCGCTGAGCGTGTGTTGATTCCACGCCTGGACAGTCATTCGCACGCAGAGGTAAATACCTTGGTGCTGAGTCACGCCGACAAAGATCACGCCGGTGGTTTGTCGGCCTGGCTGCAACGTTACCAGAATGATATTCAACGGGGTCGACAACAGTTGGTGGGAGGTGAGTCCGCCATTGAGTATTTGCCGCTTTTACCACAGCGCCAGCATTCGCTGGTGGAATCCCACATGATGTCTTGCCACAAACAGGGGACGACGCTGTGGCATTCGTTGGGTGGGTTGGACTATCGGTTCTTTCCGGTTGCTGAACGCAAACGACAGAATGGCAATGACAGTTCGTGTGTTATGCAATTAAGGCTTGGTCAGGTTCATGTGCTGTTGCCGGGGGATATTTCAACCTCGGTGGAGCGGCACCTGGTGGATGTGTACGGTGATGAACTGGCGTCCGATGTGCTGGTGGCAGGTCATCACGGCAGTGGGTCCAGTTCGCATAAGAATTTCATTGCGGTGGTAAATCCGGCTCAGGTCATTGTCTCTGCGGGCTTTGGCAATCCCTATAAACATCCTCACCCAAAGGTTATCGAACGCTTGTCAGATAGTGTTGTCTATCTCAGCTGGAAAACGGGGCTGATTTCCCTTGCAGCCGACGGCAAATTGCACACCTTTTCATCAGTTTGGCAGCCGCCCTGGCGGCAGAGCCGATAAACTGCCGGGCGCAGTTCTATTGAGCTTGCGCTCAGTCTTACTTGTTCGAATTGGCTTGTGCTAGAGTAGCGCGCAAATTGACTTACGGAGAGCGTTTCCATGTTCGAGATCATCCAGAGTGGTGGTTGGATGATGGTGCCGATCATTATCTGTTCGGTACTGGCACTGGCAATCAGCGTTGAGCGTTTCTGGACCCTGCGTCCGTCCAAAATTGCACCGGCCGATCTGTTGGCTCAGGTGTGGGGCTGGATGAAGGGCAAACAGTTGAATGCGGAACGCATTAAAGAACTGCAGGACAGCAGTTCGCTTGGACGTGTTTTGGCGGCGGGCCTGGTTAATTCCCGTCACGGCCGCGACATCATGAAAGAAAGCATCGAGGAAGTGGCGTCTCAGGAAATCCACGAAATGGAACGCTACCTGAACGCATTGGGCACCATTGCTGCCATCGCACCGCTGCTGGGCTTGCTGGGTACTGTGATCGGCATGATCAAGGTATTCAACGAAATCATGATTCAGGGTACGGGTAACGCTGGCTTGTTTGCTGGTGGTATTTCCGAGGCGCTGGTGACCACCGCTGCGGGTTTGATTATTGCCATTCCAGCGCTGGCGTGTCACCGCACCCTGCAACGTCGGGTTGATGAAATTGTCGTGTTTATGGAGCAGGAAGCCCTCAAGCTGGTGGACGTTCTGCACGGTGATCGTGAAGTGGTTGATGGTAGCGCTGAGGTTAAAAAGTGAACTTCAAACGCCAGCGGCGAGAGGAGGTCACGGTTAACCTCACGCCATTGATCGACATTGTGTTTTTGCTGCTGATCTTTTTCATGGTTTCTACCACCTTCAAGGAAGAAAGCCATCTGAACATCGATCTGCCGGAGGCCAGTGCTGAGCCTTCCAATGCGCCAGCAGAAGCTATCGAAATTGTGGTTTCGGCCGAGGGAACGTATCAGGTAAATGCCCAGTCGCTGGTGAACCAGCAGTTGGATACCTTGCGTCGCGCGATTCACAAGACCCTGAATGGTCGTGAATCCGCCCCCGTCGTGATTACCGCTGATACCAAAGCACCGCACGGTGCCGTGGTAAAAGCCATGGATGCGGCAGGCCAGCTTGGGCTGGTTAACTTGAGCATCACCACACAGCAGGACCCGGATGAGCGTTAAAAAAGACCGCAAACCTTCCCCGGACGCAAATACCCGCGAACTGTATGGCCGACTACTGAAGTATGTTTGGCCACACAAGGCGGCGTTTTTTGTGTCCATCATCGGCCTGGCGTTGTTTGCCTCGGCCCAACCGGTATTGGCCCATTTGATGGGCATGGTTGACGATACGCTGAGTAATCCAACCGATGCCAAGGTTTATACCGTTATCTTTTTCCTGATGGGTACCTTCTTCTATCGGGGTATTGGTACCTTTCTTGGTAAGTACTTCATTGCGATTGTTGGCCGTAACGTCGTGCACTCACTGCGCGTCGATCTGTTCAATAAAATGAGCAGGCTGCCGAGCAGTTACTACGACTCTGAATCCAGCGGCCGCCTGATCTCCCGCGTCACGTTTGATGTCGATCAGGTCACGGGGGCGTCCACTCGCGCTCTGACCACTGTAGTGCAGGAAGGTCTGACTGTTATTTTCCTGATGGGCTATCTGATTTACCTGGATGCCACGCTGACGCTGGTGTTTTTGGTGTTGGTGCCATTCATCGTTGCCGTCGTGGCCATGGCCAGTCGGTTCTTTCGTCGCTATAGCCGCCGGGTGCAAAACTCGGTTGGCAATGTGACGCAGGTTACTAATGATTCCATCAAGGGTTACCGCGACGTTCGCGCTTTTGGTGCCATCGACTACGAACAAAGCCGCTTCGAGAAGGCCAGTGCCTACAACAAGAAGCAGGCACTGAAGTTCGATTTTACCAGTGCGGTGAGTGTGCCCCTGACGCAGCAAATCGTGTCGATTGGTCTTGGGGTGATGGTATTTATCATGTTCCAGCGGGTGGTGTCCGGATCGATGGGCAGTGCGGATTTCTTCCAGTTCATTACTGCAGCATCCCTGATCGCCAAGCCGCTGCGCTCTTTGAGCGACGTCAATGCGGTTATTCAGCGTGGCATGGCGGCAGCTGAGTCCATTTTTAATGTGATGGACGCCAAGGAAGAAAATGACAACGGCACCAAGGAGCTGGGTCGTGTGGCCGGGCGTGTGGAATTCCGTGATGTATCGCTGGTGTATGGCAACTCTGATGTGCCGTCGGTGGATCACGTCAGTGTCGATATTCAGCCGGGCACTTCGGTGGCTCTGGTGGGCAAGTCAGGCAGTGGCAAGACCAGTCTGGTGAGCATGCTGCCGCGCTTTTACGATGTGACTTCGGGTGAAATTCGTTTCGACGGTGAAAACATCAATGAGCTGACGCTTGAAAACCTGCGCTCTCAAATTGCGCTGGTCAGTCAGCAGGTCACGCTGTTTGATGGCACAGTGAAAGAAAACATTGCCTATGGCGCACTGCGTCATTGTTCTGATGAAGAAATTCGTGCGGCGGCCAAAGCGGCTCATGCCGATGAATTTATTGATCAGCTGGCTTATGGCTACGACACGCAGTTGGGTGACAACGGTGTGTTGTTGTCTGGTGGTCAGCGTCAGCGCATTGCCATCGCTCGGGCGATCCTCAAGAACGCACCGGTATTGGTGCTGGATGAGGCAACGTCAGCGCTGGATACCGGTTCGGAGCGCTACATTCAGGCCGCGATGGAAGAAGTGATGAAGGGTCGAACCACCTTTGTGATTGCGCACCGTCTGTCCACCATTGAAAGCGTTGATCGTATTCTGGTGATGGACAGTGGCCGCGTAGTCGAAGACGGCACTCACGATGAATTGCTGGCTCGCCAGGGTGTTTACTACCAATTGCACCAAATGCAGTTCAGTGCCGAAGCATCGGGTGATGCCGGATGAGTTTGTTTGACCGCGTGAAGTCATCGATAGAGCAGGGTTGGTACAAGTCCGCCTGGCATAACATTTGGCTGTTGCCGCTGCATTGGCTGTTCTGGTTGGTAGTGCTGGTTCGTCAGGTGGTTTACGCCCTGTTTCCACCCAAGGCTGTGCACGCACCTGTGATTGTGGTCGGTAACGTCAGTGTTGGCGGTACTGGCAAAACTCCGTTGATCACCTGGTTGGTCGAGCGTGCCCATGCTCAGCGCCTGACTGTGGGTATTGTCAGTCGGGGTTACGGCGGCAAGTCGGACAAGTACCCGCTATGGGTGGGGCAAGACACGCTGATCTCCCAGTGTGGTGACGAACCCTGGTTGCTACACAACCGCCTTGGTTGTCCTGTTGTGGTTGATCCGGTTCGTCGTCGGGCGGTTGAAGCATTGACCGGTAAGGTCGATATCATTCTGAGCGATGACGGATTGCAGCATTACTCCATGCCTCGTGTGGCCGAAATCGTTGTGGTGGATGCCAAGCGTGGGCTGGGTAATGGCTGGTTGTTGCCGGTTGGCCCGCTGCGTGAGCCCGCCGCCCGTTTGCAAAACGTAGATTGCGTGATCCGTAACGGCGAAGATTTTGTGCTGGAGCCTCAGGGGCTAAAAAATGCCAAAACCCTGAGTGAGATGGAGCCTTCGGCGCTGCAAGGACAGAAAGTGCATGCGGTTGCTGGCATTGGCAATCCTGGCCGCTTTTTCCAAACCCTGCGTGATATGGGGATGGAGCCAATCGAACATGCGTTCGGAGATCATCACCCCTTTGTGGCTGATGACCTGAAATTTGAAGATGAACACCCAATTGTTATGACTGAAAAGGATTGGGTGAAATGTCGGGGTCTGGTAGAGGACAATGCCTGGTTTGTGCCGGTTGATCCGGTGTTCAACAAGGCCACCCGCCGTAAACTCGACAAGCTACTGACTACCTGGGGAGAAAAAAGAAATGGATAAGCAATTGCTGGCCATGTTGGTGTGTCCTGTGTGCAAGGGCAAACTGAAGTATGAAAAAGACGCCCAGGAACTGATTTGCACCTTTGATGGTATAGCGTTTCCAATAAGTGATGGCGTGCCTGTGATGCTGGAAGGTGAAGCACGTCGCCTGTCTGCTGAAGAAAAGATCGAGCGTTCTGATAGCGCCAAAGCGGGTGCAGGCGAATAATGGATCGTCCGATTCGGGTGCTGTTTGTTTGTTTGGGTAATATCTGTCGGTCGCCCACTGCTCATGGTGTGTTTCTCAAACGCGTTGCGGACGCCGGTCTGGCCGACCAGATTGAAGTCGATTCTTGCGGCACCGGTGGTTGGCACGTTGGTGAAAAGCCGGATCGTCGAGCCACGACGGCGGCAGCTAGCAGGGGCTATCAGCTGGACTCCTTGCGGGCGCGCCAGCTGACCCTCGAGGACTTTGGTTTTTACGACTACATACTGCCGATGGATCGCAGCAACATGGCTGATATTCACGGGCTGGCGTCGGGATTGTCGGAGTCAGGCATCAAACAGGATCAGGTTGTGCGGCTGTTTCTGAGTTTTGCTGCTGATGAGTTTGATGAAGTTGAAGTGCCAGACCCATATTACGGTGGCGATCAGGGCTTCGAACATGTGCTGGATTTGATCGAGTCTGCCGCAACCGGTTTGCTGGCAGATATACAGGCGCGGATGTAATCCTGTGCAATCTACTTTTACGTCCTCATCGTTCAATAAATCTGGCGTTCGGAGTCTTGGTCTTCAGAGAGGCGTTGATCTGACTGATCAATGCACGCTGAAACTTCCTTCTCGTGCGGCCTATTTCAGCCGCTTCCAATCAACACAGCAGTTAGCTGATTTGCACCGCTGGGCCGAGTCTCAATCGTTGCCATTCTTCGTATTGGGTGGCGGCAGTAATGTGCTGCCGTTACCTCATATTGAGGGGCTGGTTGTCCAATCGGGAATGACCGGCATTTTAGTGCTGGAGCAAGACGCTGATTCGGTGCTTGTTGCGGTGGATGCGGGGGTTGTCTGGCATGACTGGGTGTTGGCCAGTCTTGAATATGGCCATGGGCTCGAAAATCTGGCGTTGATTCCCGGCTCGGTGGGTGCGGCCCCGGTTCAGAACATTGGCGCGTATGGCGTTGAGGTGGCTGAGCTTATTGAATTTGTCGATGTTTATCAGCTTTCCATGGGCACTCAGCGGCGCATGATGGCGGCTGAATGCCAGTTTGGCTATCGGGATTCGGTCTTCAAGCAAGCTCTGCTGGGTGATGCCGTGATCTGCCGGGTGGCGTTTCGGTTAAAAAAGCAGTTTCAGCCGAACATTGAATACGCGCCGTTGAACGCCCAATTCACTGAGAAGCTGCCGACGCCAAGTGCCTTAATTGATGCTGTGGTGTCTATTCGGCAGTCGAAATTGCCCGATCCGGCGGTGATTGCCAATGTAGGGTCGTTCTTCAAGAATCCTGTGGTTGACCAAAAAGTTTATACCGTTATCTTGGGCCGGTTTGAGTCTGTGCCGGGTTACCCGGTTGACGAGCCGGGCAAGATCAAAATGGCGGCTGGCTGGCTGATTGAAAAAGCCGGTTGGAAAGGGCGTGTATCAGGTCATATCGGCATGCACGATCAGCAAGCCTTGGTGTTGGTTGCCCGGCAGGGCGCCACTTTGGATGAGGTGTTGGATGTAAGTGATCAGATCATTGCTGATGTGCAGGCGATATTCGGTGTGACGCTGGAGCGTGAGCCGCAATTGTTTGGCTCGTTAAGCTAACGCTTGCCACAGAATCAAAAAAGCCCCGATCGTTTTGCGACCGGGGCTTTTTCTTTGCTGGCGTTCTAACGATGTTTCGGCCTATTCTGAGTGAGCATTAGTTACTCAGATCAAACTGGTTCAGTTGCAAACCATCAGACTCAGTCCAGCGAATTTGCCAACCCTGGCTTTCAGACCAGTCGCCCAATACCCAGCGCTGACGCTGCTGGCCATCCAGTTCCCATTCGTGAACCTTGGGGCGGTGGGTGTGACCATGAATCATGATCCGGGTGTTGGATTGACTCAAGGCATCGTCAACTGCGCTTTGGGTAACATCCATGATGTCATCGGCTTTCATTTGGCCGCTGGCCTTGCTTTGGTCGCGGGCCTGTTTGGCAAATTCAATTCGCTCGGGAATCGTTTTCGACAAAAAGTCCGCTTGCCAAGCTGGGTTGCGCAGCATCAGGCGTACCTTCTGGTACTCGACATCGTCAAGGCAGAGGTGGTCGCCGTGCAGTAATAGCACTTGCAGGTCGCCCAGTTGAATGACGGTGTTTTCGTCAATCAGTGTGGCGCCTGTGCGCTGGCAGAAGGCGTTACCAATCAGAAAGTCGCGATTGCCATGCATGATGAACAGTTGGCAGCCGCTGTCGGACAGGGCTTTCAGGCCCTGTTCGACGGCGTCGTTCAATGGAGTGGATACATCATCGCCGATCCAGGCCTCAAAGAAATCGCCCAGAATGTACAGTCGCTCTGCATCGTTCAGGGATTTCAGATAGTTCAGAAAACCGGCTGTCATGGCTGGTTGCTGAAGGTTCAGGTGCAGATCAGAAATGAAGTAAACAGCCATGATTAAACGATTTCCGCTTTCTCGATGATCACGTCTTCGGCAGGAACGTCCTGGTGGCCCATTTTGGACGTGGTCTTAACAGCTTTGATGCGGTTAACCACATCCATGCCTTCAACCACTTCACCGAATACGCAGTAACCCCAGCCTTGCATGTTCTTGGCGGTGTGGTTCAGGAAGTCGTTGTCAGAAACGTTGATGAAGAACTGGGAGCTGGCGGAGTGTGGGTCCATGGTGCGGGCCATGGCGATGGTGCCGGCTTTGTTGGCCAAGCCGTTGTCGGCTTCGTTCTCGATTGGCGCTTTGCCTTCTGGCTTTTCGCCCATGTCTGGAGTGAAACCGCCACCCTGGATCATGAAGCCGTCGATGACGCGGTGAAAAATCAGGCCGTCATAAAAACCATCTTTGACGTAGCTTTCGAAGTTGGCGGCTGTGTTAGGCGCTTTCTCGTGGTTCAGTTCAATCTTGATGTCGCCGAAGTTGGTTTTTAACAGAATCATACTGGTTATATCCGGTGCAGGGCATTGGCCAAAACCAATGCGAGTTGTGGAATTCGTTCAATAATCAGGTAACGTTATTACCTGCGGGCGGGTATAATAGCGCCTTTTTTACGGGCTTACAGCGCCATTGGCTGCATCCAGTCATCTGTTCGCATGTGAGCCTGTCCGGATACATGTTGTTAGGGTGTTTATGACCGACGTTCCAGCACGTGGTAACAATTTTGTTGCCAAAATCATCGAAGAAGATCTGGCTTCTGGCAAAGTTGAGCGGGTAGTGACCCGATTCCCGCCAGAGCCGAATGGCTACCTGCATGTTGGCCATGCCAAATCCATCTGTCTGAACTTCGGCGTGGCCGAGCAGTTCGGCGGTGGCTGTAACCTGCGTTTCGATGACACCAATCCGGAAAAAGAAAGCCAGGAATACATCAACGCCATCAAGGAAGACGTGCAGTGGCTGGGTTTCCAGTGGCAGGGTGATATTCGCTTTGCATCGGATTATTTCGACCAGCTGCATCAGTGGGCCGTTGAGCTGATCAAGGCCGGCAAGGCGTATGTGTGTGATCTGAGCCCGGAAGATGCCCGTACCTATCGTGGCACTCTGACCGAGCCTGGCAAAAACAGCCCGTTCCGTGATCGTTCTGTTAACGAGAACCTGGAACTGTTTGAAAAAATGCGTCTGGGCGAATTTGACGAAGGCGCGTGTGTTCTGCGTGCCAAGATCGATATGGCGTCCAGCAACATGAACCTGCGTGACCCGATCATTTACCGTATTCGTAAGGTTCACCATCACCAGACGGGTGACAAGTGGTGCATCTACCCGACGTATGACTTCACCCACGGTCAGTCCGATGCCATCGAAGGCGTGACCCACTCTGTGTGTACGCTGGAATTTGAAGACCATCGTCCGCTGTACGAATGGTTTATTGATAGCCTGCCAGTGCCAGCACAGCCAAAACAGTACGAGTTTGGCCGCCTGAATCTGGATTATACCGTTACCTCCAAGCGTAAGCTGAAAGCTCTGGTAGACGATGAAGTGGTTACCGGTTGGAACGATCCGCGTATGCCTACCATTTCCGGTATGCGTCGTCGTGGTTTTACCCCGCGTTCCGTGCGCAACTTCTGTGAAATGATCGGTGTGACCCGCAGCGACGGCATGGTTGATGTGGCCATGCTGGAGCACGCAGTTCGTGATGATCTGAACAAGAATGCGCCGCGCGCCATGTGCGTGATCAACCCGCTGAAAGTGGTTATCGAAAATCTGCCAGAAGATCATCTGGAGCAGCTGACCGCGCCTTATCACCCTGAGCTGGATTTGGGTACGCGCGAGATGCCGTTCACACGTGAAATCCTGATTGATGCGGGTGACTTCAAAGAAGAGTACAGCAAGAAATTCAAGAAGAAGCTGACGCCGGGTAACCGTATCCGCTTGCGTCAGGGCTACGTTTTGGAAGCTCTGGACTACGACAAGAACGACGCTGGCGAAGTCACGCTGGTGCGCGCCAAGCTGATTGAGAATACTCTGGGTGTTGACCCGGAAGACGGCATCAAGCCAAAAGGTGTGGTTCACTGGGTGTCGGCCTCTCATGCAGTTGAAGCTGAGCTGCGCTTGTATCAGCGCCTGTTTAACAATCCGACGCCAGACAAGGGCGATGCTGACTACAAAGAGCACATCAATCCGGAATCTCTGGTGATTGCCAAGGGCTGGGTAGAACCTGCTCTGGCGAACGTTACTCCGGAAAGCAATTTCCAGTTCGAGCGTGAAGGCTACTACGTAGCTGACCGTTTCGATCACACTTCCGAGCAGCCGGTGTTCAACCTGACCATTGGTTTGCGTGAAGATAAAGCACTTCAAAAGGCATAAGTAAGTCCATGACTTTAAAGATTTTTAATACGCTGTCCCGACAGAAAGAAGAGTTCAAACCCCTGGTTGCTGGCAAAGTAGGTATGTACGTTTGTGGCATGACGGTTTATGACTTCTGTCACCTGGGTCATGCGCGAGTCATGGTGGCCTTTGACGTCATTGCCCGCTATCTGCGTCACCGTGGCTACGATGTAAATTACATTCGTAACATCACGGATATCGATGACAAAATCATCAAGCGTGCCAACGAAAATGGCGAAGCGTTTGATGCGCTGACTGAGCGTTTCATTGCTGAAATGCACAAGGATTCCGAGCTGCTGGGCATTGAAGCCCCTGATGCCGAGCCACGTGCTACGGCTCACATGGGCGACATCATTGCGCTGGTTGAAAGCCTGATTGAAAAAGGCTTTGCCTACGCGGCGGATAACGGCGATGTGTATTACTCGGTTCGCAAGTTTGAAGGCTATGGCCAGCTGTCTGGCAAGATTCTGGATGAGCTGGAAGCCGGTGCTCGTGTTGACGTTGAGCAGCACAAACAAGATCCGCTGGATTTTGTGCTTTGGAAAGCAGCCAAGCCGGAAGAGCCGCACTGGGATTCTCCTTGGGGTATTGGTCGTCCGGGCTGGCACATTGAATGCTCCGCTATGTCCAAGTGCTGCCTGGGTGACACCTTCGATATTCATGGTGGCGGCCCGGACCTGAAGTTCCCGCACCATGAAAACGAAATTGCCCAGTCAGAAGCAGCTAACGGCTGTAAGTTTGTAAATACCTGGATGCACGCGGGTGCCGTTCGTGTTGATGGCGAGAAGATGTCCAAGTCATTGGGTAACTTCTTCACTATTCGCGAAATTCTGGATAAATATCCTGCCGAGGTTGTGCGTTTCTTGCTGCTGTCTTCCCAGTATCGCAGTGCGATTAACTACAGCGAAGATAGCCTGAAAGAAGCTCAGGTTCGTCTGGAGCGTTTCTACAATGCACTCGACGGTGTGGAGGTGGGCGAAGTGGCCGATCTGGATAACGAGTTTTCAACTCGTTTCCATGAAGCTATGGACGACGACTTCAACACTCCTGAAGCCATCGCAGCGCTGTTCGAGTTGGCTCGCGAAATCAATAAGGCGAGTGGTGACGAGCAAGCAGCTTTGGCTGGTCAGCTGCGTTATTTGGGTGGTGTGCTGGGTTGTCTGCAATCTGATCCGAAAGCTTTCTTCCAGGCAGGTGCAGGTGACGAAGCTGGATGGATTGAAGAAATGATCCAGAAGCGCGCTGATGCCAAGAAGGCCAAAGACTTCGCCACGGCGGACGCTGTTCGTGACGAACTGGCTGCCAAGGGTATTACCCTGAAGGACGGTCCGGAAGGAACCACCTGGATCAAGCAGTAAGCAGGCTTTGCCTGTTCTCTTCCGTAAAACAAAAAACCGGCTTCGTGCCGGTTTTTTGTTTTCGGGTGTGTCAAAAGCCAGTATTGGAGAGGGGTTTTGAGTCTGTGGTTTGTGAGTGATTTGTGGTGCTTGGCTGTCAAGCACCACAAATCAAACCCCGAGGTCTTCCTCGTTAGTACTGATGCCTGCCTCACGTAGTTCTGCTGCCAGGGTGTTTACGTCATTGGCGAGTTTTGGCAGTACGTCGTTTGCAATATGGTCGAGTTGCTCGGTCATTAGCTTGCCTGCATGGCTTGCGCCATACACCCGGGCTACTCCCAATTCAATCAGGGCATCGGTCTCAGCATAGAAATCCTGAACCTCGGTCAGAAAGTAGCTGGGCGTTTCCAGTGTGGCGGGGGAGTTTTCCATGGATCTCCAAACGAACTGTCGCAACGTTGGCGTGTGTTGTTTGAGCTGGGACTTTGGAATCGCGCGGCTGAAATATTCCTTGTTGTAGCTGCGCAGCATGGTGACATTGGACGACACTTCCTGGTACAGCGAACGGCGTAAGTAGTAGTTGGATTGCTTGCTGGTGATGTCGTCAAAGGCGATGGCTTGCTCCAGACCAGCTTGGGCGGCCAGATAAACGCCGATAATCGTGGCTGCGATCATCAGCATTTGGCTGATCCAGAATCCGGAGGTTTTCAGGTCGGAGTGATCCGCGTTGGTGACCTTGTCCTTTAAGGTGCTGGTTGCTTTGGAGCTGCTGACGGGTGTGGTAGGCATTGAGGGCATCCTTACTGCTAAAAGCCGCAGGATATCTCAGCGGTGTCGCTGCATTATTGGTGTTTATCGCTTTGTAAGTTTTTTCTGGGTCAGGAAATGCAGTTTTGTGACCAGGGCCGCGTTTTAGTGAATTTCGGCCATAAAAAACCGGCAGTCGCCGGTTTTTTATTCGTTACCCATAGATAGTGCAAGCTGGCTTAGCTGTGCAGTTTCTCGCAGGCAAACAGGGTGTTTTCCAGCAGTTTGGCGCGGGTCATCGGGCCAACACCGCCTGGCACTGGAGTAATGAAAGAGGCTTTCTCAGCCGCAACATCAAAATCGATATCACCCACCAGCTTACCGTCATCGGTGCGGTTGATGCCCACATCAACAACGACAGTGCCTTCTTCAATCCACTCGCTGTTTACGATGCCAGGTTTGCCAACCGCAACAACCAGAATTTCAGCCTGGCGTACGTGGTATTCCAGATCGGCAGTGAAGCGGTGGCAAGTGGTTACCGTCGCACCGGCCAGCATCAGTTCCAATGTCATTGGGCGGCCAACAATGTTGGATGCGCCAACAACAACGGCACGCTTGCCTTTGGCATCAATGTTGTAGGTGTTTAGCAAATCCATAACACCGTAAGGAGTGCAAGGGCGCAGCAGCGGGATGCGCTGAGCCAGACGACCCATATTGAATGGGTGGAAACCGTCAACGTCTTTGTCCGGGGCGATGCGTTCCAGGATTTCGTCGGCTTTCAGGCCTTCTGGCAGCGGCAGTTGCACCAGAATGCCGTCGACGGTGTCGTCCTGGTTCAGTGTATCAATAAGCTCAATCAATTCTTGCTGGCTGGTTGTGACTGGCAGGTCGTAGGCTTTGCTGGCGATGCCTACTTGCTCGCAGTCGCGGCGCTTATGAGAAACGTATACCTGTGACGCCGGGTCTTCACCTACCAGAACAACGGCCAGGCCAGGTGCACGCTGTCCGGCTTCAACACGCTCGGAAACGCGTTGGCGAATAGTGGTGCGAATGGATTCGGCCTTGGCCTTGCCGTCAATCAGTTGTGCTGTCATTCGAATAACTCGTGGGGAGGAATAAAAAGATGCGCGGATTTTCTCATGTTGGCGCTGGAAAACAAAGCCAGGGGCGCTCTGAATAACTCGCGCGGAGCTGTGCAAGGTTATTCAGAGAGTCTCAGGCATATAAAGAGGGTATGGGAAGGTACAGAGAGTAGAGGGAGAGAGTGGGGCCCATGGATGAGTGGGTGGATGGTAGATAAATGATGGGGCGATGGATAAATGAAGGCGGGCTAGGGACCCTCTGAAAAACTCGGTGCCCGCTCTGGATGACAGGGCGACGCTGAATCACGAAGCTGATTTGCAGGCCTGACGGGTCAAGTCAAAAATCAGCGACACAGAGTCAGCAATGCCCTGCCATCCCCGTAGGGCGCGGCCTGCAGCCTGCCAGAACGGTGTTGGCGAATTTGGAAAGGACTGGTCATTCCGCTGCATTCGCCGCCTTGTTCTGACAATCTGCAGAACTCGCGCAGAGCTGTGCAGAGTTTTTCAGAGGGTCCCTAGAGCAGGATGTTGGTCTTTTGGGTGTTGGCGGCGCAAAACCCTACTGCTGAGTGGCTGGTTTAATCGATAATTGCACAGTGTTTGCACGGGCTGATTATTAATTGTTCTGAAAAACCAAAAATGCGCCAAAGTGATGATTTTTTTAAAGTTTTTTGAAACTTATGGTTGACGGCCTTGGGAGGTCTATATAATATGCGCGGCACTTGAGGGGCAGTCAGCAATGACAGCAAATCAAGTCTGCAAAACAGCGGGGTATAGCGCAGTCTGGTAGCGCGCCTGGTTTGGGACCAGGATGTCGGGAGTTCGAATCTCTCTACCCCGACCACTTTTCTTTAAAGACAAGTGGCCCGTGCGCCCGTAGCTCAACTGGATAGAGCATCGGCCTTCTAAGCCGAGGGTTGCAGGTTCAAGCCCTGCCGGGCGTGCCATTCAGGCATCCTGCAGTGCACAATGTGGTGACCGTAGCTCAGTTGGTAGAGTCCAGGATTGTGATTCCTGTTGTCGCGGGTTCGATCCCCGTCGGTCACCCCACTTCTTTATGTTAAGTTCCTGTTCGGTAAATCTGTCCTCTTGCAGAATATGGTGACCGTAGCTCAGTTGGTAGAGTCCAGGATTGTGATTCCTGTTGTCGCGGGTTCGATCCCCGTCGGTCACCCCACTTCTTCTTAGCTTCTCTGCTTCCTCTTCTGTTTTTGCTTTATTCTCCTGCTTTCGTCTCGCCTCAATAACCGCTTCATTTCGTCCTTTTATTCGTTTACAGGCTTGCGCTATACTCCGCGGCTTTGTTATTTGACGGCGGTTATCCGCCGGTGACTGTACTAACACGTTATCTGAGAGGCATCTATGCAAGTGTCCATCGAGACAACCACTGGTCTTCAGCGTTGCATGACTATTGGCATTCCAGCAGCAGAAGTAGAAGAGAAAGTAACTGCGGAACTGAAGCAGCTGGCAAAAGGCCGTCGTATCGATGGTTTCCGTCCTGGCAAAGTACCAGCTGCTGTTATCAAGCGTATGTTCGGCAAGCAGGCTCGTTACGAAGCTCTGAACCAGCAAATGCAGCAATCTTTTTTCAAAGCTGTACAGGATCAGGAAGTTAAGCTGGCGGGTATGCCTAGCTTTGAGCCGACTGTTGACGAAGAAGGCAAGGATTTCGAATTCAAGGCGACTTTTGAAGTTTACCCGGAAGTTTCCCTGAAAGATTTCTCTGAACTGACCATCGAACAGAAAACTGCTTCTGTTTCCGATGAAGACCTGGAGAAAATGGTTGATACCCTGCGTAAGCAGAACACCGTTTGGAACGAAGTTGACGCTGCCGCTGAATCTGGCGATCGCGTAACCATCGATTTCGAAGGTTTCATCGACGGTGAAGCGTTTGAAGGTGGCAAGGCTGAAGGTCACTCTCTGGAACTGGGTTCCGGCTCCATGATCCCAGGCTTCGAAGATGCCATCGTTGGTTTCGCCAAGGGCGATGAGAAGACCATCGACGTAACCTTCCCTGAGGATTACCACAAGGAAGAACTGAAGGCCAAGCCAGCTCAGTTCAAGATTGCTGTTCACAAAGTAGAAAAAGGTGAACTGCCAGAAATGAACGAAGGCTTCTTCAGCAGCTTTGGTGTTGAATCCAAAACTGAAGAAGAATTCCGCGCTGAAATCCGTACCAATATGGAACGCGAATTGACTCGCGCTCTGCGTACCCTGACCAAGAACACTGTTATCCAGCAGCTGACCGAAGCCAACGAAGTTGATGTTCCGGCTGCTCTGGTTGACCAGGAAATCGATCGTCTGCGCCAGCAAGCGGTTCAACAGTTCGGTGGTCAGATGGACGCTTCCCAGCTGCCAGCTGAAATCTTCAAGGGTCAGGCTGAAGGCCGCGTTAAAGTAGGTCTGCTGCTGAACGCTGCAATCGAAGCTGAAGACATGAAACCTTCTGAAGAAAAGGTTGCCGAACTGATTGAAGAGATCGCTCAGACTTACCAGGAGCCAGAGCAGGTGCGTGAATTCTACGCCAGCAACGCTCAGCAGAAGTCTCAGATCGAATCTCTGGCGCTGGAAGATCAGCTGATTGAGAAGATTCTGGCAGCGGCCACTGTTGAAGTAGCTGATACCAGCTACGAAGAAGTGATTCGCGCAGCAAATTCCAATCAGATGTAACAAAGATTGGTTTTGGGGACTGACAACGTCGTCCCCAGTGACTAAACTCAAAAACAGCCGCCCTAATTGCGGCTGTTTTTGTTAGAGAGTCATGTGTATTTGAAACGGGAGCAGGAATTATGAGTGGGATTTTTACTCAGGGCGCAGGTGACATTCAGGACGCTCTGGTCCCTATGGTTGTTGAGCAGTCAGCTCGCGGCGAACGGTCGTACGACATTTATTCCCGCTTGTTGAAGGAACGCGTTATCTTTTTGGTTGGCCCTGTTGAAGATCACATGGCAAACCTGGTAGTGGCTCAGTTGTTGTTCCTTGAGTCTGAAAACCCAGACAAGGATATTCATCTGTACATCAACTCTCCGGGCGGTTCTGTTACTGCTGGCATGTCAATTTATGACACCATGCAGTTCATTAAGCCCGATGTGAGCACCATGGTGATTGGTCAGGCGTGCAGCATGGGTGCCTTCCTGTTGGCGGCGGGTGCCGAAGGCAAGCGCTACAGTGTGCCTAACTCTCGCGTGATGATTCACCAGCCAAGCGGTGGTGCGCAGGGGCAGGCGACTGACATCCAGATTCATGCGAAGAATATCCAGCACACCAAGGATCGCCTGAATGCCATTCTGGCGCATCACACTGGTAAGGATGTGGAGCAGGTTGCTGCTGATACCGAACGAGATAATTTCATGACCGCTGATGAGGCGATGGCCTACGGTCTGGTGGATAAGGTTCTTTCCCGTCGCGGGGAGTGAAATTTGTCCCATGTGTAACGCTCTGCCCTTGAATCGGCAGGGCGTAGCACCTATATATGAAAGCTAAGATCAAGAATGAGGCAGTCGAATGACCGACGAGACTAAAGGCAAAGGCGAAGACGGCGGTAAGCTGCTCTACTGCTCTTTTTGCGGTAAGAGTCAGCATGAAGTGCGCAAGCTGATTGCCGGGCCTTCGGTGTTTATTTGTGATGAGTGCGTTGATCTGTGCAACGACATTATTCGCGAAGAAGTACAGGAAGCTGAAAACAAAGGTGGCTCGGATCAGCTGCCAACACCGAAAGAAATTCGCCAGACTCTGGACGAATACGTAATCGGTCAGGACAAGGCAAAGATTGTTCTGTCTGTTGCGGTGTATAACCACTACAAGCGTCTGCGCTTTGGTGAGGGCAAAGGTAACGATGTTGAACTCTCCAAGAGTAACATCCTGCTGATTGGTCCAACCGGTAGCGGTAAGACCCTGCTGGCAGAAACTCTGGCTCGACTGCTGAACGTTCCTTTCACCATTGCAGATGCTACGACGCTGACTGAAGCGGGCTATGTGGGTGAGGACGTTGAAAACATCATCCAGAAACTGCTGCAAAAATGTGATTACGACGTCGAGCGTGCTCAGCGTGGCATTGTCTATGTCGACGAAATCGACAAGATTTCCCGTAAGTCTGATAACCCGTCCATCACTCGTGATGTGTCCGGTGAGGGCGTACAGCAAGCGCTGTTGAAACTAGTAGAGGGTACGGTTGCATCGGTACCGCCTCAGGGTGGCCGTAAGCATCCACAGCAGGAGTTCCTGCAGGTTGATACCAGCAATATTCTGTTTATCTGTGGCGGTGCATTTGCGGGTCTGGATCAGATCATTCGTGACCGTTCCGAGAAGAGTTCTATTGGCTTCTCTGCCACGGTAAAAGGAAAGAACGAAGAGAAATCCGTTGGTCAGGCGCTGCGTGAAGTGGAGCCAAACGATCTGGTGAAATTCGGTTTGATCCCTGAGTTTATCGGTCGTTTGCCAGTGGTTGCTACTCTGGATGAGCTGGATAACGAAGCCTTGATTCGCATCTTGACTGAACCCAAGAACTCTCTGGTGCGTCAGTTCCAGAAGCTGTTTGAAATGGAAGATGTTGAGCTGGAAATTCGTGATTCGGCGCTTGAGGCAATTGCCAATTTGGCGATGGAGCGCAAGACCGGTGCTCGTGGCCTGCGTTCTATCCTGGAAAACGCCTTGTTGGAAACCATGTACAAGGTGCCTTCCGAAGAACACATTGCCAAGGTAGTGATCGAGGATTCAGTAATTCGCGGAACCGCTGAACCTATCATGATCTACGAAGGGGCGGACGTTCAGAAAGCCTCATCTGAAAACGACTGAACAACAGGTCGTTCCAGCATAAAAAGGAGCCAATGGCTCCTTTTTCTTTATGCGCCCCTTGTATTTCTCAATATTAGCCCCCACTCTGACTTTATACGTTAGAGCCGAGAAAGTTATCTGATGAATCAAGAAGTTTTACCATTACTGCCGTTGCGCGATGTTGTTGTTTTCCCTGCAATGGTGATCCCGCTTTTTGTCGGCCGTGAGAAGTCTATCAATGCGCTGGAAGAGGCGATGGCCGGCGACAAGCGTATTATGCTGGTAGCTCAAAAAGACGCGTCGGTTGATGAGCCTGGCGCTGAAGAGCTGCACTCCATTGGTACCATCGCGACCATTCTGCAATTGCTGCGCCTCCCGGACGGCACTGTCAAAGTGCTGGTTGAAGGTGAAGAGCGCGCCATTCTCGATCGCCTGATCGACGAAAGCGATTTATTCCGCGGTCAGGTTCAGCAAGCTGGCATTCGGGAAATCGGTGAGCGTGAAGACGAAGTCTTGACCCGTTCTTTGACCGGTCACTTCGAGCAGTACGTTCAACTTTCCAAAAAAGTGCCAAGCGAAGTGTTGTCGACCATCTCTGGTGTTGAAACCATCGGTCGCTTGAGTGACACCATTGCTGCCCATATCTCCCTGAAGCTCGAAGAGAAGCAGGAGGTTCTGGAAATGTTCGACCCGAAAGATCGGGTAGAGCACTTGATGGAGCTGATGGAATCCGAAATCGATTTGCTGAAGGTCGAGAAGCGTATTCGCGGCCGCGTTAAAAAGCAGATGGAAAAGAGCCAGCGTGAGTACTATCTGAATGAGCAAATGAAAGCCATTCAGAAAGAACTCGGCGATCTTGAAGATGGCGGCAACGAATTTGATGAACTGGCCGACAAGATTGAATCCGTTGGTCTGACCAAGGAAGCCCAGGAAAAAGCCGAAAGCGAGCTGCGCAAGCTGCGCATGATGTCGCCAATGTCTGCGGAAGCATCCGTTGTTCGTGGCTACCTGGACTGGTTGCTGAACCTGCCCTGGAAAAAACGCTCCCGTTTGAATCACGACCTGACTCGTGCTCAGGAAATTCTCGATGCCGATCACTACGGTCTTGAAGAAGTGAAAGAACGCATCCTTGAGTACCTGGCGGTTCAAAACCGGGTCAAGAAGGTCAAAGGTGCAGTGCTGTGTTTGGTAGGGCCTCCAGGTGTGGGTAAAACCTCACTGGGTAAGTCCATTGCTCGTGCCACTAATCGTCAGTTTGTTCGCATGGCCTTGGGTGGTGTGCGTGACGAATCCGAGATCCGCGGTCACCGTCGTACCTACATTGGCTCCATGCCGGGCAAGCTGGTTCAGCGCATGACCAAGGTCGGTGTTCGTAATCCGCTGTTCCTGTTGGATGAAATCGACAAGATGGGTATGGATCATCGAGGTGATCCGGCATCTGCCTTGCTGGAAGTGCTGGACCCGGAGCAGAACTCAACGTTCGCGGATCACTATCTGGAAGTGGATTACGATCTGTCCGACATCATGTTCGTTTGTACCTCCAACAGCATGAATATTCCGGGTCCGCTGCTGGATCGTATGGAAGTTATTCGCATCCCGGGTTACACCGAGGATGAAAAGGTAAACATTGCTCAGCGTTACCTGTTGCCAAAACAGGTGAAGCAGAACGGCCTGAAAGACAATGAGCTGAATCTGCCTGAAGAACAGCTGCGCAATATCATTCGTCACTACACCCGTGAAGCTGGTGTGCGTGGCCTTGAGCGCGAAATTGCCAAAGTGTGCCGTCGGGTGGTGAAAGCCAACATGCTCGACAAAACCACGTCTGAGCGCGTAATCGACGATGCACTGCTGGAAGAATACCTGGGTGTTTCCAAGTTCCGCTACGGTTTGGCTGGAGTAACCAACGAAGTGGGGCAGGTAACAGGCCTGGCGTGGACTAGTGTCGGTGGCGAGCTGCTGGATCTGGAAGCCACTGCAACGCCGGGTAAAGGCCGTATCATCAAAACCGGCTCTCTGGGTGATGTGATGCAGGAATCCATCCAGGCGGCGCTGACTGTGGTTCGTAGCCGTGCTGCTGGCATGGGTATCAGTACTGAGTTCTTTGAAAAGAACGATCTGCACGTACACGTACCTGAAGGTGCCACACCAAAAGACGGCCCTAGTGCGGGTATTGGTATGGCAACAGCACTGGTGTCTGTGATTACCGGCATTCCGGTGAAATCCGAAGTCGCCATGACTGGTGAAATCACCTTGCGAGGCAAAGTACTTGCCATTGGTGGCCTGAAAGAAAAATTATTGGCTGCACACCGCGGTGGTATCAAGACTGTCATTATTCCGAAGGAAAATGAGAAGGATCTGCGTGATATTCCTGACAACATCAAGCAGGATCTCGTGGTGATTGCGGTTGATTGGATTGATGAGGTTCTGGATCTGGCGCTGGAAAGCAAGCCGGAAGCTGTGTCCGAACAAATCATGGGTGCTGACGAGTCTGCGACCGCCAAGGATGAGCCAAGTCGTCCAAAGACGCACTGAGGCTGCTTGACGGTGTAAAACCCGCTTGGTATAAATCGACGCTCTTGAAAGTTTATGTAGCGATCGCCCGTTCGCATAATAAAGAAATGAGTATTGCGCACAGAGTGAGGGGATAAGTGTGAATAAGTCTGAACTGATTGATGCCATTGCCGCATCTGCTGATATTCCAAAAGCAGCTGCCGGTCGTGCACTGGACGCCATGATCGAAAGCATTGGCACCGCTTTGAAAGACGGTGATCAGGTTGCTCTGGTTGGTTTTGGTACCTTTGCGGTTAAAGAACGCGCTGAGCGTACTGGCCGTAACCCACAAACCGGTCAGCCTATCCAGATCGCAGCAGCCAAAGTGCCTGGCTTCAAGCCTGGCAAGGCGCTGAAAGACGCAGTTAACTGATTTGGCTGTAGAACCGCTAAGGTTCGTCCGGCTGGACTAACAACGAAAGTCGGATAAAAGAGCGCATCCCGGGATGCGCTCTTTTTATATGGCGGTAGCAAAAATTTGGAGGAATCATGCTACAAACCATGCGCGATAATGCACAGGGCATCGTCGCCAAAGTAATCGTATTTTTCATCATCATCGTATTTGCCCTGTTCGGTGTTGAAAGCATCGTAAACCTGGGTTCTGGCGATGATGCCGTGGCCAAGGTTGGTGACCGCGAGGTTTCCGAGCTGGATGTTCAGCGCATTGTTGAACAGCAAAAGCAAAACCTGCGCCGTCAATTTGGCAATCAGTTCGACGAAAACCTGTTTAACGATCAATTGCTGCGTCAATCCGCAATTGAGCAGCTGATTCAGCAAAACGTTGATCTGGTTCAGGCGGATGCCTTTGGTTTGTACGCTGCACCTACTGTGATTGATGAAGCCATTGTGTCGATCCCAGCGTTTCAGGTGGATGGCAAATTCAACAAGGAACAATTCATCAGTGTTCTGCGTATGAATGGCTGGACCCCAATGACCTTCCGCGCCAGCCTCGCCGATGACCTGAAAACCAGTCAGGCACAGCAAGCCGTCAGCCTGACCAATATTGCTACGCCATTCAAAGCACGCTACACCGCCATGATTAATGGCGAGCTGCGCACCTTGTCCTGGACTCAGGTTGCTTCTGAAGACATGTTGGCTGACGTTGCTGTAACTGAGGACGAAGTTCAGGGTTACTACGACGACAATAAACAGTCCTTCCAGACCCCTGAAACCGTTAAAGTGCGCTACGCCGGATTCGATCGTGCTGCCCTGGAAGCGGAGCAGGACGTAACCGAAGAAGACATCGAATCGGCCTATCAGGACTATGTGTCTGAAGAGTCGCAGAAAGAGCAGCGTCGCTCCCGTCACATTTTGATTGAAGTAAACGACGATCGCTCCGATGCAGATGCCAAGGCATTGGCTGAATCCATCAAGCAACAGCTGGACGACGGCGCGGATTTCGCTGAACTGGCGAAAGAAAACTCCGACGATATTGCCAGCGCCCAGCAGGGTGGTGAATTGGGCTTTATCGGACGCGGTGTGTTTGTGCCGGAGTTTGAAAATCAGTTGTTCTCAATGAATGTCGGCGACGTTTCGGCGCCGGTGAAGACCCAGTTCGGTTATCACATCATTGACCTGGAAGAGGTGAAAGGTCCGGATCTGGCGTCAATCGACGACAAGAAAGCCGAGCTGGAAAGCTACATCCGTTCTGAGAAAGCCAAGCTCTACATGGCGGAGCAGTCTCAGGAACTGGGTAACCTGGCGTTCTCTTCGGCCTCTATTGATGAGCTGGCTGAGACTCTGGGTCTGACTGTTAACGAAACGCCTGCGTTTACCCGTGATGCTGGCGAAGGTTTCGCTTCATCCGATCAGGTGCGTCAGCTGGCATTTGCTGAAAACGTGCTGTTGGACTCTGAGCTGAGTGATGTGGTTGAAACTGACGATGGTCTGTATGTTTTCCAGGTATCTGAGCACAAAGAGCCTGCGGCGTTGCCGCTGGAGCTGGTGCGTGCTCAGGTAGAAAATGCCATCAAGCGCAGCAAGGCACTGGATTTGGCTGAGGCCAAAGCAGACGAAATTGTTGCTGGCAATACCGAGGTTGACTGGAACGAACTGACCACAACCTTCATGCAAAGCAATGATCTGCCACGTGCCGGTCAGGTAAAGGCGTTTGGCCTGAAGCGGGGTGAGGTTGCCAGTGCGTTGGTGCCAGGTGGTTATGTGGTGGTTAAGGTTGATGCCATCCAGACCCCGGATATGGCGGATATCGTTGCTGATGATCAAACCCTGTTGCGTGAAGAGCAGCGTTTGTCTCGTGCAGGTGTAATTGGTTATCGCAAATGGGCTAAAGAGCACACTGAAATCGAACAACCTGACGCCTGATAGAAAAGCCCGCCTTGAGCGGGCTTTTTTACGTCTGTCGGAAATCAATCCAATGTGAAGGCTGCTAGCGGCTCTGCTACTGTTGTAACCGCAGTTGGGAAATGCCGGGAACAGCAATCACTTTACTAGTGAAAATTTGGAATTAATAAAACGTTACTATTGACTTAAAGGTAATGGATTAGAATAATTCCCACTGTCAATGTCCATTTGCGTCCTGAGGTGGTTTGTCAGGATAGGACGGAATGTTAACCAGTTGAATAAGTTGAGGAATCTATGAAGGTTCTCGTCGCTGTTAAACGCGTGATCGACTACAACGTCAAGGTCCGTGTTAAGCCAGATAATTCAGATGTAGATCTGACCAACGTCAAAATGGCTATGAACCCATTTTGTGAAATCGCCGTAGAGGAAGCGGTTCGCCTGAAAGAAAAAGGTGTTGCGACCGAGGTGGTTGTTGTATCCATTGGTCCAAAAGTAGCTCAGGAGCAGATTCGTACTGCACTGGCACTGGGTGCAGATCGCGGTATCCTCATCGAAACCGAAGAAAAGCTGGAATCCCTGTCCGTAGCCAAACTGCTGAAAGCCGTTGTTGAAAAAGAACAGCCTCAGCTGGTGTTGATGGGTAAGCAAACCATCGATAGCGACAACAACCAGACTGGCCAGATGCTGGGCGCTCTGACCGGTATGGCTCAGGGTACTTTCGCTTCTGAAGTGGTTGTTGAAGGCGACAAGGCTAACGTAACTCGCGAAGTAGACGGCGGTCTGCGTACCGTTGGTCTGGCTCTGCCAGCCATCGTAACTACCGACCTGCGTCTGAACGAGCCACGTTACGCATCTCTGCCTAACATCATGAAGGCCAAGCGCAAGCCTCTGGAAACCACCTCTCCAGCCGATCTGGGCGTTGCTATCGCGTCTACCCAGACTCTGGTTAAGGTGACTCCACCAGCAGAACGTCAAGCCGGTGTTAAGGTTGCCGACGTTGCTGAGCTGGTTGAGAAATTGAAAAACGAAGCCAAGGTTCTGTAAGGGGAGAATAAATAATGAGTATTCTGGTTGTTGCAGAACACGATAATTCTGCTCTGAAAGGCGCCACCCTGAACACTGTTGCAGCTGCTGCGGCAATTGGTGGTGACGTGACCGTACTGGTTGCTGGTTCTGGCTGTCAGGCCGTTGCTGAAGCTGCTGCCAAAGTGGCTGGTGTAAGCAAGGTACTGGTTGCGGATAACGCTGTATACGAACACCAGCTGGGTGAGGTTCTGGGTGAACTGGTAGCGGATGTTGCCAAAGGCTACACCCACGTACTGGCACCTGCGACGACGACGGGTAAGGACTTCCTGCCACGTACCGCCGCACTGCTGGACGTAAACATGCTGTCTGACGTTGTGGAAGTGGTATCCGCTGATACTTTCTCTCGTCCTATCTATGCTGGTAACGCCATTGCGACTTATCAGTCTGCAGACGCCATCAAGGTTCTGACTGTTCGTACTACCGCATTTGACGCTGTTGCTGCTGAAGGCGGTTCTGCTGCTGTTGAAGCTGTTGATTTCGTTAGCGGCTACGACAAGGCGGTCTTCGTTGGTGAAGAGCTGGCTCAGTCCGATCGTCCAGAACTGACCGCTGCTGAAGTGGTTGTGTCCGGTGGTCGTGGTATGGGCAATGGCGATAACTTCTCCATGCTGTACAGCTTGGCCGACAAGCTGGGCGCTGCCGTGGGTGCATCCCGTGCCGCGGTTGATGCCGGCTTCGTACCTAACGACCTGCAGGTTGGCCAAACCGGTAAGATCGTTGCTCCTGGCCTGTACATCGCGGTTGGTATTTCCGGCGCGATCCAGCATTTGGCTGGTATGAAGGATTCCAAAGTGATTGTTGCGATCAACAAAGACGAGGAAGCGCCTATTTTCCAGGTTGCTGACTATGGTCTGGTTGCTGATCTCTTTGAAGCGGTTCCAGAGCTCGAAAAACTCGTTTAATTTCAACGAGATGAAAAGCCCGGCACATGCCGGGCTTTTTTATGTCACTCGTTTGTCATTAAATAGACATATGCTGTACTGGCATTGAGTTTTGGCGTTTAAGGGATTTTTGAATTGGATATTGCGGTTATCGGAGCGGGTTACACAGGATTGGTGGTCGCTTCGTGTTTTGCGGAAATGGGCAATACGGTTGTTTGCCTGAGTACTGGTGCGGGTAGCGGCTCAGCTTCTGACCCGGCTTCGGATGCGCCAGCGCAAGCGGCTTCTGGCCCCGATCTGGCGTGTGTGTGTGAATCAGGGTTGGATAGCCAAATTCGTCGTAACCAACAAGCCCGGCGGTTGAGCTTCAGCTCTGACCTGCAAGCGGGTGTTGAAAATGCCGACATCTGTATCGTCGCCGTCGGCGAGCCCTCCGAGTCCCAAAGCATATTGTCCGAAAGCGCCATTCTTGAGTGCGTGTCTGAATTTGGCGACTATCTGCCAGCTGACTGCTTGCTGTTGATCAAGTCGACAGTGGCGGTGGGTACTGCTGATCGTGTCAGTGAGGTGCTCAATGCAACCCGGGCACAGGATCAGCTAATCGAAGTCGTTTCCAACCCGGAGTTTATGAAGGTCGGTACTGCTGTCAGCGACTTTATGAGCCCGGATCGCATTATTCTCGGTTGTCAGTCTGATGAGGCAAAAGAGCGCCTTACCCATCTTTACCAGGGTTTTGCCCGTAGTCGTGACAAAATACTATTTATGGGCCGCAAGGACGCCGAGCTGACCAAGTTTGCGGCGACGGCCATGTTGGCGACCCGTATTTCCCTGATGAACGAAATCGCACTGATTTCTGAGCAGTTTGGTGCCGACATCGAACAGGTTCGTCGTGGCATTGGCTCCGATAGCCGCATTGGCTACTCGTTTATTTACCCGGGCTGCGGATACGGTGGTGCGCAATTCACTGGCGACGTACGTGGCCTGATTGCATCGGCGGCTGAATATGGTGTTGAGCCTCTGGTGCTGGGGGCGGTCGAAGCCCGTAACCAGTCACAAAAGCAGCGTTTGTTTGAGAAGCTGTGCCATCGCTTTGGTGATGACCTGAACGGGCGTACGGTTGCGATTTGGGGGCTGGCGTTCAAGCCCGGCGTAGAGGACATGCACGAATCTGCGGCGGTGCCCTTGATCGAATCGCTGGCCAAGGCGGGGGCGAGAATCAAGGTGTATGATCCTGCCTGTGATGAAAATGTGTTGCGTGGCGCAATATCGTCACAGATTTTTGATGAAGGTATTCTAGAGTGTTCCCAACACCAGTACGATGCGGCGCTGGACGCCGATGCGCTGGTATTGGTAACCGAGTGGAAGCCTTTCCGTCAGCCCGATTTTGCTGTTTTGAAAAAGCTGCTAAAGCAGCCTGTTATTTTTGATGGTCGCAACCAGTATGACCCGGCGGTACTTGTCGAGCTTGGGTTTGAATATTCTGGTATCGGCCGAGTTGTTGGATGATTCATGACCTTGACCAGTGTCAACGAGGCTTCGGCCATGGCTGAAACGTTAACCACCGATGAATTGGCAGTGACTGAGCATGGCGAACAGGCCATTGCTACGTCGGGCCTTGGTAGTCGTTTGCCGTTTGGTTTTGCCAAACGCTTCGGAATGATTGTCGAGGGCACCGCAGAAGGGTTGCAGGTAATCTACAAGGAACCTTTGGCGGCGACGGCGATTCTGGAAGTTCAACGCTTTCTAGGACAACCATTCCGACTGGAAGCCGTGACCGATCAGGAATTTGATCGCCGCATGGGCCTGGCCTATCAAACGGATTCGTCCGAGGCCATGGAAATGATGGAAGGTCTCGGTGACGAAATGGATCTAGCCAGCC
Source organism: Oceanobacter sp. ABM4_470 (assembly GCF_056158645.1). Taxonomy (NCBI): domain Bacteria; kingdom Pseudomonadati; phylum Pseudomonadota; class Gammaproteobacteria; order Oceanospirillales; family Oceanospirillaceae; genus Oceanobacter; species Oceanobacter sp. ABM4_470. The sequence goes on from NZ_JBSWTR010000001.1 coordinate 1,336,778, forward strand.
TCGCCGATTCCGTGCCGGAAACCGAAGACCTGCTGGAGCAGGACGGTGATGCGCCCATTATTCGCCTCATCAACGCCTTGCTGACCGAAGCGGTGAAGGAAAGCGCATCGGATATTCACGTAGAAACCTACGAAAAGCGTCTGGTCGTGCGTTTCCGTGTTGATGGCGTGCTGCGTGAAGTAGTGCAGCCTAAACGCGCGCTAGCCTCGTTGCTGGTATCTCGTATCAAGGTAATGGCGAAGCTGGATATCGCTGAAAAACGCGTGCCTCAAGACGGTCGTATTGCCTTGCGCATTGGTGGCCGCGAGGTGGATGTACGGGTATCCACCATGCCGTCCAGCCACGGCGAACGCGTGGTCATGCGTTTGCTGGACAAGCAGGCAGGCCGTTTGAGTCTGTCCCAGCTCGGCATGTCCGAGCGTGATTTGCGCACCATGCGTAACATCATCAGCAAACCACACGGCATTATTCTGGTTACCGGCCCTACAGGCTCTGGTAAAACCACCACCTTGTACGGTTCTCTCAGTGACCTGAACGACACCAGTCGCAACATCCTGACCGTAGAAGACCCAATTGAATACTCCCTGCCGGGTATTGGTCAGACCCAGGTGAATACCAAGGTTGAGATGACCTTTGCAAAAGGGCTGCGGGCCATTTTGCGTCAGGACCCTGACGTGGTGATGATTGGTGAGATTCGTGACCTCGAAACCGTCGAAATCGCCATTCAGGCATCCTTGACCGGTCACCTGGTGCTGTCCACCTTGCACACCAACACCGCCATTGGCGCGGTTACCCGTTTGCAGGATATGGGCTGTGAGCCTTTCCTGTTGTCTTCCTCGCTGGTTGGGGTTTTGGCCCAACGTCTGGTGCGGGTGCTGTGTGACGACTGCAAGATTCCGGCGCAGGCAGATGAAAGCGAGTGTGAGGTGCTGGGTGTGAATCCGGCTAATGCCCCGCAGATATTTCATGCCAAAGGCTGTGAGAAGTGCAATCAGTTGGGCTACCGCGGTCGTCAGGGTATTTACGAAATCATTGAAGTGGATGAAGGCTTGAAGACCCTGATCCACGAACGTGCCGGTGAGCAGGCGATGACCGCTCATGCCCGGGCAATGGGCCCAAGCATTCATCAGGACGGTGTGCGTAAAGTATTGGCGGGCACCACCACGATTGAAGAACTGCTGCGAGTTGCCAAGGGTTAATCATGCCAGCATTTACCTATCAGGCGCTGGATGCCAAGGGCAAACAGCAAAAGGGTGTATTGGAAGCCGACAGTGCCCGCCAGGTGCGCCAGAAGCTGCGCGACAAAGGCTGGATGCCGCTGGAAGTGGAATCCACCGTCATTCGCCAGAAGAGCGGTGGTCTGTCGGGCAAGGGACCGCGTCTGTCAGTCCCCGAGCTGGCATTGATCACCCGCCAGCTGGCGACCCTGATTGGCGCTGGCTTACCCATTGACGAAGCGCTGTCAGCCTTGGCTGAGCAGACCTCCCGCGCCAAAACCAAAAGCATGATTCTGTCGATTCGCTCCAAAGTGCTGGAGGGTTTTACCCTTGCCAAGGCGTTGGAAGAATACCCCAGAGCCTTTCCACATCTTTACCGCAGCACCGTCAGTGCCGGCGAACACGCAGGCCATCTGGATGGCGTACTGAACCGATTGGCGGACTACACCGAAGCCCGCCAGGCCTCCGATTCCAAAATCAAACTGGCCGCCATGTACCCGATCATTCTCAGTATTGTGGCCGTCGGCATTGTGGTGGGCCTGCTGACGTTTGTGGTGCCGGACATCGTCGATGTGTTCGTGAAAAATGGTCAGGAGCTGCCAGGGTTGACCCAGTTTATGCTCGATCTGAGCCACATCATCAGCGATTACGGCGTTTACATTGCCGGCGCAGTCGCGGTGTTTGTGATCGGCTTTGGCCAGGCACTGAAAAATGACTCGTTTCGGGCTGGCTGGCATCGGGTGATGCTAAGAATGCCCGGAATTGGTGGTTTTGCCCGCGATGCCAACACCGCTCGGTTTGGCAGTACATTGGCGATTCTGACCAGCTCAGGCGTGCCTCTGGTAGAAGCGATGAAAATCGCCAGTCAGGTGGTCACCAATATCCCCATTCAGCGTTCGTTGGTTGATGCCACGGTAGAAGTCAGCGAAGGCGGGGCCCTTCACAAGGCGCTGAGCAACAGCAGCTATTTCTCACCGATCATGCTGCATATGATCGCCAGTGGCGAAAACAGCGGCGAGCTGGATTCGATGCTCGCCCGTACGGCCCACCAGCAGGAAACTACGCTGGAAAATACGGTCTCAGCGCTGGTTAAAATTTTCGAGCCCATGATGTTGTTGGTAATGGGGGGCATTGTTGCCCTGATCGTTGCCGCCATCATGATGCCCATTCTTGATTTGCAAAAAATGGTTCAATAGGAGAAACACATGCAATCCCGCAAGCGTGTTCAGGGTTTTACTCTGCTGGAAGTGATGGTTGTTCTGGCGATTATCGGCGGTATCTTGGCGATGGTTGCCACCAACGTGCTGGGGTCTGCTGATCAGGCCAACGTTAAAACCACCAAGGCGCAGATGAAACTGATCGAAAGTGCCCTGGATATGTACAAACTGGATAACTACCGCTATCCAACTACTGAACAGGGTCTGGAAGCGCTGGTAAAAAAACCAACCTCATCCCCTGAGCCGAAAAACTACCGCGCCGGCGGCTACCTGAAAGGTAACTCCGTACCGACGGATGCCTGGGGTTCCGAGTTCCTGTACTTCAATGAAAAAGGCCAATACGAAATCGTATCCCTGGGTGCCGATGCCACTGAAGGCGGTGCGGAAACCAACGCCGATATCGTATACCCGGAATAATACCTGACCGATAACCCATTGAATGAAATCTATGCACCAACAAACGGCTAACAAGCGCCAGTCTGGTTTCACCTTGCTCGAGGTATTGGTGGTACTGGCTATTATTGGCGGTTTGTTGGGCATGGTTACTCTCAATGGCAGTGATCAGCGCATTCAGAAAGAAACCGAAGCCTTTGCGACGGCACTGGTTGTGCAGATGAACATGTACCGCGATACCGCGGTGAGTCAGAACACCGACATCGGCCTTGCCATGGACCGCAGGGAACTGCTGCTGTTGCAATGGGCCGATGTTGAGCAGCTTGCTCAAAGCGGGACGCTAAGTAGCGAAGAGCTGGGCGCGTTGGCTGAAAATCCCTGGCAGGCCTGGAGCAGCCAATACGTTGGTACTCCAAAGATACCGGAAGGGGTTTATTTTCAGTTGATGGTCGATGGTGAAAAAGTCGATTTTGACGAGCTGCTGAACAACGACAGCGGCCCAATGCCCGCCTTGCTGTTCTTGTCATCGGAAGAATACACCGCATTTGAATTGCAAGTGGCGACAGACGCCGACGAGCGTTTTGTCGTACATGTTCACGGTGACGGTTTTAATCCGGTCTGGAAATCACTGGAGACCTTCGGTGGTTAATCTGACAGTACTCCGCAGACGCCATTCATCCGGCTTTACCTTGCTGGAAGTGATGATCGCAGTGACCATTTTTGCCTCCATGGCGGTGGTGATCAGCGGTACGACCAGCCAGGCGGCAGATACTGCGCTGACGCTGGAAAACAAGACCCTGGCCAATTGGGTGGCGGAAAATCGTTTGAATGAAATTCGTCTGACCCACGAGCTGCCCGCGGTTGGCAACCGCAAAAGCGAAACCACCATGGCCGGACGCGACTGGCTGCTGGAAACCCAGGTCGAGTCGACCGATTTCCCGCAGGTGGTGAGGGTAACCGTGAATGTATTTGATGCCGAGAACAAAGAGTACCAGTACATCTCACTGGCAACCGTGATGGGAGCATACGATTGATGCGCTGTCGTGGCTTTACGCTGCTGGAAGTTCTGGTGGCGGTGTCTATCACCGCACTGTTGGGTGTTGGTGCGGCACAAGTGCTCAGTGGCCTGATCAACGTCAAGGAAGCCACTGAGGCCAAGTCATCACAGCTGGCGGCATTGCAACGAATGAACAACCGTCTGGCGCGAGACATTCGTCAGTTCATCAACCGGCCAATACGCGATGCCTATGGCGACAGCATTGACGCTTTGCGGCTGGATGATGGTGGCGACTACTATTTTGAATTTACCCGTGCGGGATGGCGTAATCGTCCCGGCGTTGAAGATACCCGATCGGAATTGCAACGCGTGGCCTATGCCACCGTTGATATTGACGACGATGCTTGTGAATACGCGCGACGCAGCCTTGCTGAAACGGCCACTGAAGAAGACCCTGAGTGGGAATTCCCTTGTCTGGTACGCTACAGCTGGGATGTGTTGGACCGTGATTACAACAGCGAAGTGCGCTCGGCGGTGGTGTTGAATCAGGTTGCTTCTTTTTACGTCAGCGTGCTGGCCGAAGAACGCGATGATGAAGGCAATGTAGCCAGCACCAACTGGTACAGCGAATGGCCGATTGTGCAAACGGAAGGGGCCGAAGTACTGCCCGTTGCCGTCAAGGTTGAGTTTGAGATCCCAGGCATGGGCGAAATCGAACGGCTTTGGCCAATTGCCCACGACGGAGAGCTGTGATGGGGCGTTCACAGCAAGGCGTGGCCTTGATTCTGGTATTGCTGATCTTCGCCATTGTCAGTGTATTGGCAACCGTGTTGATTCAGCGACAATCCGCTGATGCCCAGCGTGCCTACAGCCAGTTTTCGACCTTGCAGGCTCGCACTATGGTCGACGGTGTCGAATCTGTGGTTCGCAGTGGCTTGCGAATTGACTGGGACGCAGACCCCGACGTTGACCATAGCCTGGAAGAATGGAATATCGACCGTACCTTTCCCATGGATAATGGCATGGTGTTTGTCCATATCGCGGACGCGCAGGGGCGGTTTAATCTGAATTGGCTGTCACCGTCATCCACCAATCAAGCGGTGTGGCAACAGCGCTTTTACAACCTGCTGAACGACCTCGGGCTCAATGTAGAAATTGCCCAGCAAGTCGCGAACTGGATGAATGAGGAAAGCCAGGTCGACAACGATTACCTGGGACTTGAAGTGCCGTATCGAGCGGCCTATAACCTCTGCAAGCACACCAGCGACATCATGCTGGTAACCGAAGTGACGGCGGAGGTTTACAAGCAGTTGGAACCCTATATCGCCTGCTTGCCTGTCGACACCCAGTTGAACATCAACACCGCGTCTCTGGCGGTGTTAACGGCGCTGGATACCGATTTTGATGCGACCGCGGCTGCAGCGGTCATTACGGCACGTGGTGATAGCGGCTTTGCGACGGTGGCTGACTTTATGGAGCTGGAAGAGGTAAAAACAGCCTCGACCGCCAAGGACGAAGACAGCAGTACGCGTCAGTCTTCCAGTGACAGTGACACCACGACTGCCAGTAACAGCTGGGCGGCCGAGGATTTCAGTGTCAAAACCCAATACTTTGAAGTGTTTGCGCAAGTAGGCGTAGGGGAAGCAGCAGAATGGATTGCGACCTCTGAATTTCTATTAAAACGGGATGCCAGTACAGCGGCCTTTACGACCCTGTATCGGGACTTTTCCAGACGAAAAGCACGTGTAACGCCCGACGTGGCGGGTACATAACAGGATTGATCATGAAAACGATTCGAGTCAGCTGGAGCCAACTGGCGGGTCAGTGGCAAGTATCGGAATATACCGACAACGCCGCTTCGCCTGCTTCTGACCAAACCGTCTCCCTGGAGCAGTGGGCAGAGTCGCAGCCAGAACTGACCGCCGTCCGAATGGTGATCGCGGCGGAAAATTACAGCACGCACTGGGCGGAACTGCCGGGCATTTCTTCTCGCCATCTGGCCAAGGCGTTGCCGTTTGCGCTGGAAGAAAACCTGATTGAAGACGTATCCCATTACCAGATCATTGCCGCCGGTAAGGTGGATGGCCGGGTGCGTGCTTACGCGGTATCGATCGACCTGGTCGAGCGTTTGCTGGAGCAGTGCGAGCATCTGCACCTGATCCCGCGTGAGCTGATTCCGGAAACCCAGCTGTTACCTGCCGGTGCCTCTGCGGTATGGCAACGGGAAGGCTGGCTGTTGTCAGTACCCGGAGCGTTTGAAGGTTGGGTGATGCCATTCGCCGTGTCTGCGGTATTGGAGTCGGCACTGGCCGACAAGCAGGGGCTTGGTAGCTTGCGCATTCAGTCGCCTTCGCGTGACCAATCGAATTTGCTGAAGACCACCCTTGAAACCGGTTTTGCTGATGCGTTTGAAAGCATTGAAGTCACCGGTGCCGAGCAGCCATTATTGCTGCTGCCGGGCCAGGTCAGCAAACCCGCTAATTTCCTGTCAGGTCAGTTCCAGGTCAGCCAAAGTGCCGACAAACCCAAAGCCTGGTGGCGCTCTTTGGCGGCCATGGCCGTTGTTGCGGCGGTACTGGGTGCCACCGGCTTGGCGGTGGATACCCATCGAACCAGCAGTCAGGCGCTGCAAGCGCGTGCAGCCGCCACCGATTTGTACAAGCAGCTGTTCCCCGGCGAGCGTGTACGAATGATCAAGAGCCAATTCCGCAGCAAATTGAGCGGTGCCGGTAACGACAGCAGTGGTGGCTTTACGTCCATCATCAATCGTGCGGCTGCAGGCGTGGCGGCGGCTAACATCAAAAATCTGAAAATGGATTCCATCCGCTATAACGACCGTCAGGGTGAAATCATCATGGAAGTGCTGGCGGCCAATTTGGCCGATGTTCAAACCTTGCGACAAGCGATTGCTGATCAGGGGCTGGAAGCCGAAGTAGCGTCGGCCAGCAATGAAAAAGACGTTGTGAAAGGCCGCATCAAAATCGGAGAGTCGGCATGAGTCAGTTAGACGAACTTAAACTGCAGTTTTCCAGCAACGCCCAGGTGCGCGCTGCATCGCAGTGGTACAACGCCTTGCCGGGCCGGGACCAAACCATCGTCAAGGTGCTGGGATGGCTGGTCGTGCTGAGTCTGGTGTATTTGATGGTGTTTGCACCTTTGATCAAGGACAACCGCGCTGCCCGTACTGATTTGGTCGATCAGCTGTCTACCTACAACCTGATTGCCGAAAACGCAGGCAAGTTTGGTGGTGCTTCCCAGGCAGCTGGCGCGGCATCAGGTCCGATTCTTCCCAAGGTCAGTCAGGCGGCCCGCAACGACGGCATCAAGCTCGATCGTTATGAGCAGGATGGTAGCGATGTGCGCATCTGGATGGATGGCATTGAATTCGACCGGTTTATTTCCTGGACCGAATCCTTACAGGCGCGGGACGGTATACGGGTCAGCCAGATCACATTGGATGCAGCAGAGCTGCCGGGCAGGGTTGATGTCCGTGCCACGCTGACGCCGAACTGATTCCGCATGATGAAATCTGAGCGAGCACCCGATAGTGAACAGCTATTGGATGCTCGCTTTTTTTTGCCAAGGCGTTAGCATGGCCCCAATGAAATTAAGGGTTGCCCTTGCGATGGAGAAACATATGGCGTTCGATTTTGACTTGTTGATCATTGGTGCTGGCTCAGGCGGCGTGCGTGCGTCACGAATGTCGGCGGCAAAAGGGGCAAAAGTCGCTGTGGTTGAGAACCGCTATTTGGGCGGCACCTGTGTCAATGTTGGCTGTGTGCCCAAAAAGCTGTTTGTTTATGCATCCGAGTACAGCGAGAAAGCCAAAGAGGCGAAAGGCTTTGGTGTCGACGCCAGCGTCAATGGCTTCGACTGGCCGACGCTGCGCGATAACAAAACCGGTGAAATCGAACGCCTGAACGGCATTTACGGCAATATGCTGGGCAATGCAGGCGTGGAAATCATCAACGGCACGGCGTCCATTGTTGATCCGCATACCGTCGCTGTGGACGGTAAACACTACAGTGCCGAACGCATTATGATTGCTACCGGTGGCTGGCCGTTCAAGCCGGACGTGCCGGGTATTGAGCATGCCATCACTTCCAATGAAGCCTTTTACCTCGATACTTTTCCGCAGCGCGTCGTGGTGGTTGGCGGCGGTTACATTGCCGTTGAGTTTGCAGGCATTTTCAACGGTCTGGGCGCGGATGCGCACTTGTTGTATCGCGGCGAACAAATCCTGCGTGGATTTGATAATGGCGTGCGCAACTTCGCCGCCGAGCAAATTGCCGCCAAGGGTGTGAACATTCATACCAACACCGACATTGAACGCATCGAGAAGCTGGCATCCGGTGAGCTTGAATGTGTGTTGAACAATGGTGAGCGCCTGGTGGTTGATTGCGTGATGTACGCCACAGGTCGCCGACCAATGACCGATGGTCTGAACCTGGAAGCGGTTGGTGTTGAGACGCGCAAAGACGGCACTATTGTTGCCGATGACTTTTTTCGCACCTCCGTCGACAGCATCTATGCCCTGGGCGACGTGATCGGAACTCCGGCCCTGACACCTGTTGCATTAGCTCAAGGCATGAAGTTTGTTGCCCAGCAATTTGATGGTGATACCGGTGCCATGGATTACAGCAATATTCCAACGGCAGTTTTCTGCCAGCCAAACATTGCTACCGTCGGCCTGACGGAAGAAGAGGCGGGCGAGCAGTTTTCTGGTGACGTGTTGGTGTTTGAGTCCAGCTTCCGACCGATGAAGCACACCATCAGTGGTTTGCCGGAACGCTCGTACATGAAACTGCTGGTTCAGAAGTCTACTGACCGAGTGTTAGGTGCCCACATGGTCGGCCCGGATTCTGGCGAAATCATGCAAGGATTGGGTGTGGCGATCAAAGCAGGGGCGTCCAAGGCGGTATTCGACAGCACCATTGGTATTCACCCAACGGCGGCGGAAGAGTTCGTGACCATGCGCACGCCATCGCGTGAAATCTGATTAAATCCGGCCAGAATGTCAGATACAAAAATGCCCGCAAGTCGCGGGCATTTTTGTATGGGTAGTCAATCAATTAATCAATCAGTGGCAACGACTTGAGTCGCTGCCAGACAGGTTGCCAGGGTGATTAACCGCAGAACACCAGGCGCACGCTGTCCATGGCCAGCTGGGCTTTGCCAATGGCTTCCAGTACGTCGGCGCGTTCGGCTTCAATATTGGCGACCAGGGCATCCGGAATGTTCGGATTCTGCTCGGCCAATGAGCGGATACGCTGAATGCGGGATTCAAATGCTTCCTCAGCCTTGCTGATCGCGCGCGACACCATCTTGTCGAGCTGGCCTTCGCCGAGCTTCTCCAGCTTGTGCAAAATCGGTTTGATTTCTGCCATGCGCTGTTCGGCCAGACCGCGGCCGGTCGACTTCTTCAGTGGCATAACAAAACCAATCAGGTCTGGCTCGTTCACTTTCAGTTCGCCTTTTGGCGTAAACGTCAGGTGCATGGCGTCAACCGGCAGGTAACGTTCTATCTGCAAGTGCTTGGGCGCCGGGCAGCGAGCAACAAACTGCAACTGGATAAAGCAGTCGCCGGTCTGGTAGTCGTGGTTTTCAATGTAACCAATGGCGGTGTTGCCAATTGGGCCTGTCGTCACCAATTCGAGTGCCTGATCGATGAACGGGTGCTCCCAGCTCAGGAATTGAACATCGTCACGGGCCAGTGCGACTTCACGACGGGTGGTGGCCATAAAGCCATCTTCCGGCAGGTGTGGCAGCTCCGGTACCAGCATGTGGTCACCCGGCGCAATGGTCACACAGTCATTACCCAAATCGGCAAACTCAACGCCCACAGCATCGGCGAACAGATCGACGAAGTCGTTCAGTTCGGCTTCGTCTTCAATGTGCGTGATGGTCATGTCGGAGGCCAGAGCGCGTGCGCGGCTTGGGTGACAGGAATGCAATTCCAGCAAACGGTCGCGGCCTTGTTCGAGCTTGGCTTTCAGTTCACCGCCTTCTTTGGCCAGTCGGGCAATCAGCTCATCGAGGTCGTGATCGCCCAAAATAGCCTGTTCGATTTCGTCACGGTTCGCTTCCAGCAGAGTTTGGGCCGTTGGGTTCGGCTCGGCGAACACGTTCAGACCCTGATGGGCGATGGACTGCCAGCGGGAAGAGGCGTGATTTTCAAACGCCAGGCTGTGGATCTGGATCTCATTGGCCTGACCAATACGGTCCAGACGACCAATACGCTGTTCAATCAGGTCACAGTTGAACGGCAAGTCGAACAACACCAGATGGTGGGCAAACTGGAAGTTACGGCCTTCGCTGCCAATCTCGGAACACAGCAGCAAGCGGGCGCCTTGTTCTGGGTCGGCGAAGTAGGCGGCGGCACGGTCACGTTCAACCAGGTGCATTTGCTCGTGGAATACTGCCACCTGAATGCCGTGTTTCTCCCACAGGTAGGATTCCAGCTCCAGTACGGTAGAAGCATGGTGGCAAATCAGAACGATCTTGGATTTGCCGGTGCTCTTGATGATGTCCAGCAGGGCATCGACGCGCTGGTCGTTTTCACACCAGTCAGACTGCTGACGCTCCGGGTACAGAGCTTCTTCCAGATTCAGTGCATGAGCCTGCTGCTCTGGTTGCGCAACAACCGTCAGGTTCGGAACGCGGGCAGGGAAGCCAGTGACACCATGGCGGGTGTTACGGTACATGGCGCGGCCCGGGCCACGACGGTCGATCAGTGCATCCAGTGCTTTCTGGCGGTTGTCGTCGTTGATACCGTTCGCAAATTCCGGTGCGATGGACGCCAATTGAGCCAGGGCGTCGGCGCTCAGTTCAGAGCCGTCGGCCAGCTGTGCAGCCAGGTCGGCAACAGACTGGTAAGAGGACTGTTCTTGCAGGAACTGCTCAAGGCTTGGGTAGCGCTCCGGGTCCAGCAGGCGCAGACGAGCATAGTGACCTTCAACACCCAGCTGCTCAGGGGTTGCCGTCAGTAGCAGTACGCCCGGTGTTTTGGCTGCCATGTTTTCGACCAGCTGATAACCGGCGTCGGCACCATCCTGAGTCCACTGCAAGTGGTGTGCTTCATCCACAACCACCATATCCCAGTCGGATTGCGCCATGGATGCAGAAACGTACGGATCGGTGGCCAGAGACATCGGGCACAAGTACAGCTGGGAACCGTTGAACAGCGGAGAGCAGATGTCCTTGGCGTCGTCGACGTCGTCTTGCTGCAGGATGCTGAAACGCAGGTTGAAGCGGCGAATCATTTCAACCAGCCACTGGTGTACCAGATGATCAGGTACCAAAACCATCACGCGCTGAATGCGCTGTTGGAGCAGCAGGCGGTGCAGGATCAGACCGGCTTCAATGGTTTTACCCAGACCAACTTCATCCGCCAGCAAAACCCGCGGCATGGAATCCTGGGTTACTTGCTGGGCGATGTATTGCTGATGAGGCAGCAGGCTGGTGCGGGCACCCAGCAAACCATAGAAAGGTCGCTGACGCAGGTTGGTGATTTGCTTCAGGCTCAGCTGACGCAGCTCGTACAAGTTGTTGTTGTCGATTTGCCCTGAGAACAAACGATCAACCGGCTGGTTCAGCTGAATGGCACCGCTGAGCTGGATTTCAGAAATCGAACGGTCAGCGGTGAAGTAAAAGGCGATGTCATCAATGACTTCGACAGATTCAATGGTTACAACTTCGCCGTCTTGCAGAGGTACCTTGTCGCCGTTTTTGAAAATAACCCGGGTAAGCGGGGCATTTTGCACGGAATAGGTACGCACGTCGTCGATGGTCGGGAAATACAGAGTGACCGAACGAAAGTCGACGCTTTGAACAAGCCCAAGCCCAAGATCTGTTTCGGCTTCGCTAATCCAACGCTGACCAACTGAATACATAAATAGAAGGGTCCTGATGATAAATCTGAAGGAAGTCGGTGGCACAAAACACTGGCCAACCTGTAAGGCGGCGAAGTCTACCGTAAGCGGCTTGGTTGACCAATGACATGACAGGATAAAGATTTTGAAAAAGTGTCATTGGTTCATCGATGAAACCATGGCGCGCGAATCGCGTGGATGGCAAGCAGCAAACAAATGATTCAGATTTCTGACCTGGCTGATGGCCAGAGGGGCTTCTTACAACTCTTATATTTCCGATAATTGATATTATCGGAATAATTGGGTTTCGAGGTGTGAGGGCTGATTTCGCCTGCTTAATGACGGCTTAAGACATGTTTTGCGTGTCCGTGGCTAGCTGTCAATTTCATAACCAGATGCCAGGCCGTCCGTTTTGGCCTGTCCACTGGTTGTCGGTCTTTGATTGATTGTCCGGGTTTGTTTGGGATCGCGGACTTTCTGCCGTTCGTGCGTAATTTACGATTCAAAGGCCATCATGCTGCCGCGCTCGACCTTGAGATCTTTGACGTTTGCCAGCTGCCAAATCCTTCTCAATTGCTCGCTTTTAGCCGCCATACCGAATCATCGGCTTAGCTTCTCCAGCAGGTTTGCGTAGCGTGTTGCTTCGGATCGAGCTGCTGCAAGTGCTTGTTGGTGTTCTTGTTCGCGAAGGTGCTGTTGGCTTTGTAGTTGTTCCAGTGTGGTTTGAAGTTGCTGCCGCAACGCGTTTGCTTTTTGCAGCTCGGCGGCCTTGAATTGCTTGTCATCCTGAAGATCGTTCATGGCAGCCTCACGTTCATTTAATTGTTTTTGCTGTTGCGCCAGCTCGCGCTCAAACGCTGCGCGTTGTTCTTGCAGGTGTTTTTCATGCTGATCATTCAGCTCGTTGCGCTGCTGATTTAAGGCGACTTCTTTGGCTGCTGTCTGCTGGCTCTGTAGTTCTTGCAACTCGTATTTGTGCGCTGACTGCTGCTGTTGCAGTTGTTGGTTCAGGGTGGCTATTTGCTGTTCAAAGCGGCTGCGCTCGTCTTGCCTGTCCTTGGCCATGCTGTCCTGGTAATGCTCAAACTGCTCGCGGACGGTTTTGTTTTCCTGCTTGAGCTCCTGCTGCGCCTGGCGGCTTTCATACAATTGCCCGGATACCTCACTGAGTTTCACCTCAAGCCGCGTGTTTTCCAGTGTCAGTTGGTTGTGTTGTTGCTCCAGTGTCTCAATGCGTTGATCTGATACTTCAATTCGGTGTGTGGCAGCCTCCAGATCGCCATTTAGCTTGTCACGTTCGTTCTGTGCGGCGTTCAGCTGCTCTGTTAAGGCCTGTTTTTCCTCTTCAAATGCCTGCTTGGCATCTTCTATGGATTGTTCTGCTTGCTGCGTCAGGTAGGTATTCAGCGCTTCAACGGCGCTCAGTACATCCTGATTCAGGCTGCTATTGGTGGTGTTTTCTTCAGTTTGCTGGCTTCGCCACTGTTTCAGCATGGGGCCTATGGTGCTTTTGCTGCCGGTACCAAGCTGCTCGCGTACCCGGTCTACCGTGGGCTCCAGCCCATTGCTGGTGATGATTTCTGCGGCTTTTGCTACTTGCTCAAAGCGTATTCCCGGGCGCGCCATAGGATCTTCCTGTAACGTATTACGTAATATGTATTGTAAGTGTAATTGTGACTTCTAATATTGGCAATCAAGGATAAAAATAACCTTCGATAATTATTGTTATCGAAGGTTATAATGGCGTTTAAACCCGTAAAAGAATGACCCTGGTACACTTCCGTCTCGCTGGGTTTTGGTCATATTGAGGCGCAGGTGTGGTCTGCGGGGCTGGGCTCGTGTTGGGTTCAAGCTGGGACTGAAATTGGGGCTAAGGACGGAATTGAAGGATTGAATCTGACTAGTGAGAATTCAATGAGTCGTTATTTGAGCGAGACGCGCCCTGCTGGACTTGTGCAAACTGGCTACAGCGAGGACGAAAAAGCAAAGCTTGATGCGTTTCTGGCGTCAGCGACGTCTGAGAATACACGGCGCAGTTATCGCTCGGCCATTCGGCAATACCAGCGTTCTGGCGGGCCGTTGCCCGCGACGGCGGACGACATTGTGCGGTACTTATTACTGGCGTCGGATCGCTACCGAGTGGCGACCTTGCAGTTGCATTTGAGCGCCCTCTCCGCCTGGCATGCCTTTCAGGGTGTTGTGGACCCGGTGGTGTCAACCCCTGTTCGTCAGGTTCTGAAAGGTATCAAGCGCAGCAATGGCCAGCCGCAACAGAAAGCGCCGCCATTGCGGTTGCAGCAGTTGGGTAAAATCTGCCATTCAATCAATACTGGTGGTGGGTATTCTGGAAAGCTATCAGTCGTTAGGGATAAGGCATTGCTGTTGCTGGGCTTTCTTGGGGCCTTTCGGCGCAGCGAGCTGGTTGCTATTGATGTGTCCGACTTGAGTTTTGTTGCCGATGGTTTGGAAATTCGCATTCGGCACTCCAAAACCGACCAGACCGGCCAGGGGCTGGTAAAGGCCATTCCGGCAACCGCTGGTGAGTTGTGTGCGGTAACGGCTGTCAGGGATTGGCTATCGGTCGCAGGCATAGAAGGCGGCGCGGTTTTTCGCCCGGTGAATCAATGGCAGCAGCTGTCTGAAAAGCGCCTGACGCCATCGGCTGTGAATCAGATTCTGAAGCGTGCTTGCGCAAAAGCCGGTGTTGATGACGCATTGCGGTTTAGTGGTCATAGCCTGCGTCGTGGCTTGGCAACAGAGGCGGCCAGATCCGGCGCATCGTTTGAGGCGATTCGCAAGCAAGGCGGCTGGAAAAACGATGCGACTGTGCGTGGCTATATAGAAGAAGGTAGTCGCTTCAAGAATAACGTGGTGTCGACCTTGTTCGACCAGAATCAGGAACATCAGGCATGAGTTTGCAGCGTGTTTTAAACACATCCCCTACTCCATTTTTTGACAACCTGAATCATCTGGCGAGCCCGTTGACGGATGCTCGTACCATTCTGGATCGTCAGCCGCAGCTGCGTAACGTGCCAGGTGCATTTGAGGATCTGGTTCATACACTGGGCTTTCTGGTCAGTTTTAACGGCTCTACCGCGACGTTTAACAGCTATCGGCGCGAGGCTGAACGACTGTTGCAATGGAGCTTTCTGGTTCGGGAAGCCTGCTTGCATGATTTGAAGCGTGCCGATCTGGAAGACTACATTCGTTTTTGTCAGTCACCGCCGGCGGCCTGGATTGGTACGGCACAGCTGGCTCGCTTCAAAAGTCAGCAAGGCGAGCGCGTGCCTAATGTAAAGTGGCGGCCGTTTGTGATTCAGCCGGACAAGGCGTCGCTGACTGAGCAGCGTCCGGATGCATTTGCGCTGTCGCAAAAAAGCCTGCAATCCTTGTTTGCCGTACTGTCCTCGTATTTCAATTTTCTGATTCAGGAAGACTACCTGGAAGGCAATCCGATTGCGCTGATCCGGCAGAAAAGCAAGTTTTTGCAGCGTCATGCCTATTCAGAGCCGGTACGGCGTATCTCCAATTTGCAGTGGGATTACGTGCTGGAAACCATTGAACTGTTGGCAGAAGACAACCCCGTCGAGCATGAGCGATCGCTATTCATTATGCGTTGCTTGTTTGCCATGTATTTGCGTATTTCAGAGCTTGTGGCTGACGAGCGTTCGACACCTGTCATGGGTGACTTCCAGAAAGATATGGATGGTAACTGGTGGTTGCGCGTGGTGGGCAAAGGCAACAAGGCCCGAATGGTCACGGTGTCGGATGACATGCTGGCGGCGCTGAAACGATACAGAAGCTTTCTGGGTTTGTCTGAACTCCCTCATGCGGGCGAGCAAACGCCATTGGTGCCCAGGTTGCGAGGACGTGGTCCGGTAACCAGTACGCGTCAGATTCGGTATTTGGTTCAGTATTGCTTCGATCGAGCGTTGGAGAGAATGCGTCAGGACGGACTGGAGCAGGATGCTGAAGAGCTGAAGGTGGCGACAGTTCACTGGTTGCGCCATACCGGGATTTCCGAGGATGTTAAGCACCGCCCCAAAGAGCATGTCAGGGAAGATGCGGGACATGCCAGTTTGGCCACGACGGACCGTTATATCGACACAGAGATGCGTGAACGACACGCCAGTGCACGTAACAAGAAACTCAAGCCGGACTACTAACTCGGCTTGATGGTTTCACGCTTAGTGCATGTACTGACCGCCGTTGGCGGAAATGTTGGCACCGGTGATGAAACCATTTTCATCAGATGCCAGGAAGCTCACCACGCGAGCAATTTCTTCCGGAGCGCCGAAGCGACCGACAGGGATGCTCTTGCGGATGGTTTCGCGAATTTCTTCCGGTACATCCATGATCATGCTGGTAGCAATGTAGCCTGGAGACACAGTGTTGACTGTGATGCCTTTGGAGGCAACTTCCTGGGCAACGGCTTTTGTGAAGCCGTACATGCCAGCCTTGGCGGCTGAATAGTTGGCCTGACCGAACTGGCCTTTCTCGCCATTGATGGAAGAGATGTTAACGATACGGCCCCATTTCTTTTCGAGCATGTCGTTAATCACCAGGCGGGTCATAAAGAACACAGACGTCAGGTTGGTTGCGATTACGTCATGCCACATATCTGGCGTCATTTTCTTCAGAGTGGTGTCGCGGGTAATGCCGCCGTTGTTCACCAGAATATCCACTGGACCGAAGTCCTTGCGAATATTGTCGATACACGCTTCGCAAGACGCCCAGTCGGTAATGTTACCGAACGCCAGTGCGATGTCGTAACCTTCCTTGGACAGCTCTTCCTGCCATGCCTGGGCTTTCTCGTGCTTTCCGCCCGAGTAATAGCCAGCCACTACCTGATAACCGTCATCGTGCAATTTCTTACAGATTGCAGTACCGATACCACCTGTTCCTCCGGTAACCAATGCAACACGTTTAGACATACATCCACTCCTTTTGCTTTTTGCGGTAAGTAGGCTTTCAGCTTCATATCTTGATATGACATCTGCATTACCCAGTCCAGCTAATAATTGTCAGATTGTCGAGTCCTTCATTGACTGGCCTGAATGAACACCACCTTACACCCATTCGGGTGAAGCCTGTCGCAGGCTGCGTTATAATCCGCGACCTTTTTGATCTGACCCCGTTTTTAATCATGAAGTTTGTCATCAAGCTATTCCCCGAAATCACCATCAAATCCAAGTCGGTTCGCAAGCAATTGACCAAAATTCTGCGCGCCAATTTGCGTACGCTGTCCAAGAAGCACGGCGTATCGGCCGACGTTCAGGATCGCTGGGATAGTTTGGTGATCGCCGTTAACGTCATTGACGAAAGTGAGCGCGAATCCATTCATCGCCGCATGGTACAGATCCTGTCGCATACTCCGGGTATCGGCTATTCGCTGGAAATCGACGAACACCCGTTCGAGACATTGGATCAGGCCTACCAGTTGGTTCGCGAAGCCAACCGTGAGGTGCTGAAAGGCAAGAGTTTCTGCGTGCGTGTCAAGCGTGCGGGACAGCACGATTTCACCTCGCATCAGGCTGAAATCTACATGGGCGGCGGCCTGTTGAAAGAAACCGAGGCGGCTTCGGTTTCACTCAAGAACCCGGAAGTGGTTGTGAATGTTGAAATTCGCAACGACAAGGTGCACGTGGTTAAACAGCGCATTCAGGGCTTGGGCGGCTTCCCGCTGGGCAGTCAGGGAGAGATCGTTTCCTTGATCTCGGGTGGCTTTGATTCGACGGTAGCCAGCTACCTGTTGACCCGTCGTGGCCTGAAGACCCACTTCTGCTTTTTCAATCTGGGCGGCAGTGCCCATGAGATCGGTGTGAAGCAAGTGGCTCACTACATTTGGTCTTGCTACGGCGAAAGCCATCGGGTGAAATTCGTGACTGTACCGTTTGAAAAGGTCGTCACTGAGATTCTGACCAAGGTTGATAATGGCCATATGGGGGTTGTGCTCAAGCGTATGATGATGCGCGCGGCGTCCCGTATTGCCGATAAAATGGGCGTGCCAGCCATCGCAACCGGTGAGGCCGTTGCTCAGGTTGCCAGTCAGACCATTTCCAATCTGGCGGTGATTGATCGCGCTGCTGACTGCATGGTGCTGCGCCCGCTTTCCACCATGGATAAGCAGGACATTATTGCTATCTCACGTCGTATTGGTACTGAGTCATTTGCAGCCAGTATGCCGGAGTATTGCGGCGTGATTTCTGTTAACCCGCTGACCAAGGGTGATCTGGCCAAAACCGAGCAAGCCGAACAGGCGTTCGATATGCATGTGTTGGAAGACGCTCTGTATGAGTCGAAAATTCAGCGCATTGACGAAGTGCTGGCGGAAGCCGAATCCGGTCTCGAAGACGTTGCGCAGCTGGACGCTCCGGCGCTGGCGGATGTGATCATTGATATTCGTCATCCGAACGAGGTTGAGGAGGTGGCGCTGGAGTTGTCCAATAACGAGGTCAAGACGATTCCGTTCTACGAGCTGGACAGCCGTTTGGGCGAGCTGGATGTGAGTGGCGAACAGCGTTACCTGCTGTACTGCCAGAAAGGCACCATGAGCAAAATTCACGCGCACCATCTGAACGAGAAATACCCGGGTGTGTTCGCAGTATTTGTTGAGCCTAACGGCTGATACTTGAGGTCGCGCAGCGGTGAGTCGTGCTTGCTGTTGCGCGTCGCTTCAACTGCGCCTCACGTAACAAACAGTAGAAACAAAACAGGCCGCTAATTAGCGGCCTGTTTTGTTTAGGGTGTTGCTCAGAGACGGTTAAGACCGTTCAGAGCAGCAACCCGGTAGGCTTCAGCCATGGTTGGATAGTTGAAGGTGTTGTTGATGAAGTATTTCATCGTGTTGCCTTCGCCTTCCTGATTCATGATGGCCTGGCCGATGTGAACAATCTCGGCCGCCTGGTCACCAAAGCAGTGAATGCCCAGAATCTCAAGCGTCTGACGGTGGAACAGCACTTTCAGCATGCCCACACCTTCGTTGGTGATTTGTGCGCGAGCGATGTTTTTGAAGAATGCCTGCCCTACTTCGTAAGGGATTTTTTCTTCCGTTAGCTGGCGCTCGGTTTTACCCACCGAGGAAATTTCCGGGATGGTGTAAATGCCGGTTGGTACGGAGTCCACGTAGTGGAAGTCTTCCGGATTGGCAATGATGGACGCCGCGGCACGGCCTTGGTCGTATGCGGCAGATGCCAGTGCTGGCCAGCCAATCACATCACCAATGGCATAGATGTTCTGTACGCAGGTACGGTATTCCTTGTCGACATCGATCTGGCCGCGGGAGTTGGTTTCGATACCAACGTTTTCGAGTCCCAGATCCTTGGTGTTGCCGCTGCGACCGGCTGCCCACAGGAAGGCATCGGCCTTCACTTTTTTGCCGGAGGCCATGGTCATGGTGACGTAGCGCTCGTTGGCTTCCACCGAGTCGAACTGTTCGCTGTGACGAATCAGAGCACCCTTGTCTCGCAAGTGGTAGCTCAATGCGTCAGAAATCTCGTCATCGAGGAAGTTCAGCAGGCGATCACCCGGGTGAATCAAGTCCACCTTGACGCCCAAACCAGAGAAGATGGATGCATATTCACAGCCAATCACGCCAGCACCGTAAATGATAATGGTGCGCGGAGTGTGAGACAGGGTCAGAATGGTGTCGGAATCGTAAATACGCGGGTGGTTGAAGTCGATGTTGCTTGGACGCCAAGGGCTGGAACCAGTCGCAATGATGATTTCATCCGCGTGCAGGCGGGTGTTGCTCATGTTGCCCTGGTACACGTCAACCGAGTTGCCATCGGCAAAACGAGCCTTGCCGTTGTATACGGTGATGCGGTTGCGGCCGTAGTACTCGGTGCGCATTTTTACTTGCTTGCCGATGACTTTCTCGGCGCTTTTCAACACCTGTGGGAAAGAGAACCAGCGTGGCTCACCAATCTCACGGAACATGTTGTTGGTGTTGAACTGGATTATTTGCTTCACGGCGTGACGCAGGGCCTTGGATGGAATGGTGCCCCAATGGGTACAGTTACCGCCGACCAGTTTTTTGTCTTCCACCATGGCTACTTTCTTGCCGTGCTTGGCTGCGTTCATTGCAGCACCTTCCCCTGCCGGGCCAGCGCCAATAATGACGACGTCGTAGCGGTAATCTGCCATATAGTTACTCCATCTCCAGTCTGAGTGTTCTCGGGCTCTTTTTAATTGTATAGGCGAAAAGAAGTTTTACTTCTCGTCGCTGGTTGCATCGTAAAACAGGGATGCATCAGCCTTTTCGGCTGCTTTTTTACTTTCTTTGTCGCATTTTTTCTTGTCACCGCCGCAGACATCGCAAGCGGATTCCATGCCTACGGCGGCCATGCCACCACAGGAACCGGAAATAGGTTTGCCACCCATCAACACGCCAACGGCCATGGCGGCAATGATCAGCAACATGGTGGCGAATACGATCAGCATAATGGTCATGATTTCTCTCCTCTTCGCTTATTGCACGGCATGCGGGAAGCGACGTTTAAATTCATCGGAAGCAACCGCTGTAAAGCCAGTGTCAGTACGAACAATAGCATAGGCGGCCAATTGGTATTGGTTTGCGAGTCGCATGGCGTTATCCGGGCCTGCCACATTCAGGGCCGTTGCCCAGGCATCGGCCATGCCGCATTGTTTGTGGATCACGGTTACCGACGCCAGTCGATGGGTAATCGGATAACCGGTTGCCGGGTCGATGGTGTGCGAATAGCGCACGCCATTTTCTTCGAAATAGTTGCGATAGTCACCTGAGGTTGCCAGGCCAGCATCGCCGGGTTCAACAATCAGTTGTACTTCCCGATCCATGGCATCCAGTGCCGGGCGCTCAATGGCTACACGCCAGTTGGAACCATCGGGTTTTTGGCCGCGGGTACGCAGCTCGCCCCCTACTTCCACCAGATAGGAAAGTATGCCTTGCTGTTCAAGCAGGTTGGCCAGTTGGTCGACGCCCCAGCCTTTGGCGACGGCAGACAGGTCGATGTACAGCGGCTTGTCGGTCGACAGTAGGTCGCCGTTCAGGTGGATGGCCTCGGAGCCGATTTCGGACAGCAGTTGGTCTACTTCTTCCTGTGGCAGGCGTTCATCCAGATGCTTGCCAGGGCCAAATCCCCAGGCGTTGACCAGTGGGCCTACAGTCACGTCGAAACGGTGTTCGCTTTTCTGATACACCTCCAGTGCATCACGCAGGACTTCAGCCAGATCGTTCGAAATGGTTTCGTTGGCCAGTGGCGCTTGCTGCTGGTTCAGCAGGGACAGTTCGGAGGTTGGGTCGTAAGTCGACATGGCCTTGTTGATGGCAACCAGTCGTGCATCGATCAGGGTCTGGATTTTTTCAGAATCGGCGTCATCGCCTACCCAGCTGATGTGGTATTGCGTGCCCATGGTCGGGCCTGCGATTTTGACGACGCCCGGCGTTTTGTCGCAGCCGGAAAGGATAAAAAGTGCTACCAGAACGACCGATAGATATTTGAACATGTGACCCCCTTGAATGGCGCGCCAGTATACAGAAGTTGCCACCCGTAAGCACGACAAGGACTTGTGCATTGATAAGCTTAATGCCAAAAAAATCACCCACTGCCAGTGTGCTTTTCGATCAGCTAGTAAGAGCTGTTGGCGTTTTGAACAAACTGCCGTTATATCCTTAGAATAAAGGGTTACAAGAAATATCTTTATGCCTATAAGTGAATGCAGTTTGTCGCGGTACAATCCGATGATTACAGGAGAATGCCATGTCTGAAAATTTGTCGAATGAAATGCTTGAAATGATCGCCCAGCGCTTTCGTTTGCTGTCTGATCCCATGCGCTTGCGGATTCTTCATGAATTGCAGCAAGGGGAGAAATCCGTCACGCAGCTGGTTGAAGCCACGGGAGCCTCGCAGCCGAATGTGTCCAAGCATTTATCGACCCTGAAAACCCATGGCATGGTCAATCGTCGTCAGTCTGGCAACATGGCCTATTTCAGTATTGGTGCCCCTTTTGTTTTTGATCTTTGCACCATTGTTTGTGATGGCATGCGCAAGGAATGGACGGAAAAACAGGCAGTGCTGGGAGATGTGCTCGGGACGCTGTGAAGAACGCTGTGCGCGTTTTGAGAGCCGCCGATGGCTGCCAGGGCAAGCCAGTGGATATAAAAAACGGAGCAAAGGCTCCGTTTTTTATATTTGTCGTTTTGGCAGACTAAAAGCTCAATTGCTCAGTCATTGCTGGAGCGCCAGTAGTCACGACCTGAGTGGCTGCTCTGGCGTACTTGTCCCAGTTGCTGCCAGGTTTCCAGTACTGAGCGAAACTGCTCTTTCGGAATGCGAATGTCGTCGACGGCGTGGGCGTCCGGGTTGCGCTCCAGCAGCTTGCGGCGCACGGTATCAGAAATAATCGCTTCCAGGCTGCCGCGAATGCGATCCTCGCTGGTGTCTGACGCGAACGAGCTTTGCAGTGCTCGATACAGCTGATCCAGCTTTGCAGGTAGTGCCAATTCTTCTCTTGAAAGATTACCGCCCTGATAGACCTTCGCTTGTACCAACAGGTTGATGGTCTTGCGGTTCAGTTCCAGTCGCTCACGCGGCGATAGCTGCGAAGAAGCCGCAGCTTGCTTGGGTGGTGTCGTTGGGATGTTATCAGGTACTGCCTTGGCGGCGGGTTCAACTCGAACCCAGCCCGGTCCAAAGTCGGGGTTGTTTGGATTGACGGTGGCTTTCACCAACGCCGTCAGTTCATCGCGAAGGTGCCACAGCTTGTAGCCCACCTGCTGGGTAACCAGCTGGTAGAAGCCTCTCAGGCGGGTCTGATCGGCGTCCAGGTTGTTACCGGATGGCGGATTCTTCAGGAATGCGTATACCGGAATGTCCAGCGTGCGAGCATGCACATATTCGCGATGAAGGGCGCTGATGCCAGTTTGCGACACCTGGCCGTAATCGTTACCAACCAGCAGCACAAACACGTCCGCCAGTTCGATTTGTTGGCGTGCGAAATCCCAATCGTAAGCAAGCCCTTCACGCGGGCAGGCAAAGCCCACATTGGTCATGCCTTGGCGTGCCAGAACGCGTTCGACTTCGTAGCGTTCAAGTTCCAGACCATCCATATTGGATGCCAGATACACCATGTGGCGTTGAGTTGCTGGCATTCTCAGTTACACCAATCCCAAAATTGTCAAAAAAAGCCCAAGGGCGTCACTATACCAGTGACGCGACGCTCAAAACATAGAAAATTCCGCCCATCGTCAGCATAGACCCGAGCGTGGTCACCGCAATGGCGTTGGCGGTAAGTACATGGTTGGCTCCCATGGCACGCGCCATCACAAACGCGGCAGCGGCTGTCGGACTGGCCAACATCAGCGCTACTACACCCAGTTCAATGCCTCGAATGCCAACCAATAGCGCTACACCAACCGTGGCGATAGGCAATACAACCAGCTTCAAGGCAGCGATTTGCATGGTCATGCTGTTGGCTCGTTTAAGGGCCTGGAAGTCCAGCGTGCCGCCAACGGCGATCAATGCCAGTGGTAATGTCATCTGACCCAGGCTTTGGGCAGCATTGCCAACGGCTTTGGGTAACTCCCAGGAAAAGATACTGAACGGCAAGGCCAGCAAAATGGCAATGATCAGCGGATTTTTGGCAATCATGGTCAGCTGGCCGCCCCAGTTTACTCCATGACCGCGTGCCAAAATCACCACCGACATGAGGTTGTACATGGGGACGCCAATGGCAAGTACCAGCGCGCCAATCTGGGTGCCTTCGTCACCAAAGGCATACACCACGGTAGAGATGCCGACGATGCCCAGATTGGATCGGAACGACGACTGTACAAAAGCCGATACGTCTTCAGACTTGATGCCCGACAGGTGCGCCCAGCCGTAGCAGATAAAGCAGCTGACAATGATGGCGGCTGCCACAAATCCCATCAGTTCAAAGTGGGTGCCGCTGCCAAAATGCACTTTGGAAATGGCCAGAAAGACCAGTGTTGGCAGTGTCAAGTTGAAAACCAGTCGCGAGCCGACGTTCAAAAAGTGGTCGTCGATCATATTTTTCTTTTTCAGAAAAACGCCGAGCACAACCAGCAGGAATACAGGAAGGATGATTTCTGCAGTAAAAACAAGCGATTGCCAATACATCTGAAAGTAAATTCCAATTTAGAGGCAGCACTGAGCGTGCTGGAGTGGCTAATATTCAGGCACAGTTTCTGGTAGTCTTGCGCCAATTAAACCCATGCATGAGTCGATCATGACCCGAGTAAAAAAAACCCGCTCACTGAAACGTATTCACAACGTTAAAACGGGCAACAAATCCAAGCTGAAGAAGCAGGCGCCAGACCGTCAGAACGGCAAGCGCGTGAAGAATCGCACCAAGTCCGTGTTCGAGAAGTTTCTGGATGACAATCCGCAAGCCAAAGATCAACTGAATCAGGAACAGCTGCAACAACAAGCAGTCAAATCTGAACAGAAGGAAGTTAGCGCGAAGGATACACCAGAGCCAAGAGTGCGCGAAGAGAAAGAGCGTTCCCTGCTGGAGCAACTGGAAAGCAAGGACTTTAAAGACATCTACTAATGCCACATTGCCCTGCTTTGAACTTGCATCTTGAATGCTATCCAGCCGTCCCGGAGCATGTCAGCATGCCGTGGGATGCTGCTGATGAATATCTGGTTGAGACTCTCCCAGCTGACCAACACTGTCTGATCATCAATGATCGATACGGGGCTTTGGCTTGCGCCTTGCCTGCTGGTGTCAGCTATGTCGAGAACGCGTCTGCGCGTTATGCCGCCGAGCAAAACGCCCGGCGTAACGACGTCGACGGTATTCAATTCACCACCGTCATAGACGCGGCTGCGCTGGAGAATTCCGGGAAACTGGACGCGGTGGTCGTTCGCATTCCGAAAAACTTTGACCAGCTGCACTACTGGCTGTGGTTATGCCAGCAAGCATTGCCCGTTGGTACGCCAATCTGGCTGGCCGGTATGAGCAAACACATTCCGGTGAAGTGGCTGAACTGGTTGGAGGCCAATGCCGATGGTTACCAGCAGCTCAAGCAACAGCGCAAGGCGCGTTTGCTGCAAATCAGCAATGGCACGCGACTGCCGAAGCCGGCGCTCGATAAAGGCTACACCCTCGATGATGTACGGCTAACTGCCCTGCCCGGCGTATTTGGTCGCGCCAATCTCGACCCCGGTGCCCGCTTCCTGATTGATACGCTCAAACAGCTTCCTGAACTGCTGGAAGCCGAAGCCGGTGTTGTGTGTGATTTGGGCTGTGGTAATGGCGTATTGGGTAACTGGCTGGCGCGCAACAACGCCAATCTGACCATGATCCAGACCGACGACCACTGGCCGTCGGTTGAGTCGGCCCGCGCCAATGCCACCGTTGCCGGTGTCGACATCACGGTTCATCATGGTGACTGTCTTGAGCATGTGCCGGACAATCTGGATCTGGTGTTGTGTAACCCGCCTTTCCACGATGGTCACAAGCAGCTGGATAACATTGCTCGCAACATGTTCGAGCAAAGCGCCGCCAAACTGGCTGACGACGGCCAGCTGATTGTGGTGGCCAATCGTCACCTGAAATACAGGCCAGCCCTGAGTGCGTTGTTTGGCAGCGTTGAGCAATTGGCAGGTGATACCAAATTCAATGTCTGGCTGGCGGCTAACCCCAAGCGCCAGGCCGATCGGAGCAATGGATGAAACTTGATAACTCAGTCGCCCGCAGTGCCTGGTATTTGGCGATTGCCCGCATCAATCAGCCCCATGTAGCACTGTTTGCCGAAGGCGATGACAGTAATGGTGCCGACATCTCAACGTTCGCCAAGCTGATGAACAAGCAAACGGCGTTTCTGCGTGGTGAGCTGAAGTCACGGGATAACCTGATGCGGTTTTTCAACGACTTCAGTGAATGGCGCAACGAGCTGGAGCTGGATGACGATTCATTAGGCGATGCTATCGTTGATCTGACGCTGTCGGCGCTGTACGCCTCGGTGGAGTCGGTGTTTGATCCGGAAAGTGACGACGTTGAGTTGCTGAACGACTTTGTTGTTCGTTGTCAGGATGAAATGGTTGAGCTCGATAGCGATTACGCCGGCTTGAAGGACTATTTTGCCGATATTCAGCAGGAGTTTGCCGACCAGTTTGGCGCTGTGCGTCAGATTCCGGTTGGCAAAGCCTACTTTGATTGGCTGAAAGAGCTGGATGTCAGCTTGTTTGGTCTGGAAGCCTGAGGCTCTCTTGATCTGAATCAGGGTTCTGGCGCGGCGAATCAGTAGTATTCGCCGATTTTTCACGCCGGAGCCCTACCATGAAAACCGAACTGCTCTCCCCTGCGGGCACTTTCAAAAACATGGAATACGCATTTGCTTATGGTGCAGATGCCGTATACGCCGGTCAGCCTCGCTATAGCCTCCGCGTCCGCAACAACGACTTTAATCTGCAAAACCTTGGCAAAGGCATTGCCCGCGCTCATGAGCTCGGCAAGCAGTTCTACGTTGCCAGCAATATTGCTCCGCATAACGCCAAAGTGGCGACCTACATGCGCGATATCCAGCCTGTGATTGAAATGAATCCGGATGCTCTGATTATGTCCGACCCGGGACTGATCATGATGGTGAAGGATAAGTGGCCAGATCAGGAGATTCACTTATCGGTGCAGGCCAATGTGGTCAACTATGCCTCGGTGGAGTTCTGGCGTCGTCAGGGTGTTAGTCGCATCATTCTGTCCCGTGAACTGTCGCTGGACGAAATCTCTGAAATCAAACAGCGCTGCCCGGAAATGGAGCTGGAAGTGTTTGTGCACGGTGCGCTGTGTATTGCCTATTCCGGCCGCTGCCTGCTATCTGGTTACATGAATCACCGCGATCCCAATCAGGGTACCTGTACCAACGCCTGTCGCTGGAAATACGACGCCCACGAAGCCACTGAAACCATGAGCGGTGATGTGATCCCGGTGGGTGCCCAGGAATTTGATCCGGCAACTGTTCAGGCAACCGATCCTTTAACCATGCCGGCTGGTCGTGCTGGCAAGCCGGAACCTACCCTCGGCGAGGGCGAAACCACCGACAAGATTGTGCTGCTACAAGAGGCATCGCGCCCGAATGAGTACATGCCGGCATTTGAAGACGAACACGGCACCTACATCATGAACTCCCGAGATTTGCGCGCCATTCAGCATGTGCAGAATCTGGTCAAGGCCGGTGTTGATTCACTCAAAATCGAGGGGCGCACCAAGTCCCATTACTACGTAGCACGGACAGCCCAGGCGTATCGTCAGGCAGTCGATGACGCACTGCGTGGCAAGGATTTTGACCGCAACCTGATGGATGTCCTCGAAAATATGTCCAATCGTGGTTACACCGAAGGCTTCTTCCGCCGTCACGTCCATGATGAATACCAGAACTACGAGCGCGGCAACTCCACCAGTACGGCGCAGCAGTTTGTCGGCGAAGTGACCGGCGTGGTGGACGGCTTGATGCGGGTTGAGGTGAAAAATCGCTTTGAAGTTGGTGATTCGGTCGAGCTGATGACCCGTTCGGGCAATCATGTGTATACGCTGGAGCGCATACAGGGCCTTAATGGTCAGGCCCGTGAGGATGCGCCGGGGTCCGGTTTTGTTGTTGATCTGGATATTCCGCAGGGGCTATCTGCTTCCGATCTGGATAAAGCCATGTTGATTCGCAACCTGCCTCAGTAGCCAGCTACTGAGCTATGCGTACTTGAAGAAATAACCGGATTCGCCATCAAATGGCAATCCGGCTAAGATGGCGGCCTTTCCCGTCGCCCAGCCATGAGTAGTGCCGTTCGTATGATTGAAGAACACATCCTGTACCAGGACGAAGCCATCATTATCCTCAACAAGCCATCCGGCCTGCTCAGTGTGCCCGGTTTGTACAACAAGGATTCCGCCTTTGGTCGCCTGGAGGTACTGGTGGACGAGCTGCACATTATTCACCGTCTCGACAAGGACACCTCGGGTCTGATTGTGTACGGCCGTACCAAAAAAGACCTGACGGCTATCCAGCAGCAGTTTGAGAAGCAAACCACCCGCAAAGTGTATGAAGCCCGTGTGACCGGCAAGGTAAAAGGCAATCAGGGCACCATCAATATGCCAATCATTGTGGACTGGCCTAATCGCCCGCTACAGAAAATTTCCCATACCGAAGGCCGTTACGCGCTGACCCGTTGGAAAAAGCTGGCGGAAGAACTGGTGGTTGCAGAGTCAGGGGCTGAGGGCATTGCGACCCGTATGGAGCTCTACCCCAAGACCGGTCGCTCCCATCAACTGCGCTTGCACATGCTGAACATTGGTCACCCTATTATTGGTGATCCGTTCTACAGCAAGGATTACGACGAAAGCCAAACCCCGACCATGCACCTGCATGCGCGGGAATTGTCATTCAATCATCCTCGTACCGGTGAGCGAATGGACATGGTGTGTCCGCCGCCGTTTTGAGGCGGTCACTTGCTCGGGCGGTGCTCGCCTGACACGTTAAAAAACCAAAAGCCCGGCCAATGCCGGGCTTTGTGTTTGGTCTTGGGGTTTAGGGACTCTCTGAATAACTCGGTGCCCGCTCTGGATGACAGGGCGCAGCTGAGTCACGAAGCTGATTTGCAGGCCTGGCGGGTCAAGTCAAAGATCAGCGACACAGAGTCAGCAATGCCCTGCCATCCTCTTAGGGCGCGGCCTGCAGCCCGCCAGAACGGTGTTGGCGAACTTGGAAAGGGCCAGCCATTCCGCTGCATTCGCCGTCTTGTCCTGACAAGCTGCAGGACTCGCGCAGAGCTGTGTAGAGTTATTCAGAGGGTCCCTAGGGACTCTCTGAATAACTCGGTGCCCGCTCTGGATGACAGGGCGCAGCTGAGTCACGAAGCTGATTTGCAGGCCTGGCGGGTCAAGTCAAAGATCAGCGACACAGAGTCAGCAATGCCCTGCCATCCTCTTAGGGCGCGGCCTGCAGCCCGCCAGAACGGTGTTGGCGAACTTGGAAAGGGCCAGCCATTCCGCTGCATTCGCCGTCTTGTCCTGACAAGCTGCAGGACTCGCGCAGAGCTGTGCAGAGTTATTCAGAGGGTCCCTAGAGAATAACACCGGCTTTCCGACCCAGCTGCCAGCGCAGGAAATATTTCAGTGCAAACAGGTAAGCAATAAAAAACACCAGGCCCAGCATTGCAATGGCTGCGGCAATGCCGCCGAACACAACCGGTGCTCGCATCACCGTGGCCATCAGTGAATCCTGATAATAGAAAAACCACTCATGGTCTTCCGGGAAAATATGCACGTGCAGGAAGTAGAAAACTTCCAATGGCCCTATCAGCATAACGACGGCCAAACTGCCGGCAATCAGCAACAGCAACAGCCCCGCCTGAATGCGCCACTGTGGCGTCAGCTTGAGTCTGGCCAGTATTACTGTGCCTGTCAGTGCAATAGCTGCGGCAACCCAGGCGGTAATGCGCAATACATCGATCAGATTGGCAACATCCTGCAGGTGAACAACTTCCGGTTGGCGAAGCAGCTTGATGCTGCGGCCACGGAAGTCATAGCGAATGTCTTCCAACCCCTCGCCGTGCTGGTGAATGGCTTCACTGATGTCGTTAAACAAGCGAATATGCTGCTCTGGCGGCAGTTCCTGTAAGCCGGGCTTGTAGCGATTCTGTGGGCCATAACGGTCAATATGGGCTTCGATTTCGTAAAAATCGTACCAATGGTCAAAACCGTAGTGCAGCTTGGCGAGGCTGAACCAACCTGCGCTGATGCAGGCAACCAGTGCGGAAATCAACACCAGCATCCAGGCGGTTTGTTGGGCTATACGCAAATGCCACTCTCCAGAAAGTCCCGAACAGCTCTGATAACGCCGTCACAATAGCGGCTGTCCAGATGTAAATGATGATGGCCGGCAAGGCTAACGGATTTGGCCGTGGGGATCGAGTCTGCCATGGCTTGAAATGTGTCAGCTCGAAACAGCCCGCTATCTGCATGAATGGCCAGTGTTGGCGTGCGGACCTGTTGGGCAAAGCTGTTGGCCATGTCAGGGGTTAGTCGAACGGCAGACGGTAGTCTTAAAACCGGGTCCATGCGCCAGACGACGTTTGTATCACTGGTGGCTGAGCTGGCGTCTGGTGTGCCTGAAGCTGGTTTGAGGTTTCTTTCTACCAACGGACGCATGCTGTCAGCTTCAATGTCGGGACTGCTTTTCAGCCTTGCGGTCAGAGCTGCCTCTGCGCTTGGGTAGCAGCGAAACGGCTTCAGACGTTTGCGGGCTTCCAGTGCCTTGCGGAAGTTGTCGGCCGCAGCTTCCCCGGGATTGGTCATGGGGACTACGGCGTCGATCAGTGTCAGGGACTGCAATTCAGCGGTCAGAGTTGGAGCGGCCAGCACGGCCGATGCAGCACCCATGGAGTGACCAATGATATGGACTTTGCGACCCAGCCTGTCGATAAATTCGATCAGCGTCTGAGGGTAAGCCCAGATCGGATAATCAGCGCGCCAGTCAGAAAGGCCATGCCCTGGCCAGTCCAAAGCGATACAGTGAAAATCGGCCGCCAGCGCAGGTGCCAGCCGGTGAAAGCTGGCTGCGTTATCGAGCCAGCCGTGCAGCATCAGCACCGTGGGTTTATTGCCTGCCCCTTCCGTTCCCCACTCCAAAGTGGCCAGACACTGCCCTGCCAGTTTGTACGTGCGACTGACCGGGTAAGAGCCTGTGGCTGCTTCGATGGTTGTTGTCGTTGCTGTAGAGCGAATCGCTGAAGAAGTCATAGCATCCCGATGGCGGGATGTCAGAATCCCGCTTGCGCCTGGTGTTCCAGTGCAGGATACCAGACCGCAGAAACATCCATACAGCCAGATGCTGCAATCTCGCCCTCCAATATCCAACACTCGGCCGGTGACCATGGCTGGTCGAAAACCTGACCTTCGGTCAATGCCGCGGCCAAGCGGCCTACCAGTGGTAAGTGGGATACCAGAATCAGATCGCGTTGCTGGTGAACCAGCAGCTCAAGGATGGACTGGACGTCGGAGGATGGTGTCAGGGTATTTTGCTCGGATTGCGCCAGTGGTGAGCCATGCTGTTCAAAGCCGGCGTTGATGTTAGCGGCGGTCTGTTGTGCTCTGAAATAGGGGCTGACCCACATTTCAGCATCATTCCATGATTGCTTTGCGAGCCAACGGCCAGCGGCCGCAGCTTCGTTGGATCCCTGTTCTGTGAGACCACGGCTGATGTCGTCGAGGCTACCAACGACGGCCGAGCCGTGTCTGACAATACAAAGTTTCACGGGAATGCCCTTTTATTCAGGGGCATCCTCGGTGTCCGGGGTTTCCTTGTTGGCGGGAGCTTCCGGCCAATCCGCAAATGGAAATGGCTTGTCATTGGAAACGCCCGTCAGGAAATGGGTCACCTGCTGGTAATAAATACCCAGCGAATAACAGAAGCCAGCGAGGCTTTTGTTGGGTTCGCCGGAGATCAGCTGGCTGACCCACTGAACCAGTGTGGCCAACAACAGCACCAGATCGAGGATGCGGGATATCAATACAAAGATGACGGTGTAAATGGTGCGAATCCAGAAGGAATCCGACGTTACGTTGCTGCGGAAATCACCAGACATGCAGACTCTCCTTATCAGATTTCATGTTTGGCCAGAGCAAATTCAACATCGGATGCAGCTTCACCTGTCATCAAACCTTGTGCAACTGCACGAGGATCGGCGCCGTTGAACAAACATTCATACGCGCCCATCACCAGAGGCATATAGATACCCCACTCTGCAGCTTTTGCCCTGACATAACGCAAGGTATTAACACCTTCCGCCACTTCGCCCAGCTCTTCTACCGCCTGGTCGAGGTTTTTGCCACTGCCAATTGCATAGCCGACACGGTAGTTGCGGCTTAGCGGCGACATGCAGGTTACCACCAGATCGCCAACCCCAGCCAGACCAAGGAAGGTCATCGGGTTGGCCCCCATGGCTTCGGCAAAGCGGCTCATTTCAGCCAGTGATCGGGTGATGATCATGGCTTTGGTGTTTTCGCCCATTCCCAGTGCGGCGACAAAACCTGAGGCAATGGCGTAGATGTTTTTCAGGGCACCCCCGAGTTCCACGCCGAACACGTCGTTGGCGGCGTAAACGCGGAAATAATCGCAGCTGAGTACGTCCTGAATATTACGGCGCAACTCACTGTCTTCGCTGGCAAATACGGTTGCCGCCAACTCTTTGCGGGCGATTTCCTTGGCCAGGTTGGGGCCGCTGAGTACGCCAATCGGGTTATCCGGGAAGACTTCCCGAATGACCTGGCTCATCAGCAGGAATTTTTCTGGCTCAATGCCTTTGGTGGTGCTGACCAGCGCCTGACGCTTGTCGACCAGATGGGCAAAGCTGCTAATAACGTCTCGTACGTGCTTGCTGGGTACGGAGACAAAGATCACATCGGCTCCGCTGACGGCGGATTCAATGTCGGTGGTGGCCTGCAAGTTGGCGTTCAGCTGAACGCCCGGCAGGTATTGTTCGTTGAGGTTCTGGTTGGAAATGCTGTCAGCGATTTCCTGGTTGCGCATCCACTGTACGGCTTCGACGTTATTGTCGGCCAGAATGTTTGCGACGACGGTGCCAAAACTGCCGCCACCGATAATGGCTGCTTTTCGGATCCCCACTGTTTCCTCCGGGTATGCTCTGGTTGCGTCAGGCTTGCCTGCTGCATTCCAGGGTTTCAACCAATTCGCTGAATGTATTGCGATTGGAATCGTTAAGGTCCATCAGTGCCTTGTGTGCAGAGATGATCTGTTCGCGGGCTTCGTCTTCGTCGATGGTGTCATCGGCCCACTCACGGAATTCAGACGCATCCTGCAGAGGTTCTTCAACGATATGGAATACCATGTCGAAGCCCATGCTCATCAGGATGCGGGTGATGCTCGGGTCCGGAGAAAAGATCGTCGGCGTGATGCTGAACTTTTCCCGGCTGAGAATGGAAATCTTCGCCAGCTGTCCCAGCGAGGTGCTGTCGACTCCCTCGGCATCTGAAAGATCGATGGTGACGTTATCAAAGTTGCCTTTGCTCACCACCTGGCGAATGTACTTGTCGAATGCGGTGCACAGGTTCAGGCGTACATCGCCCAGCAGGCGAATAACCTGCACGCCATCGTGTTGTGCTACCTGGATGTGTCCGGCTGTCATAGCTCACCTCGACCAATTACTACCATGGCAATGTCATCTGGCACTTCGTTATCGGAGTCCAGATTGAGCTTTTGGGTTAGACCGTCCAGGTCACCTGATTCGGATTCGATCAGTTCCAGCAGGCAGGCTTCTTTTTCAGCCAGCGCGCTTTGTTGCATGATTTCAAGAATGCCGTCAGAGAACATAAGAATACGATATTCCTGTGGGAGTTCCATTGTTCGGGTCTTGAACTCGGCTTCCGGGAAAAGGCCAACAGCCATCCCGCGGCCTTCAATGTATTGGGCACCATCAGGCGTCAGCAGTACCGGCATTGGCAAATGCCCTCCTGTACTGTAGCTCAGTGTGCCGGTTTCACGGTCGATAATGCCGTAAAACATGGTCAAATGCTTATCCAGCCCGGTGGCCAGCAACTCCGAGTTGATGCGGTCCAGTACGCGGGACGGGTAAAGAAGGTCATCACTGGAGCCGCGATGGAAATTGCGGCGCAGACGATAGGTCAAATTCTTCAGCAGAACCGTAACGAATGCTGAAGAGGCACCATGGCCGGACACGTCAGCAATGTAGAAAATTAGCTGGTTGTCATCAAGCTCGAAGAAATCAAGGAAGTCGCCGCTCAGCAGCAGTGACGGGAACAGGCGGTGTTCGCAGTGATATTCGCCTGCATCCAATGGGTCGGGCAGCATGCGCATCTGGATCTGGCGGCCAGCGAGCTGGTCTTTACGGAGTTCGTCAAGGCCGCGCCTCAGCTCGGCGTTGTTGCGTTCGAGGTGCTGGCGGTAAGCCTGATTTTCCTGCTCAAGACGGGTGCGTTCGAGAGCACGGGTGATTGAGTGATGCAGCACTTCCAGATCGAGGATGGGCTTGACCAGAAAATCCGACGCACCCAGGCGCAGGGCCTTGACGACATCGTCCATCACACCAGCACCAGACACCACAATGACGGGCAAGGAAGGCTGGCGGTCGCGCACTTGCTCCAGCCACTCTATACCACTGACACCGGGCATACGCAGATCGCACACGGCAAGGTCTACGGCCGTTTGTTCCAGTACTTCCCAGGCATTGTTGGCTGAAGTGGCAGTAGCGACTTCGTAGTCATAGTCGACCAAAAACGCGGCAATACTCTCGCGGACGGTTGGGTCGTCATCAATGACCAGCACAGTTGCGGTCATTCACATCTCCGGACTATACGATTGCAAAGAAACCCGTAAACCACACGGGGGAACGAATGCGCGTTGTGGATGCCTGTGTGTCAGGGCGGCATCCTGTACCTTTTGCGCTGTAATTGTGCGAACACTAACGCCTACTCAACTCCCATGCAATGGCGAATTCTGATGAATTTCGGCCGCTGGTGGCTATACTTTATTCTGTGTTCAATAAATGAACTGCCGGAGGGCTGTATGCATCACTCGGAAAAAAGGGACTTCATTCGCGTCACGGTTGAGACAAACGCAGAGCTGACGGTGGCTGGTACGGTGTATGCGATGACGTGTGTGGACCTTTCGACCACTGGGGCGCGATTAATTGCGGCAGCTCCGACCAGCCTGGCGATTGACCAGAAAGGCACCCTGGTGATTGAGAGTGGTGGCGGCCCAACCGCGCCTTTGCAAGCGGAAGTGACCATCATTCGGATGGCTGAGACGGAAAAAGGCGAAGAGGTCGCCGTGCATTTTGACGCGCTGACTTGATGATCAGCCCCGGTCTGGTCGCATTTGTTTGCGGATTTCCTGGCAATTCTGACTGAAACAAAAAAAGCGACCGTCACTGGGTGACCGTCGCTTTTTGTGTATTCGACTTTGCGTGTAACGACTTACTTGAAGTAAGCGTTGTCGGTAACCGTATGGTCGGTTTCGTCGCGTACGGCCTGAACTTCCGGAATCTTGGCGATCATGGTGGCTTCAACGCCATCTTTCAGTGTCATATCCACTGCGCTGCAACCCTGACAGCCGCCGCCAAATTTCAGTACCGCGATGCCCTCTTCTTCTACGAATTGCACCAGACTTACTTCACCTCCATGGGAGGCCAGGCCCGGGTTGATCTCGGTGTACAGCAAGTAGTTGATGCGCTCTTCCACTGGGCTGTCGTTGGTCACCTTGGGCATTTTTGCGTTTGGTGCCTTGATGGTCAGCTGGCCGCCCATCTTGTCCTTGGCGAAGTCAATTGTGGCTTCTTCGAGGTACGGAATGCTCATGGCTTCAACAAATACCTTGAGCTTTTCCATCTGCTGAACTTCGTCTGACTCATTCACCTCTTCCGGGCGGCAGTACGCCAGACAGGTTTCTGCGTAGCGGGTGCCAGGCTGGGTGATAAAAACACGCACCGCCATGCCCTCAACGTTCTGCTTGGAAAGCAGGTCGGCAAGGTATGTTTCAGCGTCTGCGGTGATGGTCAGATACTCGGTCATAAATGCTAATCCTCAAAACTTGGGCTCATTGTATCGGATGGGGGCGACCTACGAAATACCCAACTAATTTGCTTGGAAAAGACAAGGTGTATCCCCTCTGGTACAATCTCGCGCCATTTTATTTGTTGTCCGATGTCACAAGTGAGCCCAAGACCCATGCCAAATGCCAGTCGCCAGCAGCGTATACAGCAACTTAAACAGTCCATCCAAGAGCGTATTCTGATTCTTGATGGGGGTATGGGAACCCTGATTCAGTCTCATCAGCTTGAAGAAAAAGACTATCGCGGCGAGCGTTTTGCTGACTTAACTCAGGAAGTAAAAGGTAACAACGACCTGTTGGTCCTTACCCAGCCAGGCATCATTGCTGGCATTCACCGTCAGTATCTGATGGCCGGTGCCGACATTATTGAAACCAATACCTTTAACAGCACTCGTGTTTCACAGGCCGACTACCACCTTGAGGAGCTGGTGCCAGAGTTGAACCGCGAAGCGGCTGCCCTCGCACGTCGTGTCTGTGATGAGGTGGAAGCCGAAACCGGTATTCCTCGTTACGTTGCCGGCGTTGTGGGCCCAACCAGCAAGACCCTGTCGATTTCTCCGGATGTAAACGACCCGGGTTTCCGTGCCATTACCTTCGATCAGCTGGTTGAGGAATACACCGAAGCGACCGAAGCCCTGATGGATGGTGGCGCAGACATTATTCTGATCGAAACCATCTTCGATACCCTGAACGCCAAGGCAGCAATTTATGCCATTCAGGGCGTATTTGAAGCTCGAGGCGAAGAACTGCCGATCATGATTTCCGGCACCATCACCGATGCCTCTGGCCGTACCTTGTCTGGGCAGACAGCGGAAGCCTTTTACAACTCGGTAGCCCATGCAAAACCTCTGTCGATTGGTCTGAACTGCGCATTGGGTGCAGAAGAGCTGCGCCCGCACGTTGAAGAACTGGCCAACAAAGCCAACTGCTACGTGTCAGCTCACCCGAACGCCGGTCTGCCAAACGAATTTGGTGAATACGACCAGACGCCTGCCGAAATGGCTGCCATTGTTGAAGAATTTGCCGCCAGCGGTTTCCTGAATATTCTGGGTGGCTGCTGCGGCTCCGAACCAGCTCATATCAAGGCCGTTGCAGAAGCTGTTGCCAAACACGCACCGCGCAACATTCCTGAGATCAAACCGGCTTGTCGCCTGTCCGGTCTGGAGCCGTTCAACTTTGACGAAACCAGCCTGTTCGTAAACGTTGGTGAACGTGCCAACGTGACTGGCTCTGCCAAGTTCAAGCGCCTGATCAAAGAAGAAGCTTACGATGAGGCATTGGAAATCTGTCGTGAGCAGGTAGAAAACGGTGCCCAGATCATCGACGTCAACATGGATGAAGGCATGCTGGATTCAGAAGCCGCCATGGTGCGCTACCTGAACCTGATTGCTTCCGAGCCGGACATCGCCCGCGTGCCTATCATGGTCGACTCATCCAAGTGGGAAATCATCGAAGCTGGCCTGAAGTGCATTCAGGGCAAAGCCGTGGTGAACTCTATCTCGCTGAAGGAAGGTAAAGAAGAGTTTATTGCCAAGGCGAAATCCTGCATGCGCTTTGGTGCTGCGGTTGTCGTTATGGCCTTCGACGAAGATGGTCAGGCCGACACCGAAGCTCGCAAAAACGAGATTTGCGAAAACTCCTACCGCATTCTGGTTGACGAAGTGGGCTTCCCACCGGAAGACATTATCTTCGACCCGAACATTTTTGCAGTCGCGACCGGTATTGAAGAGCACAACAACTACGCAGTCGATTTCATCAACTCTTGTAAATTCATTACCGAGAACCTGCCTTACGCGAAGATCTCCGGCGGTGTTTCCAACGTGTCGTTCTCGTTCCGTGGTAACAACCCGGTGCGTGAAGCGATTCACTCGGTGTTCCTCTACTACGCCATTAAAAACGGCCTGAGCATGGGTATCGTTAACGCCGGTCAGCTGGCGGTTTACGATGACCTGCCTGCCGAGCTGAAAGAGTTGGTAGAAGACGTGGTGCTGAACCGTCGTGAAGACTCCACCGACCGCCTGCTGGCGGTGGCCGATAACTATCGCGGCGACGGCTCTGTGGCTGAAAAAGAAGACGAAGAATGGCGTTCCCTGCCAGTGGCAGAGCGTCTTACTCACGCACTGGTGAAAGGCATTAACGCGCACGTTGAAGCCGATACCGAAGAAGCCCGTCAGATGTTTGATCGCCCGATCGAGGTGATCGAAGGCCCGCTGATGGATGGTATGAACGTGGTTGGCGACCTGTTCGGCTCCGGTAAGATGTTCCTGCCGCAGGTGGTGAAAAGTGCCCGTGTAATGAAGCAGGCCGTTGCCTACTTGCTGCCGTTTATCGAAGCGGAGAAAGACGGTAAATCGGAGACCCAGGGCAAGATCCTGATGGCGACAGTGAAAGGCGACGTACACGACATCGGTAAGAACATCGTGGGGGTGGTGCTGCAGTGTAATAACTTCGAAGTGGTCGATCTCGGCGTCATGGTGCCGGCAGAAAAGATTCTGAAGGTCGCCAGGGAAGAGAACTGCGACATCATTGGTCTGTCGGGTCTGATTACCCCGTCGCTGGATGAAATGGTTCATGTCGCCCGCGAAATGCAGCGTCTGGATTACCAGATTCCGCTGATGATTGGTGGCGCTACCACGTCCAAGGCGCACACTGCGGTGAAGATTGAACCTCAGTTCCAGAATGACATTGCCTGCTACGTTGCTGATGCCTCTCGTGCAGTAGGCGTGGCGCAGAAGCTGGTGAATGCCGAAGCCAAGAAAACCTTCATTCAGGAAACCCGCGACGAATACGTGCATGTGCGCGAGCGTAACGCCAACCGCAAGGCCAAGGCCCTGCTGCCATACGCCAAAGCGGCTGAAAACGCCTTTACCTGTGATTGGGATGCGTTTGAGCCAGTCATGCCAGCACAGCAAGGCGTCACGGTGTTCGACCATTACGACACTGCCGAACTGGTCGATTACATCGACTGGACGCCGTTCTTTATGTCATGGGAACTGGCTGGCAAGTTCCCACGCATTCTGGAAGACGAAGTAGTTGGCGAAGCCGCTACTGCTCTGTACAAGGATGCACAGGCGATGCTGAAACGTATCGTTGACGAGAAGCTGTTCCGTGCTCGTGCAGTAGTTGGTCTGTGGCCTGCGGCCAAGCGCGGCAACGACGACACCGTGATTTTCAATCCGGAGAATCCGTCGGAAGAACTGGGTGTACTGCACCACTTGCGGCAGCAAACCGATAAGCCAAACGACCAGCCAAACTTCTCGCTGGCGGACTTTGTGATGCCAGAAGACAAGCAAACCGCCGATAAGCGCGATTACATGGGTGGTTTCGTGGTGACGGCCGGTATTGAGGCTGAGCAGCTGGCAACCGAGTACGACGCCAACCACGATGACTACAACAGCATCATGATGAAAGCACTGGCCGACCGTCTGGCTGAAGCCTTTGCTGAGCGTATGCATGAAAAAGTGCGTAAAGAGCTGTGGGGTTATGCACCGGATGAACAGCTGGAGAACGAACA
The DNA here is from genome assembly GCF_056158645.1 of Oceanobacter sp. ABM4_470. Taxonomy (NCBI): domain Bacteria; kingdom Pseudomonadati; phylum Pseudomonadota; class Gammaproteobacteria; order Oceanospirillales; family Oceanospirillaceae; genus Oceanobacter; species Oceanobacter sp. ABM4_470. Next base: position 1,375,568 of record NZ_JBSWTR010000001.1, read on the forward strand.
GCTGATCAAGGAAAAATACCAGGGCATTCGTCCTGCACCGGGCTACCCTGCTTGCCCGGACCACACCGAGAAAGCCACCCTGTTCAGCTTGCTGGATGCGGAAGCCCATACGGGTGTGTTCCTGACTGAAAGCTTCGCCATGTCACCGGCGGCGTCTGTCAGCGGCTGGTACTTCGGTCATCCGGAATCCCGTTACTTTGGCCTGGGTAAAATCGACAAGGATCAGGTGCAGGATATCGCCGACCGCAAAGGTATGACGCTGGAAACTATGGAGCGCTGGTTGTCGCCAAACCTGAGCTACGACCGCTGATCCTGTGAGTCGTCTATCAGGGAATCATCTGTTGGCCAATGCGCTTCGGCTGGAGCCGGAGCGCTTGCGCCGTATCTTTGGCATTGGCTTGCCGATCATCGGCGCCATGCTGTCTCAAAGCCTGATCAATCTGATCGATGCTGCCATGGTGGGTCGACTCGGAGATGCCGCGCTGGCTGCGGTTGGTATTGGTGGTTACGCCTCGTTTGTGATGGTGTCCATCATGATGGGCCTGTCGGCGGCGACTCAGGCGCTGGTGGCTCGCCGCCTCGGTGCGGGTGACACCAGCAAGCTGCACGAGCCATTGATGGCGGGGCTGTTTTTTGCCTGCGCCGCCGCGATCCCTCTGACATTGGTGTTTATCGCGTTGGCGCCCTGGCTGATGCCGGCGTTAACCGACAACGCCGATGTCGCCGCCATCGCCACCCCCTACTTTCAATGGCGCACCGCCGCATTGGTGGCCGTGTCGATGAACTTTGTTTACCGCGGATACTGGTCCGGCATTGGCGAAACCCGTCAGTACCTGATGATTCTGTTGGGCATGCACGCCATCAATGTGTCGCTTTCCTATGTGCTGGTATTTGGTCTTCCTGCGGTTGATGTGCTGGGCTTCGGCGGCTGGCAGGGTCTTGGTGCCGTGGGATCAGGCATCGGCACCGCCATGGCGCTGGTGTGCGGTACCGCCATGTACGCTTGGGTTACCTTTCGCCAAAAGCGAGAAAAGCTTGGCTCAGTCACACTGCCAACCAAAGCGACGTTGCTTCAACTTGGCAAACTGGCGTGGCCGAATTCCTTGCAGCAAACCCTGTTTGCCTTGGGTATCAGTGTGTTTTTCTGGATCGTTGGCCAGATTGGTACAACGGAGCAGGCCATTGGCCATATTCTGATCTCGTTGCAGCTGGTGCTGATTCTGCCTGCTGTTGGCATGGGCATCGCTGCCACCAGTCTGGTTAGTCATGCATTGGGGGCTGGTGACAAACACGATGCCCATCGCTGGGGCTGGGAAGTGGTGCGGGTCGCAAGCCTGGTGATCGCCCTGATTGGCGTACCGCTGTGGTTATTCCCGGAAATGATTCTGCACGTGTTTACCAACGAGCCGGAATTGATTGAAGCTGGGGTTCTGCCCTTGCAGGTGACCGGTATTTTTATTGCTTTTGAAGTGACCGCCATGGTGCTCACTCAGGCGTTACTGGGGGCCGGTGCCAGTCGCAAGGTGATGAAAATCAACCTGGCCATGCAGTGGTGTGTATTCTTGCCGCTGGCCTGGCTGGTCGGTCCGGTATTGGGGTTTGGGCTGCTGGGCGTGTGGATATTGCAAGGCATGCAACGAACCGGCCTGTCGGTGATCTACAGTGTGATCTGGCAGCGTCGCCAGTGGGCGCATTTGAAGGTGTAATATGAAAACATCGCCGCTTATCTGTCATCGTGGTGCCAGTGCCCTGGCGCCGGAAAACACCATGGAAGCCTTTGAGTTGGCCCGTCAGCAGGGGCAGCATTGGTTGGAAATGGACGTATGTATGAGCGCCGATGGCGAAGCAGTGATTTTTCACGACGACATTCTGCGCCGCTGCACCGATGGGTCTGGCTGGTTATTGAATCATTCCTTGGCTGAGTTGCAATTGCTCGATGCCGGCAGCTGGTTTTCGCCGCAATACGCAGGCGCGCGCATACCGACCTTGATTGAAGTGCTGGAATGGGCGGCCATTTCCGGCATGTGTCTGAATCTGGAAATCAAACCGGTTTTGGGTCGTGAATATGAAACCGCATCGGCTATTTCGCGGGCGTTGGAATGGGCCTTTGAGCATACGCCGCTGGCGACGCGCCAACTGCTGTTCAGCTCGTTTAATCCCTGGTCATTGGCACTGGCCCAACAACATCACAAGGATATTGAACGTGCCTGGCTAACCGATGCCATTGCTGCCGATGCGCTGGAGCGAATCAAACCACTCGAGTGCGAAGGGCTGCATTTTTGTGCCGAATTGGTCGACCCGGCTGCCATCGCCAAACTCAAGGGCAACGGTTTTCAGGTTCGCTGCTTTACCGTTAACTCTGCCATTCAGGCACAGGAATTGTTTGAACTGGGGGTGGATGCCATCTTCAGTGATTTCCCTACCTTGCTGGACCATCCGGCGGACTGATACTTAAAGCGGTCACCATCTAACTGGCCGCTTTTGCACTGTTACTACCTCTTCTGGATGATAACCATTTGCTATTCGGCTTAGCCGAACAAAACCACCCGTAAAAGTAATTACGATATAGGTAAATAGTCGTTTTAAGAATAAAGCGGCTTTGGTAATGTTCGCAGCCATTAAAAAACCATCTCCGCATGCCTTGCATGCCGGATCGATCACTATTCAAGGCGCCCTTTGCGCCTCGCCAGAGCAACCCGAGACGCTATGTACCAATACGACGAGTACGATCAGCAGATCCTCAATGAGCGTGTCGCCCAGTTCAAACAACAGACTGAGCGTTATTTCGCGGGTGAGATTGCTGAAGAAGAATTCCTGCCACTGCGACTGCAGAACGGTATCTATGTGCAACGTTACGCGCCGATGCTGCGTGTTGCCATTCCTTACGGCTCGCTGAACAGCAAGCAGCTGCGCGCGCTGGCCAAGGTGGCTCGTGACTACGACAAGGGCTACGGCCACTTCTCTACTCGTCAGAACATCCAGTTTAACTGGCCTGAGCTGAAGGACTGCCCACAGATTCTGGCAGAGCTGGCAGAGGTGCAAATGCACGCTGTACAGACTTCCGGTAACTGTATCCGTAACACCACCACCGACGAATACGCCGGTGTGATTGCGGAAGAACTGGTCGATCCACGTCCTTACTGCGAAATCATCCGTCAGTGGTCTACGTTCCACCCGGAATTCGCCTTCCTGCCACGTAAGTTCAAGATCGCTGTTAACGCCGTTGAAGGTGCTGACCGTGCTGCCATCGACGTTCACGATATTGGTGTAAACATCATTCGTAACGACGCCGGTGAGCTGGGTTACCGCATTCTGATTGGTGGTGGTCTGGGTCGTACGCCAATTCTGGGCGAAGTGATTCGTGATTTCCTGCCAGAAGAAGATCTGCTTACCTACCTGGAAGCTGCCATTCGCGTTTACAACCAGTTTGGCCGTCGTGACAACAAGTACAAGGCTCGTATCAAGATCCTGACCAAGGCGCTGGGCATCGAGCGCATGAAGGAACTGGTTGAAGCCGAGTGGGACCGCATCAAGGATTCTGCTACCAAGCTGACCCAGGCTGAACTGGATCGCGTCAAGAAGCACTTTGTTGATCCAGCCTACGCTGACCTGCAAGACGAAACCGCCAAGCTGGACCAGCTGAAAGCCGACAACCCGGCCTTCGCTCGCTGGATGGAACGTAACGTACGTGCTCATAAGCAGCCGGGTTACGCCGTTGTTACCCTGACGCTGAAGCAGAAAGGCACCGCACCGGGCGACGTTACCGACGCACAGATGGATGCCGTTGCCGATCTAGCCGACGAGTACAGCTTTGGTGAGCTGCGCTCCACGCACCATCAGAACCTGGTACTGGCCGACGTTGAACAGGCGCAACTGTTTGACGTATGGCAGAAAGCCAAGGCACTGGGTCTGGCGACGCCAACTCTGGGCCTGCTGACCGATATGATCTGCTGCCCTGGTGGTGACTTCTGCGCACTGGCTAACGCCAAGTCCATTCCAATTGCGGAAGACCTGCAAATTCGCTTTGAAGACATCGATTTCCAATACGACATCGGTGATATCGACCTGAACATTTCCGGTTGTATGAACGCCTGTGGTCACCACCACGTGGGTAACATCGGTATTCTGGGTGTCGACAAAAAAGGTGAAGAGTTCTACCAGGTATCCCTGGGTGGTAACTCTGGCGGCCGCGGTGAAGCTTCTTTGGGTAAGATTCTGGGTCCATCCTTTGACCGTGAATCCATCCCCGACGTGATTGCCAAGGTTCTGAACCTGTACGTTGAAAAACGCATTGATGGCGAAAGCTTCCTGGAAGCCTACAAGCGTCTGGGTCACAACGAATTCAAGGAGGCCGTATATGGCAAAGCTGATTAAGAACGGCGCTTTTGTTAACGACGATCCATGGGTTCGTGTTGCTGACGATGAAATGGTGGTTGAAAACAGCATCATTTCTCTGGAGCGCTGGGAGCACGAACAGGCTGAACTGCAACCGCTGGCCTCTCGTGGCAAGCTGGGTGTTCACCTGCGTAGCGAACAGACTGCTGACAAGCTGGCCGAACAATGCCGCAACTTCGCCGTGATCGAAATTGACTTTCCGAAGTTCGTTGACGGTCGTGGTTACTCCGCAGCCCGTCTGCTGCGCGAACAGTACGACTACGCTGGCGACATCCGTGCCGTTGGCGACGTACTGATCGATCAGCTGTTCTTCTACATGCGTTGTGGTTTCAGCTCCTACGCCCTGCGTGATGATCAAAACGAAGAAAACGCATTGGCTGCCTTCACTACCTTCACCCAGCCATACCAGGCGGCGGTAGACAGCGACAAGCCTCTGTTTAATCGTGTGACACGTTAATCGCAATCACGATTCAAAATACCGGCCGTTGGCCGGTATTTTTTTGCCCGTCTGAAACCGTTTTCTCGCATTCCGGTGGCGTCTGATTTTGTGGCTGCTGATCTGTTGTGAATGCCTTGATATGTCGGTATTGCCCAGTCGATAGTCGGGTGCAGGTGCAATCAACGGAGCCCGGTTGGTACTTTGCAGAAGCTGTCGTAAGCTGAAAACTCAGTGCCCGCGCAGAGTTGTGCAGAGTTTTTCAGAGGGTCCCCACGCAAGGAGTAGCTCATGCAGCAAGACATCGTTTTTTCTATTTTCGTTATTTTCGCCGGTGCGTCGCTGCTGGCCACATTTGCCCTCTACACCAAACAACCGGTTCTGATTGCCTATATTGGCCTGGGTGCCCTCGTTGGGCCGTTTGGCATGGGCTGGATTGAACATCCCGAGCTGCTGGAAGAGATGTCTCACATTGGCATTATCTTCCTGCTGTTTTTGCTGGGTCTTGATATGCAGCCCAAGGCCTTGGTGTCGGTGCTGCGGCAAGCCTCAACCGTTGGTGTGGTCAGCTCGCTGTTGTTCTTTGTGGCGGGTTACGGACTGACAGCGTTGTTTGGTTATTCTCAAATGGACTGCATCGTCATCGGTTTGGCGCTGATGTTTTCGAGCACCATCATTGGTTTGAAGCTGCTCCCCACCACCGTGTTGCACCACAAGCACATGGGTGAGCTGATGGTCGGTTTGTTGCTGTTGCAGGATATGATCGCCATCTTCACGCTGATTTTGCTGGGTGTACTCAGTGGTCAGGGTGATATGCCGGTATGGCAGCCGTTTGTGGCTCTGCCGCTGATCATTGCGGCAGCCTATTTGATTGTTAAAAGCGTATTGCTGCCGCTGATTACCAAATTTGATCGCTATCAGGAATACCTGTTTATTCTGGCCATCGGTTGGTGTCTGGCGGTGGCCGAAGCAGCACATCTGGTGGGCTTGAGCTATGAAATCGGCGCGTTTGTGGCAGGCATCACGCTGGCAACCAGTCCAATTGCGCAGTTTATCGCCATTAGCCTGAAGCCACTGCGTGACTTCTTTCTGGTGTTGTTCTTCTTTGCGCTCGGCGCAGGGCTGAATCTGGGTATGCTTGGCACCGTGGCGGTTGCAGCGGTGGCCTTGGCGGTGCTGGTGCTTGGACTTAAACCCGTGGTCTTCCGTGTGCTGCTGAAAAAATTCAGCGAAACACCAAAACTGGCCTGGGATGTGGGCTTTCGACTGGGACAAATCAGTGAATTTTCATTGCTGATTGCCTTTATGGCATTGGAAGGCGGTCTGTTGTCGGAGCAAGGTTCGCTGCTGATTCAGGCCACGGCGATCATCACCTTTGTGGTCAGCAGTTACATTGTGGTGTTCAACTACCCCAACCCGATTGCGGTATCTGAGAAGTTGCGCCGGGACTGAGTTGCTCAGAAACTGCTTGAGGTCTGAAAAATAAAACGCCCGCTAGACGAATCTGGCGGGCGTTTTTATTTACTTGAAGGCAAACCTCAGCAGAGCCTGATGAAGCAGGTAAGATCAGCTCTTGCTAACGTTTTGCTGCTGAATGCGGTTCAGCACGGTGGTCATGGCTTTCTCTATAGCGGCCTGAACCCCTACTCCCAACTTTTCTTGCAGGGTCTTCTTGTATTCGTAACGCACGCTGTAAACGTCGGCATTAGCGCACGCGTTAACGATGTAGTCATCACTGGTGCCCACTTCGTCAATCAGCTTGTTTTCCAATGCCTGTTGGCCGTACCAGACCTCACCGGTCGCCACCGCGTCTACATCCAGACGAGGGCGGAATTTCTGCACGTGCTGACGGAACAGGGTGTGAGTTTCTTCCAGATCAGACTGGAATTTCTCGCGGCCCTTGTCGGTATTTTCACCCAGCATGGTAACGGTGCGCTTGAATTCGCCTGCGGTAAACAATTCATAGTCGACGTCGTTCTTCTTCAGCAGACGGTGGAAGTTTGGCACCTGGGCCAGCACGCCAATGGAGCCGATCAGTGCAAACGGTGCGGCGATGATCTTGTTGCCCAAACACGCCATCATGTAACCGCCACTGGCGGCAACTTCGTCAACACAGATAGTCAGTGGAACGCCTTTGTCGCGAATACGCTTCAGCTGAGAGGCTGCCAGACCGTAGGTGTGTACCATGCCGCCCGGGCTTTCCAGGCGCAAAACGATTTCGTCTTCTTTTTCAATCTGGGTCAGAACCGCAGTAATTTCGTGGCGCAGCAAATCCACTTCGGAGGCTTTAACGTCTCCATTAAAGTCCAGTACAAAAATGCGCTTGCGGGTTTCCGTTGATTCCAGACCGTCTTTGGCGCGCTTCTTTTCCGCCTTGGCCTTGGCTTTCTCTTCTTTCTGGCGTTGTTTGTTCAACGCCTTTTGTTCTTCTTTGCTGAGGATGGCGTCTTCAAAGGCATCCTTGTAATCTTCGATGTCGTCGTTCAGTCGTTTGATGACGATATCGCCTTCCTGGGCGCTGTTTTTATTGCGAGAGCTTGCAGAAGCAATAGCGCCAATGACCAGAACGATGGCACCGACAAGAGTGATGGTCTTTAATAGAAACAGACCATATTCCGAAATGAATTCCACGCGATAAACCTTTATCTGAGTAAGACGATTAGTCTACCCCAGAGTGAGATACGGAAAAATGCCTGAGCAGAATTCAAACGAGCGTATGAATTCTGGTTGACACCCGCAAGGCTGCGGCCTAGAGTGGCAATCGACAAACAGCGTTGGCGAAAACCACAGTTTGCCTGCGAATTGCTGCCACATTAACAATAAGGAACCAAGCAATGACTTCTGTTTCTGAAATCATCAACACCCTGAACAGCCGTTTTGACGCCGACGCGGCAGACGACCTGGACGCTACCTTCCAATTCAACATCGAAGACGGCGACGATTACTTCATCGTGGTAAAAGACGGTGCCTGTGAAGTAGGCCAGGGTGAAAACGACGACGCCGACGTTACCCTGATCATGAACACTGAAACCTTCGCGGGTATCGCCACCGGTGAAACCGACGGCATGCAGGCCTTTATGTCTGGTCAACTGCGTGTTGAAGGCGACATGATGCTGGCAACCAAGATCGGTGAAATCTTCCCGGCTTGATTGCATTGCAAACCAACAAAAAACGGGCCGCTGGCCCGTTTTTTGTTTTTACTGTCGGTCCGAGTGTTTCTATAAACGGACCGCTGTGGTGCACAGACTTACCAGTTGCTGTCCAGCGCCTTGGCAGCCACGTCATTCATGGCTTCCGCTTCTACGCCTTCGGCAGATACGGTGACAGCAAAGGTTGCGCCGTTAACCAATGGCATAAAGACAGCGCTGCCCATTTCCGGCTTTAGCCAAAAGCCTTTTTCTTTCAAAACTGACCATACGTCGATCCAGCCACCCTGCCCCAGGCCATAAACCGTACGCTCTGCGGTGCGCTCCTGCTCTAGTGACAGGTAACGGCCACTCAAACGGTCAATGCGGTAAACCGGTGCGGCAGCCAGTGAATCAATCGGGCCGGTCCAGCGCAGCAGGCGGAAATCCAGTTGCCATTGATCGCCCTTGACGATGTAGCGTTGCTCGTTGCCTTCTTCGTCCACCAGCGACAGGTCGAACGTCTGATCGCCCACCTTGTAGGTGCTGATGGTGAAGGCAGGCTGAATGCCGTTGGCCTGTTTGTAGCTGTATAGGTCGACGCCGGAATACACCAGCAAAAAACCGCCAAACAGCAGCAGAATGCCCGCGGTGCCTTTGATCCATTGAATGACCCATGGTTTGCCGATCCACATCACACCGACAACGATCAGGATCAACAGCATGACGACGGCAACAAACCCCAGCAAGCTAGATAACAGCATGGCGATTTATCCTTTCAGGTGAGCCAGGCTGTCCTGGGCCAGACGAACGGCTTCGTCTGCCCCTGAGGATTGGCCATTGAGGGAATCCATAAAGTACTCGACAGCGGTAATGGCGTCGGCAAAGGCTTCCATCTTGTGCTCTTCAATCACCTTGCTGGTGTCCTGAACGTCGTGGTCAACGAAGTCACGCAGGGACTTCAGAATGTCGTACATGGTTTCGTTGCCCATAAACAGCAGTGCTGCGGCAACGTCCGACAGGCTCTTGCTGACGTTGGCAACGTGCAGCACTTCACCGTCTGATTCCAGGTAAGCGCCGATTGCGCGCTTGACCATCGCCAAAGAGGTCATCGACTCCGACAGAATCGCGATGCGCGCTTCGTTGAGGCTGACCGGATCAATGCCTGACTCGTCCTCCGTGTGCTTGGAGGTTATGGAACGCAGGGTTTGTTCCAGACGGATGATTTCATCGGCAATGTCGTCGCCGTGCTCACGTAGGCCTGGTTGGCCAGCGGCTTCCAAACGCAGTGCCAACTGGGATGCGCGCTCTGCGGCTTCCTGATTGTTGGCAATAATCAGGGTGTCGCCAATACGACGAATGCTGTCGAGCAGAAGCTGGAAATCTTCACTGCTGAGGTCCAGACGCTCGGACAGGTCGATCTGGTCTTTGACCTTTTGCAGCTCTTCCTGCAACGCCAGCGCCAGTGATTCCAGCGCTGAACCGTCTGGGCCGGAGAGTTTGTTACGCGCTTCGGCCAGTTGCTCTTCCTTGATGCCGTTGGCAACCTGGAATTCTTTCTGAACCTGACGAATGGCTTCGCTTTCTGGCTTCGCCAGCGATACAAGATGCACAAATTCTTTCAGCAGCCAGTCGGGCTGTTTCTCGGCGAAGTAGCGACCTTCGGTTTCCTGAATCCGGCGAACCTGACGGTCGAGCTGGCCCAGCAACGCCATGCGTGCCGGGGTGATTTCAAACTCTTCTTGTGACAGGGCTTCAAGAGCTGCCGAGGCTACGTGCCAGAAGGTCCAGGACGCACCGCCCTGACTGGCCTTTTCAAAGCGCTTTACCGCTCGCGACATGACTTGTACTGGCCCAAAGCGCCCCTGGCCGCGAATCAAGCCCAACAGACCCAGCTGGTACATCTGACGCGCACGACGGAACGGGAAGCGTGTCGCTTCCGCAATGGCCTTCGGAGTAGATATTTGCGGACGCAGATTAACCAGAAAGAAATAGGATTCTGGCAGTGCAGCGTCGCTGCGACTGCGGCGAATCTGATTAATGACAGGAATCAGCAGACTTGGTGATGTTGGCGAACCTTCAGCCATCAGTTCAACCAGGCGCTTGAGGTAGACGATGGCCTGGGTGAAGGCATTCAGTGTTGCGTTCGACAGGGCTTCACCACGGGCGTGGCGGCCGGATTCGGCAAACTCCTCACAGAGACGCTCTCCTGCCCTGAAATCCAGCATTTTGAACGTGCCACGAATCTGCTGAACTTCGGCAAGGAATGCCTTCAGCTGATCCGGGCTGCCTGTTTCTGAATAATAATCCAGCTGGTTGGCTGCAGAATCCAGTGCGTTGAGAACTTCACTCTTAACGAGATTAAGCGATACAGCAAACTGGGTTTCTTCATTTACAGTCTGTAGTTCTGCCATGACGACCAATCGCAATTCCAAGCTTAAAGTTGGGGTTATTCTATCTGTATAACCCTTTGATGGCGAAACGTTTTAACCCTTTTTAATCACTACTATGTGACAAGATTCCTGCCCCTAATCACGCTTTTCTTACTCATTTAGTATATTTTTCGTGCTTTACGACAGTATTGAAGCCGTCGGCAGTTGAAAATTATTCCTAGCTCATTAAATTTCCCGCACCCAAAAGAAGGAAATAATAATGATCGCGTCGCTACACACCGCAGTGATGGGAAATTTTCTTGGCAATGCTCCGCTTTGGTACAAGAAAACCATCCTTGCTTTCCTCGCATTCAATGTTGTCAGTGTTTATACGTTGGGCACCTATATCACTGGCTGGCTGTTGATTGTCGAGTTCATTTTCACACTGGCCATGGCTCTGAAATGCTACCCGTTGCAACCGGGTGGCTTGTTGGCCATTGAGGCCATTCTGCTGGGCATGGTCAGCCCACAAGTGGTGTACGAAGAAACACTGCACAACTTTCCGGTGATCTTGCTGCTGATGTTCATGGTCGCCGGTATCTTCTTTATGAAGGACCTGCTGCTGTATGTGTTCACCAAAATTCTGCTGGGCGTTCGCTCCAAGACCATGCTGTCGCTGCTGTTCAGTGTGGTAGCGGCGGTGCTGTCAGCGTTCCTGGATGCACTGACCGTGACGGCGGTGCTGATCAGTGTGTCGGTCGGCTTTTATAGCGTTTACCACCGGGTTGCCAGCGGCAAGAATTTCAACGTTGATCACAACCACGGTAACGACGAAGAATTGCGTGAAAGTCACCGTCAGGATCTGGATCAGTTCCGCGCCTTTTTGCGCAGCCTGATGATGCACGGTGCCGTGGGCACAGCGTTGGGTGGTGTGTGTACGCTGGTTGGTGAGCCACAAAACCTGTTGATTGCCAAAGTAGCTGGCTGGGATTTCCTTGGCTTTTTTACCATCATGGCACCGATCACCATGCCGGTACTGGTGTCTGGCCTGGCAGTTTGTGTGTTGCTGGAGCAAACCGGCAAGTTCGGCTACGGCGCCAAACTGCCCGTTGAAGTTCGTGGCATTCTGGAAGACTACGACCGTCGTCAAAGCGAGCAGATGGCACCCAAGCAACAATTGCAGCTGGTGGTTCAGGGGCTGGTTGCGGTATTTCTGGTGGTTGGTCTGGCGTTTCATTTGGCCGAAGTCGGTTTTATTGGCCTTGCGGTGATTATTTTACTGACGGCGTTCAACGGCGTTATTGAGGAACACCAAATCGGTAAGGCGTTTGAAGAGGCCATGCCATTTACGGCGTTATTGGTGGTGTTTTTTGCGATTGTTGGCGTGATTCACTCACAGCATTTATTCACGCCTATCATTGAGTGGATTCTTGATACCCGTAACGTTGAGCCAGCATCTCAGCCCGGTGTGTTCTTTTTGGCCAACGGCATATTGTCGATGATCAGTGACAACGTGTTTGTGGCGACGGTTTATATTTCCGAAGTGAAATCGGCTCTGGATGCTGGAGAAATATCCCGGGCACAGTTTGATGCTCTGGCGGTAGCCATTAATACCGGCACTAACTTGCCAAGTGTGGCGACACCCAATGGCCAGGCGGCATTTCTGTTCTTGCTGACCTCTGCGTTGGCGCCGTTAATTCGTCTGTCTTACGGACGTATGGTGGTGATGGCGCTGCCGTACACAGTTGTGATGACGGGTGTTGGTTACTTTGCGGTGACACACTGGCTGTAATGCCGGCCAGGACCCCCAGATTCCTGACACTAAAAAGCCCGCTGAAATGGTTATTTCAGCGGGCTTTTGTTTGTCTTTCGTGCTGCTGCAAACGTCAGTCACACGAATCAGATCTGCCGCCAAATAGCCCCTTCGCTTTTCTTGTCGATCAGCTCAAGAAACTTCTCGTGGGCCTGAACTTCTGCGTCGGTGGCCGTGATGATCGACAGCTCCGCACCAGCGGCAGCGGATGTCAGGGCTTCAAGATCCAGCTTGGCTCCGTCATCGTCACCATCGTCATCGACTGACAGCATCAAATCGGTTTGACCACCGGTCATGAACAGGTAAACGTCGGCCAGAATCTCGGAGTCGAGCAAAGCCCCGTGCAGTTCACGGTGGCTGTTATCAATATCAAAACGCTTACACAAGGCGTCGAGGGAAACCCTGGAGCCCGGGAACATGTCGCGGGCCAGTTTCAGCGTGTCCAGCACGCTGCAGAAAGTGTTGGTGGCAGGCAGGCCCAGTAGCTTGAATTCTGCATCCATCATTCCGACGTCGAACGCGGCGTTGTGAATCACCAGCTCGGCGCCAGCAATAAAGTCGATGAATTCCTGAGCAACGTCGGCAAATACCGGACTGCCCTGTTCTTCCAGCCATTCGATTGAAATACCGTGAACGTTCTGGGCTTCTTCGTCGATTGGACGCTGCGGGTGGATGTATTTATGAAAATGACGACCGGTCAATTTTCGTTCAATTACTTCCACACAACCGATCTCAAGGATGCGGTGACCTTCACCAATACCGGTGGTTTCTGTATCGAGTACGACTTGTCTCATGACATTACCTTGGCGACGCCCTTGTTGGCCAACTGGTCGGCGCGTTCGTTTTCAGCGTGACCGGCGTGACCCTTGACCCATTGCCATTCTACCTGATGACGGTTGCAGGCTTCATCCAGCCGCACCCACAGGTCCTTGTTTTTGACCGGTGCTTTGGATGCTGTTTTCCAGCCATTACGCTTCCAGCCCGCCATCCATTGCTGAATGCCTTGTTTAACGTACTTGGAGTCGGTGGTCAGGACCACCTCACAAGGGCGAGTCAGTGCCTCAAGCCCTTGAATGGCAGCCATTAACTCCATCCGGTTATTGGTGGTATTGACTTCGCCACCAAACAATTCTTTCTCTGCTTCTCCGAAGCGCAGCAGTGCGCCCCAGCCGCCAGCACCAGGGTTACCCTTGCAGGCGCCATCGGTGTATATCTCTACTTTCATTGTTTAAAACAGTTGCCTGTGGGTTGAATATTATGAATGGCCGGCAGCCGGGCAATGGCTGGCGTCGGCACAAAATCCGGCCGCAGACTCCAACGCCTTTGTTTCAGACGCGTTGTGCCTGCAACGGTTTTTCTGGCCACCAGTATATAGGCATTTGATGGTAGCCAGTTATGGCCGGCGGCGACTCGGTCGAAGCGTCGGCTGGCACTTTCGGTAATCATTCTAAGTGGCCAAAGATGAGCAATGTGGGACACCCGTTCGACGCGGAAGTCGAGCAGGGTCAACCAGTCTTCCAAACGGTTGGAACTCACGCAGTTGGCGATCCAGGGCAATTTGGCAGATAGCGTCATGGCGGCCTTGGAGGCACCAAAAATGCTGTAGGGATTCCAGCCCACAATCACCAGATAACCACTGGACTGCAACACCCGTGAGGCCTCCCGCACCATCTGGTGTGGTCGCACCGACATATCGAGGCTGTGTTGCAAAATAACGGCTTCGACGGATTCGTCGGCAAGCGGCCAAAGATCATCACTCATGCGAGCATCGCAATGGTTGTCCTTGGCCCATGGCATACCCATCACAAAGGCGTGACGCATACGATTTCGCTTGAGAAATCGGGGGGTGCTGTCGATGCCGGAATACAGCAGGTGTTGGCCTCGCAAATCGACCAGGACCTCGCGCAGCCAGCCAGCTTCCATGGCCAGAAGGCGCTTGCAGGACGCCGATGTCAGCCATTGGTTGTACGCTTCCGATTTGATTCTGACGCCCATACTGCCGAGGCTCCCTTTACGATTCCGATGCGATGCTTTGTTGCTGAGGCTAACGGCAATCTCTAGACTGTCGGCCGAACATTCAGACATTTTAAGCACATGCGTTTAATCTCACTACCCACAATTCTGGCTCCCTTGGTTATTGTCACCGGCTGCAGTGCCACCAGCCCCAAGGAACCTGAAGAAGTATGGGCACCCAGTGCCCAGCCTGTACAGGTGTCCGACACCCCTGTTTCAGAAGAATTCATCAGCATACAAACCACCGAGAACGTCTGGGATCGTATCCTTGACCGTTTTCAGCTGGATCTGGATGTTGATAATCCACGCCTGAAAGCCCAGCGCGACTGGTACATCAAACACCCCGAGTACATGGCGCGCGTCACCAAACGTTCCGAGCCTTATCTGTACTACATTGCCGAACAAATCGAAGCCCGCAACGTGCCAGGGGAAATTGCCCTGCTGCCGATCGTTGAAAGTGCTTTTGATCCATTTGCTTACAGTCATGGCCGGGCTTCCGGCGTGTGGCAGTTTATTCCCTCTACGGGCAAGTATTTCGGCCTGAAGCAGGACTGGTGGTACGACGGCCGTCGGGATATTCGTGCAGCAACCAATGCGGCGCTGGACTATTTAAGCAGCCTATCGCGCCAGTTCGACGGCGATTGGGAATTAGCACTGGCGTCTTACAACTCCGGCGGTGGTACCGTTCGAAAAGCCATTCGCAAGAATCGCAACAAGGGCATGGCCACGGATTTCTGGAATCTGGAGCTACCAAAAGAAACCCGTGCCTACGTTCCCAAGCTACTGGCATTGGCGCAGCTGCTGAAATACCCGGAGCGTTATAAAAGCCCGTTTACCGCCGTGGCTAACGAACCCTACTTTGCTGTGGTGCAAACCGGCGGTCAGATTGACCTGACGCAGGTTGCCGAATTGGCCAACACCGAACTGGAAGAAATCTATCGCCTGAATCCGGGCTTTAACCGTTGGGCAACCCACCCGGACGGCCCACATGAAGTGCTGGTTCCGTACGAGGCCTACGATGATTTTGTTTCTCGCCTGAGCGCCCTGCCAAGCAACAAGCGCGTGCAGTGGAACCGTTACGTGGTGAAGTCTGGTGACAACCTGCAAACCATCGGCAAGCAATTTCGAACTACAGTTGATGTTATCAAGCGGGTTAATGACCTTGGCAGCAATACCATTCGCGTAGGCCAAACCCTGTTGATCCCTGGGGCTATGAAAGGCCAGGCGGCGTATTCCTACAGTTTGACCCAGCGATTGGATCGCACCCGTAGCAATCGCCAGCCAAGTGGTACCAATAAAGTGGTGTATACCGTACGTTCTGGCGATTCTTTCTGGGGGATTGGCAAGAAATATGGCGTGACCTCACGACAAATTGCTCATTGGAATGGTATGGCGCCAGGGGACCCGCTGACGGTTGGGAAGAATCTGACGATCTGGACCAAGGCAACCCAAAGCTCGGGCCGTAAGGAAATTCGCCGGGTAACCTATACGGTGCGCTCCGGGGATTCTCTGGCCAGTATTGGTAGTCGCTTCCGGGTGGGTGTGAACGACATCCGCAAATGGAACCCGAACGACACCAGCAGCAAGTATCTGCAACCTGGGATGAAGCTGCTGCTTTACGTCAACGTTGTGCGCTAAACAAACCTTGGCAGGGCTATCGGGAGCCTGTTTGGACTTCTTTCTAAAGGAAATACAAATGGGCTTTGTCTTTCGCTTCAATCGCAAAAAAGTTCGTGCCTCGTCTTGTCGGGGCTGTAAATCAAGCTCGTTAGCTGTTTTTCCGGCAGTCTATTCGGCTCTTATTGTTCTCGTGGGCTTTTCTGTGTCGTCGGCCAATGCCGAGTTGGTTGTGCGGAATGTGCCGCTGACGCCTGAGCAGTTCGTGGCAGAGGCGAATGGCAGCTGGCATTCGCTTGAAAGTCCCGCTCTGCGCTCTGGAGGCGCTCTCTCTTCTGATGGCTCTGTTGGTTCTGATCTTGCTTCTACTCTGAATCCAGACGTGAGCACAACGGATATCTCTGGCGTACTGAGAACCGCCCTACCATACACTGGCGGCCGTTTGAGTCGCTTGCCTTCAGAACAAGATTCCCCCTTTTCTACGCTGCTGCAAAAGCTGCAAATGCCGTTGATGTTCCCGGTTGCTGCTGGTGCTGATCAGCACACAACAAAAGAACGTTGGGCCCCTGCGTTAGCAACAGGTTGGACGCTGAGTCAGGACCGCCAGCGCATTGGCTTCAGGCTCAATCCCGATGCAATTTGGTCCGACGGCTACCCTGTAACAACAGCAGACGTTGCGTTCACCTTTCGGTTTTTGACGGACAGGTCCTCTTCTACTCCTTGGCTGATCGACCAGTTGAATCACGGTGTTGGTGCGGTTGAAATTCACAACGACACCGACTTCAGTCTGTCGCTTAATCAGCCGCTTGATACCGAGACCATGCATCAGTTGGCTGCCTTGAAATTGTATTCCCATCGTTACTGGCGGCAGTCCGATATTCGCTATGACAACAAGGGATGGCATGCGGAGCCAACCACAGGTCCTTATTACATTAGCCGCCTTGTCGCAGGCGAGCGCATTTCCTTGAGCCGCAATGAGTCCTGGTTTGGTGATGAGCTGCCCATGTTTGCCGGGCGGTTTCGTCCGGCAAAAATCAATATCTACCTGATCCCGAATGAAACCGCAGGCTATGACCGCTTGCGCAAGGGAGACATTGATTACCTTGAAATTGTCTCGCATGAGCACTCGGGGCAGTACGTTGCCGATGTGGTTCAGCAGCAGCCGATCAATCAGGTTGATGTGTATCGCTATGCCAATACCAAAGCACCTGCACACACGCAGGAGGGTTCAGTCTCTTCAGTGTGGTCATGTTTGCTGATCAGGCCGGAGGCATTAACCGGGGCGCAAGCGGATCAAGCGATTCGGTTGGCCTACTCTTCGGACGCGTTGCCCGTGTCATTGCAGGATCAATTGGCGAGAGAAAAACGTGCTGAGATAACAACAGAGCAACGGCAGCCCGCAGCGGTGTTGTCTGACTTTGAGCGCGCCAGGGTGGATATGGCCTGGTTGGAGTTCGAGTCTTTGGAGTCGCCAGCATCGTATTTGGCATCTCGAATGGGACTATCTTTGGTGAGTGTAAATTGCGAGTTGCATCAATCCTCACACAAAAGCTATTTGGCTTGGGATTGGGTATTACCCGTAGCATCGGCCGATGAACGTGCTGAGCGCGCGCCTGTCACGCCATCAGGCTATCGATTTGATCCGCTCGATATTCAACACGGCGGTTGGATGGTAATCGATGCCCGCAAAAAGTCGGACATTCTGTCTCGCCGAAAAGTCCGCGGCCACGGCAAGGTGATTTCTATCGGCGCTGGTCAGTGAACGACTCGCGCTGGTGGGTCGCAGGAAATGTTTCAGCCCTCGCCTAAAACAAACTCACAGCCATGGCTGGACACAACAAACTGCCCTGCTCTTTCTTCTGCCAAATCCACCAGTTGGTAATAGCTGCTGCGGTTAAAGCGGGCCTTTAAGCCATTTCTGATTTCCACCTCGGGTACTTCCCCGTCATCAAACTGCGACAGCGTGATTGGATGCTGCTGGTCGATGGTGATCATGTCGCCCATGTTGGTCGCTGCCTGAAGGCCATCGTCGTCCTGGTGGATCATGATGATCTGAAAAGGCAGGTCTTCCACCTGAATGCGAAGTTTTTCAACCGGCGTTACCAGAAAGTACTCGTTACCTTCTTTTTTCAGGATCGAGGCAAACAGTTTGACGAGTTTCTCGCGTTTGAATTCGCTGCCTTCATGGTACCAGATACCTTGTTTGTCGATGCGGATGTCGATGTCGCCGCAGAACTCCGGATTCCAGTCACTAACGGGCGGCAGTTCACCACGGGCCTGTTGGCCTAACAGCTGTTCTAATGATTGAAATGACATAACAGTTACCGTGTTGCGGAATGACGGCATCAGGAAAACACGCAATGCAGTTGTGTTC
This sequence comes from Oceanobacter sp. ABM4_470, assembly GCF_056158645.1. Taxonomy (NCBI): domain Bacteria; kingdom Pseudomonadati; phylum Pseudomonadota; class Gammaproteobacteria; order Oceanospirillales; family Oceanospirillaceae; genus Oceanobacter; species Oceanobacter sp. ABM4_470. Next base: position 1,393,713 of record NZ_JBSWTR010000001.1, read on the forward strand.
AATCAGTGGCTGTAGTCATTTGTCGTCAGGTTTGTGTTGAGTGCTGTTTGATGGTGTTTCGGCGTGGATGGGGCGGCAATAAAAAGGATGCTTGCGGATTTGAAATGCAGAAAGGCCTGTATAAATCCACATACTGGATATTTTAAGTTCTGAAGGAGGGATATTTTAAATATGGAGTCTGGTTGGTGACTGCTTACGCTGGAGGGTGCGTATTACATGGTGCCCGAAGCCGGACTTGAACCGGCACGACCGTAAGGTCGGGAGATTTTAAGTCTCCTGTGTCTACCAATTCCACCATTCGGGCTGAACCAGAACAAATACCTGAAAAGGGATTTGAAAAATGGAGGCGCGAGCCGGAGTCGAACCGGCCTACGTGGATTTGCAATCCAGTGCATAACCGCTTTGCTATCGCGCCTTTTCCTTTCCTGATAGACAGGGAAGAGATATAGAAGACTTACCAGAACCGGTGAAGAACACCATGTAAATACATCTATAAAATCTGGAGCGGGAAACGAGATTCGAACTCGCGACCCCAACCTTGGCAAGGTTGTGCTCTACCAACTGAGCTATTCCCGCAAAAGATGGTGCGCATTATAAGGATGCGCTCTCAGCCGTCAACCCCTTTTTTAAAACTTTTTTCTTTATTTTTAGGGACTTAGCGACGGATGCAAAAAATGACCTCAAGAGCGAAGCTCAGGCCAGGCTGCCTTCAGGTAAATCAGCATCGACCAAACCGTCAGCACTGCGGCAATGAACAAGGCAATCACACCGGGCCACTCAAGTATGTGAATGTCCTGGGCGGCCAACAGCAGAATGATAGAAACCATTTGCAAGGTGGTTTTGATTTTTCCCAGCGAAGATACCGCCACATTAGCGCGCTTACCGAGCTCCGCCATCCACTCTCTCAAGGCCGAGATCACAATTTCACGGCCAACAATCACCATGGCCGGAATGGTAATCCAGGTGACGGCGTAATCTTCTACCAGCACCATTAACGCGGCTGCCACAATCAGCTTGTCGGCTACCGGGTCCAGAAAGGCACCCAGCGGTGTTGATTGATTCAGTTTGCGAGCCAGATAACCATCAAACCAGTCAGTAACGGCGGCGAGGGCGAAAATAGCCGCGGCGAGAATCTTGCCGCCGTCTCCCAGCCAGTAGTAGCTGATGACCATCAGCGGAATCATTACAATACGCCCAAGGGTGAGCATGTTCGGGATGTTCAATGTTGTCACTGGTACCACCTTAGTTGCGGTTAGCAATAATCGATGTCACTACTCGCCATGTAGCTGTGCGAAAATCTGATCTGCGAGTTTTTTGCTAACACCCGGCACCTTGGCGAATTCTTCCCGCGGTGCCCCTTTCATGTTTTTCAGGCTGCCAAAATGCAGCAATAATGCTTTACGCCGTTTGGGGCCAACCCCTGGCAGGTCTTCCAGAGTTGAGCTGCCCCGGGATTTCGCCCGTTGTTTGCGGTGGCCGGTAATAGCGAAGCGGTGCGCTTCGTCCCTGACCAGTTGCAGCAAACGGAATCCGTTGTCGTGAGCGTCGGGCATTATAGGTTGAGGATTGTCAGGTTCCCATAGAAATTCCCAACCGGATTTCCGTGTTTCACCCTTGGATATACCCCACAGGGCCACATTGTTTATTTCCAGCTCAATCAGAACCTGATTAACCCGGTTTATTTGTCCTTTGCCGCCATCAATCAGCAACACCGACGGCAGGTCCTGCTGTTCTTTAAGGTTGGTGAAGTGGCGTCTTACGGCTTGCTCAAGTGCTGCGTAGTCGTCACCCGCCGCTACGCCTTTAATGCCAAAGCGTCTGTAGCGTTTCTTGGCCAGCCCTTCGGTGTCGTACACCACACAAGAGGCGTAGGTGGCCTCCCCTTTTGAATGACTGATATCGAAGCACTCGATACGGGTTGGCGATTGCGAAAGGCTCAGCAGACTGGCCACGGACTCAAGCTTCTTGAGGCTTTCCTTGTGGCCTGAAATTTTCACCTGGGCGCCGGTGCGGGCGTTTTCTTCCGCCATAGCACGCCAGCGCCGCAGCTCGCCACGAATGCCGCGGCTGTGTTTGATCACGGCGCCAGCTCGCAGTCGTACCGCTTCAGTAATAGCGATAGACGGATCTGGCTCGCAATCCATAATCAGTTCTTTCGGGAAACCCTCTCCCGACATATCGGACAGGTAGAACTGACCAACAAAATCCAGCATCAGTTCATCCAGCGGCTCACCGATCGGGTTGTTTGGATAGTAGTTTTTACTATTCACCAGACGGCCCTGACGAAACACCAGCCGGTGGATGCAGGTGACGTTTTCAAACTCGACAATGGCCCACACGTCGGCGCTCTTGCTGCCCGCTTCAACAGTTTGCTTTTCCTGAATACGGCGCAGCAGTTCCAGCCGGTCGCGTATATCGGCGGCCTGTTCAAATTCCAGCTGAGCGGAAGCGTTCATCATCTCTTGCTGTAATTCGGACACCAGCTCGGTGTTTTTACCCTGTAGAAAACGCCGCGCCTTGTCGATGTCGTCGTTGTATTGCTGTTCGGTGATCATGCCTACGCAGGGAGCGGAGCAGCGCTTGATTTCGTATTGCAGGCAAGGCCGGCTGCGATGATTGAAATAGCTGTCTTCGCAAGACCGAATTAAAAACAGGCGCTGGAGGTAATTCAGCGTTTCTCGTACTGCTCCGGAATTTGGATAAGGACCAAAGTATTCACCACCCCGACTGACGCGCTTGCCCCTTCGGTAGGCCAGCAATGGATATTCGTGGCTCGACAAATGAATGTAGGGGTAGGATTTGTCGTCCTTCAGCAGGATGTTGTACGGCGGCCGATGTTGCTTGATCAGGGTTTGTTCAAGCAGCAGGGCTTCCGCTTCGCTGGCGGTTACCGTGATTTCGATGTGATGAATGTTACTGACCAGGGCAACGGTCTTGGCATTCAGTCCGCGGGCGCGGAAATAACTGGAAACACGGTTTTTGAGGTTTTTGGCTTTACCGACATACAGCAGCTCATTGCTGTCTGAATACATGCGGTAAACACCGGCACGCTGGGTCAGCGTGCCGAGGAAGGACTTGATATCAAATTCAGACATGTATTACGCAAGGCTGTTGGCATCAATGAGGCCGTGCCGTATGGCCAGGCGGGTCAGTTCAACGTCACCATCAATGCCAAGTTTTTCAAATATGCGATAGCGATAACTGTTCACGGTCTTGGGGCTCAAAAACAGCTTTTCGCCAATGGTTGCCGGGCGCTGGCAGTTAACAATCATCAGGGCAATCTGCATTTCCCGATCCGACAGCTCATCGAATGGGTTCTGGCTGGTTTCCTGGAATGGTCGCAGTGCCATGCGCTGGGCAATTTCGGTGCTGATGTACTTCTGACCGTGTTGGACCTTGATGATCGCCATGATCATCTCGTCTGCGTCTGCACCCTTGGTAATGTAACCCGATGCGCCGGCCTGAAGCAGACGTTGGGCAAACGGGTTGTCGTCGCACGCAGTAACGGCAATGACTTTGGTGTCTTGCCAGGATTTGGTGATTTTTCGAGTCGCTTCCAGCCCGCCAATGCCGGGCATGTGAACGTCCATCAGAATAACGTCTGGCTCATGCTCTTTTACAAACTGAACAGCGTCTTCCCCGGACTCAGCTTGTCCAACCACTTCAATTCCTTTTGCGTCAGCCAATATTGCTGTGATCCCGGAGCGAACCAGCTCGTGATCATCTACAACTAACACAGAAATCAAAGGATACCCCACTTGATTCTAAAGGCCGTCAATCGACAGCGTGGATACAGGTGCTCTTGCCTATGAGGCAGGATACATACGTTTTCTTTGCCAGGCATACTTCAGCGGATTGAGGTTCTTGGTCACCTCCACTACGCCTTCTTCATGGTCGTGGTGAAGTGTGAAGCCCAGTTTACGGTTCAAACCCAGCATGGGTTTATTGTGCGGCAGCACGGTGCCGTAAACCTGTAGCACCCCTCGTTCGGTGAGGTAATCTATCATAACCTGCATTAAATGCTTACCCAGACCTTCGCCTTTCAGCGTGTCGTCGACAATCACCGAATACTCTCCGGCAACGTCGTCGGCATCGATAAAGACCCGCACAACCCCGTAAAGCTGGTTGTCGTCGAAGGCCACAAAGGCCATTTCCCGGTCGTAATCAATCTGGGTAAAGCGCGCCAGTTCACTGTGGTCAAAATGGCTACGAGCGCCAAAGAACCGCAGGCGTAGCGATTCCGCACTGAGCTGGCGATAAAAACGCTCCAGTAATGGCTCGTCCTCGCCACGAATTGGGCGAATCTGGAACTGACGACCACTCTTCCCCGTGAACTGGCTTTCCAACTCGGTTGGGTACGGCAATATGGCGCTTTTCACCGCTGGGCCAACCTCTCCCGCGATGCCAATGGCAATGTAGTGGCCCACCTTCTGGCGAATGGCGTTAACTTCAAGGCCAGCCAGCCATGGGTGGTTCAGCGCGATGTGCGACAGCGCCACCAACCAACGTTCGAGTGTAACAAGTTCGCGGTCAATGTTTTCGGACCGTTCTTGCAATACTTCGTAGAAATGGCTGCGTTTGATCAACTTTTCCGCCAGATTTGCGTTCAGTGGCGGCAATGCCACCTGACGATCGACCAGTGTGTCAGCGGTGGTACCACCACCACCAAAGAACAAATAGGGGCCAATCTCGGAGTCACGGCCAATGCCAAACGAGAACTGCAGGTTGTCCAATGCCCGGTGCATGGTTTGCACGGTGTAGCCCAATACCGGACTTTTCGGAAAGCGCTCGGCAATGGCGGCTTCGAGCTTTTCAGCACCTTCCAGTAATTCTTCTTCGCTTTGAATATTTCTCACCACACTGCGCATGCGTTCGCGCGGGTTGTTGCCGTACGCGAAGGGATACAAATAATCCCGGTGGTGCACTCGCAATACCCAGGGGTCTGGAATTTCGTGGGCAGCGTCCAGAAGCTCCGACAAGGTGGTGCGATAGTGATTTTCAGCAAAGGCAAAGCCGTATGCCTTCAGCAACTTCCAGGCGCAATCGGGCAGAAGGTAGTCACCTGGACGATGACGTTCCTGAATTTCCCGGTCAACTTCCATATAGCCCGATGAGATCGGAATCTCGAGGCTGGATGGCGTTTCCCGCAGCAGCTCCTGGGTTAGCTGGTGGCGCACCATGTACATGTACGCCTTGATGGCGTTGTCCGGGGTGTCGAACGTCGGAATGCTATTGGCACCAAAATGATCACGGGCAGTTTCAACCGAATATTCACCAATCCAGCTGGTCAGCACGCTTTTGTTGAACTTGCGGGCGACTTTGACCAAGGCTTCGGCATTGGCCAGTGGGTCGGTACCGATGCCGGGAATGTAGATCACCAGCAGGGCGTCGACCTGTTTGTCGGCCAACACGGTGTTAGCGACGGCAGCCAGCTGGTGTGGCTGGAGTTCCGGGTTCAGCAGAAGTGGGTTGCCGGTGCGCACATATTCCGGCAGCAAACCACGTAAATGGGTGCGAGTTTCGTCCGACAGCTCGGCCAGCGTGCCACCATCTTGCAACAGACGATCAAGCGCCAGAATCGCCGGACCACGGCCGTTGGCAATCACTGCCAATCGCGGGCCAAAGGATTCGCGCTGGCGACGCAGGGTATCGACGCAATGGAACATCTCGTCGGTATCGCTTACCCGCAACACCCCTGCCCGCGCCAGCATTTCATCAATCAGAATGTCGCGACTGGCCAGTCCTTTGGGTGGACTGATCCGGTTTAATGGGTTGCCCGGAAAACGGTTGCTTTTGACCGATAGCACCAGCTTATGGCGGGACGCCGCCCGCAGAGAGCGCACCAATGCCTTGCCAGAGCCGATTTCGTCCAGCTGCACCAGAATGGTCTGCACATGAGGTTCCTGGACGATAAAGTCGACCAGGTCAGAAAAGGTGACGTCGTTATTGCTGCCCAGCGTGACTACATGGGAAAACCCAACGTTGCGGCTGAATGCCCAATCGAGCACGCCAGAAGCCAGCGTGCCGGACTGGCCGATGTAAGCAATGTTGCCTGCTCGTACAGGCACATGCAGCAGGGATGCATTGAGCTTGCGCCAAGGCAACACCAGACCCAGACAATCAGGGCCCAGAATACGGATGTTGGTCTGCTGGATAACCTGTTCCAGCCGATCGGATGCCGGGCGATACTGCCACGAGCGACTGCGATCGATACCGCCTGTCAGGAGCAGTGCTGCGCCAACACCTTTGCCGTGCAGCTGCTTCAGCACTTTGGGCACAGTTTCAACCGGTGTGCAAATGATGGCCAGATCAGGCACAGTGGTTAACTGACTGATTCGCGTTAACGCCGGAACGCCGTAAATTTCGTCGTAACCGCGGGTATTGATCGGAATGATGGTGCCACCAAACTCGCTATTGAGCAGGTTTTTTACCACCGCACCGCCAACACTGCCGGCACGTTCGGAAGCGCCAATAACAGCAATTACCCTGGGTCGAAAGAACAACTCTAAAGAGCGTGTACCCATGCAGACTGATCCTTTAGTTGAGTTGGCCTGAGTGTAACTGCTGGATACACTGAAGAAAAAGAGTAAAAGTACGTCGACATGAGCACAGGATATTACGCATTTCACCAGCATTTCGGACACGACACCGGCAAGGACCACCCGGAGACGGCCGATCGCATTACTGTGCTGGAAGAAACCCTGAAACAAACGGGCATCTGGAACCAGTTGGCCATTCACGAAGGCAAAACGGCTCACTTGCCCGATATTTTGCGTGCCCACAGCAAGGCCTACGTCGACCAGCTGCACCTGATTGAACCCGAGCATGGCTGCATCATGGTGGACGAAGACACTCCCATGACCAAAGGCTCGCTGGAAGCGGCGCTGTACTCTGTTGGCACCACCACCCAGGCGCTGGACGACGTACTGAACGAAGTGCATCGCAATGCGTTTGCCGCCATCCGACCGCCCGGCCACCATGCTGAGCGTAGCAAGTCGATGGGATTTTGCTTCTTCAATAACAGCGCCATCGCCGCATTGCGCGCCGCTGACGTTCACCACTTGCAGCGCATTGCCGTACTCGACTTCGATGCGCATCAGGGCAACGGAACCATTGATATCCTGCAAAACGACAAACGTTTTCTGATGCTGTCGGCGTTTCAGCACCCCTTCTACCCCTACACGCACTACGAACAGAGCAAGTACACCAACCTGATCAATGTGCACCTGGACAAAGGCGCGGACGGCGAAGCCTTCAGAAAAGGCGTGATTGAGCAGTGGGAACCAGCGTTAAGAGGATTTGCACCTGAACTGGTGATTGTGTCGGCTGGATTTGATGCCCACAAGGAAGATCCGATGGCCGAGCTCAACTTCGAAGACACTGACTACCTATGGATCAGCGAATGGATTCAGAGCTACTGCAAGCGACGGAATACCCCCTGTCTTGCGGTGCTGGAAGGCGGCTATGACCTCAATGCATTCGGCCGCTCCGCTGCGTTATATATCGCCGGCATGCTGGAGCCGGTTGAGGCAAACGGCGAGCCAGAACAAGCGGCGGTCTAAGGCCACTCTTCCAATACCTGCACATCTTTAACACCTCAGCCCCAGCACCCTGTGTACCAATGGTCACGGGGTGATGAGTCGCGCATAATCGCCTCGCATTCAGGTCCTGCGGCACACAGAGGCGATCTTTTTGACAATTGGCAAACGCATATACCACCTCGTCGAACGGGTTCCGGCGGGCTACGACCATATATGGGACTGCTGTTGCGATCATGGATTGCTGGGCATGACGTTGCTACAGAACAAGATCGACGCTGCGGTGCACTTTGTTGATATCGTGCCTGCGCTAATGACTGAACTTGAGGGCAAGCTGCGACAGCGCTTCCCTGTTACAGTGGGACAACTCCAGCCTTGGCAAGTCCACTGCATCGACGTTGCCGAGCTGCCAATCACTGAGGTTGATTCACGCGACAGTGCTCGTCATCTGGTAATTATCTCAGGCGTCGGCGGCGACCTTACCGCAGAGCTATTGGAAGCCATCCATCTTCGAAACCCAAATGCCAACATTGAATACCTGCTGTGCCCTGCCAACCGGCCGCAACAGCTGCGCCGCGCGTTGATCAAACTTGGCTTCTACTGTCTGGAAGAACAGCTGGTGGAAGAAAATAAGCGATTTTACGAAGTGCTGACGGTAACAGCGCAGACGAGGCGAATAACTTCTGAGACAGACCCGGAACAAAACCCGCCAGTATCACTCCTTGGTGACAAATTCTGGCAGCCACGAAGACCCGAAGCGCAGGATATCGCCACCCGCTATCGCCAGCGCACGCTGGAACATTACCAACGTATGCAACGCAGCGGAGATCCGTTTTCGGCGGAGATGGTTGAGGGTTTGGAGCGAGTCACTATCCAGTTAAGGCTTGAAGATTGATTCTGAATTGCGTCGCTGATGTATCTATTGATGTGTCTTGCACACCCGGCCTGGAAAGCTGAAGCCTGTTGTAACGTTACGCGCTGAGCAATGAAAACTTTTGGACTCAATAAATGTTTTTAGTAGCTCCAAAACGAAAAAAGCCCGCTTAGTTTCCTAAGCGGGCTTTTTAAATAATGGCGGAGAGATAGGGATTTGAACCCTAGGTAGGCTATTAACCTACGCCGGTTTTCAAGACCGGTGCTTTCAACCACTCAGCCATCTCTCCGAACTGGTTGCGTACTATACCCGGATTTTTTTGAGCGTCAACACTTTTTTATAAATCAAATAGTTAGGCGAGTTTTTGTACAATTTGATGAGGTGTTTGAGGCTTGCCGAGGGGGTATGAATTACGGAAGATGGCGGTCATATTTTCAAAACCTCGATTTCCATGGCTTCGTTCACGCTTTTAGTTACCCAATCCCCTTTTCAATCGGATGCTCATCTTCAGGCAATGGATTTTGCCCGCGCGATTTATCGCTCGGGGCATTGTCTGGATCGCGTGTTTTTTTATCAGGACGCGGTGCTATGTGCCAACACTCGCATTCAGGCGCCACAGGGCCAGGCTGGCATTGCTGATGCCTGGGCGCAATGTGCTGGTGAATACGGTTTTCCTCTTCAGTTGTGCATTGCCAATGCGATTCGTCGCGGCATGGTGAATGAGCAGGAAAATGAGCGCTATCAGCTGGATGGCGCGACAGTGGTTGAGCCGTTCGAGCTGTGTGGTTTGGGTGAAATGGCAGAAGCGGTCAGCCAAAGCGACCGTGTTGTGCAGTTTTAAGGGCCTGTCATGACTTCTACTCTTATTCATATTGTATCTGCGCCAACGCCTGAGCCTGAGCCTTTGGAGTTGGCTATGGCGCTAGCCGCGTTTGATCTGCCGGTAACCTTGCTGTTCAGTGGTGCCGGGGTGTTGTGGCTCAAGCAAGACCTGAAGGCCCTGTTCGAGGGGGGCAAGGCTCCTTCCCGCATCGTCAAGGCATTGCCTATGTACGATTGCGAAGAGCTGTATGCCTGTGAAGCCAGCCTTGTACGGTTCGGGCTGCAAGAGGACAAGCCAGCGTTTGTTGCTCCGGTCAGTGCTGAGGCGGCCCGAGGTCTTATAGCCGCCAGTCAGCATTGCTTGAGGTTCTGATATGACTCTTCATCAAATACAAAGTGCGTCGGAGACCATTCTTGCTGAGCTGGCGTTGTCCATCGACGACCAGGATGCTGTTTTGCTTATGGGTCGCGCAGCATGCATGGCCCAGCTGGTGGCGACGACGCTCGACGGTACGAAGTTACTGGTACGGCAATCAGATGCAGACGCTTGTGGTGTTGCACCGTCGGAGTCGGCGGAATTTGATACCATCAGCGACCAGCAATGGGTCGAGCTTACTCTGTCCCACACCAAAACCATTACCTGGAAGTAACACCAATGACCCACTCTACCCTGCCGCCGGTCGATAAAGACGGCTTTTTGGTCAATCTTGCCGATTGGACCCCAGAGGTAGCTCAGCAACTGGCATTGGCAGAAAATATCGAATTAACCCCAGAGCACTGGGAAATCATTGAGCAGCTTCAGGCGTTTTACCGGGAGTTCGATCTCTCGCCGGCCATGCGGCCGTTAAGTAAATATCTGAAAGCCAATCTGGGCCCTGAAAAGGCGTCCAGCATCTATCTGTTGAAATTATTTCCCGGCAGTCCGGCCAAATTAGGCGCCCGAATTGCCGGATTGCCCCGCCCGGAGAACTGTCTGTGAGTGCTGTACCGTCTGTTCCTGAAATCGCTATTTCCGACACCTTGCTGAAGCCGATTACCGGCAAGCACTCGCTGGCCGAGTACGTGCGGATTTTGGCCCGTGGTAAAAACGCCAGCCGCAGCATGACCTTTGATGAAGCAAAGTTCACCATGACGGAACTGGTGGCTGGCCGCTTTGAGCCGGAACAGCTGGGAGCCATCCTGATGTTGTTGCGAGTCAAGGAAGAAACGCCAGAGGAATTGGCAGGATTTGCAGCGGCGATTAACGAAGTATGGCCTGAGCATGTGCACTTTGATCTGGTGTGGCCGAGCTATGCTGGCAAGCGTCGTCAGCCGTTCTGGTGCTTGCTATCGGCTCTGCTTTTGAATCAGATGGGTTATCGCATTCTGTTTCATGGTACGACGGCTCATACAGAAGGCCGCATTTACCTACATGAGGTGTTTGAGCAGCTGGGCCTGCCGCAGTTAACCTCGATGGATCAGTTGGCGGACGCGCCGTCACTGGCGTATCTGCCGTGTGAGCAGATCAACCCACTGTTCCAGCGCTGGCTCTCGTTGAAGGCCATCCTGGGGGTTCGGTCACCGATCAATACCTTGCTGAAAACCATTTCTCCTGAGCACTGCGCCAGTGTTCAGGGTATTTTCCACCCTAACTATTCCATTACCCATGCCGGAGCCGCTGAAATTAACGGTGACAATATGTTGGTGATCAAGGGTGAAGGTGGTGAGTTCGAGGTAAACCCGGAACGTACGGTTAAAGCCACCTACCATCTGGATGGCAAATCCGGCGAGCTGACCATCCCGAACCAGCAAAGCCATTACGACGACAAGCCGAAAAACCAGATTGATACCGAATTGCTGGTGAAGCAATGGCGTGGCGAGCTGCAAAGCGAATACGCGTTTCAGGCAACTATTCGAACCGCTGCTTTGGCCTTGGTGTCGATCACCAAACAACCGGAAAAGCTCGATGAGTTTTTGGCTTTGGCTGAAAAGGCCTGGAATGAGCGGGATACGTCACTGCTGTAATCTGATTGGCCCCTTCAAGCGTTGCAGTGCAGAGTTAAATCAAGTGCACAGTAACCAAGTGCAGGGGCGAATTGCCGGGCCGTCATCGGGAATAAATTCCCTCCTACAGCTCACAAGGTAGCAAGCGTACAAACAAAAATACCCGCTAATCAGCGGGCATTTTTGGTTTGGAGCTGAATCAATCAGCGCTTTCGTCGCGGGCCAATTCTGGCCGCCAGGCTAACTTGCTGTGCAGGTTTACCACACTACCAATAATGGTCAGGGTTGGAGCATGAATCTCCTTACCTTCGATACTGGCGGGCATGGTGGCAATGGTGCCGGTGTGAACACGCTGGTCTGGCAGTGTGCCTTTTTCAACCAATGCGATCGGAGTATCCGGGTCCATGCCGTGGGACATTAGTTGCTTGCAGATTTCTGACAAGCCGCTCAGACCCATGTAAATCACCAGCGTCTGATGAGGGTGAATCAGTTCATTCCAGGGCAGGTTGCACGTGCCATTGCGCAGGTGGCCAGTAACAAACCGAACCGATTGGGCGTGGTCGCGGTGTGTCAGCGGAATACCACCATAAGCGGCACAACCACTGGCGGCGGTAATGCCCGGCACCACCTGGAATGGCACGCCGTATTGCGCCAGCAGTTCAATTTCTTCGCCACCGCGGCCAAAGATAAACGGATCACCCCCTTTCAGGCGTAGCACCCGTTTGCCCTTGCGGGCTTCATCGGCCAAACGCTGGTTGATCTCATCCTGAGGCACTGCGTGGTCAGCCATGGCTTTGCCGACGTAGATACGTTCTGCATCTTCAGGCACCAAGGCCATCACACCTGGCCCGACCAGTCGGTCGTAAAAGACGATATCGGCCGACTGAATCAGACGCAGAGCACGAAAGGTCAGCAAGTCCGGATCACCCGGCCCAGCGCCAACCAGATACACCTCGCCATTGCCCTCTTCCTTGCCGGATAACAGGCGCTCCGCCAGTTGCATGGCGCGGTCAGGCTGTCGGGCCAATACCAGTTCCGGCACGTTGCTGCGCATGAACTTACGCCAAAAAGCCGGACGCAACGGCGCTGCAAAGCGTTTTTTAACGTCCGCACGCAGGGTTTCGACCAGTTCACCGAGCTGTCGGTATTCCTGCGGCAGAAAGGCGTCAATGCGTTGTTTTAAATGGCGAGTCAGTGCGGGGGACGTGCCACGGCTGGAGATAGAAACCAGAATCGGCGAACGATCGATCACCGCTGGAAAAATGAAATCATTGCCTTCGTGCTGATCAACCCGGCAAACAAAACAGTTTTGGCTACGCGCTTGCGCGGCCAGTGCTTCGTTCAGTTCGGAATTGTCCGTTGCCAGTACCACAAAGGAGCCTGGTTCGAAGTGTTCGTTGGGCGTGGCTTCTCGTGCCTCTACATCAATGGCGCCCCGTTGGGCCAGTTTGGCAATGTCGACACCGGCGGAAGGTGCAATCACTCGCACCTTCGCGCCGGCGTTTGCCAATGTCTGGACCTTGCGACTGGCAACGTCGCCACCACCGATGATGGTAAAAGGACGTAAATCGCCTTTCAGCACCAAAGGCAATGTCATCATGGATTCAATACCTCAAGGCCGCCCATATAAGGACGCAGAACTTCAGGTACTACTACGCTGCCATCGGCTTGCTGGTAGTTTTCCAGAATAGCAACCAGTGTACGGCCAACCGCCAGACCAGAACCGTTCAGGGTGTGCAGCAGCTCTGGCTTGCCGGTTTCCGGGTTGCGCCAGCGAGCTTGCATACGACGAGCCTGGTAATCGGTCATGTTGGAGCAAGAAGAAATCTCGCGGTACTTGTTTTGTGCTGGCAGCCACACTTCCAGGTCGTAGGTTTTGGAAGCAGAGAAGCCCAGGTCGCCACCACACAGGATGACCTTGCGGTACGGCAGGCCCAGCTTCTGCAAAATAACTTCGGCGTGGCCGGTCAGTTCTTCCAAAGCCTCTGAAGACTTGCTGGCTTCTACGAAGTGAACCAGTTCTACTTTGTCGAACTGGTGCTGACGGATCATACCGCGGGTGTCACGACCATAGCTGCCCGCTTCAGAGCGGAAGCATGGGGTGTGAGCCACACGACGAACGGGCAGTTCACCGTCGTAAACGCCGTCAGCCATCAGGTTGGTGACTGGTACTTCCGCGGTCGGAATCAGATAGAAGTCCTTTTCGCCCTGCGCTTCTGGCAGTTTGAACAAGTCTTCTTCGAATTTTGGCAGCTGACCCGTGCCTTGCAGGGCTTCACGGTTCACCAGGTAAGGCACGTAGGTTTCTTCGTAGCCATGCTCGTCGGCGTGGGTGTTGATCATGAACTGCGCCAGCGCACGGTGCAGACGGGCAATTTTGCCAGTCATCACGACAAAGCGGGAGCCAGCCAGTGCAGCACCAGCGTCGAAGCTCATGCCCAGCGGTTCACCAACGTCAACGTGATCTTTTACTTCAAAATTGAAGCTGGCAGGCTCGCCCCAGGTGCTGACTTCAACGTTGTCGTCTTCATCGGCACCCGCCGGTACGTCGGCGTGTGGCATGTTTGGAACGGCCATCAGGAAGTCACGCAGGGCTTGCTCGGATTCCTTGGCTTCGTTTTCTGCGTTGGTAATGTCGGAGTCGATACCGCCCATCACCTGTGCCTTGGCGTCTTCCGGGGACATACCCTGGCCAATAAGTGCGCCAATTTGCTTGGATGCCTTTTTCTTCTCGGCTTGCAGGGATTGCGCGCGAGTAATGGCGGATTTGCGACGTTCATCCATTTCGGAGAAGGCAGCGGCGTCAAACTCAAAGCCTTTGGTGGCCAGTGCTGCAGTAACTTCATCGAGGTTGTCGCGAATAAATTTGATATCAAGCATGGGGTTACGATCCGGGTACCTGGTTAGGCTGATTTATACAAAATTGAAACGGTGGAAATTATCCCTGGCTACGCGTCAGGACATTCGCAAGGGCGATGCCGAGGCCAGTAGCCGCAAAACACCCAGCCACACTGGCGAGCACGTAAGAGCCGAGCGCCATCCAGCGCTCTTGCTGCATCAGTGCAACACTTTCCAGTGAGAAGGTGGAAAAGGTAGTGAATGCGCCCAGGAATCCAACCATGGCCAGCTGTTTGTAGTGCTCGCTGCCCCACTGCTGTTGAACCAGAATCACATAGGCAATACCAATAACGAAGGAGCCTATCAGGTTCACCCCCAGCGTGCCATAAGGGAACGCTTGTCCCATGGCTTTGAACAATGAACTTGCGGTCAGATAACGGGCGACAGCGCCCAGTGCGCCACCAAGTGCAATCCATAACAACGCCACGGGTCAGTCTCCTTCGTGATAGTCGGGGGTGTGGGATGAGCCAGCAGGCCCGGCAGGATACCGCTGTTGCGGGGAGTTGCGGTTCATTTGCTGCAAATGGTCCAGTTTGCGGCCGATTTTTTCTTCCAGGCCACGATCCGATGGGTAATACAGTCGCAGGTCTTTCAGCTCTGGTGGGAAGTAGTTTTCGCCCGCCGCAAAGGCGCCCGGTTCATCATGGGCATAACGGTATTCTTCGCCATAGCCGAGCTGGCTCATTAATTTGGTGGGCGCATTACGTAAATGCAGCGGCACCTCATAGCTGGGCTGGGACGCCACCAGCTGGCGCGCCTGCTTGTAGGCGGCGTATACCTTGTTGCTCTTCGGTGCAGAGGCAATGTACGCCACCGCTTGTGCCAAGCACAATTCACCTTCAGGTTGCCCAAGTCGTTCGATGGCGTCCCAGGCCGCCATGCAGAGTGGTAGCGCACGCGGGTCGGCATTGCCAATGTCCTCGCTGGCCATCGCAATAATACGGCGGGCGATGTATATCGGATCACAGCCGCCATCGATCATACGCGCCAGCCAGTACAGCGCTGCGTCGGGGGACGAGCCTCGTACCGATTTATGTAGTGCTGAAATCTGGTCATAAAACGCCTCGCCGCCTTTATCAAAACGACGACTGGTGGTACCTGCTAGCTGGTTTACGTGATCGAGGCCTAGAGGTTCACCAGCGGCAAGCTGAATAGCATATTCAAACTGATTGAGTGCCCGGCGAGCGTCACCGTCGGCCATCATGGCAATTCGCTCCAACGCCTCCGGTTTTGAAGGAATGGCCAGATCACCGTCGCCGATCAAGCGTTGTTCGGCCCGCTGCAGCACCTGCTGCAAATCGGCATCGGTCAGACTTTTAAGAACGTACACCCGAGCACGGGACAGTAAGGCATTGTTGAGTTCGAAGGACGGGTTTTCAGTGGTCGCACCAATGAATATCACGGTGCCATCTTCGACGTGTGGCAGGAAGGCGTCTTGCTGGGTTTTGTTGAAACGGTGCACTTCGTCGATAAACAGCACCGTCTTCTTGCCAGTGGCGCGATACTGCCGGGCTTGATCGACCGCCTCACGAATATCCTTGATGCCGGCCATAACGGCGCTGAGGGTAACAAACCGGGCGTCGACGTAGCTGGCAATCAGCTTTGACAGTGTGGTTTTACCAACCCCCGGCGGCCCCCAGAAGATTAACGAATGTAACTGCCCCGCTTCGAGCGATTTACGCAGCGGCGTGCCTTCACCAACCACATGCTGCTGGCCAATGTATTCATCCAGATTGCCGGGCCGCATCCGTGATGCCAAAGGTTCATAGCCGCCAGAAGCATCGCCAAACAGATCGTTCATCGGATCAGTATCCGCTGCGAGCGTCGATCACATCGGCGCCTTCTGGCACGTCGAATACAAAGGCCATTGGGTCGAGGTTGGTATTGCGCTCAACATTGCTAAGCGTAATGTCGGTCACCTGACCGGTAGCGTCGGCTATGCGCATGGCTTCCAGTGTTTGATCCTTGTAGCCAAATTCAATGGCGGCGAACAACTGGCTTGGGTCTTTTGGTGTCAGGCGATACACCATCAGGCCATCTCTGGACAGGCGTTCGACATCAAAGTTATCCGATACATCGTTGGCACGGCCACTCAGCAATAGCGCCGGGGTTTCTTGTACCTTCATTTCCAGATTGCGAATGGTCACTTGTTCCAGGTCGGCATCGAATACCCAAACGACCTTGCCATCAGAAACGATGAGCTGTTCGTAAGGAGGCAGGGTTTTCCAGCGCAATTTTTCCGGCGTGGCGAACGCAACCTGCCCTGCAACGCTTTGCAGTTCATTGCCACTGGCATCGCGAATAATCTGGGTGAAGTCTGCCGACAGGTTGCGGGTGCCGGACAGCCGTTCGATAAAACCTTCCAGAGCGGAACTGGGCTCAGCAGCCTGCACCGGACTAACAGACAGCAGCATACTGGAGGTGGCGATCAGTGCTGCACACAGGGTGTTTTTAAGGGATGACAACATATAAAACAAATTCCTTTGGACGCGTTTCCTTTGGGCGCCCTGATTTCCAGAAAATTCCCCAACTGGATCAGTCAAATTGACTATCCAGAGATCAAGCCGATGGCGGCGGTGGTGCCAACACTTCGCGGCTGCCGTTGTGAGCCGGTGGCGAAACAACACCTGCGGCTTCCATTGCTTCGACCAATCGGGCCGCACGGTTGTAGCCAATACGCAACTTGCGCTGCACTGACGAGGTCGAGCATTTGCCGGACTCGGTAACGAAGGCCACTGCCTGATCAAACAGCTCATCCTGTTCGTCACCACCGCTGGCAGCTCCGCCCTCACCCGACATGCGCTCTTCGCTGGTCTGGACAATTTCTTCCAGATAGTTTGGCTCACCGCGCAATTTCCATTCGGCAACAACCCGGTGCACCTCGTCATCGTCCACAAAGGCGCCGTGTACACGCTCGGGCAAGGCAATGCCCGGCGGCATAAACAGCATATCACCATGACCTAACAGCTGTTCAGCCCCGCCCTGGTCAAGAATGGTTCGGGAGTCGATACGAGACGACACCTGAAACGCGATACGCGTCGGAACGTTGGCCTTGATCAGACCTGTGATCACGTCCACCGATGGACGTTGGGTCGCCAGAATCATGTGAATGCCTGCCGCCCGAGCTTTCTGGGCAATACGAGCAATCAGCTCTTCGACCTTTTTGCCCACCATCATCATCATGTCGGCAAATTCGTCGATCACGATTACGATGTACGGCAACGGCTCCAGTGTTCGCGGTGTGGTGTCATAGGACAAGGTGATGTCCCACAACGGATCGATAATCGGCTCGCCCGCCTCAATCGCTTCTTTCACTTTCTTGTTGTAACCCGCCAGATTACGCACGCCCAGTGATGCCATCAGCTGGTAGCGGCGCTCCATTTCGGCGACCGACCAACGCAAGCCATTGGCGGCTTCCTTCATGTCGGTGATTACCGGGGTCAGCAAGTGCGGAATGCCCTCGTAGACGGACAGCTCCAGCATTTTGGGGTCGACCATGATCATCCGCAGCTCTTCTGGCGTAGCCTTGAACAACATGCTCAGAATCATGGCGTTAATACCCACAGATTTACCAGAACCTGTGGTACCGGCTACCAGCAAGTGCGGCATTTTTGCCAGGTCGGCGACGATGGAGTTGCCGCCA
Source organism: Oceanobacter sp. ABM4_470 (assembly GCF_056158645.1). Lineage (NCBI taxonomy): Bacteria > Pseudomonadati > Pseudomonadota > Gammaproteobacteria > Oceanospirillales > Oceanospirillaceae > Oceanobacter > Oceanobacter sp. ABM4_470. The sequence continues at coordinate 1,411,471 of NZ_JBSWTR010000001.1, forward strand.
ATGTCATGTCCAAGCGCCAGCGTCAGCGGTGATTTGGATCTGTCGAACTCATTGGACGACAACACTTCTGAAAACGACACAATAGCGCGGTTTTCGTTTGGCACCTCGATGCCCATGACCGATTTGCCTGGAATCACCTCCACGACCCGCACACTGATCATGGCCATTGACCGTGCCAGGTCTTTGGCCAAATTGGTGATCTTGCTGGCTTTTACCCCAGCAGCAGGCTGAATCTCGAAGCGGGTAATTACCGGGCCGGGCGCAACGGCCGTGACCTCAATCTTTACGCCGAAGTCAGCCAGCTTTTGCACCAGCAGCTTCGACATTTCTTGCAACCGCTCCGGAGAAAAACCGCTCTTTTGCCCTTCTTTCGGTGGGTCCAGCACGGCAATCGAAGGCAGCGGGGTTTTCTGCTGAAACAGTTTGCCCTGCATGTCTTGCTTGGCGCGCTCGCTGATGCCCGTGTCCCGCTTTTCCAATGGCGTAATTGGAATTGCCGGATCGTTTGGTGCTTGAGGTGCGGACTTCTCGCTGGATTTGGCTACGCCCACTGCTACGGGCGCAGGTGCTGGCGCAGCTACCGCGTGTGAAGCAGCCGGTGCCGATTTAGTCGTAAATGGCTCTTCGTCAGTCAGCCATGGAATATCGTCTTCGTCGGCCTGAGTGTCGTTTACAGCAATCTGCTCTACCGGGCGCTCCAGAGGCTCGGTGGATATCGTGCTCTGAGCGGGTATTTCTGGCACTTCTGGCACCTTGGCTTTCGCACTTGCCGGGGTATGAACTGGAGCTGGCTCAGCAGTCACACGCTGCTCTGGTTCTGGCAAAAGTCCGAAGTCGTTGTCCAGTTCGTCCAGGTTGAAGACCGGTTCGGTGCGCTTGTGGGCAGGTGCAATGGATGCACGTTCATCGCTGACAGTGTCTTCGCCATCGCTATCCAGCACAGATTCAGAGGATTTCCGGTTTTTACCCAGCAGACGAGCCAGCAAGCCTTTGCCGCCAGCAGGAGTTGAGTCGCTTTCAATGAATTGGTCATCAACGGTGTCGATCTTGTTGTCGTTCTCTTCGTCGCCCTTGTTATCGACGACTGAATCGAACGAGTCGAGCGGCTCATCACGAACACCCGCGTCACGATCAATGTGTACTGCACTCTGACCACTCTCGGCCTTGGCTTCACGCGCTTGGGCAATTTTGTGCTTCACAAACCCCATCATCACCAGCAAACCGCCACCAATTCGTTCGAACAGCAGCAACCAGGAAAACTCCAGGAACAGCATCAAGCCAATAGCCAGTACTCCAACCAGAATGGCGACAGCACCAGCAAAACCGAACAGTGGCAACAAGGATTGAAAAACACTGAGGCCCAGTGCGCCACCGGATCCTACGGGTAGCTCTTCGCCCGGCCAAATACTGACATGAGCCAAACTACACAGGCTGGCCAGAGTCATCACGAAGCCGAATACACGCAAGAACCAGATGCTGGCGCTATTGGCCGAGCGGCGGCGAAACATCAAAGCAATTTTGGCGAGGATAAGGGTTGGGAAGGCATAGGCCAGATAGCCCAGGCCATGAAATAAAAGATCGGCAATCGTCGCGCCAACAACGCCAACAGAATTATGAGACGATCGGCCACCAACACTGGACCAACCGTCGTCGCCCGGGGTGTAACTGCCAAGCGCCATAAACAGCAACAGGCAGACGATAGCAAGGACCACAAACCAGGCGTCCTGCCGGCGACTCCAGGAGATTTCAGATTTTTCTGAGGAAGCTTCGAGAGATTCTGATAGCTCCGGTGTATCCTTTGACAAATCAATACCCTGCGTCATTCTTTGAAGATTTGAGTTTATCACGGTTGCATCATGATTGACTGGCTGGACGAAAACCAACGCCCGCATTTTCCACCAACTGCCAAGGCCCTCACAGAACCAAACGGGTTGCTGGCGGCCGGTGGCGGTATCTCGCCTGCCTGGCTATACGAGGCCTATCGTCATGGTGTGTTCCCCTGGCATGACGAAGATTCCCCGCGTTTGTGGTGGACCCCAGCCCCGCGTGCGGTCATTTTGCCGGATGGCTTTCATGTTTCGCGCTCGATACGCAAAGAGTTGAAGAAAACCCGACTGACATTCACCGCCAATCATGCCTTTGAGCGTGTAATGACGCTGTGTGCTTCGACTCACGCGGATGAAGGCGGCACCTGGATTCAACCTGAGATGATTGCCAGCTACACCGCCATGGCCAAAGCAGGCATGGGATTAAGTGTAGAGTGCTGGGATGAACATGGCTCCTTGGTCGGTGGCTTTTACGGCATTTTGATCGGCCGGGCATACTTTGGCGAATCGATGTTTTCGCTGGTATCAGGAGCATCGAAGCAAGCATTTGCCATTGCCGCAGGCCTGTTGTTTGACTCAGGTATTGAAATGATTGACTGCCAAATGCGCACGGAACATCTTGCCCGCTTTGGGTTGGTTGAATTGCAACGCGAAGACTTCGAGCAACGACTGGCGGTTGCGACACGGCAGTCACTGGTATCACCTTTGCCCAGCAAATTGCCCAACCCTTGGGCTGCGGAGCGTGCGGTATGACCAAAATCACGCTGTTAAAGCCCGAGCAGTCTCACGCCTGTGGTTATTTTTCAGACCGCCAAAGCCACAGCCTGTATGTAGACCCACGACTGGAACCAGCCATTGAGCTCTTGACCCAGCTGAACCTGAATGGCTTCCGTCGCAGTGGCAAATTAATCTATCGGCCCGACTGCGAAGGTTGTAACGCCTGTCAGCCGGTGCGTATTCCGGTACGGCAATTCAAATTGAAGAAGTCGTATAAGCGCACATTAAGAAATGCGAGACACTGGACGCTATCCGTCGAAATGCCCTCTTCGGCATTGTATTCAGACTACGCAAATTACATCAGTCAGCGCCATGCAGATGGTTCCATGTATCCGCCATCGTATGATCAGTACAAGGAATTTCTGGTTGACGGCCATGACAACCACCGATTTTTAGTGGCGCGCGAAAATGGCGAGTTCCGCGCCTGCCTGGTGTTCGATTTGTTCCTTGATGGTTTGTCTTCGGTCTATTGCTTCTTCGATCCTGACTACGAAGCCTTGTCTCCGGGGTCTTTCATGATTCTGAAAATCACCCAGATTTGCCAGTTGATGGGGCTGCCCTGGCATTACCTGGGATATTGGGTCGAGGGAAGCCGAAAAATGGAATACAAATCCCGATATAGGCCACTGCATATATTCAAAAATGATCAATGGCAGCCATTTGAGGCCAGATAATTTTGATTATCTGTTCAAATTCAGGCAGAATGCGCCCGCTTTGATCAATATCCATACAGGTGATGAATGGCGAAAGACGACCACATTGAAATGGAAGGCGAGGTTATCGACACCCTTCCGAACACTATGTTCCGTGTAAAACTGGAAAACGGCCACGTAGTGACTGCGCATATCTCTGGTAAAATGCGTAAAAATTACATCCGAATTCTGACTGGCGACAAGGTTAAGGTTGAGTTGACTCCCTACGACCTGAGCAAAGGTAGAATCACCTACCGCGCCAGATAATAAAAAAGGCCTCTTTTGAGGCCTTTTTTATTTCTGCTTTATTATTGCTTAATCCATGGCCGGCCCAGCACTCCATCCATACAAGGTTTACTGGCCGTTTCGGTAATAGCAAAAACCAAAACGCCCAGCACTGTTACCAGTGCCGGGCGTTTTTTTATGGAACAACGATTGCTCAGTAGAGCACTCAGGCTTCTGCCAGTTCTTCCGGCACGGCAATGACCAGTTCATCGCCATCGACCTGAATATTGATGTCGCCACCGTTGGTCAGCTCGCCAAAGAGAATCTTTTCAGCCAATGGCTTTTTGATTTTCTCCTGTACCAGACGACCCATTGGGCGGGCACCCATCTTCTCGTCATAGCCGTTGAGGGCCAACCACTGACGAGCATCATCATCCACGTGCAGTGTGACGCGTTTTTCATCCAGCTGGCCTTGCAGCTCGGCAATAAACTTGTCGACCACGTGCAGAATGGTATCGCGCCCCAGTGCAGAGAACTGCACCACCGCATCCAGGCGGTTGCGGAATTCCGGCGTGAAGAATTTTTTCAGCTCTTCGGCGCCGTCCAGGGTGTGATCCTGATGAGTGAAGCCAATGCTGGCGCGGCTCATCTGCTCTGCCCCGGCGTTGGTGGTCATGATCAGAATGACATTGCGGAAATCGGTTTTGCGACCGTTATTGTCGGTTAACGTACCGTGGTCCATCACCTGTAACAGGATGTTGAACACTTCCGGGTGGGCTTTTTCGATTTCGTCCAGCAGCAGCACGCAATGTGGCGTCTTGTTCACCGCTTCAGTCAGCAGGCCACCCTGGTCGTAACCGACATAACCCGGAGGCGCACCGATCAGGCGGGAAACCGTATGGCGCTCCATGTATTCGGACATGTCGAAACGGATCATTTCCATGCCCATCACATTGGCCAGCTGCTTGGATACTTCTGTTTTACCGACACCCGTAGGGCCAGCGAACAGGAAGGAGCCAATTGGCTTCTGTGGTGCGCTCAGGCCAGCACGGGACATCTTGATGGCGGTAGACAGGGTCTGAATGGCTTCGTCCTGACCAAATACCACCATGCCCAGCTTGTCTTCCAGCTTGAACAGCAACTCTTTGTCGTCGGCAGAAACGCTCTTTGGTGGAATGCGTGCGATAGCAGCAATCACCTGTTCGATCTCAGACACATTGATCTGCTTTTTGCGCTTGCTAACCGGCAGCAGCTGCTGCAGGGCGCCCACTTCATCAATCACATCGATGGCCTTGTCCGGCAGGTTGCGATCGGTAATGTAGCGATCAGACAACTCGGATGCCGCTTTCAGCGCCTTGTCGGTGTATTTGATGTTGTGGTGCTCTTCAAACTTGCTCTTCAGGCCTTTCAGAATCTTGTAGGTGTCTTCTACAGAAGGCGCAGCAACGTCGATTTTCTGGAAGCGACGAGTCAGAGCGCTGTCTTTTTCGAAGATGCCACGGAATTCCGTGAAGGTGGTGGAGCCAATGCAACGGATCTCACCGGAGCTAAGCATTGGTTTCAGCAAGTTGCTGGCGTCCATAACGCCGCCAGAGGCTGCGCCAGCACCAATGATGGTGTGGATCTCATCAATGAACAGAATGCCGTGTGGCTGGCGCTTCAGCTCGGCCAGCAAGGACTTCAGGCGCTTCTCGAAGTCACCGCGGTATTTGGTACCTGCCAGCAAGGCACCCATGTCGAGGCTGTAGACCACGGCGTTTTGGATCACTTCTGGCACTTCGCCATCAACGATGCGCTTGGCCAGCCCCTCAACGATGGCGGTTTTGCCGACACCGGAATCGCCCACCAACAATGGGTTATTCTTGCGGCGACGAGACAAAATCTGAATCAGACGGCTGACTTCGTGCTCACGGCCGATCAAAGGATCAATCTTGCCGTCTTTGGCCGATTTGTTCAGGTTGGTGGCATAACCTTCCAGTGCATTGGCGGAGGCGCTTTCACCATCTTCATCCGTTTGCTCTGGGGCTGGCCCAGAATTGGTATCACCTTCCTGACCAGCCACTTTGGAAATGCCGTGGGAAATGTAATTTACAACGTCGATGCGAGCGATGTTCTGCTGCTTAAGGAAATAAACCGCCTGGCTCTCCTGTTCGCTGAAAATGGCGACCAGCACATTGGCACCAGTTACTTCGGCTTTGCCTGAGGATTGAACGTGGAATACGGCGCGCTGCAAAACACGCTGGAAGCCCAAGGTCGGCTGGGTTTCACGGTCATCATCAGATTCCGGGATCAAAGGTGTGGTGGCGTCCACGAAATCGGTCAGCTCTTTTCGCAAGCGGGGCACGTCGGCTCCACAGGCGCCCAGCACTGCTGCGGCTGCTTCGTTATCAAGCAGCGCCAACAACAGGTGTTCCACCGTCATAAACTCGTGACGTTTGGAACGAGCATCCTTGAACGCCTCATTGAGAGTAAGCTCGAGCTCTTTGTTCAGCATTAACTGTCCCCCTAGTCTTCTGCGGGTGCTATCTCGCACAGCAATGGATGCTGGCAATCTCTTGCATATTGATTCACCAGTTCAGCTTTAGTTTCCGCGACATCCTTGGTGTATATCGCACAAACCGCGCTGCCCTTGGTGTGAACCGCCAACATGATCTGAGTAGCCTGCTCCGGACTTTTCGAGAAAAACCCTTGCAGCACTTCAACGACGAACTCCATAGGAGTGTAGTCGTCATTCATCATGATCACGCTGTACATGGCAGGACGCTTCAGCTGAGGATCGGCATTTTGAACTGCCACATTGCCGTCGGCATCGTCGCCTGTCTGTTGGCTCTTTATTGAGTCTAGTTGAGTTTCAGTTGTGAGGTACATAGCGCTATTTGAGAAAAACATGTGACCAAATCATACCTTTGCAGCATGCAAGGCTCTAGTTGCTTGACGCGTGCAAAACCCACCTTTAGTGTATTGTGCACAGTAAATCATTGCCCCAAGTGTGGAATCACGGATGAGGAGGTGTCGCAATGAAGACCGGCAAGGTGAAATGGTTCAACAATGCCAAGGGTTACGGGTTTATTCTGGCTGACGACAGCGAAGAAGATCTGTTCGCCCACTACTCCACTATTCAAATGGACGGATACCGCACCCTCAAGGCCGGACAGGCCGTTCAGTTTGAAACCAAACCCAGTGATAAAGGCCTGCACGCGATCAATATTCGCGCTCTGGATGATGCTGGTAGTGCATCAGCCGAAGCTGAAATCATGAGTGAAGAATCGAAAGCTGCTTACTGATTTTTAGCGGTTTTTCGTGATTCAACAAAACGGGGCCTTGGGCCCTGTTTTTGCATGCAAAAAAGAAACAGTCTGTTCCTATCTTCTGGGTGAAATGGCGGTGAGCGCCAATGTTTGAACAGGTGTTTTGTGTGGATTTGCGTCACAAACCGCATTGTAGCCATCAAATGATGACAATCTGACCAATGAGTCTGATTATTTAAAATCCCGCTTTTAGGGCTGTACTGTAGTGGTCAACTGATTCCGGACACGGTTTTAAGTTTTTCTTCTGCGGCGCGAGGGCTGATTCCTCCGTTCGCAGTATGTGGCCGTTGCTGGTTGTAAAAGCCCATCAAATAACGGCCGATATCCATTTTTGCCTCCGCCAGTGATCGATACCAGGTATCCGGAACCCACTCGCTTTTCAGGCTGCGGAACAGTCGCTCCATCGGTGCGTTATCCCAGCAGTTGCCACGTCGGCTCATGCTCTGAGCCATACGACAACGCCAGATTCTCTGACGGAACTTCAGGCTGGTGTACTGGCTTCCTTGATCCGAGTGGAACATCACGCCTTCCGGTTTGCCCCGACGCAGCCAGGCATCCTCTAGTGCCTTTGTCGTCAGCTCGCTGTCAGGGCTGTTGGACATGGCCCAACCCACGACCTTGCGAGCGTATAAATCCATGACCACGGCAAGGTACGACCAACGTTCTCCTGTCCAAATGTAGGTGATGTCACCACACCAAACCTGATTGGGCCGCTCAACAGAGAACTCACGGTTCAGAAGGTTGTTGATTTCAACGTGTTCCATCCCAGTTTTTTTGTATTTGTGGGCACCCGGCTGCTTACTGATCAGCCCCGATTCTTTCATCAGTTTGCGCACCAGATAACGTCCAATAACAATGCCTTCGGTTTTCAATAAGTCACGGATACCGCGGCTACCAAAGCCATGACGACTGAGATTGAATGCCCGTTTTACATGGGCCTTGAGCTCCAGTCGTCTGGGGTTGATTCGACGCTTGTTACGACAGTAATCGTAGTAACTGGAACGCTTGATACCGAACGCCTGACAGACCCATTTGATTGGCTCCAGCTCTCCCAACCGGTCTATCAGTACATATTTTTGAATTCGTCTGACATTAAGAGAGCAGTAGCCTTTTTTAATATTCGCTTCTCGGTTTCGAGCTCTCTTACGCGCTTTTCGAGCTCCTGAATGCGCTTTTGCTCTTCCGTCATGGCCTTGGAGCTTGGCGTTTTGCCACCACGTTCTTCACGAAGCTGGTCAACCCATCGGCGAAGGGCTGTCTCACCCACGTCCAGCGATTTACTGGCCTGCGGAATGGAATACCCCTGATCGAGAACAAGGCTGGCTGCTTCGAGTTTGAACTCAGGAGTGAAGGAACGACGTTGTCTTTTCATTGAACACCTCTTTGGCGGCAAGATTACCACCTATCTGGGTGTCCGAGATTATTGAACCACTACAGTACCGCCTCGTCTTTTCTTGGATATTTTCCCGCTTTCCTCTTTTTCCTGATCTTTACGCATTTCTTCTCAAACCCTCCACTTCTCAAACCCTCCACTTCAATGTGGCCTTGATTTACTCCCTCCTTGCGGAAATCGGCACGTCGGAGTGGGCGCTGAAATAACGGTATTCCAAAACGAAAAAAAGACCGCCGAAGCGGTCTTTTCATCAAGGACGATCTTGTTTCAGTTGAGAAACGAGGCTCAGGAAGCCAGGCCGTCAACGATGGCGTTCAGGGTAGCGCTTGGACGCATTACCTGGGTGGCCAGAGCAGCGTCGATCTTGTAGTAGCCACCCACATCGGTGGATTGGCCCTGAACGGCCAGCAGCTCTTCAACGATTTTGGCTTCGCTTTCAGACATGGTTTTGAACACGCCTTCAAACGTTGCTTTCAGCTCAGCGTCATCGGACTGAGTAGCCAGGGCTTCTGCCCAGTACAGTGCCAGGTAGAAATGAGAACCACGGTTATCAATGCCACCAACACGACGGGTTGGAGACTTGTTCTCTACCAGGAACTTGGCAGTGGCCTGATCCAGGGTTTTGCCCAGAACGGCCGCCTTGGCGTTGTCGGCAGACTCAGACAGGTGCTCCAGAGAAGCAGCCAGTGCCATGAACTCACCCAGAGAGTCCCAACGCAGGTAGTTTTCGCTCAGCAGCTGCTCAACGTGTTTAGGAGCAGAACCGCCAGCGCCAGTTTCAAACAGGCCGCCGCCGTTCATCAGAGGAACGATGGACAGCATTTTGGCGGACGTACCCAGTTCCAGAATCGGGAACAGGTCAGTCAGGTAGTCACGCAGTACGTTACCGGTAACAGAAATGGTGTTTTCACCTTTCTTCATGCGCTCCAGAGAGAACTGGGTCGCTTCTTCCGGTGCCATGATGCGGATGTCCAGACCGGTAGTGTCGAACTCTGGCAGGTAGGCGTTAACTTTCTTGATCAGCTCGGAATCGTGAGCACGTTCCGGGTTCAGCCAGAAGATGGTTGGCCAGCCAGTCGCGCGAGCACGGTTAACTGCCAGCTTCACCCAATCCTTGATTGGCGCATCTTTCACCTGACACATACGCCAGATGTCACCAGCTTCTACGTCGTGAGACATCAGAACGGTGCCGTCGGCGTCAACAACACGCATGGTACCGTTGGCTGGTACTTCGAAAGTCTTGTCGTGAGAACCGTATTCTTCGGCTTTCTGAGCCATCAGACCAACGTTTGGCACGGTACCCATGGTGCGTGGATCGAATGCACCGTTTTTCTTACAGAAGTCGATGGTGGTCTGGTAAACGCCGGCATAGCAACGGTCTGGAATCATTGCCAGAGAGTCTTGCAGGGCGTTGTCCTTGTTCCACATCTGACCGGAAGAACGGATCATGGCAGGCATGGACGCATCAACGATCACGTCGTTTGGAACGTGCAGGTTGGTGATGCCCTTGTCGGAGTTAACCATGGCCAGGTCTGGACGAGCTGCGTATTCAGCTTCGATGTCGGCTTCTACTTCAGCGCGCTCGGCTTCTGGCAGGTCGGCGATCTTGGCCAGTACATCACCAAAACCGTTTTTGGTGTTAACGCCCAGCTTTTCAAACTTGTCGGCGTGCTTCTCGAAAACATCCTTGAAGAACACGGAAACCGCGTGGCCGAACATGATTGGGTCGGAAACCTTCATCATGGTGGCTTTCAGGTGCAGAGACAGCAGTACGCCTTCGGCTTTGGCTTCTTCGATGGACTTGCCGTAGAACTCACGCAGCTTGGCAACGGACATACGAGCAGAGTCGATCACTTCACCTGGCAGCAGAGACAGTTCTTTCAGAACCTTAACGTCATCGCCTTCAACCAGCTCAATGCGAACGTTTTTGGCATCGGCAACGGTTACAGACTGCTCGGAGCTGAAGAAGTCGCCGTCTTCCATGTGCGCCACGCGGGACTTGGATTCGGAAGACCATTCACCCATGGAGTGTGGGTTAGCGCGGGCGTAGGCTTTTACAGATTCAGGAGCACGACGGTCAGAGTTGCCCTCACGCAGAACCGGGTTTACAGCGGAGCCTTTAACGCGGTCGTAACGAGTCTGAATGTCTTTTTCTTCATCGGTGGACGGGTTAGCCGGGTAGTCTGGCAGTGCGTAGCCTTTGGCTTGCAGTTCCTTCACAGCAGCGACCAGCTGAGGAACGGAAGCACTGATGTTCGGCAACTTGATGATGTTGGCTTCAGGAGTTTTGGCCAGATCGCCCAGGTAGGCCAGATCGTCAGAGATGCGCTGTTCTTCAGACAGGTACTCCGGGAACTGGGACACGATACGAGCGGCCAAAGAGATGTCACGGACTTCAACACCCACACCAGACTGGGCTGCAAATGCACGCACGATTGGCAGCAATGAGTAGGTTGCCAGCGCTGGCGCCTCATCGGTCTCGGTGTAGATAATGGTTGGGGTATTATTAGACATTCTTACTCCTGTTGAGCTGTTATTGCTATATCGCTCGGCTGCCAACACCGTCACTTTTGGTGATTGTGCTTTGGTAGGAAGCCAGAAACGTGAAATACAAGCACAAGGGTTGGATGTGCTTGTTGGAATCCTGCCCTATACGGTCGAACTCCAGCCTCAAAATCGGCGCATAATTTGTAGTTTTTCTACAAAAAATGCAAGCTAGACCATCGGTTTAGTAGTTTTCTTACATCACAGGAAAGGCATGGCCCAATTAATTCTGCTCAATAAGCCATTCAATGTGCTGTCGCAGTTTACTGATACCAATGGACGAGACACGCTTGCGACCTTTGTTAATCAGTCTGGTGTCTATCCGGCCGGTCGGCTCGACTATGACTCTGAAGGTCTGCTGTTGCTGACAGACGATGGTCAACTGCAAGCACAGATCGCCAACCCCAAACACAAGATGGAAAAAACCTACTGGGTTCAGGTCGAAGGCGTACCCTCCAGTGAAGCACTGGATCAGCTACGTAACGGCGTTGTCTTGAAAGATGGCCCAACACGACCTTCCAAAGCCACCATTATTGAAGAGCCCGCCCTTTGGCAACGAAACCCACCGATTCGCCAGCGAGCCAATGACGTCACCAGTTGGCTGGAAATCAAAATCAGTGAAGGCCGCAACCGTCAGGTTCGACGCATGACCGCGCACATTGGACACCCTACCCTGCGGCTGGTTCGCATGGCGATTGGCAGCTGGAAGCTGGAAGATCTGGCGCCGGGCGAATACACCGCCCTGCAAGTTCACATGCCAGCGCGCAAGGACACTCAGGCCAATAACGCCAACAAGACCAGTCGTCGAAGTGGTACCGCTGGCCGCCCGAATAAGCGCGCCGATAAAAGCTCTGAGCGCAAAGCCGGCAGCGGTAACGTCAAAAACGGCTCCGGTCGCAGCCATAATGGCAGCCCCCAGGGCGAAACAGTCGACGCTCGGGCCCGGCCCGCAATAAATCGCCGCAGCGATGAAACGAACTATCCTGCTACTGGCCGAACATCAGCGGCTCGGCCCTTTGTCGCCACGGGCCTGTTTGCATATAATTCGGCCTCAAATAAATCTGGAGCAATCATGACTGAACGTTGGACCCCTCATGCGACCGTCGCCGCTGTTGTGTATCAAGACAACAAATTCCTGATGGTTGAGGAAATCAGTGACGGCCAACGAGTCATTAATCAGCCTGCTGGTCATATCGAAAAGGACGAAGCCATCCTCGATGCCGTGGTACGAGAAAGCATCGAAGAAACCGGCTGGAACGTAAAACCGGAGCAATTGGTCGGCCTGTACACCTACACCGCTCCAGCGAATGGCGTCACCTATCACCGCTATTGCGTGTCCGCAACGCCGATTGCCGCTATTCCTGATGCCCGCCTTGACGATGGCATTATAGGGCCGCGCTGGATGACCATTGAAGAACTGCGTGATTGCCCCAACCTCCGAAGCCAGATGGTTTTAACCTGCGTGGAAGATTTTCTGGCAGGTAAACTCTTCCCTCTGGACGTGATTGTTGAGCACCCTTAAACATGTCTAACGAAAACATCAAAGTCATCGTCGGTATGTCCGGCGGTGTGGACTCGTCCGTCTCTGCTTACCTGTTGATGCAACAGGGCTATCAGGTAGAAGGCCTGTTCATGAAGAACTGGGACGAAGATGATGGAACCGAATATTGCACCGCCAAGGAAGACCTGGCGGACGCCCAGGAAGTTTGCAACAAATTGGGCATCACGCTGCACCAGGCCAACTTTGCCGCAGAGTACTGGGACAACGTGTTCGAATACTTTCTGGAAGAGTACAAGGCCGGTCGCACGCCGAACCCGGATATCCTGTGTAACCGCGAAATCAAATTCAAAGCCTTCCTTGAATACGCCAAGGTGCTCGGTGCCGACCTGATCGCTACCGGCCACTATGTGCGCCGTGGCGACTCGGAAGGCGGCGTTACCCGATTACTGAAAGGCCTAGATGCCAACAAGGATCAGAGCTACTTCCTGCACGCCGTTGCTGGCACAGAAATCGCTCAGACCCTGTTCCCGGTTGGCGAATTGGAAAAACCGGAAGTGCGCCGTATTGCGGAAGAGCAAGGCCTGGTAACCGCCAAGAAGAAAGACTCCACCGGTATTTGCTTTATTGGGGAGCGGCGTTTCCGCGACTTCCTCAAACAATACCTGCCTGCCCAGCCAGGTCGCATTGAAACCGAAACCGGCGATGACATTGGCGAACACCAGGGATTGATGTACCACACCCTGGGTCAGCGTCAGGGATTGGGCATTGGCGGCCTGTCGAATTACTCGGAAGATCCGTGGTTTGTGGCTGGCAAAGACCTGGACCGCAACGTGCTGATCGCCGTACAAGGCAAGAATCACACACTGCTGTTCAAGGACTGGCTCACCACTGGTGAAATTTTCTGGGTTAACGGTGAGCCAGAAGGTCTGCCACTGCGCTGCAAGGCCAAGGTCCGCTACCGCCAGGATGATCAGGAATGCGTAATTGAACGCGCCGATCAGGCCGACGGCAGCGTCGGCTACAAGGTTGTTTTTGACCAGCCTCAGCGCGCCGTAACGCCGGGCCAATCCGTTGTATTCTATCTTGACGACGTGTGCCTGGGTGGCGGCGTCATTGAAGCTACAGGAAATAATAATGACTAACCGCGAAGAACGCGCAGTAGCCATTGCAGCCGTTGTACAGGCCGCCACACTGGTAGAAAAACTGGCCAGCACCGGGGATGCCCCAGCCGTCGATACCGACCCGCTGTTGGAGAGCCTGTTTATTCAAAATCCGGATTCGTTTGCTGATATTTACGGTAACCCAAAGCGCAATTTGCATCTGGGCATGAATACGCTGCACACCTTGGCATCCGGCAAGGGCAACGCCATTAACCCGGACGTGACCCGTTACACCGTGGCCATCCTGCATTTGGAAAGCAAACTGCGCCGCAATCGCGGCATGATGCGTGAATTGGGCAACGGCATTGAACAATGCGGCCGTCAGGCAGAAGCGTTTTCAACCACTCACGAAAACACCATCGCTGCCCTCGCCGATCTGTACAAGAACACGCTCAGCAACCTGAGCTACCGCATTCATGTGACCGGCAACCCAACCTACCTGCAAAATGACGCTACCGCCAACAAGGTACGCGCCCTGCTGCTGGCTGGTATTCGCGCCGCCATTCTGTGGCGTCAGGTCGGCGGTCGCCGTTGGCAGTTGCTACTGGGTCGTAAGCACTATTTGAATGCGCTGGGCACGCTGTTGGAGAAAGACTGAACAATGGCGCTCGACAGAACCTTTACGACAGCCCCAATGATGGCGTGGAGTGACAGGCATTGCCGGTACTTCTGGCGCCAACTGACCAAAAACGCCGTGCTGTATACCGAAATGGTCACCACCGGTGCGCTGATTCACGGCAACCGCGAGCGGTTTCTGGAATACAACGATGAAGAGCATCCAGTGGCGTTGCAATTGGGTGGCAGCAATCCGGATGAATTGGCGCAATGCGCTCGTTTTGCCCAGGACTGGGGCTACGACGAAGTCAATTTGAACGTCGGCTGCCCAAGCGACCGGGTTCAGAACAACATGATTGGCGCCTGCCTGATGGCCCATCCTGTACTGGTCGCCGACTGCATCAAAGCGATGCAGGATGCCTGCGACATTGACGTCACCATCAAGCATCGTATCGGCATTGATGACATCGACAGCTACGAGCACATGCGCGATTTTGTCGCCACTGTGGCTGAAACCGGCTGCAAGACTTTTATTGTTCATGCTCGCAAGGCGATTTTGCAGGGGCTGTCTCCGGCAGAAAACCGCGACATACCGCCACTGCGCTATGAACTGGTGTATCAGCTGAAACAGGAGTTTCCGGATCTGGAGATCCTGATCAATGGTGGCATCAAGACCCATGAGGAATCTGCCGAGCACCTGAAACACGTGGACGGTGTGATGCTGGGCCGGGAAGCCTATCACTCCCCGGAAGTGTTGCTGGATGTCGATTCGCTGTACTACGGTGCCAGCGCTGATTCAGGCGAGCTGAGCAGTGAGCGCAAGGCGGCCGCCATTCGCGCCCTGTACCCTTATGTGGAAGCTCAGCGCAGCAAAGGCGCCCTGCTCCACCACATCAGCCGCCATACCCTGGGGTTGTTTCAAAGTCAGAAAGGCGCAAGATTGTACCGCCGCCATCTGAGCGAAAACGCCCACCGCAAGGACGCCGGTCCTGAGGTGTTTGATCAGGCTCTGGCCCATATGGGTTACTGATTTGCCGATAGAGCATAGGGCAAATAAGGCAGTGCTTCCTGCCCTTGCGAAAAAGGCCGCAATTGCGGCCTTTTTCATATCCTGACTTTTCAGGCAATCGCTTGATTAGAATTTAACCGCCGACTGATTGTGCAAGTACATTTGCGCTCCATTGACCGTCTCGACGTTAATCACTTTCTCGAAGCCTGCTGTTTTCAGGTTGTCGAGAGCAATCCCCGCCCGGCGACCTGAGCGACAATACAGCACCAGATCGTCGTCTTTCTGGATGTCGTGCTGATCAACTCCCTTCAGAATGGTATCGAACGGGATATTAACCGCGCCCTCCACATGCCCTGCGGCGAATTCCGCTGGCGTACGAACGTCAATCACCACTTGCTCTGCATGAGCAGTGGCTGCGACCAGCCCCGCCCACATCACACACACTGCACCCACGACGCGAGCTTTCTGGCTCATATCTTTCAATTGCATCACCTTTTTGATCAAAGCCATGACAACACCTTTCGTTTTTCTGAAAACAACTTGTCGGTACAAAGTACCAATAGATGAGGCCACATAGCGGATTTCACCATTCCATACGCTGCGTACACTGAAAACACGCGAACGCATAAACGATAGTTATGTTAGGATGCCGCCGCGACTGAAATCCATTCCCAGACAGTAACAGGAGGAACGATGTCACGCCCAACTTATCGTCCTATGGCTGCACGTGCAGCGCGTACCCCGGCCATGGCTGCCCCTCGCTTTGCTCAAAGCAAGGAAAGCCACGACAAGAGCATCAAGGAAGCTGTAAACACTCCGACGCAGCCTGCTGCTACGGAACAAACATCAGCAACTCCAGCGGCAAACCCGGCCAATCAACCGATTCAACGTAACGTCTGACATCCAGGCCAACGCTTGAGGCGTTCTGGTATAATTGGACTGACCGCCATAAGCCTGCCCGAAGCGGCACCCACCGCTTCAAGCTGGCTTGCTTTCATCTCTTCTCTATTAAACAGCCCCCAAGTCCTTTAGGGACCCTCTGAAAAACTCGGTGCCTGCTCTGGATGACAGGGCGCAGCTGAGTCACGAAGCTGATTTGCAGGCCTGACAGGTCAAGTCAAAAATCAGCGACACAGAGTCAGCAATGCCCTGCCATCCCCGTAGGGCGCGGCCTGCAAGCCGCCAGAACGGTGTTGGCGAATTTGGAAAGGACTGGTCATTCCGCTGCATTCGCCGCCTTGTTCTTACGACCTTCCTGACTCGCGCAGAGTTGTGCAGAGTTATTCAGAGGGTCCTTAGCCAAACTCAGCCATAAAATCCAAACCAGCCTGATGGCGTATGGTTTTGCGATGGTTGGCCCATAGCTCACGAATCCGTTCCTGATTGCACTTCTGGCGATCCACCAACACCCGGGTTTGCAATTCCCCTGACGCCTGGCCTGCCAATAGTGGGATCTTGCTGAACACAAACTGATTGGAGATCATGTCCATAAACGGACCGGATTTACTGGTCGGCATAATGAACAGAAGTTGTAAGCCGAGGCTTTCGGTCAGGTAGTTAATCACCTCTTTGGAGCGTGCTTCGTCCATTTTCGAGAAAGCTTCGTCGACCAGCACCATGCGCAGGTGAGTGTCGCCTTCGTTGAAGCGGAAAGCCGATGTGATGGCTGCCGAGCGAATAATATACGCCGGTGTTTCCAACTGACCGCCGGAGCCAGTGCCATACTGACTCAGGGCAATCGGGTCCTTGTTGGCCGGTTGTTTGTAAATCTCGTAGCTGCGGTAGTTACGGTAGTCGGAAATACGTTCCAGCTCGCGCATGGCTTTTTGCTCATCGTCGTCCAGCAACATGCTGATCAGTTGGTCGCGCACCCGCAGTGCGGCTTTGGGCAGATCCGCATCAAACAAGGTCGCGCCTTCACCGAGCGTCGGGTTTTTGATGATTTCTTCGAAGAACTGCCAGTATTCCTTGTATTCCGGCACCCACTCCCAGTCAAACCAGTAACATTCCTGATCTGCACCAAAACGATGGTGTGCCAGTTCCTTGTTGAGCTCTTCCAGTACCCGCTTACCGTCGTTGATCGACTGGTAAATGGAATGACAAAGGTTGGTCACAAACGCGTTGTTGAAGCTTTCTCGGAGTTGCTCCAGTTGGCCCTGTTTTTCCACCAGAATGTTGTTTTTCAGACGGTTATGAACGCGTTCGATTTCACGGTTAAGACCGGTCAGGGATTTGAAAAAGGCCTCGTTGTGCTCGAGGCGATAATCCGGGCTGTAAACGATGGCATCGACGGTCTGACAGTTCTGGTTGTGCTCAGCAATGTGGCGTTCTACTTCGTAGGCGCTGCCATTCAGCTCCTGAATCAGCTGTTGAGCCTGCTTGTCGAGGGCATCGGCTGACGCTTCCGCGGCTTGTTTGTCGGCAGCTTCAAGTGTTTGTTCCAGCGCCAGGTCTGGCCAGAGGCTGGCAACATGGCGCAAGGATTCTTCCGCCAGATCAGCAGCATCGGACGTCACTTCCTGACGGTCGCTGAGTGCCTTGCACTTATGCTCGCTGTCTTTCAGACGCTGCTGCAAACTACCCAGCAGGCCATCGAGTTCGCGGATGCGGGCATCTTGCTCATCTGCTTTTTGCTTCAGTAGCTCGAATTCCTGCTCTACTCCGGAGAAATCGGCAACATCGACGCTGTCGAGGGACTTCTCGGCTTGCTGCAGACGGTAATGGGTGTCCAGCATGGCGCGGATCTGATCTGCAAAATCGACCTGGCGCAGCAGGTTAATCGCATCCAGCAGCTGGCTGGCCTCTTTCAGGCTGGCCATGGCTTCGTTGCACTGAGCTGCCAATGTCTGGATTTCGTTTTGCTTGGCAATCAGGGCGCGTTCTCGGGCTGCGGCACCGAACACCAGATCGCTGTCATCGAGATCGCAGCGGTACATGGAATAAGCACCCGACCCCAGTCCCTCCTTGCACACGCCCCGGCGGGTGGTTTTCAGAGTGTCGACATCCGGCACCAGCTCGACGTTGCCATAACTGGCCTGCAAATACGCCCGAGCGGTGGCGTGTTCGAATTCCATCAGGCTAAGAATGGAGTTGCTGGACACCTTCATCCGGTCGGCATCCTGACGGGCCTTACGGCCTTGAATAACCCGCGCCCGGCTACCGCCAGACATGCCACGAACAATACGGGCTGCTTCGGCTTCGTACTCGGGTTCAACAATGATGCTGAAGCGGGCGCCGCCAATATACCCTTCAATGGCGCTTTGCCAGGCGGTGTCTGTGACCGACACATAATCCGCCAGCACTCGCGGCTCGGCTTGCGGGCATTCGCGCTGGATCACATCCAGCGCCTGACGCACAAACCCCGGGTAGCTCAACTGCTGACTTTCCAGTGTATCGACATCCCCCTGCTTCTGATTCAGACGGCCACGCAGCTGCTGTAGCTTCTGGTCACGGCGGTCAACAACACGGGCAAGCTGATCGCGAATGGAACTACCGCTGCTTTCCAGTTCACTGTCGTGAAAACGCGTGCGCCAGTTGTTCATCAGGGTTTGCTGTTCGCGGGCCTGATCCAGTTGCTGCTCCAGTGGCGACAGGTCAATCCAGTCCTTACCCAGCAGCTTGCGCAGATCGATGCTGTCCTGATCTTTCAGTGCCAGCAAGTTACGGGCCTGATCAACCAATCCCTTGCTGGACAGCGACGGTACTTCCAGCGCCAGGCTGGTGCGTTGCATGCCGTTGAAAATCAGCTCGCTGGCGCGCAGCGAGGCTTGCAGCATTTGGTCTTGTTCCAGCAATGGCAGCGCTTGGCGTTGCAGCTGCTGTTTGGCCTCTTCGATCGATTTTTCAGCGCTGTCCTTGTTCTGTAAGGCACTGATGCCCAGACGTTTGGCTTCCATGCCAATCAGCTGTTCGCGCAGGCTGGAGCGGCGCAATTGAGCGGCTTCGCGCTCTTGCTCGGCGTCTTTCAGTTGGCTGCGCAGACCCTGCTGGATTTCCTTGGCCTTGAGGTAGGCTTTCTGGTCTTCCAGAAAACGGCAGCGGGCGGCGGTGTAGCCCAGAATCTGATGATCCAGCCATTGGTCAATGTAACGACCGGATGCGCCTTTGGCGCGATTCAGACGTTCAATGGTGTCTGCCAATGTGCGGGATTCCGATTCCATCGCATGAATGGTTTTCATCAGGTCCGACACCGACCGAATGGCGTCACCAAGATCGCGGGCTTCCAGAATTTCATTGGCGACAAAGCCGTTGATGCTTTTTACTGGCTTGTAGGCCATGAAGCGGGAGAAGGTTTTGGCGGCATTCAGCGCCTCGCGCTCACTCACAGCGTCGAAGCGTCCACGCAGTGCGCCGTACAACCGTCGCAGGTACTGTTTCTTGGTGTCGTACTGCTCAACGTTGAGGGGCGCGGCCGACTGATCGCCATGACGTGAGCCCAGGCGATTGTTAAGCCAGCCCTTGAGTTTGTTCAGTGGCACAACGAGGCGGTTGCCTTCGACGTCATCTTGCAAAAAGTCCGACAGCGTCAGCTGTTCGCCAGCAACGATATAAAACTGAATGTCGTGCTGACGGGCGACTGGCTGGGCACCGGCCTTGTCGAGTGAGGCCGATACGCCAATGACGGCTGTGAATGGCTCGCCGGGTTCGTTCTGGGTCGGGTGAAATACGGCTGCCAAATAACCCACCGCGCCTTCCGGGCGGGCGTAGCTGCCGTCGTCACAACCCAGCACATAGCTGGCGAGGGTTCGCACGTTTTTGCCGCGTCCACGCTGGGTCGCTTCGTCTTGACCCGGGTTGTAGTTAAACAGCGTGTCGTGAGCGGCCGTCATGATGGTTTGAATAGCGTCGGCCGCGGTGGTTTTACCTGAGCCGTTGCCGCCAGACAGCAGATTGATCGGGCCAAATTCAAATTCGGTGGCTGGGATATTGCCCCAGTTCACGTAAACAAATTTCTTCAGGAACATGGTTTACTTGCCTTCTTCCGTGACGCTGTTGCTGGCTTCTGACTCTGTGTCGGTTGCAGTCAAATCATCCAGATCGCCAAACAGGGACGGCCCGGCGGTCGCTTGTGTCGGTGTCGGATCTGTTTCGTCGGGCTCTGATTCCGGTTGTACGGAATCCTGCTGATCGGCCTCAGAGTCATCAGATTCAGAGCCGTCGGCAGCCGGACTGTCATCACCTAGCAGGGTCGACAACACGTCGTCCGAGACATAGCTCATGATCATGGGGCGAACACGCAGCCAGGTGTCTCCATCGCCAAGCTGGTCGTCGCTGCTGAGATGGATTAAACGCAGCTGACGCAAACGTCGGAACAGGGTTTTACGCTCTGTCAGCTGGTCTGGTAGCTGACGCTTGAGCAGGTTTTGCATGGCAATGCCGAGGGTTTCAAGCGACACCATGACGCAGCCATGCTCATCCACTGCGCCTTCACGCAGGGCTTTGTCGTATTGGGCGCGCAGCACCAGAGTCAGCGCCACTTCGTTCTGGTTCAGACGCAGACGGAAGGCCTGGCTTTGTTCAAAACCGGCCTCTTCTTCCATGCCCGGCACCACGGCACCGGGCGGCACCACGCGTAAAAACTGGAAGCGACGATCGTGCAGCACTCGCAAACCGATCAATTGCAGGTAGTCATGCGCCAGGTCTTCAAGGCGCAAGTAGCGGTCGTACAGCTGCTGTTCAATCTGGCTTTCGTCACGGCAAATTACGCCGTAATCCAGCAAACGCATCAGCAGTTCAGAGAATTCCCGCAGGCTCAGGCCGGCCTGCTCCAATTGTTTTTCAATCAGTGAAAGCATATTCAGTCCGTGTCTTCAGTCGCCGGAGCGGCTGCATCAGCCGTTTCTGTGTTGGGGTGTTTGGCAACCAGCTCGAAGGTGAAATGGTCTTTGTGTTCAAAATAGCGGTTAGCGGTATTTTCACCAACGCTCGAAGGCGCGACTGTCTGGTCATCCGGCTGCACGACAAAGCGGAAGTCTGAGCTGGTGTTGGCCACCGAGCTGTCCGCCGCCCCCAAGCCAATGGCATGGGCTACCGCCAGCAAATCACTGGCTGACTCGATGTGCAGCTCGCGGGTGGATATTTTTTTGCCGGCACTGAGTTGCTTGCCAATGTATCCACGCAGCGCCTGCTGATTCACCAAAAATGCCTGATCCAGCACTTGCTGAATATAGGTGTTTTTGCGAGCGCCCAGGTCAACCTCGCCTTTCTCGCCCGGCAGAACGGTTGCTACGTTCTGGCGCGCCCTTGGGGGGGCCATACGCACGTGTGACGGGTCAACATAGCCAAACTCGGGCACGGCCATCAGTTCTCCGGCTTTGCTCAGCAGTGCATCCTGCCGTTCGGCGGGTGCTTCTGCCAGTTTCTTACATACTGAGAGAACGTCATTGTGCCGTTGGGACGCCAGATAACTCATTTGGCGAATGATGATATCCGCCCGTTTGGTGAAGCTTTGCAGCGACTTCCTAAGCGCTGGCAGCATGATTTCAGCGGCATTGCGCATACGTTGCTCAATGCCGTCCAGCAACCACCAGAGCAACGATTGCCCTGCCACTGCCTGTTCCGGCATAAGCTCACGCAGGCGTTTTTCGGTTGCTGCCTTGAATGTCGTGTCCTTGCGACGGATATCACGAATCAAGGCTTCAATTCGGTCGCGGTGGCGCTCGACGTTATCAGCAGATAACCGCACCGACAGGTCGGGCTGGAAGCGGTTTTCCATGAAATCGAAAAAGGCTTCACTGGCATGTTGAACCAGAAGCTGATCTTCCATTTCGCGCACCAGGTCGCGCTTGCGCTCATCCAGTTCAGCAATGACATCGGTAAAGTCGCTGATGATGCGTTCAGAGTATTCGAATGCATCCAGCAGATCGTAGACATCGCCACGCTCGCAGAAGCTTTCCAGCGCATTGCGGGTATTACGGGTGTTGCGATGACGAGTGCGTGCAGTAATGCGGTGGTCGCTCACGAACGGTTCGGTGAATTCACGACCAAAGCGTGTGAATGAAAAGGTGCTGTGCAGCGTTGCCTGATCAACCTGTTTTTCCAGCCAGCCGTGTTCCAACAGCTGGTTGAGAATCCAGACCGCCTGATCGCGGCTGCTGCGGAATCGCAGCGGTGTATCGTCTTCGGCAGTGGCGCCCGAAGAGCCAGAGGGCTCGGCAGCCCCTTCGTCATCTGTGGCGAATTGAGGCCCACGCACCAGGGCTTCCTGAAAGATTTCGATCAATTGGTCGCGCACCAGCGCATGGCCATAATCGGCATTGGCCGAGCTGTACAGCCGTTGATACAGCTCTTTCAGACACTCAACAATGTGCTCGCGGTACTTGCCAGTGAGCGGCCTGAAGAAGTGTTCACGTTCCTGCTGAAAAAACATTCAGTGAAATCCGGTTTCAAGAGTTCAAAACAAAAAGCCGAGTATAACTCGGCTTCGTTGCTGGCGCGTATCTGACTTCAAGACTTGTGATCTTGTCAGGCTGTTTTGGCGGCAATGCGGTTTAACAATTCAATGGAGGCTTCCACTTCCACTTTGCGAACCGCAACGCTTTCGATGTTGCAGCCAACCGGGATGCCGAGTTTGTCGGCAAAGGCTTTTAATTCGTTCCAGTTGTACTCGGAGTAGTTCACAGACTCTTCGAGGATGTCATGAGCGTGAACCAGCTCGTTTTCAAGCCAGCGAGGAATACTGATACCCAACCACTTCATAAAGTTCAGCGTCTGGATTGAGCCACATGGCGTCAGCGTGAAAATGACTGGCACCATCGGCGTGTTGGTTTCCTGACAGTGGTAGTAGTAATCCGACAGGAAATCCTTTGACGCTTGCAGGTCGTAGACACCCTGCGACACGAAGAACGAACAGCCTTGCTGAACTTTCTCCAACACACGGGTGTGCTCATCGCCTTTGGCGCGATGGCGCTCTGGGATGGTGACACCACCCAGCAGCAGCTCCGGACGCACTTGTTGCTTCAGCGCATAGGCTTCGCGCATGGACATGGTCACAGGCTGTTCTTTTGACGAGGCACCAACGAATACCGTCATATTCATGGTGTCGGACGCTTCTTGCATAAAGCCGGTTAGTGCTTCTTTGCTGTACTTGCCCGCAGCCCGATAAATGATCTTGGGCATATCCAGAGCTTTCAGCTGATTGCGGCTGTAATCAAAGCAGTCGAGGGTTTCCATAAAAGGAAACGGACGCTTTTCAGAGGTGCGGCTGGCTTCATCCTGAATGTCATACAGGATCAAACCGTCAATTGGCAGATTGGAAATACGCTCCATCTGCAGCTTGGCAATTTCTTCGACGCGCTCCGGCGCAGTTTCCTTCTTTGGGGGAACGATACCGTAAAGAATGATTCCGCTTTCGCGATTACGAATTTTTTCGGCGAGCATGTTGGACCTTGTCTGTATTATCCAGTGAGTGTTCTTAGGGACCCTAAGCACCCAATCTATTTATGGCGGCAAGTCTACCCCAGTATTCCCTGCTCTGCGAAACCGAAGACGGTTTTACATGACCGGCGCTGGTTTTTCGTTCAGATGCCGCCCACGGCCGTGTGCAACAGGCACAAAAAAGGGCTCCGAAGAGCCCTTTGAGTGTATGTGCTTTATGACAACTAGTTGGTCCACTGCGCATCCTGACGCAGCTGTTTAAGCGACTCGCGGGTGCCGAGAAACAGCGCCACGGAACCACCAAAGCCCACTACCGCAATCAGCATTGCCAGCACGCCAGCATCAACGGATGACTGGTATTGCAAATCGGCCAATGACAGCTGTTGAGCCAAACCAAAATCGAAGTTCATGGCGTACATGCCGGTGTAGTGCATGCCACACACGGCAACTCCCATAATCAGCGCGCTGAACACACGCATCATCGTGGTGGTGACATTGAAAGCCAGCCACAGCGCCACAATGGAGGCGGAAACAGCAATAAAAACAGAAGCAATCACAAGCGCAGCATCGTGACTCATGGAGCCTGGCATCACCATCGCTGCCATGCCGGTGTAATGCATGGTCGCAACACCCAGGCCGGTAATGATGCCAGCCAGCACCAGAGCCACCACACTGGACGGATTACGGGATACCACCAGCAAGCCGATGCCGACCACCACCACGGCAATCGCCAGAGAAGCCAAAGTCAGGGTCAGGTCGTAGCCAAAATCCAATGGCGTTTTGAAGGCCAGCATGCCAACAAAATGCATCGCCCAGATACCCGTACCGCCCAGCGCAAATGCCGCACCGATCAACCAACCCGATGATTTTCGATCCGTCAGCGGTATGGCAGACGCCAGCGTCAGCGCCGTGTAGGAACCGAATACCGACAACGCATAGGAGAGCGTGACCAGAGCCAGATTGTAGTTTTCCATTGCATACCTTGCTTTGAGACATGGGGAGTGGAAAAGAGCCCGAGCGTAACCAGCCCTATTTCCAATGTTCCTGTTCATTACTGTGAAAACGGACTTTGTCATTAACATTGTTACCAGCCAATAACGGAAAAGTCGTCGTCCTTTACAGAATAGATGGTTTTTTCACTCTATCCCGAAAACAATCACAACAAAGCAGACTCTAATATCGGTACTCAGTTCAATGATGCAGCCAGTTCACTGGCCAAGCGGATGGCACGTTTGGCATCCAGCTCGCCTGCGAACTCAGCCCCGCCAACCAGATGCGTATCGAAGTTTGATGTTTCTGCGACGGATTCGAGTCGTTGATACAACTCGCTGACAGACTCCTGGCCGGTACACAAAATGATATTGTCGACGTCCAGGGTGCGCTCTTCACTGATATCGTCCCGAGTGACGCGAATATGCAACCCCTGATCATCAATACCGATGTATTCCACGCCACCCAGCATTTGCACGTTCTTCATTTTCAGAACGGCGCGATGAACCCAACCAGTGGTTTTATTCAGCCCCTTGCCATGACGGCTGGTTTTACGTTGCAGCAACCACACTTCCCGTGGCGACGGATGCAGTTCAGGCACAGCCAGGCCACCTGCGGTGGTGTTATTGACATCGACCCCCCACTCTTTTTGCCAGGCACTGGCATCAAGCGAAGTGGACTTGCCTTCGTGAGTCAGGTACTCGGACACATCAAAGCCAATACCACCTGCGCCCAGCACCGCAACGCGCTGACCGACTGGCGGCTTTTCCGACAGTAACCGCTGATAGCTGATGACTTTTTCGTGTTCAATGCCCGGGATTGCAGGGATGCGAGGTTTCACCCCGGTCGATACCACCACGTGATCCGGTTTGAGTTCATTGATTAGCGCCTCATCGGCCAGTGTCGACAGCTTCAGATCGATGTTGTGCTTGCGGATCATGGCATTGAAGTAGCGAATGGTTTCGTGGAATTCCTCTTTACCGGGGATCTGGGCGGCAAGATTGAATTGGCCGCCAATATGGTCACGTGATTCAACCAAGGTCACTTTATGACCCCGTTGAGCTGCCACCACCGCGCATGCCAAGCCTGCCGGGCCAGCACCAATCACCATGACATGTTTGGCTTCGGTTACTGGCGTGTATTGCAGTTCCAGCTCATGGCAGGCACGTGGATTCACCAGACATGAGGCGCGTTTGTTCTCGAAGGTGTGATCCAGGCAGGCCTGGTTGCAAGCAATACAGGTATTGATTTCGTCGGCCCGGCCTTCTTGCGCTTTATTTACCCACTCTGGATCGGCCAGGAAAGGGCGAGCCATGGCTATCAGGTCAGCCTTGCCGCTGGCCAGGATGTCTTCTGCGACATCCGGCATGTTAATGCGGTTGGATGCCACCACCGGAATGTCTACGCAGTCTTTGACTCGAGCAGTTGCTTCAACAAAAGCCGCCCGCGGCACTGATGTCACGATGGTCGGTACACGCGCCTCATGCCAGCCGATGCCTGTGTTGAGGATGTTGACCCCTTGTTGTTGCAGGGCGCGGGCCAGCGTTGCAATTTCCTCTGCACTGGAACCACCTTCTACCAGGTCCAGCATCGACAATCGGAAGATCACAATGAAGTCGTCACCCGCCTGCTCTCGAATGGATCGAACCACTTCAAGCGCAAAGCGCATGCGATTTTCGTAGCTGCCGCCCCATTCGTCGTTACGGCGGTTAGTGCGTTCATTCAGCATCTGGGTGATCAAGTACCCTTCCGAGCCCATGATTTCGACGCCGTCGTAGCCCGCTTTTTTCGCCAGTTTGGCCGTGCGGCCGTATTGACGAATGGTGCTTTCGATTTGACTGGCAGACAGCTCTTTCGGCTTGAAAGGCGTGATCGGAGACTGGATGGCGCTTGGGGCAACATTCAATGGCGTATAGCCATAACGGCCAGCATGAAGAATTTGCAGCACGATCTTGCTGTCGTGCTTATGTACCGCGTCGGTCACTTTACGGTGAAAAGGCACTTGCCATTGGCTCATAAGCTTGGAGCCAAATGGCAGCAGATCACCGGCGCGATTAGGAGAAAAGCCACCGGTAATCAGCAGTGCTGCACCGCCTTTGGCGCGTTCTTCAAAATACGCCGCCAGTTTGGAAAAATGCCATGGGCGATCTTCCAGACCGGTATGCATCGAGCCCATGATGACGCGGTTTTTCAGTCGGGTAAAACCAAGGTCCAGCGGCTCAAACAGATGCGGGTACGAATTCATCACGGTGTTCTCTTTTCGTTGTTATAAAATCAGTTTATGGCCTGAACGCCATGCAAACCATGACCGCGCAGACCATAAAAACAACCAGAGAGAACAATTGGCTAAATTCAGTATCCTTCAGGGCGGAAATATCGAACTCAGTTGAGGAACAGCAGAGTCACGCCGCTGATGGCAAACAAAGCGGCCGTAATACGGTGAATCAGCTGCACTGGCATTCGCTCAATCAGAGCCTTGCCGAACCAGATTACCGGCACGTTGGCCAGCATCATGCCGATGGTGGTACCCGCGGTTACCGTGAGCGGTGCTTGCCATTGTGCGGCCAGCATGACAGTCACCACCTGGGTCTTATCGCCCAGTTCAGCAACAGAAAACAGCACCAGCGTGGCAACAAAAGCGCCATATTTTAGCCAGCGATTTTCAACGTCTTCGTCTTCATCAGGAACCAACAACCAGATTGCCATGGCCAGAAAGCCAGCCGCCATCAGGTAATGCCAATTGCCGGACAGAAAGCTGTTGTTGGCAACCTGGGACAGCCAACCGCCAAACCAGGCAGACAAACCATGATTCACCAGTGTGGCGAGGAAAATACCGAACACAATCGCAAGCCGATTGCGAAACTGAATGGCAAGAAACAGAGTGAGAAGTTGGGTTTTATCGCCAATTTCGGCTAGAGCTACCGCAAAAGTAGAAGAGAAAAACGCCGAATCGGCAAAAGATAAAGCATCCATCAAGACATCACCGGGTAGCTTATAAACCAAAGACAACATCCAGTGGCTACCCTTCGCACCGGAAATTGTCTCAGGTCTTGTCAAACACGGTTGGTGTCTCTTACGCCACGAGCATGAGGCTCAATTATGTTGACGTAAGATCCGTTGGATTAACGGAAGACTACTCCCCCAAGAGTTTGGTCACTTTACGCCACGTGCCTGTGGCAAGCAAGACTAAACACTTGAAAAGTATTCCATTGTTCAAAAACAACACAGCAGTAATACTCTTACACAGAGCTGGCACGGGAAGCTCTTTGACGAGCATCCGAGCTGGAATCCGGCTCTGGCAAGGAAGCCACAAATCCATCAATGCAGTCCAGCACCTGCAAGATAGATAACAGGTTCGCAAGGCTGACACTGTCGGTGCCTGCTTCCAGTCGTTTTATGGTAGAACGGCTGACGGCCGCTTCTTTTGCCAGCTGCTCCTGGCTCAAATTCATGGCCAGTCGCGCTGCACGTACCCGTATGCCGACTTCGGCCAACAGGCCGTTAACACTAAACTCGCGATAACTCATAGCAGTCACGCCCCGGTGATTATTTCAACGTTCAAAACAACTCTAGTCAGCATCAATGATTAAACAAGCGTTCATTGAAAAACCGCATATAATTGGTGCGGAATGACACGTAAGTCCTTTTAAAGGGCTTGATTCGCACCCTTGAATCAGGAATTTTTCATGGCTCTTAAAGCAACGGTATGCAAAGCCAGCATCAACATCAGTGATACCAACCGCGGTTATTTCGACACTGTCGATCTGACCATTGCTCAACACCCTTCCGAAACCAGTCTCCGACTAATGGCTCGGGTTTTGGCCTATGCGTTACACGCATGTGACGGTTTGACCTTCACTAAAGGCCTCAGTACGGATTCTGAACCAGAAATATGGCACAAATCTGCCACTGGGGACATTTTGGCATGGATTGACCTAGGATTGCCAAGCCCCGATCGCATCAAAAAAGCATCCCGACAGGCATCAAGGGTTGATATATACACCTATCAGCAAAAAGGCGTTCCGCAGTGGCTTGATGAGTGTCAGAAAAAATTGCCGATGCTCAACAATCTGGACTGTTGGGCGCTGTGCCCTGAGGCAATGAAAGGCATTGAGGCCTTCCATCAAAAATCCATGCAGCTGAGTATTATGATTGATGGTCGTGATATCTGGCTGTCAGATGATCAGACTACGTTGCACATTCCGCTGACAAAATTGTGCGAAAACGGACATTTTGATTAAACCCGCGGTCTGATAAGTCATGGCAGGTTGAAAATGCTTTGCAATTTACCCTGCCAAACCTATCGTTAGGTTAAGGACCCTCTGAATAACTCTGCACAGCTGCGCGGGCATCGGGTTATTCAGGGCATTCCTGGACAGGTGCTGGTTTAGACGTCATCAGGACGGCTTCCACGCCTGACAGAGCAAGAATGGCAATAATGGAGAGCCGCTCTGAACATCAAACGCCTTATGCTCATCATCTCAGCCATTTACGCCGTCGTTTTCCTGGTCGGTGTATTGCTGGTGCGAGCAATCTGGATCTATCCGCAAGAGCTGGATCATAGCCGCAACCTGCAGCAGCAGGAGCTGCTGACCATCCAGCACCTGATTGAATTGCCGCAAACCTCCCTTGAGCAAATGGCAGCCGACTACAGCGACCGCTACAAGGTCGTCGATATGCTGGATCGTCGGGTGCTCAGTCATATCTTTGACCTCTTCTCTCCAGAGGTAATGCAGCAACGCCAACTGAGCCATGTACTGCTGCTACGTCCGGACGGCGAAACCCTGGCCAAATTCACCCTGATGGGCGATGAACAGGAGTTGTCTTTCCGATCGGCACCAGAGTGGATATTCGGCTGGATCAACCAATGGCAAGGCGACAAGCCGGTTAGCACCATCCGCAAAGACCGCTTTGGTGTAGGCGTGTATGCCGCCACCCCGGTTTGGGATGAGCCCAGCCACGTCAATGTCGGCTGGCTGGTCTTTCGCTCTCCCCTCGATGACCAGGCCATCAGCCAGATCAGCCGTTATTCGCGGGTGCCATTGCAGATCATCGATACCAGCGACCATAAAATACAGCCGACCAGCTTGACCGCAGCCGTTGAGCGGGCGGCCAACTTGCGTCAACGGTGCATCGTTACCGACGGAGGTCAGGTACCTCTGTGCTTGCAAATCCAGCACAACGATACGGTCCCTGAATTCGTCGATTTGCGACTGCTCACCACCCTGTTGATCGCCATGCTGCTACCATTTGCCTTGTGGTGGATTCTGGCACGTCTGATCGTCGCTCCGGTTGAGAAAATCACCGAGCTGTTGGAGAGCAATTCCCGCGAGGGCTTACTGAAGCCGATCCTGTTTGCAATTCCGTTGCAAATGCAGGAGCTCGTCAAACTCAAGCAGGCTTATAACCGACTGATCGGATTGGTGATGCGCCAGCAACACCAACTGCAAGAGCTGTCGACCACCGACTCCCTGACACGTATTCCAAATCGGCTGGCTTTCGATCGGGCGTTATCTGAGAGCTGGTCACGCATTCAGCGCCGCAAAACCTCCATTGCCATCGTCATGTTGGATATCGATTATTTCAAACCTTATAACGACCACTATGGCCATCCGGCTGGCGATACAGCATTAACCAAAGTGGCGGCAGCGCTGGTCAAATGTGCACAGCGTACCGATGAGATTGTGGCCCGCTATGGCGGCGAAGAGTTTGCCATGATCATTCATATTGATGACGCCATCGAGTTGAACAACTTCCGTCGGCGTTTGAAGCAGGCGATACGGGATCTGGAGATTCCCCATCAGTATTCCCAGGCATCGTCCTACCTCACGATCAGTGCCGGTGTTGCCTGGATCGTTGAAAGTGGCGAATGGTTACAGCAGTCTTCCCCCAGAGAATGGATGAAGGCCGCAGATGTCGCTCTCTACGAAGCCAAGGCCGCGGGCCGGAACTGCACCATGATCCAGATTTTGGACAGAACCATTAAACCTCGACTGCCCGACATGCGCTCCTGATGTTGCTGGCAACCTTGTTACAACCTTCTAGTCTGAAGAGGTATTCCCCGTAAAGGGTTGGTTTAACGAGTTGCATTTATGATTAACAAGGACAATGGCTGGCAGGTTTCCATCAAATCGCTCTACACCACAATGGTGCTGGGTTACCTGCTGCTGTGGATTGTCGGCTTGGTGGGCTATCGCGCCTTTTTTGGATTCCCCGAAGAGCAACGCCGTACCGCGTTGGAGTTGCAGCGCAGCTACGAAAGCCTCGCAGAAGTCATTCATATCAACCGCGAATTTCTGGCCAACCAAACCACCGACTACTCCGAATGGGATGACACCTACGATTTCATCATGGGGTTTCATACGGAATTTCTGGAAGCCAACTTTCAGCCGGAAACCTTTGAGCTTTTGAAACTGAACCATGTGTTTGTACTGGACCAGACCCAGTCTATCCGGGCTGGCTACCGGTTTGATTCAGACGCGGGGGTGCTCAGCGAGGTGACCCAGCTGCCAACAGGATTGGACAGCAATGTACTTGGCATGCTGCTGAAGGACACCAATGAAAGCTCATTTGAGCTGATCGATGGACAGCCCAGCATGGTGGCAGCCAATCCGGTTACCCGCTCGGATGGTAAACAGCCCGGTATTGGCTGGCTGATATTTATCAGTGCGATCACGGATGACACATTGGCAACGGCTGAGCGCATTACTCAACTGGAACTCGCCGTTGTTACCAACGCCGGAAGCTATCACAACGTCCTTAAGGCACCAGTTAGAAAACCTTCTCAACGCACCATTCGATGTCTGGACAGCGGCCCGGTTGATAATGTGGTGTGTCTGGATATTGATGCGCCAAACATAGAAATGCCAGAGCTGTTGAATCAGAACCTTTGGAAAGAATTTATCCTGCTGGGCGTCTTACCTGCTCTGCTGTTTGCGGCCATTTTACGGATGATTCACAGCCCGCTTCAGCGAGCACAAGATCACCTGCAAGCAACGGTGGAATCGGGTCGTATGCACCATATTCCAATCAGCGAGCATCTTCGCATCAAAGAGCTGGTAAAACTGGCCCGATCGCACAATCGCATGATCGATACCATCATGATGCAAAATGCCCAGCTGAAGGAGTTGAGCCGCACCGATGCCTTGACGTCGATCCTGAATCGCCGCGGGTTCGATCACCGGTTAAGCGAATGCTGGTCACGTCTTGGACGTAACCAACTGTCGATGGCTTTGCTCATGGTGGATATCGACCATTTCAAACGCTACAACGATCACTATGGGCATCCAACAGGTGATATGGCGCTACAGCAGGTGGCATCGACACTGGCCCAGTTTGGCAAGCGCACGGATGAAACCGTCGCCCGCTACGGCGGTGAAGAATTTGCACTGATGGTTTATGCGCAAAGCCGCGACGAATTGGATCAGTTGCTCAAGATGGTGCATCAGCGAATTCATCAGCTGGCGATCCCGCACATCATGTCGAGCGTCAGTGAAATTCTGACGGTCAGTATTGGCGCGGCCTGGCTGGTGGATTCCGGAGACTGGATTCACACCCGTAACATGAGCGATTGGCTGAAACAGGCAGACGAGGCCTTGTACAAAGCCAAGGAAAACGGCCGCAGCCAAAGCCGGGTGGTGGAATTAACAAGAGCGTCGTTTAGCATCAGTCGCAGCCAAACGTCGTCAGAAGCCTGATCCGACTGGATCAAGCTTCTTTTTTGCAGTCAGACGGCTGCTGTTATAAAGCAACCGTTATACAACGGTCATAAAGTGACTTTCACAGCAGCAGAACTGCGGTTGGCTTTTTCGCGGGCTGCTTCAATACTTTCATCCAGCGCCAGGGCAACGCCCAAGCGGCGTTTACCCGCTACTTCTGGCTTACCAAACAAACGCAGCTGTGTGTCTGGCTCGGTCAGCGCAGCAAACAGATTGCCGTATTGCATGCGTGCTGACTGCCCTTCAACCAGAAGCACAGAAGATGCTGCCGGGCCGTATTGGCGAATGGACGGCACTGGCAGACCCAAAATTGCACGAGCGTGAAGCGCAAACTCAGACAGCTGCTGAGATATCAGCGTCACCAGGCCGGTGTCGTGTGGTCTTGGAGATACCTCACTGAAGATGACCTCATCCCCTTTCACAAACAGCTCAACGCCGTACAGGCCCCAACCACCCAGTGCATTGGTGACCTGAATCGCAATGGCCTGGGCATTGGCCAATGCCACTGAAGACATGGCTTGTGGCTGCCAGGATTCCTGATAGTCGCCATCGGCCTGACGGTGGCCAATGGGTTCGCAGAAACTGGTTTGAGTGCCGCCCTGACCGTCGTTATGACGAATAGTCAGCAGCGTGATCTCGAAATCAAAATCAACAAAGCCTTCAACAATAACTTTTCCTTGTCCGGCACGACCGCCTTCTTGCGCGTAGGTCCAGGCAGCATCCAGCTGGGATGCCTCGCGGACAAAGCTCTGACCTTTGCCAGAAGAGCTCATTACCGGCTTCACCAGGCACGGCAAACCGATTTCAGCTGCTGCGGCTTCAAATTCGCTTTTGGTGGCAGCGAAACGGTAACTGGAAGTGGCGACGCCCAGTTCTTCGGCGGCCAAGCGACGAATGCCTTCCCGATTCATGGTCAGTTGCGTAGCGCGAGCGGTCGGAACAATATTGACGCCCTCTTGCTCCAGCGCTGCCAGGGTGTCGGTGGCAATGGCTTCGATCTCTGGCACCACCAAGTGCGGCTGTTCTTGCTCAATCACCTGACGCAGTGCCGCCCCATCCAGCATACTGATGATGTGGAAGCGGTCAGCAACCTGCATCGCCGGTGCGTTGGCATAACGGTCAACAGCAATCACCTCGCAGCCCAAACGCTGCAATTCAATCACCACTTCCTTACCCAGTTCCCCGGAACCACACAACAACACACGCGTGGCAGTTTCAGAAAATGGGGTGCCTATGGTGCCAGCCTCAAAGGTGGCGACGGCATTGTCAGAAGCAGGGGTATTTGTGGTCGTCATGGCGAATCCGTGAAAGTCAGGCAGTGATGAATCTGCTGAAATGCCAGCTAACGATTGGTACACCGCGAGTGGATAAGAATAGGCAGACGCTGGACGAACCGTCAGTCCAGCGTAAAAGAGAATACGTTACCCGAGCGTGACTCCCGCTCGTGACAGCTGTCCAGCACCTTGCGCTTCTCGTCGTTGTCCATACGACCCCAGCGGCTGATTTCCATACCGGTACGGTAGCAGCCTTCGCAAACGTCTTCGTCGTTCAGAATGCAAATGTGTACGCAGGGCGATTTAACGGGGGTTTCCGATTTCAAAGCGAGCCTCCAACAGCAAGGGCTGGAATGCTAACGCGGCAGTGATCAGAAATCCAACGAATGTGGCATCCGGAGATCCGGTTTATTCGCCTGAATGATCACGACTGGCGGCGGCAATACGGCCGATTGGAATATCCGCATCGAAGTAGCGGTTCATCAATTCGCCAATCATATAGGCCGTCAGGCCCCAGATGCGGTAGTGCTGATAACGCCAGGTTGGCATGGTAATGCCGTCACGCTCAAAGAATTCGTGGGGTTCGCCCATAAAGAACGACAGAGGTACCGAGAAAATACTGTCGAGCTCCCGAGGGTCAGGAACGTATTTCAGACCTGGCGGCACGACCGCCAGCACAGGGGTGACCAGAAATCCAAACTTGGAAATCACCTGATCCAGCTCCCCTACAACCGACACCAGCGAAGGCTCCAGCCCAACCTCTTCGTGGGCTTCGCGCAGCGCGGTGGCTGTGTAGTGACTGTCGTATTGCTCGCATTTGCCACCTGGGAATGCAACCTCGCCTTTATGGGTTGGCATTTCGGTGGTTCTTCGGGTAAGCAGAACAGAAGGCACGCCATCCTTGCAGGACAGCGCAACAAGCACCGCGGCCTCTCTGAGACCGGGACGTCGAAAACGACGCGGCGTATGGTTGGCGTGCCGTTTTGACAATGTGGACAACAAGTCTTCGTTGGTCATGTTGTCCAGTTTAGTGTCGAGCAAGTGGTGACTCCAGAAAATAATTTCGTTTTTAATCGAAATGGTAAAGAAACCCGTCGGTTAAGAGCCGCTGTTTTACAACTTCGGGCGTGAATAGTTCAGTCAGCCAGTCCGCCTTTCGGTCGATTCTTTCGGTCGATTCTTTAGATCGTTTCTTTAGATCGTTTTTTGGGCCAACCCCTAGGGACCCTCTGAGAAACTCGATGCCAGCTCTGGATGACAGGGCGAAGCTGAATCACGAAGCTGATTTGCAGGCCGGACGGGTCAAGTCAAAAATCAGCGACACAGAGTCAGCAAGGCCCTGCCATCCCCGTAGGGCGCGGCCTGCAGCCCGCCAGAACGGTGTTGGCGAATTTGAAAAGGACTGGTCATTCCGCTGCATTCGCCGCCTTGTTCTGACGACCTGCAGGACTCGCGCACGACTGCATGGATGCAGGAGGTAGGGCGAAGCAGGAAGCCAGAGCCGAGAGCGGTGCGGAGTTTTTCAGAGGGTCCCTAGATATCCGGAAAAGAGAGCCGCTTGTTTCCATGAACAGATGCACAAAGACACAGATTGGAGCCATCGTTTTTTTCTTACACAAATTCAACAGGTTAGACAGGTTAAAAACACTCTGACAAAGTTTCTTAACAGAATGTTACTGGTAGACTGTTTTTCAGTTAATTCAAGCCAGTATTTATATTTTTTGAGAGGTGGCTGCTGTGGAATTACCGTCATTTGAAGAACTGCGTAAATTGGCCGAACAAAACCCGGAACAGCTGGAAGCCCTGCGCCAGCAGATGGTTGAAGAAACCATTAACGGCGCACCGCAACAATATCAGCGCCGTCTGCGTGGTCTGCAGTTTCAGGTCGATATGGAACGCCGCCGCGCTCGCAACCCTATGGACTCCTGCATTCGCATTTCCAAAATGATGCACGATCACCTGTTCCAGATGCGCGAAACCATCAACGGTGCTACCGACATGGAAATCGCTTCCGAAGCGCCGCGGGCCGTTGCCAATGGCACCGAGCTGGTTGATTCCCCTCGCGCAGCGGTCTTGCAGTTTCCGGAAATTGCCAATCGCTAATCGAACCTGAACAGGTATACTCGTTCGATGGCCGTAGATCCTTACGGCCCTGGCATTTATCAGAGGACGGGATGAAATACTGCAGCGTTTGTGCCGGACACATCGAACTGAAAATTCCCGAGGGAGACAACCGCCCTCGTCACGTTTGCGAACAGTGCGGCACCATTCATTATCAGAACCCGCGCATCGTGGCGGGCACCCTGCCCACCTATCAAGGCAAGATTCTGCTGTGCAAACGCGCCATTGAACCCCGCATGGGATACTGGACGCTACCCGCTGGCTTTATGGAAAACGGCGAAAGCACAGAGCAAGCAGCCCTGCGCGAAACCTGGGAAGAAGCGCTGGCCAAGGTGGAAATCCAGCAACTGTTCAGCATGATCAGTGTGGTTCACATCGATCAGGTCCACATCTTCTATACGGCTGTATTGCCGACTGCCGAATTCTCCTCTGGCCCTGAAAGTCTGGAAGTGGCCTTGTTCGATCCCGAAGACATCCCATGGGATGAGCTGGCCTTTTCTACGGTCGAAAAAAGCCTGCGTCTGTTTCTGGAAAATCCGGCTCCTGCCCGCGTTCATACACTTGAAGTTAACCGCAACCGCTGAGCCGGCTGACTCTATCACTGCTCAGGAATTGATTTTTAAACCGGCAAGTCGTCTTCTGAGACCAGCTTGACGATATCAAATGCTGGCTCTTCGTAAGGGTGAGCGGCCTTCAGTGCCGCCACTACCGCGCGAATACAGTGGTCAGCGACGACCATTTCGACCCGATATTCATCAACATACTCAAGTGTTCCCGGCTCACCAATAAACGGATTGGCGGCCGGGCCTGGACGAAACTGACCACGGCCAGGACACTGCCAGCAGCAGTGTTCGTAATCTCCAATATTCCCTGCACCAGCGGCAAACACCGCTTGTTTCACTTCGTCCAGCTGCGGCTGCGGGACGTAAAAGCCCAATTTGTACATGCTTCTTGCCTCTGCTTATTCACGATCCATATTAAGAAAAACCCTACAAAATACCCGCACAAACGCAAAATAACGAGATTGGTCTAGTGTTAAAGAAGGTTCATTTCTCGGTCTTAAGAAGCCATGAGCGTGCTTGCATCGTTTTGCACTGCTCCCTTCAGGCATCCCAGCAGACAAGGAAGAACAGCCAAGGCAGAACACATACAGCACCTCGCCGATTGTTGAGAACGCCCCGCCGGGCAGTTTTGCAAGCAAACGCATGATTTCCGGGAAACCTATGACCATTCAACAAAAATTGAACACCGCTCTGGCTGGCATTCTGCTGATTGTATTGGCGATTGCTGTGACGCAAAGCGTGCATTCCGAGAAACAACTCAGCAATACGCTGGTGCATGACCTGCTGCAAGACAAGGCCAGCGGCTACCTGGACTCCATGAATATGCTTATGATTTCGGGGGCGATCGCCAATCGTGAGCTGCTGCGGGACAAGCTGCTGGCTGACGACGTCATTACCGAAGCCCGTATGATTCGGTCAGAAAAAATCGACGTCCTCTACGGCAAGGGAATGGCGCACGAATACCCGGCTGACGAACTCGACCAACGCGCACTGGCAGGTGAAACCGTACTGCTGGAGTCCAGCAATTCACTAGGCCGCACCATCACCTATATTGAGCCTATTCGAGCATCGGCTGATTATCGAGGCACGAATTGCCTCGGCTGCCACCAGGCCAGCGAGGGCGATATTCTGGGTGCAACGCGCATTACCTACTCAATGGCCGGCATCGACGGCCAGATTGAAGGCAATATGTTTCAACTGATCACCCTGCAAGGCAGCGTCATGGCCGTTGCCATTGTGGTGTTGTCACTGCTGCTGCGCCAATTGATCGTATCCCCTACCCGCAATATCCAGCAAAAATTGCGCGACATGGAAAACAATTCGGACCTGACGGTGGATTTTACCGCCCGAAGCCGAGACGAGATTGGCGACACCGCCAGTTCGCTGAACAACATGGTAAAGCGCTTTGCGCAATCGTTATCCGAAGTGGTTAGCTCCGCCAATCAGGTTGAACACAGCGCCAGTGAAATCAGCAGCTCATCAGGTAAGGCACGGCAAGCCGCAGAAACTCAACGCAATGAGTCCCGCCAGTTGCTGCAAGGTATCGATGACCTGATGGCCAGCACCAGTCATGTGACGCAGAACGCCCGCGAAAGCACAGAGTCAGCGCGTTTGGCCCGGGATGTCGCTAATGCAGGCATGGAAAAAACCTCACTGGCGGTGGATCACATCAGCGCCATGAACGGCGCCATTCAGGAAACCGCCAACGTTATTGGCACACTGGATGAACGCAGCAGCAACGTTGGCAGCGTACTGGGCGTAATCAAGGAAATTGCCGAACAAACCAATCTGCTGGCGCTCAATGCCGCCATTGAGGCCGCACGCGCTGGGGAATCCGGCCGTGGTTTTGCCGTTGTCGCAGACGAAGTGCGCACGCTGTCGCAGCGCACCCATGATTCCGCCCGTGAAATCGAAAACATGATTGGCCAATTGCAGTCGGAAGCTCGCAACGCCGTTGGCTCCATGAACACCGCTAGAGAAACCGCCGAAGAAGGTGTGTCACGCATTCGCGACGCTGCCGAAGCGCTAAACCACATGATCTCGAAAATGGATCGCATGACCGAGCTGAGTCAGGCAACGCTATCCAGCATGGAACAGCAGCTGGCGGTAGGTAGTCAGGTATCGGATGGCATTCACCGCATCAACAATGAATCTGTGGCCAGCGTCAGCAGTGCCGAAGCCACCAACAAGATTGCCAATGAGCTATTGGGGCTGTCGCAGCGACTGGGCAGCCTGGTCAGACAGTTCCGACTCTGAGGCTTCGCCGGTCACTTGCTCAAGAAAGATCAGGTTGTCAAACGCCTGCTGATTGGTTGTACCGCAAATATCGTCTTCGGCGGTGAACTTGCCACACACCGCAGGTCGCTCTGGCTGACCAAACAGCTGGCACAGATTATCGTCCGAAAGCTGCACACAGCGCACACCCGCGGGCTTGCCTTTGGGCATACCGGGAATGGCTGAGGTGATGGATGGGGCGATACAACAGGCTCCGCAGCCTAAGCGACATTCCACGGGTTGATCTCATGTAATTGGGTCCTTAAATTGAAACATAGCGAACCACGACAAAATACTGGATATAAGGCCAGTCATTCCTTCAAAATCCCTTGAACGCCACCCGCCACTGGTTTAGCCTTCCTGAAAATTTTCAGCAAGGATGTCCGTCATGAAGACGACTCTCTGGTCTGCCTCTGTGATTCTGGCTCTTATGGGCTCTGGCCAGGCCATTGCCGACTCGGCCAAACAGGATGACTACACCAACTTCCGGGTTGGCATCAGTTCAACCACCCTGGATGTTTCTCCGGGTGCCAGCTATATGCCGGAATCCGGTGATCAGGGCGTGGGCATTTTTGCTGAGTTCCCCCAAAGCGAGCACGCCGCCTCGCGTTTCATCATTTACCGCATGCACCAGGACGGCAAAGACGTGACCGGTTTTGAAACCCAATTGATGTGGGGCTGGGGGCTGGCATCTGAAGGCTTCCGACTGTACACCGGCCCGGCCTGGCATCGGGAGAAAATCCTGATTGATCGCGGCACCAGCAAGCACACTGGTGTTTTTAACGGCTGGGGCTGGCAAGTTGGTACCGGCGTGCAATGGGGCCCAATCACGCTGGACATTGCCGGTACCTACCGTGACGACCAGGACTACCGCAATGAAAATCGCCGCGGTGGCGCGTCGGGCAAACGCCCGGATGTTTGGCTCACCAACGCTATGATCAGTTACCGATTCTGAGACGGAAAGACCATGACCAACGCAGTAACCGTACGATACATGTCCCGCTCTGAGCTGGAGAGTCTGATGTACAGCCTTACCGCCAGCGCCGATAACGAGCAAGCACAGCTGTTTGAAGCCATTGCCCGTCGCTTGCTGGAAATCATGGAAGAAGAACGACGCTAGTCGTTCTTTTTGCCTTCCTGCAGTCAATCCTAGCCCGTCAGTCCGTTGTTGCTGTAGGAATACAGATAGCTGACCAGACGCCCCTTTCTCCCTGCTGCCGATTTTTCACGCCATGTCCGTTACATCCGAACACGCCATTGAGTTGCTGTACCAACATCCGGAGTGGCTGGCCATCAATAAACCCGTAGGCATTGGCATGCACAGTGCAGATGGCGAGGCAGGACTGGTGGTTCAGTGCGAACAGCAGTTCCAGCAGAAGCTGTGGCCAGCGCACCGGCTCGACAAGGTAACCTCTGGCATTCTATTGCTGGCACGCAGTGCAGAAGCCGCCGCCAAGCTGGGCCTGCTGTTCGAACAGCACCAGATTCAGAAGTACTACCTCGCCAAAGCCTCCGGCAAGCCCGCCAAAAAGCAGGGGCTGATCAAGGGGGATATGGTCAAAACCCGCAATGGTTGCTGGAAACTGACCCGCAGTCAGGATAATCCGGCCATCACCCGCTTTATCAGCCATTTTGACGAAAACTCGGGTCAACGGGGCTATTTGTTGGCGCCCAAAACCGGTCGCACTCATCAGCTACGGGTGGCACTCAAAAGTCTGGGCACCGCCATTGACGGCGATGTACGCTATAAAGGCGCAACCGCAAGCCGAACGTATTTGCACGCCTATGCGGTTGTGTTTGAGTACAATGGCGACACTCATCGTCTGCTTTGTGCTCCTGGCGAAACCGAGCAGTGGCCTGCTCTACCCGACGCTTGGCAAAGCCCCTGGAACCTTCTATAACACGAGTTAGTTATCTTCGGTTTTCAGCCTCTGTTGCAGGCTTTTGCAGAGCTGTTTTAGCACCTGAATCCGAGCAAAACGTTTGTTGTTGGCAGCAATCAAATGCCATGGAGCCAGTTCAGTACTGGTACGCTCAACCATGTCATTCACTGCGGTTTCGTAATCGGCCCAACGCTCACGGTTGCGATAGTCTTCGTCGGTGATCTTGTGGCGCTTGTAGCTCACTTTTTCGCGTTCCTTGAAGCGCTTTAGTTGCTCATCCGGATCAATGTGCAGCCAGAATTTACTCACCAGCGTGCCGTGCTCGACCAACTGGGATTCAAAATCATTAATTTCACTGAAGGCTCGCTGCCACTCCCCCTGACAGGCAAAGTCTTCTACCCGCTCAACCAATACCCGACCGTACCAGCTGCGATCGTAGATGGTCACCTTGCCATCGCGGGGTAAGTGACGCCAAAAACGCCACAAATAATGATGGTCCTGCTCTTCATCTGTTGGTGCTGCAATGGGAATGACCTGGTAGTTACGAGCATCCAGTGCCGGAATCACCCGGCGTATCACGCCACCTTTGCCAGCCGCATCCCAGCCTTCCAGCACAATCACCATGGATACCGCTTGCCGCTGGGCTTCTCTGGCTAGTACCGCCAGCTTGCCTTGCCACAACTCCAGCTGTTGCTGGTACTCGTCTTTCGACAACGACTGGCTCAGGTCGAGGCTGCCCAGCAAGGTACGTGGGCGATGAATGTGTGGTATCGAATCCGCATGATTGTCTTCGCCGTCGCCCGAATCTTTTTCACTGTGATGCTTGCCGGAAGAACGGCCGCAATGATCCAGGTGGTGCAGAATACGTTGCAGAATGTGCTCGCCGACGGTGAAATTACGATAATTGGCATCGCCACTTTCAACCACGACCCATGGTGCTACGTCGGTGCTGGTTTGCCGTAAGGTATGCTCAGCAATGCCGCGAAACCTCTTGTACAGGCCCAAATGCTCGCGATCTTTGTCCGTCACCCGCCAACGGGTAAGAGGATCGGCGGCCAGGGCTTCCAGTCGGGCTTTTTGTTGTTCATGAGAAAGATGTAACCAGAGCTTGATTACCAACGCGCCATCGGCAATCAAGGTGCGTTCGAACAAGCGTATCCGTATTAACTCGGCGTCCAGGCCGGCATCGCTGGTTATTCCAGCAACTCTGCGGGCAATCGGGTCGCTGTACCAGGAGCCTACATAGAGCCCAATTCGACCCTTGGCTGGC
Source organism: Oceanobacter sp. ABM4_470 (assembly GCF_056158645.1). Lineage (NCBI taxonomy): Bacteria > Pseudomonadati > Pseudomonadota > Gammaproteobacteria > Oceanospirillales > Oceanospirillaceae > Oceanobacter > Oceanobacter sp. ABM4_470. Next base: position 1,452,930 of record NZ_JBSWTR010000001.1, read on the forward strand.
AATTTTCGCCAGAATCGCCAGTAATCCGGACGTTCTCGCTCGTCCTGGGTTTTATCTCCAAACGCAAAGGTGCGCATCAGCCTTGGGTCCATCCACTCATTGAGTTTATTGACCATGTCACCTTTGCCCGAGCCGTCACTTCCGGAAATCAGAACAACGACAGGGAACGGCGCGTCTTTCAATGCTTGCTGCATTTCCAGCAAACGCGTTCGCAATAACGGCACTTCCCTGCCGTAATCATCGTCACTCAAACTCTGGCCAAGCTCTGCTATTTCAAACATTGGAAATTCCTTTTCAACAAGACAGGTTAGTCAATCAGCGTCCTTTAAATAGCTCTCATTTATCCTCGCTCATGGCGCATGGGGTGTCATTGACTAGTCTAAAGGGACCATCTGAATAACTCTGCACAGCTCTGCGCGAGTCCTGCAGGTTGTCAGAACAAGGCGGTGAATGCAGCGAAATGACGCGTCCTTTTCAAATTCGCCAACACCGTTCTGGCAGACTACAGACCGCGCCCAAAGGGGATGGCAGGGCATTACTGACTCAGTGTCGCTGATTTTTGACTTGACCCGTCAGGCCTGCAAATCAGCTTCGTGATTCAGCATCGCCCTGACATCCAGAGCGGTCACCGAGTTATTCAGAGGGTCCCTAGTTAACGTCCGAATTCAGGCTGCCGCAGGCTCGTGACCATGACACTTAAATCCCGATTGATATTGGCCATGCTGGCCATCATCGCCACCACCATTGTAACCATCGGTCTGGTGGTCAATAACACGGCCTCATCCAGTACTCATAAAGCACTGGAGCAGCTTGCTTACGATACGCTGCAATCCACATTGGAAGCCAAGAAAAGCCATGTTGAAGAGTACCTGTCGACACTTCGCAATCAGGTAGAGGTGCTGTCGCAGGATCAGAACACCTTCGCGGCCAGTCATGTCTTTTTGAGCGGTGTGGAGGAATACCCACTGACCAGTTCGCTGACGGAAGATATGAAGCAGCAAGTGCGAGACTACTACCAAACGCATTTCGCTGGCCCTTACCAACAGCAAACCGGCCAGCCGGCCCCGACCACTGAACAGTACTTTAGCAACTTCGACGACGCCAGCTGGTTGCTGCAATATCACTATATCGCCAACAACCCCAATGATGTGGGCGACAAACGTTTACTGGAGACCCAAGCCGCCGATAGCAACTCCCCCTACAGTGCCAATCACGCCTCATACCACCGCAGCTTTTTGCAATACGCAGAAAAATTTGGCTTTGGGGATGTTTACCTGGTTGGTGCCGATGGCAAGGTAAACTACTCGCTCAATAAAGGGTTTGAACTGGGTACCAATCTGAAAACCGGCGTCTTTGCTGATACCGGATTGGGTCGGGCCTTTGAACGCGCCAGTCAGGCGTCAGACTCCAACGTCATTATCGAAGACATATCCCTGTTCCCACCGCTTATGAATGCGCCCGAAGCGTTTATGGCGGTACCACTGTTCAAGTTCAAACGCTTGCGCGGCGTATTTTTGGTGCAGTTTCCGATCGACAATATCGACCAGATCATGACCAATGGCGGCCAATGGGAAAAAATTGGTTTGGGTAAAACTGGTGAGTCTTATCTGGTGGGCCCGGATGAAGCCTTGCGCAGCACCAGCCGGGCCCTGTCTGGCAATCACCAGAGTGACGGCAAATCTCATGCAGGGATTGGTCAGCAGAAAATGTCTACGCCATCTGTTGATCTGGCACTGCAAGGCCAACATGGCACGGGCCTGGTGGTACATGACGGAAAAAACTGGCTATCCAGCTATTCGCCGATCGCCATTGAAGGGCTTGATTGGGTCATTATCGCCGAAATCAGTCAGACCGAAGCGTTGGCCAGTGCCGATCATCTTGCCGCTAGCCTGACCAATAACATTCTGGTGATATCCCTGATAATAATGCCACTGGCCGCCGCCGTAATCGTGCTGATTGCCGGGTTTATTTTCAAACCGCTGCAAAACATCACTTCCAATATGAAAGACATTGCTTCTGGCAGTGGCACGCTGAAAGTCCGTTTGCCGGAGGATGGCAAAGATGAAATTGCCCAGCTGGCCGGGCAATTCAATGTGTTCGTTTCGAAGATAGACAAAGTGGTGCAACAGGTGGCATCTACCGCTGACGAGCTGATTGTGCAGAGTCGTGAAATGACCAAGGTCAGCGACACCAGCAAGCAGACCACTAACGAACAAAGTCGTCGCATCAGCGAAGTGGTTGGCGCTATTCATGAAATTTCCAGCAACGTGGATCGTAATTCCGAATACGCCGCTTCCACCACCAAGGTCGCGCTGCAAGCGAGTGATATTTCCCGTCAGGGCCAAACGCTCACCGTCGACACCGTCAGCGTGATTCGAGGAGTGGCCGAAGAAGTTACCAACACCTCTGGCTTGCTCTCCAACGTTGAGAACGACGTACAGAACATCGTCACCGTGCTGGCCGTCATTGAAGATATTTCAAACCAAACCAACCTGTTGGCTTTGAACGCGGCTATTGAGGCTGCCCGAGCCGGTGAAAATGGCCGTGGCTTTGCGGTGGTGGCAGATGAGGTACGAAACCTGTCACAACGCATCCAGAAAGAAACCCACACCATTGCCGAAACCATCGAAGCCCTGCAAAGCGGCACCCAGACAGCGGTCAGCACCATGATCAGCAGTGCCGAACGCACCCATGATTGTGTGGCAAAAACCACAGAGGCTGGTGAGCAACTGGCTTCTGTAGTAAGCATCAGTGAAGAGATTACCCGTATGAACGGATCGATTGCGGAGACAGCCAGCAATCAGAAAAACCTGATCCACTCCGTCAGCGACAACATTGAACAGGTCAATCAGATGGCTCGCCAGACCGCGGCGTCTACAGAAGACCTGGATGCTATTGGTAATCGGATCTCAGGGTTGGCCAATCAGCTGGACACCCTGATCGAACAATTCAATCGCCAAGCCTGATCTGTCGGTTAGAGGGAAATAACGAGCAGCGGCCCCGACTATGTGTCAGAACAGTCTGACGCCGGGGCTGCCGTCGATTCCAGGGTGCGGAATTTGGTGATGTCAGCGGCCGTTTACCATGGCCGCGAATTCGGTATAGCCACCGACGTGCTTCTGGCCAACGAAAATTTGCGGCACGGTATGCACTGGCTTACCGATAGTCTGTTCCAGATCGGCCTTGCTGATTCCTTCGTCAATAATATCTATGTATTTGAAATCAAAATCTTTCAGCTCGCAGAGTTCCTTTGCACGTCGGCAATAGCCACAACCCTGACGGCCAAAAATAGTAACGCGTTGCATGTCATGTCACTCCAGCAGTTCAGCAGCGATACAGGTTTGACTTCCTGCATCGCTAAACAGGTTCTTTGAAACATTGTCCAAGTTATTAATAGATTAAATCTTGATTTTTGATCTGTTAAATCAGAATTGGCTATTAATGCCATAGCTTCTGCGCCATGCCCTTCAGACGAGCAACATTGCAAACCGCTTCTATCCATGAGGCCTACTTGCGTTGAGCTGAACTTGATAATATTCTGTATTGGTTATGTAGTTATATCAATCCTTGATTTTTGGGAAGATTGACCAGTAACCCTTAGGGGACATCTATTTAATCCGGTGCTCACTCTGGGCTACCGGGTGGTTTCGAATCACGAAGCCGACTTGCAGGCCTGACGGGTCAAGTCAAAAGTCGGCGACACAGAGTCGAGATCATCCGGCAGCCCCCGCAGGGCGCGGGTTGCCGCCGCCCAGTGCTGTGTTGACGAACTTGGAAAGGACACGTCATTCCACTGCATTCGTCGCCTTGCACTGAACAACGGCAACACTCGCGCAGAGCCGTGCAGGATTAAATAGATGTCCCCCTTAAGTTCACGCACACCAAACCGAGGCGTCCATGATCAAGCTTGCCAGCTCCTCTATCATTCTTTCTTCAAAGACTGTTGGTCGATTGATTCAGTCGGGCCTGCTGACCGTGATAGCCGCAGTCGGGGGCTTAACGGCAGTTGTCGCGTCAGCTACAGAACCAAATTCCGCCAACAGTTCTGTTCGCATGACTGAACGTGTGACCGTTTCGACCCAACAAATCACCGTCTACTACGATATTCCCGCCACACTGGAAGCTGTTAACCAAAGCACTATTTCCGCGCAAACCAGCGGACGCGTGTTGGCCCTTCATGCCGATGTGAACGATACCGTCGAGAAAGGCGCGTTATTGATTGAGTTGGACAATGCCGAGCAACAAGCCCAATTGACCCAAGCCAATGCTCAACTGGCGAGGGCTGCCGCCACCAATGAAGATGCCCAAAAAACGCTGACCAGAAGCCAACGGTTACACCAGCAGGGCAGCCTGTCACAAGGCCAGTTAGATACCGTTATTGCTCAGTCTGAATCTGCGGCAGCGGCGGTCCGGGCAGCCAGTGCAGCAGTAGAGCAAGCGCAGCTGTCGTTGGCCTACACGCGTATTACTGCGCCCTACTCAGGTATCGTCACGTCCCGCCTGGTCGAGGTTGGCGAACTGGTCAACCCGGGCACGCCGCTTATGAGCGGTTTGGCCCTCAGCCCATTGCGTGCGGTCGCTGATATTCCCCAACGGCTTGCGCAACAGACAACTGACGGGCAGGTTCAGGTTGTATTGTCGTTACCGAGTGGTGAGCAGGTCATTCGACCAAGCCGTGTTACCCGATTCCCTTATGCCAGCCAACACACTCACAGCGTGCGTTTACGCGCACTGCTTGATGCATTACCAGCGCACATTGGCTCATACATCACACCCGGCATGTGGGCGACCGTTCGTCTTCAGGTCGCAGAGCGCACCGCTATCCTGATTCCGGCAACAGCCCTGGTTTCGCGCTCGGAGGTGACGGCGGTTTATCTGGCATCTGCGCAGGGCTGGCGCTTGCGTCAGGTTCGGGTCGGTAATACGCAAGACGGCCAGATTGAGGTGCTTTCCGGCCTTGCTGTTGGTGATGTAATCGCCGCCGACGGCTACGCTGCGCTGGCGAATGTAGCAGGCAAGCAGCGCCCTGCTGACCCTGCTGATTCAGCAAGCGGCCGTGGGGAGTAAAACGATGACGAATTCCAACCAGGCTCCAAACAGCAAAGCTAAAACACACAATATGGGAGTTTCCGGTCGTATTGCTGCGGCGTTTCAAAATTCCGCCATCACCCCATTACTGGCGTTGGTTGGTCTGTTGCTGGGCGCATTTGCTGTGATGATTACACCAAAAGAAGAAGAACCGCAGATAGATGTCACCTTCGCCAATGTGTTTATCGGCCTGCCCGGTGCAAGCGCACGTGAAGTGGATCAGCTGATATCCATACCAGCGCAACAGGTACTTTCGGAAATCAAGGACGTCGATGACATCTATTCCATCAGCCAGCCCGGCCAATCGATCCTGACCGTTGCATTCAAAGTAGGCGTACCGCGCGAAACGGCCATTTTGAACCTGTATAACCAGGTGATGATGCACAACGACTGGTTCCCACAGAATCTGGGGGTTAGCCAACCGGTGGTGAAACCTATGGGTATCGATGATGTTCCGATTATGGCGATTACCCTGTCGGCCAAAAACACCGCCGATGTCAACCAGTCCAGCGCAGATCTTCCCTCTAGCGCTGATCTTACAAAGGTCGCTCATGCACTGGAAAGCGAACTGAAGAAAATACCCGGCACCCGCGATATCTACACCATTGGCGAACGCAATCAGGTGGTTAACGTGACGGTGGACCCGTTGCGTATGAACGCCCACGGTCTGACATTTGACGACGTACGTAATGCGTTGCAAGGGGCCAATCGTGGCGGTTATCGCCTGCCGGTGGTTGAGAACCATAACGGTAAGGCCCAAGTCATACAGATTCAGGCCGGAGAATTACTGCAAACAACCGCGGATATTGGCCAGCTGATTGTTGCCAGCGATGCCAATGGGCTGGTGTATCTGGCAGACATTGCCGATATCCAACTGCAAGCCGACGTTCCAGATCATTTTGTAATGACCCGAGCGCTGGGCGACACATCCAGCCAATCTGCCGTCACGCTGGCCATTGCCAAGCAACCGGGACAGAACGCCATCGATATAACCCAAACGGTATCAGAACGGCTGGAGCAACTTAAAAACCGCATCATCCCTGACACGGTGGCCGTGCAGATAAGCCGTGACTATGGCATTACCGCCAAGGAAAAGTCCGACAAGCTGATGTCGAAGCTGCTGTTTGCGACAACGGCCGTTATCTTATTGGTGCTGGCGACCATGAGCTGGCGTGAGGCCATTATTGTAGGCTCTGCCATTTTTATTACTCTGGCAATCACACTGTTCGCCAGTTGGGTGTGGGGCTTCACGCTCAATCGTGTGTCCTTGTTTGCGCTGATTTTTTCGATAGGCATTCTGGTCGACGACGCCATTGTGGTGGTTGAAAACATCCATCGCCATATGCACATGGGAGGCAAAAAACTGCTGGAGGCCATTCCTACTGCGGTTGATGAAGTTGGTTCCCCGACGATTCTGGCAACCTTTACCGTCATCGCAGCCCTGATGCCGATGGCGTTTGTTTCTGGCCTTATGGGCCCTTACATGAGCCCGATTCCGATCAATGCCTCGACCGGCATGCTGATTTCGCTGGCGGTGGCATTTGTTGTCACTCCCTGGCTGTCTTACAAGCTGTTGAAGCGTTCCTCAATGCAATTTGAGAACCTGCCCGCGCAAGACCATGAAGAAAAAGCCAGTGGCAAAGTGCACGGTTTTTTCCATGCGCTGATGTCGCCATTCCTGGGCGCAGGCTCAGTCGGCAAGCGGGTGCTGCTGTTTGCTGGCATTACTGCACTGATTGGCGTTGCCGTGGCGCTGCCGGTGTTTGAACAGGTGGTGCTGAAAATGCTGCCGTTCGATAACAAATCCGAGTTCCAGGTAATTGTGGATATGCCCGAGGGCACGCCTGTGGAAGAAACCCTGGTGGTACTGGAATCGTTGTCTGACAGCTTAATGACCGTACCTGAGATCAAGGACGTACAACTGTACGCAGGCACTGCCGCGCCAATTAACTTTAATGGACTGGTTCGCCAATATTACCTGCGCAGCTTGCCCAATCAGGGTGATATTCAGGTGAATCTGGTCGACAAACACCACCGCGATCGCCAGAGCCACGACATTGCCCTCTCCGTTCGTGAGCCGCTCCAGAAAATCGGCCGAGAGCTTGGGGCCAACGTCAAAGTGGTTGAAGTACCTCCCGGCCCGCCGGTAATGGCCCCCATCGTGGCTGAAATATATGGTCCGGAATATGGCCGCCAGATCGCCGCTGCGAAGGAAATTCGTGGTCTGTTTGAGCAAACGCCGGACATCGTTGATGTAGACGATTACGTCGAGTCGGATCAGGAAAAGTGGCTGATTCACATAGATCGCCAGCGAGCAGCCATGCTGGGCGTTACCCAAACTTCTATCACCCAGGCCATTCGTACTGCACTGGGCGGAGAGGACGTTTCCTGGCTTTACAGCGGTTTGCCATATGAGCGAACTCTGAATCCACTGCCGGTTCGTCTGGAATTCAGTGAAGGCGACAAGGCCGGATTGAACGCATTGATGTTGCTGCAAGTAAAAACCGCAGATGGATCTCTAGTAGCGCTGGCCGACTTGCTCCGCATCGAAAAGCGCATCGCCGACAAGACCATTTACCACAAAAACCTGCGTCCGGTGGTGTTTGTCACCGCCGATATGGCCGGCGAACTCGACAGCCCATTATATGGTTTGTTTGCCATGTCATTCTCAATGTCTGAAGATAGCGAGAATACCGGACTGAACTGGGAACAGTGGTTTATCCAACCGCCCGCACTGACCGACGACATCAGCGTGAAGTGGGACGGTGAGTGGCAGATTACCTACGAAACGTTCCGCGACATGGGCATTGCCTACGGCATAGGCATGATCCTGATCTATCTGCTGGTGGTCGCCCAGTTCCGTAGCTATCTGGTGCCGCTGATCATCATGGCTCCTATTCCGCTGACGGTTATCGGAGTAATGCCTGGTCATGCGCTGCTGGACGCCCAATTCACCGCTACGTCCATGATTGGCATGATCGCGTTGGCTGGCATCATCGTCCGCAATTCCATTTTGCTGGTTGATTTCATCAATCACCAACTGGCGCGAGGCATGTCCTTCGAAGAAGCCGTGATCAGCTCGGCGGCAGTACGTTCAAAACCCATCATCCTGACAGCGGTTGCTGCCATGATCGGAGCATTCTTTATTCTCGACGACCCGATCTTTAACGGTCTGGCGATCGCATTGATCTTCGGCATCATGGTATCCACGCTGCTGACGCTGATCGTCATCCCGATTTTGTATTACAGCTGGATGCCGAAGAATCTTGGCGAGAGGATTCGCGGTGACGTGGTTATGGATTAGATAGGCGCAAGCGCCTATGTGAACACGTCACTTGTAGGAGGCAATTCATTGCCGAATCGACGCAGATGCGGAGATGAAACTTGATATTCTCCATAGGATGGGCTCTCGTGCCCATCACTGGCTTCGCAGATTTGTAGTCTGCCAACTGAACACTACCAGGCGCACATCGCCTGTTAACGCTTCGGCTTGCGGCCGCGTTTACGATGATCTTTTTTGGCTTTGCCGCCGTCATCGGTGGCATCGAACACCCGTCCACGACCGCCGCTTGGTGCTCCACTGCCCTTTTTGCGCGCTGCTTCCGCCATGCTGACACCGGAGCCCGGGATCAATTTCTTCTTGGGCTTTTTCGGCTTTTTAACAATTTGGCCGCCCAAAGCAGTTTCCGGGACCTTATGCTCTGGCTCAAACGCATCCATTGGGCGACGTGGAATCAGTTGATTGATCAGGGTTTCAATCTTTGCCAGCTGCTGCACTTCGTCGGCACTGATCAGACTGATGGCCGCGCCAGCGTTGCCTTTGCGGCCGCTGCGACCGATACGGTGCACGTAATCTTCGGCATTGATGGGCAGCTCCATGTTGATGACCAGCGGCAGCTGCTCGACATCCAGTCCTCGGGCGGCCACGTCGGTGGCCACCAGAATACGAACGTCCCCAGCCTTGAACGTTTCCATCGCCGCGGTACGGGCGCCCTGGGTTTTGTCGCCGTGAATGGAGGCGACGGAATAGTCACGGCTCGCCAGTTCGGCTTCCAGCTCGTCTACCAGACGGCGGGTTTTCACAAAAATCAGCGTTTGGCTGGCGTTTTGCTGCTCCAGCACAGTCAACAGTAGCTCGGTTTTTCGCTTTTTGTCGACCGGGATAAGCCATTGCTGAACGGTATCTGCTGCACTGTTAGCCTCCGCCACCTCAACCATCGCCGGGTCGCGGAGCATAAAGCTCGCCATGTCTTTTACGCGCTGGGAAAAGGTTGCCGAAAACAGCAGGGTTTGACGCTTGCGAGGAATCGCGCAAAACAGCTCATCCAGTTCACCGGCAAACCCCAGATCCAACATTCGGTCGGCTTCGTCCAGCACCAGGTACTGAATCTGTTCAAATTTGACGGCGTTATTACGATACAGATCCAATAGCCGTCCCGGGGTCGCCACCAGAATATCCATACCTTTGCGCATCGCCATCATCTGCGGATTGATACTAACGCCACCGTACACGGCATAACTGCGAATGCTCAGCCCTTTGCTGTAGGTCTGCACGGACTGCAACACCTGCTCGGCAAGTTCCCGGGTTGGCGTCAGAATCAGGGCTCGCACTCTATTTCCCGCGGTTGATTTGCCAGCAAGCAGCTTATGCAGTAGCGGCAATGTGAAGGCCGCGGTTTTTCCGGTGCCGGTTTGCGCCGACGCCATCAAATCCCGGCCTTTGAGTACCAAAGGAATGGCCTGTGCCTGCACGTCAGTCGCTTTGTGGTATTGAAGGGATTCAAGAATGGCCAGCAGGCTGGCATCCAGCCCGGATTTGGAAAAGTCAGACATGACGACGCCGCAGCAATGAAAGGCGGCGCAGTATAGGGAATTTGTGCCTTGGTTCAAAGGCGGCGAAGCTGGTGATAGCACTCTCCCGCCGCGCTACACCGATCCTGTCAGAAAAAACCTACACCTCAAAAAAACATGCCTCAAAAAACTAGGGACCCTCTGAAAAACCCGGTGCCCGCTCTGGATGACAGGGCGACGCTGAATCACGAAGCTGATTTGAAGGCCTGACGGGTCACGTCAAAAATCAGCGACACAGAGTCAGCAATGCCCTGCCATCCCCGTAGGGCGCGGCCTGCAGGCCGCCAGAACGGTGTTGGCGAATTTGGAAAGGACCCGTCATTCCGCTGCATTCGCCGCCTTGTTCTGACAACATGCAGGACTCGCGCAGAGCTGTGCAGAGTTATTCAGAGGGTCCCTAGGGCATGCGCTGATTCATTTCCTGCACGTTATTGGCGGTGCGGCGGAAGGTGTACCCCAACCGCTCATTCATACCTGCAATAAGCGACAGAAAGGCATCTGGCATTTGCTGCTCTTGCATGTGGACTTGTAATTGTTCGCTTGCCTTGGCCAATTGAGGGCTTTGCTGTCCCTTCGCTGCCGCCAGATAACTGGACGCCAGCGCCTTTAGCCAGTGCTCGTAGTGACGCCGCGATTCCGGCGAATCAGAGTGGTCTTGCACAATACGCCGCATGCGAAGCGCCACATGGCCAAGATTCAATCCGGTAAGGCCGAGGTCGGTCATGACCCGAAATTCCGATCCTGAATTACGGTCAGACAACGCCAATCTCAGCAGACGGTCGCCCATGCGGCTGTTAAACCATTCTTCCGTTTGTTCGGAACGATCGCGGTCCGCCAGTTCCAGCAAATCATCAGCGGTGGACTGTAGCAACCTGCCCTGCATGGTTTTATTGCCCGCGGGCGTAATGATTTTGAACACCCAGTAGAGAATCACCACACCCACCATGATGCCCATGGCAGTACCTAGTGAACGCGCCACATCAAACGCCATGGCATTGGAAGGTTGCACAATAATGGTGATCGGAATCAGAAAACCCAGGCCGTACGGTAAGGTCGGGCGATTGGCCAAGGCCAAAAGCCCCGGAAAAAAGACCATTCCCAGTACCATTACCAGAATTTCAAAGTCACCACTGGATTGGGATAACAGACCCAATACGCCCAAGCCAACCACAGTTGAAACCGCCACCCCCTGTACCAGCCGGGTAACGACCACGGGAATCATGGCCGTTGGCAAATGCGAAAACATAATTGAAAACACCACCGGCATGATCATTAACATCAATGCGGCAGTAGCGCCGGTTTGAATCCAGATGAACGCACCGATGGCAAACACCACCACGGAACGGGTGGCATTGATAACGGCCACCAGACCGTCCTTGTAGCTCTGGATGCTAACGGCCTTGAGCTGGGTATCAGATAGATCGGTCTGCTCGATGGCTTGCCATGCCTTGAGCGTCACAATCAGATCGCTGACCAGATCTATTGCGATTTTGCACAGACGAAATTCCAGCGACGACTGAAATTCAAACTGACGATGAAACTGGAGCAGTTCCTTACGCAGCTGTCTGGCCGCATTGTGTGCCTGTTCGTAGTCGCGAGTGGCTTCAACGGTCGCAAACGTGGCCGCAATACGCTGCATCCACTCGCCGTACCATTGATGAGCTTCGTCCGGATACTGGCGCTGGAACCGGCCCAGAATCTGAACATTAGCCATCAACGACATCACCCGGTTACACATCAGGTTGGCGGCACGACTGCGCCCCGGTCCTTCCGGCCCTTCAAAGGCAACGCCGCTGGCGTCATCAGTGATCGCCATTAGTGTGTCCAGAATCTGGTCGGCATGGTCGTGGCGTTGTTTGTGAGTACTGTCAGTGGCCAGCTCCAATTCCATGTATTTGAGGGTTTTGTTAATCAGAACCTGGCCGTTTTTGCGCAAGCCATCCTTGACGCTGACGGGCCAGATCAATTGGCTTACCAACACTGCACAGCCAGCACCTAACACCAGTTCAGCCACCCTTGAGCTGGCGATAGAAAACACCGTTTGGCTGGATGCAGAGCTGGCATCGGCCATGGTCAGCAACACCACCATGGCCGCCGACATGCCCGCCATGGCGAAACCATAGGTGTAATTAATGCTGCGAACCGTGGAAGACAATGCCGCGTTGATCCAGATCCACACACCAATACAAAGCAATGCCAGTTCCGGATATGGCATAAACGCCGCCAAAATGGCGATACCGACCAAAGAGCCAATGATGGTGCCGCCGACCTGAATAATGCCCTTCTGGATCACCAGCCCCGTTTCCGGGCGAACCTGCAAGAACACCGCAGAAACCACAGCCCAGTATGGCCGATCCAACCCCAGCGCCATGGCGAGGAACAGCGCCAGCGCCATCGACAAAACACCCTTGATCGCAAACATCAAGGCGGTTTTGTCTGGGCGAAAGACGGCTTCAATTAACGCGTTCATTTGGATTTCCGGGATTAAGGTGGCAAGGGTTTTTGGCTTTGAGGTTAATCGTTATTCCTGCTGAAGATGAATGGACGCCGTCATGCCTGCACTGAGGTGAACGTCGGCCGGGATGTCATCGAGTTTAATATCGACCGGAATGCGCTGAGCCAACCGAACCCAGTTAAACGTTTGTTGTACCTGCGGCAACATTTCACTGTTGGTGGTGGTGTTTGAGTTGGCAATACCGCTGCCAATACTGACGACCTTGCCGGTTAATGGCTGTTTGCGTCCCATCAGGAATACCCTGGCAGCCTGCCCCGGTTGAATGCCGTGAATCTTGGTTTCTTCAAAGTAGCCGGTGACGTAGAAGGAGTCTTTCTTTACCAATGACATCACCGCTGCGCCTTGCTGAACATAGTTGCCAGCATTCAGATTCATGCTAACCAGGGTGCCATCTTCAGGAGCTTGAATACGGGTGCGGTCAAGGTTGATTTGGTCGGCGGCAAGCTTGGCACGGGCCAGTTCCAGTTGTGCCTTGGCCGAATCCGTCTTGATACGATAGCTTTCCAGATCTTCACTGCTAATGGCATTGGTGTCGGTTAATTTCTGACGGCGCTGAAATTGATGCTGAGCCAGTTCCAACGCGTACTGAGCGACTTCCAGCTCAGCGTTGTCCTGAACAATGGCTGCTTTATAACGCTTGTCATCCACCTGGAATAGCAGGTCACCTTTCCTCACTGCCTGGTTGTCTTTTACCGACAGTTGCGCCACCCAGCCAGAGACATCCGGGGCAATGGTAATAACGTCAGCCCGAACTCGGCCGTCACGGGTCCAGGGGGAATACAGGTAGTGATCCCAAACCCACTTGCCAACCAGTAAAGCAACAGCGACCAGAGTCAGTGTGAGTGCGATTTGTAACGGTTTTTTCATGACTTAAAGCTCCCAGATCCAGACCAAAACACCGACGTAACAGACCAGCACAGCAAGATCGAACCATGCAGGCTTCCAGAGATATCGCCGGATATTGAGCCTGTGCATGATTTTTTGCGTTAGCCAGAACAACAAAAATGCCAACGGAATAATGACCACCAAAGGGCTGAACAGCAGACCAGCAAATGACACTTCATGCAGCATCAGTGCGACTCCCAATTAATCGAGCAATTCCGCTCTCAGTAGCGCCAGTGCCTCACGGTTAATTTCGTGGGCCATGCCCGGCACAATCGACAGCGACGTTGTAAATCCAAGGGATTTAAGGTGGTTGGAGGCATTGACCGCCTGATTGGATGTAATGACGGGATCGGCAGCGCCGTGAATGAACGAAAAACGGACGGTATTGTTGGCTACCGGAGCCATCAGCGGATAACTGGCCATTCGGCCCGACAGCGAAACAACATGGCAAGCCAGTAGTTCTTCGTACAATACTGACTGCAACGACATGATGGCACCTTGGGAAAAGCCAATCAGCCGGGTGTGTTCAAAACCCACCAGAAACATCGCCTGATAACGGCGAACCCGCTGGATAAACTCCGGCATGACTTCGTTGATGCGCGCGGCGCGGTTTTCTTCGGTCACCCCGCTCACTGAAAACCATTGCAAGCCACCACCCATATCGAATTCATACGGCGCACCGACTGACACAATGGCGGCGTTCGGCTTCAAACCACGAATAAACTCGCCGGTCGTCAGCAGGTTATCGGGGTGACTACCGACACCGTGAAACAGCAGGATAAGTTCGTCGGGCTGTTCCGGGCTGGCGATGATGCGATCCTGATCCATGTTGAAGCTCCCATTTGATAAAACGATGATGCTTCAAACGTAAAGTCAAACCACCTGCGAAACAATGCCTTTTAATTCAGATTGATTGTTCGACAGGATGGCTGAAACTTTTAATGGCTAACGCCTGTCCATGTTTACTTGAACTGGCCATATAAGAGCTGGTGAGGGATGGAAGAATTATTTGCTCTTCCAAATGGTCGCGACGGCTTCATCCGTTCCCAGCGCGCCCACAACCAGACACACCAGCGCAACGACCAAAAACACCACACCTGGCAGTAAACCACCGGTCAAGCCACCCGCCACCAGCGCCAAAGAGCCCGAGGCCAACAGCAGCATCAAGGCGCCTACCACCATCAGAATAATGCGATGGGAAGGCTTGTAGATGTATTCGCTTTCGCCTTTCTCAAACAGATTCAGAATCGGCGCAAAGATTTTTCTCAGAACAGCATGCATGGTAATCAAGGTCCAACGGCAGAAATTAGGATGGGCCAGATGCTACCAGACTCCGCCGAACCCGGCAGCTTTGCCGACTTTGTCGGCTCAGGTAAACTGGCCAGCCGATTCCCGATTCCCGATTCTCAATTCAATAGCACAGCACACCATGACCGACGATACTTCCGCATCAACAAGTCGAACCACTGACACAAATAACCAGATTAATCCGCCCATCAAGGGCTGGCATGCCCATGTGTACTTTGATGAGCATACGGTCGAACAAGCCCGGCAGCTGTGCTTGAAAGCCGCCGGGATGTTTCCAGATCTGAAAATGGGACGGGTACATGAAAAACTGGTGGGGCCGCACCCTGACTGGAGTTGCCAGCTTGCGTTTCTGAACAAGGATTTTGCTGGGGTAATGAGCTACCTGACCATGAACCGTGCCGGCCTGACGGTGTTTATTCATCCGATTACCGGTCAGGACACCATCGACCACAGCCAGCGTGCGATCTGGATGGGCGCAATACGTCCCATCAAGCTAGAGCGCCTGCCCGATGCCGGCGTTAAGTACGATTTGTTTTAGGGGACATCTATTTAATCCGGTGCTCACTCTGGGCTGCCGGATGGTTTCGAATCACGAAGCCGACTTGCAGGCCTGACGGGTCAAGTCAAAAGTCGGCGACACAGAGTCGAGATCATCCGGCAGCCCCCGCAGGGCGCGGGTTGCCGCCGCCCAGTGCTGTGTTGACGAACTTGGAAAGGACACGTCATTCCACTGCATTCGTCGCCTTGCACTGAACAACGGCAACACTCGCGCAGAGCCGTGCAGGATTAAATAGATGTCCCCTTTAGGATACAAATCTATTGATTCAAGCCTTCATAAACTGAATCAGGCGTTCCGGTTTCAGCGGTGGTGAATAGAAAAAGCCCTGCATGATGTCGCAACCCATGTCCTTTAACAGACCAACATGCTCCTGCCGCTCAACGCCTTCTGCCACGGTTTTGAAACCAAAACAGGCCGCCATTTGCACCACCGTGCGGGCCAGATTCAGGTCTTGCTGATTGGTGTCCATGTCGCGCACAAACATTCGGTCGATTTTAAGCACCGAAACCGGCAAATTCTTCAGATACGATAACGACGAGTAGCCAGTGCCGAAGTCATCAATAGCGATACTGATGCCCTTCTGGCCAAGCTTGTGCAGCTGTTGTAGAGCTTTCTCCATATCCTGCATCAGGCCGGTCTCCGTCACTTCCACCTGAAAGTGCCTGGGCTCCAGTGCCGCGCGGTCGAGCTTTTCCAACAGCACATCGGCAAAGGATTCCTGCTGTAACTGCACTGCCGATACGTTGACCGCCACCTGAAAGTCAAGATCGACTTCCTCATTCAGCTGCCAGCAGAGCATCTGGTTGATGGCGGCATCGATCACCCAGTCGCCGATTTCCAGAATGTCGCCAGTGGCTTCGGCCAGTGGGATAAATTGATCCGGCGGCACAAAGCCGGTTTCTTCACCATCCCAGCGCAACAGCGCTTCTGCACCGCTCACCTTGCCGGTTTTCACGTCTATCTTGGGCTGATACAGCAGAAATAGCTCTTCTTTCTTTACCGCGTGGTGCAGGGCAGCCCGTATGGTGTTTCGTCGCTTCAGGTCGTCTTCCAGCTCGATGGAGTAGGTTCCGACGCTGTTAACGCCAGCAGGCACCGACAGCGCCGCCATACGAATCAGTTGTTCAGGGTCGCGGCTGTGACGGGTACTGGCGATGCCAATGGATAATTTCAGCGTGCAGCGCAAGCCAAAGACATTGAAAGGCTCGCTCATCAACTGGATCAGCCGCTCGGCCAGTTCTGTGTCTTTTTGGGCGTCGTCGTTCTCGCACACCATCATCCATTCGTAACCGTTCCAGATTCCCCAGAACGTCGATGATGGAATAAAGCGCCGCATGCGATCACGCAAGGCGAGTACGGCGTTGTCGGCAACGTCGTAACCGTTCATCCGGGCCAGGTCATCCAGGCCATTGAACGTCAGGAACATCACGGACAGTTCCTTGCCAGCAGCGACCATGCGGGAAATCTGGGTGCTTAACGCCCGGCGGTTATGCAAACCGGTTAGCGGGTCTTCCACCGACAACCGCTCCAGCTCTTCGGTACGCTGATGAGCCAGCTCTTCCATCCGCTCGGCACGGTTGGTTTGCCAGTTCATGCGGTTTTGCAGCCGCAACAGATTGTCGATACGTTTCAGCACCTCGGGCTGATCAAACGGCTTGGTCAGAAAATCATGGGCACCGGATTCCAGCGAGCGCATACGGGTTTGCAAATCGGTCTGTGCCGTCAAGACAATCACTGGCGGCGCATCTTCGCCCATGTAGCGCAACAGTTGGTCCATGACGTCGTGGCCGTCCATATACGGCATACGAATGTCCAGCAGGATCAGATCGCGTTTGGTGTCCTGCACCAACCCCAGCACCTTGCGTGAATCGGTACAGCCATGGACGTTGATATAACCCTCTTCGTCCAGCATGTCCTTTAGCAGCTCGACATTCACCGGGTTGTCGTCGACCACCAGAATGTTCGCTCTTTTGGGCATCAGCAGTTTCCTTTTTCCAGCAATTCGTCCACCAACTTCAGCAGCTGGGGAATGTCTACGGGTTTGGTCAGGTACTCATAAAAGCCCGCCTGATTAGCGCGGGTAATGTTGGCAGCATAAGCGCCTGCCGACACACCAATCACCGGAATATGCCGGGTGATCGGGTTTTGTTTAAGAATAGCTTGTGCTTGAAAACCGTCGATACCGGGCAGATCGATATCCATC
This sequence comes from Oceanobacter sp. ABM4_470, assembly GCF_056158645.1. Lineage (NCBI taxonomy): Bacteria > Pseudomonadati > Pseudomonadota > Gammaproteobacteria > Oceanospirillales > Oceanospirillaceae > Oceanobacter > Oceanobacter sp. ABM4_470. Next base: position 1,470,339 of record NZ_JBSWTR010000001.1, read on the forward strand.
AAAATAATGTCTGGCGGATTGGCGCAGGCCATTTCCAGCCCGACTTCAGCACTGTTAGCGAGTTGCAGCTGGCAATGGCTGACATCTTCAAAAATATCTTCCATCAACTGCTGGTTGGCTGGGTTGTCTTCGACATACAGCACGGTGTGGCTGACCTGATGCTGTTCACTTTTGCCAATCATCGGCGTTTGGGGTCGGAAACTGGGTGCTGAATAATTCTCGGCAATCGGTAACTGAACCCAAAACCGACTGCCCTCGCCTTCTACGCTGGATGCCCCGATCTCGCCGTTCATCAGGCCAATCAGTCGCTTGGTCAGGGCCAGACCAATGCCGGTGCCTTCGATGGCTCCGGATTCTGCACCCAAACGATTAAACGGCTGAAACAGCAAACCCATCTTTGACTCGGCGATGCCAATTCCTGTGTCTTCAACGGCCATTTCCAAACGACCGTCTACCAGCTTGCGGGTGACGGTAATGGAACCGCCCTCGCGGTTGTATTTAACGGCGTTGCCAATCAGATTAATGAACACCTGCTTTAAACGGGTGTAATCCGCCATAACCACCTGGCCTAACTCACCACTCTGATCAATGGTCAGTTTCAGCTGCGCGGCGCTGGCTAGTGGGCCAACAATTTCCAGCACCTCAGCCAGCACCTGATCAAGGTTGGTTTCTTCAATACTGAGGGTGATTTTGCCGGATTCGATCTTGGCCAAATCAAGCACGTCATTGATCAAATCCAGCAAATGTTTGCCGCTGGCGTATATCTGGTTGACCTGACGGGTCTGGCGGTCATTCAGCGGGTGTTTGCTGGACAGCATTAACTGGGCAAAGCCCAAAATGGAATTTAACGGCGTTCTTAGCTCGTGGCTCATGGAAGACAGGAAGTCACTCTTCGCTTGGCTGGCGCGCTCTGCCCGCTCACCAGCCAAGCGGACTTCTTCCATGATTTTTTCGCGTTCGGCAAAGCCCCGGTACAGGTTAATCAGCAAGGCGCAGGTGGATGTGAACGGCTCCAGCCAGGCAACCAGCTCGTCGTCGTAGTCTTCCGCGCCGTTGGCAATGGCGTACATCCCCAACAACTTGCCTTGCGACATAATGGGCACGCCCAGATACCGGTACAACGCTGGATGGCCCGGTGGGAAAGCACTTTTTCGCATGATGTTCTGAACGTCGTTGTCGAGCACGGTTTCACCATGCACAAAAACCTTTCCCAGCATGGTGTCTGCGTTGGTAAGTCGCATGTCACCCGATTTCAACGCTGCCATCAGCCGCCGGGAGTCTTCGCTCCAGGACAGGTCGGTAATTGAGTGAATTTTAAGTGCATTGGTTTCCTGATCAGGCACCAGCTCACCGATCAGCGCAAATTCACTATTGGTAAGTTCGCGCAGCGCTTCCATCAGGAAGTCCCATAAGCCATCACCCGACAACAACGCCTGATAGTCGGTCAGGCCGCGGTGCAACACCGTCAGCAGCTTTTGTTCTCGCTCCACCTGATTGGAAAGCTGAGTGAGCTTGGTAACGTCGTGCTCCACCGCTACCACGCCACGGACACCATCCTGGCTGTCTTTTAACGGCGAATACTTGACCTCAATACGACGGCCGTCATCCAGCCATTCGCGGGTGCTCACCGGTTGGCCGCTGGACAGTACCTTTTGCTCAGCTTCATTGAGTTGTTGCGATGTGCCTCGGGCAGCAGCTGCGCCAACGTTTTTCAATGCGGCCGAATTGGCAATTAGATAGCGGCCTCTGGCGTCACGGGCATAAAACGGATCGGCATTGGCTTCGATTACAGAACGCAGCAGCATGCGTTCGTCCTGATGGCGTAGGTCGGCTTTTCGCTCGGCACTGGCAGCGGTAACAACGACCAGAAAATCCTTTTCGTCCATCAGCCCCTGACCAGGCACTTCACTGACGGCTAAATGCACCGGAACGGACGTGCCGTCCTTGTGGCGTATATAAGTATCAACTCCAGCTATGGGGTGTGGCCGTTGCAGATACGTTGATATTTCATCCGTGATGCGCTCATTAACCGAGGTCTCTGGTGCCAATGCCGAACAGTTTGAACCAACCAGCTCGGATGCCTGATAGCCCAGAAGACTCACCATATGGGGCGTGACTTCAAGAATGTCGCAGCGGCCGTTCATACGAATCATGCCAGCGGACGACGCCTCCATCAGCGCGTCAGCACACGCCAGGTGGTATGTTTTGGCGGCCGTTTCGGATTCCAACTGTCGGCTGGTTAGCTGCAACTGTAACCACTGAGCAATGAAATTGGCCAGCTGGCGAGCATGAGATATCTGGGAATCTGAAGGCTGTGTATCTGGTTGTCCGTAAACACACAACGAACCAACGGTGGTGTGGGATTCAACGCTTAGAGGAACACCCAGATACCAACCGTAATCTCCTGATAGCGCAGCACTGGCATAGCGGCCATCGTTTTGCGTGTCTGTGATCAGCAGTACGTCCTGTTCGCACAGGGTATAGGCTGCCAGCGAGTCCGAGCGACCAGCATCTTCTGCTTCAGTACCACAGGATGCACAGCACGCAACACTGCTGGAACCCACCAGATTGATCTGCACCACCGCAGCAGCAACCACATCGGTCACCAGTGAGGCCATGCTCTGCAGTTCTTTCGACGGCTCCCGAGTGAGCTTAATCAGCTCTTTGGCAAGCTGTAGCCGTTGGACTTCATTGTCGGGGATCGGGACTTGAGACATAACCGCACCAGTTAAACTACCGTTCCTAAAGTTAAGGACAGGAACCGGGCTTTCTCTAGCTGATGCGGATTTTATTTCAGTAAATGGCGTACAAACGACGTATTGGTCAGCTTACAGGGTCCAGTAGCCAGACCTTTTCAGTGGCGGGAGTTTTGCCTTTCATGCCACCCTCGACCTCTACCGATTCCAGCAACTGAGGGTTGTAGTGAGCGCGGTAGTTTTGATGAACCTCGTCGGCTTCTACTGAAAATGGTGGCCCGGGCATCTTCGACTGGTCGTACTCAAAACAGATCAAAAGCTGTGGTGCAGAGCCGGAAATGGATACCAGATGCTGGGCATACTCGATGCGAACCGCAGCTGGCAGTGCAACCATGGCGGCGCGGTCGTACACCAGATCAACCGGGCCAAGCAGCTCGGCGGTCAGCTTGAAAATATCGCCGCTGAAAATACGGATACCGTTCGCCTGCCACAGCTTCAGAGGCTGCTCAGCAGCGTAGTCCGCTACCACGGTCACATCCGGGGTAACACCAAGTTCGTCGAACAATGCCTGAACGGCTTTTTCACTGAGCTCCGCACCTGCAATGGCGTAGCCCTGCCCTAATAGCCAGGCAATATCCAGGGTTTTGCCACACAAAGGCACAAACACCGTGCCTCCCAAATGCCCCATGCAAGGCCAGTTGCGAGCCAGCAAAGGATTCACCTCGCTGTTGTGAAAGCCTATTTCACCGCGTTCCCACTTGCTGTGCCAAAATTCAGCGTCCATGGTCTACTCCTCTGTTTTATAACGGCAGAACCATATCAAACAACGCATGACATCTGTTAATCGCAACACAGCGTGCACTGGGCGTGTAGATATCAGCGTGCAGACATCAGCGAGCCAAGGGACCCTCTGAAAAACTCGGTGCCCGCTCTGGATGACAGGGCGAAGCTGAATCACGAAGCTGATTTGCAGGCCTGACGGGTCAAGTCAAAGATCAGCGACACAGAGTCAGCAATGCCCTGCCATCCCCGTAGGGCGCGGCCTGCAGCCCGCCAGAACGGTGTTGGCGAACCTGCGCGGCCCGATTTGAAAAGGACCAGCCATTCCGCTGCATTCGCCGCGGGTTTATAGAGAGCCAATGACAACCTGCAGGACTCGCGCAGAGCTGTGCAGAGTTTTTCAGAGGGTCCCTAGTTGATTTGCGTGATCGAAGCGAACAGGTGACGGGAAAAGAAACGGAAAGCGGCTGAGTAAAAGGTCTGGCTGAAAAAGGATTGAGAGAAAGCAATAAAAAAGTAAGGAAGCCCTGCTGAACGAATCCTTGGACAGTTCAGGGCGTGGCAAGGTCAGTCCAGATCGCGCTCGTCACGACGGAACTGCGGGTTGATGCGTACCGGTTGAATCGCACGCTCTCCCTGACGGAAGAAGCCGGAAAAGCCGACAAACAACACACTCCAAATAACCAACACTGCCAAGGCGCTTGCAATACTCATGGTTGTCTCCTGATTTTGTAATCATTGTTCTACAAGACACATCCTGTTTAGCACGGTTCCGTGGAACCTGTGGCAAGACTAACCCTTTTTGTCAGGAATTTTACAGCGGCGTTACATTTGACCCTTTAAGCGGCCTGATTTGACACATTAATTCAGAGGCCATCAGGTCTGATTTGAAGCGCAAACCAGACCCAATAAACTCCTTTTACGCTGGCTGTATACCACTGTTTCGATCGTTCCACGGACGCTCGTCCACGATCAAGTGAATCACTGCCGAAAAAGCCCCTACGCCAACACCAACCCACCAAACCAGATTGTAGTTTCCAAACTGATCGTAAAGGCTGCCACCCAACCATACACCCAGGAATCCACCGATTTGATGCGACAGGAATACCAGGCCGTAGAGAGTTCCCATATAGCGCAGTCCATAAATTTGAGCGATCAACCCTGACGTTACCGGAACGGTTGCGAGCCAGAGCCCACCCATCAGCACAGAGAACAACAGCACGCTGAATGGCGTGATCGGCGCCATGATAAATGCCGCAGCAACAACCGTTCGTAATGCATAAATGCCAACCAGCAAGTATTTGCGGGAGTAAATATTCCCCAGATAACCAGCCAGAATCGTACCCATGATGTTGAACACGCCAATAAACGCCAATGCTACGGCCCCCAGCGTTGACGTTGAGGTGATGCCCAGTGAGCTTAGAATTCCATGAGGCTCAACGGCCTGACACATTTCGGCGACAAACGCAGGGAAGTGAGCCGTAGTAAAGGCCAGCTGGTAACCACACGAGAAGAACCCCAGGAAAATAAAGATAAAAGTCGGGTCTTTCATCGCCCGCTTCACCACATCGCCGAGGCTTTGTTCCGAAGCAGCAGGCTTAACCGGTGCTGGCACTTTCAGAAAGGTGAGTGCAAACATGGTCACCAGAATCAGTCCGGCAAACACCATAAAGACCTGCTGCCAGGCCAGGCTATCCAACAGAAACTGCGCCAGTGGTGGGCCAACCACCTGACCCGCCGATCCTGCTGCGGTCACAACTCCAAGGGCCATTGAGCGATTCTTGTCAGAGGTTGCCCGACCGACCACGGCCAGAATCACCCCAAATCCGGTACCTGCAATACCAAAACCAACCAGCATCTCCAGAAATTGATGTTGACCGGGCGTAATGGCATAACCCGACAAAAACAAACCGACGGCATAAAACACGCCGCCTAACAAAATGGCTTTGCGGTCACCAAATTTCTCAGCCATGGCACTGAACATAGGCTGACCGATACCCCAAAACAGATTCTGCAAGGCAATCGCGAACGAGAACTCTGCCCTGAGCCAGCCAAATTCGTCGGCAATGGGGATCTGAAATAAACCAAACGCCGAACGAATGGCAAAACCGACCAGTACAATGACACAGCCTGCAATCAATACCGGGTGTAATAAATTACTGTGCTGACCCGGCGGCAGTGCGGCGCTCTGCGACGCGGAACCTGAAGAAGACGCCATAACCTTTTCAACCTATAACCAAGATAATCACACGGATATTCTAACGACCCATCTCCGCGCCAACAGATACAGTTTGGCCCCGCTTGGACCATACAGCGGGCATCAACTTGTTGCCCTGGTTGGGCGTTAGGCGCTAGAAGTTAGCTGTTAGCTGTTAGCTGTTGCCGAGCTTCCATTATTTGCCAGAAATGGTCCAAGGCATGGATTGTTATTGGTCGCACACCAGAAAACAGCCTGTTCCACCACCGCCACATCAGCTTGGAGAACAGGAACGAACACTACGCCATCCAACTGCATTCGGCACATGGACTCAGGCACCAAAGAAACACCGAGCCCCTCAGCCACCAGGTTGACGATGGTCTGTTGCAGCTGAGTCTGTAACACCACTCGGGGCTCAAATCCCCCAACCCGACAGGACTCCATCAAGGCACGATGTAGTTCAGGGGCAGTTTCAGAAGGAAACGTCACAAAATCATCGTCGGCCAGTAGCGCCAGATCCAAAGGCGTGACATCGCTGGATGCCAACCGTTTTACAACAATGGGATGTTTGGATGGCAGCACGGCGACCATGGATTCGGAATGAATGGTGGTGCAGCATAGTCCATCAATGAGTTGGTGGGGGTTGAATGGCGGAAAGCTGATGCCGGCGTCCAGTTCACCGCTTAACAGCGCTTCGTCCAGATCACTGGGCAACACTTCCTTTAAATTGATTCTTACATCTGGCTGTTGATGCTTAAAGCGCGCCAGCAGCTTTGGCACCACGCTCCAGGCGGCACACATGGTAAAGCCAATGGTGATTTCCCCTACTTCGCCACGGTCTGCCGCCCGAACCCGATGAATCGACTGATCGACCTCATCCAGAATCCTACGGGCACTGACCAAAAACACCTCTCCAGCTGGCGTCAGTTCGACGGTACGAGTTCGACGCCGAAACAACTGCACTTGCAGGGTTTCCTCCAGCGCTGCAATTTGGCGACTCAGCGGAGGCTGTGAAATGTGTAGTTTCCTGGCCGCCTCTCCGAAGTGCAATGTTTCAGCCAGCACCACAAAGGCGTTCAAATGGCGAATGTTCATGCTGCTAAGTTCCAAGTAGATTGATACTCTAATCGGTATTAATTTACATAAAAGCAGCATTGGACGGTATCGGGAATCCTATTTATTCTGCCGTCACTCACTGATTATTACAGGACTCCCCTCTCCGTGTTTGTCCACATCCTTGCTGTTCTGGCGCCTATTTTTGGTTTGATTCTTACAGGTTTTTTGTGCCGTCGCTTTCAGTTAATTGGCCCTACGGCAGCGTCTGAACTGAATCGTTTCGTTGTCTGGTTATGTTTGCCTGCGCTGATTTTTGAATCCACTGCTACCGCTCGGCTGGAAGATATTTGGCACCCCGGTTTTATCTGGGTCACCATCATTGCCACTCTGGGTGTGTTTGCAGCGACCGTTATCTGGAAGTTGTGCAGTGGTCGAGGTCTGGCCAGTGCCAGCATTGACGGACTGGGTGCGGGATACGCCAATACCGGGTATGTCGGTATCCCACTGTGTTTACTGGTGCTGGGCGATGAGGGTCTGGAGCCAGCATTGATTGCCAGCCTGATTGTGGTGTGTCTGCTGTTTGCACTGGCCGTTGTTCTGATTGAAGTGGGCTTGCAAACGGAAAAGCGCCTCTGGCCTGCTGTTCGCAAGGTTGCGCTGGCACTGGCGAAAAACCCGCTGGTGGTAACGCCTATTATTGGTGGGTTATGGAATGTTCTCGATATTGGACTGAATCAACCAGCCATAACTTTTCTGGATATGCTGGGAGGCGCAACGACGCCTTGTGCGCTGGTATCATTGGGAGCATTTTTGGCCGCGAAACACACTGGCAGTACCAATGGTGCGTACGGGCTGGTGACTCTCAAACTGGTGGTCCATCCACTCATTACCTGGGTACTGGCCTACCACGTTTTTCACTTGCCGGAATTTTGGGCCAAAGCCGCAGTATTGCTGGCAGCACTGCCAACGGGCACGGGCCCATACATGCTGGCTGAGCTGTATCAGAGAGAGCCTGCCGTGGTGTCCAGAACGATCCTGTTCTCTACCGTAGGCTCGCTGGTGAGTTTGTCGGTACTTCTGGCATGGCTCTGAATCAGTGCCATACCTGCGAGGCCGGGCTATTCCCGGCCTTGTTCAGATTTTTCAGATGCTCAGTTTTTAGCCGAATTGGCAAAAACGGAGACTGATTCAACGGCTTGTTGAACGCCGTCGCGGATTTTAATGATTACCTCACCCGCCTGACCGGCCAACTCTACGCCGGTTTGAGCCTGGCTTTCACACGAACTCATGGATTTCACTGAGGAATCAATACCCGACTGGATTTTACTGATCATGTCAGAAATTTCCTGGGTCGAATCACTGGTGCGTGCCGCCAGCTGGCGTACCTCATCGGCTACTACCGCAAATCCCCGTCCCTGCTCACCGGCACGGGCTGCCTCAATGGCCGCATTCAAGGCAAGCAGGTTGGTTTGATCGGCAATGCCGCGAATGGAATTAACAATGGCGGTGATCTGTTCGGAGGTTTTGCCCAACTCGGCAATCGCACTGGCAGTGGTGGTTACGCTGTCGGCAATACGACGCATTTCTTCAGCCGCATTCTGAATGACCACGGTTCCATCACTGGCTGTTTCGAGCGTACCGGAGGCAATTTCGTGTGCGCCAGCAGCGCGTTTGGCATCGGCCAACGCCTGATCCACATGCGGTGTAATATCAGTCGCGAACTTGATTACCTTTGTCACTTTTCCTGATGCATCAACAACCGGGCTGTAGGAAGCCTCCAGCCATACCGTCTTGCCTGAACGGTTTACTCGCTCAAAACGCCCACCAATTGCTCGGCCGGATGCCAGGTCCTGCCACATGCGCTTGTATTCAGACGAATTAGCAAATTCAGGCTGACAAAATGCCCGATGGTGCATGCCTTGCAGTTCTTGCAGGCTGTATTCCATGGTACTGATGAAGTTGTCATTGGCGGTGATGATGGTGCCGTCCGGGTAGAATTCAATCACCGCCGATGTGCGATTTACCGCATCCAACACAGCACGGGTTTCAGCATTTTTTACCATGTAGTCCGTAATATCGGACGCAAATTTGATCACCGAGCTCACTTTACCGTCAGCATCAAACACCGGGTTATACGTCGCTTCCAGCCAGATTGCATCGCCGTTCTTTCTCAGGCGTTTGAACTGACCAGACAGTACCTCACCCTGAGCAAGCCGCTGCCAGCCAGTGTTGTACTCGTGGCTCTGGTACACCTCTGGCTCACAGAACATCCGGTGGTGTTTGCCCTGGATTTCCTCAAGTGTATAGCCAACCGTATTCAGAAAAATATCGTTGGCTTTAATCACAGTGCCGTCGAGGTTGAATTCGATGACCGCCATCGAGCGGCATATGGCATCCACTACTGCCTTGTCGTGTGTATGTGCTGGCGTCGCCTTGGCCTTGTTTGAGGATTTAGAGAAAAACATGGCAGAACCTCTGGGTGTTTAAAACACAGCCTAGACCATCTACCGAAAACGGGGAGTCAAAAACGATATACTTGATGAGTATTTAAGCTAAAGAATGAAAACTGAATCAATATTGTTGATCCGGGGCATCAATTTTAGCGAACACCTCAGTGCTGCCATCCATATTGAGCTGCAACACCTCATACGGTATAAACTTGTCGCCCATTTCCATCCCTGGGCTGCCGACAGGCATGGCAGGTACGGTCAACCCCTTGGCTCCTGCTGGCGGTGCCAACAAAAAAACCTCTACCAATTTGGCTGGCACATGCCCTTCGAATACGTACCCCTGCTCTGACACAACCGTATGGCAAGAGCGCAGAGTCAGTGGGATCTGATGGAACTGCTTAAGCCCGGATAAATCCGGCGCATTATAGGTATCAACGGTCAGGCCATGGGCTTTGGCATGATCAACCCAGCCCGTACAACAGCCACAGGTGGGCGATTTGTAAACGGCCAACGTACCCGGAGACTGAATTAACGGCCCCTGAACAGCCTGATTCGCTGCCGCAGGCAAAGAAGCCAATAATACAGCCCCCAACAATAGATTTTTCATTGTAAACATACAGGGTAAACCTCGTTATTCCGTCAGCGCTTCGTTATAAATATCACCGCTCGAGCGAGCCAGCACCTGACTGATGTAATTCAGGGACTCGCCTGTTTCATCCAGCCAACCGTTCACGATGGGCTGGAATTCACTCCAGGCCTTACGGGAACCAGAGAATCGCTCTATCACCCGGAACTCTTTCAGCGCTATTTCAACAGATGGCGTCAGGATCAGGCTGTCTACTCCCATGCGACGCAACCAGATAGCAGCGCTTTTGCCACCCAAACGGTCGCCACTGGCTTGAACGCCCAACAGGTTCTCACCAAATTCACGGGGCTGCCATTGGCTGAATGCCTGTCCTACCGAACCGTGCTGGCGCTTCAATTCAAGCAGCATAACGGCATTGCCGCGAAATGCCTTGATCTTGGGCCAGTGTTTGACGATTTTCCCGGTCGCCATCATGGCTTCCAACTGTTCGTCTGACAACGCAGCAACGGCGTCGATATTAAAGCCGGAGAAAACGTCTTCAAACGAAGGCCACTTTCGATCAACCTGCTCCCAATTGAAGCCCGCCTGCATGACCACCCGGCAGGCTTCTGAAAGCCAGCGTTCATCCGGGATTTCGGCAATGTCTTCGGCCAACAAGGGAAATTGAAACAGGCTTTTCAGGCGTTCCATACCACCGTGTCGCATTGCGGCTTGATCTTCTATCACAGCAAAAGATGTCATAACACTACCCAGAACATCGCATCCATTAGCGTCCCAGTGTACGCCAGCCAGTATTCAAATGGCGTTATTTTCTTCACAGGCTTGTTCTCCATCGCCTGATCCCAAAACCCGAGGCAGGGCACGACAAATGGTGTAAGGTAACAGCCACTTTACTCTTCTGAAAACGATCGCCATAACGTCCACTATGCTCCAGACATCAGTACGCCAACTGTGTGAATTTGCTGCCCGCATAGGCAGTCTGGATCATCGTTATTCGCCATCACCGAGTGCCAGAGAAGGCATCCTTGGTCACCAGTGGCTCCAAAGCCAATACCCGGATCACGAAGCCGAACACCCGATAGAAGGCATGTATGAATCACAGTCTTCGGGCACACCCGCTTCATTAACACTAAACCTAAAAGGACGCGCAGACCTCTACCGAGCACCACAGAAAGGCCAGCCGGCGCAGCTGATTGAAATCAAAACCTTTCGCGGCAGCCCCGACCGAATTAACCCGGGCCAACAGCACCAGCACTGGGCTCAACTGAAAGTTTACGGGGCACTGCTATGTAAACGGGATGATTTGGAACAGGTTCAGCTTTCACTGGTGTACCTGGATGTCGACAGCAAAGCCCGTCACGAGCAGGAAGACGCACTGAGCGCCGATGACCTATGGCAGGCGCTGCAAGAGCTGGCCGATGAATGGATTCAATGGCAGCTGAAAGAAACAGCCCACCGCCGCGAGCGCGATAGCTACCTGGGGCAATTGGCGTTTCTGGAGCAAGGATTTCGCACCGGCCAAAAGCCCCTCAGCGAAACTGTCTACAAAGCCATTAGCCTGCAAGCCCCTCTGCTACTGGAAGCACCCACTGGTCTGGGCAAAACCCTCGGTGTGATTTTCCCGGCATTGAAAGCCATGCCGGAAAAACAGCTGGATCGACTGTTCTTTTTAACCGCACGTACCACCGGGCGCCAACTGGCGTTGGATAATCTTAAGAAGCTGTTTGGCAACGACGGAACGCCACCCATTCGCTCACTTGAGCTAATCGCCCGCGAGAAATCCTGCGAATACCCGGAAAATGCCTGTCATGGAGATTCCTGCCCTTTGGCCGATGGTTTTTTCGATCGGCTTCCCAAGGCTCGTGAACAGGCCGCCGATTCCCGTTGGCTGGATACCGACGCCGTCAAAGCCATCGCCCGCCAACATACGCTTTGTCCGTACTTTTTAATGCAAGAAATGGCGCGCTGGAGCGATATCGTGGTCGGTGATGTAAACCACTACTTCGATGACGGCGCCATCCTACACAGTCATACCGTCGAAGAAGGATGGCGCAGCGTAGTATTGGTTGACGAGGCCCATAACCTGATTGATCGCGCCCGCGGTATGTATTCGACGACACTGGAACAGCGTCGCTTTGAGGAACCCGCGCAAAAAGCTGGCGGAAAACATGGGCTTAAAGCCGCGTTTGGCAGTGTTCAGAAAGGTTGGCAGCAACTGGAAGACTTGATTTTTCCAGATCATCACGCGCTATTTGGAACCGAAGAGGAAACCAAAGAAGATAACGGTATAAGCTCAAGATTCAGCGACGAGCTGCCTGACACATTGGTTCAGCCCATCTCACAGCTCAGCTCGGCGCTTGCCAAAAGCTTGGCCGACAAGCCGGAAGACCAATTGCTGCAACAAGCCTTGTTCGACTGCCTTGGCTTTTTACGGCTGGCGGAACGTTATGGCCCTCATTCGGTGGTAGAGATCACACGGGAAGAACACGACAGCGGCGAACTATGGGCCACCAGCCACCTAACACTGACTATTCACAACCTGATTCCAGCTGACTTCCTCAAGCCAAAGTTTGAAGATTCGGCCGCAAGCATTCTGTTTTCAGCCACGCTGCAACCGTCGGTTTACTACCGGGACATGCTGGGCATGCCAGAACATACCCGCGACATCCAAACCAGCGGCCCATTCAATAAACAGCAAATGACGCTGGGCTTCCCGGACATCGACACCCGCTACAACCGGCGTGAGCAGAACCACCTGAAACTGGCCACTACCCTGCTTAATAACTACCGACAACGGCCCGGCAACCACCTGATTTTCTTCAGTAGCTTTAGCTATATGCATACCATTGCCAATGCTGTGGCGTCGCTGGACAGTGACATCAAGATCCTCAAGCAGAAACCAACCATGAGCGAAGCCCAGCGGCAGTCCTTTATTCAAACCTTCCGGCGTAAACGCAACCTGATGGGATTCGCGGTGTTAGGCGGTGTATTCTCGGAAGGCATCGACTTGCCCGGTGATGAGCTAAATGCCGTTACCGTTATCACGCTGGGATTACCACCCTCCGACCGCTTGCACAAAATACTGGAAGAACGCATCAAACAGCGCTTTGGTGATGAGCACGGCTACAACTACACCTGGCTTTACCCGGGCATGCGAAAAGTCGTGCAGGCCGCAGGCCGTTTGATTCGGACACCAGAAGACACCGGCTGGATTGATTTGATAGACCCGAGATACAGCAGGCCCGAGGTGCGGGCACTGCTGCCGGATTGGTGGTTTAAGGAATAACCACCGAATACGGGAGGCATACTGAATAACAAGCCTCCCAGCGCGATCAAGCAAAGCTGGCGTCAGGCCAGCTCGTCTACAGCTACTTTGTAGTTTGGATCTTCGATCACGTTCACATCACACTGGTTGCCCGCCTTTTTCAGCAGCTGGCGACATTCTGCTGACAAGTGCAGCAGATGCAACTCTTTACCTGCTTCGGCGTAACGCTCGGCCAGTGTGTCGATTGCTTCCAGCGCAGAATGGTCCCAAACGCGACTGTCAGCGAAATCGACCAAAACTTTCTGCGGATCGTTTTCGATGTCGAAAATATCGCGGAAGGCTGAAATAGAGCCGAAGAAAACCGGGCCATCCAGTTTGTACAGTTTGGCACCATCCGGCTGCATCTGGCTGCGGGAGTTAATGCGTTGAGCCGCTTTCCAGGCGAATACCAGGGCCGACACAATTACACCAATGATCACCGCAATGGCCAGGTCGGTCAGTACGGTAACGACGGTCACCAGCACCAGCACGAACAGGTCATGCTTTGGAATCTTGCCAATCATGCGGAAAGACGCCCATTCAAAAGTGCCAATGACCACCATGAACATCACGCCCACCAGCGCAGCGATTGGAATCTGCTCGATCAGCGGTGACGCGAACAGAATGAAACTCAGCAGGAACAAGGCCGCCGCAATACCAGACAGGCGACCACGACCACCAGAAGATACGTTGATCATGGACTGGCCAATCATGGCGCAACCGCCCATGCCGCCGATAAAACCGGTTGCAACGTTGGCAACACCTTGAGCCACACATTCTTTGTTACCACGACCACGGCTGTTGGTCATTTCATCAATCACGGTCACGGTCAGCAGCGATTCAATCAAACCAATGGCAGCAAAAATGATGGAGTACGGCAGAATAAACATCAGGGTTTCAAGCGTGAAAGGTACGTTTGGAACCGCAATTTCAGGCAAGCCACCGGCAATGGATGCCAGATCGCCCACGGTTTTGGTGTCCAGATCCAGACCAAACGCAATCAACGACGCAACCAGAATACCCGCCAGAGCAGACGGAACGGCTTTGGTCAGTTTTGGCAGATTAATGGTAATGAACATGGTCAGCGCAATCAGCCCCAGCATGATCCACAGCTGCATGCCACTGAACCATTCACCGGACAACCAGCCCCACTTACCTTCCGGGGTAGACACCTGTAGTTGCGGCAGCTGTGCCAGGAAAATCACGATGGCCAGACCATTAACGAAGCCCAGCATCACTGGGTAAGGCACCAATCGAATGAACTTGCCGAGCTTCATAGCCCCAAACGTAACCTGAATGACACCCATCAGCACCACGGCAGCAAACAGATACTGAGGCCCCATGCCCGAGCCAAAGTCTCGTTCGGCCTCGGCAACCAGCGCCACCATAACCACCGCCAACGCACCTGCGGCACCGGAAATCATTCCCGGACGACCACCGATACAGGCAGTGATCAAACCCACCATAAAGGCGGCATACAGACCTACCAGCGGATGAACGCCAGCAACAAAAGCAAAAGCAACGGCTTCTGGCACCAAAGCCAGAGCAACCGTCAGGCCGGATAACACATCATTCTTGATGTTCGGCGAGAAGGTTTGAGCAAACTCCTTGAAGAAGAGCATCGAATAACCACCCGAATAAGCGAGGAATTGGAAGTTTCTGGGGACCTCTGAATAGCTCTGCGCGAGTCCTGCGGGTTGTCATTGGCTCTTTACAACCCCGCGGCGAATGCAGCGGAATGGCGAGACCTTTCAACTTCCAACACCGAACTATTCAGAGGACCCCTAGCAAGGCGCGCACTATACCAGCGTCGGCAGGCAAATTCAGGGGAATTGGCGGGAAGGTGGGTCGGGCAAACGGAATGGCCTACAAAGGCACGAAATATCGTCAGAGTGACGGTTTTGAAATTCACTTGAAGCAGACAAGTCAGCCCGGAATCGTTCGCTATTTGAACGATTCCGGGCATTTAAGTTGGCTTTGGTGCCGCTCTTACGGGTAACTGTTTATACATACAGTGTCAAGTCCGCAAGACATTACATCAACCACTTCCACCAAATAAACAAGGCGACAAATCCTGCCAGATACAGCAAACCGCAAATCGCCAGCAGGTTTAACCCCTTTCCGCTCTGCAAGTCGTCAGGCAGTGCTGTTCGCTTGATCAATACGTAGTTCAGCAGCGCCACAAACGGTGCGGCAACAAAACCAACAGTCATGGCGAAATTGAGCATAGCCAACAGCGAAGACGTCCAAACCACCACAATCGCCAGCGCCACCGCAGCAATGACCAGAATCCAGAAACCCAGCCAGCGTTCGTTTGAAGCGGGTTGCCCTGTCAGAATCAGGCTCTGGGTTTCGGCCAGCACCCGCCCATAGCCATCCAACACAGTGAGCATGCTGCCAGCCGTATTTGGCACCGGCCTGAGTGGAGGCAACCAAATGAGAGCCTCCCACACAACAAGCGGCAGTGACGATGCCGGGACCAAAGGAAGATAAAACGCGAGCAAATCCATCGTTGCCAGACCGGGCGTCGGCGATCTCTATGAGGGGTTCCTGTAGGAAAAATAAGCGGGCAATTATGGTACGCAGAAATTCTGGATGGAGAAATCAAAGGGCAGGATCGCCGTCAGGAATAGTCTGTTCAAATGATGCGACGGCCGTTGTTAAAAAGCACGATCGGTTTTCTCAGCCCACCAATGAACTGGATTTGGCATTTATAATCAATGGGTTATAGCCATTGATTAAAGTAAAAAACCACCTAGCTGTAAGTATTGGCGCGATCCAGTCGGCTGTTAAAGACCACTTCAATAAAGAACGGTCCCGCTTTGGTATCGAATGGAATCACCATGACAGGCCCCGCAACAGAGTGGGCGATCAGGTCTTCCCCGGTCAGCAACTCCGGGGTCGCCATTTCAAAATCGAACCCCTTCTCCCACAGCAGCTTGCGTGCACCGCCCGACAACATATTGGTCAGTTCGCCAGTCAGGTCGCGGCAGGTTTCATCGAACCCAAGCACTTCTTCGCCCAACATATTGCTGCTGATTTTCACAATGGCGCCTTCCGAGAAGGAAATCGCCAACGACCCCTTAACCGTTTCGCCTTCCATTGGAATGATCCCGGTGACAACACCCAACGCAACGTCTCCATCTTTTACGTAGGGCTTTGAATACTCACAGCTGAGCTGCGCCATGGTCGCCAGGATATTATTGATGGTTTCGACGAACGGATTAATGTACTCAACGTTCAAACCAACAGCCTCCGATGTGAATCTGACCCACGCCTGAATAACAGACCCGTCGGGTCGCTTCTTTTGATGGCATTTCAATATCTTGAGTCTAGACCACTGCCATCGGTCACTCGCCGGAAAGCAACCCGACAGAGCAGCCGATACTGTCATACCTGACTCAAGGTCAGCGCGATGCTCAAGCCGTACTCGCAGCACATGAGCGTTAAATGGGCGTGAAATGGGCGTGAAATGGGCGTTGAATATGGAGAGAAAACGGAGAAACAGCGTGCGGGCACCGAATAAGCATCAACGAACAGCACAGGATCGGGCATGATTAAACAGCGGATACAAAAACAGGCCCCGAAGAGCCTGTTTTTGTTAAATCACTGAGGTTCGATCAGAGACCCTTCACCGCATAGATGCCCAGCGTGTTACGCCAGTAACCGCGGTAATCCATACCGCAGCCAAACAGGAAGCGGTCTTCCACATTCATGCCAGAGAAGTCGACTGTCAGAGCGTCGGTCTTGCGGTCATGGTCTTTGGTACACAATACGGCAGTCAAAACCTCCTTGGCACCCTGTTGACGACACGCTTCTACTACTTCGGCCAGGGTGTGGCCTTCGTCAAAGATGTCATCCAGAATCAGTACGTGGCGGTCAGCCATTGGTACAGAAGGTGGTGCCTGCCATTGCAGCTCCGGGCCACCCGTGGTTTCGCCACGGTAGCGGGTAGCGTGCATGTAACCAACTTCCAATGGGAAGTTCAGTTTTGGCAACAGCTGGCCAGCCATCAGCAAGCCGCCGTTCATAACGGTGTAAACCACCGGCATTTTGCCTGCCAGTCGTTCGGTGATCTCTTCGGCCAACCGGTCCAAGGCTGCCAGCACTTCTTCTGGCGATTTAATCAGATCCGCTTCTTGCATCACGGCATCCAATTGCTCCGGGGTCAATTGATCAGTCATTCAATTCACTCTGTTTCGATTGCGTAAAGGCGCGATACTATCACGACAGAGGCCCCGCACGGCAGCGCCCCTTTTGAAAAACCTTAGCCTGATATTCTGTTATTTGCCGAAAAGATGATTCAATGTCCTTTTCACTCAGAGGAACTGAGAAGCAAAATCAGGTACAAAACGTTATCGCCAAACGCATCAGGGCATCAGCATGAACACAGCCACCCTTTCCTCACATCCAAATCGGTCCAAAAACGGGCTTCAGCGCAGCAAGCTCCTGTTAGTAAGCATGATCAGCATACTGCTCGCCAGTTGCGCCAGTTACCCGTCGTCCATCGCCGTGAACGACCCTGACCAGCTGCCGACTCTCAAACAGCTTCTACAATCGCCGCAAGAGCACGCCGGAGAAACTGTGGTGCTGGGCGGCCAAATCATCAAAGTGAGCAACACCGAACAACACACCGTTTTGGAAATTCTGCAAAAACCGCTGTGGGATTCCGGCCATCCACGTTCAGACCAGGACGCTTCCAGCGGCCGTTTTCGTGCTGAGTTAGATTACTTCGTAGACCCGGAGATATACAAAAAAGGCCGCGAAGTGACCGTGCGCGGCACCTTCACCGGCCTGCAACAAGGCAAGATTGGCAGTCACGAGTATCAATTCGCCCACATTAACGTCACGGGCATTGAACTGTGGCAAGAACAACCAGAAACCGAAGTGCACTACATCTTCGGCTACGATCGCTGGGGCCCCAGCCCGTTTTACCGTCCAAGACTTCGCCCAACCAGTTCTGTAAACCTGGTTGTGCCACTCAAACGCCCGGCTAATTGACTAGGGACCGTTGAAAACACGGAGCCAGCCGGAATATTCCGTAGGAAATATCACCGGCTGTCATAATGGATACTTCGGCGTACAAAGCAGCCGTGATAATATCCGCCGCCCGAAAGATTCAACCCATCCCGTTCAGGAGCCACCATGTCCCCCACTCTGCAACTAGCCTGCGATTTGATTTCCCGTCATTCGGTTACCCCGGAAGACGCGGGTTGCCAGGAATTGATGATGGAGCGTCTGGCAGCGGTTGGCTTCAACAACGAACCACTCCGCTTTGAAGAAGTTGATAACTTCTGGTCTCGCCGTGGCACCGATGGCCCATTGGTGTGCTTCGCTGGCCATACTGATGTTGTTCCAACTGGCCCGGAAAGCAGCTGGCAGTACCCACCGTTTGAGCCGCAAATTGTCGACGGCATGCTTTACGGTCGCGGCGCTGCCGACATGAAAGGCTCACTGGCTGCAATGATCGTCGCCATTGAAAACTTCGTGCGCAAATTTCCGGACCACAAAGGCTCCATCGCCTTGCTGATTACCAGTGACGAAGAAGGCCCTGCCCATAACGGCACGGTAAAAGTGGTAGAGACCCTGGAAGCACGCAACGAAAAGATCGATATGTGCATCGTTGGCGAACCATCCTCAACTACCCTGGTGGGCGACGTTATCAAAAACGGCCGTCGTGGTTCCCTGGGTGCAGAACTGATTGTAAAAGGCATTCAGGGCCATGTAGCCTACCCACACCTGGCCAAAAACCCGGTGCACGTAGCCGCTCCTGCACTGGCGGAACTGGCCAACGAAAAATGGGATGACGGCAACGAATTTTTCCCGGCTACCAGCTTCCAGATTTCCAACATCCATGCAGGCACCGGTGCCACCAACGTGATTCCGGGCACCATGAAGGTCGTGTTCAACTTCCGTTTCTCAACCGAACTGACTGCCGACATTCTGAAGCAACGCACCGAAGCCATCCTGGACAAGCACGGTTTGGAATACGACCTGCAATGGAGCCTCAGTGGCGAACCATTCCTGACCGACCGCGGCCCATTGGTTGACGCCTGTGTGGACGCCATTAAAGCTGTAACCGGCCGTGACACTGAATTATCGACTGCTGGCGGCACATCTGACGGTCGTTTCATCGCTCCTACCGGTGCTCAGGTTGTCGAACTTGGCCCAATCAACGCCACTATCCACAAAGTCGACGAGTGCGTTAGCGCCGCCGACCTCGACACCCTGACCGATATGTACGAAGGCATTCTGGAGCGTCTGCTGGGATGATTGCTTGCCCCGTATGCCACCTACCATTGCCACTGATTGATGGCGACACGGACAAACGCGGCGCACTCAAGCGCCGCTGCTGCGACAACAACCACAGCTTTGACCGTGCCAAACAGGGTTACTTCAACCTGTTAATGGTTAACCAGAAGAAGTCGAAAAACCCGGGCGATAACGCTGAAATGGTGTTGGCGCGCAAACGCTTTTTGGATCGTGGGTTTTACGCCGCTATTTCCGAAGCCATTAACACCGCACTGGTGCCTGACGCAGCCCGACAGCCCGGCTTGCAGATTGCCGACAACGGCTGCGGCGAGGGCTACTACACCAACCAGCTGCATCAGGCATTGAATGCCGCCGGCGTTCAGCACAACCTGTATGGCATCGATATTTCGCGCGACGCCGTCAAAACCGCGTGTCAGCGTGATCGCGGCATTGAATGGATGGTGGGCAGTGGCGGCAAATTGCCGTTTATGCCAAACACTCTGGGCATGATCTTCAGCGTGTTCACTCCTGTGATGGCCGAGCGCTGGAAAGAGCTACTGACACAAGACGGCAGTGTTTGGCTGATTCTGCCCGCGGCAGAACACCTGTTGGAATTGCGTCAGCATATTTATGACGACGTACAAACCGATGAGTATTCCCCGGCAGCCGAAATGGAGCAGGCTGGCTTTAAGCTGGACAGCCAGCACAAGCATCAATCGACCGTCCACATTCCTGCCGACGCCCTGCCCGACTTGCTGACCATGACACCTCACGGCTGGCGCATCAAAAACGAGAAACGTGTCGCACTCACAGCGCTGGATGGTCTGGATGTGACCTTATCGGTCAACTTGTTCCGCTTTTCGGCTATAAACAATGGATAAGATTTTAAATGTTCCGGCAAAGGTTCATGGTTGTTTGAATCACTCAAACAACCGCGATAGCATTTCCGGACACCGTCGCAGCAGGGTTGAAAAGTTAACGGTATGACAGACGTTCTGTTCTATGTATTGGCAGCCACCAAGCTGTCAGAGCAAATGCAGTTTGTCTGCCGATTGACTGAAAAAGTACAAGCGCAAGGCAAAAAGATCTACATCCACGCCAACAGCAAAGAACACGCAACGGCATTGGATGACCAGCTTTGGCAGTTCCGCGAAAACGCGTTTGTACCGCATGCTCTGGTGGATGAGGAACATCCTGTGAACGATTGCCCGGTTCAGATTGGCTGGCATGAAGCGCCTATCGCGTTTCATGACGTCATTATCAACCTGAGCAATGAACTGCCCGACTTTTTTGCAAGATTTGAACGGCTGGTTGAAGTAGTCATTCAGGAAGATACGGTGCTGGAAAGCACCCGTGACCATTATCGTTTTTTGCGTGACCGGGGTTACCCCATAAGTCACCAGGATATGAGACTTCGCACATGAGCACTGAGAACAAGCCTCGCGAACTATTGGACGAACTGGCCACCTTGCAGCAAGTATTGGATGACGCTGCCGGTGAGCAGATTGATTTCAACAGCGTCCTGACCAAACTCAACACCGTTGACGAAGTGCCGGTGCTGAGCGATTTATTCAACTCCGACGAAGCCCCGGTGCTGCGGCCGGTAAAACAGGGGGATCGCAAGAGCCACCTGTCAGCCGTCCAAACGCCGCCGCCAAGCCAGCCACGGCCTGTGATTACCCGCGACATTCTCGAATATCTGCGCGAAGAAATGCAGCGCAAAGGTAACAACGACAACAGCCTGGAAACCCTGCACGACATCCTGCACGGTGCCGCCGAGCGCCAACAACGCAGCGAAGAACACCCGAACAACCAGAAAGTGCAAAACGTTGTTGATCACAACAACAGTGACGACCCCGACGTACCGACACTGACTGAAGAAGAAACCTACAGCGAACTCGACGCCATGCTGGATGACGATATTCCGATGGCCGACGAACAAGTCGACATCGCATTTTCCTTGGCAGAACTTGCCAGTCAGGCCACTGAGGGACACGAGATTCTGCGCGACATCGTCGAAGACGACGAGCCAGAACTGCTGCTCGACGAGGTTTCTGACACCCTGCCCGACGCCACCGTCAACTCGGCAGCCACAGCATCAACCGATAGCAAGGCCAACGAAAGCACCGCACAGGCAGCGCATGCAGACGACATCGAGCCAACACTCGACGAAGTACTGGATAGCGCCCTTGGCCAACAGCCAGAAACCACTGAAACTCCAGCTTCCCTGCGAGCCGCACTGTCGCACAAGCCGAGCATCGATGAACTGGCTGCGCTGGCAAAAGCAGTGGCGCAAGAAACCGAAGCCAAGGCCACAACCCGCAACCCCAACAACCCGTTCTTGCCAAAATCCGTATTGGATCGGTTAACCGTTGAGCGCCAGGCCGCCCAGCAAAGTGCCGAAGAAGCCCACCGCACCATGCAGCGAGTAATGCAAGGCAAGATGGAGAACGACTCCAAAGCCGTCGCCAATCTGAGTAAATCGGAGCAAGAGCAGATCGTCGACACATTGATTGACGAACTGACGCCGCTAATTCAGGCCCGCTTACGTGAAAAGCTACGCGCCTTTATGAACAAGAAGCCCAACAAAACGCCGGAATAATCCGGCGTTTTTTTTGTTTCGAGACATCCCGAGCGGTGCGCAGTGCGCACCCTACTGCACTGCTGAGCGCGCACAGAGCAACAGACCACTGTAAAAAACCAACAAAGCAACACAATCACTGTAGGGTGCGCACTGCGCACCAACCCCACCACAACAACAGCACAACCGGCTGGAATCACCACAATCCAGCTTTATTGATAACCCGCCAACACCCTGCCCAGCTGCCAACAAATCCGGTATACTCGACGCCATTTTTCACCGTGCAATCAGTCGTTTGCCGGAAATAGCCACCGCGACCGAACAAAAGCTTCGACACCGCGCCCAAGGCAATGCCATTTCACGGCTACGACTGCCCAAATTTGTGAGTTAAAGCGAACACCATGGACAAGACCTACAAGCCCGACGCCATCGAACAGTACTGGTACCAGAACTGGGAATCCAACGGATACTTCAAGCCCTACCAGGAAGGTCTGGAAGGCGAAGGCTACTCCATCATGATTCCGCCGCCGAACGTCACAGGCTCCCTGCACATGGGTCACGCCTTCCAGCACACACTGCAAGACGCACTGATTCGCTACAACCGCATGCTGGGCAAGAAATCCCTCTGGCAGGTCGGTACCGACCATGCCGGTATCGCCACCCAGATGGTGGTTGAACGCAAACTGGCCGCCGAAGGCCAACCAGACCGTCATGAGCTGGGTCGCGACAAGTTCATCGAAAAAATCTGGGAATGGAAAGAACACTCCGGTGGCACCATTACCCGTCAGATGCGTCGTCTGGGTAACTCCGTTGACTGGGAAACCGAACGCTTCACCATGGACGAAGGCTTCTACGCCGCCGTTCAGGAAGTGTTTATTCGCCTGTACAACGACGGCCTGATCTACCGTGGCAAGCGCCTGGTAAACTGGGACCCGAAACTGCACACCGCCATTTCCGATCTGGAAGTGGAAAACAAAGACAAAAAAGGCCACATGTGGCACCTGCGCTACCCGCTGGCTGACGGTGAAACCTACACCGACAGCGAAGGTAACGTTAAAGACTACATCGTGGTTGCCACCACTCGTCCTGAAACCGTACTGGGCGATACCGGCGTAGCCGTTAACGCTGAAGACGAGCGTTACAAGCACCTGATCGGCAAGTTCGTAGAGCTGCCGCTGGTTGGCCGTCGCATTCCAATCGTTGCCGACGAACACGCCGACATGACCAAAGGCACCGGCTGCGTGAAGATCACCCCGGCGCACGACTTCAACGACTACGAAGTCGGCAAGCGCAACGGCCTGCCAATGATCAACATCTTCACCTTCAACGCCGACGTGCGTGACGTGGCTGAAGCCTTCAACGCTGACGGTACTCTGAACACCGACGTCGACACCGCCATCCCGGAAAAATACCGTGGTATGGAGCGCTTTGCTGCTCGTAAAGCCATCGTTGCCGACTTCGAAGAACTGGGTTTGCTGGACGAGATCAAGGACCACGACCTGACCGTACCTTACGGCGACCGTGGCGGTGTTGTGATCGAGCCAATGCTGACTGACCAGTGGTACGTCGACGCCAAAACCCTGGCCAAACCTGCCATCGAAGCGGTTGAAAACGGCGATATCCAGTTCGTACCAAAAAACTACGAGAACATGTACTTCAGCTGGATGCGCGACATTCAGGACTGGTGTATTTCCCGTCAGCTGTGGTGGGGTCACCGCATCCCGGCCTGGTATGACAACGAAGGCAAGGTTTACGTTGGTCACGACGAAGCCGAAGTACGCGCCCAGAACAACATTGCTGACGACGTTGAACTGCGTCAGGACAACGACGTACTGGACACCTGGTTCAGCTCCGCGCTGTGGACTTTCGGCACTCTGGGCTGGCCAAACGTTGATATCGAAGAAGTGGCCAAGCGTATGGCCGACTTCCACCCGACCGACACTCTGGTGACCGGTTTCGACATCATCTTCTTCTGGGTGGCGCGCATGATCATGATGACCATGCATTTCATCAAGGACGAAGACGGCAAGCCGCAAGTACCTTTCAAGACCGTATACGTGACTGGTTTGATCCGTGACGAAGTGGGCCAGAAAATGTCCAAGTCCAAGGGCAACGTGCTTGACCCTCTGGACATGATCGACGGCATCAGCCTCGATGCTCTGCTGGAAAAACGCACCGGCAACATGATGCAGCCACAACTGGCTGAAAAAATCGGCAAGCGTACCCAGAAAGAATTCCCGGAAGGCATCACCCCGCACGGCACCGACGCCCTGCGTTTTACCCTTGCTGCCATGGCCTCTACCGGCCGTGACATCAACTGGGACATGAAACGCCTGGAAGGCTACCGTAACTTCTGCAACAAGCTGTGGAACGCCTCCCGCTACGTGATGCTGTCCATCGCTGGCGAAGAAGCCGTTGAAAAAGCGGCAGCTGACAACACCCAGATCACCATCACTGATGAAATGAAAGCCGCCTGTGGCGCCACTGGCGAACCGGCTGCCCTGTCGCTGGCCGACCGCTGGATCATTTCCCGTCTGCAACGTGCCGAAGGCGAAGTACGTCGCCATCTGGATCAGTACCGTTTCGACATGGCCGCTCAGGCCCTGTACGAATTCATCTGGAACGAATACTGCGACTGGTACCTGGAACTGTCCAAGCCGGTGCTGTGGGACAAAAACGCCACCGAAGAAGAAAAGCGCGGCACCCGTGGCACTCTGGTACGCGTACTGGAAGCCACCCTGCGCCTGGCCCACCCGATCATTCCGTTCATCACTGAATCCATCTGGCAGCAAGTGAAGGACCTGGCCGGCAAAGAGGGCCCAGATCAGCCAAAAACGATTATGCTGACCCGCTTCCCGGAACCACAGGAAGCCCTGATTGATGCCGAAGCCGAAGCCGACGTTGAATGGCTGCAAGGCGTGATCACCGCGGTACGTAACATCCGTGCCGAGAAGAACATCCCGCCAAGCAAGGAACTGGAAGTGATCCTGAAAGACGGCGACGACAACGACTTCCGTCGCGCCGACGAAAACCAGACCTTCCTGTCCAAACTGGCCAAGCTCAGCAACATCACCTGGCACAACGAAGGTGACGAACTGCCAATGTCCACCACCCAACTGGTTGGCCAAATGGAAGTACTGGTGCCAATGGCTGGCTTCATCGACAAAGACGCTGAAATCGCCCGCCTGACCAAAGAGCTGGAGAAACTGGAAAAAGAAGTATCCCGCATCGCCAACAAGCTGGGTAACGAAGGCTTCGTCGCCAAAGCCCCTGCAGCCGTAATCGAGAAGGAAAAAGAAAAACTGACCGGTTACGAACGCGACCAGGCCAAGATCAAAGAGCAGATCGAAGCCATCAAGGCGCTGTAAGTGCTTTTCGTCAGACGTCGGAGGACTGACGTCTGACGCTCGCAAGATCAAAAAGGGCGTTTAACCAGACGCCCTTTTTGCGTTTAGCCTGTAGGAGGGAATTCATTCCCGATCCTGTAGGTTGAGCTCCGCCCAACAACCGCTGCTTAAATCGCACACTCGCAACACCCCTGTATCCCGCCTGCTCTCCGAATGCAAACGGACACGTAGGAGGGAATTTATTCCCGAAAACACGTAGGAGGAGGCTTGCCTCCGAACCCTGCAACCCCAGCCTCAAAACCACCCACTGCCCTGGCTCCCACGCTCTTCGTGGTAGCCAACGCGTAACAACCCCTGAACCCAAAAAACAAAAAACCGCCAAATTTGGCGGTTTTTTCAATCAACCCCTGCTATCTCAACAAACACAAAAACACGCAGAAAGCGTAATCCATCGATTACTTGTAATAGGCTTCCACTTCACCCTTCAGCTTCATCAGCATCGGACGACCATAACGGTCTTTAGCCACTGGCGAAGACACCTTCACCCAACCTTCGCTGATGTTGTATTCCTCAACATCGTTACGCTCTTTACCCTTAAAACGAATACCAATGTCATGCTCAAAGCACGCTTCAACATAATGCGGGCTACGCGGGTTAATGGACAAATGGTTCGGCAGTTCTGGTTTGGAATCAGACATAATCTGGTGCGGCCTTGTAGTCAGTTTTAGCTGGCACGGATTGTATATGCGCCACCTGTACCGCTCAACCAGCACAATACCGTCATTCCGAACAACCTCCTCCGGGAGCGCGGGCGGCCCGCCCGCATTAAAAACACACATGTAAGAGGAAGCTTGCCTCCGAACCAAACATCACATCAACCAAACGGCCCAAACCAGCCCACGACCAATTCACCGCAAACCCCGAATAGCCTCCTCGGCAACGTCCATAGCCTCCCGAACATGTTCATCAGCCATCAACTCGCCACAAAAGCGCAACACAAGAGGATTACTTTCAGGATCTTCTGCTGGCAACGTTTTGCCATACAGCATAGGAACCGCCCCAGCCCGCTCTCGCACCACCGTCGCCAAATGAGCAAACCGCGCCTTAACGTCAGCATGTGATAATTTGCCGTCAGAGTAGCGACCGACAATACCATTACCCCAACTCCACGCCTGATCCTGAAGCCAGGCGTTCGGCTGCTCCGTCAAACAGGTAGCCATGGCAAAATCCCTGACCGACTCCGACACGCCATCATCAGGACCATGAAAGCGTGTCACGCTACAGCCCGATGCCAAGGCAATCCAAAGCAACACCCCGAGAAAACCGGCAACAACCCTCAAATCCCTGACCCTCTTAACGCAAGCCATCGCATTTCAATCAGCGCATCACCTCCATTAAATTCACCACACAGCAACATGAATGCTGGGATTCGGTGTGGCAGCCGATGAACGCGGCGCTCCGGCACTTTCAAGCCCAGGGAACACGGAAGGCCCGCCCGACAAAACCCAACCGTCTATCCGGGAGCGCGGTGGTCCGGCACTCCGGCCGCTGGCCCGCATCAAGCGCATTACAACAACGCCGCCGGATCTTGCCGATAAAACAACCCCAACTGCTCATACACATCAGGCAACGCCTGCTTCAACGTAACCGGCGCCTCAAAAAACGTCTCACTACACACCGCAAAAAACTCCGCCGGACTGGTCAGCCCATACGGATCAATCGGCAGCATGTCATGCAACGCGCTCTCGCCATGCAATCCATGCTTATGCGCCTTGCCTTGATGAAAATCGTGATGATGAAACACCAGTCCCTGCAACTGCAGCCAAGCCGACTCAAAAACATCATGCCACTGATGCGCACTCATACCTTTATGCAGCGGCGGCGCACAATTGGCACCCTCCTTCAGCATATCCAGCTTATGCGCCAGCTCATGAATCACCACGTTGCCAGCCTTGCCCGAACGGGCGTGAGGGCCACAATGCTGAATAGCATCCCATGATAGAATCACCGGCCCGCGCTGCCAGGCCTCGCCGCTCAAACCCGGGCCAGTTTCATGCATCACCCCATCATCACTGCGATACGGCCGTTTAGGACGAAAATCCCCCTCGTAAACAATCAGGGTTTGCCACTCGTCATACCAACTTAAGCCCAGGTTCAAAATCGGCACACAGGCCATGGTCGCCACTTTCAGGCAAATTGGCCCCGTCGGCTCAAAACCCCGACCCGACGCAAACACCTTGTGCACCAAAAACCGCAACGTCAGCTCAAACAACTGCTGACGCTCGGCGTCGGAATAACGCTCTAATACCTGCCAGCCAGCGTTGGCGGCATCCCAATCGGCGCGGGTAAAACCCAGCTGCTGGATATGACGGTGTTCCAGCCAGTGGTCTATTGGTTCAAACAAGGAATGACTCCGTACCGTAGGATGCTAATAGCCCAGGCGTATTACATCAGCCATCAAACACCATGAAACCGATATATCCGCCCGTTTTCATTCACCTCAGCAACCTTTCTCAAAGCCTCGGCTGCAGACAAGCCAAACTTCTGCGTAAGAACAGCGAACAGGTGATAGAACTCAGATTTCAGGTCAGCCGCAAAAATGCCGGGGTCATCTGACCCCAGACAAATTGACATCGGCACATCGCCTTCAATTACTTCTCCCGGCAACCCCATCCAACGGAAGATATGGTGTTCACTGACCTCTCTATACTGGCTGATGCGGGTATTACTGGTCGGTGGACATTCGATGGCAATGTTGCGGGTACGAAGCTTGTTCATTACCACCTGCTGCAACGCGATAACCGCGCCGTCCGGCAAACACTCCAGCTCAACATTCACATACAACTCACGTTGTTTTCGCACTTCGTTATCCGTCAACCAACGCTTGTACAACGCCAGCGGCCGCTTCATCCCCGGTTTTTTAGCCAATTCCCTAGCGCTCTCGAACTCATCCAGCCACAGTGATTTCGGTTTTAGAGGCTCGTCCAGCTCACCAAGCAACCCCTCGGATTCAGCCAACATCCCACGTAATTCAAAGATTTGATCCAGTGTGGTAATCGATATTTCTTCTTCAAGCGCGAAAACCTCATGAGCCAGGCACACAGCTTCAATCGCAGCATGATTGGCGTAGCGCAGTAATTCAGGATGACTGCGCAGCTCGCGCCAGATAAAGATCAGATCCAACAAGCGGGTTTCTTTGGTCATGGCCAAACAGGATGGCAGAGAACGTTTCCAGATTTTTGGCGTGATACCAATCGCAGTGCAATGCCCAAGACGATCACCATTACGCAATGGTAAAAACTTCACTGCATCGTCAATAAAGCGAATACCACTGATCAAATGAGGAAAGTCTTCGCCGACGTGATAGGTAAAATGCGCAATACCGGATTTGGCCAATACCCTAAACAAGGGTGCAAACAACTCAGGTGGCGCATGCATTTCATTGGCTGCCGCATCCACACCTCGAATCCAGCGCGTCAGGCGCGGTTCGTAATGGAGCAGATCCATTAAAATAGCCGCCTGATTCTTCAAGCCTTGCAACAACTCAGCATAGGGGTATACCTCGTTTTGTTTCGCAGGCTGTTTGATAAAGTGCGGCACCAAAGCCAATTCGGCACACTTGCCATCTGGATCAACCTGTTCAAGGTTGTCGAGCACCTGCGAAAGGTTGAGTGGATTCGCATGTTGCCAATCCAGCGCTGTATGTACCCTCAAATATTCCCAGTAGCCAAGCAAGATACCGAACAGGATTTTCTCCATTTTTTGGGGATCATTCTTCGGAGAAAAACGCCCTTCCAAATAGCGCACCTGAGAATACACACCACTGCCATGAGCGCTTTTAAAGCGAGACAGATACGACTTTTCGGTCTCTTCCCGCAACTCAGTCTTGGTGTATTTCTGGAACTGATCAAAGCCAAAAAAATCATCTCGCTGAACCAGCAAGGTGAGGTACTGATTCTGAATCAGCAGGTAAATCCACAGCAGCCGCTCCAACCCTTCCGGCGCACCATACTGCCAACGGCGAATTAGTTCAGTCATCAACCGGAACTCGGATTCCTGTCTGTATTTGTCATAAGTAGGCCAGACCGCAGTAAACCGATACTCTTGGCCCTGATGCCAAATATCACTCTCCGCCAGTTGCTGCGGGTGCTGCAAGGACGCCATCCACTCCGGAAGCTCTATGCCTTGTGCAATGCGGCAGAGAATTTCCCGAATATTATTGGCAATCTGCAATCGGGCCTTGAAAGTTTCAGGTGTCAGAGTGGAATCTATCTGGGCACAGAGCTGTTTCATTTCCTGAGTCTTCCAGCCCTTCTCAAAATCTCTAACTGTTGTCTCTGGATGTTTCAACGTATCCAGCCAGCACTCTTCCGCACTGGTACTACCGTTCAGATGTTGGTGAGTTTCGTTCAAACGCTCACGGGCAATATAGTCCTCAACCGCCGGGTGATATGGATACAGCGGCCAGCGAAAGTTATAAGCCTGACTGACAGGCCCGGGATTAAACACCTGATGGCAGGCCATAATTGGCAAACACGAAACCCGACTGATCAGAGTTTGCCATTCAGAAAACAAGGCTAGATCGGTTTTCGGACCGTCTTTTTCGTTTTTGATGAACTTTTCAGCGATCAGACGAAGGGCTGAAATGGGACCAAGATTAATACCTCGATTCTGTAAATCCTGCTCCAGTGAGTGCCACTGAGCCAGAGCAACATGATCGGGGAGCGCGCGCCGTCCTTCATACTGAGACAAAAAAACTACATTCAACAATTTATCAGAATGAAGAGTTTCGCCCAGCTTGATTGATATCAACAGACCGCATAGTCTCGAAGACTCTAAAAGATAATCAGTCAAAGACATATTTCAGACCACCGCCATCATCCATCATTGGGCATATTAGGGAATTCATCCAAGTAGATTTCCCCGAAGTATGAATCATCATTTAAAATATCAAGACCTGACTCTCGCAAAATCTTTGAAATTAAAATCCTCAATTGATTCGATTCATCTCGATAATCCTGCCGACCCAGTCCGCCAAATAAAAACGGATGAAATAGAGGGCAACTAACAAGCGAGTAGAATAGCGGATAATTAGACCTCCAACTACCACTACGCCTAGAGACTCTAGCAACCGCCCTTGACAACTTACTTACAAACTCCGAAATCGACCTCACTGGATTTTGACTGATGCTATCTCCTAAGATTGCACTATCTGAACCGCTTCCGACCAAGTCCTCTTCAACAAAAACCGCGTGTAGGAATGCAACCATACATAACTGCATATAAGAATATCGTTGACCAGCACCATTCCCACTACCAGACACTGCCAATTCAAAAATACGCTGAAGATTGAAAAAAAACCGAACCCAGGATTTACCAAGTAGAACGGATGACGGCGCAATTACATAACTAGGGTCATTAATATGTGATACCCATGCATAAACTACCGAGCTGTACTTATCAACGAAAACCCTTCCACTATCATATTCTAAATCTGGCTTCGGTCTAACCGCCCCCCTACCATCTTTCAGCATCCAGTTTGGTGCAATACATGACTTGATCGCACTTTCCTTTCTAAGCAAGGCCTTGACAGAACTTCGATCTTTTTCTGAAGAAACATCGCAAGCAACGCCTATTATATTAAAAATTGAAATATAGTTCGAAAGCTGCTCTCCAGAAACTGAGCTAATAGAACAGGACAATACGACCTTAGAGAACCTTCTTGTTTTAGACACTGCAGAATTGAGATCACTCCGACTTAGCCGTATCCCCCCCAATTGATATATACTCCTTCTATTAACAGGTAGCGCTGCACACAACCGGCTCGACCAATGCGACACACCCTCTTTTCGTCCGACAGCAAGATACGATGAATAATCACTCAGCTCTACATCCCCTGCGGAGAAATATTGCCTATATATACTAATCGACCCACAACCAGAGAACATAAACTTGGCGGAATTGTATAACCCGGCCTCGCACAGCCTAGAAGCCTGAGAAGAAAGATATAATGCCGCCTGCCTCAGACTAGCAATTTCAGATTTGGGCCTTAGGTAAAATCCTGTATTAAAGTCTTGATCAACTTCGACATAAGAAAGTAAGTCCAGACACAAATCATCTATATCATACACATATCCATCACTACCAAACCCATTCCTATAAAGACTACCAAGAAAAACATTGTATAATGAATTCGCCAAAACTGAAGACGGTGCCCCCCCCTCAATGCAACCCACATAGTAGTCTTGTAAAACTTGAATAACCAGACGGACGGGTTGTTTTAAAAATTCATCAACGTATAAATCCAAATCCGTGCCAATACGAAGATGTATCGAA
The DNA here is from genome assembly GCF_056158645.1 of Oceanobacter sp. ABM4_470. Lineage (NCBI taxonomy): Bacteria > Pseudomonadati > Pseudomonadota > Gammaproteobacteria > Oceanospirillales > Oceanospirillaceae > Oceanobacter > Oceanobacter sp. ABM4_470. The sequence goes on from NZ_JBSWTR010000001.1 coordinate 1,501,924, forward strand.
TCCTTAAGCATTTTTTCTACTACATCGCCTATAGGTAGATTTTTATTTGAACTCATACGGGAATCACTGGCCACATAAATTTCATAAGAACCATCTGATTCAAGCTCAAGCAAGGTTCTCAGCCTCACTCTTTTTCTAGCAGGTAGCATTTTCAATAGATATTGTTGCTCGAGATGCTCGACCATCTGCGCACGCTCTTTGACATGAAAGCTACTATCCTCCTCACTCAGAGCAACAGAATTATAATTTCCATATTGCATGCCTCTCACAATTTGTGAATAAAGCCGCAAATCACCAGTCATTACAACAACAACCCGATCACTAGTGAAGAACTTGCGAATAGCTTCAAGAACGTCCCAACCAACCCCAAACTGGGTATCTATGTCATCAAAGGAAATCAATATGGCGGTACAGGAAAGAATTTCACAGGCACAATCAATTAATCCAGAGAAAATTTGCCCTAAGTTCTGGCCACCAATGGAATAATCAAGCTGAGCATCCAGATTTAAAGCATCACTAAAATATTCTGGCTTATATTCTTTATCGGTCAGCAAGTGCAAACCTCGTTTAATTCTTTCCAAATGATTCTGCCACTGATCTTTTTTAATTTTATAATCGACAGATGACCAGTCTGATTTCAAAATGTCAGATACAATTTTATTTAGACGAGCTATGACTGTAACCAGAATCGGCTCATGACGAGGTAACTTAGTTGGGTCTATCGTAGGAAGGCATTCGATTTTGGATCCTTCTTTATCCTTGTTCAGGCGTTCAACTACACTATTAACAAAAGTAGTTTTACCAGCACCTCGTGTTCCGTCCACAAAGAATACATTTCGACCCGACTCATCGATAAACTTAACCACATCAGAAGAATTCGCTTTTTTTGATTCGTGCCCAAATGATTTTCTGATGTCGTCAACCAACTGGTCTCGCAACTCCTTCTGAATTAAGTCTTTATCTTTGATTGAGCCGGGAACATTTGGTGCAAACAAGTCGATGATGATGGCGTTTGATGATTCAGTCATATCCGTATTGATCCTGATGAGTTCCTGAAACATCAACTACGCGACTGGCAAGCATCGGTTCAGGAAGAAAATCTATTTGAAAGAAGACTTGAGCAAACTGGTCGTTGATATCGAACAGGTGATCAAACCTCTTGAATTGAAGCCATAATGACGCGCAGCGGCCCAGTTGTGAACCAGAGCCAACGGTTGGAATGGTCTTTTACCAGAAAATATGAACGCAGCCCGACCAGTGTCATGGCTTCTGTCCTGTCCGGTCGGTGAAATCGCGTCGCCGAGACTCATTCGGCAGCTGGAATCCCTGCCTCATTGCTATGCGAGGCGTGGGGTGATTTTCGAACCTAAAGGCTCACAATCACCCGCAGCTGCGCGGGTTATTCGCAAAATGGGGACGGGCCGTCCGCGCTCCCAGCGTGAAATCCATTCACTCACGCGCGACGCCGCCCTCCGTGGAACAACGCGATAGGTAAAAGACAACCGCCAGCCACACCCATCGATGTGATTCCCCACCTCTATTTCACAGCAACCCATCACCAAATGAGTTAGTCTACAACTGTTAGTGGTGGTGGAATCCTGTGCGATGTCAGAGTACCAGTTCGAGAAAATACTCTCCCGACTTGTGGCAGCTGCAATGGCTGATCCTCAATTGGATGCGTTGTATATGTATGGTTCTCATGCCAAAGGTACCGCAAGCAATAAGAGTGATATCGATCTGGCGGTGATTTTCAGTGAGGATGAACAAGACGCCTTGGAGCGTCGACTGCGTCCGGAGCTGTTGGCGCTTGACTGGAATCAGGCACTGGGATTGCCGGAGAATACCCTTTCCATTCTGGATCTGGAGATTGCGCCAGTGCCGCTGGCGATGGCGGTGCTGAAAACGGGAAAGTTACTGGTTAACAAAAACCCGGGGCACGACTTTGAGGTTTGCGGCAAAATCATGTCGCGGTGGGAAATCGATCACCTCTACCACTACCAACATTTCGGCTGATCATCCGCATAAATCAGGAGGTTTTGAACGATGGACTCGACTTACCTGCTTTCTATGAGCGCTCATATTGCCGAGGTAAATGCCGACCTGGAAGATTTGGCTGCCATTTTGACGACCCGATCTTTAAGCCGCTTTGAAACCAAAGCCAGTGAGCGACTGATTCAGACCCTGGCCGAAGCCTGCATTGGAATTGCAAAACATCGCTGTAAGCAGCTGGGCTATCCTGCACCGGAAAATGCTTACATGGCATTCGAGCGGTTATCGGTTAAAGACCCCGATGCCATCGATCTGGCTCAATGGCGCATGGTCATTGGTTTGAGAGATGCGCTGGTGCATGATTATCTGAACATCGACACAAACGTGATTGAGAACCTGATTAAGCAAGAGAAATATCGTCTGATGATCGATTTTGCCAACGATGGTCTTGGTAAACTCAGCGAAGTTAGTTAGGCGGTTGGATCTGGCTTGCTGCATATTTTCGGAAGGGCCCCGCGTGATCAACATGCGCATGCCTGATGGGCACACGTCACCAGACTGGTAACGCGTTCGCAGGCAAGCCTGCTCCTACTACCTGCTTATGCGGACGGGCCGTCCGCGCTCCCGGAATCAAAGCAACGTCAGGAATTCAGTCCCTGCCGATGCTACTTCTCGGCCGCCTGCTCCACTTCCGTTGCGGGCATAAACTGTTGCAAATGCCTCATGGGCAACAGGTACTGAATCTGTGGCCATACCAGTTGAATGCCGACCAATAAACCGACGATGAGCATGGCAGGCCATGCCAGATTGGAAAGGCTGGGAAGTGATAACCCACCATCTTTGGCTCCGAGTACGAAGGCAAATATCAGTGCGAATACGCCGCCGAACATCAATAAGCCAACCAGTCGCTGATGTCTTCTATGCTACGGGCGTTAGCCGGGCTGGATTTGGACACCCGAATTTTGGCGGGCTGGCCTATTACGATGGTGTACTCTTCCATCAAGCCAGTCGTTCCTTCTATTTCCCAGAGTCGGCCGTCGGCCTGGTAGTGGAAGATTTTGAACCAACAGACTCGGATATCCCCTTCCCGATTACGAAAGCTGCGTTTGACCAATCGCACGCAGGTGCCTGTTACTTCATAGGACTGCCGGATGAAGTTTTTGTCGCTTTTTATCAGCCACCAGCCTGCAATGAAAGCCAGTGTTCCAAGGGAAAACAACAGCGTCGGGATCATGAAATTCCTTTTCAATAGTGCGGGTTTGGTTGGCGTTAGTTATACCAGATTTAAATTGCGGTTAACCATTAATGCGGACGGGCCGTCCGCGCTCCAGGAACCATGCCACTCCCGGAATTCAGGCCGTTTCCTAATCAGGGATTCTTCTGGAATTACAGCCGCCCGCACCAACCCACTGTTTATTCGCTTGCCAGCCCAAACTCCCGCAGACGGGTGTTAGTGCCGTAGTAGAAGTCTCGCAGTTTTTTCGGCACGCCATTGAAGTCTGCTTCCGTGTATTCAGTAATCATCATGCCTTTGTTAGCCAGTGCTTTGAGGGTGTTTTGCTCACGGCTTGCCAGCCCTTTGGCAGTGGCGGCTTCCGCGGCTATAAACGACTGGCGAATGGACTGACGGTTAGCTTCACTAAGCGATTCCCACCAGCTTTTCGATACAACAAACACACCCGGAAAGGCCATGTGCCGGGTCAGCATCAGGTGATTGGCTTGCTGGTGCAGTTCCAGGTCGAGGGTAGACGCAAGATCGATATCTACAGCATCAATGCTGCCTTTGACGAACCCCTCACGAATATCCTGCAAATGAATTGGCTGAGGATCTGCGCCCAGCTGTCGATACCAGTTGTAAAACACGTCGTTTGGAAACGTACCAATACGCTTGCCTTTCAACTCGGCGGCCGTCAGTGGCTCTGCGGTCAGTATCACTCTCATGCCCGGAAACACGTACCCCAACACAACCATATTGTGCTGTTCCAATCCGTCACGCATGGCAACCGCCTGAGTATTCGTTGCGGCCGCTCGCATGCTGCCGAGGGTTTTAAACTGATACGGCACCAGCCATCCGTTCAAGGATGGGTCCAGCGTCGTCAGGGAGCCAACTGCAACGATGGCCGCCTGAAGCCGATCCTTGCTCATCAATTCGATAATGCTGGATTCACCTCGCACTTTGGCAAAGCGGGATTCACGCACGCGCATGTCGTTGTTCGTGGTGGTTTCTACCCGCTGTTTGAAGTCTTGCATCAACCGCGACCAGCTATGGTCGGGGGTGGTGATTACGCCAAAGCGCATGGTTTCTGCATGCCCTGTCGTCGCCAGCAGGCTGCACATCAGCGTGGCAGCGGCCAGGCGGGTAATTCTGTTTATTATTTTTCTCATGGGGTCGTCCATTGCATGTCGTCGGCACCGGCTGGCGCACGCTCGGTGTGGTGCCACCGCCTGCCCTTGCTGGCAATTCCCGCTACGCATCAGGGCGCGTTTGGGATACGTCAACCACAAGCAGCAGGGATGGCGAACCAAAGCATCTAACGTCAACGCCTTCCAACCAATACAACTTGTGCGTCTATTGGCCCGTTTTCGGCCCAACTTTCGATCCCGTACCTCAGTGGACAATGATTAACTCGCAAGTATGGGGTTGGCACCCGTCAGAGACTGACCATTAATATCTTTACATTCACTTCACCTTCGCTTCACCCCCCACAGTGGTGCAATGGCTGTGCGTTAACAAACAAGCGCGCAACCAACGACTCATTCTGGAGAAGGTTATGAAACTGCTTACTCAATTTAAAACCAACGCTGTCACCAAAACCGCTGCTGTTCTTACACTGGTGGCCGCTGCCTCACTGCCATCCGTGGCCTCGGCCGAATACCTGGGGCCGGATCATGTCACCGGCAAGAATCTGCAGCAGATTCTGGACAACCCCAAAGACGATCAGCCGGTGCAGCTGTCGGGTTATCTGGTGCGTAAAATCGGTGAAGAAACCTACGTTTTTTCTGACGGCAAACAGGAGATCAATGCTGAAATTGAAAGCGAAGACTTCCCCGCTCAACCTTTTGATGAAAACACGCTGGTACTGATCGTCGGTGAGATCGACTACGACCGCCTGCGTGGCATCGAGGTAGATGTAGACCGCCTGACCATTCAATGAGGGCTTGCGATCCGGCCGGGGAATCTATCTGCCCCGGCCCAGTCCTACTTCCCAACACAGCAAGGAAATAGCCTGCATGAAGGTGCTTATTGTCGACGACAATCGACAGGTTCTCGAAACCCTGATGGATTATCTGGAAGTAAAAGGCATTACCTGCGATTGCGCCTGGAATGGCGAGGCGGCGCTGGAGATCCTCAAACAGCAGCGTTTTGACGTGATCGTGATGGATATCATGATGCCCAAAATGGATGGCATTGCCGCCGTCACTGCCCTGCGCAATCAATTGAACCTGACAACGCCTATTCTATTCCTGACGGCACGGGATGCCCTCGACGACAAAACCGCTGCTTATCAAGCAGGTGGTGACGACTACCTGATCAAGCCCTTCGTTATCGACGAACTCATTTTACGCCTGCAAGCCCTGTGTCGACGGGGCGAGCCGAAAAACACCAACCAGCTGGCCCTTGGTGGCCTGACCTACAAAAGCCAGTCGGACCAATTTTATTGTCATCAACAACCACTGGAGTTGGGGCGAATCCAATCCCGAATACTGCAATTACTGCTGCAACAGCAACCGGCAGTAGTCAGCCGCCAGCACTTGATTGATACCGTATGGGCCGACGAAGAGCCGGATAGCGACGCGCTCAAAAGCCATATTTACGCCTTACGGCAGACGCTGAAAAAACACACAGACAACACCATCCCCACACTTTCCACGGTACACGGCAAGGGGTACAAACTTGAGCTGGTTTGACCCAACCCCATCCGACCACAAGCCCCGGCTATTCCACAAACTGGTGTTAATGACAGGCGCACTGGGCACCTTCAGCATCGCCTTGTTTTGGCTGATCGTAGTGATCGCCGAAGACCAAATGGAAGTCATCAGTCTGCAACGCTGGTTAGACTCTGAAGCCAACCGGGTTGAGCTGCTGTATCAAACCCAGGGTCAATCGCCAGAAGTGTCTAATTCCGCCGAGTTTGTGTTGTATCGCAGTAGCAGTGGCGTGCCTCGATGGCTTCAGGGCTATCAGCAGCCAGGCTTTTTCGAGCACCAGCTTGGGCCTGAAGACAAACATTTTCTGGTACGCCCCGATCCTTCAGGGGACGGCCTTATGTACGTGGTATTCCGCAAGGACGCCGACGATTATCTGGATGACTACGAAGAAACCCTGCATACCGTCACCTTGCTGCTGGGCGTATTTATCTCCCTGCTGATGTATGGCTACGGATGGTATCTGGTTCGCCAAATCTCACGGCCATTGCAGCGGGTGACCGACCGCATTCAACAGATGGGGCCAGACCAGCCCGACTTCACCCTCGATGCGCATTACAAAGAACTGCACCAGATTGAATCTGCCTTGCTGCAAGCCAAACAACGCAACGCCACCTACGTGCAGCGGGAACAGGAATTCAGCCGCTTTGCCGCCCACGAAATCCGAACGCCATTAATGGTTCTGCAAGGCTCCGCTGAGCTACTGCAGCAGCTTGCCAGCCCAACCAATAACGAATCAGCCGTAGCCAATAAAATGGTCACCAAGGCCGCCAGCCGCATACGTGACGCCAGTGAAGATATCACCCTGCTGACCGACGCCTTTTTGCTATTGGGGCTAGAACAGATAGAACCGCAGCATTTTCATAACATCGATTTGGCCAGCCTTGTGCAAACCCAGGCGAAACACGCCGAGCAGCTTTATGACAATCACCACCACGGGCTAATCATCGAGATAACCGATTCGCCAACGCTGACTGCACCGACCAGCTTTGTGGTGATTGCCTTGCGCAACCTGCTGAAAAACGCCTTCGCCCATGGCAACGGCGCGGTTCAACTTCGGTTAACTGACAGCACCCTTGAGGTCAGCAATCCAACACAATCGATGACGAACAGCTCGGAGTCCATCCATACACCCCCCTCAACCCCTGTAAGCCCCGCAAACCCAGAGAAATCAGCCGAAACGGGCTATGGATACGGGCTGGTGATTGTCGAACGCATTGCACAACGACTGAATTGGAAGCTTGTTCAAGAGCACAGTCACGAGCACACCCATAAACAAGAAACCAGCCAATATAAAGCCACGCTGATCTTCAAACACACGATTGAAATACCGCCATCAGGTTCATCGGACGAGAGCTGAGTCAAGGCAAAGGAAATTTGGCTGGCATATGGTGAGCCGACACAAGCACAGGAGAACACCATGGAATTTGATATTGCCATCATCGGCGCAGGGCCAACCGGGCTGAGTTTTGCGTTGTCGTTGCGACAGGCCATCAAAGACCATGATTTGAACGTCGTTGTGATCGAAAAGCAGTCTGAAGCGGCACTAGCCAACCCGGCCTACGACGGCCGCGAAATCGCGCTAACGCACTTGTCGAAAGCCTTGCTGACCGACAACGGCAGCTGGGCCCGCATTCAGTCTGACAACATCTCGCCATTGATGGCCGCCAGCGTGTTGAATGGCAACTCGGATCACCCGCTGCACTTTGAGGCACCGACGCCCCAACCTGCCACACAAGAACAGGAGCCACTGGGCTACCTGATTGCTAACCAGAATATTCGCAAAGCCATTTTTGAAGAATTCAACCACAGCGCTACAGACAACATCACCCTGCTGACAGGACGAACCGTCGCCAGTACCCGCACCAGCCAGGACTGTGGCTACCTGACCCTGGACAACGGCGATGAAATCAAAGCCCAACTGATCGTCGCCGCCGATACCCGTTTTTCCAGCAGCCGCAATCAAATGGGCATTGCCGCTGAATACAACGACTACGGACGCAGCGCCGTATTGTGTGTGGTTGAACACGAGCAACCCAATCACCACACCGCACTGGAATGTTTTCTGTACGGCGGAACCCTCGCAGTACTGCCACTAAATGGCAATCGCAGCTCCGTCGTAATCACGGTGAACTCCGCCGAAGTGCCGGAGTTATTGGCCAAAGAGCCTGGCGAATTCTGTGCAGAGATTGAACGCAAACTGAATGGCAAACTGGGCGTTCTGAAACAAGCAGGAGAACGCTTTCACTACCCCTTGGTGGGTGTGCATGCGCGCCGTTTCTACGCCAATCGCTTTGCCTTGATAGGCGATGCCGCCGTTGGCATGCATCCCGTCACCGCCCATGGGTTCAACCTTGGTTTGGCAGGCCAGGACATACTGGCCAAAGAAATCAGCAAAGCGGCAGCCAGCAATGGCAAGTTCTGGTCAGAGGCGGTATTACAGGCATATCAACGTCAACACATGCCCAACACCCGGGTTCTGTATCACGGCACCAACACGGTCGTCGGCTTGTTCACCAACGATACCTTACCAGCCAAACTGGCTCGTAGCGCCATGCTGCGCATCAGTAACCGACTGCCACCGTTAAAAGAAGCCATCCGTCAGAAGCTGATGCATAAACAAGCGGGACCGATTTTTGGACTGCCCACCCTGCCCCGGTTTTGATCGGCTAATCAGCCACTGATCCACTGGTACGCATACAGCACGGCAAAACACACTGCAAACATAAACGGGCCATAGAAACGGTTGGCCCACAGGATCTCACAGGCGCGCATGCCAAAGCGCGCCTGCATGGTCAGCTGAATGCCCGACATGGGTGAAAACCCCGAACCAATCCCCCAACACATCAGCATGGTCAGGCCCAGCAGGTTCGGATCGCTGACGCTTGGGGCGAGAATACTGCCCGCCAACGCCACCGTGGTTACCGGGTGCATGCCCAGTATTGCCACACCCACCAGTACCAGTAACGTAATGCAGGCTTCCAGTGCACCATAGTGTTGAGGTGCCAACGACAAGTCCAACACCGCCAGTGTGGCTGCCACACCCGATGCCAGCACCGCCGCCCCCAAAAACAACGACACCTCGGAACACAGACCCGGCAAGCCGGTTTTCACATGATTAACCAGCGCATTCGGCTGACATACCGGGTTACCTTGCTTGTCGCGTTTTCTGCCCAGAGTAAAGCGCCACAGCACCGTCACACTGACGGCCAGCAAGGTCACCAGCGTCAGCACCGACACCGCAGGCCAGATCCAATGACAAATCACCACCAGCAGGGCCAACCCCACAGGCATGCCCAGCGAGGACCAACTCAGCGGAAATCCCTGAACCTGATCAAGCTCCGGTTTACGATGAATTTCCCAGGCGGTAAACAGTAAACCAGCCATAGCGACCGGCAAACTGCACGCCACCAGCACCACCAATTGCGACCCCGGTGCACTCAACAGGGTTAACCCCATAGCACCAAAAAATGGCGACCAAAACGCGGCGGTAGAAAACGCTCGGAGAAGCACCATGCCTTGCGGCCGCAGCAATGGTTTACCGCCACTTGCATGAACCAGACGATCACCAACAATCATGGGAGCACTCATATTAAGAACCGAGCCCAAAATGTGGGTGCTGATCATAGTTTTTTGCAGCACGGTACGGCCTTTCGGAAGGTCTTCAGCAGGGGCAATACCGGCCAGCGCCACCAGCCGTAAAAAGCTGACGCCCACCAGCATCGCCAACAACATCTGGTTGCCAGCGACCGCTTTCAGGAAATACAAGGTCGTTTGATTGTCGGCCGGGAATTGGCCGGGTTCGACGCCGGCACTGCCGGTACTCAGCACATCAAAAACTACGGCAAACAACAGCCCCAAAACCCCTGCCGCCACCAGAATGCCAATTTGCTTTCGCTGTGCCGCTTTCAACCGAGGAATTAGTAGAAAAGCCGCCAGCCACAACGGCACACCCGCAATCCATTCCGGGAATGGCAGCAACAACTCCCGCGTCAAAACCATCACCATGGCAAGCAACAACAGGCAGCCCGCCACCACACCGGTTATCGCCAACCCAGAAGGTTCAGTACGAAGAGAGAGCCACGACTGACGCATAAAAAGTTCAAACCCGATCCATTACCAACAAGGAATCGAGTGTGCCAGTATTCAGCACGAAGGCGCAGTGATTTGTTACAAGACAGGCTGTTCTAAGTTAAACCAGCAGGCCCACTAACTGTCGTTAGCGGGCCTGTTTGGCTAGTAAGGAGGAATTGAAGGCGACAGAGCGAAATCAGAACGCTGCGCGGAAGATTTCACAGACTTCGTCAAAGCTTGGCTGAATAGGGTTGGTTAACCCACAGGCGTCTTTCATGGCGTTTTCGGCCAGTACCGGAATGTCCTTCTCGTCTGCGCCCAGCTGTGCCACACCTGCTGGAATGTTCACATCCGCCGCCAGCGTGCGAATCGCTTCAATGCACACCTTGGCCGCCTCATCGGCGCTCAGGCCCTGCACATCACAACCCATTGCCGCGCCCACTTCACCCAATCGAGCATCCGCTGCCCTGGCGTTAAATGACTGAACATGCGGCAGCAAAATGGCATTGCACACCCCGTGTGGCAAGTCGTAAAAACCACCCAGTTGGTGCGCCATGGCGTGCACATAACCCAACGACGCGTTGTTGAACGCCATCCCGGCCAAAAACTCGGCATAGGCCATCGCCTCGCGAGCAGCTGTGTTACTGCCGTCTTCTACCGCTGTACGCAAATTGGCACTGATCAGGCGTACCGCCTGCAAGGCGCAGGCATCCGTGATTGGCGTCGCGGCTGTCGACACATAGGCTTCAATAGCGTGCGTCAGCGCATCCATGCCGGTGGCGGCAGTCAACGCTTTCGGCATACCAACCATCAAATCCGGGTCATTCACCGACAGCACTGGTGTGGTGTGTTTGTCGACGATGGCCATTTTCACGTGGCGTTCATCGTCGGTGATGATGCAAAAGCGGGTCATCTCACTGGCCGTGCCCGCGGTGGTGTTGATGGCTACCAGAGGCAATTGCGGCTTGGCAGACTGGTCGACGCCCTCGTAGTCCTTGATAGAACCACCGTTAGCCGCCACCAGTGCGATGCCTTTGGCGCAATCGTGTGGCGAACCGCCACCCAACGAAATAACGAAGTCACAATCGTATTGTTGCAAAACCGCCAGGCCTGCTTCCACGTTGGCCACATTGGGATTTGGCTTCACCTCGTCGAACACCACCGAAGTGACATCATGCTCAGACAACAGCTCAGCAACTTTGCCGACCATACCAGTCGCAACCAGCGGGGTATCGGTCACAATCAGTGCCTTGCGCCAGCCCCGTGACTGAATGTCAGCAGCTGCCTCCTGCAAGCTGCCGCTGCCCATCAAGTTAACGCTTGGGATATAGAATGCGGTTGCAGTCATGGTCTGCTCCTTCTGGTAAGAACTCACTTTGATAACGACAACCTACTCCTGCCATCGAACGGTAAACTTGATGCAGAGCAAGCCACTGGTCCACTGCCAACAGCAACTTGACCTGTGTCGATAAGACCCTACCGGCTCAAAGACACGATCACCTGATTCAAATTTCCCTGACGCATCACCGCATCCACAAACCAGACTGTCTTTTTAACCAATACCATTGCTGATTGCATGGTTTACCGCTTTCATGCCGTTATACTGCTGCCTTGCGCTTTACAGCCAAGTATCCGAACGACAACACCGACCCAACCGCAGAATTTCACCATGCCGCGCCCGCCGTCTTCCAAGCAGCCTAAAAAATCGTCTTCCAACTCGCCGTCTGATTCCGCTCCCGTAAACCCATGGACTGATCCATCAGCCCGGGCGTCAGGTAAGCAACCCGGAAAGGACGCCGATTCAGGACACCCAAAAGCCAGAACCAAAGGCAAACAACAGACTGTTGGCAGCAAGGCAAAACGTCCGGCTGACAAAGCGAAAAAAGCGCCGCAGCTGCACCCACGCAACCGGCATCAAACGCGCTACGATTTTGATGCGCTGACCAAAGCCAACCCGGACCTGACCCGCTTTATGGTTGTCACACCGGCAGGCAATGACTCCATCGACTTTACCAACCCTGAAGCCATCAAGGTGCTGAACCGTTCGTTGTTGATGCAGTGGTACGGGCTAACACATTGGGACATTCCCGAGGGCTATCTGTGCCCTCCCATCCCTGGCCGCGCTGACTACATCCATAATTTGGCCGACCTGCTGGCCACGACCAATAACGGTAAGATTCCCCTGGGCCGAAAGGTTACTGCACTGGATATTGGCTGCGGTGCCAATTGCATTTATCCAATCATCGGCAACAGTGAATACGGTTGGTCGTTTGTGGCTGCAGACATTCAAGCCGATTCATTGGCATCGGCACAGCGCAACATTGACGCCAACCCAATGCTCAAAGCCAGTGTAAAACTACGTGAGCAAACCGACGCAAATTATTGTTTTAAAAGCATTATTAAATCGAAGTATTTCGTTGACGTTACCCTTTGCAATCCACCATTCCACGAGTCTGCCGAACAGATGGCCCGAGGCAACGAGCGTAAATGGAAGAATTTGGGCAAGTGGGACGGCAAGCAACAAGACCCCAAGCAGCTGAACTTTGGCGGTCAAAGTAATGAGTTGTGGTGCGACGGTGGTGAAGCCGCATTTGTGGCAAGAATGATTCGGGAAAGCCGGGATTACGGACAGCAGGTCGCCTGGTTCACTTCGCTGGTGTCCCGTCAGGCGGCCATCCCTGCACTGAAACACGCTTTGAAAGAAATCGGAGTGAAGCAACAGCGCGTGGTGGAAATGAGTCAGGGGCAAAAATCCAGTCGTTTCATCGCCTGGACCTTCCAAAGCGACAAAGCGTTAGAGACCTGGGCCAAAAACCGCTGGTGATCTAAATCCAATCTGGACTCATAACAAAAACGGCCGCTATTGCGGCCGTTTTTCGTTTTGGTTGCCAGTCACACAGACCCGCAATCAACGATTGTGCTCGACCATATCATCAACGATTTCCTGCTCTTCATGCAGATCATTAACCGCATCGGCCTGCGGCAAAATCAGGTTCAGAACGATGGCGACAATACCGCACAGGCTAACGCCCTGCAGGTGCCAATCACCAGCACCAACGACCATACCGCCAATGCCAAACACCAGTGTCACCGCCACAATCACCAGATTACGCTGAGCACTGAGGTCCACTTTGCCCTTGATCAGAATGTTCATGCCAACACCGGCAATCGAACCAAACAGCAGAATCAGAATACCGCCCATGACCGGCGTCGGAATGGTTTGCAGCAGGGCACCGAACTTGGAAATAAACGCCAGCGAAATAGCAATAACCGCTGCCCAGGTCATCACAACCGGGTTAAATGCCTTGGTCAGCATCACGGCGCCTGTCACTTCAGAGTATGTGGTGTTTGGCGGCCCCCCGAACAAAGAGGCCGCAGATGTCGCCAGACCATCGCCCAGCAAAGTACGGTGCAGGCCCGGCTTTTGAACGTAGTCTTTACCCGTCACACTGCCGATGGCCAGCACGTCACCCACGTGTTCAATCGCTGGCGCAATCGCAACCGGCAGCATGAACAGAATGGCGGCAGGTACAAATTCCGGCATCACAAAACCCGGAATGCTAAGCCAGCTGGCGTTGGAAACCGCAGCGTAATCCACCATGCCGTTCATCGCGGCAATCACGTAACCCACTGCTACGCCAGCCAAAATTGGCACCAAGCGGAAGATCCCTTTGGCAAAGGTGGCGACCAGCAAGGTGGTAATCAGAGCAGGCATAGACACCATCATGGCGTCCGCATACGGGAACAATTGCGCCGACGCATCACCGGTTTTACCCACCGCCATATTGACGGCAATTGGTGCCAGACCCAGACCAATGATCATAATAATTGGCCCGGTCACCACAGGTGGCAACAGGCGATGCAAGAAGCCTGGGCCACGCAACGCCACCAGTGCCGACAGCAACACATACACCAGACCGGCGCAGAACAAACCGCCCATGGCAGCCGCCTGGCCCCAGGTTTCTACCGCAAAAATAATCGGCGCGATAAAGGCGAACGAAGACCCCAAAAACACCGGGATAGAACGCTTGGTTGTCAGCTGAAAAATCAGCGTGCCCAAACCGGCTGTAAACAAAGCCACACTTGGATCAAGACCGGTAATCAAAGGCACCAGAACCAGCGAGCCAAATGCGACGAACAGCATTTGTCCACCCGCCAGCAGCAGTCGCCAACCGCTGTAGAGGTTTTCATTTGTCGTTTGCATGAAGATTCCCCCAGAGAATCAGACCGTCAAAAGTTATAGGAAGGTTTAGCGCGTACAGCTGTCAGCCTATGGCGAGGCAAACCCGCCATAAGCTGTTGGAGAAAAGGTGTTACTTGGTGCCGAAAATTTTGTCGCCAGCATCACCCAGACCCGGGATGATGTAGCCGTCTTCGTTCAGGTGGCTGTCTACGGATGCGGTGTAAATATCAACGTCTGGGTGAGCTTCCTGTACTTTCTTGATGCCCTCTGGTGCCGCAACCAGAACCAGCGCACGAATGCTGGTACAGCCATGCTTTTTCAGCAGGTCGATGGTGGCGATCATGGAGCCGCCGGTGGCCAGCATTGGGTCAATGACCAGTGACATGCGCTGGTCAATGTCGCCCGCCAGTTTGTCGAAGTAGCTGACAGGTTCCAGGGTTTCTTCGTCGCGGTACAGACCCACCACGCTGATCTTGGCGCTAGGCACCAGCTCCAACACACCGTCCAGCATGCCCAGACCAGCACGCAAGATCGGAACAACGGTGATTTTTTTGCCGCGAATGCGCTCACAGGTCACGGAACCACACCAACCGTCCTGTTGGTATTCTTCCAGTTCCAGATCCTTGGTTGCTTCGTAGGTCAGCAGGTTACCCACTTCCCCGGCCAGAATACGGAAGCCGCGAGTGCTCATATTCTGATTACGCATCAAACCGATTTTGTGGCGTACCAGTGGGTGACGAATTTCATGAACGGCCATGCTTACCTCTGTGTTCGTTATGCGGTGGTTCAAAGTGCAGGGATTTTCGCACAGAGGAATCCTGACGCAATGGTCAATATTACGCTTTTGTTAAGAATTAAGGGCTTATCGCAGGTAACGTAGCTACAAATTGGACAGTATGGCGCCACACCGCCATATTCCACCAAAGGCAATACAGAAACGTCCCAAGCAAACATCCCAAACAAGGAACCCAGGTTCATGGCGAACTGCCAAATTATCAATCTGAAGGATCAGCCACAGTGGCTGCCACTGCTGGCCGGCTGGCACTTTGATCAATGGGCCAGTTACTACCCTGGCCAAACCCTTGAAGACTTTGAACGCGACTTAAAGGCCAGCACCTGCTCGGATGGCATTCCTCAAACCTTTGTTGCCATGGTCAACGGTAAACCCGCCGGCTCCGCCAGCCTGCTGGCAGACGATTTTGAACCACGCCCAAACCTGACACCCTGGCTGGCGAGCGTCTACGTCGACCCAAACCACCGCCGCCAAGGCATTGCCAGCCAATTGATTACTGCCGTCGAACAACACGCAGCCGAACTGGCGATTGCACGCCTGTATCTTTTTACGCCGGATCAACAGCACCTCTACCGGGTGTCCGGCTGGCAGGATCATGAAGTAGTGGAACATACAGGCCGTCAGTTCAGCGTGATGACAAAACGGCTTGATTAAAAAACCAGTCGACTGACAAAAGTGTCAAATCACCTCCAAAACCTGAAACAGCGAACGGATGGCTTGACAGTAGCGCCGCCCAACGCCGATAGTTACGATATTGTTTAACCAATGTACCGAAACACGTACTGACCTCTAACGGATTCAAGCTAATGATCACATTCGATCGCGCTTCACGCTCCAGCAGCGTTGCTCGCCAGATTATGATGATTATTCACACTATCAGCAGATTGGTGGGATAGCTTGTAACTGAACAAAAGCTTCTGAAAACCCGCCAAACGGCGGGTTTTTTTATGGCCGCCAAAACGGGAATTCAACAGATCAACAACGAATATTGATTTTTCATCGCAAAGGGTAATGCCATGACAACCGCAGCCAACGACACCAGTCTCGCCAACAACCTGCTCCTGCCACAGTTGCAGGACATTATTGCCGCGGCTGGCCGGATGAAAGGCATTGCCCGCCGCACGCCGTTGCAGCACAGCCAGTACCTTAGCAAGCGTTACAACGCCAACGTGCTGCTAAAGCGAGAAGACCTACAACCGGTGCGTTCCTTCAAATTACGCGGGGCCTACAATCGCATTGTGCAACTCAGCGCCAGCGAACGTGCCCGTGGTGTTGTTTGCGCCAGCGCGGGCAATCACAGCCAGGGCGTCGCCTGGGCCTGTCATGCGTTAGGCATTCAGGGCGTGGTCTACATGCCTGCTAACAGCCCGCTACTGAAAGTGAACAAGGTGCGGGAATTTGGCGGCGAATTCATCAAAGTGGTGCTGACTGGCAACAATTTCGACGAAGCCTGCGCGGCAGCCCGCGAGTACCAGAAACACCACAACGCGTGTTTTATCCACCCGTTTGATGATTTTGATGTCATCAGCGGCCAAGGCACGCTGGCCCTGGAAATATTGCAAGACGCACCCAAAACCATTGATTACCTGTTCGCTCCTGTTGGTGGTGGCGGTCTGGCAGCCGGTGTCGGTACTGTGTTCAAACAGCGTTCATCCGCTACCCGCCTGATTGGCGTCGAGCCCGCCAATGCAGCGGCCCTGAAACACTCGTTACAGGTTGGCAGCAACCAAACGCTTGCCAGCATTGATCCCTTTATTGATGGTGCATCGACACTGCGTGTGGGCGAACTGGGCTTTGAGGTGTGCAAGCAGGCGCTGCACGATGTGCAAGCCATTCCGGATGCCTTGACCTGTCGCGCACTGATCGACCTGTATCAGGAACAAGCCATCGTGGCGGAGCTGTCGGGGTCTCTCAGCGTTGCTGCGCTAGAGCTCAACAAGGAACGCATAGAAGGGAAAACGGTGGTGTGTATCGTCAGTGGCGGCAATAACGACTTCAGCCGTTTTGGGGAAATCCTGCAGCGCGCCAGCCAATAATAGACGCAAGGTAACAAGGTAGAAAAAACAAGAACCGACAAGACACTGGGGGAAGCAACCCAGGAGACTGACAGCGTTCGTCCCAGTGCCCTGTCGGAAGGCGTTTCCGGCAAACTCAGTACATGCTTTCCAGATTGCTCAAACCGGACTTATACACTTCACGGATGGTGGAGGTTGCCTCGGACGTATCGGCGTTGAACGTCGAACTCCAGGTAACCGTCGACTGACCATCAGAAACCGCGGTAACCGTAATACTGGACTGGTATTCGCTCACTGGCAGCGGACCAGACACAATGCGATAGCTGTAGCTCATACCAGCATCGTCGCGGGCCGTTTCTTCTTCAACAATGACAGCATCGTTGTGCAGTACCAGATGACGGAATTCTGCCATCTGTCGACTGATTTTCACCGCTGGATGCCAGCGATTCATGTTGTTGTACTCGCCTACCACAGCCCACACTTCGGCTGCGGGTGCATCGACTGTCACCGATTCCGATACCGCTGCTGGACCCGTACCTCCGCCCAAATGCGCGCAACCTTCTGCCAGCATGGCGCCGCCCATGGCCAAGGATAAAAATGCTGTTTTCATCTGATTCCCCGTGAATTGCTGTTATGGGAAACCACAGCATGGCCTGTCACTCAGGCAACAGACATTGTGCTTTTAGTGCAATCTTCCTCGTTCAAGCGGACCACACCAACACCCCACTGCCCCGCCAAAAGGACAAGACAAAACGGGCAACGCATAATTCACCAGGGACCCTCTGAAAAACTCTGCACAGCTCTCGGCTCTGGCTTCCTGCTTCGCCCTACCTCCTGCATCCATGCAGTCGTGCGCGTGTCCTGCAGGTTGTCATTGGCTCTTTACAACACCCCCGCGGCGAATGCAGCGGAATGGCTGGCCCTTTCCAAGTTCGCCAACACCGTTCTGGCGGCCTGCAGGCCGCGCCCTAAGGGGATGGCAGAGCATTGCTGACTCTGTGTCGCTGATTTTTGACTTGACCCGTCAGGACTGCAAATCAGCTTCGTGATTCAGCGTCGCCCTGTCATCCAGAGCGGGCACCGAGCTTTTCAGAGGGCCCTAGTCAAGACCCAGCTAAAGATAACGGTATAAGTCAGGCATTAAAGCCGCGCAGCTGGGCACGAAATGCAATTTTATCGAGCATATCGCGCATACTGCTGGTGAAAAACATTACCAACGGTGGGCTGTAGTTATCGGCTGGCTCCAGCACTTTGGCGCTAACCAGCGCATAGCGGGACTTCAGTTTTTCCAACAATCGCTCGCCCGGCAACAGGGTTTCCAGCTCCCGCAGTTCGCTGCGAATCAGGCTGTCGCGTTGCACCATTGCCGCCACATCGGCCTCTGGCAGGTGGCCCGCCAATGCTGGCCATTCCTGCAACAGATAACCCAGATTTTGCATCGCAAAGGCAACATCCATTTTTGCCAGCGCCTGATCCAACTGGCTCTGGTTATTCACTTCCATCGCAGCCAGCAGCTCGTCCAACTGACGCCAGCCATTCATTAGACGTTGTACTTGGGCCAAACTGAATTGCTGTCGGGATTCTTCCATCAACCCCAAAAAGTGCTGTAAGGACGATACCACCGGAGCCGGCAGCGCTGGCCGCTGCTGCCAATCTGTCAGGTCTTCAACCGTTGCTTGCAGCTGCTTATTGACCAGGCCTTGTTTGTGACGATCCACCTGCTGCAATTGCAACAGACTGCTTACCGAATCGACCGCCACCAGACGCGCTTCTTGTGCACCAGATACAACTGCCTGCGACGGCATAGCCAGTGAACACAATGCCACCAGCACAGACAACACACCGAATTGACGCTTGCGCGTACCAACGCCCGAAGAAATAGAGAAAAAACCAGAGAACGAAAGAGCCGATAACACCGCTCGAGATTTGGAAAGCAGCAAACGCGCGTAGCCGGAAGCTAAGCCCGCCGCGCCAAAAGACCTGAACATATTGAAACCCTGCAATTGAAGATTCTTGTTTTTTTCCAATGTACAGGATCACTGACCGCTGATGGATTACAGCTTGTGCAGCTCACATTCCATTTTGATATTTGTCGATTTGGAAAATATTCAATCTGGCCCACGCACCATCATAATAACATCGCCAGACCACAGCCAGATTCCGGATTCCCTTCTATCGCTGTTGCTGCTGTGATAGGTTGCGCGGCTTTTTTAAAATCGACTTAACCGGCTTTCACTCCGAAGGCCAAAGCGGAGCACCTTCCATGATCTGTGGTTTTGACTATGGCACATCCAACTGCGCGATCGGCGTCGCCAACAACGACACCATCCAACTGGCCAGCGTTGATGGTGACAAGTCCTTTATGCCATCGGCACTGTATGCACTGGGTCGAGAGCTGATCACAGAACAGGTCGGCCTGGCGCTGCCCGCAGGCGCACAACGTGAAGCCTTCGTAGAGAGTCGTCGCGGCCAGCTTGGGCTAGCCCGTCGTGTGCGTGATGATTTGGGTCTGGCCCCCGCCAGTCCCGGCGAAGACCCGGTAATGTTTGTTGGCCAGCAAGCGTTTGAGCATTATTTTGCCGACCCCGAAGAAGGCTACTTTGTGAAGTCGCCAAAGTCCTATTTGGGTGCCAGCGGGCTGCGGCCGGAATTCATGCAGTTTTTTGAAGACATCGTGACGGCCATGATGCAAACCGTTAAGCAGCGCGCTGAACATTCGCTCCAGCAAACGCTAACCCATACGGTGATTGGCCGCCCGGTAAACTTCCAGGGCTCACTGAGTACCGACAGCGGTGCCGAGCAGAGTAACCGTCAGGCCATTAGCATCCTGACCACCGCCGCCAAGCGCGCCGGTTTTCAAGAAGTCGAATTTCAATATGAGCCCATTGCAGCTGGGCTGAGCTTTGAACGTGGACTGACCGAAGAAAAAACCGTGCTGGTCGTCGATATCGGCGGTGGTACCAGCGACTGCGCCATGGTACGCATGGGGCCTCAACGTCGCGCCAACACCGACCGCAGCGCTGATTTTCTGAGCCATACCGGTGAGCGTATTGGTGGTAACGACCTCGACATCGCACTGGCGGCCAAACAACTGATGCCTCTGTTTGGCCTCACTGCCGACCTGAAAAGCGGCAAGCCAATGCCAACCAAAACCTTTCTGGATGCCGTCAGCACCAATGACGTTGGTGCCCTGCAGCGTTTCAACAGCCTTGAAACCCAACTCTATCTGGAGCAATTACAGCGCGACTGTCTGCAACCGGAATTGATTGGCCGCCTGATCAAGCTGCAACAGTACAAGCAGAATCAGCAATTGGTGCGTGGTGCCGAGAACGCCAAGATTCATCTGTCGGAACAAGCCAGCGTCAGCGTGCCGCTGGAGTTTGTTGAAGCCGCCCTGTCTGCCGAGATATCCCAGCAGCAACTAAAGGACGCCATCAACCGTCCATTGGAACGCATCACTGAATTAATGGCAGAGGCCGTAGCCAATGCCGACACCAGGCCTGATCTGGTGTTTGTAACGGGTGGCAGCGCTCGTTCTCCTATTATTCGTGAAGCCGTGGCGAGAACACTGGGCGATATTCCGTTGTTGGATGGTGACCACTTCGGCAGCGTAGTCTCCGGCCTGACCGAATGGGCGCAGCGCATCTATCGCTAATGGCATCTTTGAGATCAATATAGAGCCGTTGCTTACTGACAAGCAATTCAGCAACGGTTCAAATATTGATCAAACGTAATACAGGTCACAGTACCGATTGAACCTGCTTGAGTTGTTGCCTGTCCCAACCGATGCTGCAAGAGCTTGTGGAATCATTCTGCCCCACCTTTCGGGCTTGTAACGAGGCTTTTCAGGGGCTTCGTACCGTTCTACCTGCAAGCCCCTGCACAGCGAATCTACATCAGACACACAACACAGGAGACATCACCATGAAACTGACAAGCCGAAGCCTGACCGATGGCCAGCCGGTGCCAGCACAGTACGCATTCGCCGTACCCGATGCCAAAAACCATGTCGCCCTGTCCTACAACCGCAACCCGGAACTGAGCTGGTCCGACGCTCCCGAAGGCACCCGTTCATTTGTGGTTATCTGCCACGACCCGGACGTGCCGTCCGTTGGTGACGATGTGAATCAGGAAGGGAAAACCGTTCCAGCCGACCTGCCCAGAGTCGATTTTTATCATTGGCTGCTGTGGAATATCCCAGCTTCAGTGCATTCCATTGCCAAAGCCAGCCACAGCAACGGCGTCACCGCCAAAGGCAAACCGGGACCGGACGCCGCCAATCAATGGCAGCACGGTCTGAACGATTACACCGGCTGGTTTTCTGGCGATGCCGACATGGGTGGCGAATACTACGGTTACGACGGCCCTTGCCCGCCGTGGAACGACAGCATTGTGCACCGCTACATTTTCACTGTGTATGCGCTGGATGTGGAATCCCTGCCATTGGGCGCAGGCGTAACGGGCGCCCAACTGCGTGAAGCCATCGCAGAGCATGTGCTGGGTGAGGCGTCTATCGCCACTACTTACACACTCAACCCCGAGTTGCTTTGACCGTTTTTGAATGTCATTTGCATACGGCTAAAGACGCCTAGCCGGGGTATTAAACCCCGGCTTTATCATCAAAAGGCATCCGGGCAGCGGGGCTCCCCAACAACGGTACAGTTTTCCGCTGCAACCGGCTCTCCCCACTGTCGCTCCAGCGGCATCGTGCCCGCAAAAACCGGCCAGTCCAGATCATCCTTGTCGTCCAACGGATCACCCGTTCGCACCTTGGCCGATGCGTTATCAATGCGAATTCGCATCACTGCGGTAGCGTTCACTTCATTAGCCGTCATCGGTCGCAAGCTATCCCAACGCCCCGGACTGATTTTATCGACCATCAGTTGCAGATGGCGGGCCTTTTCCGACATTTCCTCCACCAGCTCAGGCACACCAAATAAAGTCACCGAGCGGTAGTTAATGGAGTGATTAAACGCACAACGTGCCAGCACCAGTCCGTCCAGCGCACAAACGTTGATGCACACTGACTCCGCAGCCGTACCACTGGCGTTACGTGCCTTGCTGTGTCCATGCCAGTACAGGTATTCGCCCTCCCGCCAATGACAGTTGGGTGTTACAAACACCTGCCCTTCCTTTTGCTGGGCAATGTGGCACACCAGGGTTGAATCCAGAATGTCGTTAACCGTCTGACGGTCGTACAGCGCCCGCTTTGGCCCCCGCTTGACGGTAGATTGTGGGGATTTAAGGCTCTCGGGGGTCCGTTCGCTTTGCGGTTGCATGGTGCAGCTCCATTAATTACTTCTGTTTTGTTCAACATACTCATCAATGAAGTTATTCTTTCGGTATCTGGACTTTCTACAAATATCCAGTTTTTAAATTTATAACCAGTCCAGATAATTACCCCAGAAAAGAAATACCGGATACGGAGAATCGTTGATGGCGTACACGCCCGAGCAAGCATCTGAGCAAACATCAAACCGACCTCCGCCATCCGAGCATAACTTTGCCGGCCTGACACTCAGTCTTGATTCCGACAGCAGCCTTGCTGGCTACGCGCAGCTGGTTGAGCAAATCCAACACGCCATTCATAGCCAGCAGGTGCCAGAAGGCACACGACTGCCGTCCAGTCGGGCACTGGCACAGCAGCTGGGAGTTTCCCGCAGCATGGCTGTACAGGCTTACGACGAGCTGATCAGTCAGGGCTATTTGGTCAGCAAACCCAAACGCGGAATTGAAGTAGCCGTCGACTTGCAGTCTGCGACTTTCAAGCAAGCACCATCGTCGACAAGCTCAACTGATCACGGCCGGTCGTCACATAAGCCGTCAAATCCGAAACGGCAACAACCAGTACAACCGCCCCCTCAGATGCTGGATTCCGGTGCTGATACTCGCGCATTTCCGAACAAACAGTGGGCCGCCGCCATGCGTAAAAGCTGGCTGTCGCCGGATAGCCGCATTCTGGAAGGTCGATACCACGCAGGCTTTCCACCACTGCGTCGTGCCATTGCCGACTATTTGCGCCAGGTCCGTCGACTGGAGGTCAATCCCGCACAGGTATTCATCACCTCCGGCAACCGGGACAGTCTGAGCTTGTTGCAGCATTGCATCGAGGCTTACTCGAATCAGACTGCCACGCAACAGCCTGCTCTCCCCCATCTGCACAAAACACCAGATGCTATATCAGAACCTACCCGCTGGTTTGTAGAGGACCCAACCTTTCCGCCCATTCGCTCGGCACTGGCGCAACAACAGCCCGGAACCCTGAGAGTCTTTTCCGAGGACGAGATCCATGCGCTGGGGCCGGATTATGGAAGCCGTAGCAACGGCGAAGCGGGATTTACGGACTATGGTAATGGCACAGAAATTCCGGCGGGTAAGCATTGGGCCGCGGTGGTAACACCCAATCGGCATTACCCATTGGGTGTCAGTTGGCGCTCTGAACTTCGACAAAAATGGCTGCAAACCGCCGTAGACAACCATGGCTGGATTCTGGAAGACGACTACGACACGGAGTTTGTGTTTCAGGGCAAGCCTGGCTTACCGCTGATGCAAACCGCCATGCTACGGGCCGATACGGCTGAACGGGTTTGTCTGCTGGGCAGTTTTTCGAAGATCCTGTTTCGCGGGCTGCGCATCGGTTATCTGGTAGTGCCGCAAGCCATGACCGAACACATGCTTAACACCCAGCGTGCGTTAGGGCTTTCAGCCTCACTGATAGCTCAGCCAGCCATTGCTGAGTTTATCGAGTCCGGCCAGCTGGCTCGCCACCTCAACCGCATGCGCCGCCACTACCGTGATAAACGGGATCAAACCCACCAGCTGTTACAGCAGCAATTGTCTGAGTTCTGTGACTGGCAGCTGCCCAACGCTGGCATGCATTTTCTTCTGCGCCTTAAACAGCCGTTAATTGAAGGCTTTGATGAGAGCGCAGACACTAAACGGGCACACCGACTGGACACACAACTGGCAGAAGCCCTGGCATCGGAAGGTTTGCGACTGATGCTACTGGCCGACCACTTCGCCCAGCCACAACAGGTGCCCCCGCACCAGCAGGGGTTTCTGGTTGGCTTTACGGCCCAGCCGATAGAAACAACCGCCCATTGGATTGAACGAATAGCCGTAGCATTGAAAAAACTGACGAATCAGGAATAAGGGTGCTAACCCGCTCCCGCCACTGACCAGCCATTCACACCCAACAAAAACGCCAAAAAATGCCCGCACCGGCGGGCACTCAGGCTTCTTCTGCGTTAAATCTTGTAGATCAATGTTCAGGCAACCGGATCGCTTTGAAGATTTCCGCTACTTCTGCACGGTTGGAACAGGCCGATGCCTCTTCGATAACGGCTTTGGTCAAATGCGGCGCAAATTCGGCGATGAAGTCGTACATATAACCCCTCAAGAAAGTCCCCTTGCGAAAGCCAATACGCGTTACGCTCGGCGCAAACAAATGGCTGCCATCAATGGCTACGAGATCGGAATCGGCTTCTTCATCAACCGCCATACTGGCGACAATGCCGACCCCAACGCCCAGGCGTACGTAGGTTTTGATGACATCGGCATCTGCTGCGGTAAAGGCAACTCGTGGCGTCAGTCCGCGGCTCTTGAATGCATCATCCAGCTTACTACGGCCGGTAAAACCAAACACGTAGGTAACCAGCGGATACGCAGCCACCTGCTCCAGTGATGGCCGTTTGAATTGCGCCAGCGGATGATTACGCGGCACCAGAATGCTGCGATTCCAGCGGTAGCACGGCATCATGATCAGATCATTAAAGGACTCCATTCCTTCGGTTGCGATGGCAAAGTCCACCGAACCGTTAGCAGCCATTTCTGCGATCTGGCCCGGAGTACCCTGATTCATATGCAAGCTGACGTCTGGGTATTTGCTCATAAAGCGCTGAATCACGCTCGGCAAGGCATAACGAGCCTGGGTGTGCGTCGTGGCAATGGTCAGCGAGCCTTTGGATTCATCGCTGAACTCCTGCGCGACCTGTTTAATGCTGTCCACCTTACGAAGGATTTCACCGGCAATTTTCAGGATGGCCTCACCGGCGGGTGTCACACGGGTCAGGTGCTTGCCGCTGCGGGCAAAAATCTCAACACCAAGCTCGTCCTCCAGCAAGCGGATTTGCTTACTGATACCGGGCTGTGAGGTATAGAGCACCTGCGCGGTGGCAGATACATTCAGATCGTGGTGCGCCACTTCCCAAATGTACTTGAGCTGCTGAAGCTTCATGTTCCCTCCGGCT
The DNA here is from genome assembly GCF_056158645.1 of Oceanobacter sp. ABM4_470. Classification (NCBI taxonomy): domain Bacteria; kingdom Pseudomonadati; phylum Pseudomonadota; class Gammaproteobacteria; order Oceanospirillales; family Oceanospirillaceae; genus Oceanobacter; species Oceanobacter sp. ABM4_470. Next base: position 1,527,154 of record NZ_JBSWTR010000001.1, read on the forward strand.
TAGCATTGGGTCAGTTATGGTTATAAAAATATAAGTAAATATTCTTTTTAAGTATAGATAACACCAACTAGAGTACTGCCGCAATACCCTCCAGCTTTTTGGCAGTTTTTTACCTACTTATGGACATTTTGCTCTATATCCTCGCAGGCGCAGGCGTCGGCTTTGTTGTTGGCCTGACAGGCATTGGCGGCGGCGCTCTGATGACCCCGCTGCTGTTGCTGTTTGGTTTTCCTGCTCATACTGCCATCGGCACCGACCTGATGTATGCGGCACTGACCAAAGCCTCTGGCGCCATCACCCACCATCGTCAGGGTCACGTCGACTGGTCCATTCTGCGTCGACTGGCGCTGGGCAGTATAAGTGCCGCTCTGGTCACGGGTCTCGTACTGGATCTCTATTTTGACGACGCTGACCAATATGGCCACATATTAACCAATGTTCTTGGAGCAATGCTGCTAATTACAGCTTGTTCTATTGTGCTGCGCGGACAAATTCAACGTTGGTCGGGCAAATTGCTGGGCGGCCACCCGAACAGCATTGCGGTTTTGACTGTACTATCGGGTGTTCTGCTGGGCGTTCTGGTGACCTTGTCGTCCGTTGGTGCCGGTGCCATTGGTACCGCCATTTTGATGGTGCTGTACCCGGCATTGCGTTCCACCCATGTGGTGGGAACCGACATCGCCCACGCAGTTCCACTGACGTTGGCAGCCGGATTTATTCATATCTATCTGGGCAATGTGGACTTTATGCTGCTGGGCGCACTGCTGATTGGCTCTATTCCCGCCATTCAGGTATCCAGCCGTTTGGCCAAGCACATTCCGGATAACGTACTGCGCAGCCTGCTGGCCACCATGTTGTTTGGCCTTGGCCTCAAATACGCGCTGTTCTGATCCGCCTCGGGGCTCCATTCCAGAGCCCTAGCTCCAAACCCTACCCCAAAACCCTGGCCCTAGCCCCACAGGTCGCCGGTAACGCCGGCGCTGTTTTCTCCCGGCCATTCAACCTCCTGCTGACACCACTGCTGCATGGCCCAGCGGTGGAACTCCGGCACATCCCGATTACCCGCGGTGTGCCAGAAGACGTACGGCGTTTTCCCTTCCAGCAGCCACTGGTGCAACTTGCGGAACCACTGATCCAGATAGGTGCGATTGCGTTCAAACTGTCTGAAACCAATAAACCGCACAATCGGATTGGGACCGGAAGCCACAGCATGCACGGGCATTCGCGGCTTTTTACGCTGGGCATCCAGCAGCTCTTCGTCATCACCCTGCTCCGCCATGATGCCACGGGTATCAAAAATCACTCGATCCATCTGACGACTGTGCAGTTCTCGCAACAGCGTGGCTTCGTTCGGTGATTTGTCGAAGAACGATAAATGACGGCACTCCAGCGCCAGCTGCAACGGCACACCATTGGAGTACTGCCCGGATGCCAAGGCGTCCATTGTTGCCAGAATTTCGCCCATAGCACGAGCCTCAACCGAGGCGGGCAATTGCAGCATCAAGACGCCCAGTTTGTTTGCGTCGCGACCCACCAGTGCATCAAGAAATGCACCGAACTCCCGGCCCGACTGCCCTTGCAGGGCCATCTGCATGCTGCGGCCATGGCTGATATCACGCGGCACTTTGAAGCAAAAACGGAAGTCATCGCCAACTTGATCCAGCCACTGCGTCACACGCTCCTTACCTGGCAAGGCATAAAACGTGGTGTTGCCTTCAACCGAACCAAATACCTGACTGTATTGCGAAAGGGCGCTACTGCTTGTTTGTTCCAATGTCATCAATTTGCCACGCCATTCTGGCAAGAACCACATAGGCAGCCCCATTCGCAGACTATGCTGTAAAGAAGGCGGTAATAACGGCGATTGAGGGAATGAATGTGTTTTTTCAGTTGTATTTGTCATAATCAGCCAAATTATAACTATCCGTAATTCTCGAATGCGTTTTTGGCATGTAAAGTTCGAATGTTTCTGGCTACACAATCAATGATTGCCAGCAACATGCCACAAAGGCCGAGTTTACGAAAAGTACGTAAAGAAAGGGACTCAGTCATCTGTCCCGCTGCCCAATGACCAACCGTCATGCAGTATGAATTAGCGCCGATGTTCAGGGCGACCTTCAAACAGGGTCGACTCAACACCGCCACAGAGCGGCACGGCAACCTTTAGAGAGTCAACAAATCAGGATCGTTATGTCAGACAATCGCGTCGATGACTTGAATATTGAGTCGATCAACCCACTGATCACCCCAGCAAAACTGAAGTCCGAGATGCCAATCTCCGACACCGCCGTCGCCAGTGTACGCGAAGGCCGCCAGGTGATCCGTGACATTCTGGACCGCAAGGACAAGCGTGTTTTTGTGGTTATTGGCCCATGCTCCATCCACGATGTAGAAGCCGCCAAAGACTATGCCCAACGTCTGAAGACACTGGCCGAAAAAGTATCTGACACCCTGTATCTGGTGATGCGTGTTTACTTCGAAAAACCACGTACCACCGTGGGCTGGAAAGGCCTGATCAACGACCCATACATGAACGACACCTTCAAGATTGAAGACGGTCTGCACATTGGTCGTAAACTGCTGCTGGATCTGGCCGAAATGGGCCTGCCATTGTCTACCGAGGCACTGGATCCTATTTCCCCACAGTACATGCAGGATCTGATTTCCTGGTCGGCCATTGGTGCACGTACCACCGAATCCCAAACTCACCGTGAAATGGCCTCTGGCCTGTCCTGTGCGGTAGGTTTCAAGAACGGTACCGATGGCAGCCTGACCGTGGCTACCAACGCCTTGCAGTCTGTGGCCAACCCGCACCGCTTCCTGGGTATTAACGAAGATGGCGCTGTATCCATCGTTCGTACCAAGGGCAACCACTACGGTCACGTTGTGCTGCGTGGTGGTGGCGGCAAGCCAAACTACGACTCCGTCAACGTCGGTTTGGCCGAGCAGGCGCTGGAAAAGGCCGGTTTGATCAAGAACATCATGATCGACTGCTCCCACGAAAACTCCAGCAAGAACCCGGCCTTGCAGCCAGCGGTGCTCGACAACGTGACCTCCCAGATTCTGGAAGGCAACCAGTCCATTGTTGGTCTGATGGTTGAATCCAACCTCAAGCACGGCCGCCAGAACATTCCAGCCAACCTGAATGATCTGGAATACGGCCTGTCGGTCACCGATGGCTGCATCAGCTGGGACGAGACCGAAGAAGCCCTGCTGACCATGCACGAAAAACTGAAAGACGTACTGCCAACCCGCGCAGGCTAACGTCAGTTTCAGCAGTAAAAACGGCTCCGGCAGTAATGCCCGAGCCGTTTTTTATGCCTGACGGCAGAGCCTGTTATCTGCATCATTCACCTCCACCACAAACCTCGCTCCACCACAAACCTCGCCCAGCCAAAAACCACACCCCAGGCACACAGTGGCCATAGCAGCACTGACAAGTTAGCCACTTCGCCGTATGATCTCGCGCTTGCACAAAATTCCGCTGGAGCACGTTTGATGTCTGAATCCCCTATCCGTCTGACCGAGTATTCCCACGGTGCTGGTTGTGGCTGCAAAATTTCTCCCAAGGTATTGGATAAGATTCTGGTATCCCAGCTGAACCTGCCGGATTCGCCCAACCTGCTGGTTGGCAACAGCTCCAAGGACGATGCCGCCGCCTACGACATTGGCAACGATCAGGTGGTCCTGAGCACCACCGACTTCTTCATGCCGATTGTTGACGACCCGTTTGATTTTGGACGTATCGCCGCCACCAACGCCATCAGTGATATCTACGCCATGGGTGGCAAACCGCTGATGGCGATCGCCATTTTGGGCTGGCCAATCGACAAGCTGGCCCCGGAAGTAGCCCAGCAAGTGGTTGACGGTGGCCGTCAGGCCTGTGCCGATGCGGGTATTCCGCTGGCGGGTGGGCATTCAATTGATGCACCGGAACCTATCTTTGGCCTCGCCGTCACCGGCCTGACCACAAAATCCGCGCTGAAACAGAATAATCAGGCCCAGGCAGGCGACCTGCTGTATCTGACCAAACCGCTCGGTATTGGCATTCTGACCACCGCCCAGAAGAAGAAAATTCTCAAGCCCGAGCATACCCATCTGGCCCGCGACATCATGTGCCAGATGAACAAGGTGGGTGCGCAAGCTTCCAAACTGGAAGGCGTTAACGCCATCACCGATGTGACCGGTTTTGGCCTGATGGGCCATTTGCTGGAAGTGTGTGAAGGCAGTGACGTTAACGCCAACGTCACGCTGGCCAATGTGCCTGTGATCCCGGAAGCGGCCGAGTACCTTGCTCAGGGTGCAATTCCTGGTGGTACCCTGCGCAATCAGGACAGCTATGGCCACAAGCTGGCTGAGATGCCACAGGATGTTAAAAACCTGCTGTGTGACCCGCAAACCTCTGGCGGCTTGTTGATTGCCGTCAACCCTGCTCAGGCTGCTGCGCTCGAATCTTTACTGGCAGACGCAGGTATTCACAGCTCGGTCATAGGCCAACTGGTCGAACGCACGGACAGCAGCGCTCCGTTTGTGTCGGTCACGGGAGATTGCTAATGAGCGACCAGGTTGCGCGTCCGGATACCAACGATTTTCTGAATATCTTTCTTAACGATATTCCGATGATCGACACCCGGGCGCCGGTTGAATTCAAAAAAGGCGCCTTCCCTAGCAGTGTCAGCCTGCCGCTGATGACCGATCAGGAGCGCGCCAAAGTTGGCACCTGCTACAAAAAATTTGGTCAGGACGAGGCTATCAAGCTGGGCCACCAGCTGGTCAAAGGCGAGGTAAAGGAAGAGCGACTTAACAAGTGGCTGCAATTTACCGAACAAAACCCGCAAGGCTATTTGTACTGCTGGCGGGGAGGTTTACGCAGCCAGACGGTACAGCGTTGGATCAACGAAGCCGGTGTCGATTACCCACGAATCACCGGCGGCTACAAGGCCATGCGGACCTGGATTCTGGGCGAATTTGAACGTCAGTGTCGCGATATGCCCAAGGTCGTGCTGGCTGGCAAAACCGGCTGCAACAAAACCGGCTTGTTGAACTCACTGGCCAACAGCATTGATCTGGAAGGTCTGGCCAACCACTTTGGTTCCGCCTTTGGTAAACGCCCGGACGGCCAGCCAAGTCAGCTGGATTTCGAAAACGCCCTCGCCGTTGCCATGTTGAAAGCAGAACACAGCGATGCCAGCAAACAAGGCCTGCGCACGGTATTTGAAGACGAAAGCATGCTGATTGGCCGCTGTGCCCTGCCGCCGGCATTCCGGGAATCGCTTAACCAAAGCCCGGTGGTTCTGCTGGAAACTTCGCTGGAAGAACGCATTGAGCACAGTTTCAACAACTACATCCTGTCGAAGCTGCAAGATTGGCAAGACCAGGTCGGTGAAGACGACGCCTTTGCACGTTTTAGCCACGACCTGATAGATTCACTGCAACGCGTCAGCAAACGCCTTGGCGGTGTCCGCTACAAGCAACTGTCCGAACAACTCGACAGCGCCCTGCAGGCGCATAGAAACGGTGATTCAGAACAGCACAAAGGCTGGATTGCCGCACTGCTGAACGACTATTACGACCCCATGTATGAATACCAGCTTCAGAAAAAGCTCGACCGGGTGGTGTTCAAAGGCAATCGTGAGGAAGTTTCCGCGTTTCTGGCCGCCATGCGCTGAGCCAAACAACGGATGCTGGACCGCCAACCGGGCAGTCCAGCATCAGGCCAGTCACAGATTACTTATTCAAGTCTTTCCGCAACTGCTTGGCAAACCCTTCAGCCAGTGGAATCAAAAACACATCGGCGTCTTCAACACGGTCCGTCGCTATACCCAGAACATAGTCAGTGCCAACAGTAAAACTCTTGCTGGAGCTGTAACGCACCGACTGATCCCAAAACAGGCGGTCCTCATCCAGGTATCCGTGAATATCCACCGTCATGGCAGGCTCAACCTTGTAGGTTTCGGAACGGGTGCCCAGGCCAAACCCCATGGATGTGGTTTCCATGTACGGATAATCGACACTGGCGTGCAAGGTCAGGTAATCATGACTGTACTCCGGGTACTCCCAGGTGATGTTAATCAGCTCGTTCTGGTCACCATGCTGCATGGTCACACTGATAGCCTCTTCCTTGACCAAAGGAATACCCGCTGCGTTGCGCACCCCATCAAACATGATTTGCTCAAACTGAGTCAGCTGTTCAATCAAGCGTGCCGTTTCTTGCTCGTCCATGGCATCTTCGATGGCCTGTACCACTCGCTGAATCTCGCCCAGCTTGGCAAGTAGGCTCTTGTCTTCATCGTTCGCCCCCGTCAGCGGTTGTAAATCCACAACGATGCGCTGCAAGTGCACGTCGCCAGAGTAATTGTGCGTCAACTGCTGACTGGCACAGCCCACCAGCAAGAGCGGCAGTAACCAAATGAATTTCATGATCCCGATTCCTGTTGTATGTCTTTGTCGGACGATTCTCCAACGTCAAGCCCTAAAGCACCAGAGAGAAGGCAGTTTATTGCAGCAAATGGCCGATTCGTGAAACACCTCACAGATCGTTTGATTGTCTGACCATCCTACGAAAAGGTCTGATCTGGATCACAGTTTCACAGTGACATCGTCCCTATTCTGAACGCTCCTTCATTTTCACAAGGAATAGATAATGAGACTGCCTGCATTGCACAAAGGCATCAGCCGCACCCTGGCGATCACCGCCGCGCTGATGATCGCCCCACTGGCGAGCGCCGCCACGGATCTGGACGACACCACGGCGTATCCGGGTGCCCCGACCTTTCCAACCGACTACCTGTGGATTGATGCTGACGAGCTGAACAGCCTGCCAACGTCTGGTACCGCCTGGGAAAACATGCTGGAAGCGGCGGAAGAAAAAACCCGCGGTGGTAACCTGGCCGACCAGGATGACCAGACCAACACCAACGTTCTGGCCAAGGCGCTGATTTATGCCCGCACCGGCGACGAGGACATTCGCAAGGACGTGATCAAGTCGGTCATGAACATTCGCGGCAGCGAAGATAACGAAGACGGCACCACGCTAGCACTGGGTAAGGAATTGATTGCCTATGTACTGGCCGCCGATCTGGTGAAACTGCCAGAAAAGAAAGACGCCAGGTTCAAAGCCTGGCTGGAAGAAGTAATGGTGAAAGAATACCCATCCGGCAAGACTCTGGTATCGACCCATGAAGTGCGTCCGAACAACTGGGGCACTTTTGCTGGCGCCAGCCGCCTGGCTGCTGCGGCCTACCTGCAAGACGAAGCCGAAGTGGCTCGCGCTGCGAAAATTTTCAAGGCCTGGCTTGGCGACCGCGACCTTTACAGCGACTTCAAATTCAAGGAAGTCGACTGGTGGCAGTACGAACCGGACTACCCGGTAGCCATTAACCCGGTAGGTGCCACCAAGGAAGGCCACAGCATCGATGGCGCACTGCCGGATGACATGCGCCGCGGTGGCGAATTCAGCTGGCCCCCACCAAAGGAAAACTACGTTTACTCCGCCCTGCAAGGCGCCGTTGCACAAGCAGTACTGCTGGACCGTCTGGGTTACGACGTATGGAACTGGGAAGACCAGGCATTGCTGAGGGCCTTTACCTGGCTGAACGAAGTCGCCGACTACCCGGCCGAAGGTGACGACACCTGGCAGCCATACATCATCAACAAGGTTTACGGCACCGATTTCGAAACCACGTCACCAACCAAACCGGGTAAAAACGTTGGTTGGGCCGACTGGACACACCCGGGCGAAGAAGACGCTGACGTCGAAATTCCTGCCGAGTGCATGGTCTACTTCGAGTGATCCCAACCACTCCGGGGTGTTCGACTGAACCCCCGGAAGAACTAAGGACCCTCTGAATAACTCTGCACAGCTCTCGGCTCTGGCTTCCTGCTTCGCCCTACCTCCTGCATCCATGCAGTCGTGCGCGAGTCCTGCTGGTTGTCAGAACAAGGCGGCGAATGCAGCGGAATGGCTGGCCCTTTCCAAATTCGCCAACGCCGTTATGGCGGGCTGCAGGCCGCGCCCGTCGGGGATGGCAGGGCATTGCTGACTCTGTGTCGCTGATTTTTGACTTGACCCGCCAGGCCTGCAAATCAGCTTCGTGATTCAGCGTCGCCCTGTCATCCAGAGCGGGCACTGAGTTATTCAGAGGGTCCCTAATGGCCAGCGCCAGCATTTGTTGGCGCTGGCTGTTTTGATTTATGGCCCGATTAATTTCAAACAGGGCTCAAACCAAGTCATGCTTCGAAAGACAAGCATTTGGCCCGCTAATTTCATATACTCCGCGCTCCAATTTTACGCGCCCTATTGAACGGCGTGATCACATCCATCCCTGTGAGGAAGCCCGGAGATGACCCTCTTCAAACGTCTGGTAGCGTCTGCTGCCCTGATGGCCGCCGCGGCGGTTGCCCAAGCTGAAACTTTTGTATTTACCGCCATTCCGGATCAGGACGAAAGCCGCCTGATGGAACGTTTTGGCAAGGTCGCCAACTACCTGTCTGATGAGCTGGGCGTTGAAGTAAAGTACATTCCGGTTAAATCCTACGCTGCCGCTATTACGGCCTTCCGCAACAACCAGGTACAACTGGCGTGGTTTGGTGGTTTGTCCGGTGTTCAGGCACGTCGTCTGGTGGACGGTTCTGAAGCTCTGGCCCAGGGTTACGAAGACCAGTTCTTCAAGTCTTACATCATCGCCAATACCGACACTGGCATTGAACAAACCGACGATCTGGCATCATTGCAAAAGCAATTCGAAGGCAAAACCTTCACCTTCGGTTCCAAAGGCTCTACCTCTGGCCGCCTGATGCCGGAATTCTACCTGCGTGAAACCTTCAACGAAGCCCCAGACGAACTGTTCAGCCGCGTTGGTTTCTCCGGCGACCACTCCCGTACCGTGACTCAGGTTGAATCCGGTGCCTACCAGATTGGTGCTGTAAACTTCAGCGTTTGGGACACCATGGTTGCCAGCGGTCGCGTCGATACTGACAAGGTTCGCGTCGTTTGGACCACGCCAACCTACCCGGACTATCAATGGACCATTCGCGGTGATGTGAACGACCATTTTGGTAAAGGCTTCAAAGCCAAGGTAACTGAAGCACTGCTGAACATGAAAGACGAAGACCTGCTGGGCAGCTTCCCACGCAAGAGCTTTGTGCCAGCCAGCAACGCCGACTACCAACCAATTGAAGACACCGCCAAGGCCATTGGCCTGATCGACTGATACGCTGACGGCACAGGGCACCAACACCGTGAGCTTGTATCAACTGCAAGACCTGACGCTGGGATATGCGGGACAACCGGTATTGCAAAACCTGTCGCTGACCATTGAGTCGGGCGAAAAGGTGGCACTGGTTGGCCCGTCCGGCGCGGGCAAGTCGACCTTGTTGAACCATTTGTATGGCATCAACCCGGATGGGGCCGCCCTGTGCCCTCAGTCTGACGGCTTGGTCGATGTACTCAGCAGCTATCACAACATCTATATGGGCGGTTTACACCGTCACGGCCGTTTGGCGTCGTTGTGGAATCTGATCAAACCGCTGCAGCACGCCAAAGCTGATGTATCGACGCTGGCGGAGCGACTAGGCCTCAGCGACCAGTTATGGAAATCCGTTGATCGTTTATCCGGCGGTCAGCGCCAGCGAGTGGCTTTGGGGCGGGCCTTGTATCGTCAGCAGTCCATTCTGTTTGGCGACGAGCCGGTGTCTGCCCTTGATCCACAACAAGCCCACGACTTGCTGAAGTGGGTTCTGGAGCGTCATCAGACAGCGGTGGTGTGCATGCACAACCCGCAGCTCACCAGCGCCTTGTTTGACCGCGTTGTGGCTCTCAAAAGTGGCCAGTTGGTTTACGATGGTCCGGCCCGGTCTCTCACTGAACAGGATTACCAAACCCTGTACAGCGACTCGCCTGCTCTCGTCGTCAGCGCATCAAGTAACACGGCAACTCACGTATCGAATAACCCATCAGGCTCTCTGCCGCTCAGCTGTGTCAGCCCCGGCAAACCGGCGGACTGAGTCATGTCGGAATCACTCCCAATCGACACCCGTTACTTTCGTTCAGCCTCCAGCGCCAGACGTCTGACCGCCATTATTGCGTTATTGGCCATCGCCGCTGCCATGGCATTGCCCTTTGCCGATATTGAGGTCCACGCCACTTCCCCCTGGCAGGAACTGGGTCGTATTGGCCTCGGAATGATCACACCGCAGGTGGAAGACATCCGCAGTTTGTTGTCTGCCTTGATGCACACCGTTGCCTTTGCTTTGTTGGCCGTTGTTATCGCAGCCCCATTAGGACTGCTCACCGCACTGCTGTTTCATTGGTGGCCAGTACGAGCTTTCTGTGCCGTCATTCGCTCGGTTCATGAAATTTTCTGGGCACTGATATTCATGCAGGTGTGGGGCTTAAGCCCAACCACCGGACTGCTGGCCATTCTGGTGCCCTATACCGGCGTCTTTGCCAAGGTGTTTGCAGAAACCCTGGCATTGCAGAGCGACACGCCGGAACGCAGCCTGCCACAGGCACCTCGCCTGATCCGCTGGGTCTATACCCGTATCCCACAGGCCTGGCCAGCACTAAGCCAGTACACCCGCTATCGATTTGAATGTGCGTTGCGCTCCAGCGCAATTCTGGGGTTTATCGGCTTGCCCACTCTCGGGTTCCATCTTGAAACTGCTTTCAAACAGGGCCAATACAGCGAAGCCGCCGCTCTGCTCTGGAGCTTTATGCTGCTGATAGCGACCATTCGCTATTGGCTACGGCCTCGCGCGTTGCCCTTGTATATCATCGGAGCACTGTTCGCTTTGCCCGACACCGTTGGCTTCACTAACAGCGGCTATTTGTGGCAATTCATCAGCTCGGATATCTGGCCTGCGCCACTTCGACAAGGAGACTGGGCCGGTACGATCAACTGGTATTGGCAAATGCTGTCAGGACAAGCATGGCAAGGTCTTTGGCAAACCCTACTGATTTCGCAACTGGCTCTGTTCCTGACGCTCCTGCTGGTGTTGCTGGTCTACCCGCTGGGTACCGCCAAACTGGCCCCAGCCGCTGTGCGCTGGCCTGGCAAACTGCTGCTTTTGCTGATGCGTTCGACGCCTGAAATGATTCTGGCGTACCTGTTTTTACTGCTATTTGGACCTTCCGGGCTGCCAGCGGTGTTGGCATTGGCCATTCATAATGGTGGCCTGATTGGTTTTCTGGTGTCTGGTAAAAGTCAGGCCGAGTATCTACGCGCCCAAACAATCTCGATTCAAGCAGCAACCATCGAATCACCATTGCTTCGCTATGCCTATCAGGAAACGCCGAACCAGTTGCCCGCCATGCTGGCGTGGCTGTTTTATCGCTGGGAAGTGATTCTGCGCGAGAGCGCAATTTTGGGAATTCTGGGGATTGCCACACTCGGCTTTTACATCGATTCCGGCTTTGAAGAGATTCGCTACGACCGGGCTTTCTTTCTGATTATGGTAGCCGCCAGCCTCAATATGCTGGTCGACGCATTGTCGCGCCGACTGCGCAAACTGGCTGAAGCGGGGCCTGCCGGGCGAGAAGCCTGAAGGGGACAACTATTTAATCCTGCACGACTCTGCGCGAGCGTTGCCGTTGTTCAGGGCAAGGCGACGAATGCAGCGGAATGACGAACCTGTCCGGCCGAGTCTTTCCAAGTTCGTCAACACCGCACTGGGCGACGGCAACCCGCGCCCTGCGGGGGCTGCCGGATGATCTCGACTCTGTGTCGCCGACTTTTGACTTGACCCGTCAGGCCTGCAAGTCGGCTTCGTGATTCGAACCCATCCGGCAGCCCAGAGTGAGCACCGGATTAAATAGATGTCCCCTGAAGTTGGCTTCGAGCCCAATCACTCTCTATCAAAAGCCCATCAAAAGCCCATCAAAAGCCCATCAAAAGCCCATCAAAAGCCCATCAAAAACCTGAAGACAGGATTACACGTTAAACGCCGTGGTCAGGTGCTTCAGGCCACTGGCCTGCTCCGACATCACCTTACAGGATGCCGCCGATTCCTCGGCCACGGCCGCAGTTGCCTGAATGTTGGTTTCGATGGTTTTCATGGCACTGGCCACTTCACCAATACTACTCGACTGATCACGGATGACATTGGCGATTCGCTCAACGCCCTGATTAACCTGATTGAATGATTCAACCACCCGTCGCAACACGTCGCCAGAGCCTTCGGCCACTTCGGTGCCGATAGCCACACGCTCGATGATTTCGTTAACCAGCTCTTTAATTTCCCGTGCAGCATCGGTTGAACGCCGGGCCAAAGTACGTACTTCGGCCGCCACCACCGCGAAGCCACGGCCCGACTCACCAGCACGAGCTGCTTCAACCGCAGCGTTCAATGCTAACAAATTGGTTTGAAAAGCAATGCCGTCGATGGCCTGAATGATGGAGCCAATCTTGTTGCTGGATTCACTGATGTCCTGCACCGAGCCAACCACTTTTTGCATGGTTGCCTGACCTTCCAGTGCCGCACTTTCTGTGGTCTTCGATACTCGTACAACCTGGCCCACCTCTTCAATGTTTTTCACACCGGCTTCGCGAATGTGCTCCAGTGATGCCATGGTTTGTTCCACCGCGGCGGCTTGCTGTTCGGTGCGATTGCTGATGTCTGAACTGCCCTGGTCCAGTTGCTGGGACGCCATCAGGACCTCACCAGAGGAGTCCTGAATCTGGCCAATCATACTGGTCAGGTTGGCAACCGTGGCATCAATGTCCGATCGCAGCGACGCAAAGTCACCCGGGAAATCCCCTTCCACCCGCATAGCCAGATTACCTTCCGCCAATTGCGACAGGCTGGCACTGATCAGATGATTGATTCGACGAATCTGGTCCAACGAGCTGTTGATGTTCACCTTCAAACGGTCCAGATCACCCCTCATGGTGGATTCCACCCGCGATGAAAGCTGGCCCTCTGCAACTTTCGACATCACACCAGCAATGTCCTGAATCGCGCTGTCGAGCTGCGCCATGGCGGCTTCAACGCTGTCGATGATGAGCCCATAACGCCCTGGCAGCTTACTGCCCGTCAACACCTGATCGGCATGAGAAAAATCGCCATCCGCCAAACAGCCCATCATGGATTCAATGGCTTTAAAGACGTCATTCAGCGCCACCAGCGTCTGGTTCACACCGGTTTTCAAACCTTGCAACTCACCCGGGAAATTCGCCTCGATGGGCTCGGTGACTTCACCAGCAGCGACTTTTTTCAGCGCCACGTCGGTTGAGCTAATCACACCGCGAATCGCCTGCTTGGCACGATTGGCATTGGTCACCGTGGCGCCAAACTCACCTTTCAGGGAGTCATCCGAGGTTTTCTCCAGCACCTCAAAATTGCCATCCGCCAACTCATTGGTAATGCAATTAATGTCTTTCATCGCCGCCGACACCGAATGGCTGGTGCTGTTGATCGATACCGCGAGATTTTTCAGATGACCGCGATAGCGTTCGGCCGACATGGTCTGAAATTCACCTTCAGCCAAGTGCTCGATCACATTAGTGCAGTCGCGAATGGATTCTTCCACCGACGCCATCAAACGATTGAAGTGCTCGGCCAGTGCGCCAATTTCGTCCTTGGTCGTCACCGGCGCCCGACGTGAAAAGTCGGAGCTTTCGGTAACGCCTTTGATGGCCTCCAGCATGGCAACAATCGGCGCAGTGATTACTGGCGGAAAATGACGCATCACCAGATAACAAACCACCAACCCCAATGCCAGCGTCAATAGCTGCTGGCCGCGTGCCATCCAGGAAATCAGGTCTGACGCCTCTGTGTTTTCATAGGCTTGCTTGATTACCGGGCCGGTAATTTCATCAAGAATCACCCGCACGCTTTCAAAACTCTTCAACCCAGAGCCAAAACTCAAAGCCATGGCAGCCTGACGATCGGCTTCATAACCGCTGCTGTAGAGGGTTTTAATTTGCTCGGCTTCGATCTTCCATTGATCAATCAAACGCAGGAACTCATCCCCCTGTGACTTGATTTCAGGAATTTCCATCAAGTCCCGGAACTGCACAATGCGGCTTTGCGCCTGATCGATATTTTCCAGGTAAAAACTGGCCATGTCGTTAAACGCCGCTGTTCCTGGCTCCATGGTTGCCAAACTGCGTTCCGCCATTTGCGCCTGGTACAAATCACGGTCAGCCTGCAAAACAAAGTCGAGGCCCGGTAAATCCTCGTAAGCCAACGTATGGGTATTGGACGATAACAAGGACACAAACAGAAAGCTGGCGGCAAAGCTGACAACCAGCACCACCGCGAGCACCATAAGGGGAAGCTGCAATTTTGATTCAAAGCTGCGGCCATCCAGCATTTGTTTGAGAGAGTCTGGCATCCTGTACTCCACGAATCCGACGTATAAATAGAGTGGTAACGGAACGTCACGCGGTTGCGACATTTGGACACCTGACCGCACCAAACACTACATTCGCGCCATTCACACAAAGAGCCTAGCCGATTTTTGGAGGATTGCTTTACATATCTAATAATAAGTTCGATTACCATCAAACGCGCCAACCGACTAAATCCCGTATTTTGACAGATTTACCAGGGACCCTCTGAACAACTCGGTGCCCGCTCTGGATGACAGGGCCAATCAGGACGCCAGAGCCGAGAGCTGTGCAGAGTTATTAAGAGGGCCCTAATAACCAGAGGTGATTATTGAACCTTTAGCCAGAATCTTAAGTTACATGATCGGATTGTCTTACAAATTGTTGTTGACGGAGTTATACAGACGTATACATTCATAGTTCACGGAAGACACAAGACCTGGTGCGGCATGCGGAACCTGAAACACACGCAAGATGGGGACACATTACGGGGCTCAGATATTGGCGAATCCAGTGGCTCCATGCCAGCCTTACAGGATCGCCGTTCAGACCACGGGCTGAGAACTGCCATTTCTGCCATCGAGCGGCACCTGATCCGCTTTGAGGGTATTGATCGCTTTCTATATTGCTGCATTGAACAGCTGATGGTTTTGCTTGACGCAGAAGTTGGCTATGCCTACCTCAGAACCGGCTACAACGCTGATCAGCGGCGTGTTAATAAAGAAGAATTAGAGGATGGCGATGCACTGGTTTATTGGGACTTCCGCATTTTCCTGCAAACCATCGACGGCAAGCCAACCGAGCTACCTAACACGTCCAACAGCACCTATATTCCCGAGTCTTTAACCACCCCCATGATTCTCGGCCACTGCCTTAATGAGCACGCGCCGTTTAACCATGAGATCCCGACCCCCAAAGACTGCCCGGAATTGCACAATTACAGTCTGGTGCCCATATGCGACCAGACCGGTCTATATGCCGTTCTACTTATCGGTAACGCTCGTTCAGATTGTTCAGCCAAGCTGGAAGGCCGTATCAAGCCCTTTATCAAAGCAGCATCAGCTGTGATGCGCTTCATCGACAGCTCCAAACGCAAAGGGCTTCCAGCACAAACCATCCAAGGCGAACGGGATTTTTTGCTGGATGTCGATGACCTGCTGAACAATACCTTTGACGGCTTGGTCATTATCAATGACGACAACCGTGTAGTGTTCTGCAACGCAGCTGCGGCCAACATGGTTGGCATTGGCCAGGACGTTATCAACGGCAGCAGCATTGAATTCTATCTACCCGCAGGTTCGCCACCACTGACTCGTGAACTCAGACCGAGAAAATCCACCCTGGATACCTGGCACGGCCTGACCCTGCAACATACCAACGGAACCCTCTCAAGTGTTGATGTGCGTTATTTCGATATTTACCGGGGGGCCGTATCGCTGCGGGTACTGGTGCTCAGGGGGGACGCAGACAATTCACTCAGCAAAGAAAGCAGCAGTGCCATTCACTACAGTTTCCGGGTGCTCACCAATGTAGCACCGGTTGGCATTATCCAGTTAAACCGGGACTGGGAATGTACCTATGTTAACGATACCTGGTGCGAATACTCCAAGCTCTCTCCTTCCGAATCGCTGGGTATAGGCTGGATAAACGCACTCCATGAAGTCGATCGTCAAACCGTGCTGGAGTCCGTCCGTTCAACGCTGATCAGTCAGGACAAATACGAAGGTGAATTTCGCCTGCAAACCCCCTATGGCTCCACCCTCTGGGTAAAAGCCAATGCCTGCAATCTGTATGCAGATACAGGCACCGTCAGCGGCTTGATTATGACCTGTAGTGATATCACTGATCACCTGAAAACCGAGCAGGCACTGCGTAACCTGGCAGAACGGGACCAGCTTACGGGCCTGACCAATCGCGCGTTTTTCAGCAACCGGATGGAGGAATCGCTGAAAAATATCCAGCGACTGGAAGATGTGTCGCTGATGTTTCTTGACCTTGATGACTTCAAGCACATCAACGACACCCTGGGCCATGATGCTGGCGACGAGCTGCTAAAAGCCGTGGCAACGCGGCTGCAAGAAAACCTTCGCAAAGTCGACACCATTGCCCGATTGGGTGGCGACGAATTTGTGGTACTGGTGTGCTCACTGACCAACCAGAACCATTTGCACCTGATCGCCGATAAAATCATCGAAATCTTCAAACAGCCGTTCAAAATACTCGAACGCAGCCTCTACATTACCTGTTCCATGGGGATCGCCAGCGCCAGTGGCCTGAGTACCAGCAGCACTCAATTAATGAAACAAGCCGACGTTGCGCTCTACAAGGCCAAAGCCGCCGGCCGCAACCAATACCGGTTTTACACCCGCGAGATGGACAAATACGCCGATTTGCATATCCATCTGCGCCAGTCATTAAAAGAAGTGGGCCGCAACGATTTCTCAGTGGTCTATCAACCACAAGTGGACATCCGCACGGGCCGCATTGTCGGCATGGAAGCCCTGACACGCTGGAACTGCGAGGCTGCCCCGCACATCGGCCCGGATATTTTCATGAAAATGATAGAGCAGTCCGGCTTGATTGAATACTTCTCCAGATGGCTGTTGGACAACGTGCTTGCCACTGCGGCTCGCCTGCAAAAATACCTGGGTAAAAACCTGCGTTTGTCGATGAACCTGTCTGGCCGTCAGTTTCACAATGAGTTTCTGGCCGATGAGCTGATTGGTGAATGCAAAAACCGTGGCATCGAGCCGTCAGTGCTTGAACTCGAAGTCACTGAAACAGCCCTGATCGATGACACCGAACTGGCCCAGAGAACCCTGGGACAGCTGCGCAGTGCCGGTTTTCACATTGCCCTGGATGACTTCGGCACCGGATATTCTTCGCTGGTTTACTTGCGCAAAATGCCCATCGACACGCTAAAAATCGACAGCTCGTTCATACAGGACGTCCTGGAAGATCAGGAAGATGCTCAAATCGTCGAGGCCATTCTGGCACTGGCAAAGACCCTGCGGCTCAACATTATTGCCGAAGGTGTCGAAGATACCCGTACCAGTCATTGGTTAAAGGTAAGAAATTGTTACATCCATCAAGGTTTCTTATATCATCGCCCCATGACAGAAGCCGAGCTGACCCAAAAGCTCAAGCACCAACACTCTTTACCCAATCTGGTATCGGATTCACATCCCGGTACCCAGTTGTCCATATTACAGGACGACCTGTGGGAACCTGGCCAGGAGGCTTGATTCTTGAACGACGAAAACGGTAACGCACCGTCCCACTATATTGGCATAGGTGCATCTGCCGGCGGATTGGAGGCGTTGCAGGAGTTCTTCAAGCACGTCCCGTCTGACACCGGCGCGGCTTACATCATTGCCCAGCATCTGTCCCCTGACTTCAAAAGTATGATGCCCGAGCTGTTGGCCAAACACACTGATATGCCAATCCATCAGGTGTCCGACGGCATCACCGTCGAAGCGAACAGCATTTACCTGATGCCGCCGCGTACCAATATGCTGATGGCCGAAGGCTGCTTGCTGTTGTCCGAACAGATGAAAGACGCCAATGTCCACCACCCGATCGACATTTTCTTACGGTCGTTAGCCAAAGATCAGCATCACAACGCCATTGCTATTGTGCTGTCGGGCACCGGTAGTGACGGCACCAAAGGCATTCAGGCCATGAAAGAGTCTGATGGCATGGTGATCATCCAGGAACCTGGCTCAGCCAAATTCGATGGTATGCCCACCAGTGCCTATCGCACAGGCCTGGCTGATCTGGTTCTGACCCCACAGGAAATGGGTCCGAACCTGGTCAACTACATCAACATGGCACGCAGCACCGATCAGGGTAAATCCATCCGCTTCCATCTGAATGAAGCGGAAGAAACCATGACGGAAATTTTCCGACTGTTGAAAGATCAGTCCTCGATCAACTTCAGCCAATACAAGGCATCTACCGTTGCCCGCCGTATTGAGCGCCGTCTGACCATCAATCAGCTGTCGTCACTGGATGCCTACCTGCGATTCCTGCTGGAGTCGCCAAAGGAAATCCAGATCCTTAACAAGGAACTGCTGATTGGCGTCACCCGCTTCTTCCGCGACAAAGACGCCTACGACCTGATTGAACGGGACGTAGTACCCAAAATTGTCGAACGGGCGGTGAAAGACAAAGACAACGTCCGCTTGTGGATTGCCGGCTGCTCCACTGGCGAAGAAGCCTATTCACTGGCTATGCTGGTCGACGAACATATTCGCAACAAGGGGTACACCTGCGATGTAAAAGTGTTTGCCACCGACGTCGACGAACAAGCCATCATCGAAGCCAGTGCCGGTCGCTACCACCAGGACATCGTTCAGGACATCCCGGAAGAGCGCCTGCACTATTATTTTGAACCCAAAGGCGACACCTGGGTGGTTAGCTCACGCTTGCGCCAGATGGTGATCTTTGCGGCTCACAATATGATTGAGGACCCCCCGTTCTCAAACATCGATCTGATCTCGTGCCGCAATGTGCTGATCTATTTCCAGCATGCAGCACAGAAAAAGGTTCTGGCGTCGCTGTATTTCTCGCTTAAGAAAGACGGCTATCTGTTCCTGGGCTCATCGGAGTCACTGGGCGAGCTCAGCACGCACTTTGATACTCTGAACGAACGCGCCAAGATTTTCGCCAAGGTCAGCAACAAGCGCGTACCTATTGGCAGTGCGCCGCCGCGTCGCGCCGACGGTATTGCATACACTCAGGCTAATCAGGCCATGGCTCCGGTATCGACCATTTTCCGGCCCAATCGCAGCAACGGAAAAAATCAGATGTCAGCCATTCTTGAGCGTATTCTTGAACAATATGCGCCGAACTGCGTGGTCCTGAACGACCTGTTTGAAGCCATCCACGTTTATGGGGATGTATCTCCATACCTCAAAGGCATTCGTCCGGGCCGAGTGAGCCATAACATCAAGGAAATGGTGAACGACGAGCTGAGCATTGCTATCTCGACCGCGCTGTATCGCTGCGAGAAAGACGGCGAAGACGTGTTCTACAAAGACGTTGTGATGGGTGCTGACACCGAACACCAGCACAGCATTGATATTTCCGTGCTCAACGTGCGTGATCCGGAACACAGCAACAGCCCTACGTTCTACGTGTTGCAGTTCTTGCCCCAAAGTGCCGACATTGCCGCCAACACCAGTCAGGTGAAGGTATCCTTTGACGCTACCGAGCAGAGCCGTCAGCGTATTCGTGACCTTGAGCAGGAGCTGGTCAAGAAGCAGGAGCACCTGCAAGTCACCATTGAAGAGCTGGAAACCACCAACGAAGAACTGCAATCGGCCAACGAAGAACTGATGTCGGCCAACGAGGAGCTGCAAAGCACCAACGAAGAATTGCAGTCTGTGAACGAAGAGCTGTACACGGTTAACAGTGAATATCAGGAAAAGATTTCCGAACTGACCGAGGTAAACAGCGACCTTGACAGCGTCATGAACGCCACGGACATCGGCATTGCCTTCCTCGATGAGCACCTGACCATCCGCAAGTTCACGCCACCGACGGCTCGCTACATTCACCTGCGCGGGACCGATATTGGTCGTCCTTTCCACCACATTTCCCATGAGCTGGATTACCCGGACTTCCTCAACGACATTGCCAAGGTCAGCAAGGGTGAAGGCACTATTGTCAAAAGCACCAGTGCTCACAATGGCCACGCCGTACTGGTACGCATCCTGCCGTACTACAAAGGCCACCCTCAGATTGTTTCCGGGGTATTGGTAACCATCACCAACATTTCCCGTCAGCAGTTCATCGAATCAGAATTGCGACGCACTCAGGAAACTCTACGCAAGGCCATGGGTGACCGCATGACCGCCGCTGGTAAAGAACCGGCATCGCCGATTCGGGTGAAGGTGTTATTGGTGGATGACGATCTGGTCGACCGCAAATTGGTACGTCGCTTACTGACTGAAACGGACAACCGCGATTTCATGATCGAAGACTTTGAAACGGCCGAGGATGCACTGCTAGCGGCCAAGCGCGAAGACTTTGACGTCTTCCTGCTTGACTACCGACTGGCAGACACTACCGCCGCCGAATTTGCCGCACAGCTGCGTGAACAGGGCATTCGCACACCGATCATTGTGCTGTCCGGTTTGTCTGATGTGTGGCAGGACTTCGATTTTGGCGTCAGCGGAATTTACGATTTCCTCAGTAAGGATCAGTTGTCCGCCCCACTGCTGGTGCGCAGTATCGACTACGTAATTGAGCGCCATCGTATGACCGAAGTGATCGAGGGACTGAGCTAGGGACCCTCTGAATAACTCTGCACTGCTCTCGGCTCTGGCTTCCTGCTTCGCCCTACCTCCTGCATCCATGCAGTCGTGCGCGAGTCCTGCAGGTTGTCAGAACAAGGCGGCGAATGCAGCGGAATGACCAGTCCTTCCCAAATTCGCCAACACCGTTCTGGCGGTCTGTAGGCCGCGCCCTACGGGGATGACAGGGCATTGCTGACTCTGTGTCGCTGACTTTTGACTTGACCCGTCAGGCCTGCAAATCAGCTTCGTGACTCAGCTGCGCCCTGTCATCCAGAGCGGGCACCGAGTTATTCAAAGGGTCCCTTTCCTAATCACCACCCCGGTGACTTCATCTCCACCAGCCGACTGATCAGTCGGCTGGTGTCTTCTTCAAACGCCGGATTCTCCAGCAACTCCAGAATCGGCACCTCCGAACTGATAAACAGCCGACGTCGATATTCATAAGCCACATCCACCAGCCAGATAAACCGACGCAGTGTGTTCGGGTTTTCCAGCTGTTTATGAAAGATACCCGTCAGTACCAACGTATCGAAAACTTCCACCAACTGCAGGTAATCAAGGTGACTTCTGGGGCCTGCACAGGTTTCTTCAAAATCGAGCCAAACCAGCCCTTCCTTGTAACTGATTTCTTCCGTCTCGTTTGCGCCAGACTCAACCGATTGATATGCATCCGCTCTTGGGCGACACAAGCGAACGGGCATGGTGCGATTACGAAGCGGTATTTCCTTGGCAGTGGACGCATCTGGCAACGAACAGTCCAGTGTATTGGCGATGGCTTGATCGGCCTTCAGGGATACCGGCGCCAAATGAAATTCCGGCCAATCCTCTACTGCACGTCCCAAATTACGGTAACGGTAATCGCGTTCTCCGTTCAGCGTCATTACTTCAAAATGCTGGTGAATCATGGCGATGCAATTCAGTGCCCGATGGTGCACATCCGGGTCTGGCAGCAAGTCATCAGGGGGGTAGTTTGACGTCAGAACCACAAACACCTGGCGCTCCAGCAAGACTTTCAGGAATCGCTCGAACAGAATCACATCGGCAACGTCGTGCAGGTGAAATTCATCCAGGCAAAACACCTCACAGCTGTCTGCCAGGTCATTCGCCATCATGGCCAGATAGTCAGTTTTGCCGATGTTGGCATTCATGCCCTCATGCAAATCACGCAGAAAATTATGGTAGTGAACACGGCGGGCCTGCGGACCTGATGTGGCTACCAAGGCATCCATTAGCATGGTTTTACCGCGTCCTGGCCGCCCCCACACATAGGCGCTTTTCATAGGTTTCGACAGCAGACGACCGATGCCGCCAGCGCGCTGGCTGGACGCCCGTTTCATCAACATGGACAAGCTGTCGCAGACCTGCTGCTGGGCAGAATCGGGCTGGATATTGTGGCGGTGGAAATAATCGGTAATCGGCATGAGAAACGGCAAGTGACATCAACAAAAGTCCCGCTTTCAGCTTGCTCCTAAACAAGGCTTTGTCAAAAGGCCCTGCAATAGCAAGGCGAGCAACGAAAACGGCAAGCGAAAAACAATACGCGAGCGATTGTAAAACACCGGAAAAGCGCTGGCAGCCAATCCAGCGCTAAAAAGAGCATCCCGCCTACAAATCGAATACCACGAAAGCGTTTAAGGCCTAGGGACCCTCTGAATAACCCGGTGCCCGTTCTGGATGGCATGGCGACGCTGAATCAGCGACACCGAGTCAGCAATGCCCTGTCATCCCCTTAGGGCGCGGCCTGCAGGCCGCCAGAACGGTGTTGGCGAACTTGGAAAGACTCGGCCGGACAGGTCAGCCATTCCGCTGCATTCGCCTCCTTGTTCTGACAGCCTGCAGGACACGCGCACGACTGCATGGATGCAGGAGGTAGGGCGAAGCAGGAGCCAGAGCCGAGAGCTGTGCAGAGTTATTCAGAGGGTCCCTAGCCCTGCTCAACCACATCGAACCAACGCCCGACAACGGTTTGGGCAAATGCTGTTTGAGCACGCTGGTGCTGATTGAAATCACCATCGAGCTGCTGAATCAGACGAGTAACGACGGATTGCGGCTGGTTCGGGTTGCCAATCAGCTCGCGCCGATTCCAGGCATCGACAATGGCAGGCGTCACTTCAAAATGGCACTGAAAGCCCCAAACCCGCTCACCAATCCGAAACGCCTGATTCTGCACCCGACTGCCGGTCATCAAGCTGACTGCTGCTGGCGGCAGATCGAAGGTATCCGAGTGCATTTCAAACAGCATCTGCTGCTGTTCCAGTCCTGCTAACAGCGGATCATTCGCTGCGGCCTCAGTCAATTCAAGCGCCGTAAAGCCGTATTCCAGAAAACCCTGCGGTCTTACAGCGCCACCGTAGGCATAAGCTATCGACTGGCATCCAAGACACGAACCCAGCACCGGCTTCTGTGCCTGATCAAACGCACGTATGCACTCGGCCAATGTGTCGAAATAGGGTTTCAGCATTGGGTCATGGACACTGTGCTCACCGCCAAAGACGATCATGGCGTCGAAGTCGCTTACTGTCGGTAATCCATGATGATGGCGTCGGTAAAACCAATGCAGTTCACCGCCACGAGACTCAACAACCTCTCCATAACGACCACATTCAACAGGACCGTCCATACCACCGGCCATAATGGCTGCAATTTTCACAAGCCAGCTCCTTATATAAAAAGGCCTTCCAAGGGGGGCAGATTCAGAATGAATCAGGAAGGCCGTAAACCGGATCGGGCCTCAGCCCTTCAGAAATTTGTCCAAACCCGGGCTGCGATAGCCAGATTTGGTCCAGGGTAATCGGAAAATAGGATTCATCCACTTCGTTGGAATCGAGCTTTTTGTACTTGCCATAAATGGGCCCGTTGCCCACATCCATCTTGTCCGGGTTGAATTGGATGTCGTGCTGGAAGAAATGCATCGCCATGGCACGGCGAGGCACATCCGCACGATTTACCCGCGAGCCGTGCCAGGTCCAGCCATCATGGAAAGCACAGCCACCTTTCGGAACGACCACTGGCACCAATTCCAATTCCAGGCCGTTGGCCTCAGCCCATTCTCGCGCCTCTTTCAGGTCATCTTCCGGGCCGTGGAACTGCATGATGGGTTTGGCTTCGCCCCACTCGTGAGAACCTTTGATGTACACCAGAGTGCCACCTTCAGCGGTGGTGTCGTCGAGCGCCAGCCAGCAACTGACCAGCTCTGGCTTGTCGATCCAGAGGCTGTACATGCTGTCCTGATGAAAACCAATCGAACGACCGGCAGCTGGCTTCCAAAGCAGGTTATCGATCATAAGCCGACTGCCCTCCCAGCCCCCCAGTTGCGCACACAAACGTCCGATGTTTTCGGACAAACCAGTGCGAGCAACGGTTAAATCCGATTTCCAGGCATTACAAATCTGCTTGGTATACGGCGGGTTGCCTTCCGGCAAGTTGACTTCGTCTGGCTTGATACCGGTTTCATATTCACCGTTTACAAACAGTGGTTCAAAGCGCTCACGAATGGCATCGGCCACATCAGCCTCGACCAGCTTTTCGACGATCAAAAAGCCGTCGCGGCGAAATTGTTCGACCTGTTGTTGACTGAGTTCAATCATGGAATCTCCTCGCTCGTCCTCTTCCTTTATTTGATAGGCACGACGAGCCGTACTCTGAATTGGGTTAAATACGTCCTGGTTTTGAAGCTGATACGTCGGTGACGTGGTTGTCGTCGGTAAAAGCCGTATCAGCAAAAGGTCAGATAGCGCTCGATTTCCCACTCGGAAACCGCCCGGTGGTATTCATGCCATTCGTTGCGCTTGAGTTTGATAAAGCTATTGACGAGATCAGGCCCTAACGCGTCTTTTAATACGCTGTCGGCATCCAGCTCATCGAGGGCGTCCTTGAGGTTTTCTGGCAGGCGTTCGACGCCCATGTCAGCGATGGCCTGCAATGACAAATCGTAGAAGTTGAGGGACTGGGGCTCTGGCGCTGCCAGTTCACGGTCTACCCCATCCAGTCCGGCAGCAATAATTGCCGCGGTGGCGAGGTACGGGTTCATGGCGCTGTCGCCAATACGGACTTCCAAACGTCCGTAAGGTATGCGGACCATGGCCGAGCGGTTGTTATCGCCGTAGGCAATAAACACCGGCGCCCAGCTAGGACGTTCTGCAGTGCCTACCATCAAACGCTTGTAGGAATTAACCGACGGACACAGCAAGGCACACAGTGCCTTGGCGTGCTGCATAACACCGGCGATAAAGTGATAGGCCAATTTTGACAGCCCCATACCGGATGGGTCTGAGTCATCCTGAAACAGGTTAATACCACTGCCATCAACCATAGAGCAGTGAACGTGCATGCCATTGCCGGTGGTGTTGGCATTCAGCTTTGGCAGGAAACTCGCGATGGCACCAATATCGTTGGCAATTTCTCGAGCCGCCATCTTGAAGAACAGCATATTGTCAGCCGACTGCATGGCTTCGTCGTATTTGAAGTTCATTTCAAATTGACCGTTAGCGTCTTCGTGGTCGATCTGATACACCTCCAGTCCGACCTTTTTCAACGACT
Organism: Oceanobacter sp. ABM4_470; assembly: GCF_056158645.1. Taxonomy (NCBI): domain Bacteria; kingdom Pseudomonadati; phylum Pseudomonadota; class Gammaproteobacteria; order Oceanospirillales; family Oceanospirillaceae; genus Oceanobacter; species Oceanobacter sp. ABM4_470. Next base: position 1,552,325 of record NZ_JBSWTR010000001.1, read on the forward strand.
GGTGCATGCCTTCCAGAAAAGCCGTATTGCGAGTAATACCACGATAATCGTAGGTCGGCTGTTTCATATCGTCGGTGCTATCGAACGGCACGACCGCACCGTTTTCATCACGACGCAGCAAATACAGCTCGGGTTCGAGCCCCGTCATCAGACGCCAGCCACGACGCTGCAAACGTTCGGTTTGGGCCGCCAGCACATTGCGGGTATCCATACCGAACGCTTCACCCGCAACCGTGCCAGTGCCACGAATGCAGGCGTAACCTGGTAACCAAGGCAACAGGCGCAACGTCTTCAGGTCGGCTATTAGCATGTATTCAGGGTCTTGCGGTGACATATCAAAGCCATGTACCGCACCGCCCGCAAACCCGGCGCCCTCTTCCGTCAGGCCTTTCAAGCACTCGACAGGCACCGATTTACTTTTGATACCGCCGTGCATGTCCACAAACTGCACCAGCAGATAAGACACCTTGTGTGCAGCCAGAAAGTTTTGTGCCGCTTCAAGGGCGTTGTTGTCCGGGCAAACCCAGATACCGGATACTTCAGACATGATTCCATCCTCTCTTGTCGGGATGGATTCAGTGTCGGGGAAAGTGAGGGAAAAGCCTTTGACCGCAGAAACCACATAGTTGGCATCTGGTGCCAAAAGGTGTTTAAAACGCCAAAGGCTGTTCAAGAGATGATAAAAGCTACTGCAGTTGACGCCATTGTGACGGATTAAGCTTCTTCCAACGCACAAAGGCACGGGTAAAAGCGCTGATTTCGGAATAGCCCAACCGGAATGCCACTTCTGAAATACTGAGCTGATCGTATTGCAGGTAATACTCCGCCAGGGCCTCACGCACTTCCTCAACCAGCGACGAAAAGGAATAACCTTCCAAGGCCAGCTGGCGCTGTAATGAGCGTCGAGACAACAGTACCCTACCCGCCACTTCATCGATTGTGGCACCACCGTCCGCCAGCAGCTCAATTACTTCACTTTTGACTCGCTGACTCAACGACAAGGTTTGCGGCTGTTTTGCGGCCAGTTCGAGCATCGAGCCGAGAGCAATGTTGTGCAGCATACCGTTGGCATTAGGCATCGGCTGTTCAAGGCACTGACGCTTAAAAACGATCACGTTGCGCTGTTCGCTAAAGCGGATATCGCACTGAAACGCATCCCGGTGCGGTGAATTTTGCACCAATGCCGGATGCTGAAAATGCACTTCCAGCGGGTTCCAGTGTTTCCCCATGCCCCGTTTCAGCACATTGGCGAACATGCCGACCGTCAGCTCAGCATCCTGACGTCGATCCATGATTTCGCCGTCCAGCAGCTTGTATTCAAGAAAACAAAGATCATCCTGCTGATCGAATTTCAGCAAGCTATTGCGCTGGAAGACATGAAAATTCTGCACCATGCCAGCAATGGCATCCTTAAGGGTGGGTGCACTGATGGCGTGATAACCATACAAACCCAGCCCTTCCGGTTGAAACTGATTACCAAACCACAAGCCAAAATGCTCGTTGCCCGTCGCCCGCGCCGCTTCGTGCATGGAGTTGCAGTAATGTTTAAGGGAAATATGCCGATTGGGCTGGTTGTACAAACCGCTATCCAGACCTGCACGACACAACACGCTGGCGCTGTTGGCTCCTTGTGAGTCGATAAACTCTTCCAGACCCACCGTAACCGAAGCCAGCACACCAGAACCGACCAATGAAGCGTAACCAGAACCTGCACGACAGGCTTTCCCGGCCAGGCCAAGGGACTTGGTGGATTTTTGAATATTGGAAGAAGAGAACGACATGACTTCACCAAAGGGAATCTTTATTCACCTATGGTGAAGCAATATTCAAACCAGCGACTGGGTTTGAACAGGAGGTTTGAGCGTATCAGGATTCAAAATCAAGCAGTTCAACATCAAAGATCAGCGTGCTGCCCGGCTGAATCTTGCCCGCACGCTGTTTGCCGTACGCAAGTTGCGCCGGAATGTAGAGTCGATTCTTCTGGCCTTTGGTCATCAGCTGTACGCCCTCTGTCCAGCCCGGAATCACCTGATTCAAACGAAAGCTGATTGGCTCGTTGCGCTCAACCGAGCTGTCGAACACGGTGCCATCAATCAAGGTGCCGTGGTAATGCACGGTGACTTTGGTTTTTGCACCCGGGTACTCGCCCTCTCCACCCGAGCCTTCGTTCAAGACTTCGTATTGCAAACCCGATTCGGTGGTCACCACACCATCCCGCTGGCCGTTTTCTGCCAGAAAGGCATTGCCGGCTTCCATGTTTTCTTCTGCGCCCTTGCTGCCAACGCCCGCTTTTCTCAGCGCGTAGCCAAACAGTACGGCGATGATGGCGACTGCAATAATTTCAACCATAGGGGTTCCGTTCAGTATTTGGAGAGTTCTTTGTCGTCACGGGTGAGTTTATCACCGACGTTTTCAATCATTTTGAGAGATTTCAGCGACCGGGACAAAAACTCCCGCTCGTACAATACGCCAACGACCACAGCGGTTCCGGCCATAAAGAACCAGGTGTTCACAAACCACATCAGCAATGCCAATGAAAAGTAGAAGGTTCGCAGACCGTTGTTGTAACTGTGGCTGGCCTGATCGATCACTTTGGCGCCGTAGATCGCATAACTGCGGCGGTCGCTGGCCGTGGCATCCTTATCGTCCGGCATCGGGGCCGCCCCCAGAATCACCGAAGCAAAGCCAAACTGACGCATTGACCAGGTGAAGGTAAAAAAGGCGTAGATGAAGACACAAATCATCACTACGATTTTTAACTCCATCGCCAGAATGGAGTCGATGGTGGCAAATGACACCTTGGCCAGCAGGTCTCGCACTTCGTGTACCGCCGTCAGGGCCGTCAGTAAACCCGCCAGTACCAGCACACAGGAGGATGCAAAGAAATTGGCGTTACGCTCGACGTTGGCCATCAAGGTGGCGTCAGCAACCCGAATCTCACGGGTGAGCACCCGTCGCATCCAGTTAATTCGATGCACATGCATCACTGATGACAGCGACGCCGTTTTACGTGCCATATATTTGGCAAAGGTGCTGTAGGCAATCCAACAAAACAAGAACCAGCCAAGGCTGGCCCAGTTAAGCAGACCAATGACTTCTTCGTTGGTGGTTTCCAAGGTCCGTATCTCGCAATCAGACGGTTCAATTTACAATCATTGAAGCAAAGAAGACGCCAGCCCACCAGTACCCGGAGGTGCCAATTCCCACCCTCGGGCCTGTCGCTTCTTTGGGGAGCTAGGCCAGCGTAAAGGGGACATCTATTTAATCCTGCACGGCTCTCGGCTCGGGCTTCCTGCTTCGCCCTACCTCCTGCATCCATGCAGTCGTGCGCGAGTGTTGCCGTTGTTCAGTGCAAGGCGACAAATGCAGTGGAATGACGCGTCCTTTCCAAATTCGTCAACATAGCAATGGACAGCGGCAACCCGCGCCCTGCGGGGGCTGCCGGATGATCTCGACTCTGTGTCGCCGACTTTTGACTTGACCCGTCAGGCCTACAAGTCGGCTTCGTGATTCGACACCATCCGGCAGCCCAGAGCCTGCACCGGATTAAATAGATGTCCCCTAAAGTATCAGCTATCGTCCGAACGAACATTGACACGCTTCATCAACTCTTCCGCGGTTTCCTTGCGCTCAGAATAGCGGTCGACCAGGAAATCACTTCTGTCACGGGTCAGATAGGTGAACTTGACCAGTTCTTCCATCACATCGACGATACGGTCGTAGTAACCAGACGGCTTCATGCGGTCGTTGTCGTCGAACTCCGCCCAAGCCTTGGCCACAGACGATTGATTCGGAATGGTGACCATGCGCATCCAGCGCCCTAATACGCGCAGCTGGTTCACCACGTTGAACGACTGCGAGCCACCGCACACCTGCATCACCGCCAACGTTTTGCCCTGAGTGGGTCGCACCGCACCAAGGCTCAGTGGAATCCAGTCGATCTGGGCTTTCATAACGCCCGTCATGGCGCCGTGTCGCTCCGGTGAGCACCACACCATGCCTTCTGACCACTGCACCAGATCCCGCAGCTCCTGCACTTTGGGGTGCTCAGCATCGGTATCGTCTGGCAGCGGTAAGCCGGACGGATTAAAGGTTCTGGTTTCACACCCCATGGCTTCCAGCAAACGCGCACATTCTTCGGTTACCAGACGGCTGAATGAACGTTGACGCAATGATCCATACAACAGCAGGATGCGTGGTTTATGAGTCGACGCCGGGTTCTGGAACAACACCTCCGGCGTGGGTACATGAAACAGGTTGTCTTCAATGTTTGGCATTTCGTGTTCAGACATACTCTACATTCCTTATCCGTTGAACCAATGACGGGTACGGTTGGCAAAGGCCACCAATGACAGCATCACAGGCACTTCCACCAGTACACCGACTACGGTTGCCAACGCTGCACCGGACTGCAGGCCAAACAACGCAATGGCCACAGCAACGGCCAGTTCAAAAAAGTTACTGGTGCCAATCATACAGGCGGGCGCGGCCACATCGTGGCTCAGCTTCAGGCGCTTGGCGGCCCAATACGCGATGGCAAAAATGCCGTAGGTTTGCAGCATCAGCGGAATGGCGATCAACAGAATATCGAACGGTTTTTCTACAATGACAGGCGCTTGCAAGCCAAACAGAATCACTACGGTGGCGATCAGGCCAATGATGGAAAATGGTTTAATGGTCTTAATCAGGCTATCGAGCTTGCTGGTATCCTGGCCTTTCACCAACGCTTTGCGCGTGAAATAACCGGCGACCAGTGGCAACACCACGTACAGGACGGTCGAGAGCAACAGGGTTTCCCACGGCACAGTGACGTCGGATATTCCCAGCAGCAAGGCCGCGATCGGCGCGAAGGCAAACACCATGATGATGTCATTGATGGAAACCTGCACCAGAGTGTAGTTAGGGTCGCCTTTGGTCAGCTGACTCCATACAAACACCATGGCGGTACAAGGAGCAACGCCCAGCAAAATCATACCGGCGATGTATTCTGACGCTGTCTCGGGATCGACCCAGCCAGCAAAAAACACTTTGAAGAACAGCCAACCCAAAGCGGCCATGGTGAAGGGCTTGATCAACCAGTTGATCACCAGTGTCAGCAACAAACCCTTGGGCTTTTTACCCACATCCTTGATGGAGGCAAAGTCGACCTGCACCATCATGGGATAAATCATCAGCCAGATAAGAACCGCCACCATCAGATTGACACTGGCAACTTCCAGCGCGGCAATGGCCTCAAACAGTCCCGGTAACATCAGCCCGAGGCCGATGCCCGCGAGAATACCGGCACCAACCCAAACGGTAAGAAAGCGCTCAAAAATACCCATTCGTCAGCCCTCAGTAGACGTCAGCCAGAGATTGCAGCTGCGCGCGAACCTCGTCAGCGGTCAGCGACGTGTCCAACGTTTTAACGTTTTCCAGGCGCTTGGTCAGAGTCTGGATCAGTTCCGCAAACGCCGCATCCTGGGCTTCGCCCTCTGGCATTTTTGAAGGATCTTTCAAGCCCCAGTGCACTTTCTTGCCCTCACCAATCCACAGAGGACAGGCTTCATTAGCGGCACTGTCACAGACGGTGACAACATAGTCTGGCGCAAAGGCTTCAAACTCGTCCCAGGACTGACTTTGCAGGTTGGCAGTATCGATACCGTGCTGTTGCAATGCGGCAATGGAGCCCGGATAGACAACACCCGCAGGCTGACTACCCGCACTGCGCACCTCAAAGCCATCGCCCAGCACATGGCGGGCAACGGCTTCAGCGCAAATACTGCGACAACGATTATGGGTGCATACAAACAGGAATTTCATCGGCTTGTTCCTATAAGAAAGAGATGGAAATAGCGAATAGTCTGAATTAAAAGTTAGCACTTTGACGGGGCTGACAGCAGCCGGGTGCCTTGGCTTTCGGGGCACAATCGCCCAGTCGCGCTACCGCTAACTGAATGTAGCTGCCATAGGCCGACGCCAGACTGGAAAGCACCGCATTGGCCGCAGCATCCAGCGACGGACTCACCCGGTAGTACACCCATTGGCCACGCTTTTCACCGGTAAGCAATTCGGCCGTTCGCAATTGTGCCAAGTGACGGGACACTTTGGGTTGGCTAAGGTCCAGCGCTTCGGTCAGCTCACAAACGCACAACTCGCCATAGCGTTGCACTAGCAAGACGGTTGCCAGGCGGGTTTCGTCGGCAAGCAGCTTGAGTAATTCCACAGGTTGCATCGGTGGCTCCGGAGCAGTTTTATATACGGACAACCATATATTCGTTTTTCCATATATACAAGTCCCGACCCAGCACGCCGAAATCGGGTACAATCCGCGTTTTTGCCACGACTGATTGAACGCCATGCCTGCCCCGACTTCTTCTGCTTCTCCTACCCGCATTGCTGTAATTGGTGCAGGCCCCGCCGGCTTGATGGCCGCCGAACAAATCGCAAACGCCGGGCTGGCGGTGGAAGTGTTCGACGCCATGCCTTCCGTGGCCCGCAAGTTTCTGCTGGCTGGTATTGGTGGCATGAACATCACTCACTCCGAAGACTACCAGCAGTTTGTTACCCGCTATGGTGCGGAGCAAGAGCAGCTGAAACCCCTGCTTGATCGTTTTACCCCTGACCAATTGCGCCGTTGGATTCATCAGCTTGGCATCGAAACCTTTGTCGGCACCTCTGGCCGGGTTTTTCCCACCGACATGAAAGCGGCTCCCCTGTTGCGCGCCTGGCTGACCCGCTTAAAGCAACATGGGGTGGTTTTTCACCAGCGCCACCGTTGGACCGGCTGGGCTGACCGGAGTGAGTCACAACCTGATGCGCAACCACCCGCAAATTGCAGCGATTTGACGTGGCAATTTGAGACCCGCGACGGCAGCCTGGAGCGCCAGTTTGATGCTGTGGTGCTGGCACTTGGTGGCGCCAGCTGGAAACGACTGGGTTCAGACGGTGCCTGGCAGCCCTGGCTGGATGCCAGCGGCATCAACAGCAAGCCTCTGGTCTCGGCCAACTGTGGTTTCGAGGTTAACTGGAGTGACTACCTGAAGAAGAACTTTGCCGGCGCACCACTGAAACAAGTGGCGTTAAGCGTTCGTTCTCCTGACGGAAAAACCGTCAAACGCACCGGCGAATTCATCATTAGCGAATATGGTATTGAAGGCAGCCTGGTGTACGCGCTAAGCCGTCCGATACGCGAACAGCTGATGGCGGGCAATGACCCGCACCTGTGTCTCGACTGGCTACCAAATTTGTCGATGGACGAACTGCAAAAGAAACTGAGTCAACCACGGGGCAAGCTGTCGTTCAGCAACTGGCTGCGCAAAAAGCTCAAGTTACCAGCCATTGCCAACACCCTGTTGCGCGACTGTGTTGAACAGTTCGACCCCAACAACCAGCAGCAACTGGCCCAAGCACTCAAGGCCATGCCCATACAGCCAACCGCAACCCGCCCGGTAGACGAAGCCATTTCTTCGGCCGGCGGTTTGTGCTGGGATGAACTGAACGAACAACTGATGCTCAAGCGACTGCCAGGTGTATTTGTCGCTGGGGAAATGATCGACTGGGAAGCACCCACCGGGGGCTATTTGCTAACGGCCTGCTTCGCCACTGGCAAGGCCGCTGGATTGGGTGTGGTTGAGCAAAGCAAAGCGACTTTGGGTTGATATAGCTTATTTAGCAGACACAAAAAAGCCGTCCATTTGGACGGCTTTTTCGGCAAACTGACAACTGACTGAATCAGACCGTCGCGCCGCAATACAGGCAGCGAACGTGGCGCATAGCGAGCACTCTGGAGCAATCCTGACACGTCTTTGTTTGCTCCAGCTTGCCATCCAATTTGCCATCACGAAGATCAATTTCACGAATTTTGGCTTCCAGCATCGATTGGTCAAAGCCGATCTCCGCCAACAGCTCACACATCGCCTTTGACACCAGAGACAGATGGTCAATCTGGTCCCTCATTGCCCTGATATCGATCTCGTTATTAACGGCCTTTCCCTTTGCCTCGCCGCTCAGCCTTTCAGATTCACTGATACGGAAGTTCTGGAAAATATCAAAAACGTCCATTAGCGGCAGTTCCTTCTTTGAAAAAATCAGTGGTCGTGGCCACAGCCTTCGTGGTGATCACAGTCATCAAAATCAATGGCCATGAACAGCTGGCTGTTCGGGTAGTCTGCCGGATAGGCCATGAAGTACGCGGTGTTCTCTTCCACTGGCCACCAGCAAGAAGCGCTGCGTGGCACATCGGCGTATTCGATACGCTCGATGCAGTAGTGCAGGTTCAGGCCTTCCGTTTCCGGGAACGCCTTGAAGAAATCGGCCGGAAAACCGTCAACAGCGGTGTCGACCTTGTTTTCTTCAGCCAGAGATTTCAGTTTACCTTCCCATTCTTTGTCCTGAATACACTCGACAAAGAAATCAGCGATAAAACGAGTGTGGTGCTTTTTGGTGATACGGGCGTTAGCCATTATGTATTCCTGTAATTTTCAAAGATTGGGATTACCACGGCAGTTGCTGGCCATTGGAGTGCCAGAAACCACCGGTGTTTTCCAATGTCAGCTCATCGATTCGAGTCATCAAGCCACTGGCTGCCTGCTGCGGTGAAATATCACCCGCGAAGTTAACCATACGGGTTTGCACAAACCCCGGATGCAACTGCGCCACCGCAATACCACGAGGCTTAAGGTCTACTGCCAGGCTTTTACCGATGGCGTTGAGAGCAGCCTTGGAAGCACGGTAGCCATAGTAACTGCCAGAGCCGTTATCTTCCATCGATCCCATACGACTGGTGATGTTAGCGACTTTGCCGCCTTCCGCCATCAAAGGCAGCAGCGCATGAGTCACACACAAGGGCGCCAGGGCATTGACTTCAAACTGCTCACGAATCTGGTCGAAATCCATATCGTCGAGGGTTTCGTTTTTGAAGATACCGGCGTTGTTGATCAGGATGTCCAGTGGCGCATCCAGCAACTGGGCAGCAATCGCTTGCAAGGCAGCAACAGACTCTTCGCTGGTCAAATCAATGCCTGAAATGGTGGCATCTGCCAGCTCGTCCAGCTCATCAGAAGATTCCCGACAAGCCGCAAACACCTGATAACCCCGTTCGCTGTAGGCCCGGGCCAGCTCCAAACCGATGCCACGATTAGCACCCGTAATCAGTACGGTAGGCATAATATGCTCCATTGCAAATTCGCTGGCCATACTAGCGGAGTCAATGACTCCCCTGCAACGCCAGGGCCCATCCACATGAGGTCCATAAACGAATAAACCGCCCGAGGGCGGTTTATTGCGAGATAAACAAGCTGATCTGAAATCAGGCTGGTGCCAGCTCCGAAGCCAGCATACTCAGGCGCTTGTGTTGCATTTGCAGCTTGTACTCAATTTCTTTGAATCGGGTACGGATGGCCGCTGCCTCCCACTTGTCGGCCAGGCTTTGTTTGGTCGCAACATAGCGCTCAGCCTGCAAGTGTTTCCAATCGTTGAGCATGGCCTTGTAGTGCTCATACTCTTGTTCCAGCACGTCACTCCAGCGCTGGTGCTCTTCTTCCTGCAATTGACGAGCGGCCAGATTTTCCTTGGCCCGCTTGAATTGCATCTGGACTTTGGCACGCTGAATTTTGAAGTCTGTCACGGTGCGCAGATTCGACGCCAAACCTACCCATGAACACGCCTTGATAAACCACTTGGTCGGGTCCCAGTGATACCAGCGAATACCGTTACGGTAGTCAGTCTGAAAAATATGGTGGTAGTTATGGTAACCCTCACCATGAGTCAAAATGGAAAAGAACCAGTTATCTCGGGCAGTATTTTCGTCCGTGTACGGCTGGGAGCCCCATTTGTGCGCAATGGAGTTAATAAAGAAGGTCACATGATGGGTACTCACCATGCGCAGCAAACCGGCTAACAGCAGCATGCCCCACACATCACCGAAGATCAGGCCCAGCACCACTGGCAAACCAATGTTCATGGCAGCAACAATCCAGATGTAATACTTGGCTTGCCACATCACCACCGGATCTCTCATCAGGTTCTTGACGTTCTTGTGATCCGTTTTGCCCGATGGATACTGACGCAGCATCCAGCCAATATGGGAAAACCACAAACCGCGTTTGGCTGAGTACGGGTCCTTGTCGACATCATCCACATGCTTGTGATGCACGCGGTGGCCGGAAGACCACTCCAGAATGGTGTTTTGCAGCGCCGATGCGCCCCACAAGGCGTACCAGACACGCAACAGCCAATGGGCTTCGTAGGCGCTGTGGGCCCACAAACGGTGGTAACCGCCAGTAATGGCCATGCCAGTCAACCAGGTGATCACAAGATAGGCGACCCAGGCGGACGTCTCGTAGCCATAGGTAAAGCCATACCAGGGCACCAGCGTCAAAACGCCCAGCGTACTGGCAGAAAACATAATGGCCGGCACCCAGTGAATGGGCGGCTTTTCAGATTTTGCGGCACTCTCGCCAGCGTCAGGGTTTGTGTGCTCTTTCATAAATCGTCACTGTTTTTGTTTATTATCGGATGATGGCCGTTTTACCAGCATTGCTTATAAAACGATAGCAGAACCAATGATCAGCCGAGCCATCAAGCGCTAACAATACGTGGGACAGTCAGACACTTCCATGATTTTTAGCGGGCACAAAAAAGCCGCGCAATGCGCGGCTCTTTCACTTCATGTTGAAGAATTCAGGGATTAACCGCCGAAGTCATCCAGCATGATGTTTTCCGGTTCAACACCCAGGCTCAGCAGCATGTTGATTACGGATTGGTTCATGATTGGAGGCCCACACATGTAGTACTCACAATCTTCCGGCGCTTCGTGATCACGCAGGTACTGTTCGTACAGTACGTTGTGAATGAAGCCGGTCAAACCGTCCCAGTTATCTTCTGGCTGAGGGTCCGACATGGCAACGTGCCATTCGAAGTTCTCGTTTTCAGCCGCCAGTTTATCGTACTCATCCTGGTAGAACAGTTCACGCAGGGAACGTGCGCCGTACCAGAAACTGATCTTACGGGTGGAGTTCAAACGCTTCAGCTGGTCGAAGATGTGAGAACGCATAGGCGCCATACCCGCACCACCACCAATGAATACCATTTCGGCATCGGTGTCGCGTGCGAAGAACTCACCAAACGGACCATATACAGTCACTTTGTCGCCCGGCTTCAGATTGAAGACATAGGAAGACATGATGCCTGGCGGAATGTCCTTGGCACCTGGAGGCGGAGTCGCGATACGGATGTTGAACTTAACAACACCCTTCTCTTCCGGGTAGTTGGCCATGGAATACGCACGAATGGTGGTTTCCTTGTTAATGGCCTTCAGATCGAAGAAGCCAAAGCGCTCCCAGTCACCGCGGTACTCTTCCTCAATATCGAAATCAGAGTAGTTGATTTCGTATGGAGGACACTCCAGCTGAACGTAACCACCAGCACGGAAGTCTACGTTTTCGCCTTCTGGCAGAGCCAGAGTCAGCTCTTTAATGAAGGTTGCCATGTTCGGGTTGGAAACAACGGTGGTCTCCCACTTCTTCACACCAAACACTTCTTCTGGCACTTCTACTACCATGTCCTGCTTAACAGGAGTCTGGCAGGACAAACGCCAGCCTTCACGGGCTTCACCCTTGGTGAAGTGAGAAGCTTCTGTTGGCAGCATTTCACCACCACCATCAGTTACCTTGCACTTACACTGGGCACAGGTACCACCACCACCGCAAGCGGAGGACAGGAAGATACCGTTGGCTGCCATGGTTTGCAGCAGCTTGCCGCCAGCTTCGGTTTCAACGGTACGCTCACCGTTGATCAGGATTTTTACGTTACCAGAGCTAACCAGCTTGGCACGGGCGCCCAGAATGATGAATACCAGTGACAGTACGATCACGGTAAACATCACAACGCCGAGAATAATTTCTACGTTCATAATCCGCTCTCCTTACAGTGATACGCCAGAGAAGGACATGAAGCCCAGAGACATCAAACCAACGGTCATAAAGGTAATACCCAGACCTTGCAGACCCGCTGGAACATCGCTGTACTTCAGCTTTTCACGAATACCGGCCAGAGCTGCAATCGCCAGGGCCCAGCCCAGACCAGCGCCCACACCGAATACCGCACTTTCACCGAAATTGTAGTCACGCTCTACCATGAACAGGGAAGCACCCATGATGGCGCAGTTCACAGTAATCAGAGGCAGGAATACACCCAACGCGTTGTACAGAGCCGGTACGTATTTATCCAGAACCATTTCCAGAATCTGAACCATCGCCGCAATAACGCCGATGTAGGTCAGCAGACCCAGGAAGCTCAGGTCAACGGTAGCGTAGTCCGGGCTGATCCAGGTCAGCGCGCCTTCTTTCAGCAGGCCGGTGTAGATCAGGTTGTTTACCGGAGTGGTAATACCCAGTACTACGATTACCGCAACACCCAGACCAATAGCAGTCTCGATCTTCTTGGAAATCGCCAGGAAGGTACACATCCCCAGGAAGAATGCGAGGGCCATGTTTTCAACGAACACGGCCTTAATGAACAGACTGATATAGTGTTCCATCAGTGGCCTCCAGAGTGTTCAGTGTTTGGCAGAATCTTGAAGTCTGGTGCTTCAACCTGTTCTTTTTTCCAGGTACGCAGCAGCCAGATGAAACCACCAATAATGAAGAATGCAGACGGCGGCAGCAGCAGCAGACCGTTAGCCTGATACCAGCCACCATCGGTAACCAGAGGCAGGATCTCGATACCGAACAGCTTGCCTGCACCGAACAGCTCACGGAAGAAAGCAACAAAGATCAGCAACACAGAGTAGCCCAGACCGTTACCAATACCGTCGAAGAAGCTCAGTACCGGACCGTTCTTCATCGCAAACGCTTCCGCACGGCCCATTACGATACAGTTGGTAATAATCAGACCAACGAATACCGACAGCTGCTTGGAAATGTCATAGGCATAGGCTTTCAGGATCTGGTCAACCACGATCACCAACGAGGCAATAATGATCATCTGTACGATGATTCGAATATTGTTCGGGATGTGGTTACGGATCAGCGCAACACCAAAGTTGGAAAACGCAGTTACCGAGGTCAGTGCCAGACACATAACCAGGGTTACGTTCATGCTGGTTGTTACCGCCAGAGCAGAACAAATACCCAGAATCTGTACAGCAATCGGGTTTTTGCTGAAAAGCGGTTCAGTTAAAACTTGCTTGATAGATGACATGATCAGGCCCCCTGTCCTTTCAGATTATCCAGCAGGCCGCCAAAGCCCTTGCTGCCAACCCAGAAACGAACCAGGTTGTCGACACCACGGCTGGTCAGTGTTGCACCAGACAGGCCGTCTACCTGATATGGGTTACCAGGCTGAGCACCGCCCTTCACTACAGTAATGGCAATGTCGCCGTCTTTATCGAAGACTTCCTTGCCAACCCACTGTGCTTTCCACTTGGGATTGTCTACTTCACCACCCAGTCCTGGCGTTTCTGCATGAGAGTAGAAACCCAGACCAACGATGGTATCCATGTCGCCTTCCAGAGCCAGGAAGCCGTACAGGGTAGACCACAGACCGTAGCCGTGAACCGGCAGGATGATCTTGTCGATGTTGTTTTCGTCACCAACGATGTAGACCGCAGCGAAATCTTCCAGACGCTTGATGCTGGCGATGTCTTCATCACCTGGCAGCGCGTTGGAGAATTCCGGCATTTTGGCCGACTTCTGCTGGTTGAAAACACCGTACTGGTCAATCAGACCCGCCGTTTTCAGTTCTGCCATCTCGGCGTCAGTGGCAAAGCGGTTTTCTTTGACATTAACGATACGAGTGGTGATTTTGTCTTCAAACTGGGAAGCGATGGACTGTGACGCATCGTACAAGCCAGCAGCTTGCAGAACAGCGGCACGTTTGTCGTTCGCCTTGTTTTCATTTTGCTGAGGACGCAGACCTACCGCGGCGCCGGCTACGATAACCGAACACACCAGACACAGCAGTACAGCGACCAGCAGGGTTTTTTGAATGCTGTCGTTATTAGCTGACACGTGCGATCCTCCGCTTGATGTTTGCCTGTACTACGAAGTGGTCGATCAGCGGCGAGAACAGGTTGGCGAACAGAATTGCCAGCATCATGCCCTCTGGGAATGCCGGGTTGATCACACGAATCATGATCACCATAAAGCCGATCAGAGCACCGAATACGAACTTGCCCTTGTTGGTCATGGAAGCAGATACCGGATCGGTCGCCATGAAGATCATGCCGAACGCGAAACCGCCCACTACCAGGTGCCAGTACCAAGGCATCGCAAACATCGGGTTAGTGTCAGAGCCAACAGCGTTCAACAGCAGGCTGGTAGCAACCATACCACCGAAAACACCGGCAACGATGCGCCAGGAAGCAATGTTCATGGTCATCAGTACAGCACCACCGATCAGGATTGCCAGCGTGCTGGTTTCACCCATGGAGCCTTGTACAGTACCCAGGAAAGCATCCATCCACTGAACACCGCCGTCGATGATGGCTTGTACGCCACCTTCGGCTGCGTTACCCAGAGCGGTAGCACCCGTGTAACCATCAGCCGCAGTCCATACTGCGTTACCAGACATGTTGGCCGGGTAAGCGAAGAACAGGAAAGCACGACCAGTCAGTGCAGGGTTCAGGAAGTTCTTACCAGTACCACCGAAGATTTCCTTACCAACAACCACACCGAAGGAAATACCCAGGGCAACCTGCCACAGCGGGATACTTGGCGGCAGCGTCAGTGAGAACAGGATCGAGGTAACGAAGAAGCCTTCGTTCACTTCGTGGCGACGAATGGTGGCAAACAGCACTTCCCAGAAACCACCCACAATAAAGGTAGTGGCATACACAGGCAGGAAGTAGGCAGCACCAAAGACAAAGTTATCCCAGAGACTGGAAGCATCGTGGCCAGCACCTCCCAACAGGGCGATCAGCCATTCACGCCAGCCTTCAATCGCCGTACCGGCACCGGCTGCAATGGCTTCGTTCGCCTGCAGACCAATGTTGTACATACCGAAGAACATGGCCGGGAAAGTACACAACCACACAGTGATCATGATGCGCTTCAGGTCGATGCCGTCACGCACGTGAGCTGTGTTGTTGGTTACGCTTGGCGGGGAATACAAGCCGGTATCAATGGCTTCGTACAGTGGGTACATTTTTTCCCACTTACCGCCTTTCACAAAATGTGGTTCGAGATTATCAAGAACAGTACGCAAACCCATGATTAACCCTCCGCCTCGATTCGAGTGAGATTCTTGCGCAGGATCGGACCGTACTCATACTTGCCAGGGCAGACAAAGCTGCACAGGGCCAGATCTTCCTCGTCCAGTTCCAACGCGCCAAGGTTGATTGCTGACTCCATGTCTTCCACGATCAGTGCACGCAGCAGCTGAGTTGGCAGAATGTCCAGCGGCATCACCTTTTCATAAGCGCCAACCGGCACCATGGCACGCTCACTACCGTTGGTAGAAGTGCTGAAAGGGAAAGCCTTGCTCATCAATTTGGAGATGTAAATCGGCATCACAGAGAAGCGACTTGCACCCGGCGTCAGGTAGTGCAGCATTGGACGCTCACGACCTTCACGCAGAACACTGACCTGGTTATGGAAGCGACCCAGGAAAGCTTCAGCATCTGCCGCCGTACGACCACCAAATACAGAACCGGAAATCAGACGGTTATCACCATCCGCCAGCTCGCCGGTAGTCAGATCGGTCAGGGATGCACCTTGCAGGGTACGAACCAGACGAGGTTCCTTAACCTGAGGACCTGCCAAAGCAACAACGCGCTCGTTGTACAACATACCCGTCGTAAACAGAACACCAATGGCGATCACGTCCTGATAGTTTACGGTCCATACAGTACGATTTTCACTGACTGGATGCAGATAATGGATGTGAGTACCTGCCAGACCTGCCGGATGAGCACCTTCGAACTCTTCAGTCGTTTCGACACCTGCAGCCGGAACATTGGCACCGTTTGCCTTACAAACATACAGCTTGCCTTCGGTCAGACGCTTCAGCACCTGCAGACCGTTTTTGAAGGCTTCTGCCTGTTCGGCAATGATTACTTCCGGGTTGGCCGCCAGTGGATTGGTATCCATGGCATTAACGAAAATGGCTGCCGGAGTGGAACCCAGAGCGGGAACCTTGGAGTAAGGACGGGTGCGCAGCGTGGTCCACAAGCCGGAGTTAACCAGATTGTCCTGAACCTCTGCAGCAGAGAGAGAAGACAGTTTGTCAGCACTGTAGCTGGCGAACGTTTCTTCCTCGGTGCCATCAAGCTCGATCACGATAGACAGGAATTTACGCTTTTCACCACGATTCACCGCTTTCACGATGCCCGCAGCTGGCGCGGTGTATTGAACACCTTCTGTCTTCTTGTCAGTAAATAGGACTTGCCCCTTCTTAACCCGATCACCTTCCCGAACAACCATTGTTGGCTTCATACCAACGTAGTCTTCGCCCAACAGTGCTACGCACTTTACAGCTTGGCCAGACGTAATGGTTTGCTCAGGAGTTCCAGTGATGGGTAAGTCGAGACCTTTTTTAATTTTGATCATATGCCTCGCCTAATCACATGGGTACCAGAGTACAGCTCCCATAAAACGGACGCACAATTGCCCCGGAAGTCGCTTACGCGATCCGGACGTTGCTATGCGTTAAAACTGTTTTTATATGGGAAACAAGCACTTGGATACTCGTTTGCTAAGTTTACTAAGTTTGGAATCGGCGCTAAGTATAGTGGCGAGTGTCGCAATAATCCAGTTGTGTAACAGCTCGAAAGCCCATACTTATGGGGCAATTAACCATGCCAGGACGGCATACAAGGAGGGTAAAAACAGAGTTGTTCAAGAAGAGTACAATCCGGCCGCCTTGGTCACAGGAACCGGATTGTTGAGTTGATTTCACCAGCCATTGCCAGTGAAACCAACCCGATTGGCTGGCGGATTAACCGCGAGCCGGATACGTCGGATACTCAACGCCACAAAGCTGGTGTGCAATGCGGACTACCTGACGGCTGTAGCCGTACTCATTGTCGTACCAGACGTACAGGTTGACGTGCTCGCCATTTACAATTGTTGCCTTGGCATCAACGATACCCGCGTGGCTGTTGCCAACGAAATCGGTAGATACCACTTCCGGGCTGTTAACCCAGTCGATCTGACGCTGCACGTCCGAGTTCAGGGACATGTTGCGCAGATAGTCGTTTACTTCTTCAACAGAAACGTCACGGGACAGATTCAAAGACAGAATCGCCATGGAAACGTTTGGAGTTGGAACACGGATGGCGTTACCGGTCAGCTTGCCTTTCAGCTCTGGCAGAGCCTTGGCAACGGCCTTGGCGGCACCCGTCTCGGTAATAACCATGTTCAGCGGCGCAGAACGGCCACGACGGTCACCGTTGTGGTAGTTGTCGATCAGGTTCTGGTCGTTGGTGTAGGAGTGAACGGTCTCAACGTGACCATTCTTGATACCGTACTCATCGTTCATCACTTTCAATACTGGAGTGATGGCGTTGGTAGTACAGGACGCCGCAGACAGGATAGTGTCAGCCGCATCGATATCGCTGTGATTGATGCCGTATACGATGTTCTTGATGTCGCCTTTGCCAGGTGCAGTCAGCAGCACCTTGGAAACACCTTTGCTCTTCAGGTGCTGGCCCAGGCCATCTTCGTCACGCCATACGCCGGTGTTATCAATCACCAGAGCATTGTTGATACCGTACTGGCTGTAATCAATCTCGGCCGGGTTGTTGGCGTAGATGATCTTGATGTAGTTACCGTTAGCGATCAGCGCTTCGTTTTCTTCATCAATGGTCACAGTGCCACGGAAAGTGCCGTGAATGGAGTCACGACGCAGCAGGCTGGCACGCTTTTCCAGATCGTTGCCTTTACCACGACGAACCACAATGGCGCGCAGGTTCAGGGCTTTACCAGCACCGGATTTTTCAACCAGGATACGAGCCAGCAGACGACCGATACGACCGAAGCCGTACAGAACTACGTCGCGGTTCTCACCAAAGTTTTCTGGCTGACCAACTGCATCACCCAGTTCATCAATTACGAACTGACGCAGCTCACGGCCTTCGCCTTGCTTGCGGAATTTAACAGCCAGACGGCCGATATCCACGTGAATGCTGTTAACGTCCAGTTCAGACAGCACCTGCAGGATCGGGAACGTATCCTGTACAGAGATTTCTTCGTTCTCGATATGACGAACAAAACGGTGCGCTTTCATGATCTCGATAACAGAGCGATTGATAATCGCACGGCCATACAGAGAAGTGATCACGTTACGGTTACGGTACAAACCGCCAATAACAGGGATCATGGATTCAGCAATCGCTTCGCGTTCTGTCCAATCGTGCAAACAGGTGTCACGCATATCTTGGGTCACGGGCAAACCTTCCTAAAATTTTCGCTCTTGGTCACGAGGCGGGGATTATGCACGGATGACTCCCTAATCACAAACAGCATAAATTGCAAGTCTGAAAGGTAAGAAAATCACGACTTTTTCAGCCATAAATATGAAACATTACGTACATTTGTCACATCTCGTGCATTCGATCCGTTATGTCAAAGCCACGTACACAAACGGAAAAGCCAGACAAGCACGAAGCAACCAGCACCTTCAAAAACGCAACATTAAAAACCGGAGTGGAAGAACAATCGATCAAAGCACAGTCAGCACTGTTTGGTAATCACCCAAATAAAACGAGAAAAGCGAAACATACGCCCTGGAAATCTGTTTGAATCGTGCTGTTTTATCCATTCCAGAGCGTAATCAGAGAAAATCAATCCGAGCCCATCAATACCCAGCCCCACGAAGAACAATCCATCGCCGCAAAAGCCCCGCTATTTACGATTTCCATCTCAACGTCCCACTGTCTTGAATTGTTGTAAATTTCCAACCTCGAAATCAGTGAGTTTCAAAAACTTACCCAGTTGGCACGTCATTTCCTGACCGACTTTCGGCTGTCCTTCGACGAAAGTCAGCAAAAAACCAATAAAAGTGGCAAGAATCCCATGCAAAACCGGAATACGTATCCACTCAAGCAACCGCAATTTCGAGCAACCTCTGAAAATCTTCACGGAAACCAAACACCATCTACTAACTACGCGCTTTAACTACCCCTGCCCTTGTGACAGTTACGCTGGCATTGATTACACTGCTCGCCCTACGGATTTATCCAATACGGAGCATGAATGATCAGTCCCATCACCCCGGAACTCCCTGTTAAAGCTGCTGAACGACGCTTTTGGGGAAACCTCAACGGCAGCAGTCTGGCGATGGCCATTGCCGCGGCAGCGCAAAACCACTCCGGCCTGACCCTGATCATCACCACCGACACCAGCGCAGCACTGCAACTGGAAGAAGAGCTCGGCTTTTTTGCCGAACAAACGCAGGTAATGTTATTCCCTGACTGGGAAACACTGCCCTACGATGTCTTTTCTCCCCACCAGGACATCATCTCCCAGCGCATTGCGACCCTGAACCAATTGCAGGAAAGCCGCGACGGCATTCTGATCATTCCTATCGCTACCCTGCTGCAAAAACTGCCACCAGACAGCTTTTTTGATGGTCAGAGCTTCGCACTGGATATCGGCCAGAACTTCGACGTTGATAAAACCCGTTTGAAGCTCGAAGCAGCCGGCTACCACTGTGTCGATACCGTTTATGAACACGGTGAATTCGCCGTACGCGGCGCGATTGTCGATATTTTCCCAATGGGCCAGGAACAACCGTTTCGCATTGACCTGTTCGACGACGAAATCGAAACCTTGCGTACCTTTGATCCCGATACTCAGCGCACGTTGGAAAAGACCGACAGCATTCGGATCTTGCCTGCCCGGGAATTCCCGCTGAATACCACCGCCATCAAGCTATTTAAAAACCGCTGGTTTGACTTCTTCGAGCAAAACCCCAACGACTGCTCCATTTATATGGACATCTCCCAGGGCATCGCACCCGCGGGTATCGAATACTACTTGCCGCTTTTCTTTGCCGAAGAGCTGGGCAATTTCTTTGATCACCTACCAGCCAATACGCTCATCTTTAATGACGAACGCATGGAGCTGGCTGCCAGGCAGTTCCGCAAAGACGTCGAAGAGCGATATGAAAGTCGTCGTTATGACCGCACCCGGCCCATCCTGGCGCCCGGCGAATTGTTTCTCGCCAACGAGCAGCTGTTCAGCAAATTAAATGAATACCCACGCGTACAGTGGCACAGCGATGAACTGCCCGACCGCGCCGGAGCCATGGCATTTGATACCGAAGCCTTGCCGGACATCAGCACCGACTCCCGTCTGGAACAGCCGCTGCAACGACTGAAAATCTGGCTCGACCAGAACCCGAACACCCGTACGGTATTCTGTGCCGAATCCGCCGGTCGCCGTGAAGCGCTGCGCGAGTTGCTTGGTCGCATCAAGGTTAATCCGCAAGAAGTCGCAGGCTGGAGCGAAGCCCAAACCGCCAACAAGACCTTACTACTGACCATTGCGCCACTGTCGCAAGGCGTGCAGATTAACGGCGAACAGCCACTGGCACTGATCACCGAAAACGAGTTGTTTGGCCAGCGCATCCGACAGACCCGTCGTCGCGCCAAACAAAAGACCGACGCCGATAACGTTATTCGTGACCTGACCGAATTAAAAGAAGGCGCACCGGTGGTCCACCTCGACCACGGCATCGGCCGCTACATGGGCTTGCAAGCACTGGACGCTGGCGGTCAAACCAATGAATTCCTGGTACTGGAATACGCCAGCGCCAGCAAGCTCTATGTGCCGGTATCCTCGCTGCACCTGATTTCCCGCTACGGTGGTGCCGAAGACGGCGCGGTCCCCATCAGCAAACTGGGCACCGATAAGTGGGAGCAAGCGAAACGCAAGGCCGCTGAGAAAATCCGCGACACCGCCGCCGAACTGCTCGATATCTATGCCCGCCGCGAGGCCCGCAAAGGCTTCGCCTTCAATGGCCCGGATGAAGAATACGAGCGCTTTGCGGCGGGATTCCCGTACGAAGAAACACCGGATCAGCAGGCCGCCATTGACGCTGTCATCGACGACATGACCTCACCGCGGCCAATGGACCGTCTGGTGTGTGGTGATGTGGGCTTTGGTAAAACCGAAGTGGCCATGCGCGCAGCCTTTATGGCCGTACAAAGCGGCAAGCAAGTGGCCGTGCTGGTGCCAACCACCCTGTTGGCTCAACAGCACTACCAGAACTTTGCCGACCGCTTCGCAGAATGGCCGGTAAAAGTGGATGTGTTATCCCGCTTTAAATCCGCCAAGGAAACCCAGCAAGCCCTTGACCGAATGATCGAGGGCAAAACCGATATTGTGGTCGGCACCCACAAGCTGCTGCAGAAAGACGTCAAGTTCGAGCACTTGGGATTGCTGATCATCGATGAAGAACACCGCTTTGGTGTGCAACAGAAAGAACGCATCAAATCCCTGCGCGCCGAGGTCGACATCCTCACCCTTACCGCCACGCCAATCCCACGTACGCTCAACATGGCTATGGCCAGTATCCGCGACCTGTCGATCATCGCCACGCCGCCAGCAAAACGCCTGAGTGTGAAAACCTTCGTGCGCCAATACGACGATGCCGCCATCAAGGAAGCCATGCTGCGGGAAATTCTTCGTGGTGGTCAGCTGTATTACCTGCACAACGAAGTCAAAACCATCGAGAAAGTCGCTCGCGACCTGGATGAACTGGTGCCAGAGGCCCGGGTCGTTGTTGCCCATGGCCAGATGTCTGAACGTGAACTGGAAAGCGTGATGAGCGATTTCTACCACAAGCGTTTTAACGTGCTGGTATGTACCACCATCATTGAGACCGGTATCGACATTCCGTCCGCCAACACCATCATCATTAACCGCGCGGATAAATTTGGCCTGGCTCAGCTGCACCAGTTGCGTGGCCGTGTTGGTCGATCCCACCACCAGGCTTATGCCTACTTGCTGACGCCACCGCCGAAGACCATGACCAAAGACGCCGAAAAGCGCCTGGAAGCCATTTCAGCCTCTCAGGACCTGGGTGCCGGATTTATGCTGGCCACACACGATCTGGAAATTCGAGGTGCCGGTGAACTGCTGGGCGACGAGCAAAGCGGCCAGATCGAAACCATTGGCTTTACCCTGTACATGGAAATGCTGGATCAGGCGGTTAAAGCCATGCGTTCTGGCAAAATACCATCAGACAACCTGACGCCAAGGCAAACCGCAGACGTCAACCTGCACATGCCTGCGTTGATTCCAGACGACTATCTGCCTGACGTAAACAGCCGCCTGACTCTCTACAAGCGCATGGCCAACTGCGAAACCGACAACGAACTGCGCGAGCTGCAAGTCGAAATGATCGACCGCTTCGGCCTGCTACCAGATCAGGTCAAGAACCTGTTCCGACAAACCTCACTGAAATTGAAACTCACGCCAATGGGCATTGCCAAACTCGACGCCGGTACCGAGTCTGGCAAGCTGGATTTCAGTGCCGACACCAACATCAATCCATTCACACTGGTGAAACTGGTACAAACCAAACCGGCCAGCTACAAACTGGAAGGCGGACACACCTTGCGTTTCTACTTCAATATGGACACCATCGACCGCCGATTTACTGTTATCGAACAGGTTTTGACCGAACTGCAAAAGGAACTCTGATCCGTGAAGCCCCTTTCCCGCCTGCTCAGCCGTGGCTGCCTGACTTTGGCCGCCGGAGTGCTCGGTAATCAACTGCTGATGAATCAGGCAGAGGCCCAAAACGCCTTGTTCGGCGACCATTGGTACGAAGTCGAAATGATGCTGGTTGCCTACAAGAACACCACATCCATTGACGGCGAACACTGGGAGCAATGGATTGAACCTGCATCCACGCCCATGCATTTGCTCAGTCAGCCATCCCGACAGCCCGATGCACTACAACAGCTGTACCGACAGCAGCAGTGGCTCGACGCCTGGCTGGCCAGTTTGCCGCTTGGCTATTACGCCGCCGAGAGCCACTCCCTGCCCTACGGCGTACTGACTGAACGCATGCTGGAACGCGAAGCCAGCCGTATCGACCCGCAAGGCGATATGAGTGTTATCTGGCATCAGCGCTGGATCGAAGCCGTGCAACCGGAAGCCGGTGAAATCCGCCACCCTGTCAGCATCTCGCTGCCGGGCGAGCCGGAAATCAAGGTTGAAGGTACTTTTAGCCTGTACCTGAGCCGCTACCTGCACATCACCACCGACCTGTACGTTCAACACCTCAGCGAGCAAATGCCTGAAGAGCCGGTGTTGCAGCAAATTGAATCCGCCAATGGCGACGTCATCGCACTCAGCAGCGAAAACAGCCTTATTGCCAACGCCGCCGGTGAATTGCCAATGCAAAACACCACCACGCAGGCTCCGGGCATCAATGCCGCGTCGATTCCGCATCCTTCCGCCAACCCCGCTCAGCAGCCCAGCGAGCTGGAATTATCCCTGCTAGCCAACCAACCGACACTGCAACAGGCGCTAAAAATTGATGGCCGCTATCCGGTTCGCGCAGCACACGTCAAACTGGCGCGCCGTATGCGATCCAACGAGCTGCACTACCTCGACCACCCAATGCTGGGCGTCGTGATCCAGCTGACGCCAATCGACGTGCCAGAGGTAGAAATGCCTGAGCCAGCAACCGAGCCCCTGTCTACATCAGCTGCCTCAACCTCGACCACTGCAAATACGACGGCTAATACAGCGACAACGAAGCAAACGAACTGATTCGCGCTAATCACGGCCCGGAAACGAAAAAGCCCCGGTTATTCACTTGAATAACCGGGGCTTTTTGTTGCGGGCCCCTAGGGACTGCCCCATCCTGAATAACATCAAAGGCGCGGCAGAACCGCAGCAATGAGGTCACGCACCTGGCCCATTCCGCCATCCAACACACGCCGAATGTCTTCCATGGTGATCTCTGCGTCACTGCGACCGGCAGCCGGGTTAACCACCAGACAAATACTGGCATATGGAATACCCAGCTCTCTGGCCAGCACCGCTTCAGGCATACTGGTCATACCCACCAGATCACACCCGATGCGCTCCATGTGGTTGATTTCCGCCGTGGTTTCCAAACGCGGCCCCTGAGTGACACCCACCACACCAAAATCCAGTACATCGAGCGCAATATCCTTGGCCGCTGCAAGCAATGCTTTGCGCAGTGTGGCATCAAAAGGATCGGTAAAATCGATGTGCTCCAGCGGCTTGTAGGCACCATCAAAGAAGGTGCTTTCGCGGCCCCAGGTCAGATCGACCAACTGGTCCGGAATCACAATGGCACCAGCCCCCATGTCCGCGTGAATACCGCCCACCGCGTTCACAGCAATAATGGCCTCAGCCCCGGTTTCCTGCAGTGCCAGCAGATTGGCCCGATAGTTAACCTTATGGGGTGGCACCGCATGCGGGTGGCCATGGCGAGCCAAAAACAACACCGGTTTGCCTTGCCAGGTGCCTTCCTGTACCGCGCTGGAAGGCGTGCCGAGAACGGTATTGATGTCATGGGATTGGGTGATGTGCGGGCCTTCCAAACGAGTCAGACCAGTACCACCAATAATGCCAATGCGATTAAACGCCATGCTTTTGTTACTCAAAATCGTGTTGAATCAGACCGGCTTCCACCAGCCATTGAATATGTTGTTGCAGATCGCTTTCGATCTGCAGTCGCTGTTCTCCGCTATAGCGAATACGCCAATCAGAGAGATCAAGCTTGCGATAAGGCGAATCCGCGGATGCCGTTGCATCAACGACAGCCTTCAGCACCGCCTCAGCGCCTTCCGGCACATTACACACCACCAATGCGTTGCATCCCGCTGCCATCGCCAACTCAGCCCGCTTACGGTAGTCACCGTATTTGGCCGCGCCTTCCATGGTCAGATCATCACTGAAAACCACGCCGTCAAAACCCACCCGCTGACGCAGCAACTGCATCCAACGCTGAGAAAAACCAGCGGTTGATACCGGGTCGACCGCCGGGTACACCACATGGGCAGGCATCACCCCGTCCAACAGCCCCGCTGCCGACAACTGTTTGAACGGGCGCATATCGTACATCAGCTGAGAGTAGCTGCGATCATCCAGCGGCAACTCCTTGTGGGAATCGGCTTCAACAGCGCCATGCCCGGGGAAATGTTTGCCTACGGCTTTCATACCCGCCGCTCGCATCCCCTGAATAAACGCCGACGCCAGCTGGGCAACCACCGCAGCACTGGTGCCAAAAGCGCGATCACCGATCACCCGGGAGCACCCTCGCTCAATATCCAGTACCGGGGCAAAACTGGTATCAACACCCACCAAAACCAGTTCAGCAGCCATTACAAAGCCCAGTTTTTCAGCCGCCTCGACAGCCAGATCCGTGTCAGCCGCAAAACATTCACCCAACCGCATCATGGCTGGTAGACGAACAAAACCGTCTCGGAAACGCTGTACCCGACCGCCTTCCTGATCAACAAACACCGGCAACTCCGGGCGTTCGCGGCGTACCGCATCCAGCAATTGGGTTAACTGACTGCGGCTCTGATAATTACGAGCAAATAGAATCAATCCGCTTAATGCGGGTGAGTCCAGTACAACACGGTCTTGTGGAACCAGTTCGGTACCGATCAAATCGGCAATTACACCCACCGATGGGCGGGGTTCAGACGTGGTCAGATCAAACGACATGGGATTCTCGAAAAGCTGTGTTCCTGTATCCAGACCCGGGTGCCAGCGGGCACCAAATCGAACAACGTCAGCAGGTCTTCATTGCGCATACGCACACAGCCATGAGACTCCGGCCGCCCCATAGGTTCCGTATCCGGAGTTCCGTGAATATAAATATAGCGTCGCATCGAGTCGACATTGCCCATGCGATTGCGGCCAATCTCCAAGCCTTGCAGCCAGAGAATACGGCTCAGAATCCAATCCCGGCTGGGGTGCTGTTCGGCCAACGCCGGCGAATAGATTTCGCCGGTAAAACGACGTCCAACAAACACGGCATTGATGGGCAGGCCGTCGCCAATACGGGCGACGACACGATGCCAACCGCGCGGCGTGCAGCCACTGCCGTTTCGCTCACCAACGCCATTCAGCGCGGTAGACACATCAAACAGATAGCAGCGATCTTCAGCGCTAAAACGCAGCGCCTGATCAGCAATGGAAATTTCAATCGTGGGCGCATCCCGCAGCCCAATAGTGTCGACAATCATACGTTCTCGGTATCGAAGGTCAGTCTTGGTGTGGAGCCTGAAAGCCCGACGACAGGAACGGCACCAGGTGGTCAATCACCTGCTCGATACCGCTGCTGACGCCGAGGTCGTGTTCTGCCATGGCGGTTAATGACTCAACCCCGGACAGGGTAAACACCGTCGCCCCCAACATAAAGTGAATACGCCAGAATCGCTCCTGATCATCCAGCCCCGGCGACGCAGCGGTTACCAGTGTCATAAAACGGCTGAACACCTGGCCGTATTCATTGCGCAGGAATTTCCTCAAATGTCCCTGCTCTTGTGAGTAAGCCAGGCCCAGCAAACGCATGAAAATGCCCACGCGACGAGTGCTGCCCTTGCCAGCTGCCAGCGCGGTACCCGACAGCAAACGCAGCAACTTGCCGAAATCTGGCGTATCGCCATTCAGCTCGGCTTCGTACTGGGCCAGCGCCTCGTCCAGACTGGCGCAAAACGGCGTCAGAAAGCGGGCGAATACGGCTTGAATCAGTTCTTTCTTGGAACCGAAATGGTAATTCACCGCGGCCAGATTCACATTGGCTTTGCTGGTAATGTTACGCAGCGAGGTTTCGGCAAACCCGCGCTCGGAAAACAATTCTTCAGCGGCATTAAGAATACTTTTGGCGGTGTCTTTCTGGGCCATGGGGCTGAGGTTCCATGCATTATTGTTGTTTGAAACATACGTTTGAAACGCAACTGAATCAAATCTATTTCCTAAAAACGGCGCTAAAGTACTGGAAACACTGTCGTTACCGCGTAGAAAAGCGTCAACCCGAATACGTATTCAAACAAACTGGCAAATAAAACCAGAGCCTCTAAACCGTTCCCACCTATACCAGCCAGGAAAATCCGTAACTTATCCCCCAGCCCGACGATTTCTCCCCAACCAGTCCAGCCCAATAAATTCAATGAGCAATAGACCAACAAAAAATAAACACTGTGGGTTTACACAGTATTTTTTACTGTATATATTTCCAACCACTGTACAGATAAACAGATATGGAAAGACACATGATCAAGCTCACCGCAAGACAACAGCAGGTGTTGAATCTGATTCGTAGCCGAATCGAGGAAACCGGATTTCCGCCAACCCGTGCGGAGATTGCCAAAGAGCTTGGGTTCAAGTCTCCCAATGCCGCCGAAGAACACTTGAAAGCACTGGCGCGCAAAGGGGCTATTGAGATCATGCCAGGTGCCTCACGCGGGATTCGTGTGATTGAAACCCAACAGCCAGGTTTGCCTATCGTCGGTCGTGTGGCCGCTGGTGAACCCATTCTGGCGCAAGAGCACATTGAAGATTACTGCAACCTGCCGACCGGTTTTTTCAAACCAGATGCCAACTACCTGTTGGAAGTACACGGCGACAGCATGAAGAACATCGGCATTATGGACGGCGATCTGATTGCGGTTCACAAGTGCGATACCGCTCGTAATGGTCAGGTGGTGGTTGCCCGGGTTGAAAACGAAGTGACCGTCAAGCGCCTGGAAAAGAACCGCAACAAGGTTCTGTTGCACGCCGAAAACGAAGCATACGCGCCGATTGAAGTCGATCTGCGCGAACAGGAATTTAACATCGAAGGACTGTACGTCGGCGTCATTCGCCGCCACTAAGTTCTCAGTCAGTTATCACGAGGTCAGCCGCCATGCGCCAGATGAGTTTGCAAGTCGATCACCAGCCTGATTTGTCTCTCAGCAGCCGGATTCAGGATCGCAAGACCCTGAATGTCCAGCCAGCCAAAGGCAGTCTGACCGAAATGATTCTGAGTGACGACAGCGCTATCCAGCCGATGCAGCTATTACCGATGCTGGCGCAGTGTAATTCCAGTAACCGCTGGCTGATGTGGCTTAGCCCGAATCGGACCCTGAACAAACAGTGGTTGGAGAGTATTGGCCTCGGTACCGCTCCGGTAGTCCATATTGATCTGTGCCAGGACACCCAAATGGCGTTGTGCGAACGTATTATGGCCAGTGCCAACAGCCATTTGATCATTGAATGGCAAGGTGGTCTCAGCAGCGAGGCTCGCAGAAGCCTGCGCCAAACAGCCGCCCAAAGTGGTACTCATGTGGTACTGGTTCACAGCAGCCTCTGACAGTGCGACGGTTCAATGCCTTACTGGAACAACAAGGCTCAAAATCGAAGCACAAAAAAAGCAGCCATTGGCTGCTTTTTTCGTTGCTGGGTATCTTATCCACGCTTTGGGCTGATGTTTTACAGGTCATTAGCCATCAAACAATGAGTGCGATACCAGACAGATCAATGTACCTTGTGAGACGGCGCATCAATATCAAATTCTTCGTCGTCCATATCAAAACCAGACAACTCACCCACTTTACGCACACCGGCTTCCAGCATGACGCGGGCAATATCTACATGATGCTCACTCAAACTGGCTTTGGCGTCGGCTGAAAAATGAATACGCACCAGCGCATCACCGTCTTCTTCGTCATCAACCCGACGAAGCGCCACGTCACCATTGGTAAGCTCTACAATCTCAAAGAAGCGTGCCATAGAAGGTCTCACGAAAATTGGATGGCGAGTGTAACATAAAGATAACAAGAGTAACGGCCAGCATTGCCGACCGCAGGGAAATCCAGCTGTTCAGTACCTGCCAAAATAGCCGCAAGTGCCGATTCTTACTGAACGTGTTTAAGCGACAAACCCGAGTATCCGCAGTATTTACAAAAACACCCGCCACATGGCGGGTGTTTTGAGTAACTGGACTTCATGAATCGCAGGTTCAGCTTTCCTTGTGATTCCCACGCTGGCATTCAATCAGGGCCTGTAACTCACCCAATATGCCCAGCAAGATTTCCGCACGGCTTTGTTCCGCCGGTGCACTAGCAATCAGATTACCACTCGGCTCAACCTGTTCGACGCTGCTCGGCTTACTGACCGCCGCCAGTTGCTGGGCATCACGCAGCATCTGCTGCAGCTGCCCCAGCCAACCGTAAACATCAGCTTCCAGCTGTTTCAGCTCTTGCATGTCGGCAATGGCAAACGCAGCCTTGGCGAACAGTTCAGCCAGGTCGTTGACCTTGCCATTCACGTTCACCAATCCAGCCAGCTCATTGAGGTAGCAACGATAGGCGGCGCCCAACTGCAATACGGCACCGTCTTCCAATGCCGTCGCCAGCGCATGATTGTCTGCCAGCTCAACCTGCTCCAGCATCAGTCGACACTGGTACAAACGCTGATTGGTCTGGCCTACCCAGTTAATTGCTGCCATCAGAAGTCCAGCGTCACACCAAAGTGAACGCCTTCGCCCAATTCATAACGGTCGCTAACATCTTCAAGACGCACACCGTTGTAGCGGTAACCCATGTAAACGCGAGCAGTCGGAATAACCGCGTATTGAGCGCGAATATCGGTGCTCAGCAGGCTTTCGGCATCACCGAAGGAAACTACCTTGGGCGCATAGTAAGCGTAACCGGCCAGGCTGAAGTCCGGGTGCGTTGGCAAGTTGGCGCGGAAGAAGCCACCCACACCAACAGCACCACCCTGGGCGTCGATATCGGTATCAAACAGGAAGGCTTTACCACCTACACCGAAGTACAGGTTCTTGTTGCGGTTTTTCAAATCAACCACATGCAGGCCCGCACCCAGCAGGTCGCCGTCGTCCATGTCGTGCAAGCCGGACAGGTTGATGTGCAGGCCAGAGTCGGCCTGGGTGGCGTCGTAGGCCAGTCGAACGGATTCGTTAGCCAAACTGAAGTCCAAGGTACCTCCCGCCTGTGCGGAAACAGCAGCAACAGACAACAGGGTTCCCGCAATTGCACTACGAGTGGCCACAGCAATACCTTTCATATTTCCCCCAAGGAAGATCTTTTTGCCGAAGCTCCGCTCCGGCACACAAAATTAACGTAAGCGCATCATAGCAGCGCCCCGGTACTCTATAAACGCACATCAACCCACGTGGTTGACATGGCTTACAGAGCCGGGGCGCTGCACTGAGTAACAGTAGTTAGGACTGAATCCCGCTACCGATTACTTCATCAGATCCAGCAACAGTTTGTTCAGCTTACCAACGTATTCCGCTGGGTTTTTCAGCTGAGAGCCTTCGGCCAACTGCGCTTGGGCATGAATCAGACCCGCCAGTTCCTTGAAGCGATCTTCATCCTGCTCCTGATCCAAACGGGCAATCAGTGGATGAGTCGGGTTGATTTCCAGTGTCACATCAGATTCAGGAACATCCTGACCCGCAGCTTCCAGCATACGGCGCATGTGGCCACCCATGTCGAACTGCCCTACCACCAGGCAGGCCGGTGAATCCGTCAGACGAGAGGTAACACGTACGGTTTTTACATCTTCCAGAGCGTCCTGAACGCGTTCGATCAGTGCCTTGTGGGTTTCTTGCAGTTCTTCCTGCTGTTTTTTCTCTTCTTCGTCCGCCAGATCATCCAGATCCAGTTCACCTTTGGTGATGTCCTGGAACTGCTTGCCGTCGAACTCGGACAGATGACCAACCATCCATTCGTCAACGCGGTCAGTCAGCAGCAGTACTTCAACGCCTTTCTTCTTGAAGTATTCAATGTGCGGGCTACCCAGAGCGCCTTCAACGCTCTCTGCGGTGATGTAGTAGATCTTCTTCTGACCCTCACGCATGCGCGCAACGTAGTCAGCCAGACCAACATTTTCAACAGTGCCTTCCGACTTGGTGGTGCAGAAGCGGAACAGACCTGCGATTTTTTCCTTGTTAGCGAAATCTTCAGCCGGGCCTTCTTTCAGCACTTCACCGAACTGATCCCAGAACTGCTGGTACTTTTCAGAATCGTTCTTGGCCAGTTTGGTCAGCGTATCCAACACGCGCTTCACCAGCGCGGAACGCAGGCTGTCGACTTGCTTGTCCTGCTGCAGAATTTCACGGGATACGTTAAGGGACAGGTCGTTGGAATCCAGCACACCCTTCACAAAACGCAGGTATAGCGGCAGGAACTGCTCGGCGTCGTCCATAATGAACACTCGCTGAACGTACAGCTTCAGGCCACGGGCACTCTCACGGTTCCAGAGGTCGAATGGCGCCTTGGACGGGATGTACAGCAGGCTGGTGTAATCCAGTTTGCCTTCCACCTTGTTGTGCATCCAGGTCAGTGGTTCCTGCCAGTCGTGGGAAATGTGCTTGTAGAACTCGGTGTATTCTTCGTCGCTAACGTCCGACTTCTGACGAGTCCACAGCGCCTTGGCTTCGTTCACTGCTTCGGCAGGCTGCTGGGTCTCATTGCCTTCTTCATCAGTGGTGGTTTCCTGCGGCAGGAATACCGGAATGGCGATGTGATCGGAATATTTCTTGATCAGGGAACGCAGACGGAAGCTGTCGGCAAAATCTTCTTCACCTTCTTTCAGGTGCAGGGTAATGCTGGTACCGCGATCGGCTTTCTCAACACCTTCGATCGAGAACTCACCTTCACCGGCAGATTCCCAACGCACGCCAGCATCAGCGGCTTTGCCGGCACGGCGGGTTACAACCACAACCTTGTCGGCCACGATAAATGCGGAGTAGAAACCCACACCGAACTGACCAATCAGTTGGGAATCGGCTTTCTGGTCGCCAGTCAGCTTGCTCAGGAAATCAGCAGTACCGGATTTGGCGATGGTACCCAGGTTGTTCACCACATCATCGCGATCCATACCAATGCCATTGTCGGCAATGGTCAGAGTGCGCGCTTCGGCATCAAAGTCGATGTGCACTGCCAGCTCGCTCTGGCCTTCGTACAGTGCGTCGTTTTTCAAAGCTTCGAAGCGCAGCTTGTCGCAGGCGTCGGAAGCGTTGGAAATCAGCTCCCGCAAAAAGATTTCCTTGTTGGAATACAAGGAATGAATCATCAGATGCAGCAGCTGTTTGACTTCGGTTTTAAAGCCAAGTGTTTCTTTGCTGGCCACGGTCATGAGTTTCTCCTGTTACAAGACGCAAATCCACGCGTCGTTATTTCACCTCAATGCCTGCCAGACGCGGTAACTACCCTATCGCCTGGCCGTTGAATGCAAAGATGGGGACGGCCTGTTTCATTTCAAGGCACAAAGATGCAGAAAACATAAAAATTAACCTTTTCAGCGACTTGGGGACTCTAATCCGCTCTAAATAAAAGCGAATTGGCAAATCGTTGTTATTCCTTGCTGAACAGACAATCGAGGGCAACTCGGCTCAACGAGCGATTTCATACGTGTATATCACCGCCCGATTGCGTTACATTTCAATCAAGTCAGCGCATACTACGCACCATCAGCCTTGAAGACCCTTTTATGCTCAACACCGCAGCCTTGATGGCGTTTGTTCCAACCTTTTTCTTCGTTTCCATTACGCCGGGTATGTGCATGACCCTGTCGATGTCATTGGGCATGACGATTGGCGTTAAACGTGCGTTG
This sequence comes from Oceanobacter sp. ABM4_470, assembly GCF_056158645.1. Taxonomy (NCBI): domain Bacteria; kingdom Pseudomonadati; phylum Pseudomonadota; class Gammaproteobacteria; order Oceanospirillales; family Oceanospirillaceae; genus Oceanobacter; species Oceanobacter sp. ABM4_470. The sequence continues at coordinate 1,584,874 of NZ_JBSWTR010000001.1, forward strand.
TGGATGATGGCGGGCGAACTTGTGGGCGTAGGTATTGTGGCAACATCGGCGGTCATTGGTGTCGCTGCGATTATGCTGAATTTCCCAGCGCTGTTCGTTGCGTTCAAGTTAGCTGGCGGTCTGTACCTGGGCTATCTGGGCGTTCAGCTGTGGCGTTCAAGAGGAAAGTTGGCGCTGTCTCAACAACCTGAGCAACAGCGTCAGGCCAGTTGGAAGGAACTGGCGTGGCAAGGCTTTATTACAGCCATCGCCAACCCCAAGGGTTGGGCATTTTTCATTGCGCTGTTGCCGCCATTTCTGGACCCCGAGATCAGCATGAGCCACCAGCTGCCTGCCCTGCTGGGCATCATTCTACTGCTGGAATTTGTCTGCTTGCTGATATACGCCAGTGGCGGCAAGAGCCTGAGTCTGCTGTTGAAAACCCAGAGCAACGTCCGGGTGATCAATCGTTGTGCAGGCACACTGATGCTGGGTGTGGGCGTGTGGCTGGTAGCAAGCTAACGGCACGCTCACTACCTTCTTTCTTATTTCGGTCAGATAGCCTGACGGATACGTTCAAACCGCTTGGCCAGCCCCTCGTCGTTGGCCAGCGCCGTCACAATTGCCACCGACGGTATGCCCGTCGATACAACATCCGTGATGTTATCTTCCGTGATACCGCCAATGCAGGTTAACGGGAAGTCGCTGTTTTCGGCACACCACTTCGATAACTGCTCCAAACCCAATGGCGGGTATTTCAGTTTTTTCGACAACGGCGGAAATACCGGTCCAAAAGCAATGTAAGAGGGCTTGATGGCTCTGGCTCGAGCAATTTCCCATTCGGTATGGGTACTCACCCCCAAACACAAACCGGCTTGCGCCAAGGCCGTCAGATCCGCTGTGCACAAGTCCTCCTGACCCAAATGCACTCCCCAGGCCTCCAGTTCCAGCGCCAATGACCAGTCGTCATTGATGTAGAGCGGCACACCAGCCTCCCGGCACAGCGCAATGGCTTCGGCGGTTTCCTCTCGGTAATTCACTGATTGGTGTTTTACTCGCCACTGCAAGGTATCCACACCAAGGGTCAGCAGACGTTTTAGCCATTCCAGATTGTCGACCAAACCATAAAGCCCCAAAGGCTTATCCAGTAGCGGAAATACCAGTGGCATGGCCGACAGATCGACGCCGTCATCAAGTGGGTAAAGGGAATCGACAGCGCCAGTTCCGGCAGCAGTGTCCTGGTTGACCGAAGCCAAAGCCGGAGCCAATACAGAAACCGAAACCCGATGGTCGGCCGCTGACTGCTGTGCCGCAGCGAAACAATTGTGATACCCGCTGTTTCTTTCCGACGCAGCCTCCAGGCATTGCAAAGCGTATTCGCTGGCTTTCAAAATGGCATCGTAAAGACGGTTACCAGATGCCAGCCCTGCGGCCAGCGCCGCAGCAAAGTGGCAGCCAGTGCCATGAGCCTGGTGCATTACTCGCTCGCTCAGCAGCTGAAACGCTGGCATACCGATTTGCTCGGGAGCCTGCTCTTCGGGTATGAAGCCCTGCTCTTCAGATACAGCACGGTGAAATACATCGGTGACCACCTGCAATGGGTGTTCGTTTAGCGAACTATCGCCCCCCGTAATGATGACGGTCGAAGGCCCCAATTCAGAAAGCGCTCGGGCCATCTGTTGGCAGCTCGGCTTATTCTCCGATGGATCAACAACGTCGCCTTCTGAGCAACCTGACATTCCCAAAAGCAAGCGCGCCTCAGCATTGTTGGGAGTAATCACATCGACGCAGGCAAGCAAAGCACGATAGCGCTCCAAGTCGGCTGAGAGCATCGCAGATTTCTTGCTCTCGGGTTCACAATAAGAGTCAGGCGACACGTCCGTGGCACTGATCACCGGGTCCCAGATAACCGGGCATGGTGCCTGATCGAGGGCATCCGCCAGCCACTGCCATAGATCGTCATCATTTGGCAGCCAACCTACCCGTATTGCCGCTGGCCAGCCGTCAGCCTTCAGTGCCTGCCATTGAGCCTGCACCTGCGATAACGGCAAGGCAAACCCTTGCTGAAAGCCCGCGGAGTTCTGAGCAGTAATGGCTGTTACCACACACTGAACCTGAACGCACCATTGGTTGCACACCGCAATATCGGCCTGCATACCCGCACCTGCGGCGCTGTCGGAAGCGGTGATGGACCACACCACCGGGCGTTTAACCGGGCCAGATTTACTTAGACCCTGGCTGCTTAGACCGGGGCTGTTTAGACCGTGACTTTCGGCCTCAAGAATGATCATAGAAATCCTACCAAGATTTACCCGGCGCATAGTCCGGTATTCACTACTGGTGCCAGAACGGCATTCCCAGCGTTGGCGTAGAAGCGCTGGCCTGTTCTCGCTCTACCATAGTGCCAGCCCGCCAGGCCTGACGACCGCCCGTTACGGCGTTGCGAAATGCCCCGGCCATGGCCACCGGGTCCAACGCCTTGGCCACGGCGGTGTTCATCAACACAGCGTCGAAACCCATTTCCATCGCTTGCATAGCTTGTGACGGTTTACCGATGCCTGCATCAATCACGATCACCGCATCGGGCAAACGCTCCCTCAGCATGCGCAGCCCGTGGGGGTTTTGCAGTCCACGGCCAGTCCCAATAGGGGCCGCCCAGGGCATCACCGCCTTGCAGCCAACATCCAGCAGTTTCTGACACAGCACCAGATCTTCAGTGCAATATGGCAGCACTTTAAAGCCCTGCTGAACCAGTGTTTCTGCGGCCGAGAGTAACTCAAAGGCATTGGGTTGCAGGCTGTAATCATCTCCGATGACTTCCAGCTTGATCCAGTCTGTTGCGAACAACTGACGGGCCATATTCGCCATCAGAATGGCTTCACTGGCACTGTGGCACCCCGCCGTATTGGGAAGCAGTAGCGAACCACTCTGCTTCAGCCATTGGTCGATCAACTGCCAGTGTCCGTTGTCCTCTACTTGTCGGGCCGTCTGGCGACGCACAGACACAGTTACAAACCCCGGGCCTGCCGCTTGCAGTGACTGCCCCATGATATCGGGGGACGGATACATCGATGTGCCCAGCCATAAACGGCCGGGAATGGTTTCCCCGCCGATCACCAAAGCGTCTTGTTCGGTTGAATCAGCCACCGGTAATTGCTCCTACAACGTCGATCTTGCAATCTGCTTTTACCACCGAATCTGACCAGTCCACGGCAGCGACGATGCACTGGTCCAGCGCTACGATAAAGCGTCCTGCCGCCTGTTTGTCGCCAGCCGGGTTTTCATCCAGATACCCTTCTGACACCAGGACATCCACCAGCGTCAATGGCGACTGCGACGAACGGATTTCGCCGTTGATCCAATAATTGAATGAATCACTCATGCCACTACCTCCTGTGAAGGCAGCTCATGATCAGTCAGGCTCATGCCCTTGCCGCCTTGAGGGACGCCCGTTAGACCCAAGGGTAAATCGAACTCGTGCTGCAACCGCGACAGCATGGCAGGCGCCAGCAAATAGCCGTGGCGGAACAGCCCGTTGATTGCCAGGCCCTGCGGAATAGTGCGAATTTCCGGCTTGTGCGATGGCAGTGCCGGACGCACGTTAGCCGTCATTTCCAGAATCCGGGCTTCCGCCAGCCCCGGCGACAGGGCATACAAGGCGCTAAGCATTTCCAGCGCCGAACGCACACTCACCGGCGAACGGTCGTCTGACTCGATTTCGGTCGCTCCAAGAATGTATTTGCCGCCCTCCTTGGGCACCAAATACAAGTGATAACGTGGATGCAGCAGCCGCACCGGGCGACCGATATGCACGTCCGGCGCTTCGATCCAGACCACTTCTCCGCGAACACCGCGAACCCGGCCATCAGACTGACGAGCACCGGTGCCGCGACAATCCAGCCAGCGCCCGGCTGGCTGCTCTGTGCCATTCACCGTTGCCGAAAGCCCTACAAACTCAACCTGAGCCTGATAGTGCAACTCGCCACCCAAAGCGCGAATTTGCTGCTTAAGCAACGCCAGCAAACGGCGATTTTCCAGATGCGATTCATTTGGTAGCCAGAAGCCTTGCTGAAAGTGTTCAGCCAACGCCGGTTCCATTTGCCGCAAGCGCGAGCCACTCAGTAACTGCACATCGTCCTTGCTGTCGGCAAGTATGCCCGCCCGCTGCATATGGGCCTGAAAATCCTGCAGTTCAGATTGGTCAGCGGGATGCGCTACCAGCAAGCTTCCGCCCTGCCCTAACCGTATTTTCTCGGCAGATTGCTGTTCGAGGTCAGCCAATAACGTCGGCCAGAGCTTGAGTGAGGCACAGCCCATTTCAAACAGGCCGTCGGCACACACCGGCAATTCGGCCCACGGTGCAATCATGGCTGCGGCGGTGTGCGCAGCGGCTTTCGGGCTGTCTTCGTCAGAAGAGTCATACACACAGACCTTGTAGCCCTGTGACGCCAGTCGCCAGCCCAGCAGCAGGCCCAGGAGGCCTGCCCCGGCGATGGCAAAATCCGGCTGAGTGATGCCCTGTTGAACCAGCTCCCGTTGAGATTGAGCGGATGAATTATTCATCCGCAATGGCCTCTGCCGGGTGATAGATTTCACTACCAAGCTCACGGAACTGTTCAGACATTTGCGCCATGCCCTGCTCCCGCTCCGTCAGGCCTTGCTCTTCGGCCAAGCGCTCTCTCTCCTTCTCTTTCGCGGCTTCAGCATCACGCACTTCCTGCGAGATTTTCATAGAGCAGAACTTCGGCCCACACATGGAGCAGAAGTGGGCCACCTTATGGCCCTCTTTCGGCAAGGTTTCGTCGTGGTAGGCACGGGCGGTTTCCGGGTCAATAGCCAGGTTGAACTGGTCCTGCCAGCGAAATTCAAAACGCGCCTTCGACATGGCGTCGTCGTGCAGCTGCGCACCCGGGTGGCCTTTGGCCAAATCCGCCGCATGAGCCGCAATCCGATAGGCAATCAGGCCCTGCTTCACGTCTTCCTTGTTCGGCAAGCCCAGGTGTTCTTTTGGCGTGACGTAGCACAGCATGGCACAGCCATACCAGCCGATCATGGCGGCACCGATACCAGAGGTGAAGTGGTCGTAACCCGGAGCAATATCGGTTGTCAGAGGGCCAAGGGTATAGAACGGCGCTTCGTGACAGTGCTTCAGCTGCTCGTCCATGTTCTCCTTGATCATGTGCATCGGCACGTGGCCAGGGCCTTCGATGAAAGTTTGCACGTCGTGCTTCCAGGCAATTTTGGTCAGCTCACCCAGGGTACGCAGTTCGGCAAACTGGGCTTCATCGTTAGCGTCGGCAATCGAGCCCGGACGCAGGCCATCGCCCAGCGAGAAGCACACGTCGTAGGCCTTCATGATCTCGCAGATTTCCTCGAAGTGCTGGTAGAGGAAGCTTTCCTTGTGATGCGACAAACACCATTTGGCCATGATGGAGCCGCCACGGCTAACAATGCCGGTGACGCGCTTGGCGGTCAGCGGAATGTGGTGCAAGCGCACACCGGCGTGAATGGTGAAGTAATCAACGCCCTGCTCGGCCTGTTCAATCAGGGTGTCGCGGAACAGCTCCCAGGTCAGGTCTTCGGCAATGCCACCACACTTTTCCAATGCCTGATAGAGCGGCACGGTGCCAATCGGCACTGGCGAATTGCGCAGAATCCATTCGCGGGTTTCGTGAATATTACGACCGGTAGACAAGTCCATCACGGTGTCCGCGCCCCAGTGGGTCGACCACACCAGTTTTTCAACTTCTTCGGCAATCGAGGAAGTCAGCGCCGAGTTACCAATGTTGGCGTTCACCTTGGTGCGGAAGTTACGGCCAATAATCATCGGCTCGCTTTCCGGGTGGTTGATGTTGTTCGGAATCACAGCACGACCACGAGCCACTTCGTCACGGACAAATTCCGGCGTGATGATTTTGGGAATGTTCGCGCCCCAGCTTTGGCCCGGATGCTGGCTCGCCAGCGCCTCGTCCATTTGCGCCTCGGCCAGTCCGAGGTTTTCACGAATGGCGATGTATTCCATCTCGGGCGTGATGATGCCCTGACGGGCGTAGTGCAGCTGGGTCACGTTTTTGCCAGCCTTGGCCTTGCGAGGGTGACGCTCAACCTTCATGCGCCAGTCTTCAAAACGCAGATCATTTTCTCGAGCCTGACTGAAGGCCGACGATGGCTGCTCCAGCACATCGGTGTCATCCCGTGCTTCAATCCAATGCTGTCGGAGGGCTGGCAAACCTTTGGTCAAATCCGGCGTAAAATCCGGGTCGGAATAAGGGCCAGAGGTGTCGTACACACGCACAGGCGGGTTGTATTCGGTTTCTGCGGTTTCCGGGTCCGGGCCCAGCAGCGTTGGAGACAGTTCAATTTCACGCACGCCTACCTTGACGGTTTCGTGGGCACTTGCCATCGCCAGATACAACTTGCTGGATGCAGGGTAGCTCAAACGCTCCATTTCCGACTTGGTCAGCGGCGATGGCATGGCATTTTTCGACGTGTGTTGGCGATTATTGTTTTGTGACGGTGTTTCGGCAGAAGCCATACTTGATTCCTCTCTTCAAACGGTTGAAAGGATCAGGCAGGCAGCGATTCAGAAAGAAAGCGGGATTGGCAGCGAGGCTGGAGTGCCTGTCGGCGCGAGCCGATGCTGACCATCATCCGAAGCCGGAGCGAACGCCCCGACAAATCGTCTCTGTTTCCTACGCTGGCACTAACCAGATCAGGTTCAACGGGACCCGCTATTGCGATCTCAGCCTCTTGTTCGAGGCACCCCGACAGAATGTTTTTTTATGCTAGGGGATAAATTCGCCCAGGGCAATAGCCTATTTTTGAACTGCCAACTAATAACTTTTAGGCAACAGTAGTCCCGTAATCAAGCTCAAAATCAAACGGCAGTACGGTTCAAGAACGCTTAAAAAAATCGAATAATTGAACCGCTTGTGTGGACGCCAGAACGCTGAAAATCAACCCAGAGAATGGCTACTTCAGTCGCCACTTTGCAGCAGAAAATGCGCTCTGGCAGTCGCGATTGGACTGTCGCGTCGGGTTTGCCAGGCCGTGATCGCCACATTGGCTACCCGATTGCCCTGACGCCATACCTGACACTCAGCCCAGGTATCGCGATCTTTGCCCGCTCGTATATAATCCAACGAAAAATCAATCACCTTCGGCATGGTAACGGGCTGATTTTTTATCAAAAGTTGCAGCGCCGCCGCCAATTCCATAAAGCCACCGATCACTCCGCCATGAATGGCGGGCAGCAATGGGTTACCAATATTTTCCGGGTTGCGAGGCAGATGAAACAGCAGCTCATCGCCAACGCCCTGTACTTTCATACCAATGGTTCTGGAGTACGGAATGGCATCAGCCAACTTCTGGAAGTCGTTGTCTTGCTGCACCTGTTGCACCAACTCGGCCATGGATACACGTGTCATACGTTACCTCCTTGTTGATCCAATTTGGGCGTTGGCGATTGCGCACTGGCGAGGGTTTCCCGAGCCTGAGCCACCAAGTGGTCGATATGCACATCGATTCGCATAAACGATGCAGTTGCTTTAGCCACCAGCAGGCCATCGCCACTCTGTTTCACTTCGCAATCAACAAATACGACGTTGTCTGTTACACGAGTCACCCGCGCCTCAGCCAGCAGATCGTGGCCTGCCTGGGCAGAACGCATGTAGTCGACTCGTAAATCCAGTGTTGGACAGAGTTCATAACCCGGCAGCGCATTAAACACTGCGCCGCCGCAACAGGTATCCATCAAGGTGGTCAGGCAGCCACCATGCACAACACCGGTATCCGGGTTGCCAATAATGGCATCGCTGTAGGGCAAACGCAGGGAAGCGAAATCCGGCTCAGCGGCTTCAACGGTGATGCCCAGTTTGCGGCAGTGCGGCAACACACCAACAAACTGCTGACTGGCCCAAAAGCGCTCTTCAGGGGTTTTCTGACTGTTCTTATTATTTCCCATAAATACACACGAATAGCTTATTAATGAGTACCAGGCACAATACGCCTGCGATGTTATCGGCGCAAGCGCTTAACTCCCTGCTCAACAACGCTCCCCGCTCACCGTTCAGAGCAACCGCGTGATTCGTCAACCATACGTTACGTCAGACAGCCGGGTAAGGACCCCTGAATAACTCTGCACTGCTCTCGGCTCTGGCTTCCTGCTTCGCCCTACCTCCTGCATCCATGCAGTCGTGCGCGAGTCCTGCAGGTTGTCATTGGCTCTTTACAACACCCCCGCGGCGAATGCAGCGAAATGGCTAGACCTTTCCAAATCGGGCCGCGCAGGTTCGCCAACACCGTTCTGGCGGGCTGCAGGCCGCGCCCGAAGGGGATGGCAGGGCATTGCTGACTCTGTGTCGCTGATTTTTGACTTGATCCGTCAGACCTGCAAATCAGCTTCGTGATTCAGCGTCGCCCTGTCATCCAGAGCGGGCACCGAGTAATTCAGAGGGTCCTTGAGTTTGCAAAATTGGCTTGGCCAGCTACTACTTAAGGTACTACCTATGACCTGATCCAGACGAAAAACCTATGGCAACCAACATACTCATTTGCGATGACTCCAGCTTTGCCCGCAAGCAGATGGCCAGAGCGATCCCGACGGGCTGGGACGTTGAGGTGCATTTTGCGACAGATGGCGTGGAAGGCGTCCAGGCCATCCGCGAAGGCAGAGGCGAAGTGGTGTTTCTGGATTTGACCATGCCCAACATGGATGGCTACGGCGTACTCGAGACCATTCGCAAGGAAGACCTCCCAGCCATGGTGATCGTGGTCTCTGGTGACATCCAGCCAGACGCACAGGAGCGTGTGATGGGACTTGGCGCAATGGCGTTTGTTAAGAAGCCGATTGATGCTGCCAAGGCAGAAGCGGTACTCACCGAATACGGCATTATGACCCGGGCCTGATATGACGACTCCTCCTATTGTCACACTCAGCGACGACCAGCGAGATTGCTACCAGGAGCTGACCAACGTTGCCATGGGCCAGGCGGCTGATCGCCTTGCCCGCTTGCTGGACAGCTATGTTGTCCTTCCGATCCCGAAAGTAAACCTGATTGAAATCAGCGATTTACGCATGGCCATTGAAGGGGCTCAGGAAGAAGATGCGGTATCGGCCGTTTGTCAGGGCTTTATTGGCTCCGGTATCGCTGGTGAAGCCTTGATGCTGTTCAACGACACCAGCTTTACCGACCTCGCTCGTCTCACCAACTACCCCGGCGAGCTAACGCATCAGGCGCAGCTGGAAATTTTGATGGACGTCAGCTCCCTGTTAATAGGAGCCTGTATTCAGGGCATTGGTGAGCAGCTGGAAATTCATTTTAACCAGGGCCACCCGGTGGTGCTGGGGCAGCACTGCAACGTCAATGACATTCTGAACGTCAGCAATCAAAAATGGCGGCGTACGTTGGCCATCGAAATTCACTACACCATGGAAGCGGTGAATGTTGACTGCGACCTGTTGCTGCTGTTCACCGAAGACTCCGTACTGCGACTTAACCACGTAATCGACTTCTTGCTGGATTAACTATGACGAATCCCAACATTGATCTGGGCGACATCCATTGGTTGATGGATATTCTTCAGAATATCGACGTTGGCCTGGTGGTTCTCGACAAGGAATACAACATCCAGCTTTGGAATGGCTTTATGGACAGCCACAGTGGCATCAGTCCGCAAAATGCCAAGGGCGAGAATCTGTTTACACTGTTTCCCGACATCCCGGAAGCCTGGTTCCGCAAGAAAGCCGAGCCCGTGTTTCAGCTGAAAACGCGCACCTTCACGATCTGGGAACAGCGCCCTTACCTGTTCCATTTCAAGAATTATCGCCCCATTACCGGTCGCGCCACCTTCATGTACCAGAACACCGCAATCATTCCTCTGGAGTCGATTGACCGTCAGATCCATCACATTTGCGTCATCATCTATGACGTTACCGACGCGGCACTGGGCAAGGAAGAAGCCCACAAGCTGGGCGTTGAAATCAACAAGCTGACTCGGGTTGACCCGGAGACCGGGCTGATGACCACGGATGCCTGGCACGAAGAAATCAGCCGCGAACTGGCGCGAGTGCACCGCTCAGAAATGCCAAGCTGCATCGCCCTGCTCGATCATTCCCAGCTGGCGATTGATGCCGACGCCATGAAAAAAGCCTATGCCCTATTGGCAAGATCATTGCGCCAGACCGATCTGGCCTGTGTGCCTCAGTCGGGTCAGGTCGCTGTTTTGCTGCCCGCCAGCGACGAAGGGGATGTACGCTTTTTTGCTGAACGTATTCGCAAGACCATTGGCCGTCAAATCCCCGAATTCCGTGACCATACCCGCATTGGCATCGCCCGGGCGCTGGACACCTTCAACAACGCCAATGAATGGCTGCAAGCGGCCGATGCCGCCTGCACTGCCGCAGCCACTACCGACGACCAACTTCAGATTCATACCCCTGATAACTAAGCTGCGCAGAGTTATTCAGTCAGTCCCTGGAACCCCAAGTCTCATAACTGAAAGCCTTCATTCATGCCGCTGTCACAGCGGCAAACTAACGTCGATGTTTTGATTCAGGATGAGAAAAACATGAGCTGGTGGAAAGAAGGCGTTATTTATCAGATATATCCACGCAGCTTTCAGGACTCCAATGCCGATGGCATCGGTGACATCCGCGGTATCATTCAACGATTGGATTACCTCAACGACGGCAGTCCGTCCTCGCTGGGGGTGAGCGCCATCTGGCTTTGCCCTGTTTACCCGTCACCACAAGCGGATTTCGGCTACGACGTTGCCGACTATCTCAACATCGATCCTTGCTACGGCACCCTTGCCGACCTTGATGCACTCATTGAAGCCGCCCACAGCCGCAATATCCGCGTCATTATGGATATGGTGCTGAACCACACCTCCGAACAGCACCCTTGGTTTCAGCAAAGCCTGCTTGGCGATCAGGGCGACAAGCAGGACTGGTACATCTGGCATGAGGGCCGTCAACGCCCTACCAACTGGGAATCCTGCTTTGGCGGTTCGGGCTGGAACTGGAGTGAACAGCGTCAGGCCTGGTACTACCATTCGTTCTTGCCCCAACAACCGGACCTTAACTGGCGCAATCCAGCGGTGGTAGATGCCGTCAGAAACGTGTTGGAATTCTGGATGGAGCGCGGCATCGACGGCTTCCGGCTCGACGTGGTGAATTATTACTTCAAGGATCAACAACTGCGCAACAACCCGGTCGACTGGTTCAAAATTGCACGCCCCTACGACAGACAGCGCCACCTGCACGACAAGGACCAGCCAGAAATGCACGAAGCGCTGCAAGCCATGCGGCAATGGGTGGAGCAATACCCTGAACGCATTCTGATCGGCGAGGTGTTTACCGGCGACGAAGACAATTGCCAACTGGCGGCCAGCTATTGTGGCCGTGATGACCAACTGCATCTGGCATTTAATCTGGAGTTCTTGCATTGTCGATTTGACGCCAGCGCCTTTAAACGTGCCATCAAACGCTGGAACGAGGCACTGGGCAAACACAACTGGCCTTGCTACACCCTTAGCAATCACGATGTAAAACGACACATCAGCCGCTACGCCGCCAGTGAACGCACGCCGTGGCGCGCGCGCCTGCTTGCGGCCATGTTGCTCACCCTGCGCGGCACGCCGGTGTTGTATTACGGCGAGGAAATCGGCATGCCCGAGCAGCGCGTGCCCCGCAAACAGCTGCAAGACCCGGTTGGCCTGCACTACTGGCCACTGTTCCCCGGCCGCGATGGTTGCCGTCGACCGATGATGTGGTCAAAGCCAAACAGCTTTACCTCAGCAACCACAAGCTGGCTGCCAGACGACGCCGAAAGCGAACACACGGTCGTCAATCAGGAATACAACCCGGGCAGTTTACTGAACTGGTATCGCACCCTGATTTGGCTGCGGCATCAATACCCCGCCCTCAGTAAGGGCAGCATAAAACTGCTGGAAAGCCACCCGGATATTCTTGCCTGGGAGCGCTGCCACAACGACCAACGTATTCTGGTGCTGCTGAACTTCAGCAATCGCTATGTTGAGGTCAACATCCATCGACAGATTCTCGACAACTTGTTGGCCAATAGCTACGACGACATTCGAACGCCCGAAGGCAATCTCAGCCTTCAGCCGCTGCAAGCACTGGTGGTGTGTTTGCCAGACGATTTTCCCCAGCGGGCGGTGATTTAATACTGAAACCCAGGGACCCTCTGAATAACTCTGCGCAGCTCTGTCATCCAGAGCGGGCACCGAGTTATTCAGAGGGTCCCCAGGAAGGAATGCGCACCCGCCACCCTGCGTTCAACACGGTAAGGCAGCGGGCGCAATAAGAGGACAGCGATCAGGCGAACAGCTGGTCGCGGAAAGAATGAGACGGGTAAATGCCAAAGATACGGATATCACGGGCAAAGTAAGCCAGTTCGTTCAACGCCAACTGCATCGCAGGGTCTTGCGGGTGGCCCTGAATATCCACATGAAACAAGCTCGCTTCCATGCTGCTGCCGTCGACATAGCTTTCCAATCGCAGCAAGTTCAGGCCGTTAGTGGCGAAGCCGCCCAGCGCCTTGTACAGCGCCGCTGGAATGTTCCGAACGGTAAACAGCAAACTGGTGATGTAAACCACATCCGGTTCACGCTCTTCGTGTTGATGATCACGGGCAAACACCAGAAAACGGGTGGTATTGCCCATCACATCCTGAAAGTTGTCGTGCACCACCTCCAGGCCGTACAAATCCGCTGCCAATGAAGAAGCAATCGCGGCACGACTGCGGTTATCACCGGCGGCCAGGTTCTGTGCTTCCTGCGCCGTATCCATGGTGGCAATGGCTTTCATACCCAGGTTCACAATACGCTGATGACACTGGGCCAGCGCCTGCGGATGCGACGCCACTTCTTCAATGTCCATCAACTTCACGCCCGGTAGTGCGAGCAAACAGTGATTGACCGGCTCAAAATGCTCGGCAATGGCAAACAAATGCGTGCGCGGAATGATGCGATAGATTTCCTCAACCCGACCAGCAGTCGAGTTCTCCAGCGGAATCATGGCGCGTTCCACCTGCCCACTGGTTACCAGCTCAAGCGTTGACTGAAAGTCTTCACACGGCACCGATTCCCAATCGGGAAACACCCGACTACAAGCCAAATGGGAATAGGCACCCGCTGTTCCTTGATAAGCCACCCGGCGAGCCATTGTTTACTCCTGAATTTCACGGTAACTGCCCTGTTTTGGGGTTTCGGGATTGGCTTCAAGGTCGAATGACGACATATAAATGACAAAACAAACCCAAACCGCACCAAAACGGCGCATTATTTTCATTTTAGGTGCGCATTATGCACCAGACTTCTATCAAAACCGATGCTCACAACAAAACAGTAGCGCCATCTGAACAGAGGCCTCCTGTCGATTTGGCCAGAATGGCAAGCATCTGGCACGCTAACTGCTTTGTTTACAAAGGATATTCCGTAAAACGCCAACGGTCACTGAGCCGCTGACCATACTGCAATGTGGTGCTGTCAGAAGCCCACGTTCAATGCCCAAGCTCAAAGCCCACACCATACCGAATGTGGTACGGCCTTGAACATTGGCAGTTGGCATCTAAACGCGCTAAACAGTGACACCAAAGTACGAATTTGGGCCAGAGCCCCACTTCTGAATAGCTCCGCACCTCTCAATGAGGCCGTGGGTTATCAAAAGGGTGCTGGCCACCTACAACAGGAGAGCGTAGGCATGAACGATAGCAGTGTAAGCAGTATCTGGCCGACCAGTCACGCGCTGGAACCGGCGACTCTGGCCACACTGTCCGCCAATCGCAGTGCTTTGAACGACCTTCCTGCGCCGTGGTTGCAGCAACTTGATGACGTCTGGTTGCCCGTCGCTTGCTGGGTCGCACAGCAGAAACTTGCGCTTGGTGGCGTGCCAGTCTTTGGTGTGCACGGTGGTCAGGGCTCGGGAAAGTCGACCCTCAGCCTGGCGCTGTCGAAACTCCTTAAAGCCGCACTGGGCTGGAATACCGTCATTGTCTCGATCGACGACCTCTATCTTCCCCATGTCGATCGCCAGCAATTGTCTACCGATATACACCCGTTACTGGCAACCCGAGGCGTGCCGGGAACCCATGACGCCGCACTGGGCATGAAGATATTCCAGCAGTTGAAGCAACTGGAACCCGGCGCCAGCATGATGATTCCAGCCTTTGACAAAGCCTCGGACGACCGCCTGCCGGAATCCCAATGGCACCACTGCCATGGCCCCGTGGATCTGATTTTGTTTGAAGGCTGGTGCGTCGGCTGCACACCGGAATCGGCACAGCAGCTGGACCAACCGATCAACGAGCTGGAGTCCAGCGAAGATGCCAACGGCCAATGGCGTCAGTGGGTTAATCAACAACTGAGCGGCCAATACGCTGAATGGTTTGCCATGCTGGACCGGCTGATTATGCTGAAAGTACCAGGGATGAATTCGGTGCTGGAGTGGCGCGGTCAGCAAGAAGTGGAGAATCGCCGCAACGCCAAGGGCGAAGCTGATCGCAGCTTCGACCAGGCCGGCCTGGTCCGCTTTATTCAGCACTACCAACGGTTAACAGAAAATGCCCTGCGAGAGCTACCCGCAGCCGCCGACCTTGTGCTAGAGCTTAATAGTGCCCACGCGGTTCATACCATCCGTTGATTCACGCAGAACAGACAGAATTCAGCCAGAGAGGAAACACCATGACCACACAAGCCTTCGCAAACAGCAAACCCGCGATTTCCCTTGTTGTAATGACCGACCTCGACGGCACCCTGCTGGACCACTACAACTACAGTACCCGTGCAGCCCAACCGGCGTTGAAACAACTGAAAGCACTGGGCGTGCCGGTACTGTTCAATACCAGTAAAACCTGCGAAGAAGTGGCGGGATTACGTCACGACCTCGACAACCTTGATCCATTCGTGTGCGAAAACGGCAGTGTGATTCACATTCCGAAAGCCGATGGCGAGGGCTACAACAGCGAAATTCTCGGCACCAGTTACGTCGACATCCTCAAAGTACTCAGCCAACTGCGTAAGGAAGGCTTCAAATTCCGTGGCTTCAACGACATGCCCGCCTCTGAAGTAGCGGCGCTGACCGGCTTATCACAGGAAAGCGCCTGGATGTCGAAGCAACGCGTCGCCTCTGAGCCACTGATCTGGAATGACACCGAGCTGGCCCTGACAGCCTTCCGTAGCCAACTGGAACAGGCAGGCCTGCAACTGACCCAGGGCGGCCGTTTCTATCACGTGATGGGCCGCGCCGACAAAGCCACCGGACTGGCCTTTGCACGAGACTTCTATCAACACTTGTGGGAACAACCGGTGAAGATTGCAGCACTCGGCGATGGTGAAAACGACCGCGCCATGCTCGAAGC
This sequence comes from Oceanobacter sp. ABM4_470, assembly GCF_056158645.1. Classification (NCBI taxonomy): domain Bacteria; kingdom Pseudomonadati; phylum Pseudomonadota; class Gammaproteobacteria; order Oceanospirillales; family Oceanospirillaceae; genus Oceanobacter; species Oceanobacter sp. ABM4_470. The sequence goes on from NZ_JBSWTR010000001.1 coordinate 1,600,236, forward strand.
CGCCGACTTCCCGATTGTCATTCCCGGCGAAAAACAAATCCTTGAATTATCCAACCCGGCTACCGTGACAGCCCCTTCCAAGGGCCCGGCTGGCTGGAACCATTGCATGCTGGAATTGCTTGAACAACTACAACAAGGAGCCTGAACATGGCCGACTTTTACCAGAATGGTACGATCACCACCCTGCATAATCTGGTGGACCGTCCACTGGAAGACATGGAAAAAGAGCTGCTGAGTTTTTCCCGTACTCGCCCCATGTCACTGGTATTGCCTGCCCTCTATTCAGAATTTGAGGGCCCAGCCATGGGCAACATCATCAATGAACTGGCCGAAGTGCCCTATTTGAACGAAATTGTGTTGGGCCTGGATCGCGCCACCGAAGCAGAGTACCAACACGTCCGTGATGAACTGAGCCGCCTGCCGCAACATCACCGCATTCTCTGGAACGACGGCCCTCGGCTGAAAAAAATCGATGCCATGTTGCAGGAAAAAGGTCTGGCACCGCGTGAAATGGGCAAAGGCCGCAACGTCTGGTACTGCTACGGCTACGTTTTGGCATCTGGACGTGCGGAATCCGTTGCCCTGCACGACTGCGACATCGTCACCTATGACCGCAGTCTGCTGGCACGACTGATTTACCCGGTTGCTAACCCGGGCTTTAACTACGAGTTTGCCAAGGGCTATTACACCCGCATTGCCGACGGCAAAATGAATGGCCGGGTCAGTCGCTTGCTGGTGACACCTATGATCCGGGCGCTGAAAAAAGTGCTTGGCCACAAGGAGTATCTGGACTTCCTCGACAGCTTCCGTTACCCCCTGTCCGGTGAATTCTCGATGCGCGTGGACGTACTGAACGACCTGCGCATCCCGAGCGACTGGGGTCTGGAAGTGGGCGTCCTGTCGGAGATGAATCGCAACTACAGCACCAACCGTTTGTGCCAGGTTGATATTTGCGACAACTACGATCACAAGCACCAGCCACTGTCTGCCGAAGATGCCGCCGCCGGCCTGTCGAAGATGAGTACCGACATCTGCAAGGCTATTTTCCGCAAGCTGGCAACTCAGGGTGAAGTGTTTACCAATGAAACCTTCCGTACCATCAAGGCGACCTACTTCCGCGTGGCGCTGGATTTTGTGGAAACCTACTACAACGATGCCCGTATGAACGGCCTGGTGTTGGATCGCCATAAGGAAGAAGCGGCGGTTGAGCTGTTTGCAGAAAACATCATGCGCGCCGGTGAACATTTCCTGGAAAACCCGATGGAAACGCCATTTATCCCAAGTTGGAACCGGGTGATCTCGGCCGTGCCGGATATTTTGGACCGCATCTACGAAGCGGTTGAAGAAGACAACGCCTGAGGCTGTGTGCTCTTAACCAAAACAAAAAACCGATTCATTGCTGAATCGGTTTTTTTATTGCTCTCTAAAGGTTTGTTTTAGAGGAAGGCTTGTTTTAGATAAAGCTCACTTTAGCTAGGGACCCTCTGAATAACTCGGTGCCATCCCCTTCGGGCGCGGCCTTCAGCTCGCCGGAACGGCGTTGGCGAACCTGCGCGGCCCGATTTGGAAAGGTCTAGCCATTCCGCCGCATTCGCCGCGGAGTTGTAGAGAGCCAATGACAACCTGCAGGACTCGCGCACGACTGCATGGATGCAGGAGGTAGGGCGAAGCAGGAAGCCAGAGCCGAGAGCTGTGCTGAGTTATTCAGAGGGTCCCTAGAGGCTTACTTCGGATAAGTACTCAACCACATGGTTTGGTATGGCGCCAACGACAGGGCATCACACTGCTGCACGGTATCCGTCAGCAAGTCGGTCATGTCTTTCACCAGGAACCCCAGCGCCGCCAGCGGCAGCTCCAATTGACGATCTGTGACGTTGCAGATGGCGTAGATCACCTGCCCTTTATCCTCACTGGTGCGTTTCAGAATGAACACGTCCGAATTGATTTTGATAACCTGCTGACGAGCGGAAGGATGAAATGCCGGCTGACGACGGCGAATGGCGATCATCTCGCGCAGTCGGTCAAACACTTCGCGCTGTGGCGAACCCGGCTTGCTCAACAGCTCATCCAGCTCCGGTTTATTCCAGATACGGCGGTTGATTGAACGGGTACGGCCGGTCTGTTCAACGTGAGCCAGATCATTAGGGCTGGCCGTCAAACTGTGAATATAAACCGCTGGAATCCCCTGCATAGCCAACATGATGGCCTGCGAGCACAGGAAACGATCAACCTGAAAATGGTCAGGTCCACGACGGGTTCCCATACAGGCATCAAACAACGCGATATTGATCTCATACGGGCTTTGGCTGCCGTCCGAGTTGGCTTTCATACTGACGAAGCCACCGAACTTGTGCATGCAATCAATCAGCTCCTGCACCTCGCGCTCCGGCAAGATTCCCTCTACCGGGCGTACGCCAATGCCGTCATGGGAGGCGGTAAAGTTCAGATAGGTACAGTCCTTTGGCAACGGCGGAATGCTGAGCACCCAATCCGACAAGAAGTCTGCCTTGCCGCGATTCAACGCATGCAGCACCAACGGCGGCAAGCCAAACTGGTACACCATGTGAGCCTCATCCGAATTACCAAAATAGCTCAGGTTTTCTGCCACCGGCACGTTGGTTTCGGTAATCAGTACCACCTCCGGCGCAACGGCGTCGGTGATATCCCGCATCAGCTTCACAAACTCATGGGTTTCGTCCAGATGAATGCAGTTGGTGCCAATTTGCTTCCACAGATAGGCGATGGCGTCCAAACGAATAAAGCGTGAACCCTGCTCAATGTAGAACAGCACAATCGCCATCATTTCCAGCAACACCTTGGGGTTGCCGTAATTAAGGTCGATCTGGTCTTCGCTGAATGTCGCCCACACGTGACGCACCCCACGGTGGGTGTGCACTGGCGTCAGCAGCGGCGTATTGCGCGGACGGGTAACCAGGCTGAGATCCTGCGACGGGTCCGCCTCAATAAAGAAGTCGCTGTAAGGCTCGACATTGGCAACGTAATCCGAGAACCACAGGCTCTCGCGCGAGCAATGGTTCACCACCAGATCGGCCATCAGATCGAATTTTTCAGCGATGTGTGCAACATCCTCCCAGCTACCCCACTCCGGGTGTACCTGACGGTAGTCGATAACGGAAAAGCCATCGTCCGAGCTGTACGGGAAAAACGGCAGCAAGTGGACCGAGTTCAAGGTATCCGCCAGATGCTCGCGTAAGAAATTAGCCAAAGTACGAAATGGCACTTCACCCGGTGCCTGAATGCTATTGCCGTAGGTGATCAGGATGACGTCCTGCTCGTCCCAACGCTGTTTGCGGGGTTCCTTGGCCTGACGGGTTTCCGAGAATTTCTGACACAGCCGGACGAGGTCACAGGCCACGCTCTCTGCCAGGATGTCGTTTTTGTAGATTCGGTTAAGGCGAGCCTGAAGTTTGCTTTTCAGTTCGGTCGACATGAAAAAAAGTCCTGCCCTGGTTGCAAAAAATGGGTAACTGAAGGGGACACTCTATGGAGTCCCTCAAGGAGCCTTTTAAAACCCTCTGCTTTACCCGGTGCCAATTCCGTGCCGGTTCCTGCATACCGACAATGCCGTATGGCGATTCGGGGCTTTTTGTTCAAACGCTGTTCAGTGTCTGATCAGTCTTCTGAAGATTCACTCTGATAACCAAAACCCATTGAGCCCGCAAAGCGAAATCTCGAGGAATTTGGCGCACGTAAACGGGCATCAATCTGCCAAACTACAAGCAATGCACCATAGGAGTGCATAAAGCCACTTATGTCGTTCGGTAAATACTTAACGGCACCTGCGACTGCACCAGTACGGTTCGCACAGGCATCGCCGCTATGTTCTGGCTTTCACTGGCATCGCAGGCTTGCTCGAACACGGCGTTCTTCTCGGCCCCTTCGAAATGCAAAAACAACCGCTGGCATTGGCTCAGCATAGCCCATGTCAGTGTGATTCTCGGGATTTCGATCGAGTGGTCGACCACCGGACAACTCCAGGCACTGGCCGACTCGTTCAAACACTTATCCAGCGCTTTCGAATACGGAAACCACGAAGCCGTGTGTCCGTCAGTGCCCATACCAAGCACAGCAACGTCCAACCGGCTAATTTGCTCATGTAGCCGGTTTTCACATTCCATAAAACCATCAACCGGTGATTCTGCTGCCGTTTTCAGCGGCAGAAAGTAAGCCGCTTCGGCACGGGACTTCAGCAGGTGACGTTTCACCAACGCGGCGTTACTGGCGTCGTTGTGCTCATCAACCCAGCGGTCATCGACCAAAGTAATCAGCACTTTTGACCATTTGATGTCTTGTTCGCTCAGCAACTCAAAGAATCGCTTTGGCGTACTGCCGCCGCTGACCGCCAGACAGGCGCGGCCCTTTTCCTCAATGCGCTCGGCCAACTGGTCCGCCACGGCTTCGGCCAACTGCCTTGCCAGAATTTCACTGGAATCGTATCGGTTGTCGCTCATAGGTTCCTCCGCTGTACTCAGTAACGGACGTCAGCTGTTCTCAACCCACAAACGCCCATCTCTGGCCAGAAGCAAAGTCGATGCCGCCGGGCCATAGCTACCAGAGGTATAGGGCTCCGGACGCAAGTCCACTTCCTGCCAATGGCTGATAATAGGATCAATCCAGCGCCAGGCTTCCATCAACTCGTCATCACGAACAAACAAAGTGGCGTTACCGCACAGCGCATCGAACAGCAATCGTTCGTAGGCTTCAGGGACCCGGGCCTTGCGGTGATTAGCCGGGTTCAGGCTCAGGTTCATCGGCCGCACACTCATACCCGGTCCAACCCGTTTCTCACACAGCATTAACCGAACACCTTCGTCCGGCTGGAGGCGGAACACCAGTTTATTGGCCATGGTGTTCTTGTGCTGGAGCGGAAAAATGGAATGGGGGATTTCCTTGAAGCTGACAACAATTTCGGTCGCACGCTCTGCCATACGTTTGCCCGTACGCAAGTAAAACGGCACGCCGGCCCAGCGCCAGTTATCAATCTCGACCTTGGCCGCCACAAAGGTTTCCGTGTTGCTCTTGTGATGAACACCTGGTTCATCCCGGTATGGCGGCACCGGCGCACCATCCGACACACCGGCATCGTACTGCCCCCGTACCACGTTACGATTAATGGCCTCTCCGACGATTGGCTTCAGGGCCCGCAGCACCTTGACCTTTTCGTCACGAACCGCGTCGGTTTCCAGTTTCGACGGTGGTTCCATGGCAACGATACACAGCAGCTGCAACAGGTGGTTCTGGAACATGTCGCGCATGGCCCCCACTTGCTCGTAAAAACCCGCCCGCTTTTCTACACCAATGGATTCTCCAATGGTGATTTCAATATGGTCGATGTAGTGCTGGTTCCACTGGCTTTCAAACAGAGAGTTGGCAAACCGCAGCACCAGCAGGTTTTGCACGGTTTCTTTGCCCAGATAATGGTCAATACGGTAGATCTGACGCTCTTCAAAGAAACGCGCAACGTCGTTATTAATGGCCAAGGCCGATTCCAGATCGTGGCCGATTGGTTTTTCGAGCACCACTTTGGTGCTTTTCCCGATCAAATTGGCATTGGAAAGCCCCTGACAGATGGGCGTAAACAAATCCGAACCCGTTGCCAGATACACCACCCGGTTGACGTCGTCGTCAGAGAGCATGCTCGCCAGTTCGCCATAACCGTCAACATCACTGGCGTCGAGGGTGGCAGGCGCCAGAAATTCAGAAAAGCCCTGCCATTGGGCTTCTTCCAGGTATTCCGTTGCAACGTGGGTTTTCAGTGCCGCCAGCACAGTATCCAGAAATGCCTGCTGCTCCAGAGGCTGGCGCGTGACACAAAGAATTTTGCCCGCCGGCAGGCGGCCATCGCGATACAGCAAGTACAGGGCTGGCAGCAGCTTACGCTGGGCCAAATCTCCCATACCACCAAAGATGACCAGTTCGTATGGAGCTTCAATCTGCATAATTGTCTCCCGATGATTATTCGTTTGAGCAGCGTTTGGGTGTTCCTTTAAGTATAGAAACCTAATGGTCGATATCTGACAACGAGCCGCAATCAAGTTTGACCAATCTGAACACTTTCAGTGCAACCAGCAGGCTTGGGAAGCCAAATAAAAACATCTCAAGGGACTATTTTTAAATCCTTACAAAACTTGGGCATGACACCTGCATCGTCAAACCTGCATAATCCTTTGCCACACGAAGTGTAAGTTTGTGTTTTCCAAACAGGTACTTTTGGGACATTGCTCATCTGAAGCAACGGATCGTCTCAAAGTTGACACAAATATTGCCTAGTGTTTTGGAAAACAAGTATCGATGACGACAGAAGGATCGACCCCCATGGTTCGTAAATGTTTATTCCCCGTTGCCGGTTACGGCACCCGCTTCCTGCCTGCTACCAAGGCCATGCCAAAAGAAATGCTGCCAGTGGTAAACAAGCCTCTGGTGCAGTACGGCGTTGAAGAAGCCAGCGAAGCTGGTATGAAGTTTATGGGTTTCATCACCGGTCGTGGTAAGCGCGCTATCGCTGACCACTTTGACATCAGCTACGAGCTGGAAAACGAAATTCGCGGTAGCAGTAAGGAAGGCCTGATTCTGCCAATCCGCAAACTGATGGAAGAAAACGACTTCGCGTACACCCGTCAGAATGAAATGAAAGGTCTGGGCCACGCAGTTCAGTGCGGCCAATACCTGATGGGCGATGAGCCATTCGGCATGATTCTGGCCGACGACTTGTGTGTTGCCGACGAAGGCGATATCGGTGTGATGGCACAGATGGCGCAGATTCACGAAAAGTACGGCTGCTCTGTAGTTGCCGTTCAGGAAGTACCTGAAGACAACATTCACAAATACGGCGTGATCGCTGGTGAAGAAATCGAGCCAGGCGTATTCCGTGTTAACAACATGGTTGAAAAACCAGCCAAAGAAGATGCGCCAAGCAACCTGGCCATCATCGGTCGTTACATCCTGACTCCGGACATCTTCGCCAAGATCGAAGAAACCGGCGCAGGCATCAATGGTGAAATCCAGATCACCGACGCTCTGTTGAAGCAAGCTCAGGAAGGCAACGTGATCGCGTACAAATTCCGCGGCCGTCGTTTTGACTGTGGCAGCATCGAAGGCTTCGTAGAAGCCACCAACTACGTTTACGAAAACATCTTCAAGAAAGCGTAAGCGTCGTTTTTGCCCCTGCATCACGCAGGGGCAAAAAAATCTTAAAAAACAACAACTTTAGTGTTGACAGCATAACTCCCCAGCCGTAATATGCGCCCCGTCGTTGAGAGACAGACATTCCCCGATAGCTCAGTCGGTAGAGCAGTAGACTGTTAATCTATTGGTCGCTGGTTCAAGTCCAGCTCGGGGAGCCACTCTTCTTTCAGCAACAGTTCGGGGTATAGCGCAGTCTGGTAGCGCGCCTGGTTTGGGACCAGGATGTCGGGAGTTCGAATCTCTCTACCCCGACCAATTCAATCATCGCCTGATGATTGGTTTGAAGTCACACTTCAAACAACTCGGGGATTTATCTCCAATCTGTTTTTCGGGGTATAGCGCAGTCTGGTAGCGCGCCTGGTTTGGGACCAGGATGTCGGGAGTTCGAATCTCTCTACCCCGACCAACATTTCTTACGGCCGTCCGGTCAAATCTTTCTCGCGTTAGTTTTATTGATCTTCATTTGTGTTTAGAAGTGCCAGTTGTAACAAACCCACCTTCTTAATCGTCTCATTTTGCTATAGCCTGTTTACCAAATTCACTACCTAGCTAGCTGTATTGGTGAACCATGACTCAACTTGCCAAATCTGTTCAATTCCCTGTGCCCTGCCCGGACTGCGACGCCAACACCGCCTTTTCCTTGGCAAAACTGTCCGAACAGCCCAACGTGACCTGCCGCCACTGCAATAAAGCATTTGAGATATCCGACTTTATGAAACGCAGAGTCACAAGAACACTCAGGGACATCGAAGGGTACATTGACACCCCTGCACTACAGGAAGATACGCAAGAAGACGAAAGCAGCTCAGAATTGGAAACAGAGGCCAGAGCCTGATCCTTCCAGCCCAGCCCTGTCAGATAAACGGCATGGCCAAATAACAGACATAAAAAAACCCGCTTTCGCGGGTTTTTTATTGGCTCTGGATTACTTGACGATATCCAGCAGCTCAACTTCGAAGACCAGTGCAGAGTTTGCAGGGATTTTCGGGCTTGGGCTACGAGCACCGTAGGCCAGCTCGGCCGGGATGGTGAACTTGAACTTCTCACCAACCTTCATCAGCTGAACACCTTCAGTCCAACCCGGGATAACGTTACCCAGTGGGAATTCGATTGGCTCGCCACGCTCAACAGAGCTGTCGAATACAGTGCCGTCGATCAAGGTGCCGTGGTAGTGAACCTTAACGGTGTCAGCAGCAGTTGGCTTTGGCGCATCACCTTCAACAGCGGTCAGTACTTCGTACTGCAGGCCGCTATCAGTTACCTGAACGCCGTCTTTCTTGGCGTTCTCAGCCAGGAAGTCTTCGCTGGCTTTGGCGGCTGCGTCGTTCAGAGCTTCTTGCTTACGCATCTGGTCTTCACGGATTTTCTCGAAAGCAGCCTGAATGTCTTCGTCAGATACCTGCTGTTCTGCTTTAGCCAGCGCGTCTTTAATACCTGCTGCAACCGCATCGGCATTCATCTCAACATCTTCCTGAGACAGCTGACGACCAATATTCAAACCAACGCCGTAGCTCGCCTGGTCGATGTGGTTTTCCAATTTCACTTTTTCCTCCTGGCCACAACCGGCCAAAATCAAAGTACCCAACAAGATAACGGGTACGGACTTCATCAAATTCATGCTTGTGTCTCGTCTCAAATATATGAATGCCCTATGGCAACACTACCCCCGAAAGGTTTCATTTGAGAGGCAGCGCGTTCGGCAGGACATCCTACACAATGTAAACGGCCTCTAACAGGCATAATGGCCCGCTTTGGCCCTGCGCTCGCATTCACGCTTGAGATTTGCACACACCTGAAGCTTGGCCGCACCCAAATTTGTTGCCATCTGACACTCGTAATTGCGGTGCCGCAATTCGCGGTCACTCAGTTCACCCAAGTCATTCATTCCCGTGTCGCAGCCAGGCAGCAGCACCAGACTTACCATCCACAAAGAAACCACGTTTAACTTTTTCACAAAGCGCCAACTTGTTACCAGGTTAATGAAATTAGCCAATCCGTTGCATTAAGATCCAAACCCGCAACGAATCTCCACATTCAGAATAGCAGTCGCTGACAATTTTGCTGTGCAGCGCTAACTCATTGAAATAAATCGCAAAAAAAGATTGACAGTCAAAATCGGATTGGCATAATACGCGCCACTTGCCAAGGCAGCCTCACAGCAACGCCAAAGCAAGCGTGAAGTGGCTATGTAGCTCAGCTGGTTAGAGCACAGCATTCATAATGCTGGGGTCGGCAGTTCAAGTCTGCCCATAGCTACCACTTACACGAGGTTCGCCTCACCCTACTTGCTTTGTTAAAGCAGGTAGCCAGTTTCAGGAACACCTTTTACAAGGTATCCGACTGTGGCTATGTAGCTCAGCTGGTTAGAGCACAGCATTCATAATGCTGGGGTCGGCAGTTCAAGTCTGCCCATAGCTACCACTTATATAACCTTGCCTTGGCAGGGTTAAAAAAGCCCGCAAGATTCACATCTTGCGGGCTTTTTTGTTTCTCAACGTATCTAACGCGTGCAGTGCCAGAAAAGCAGTGCCAGCAGGACAGTGTCTGAATAGCGGTGAAGAAAGAGCAGTCGTGCACCGCCCTTCCATCACTGATATGCGTTTTATGGGTTCAGGCGCTGGATTGCCCACCCCCCGTCGGCAAGGCGATACTCAACACGATCGTGCAGGCGGTACTCACCACCCTGCCAAAATTCCACACGCTCAGGGATCAGTCGGAAGCCGCCCCAGAAATCCGGCAGCGGAATCTCCTTGTCCTGATATTCCTCGTTCAACTGATTGAAGCGTGCTTCCAGCTCAGCGCGATTTTCCAGTGGACGACTCTGATGCGAAGCCCAAGCTCCCAGCTGACTCTGACGTGGACGGGAATGGAAATAAGCTGCCGATTCCTCGCGAGACACCTTCTCCACCCGCCCCTGAATCTGCACCTGTCGCTCCATACCAATCCAGAAGAAATGCATGCTGGCCTTGCCGCTGGCGTCCAGCTGCATGCCCTTGTTGCTTTGGTAGTTAGTGAAGAAGACAAAGCCTTTGTCGTCGTAGGACTTCAGCAACAAAATTCGTTGCCAGGGCTGGCCGTCGGCGTCTACGCTGGCCAGCGTCATCACCGTCGGCTCTTCCGGACGGGTCTCCTGGTATTGTTCAAACCAGGCATGAAACTGAGTAAACGGGTTATCAGCAACCCGGGTTTCGTCCAGACGTCCCTGAGTGTACTCCTTACGAATTTCACCCAAATCCACCATGTCTGACTCCTGTTAGCGGTAATTCAAAATCGGGCCTGTGCAAATCAATGTCCGCACCGGCAGAGAAGGGTATTATCGCCTGATTAGCGAGAAAATAAATTGACGTGAGGCCTGAGCCGATCTGCTAACATCGGCGGCCTTAACCCACTGGTAAACCTGCTGGATTCAAGAAGCACCATGTCTGATCACAACTACCCCACTGCCTCTCTGGTTCGCTGCATCGCAGCCCTGAGTTACGACGCCCTGGTACTGCTAGGCACCTTTTTGGTGCTGGGATTGATCCTGGTCGGAGTAACGGCCGCTGCAACCGGTGGAGAGCCACTGGGCGAGCTGCCAAGACCTGTGGTGTATTCGATGATTTTCTGTATGTGCTTCTTCTATTACTCAACGTCCTGGCGACGAGGCGGCCAAACCATCGGCATGAAAGCCTGGCGCATTAAACTGGTAACGGAAGACGGTACGCCGGTGCGCTTGAGCCATTGTATGCTGCGCACCGGCATCGGCTTCTTTTCGCTGATGGTGTTTGGTATTGGCTATTTCTGGGCCTTGATAGACAAACGTGGCCGTAGCTGGCACGACATGGCATCACTGACCCATCAGGTGTATATCCCAAAAACCTGAACAGACAGCCACACAAACAGCAGGCTAACGTCCGTCAGCCTGCCTTCCTGAGCAGCAGCAACCCAACCAGCATACAACCGCCAATCGGGATCACAGAGGCCCACACAGGCTCAAAGCCAAACACAATACTGGCCGGCGCCAACAGGTCCTCTGCGTATTTGTAAATCAGGCCCACCAGAATCCCCGAGAAAATCCGGTAACCCGGCGTCACCGAGCGCAATGGGCCAAAGATAAAGGAAATTCCCAGCACCACCAGTGCCAGAGTGCCCAATGGCTGGGTTACCTTACGCCAGAACGACAGCAAGTAGTTGTCTGCATTGAGACCCTGCTTTTCCAGGTATTGGGTGTAGCCATACAGATTGGAGATCGACATATCCCGCGGCTCAATCATCACAACACTGAGGCTTTGTGGGGTTAGCTCCGTATCCCAGGGCATTGAGGCGATCGTCTGCTGAGACGTTTTCTGGTCGGAGATTTCCATATCAATCACCGACTGCATCTGCCAATCGCCGTTCTCATAAATAGCCTGCTCGGCGGATCTGATACTGGTCAGATTGGCATTATCATCGAATCGGAACAGGGTGATGCCGTGCAGCACACCGTTAGGCTCAATGGCGGTAAATCGCATAAAGGTATCCCCTTCACGATGCCAAAAGCCTTTGCCCTTGTTCGATAACAAATCGCCCTTGCCTTGCGCCACCGCCTTCTGGGACTGCGCCACACGCTCCAGCGTTGGCACCGCGAACTCGGCAATGGCCATATTCACGACCATCAACAACATCATCGGCTTGATCACCGCAACAGCAATGCGACCAACCGAGATTCCCGCCGCACGCATGACCGTCAGCTCACTGCTGGCCGCCATGCCACCGAGACCGGCCAAACAGCCGATCAGACAAGCCATCGGCATATATTCGTAGATGCGCCGAGGCAAACGCAGCGCCATAAACTGCAAGGCATCGAGAAACTGGTAGCCGTTTTTGAGTTGGTCCAGCTCGTCGACGAGGGTGAAAATGGCATCCAACCCAACAATGACCACCACAACCACCAAAGTGGCCATCACGACATTGCGGGCAACGTAGTTATCAAGGCGACTCATGGTCAGCATATTCATAGCGACTTCACCTTCAAACGACGACGCCACTCAGGCACAACCAACAACCCCATTGCGATCACCAGGTACACCGCGTGCAAGCCCCACAAACCAATGGTTGGGTTGAGCTGGCCTTTTTCGAGCATGCCCTTCATGGCAATCAACAGCGAGATGTACACCATAAACAGCACGATGGCCGGAAACAGGCGGGCAAAACGTCCCTGACGAGGATTTACCTTCGACAAAGGCACCGCCAACAGCATCACGATCGGTACCATCAGTACCATCGACACCCGCCACTGCAGCTGCGCCTGATGCTTGGGATCATCCGAACCAAACAAATCCAGAGTCGGTACCGCTTCCTTACGAAGCTTTTTGCGCTCTTCCAGCTCATCGGCGATTTTCACGCCGTACAGCTCAAAATCCAGGGTCTGAAACGCCAGACTACCAGGCGTCCAGTCGTAACGCTTGCCGTCGTGCAATTCCAGGTAACGGGAACCGGTTTCATCCGAGACGTACTGGGTGCCACGTTTGGCCAGCAGGATGGAATTCCCATCGGTGATAAACACATTGTTCATTTGGGTTTTGTCGTCCGACAGCGATTCCGCATAGGTGGTCCTGGAACCACCTTTCATGCTCTGGAAGCGCCCCGGCGCCAGCAGTTCAAACTCGGTCAGCTGGGCCTGCTTTTTGTAAAGCCCTTCCATTTGCTGAGCCCCCCAGGGCTCAGATACAAACTGAACGAACCCACCACCAGTGCGATGGCAGCAGCAGGACCTGCGGTGTATAAAAGCAGCTTGCGGTTGGAAAAACCGGTCGCCGTCAGTACCGTCATCTCGTTTTCTGCATACAGACGGCCGTAAGCCAGCAAAATGGCGATAAACAGCGCCAACGGCAGAATCATTTCCAGAAAGGACGGCAGCCGCAGCACCAGTGTGAAAAATACGATATCGAGCGACACCTCACCGGCGGCAGCGGCGGCCAGCTGGCGAATCAGGCGGCCACTCATCAAAATCATCAGCAGCACAATGGTGACGGCAAACAAGGACCCGGCCAGCTCTCTGGCCAGATAGCGAAAAATGATCAAGGGAAAGAGCCTAGTCTCTGTTAAACGATAAAGAATCCGGATGATGAAGCATAGCGCACAGCCACTACAGGCTTTAACGCCCGATCGATAACTGATATGAAACAAAGCTGTCCATTCACCACTTGTTTTTCCTGAAACTGCACGCACATTATAAGCATCTATGGAATTCAGATCCGGCAGTGACATCGACCGGGGTCTGCCACTAACGTTCCCAGCAGGAGCACTTATGAAATACCAGGTATCCCAACAATCTGCGGCCGAAGTTCAAGCGGCGTGTATTGTGGTCACTATCGACCAGTCAGGCAAGCTGTCCGACGCTGCCAAGCTCATTGATGAAGCATCCAACGGCTTTTTGACCCAACGCTTTGAAGAAGGCGACATCAAGGGCAAGAGCGGTGAAACCCTGCTGCTGCCAGCCGTTAGTGGCATCGCAGCCAAGCGCGTATTGTTGGTAGGTACCGGAAAAGAAGCGCCTAAAGCCACGGCAGCCATCAAAATTCTGAATGCCGTTGCCAATGCAACCCTGAAGCGTGAAGGCGAAGTGGCCCTGGCCATTAGCGAACTGGCCAGCGACGAACTGCCAGAAAGCTGGTGGGCGGAGCAAGCAGCCATTGCCTTTACCGGCAACAGCTACAAGTTCACTGAAACCAAACCACAGCCTGAAGATGCCCCGAAACAAGCTGACAGCGTTAGCTGGATTGGCTCTGACGTATCTGCGGCCCTGCTGAAAGGTGCTGCGATTGGTGAAGGCATGAACTTCGCCAAAGAACTGGGCAACATGCCACCAAACATTTGCACCCCAACCTGGTTGGCCGAGCAAGCTATTTCACTGACCGCAGACTTCTCGCTGGAAACCACCATTCTGGACCAGGAAAAACTGGCAGAAATGGGGGCAGGTGCTTTCTACTCCGTAGCCAAAGGCTCCAGCGAGCCGGGCAAAATCATTGTGATGCAGTACAAGGGCGCCGAAAACGCCGACGAAGCCCCACACATGGTGTTGGGCAAAGGCATCACCTTCGACACCGGCGGTATCAGCCTGAAGCCGGGCGCCAAGATGGACGAAATGAAGTACGACATGTGCGGCGCGGCGTCTGTGTTCGGCACCGTGAAAGCACTGCTGGCGCTGAAGCCAAAAATCAACGTACTGGCGATGGTAACCAGCGCTGAAAACATGCCTGCGGGTAACGCTTCCAAGCCGGGTGACGTGGTGACCAGTCTGTCTGGAAAAACCATTGAAATCCTCAACACCGACGCCGAAGGCCGTCTGGTGCTGTGTGATGCCCTGACCTATGGCATCGACAACTACAAGCCAGCCTCCGTGGTAGACATTGCCACCCTGACCGGTGCTTGTATGGCCGCGCTGGGCAATGTGAACTCCGGCCTGTTCACCCAGGACGAAGACATGGCAGAGCAGCTGCAATCCGCTGCCGCCTACAGCCAGGACAAGGTATGGCGTCTGCCGCTGGAAGATGACTACCAGGAACTGCTGGATTCCAACTTTGCCGACATGGCCAACATTGGTGGCCCACTGGCTGGCGCAACCACCGCTGCTTGCTTCCTCAGCCGCTTTACTGAAGGCACGCCTTGGGCGCACCTGGACATTGCAGGCACAGCCTGGAACGGTGGCGCAGCCAAAGGGGCCACTGGCCGTCCGGTTGCCCTGCTGGTGAACTACTTGCTGAATAAGTAAGTACTGCACCACTTGTGTTTATTGGCAGGGCTGATATCAGCCCTGCCAATAAATGCGCTTTTCCCTCGTCTTTCTCGAAACCCGAAACTCGATGCCCGACTCCCGCCATCACAGCCGAACGTTCTCCAGAATAAATTCCACAAACGCCTGATTGGCCTTCGATAAATAGCCATCCTTCCGCCACGCCAAACACAAATCCAGCTCAATGGGCGGATCAAACGACACCGTTACCAATTCCGGGTCGTTCTCGACGGCCATATTCAATAACGTCGAAATACCGAACCCCTGTTTCACAATTGACCGAATCAACGGCAACAGATTGGTTTCAAAGCTGATCGCCGGTTGAATGCCAGCGCTTTCCGCCATCTGGTCCAACACCCTGCGGTGAAAGTAACCCGGCCTGAAGATCACCAGCTCCTGCTGTAAAAATTCTTCCGGCGATACCGACTCCCGGCTGGCAAACGGGTGGTCCTGTGGCACCACAACGCGCATTTCTTCCCGCAGAATCGGCACAGATTCAATGTTTTCAGACACCTCACCCGATTCGATAACCGCCAGATCCAGCTCGCCCTTTTCCAGCAACTGCTGCAACTGCCAGGCGCCGCCTTCATGCACCGATAAATTCAGGTTCGGGTATTTGTGTTTGAACGCCATGATCATCGGCGGGAAATAGTAGGAGCCCAGCATGCTCGGCGTACCCAATTGCACCACGCCTCGCTGAAGGCCGCGCAGCTCTTCCATCTCCAGGTCGGCATCGGTCATTGCCTGAATGATACGATGAGCCTGCTTGAACAAGCGCTGACCCTCATCCGTCAGCGATATTTGCCGATCCCGACGATGAAACAACGTCAATTGCAGCTGCTGTTCCAAACGCTTGATGGCCATGCTCACCGCCGGCTGAGCCACATCCAGGCTTTCCGCCGCACGGGTAAAACTTTGCAGCCGGGCCACTTCGTGAAAGTAACTGAGTGCCTTGTAATCCATTTGATAGCCTTTTGGGGACATTGATTAGGGGACATCTATTTAATCCGGTGCTCACTCTGGGCTACCGGGTGGTTTCAAATCACGAAGCCGACTTGCAGGCCTGACGGGTCAAGTCAAAAGTCGGCGACACAGAGTCGAGATCATCCGGCAGCCCCCGCAGGGCGCGGGTTGCCGCCGCCCAGTGCTGTGTTGACGAACCTACGCGGCCCGATTTGAAAAGGACTCGTCATTTCGCTGCATCCGTCGCCTTGCACTGAACAACGGCAACACTCGCGCAGAGCCGTGCAGGATTAAATAGATGTCCCCATTAAGTAGGAAGAAACACAGCCGCTCATTCGACCAATGTATGCATAACAGATTTTGATTAAAACCATATCAAACATATATTTTTATGATGGAAAGCGGAAGCCTATAGTTCGCCTGTAACTTCTCTTTCGGTAGACCCGCATGATCACAAGTGGCACCGCCGCCTGGTGGCGAATCACACTGGCACTTTGCCTTGGCTCTTTTATGGTGTTTTCCAACCTTTACGTCACCCAGCCTTTGCTGCCGATGCTGGCAAGGGAATTTGGTGTATCGCCCTTGCAGGCCAGTTACTCCCTGACCATTTCAACGCTAACGCTGGGAGCCGCGCTGATTTTCTACGGCGCAGCCTCGGATGCCATTGGCCGCCGCTGGCTGATGATTGGCAGTATGGCGGGCGTAGCCGTCGTGACCCTATCGCTGTATTGGGTGAACGATTACCACACACTGCTGGCGTTGCGAGCTCTACAGGGTATTTTCCTCGCGGGCCTGCCTGCCATCGCCGTGGCCTACATGGCCGAAGAATTCGACTCCGATGCCCTGATGTCGGCCGTTGGGCTGTACATTGCTGCCAACTCTCTGGGCGGCATTGGTGGCCGGGTGATTGGCGGGTTTGCCGGTGAGCACCTCGGCTGGCACGAAGCCTTTGTGGTGGTTGGCTGCATGGGCGTCGTTGTTTGGCTGGCCGTGTTGATGCTGCTGCCCAAACAGCAAAACTTTCATCGTCGCCCGTTCAAACCCCAACACATGCTGGCCGACATGAAACTGCACCTGTCGAACCCGCGGCTGTTGCCCGCCTTTCTGCTGGGCGGCTTCAACTTCTTTATCTTTGTTAATCAGTACAGCTTCATCACCTTTGTGCTGGAAGCCGATCCCTACTGGCTTAGCCCACAATTTTTGGGACTGATGTTCCTCACCTATTTGACCGGCACCCTGGGCTCCACGCTGTCTGGCAAGCTGGGCAAACGCTTTGGCCAACCCCAGTGCATGATGGCTGGCAGTTCCATACTGATTGTTGGCACTCTGGTCACTCTGGTGCCGTCACTGCCGGTGATTATTCTGGGCTTCTTTATCAATAGCTTCGGATTTTTCTTCGCTCATTCAAGTGCCAGCAGCTGGGTTAGCCGCAATGCGGAACGGGCAAAAGCCAGCGCCAGCTCACTGTACCTGCTGTTCTACTACGTTGGCGCCAGTACCGGCGGCTTGTATCTGAACCTGTTCTGGCAGTGGAATCATTGGCAAGGCGTGGTGCTTGGGTCTGTGCTGGTGCTGGCAGGTACGCTATTGTTGAGCAACGTTTTACGGAACGCTCACCAGCGTACGGCATCAGAGCTGGTGAATAAGAACGCTGTACACTGAGTAAACAACAGAGAACAGCGCCAACAAACCCAGAAGGTTTTCCCACGCATGTTTTCTACCAGCCGAGTCTGGATCGCCCTGCTGATCCTGTTCACCAGCGGCTGTGCGGTATTGGCCGCACAGTCTTTCGACGATCAGTACGGCACCAGCAGCCCCAAAAGCCGCACGGTGGCCTGGGACAGTTTCGAGGGCAAGTTCTACAACGACGACGTTGCGCCCATTCTTGAAAACCGCTGTGTTGCGTGCCACGCCTGCTACGACGCTCCCTGCCAGCTCAAGTTAACCTCTACCGCCGGTATTGCCCGTGGCCTCAACAAGGAAGTGGTGTACGACGGCACCCGCTTGCTGGCATCAGATCCCAAACGCTTGTATCTGGATGCCCAAACCACCCAGCAATGGCGTGACATGGGCTTCAAACCAGTGCTGAACGAGCGTCGCTCCACTAGCGAGGCCAATCTGGCTGCCAGCCTGATGTATCGGGCCATAGCCCTGCGCCAACAACAAGGCAGTTTTGACCATCCGATTCTCGACAGCAGCTACGACTTTGCACTGAACCGTGATCAGCAATGTCCAACCGTAGAAACCTACAGTCAGTTCAGCGCTGAACGGCCTAACTGGGGCATGCCCTACGGCCTGCCACAGCTGACCGATGCCGAATACAGCACCCTTACCAGCTGGATGGAACGCGGCGCCCTGATGCCATCTGACCGACCGTTGTCGGCCGATACCCTGTCAGAAGTACGATTGTGGGAACAACGCTTTAACGGCGACGCCCTGAAAAACCGCCTGGTCAGCCGTTATATTTACGAACACATCTACCTGTACTCCTTGTACCTTGGCGATAACAACAAAGACCGTGAAGCCGCCCACTTTCGACTGGTTCGTTCCAGCACCCCGCCAGGGCAAGACATCAAGGTAATCGCCACTCGCCGTCCTTACGACGACCCCAAGGTCGAGCGGGTCTGGTATCGACTGATGCCGGAGCGAGAAACCGTCACCGCCAAGAACCATATTCCATTCACGCTGAACGACGCGCGCTGGAACGAATGGAAAAGCTACCTGCTGGACCCTGACTATCAGGTGTCCCAGTTACCGGGATACCAACCGGAAGTCGCCAGCAACCCGTTCAAGGCATTTGTGCAGCTACCGGCGGATGGCCGCTATCGTTTCCTGCTGGAGCACGCGCGCGAAACCATCATGGCCTTTATCAAAGGGCCCGTGTGCCGTGGCCAGGTGGCAGTGAATGTGATTAACGAACAGTTTTGGGTGTACTTCGTTAATCCGGACATCAACTACGGCGAAGATGCCGCCAACTTCCTGCAGAATCAGGCTCAGCAGCTCGACATGCCCGCAGAGCAGTCCAGTAATGCCCTGCCGCTGACGTCATGGCTGAAGTTCTCGGACAAACAGAAACAGTACCTCAAGGCCAAGAGCGCACTGATTGAAAAGGAGATGAACAATCGCCTGCCGCTGGATGAAACCCTCATCTGGGATGGCTATGGCACCAACGCCAACGCTGCCCTGACCGTGATGCGCCACTTCGACAATGCCACCGTGGTGCAAGGCTTACTGGGCCAACCGCCGAAAACGGCCTGGGTGATCGACTACCCACTGCTGGAGCGCATTCACTACTTGCTGGTGGCGGGTTTTGACGTCTATGGCAACCTCGGCCACCAGCTGGTCACGCGCATGTACATGGACTTCCTGCGAATGGAAGGCGAAATGAACTTCCTGCTGTTCCTGCCAAAAGATGAACGCGTGAAAACCCGCAAATTCTGGTATCGCAACGCGGACGACGACGTAAAAGACTACATGTTCGGCGACTACAGCCACGTTGACGTTGAATCGGCCATCGACTTCAAAACCGACAACCCGAAAGAAGAACTGTACGAGATCTTTGCCAAACGCTTGCAGCCAGTAATCAACCGTCAATACGAAATTGCCAGCAGCCCGCTGTCAGACGATGCCAAACAGGCACTGAACGCGTTGGAAACCTTCAAGGGCAAAAGCCTGAAGGCGCTGCCGGAAGTGGCCAAAATACTCGTCACCCGCGATGGCAAACCGGTCGACATCATCAGCGTCGTTCACAACCGCGGCCACAGCAACATCAACTCCTTGCTGGACGAGGACGCGGCGTTATTGCCATCGGAAGATACGCTAACGCTGGCCAGTGGCTCGGTGGGCGACTACCCGAATGTGATTTTAAAAACCGAGGAAAAGCAGCTGCCTGAATTGGTCGACGCCATTGGCAATATGAAAACCGAAGCCGATTACCGTCAGCTATTGGGAGATTTTGGCGTGCGCCGGACCCACCCTGCGTTTTGGGACGTCAGCGACCAAATTGCCGAGCTGTACCGCCAGCAGGAGCCTTTGGCCAGCGGCATTCTGGACTACAACCGCTTGGAAAATCGATAAGGTGTTCTGCGCCAGTGTAATTTCACTGGCGCATCACTGTCAGCCATTGCTAGCCACGACACATTACCTGAACAGTATAAGCAGTCGCTTCATCTGCAATATCCGGCGTTTCCATACCCAGCTTGGCTGCGGATTTTGCAGATTCGAAAGGTACTTTGGCTTCATCAAGAAACTCCTTGAGGCTGCTGCTCTTCACCGCAAAGTTGATGTTTTGAGCAATGTCACCTGTGGCATGAGCCAATTGAATGGCATTCAGCTTACCCTGTACCACGCCATACACGAGTCCCTTGTTGTTCAACAATGGGCCCCCACTATTTCCTTGCTGTACTGGCGCCGATACTTGAAGAAAATCGCTATTTCCCTTGAAGCCAGACAAAGCGCTGATATCACCACTTGTTAATGTAGCTGAGTCAGAAAGGATTCCATACAAGGGGTAACCAACCGTGATTACCTTTTCGCCAAGGCGTCCTTCTTCTTCCGACAATACAGCGTATTGCTTAACTTGCGCACCAGAGTCCAGAACAGCAAGATCACGTTCCTCATCTGCGAAGATGAGCTCAACCTTACGCTCGTCATCTCCTTGGCTCACCGACAAGCTCAAACAGCCGTCGACTACATGGTGGTTTGTTGCGACAGCTCCGCCGCCGTTTATGTAAAAACCACTGCCTGTCTTCAGAATAGGCAATGATTTCAATGCCTCAGAACTGCCAAAAGAAGCCACACTTTTGACATTGGTGCTTACATACCGATTAATCTCTTCCCCATGAGAGACCATCAGCTCGTCGAAATATGTAAACAACGCTTTAACGTAAGCATTATAAAATGCATTGGGATCGTTCGCTTTCGGCGAAATAACCTTTCCCTGAACTTCACGACTGTCGACCAATACACCATCCTTATTATAGAGTCGGGCATGCAAAGTAGCCGTGTATTGACCCCAAATCAAATCAAGCTCCGCGTCGCCTTCGAGTTTCAACAGATAGTGAATCGGAGTCTCTGGTGAGAAATCGCTCACTGTTTCAAAAAATCTTGCTGACACCTCGGGGCTCGCTTTTTCAAGATCCTTGCCCGGTTCAAAGACCGTCCAGTTACCGACATATAAAGTGACAAGCTTTTTTTCCGCCTCATCACCCGGAACAAAAACAGAAATAGCGCCTTTTATGGGCAATGATTCCCGATAAGCGACATCGGCCTGAACATTAGAAACATCTACTCGTTTAACTGCACACGCCGACACAAGCGTTGTCAAAATAACAACCCAAAATAGTTTCAAGTTTTCTCTCCTTAACTGGACCAGAGACGTTAAATTCATTAGTGAGTCTCGGGTTGAGTACAACGTTATCAAACTTCCTTGCGAATCCCCGTTGCAACCCACAACCGCAACACCACCCTCAAAGCCTGTCGCCACAACGGCATTTTCGACGGTCCATTGGCTTTCCAGCGCTGAAGCTCAGCCACAATGCGCTCAGCGCTGCTGAAGCGTCTGGATTTGGCACTTACATACGACGGATATTCCATCAGTGCGGCGGCCACCAGCTCATCCAGCGACCGCTGACGACTGCGCCGCGGATTTTTGAACTCATCGTAGGTGATGCCCCAACCGGCGTAAAACGGCATCCCATAGCAATACACTTCGCGCTCACGCAGCAAGGCTTCAAAGCCCAGCAATGACGTCATGGTATGGACCGCATGCACCTGCTCCAGCATTTGAGATGAATCCCCAGCGAGAACAATTTCATCACAAATGGCTTCGTATTCCGCCATAGCAACGTCCTTGCTGCGTAAGCCTGCCATCACATCCGGGTGCGGTTTGAACACCAGCCAGGCATCCGGCTCGGCTGCTCGGGCGGCTTTGAGCAAATCCAGATTGGTCTTGATCTTTCCAGCGCCGGTTCTGATCGACGCATCGGACTCTACCTGACCAGGCACCAGCACCACCTTCTGGCCTTTCGCAGCACCACCCGGCACCCAGTCACCAGCGGTCAGGTTGTACTTGGAAATACGCGCACTGACGATGGTTTTACGCAGGTTTCGGGCGCTGTCGAGAGTGGCATCATCAAATTCGTGGTTAGCCAGAATGAGCTCCAGACGCGATGGCTGAGTGGCGTCGTAATACATTCCCTGATCATCAAACACCCACGACAGCGGACGAATCAAATCCGCTCCCAAACCGGATGAACGCAAGAAGCCGTCTTCAACCCGAATGACTCGTTTCAACTTGCCTGCAAGAGCCTCGGACACCGGTTTTACTCCCCAACGCACCAGCGTTGCTCCCGCAGGAACCTCCTCCGCCTTGTTGCAAAAATGAACATCCGCACCATAGAGAAAGTCCTGCAAAATCGGCTTTTTCCAACGCGAAAAGCCAACCGCATGCACAGTGCCAAGCGCATGGTTTTTCAGCCACTGCTGACGCTGCAAATGGATCAGCCTCATCACGGTTTCAATGTCCGTTTCCTGCTCGGTTTCCGGGTCCATATAACGGCTGTAAGACACCAGTACCGCATGAACCAGTTGCTGCAAACGAACCTTAACCACCGCCGCCTGACGACGTCGCATTGGCGCGTCCAGCACGTCATGGGTCAGCCCCCAACCCGCATAGAACGGCATACCAAAGCAGCGAACCGGCTTACCCCACATCAGGGCTTCAAACCCCATTTGAGAGGTAACGGTATAAACCATGCGAGCGTTAGACAGCAGCCTGCCCGGATGGCAGTTCTCGGCAATCACCTGCAGTCGTGGATGCTTTAGCGTCGCCAGATCAAAATGTCCGGCCTTGGCGCGAGTGTAAGCATCAGGGTGAACTTTCAGCACCACGGCAGAAAGCGGGTTTTCATCCAATGCTGCCGTCAGCATTTGCCGGAACCGTTCCGCATCGGCCAGACCGTAGGCGATGGAGGCATCACCCGCCACCTGATCCACCACCAGAACAAAATCGTCCGGCAACTCGCCGGTGTAATCTGGCGCGGCGTTGTATTTGGAAATATTCAAACGACGCCATTGCTCGGCTATGGCATCCGCGCGCTGTTGCTGTTGGTCCGAGAGAGGCTGTGGAATCAGCGACTCCAGCCGGGACGGCGCAGTGGCATCGTAGT
This sequence comes from Oceanobacter sp. ABM4_470, assembly GCF_056158645.1. Taxonomy (NCBI): domain Bacteria; kingdom Pseudomonadati; phylum Pseudomonadota; class Gammaproteobacteria; order Oceanospirillales; family Oceanospirillaceae; genus Oceanobacter; species Oceanobacter sp. ABM4_470. The sequence continues at coordinate 1,623,327 of NZ_JBSWTR010000001.1, forward strand.
GAATGCCCAAGTCATCCTGCACCAACGACAAGGAATCGTCTTCCCGCCCTAACGAGCGGACAAACCCATCCTCCAACAACCAGAACGGCAGACCTTTGGCCTGCGCTTGCTTGATGGCCTTGAAACCAGACGCCTTCCGCCCCCAGCCCAGCACTTCAACAGAAGTGCTTGCAGGCCTGGCACTACCAGAAACGGGAAAAGAACCACAACGCCACAGCGCCTGAACAATACGATTAGCCAAAACACCTTTGGACGGAGAAACAGCCGCAGGCTGCGAGGAACGGGGTACTTCTGGGGATGCCATGGAAGTCCTTGTGTTGGCGACAGGAAACAGCCGCCATCGTATCACAAGTCAGACATCCAGCAGGTCTGGCCAACAGCTCGGATACTACAACAGATCCAATATCTGCTTGGCCAGGACAGGGTTTTCAGCATAAAGCCTTTCGCTGCCATAAACCGACAGGTGAGAGCCATCCAGCGAATACGGGTAACCCTCTTCGGTTTTATAGCCACGTGCGGAAGTAAACCCGAGGTCGCGCTGATCAATCAACCGAACTCGCGGCACGTCAGCCAAGTTGCTAACCAGCTGCTTCCAGAAAGCCTGTGCGGGGTCCGCTTTCAATGGATCGGCCAACACGTTTTGGTCGGTGAAATACACCGCTCGCTCAACCGAATCACGCCGGAAAAGCGGCGGCACATCCAGCACAACCACTTGCACGTCCGGGTTCTGAGCAACGTGGCGAATCAGATCCTCAACCTCTTCCGACAGCTGATGCTGCCACACCTGATACCAGGCTCCGGCCAGCACGATTACGTCGTAGTCCTGATAATGGTTGGTAAACCAGGCTCGGTTCATGTCGCATTGGCTACGAGAGCGGTGGCCAACCTTCGCTGTACTACCATGGCCCAGTGAAGGAAAGCACCAGTTGGTGGTCACGCTATGCAGCTGCAGCGACTGTTTGGCAGCCATCTTTTTGAAATAAGGTTCCCACTGGGCTGCAAAGGAATCACCGAACAGCAGCACTGACGGTGCTTTTTTCTCATTTGAACCCTGCGTTCTATCCAAGCTATCCAAGCTATCCAAGCTTTCCGGGCTTTCTACGCCTTCCGACCCCATTGAGCACTCAAGACCAGCACCACCCGACTTCAGTGTTTTATCGGTATTAAAGTCGTAGAAGCAAAAGCCCTGTGAACGTGAAGGCAAGGCAAACTTGCCTTGCTCAACAAATGCCGGTTGCTCGAAGCGCTGCGGCCAACCCTCGGTCAGATTACCCGCCGCACCCACCGCGATGAACAAGGTGGTACCAGCAAAAAAGAACCGGAACATAAACTTCGACGAAAACCGCTCCCGGCGCCTGAATAGCTGCTCGACAAACCGATAACCCATATACCCCAAAACAAACGACGCCACCGTCAAGGCAGTCATTTCCATCATGCCCGGGTCTTCTGTCGTTCGGATTCGTGAATAGGCGAAGAGCGGCTGATGCCATAGGTAAGTCGAATAACTGATCAGTCCGACAAAAACCAATGGCTTTTGTCCCAGTAGCCGACCAACCAGCGTTTCTGAACCGCCGAACATAATCACCAGCACGGCACCCAGAACGGGCACCACGGCGTACACACCGGGAAACGGCAGCTGGTCATCAAATCCGAAGATAGCGACCAACAACATAACAAGACCAACCAAAGACAGGCCATTATGAGCACGTGCCCAACCGGCCCTCACACAACAGGCAGCCAGCGCACCCGCCAGCAGCTCCCACGCCCGACTTAATGCAAAAAAGAAATTGGCGGTTGGTTCATGGCGCCAGCCCCATTCAGACAGCAGCAAACTCAGCGCAGCAATCACCACCAGCCACTTTACCAAGCTGGCCCTACCTTTCTTCCACAACCAACCCAATAACAGCGGAAACAACAAATAGAACTGCTCTTCCACCGCCAGGCTCCAGGTGTGCAACAGGGGTTTTTCTTCCGCCGCGGCGGCGAAGTAGCCACTCTCACTCCAGAACACCATATTGGAAACCGACAGCGCGGCCCCAGACAAGCTGTCGGAAAAACTCGCCATCTGCTCTGGCAGCATCCATAGCCAGGCAAACGGGATACAAGCAAACATCATCAGGAACAGTGCTGGCGCAATGCGCCGGATGCGCCGTTCGTAGAACTTCGTGAGGCTAAACTCGCCCCTTGCCTGCTCTTCCAACAAGATAGAAGTGATCAGGAACCCACTGATTACAAAGAAGATATCGACCCCAACGAAGCCGCCGGAAAATCCGCTAATCCCTGCGTGAAAGAGCACTACAGGCACAATCGCCAGTGCCCGCAGTCCATCAATGTCCGCCCGATATTTCAAAATCGTTTCCTGTTTACCTTTCCGTATGTGAGGGCCAAGGTTTTTCAAAAATCGCGCTGCTAACACATGTACGGATTGGTGCCGTTTGCATGCGACGGGTTATGACGACACCCTAAACTCCGGTGCCAGTTCACTAATGCCCAGACCGCTTTTCTTGGTCACTTTTAACTGCACCGGAATACGCTCTTTCATAGCGTCGATATGGCTGATTACACCGATCATCTTGCCGCTGGCATTGAGGTTGTCGAGGGCATCCAGCGCGACATCCAGGGTTTCCCGATCAAGGGTGCCAAAGCCTTCATCGAGGAACAGTGAGTCGATGCTGGTTTTATGGCTGACCAAATCCGACAGCGCCAACGCCAACGCCAGGCTCACCAAAAAGCTCTCGCCGCCCGACAGGGTTTTGGTATCGCGCTCGATATCGCCTTGCCAGGTGTCCACCACACTCAGCTCCAGGCCACTGGCATGCTTTTCATCGGCCCCACTCTTACCTTCCGCCCCACCTTTGCCATCCACAGCGTTTTTACGGCTAAGCAGGTAGCGCCCATGCAAACGCTCCAATTGGTTGTTGGCCAACATCACCAGGTGATCGAGTGTCAGGCCTTGGGCGAACTTGCGGAATTTATCGCCATTGGCAGAACCAATCAGGGAGTTCAGATACTGAATGTCGTCGTAGGCCGCCTGCTGCTGATCAATTTTCGCAAACAAGGCTTGCTGGCTTTCACGCCGTTGCTGGTCTGACAGCAGCGCGTGGTTAATCTCTCCACGGCGGCCACTCAACTGCTCCTGCTGCTGCGCCAACTCTACCTGTTCGGCCTCGGTGGCAGCCTTGTCAACTTGTTGGAACTGCTCCACCTGCTCGTGGCTATGCAGTTTTTGCAGCACCTCTTCGGCACTCTGCAACAACGCCTGAGCCTGGCTCAGCTCCCGGTCCAGATTCTGCTTTGTTTGCCGCAGTCGCTGCAGCTCCGCTTCCTCCAACAGCGCTGCCAACACCTCTTGCTTTGACTCAAACGGGCTGTTTTCCAGCGCGACTTGCCATGCGTCCTCTCGTTCAGCCAACTGCTTTTGAGTGTCATCAATCGACTGCTGCCAGCTGCCCAGTTCGGCACTCAAGGCACTGTGCTGATGAGCCAGTTGCTGATGTTCGGTCTGGGCTTTTGCAAACGCCTCTTCAACCGTCACCAGGGATTGCTTCATGGCCGCACGAGCGGCTTCAACGGTTTGCTCACCAAACAACTGATGACGCTGCTGGTTCAGCTGCTGCAGCAATTCGTCCAGCGTGGTCAGCTCAGCCTGACACTCCTGCACCAGCGTCGAACACTCGTCCCACTGCTTTTGCTCAGTGCCCAGCTTACTTTCCAGCTCGAATATCTGACGCCCAAATTCATCGCGCTGCTGACTGTGTTGCTGCCATTGCTGGCTGTCTTGCTGCTTCTGTTCAAGCCATTGATCAAGCCCGGTTGCAAACCACTCCGTCAGTTGCTGCGGTTCAGGTGTCTGATAGCCCAGCTGAGCCAGTTGAGTAACAAACGCCTGCCGTGCCGACTCTAACGACTGTACAGCAGTAGCTTGCTCCTGCTGCTTGTTAGCCAGCTCACTCCGGGCATGTTCCAGCTTGCCCGTGAACACCTGCACTTCGGCCTGCAAGCGGGTTAGTTGCTGCTGTTGGTTATCGAACCTCGCCTTGCTTTCATCACTCTGCTTGTGCAACTGACGTAATTGATCCAGCGCGCTATCGCATTGCTGCTGTTGTTGTACATGCTGCTGCTCGAACGCCTGTAAGCCCGCCTGATCGTGAATTTCCAGCGCCGCCTGAATAACCGCCGACAGATCGATTTGCTGCCAATCAGACACCAGCGACTGTTGTTCCCGGGTGATCTGCTGAAGTCGTTGATTCAGTTCCTGCTGTTGACGGCCATTGGATTCGAGGTCGGCTTTTAATTGCTTGCCCTGCTCTTCCACGGCAATAAATTGCTGCTCGGTTTCATCACGCTTGCGAATATTGCCTGCGCTTTCTCCCATATTCTGGCCATTCTCCGGCAGCGAATGATCCAGTGCCGGATGCTCGTGGGAGCCACACAGCGGGCAAGCATCACTGGCCTGCAGCATCGCCCGATAATGCGCCAGCTGTTCATCCTGGCTGACCAACTGTCGATACGCCGCCAACAGATCTTTCAGGCGTTTGTATTCAGCCCGCAAGCCACCACGTTGCTGCTCCAGCGTTTGCTGTTGCAGGGTAAGCTGCTGCAGCTGTCCCTGTTTATCTGTCGCTTCATTTTGCCAGTGCCACCAGTTCTGCTGCTGATGTTTCAACGTTAATAACTGACTTTGCTGATGCTGCAGAAAACTCTGCTGTTGCTGTAGCTGCTCCAGTGCCGAGGGCATGCCTTGCGCTTCGGTCAGACCAAGCTCTTGTACCGCCTGATCCAGCTGCTGACTGGCTTGCTGCCACTGCTGCTGGGCCTGATCCGTCGTCTGCTGCGCCTGTGCCAATTGCTGTTTCTGACTGGATTGTGTCTGCTGCTGTTCCGCCAGTTGTTGCTGCAACTGGCTGATTTTGTGATTCAGCTCGTTGAGGCTATTGGTCTGTTTGGCCATATCGTTGGCCATATAACGCCACTGATCCAGATAGCGCTCCAGCGATTGATCGGCCTGATGGCTTTGCAGCCAGGCTTCGGTGGTTTTCAGGCTTTGCTGACGCTCTGCCAGGGCAGCGGTGTTCCTATCCAGCCCGGTTTTGACAGCCTGCTGTTTGGCTTGTTGTTCTTGCAGTTGCTTACTTAGCCCAGCGCGCTTTTCAACGTGGCTGGCAATCTTGTGATCGAGCGGAAGCACCTGATCGTTAATCAGTTCTTCGTGCTTCTGCTGGGCGTCTTTGGCTTGTTGCAAGGCATACTGCAGCCTGGTTTGCTCGGCTTCGGCAGCGTTCAAATTGGCTTGAAGCGCCTGTTCCTGCTGTTGTTTCTCTGCCAGTTGTTGCTGCAACTTGTTTAACTGGGCACGACTGTCGGCAAGCAAGCTGTGGGGAGTACGCAGTTTTTCCGCCGGTTCGCTGTGAGCCAAACGCTGCAACTCCGGCTTGGCCTGATCCAGAGCACCTGCTGCCTGTTTTACCCGTTCATCGGCCGCACCGTGCGTTCGCTTTGCCTGATCCAGCTGCTGCCACCAGCTCAAACGGGCGTTAGTGGCATCCAGCTGTTGCTTGACGTCTGCGTACTGTTGCTGAACCTCAGCCAGTTCTTTTTCAAGGGATTCAAGCGCTTCCGCCGACAACAACTGCACACCGTTGGCTTCGGCCTGCAATTCTTTCAAACGGCTTTCAGACTGTTTGAAGGTGTCGTACACCCGTGCGGAAATCTGGCCGTAAATTTCGGTGCCAGTCAGTTCCTCCAGCAGCTCGGCGCGCTCACTCTCTTTGGCGTTCAGAAAGGCGGCAAACTGCCCCTGCGACAGCATCATGGAACGGGTAAAACGGGCAAAATCGAGACCGGTAATTTGCTGGGTCAGCTCGGCTTTTTGCTTGATCTGGTTGGCCAGTACTTTTGCTTCGCCCGTTTGTTCGCTGTCAGAACCGCTAGCCAATAGCTCGGCCAGCTCAACCGTGGCCTGTTGCAGGTTACCATCGGGCTTGTTACGCGAACGGCGCATGCTCCAGTGGGCGCGGTAGGTTTTGCCCTTGACCTCGAAATGCACCTCTGCCGAACACTCGGCGGTGCCACGGGTCATGATTTCGTTACTGGTGGTAGAGATCAGCCCCAGACGCGGGGTCTGGTGATACAAGGCCAGACAAATGGCATCCAGCAGCGTCGACTTGCCCGCCCCGGTCGGCCCGGTAATGGCGAACAGGCCGTTATCGGCGAACGGCGAACGAGTGAAATCGATCTTCCATTCGCCCTTAAGAGAGTTCAGGTTCTTGAACTGCAAGCTGAGGATTTTCATATTTTGTTCTCCCCAGTCTGGCCGTCTGAATCAGCATGGGTTTCTCCGCCCACAGGGCTGTGCTCATGCTCGATTTCTTCGACGATCTGGCGGAACTGAGTATGCATACGTTCAAGCAGGGCTTTTTCATCGTCACCTTCAAACACCAACTGCGACAGCCGTTGTTCAAAGACATCTTGTGGCGTCAGCTCAGCGAGGGTTTCCTGCTGTTGCTGGCTCATGGCGGTGCGGCGATGATCGCGGGCGCGTTTTAACTGCAACACCTCCACCGGCAAGCCCTCCGTCAGCGCCTGCACCCGCTGCGGCAAATCCGCCAGAAACTCCTGACTATCAACCTGAATCGCGAGCCAGGTAGTTTTTACTTTGCTATCAAACTCCCCGGGAGCGCGGGCCGCTGGCCCGCAACCAACGTCTGCAACACCGGCAAACGCCTGCAACTGCTGCTCAATCGAGGCCAGATCGCCCTTCAACACCGCCATCGGTTGAAACACTGGCACCTCAAGCGGCTCAATCGTCCGCGCCAGCCCGCCGTCGTCCGCCTCCGCAAACGACACCTTCACCACCTGCTTCGGCGACTTCAGCTCATCAAAACTCAATGGAATCGGCGAGCCGCTATAACGAATGCACGGGTTCTTCGCGACGATCTGGGGCCGATGAATATGCCCCAGCGCAATGTAATCTGCTGGAGGAAACCCCGCCGCATCAAAGCCATCCAGCGTGCCGATATAAATATCCCGAACGGACTCCGACTGCTTTACCCCCAGCGCGGTTAAATGGCCGGTAGCAATAATCGGCACCCGCTTGCCCATGCGCTGCTGAATAGCCTCACGACGCTCAACCGCCAGCTGATACACCTGCTGGTACAACTGCGAAATCGCCTCACCCAACGCAATGCGCTTCTGATCGCCAGACTCCCCCGCCTGGCTCAGCAACACATCCCTAGGGCGCACAAACGGAATCGCACACACCACCGCCACCGCTTCAGAATTACCCGACGCCGCATCCCGTGACGTAATTTCTAACACCTGATCGGACAGATCTTCTGCATTCACACCAGCAATCACATGGGTATTCAAACACGCCAGCAACTCGCGGGATTCATTCAGGGTCGATACCGAATCGTGGTTGCCCCCCAACACCACCAGCGTGCAGTTCAGCGCGTTCAACTTAACAATAAATAGGTTATACAACTCACGGGCGTAACTCGGCGGCGCACCGGTATCGAACACATCACCGGCCACGATCACGGCATCAATGGCATGGGTTTGCACCTGCACCAGCAGCCAATCCAGAAACTGCTGATGCTCGGCCTTGCGGCTTTGGGTGTAGAAGTTCTGGCCAAGATGCCAGTCGGAGGTATGGAGGAGGTTCATGGGATATTGGAGCTGCTATCGGTGACGCGGAAAGCGGCATGATAGCATGTCGGAAATACCATCAAACCGATAACAGAACGTTCCAATTAGACAAGGCCATCGTATTTTGCAACATAATGTCTCAAATATCGAATTCCCTAATTATCAATAGGAACTAAAAACGAGCAATATTCAGCCTTGATAGTCGTCACATTGCCCTGATTTTGAGTAAACATGAAACGTTGAGAAGGTCATGCTCTCTTTCAAATCAACGCACTCGACATAATTATGATCGTCTATCAAAGACTGGAAGTACCCTTCAAGGGATATAGAGATAATCACAAACAAAAAAAAGAAAAAAAATATTGAAAACTGACTCCCCTTTCCAAGCAAAACATAAGTGATAAGGTAAAAGAACTGAAATATAGGAAGGACCAACAAAAGACAGATAAAAGGAGAAAAACCTTGGTACTTAACGAACTCCACTCCCATTTTTACTTCATTAACAATCGCCAAAAAATCGGCCAACCAGACAAAGAAGCACAACATTAAAAACAAGTTCAAACCGAATAGTATAAGTTGTGCTTTAACCTTTTCATCCATTAGTAAAATACACCCTGTCCAACTGGACGACCACTTTCATATTGCCATTCAAGATGCTTTTCTAGCTCATGAGGAAGAGAAGCAATCTCTTTAGTCTTTTTAGAAGCAACTTTTGATGCATTCAACAAAGATGCGATGAGATTTTGAGTTATTTGATATTTTTCATCTTGATCGTCCAGCCAAAAAGCCACACCAACACCAACCATGATTGCTGCTATTAACGGGCCAGCAGCAAAAACAAAGATTGATGCTACAGCTGTTGAAACAGCAGCCGCAACCATCGATGCGACACCGATTTTCACCAAATCTGTTGCAGTTTCTCCGATCAGATGAGCCATTGTAGCTTTATCATCTAATATATACTTCAGAATATTTATAGGAACAGCGACAAAAATGCTCAACCTCACACCACTCTTAAGAGAATTCAAGGTACTTTCTCTTGTGAGTGCCAAATCAACAACTTTAGAATCTCTCGGGAAATAGCTTGCCATTTTATAGATGCTTCGTCTACGAGTCGTGCCCTGTAAGATTATATACTGGCGCCCCATCACTTCCTTCAGGACAAATTTCGCTCCAATTCCACAGTCTCGAAGGAGAGTAGCAACAGTTTGAAAATCTAGAATTGCTGCAAGGTGATTTGCACCGACCTCAAAATATTCAACAGCTTTTAACGCTGTAACTTTAATGTTACTTCCTGCAATATAGTCAATCAGCATCGATGTGCTAATCACATCGATGCTCTTTTTATTCCTACCTAGCTCGGATCTCAAGCGAGCTTCAGTAGTCTTTTGCCTTATAAACTCATCCCTTGTCATAAAAACCTCCTTTTTTTAAAATAATACTCTGCAGAACGAAAAACAAAAGTCCATCAATGAAAATTTGAGAACCACGCCAAAAACACAAAGTGCAGCGGGCAACTGATTCCGTACACAGCTTTAAGTTTTTCTTCTGCGGAGCGATTACTGGTTACGTGAAAACCTTGCCATCCGTCCGCACACTCGTTCGAAACCGCGCTTCAGCATAGTCGCACGCATGGTGTCAAAAGACTGGCAAAGAGTGTTGGCTCATTATTAACGACTACTAGTCGTTGTGAATAAACGGCCCAATACAGTCCAGCAAGGCATCATCAAAGCAGAAGCTAAAACGTTTGGGACTCTCCTGAAAGCGCATCAATAGCTGCACAGTGTCGCCCGTCATTACGCTGGTATCTCCCGAACAGTCAGGTTTGCCGTTGTCCGAGATTACTGTATCGGTAATAAAATAGAGTCCTTGTTGGGGACGCAAGGCTCGCAGCTGGTATCGGGCTTTTACAACTTCCTCATTGGCCGTCACGGTACGTATGCCGTCGGCGCTGAAATGATAGGTTTCTTCGCAGCCATTGCTGTCGAAGGTCCAGGAACCCAGTATTGGTGACTGTATTGAGGAATGCGATTTGGCAGCCAATGACTCGGGGATTTGAGCAACTATTAGAACACCCGCGATAGCTGCCAGCGCAGCTCGATAAAACATATGTGTTTACTTCCTTTTATACGGCCTGATTGGACAGCCAATCCAGCCCCTTGTCAGCGAAATCGAATAGCTGTTGAGTGTAACCATCAGCAATAACGCTACGAACCGTTTCGGGGTTGACGTTCAGGTACTCATGTACCAGCACATTGCGCAGGCCAATCACTTTCTTCCAGCCTTTCAGCTCTTCAAGTGTCAGATACTGATGCTGAGCCAGAACTTCAAAGGACTCGTAAACATTTGGCTTGCTATAGCCTTGCAGGGCTTTAGACCAGTGTTTGGAAATACCAGCACAGGCTCCGATAGCAACTTGCAGGGTGCGTTCAGCAGCTCGGTATTCAAGCCCGGACAGCGGGCGATCTTTCAGAATGGACGCCAACTCTGCAATTTCTGACTGCGTTTGCTTCATTGCAGCTCGCATTGCGATTGCATAAGCGCTATTTGAAGGCATTGGCCTGGTACTCTACGTCTATTTCCATTCGCGACATAATACGCCCTTCTTCCCACAGTCGCCTGCTGCCATCATCTTTATTTAGCAGAACAGAGTTGGCATTAATGACCTCAAATGCCAGCGGAATTGGCACGATATTAATGTCCACAACAGAGAGCATTTTGTCTGGCAGGCCAAGCGCCCGACACCAATCGTCGGCCAGTATTTCTGGTCGCAAACGGGTTTCGAGTTCATTTTCAAGTTTGACTGGATTGAAGGCGACTGCCAGGTCGATGTCACTCGCACTCCCGGCATTGCCCTTAGCATGAGAGCCATAAAGCCAAACCACTTCGACGTCTTCCTGAAGCTTGGCCAAGGCGATACTTGATCGAGAATCGGTGATGTCATTCCTGTGCTTAACCTGAGCCAATAGTTATCTGGCTATTATTGAAAAGCATTGCTCATGGCCAGGCAACCACTGCACCCCATCAATTCACCGCATCCTGTTCTTGCTGGTTGCTATCAAACTGGTACGCCAGCATCAGCCGTTCACTAGGCGACAACATGGCAACTTCCTGCCCTGCCCGCTGGGCGTAGATAACCCGAAATGCCAGCACGTTCTGAACATAGGTGCGGGTTTCGCTGTAGGGAATGGTTTCGATCCAGGCGTCCAGAGGCAGGTGACCTCGTTCTTTCAACCAGCCATCTACCCTGCGCGGGCCTGCATTGTAGGCTGCGCTGGCGTAGGCCCGATTGCGGTCGAAGCGTTCGTACATTTCGGCCAGATAAGCGGTTCCCAATGCAATATTGGTTTCTGGCTCGAACAGCGCCTGTGTGTTCTTGAGGTCGATGCCGTATTTTTTGGCTGTGTGCTTCGCTGTTGCTGGCATTAACTGCATCAGGCCACGGGCACCAACCGGAGAAACCGCAGCGGTTTTGAAGGCACTCTCCTGACGGGCAATGGCCGTTGCCCAAATGGTGTCGATTTCGTTTTGTTCAGCGGCTTGACCAAACACATCAGCAAATTGTTTCGGGAAGCGGGCATCGAGGTAATTCCACTGCCCTTGGCGGATGGCGTCCATAATGGCTCGATGGTGCCAACCCCATTGTGACGAAAGCGAAGCCAGCTGTTGCCGCTGGGTTGCATCAAAACTGGCACGAGCAGAATTCCATTCGCGCTGGGCGTCTGTTTTTCGATCCAGTTGCAGCAGAAGTTTTGCCCGCACAATGGCCGGGTTTTGTTCAATCACGGCCAATGTTGCTTCATCCAGCTGAGGCTGTTCGTTGTTCAGGTCATACGGCAGTTTTTGCTGTGCAGCGGCAAGAAAACCATAGAAAGACCGGTTGCCCGCCAGGGTTTCCCAAATCTGTTGAATTGCCTCTTCTTGAACACTGTCTGGAGACAGATTTTGAGCCGCCGTCGCGTACCAGTACTGCCAACGGTCGGACTTTCTGAGGTCTACCGGCAAACGAGCAATCAGCGCTTGCAGTTTTACCCAGTCGATGGACTCCGCACCCAACACTTGGCGCAAGCGGGCTTCCGTCAGTTCACCGTATTGATAATTCGGGTCCAATCGTTGCAACAGGCCAGCAGATTCCGATTCGTTTTTTAGTGCAAGTCGCTTACCGATGTAGGCATCCAGCCCTTTGACAAGAGAGCTATTCGATTCCAGTCGGCCACGATATACCAGCCATCGCTCGGCCGTGGTATCAGCACTTTTCCGTGCCAGCGATTGGAAAGACCTCTTGACCAAAGCCGCTTGCGCCTTTTCAGGGAACGAGGTGATATCAGCACCCGGCACCAGCTTGGGGTTACGACGCAAGGTTTCATACTTCTTTGCCAACGCTGTGGCATCAGAAGACATAAAACGGTGTAAGTAGCGGGCAAGCTGCATATTTCCAGCGGTCGCTGCCAGCCAGTAGCGCTGCTCTGCTCGCTCCTGGGTCAGGTTACCGTTGGCGATCCAGCGATCGAACACGCCATCACAGGCATCCGGTTGAGATTTCCCAACCGTCCACAGTTCAGCAGCCAGCTGGTTCGCTTCATCCTGTTTGCCAGTAGCCATGTAGGCCCGGGCAAGATCGCAACGGGTTTCTGTTACGTTGAGCGGCAAACGTTGGTAGGCAACCACCCAGTCGTCCCAGCGCTGCTGGCTGGCCAGTGCATCCAGCCAATTGCGCTGTAACTTTCCCCGTTTGGGAAACAATCGATATTGATCAAGAAAGCGGTTGATGTCCTGCTGGTCGACCATTTTGGGAAATCGCTGATACAGCTGGTATTGCAGATAGGGATACAGCGGATTGTCTTTCTGCTCCAGAACCAGGCTGGCGGCCCGGCCGTAAGGCGCAGTTTTGATGAGTGCCTCAGTCCGTTCAAACGCCTGATGAGCAGGCAAGGGTTCGTTTTCCAGCGCACGTCCTGTGGCATTTGGATCACCGCCTGCGGCGGTAGAGAGCTGACTGAATAGCAGCATCAGCAGGCTCGATGTAAGTGTGACAACTTTCATGTTCTTAACTGGATTTAACGAGTGATTACAAAATCCTCGACCATAGAATGGCTCAGGTCAACATTTCAGGTGTAAAGGGGACATCTATTTAATCCTGCACGGCTCTGCGCGAGTGTTGCCGTTGTTCAGTGCAAGGCGACGAATGCAGCGGAATGACAAACCTGTCCGGTCGAGTCTTTCCAAGTTCGTCAACACAGCACTGGGCGGCGGCAACCCGCGCCCTGCGGGGGCTGCCGGATGATCTCGACTCTGTGTCGCCGACTTTTGACTTGACCCGCCAGGCCTGCAACTCGGCTTCGTGATTCGAAACCATCCGGTAGCCCAGAGTGAGCACCGGATTAAATAGATGTCCCCTATAGAGTGCAGTTATGAAGCGAAGGACACGATTTGCTATCAATATGTAAATCAAGCAAAGGTTTTAATGTACAAGGCTTCGACCTTGTCACGCGCCCACTGGGTTTTGCGCAAGAACTTCAGCGATGACTTGATGGATGGGTCACTGGAGAAACAGTTAACGCGTATGCGACTGTGCAGGCCTTCCCAGCCATAGTGATCCACCAGCTGAGTCAGAATTTTTTCCAGCGTAAGGCCGTGAAGCGGATTGTTGGGTTGGTTATCCATAGAGCAAATACGCCGTTATTAAAACGGCGTATTCTGAATGAAATCCTTTTGTAGTGACAGTCCTGGCCTAGGGACCCTCTGAATAACTCTGCACAGCTCTGCGCGAGTCCTTCAGGTTGTCAGAACAAGGCGGCGAATGCAGCGGAATGGCTGGCCCTTTCCAAATTCGCCAACGCTGTTCTGGCGGCATGCAGGCCGCGCCCTACGGGGATGGCAGGGCATTGCTGACTCTGTGTCGCTGATTTTTGACTTGACCCGTCAGGTCTGCAAATCAGCTTCGTGACTCAGCTGCGCCCTGTCATCCAGAGCAGGCACCGAGTTTTTCAGAGGGTCCCTAGCTTGGCGCATGGGAGCTCGACTAGGCTTCAGGCACGGCAACACGTTGATACTCGCGAAAATATCGAGCCAGCCATTGGCTGAATTCCCCAGTCAACCCATCACGAGCTGGACCGAAGCGCCCGTCATTAGCGTTCTGGGCACACTCGGACAATATGCCAATCGCCGTTTGGTGTTCGCGAAAATGCTGCTCTAAACGGGGAGTATCGTAGGCCGTAAACACGGCCTCCTCTTCGAAAAACTGAAGCTGATAATGCTCCAGTAACTTGTTCAGCAAGGCTGGTAGCTGCTCGTCCGTCGCCTGAATGGTCTCTTTCAGCAGCAGCAGTCCTTTCTGAAAATCCTGATCGAGCTGGGAACTCCCGGTTCGGTACTTCTCGTCAAAATCTGCAATCAGTGTATTTATCGTTATCATGGCCTGAATGTCCGTATCGCGGTAATGAGGAATAACCACGATGCGGGAAGACTTCAGCAAGCACATTGATCCAGAGCGGTAGTGCGACAGGTTTGAACCTGACGGACGAGCGTTTGTTCGAAATCGAGCAGGAGAAATAGATGGCCAGAGTTAGTGGCCTCCTTAAAGCGAGAGCTCACGGCCTCAGGTTGTCAAGCGATATGCAGGTCGATCGGACGGACGTTGTCGAGGTTGATTTTTTGCTTCGCCTGCCAAAGTTCGTAGTTATCTTGCATGCTCAACCAACTTTCAGGGCTTCTCCCCAGCACTTTTGACAGCCTCAGCGCCATCTCTGGCGTCACGGCGCTCTTGCCTTTAACGACACGATTGAGCGTTGAAGCGGCAACCCCAAGGTGGATAGCAAGCGTTCTGCAGCTTATGCCATGCGGCTCCATGTAAATTGATTCAATAAATTCACCTGGATGCGGTGGATTGTAAATATCCATTAGTGATAATCCTCATAATTCAAGATGTAAGCATTACCATCCGTGAACCTAAAAGTTACTCTCCAATTACCGTTTACTGATATCGACCAGATATCAGACCTCTCTCCTTTGAGTTGATGCAGAGAAAAGCCCGGCAGATTAATGTCTTCAATATCATGTGCGGTATGGATAGCGGCCAACTGCATACGAAGTTTGTTCGCATGCTTGGCCTGTATGCCTGAAGTTTTGCCTTTCTCGAAGAAGAGCTTCAGGCCCTTATGCTTGAATGACTTAATCATGGGAAGAAGTGTAGCGTGTTGCGCAACACGGTGCAATTTAACAGCGAACAGTCTTCAATGGTCAGAATAGATGCCCTCGCCTCCTTACAACACTCAAGGTAGCCACTGAGCCCGGGCCCTTACCATAAATTTCAGGCATAAAAACGGGAGCCGAAGCTCCCGTTTTATCGCAGGCAAGCCTGTGCGGCCCGACCTGCTCTTGCATCACCGTTTTATGCGGGCCAGCGGCCCGCGCTCCCGGCTTATTCCCACTCGCTCTTTATTCCCACTCAATAGTGGCCGGTGGCTTGGACGATACGTCGTACGCTACGCGGGAGATGTGTTCGATCTCGTTGATGATACGGTTGGAGACTTTCTCCAACAGCTCGTACGGCAGGTGCGCCCAGCGAGCGGTCATGAAGTCGATGGTTTCTACCGCACGCAGGGATACAACCCACTCGTAGCGACGCTGGTCGCCTACGACACCTACGGATTTAACCGGCAGGAATACCACGAAGGCCTGAGAGGTTTTGTGGTACCAGTCGAAGTTGTGCAGTTCTTCGATGAAGATGGCGTCGGCTTCACGCAGTACGTCGGCGTATTCCTTCTTCACTTCACCCAGAATACGTACGCCCAGACCCGGGCCCGGGAATGGATGACGGTAAACCATGTCGTAAGGCAGACCCAGTTCCAGACCGATCTTGCGAACTTCGTCCTTGAACAGCTCACGCAGCGGCTCAACCAGTTCCATTTTCATGTCTTCTGGCAGACCACCGACGTTGTGGTGGGACTTGATCACGTGCGCCTTGCCAGTCTTGGCGGCGGCAGATTCGATCACGTCAGGGTAAATAGTGCCTTGGGCCAGGAAAGGAACGTCTTTCAGCTTGCCGGCTTCTTCGTCGAATACTTCGATGAAGGTGTTACCAATCACCTTACGCTTCTGCTCAGGGTCAGAAATACCGGCCAGCTTGCCCAGGAACAGGTCTTCGGCATCCGCACGGATCACCTTCACACCCATGTTCTTGGCGAACATTTCCATCACCATGTCGCCTTCGTTCTTGCGCAGCAGACCGTTGTCTACAAATACACAAGTCAGTTGGTCGCCAATGGCTTTATGCAGCAGTGCAGCAACCACAGAGGAGTCAACACCGCCGGACAGACCCAGCAGAACTTTCTTGTCGCCAACCTGTTCGCGTACTTTTTCGATCTGGTCTTCGATGATTTTGGCTGGAGTCCACAGCGCTTCACAGCCACAGATTTCCAGAACAAAACGCTCCAGCAGGCGCTGACCTTGCAGGGAGTGAGTCACTTCCGGGTGGAACTGAACGCCGAAGAAGTTCTTCTCGTCGTTGCTCATGCCAGCAATTGGGCAAGAACCGGTGGACGCCATCAGCTCGAAGCCTTCTGGCATGGCCACAACCTTGTCACCGTGGGACATCCACACGTCCAGCAGTGATTTACCATCAGCGTCGATGTGGTCGCGGATGTCACGGAAGAACTTGCTGTCGCCTTCTTCCTTGATCTGCGCGTAACCGAATTCGCGGATGGAAGAACCTTCTACCTTGCCACCCAGCTGTTCAGCCATGGTTTGCATGCCGTAGCAAATGCCCAGCACTGGCAGGCCCATGGTGAATACGCATTCAGGCGCACGAGGAGAACCGGCTTCGGTCACGGATTCCGGGCCACCGGCGAGGATGATACCGGATGGGTTGAATTCACGGATTTCCGCTTCGTCCATATCGAACGCGCGAATTTCAGAGAATACGCCGATTTCACGAACGCGACGGGCAATCAGCTGGGTGTACTGGGAGCCAAAATCCAGAATCAGAATTTTGTGAGCGTGGATGTCTTGAGACATATCAGTTCCAAACCTGTAGAAATGAAAACGCCGGGGCTTTACCCCGGCATCCAAAAATCAAAATTGGTGGCCATTGCAGACCACCAGGAAGCCATTAGTCACCCAGACGGTAGTTAGGAGCTTCTTTCGTAATCTGCACATCGTGAACGTGAGATTCTTTCATGCCTGCGCCAGTGATTTTGACGAATTCTGGCTTGGTACGCATCTCATCGATGGTGGCGCAACCGGTGTAACCCATAGAAGCACGCACACCGCCCATCAGCTGGTGAACTACGTTACCCAGCGGGCCTTTAACCGCGATACGACCTTCAATACCTTCTGGCACCAACTTGTCTACGCCGCCTTTCTTATCCTGGAAGTAACGGTCGGAAGAACCTTGAGCCTGGCCCATCGCACCGAGAGAGCCCATACCACGGTAAGACTTGTAAGCACGACCCTGGTACAGCTCAACTTCACCCGGAGACTCATCGGTACCGGCCAGCATGGAGCCAACCATGATCACAGAAGCACCGGCAACCAGCGCCTTGGAGATGTCGCCAGAGAAGCGGATACCGCCGTCAGCAACAACCGGTACGCCGTATTTTTCCATCGCTGCTGCAACGTTGGCGACAGCACTGATCTGAGGTACACCAACACCGGCAACGATACGGGTAGTACAGATGGAACCAGGGCCGATGCCCACTTTCACGCCGTCTGCGCCAGCTTCAGCCAAAGCAATAGCGGCTTCTGCAGTAGCGATGTTGCCGCCGATTACCTGTACGTGTGGGTACTTGGTTTTTACCTGACGGACACGGTCGATAACACCGGTGCCATTAGCGTTGGAGGTGTGGCCGTGCGCGGTATCTACCACGATCACGTCTACACCGGCAGCAACCAGAGCGTCTACACGTTCGTCGGTGCCAGCTCCAGTACCAACAGCAGCGCCAACCAGCAGGCTGCCCTTGTCGTCTTTGGCAGCGTTCGGGAAAGCCTTGGCCTTATCGATGTCCTTAACGGTCATCAAACCAACCAGCTTGTCGGCTTCGTCCAGAACCAGAACCTTTTCAATACGGTGCTTGTGCAGCAGACCCTGAACTTCGTCCGGGCTGGTGCCTTCCTTAACAGTAACCAGAGCGTCTTTGCCGGTCATCACGGAGGCAACGGTCGCGCTCAGGTTCTTTTCGAAACGAACGTCACGGGAGGTAACGATACCGACCAGCTCACCGCCATCAACCACTGGCATACCAGAAATGCCGTGCAGTTGTTGCAGCGCCAGAACGTCGCTGATGGTGTTGTTGCTGGAAACAGTGATCGGGTCTTTAACAACGCCGCTCTCGAATTTCTTGACCTTGCGAACTTCCGCAGCCTGCTCTTCTGTGGTCAGGTTTTTGTGGATGATACCCAGACCGCCTTCCTGAGCGATGGCAATGGCCAAACGTGCTTCAGTAACGGTGTCCATGGCAGCGGAAATCAGAGGGATGTTGAGCTCAATTCCACGGGTCAGACGGGTTTTCAGAGATACCTGATTCGGCAGGACTTCGGAATAACCGGGGACCAACAGCACATCATCAAATGTGAGTGCTTCTTGAGCGATTCGCAACATAGAGAGCCTTCCAGAGTGGGGAGTGGAGGGTCAACCGGTTTGAACGTGGGTGGCAGGAGTGCCCCGAAAGCTGGCCTGTTCTGCCGGGGTTGTCACGTCAACGTATGGTCGACCCCGGATAATTTTAGGCGCGTAATTGTACTCAAAATGCCATTTCGGGTAAATGGTCAGCATTGCGTAATTTCAATAAATTCCAATGTTTTGGCCCGCACGGCCTCTGAGGCAAAACCGCCGATGTGCGGCCCGGTGGTTTCTTGCCAGCAGGCTGTCGCACCAATGGCTTTCAGCAAATCACGACCGTGATGATAGGCCACCACCCCGTCCTCCCTGCTGTGCAGCAGGAGAATGGGCACCGGGTAGTCTTCGGTAAACCGCCTCGGGTCCCAATCGGTTGGCAGCAACCAGGCAAATGGCCAAACCACCCACCCCAGCCAATTACGAGACAGTATTTCCCGTGCGGCTTCGGAATAAGCGTAAGGGGTAGATTCAGCAACCACTGCGCTGATTTGATATTTTTCAGCCGCATGATGACCAAAGATCACCGCCAGGCCGCCACCGAAGCTCTGCCCCAGCACAACCAACCGACGATCTGGAAAATGCCCGCGCAACCAGCCCGCTGCTGCTTCAACGTCCTGTAGCACCGCAGGCAACTGGGCTGAACCACCAGACGCGCCGTAACCGCGATAGTCCAGCGCGAAAACATCCACACCTTCGTACACCAGCCAGGCAACCGAACGCATGTGAGTACTGATGTTTTCGCCGTTACCATGAAGAAACAGCACCATCGGGAGCTTTTGCACGGTGCCATCAGAGCGGCCAGAATCAGCACGTTCATCCATTAAGCCGTTCATCCACCAGCCATGCACCTGCGTACCGTCGTGGGTTTGCAGGTACACATCGTCGTAGCGAATGCCGAGGTCTTCCGGCGTTTGTAGCCAGCTTTGCTTCGGATAGAAGTAAAAGCCGGTGAGCGAAGTACAACCGCCCAGCAAACCGACCATAGCCAGGAGTACGCCACCAGCAATCCATCGGCGTGATGATTTGCCAGTAACATTCAACCAGAGCTCTTCTATTGCTGAGCGAATTCGCCCCATCAGAAATACCAGTTGGAATTCAAACTCATGGTATTTTGCGAATAACTGCCGGCACCTTCTATATCTTCCAGCTCACGCGCCAGAATCAGGCGCAGTTGCCATTCAACATTTGGACTCCAGGCAAACTCACCCTCCACCACGCGCTTGCCGACATCACGCCCCATCAGCGACGGCTGCCAACGGGCCGTAATACGGGTTTGCAATTCATCGCCCTGATAGTACCAACCCAGCTCTGGACCAACGGCCAAACCCCAGTTCACGCCAGAGAAACCGCCCCAGTCCAACGTGGTTTTCGCCAGTGCCCATGGGCGACCGAAAGCAGTTTTCCAGGTTCGGCCAAAGCCAACATCCAGGTATCCGCCAAGTTTTTGCTCCTGCAAGCGACGCTCAAAACCGGCATCGACTTCCCAGGACGTCGGGCGGAATAACGCATCACGGGCCGACAACGAACGAACATTCACCGCGGTGAAGTGCTCCAGTCGAATGGAATCACCTTCAGCCCAACGCAAGTCGGTTTTCCCCATCACAATTTGGGAGCCGGGCACAAAGCCATAGGAAGGATCGACAAGATCGTGATAAGCCGGTCGGAAGCTCAAACCGCCAAAGCCGTGCGCCACACTGTTGTTATCCACGCCAACGGAACCAGCAGTAAAGCTAATACGTCGGGAACCATGGCCTTCGTCGTCTCGTGGCGGTGCCGTTTCCAGCGGCGGGTAAGGGTCAATGCCTCCCAGCTTGCTGCGTGCAGCCAGAATCCCCAGAGTGGCGTTACGAATAGCCTTGCCGTTTTGCTTCTTCTTGATCGCAGCATAACGAGCGTACTGATACGCCAGTTCAAGCATTTGCGCCTGCTCCAACGCATTCAAACCAGCCAATTGCTGGTCCAGCAGCGCATTAAAATCGGTTTGCGGATCAATACTGGCATCCACCAACTCGACCGCGCGCCCGACGACATCGCCGGTCGTGTTTTCAATCATGTGCGACATCAAAGTCGCTGCCGACGGCCGGAATTCCGCCTTGCCCAGCAACTGCTCATGCTCCAGCTCTCGAATGGTGTCTACCGGAATGGCGGTAAAGTCGAAATGGCGGGCGGCATCGGAGCGTTCGCTGGCGGCATCAATAAAGGCCAGCACCCGGTATGAGCAGTTTTCGTCAAAGAAGTAATAATCGAATTCCGTACCCTGCACTTCCCAGATATGACGCACAAACTGGTCGACTTCGTCACCTTGCAGGTTCAGCGGGTATTCCCATACATTGCGGTATTCCATGTGCTGATACTCACGGGTTTTCTCGTGGTAGCGCATCACCGTCGCCACCCCCGGATAGCCACCAGCCAGACCTTTGGCGCTGAACACCAGCTCGTTGTCATCCGGATCAGCATTGGCGGCGAAGTTCACGCTAAAAGCCAGCAGCTTGCTGCTGTTCGGGTCTTCGCGATCCATTCGAATCAGCGTATGGCCGTACATGGAAGACGGCGAGTTGATATGGGACGCCGGGAAAATCAGCGTCAACGAATGCGCATCCAGCTTGCCGGCCCACTCCTCAAAGTTGGGGCACGCAAGGTCCTGCCATTCAATGTCTGGCAGCTGCTTTTTCACCCAATAATATCTGGCCGGAAAGCGACACTGGGCCGATTCGTTCACATCCGTCCAGCGTGTTTGCTGGAACGCTTTTACTTCGGCGGTCAGCTCTTCCAGCAACTGCTCAGGCCCTTGCATGGCCAACGCATCAGGGCTAACAAAGAAGGCTTCGCTGTCGTTCTGACTGCGCCAGCGCATGGAAAACGGGTGATATCGATAATGCAGCAAATGCGCCCATTGGCGTTGCTGACTGATGTCTTTGAGGCGTGAAGGCTCTACAGTGCGCACCAAGGCACTAGCCTGAACCTGCGTAGCGCTGGCAACGCTTAACTGACTGCCCGCGAGCAGTTCCTCGGCATGCGGTGTAGCTGTAAACAGCAAACCACCAAATCCTGATAACGCGACAAAAGCACTGGCGCGAACCACGGCCACTGCATTGAAAAAACCCTGGTACTTCATCGTTCCTTGATACCCTGAATCTCAAATATTGGCATGCCAATCTAGTCGGCATTTATGACGTCTGGGCCATCCCGCAAAGGAATCGTCTTCTGGATGGAAATTACCAGCAAATTGCCAAACGCCAGAAACAACAAAGTGCGCCGTAGCGCACTCTGTGTATGAACTGGCCGCCACCAAAGGCCACGGCCAAAGCATCACTGCGAATTAAGCAGCGTACTTGTTCAGCTTGGCAGATTCAGCCAGAACTGCGTTCACTTCGGTCAGCGCAGAAGCGGAAGTAGCTTCAGCGTTGAATACGCGAGTGAAGTTGGACTGCAGAGCAGCAGCGAAATCAGCGCGATCAGCAGATTCGATGGCCATTACTTCAGCCAGCGCATCCAGAGTTTCGCCCTGACCAACAGCAACGTCAGCAGCCAGTTGATCCATGTTGTCGTCCATGAACTTCTGAGTGTTGGAAGCCAGAGGGCCGTTGGCATCTTCACAGCCCAGAGTGCCGGAAGTCATACCGAAAGTCTGGTTGCCGGAAGTACCGTTAGTGGTAGCAGCCAGAACGTGCTCGTACCATTCAGTTGCATCAGGGAAAACAACTTCAGTACCCAGGCCACAACCTGCCGGGCCGTGATCAGCCATAGCAACAGAAGACAGGCCAGCAAACGCAACAGTAGCGATCAGTTTTTTCATTTGATCAATCCTTAACACAAGGTGGAATTAGGGGCTTATCCGAGCCCCGTTTCTGGAATGCGCGATACTAACCAGTGTGTTTAAATGGGTCTGTTGCTTTTTACCCAACTTGCTGGCGACTCCACAAATTTACAAACAGCTACACTCACTTCGCACCGACCTTTGGAATACATGAACCAGTCCACAGCAGAACCCGTTATTTTCAGCGTCAGCCAGTTAAACCAGCGCGCCAAGCAGCTGCTGGAAATCTCTTTTATGAACGTTCGTGTGGAAGGGGAAATTTCCAGTTTGTCGCGCCCCTCGTCGGGCCACTGGTATTTTTCACTGAAAGACAGCCGCGCCCAGGTGCGCTGCGCCATGTTCCGCTCGTCGGCAAGCCGTTTGAAATTTCAGCCCAAGGAAGGCGACAAGGTAGAAATTCGCGCCAAGGTCAGCCTGTATGAAGCTCGTGGCGACTACCAGCTGATTGTTGATGCCATGAAACCCGCTGGAGAAGGGGCCATGCTGCTGGCATTTCAACAGCTAAAGGCCCGCCTTACGGCCGAAGGGTTGTTCAATGCGGAATTCAAGCAGACCATTCCGAAGGTGCGCCGCGTCGCGGTGATCACCTCCGCCACCGGCGCTGCCCTGCACGATATTCTGACGGTGCTCCAACGCCGTAATCCGGCCATCGAAGTCGATATTTATCCGGCCATGGTGCAAGGGGCTGAAGCCTCCGCACAACTGATCGAGGCCGTTCAGCGCGCCAACAGAGACAACAAGGTTGACGCCATTATTCTGGGTCGTGGCGGCGGCTCGATGGAAGATCTGTGGTGCTTCAACGATGAAAATCTGGCTCGTGCGGTGTTTGCCTCCAAACTCCCCGTGGTCAGTGCCGTGGGTCACGAAGTGGATTTCACCATTTGTGACTTTGTGGCCGACATGCGCGCCGCCACACCGTCTGCGGCTGCTGAACTGGTCAGCACCGATCAGTCGCAAACACTGAGCCATTTGCAACGAATACAGCAACGACTTCAACGCGCCCAGCCGATCCGCATTCAGCAATACAAACAGCAATTGCTAAATCTGCGTTCACGCCTGCGCGACCCGGCCCAACAGCTGCAACAGCAATCACAACAACTCGACCGACTGGAGCAGCGGCTACAGCGCGCCTGGCAGCAGCAACAACAGCAGCGCCGATTCCGCTTGCAGCAATGGACGCAGCGACTGCAACACCAACACCCGACAACAACGCTGAAAGCACTGAACGACAAGCAACAGCGACTGTCGGAACGACTGCAACAGGCCATGCAGCGCAATCTGGAACGTCGCCAGCAGCAGCTGGGGCATCAAGCAAATATGCTGCAAAGCCTGAGCCCGCTGAGTGTGCTGGGGCGGGGCTATTCCTTGACTCAAACGCAGGACGGCGGCGTACTGCAATCGGCAGATCAGGCAAACGTTGGAGACACCCTGACCACTCGACTGGCCGAAGGCATGGTAGAAAGTCAGATCACCGCGATTCATGCCGGCCCCGACAAGTCCTGACGCCACCCCAAAGCGACAGCACAAAAACACAGCGCATACCAACCGCAGCATTCAGGAGAGTTATCGTGTCACCGTCCACCAGCCGAAAACTGCACAAGCTGTTTCATCCAACGTCCTGGTTCAACATCGCATCAGGAATGGCCTTCGCCTATGCCGTCTTGTGGGCTGCCAGTTCCGCCGAGGCAGCCGCTCCAACACAGACACCCCAGCAACAAACACTTCAGAAACAAACACCACCACAACAAGATCGAATCCCGGGTGGCGTTGCCCTGTTCGACCTCGGCGTCAGCGCCGCAGAGCCAAGCGTTACCTACAACGACCAACGGGTCATGCTGCTGTCGAAAGACACCCCTGAAGGCAAACACTGGACGGCAGTAGTAGGCATCAAGCTTCGTTCAGACCCCGGCAACCGCACCTTGTACATTAATGGCACCGCGACCCCGTTCAGCGTTGGCAAACACACCTATCGCGAACAGCACCTGCAAGTAAAAGCCAAACACGTAAATCCCAGCCAGGAAGCCCTGACCCGAATTGGCAGCGAAGCCACTAAAATGATTGGCGTCTTTAAAGACTTCACACCCTCGCCGACCCACAGCTGGCAGCCAATGATCTGGCCAGTCATCGGACCGCTTTCCAGCCCGTTTGGATTACAACGTTTTTTTAATGGCGAAAAGCGCAATCCACACACCGGGCTCGACATAGCAGCAGCAACCGGCACAGAAATCATCGCGCCATCGGACGGCGTGGTGGTGCAAACCGGCGATTACTATTTCAACGGCAACACAGTATTGATTGACCACGGACAAGGGCTGGTGACCATGTTCTGCCACCTGAGCCAAATTGACGTAAAGGAAGGGGATGTGGTGAAGCAAGGCGACCATATCGGTTTGGTCGGCGCCACCGGACGAGTTACCGGCCCACATTTGCATTGGACCGTCTCACTCAACAACGCACGGGTAAACCCGAAATTGTTTATAAAACCAGAATTACTACCGAGCCCGATTGCAGCGAAGAACTAACCCATTTTTTGGGAGCGCAATGCACACCCTATACACAAGCAGGGTGAGCACTGCGCACCGCATGGCATAGACAGACATCGCGCCATGCGACTGAATTTATCGATCCCGCCGACGTATCAAGCCTTCCTGCGCCACCGATGCCACCAACAAACCATGCTGGTTAAAAATCTGGCCTCGACAAAATCCACGACCACCGGACGCATTCGGGCTATCGATGCTGTATAGCAGCCAGTCATCCATACGGAACGGGCGATGAAACCAGATACTGTGATCCAGGCTCGCCACCTGCATTTCGCGCTGATACACAGACACCCCATGAGGCTGCAACGACGTCGTGATCAAATTGAAATCGCTGGCATAGGCCAATAGCGTGGCATGGACGCGAGTATCGTCGGATAACGGCGCAACGGCTTTCATCCAGGCGTGTTTGGAGGGTTCACGGACATCCGGCTGAAAAATATTTACCGGATCGACCACCCGCATTTCAATCGGCTGGTCGGCGGTATAAATGTGCTGCAAACGCTCCGGAAAACAATCTCGCCACTGGCGCGCCAACTCCAACTGCGACGCCACCCCTTCCGGCCCCTTGGCTTGCGGCATGATGTCCTGATGCTCAAAACCGCGCTCATGGCGATGAAATGAACACATAAACGACATCACTGCATTGCCATCCTGGTACACCAGCACCTGTCGATTGGCAAAGCTGCGACCGTCACGCGTGCGGGTCACTTCGAACGTTAGTGGATCGCGGGTATTACCCGGCTGTAAGAAATACGCATGAAGGGAATGCGGCCACCAGCCGTGTTCGCGGGTATCCGCTGTAGCCGTACTATTGGCATCCAGGTCGGTCAGGGTTTGCATCGCCGCAGACAACGACTGCCCCAATACCTGACCTCCGAACAAACTCCGAAATCCCAAATCCCGACATTCGCCCTGAAAACGATTGTCACCCAGCGGGCTCAAGTTCAATAAACCGGTCAGCTCGTTGAGTACCTCACTCATCTGCTTTACTGCTCCTGTCTGTAGGGGACATCTATGTAATCAGGTGCTCACTCTGGGCTGCCGGATGGTTTCGAATCACGAAGCCGACTTGCAGGCCTGACGGGTCAAGTCAAAAGTCGGCGACACAGAGTCGAGATCATCCGGCAGCCCCCGCAGGGCGCGGGTTGCCGCCGCCCAGTGCTGTGTTGACGAACTTGAAAAGACTCGACCGGACAGGTTCGTCATTTCGCTGTGTTCGTCGCGGGGTTGTAGAGAGCCAGTGACAACGGCAACACTCGCGCAGAGCCGTGCAGGATTAAATAGATGTCCCCTTGTTGTTATTTTTCTTCTGTGAGGTCACAGGGTTTGGGCAACCAAACTTACTTGAGGAACTGTCCCAGCACCGTATAATTCGCCACCCGATTTTTGCCCCGAAGCCACATGCGCTAAGCTGTGACCTCTTGCCATTCACTATTTCACACGAGCTTACCCGCTTTTATGTCAGATCTGTACCAACATGGTGTTGAACCAGAACACTATCCCGAACTTCTGGAACAAAAGTGTCAATACCTCACAGACCTGATGAGTGAGTTTAGCCCACCAGCGCTGCAAGCGTTTGGCAGCGCCCCTACTCACTTCCGGTTGCGGGCCGAGTTCCGCCTGTGGCACTCCGGCGACCGCTGCTTCTACGCCATGTTCGATCCGGAAGATCGTAAGAAGCCGCTGGAAGTACTGGATTTCCCGATTGCCTCCCAGCTCATCAACACCTTGATGAAACAGCTGCTCGACGAACTGCATAACAAGGACAATCCTGCGGTTGAATTGTTGCGCCGCAAAATGTTCCAGGTTGAGTTTCTGACCACCTTGTCTGGCGACGCCCTGATCACCATGATCTACCACAAAAAGCTGGACGAAGAATGGGAAGTGGCCGCTCGCACTCTGAGCAAGCAGCTGACCAACGCCATGGGCTCGGAAGTGGCGATCATTGGCCGATCCCGCAAACAGAAAGTGGTACTGCAACGCGACTACGTCACTGAAGTACTGAACGTCGACGGCGAGCAATACAGCTACCGCCAGATTGAAGGCGGCTTCACTCAGCCAAATGGCGAAATGAACCAGCAGATGCTGAGCTGGGCCCGCGCCTGCGCCGACGACCTGGGTGAACGCTCCGAACGCGGCGACTTGCTGGAACTCTACTGCGGCAACGGCAACTTCTCGGTCGCCATGGCCAATAAGTTCGACCGCGTAATGGCGACAGAAATTTCCAAAACCTCGGTCAACGCCGCCCAGGTAAATATTGCCGACAACAAGGTCGACAACCTGATCATCGCCCGACTCTCCAGTGAGGAATTTGTACAGGCGCTGCGCGGTGAAGCCAGCTTCACTCGGCTGAAGGACATCGACCTGAACAGCTACGATTTCCGTACTGTGCTGGTCGACCCGCCGCGCGCTGGTCTGGACGACGAGTCGGTCAAGCAGGTGCAAGGCTACGACAACATCATTTATATCTCGTGCAACCCGGACACCCTGCACAACAACCTGCAGGTACTGACCGAGACTCACGATATTGTACGACTGGCGCTGTTCGACCAGTTCCCGTACACCCACCACATTGAAACGGGCGTATTCCTGCGCCGCAAGGTGACAGCATGACGAATCCGTGGGGCGACAAGCCTAAAAAAGGGGCTGGAGACAACAAGGGCCGCAATAACAAACGTGGTGGATCAGACAACCGTTCCGGCGGCCGCAGTTCTGGCGGTCGAAACACTGGCAACCGTAGCCCGTACGAAGACGATGCGCCGCGTGGTCCTCGTCTTGCTGGCCAGGCAGCCCAGAACCGTCGTTTCGGTGGACGCAAGCCTGCAAGCCAGGGCAAAGCCGGTGGCGCGGGCAAATCGACCGAGCAGCCGTTCCCGAAATACAACGAAGTGAAACAGGTTGCCCGTGAAGACAACCAGTTCTCCAAGCTGGACCTGCCGGGCGAAGCCGTCGACAATCTGAGCCAGCTGGGCTACACCCAACTGACCCAGATTCAGGAGCTGGCGCTGCCGCTGGCACTGGCAGGCAAGGATCTGGTCGCGCAAGCGAAAACCGGCTCAGGTAAAACCGCCAGCTTCGGCATTCCGCTGCTGCACAAACTCAAGCCACGCTTCTTTGGCACCCAATCACTGGTGCTTTGCCCTACCCGTGAACTGGCAACCCAGGTCGCCGACGAACTGCGCAAGCTGGCCAAATATCAAGCCAATATCAAGATTGTGGTATTGAGCGGTGGTGTTGCCATTGGCCCACAAATTGGCTCACTGGAGCACGGCGCTCACGTGGTGGTCGGTACGCCGGGTCGTATTCGCGACCACCTGCGTAAAGGCACGCTGGATCTGGAATCCGTTGAGACCCTCGTTTTGGACGAAGCCGATCGCATGTTAGACATGGGCTTTGCCGACGACATCGAATTCATCATTGGCTGCACGCCGGAGAACCGCCAGACCCTGCTGTTCTCGGCCACCTTCCCGGACAACATCAAGCACCTCAGCAGCCGTTATCAGCAGCAACCGGAATTCATCAAGGTAGAAGCGGTACACACCAGCAACAGCATCGACCAGCGCTTTGTGTTGTGCGACAAGCACCAACGCCTGGAAGCCCTTGAACGGGTGATCGCCCAGTTCGACTTCCAGCAAGCGGTGATCTTCTGTCACACCCGCCAGTCCACTGAAGACGTTGCTGACTATCTCTATAAACTCGGTTTTGAAGCGCGTGCCCTGCATGGCGATATGGAACAGCGCGACCGCGACCTGGTGTTGAACGTGTTCAAACAAGGGGCGATGCACTTTTTGGTAGCTACCGATGTTGCCGCCCGCGGTCTCGACGTCGACGACCTGCCAGCAGTCATCAACGTCGAACTGCCACGCGACAACGAGGTGTATACCCACCGCATCGGTCGTACCGGTCGTGCCGGCAAGGAAGGCATGGCGATCAGCATCCTGACCGACGCCGAAGACCACAAGCGTCGCGCACTGGAAGAACAGCAGCAGCGTGAAATCCCGTGCATGGCACTGGAAGAGCTGACCACCGAAGCCCCGGAAGCGTTTGAAACCGAATGGGTGACCATCTGCATCAGCGCCGGCCGCAAGCAGAAAATCCGTCCGGGCGACGTTCTGGGCGCATTAACTGGCGAGAAAGGCATTGCCGGATCAGACGTCGGCAAAATTGCCGTATTGGATATGGTGAGCTATGTGGCGGTAAAACGCACCGCCTTCCGCGCCGCTATGGCGCACATAAAAGACGGCCGCATCAAAGGCAAACCGATTCGCGCCCGCAAGGCCTGATCACCCCGTTCTCGGTGCGCGTTGCGCACCCTACGTGCGGGTGCTAATGATTTTTTAGGAGGCAATTCATTGCCGAACCCGTCCATACCGTTGGGCGGGCCCAACTTACAAAGCCAAGTAGGGTGCGCACTGCGCACCGTCTACCACGAAATAATCAACTCACCTTAACGCGTGCGGCCTTTACCACCGGCCTTGCCCGGTCGGTTGGATGATGGGCCAGATGAACGACCGCCTTTTCCGCCCGTTGGCTTACCACGGCCATTGCCTGACGGCTTTCCGCCGAAGCCTGCTTTACCACCACCCGCTTTGCCAGCACCTGACTTACCACCGGCTCCCGGTTTGCCTGAACCACCGGAATTCTTGCCCTGATACGGCTTGCCAGACGAACTTCCCTGCTTCACAGTACCCGGTTTGCCTGAGCGACCAGAAGACTTGGCTTTACCAAAACGTCCCGATGGCGAAGAAGAATTACCCGAAGCACCCTTTGGCTTCTTGTACTTTGGCTTCTGCGAAGAATTCGGTGCTCCGGCATCGGAATCAGAATCTGCCGTCAGTTTGGCAATGGTCTGAATCTCTTTCTGGGTCAGGTCACGCCAATCACCCAGCGCCAGTCCTTTCAGTGACACATTCATGATGCGAGTGCGTTCAAGCTTCACGACGTCGTAGCCGAAGTGCTCGGCCATACGGCGAATCTGACGGTTCAGACCCTGCACCAGTGTGATATTGAACACAAAGGTCGATTCTTTGGTGACCTTACACTTCTTGGTCATCTGACCCAGAATCGGCACCCCATTGCCCATGCCTTCGATAAAGGCATCGGTAATCGGCTTGTTCACCGTCACCAAATACTCTTTTTCGTGGTTATTGGCCGCTCGCAGAATCTTGTTAACCAGATCGCCGTTATTTGTCAGGAAAATCAGCCCTTGGGAATCTTTATCCAGACGGCCGATCGGAAAAATACGCGCGCCGTGCTTCACAAACTCGACGATATTGGCTGGTTCGCTGGATTCCGTGGTACTGACAATACCTACTGGCTTGTTGAGGGCGATAAAAATCAGATCTTCGGCATCTCTTGGCTCAATAATTTGACCGTTGACCTTCACCAAGTCACCGGGCAGCACCCGATCGCCGGTGCCTGCGCGCTTGCCATTAAGATAAACATTGCCTTGTTCAATGTAGCGATCAGCATCCCGACGAGAGCACAGACCACTTTCACTGATGTACTTGTTAATACGCGTCGACGTATTGAAATCCATAGATAGCCTTTAAAAATACACTTCGCCTGACAACATCAACGACAAAGATGCAGGAGTTTTGCAAAGCGGGAATCATAGCATAGACACGCTCCTGACTCCTGGGAATCGGAGCCGGACGACCAGCAGCAGGTAACAATTCACTTGAACCTTCAATCAGCTTGAGGCTCAACCTTTAGGACCATCCATGCAGAAATGCCAAAAGACCACGCAAAAGGACGCCCATCTGTTATGCCCAACCACGACCAGACTTTGACTTCCGGCTCTATTCCAAAGCAGCTGTTGCTGTTTGCGATACCAACGCTGGGAAGTTCAATGTTGCAGTCAGCGGGTGGCTCTATCGATAGCGCCTGGGTGGGTAATTTGCTTGGAGAATCGGCACTGGCAGCCACCACCAATGGCAATCTGGTGATGTTTATACTGACCAGTTTTGTGTTTGGCTTTGGTATGGCAGCAACCATTCTGATCGGTCAGTCGATTGGAGCGAGTCAACTGCCACAGGCGCGGCGTATTGTCGGAACAGCGGTGGGCAGTTTTATACCGCTACTAATAGTACTGGCGGTTACAGGCTACTTCACAGCACCCTATCTCTTACAGCTGTTAGGTACAGCACCAGAAATCATGGAATTGGCACGGGATTATCTGAAGGTAACGTTTATCGGCCTGCCTGCCATTTTGCTGCAAACCATTCTGATGATGGCCCTGCGTGGCTCCGGCGATGCCAACACCCCACTGAAGTTTATGTTTTTGGCCGTCTTGCTGGCAGCCGCCTTGAACCCGATTTTTGTGCTTGGCCTTGGCCCTGTGCCGGAATTTGGTATTGGTGGCTCCGCACTGGCATTGGCACTGGCAAACTACATCAGTCTGTTCGCCATGCTCGGATTTATCTATTACCAGGATTTGCCGCTGCGCCTGCGCGGTGAGGAACTGCGCTGGCTGCGGCCCGACCTCACCATTCTGAATACCATGGTGCAAAAAGGCGTGCCGATGGGTTTGCAGATGATCATTGTCACCATGGCTGCATTGACCTTGCTGCGCATCATTAACTCCGAAGGGGTAAATACCATCGCCGCTTATGGCGCAACCCAACAGATCTGGACCTATGTGCAAATGCCTGCCATGGCGTTGGCCGGTGCGGTATCTGCGATGGCAGCCCAGAATATCGGCGCAGGCAAGCTCGACCGCGTCAAGCAGATCACCCGCGTTGGACTTGGTTATAACATTTTGCTGACTGGCGGTCTGGTGGTGCTGCTGTCGTGGCTGGACCGGTGGGCACTGGGAATATTCCTGACCGGCAGCGGCGAGGCCATGGACATTGCTACGCATATTTTCACCATCGCGACCTGGAGCTTTATCGCCTTTGGCATGACTCAGGTGCTGTTTGGCACGGTGAGGGCCGCCGGTCAGGTGATGTGGCCAATGATCATTCTGGCAGTGGCGCTGTTTCCGGTGCGCCTCGGCAGCATTTATCT
This sequence comes from Oceanobacter sp. ABM4_470, assembly GCF_056158645.1. NCBI lineage: Bacteria > Pseudomonadati > Pseudomonadota > Gammaproteobacteria > Oceanospirillales > Oceanospirillaceae > Oceanobacter > Oceanobacter sp. ABM4_470. The sequence continues at coordinate 1,654,957 of NZ_JBSWTR010000001.1, forward strand.
GCTCAAACCCATCATTGGCACAGATGCGATCTGGTGGAGTTTTCCCGCCGCGTTTATCGCTACCCTGCTGTTGGCGACGGTGTATTTTGTGTGGGGTAACTGGCGCAAGGCCAAACCAACACTGACTGACAAGCAAACACGTACGGCTGAGGATTCAGAGAAAGAAAGAATGGAAGAAAGAACAGCGCGTCTTGTTGAGTCTCCAGCCAATGCAGATCCCGCACAGGCGCTGTTGTGCGACGACCAGGGTTCAGACATGAACAGCCCAACGGACAAATCATCGACCTGTAGGAGGCAATTCATTGCCGAACCTGTGCGCCTGGCCAAACATCTTCGCGGTTAAAACCGCTCCTAAAAGTTTTGATGAACGCACAGCCACCCAACCGCCGACGAATAAATCGTCGACCCGTAGAAGGCAATTCATTGCCTAACCTCTGCGCCTGACCGCTACGCACAGCCAAACATCTTCGCGGTTAAAACCGCTCCTACAAGTTTTGATGAACGCACAGCCACCCAAACGGATAAATCATCGACCTGTAGGAGGCAATTCATTGCCGAACCTGTGCACCTGGCCACTACGCACAGCCAAACATCTTCGCGGTTAAAACCACTCCTACAAGTATTGATGAACGCACAGCCACCCAAACGGATAAATCATCGACCTGTAGGAGGCAATTCATTGCCGAACCTGTGCGCTTGGCCAAACACCTTCGCGGTTAACACCGCTCCTACAAGTTTTGATGAACGCACAGTCACCCAAACGCCAGACACAAAAAAGGGGCCCGAAGGCCCCGGCTCCCTCGTGAGGAGCCAAGTGTGTCGCGGGTAGCGACTGGGAGAGCTGACTATGGGTATGACGCCCGGTTCAAGTCAGAATTTGGTGCCCAAGGTCAGGTTGAGCTCGGATTCAACGGATTTGCTTTCCATATCGTACGGCAGCACCATTTCCATCCAGATGTAAGAAGATTCCGCTACGTCAATTTCGTACAGCGCCTGAAATTCAACAGTTTCGAATTCCATGTTGTTTTTGGTCTTGCTGTACAAGCGGGTCACTGGTGCTTCCAGTTCCAGGTTCAACTTGCCTGGGCCCGCCACGGCAGCCCATTTAACGGTGGGTTCAATTTCAATTTCGTGCAGGCCCCACTCGTCTTTGCTGAGGTAGTCGACTTCAAGGTCGAAACCGAAGCGTACGCCATGCTCGTTGGCCGGGGTGTAGAAGAACCAGGTCAGTTCGGCGCTGTTCTGGCCAGACTGATAGTTGTGGTACATCTCGTTGGTGAACATATTGAAGTAGCCTTCTTCGGTCTTCCAACGATAATCCTGTTGGAATTCCAGCAGCTTTTTGTCACTGGCTGGGGCTACTTCCGGGTCATATTCGTATTCAAAATGAACACCCAAACCACCGGTGCGGTAACGCAGTTGGGTTTCAAACTTGGTGTTGCGGTTGCCTTGATCGTCGGTCACATTCTCCTGTTCTACCTGCGCGGAAAATCCGGCTGTGGCAGCAGAAGCACCCATTGCCAGTGCAGCAGCGAGGGTCATGTGAGTCATCATTTTGATGGTAGTTGTTTTCATGATCAGTACCTTTTTTATTGTTGTTTTGGCTTTGGAACCCCCGAACCGTCACGAACGGTTCAAAGAGTCCCGACGGCCAGCGTTTTACAACGTCTGCCGTTGGTGGAATCCTTTTCATCAGGCGCATAAGCCCCTGCCCTGCCCGGATTCATGAGCGGCAGGCATAACGGTCAAACGTGGTTGGGTTTAAATCGTCAGGTTTTGCAATTGCAGTGTTGGTCGTTCGAAACCGACAGGGTAGCCTGCACACCGCCCGACGGTTTGTTACCTTTTTACCGAGTCAGCGATCAGCCCTCGCCCTCTGTGGCAGCAGACTCCATGCCCGGTGTGGTTTTCTCACCGGCTTTTCGCTTCATGCTATTGCGCAGTTCCATCAACTGCGGTACCACCAGCATCAGTACTGCAATCACCATGATTGACAGTGTCAGCGGGCGCTCCCACAAGAAGGCGAAGCTGCCGTCAGAGAGCATCAGCGCTCGTGACAGGTTGTTCTCCAAAAGACCACCAAGGATGTAACCCAGCAGCATCGGCGCCATCGGGAACTGCAGTAGTTTCAGGAAGATGGCGATTACAGTGATCAGCACCATCATGGTGATGTCGAAGGTGTTGAAGCTCACCAGATACACACCTGTCACAGAGAAGAACAGGATCACCGGAATCAGGATCTGGCTCGGGATCACCAACAGACGCGAAATGTATGGAATCAGCGGCAGGTTCAGAATCAGCAGCACCAGGTTGCCGAAGTACATGGAGATGATCACCGACCAGAACACGTCCGGGTTATCAACGAACAGGCGCGGGCCTGGCTGAATACCGTAGGCAATCAGAGCACCCAGCATGATCGCGGTGGTACCGGAACCCGGAATACCCAGCGTCAGCAGCGGTACGAAAGAACCCGTGGAAGCCGCGTTGTTAGCAGATTCCGGCGCAGCCAGACCGCGCAGCGAGCCTTTGCCGAACTTCAGTTTCTCTTTCGCAGACGCCAGGTTGCGTTCCATGCCATAAGCCAGGAAAGACGCAATGGTGGCACCAGCGCCCGGCAATACACCGATCAGGAAGCCGAACACCGAAGAGCGGCCAATAACCGGCGCCACTTCTTTCACTTCTTCCTTACTCAGTTTCATCGAACCCAGCTCACTCATGTCGGCTTGCTGTTCTTCATGGCGATGCTCGCCTTTCAGCACCGTCATGACCACTTCGGCCAGAGCGAAGGTTGCCATTGCCAGTAGCAGGAAGCTCACACCGTCAATCAGGTCTACCGTGCCAAAAGTGAAGCGTGGCGCGCCCGACATCACATCCGTACCCACAGTCGCGATCATCAAACCAAATACAGTCATCAACAGCGCCTTGATCACCTGACCCTTGCCAGCAAATGCGGCTACAGCGGTCAAACCCAACACCATCAGGGCGAAGTAGTCCGCCGACTGGAAACTCAGCGACACACTGGCCAGCGCCGGTGCAGCAAACAGCAGAATAATTGCGCCAATGGTACCGCCCGTAAAGGACGAATAAGCTGCCAGCGCCAGCGCCTTACCAGCCTGGCGCTGTTGTGCCAGCGGGTAGCCGTCAAAGGTGGTTACCACGGTAGAAGCACAACCCGGCGCGTTGATCAGAATGGACGACGTTGAGCCACCAAATACCGCACCGTAATACACACCGGCCATCAAGATGATGCCGGACGAAGGGTCCAGGCCGTAGGTGATCGGGATCATCAGGGCCACGGCAGAAATAGGACCGAGGCCAGGTAACATGCCAATGAAGGTTCCGGCGAAACAACCTACCACTACCATCATCAGGTTGAACGGCATGACCGCGGTGGTCAGACCCGTGAAAATTCCATCCAGCATGGCATTAACCTCCCATCACGGATGCAAACAGTTTTCCCGGCGCCAGATAGATATCCAGCAGCTGCGACAGGGAAAACCAAACGAAAAATGCGAACGGCACAGAGCCAAGCAGCAGGGTTTTGATACGACGTTCACCCAGCAGCCAGAATCCACTCACCAAAAACACGATGGTTGCCAACAAAAAGCCGAGCCATTCCAGCGCCAGCGCAAACACCAGCACCGCACCCAGCAATTTGGCGACCAGACCGAAGTCGTAACCTGCGAGCACCAGCTTGCCTTCTGGCTTACGTTCGGCGGTCACCAACATCGCCAGCGACAGCACAACACCCAGCGCAGCGAGCGCGTCAGGCAAGGTGCGAGCATGGAACGGTTCCCATTCATCGCCAGGCAACAGTGGAATCTGCTGGCCGTAATAGCCATAAGCCACCGACAGCAACAGAAACACCAGACCGCCGATATGATCTTTGGTAAGTGTCATGGATTTACCTCACAGGTTGGTTGGCCCGTTGCCGGGCCGTTTTTACAAGGGGAATAAAAAAAGGAAATCACAGCGGTCTTGCTTGCAGGGAGAACGTCGCCACAAGTGGGGCACGACAACTCAACAACCGGCGGGCTTAAGGCCGACCATTAAAATTGCCAACGCTGTGATTTCCTGCACGGGTGGCCATCACCCGAAAACTTGCTGTTAACGCAAAAAACCCAGCTCACGCATCAGGTCACCGATCACCTGCTCCTGATTCTCAAGGAAGCTGACAAATTCGGCGTCCGGCTTGAACAGTTCGGTCCAGCCGTTGCGGGCACGAATGGTTTCCCACTCGTCGGTGTCGTACATTTTTTCGAGGGTATCGGTGAACTCGGCGACCTGCTCATCAGACAGGCCCGGCGCACCGAAGAAACCACGCCAGTTAACGAATTCAGCGTCGATGCCCAGCTCTTTCAGAGTTGGTACTTCCGGAGCTGCGTCGTTACGCTCGGCACCGGTCATTGCCAGAATGCGAACTTCCCCTGCTTCCGCCAGCGCCAGTGCTTCACTGAAACCGGTAGACAGCACGTCGGATTCACCAGACAACAGACCAGCCATCGCCTTACCACCAGCGTCGTAGGCTACGTAACGCAGACCGCGGGCCTCACCACCAGCCGCTTTAAACGCCATCGCAGCAACCAGATGGTCCATGCTGCCGCGAGCAGAACCGCCGGACACTTTCACGGAACGTGGGTTCTTGTTGAAGTCAGCCGCAATGTCAGAAAACGACTGGTATGGGGAGTCCTTGCGTACAACGAAGGCACCGAAGTCACCAATGGTGGCTGCAACCGGCGTGAGGTCGCGGAAAGACTGCGGGAAAATACCGGTCAGGGAACGAATCACGATCGGCGTGGAGTTCACCATCAGGGTGTCTTGCTTCTGCGCTGCAGTTTCAATCAGGTGGGCAATCGCCTTGCCGCCGCCGCCGCCAGACAGGTTTTCGAAAGAAACCTCGTCGACCAAGCCAGACTTTTTCAGCGCATCACCAGTACCGCGAGCTGTGGTATCCCAACCGCCACCGGCACCACCAGGTACCAGGAAGTGAATGGATTCAAGCGCCATCGCAGAAACAGAAGAAGCAGCCAGAGAGGCAGCCAGAACAGAACGCAAAAGAACCTTGCGGGACGTTGTAAAGGTCATCATAAAATCACCCGATATTTTTAATATTTATTGTCGTGACCCATTCAAGGTACCCAGCGCCCAGCGCTGAAAACAGTTTCTGCAGATAAGTTCACTTAAAGAAAATAAAGGCAATTAAGTTCATATTGTTTACGGGCCTTTGATCGGCGAAGTCACTACCATTCGGAAAGCATCCGAGAATAAAAACCATGAAACTGCTGAACCGCCTGAAACTGAAAAGCCGCATGATGCTGGTACTGGGACTGATTGCACTGGTGCAAACCGGCTTTATCGGTGCCTTTGCCGTGCACTACCTGCAAACGTCACTGGAAGAACAAATCGGCCAGCGGGCGCTGGACGTGGCACGTACAGTGGCGGCCATGCCGGAAATCATCACCGCTGTTAAACAGCGAAACACCACCAAATTGCAGCCATTGAGCCTGACGCTGGCCGACCGCAGCCAGGCGCGTTTTATCGTGATTGGCGACCACAATGGCATTCGCCTCGCCCACCCGAATCCGGAACGCCTTGGCAAACCCATGTGGGATGACGAAGGCGACTACAACCTGCCCGCACTCAAGGATGGCGTTGGTTATCTGTCGCTGGCGGAAGGCAATCTGGGCTGGTCTATGCGCGCCAAGGCCCCCATATTTTCCAGTCAGAATGATGAAATCATCGGCCTGGTATCGGTTGGCTACCGGCTCACCCGAGTGGAAGAAATCATCGACCAGTACCGCATGACGCTACTGCTGGTCATTGCCATGTCACTAGGCTTGAGTGTGCTCATCGGCATATGGTTTGCGGGTCATTTCAAGAAAGCCATTTTTGGCCTCGAACCCGAGGAAGTTGCCCGTATTGTCGACGAACAACGGGCGATTCTGGAATCCGTCCGCGAAGGCATTATTGCCATCAATGACGAAGGCAAAATCACCACAGTGAACCACACTGCGCTGGAAACCCTTGGCCTGCCAGCAGGTGAAAATCCGGTCGGCAAAGCAGTACTGGAAGTGCTGCCGGATACCGCCATGATCGAGGTGCTACAAACCGGCGAACCACAGTTCGATCAGGAAGTGTGGCGTCCGGGACTCAATATTGTTGCCAACCGCATTCCGCTGCGCCAGGGCGACCGGGTTACCGGTGTGGTATCCAGCTTCCGCCGTAAAGACGAACTGGCCGAAGTCAGCCGAAAACTGACCCGTATTCAGCAGCATGCCGACACCTTGCGAGCCCAGTCACATGAGTATTCCAACAAGCTGCATACCATTGCCGGGCTGATCCAGATTGGCTCTTACGAACAGGCGCTGGCATTGATCGGCCAGGAATCCCGCAGCCATCAGGCGCTGATTACCCTGTTGCGCAACGCCGTACCCGACCCGATTCTGGCGGGCTGCCTACTGGGTAAATACAACCGTGCCCGGGAAATGGGACTGGACCTGATCATCGACCCCGACAGCAGTATGTCGGAGATTCCAGCCAGCCTGCCGCGCGAACATCTGGTCAGCATCGTTGGCAACCTGATCGACAACGCGCTGGAAGCCACACTCAGGCATCACGGCCATGGCGGTAAGGTGGAATTAATGATGACGGATTTTGGCGACCAGCTGATGTTCGACGTCGCTGACCAGGGGCCGGGTGTGGCACCTGAAGAACAAGACAAGATTTTTGAGCGTGGCGTCAGCCACAAGAATGCCGAAGGTCACGGCATCGGCTTACATTTGGTGAAAACCTTGCTCGATAGCCTGGGTGGCCTGATTGCAGTGGAATCCGAAAGCGGTATGGGCAGTCACTTTATTGTTTACATCCCCAAACAGCTGCCACACTGAAGCTGTAAACGGCAACGACACCCAGCACGACACCAAGTAACTACGCAAAAAATACGACGCACAACAACAAAAACATCAGCAACACGGATACAACCATGAGCCAGATTCGAGTCATCATTGCAGAAGACGACCCTCAAATCGCGGAAATCCAGAAACGCTTTATTGAACGCGTAGAAGGGTTTGAACTGGTTGGATTGGCCCACGGCCTCGAAGAAGCTCGCGACCTGGCCGAAGTGCTGCAACCGGACCTGTTGCTACTGGACGTGCAATTCCCCACTGGCACAGGCCTCGACCTGCTGAAAAGCATTCGCGCCGAAGGTAACGCCGTCGACGTTATTCTGATTACCGCCGCCAAGGAAGTCAGCACCCTGAAAGAAGCCATGTTGTTCGGCGTGTTCGACTACATCCTCAAGCCACTGGTGTTCGACCGTTTGAAAGAAACGCTGGAGAACTATAAGAAGCACCGCGAACGTCTGAACAGCATGCAGTCGCTGGCACAGCAAGATGTCGACAGTCTGATGCCCCGCTCAAGCAATGCCAACAACACTGGCACAGCAAACAACAACAGGTTGCCCAAAGGCATCGACGGCCTGACCCTCGATAAAATCCGGAAAACACTGGCCGATCATCCCAACGACATCAGCGCCGAAGAAACCGCACAAGCCATGGGCGCCAGCCGCGCCACCGCCCGCCGCTACCTGGAATACCTGGTGTCCACCGGTGAGATGACCGCCGAAATTCAATACGGCACCGTCGGCCGCCCCGAACGCCGCTACAAGGTGGTCGCGTTGCAGCAAGCCTAGAACTGCGTAGGAGCGAATTTATTCGCGAATCAATTCGCTCCCACAAAACCAGCAGCGCACTTGCCTACACGCCCTCGCGAATAAATTCGCTCCTACATGCACAACTACCGAGAATCAATTCGCTCATACCAGCCCCACTGAAAACCAACATCTTGACTGTACAACTTATTATTAAACGCTCATTTAATAAAAATTCCACCTCTAACCTTTTTCCCGGCCATCCACTATTAATCAAACATCATCTGACCCGCCCGCTACCAAGAGTCACGATACCTCAGTTCCTTTCACTTTCACTGGAAGGCCAATAAACAAGGGGCTTATGCCGCCAAACGGCCCTACAGAACAGACAATTGCCAATTAGTTTTGAAGCTGTAATGAAAAACCGCTATGGTTTTATTACTTACAGCTCTAAACAAAAGGCCGCCATGTCGACGGATAACATAGAAAGCCCCATCAAACTGGAAGTAAAAAACCTCTACAAGGTATTCGGTGATAAACCCCACCGAGCCATGAAAATGATTGAAAACGGTCAGGACAAGGACGAGATTTTTGCCAAAACCGGCCTGACCGTCGGCGTAAAAGACGCCAACCTCAGCATTCGCGAAGGTGAAATCTTCGTCATCATGGGCCTCTCCGGCTCCGGTAAATCTACTTTGGTTCGTTTGCTGAACCGCCTTATCGAACCCACCGCAGGCCAGGTACTGATTGACGGCGAAGACGTCGCCGCCATGGACCAACACCAGCTACGCGCAGTACGCCGCAAAAAAATCTCCATGGTGTTCCAGTCATTCGCACTGATGCCCCACATGAACGTGCTCGACAACGCCGCCTACGGGCTGGAACTGTCGGGAGAGCCTGTTGATGTTCGGCATCAGAAAGCCCAGGCCGCGCTGGAACAGGTGGGCCTTGGCCAGCATGGCAACTCTTACCCGGACGAACTCTCCGGTGGTATGCAGCAACGCGTGGGCCTTGCACGGGCGTTAGCCAATGATCCGGACGTCATGCTGATGGACGAAGCCTTCTCTGCGCTCGATCCATTGATTCGTACCGAAATGCAAGACGAGTTGGTGAAGCTGCAACAGAACGACCAACGCACCATCGTGTTTATTTCCCACGACCTCGACGAAGCCATGCGCATTGGCGACCGCATTGCCATCATGCAAAACGGCGAAGTGGTTCAGGTGGGCACACCCAACGAAATTCTCAACAACCCCGCCAACGACTACGTCAGCTCGTTCTTCAAAAACGTCGATGTATCCAACGTTTTCACCGCCGCCACTTTGATCGAAGGTTGTGACGACGAACTGCCTGAAATCGTCGCCGGCTGCAGCACCGAAAGCGCCAGCGCCGCCATTGAGTCCAGCAACAGCGATTACGCCGCCGTGGTCGATGAAGACCACCACTTTGTGGGCATTGTGTCCGCCGAAGAGTTGGCTTCAGACCAGTGCGACCAGCTACAACAAGCGCTCGATACCCACGACCAGCCAGAAGCCATCAGCGCCGACACCCCAATCAAAGCCCTGATCGGCACCGTCGCCAGCAGCGACCACCCGATTCCGGTCACCGACGAAGAAGGCAATTCCCTGGGCAGCATCAGCAAAGCCCGCCTGCTGGAAGCACTGGACCGTGAGGAGGACGAAGCACAATGAGTACCGAAACAGCAAACACCACCACAGAAGCAAACAACCCGTTCGCCAGCGAACCTGAAGCCACCAGCGAAAACCCATTCGCAACCGAGTCCGACAGCAGCAACCCGTTCGCCAGCGATGACAGCGCCGCCAGCAACCCCTGGGGCAACGCCGAACAAAGCTCAGACGAACTCACCGCTTCAGAAGACTGGCTCAGCGCCACCACTGAAGAAGAAATCATCGAACCCACCCTGCTCGACCCATTCCCGGAAGCCATCATTCCGCTGGGTGACTGGGTAGACACTGGCCTGGATTGGGTGGTCGCCAACTTCCGCCCGTTTTTTACCGCGGTAAAAGCCCCCATCGATGCCACCCTTAACTCCATTGACCTGCTGCTGAACGCCACGCCACCACTGCTGATGATCGTCATTCTGGCGCTGTTGGCATGGCAGCTTTCCGGCAAGCGCCTGGCCATTACCAGCGTCATCGGCCTGCTGTTTATCGGCGGCATTGGCGCCTGGTCGGAAACCATGACCACCCTGTCACTGGTGATCACCTCGGTGTTCTTCTGCGTACTGCTTGGCATACCCATCGGCATCGCCATGGCGCGCCATGAAAAGCTCAACAGCATCCTGCGCCCCACCCTCGACGCCATGCAGACCACCCCCGCGTTCGTGTATCTGGTGCCCATCGTGATGCTTTTCGGCATTGGTAACGTACCCGGCGTCATCGTCACCATCGTATTCGCCATGCCGCCGGTGATTCGCCTTACTAATTTGGGCATTCGACAAGTGCCAGAAGACCTGATTGAAGCCTCACACTCGTTCGGTGCCAGCCCGCGTCAACTGCTGTTCAAAGTGCAACTGCCACTGGCTATGCCAACCATCATGGCCGGTGTAAACCAGACGCTGATGCTGAGCCTGTCGATGGTCGTGATTGCCTCGATGATTTCCGTTGGCGGCCTTGGCCTGATGGTACTGCGCGGCATTGGCCGACTGGACATTGGCCTGGCGACCGTCGGCGGCCTTGGCATTGTGATTCTGGCCATCATCCTCGACCGCATGACCCAGGCGTTGGGACAAGACTCCCGCTCCCGCGGCGTGCGTCACTGGTACCAAACCGGCCCCGCCGCACTGGTACTGAAACTGGTTGGTCGTTCCTGAACGGCCACCAGCATTGATCAAGCAACTACAAACAACTATTCAAACAGAGAAAAAGGGAACAACCATGGGCAACATCAAGACTCTGAACACCGTCAAGAAAGCCACCCTGGCCACCACCCTCGGCCTTGGTCTGGCCATCAGCGGCATGGCCAATGCTGCACTGCCAGGCAAAGGCGTATCCGTTACCGCCATGCACAGCCCGATTGCGGAAGAAAAATTCCAGACCATCGTGGTAAACAAGGCACTGGAGAAACTCGGCTACGACGTCCAGCCAATCAAGGAAGTGGACTACTCCGCCGGCTACACCGCCATCGCCAACGGCGACCTGACCTACACCACGGTGAACTGGTTCCCACTGCACAACTCCATGTACAAAAATGCCGGTGGCGACGACAAGTTCTACCGCAAGGGCGAATACATTTCCGGTGCAGCACAGGGCTACCTGATCGACAAAAAAACCGCCGACAAATACAACATCACCAACATTGCCGACTTCAAAAAGCCGGAAATCGCCAAACTGTTCGATACCAATGGCGACGGCAAAGCCGACCTGACAGGCTGCCAGGCAGGCTGGGGCTGTGAAGGCGTGATTGAATACCAACTGGACGAATTCAAACTGCGCGGCAGCATCGACCACAACCAGGGCCAATACGCCGCCATCATCTCCGATACCATCGCCCGTTATAACGACGGCCAACCAATCTTCTACTACACCTGGACCCCATACTGGGTATCCGGCAAGCTGGTACCGGGCAAAGACGTAACCTGGCTGGAAGTGCCATACTCCGCCAACCCGAACGGCTCCGACACCAAACTGCCAAACGGCAAAAACTACGGCTTCGACATCAACTCCATGAAAATCGTCGCCAACAAGGAATGGGCAGCAGAAAACCCGGCGGCCGCCAAACTGTTTGAAATCATCAAACTGCCAATCAACGCCGTATCCGCCGAAAACATGATGGTCGCCAACGGCGAAGACAGCGCCAAAGCCATCGAACGCCACGCCGACATGTGGATCAAGGCCAACCAGAAGAAATTCAACGCCTGGATTGCCGAAGCCAAAAAAGCGGCCAAGTAACGAGCTACCCGCTCACTTGCTGCTTTAAACAGCGAAAACAAAAACGCCCTGCAAGCAACCTTGCAGGGCGTTTTTTATTTGAGCGTCGAAGTCGGAAAAACCATCGTAGACTGGGCACGGCCCAGCAATCGTTGAGCAGGGCCCAACCTACAACACCGCTTCTTTGTGGGAGAGAGCTTGCTCTCGATAGGCAACCAAACACACCCACCACCCCAACAGAATGAAACCGTAGGATGCTAATAGCCGAAGGCGTATTACATCACCCCACCTGGAGAAACCGTAGCCCACCCGTAAAAGCAACACCATGCATTGGCATCCTGAACTTGTTTCAGCATCCAGAAGAAAGCTGCAAAAACAAACCCCGAACAGCGTCCATATCCGCACCAACACCACCTAGGATGGGCGCTCGCGTCCATCAAACCAGAGATTCAGAAAGACCGACTCCTACATACAACCGTATAACGAATGGTTTCCAGACCGCCTGTGCGGCAGCGAGCGGTTTATCCCCGTGGGTGCGGGGAACGCGAGCCACTGCAGACACTCACAGCAAAACAGCGCGGTTTATCCCCGCGGGTACGGGGAACGCATTACCTTCTGTTCTGATTCTTGATAGGTAGTCGGTTTATTCCCGCAGGTACGGGGAACGCCCTACGCGTTTTCCTGCTGGTGTTTCTGCCAGCGGTTTATCCCCGCATGTCGATCCCAAGCTTAGACAGTTCGGACGGTTTATCCCCGCGGGCACGGGGAACGCGTTCGATACCTGTGGGAACACTGCGCCTGCACCGGTTTATCCCCGTGGGCACGGGGAACGCATTCGGTACCGTGCCTTCGAGCATCTTCTGTGCGGTTTATCCCCGCGGGCACGGGGAACGCATGACCGCTGCAGCTGACCTGACTCGCAACCGCGGTTTATCCCCGCAGGTACGGGGAACGCTCTGATTTGCCGTCAAGTTGCTCTGTGACTTGCGGTTTATCCCCGCAGGTACGGGGAACGCGATTTCTAAGGCCACGACCTTTTCGGCGCTCTCGGTTTATCCCCGCAGGTACGGGGAACGCTGTGCCTTCGCTGGCCTGATTTGGCAGGTGCTCGGTTTATCCCCGCAGGTACGGGGAACGCGCCCGTGCAGCGGCTGTGCTGTGGGCACTGAACGGTTTATCCCCGCAGGTACGGGGAACGCTCGCAGGCTTTCTTCCAGCCGGTTGATGTCGTCGGTTTATCCCCGCGGGTACGGGGAACGCCATTTCAAGCGCTTCAGCGGTTTCGCCGCCGTCGGTTTATCCCCGTGGGCACGGGGAACGCAACCGAAAATTTGCGGCTTTCAAGGAATTGCGCGGTTTATCCCCGTGGCACGGGGAACGCCCTGCCGCTGGCGTAACAGAGGCTGAATCCAGCGGTTTATCCCCGCAGGTACGGGGAACGCTCGGTAAGGTCTTCTTCTCCGCACTGACACGGTTTACCCCCGCAGGTACGGGGAACGCATTGTTGGATAGCCCTCGCTGCAGTAGTAAGGCGGTTTATCCCCGCAGGTACGGGGAACGCTTTGCTCCTGTTTCGTATTTGCTTTGTATTGCCGGTTTATCCCCGCAGGTACGGGGAACGCAATCCGAAGGAGGATTAAGCATGGCTCAAAAACGGTTTATCCCCGCAGGTACGGGGAACGCATAAAACAATCGGCTCGCTCTATGATATGTGGCGGTTTATCCCCGCAGGTACGGGGAACGCCTGATAAAAATCGACGGTAGTAGTTTCAGATTCGGTTTATCCCCGCAGGTACGGGGAACGCTGATCATGTTCTTGCTCCAATTTGATCAGCCGCGGTTTATCCCCGCAGGTACGGGGAACGCAGCGAATTGCGCACCAAGTTGTTTTTTCGATGCGGTTTATCCCCGCAGGTACGGGGAACGCACTTAGCGACAAGCGCCGTATGGACCCGGCCACGGTTTATCCCCGCAGGTACGGGGAACGCGAACTGGATGAACGTTTCGAGCTGCGCCGGAGCGGTTTATCCCCGCAGGTACGGGGAACGCATCACTGACGACTTTATACTTTCCGTTGCGCTCGGTTTATCCCCGCAGGTACGGGGAACGCTTGGCTGGATTGCTACCGCAAACGGTCAACGGCGGTTTATCCCCGCAGGTACGGGGAACGCCAATCCGGTCATTTCCGCCGCTACATTGCCGCCGGTTTATCCCCGCAGGTACGGGGAACGCATATAGCCCCATTCAATCGGCTGGAGCCTAAGCGGTTTATCCCCGCAGGTACGGGGAACGCGGGAGAGGAAGGTTGTTATCAGAGTGATGTTGCGGTTTATCCCCGCAGGTACGGGGAACGCTTATTTTGATTTTGGTAGTTCAAGCGCCGACCCGGTTTATCCCCGCAGGTACGGGGAACGCGACGTCGGCATCAACGCCGTCAGTCAGGAAACCGGTTTATCCCCGCAGGTACGGGGAACGCACGCCGTATGCTCAGTGGCTGGACGCTGGCTACGGTTTATCCCCGCAGGTACGGGGAACGCGAAGCCGCTAATCATTTCAACGGAGACAACAACGGTTTATCCCCGCAGGTACGGGGAACGCACAATCACACGATCCCGCACAGGGATAACAAGCGGTTTATCCCCGCAGGTACGGGGAACGCTGAAGACGCCGGGCAAGAACCTGATTGACGAGCGGTTTATCCCCGCAGGTACGGGGAACGCAAAGTAGCCGAGACCGGATTGGTTGCCGGTGACGGTTTATCCCCGCAGGTACGGGGAACGCGTAGCAGGGCAGGCTAACAACCTGCCGGACTACGGTTTATCCCCGCAGGTACGGGGAACGCCAGCGATTCCAGTTGGCGTTTCAGAATCTGAACGGTTTATCCCCGCAGGTACGGGGAACGCCTTTGTCGGGATTGCCTCGCCAGTTTCGCGGGCGGTTTATCCCCGCAGGTACGGGGAACGCTTTGTTGCCAGTGCTGGGGATGTTAATCGCAACGGTTTATCCCCGCAGGTACGGGGAACGCTTTTCTAATGCCTTGCCGATTTTTTGGCGTCGCGGTTTATCCCCGCAGGTACGGGGAACGCGCCGTTATTCGACAATAGGTTTTCTGTATCAGCGGTTTATCCCCGCAGGTACGGGGAACGCCCGAAAGATAACGGGGCTGCTGTGCTGGATGCCGGTTTATCCCCGCAGGTACGGGGAACGCCTCAAAATCCTGAGCAGGAGTGGACAAGGTGACGGTTTATCCCCGCAGGTACGGGGAACGCGGCCGGGCTGGTGGAAACAGGAAGAATTTCGGACGGTTTATCCCCGCAGGTACGGGGAACGCGTGCTCAGGGCCGCATCGTCGTACGCGATAGGCGGTTTATCCCCGCAGGTACGGGGAACGCCGGCAATTTGCCGCTGTTTTTCATGCGGCGCACGGTTTATCCCCGCAGGTACGGGGAACGCACCATCACCATTGATTACGCAACTGTGACAACCGGTTTATCCCCGCAGGTACGGGGAACGCGAACTGCTGGTCTGGACTGAGTTTGGCCAGGTCGGTTTATCCCCGCAGGTACGGGGAACGCCTTGTGTATTGTTGGAATCCACTCCTTAACGGCGGTTTATCCCCGCAGGTACGGGGAACGCTAAAAACTGGCAGACATCAATAGTTGGACTAACGGTTTATCCCCGCAGGTACGGGGAACGCCAAGAAGGCCTATGAAAAAGGTCCCGAAGTTGCGGTTTATCCCCGCAGGTACGGGGAACGCAGTAGAGAAGAAGGAACCAACAATTTATCAAGCGGTTTATCCCCGCAGGTACGGGGAACGCTGGATACTCAGGTTTACACTGTTGGTGACAGTCGGTTTATCCCCGCAGGTACGGGGAACGCCATGGCAAAGCGTACGTTTTATGATAATTTGGCGGTTTATCCCCGCAGGTACGGGGAACGCCTCGGTTTTTTCATTGGGCTCCTGTTGGCTCGCGGTTTATCCCCGCAGGTACGGGGAACGCTATCTGACCGCAAGGTACAGCTATTTATATTCCGGTTTATCCCCGCAGGTACGGGGAACGCGTGTCGATAACTACACCACCGTTTGCCGTTACCGGTTTATCCCCGCAGGTACGGGGAACGCTCTAAATGTATATGGTTGATTTTCAAAAGAAAATATCTTCTCCGAAAATCTACCAACAATTTCCGCATTATTAAGGAGCTTTTGAAGAGGTGTTCGACGTGAGTCAATCAGCCTGATCGGGAGTGAATTTCACCAGTCTTAATCCATCCAAGTCCACTGGCATACGGCGATTTTTTCCGTAGGTCACGAAGTCGAAGCCGGATTCGGTATTGGTGGCCCAGGCCATCACCACGTTGCCGTCTTCTGCCAGAGCGTCGACCTGTTGCCAGATCATTTCTCGTATCCGTCGCGATACATCACCCAAATACACTCCGGCCCTGATTTCCAGTAACCAGACTGCCAAGCGCCCACGCAGCCGGTCGGGTACGGCTTCCGTCACCACCACTATCATGCTCATGTTTATTTACTCCTGTGACCTTCATCACCAACAGATGGCGGTTCAGGTATCGCCGGTGGCTGGGCATCTTCGGGAGGCTTGGGTGGTTCAATCTCACCAGCAGACAACACTTCTTCAATCAACGGAATCAGCTGTTTTAGCAATTTGCTGGAGCGGAAATGTTCGCGACAGGCGACCCGAATTTCACGGTCGGGCCTAGGCGGATTTTTGGCCGCAATCCGGAAGGCAATGGGCACCACTCCGTCGAATTTCACCAGGTCGGCAATGTCATAGACGAACGACAGCGGCTTACCGGAGTGTACGAACCCAATCGCAGGCGCGTACCCCGCAGCCAGTACCGCGGCCTCGGTCACACCATACAGACAAGAGGTCGCAGCACTCAGGCATTGGTTAATGGTATCTCCCTTGTCCCAATCTTTAACGTCGTAGTCTCGCCCTCGCCAATCAACACCATACTGCTTGGCCAGTTGCTGATAAATTTTGCGGACACGAGCGCCTTCGATCCCGCGTAGCTGGTCGACACTGCGGCGTTGCGGAGCTGGTTCACCAAAGCGAATTTCGAACATTTTGCGTACGACTTTCAGGCGCAATTCTTCATCCAGTGCAAGCTTTGCCTGATAGAGCAACTTGTCAGAGCGTGCGCCACCAGGCTGACCGACGGAATACAACCTGACTCCTGCCTCTCCCACCCAAATAAGCAAAGTGCCTGTTGTCGCTGCCAGTTTAACGGCGGCATGGCTAATCCGCGTGCCCGGCTCCAACATCAAACAGGCGATAGAACCCACAGGAATGTGCATACGCTCGCCGTGCACTTCGTCGATAACAACGAAGGCACCATCGCGCACATCGATACGCCCCATACCAACAAAGATCATGGAATTACGGTCTTTTATGGGGATGGGCTTGAGAGGAATAAAACTCATGATCGCGTCCTTGCGAGAATGAACAGTGATTGCGTCTAGCGCGGTGTAACACTCAGATTCAGATTGAGCACTTGGGTAAGAGCCAGCAGGGTTTTCAGCGTCGGATTGCCCTGTTCACTGAACGTTTTGTACAGTTGCTCGCGCGATAAGCCCGTTTGATCGGCTACGCTGCTCATGCCTTTAGCGCGAGCCACCACGCCCAGGGCTTTGGCAATATAGGCCGCATCTGCAACAGCCAGGGCTTCGTTCAAAAACTCGGCGATGGATTCCGGAGTTTCCAGAAACTCTGCTGGATCAAATTCAGTGAAGGTTTGGGTCATGGGGATTGTCTCCATCAGCTTGCCAGTCCATCAATAAAGACTGGGCTTTGGTTATGTCTCTCGACTGAGTGGACTTGTCGCCCGCGATCAAAAGCAACACCAGCTCATCGCCGCTTTGGTGAAAATACACTCGGTAACCAGGCCCAAAGTGAATCCGCAGTTCAGACACTCCCTTGCCCAGATACTTCACATCACCCGGCAACCCACACGCGAGCTGATGAACCCGCGAGAGGATCTTTGCCTTGCCGCGCTCATCCTTGAGCTTTTTCAACCAGCGTTTGAACAGTTCGGACTGAACAACTCGTATGGTCATGATTCTATCCTTGAATGCGTCCCGGTTGTAGTTTTAAAACTACAACCGCCTTTTAGCTATCACTTAAGCCATCGCCAATGACAATAATCCACAACCAAAGGATTTGGCTGGGCCTATGCCTTGCTGCAAACATTCCAATAGGGCTTGTGGATCTTGAACCACCAGCACACCGTCAAACAACACCGGCTGAACCTTTCCAGCCATACGCTGCTTGCCATCCGATTTGCTAAACCGTAACGGCATTTCACGCTGAATAATCAGCTGATCCAGCACAGCAGCGCCTTCCAGCTTTCGCTCCAGCCAGGCTTGCTGTTCCTCTTCATGAATCAAAGGCACTCGAATCCGCTTAACGTACTCCTTACCGTTGTTACCGATTTTGGTGCCCTTGCTTTCGTCGGCAATGGACTTAACCGGATTCGCCCGTAAGCGAAATCTGAGCCGTTGTCCTTCTGCCAACATGGGATTCCAATCCCGAGTGGCCAGCAGGCGGCTGTGCTCCGACTGCTCTGCTGGCGAGTTCTGCGACAGCATCAACACTCTGGCACCTTGATTAGGCTCCAGTGCTTCCACCCGAAACAGAAAATCCCGCGTATCTTCCGGGCGGTCAGGAAATAATTCCCAAATTGCCCGATGCAGGTCATAGGGGTTTTTAGCTTTTTTCCAGTCGATATGCAGCTGACTAAGATGCATGGCCACCTCCTTGCGCTTGCATATACACAGTGCGGCTAGCGAATTGCCTTGGCTGATGCACAATCGGCACGTCTCGCACCCGCAGCTCTTTGCTATTGCTTAACTCTACGTCCGAGTAAATCGTACCGCCTACTGGCTCCACCATCAGCAAGGCGGATTCACAACTCTCAGCCTTGATGCTGGATTCATACAACGGGCGCGCAATCGGGCAGCTTTTGCGCCCCAAAACAGGGGCGTATACCGGCTTTTGAATCGCTGTTCGTAGTTCATCGAATGAATACTCGGCTCCCTCTTTTAACCAAACCACCACGGTATAGCGGCTGTCCTGCCAGTATTCGCGCCAGGTCTGAATGGTCTCGTGGCTTTTTAAGCCACGATAGTCTTCACGGGCATTTTGCACTGTGTGGTAGTCGGTCAACTTTTGCCGACGCAAGGGCTTGCTGGTGAATGGGCACAACACCACATCCACCCTTACCGCAAAGTTAACACTGCCTGCGAGCTTGCCTTGACCAACCTGATCATCGCGATCGATGCCCAAACAAGCACCAAGCAGTCCCAGCAACGAACTTCTACCGGGGAACAATTCGCTGGGGCGCAGCCCTTCGTAACTCTCCCGCCCCCAAGCCTGCAACGGGCCGTCGAGCTTGAGTATCAAAAAATCTTCCATAACCGTTACCCTTCGCCGTCGTTACGCACCCAGGCTTCGAGATCAGGCAGAGATTTTTTCAGTTCCAGACCTTCAGGGACCTCAACCGCGAACGTCGAGAACTCGGCAGCCCGCTCTTCCAGACCGTAACTGGTATTCACGCTATTCCAGTGGGAATTTAACGCCGCAGCCGACGGCTCACGAAAACCACCTTCACGATCCGCTTTGACAGGTTTTTCAAAGGCATTGGCCAATGAGATTGGCATATCAGAGAAACTGACCAACGCCTGATCAGCAAGGTTGAAAGCCGCAGAAGACTGCTGCTTGGCGCTTGGCACTTCGGTGGCCATTAAGTGCAGAACGTGGGAAGCTATTTTTAGTGCCTCTTCACGACTGGCATCGCCCAGGTTTTTCTGCAGCTGAGCGATATTCAAACTGGCATAGCGATAGAAAACACCGGAGGAAAACTCCTGGGTATCCAAGTGGCCCGAACCGGCTTCGGCTTTGCCTTCTTGCAGCTCGCCCACAGCACGCTTGGATTTATCTTCCATCACCAGGTCATCCACAGCGGTAAACCAGTCGATATCGGCATCCACGGCATGCGTGGTCAACACATGAGCCACCGACAGCGCACCATCGATATTGGTCATCAGACCCGAGGTCGCCATACGACCGGACAGTGCAATATCCACCGCGTCACAGGCGGCGGCGATGAACGGCTTGGCGTCTTTTTCAATCTGCTTCTGAAGTTTCTTGGCGTCCATGCCCTCGCCTGCATCCTGAATCTGCTGGCACACATAACGCACTTCATTCAGCACCCATGGTGCAACGGCAATGCCCTTGCTAGACAGATCCGCCATGCCCTCTTTGCCAGAAATCCACTCCAGCGCGGTTTTGATCATTTCTGCCGGAAATTCATCTTTCAGGGCTTCCGTAAAACGGCTGTGTACTTTGGAAAGCTCACGGGTACGCAATGACGGTGTACCTATATGCTCACGGTAGTAATCGCTTTGGCGAATAGTGCGCTTCAAGCTCTGGCTGGAAATGCGCACCCGGCGCTTGCCACCAAACACCGCAGACTTTTGCATATTCATATCGTCGCGGTTCAGGCAGGAAGGGCTGTGAGAGATCAGGATATGAAAGTTAATAAAGTTCTTGCTCATAATCTTGTCCTTAATATTGAGCTAGCGCTCGTGAATTGGCTCAAGCGCTTTGCTGTGCGGTGCCAGAGGTTTGGTTAAAAAAGTAATCTTCGATCAGTTTGCGTTTGCTGATTTCGCTCCAGAAGAAAATGGTCTCCCCTGCCTTGGCGATATCCACGACGGGCTTACACATCGTCAGCAGGCGCTTCAGTTGCAGCAGGTCATTCGGGGCTTCCGAGCGCAGTACCATCATCACGCGTTTTTCGGACAACCCAGCTTGTTTGCCTAACATTTGACCAAGCGACGAGCCATCTTGTTTATGGGTTAAATATGGCAAGCAAAATACAAACTGGCGCTGACCGTACAAATTGAAATGGTTGCTGGCTAACTGATAAAACGCGGGCACTTCCGACAGCTCTTCCGGTTTGGCGCAACGTCGAAGTTCGGCACGCTGGCCTGGAGTCAGGCTGTGATAGCGCTCATACATCGCCACAAAATCTGGCAATGACTGTTCCTTGTTATCCATTGATGACTTCCTCTTTCGGGGTATTCACAGGGATTTCGATGGCTTTCAGGTATTTATGAATCAGCATTTTTCTGGCGACGGCTAGAGCCTTAAGCATTTTCGGATCGTGCTGATACGGGTCGGTGGCTTCGGCAAACAACTTCAGCACCACACGACGCAATTCAGATTGCAGGGCCAGCTTGGTTTTCTGGCAGTCATCAAAATCCGCTTCCAATAGCGTCTGGCGAATCAGCTGTTCGGTCTGCTGAAAGAACTGATCGTCATATTCCACACAGCGATTCACGCCACTGCCCGGCACCTTGTCTTTGATACCTTCAGAAAACAGATACAGCCCACGACGCAACGCGGTTTTGTATTCCAACGCCTGCATCACCAGCTCATCGATTTTATTGGCATGTTCTGGCCAGTTATCGGCAAGACTGATCATTTCGTGGCGACGCTCCAGAATCGTCGCCTGATTATTTCTATAGCCACCAATAAACACAGTGCGAACCAGCATGTTCCAACCGCGCAATTGCTGGATAACTGGCGTGGCTTCGGAGCCTTCTTTGCCTTTATCCAACGTGGCCAATAGCTTGCCTAAATGCACCCAGGTCGGCTGAGTAGTGGTAAAGGACGGCGTTTTGAATTCTTTTTTCCCACCCTTCAGTGAAAAGGTGCGAGACGACAAGGGATGTGGCCAATGGCCGTTAGCCGTGTAATTGAACTTTTCTTTTTTGAAGCCTGAAAAGCCTGCCTCAATCGACCCACACAGGCTGCAAGCACATTCCGATTCGGCTTTAACCAGTTCAAAGTGCGCAGGCTGCCAGAGCAAGCCTCGCGGCACACCCATCGCCGATACATCAAAGGTCGCTCCGGCCTTGACCGGATCAACAAAGTTAGGCGCTTGCTCAAAATTGGTAATAGCCGCTTTGTGCCAACTCTCTTTGGTGAGCAGATTCACCCAGATGGACGTGCGCAGTTTTGACTCTCGCACCATTACCGTAATCGGTGTACTGCCACGCAAACTCGCTTTAAATCCCCCGCCCATGCCAGGGCAATTATTGGCGGTATTAAACAGAGCGATAGCCGCACAACCGCCACACAGTTGAGTGACCAGGCCTTCGGGATTCATAAAAGGCTTGCTGGTGCCATCAGCAAGACCAGCCATTAGCTTATCGAGAGGAGTGGTCTCTTTGGCTTTAACACCCCGAAACTGCATAAAGGGCGTTTCTGTGTGCTCAAGGTCGAACCAATGTTCTTTTCCCTCGCACGCCGCCAGAAACTCCGCATCGGTGAGCGGCGCTTTCACTCTTGCTGTCAGCGCCTTTTTGTTGTCCGGCGTAAACAGCACCTGAGTGATGGCCACCAGCAACTGCAAGCAGGCCATTTCCATATCATCTCTGGGCAGACAGAGGTCGCCTTCTTTCTCACCACACAGCAACTGCTGCAAGGTGATTTTTTCCTGAATACCGGATTGCTGAATTGGAATCCAGGGGTCTTTGAGCAGATTCATTTGTCCTCCTTGATCTCACGACGTAACCCGCCATTGTTTGAATAGTGATAAGTAATCGCTTTACCCAGGCTGGTAAAGCGAACTTCTGATTCTATTGATTCAGGTTCGAGCTCCAACCAAACCAATCCGTCCTTACTCGTTTCTTTAAGCAACGGGTCTTTACGTTCCCAGCTTTTGGGGACGGCAACCGTGTTGAGGTTAATCGCTTCCCAATAGTTACTGTCGTCCAGCTCTGAGAGCGCATGGCCATCAAGCAAACATTTCTCGCCTGCTGAGTTCAGGTAAAACGGCACGAGATTCAGGCTCATTTCGCCATCTCGGGTTAGGGTGCTAACGTTGCCATCGCTATCCTTTAGCTCACTCATATCCGAGAACATCAAACGCTTGGCGCAGCTTTGCGACGCAAACCGCTCATTTTCGAACTTCTCGAAGCTTGTTATCACAGACTCTGGCTCATCGGTTTCTGGCGTTTCGTCGTATACAGGTTCAATCCAATCCCGATAAGCTGCTGGGAAATCCACTCTACCCTCGTGTTGCTGACTGGCGCTTTCCAAAAGCTTTTGAGTACGCCAAAGCACTCGGCTGTTGCCATAAATCAGCTCATGGAGATCAAACTTATCCGAGTCCGACCCCAGAACCGTGCATTGCGGTGTCTGGTAGTCTTCGGGTCGTTTCGGATAATTTTCCGCATGACGATGCAAACGCCCGAGTCGCTGAAATAGCAGGTCTACCGGGCACAGCTGCGTGATCATCCAGTCGAAGCAAATATCCAGCGACTGCTCCACGACTTGAGTTGCAATCAATAAGTGACCGCGCTTTCTGGCAGGATTGAAGCTCTGTTCAGGCTCTTGTTGCTTACCTGGACGACCAAAGGTGCTGATGACCTTTTGCTCTTTCTTCTGCCGATCATGGAAGGTAAAGCGCGAATGAAACAGATCGAGCTGATCAGCCGTTAATCCAGCCTCTGTAAAACGCTGCTGAAATTCCGAATACAGACCTTGGGCAACATCCACCAGATTGCAGATTACACAGACTTGAGCACCGCTAGCGACGGCGTCCTGGATTTGTTGCTTCAGAGCTTCTGAAGGCAAAAAGTCTGCCGATACCTCCAGCGATAGCGTAAGGGTTTTCTCAGGTTCCGCATCCGCTGAGTTCGGAATAGCGAGCGTTTTTGCCTCTGACTTGTTTGGGGTATCAGCGATCTGGGTAATCAAAGGGTACGGTGTTTGATCGGGCAAAGGCTGGTTATAGCCCCAAGCCTGAGCTAATTGCTGCTTTTGACCACTGGGCAAGGTGGCCGACAGCAAAATGGCACTGCCACCCGAGAGCTTTTGCTGCTGTAAAACGCCACTCAGCAAACCGTACATATAGGCATCGTAGGCATGCACCTCATCGACAATCAGCACGCTGCGGCCAACCCCAAAGCCACGTACAAAGTTATGGCGAACCGGTAATACCGACACCAGCACCTGATCCACAGTGCAAACACCGATCTGCCCCAGAAATACCCGCTTGCGACTTTGCGCCAGCCATTCCGCACATTGCACCAAAGCTTCTTCAATACCCTGCTCGGTTTTCGGTTTGGCGGCGTCTTTGAGGGTAATAAATGACTCCTGATAGTTGGCGCGCCCATGAGCCAAAATCAGATTAGGAGAGTTTTCGAACAACACGGTGGCGAGCTGCTCCAAGCGCCCGAGCATGGCATTGGCGGTTGACTGTGTCGGCAAGGCAAACACAATACTGTCAGCCAAACCAGCATCCAATAATCGCCAGGCTTGCAGCAAAGCTAACTCAGTTTTGCCTGAACCGGTGGCCGCTTCCGCAATGGTGAGTCCTTGACTCACTGGCAACTCTGCAGCCATTGCCTGTAATTGTCTTGGGGTTCGGTTTTCACCAATCAGTTTGTTGATATGAGGGTCTGGATAAACCTGAGAGATCAGGCCAAAGTCGATCAAGGCGTTTTCAGAGATGGGCTTACGTTTTTCGAACCAGTTTTGGAGTTGTTCAAGGGTGTCACACGGCTGATCGTCATATTCGAAACGATCCGACGAACCTAGCCAGTCTGCTACCGAACAGAACCCTGCAAGATAATTCTGTGCCCACTTATCCTGCTTTATCTGTCCGTTAACAGAATCCGGCACCAGTTGCGGTGGATTACTTTCCAGCGAGAGCCCAGCAGGATGAAGAAACATCTCAGCCAGCACATCCAGCCAAAGCAACATGGCGGCTTTTACGGATTCCTCGGCTTGCGTAGTGACTTCACTCGGTAAAGCGAAATTGCCACGATCCGTAGGAATCGCACCATGATGCCCTGCCACCGCCGCCATCCAGTGCTTCCATAGTTCCCATTGGCTACCAGACTCTTCTTCGTCATCATCAAAGAAGTCATCAAAATCCAGATCCATACCGGTCGTGCTGTTATCGCTTTCTTTTTTAAATGACAGCTCATGCAACCAGTAATACCCAGCCGGGCCATGATAAAAGCCACGAATCTGGTTTTCGGAAAAACCTAATTTGCCGAGCAACGGATTAATGTCTTTCAGAATGTGCAGCGCTTTATGCTGAAACTGCGGCAGGTGCTTACCGAGATCATGCAAGGCTACAAAGAACAGCACCCAGGCTTTGGCTTCTGACACTGAACACTCAAGCCGCTTGGAAAATTGCTTAATGAGTGACGGGCTTTTATCAATCCAGACTTCCGCAACGGCGGTGACATCCAGGCAGTGATAAGGCAAGCAGTGATATTTTGCACCGTTTGACGGGACAAGCCTTTCCGACATGCTTACGGGCTTTCTCGCCTTTCCCCAAAATCGGAAAATGTCTTCGATACTGGATTTAACCATTTTGATCCGCTCCCTGACTCTTACTGAGCATTCTGCTCTCTTCGCCCTGCATTCCAATACTGGGCTTTTGCACATGTCGTGTTTTTAAGCACCTATCAACTCAAAACAGCCACTGTCTTATTTCGGGATAATTGGCCAAAACTAATTGCTGAGCAGTTGGATTACCGTCCAGCACCTTGTAATTTACTCTAAGGTCATCGAGTGTGTATCTGGCTAGCGCCGCTTTTGTGTACACATGCAGTTCACCGTTTTTCATTCCATATTCGCGCTGAAGAATCTGGGCCTGGTCAGATGTTAATCTCGGGTCTGGCTTGACCACCAGTAACACCTCTGTATTCCAAGCGACATCCGCTGGAAGATTCATAGCAGCGCTGTCTTCTATCGATGGAATACTAAAGAATCGGGCCATTACAAAATCCCGGTAAGATTGACTCCGATCGCACCAAGCCCGAACGTGCCATCGGCCACATGTGTAGACAAACCGCTGAGGCCAAATTAATCGTCCGTCGGCGGAGGGATTCGTCAAAGACCGGTAATCGACTTCCAAACATTTCTGGTAACGCTGAGCAGCGACCAGTACCTGAACAAGATCCTTACTGATCTTGCGAAGAGGTGGATTAACAATAAATCCGACGATGCGAGCGTGGTCATGTGGAGAGTGGGATATGCCTGAGGCAAACCACAAATACTCATCGGCAACTCCTTGCGTGAATGCAAGCTCCACAGCGCCGATGGGCCGATACAGTTTTTTAACTGCGCTATATTCCAGCTTGTTACCGGTTAATCTTTGATAATCTCCAATATCTTTTGAAGCCTGCTGACGACCGATATTAAACTGATTGGTCAACTGGGACGTATTTATACCGCCCTCCCAGTAAAGGAGAAGCTCAACAAACCGAAACCGCTCTCTCAGCGATTTTTTGATGCCTCCAGCCTTGGTCAAATCCGTCATTTCCTTACTCCTTGGATACTTAAAGCACCATACCATAGGAACTGAATCACATTTTTGTGACGAGCCGAGGATTCAGCGTTCCACTAATTCACGCTAAAAGACAAGCTGGTTGTTGCCTGCGCCTCAGGCTCGGCCGAGGATTTTGTCAATCCAACGTCTCAGCGGCCAATAAACCACTATGGCGGCGAGCACGCCAAGGGCGTTGGCGAGCATGTCGTCCCAGCCCATTACGCGGTGTGGCAGTCGGCCTTGAAGGATTTCCATGGTGCCGCCCAGGATCAGGCAGAAGAGCATGAAGAGTGCTTTGTTTTTGGGGCGGCGGAAGCTGATAAGGCCGAGTCCGGCGAGGGCGCCGTAGGCCATAAAGTGGGCGATTTTGTCGGAGCCAGCCAGGGTGTTGCCGGTGGCTTTCAGTGATGCCCAGATAACGACAACCAAAACAATCAGTAGGAGGATGCGGGCGATGTACAGCAGTTTGGTCATTGGTCTGCGTTGTTTCTTTAGTCGGTTGATGATGTGTACGTTGATGTCAGTGTGACGCGATTTAATGACAGACAGATAGAAAACCACCCGCCGTAGCGGGTGGTGTTTTCGCGCGGTGTGAGCCGGGTTTTAGAAGTCCTGTGCCTTCAGACCCAGTTTTTCTGCCACGTCGGCGCTGCCGCGTGGTGCAATCACGGCTTTGCTACCGGCCTGACCTTTCAGGTACTGGTTGGCAACACGCTGAACATCGGCCCAGCTTGTAGATAGCAGACGCTCGCGGAAGTTCTGACGAATTTCACGCGTGCGGCCGCCACGGTCCATATGGAACGCTTGTTTGGCTTCGCCCGCCGGTGATCCCGGACGGTCCATACCACCAATCAGTCCCAGTACCGCTTGCTCTACCAGGTCGTCGCCAGTGGCGCGTTCCAATACCCAGTCGACGGATTTTTCAAAGTCGTCAAAGGTGCCTTCTACCCGTGGATCGCGGTAGGTGTAGAACTTGAAACAGCCGTTAGCATTGTCTTGAGTAGCACCTGCACCGTACGCACCGCCCTTCTCACGAATCGCCGTGTGCAGGTAGCCATTGCGCAGCACCCCTGCCAGTACCGACAGTGCAGCGGCATCTTTGTCTACAAGCGTGGTTGATGGCAGTGCCCAGGCACAGAAGTTCACCTGGGAATCCACCATCCAGTAGCTGGCACTGTCTTGCATGGCCCATTGCAGCTGGCTGCCAGTGGCTGGCGTGACAGACTGCCACTCGTTAGCCAGTGAGGCCATGTGAGCATCGCGGTGCGCCTCGTCGTGAACCGCTACCGATTCCTGCGGGCTTTGGCCAATGGCGGTTGCCAGTCCGGCCAGTGCGTCGGAAATCGATTTACCGCCGTCCTGATGTGCTTGTTTCAGGAAGGCTTTCAGTTTGGCCAATTGCGGCATACCACTGAGGGTGTTGGACACGTTCGCTGCCGGGTTCAGGCTGGCAGCGGCAGCTGCCATGGCGAAGCTGTGGCCACCGCCGGTAATACCGTGTTCCTTACGTGCCGTCAGTTGCGCCAACAGGTCAAGCAAGCGGCCGCTTTCGTCGAAACGGGCTTGCTGCCAGGTTTCTTTCATCAGGGCTGAAAACTCGTCGGCTTTGGTGCCCAGTGCTTTACCGGTCATGACCAGATAGCCATCCAGCTGGTCGCAGCTGGTCACCTGGCTGCGAATGCTGGCGTAGCTCGACAAGCTGCCGACCAACGCCGTTTGTTTGATTTGCTGGGCCAAATAGTCGTTATCGCCCGCGCCCACTTCGGTCCAGGCGTTGGTGAACAGTGGCAGCCAGCTCAGTTGTTCAGCGTCCAATGTTGGCAGGTCGACCACCAGTTGCTGGTACAAAATGCCGTTGGTGCCAGTCACGTATTCAGTGGTTGGCAGGCCGCTGTCGGTTTTGCCGGTTGGTGCGGTGTAGTTGATGTCTGGCTTAACATCTTCCAGCGTTACCTGCGGCAACATGCCCGGATCATCTTCCTGAGCCTGACGCTCTTGCAGATCCAGCGCCTGTTGTTTGATCGCCGCCAGCTGTTCGTCGCTGAGGTTGGCCACAATGGTGTCCAGACGCTGTTGTTCCAGACGTTTGCTTTCGGCGTTAAGGCCAGCATCCGGCAGCAGGCTGTAGCGTACGCGGTGGCGGTTGTTCAGCAGCAGGCGTTTCACGGCTTCCTGAATCCAGCCTGGCTGGCTGACTTTTTCGCGCAGACGTTGCAGTGCCGGGTCGAGGTTCAGCATGCCAACCGGATCGCCGTAGTGGGTTGCTGCTGGCAGTGCGTTGAAGATCAGTTGCAGGCCGTATGGGTAGTGGTCGCCGCCGATCTCACGCTGGTGCAGTTCCAGCTGGTGCAAGGCAGATTCCACCAGTTCGCTGTCGACGCCGTTTTCAGCAACGTCGTTGAGAGTGTCCAGCACCAGTTTTTCAAACGCTTCGGCGTTTTCTGGCTCACTGCCCTCAAGGCCGCACATAAAGCTCATTTCACGGTTGGATTCTTCCATGCCGCACAGTGGCGATGGCGAGCTACCCAGCTCGGTTTGCTCCAACGCACGACGCAGAGGCGAGGCGGAGTTGTCCAGCAGAATCTGGCTCAGCAGGTTGCCTTCCAGTTGGGCATCCAGATCGGTGCTGAAACCCAGCAGCCAGCCCAGCACGTGGTGGGTTTTGCCGCTCAGGTCGTCGCT
The DNA here is from genome assembly GCF_056158645.1 of Oceanobacter sp. ABM4_470. Classification (NCBI taxonomy): domain Bacteria; kingdom Pseudomonadati; phylum Pseudomonadota; class Gammaproteobacteria; order Oceanospirillales; family Oceanospirillaceae; genus Oceanobacter; species Oceanobacter sp. ABM4_470. Next base: position 1,683,557 of record NZ_JBSWTR010000001.1, read on the forward strand.
GTCGACGCCGTAGTGTTCCTGTACGGCCACCGGTGCTGCGTAGCGTTGTTCCGCCGGTACGCTCCAGGTTTGGTTCTGACGCTCGAAACGGCTCAGCACCTGGCTTTCCAGCTTGTCTTGCAGTTCGCTGACGTCGAGGTTACCGAACGTCATAAAGATAGCGTTGCTTGGGTGGTAATGGCTCTTGTAGAAGCTCATCAGCTGGTCGTAGGTCAGCGAGGTAATTTCAGCTGGCTCACCGCCACTGTTGTAGTGGTAGGTGGTGGTTGGGAACAGGTAAGAGCTGATGCCCTGCCACAGCTGGGATACCGGCGATGACATGGCACCTTTCATTTCGTTGAACACCACGCCTTTGAATTCCAGTGGAGAATTCGGGTCGTTCGGGTCTTTTGGCTCAATGCGGTGGCCTTCCTGAGCGAAGTCCAGCGGGTGCAGGCGCGAGAAGAACACGGCGTCCAGATAGACGTCCAGCAGGTTGTTGAAGTCCTTGTCGTTCTGCGAAGCGAACGGGTACGCCGTCCAGTCGCTGCTGGTCATGGCGTTCATAAAGGTGTTCAGCGAGCGACGCGTCATCATGAAGAAGGGGTCGCGTACCGGGTATTTTTCAGAGCCACACAGTACCGAGTGCTCCAGAATATGCGCCACACCGGTGCTGTCTTTTGGCATGGTGCGAACCGCCACCATAAAGGCTTTTTCGTCGTGTTCACTGACCAGGTGATAGTGAACAGCGCCGGTGGCCACGTGTTCGTAGTGTTGAACTTCGATATTCAGGGATTCGACTGGCGTAGAGCCAATCAGGCGAAAAGCGTTTGCAGACATAATCAGAACCTTGTGTTGTTCTTTCGCTGTTCTTGTTGCTGGCCAACACCGATAAAACGAATGCTTGTGTCGACCCGCCCTTTCGGGACGCCCATCAATGGCAAGAAGCAGTGACTATTGTGTGTATTCAGTATCGGTGAGATTGCTGTTGGATGCGAAAATTCGGGTGTGAATGTTGAGAATAGAATATCGCATCAGTGGAACAGCGCCATGGATGCTGTTAATGGCGCTGATAGGCAATCAATCCGTGATTCTTTCCGTGATTAATTCGGAGACAACCGGGGTCACATAGTGTGGGTTGGTCGGTCCGATTTAATGGCTCCCGCCAGCTGGGTTTCAATGCGGTCACGGGCCATCGGGTTGTCGCTGCTGAACTGCACCCCAATGCCCTGCTGTTTGTTGCTTTGGGCACCGGCCGGTGTAATCCAGATAACCTTGCCTGCCACCGGGATTTTGTCCGGGTCGTCGAGCAATTTCAGCAACAGGAACACTTCGTCGCCCAGCTGATAACTGCGAGTAGTCGGAATGAACAGGCCACCGTCTTTTATGAACGGCATGTAAGCGTGATACAGCGTCGGCTTGTCCTTGATGGTCAAGGTCAAAATACCGCTACGTCCGGCATTGGACATCAAGATCTCCCTGCAATTGTGACGAGTGACTGCCACTCGATCATCAAAGATTCCAGCAGCAACTGGCGGTTGTGAAAGCTCGCTCCCGAGCGAATCTGGCCCAGCGCAACAGCAATGCGTTCGTGCAAGGCTAACAGCTTTGCTTTATCCAGAATAGCCACATCAAAACAGCCCAGCACTTCCGGTTCGATCAGCTGTTCGACAGTCGCTCCCATGCTGGCACGCATCAGGTCGGACAACAGCTGCGACAACCACTCCAGTACGTCGCCAAGGTCGTCGGTTTTCCAAACCGCCAGGGTGCTCTCCAAGGGCGCCTGGCCGGTCGACCATTGCTGCAACGCCGCCAACCATTTCCGGTGCTGACCATGAGCATCGTTCTGAATCCATTCCAGAGCAGCCAGCGGTGCGTTCTGGTTCATGCGCAGGGCCTGTCCGGCACTGTGTTCGTCACATCCCTGCTGCTGCAACCACTGAATGGAATCAGCCGTCGGCGGAGCAACCAGTGTCAGACGCTGACAGCGGCTGCGAATGGTCGGCATCACCGAGCCCAGTCGTTCGGTTTCGAGCAAAATAAAGCTTTCGCCTGGCGGTTCTTCCAGCGTTTTCAACAAGGCGTTAGCGGCGTTGTTGTTCAGCACTTCCACCGGTGCCAGAATCACCACCTGACAAGGGCTGATCTGTGGCGTTTGTACCAGAAATTCATTGACCTTGCGCACGCCGTCAATGCGGATTTGGCGGCTGCCGTCTTCCGGTTTGCACTGCTGGAAATCCGGGTGGTTGCCCGCTGCCCACAACTGGCAGCTGTGACACTGACCACAGGCGACTTCCAGATTGTCGGAAACCCGACGAGAGCACAGCAGCCACTGGGCCACCTGTAACGACAGTGCATGTTTCCCCACCCCTTTGGGGCCGGTAAACATCAGCGCATGGGGCAAACCATGAACATGGTGGCGCTTGATCAAGTCCGACCAAACGTTCTGTTGCCATGGGTAAACGTGGTTCCAACCGCTCATGCTGTCAGTCGCCCTTCAGCATGCTCAGGCGCACAGACAATTCGGTTTGAACGTCCTCCAGCGTCTGTGTCGCATCAACAATAACAAAGCGGGAGTGCATCGCCGCCAGCGAATGAAAGCCGTCTTTCACCCGTTCGAAAAACGCCAGTGCTTCGGTTTCAAATCGGTCGGTGGCTTCGCCAGTGGTTTCTGAGCGGCCGCGGGCGCGGGCCATGCCTACTTCCACCGGTGCATCCAGCAAGAAGGTGCAGTCGGGTTCAACGTCACCCTGCGCCAGGCTCTTCAGTTGTTCTATAGCGCTCAAGTCCAAACCACGACCAAAGCCCTGATAGGCAATGGTTGAATCGGTAAAGCGGTCACACAGCACCCAAGCGCCGCGCTCCAGCGCTGGAATAATCACTTGTTCCAGATGTTGGTTACGGGCTGCGAACATCAACAGCAGTTCGGCCATTGGTGTCATTGGTTCCGGGTGATGGGCTTTCAGCAGTTTGTTGCGAATCAGCTCGGCAATGGGTGTACCACCCGGCTCACGGGTTACCACCACTTCGATGCCCTGTTCGCTCAGCTGGTCGGCGCACCATTGGATGTTGGTGGATTTGCCGACGCCTTCGCCGCCTTCAAAGGTGATGAACTTGCCAGCGAATTTTCTGCTCATTGACCTTCTCCCAAAGCCTGGTTTGCGGTGGATTCCGTCTCGGAAGCAGCAGCCTCTGGCGCTGGTTTCAGCGGCGTCGAACGGTAATCCGATTTACGGTTGCGAATCTGATACTGACGTACCGCTTTGTTGTGTTGTTCCAGGGTTTCTGAAAAAACGTGCGAGCCATCACCACGGGCGACAAAAAACAGCGCCTTGGTGGCGGCAGGATTCAACGCTGCATCCAGCGCTTCACGGCCAGCCAGAGCAATCGGCGTCGGCGGCAGTCCTTTGATGCGGTAGGTGTTGTAAGGGTTGGATCGGTTCAACAGGTCACGCTTGCGAATATTGCCCTTGTAAGCATCGCCCATGCCGTAAATGACGGTGGGGTCGGTCTCCAGCCGCATGTTCTTTTTCAAGCGCTGGACAAACACACCCGCGATTTCCGGACGTTCTGCAGGTACCGCGGTTTCTTTCTCGACGATCGATGCCATGATCAACGCATCGTAGGCGGACTTGTACGGCAGGCCTTCGGCCTGGTTGTCCCACGCTTGTTGCAATTGAGTTTGCATGCGCTGATACGATTGTTTCAGCACCGCCGAGGCTTTTGAGCCGCCCTGATACACATAGGTGTCCGGGTACAGCCAACCTTCCGGGTTACCCTCAATGCCCAGTAAGCTGGCGACAGTCTCCGGGGTTAGTGGATCAACGTCCTGCTTCAGGCGCTCGGCATTGGCGATGTTTTTCAGGGCCTCTGCCAGCGTTGTGCCTTCAATCAGCGATACCTTGTAGCTGATCGGCTGAGCGGTTTGCAGAAACGCCAACAAGGCAGTGCCATTCAGACCTGCGGGGACATCAAACTCACCGGCTTTCAAGTGTTCCTGCTTCAGCAGGCGCGCTTGTACCCGCAGCAGCAAAGCCGATGGCAGCCAGCCTTGTTGTTCCCACTGGCGCGCTTTCTGGCCCAGGGTTTCACCCTGTTCAATATGAATTCGGACCGCTTGCTCATTGTTCATGGGCATGGTCCATAAGGCGGCAAACACAGCCAGTGCGACGACTGGCAGCGCCACCGCTGCCGCTATCAGTTTTTTCAAAACAGACTCTCCAGTCTTTGCTGCATCCGTTTCATGGGCTGCCACATTGAATGGCTGGTATCGAACAGCCGCTGTTGCAGCTGCTTCACCGGCACAATGCCCGTCAGGCTGTTCGACAGCGCAATAGCGTCCGCTTGCTCCAGCTCAGCCAGCGAAATCTGCGCCTCTGTCACCTGCCCTTCCGCAATCAACCAGCGACGAATCACGCCGTTAACGCCACATTGATCAATGATTGGCGTCAGCCATTGACCCTTGTGCGCAATATACAGATTGGAATAACAACCTTCTGTGACGGTACCTGCGGTGTCCAGCATCACGGCTTCTTGCCAGCCTGGCGCAAATTCAGCGCGGGCTAACACCTGTTCCAACCGGTTAAGGTGTTTGATGCCTGCCAGACGCGGCTGGGTGCCCAAACGAACGGCGCTGACGCCAATGCAAATACCGTCCGGATGCAGTTGCGACCATGACCAGGGCGGTGCGTCCATCAGCTGAATCTGGATGTTGATTTCCGGATGATCCGGCAAGCCATATCCGCGCTGACCAACGCCACGGGACACCAGCAATTTGGCCGCGCTGTAGGCCGACAAATCGACCTCATCGGCCAGCTCGCCCATGGCGTCGCATATCACAGCGAAGGAATCAGCAGGAAACAACAAGGCATTCAGGCCCTGCTGCAAGCGTTCAGCGTGGAATTGCCACAACGGCACATCACCGCCGGAACGGCCAGCGTTCCTGGAAGCATCGGAAACACGAACGAGGCGCATGGTTTCGAACAAACCATCGCCGTATTGAAGACCTCGATCAGTAGCTGGCCAGTGGTCCACCCACTGACCGGCTACCCGGCACAATACCCGACTCACGGGCATTATCCGTCGAAGCGTTTAAACAGCAGACTGCCGTTAGTGCCGCCAAAACCGAAGGAGTTGGAAATGGCGTATTCGATATCGGCATCGCGGGCAGTGTGTGGCACGTAGTCCAGATCACAGCCTTCATCCGGGTTATCGAGGTTGATGGTGGGTGGAATCTTGCCATTCTGCAACGCCAGAACCGTGATCATGGCTTCGATTGCACCGGCTGCACCCAACAAATGGCCAGTCATTGACTTGGTGGAAGACACCGCCAGTTTGTAGGCGTGGTCACCAAACAAGGTTTTGATGGCCTGGGTTTCAGCAATATCACCTACCTGGGTAGAGGTGCCGTGAGCGTTAATGTAGCCCACTTGCTCTGGCGCAATACCGGCATCACGCAGGGCGTTTTCCATCGCTTTACGAGCGCCGGAACCGTCTTCTGGTGGACTGGTCACGTGGTGAGCGTCATCACTCATACCCAGACCAACCACTTCACCGTAGATCTTGGCACCGCGAGCCTGGGCGTGTTCCAGTGACTCCAGCACCAACATGGCAGCGCCGTCACTCAGCACAAAACCGTCACGATCCTTGTCCCATGGACGACTGGCCTTTTCCGGCTCGTCGTTACGGGTACTCATGGCGCGGGCAGCGGCGAAGCCAGCAATACCCAGCGGCGATGAAGAGCCTTCCGCACCACCGGCCAGCATCACATCGGCATCGCCATAGGCGATGGTACGAGCCGCGTAGCCAATGTTGTGGGTGCCTGTGGTACAGGCGGTCGTGATTGCGAAGTTAGGGCCTCGCAGACCATGACGAATGGCGATGTTGCCTGCGGCCATGTTGATAACCGCAGCAGGCACCAGGAATGGCGACACCCGACGAGGGCCGCTCTTTTCCAGCTGCTGATAATTTTGTTCGATTGTATTCAGACCACCGATACCGGAGCCTGCGGCCACACCCACGCGGTCGAAGTCAGTATCTTCTGGCAAAGCGGCATCTTTCAGTGCCTGATCGGCAGCGACCAGCGCGTATTGCAAAAACAGGTCAAGCTTGCGTGCTTCTTTGGCAGACATTACCGATGTAACGTCAAAATCCTTTACCAGACCGACAATTTGAGTGGAGTAACTGCTGGCGTCGAAATGAGTGATGGGTCCGATACCGGACTTTCCCTGACACAGTGCTTGCCAAGTGGTTTCTACATCCAGACCCAGCGGATTAACAGTGCCAAGGCCCGTTACCACTACACGTCGTTTTGTCATCACTGTTCAAATTTCCCCATTACAGACACAAAAAAAGCCGCGTCCGAAGAGGCGGCTTTCAGACGTTACGATTATTACAGATTCGCAACGATGTAGTCGATTGCTTCCTGAACGGTAGTCAGCTTCTCGGCATCTTCGTCTGGAATTTCGGTTTCGAATTCTTCTTCCAGAGCCATTACCAGCTCAACAGTGTCCAGAGAGTCTGCACCCAGATCGTCTACGAAAGAGGAAGCTGGCTTAACTTCTTCTTCTTTAACACCCAGCTGTTCACAGACGATTTTCTTTACGCGTTCTTCGATGTTGCTCATGGTTTTTCCTACCGTTTAATGATTCCAAGGTCGTGACGACCTTAACCCATATTCATGCCGCCATTCACATGAATGGTCTGACCTGTGATGTATTTTGCAGCGTCACTGGCCAGGAAGGCTACAGCGCCGGCAATCTCTTCTGGCTGACCCAAGCGCTTGCTCGGAATGGTCGACAGAATGGCGTCTTTTTGCGCTTCAGGCAAGACGTCGGTCATATCAGTTTTGATAAAACCCGGTGCAACGCAATTAACAGTGATATTGCGTGCAGCCACTTCTTGCGCCAGAGAGCGAGTGAAACCTTCCAGACCGGCCTTGGCCGCGGCGTAGTTTGCCTGACCCGCGTTACCAGTGGTACCAATAATTGAACTGATGTTCACAATCGCACCAGCTTTGGCTTTGATCATAGGCTTGACCATTGCCTTGCAGACGCGGAACACACCACTCAGGTTGGTGTTGATAACAGCGTTCCATTCCTCATCGCTCATGCGCAGGAACAGATTGTCACGGGTGATACCGGCGTTGTTTACCAGTACCGCCGGAGTGCCGTGTTCAGCCAGGAAGGTTTTCAGTGCTTCCGCTGTTTGTTCAGCGTCAGCAATGTTCAGTACGATGGCATCGTTGCCAGCGCCAACAGCCTGCAGCGCTTCGCGAATGGAAGCTGCGCCGGATTCGCTGGTTGCAGTACCAACCACCTTGTAACCCTGCTTGGCCAGTGTCTCGGCCACAGCACGGCCAATACCACGTGACGCGCCGGTTACCAGCGCCAATGCTTGTTCAGACATGTAATTATCCTTGAATCATTTCGATGACAGCTTTGGCGCTGGCCAGATCGCCAGTACCGTGAGTTGCCAACGTTTTATCAATACGCTTGTTGAGGCCGGCCAATACCTTGCCCGGACCAAATTCTACTGCCACATCGGCTTTGCCACGTACGGCCTGAACCGCACCCGTCCAGTTAACCGGGCTGTAAAGCTGAGCCAACAGTTTTTCCTGAACCTCAGCCACAGGGGCCGGAGCGTTATCAACGTTGTGGAATACCGGGAATGCCGGAGCACGCCAGTTAACCGCAGCCAGTGCTTCCTTGAAGTCTTCCGCAGCGGCTTTCATCAGGCTGGAATGGAACGGACCACTCACGGCCAGAGGCAGTGCGCGTTTGGCACCTGCTGCCTTGGCAAGTTCAACGGCTTTTTCAATACCGGCAGCAGCGCCCGCGATGACAATCTGACCTGGCGCGTTGAAGTTGGCTGGTTCTACCACACCCGCGGCAGCGGTTGCGTCTTCGCAAACCTGCGCCACAGCGGCTTCATCCAGACCAATAATGGCTGCCATGCCGCCTTGACCGGCCGGAACGGCTTGATCCATCAGCTGACCACGCTTGCGTACCAGCTTCACACCATCGGCGAAGTCCAATGCGTCAGCCGCAACCAACGCAGAGTATTCACCCAGAGAGTGGCCCGCAGCGGCAACAATGTTCAGTGCCGGGCACTGGGCTTGAATCAGACGCAGAACCGCGATGCTGGAAGTCAGCAGTGCTGGCTGGGCGTTGTAGGTAAGATTCAGGGTTTCGACTGGACCATCCTGGACCAGAGCCCACAGATCCATACCAATGGCGTCGGACGCTTCAGCAAAGGTTTCGCCGATCACATCGTATTCGGCCGCCAGATCGGCCAGCATGCCAACAGCTTGTGCACCCTGACCCGGAAAAATCGCAATTACATCTGTCATTTAATGACCACCAGACTGGTTGGTTTCAGCAACAGCAAAACACCTGACTGTTGCCCCTCGGGATACCAATTGCAGCAAGGATAAAAACTCAAGAGACATGCTGCAACCCGAAGGCGGGCGCCATACTAGGACCCTGTCCGCTCACAGTAAACAACCAACAGGCACAATTTTATTGAATTTGTTTCAGGCAATCGCCGCCTGCATTGGCATAATCTGACGAATTAGTGCCTCACGGTCATGATTCACTGCTTGTTTGGCCAGGTAGCACATGGCGTGCTCGAAGGTTGATTCGTCCGACTTGCCGTGGGTTTTTACCACCACACCATCAATACCGAGCAGCATGGCGCCACCATGACGAGCCGGCGCAATGCGTTGATGTATGCGGCGAAACGCGGCTCGTAACACGGGAGACACAAGTCTCAAAATCCAATGTCCGCGTAACTCGTCTTTTACCATTTGGGTCAACCACTGGGTCAGCCCTTCACTGGTTTTCAACGCAACATTTCCGGTAAAGCCATCACAGACCATGACATCCAGATCACCGCGATACAGATCATCACCTTCAAAGAAACCGCGATAGTTGGCCGGCATTAACCCATGCAAAATACCGGAGGCCGAACGGATGTCTTCCGTTCCCTTACCGGATTCATGACCTACATTAAGGATGCCGACCTCTGGCTCATGAATATTCATCGAACGACACCAGGCCACACCGAGCACAGCAAACTGCACCAACTGCGAAGCCGTTGCCCCAAGCGACGCGCCAAGGTCGAGCAATAACAGAGGTTTACCACGAGTAGGGATTTGAGTGGCCAACGCAGGCCGGTCGATTCCGGGCAGAACGCCCAGCAAGCGACGGGAAAGAATCATCAGCGCGCCGGTACTGCCAACTGACAGAACGCCCTGGGATTCGCCATGACGACAAGACAGCAAGGCCCTGACCATGGAAGAAGATTGTCGCCGTTTAAGAACGACGGAAGGTTTATCATCCGCTGAGACACTGACACCGCATCCAATCACCCGGAGCCGGCCACTGCCATCAGCGATGATATCGGTAGCTTCCTGAACCAGAGATTCCTCGACATATAAACGGATAGCAACATCGCGTTTTCTTGCCAGAACCTTTTTAACAGCCCATAACGCAGCGCGGGGACCTAAGTCCCCGCCCATGGCATCTACCGAGATGGTTAACATCTTAGCTGTTGCCAGTCTCCACGACTTTCTTGCCACGGTAGAAACCGTCAGCAGTCACGTGGTGACGACGATGCTTTTCACCGGTGGTTGGATCAGTAGACAGGGCTACGGAACCAGTGTCCAGTGCATCGTGAGAACGACGCATACCACGCTTGGAACGAGTTACTTTGTTTTGTTGAACCGCCATTGTTGGCTCCTACACTATTTCTGTTTGAGCTGTGCTAAAACGTCAAACGGATTAGGCCGCTTTTCGTTACCGCTGGTTGTATTTTCCGGCTCGGGCTGCTGTTGAATCCGGCATTCGTTATCCGAGTGCATTGGAAACATCGGAAGCGCCAGAAGCACTTCATCTTCCATTACCGACCAGAGATCGATAATGCCATTTTCGTCCATTTCCACCGGTTCAAGACTTCTGGGCAAATTTTTTGCCTGATCGTCGTTAAATACCAAACCCAGCGAAAACTGACTTTCTACATCCACATCCACGGTTCCAAGACAGCGTTGACATATCATGGAAACCCGAGTGGAACATTTTCCCATCATCACTCGATGACGTTCTTCATCCCGATCAAATGAAACATCAACCGTAACCGGTGCCAGGCACTGATCTACGGATTCATTCAAACGAAGGAGTTCAGAACTGTCGATTTCAGCGTTAAACCGTTGATTTATTTCAACAAGTTTAGTCGCATCGACTCGATGGGGTAACTGCGCCTCTGCCATAGTGCGCGAGATATTAGATACCTCGCCCCCCGTTGTCAAAATTATTTAATCAAAAAGCCAGAAAAACCAATGCGTTAATGAAATTACCCTTAACGCAGCTGAATTCCCTGCCCCATTACTGTGGTGGCAATACCCTTGCCCAGTGATGCACCCAGCTTGCCAACCAATTCCTGAATTGGATCAGGTCGCAGCGTAAAGTTCACCAGCTCTTCCGTATTCAATTGTTCACGAGCTACCTGACTGGACGATGCCAGCCCGTCAATCAGGCCCAACTCAAGCGCTTGCTCGCCAGACCAGATCAAGCCAGTGAACAAATCAGGATCATCTGACAGACGGTCGCCCCGCCCTTGCTTCACCTGATCAATAAACTGTTTATGGGTGACTTTCAGCACCCCTTGCCAGAATTCACGCTCATCTTCGCGTTCAGGCTGGAACGGGTCCAGGAAGCCTTTGTGATCGCCGGCAGTATAAGTCCGACGCTCAACACCCACTTTATCCATAATACCGGTAAAACCGAAGCCAGAGCCAACCACACCGATGGAGCCCACCAGACTGGCCTTGTCGGCATATATCTCATCTGCTGCCGCGGCAATGTAATAGGCCCCGGATGCACCCAGATCAACAATGACAGCGTAGACCGGGAATTCTGGTCGCAGCGACTTCAGGCGCTTGATTTCATCATAGACGTAACCCGCCTGAACAGGACTACCACCCGGTGAGTTGATTCGCAGAATAAGCCCAGTGGCTGCCTCATTATCAAAGGCATTGCGAATACCCGTGATAATGGTATCGGCATTGGCATCCTGATCAGCAGCAATAGCACCGTTGATTTCAACAATCGCCGCAAACGGTTCGCCATCGGCCATTTCCATGGCATCGTCTACCGGCAAACGAATAAACCAAAGCAACGCAAACAAATAGATAAACATCAAGGAGCGAAAGAATATGCCCCAGCGGCGGGTTCTGCGTTGTTCCTTCTGCAGATCCATCACCAGCTTTTCAATCAACTTCCATTCTTTACTGGAATCTTCAGGTCGATTCATCGGTTCTTCCATAACGAATTACTTCAACAATTGGCTATGCCATTTAATCAGTGCTGTAACAACCACTGCTGCAACTCAGCAATGGAATGCAGCAGCGCCTTCGGATTGGAAAACAGTAGCAAGTCTTCATCGTGCGCGCCGTGACTCATTGCCACACAATCGATGCCCGCCGCATTGGCCATATCCAGATCATAAGTGGTATCGCCAATCATAACGGCCTTATCGGCTGTAACATTCAGTTCCTCGAGCAACTGATGCAACATCAGAGGATCAGGCTTGGAGCGGGTTTCATCAGCACAACGCGTTGACGCGAAGCGATGACGCAGCGCCAGATCATCCAGGATGCGATCCAACCCACGACGGCTTTTACCAGTAGCCACCGCCAGCAAGCGATCCTGCTGCTGCAAGGTTTCCAGCAAAGCCTCTGCGCCTTCGAACAGCGTCATTTTAACCTGGCTGTCGTAAACAAAGTTGCGGGCATAGGCTTCACGCATGGCGTCCAGCTGCTCAGCCGTAATGTCCGGCCACAGGGTTTGCAATGCTTCAGGAAGCCCCAGACCAATGATGTTTTGTACTTCCGCATCGGTCACCGCAGGCAAGCCGGTCAGACGCCCGGCATGCTGCATGCTATCAACAATGCGGCCGGTAGAATCGGCCAGGGTTCCGTCCCAATCAAAGATGATGAGCTCATAGCTCATAGTGGCATCCTTCTTTATTAAGGAATTTCTCGAAGTCTTTATTCGGCTTGGCGACCAGCGACATATGCTCACCCGAAATCGGATGACGGAACTCCAGTTGCAGCGCGTGCAGGAACAGGCGGCGACAGCCGTGCTGCTGATCGATCAATACCTGAGCCTTGTCGCGATACTTGTCGTCACCGGCAATGGAATATCCCTGAAACTGACAATGCACCCGAATCTGATGAGTACGCCCAGTAACCGGCTCGGCTTCAACCAGAGAATAGTGCGAGCCAGAGGACACCAGTTTGTAACGGGTATGTGACGCTTTGCCCTCGCCGTCCACCAACATAATACGCTCGCCGGATTTGCGCTCGAATTTCTTCAGTGGTGCCTTCACTTCGTTCACAGATGCCGGCCAGCGGCCATGCACCAGCGCCAAATAACGCTTTTGAATGCCGCTTTTATTAACCAGCATTTTTTGCAGCGCCACCAGTGCAGAGCGCTTCTTGGCGATCAGAATGATGCCCGAGGTATCGCGATCAAGCCGGTGCACCAGCTCCAGAAAGGTGTGCGATGGGTACATTTGTCGCACCGCTTCAATCAAGCCCAGACTAACACCACTGCCGCCGTGAACTGCCAACCCATGCGGTTTGTTAACCGCCATGATGGCATCGTCTTCGTACACAATGGCATCCCGAATGCCTTGCAGCAGGTCATCGGAGGCATGAGCTGCCGCCTGCTCCTGCGGCAAGCGAATCGGCGGCACCCGGATCAGATCGCCGCTGTGAATTCGGCTGTCGGCCTTGACCCGCTTTTTATTCACCCGCACTTCGCCTTTGCGAACGATGCGATAAACCAACGCTTTGGGCACCTTGCCCAGCGCGGTGATCAGGAAATTATCAATACGTTGACCGTCGTTATCCTCTGTTACCTCAATAAAGTTAACTTTGGATGTGTCGAGTTCAAACCTGGCCATAGGACTCCGAAAACTGGCGGAAACAGACAAGTTGCAAGCCAACCAATGGCCGCAAAACCTCATCATTTCAGGTGGAGTTGCCGCTTTGCGCCCAAAGCTTTGCTGCCACCAAACTTTGTTGCTATATTCCAGCTGCTGTATGGCTCATGTATATCTTTAGAGCCACTGCATGAACGCCGAAACAAAGCCGGCGAGTATAGAAGAAGAAGAGGTTTCAAGAAACTCTTCGCAAGATTTAACCCGGCAGGTTGCGAGATATCAGAGCCTGCGAAACAGTCAGACGGCCGCTTACGGACCAGAAACACCGAAGCCGCCGCGGGAAACATAGCCCCACTGTTTCGCGCCAATATCGACGCCCCCGCCAGTGAGATAAACCAGGCAGCCCAACTGCTGGCGATCTCGCTTTATCAAATTATGGAAGACAGGCTGTCTGATACCGGGAAAAATCCGGTTTGCATGGCGCGTCCGCGATACAACGCCGACCCCACAGAAAATCAGCCGCCGTCTGGAGTGTTGGTGCCGGAATGCACCTATGCAGTAGGCCCTGTGGCATCGAGTTAAGACGTACCGATGTGCAGCCCTCTCAAAGCACCCATAAACATTTTGGTATTGGCCGACCAACAAGCGTCGGAATTGCCAGCGGTGCGTATGCCCAACAGAGCTAACCGTACTGCATGAAAAGAATGCTGATTAACGCAACTCAACCGGAAGAGTTGCGCGTAGCGCTGGTCGACGGCCAGAAACTGTACGATCTGGACATTGAATCCGGCTCCAGAGAGCAAAAGAAATCCAACGTTTACAAAGGCAAGATCACTCGCATCGAGCCTAGCCTCGAAGCTGCTTTTGTAGACTTCGGTGCAGAGCGTCATGGCTTCCTGCCACTGAAGGAAATCTCCCGCGAATACTTCCGCAAAGACCCGGGCCCAGGTCGCATCAACATCAAGGATGTGATCAAGGAAGGCCAGGAAATCATTGTTCAGGTTGATAAAGAAGAACGTGGCAACAAGGGTGCGGCCCTGACCACTCAGATCAGTCTGGCCGGTCGTTACCTGGTGCTGATGCCAAACAACCCTCGTGCCGGTGGTATTTCCCGTCGTATCGAAGGTGACGATCGTTCACAACTGCGCGATGCCATGAAAGAAATGACCATTCCGGACAAGATGGGCGTTATCGTCCGTACTGCCGGTATTGGCCGCTCGGGTCAGGAACTGCAATCCGACCTCGATTACCTGCTGCGTTTGTGGGAAGCCGTACAGCGCGCCTACGACGAAGTGGCTGCGCCTCAACTGCTGCTGCAGGAAAGCAACGTCATCATCCGCGCTATCCGCGACTACCTGCGTCAGGACGTTGGTGAAGTACTGATCGACACCGATGCCGCCCACGCCGAAGCATTGGCGTTTGTTGAGCAGGTGATGCCGCAGTACGTCAACAAGTTCAAGCGTTACGAAGACAGCGTGCCGCTGTTCAATCGTTTCCAGATTGAGTCACAGATCGAAAGCGCCTTCCAGCGTGAAGTGAAACTGCCTTCCGGCGGCTCCATCGTGATCGATCCAACCGAAGCACTGGTGTCCATCGACATTAACTCTTCCCGCGCCACCAAAGGTTCCGATATTGAAGACACTGCCTTCAATACTAACCTCGAAGCTGCCGACGAAATTGCTCGCCAGCTGCGCCTGCGTGACATGGGTGGTCTGGTGGTTATCGACTTCATCGACATGCTGTCCAACAAGCACCAGCGTGAAGTGGAAACCCGTCTGAAGAAAGCACTGGAAATGGACCGTGCTCGCATTCAGATTGGCCGCATTTCCCGCTTTGGTTTGATGGAAATGTCCCGTCAGCGTCTGCGTCCGTCGCTGGAAGAAACCAGTGGCCACGTATGCCCACGCTGTAGCGGTACTGGCGTTATCCGTGATGTTCAGTCCACCGGCTTGTCCATCCTGCGTCTGATTGAAGAAGAAGCCGCCAAGGAAAACACCGGACAGGTTCGTGCCATCGTACCCGTGGTGGTTGCAAGCTTCCTGCTGAACGAAAAACGCGCCCTGATCGAACAGATTGAGCGCCGTCACCACACTCGCGTGATGGTTCTCCCAAATCCGCAACTGGATACTCCGCACTTTGAAGTGCTGCGCTTGCGTCCGGACGATAGCCTGGTGGGTGAGATTTCCTACGAGCATCGCTTCGACGAAGCCGAGCCGGATTATGGCATCGACACCACCATTGCGCCTGCCAGCAAAGCTCAGGAAGCCGCTGTTAAAGGTGTGGTTCGTCCGGCAGCACAGCCTGTAGCCGAACAACCTGCACCAAAGCCGGCCGAAAAAGCCAGCCCAGCAGAATCCCAGGGTGTGATTGAAAAGGTCGCAGGCTTCCTGTCCAGCCTGTTCGGTGGTAACACCGAAGAAGAAAAGCCAGCAGCCGAATCCAAGCCTGCCAACAAGGCACGCAAGGAAGAAGGTCGCAGCAACAACGGTAACGGCAACAAGCGTGGCAATGGCCGCACCCGTCGCAACAACCGTGATCAGGACGAGAAGTCTGATAACCGCGGCAACCGTTCTGAACGCTCTACCGAGCGTACTGACGACAGCGAAAACGGTAGCAACGAAAATGGTCGCAGCCGTAGCCGCAATCGTCGTCGTAGCAACGATCGAAATAACGATCGCGGCAGCGAACGCAGCAACGACCGTAACAACGATCGCGCCGAGCGTAGCAACGACCGCAATAGCGAGCGTAATGCAGATCGTAAGGCCGATAGTCGCGAAGAGACCCGCAAGCAAGACACCGACAGCAGCAACACTGAGAACACTCAGGAAGCTCGCTCCAACGGTCGTCGTCGCCCTCGCCGCGACCGCAGCAACGGCAGCACTGAGTTCCGTCGCGAATCACCAAAGCCAGGTGCGGAAGAAGATGAGAACAAGCCAGTAGCAGCACCGGCTGCCAAGTCAGAAGACGCACAGCCAGCAACTCAAGCTGCTGCAGCTGACAACAGCGGTCAGGACAACGCCGAAGAGCGCCCAGGTCGTCGTCGCCGTCGTCGTCGCAGCCGCAAGTCTGACAATGCAGAAGTCAGCAACTCAGAAACTGCAAATGCCGAAACCGTGAATGCTGACAATGCAAACACAGAAGCGGCAACTGAAGTGACTGAGAGCAAGGCCGCTGAACCGGCCAAGGCAGAAGAAGCGCCTGCAACTGAAACCGTAGCCGAAGCGACAGAAGCAAAAGCTGAAGAAGCCGACACTGCAAAATCAGAAAAGCCAGCCGAAGCCAAGTCTGAAGAAGCCGTGGCTTCTGCCGACGAAGCACAAGAAGGCAGTGCCAATGCTGAAGAAGCTAATGCCGAAAACGCCGGCACAGAAAAGGCAAATGCAGAAGAAGGCGACGAAGAGAAACCAACTCGCCGTCGTCGTCGCAGCCGTCGTCGCAAGTCAGCAGACAAGCAGGATGCTGATGCAAACGCTGAAAACACTGCGGTTACTGAGAGCGCTACCGAAGCCCCGGCTACAGAAACCAAAGCAGACGAAACTGCCAGCAGCGAACCTGTTGCGGAAGCCGCCAAGGCCGACGCTCCTGTAGCAGAAGCACAGGAAGCGGCAGCAGAAAAACCTGCTGAAACGGCTCCATCTGAGCCTGAAGCGAAAGCAGAAGCCGAAAAAGCAGAAGGCGCCAAGCCAGAGGTTGAGGCAAAAGCCGACAACGAAGCAGATGCCGAAGAAGCTTCTTCAGGTCGCCGTCGTCGTCGCCGTGCCGGTGGTCGTGCACCTAACGACCCACGCAACTCAGGCAAAGCTGCTAAAGCTGAACAGGCCAAAGCCCAGGTTGAAGCAGATCCTGTCGCAGCGGTAGTTGATGCCCAAGCCGTTGAAGCGGCCGAAGTAACTGCAGAAAGCACTGCTGTTGAAACTGATGCAGCTTCGCAAGCAGAAGCGCCTAAAGCAGACGTTGAAAAAGCAGAAGCCGAAAAAGCAGAAACTGAGAAATCAGACGCGGAAACGCCGGTTGTCGAAACCAGCGAATCCCAGTCTGCTGATACAGCTGAAGCCAACGAAAGCCTGACGGCACCTGCAGCAGAAGCTGCTTCCACAGACACTGAGGCTTCCGAAGCCCCAGTGACTGAATCAGAAGCAGCTGAAAGCACAGAGGAAGCGTCTACCAAGGACAGCGAGAAATCTGATACTCGCACTCCTTCCTGATAGACACTGACCCAGTGCAAAAGCGGGCTTAGGCCCGCTTTTTTATTGCCTGCGTTCAGGCGCTCACTCCTTTCTTGACCTCCTCTTTCTTGACCTCCTCTTTCTTAACCCCTTGGCCCAACCCCTGCTTCCGTCCCTTTAAACCTCTCTGCCTTAAGCTCTATTGGTCTCTGAGCCTCCGTCGCGCCTCATTCAAGCCAGCTCGATATACCTCAAAGATGTACTAAACTTTTCCTTTATGACTAAAGCTGCCAATAAACGCAGAGTAGTAGAAGATAAAAAACACAATGATTAAGCTGAACATCAGGACATTCTGATAGATGGGTCATCCATGGATAGAAATTGTCGAGTTCTGGTAGTAGACGACGTTGCCGATAACATCCGGGTTGCGATGAGCATTCTGCGGGAAGAAAGCTACGATTTGTCCTACGCCACATCCGGAGAGAAAGCTCAGCAACTGCTGAAGTCGCAGGAGTTCGATCTGATCCTGCTCGACATTATGATGCCGGGCATCGACGGCTTTGCCGTGTGTGAATTTATTCAGCAAGACCCTCGCCACAGCGACACGCCGGTTATTTTTCTCACCGCCCGCTCAGACGTTGATGCCATTACTCGCGGCTTCAAAGCCGGCGCGGTCGATTACATCGTCAAACCGTTTCACGCCGCCGAGTTGCTGGCTCGGGTTCGTACCCACCTGGAATTGCACGCATCCCGCAAGCTGCTTCGGCAAAACAACCTTAGCCTGCAACGTAAGGTTAACCTGACCGAAAAGCGCATGATGACCGAGCTGGAACAAAGCCAGCTGGAAATGATTCACATGTTGACCGAGCTGATGGAGTTCACCTCGGACGAAACCGGACGCCACATCAAACGGGTGGCAGAAATTTCCCGGCTGCTGGCCCATCACGAACCGTCGCTTTCAAGCGAAGACGAAGACATCATCTTTCACGCCTCGCCGATGCACGATATTGGCAAGGTGTTCATTCCCAAGGAGATCCTCAACAAGCCCGGTAAGCTATCGCCGTCCGAGTACGAAATCATGAAAACGCACACGGAAAAGGCACATCAGTTTCTACAAACCGCATCACGTAAGGTGCTGAAAGCAGCCGATATCATCGCCTGGCAACATCACGAGCGTTGGGACGGCGATGGCTACCCGCGCGGTATCAGCGGCGCTGACATTCATATCTACGGCCGCATTGTCGCTATTGCCGATGTGTTCGATGCCCTCACGCACAAACGGGTGTACAAGGAAGCCTGGACCACCGACGACGCCATCCGCTACATCGAAGAAAACCGCGGTAGTCATTTTGACCCCGGCCTGGTGGATGTATTCCTTCAAAACGCCGACGAATTCATCGCCATCGTCAATCAATAATCCCGGAAAGGAATCCGCCCATGCGTCCGTTTGTTCTGCTGGTCTGGATGCTGCTGATTACCGCGTCCTGCGGCAGTCGTGCGTTTGAACTGAACGCTGAAGAGAAATACTGGGTCACCACTCAGAAGACCATCACCGTCGGTGTACAGCGGGATCTCGCCCCTTACGACTTCGTTAACAGCAAAGGTGAACCCGATGGCTTTTCCCAAAACCTGCTGGGGGATATCCTCAAACGTGCCGGCTTAAACGTTAATTACGTGATGGCCGACTGGCCGGATTTGCTGGAGGCCAGCCGCAACGGCGAGGTAGACATTCTGGCCACCAGCGTGAAAAGCTGGTCTCTCAGCAATGATCTGTTATTCAGCACCCCCTACATTCGCATGGGGATTTATCTGTTTGGTCACAGCGATCTGGTCGGCAGCAGTGAAACCTACCTGAGCAACCTGAAGCTCGCCATCGTCGAAAACCATCCGCTGACAGAACTGGTTCGTCGCCAATACCCAGGTATGACACTGGTAAAAACCGCCAACGTCAGTGAATCCATTCAGCTGGTTCTGGAAGGTAAAGCCGACTTGCTGATTGGTCCCTACCCTGCGGTGCATTATGTGCTGGGCCAACAAGGTGTTCTGAACATCAAACCGCTGAAGTCCTTCACCGCCGAAGATTTCCGCATGGCGGTACCGATGAACATGCCCATTCTGCGCGACATCCTCAACGATGCGCTGGCGGATTACAGCCGCACCGACATGGACCAGCGCATGCAGCTTTGGATACCGGATCAAAACGGCATCAATCAGGACATCATCTTGTCGCTCAGTGAGGTGGAATGGCTCAAGGCCAACCCCACCATCAGTGTCAGTGGCCCTTCAATGCCGCCCGTTTACTTTGTTGAAAACGACCAACTCGCCGGCTTGGCTGGCGAATACCTGGGCCAGGCTGAACAAGGCCTGGACGTGCATTTTGTTCCCAGCGACGGCAACCGCTCAGTAGTGGTCGTTGATGACGTCAACTCCTTCCCTTTCCGTGAGTATTACGAGCCGCTCACGACGCTCTTGACGACACCTCTGGTGATACTGAAAACCCAAGGATCAGACTTTGTTGGTGATCTGCAATCGCTGGAAAACCTCACCATAGGCGTACCCGAAGCCGCCAGCTACCAATATACCCTGAGCGACAAGGTGCCGAATAGCATCATCACCCCATTCGACAGTTATCAGGCGGGGCTCGACCTGCTGGAAGGGGGCGAACTTGATGCCATTGCCCTACCCCTGATCACTGCCAATCACCTGCTTCGTGTCGACAACCACCGCAACATCAAGGTCGTCGGCAAGACCGGCATCCTGATCAAGCCAACCATTATGATCAGCCGCCAGTCACCACAGCTGCGTACCGCGATTGAGAGCGCCAACATTTCCATCAGCGAATCCGAACGTCTGAAGGTGCTGCAACAATGGACCGACGTTGAGTTTGCCGAAAAGGTCGACTACACCCTGCTGGTTCAAATTGCGGTGATCTTTGTGTTGTACGTGGCAGCCAGCCTGCATTGGAACCGCAAGCTGACCCGTGAAGTGGATCAGCGCAAACAAGCCGAGATGCAGCTGCAAACCGAACGCGATAACTTCAAGGCGTTGTTCAAGGAAGCCACCGAGTGCAACATGATCTTCCTGTTTGGGGAGTGCATTGCCTTTAACCATGCTGCCGAACAGCTGTTCGGGCGGACGGGTCCGGACGCCCTGAAAGGCTGCCGACTGGAAGATCTGGCGCCATCATTACAACCCGGCGGCATGGACACCCAAGAGCTGTTGCTGCGCGCTTTTTCTGTCTGCCTGAACGCAGGCAATCATCAGTTTGAGTTGATGGTCTGCAACAGCGACGGCAATAAGCTGTGGGTCGACATTTCGCTGACCAAAATCCTGCTGGAAGGCAAACCCGCCGTTTATGCAGTGTTCCGCAACATCACTGAGTCCAAACGACTGACATCAGAGTTAGCCCGCGCCAAGGAAGCGGCCGAAGTAGCCAACCGGGCAAAATCCACCTTCCTGGCCAATATGAGCCATGAAATCCGCACGCCGATGAACGCCATCATTGGCTTTACCGAACTGCTCAGTGAACAACTCGACAAGCCACGCCTGCGCACATATGTCGATACCGTTCACAAGGCCGGTGAGTCGCTATTACAGTTGATTAACGACATTCTGGACCTGTCCAAAATTGAATCCGGCAAATTGGAAATTCGCACCGCCCCCACCAGCATCAATCATCTGGTGGACGAGATTGCCGAATTTTTCTCGCTGACCACCACCTCCAAAGGGCTGGATCTGGTGGTAAACACCGATCCCGGTCTGCCCAAAGCCGTGTTGGTGGATGACATTCGCTTGCGTCAGGTATTGATCAACCTGGTCGGCAACGCCGTCAAATTCACCGCCGAAGGGCACATCGCCATTGAAACCAAAATTCTTCACATTGACGATCACCTGTCCAAAGTCGGGCTCGAAATTCGCGTCTGCGATACTGGCATTGGCATCTCCGAACACGATCAGCAGCTGATTTTTGGTGAATTCGAACAACTGGTCGACAAACAAGCCAACGATGCCAGTGGCACCGGGCTGGGTCTCGCCATTTCCAAACGGCTGGTGGAAATGATGAACGGGGTGATTTCGGTTGAAAGCACGCCGGGAGAAGGCGCCTGCTTTATCGTCAAGCTGCCAGCGCTGGATATCGCCAGTATCGACATGGCCGACGCCATCGACCGCGCCGCCACACCAGCAGCAGAAACTGTCGGTATTTTTACCTCCTGCAGCGTGATGGTGGTCGACGACATCAGCAACAACCGGGAGCTGATCAAACAGATTTTTGACCAGTCCTCTGTTCAGATCATCGAAGCAGAAGACGGCCAGCAAGCCGTCGACATGCTGGGTAGCAAGGCACAAGAAGTTGATGCCGTGTTGATGGACATACGAATGCCCGTTATGGACGGCTACGAAGCCACCCGCCAGATACGAGCCAAGCACCCGGATTTACCAGTGATTGCCCTCACCGCCTCGGTAGTCAATAACCCGGAAGACCCGGGCCAGCTAGCCATGTTCAACGGCCATTTACGCAAACCCGTATTGCGGCGTGAGCTGGTATCTATGCTGAAGCCCTGGCTGCCGCACCAGTCCGTCGATAGCTCGACCAGCCGGCAGGGGCATTCTGCTGGTTTTTCAGCGGGTAAGCCGACTGACAGCCTTGGCAATACCGGTAACAGCAATACAGGTGGCAGTGCAGGCAGCAGCACCCCGGAACAACGCAGCAAGCTTGCACAGCAGCTGGCGCCAATGTTCAAAAAAGCCAACACCACCCAAAGCCTGGACGATACCAAGGCGTTTGCCGAACAGCTCATTGATCTGTCTGAAAAAGACCAACTGGTTGAATTTCAGGAAATTGGTATCAACCTGCTAGCAGCGATTGATACCTTCGACATCATTCTGATTGAGACCTTGATGGAGAGATATAAGTCAGCGCTGTGAACAGCCATAAGGCCACTTATTCCGTCTCGGATACAAGCTCGCCGGGCACGCGCACCCAGCCTTCCATCATCACTCGCGCACTGCGGCTCATGACCGCCTTGGTGGCAGTCCAGTCACCGTCGACCAGACAGGCTTCCGCCCCGACTTTCAAGGTGCCGGATGGATGGCCAAAGGTAACGGACGTTCGATCACCGCCGCCAGCCGCCAGATTCACCAGAGTCCCCGGAACCGCTGCCGCCGTGGCAATTGCCACAGATGCCGTGCCCATCATGGCGTGGTGCAACTTACCCATCGACAGTGCCCGCACACACACGTCAATATCCGACTCGGCAATGTCTTTACCGCTCGATGAGGTATACGCCTTCGCTGGCGCAACAAAAGCAATTTTGGGCGTGTGCTGACGGGTTTTGGCTTCGTCCAATTCCTTGATCAAACCCATTTTAATGGCCCCATGAGCACGCACGTGTTCAAACCAGGCCAGTGCTTCAGCATTGCTGTTTAGGTCTTTCTGAAGCTCAGTACCGGTGTAACCGATATCGGCGGCATTCAAAAAGATCGTCGGAATACCGGCATTGATCATGGTCGCCTGATAACTCGCTGCAGGCTTGTCGCCAAAGGCCGGAACCTCCAGCTCGTCGACCACATTACCTGTCGGGAACATGGAGCCCTTTTTACCACCTTCAGGGGCATCGGCCGGGTCCATAAATTCAATCACAACTTCCGCTGCCGGAAAGGTCACGCCGTCCAGCTCAAAGTCGCCGGTTTCCTGAACTTCGCCATTGGTAATTGGCACATGAGCAACGATGGTTTTGCTGATGTTTTTCTGCCAGATATGGACAGTACAAATGCCGTTTTGGGGAATTTTCTCAGCGGCAACATAGCCTGACATAATTGCAAACGCACCAACCGCCGCTGTCAAATTGCCACAGTTACCCGACCAGTCTACAAACGGCTTGTCGATAGCAACTTGCCCGAACAGATAGTCAACGTCGTGTCCTTCCTTGCTTGGGCGATCCACAATCACCGTCTTCGAGGTACTGGACGACGCATTGCCCATACCATCAATCTGCTGCCCGTACGGGTCCGGGCTGCCGACCACCCGCATCAGAATCGCGTCACGTACCGCCCCTGGTTGCTGGGCCGCCTGTGGCAGGTCTTCACGACGAAAGAACACGCCTTTGGAAGTACCGCCACGAATGTAGGTCGCCGGGATTTTTATTTGAGGAACACTGGACATGCTCAACTCCTGTTTTCATCTTACACGTCGGATGTCTGAGGTCAGACGCCAGGATTGGTCTGACGCCAGAAGTCTGAAGTCGGACGCGGTTAACAATTAAACTGGTTACCACTGACAGCGTCAGACGTCTGACTTCAGACGTCCGACCCCAGGCAGCTTCAAGCCCCTTGCAGGAAGTCCTTGGCGAACTTCTGCAACACCCCACCGGCCTTGTACACTTCCACTTCAGCCGCGGTATCGAGGCGGCAGGTTACGCCGACTTCAACCATTTCACCTTCATGACCGAGAGCGGTTCTGGTGATTACCAGCGTCAACTCGCCACGTGGTTCAACGTCGCCAATGATGCTGTAGGTCTCGGTACCGTCTAGTTCCAGAGTATGGCGGTTAATGCCTTCGTGGAACTGAACGGGCAGTACGCCCATACCAATCAGGTTGGTACGATGAATACGCTCGAAGCCTTCGGCCACAATCACTTCCACACCCGCCAGTCGAACACCTTTGGCAGCCCAGTCACGGGAAGAACCCTGACCATAATCGGCACCGGCCACAATGATCAGGTTCTGACGGCGGTTCATGTAGGTTTCGATCGCTTCCCACATGCGCATTTGTTTGCTGTCTGGCTCAACACGAGCCAACGAGCCCTGAATCACGTTACCGTCTTTATCGCGGCACATTTCATTCAGCAGTTTCGGGTTGGCCAGAGTGGCGCGCTGAGCGGTCAAGTGATCACCACGGTGGGTCGCGTAGGAGTTGAAGTCTTCTTCCGGCAGGCCCATCTTGTGCAAGTACTCACCGGCAGCACTGTTCATCAGAATCGCATTGGATGGCGACAGGTGATCGGTGGTGATGTTATCCGGCAGGATCGCCAGTGGACGCATGTTAGTCAGGGTGCGGTCGCCAGCAATCGCCCCTTCCCCCTCTTTTTGCCAATACGGTGGACGACGAATGTAGGTGGACTGTTCGCGCCAGGCGTACAGTGGGCTTTCTGCCTGTTCTTTTTCACCCAGATCAAACATCGGGATATACACCTGATTGAACTGCTCTGGCTTCACGCTGGCTGCAACAATGGCGTCGATTTCTTCATCGGATGGCCACAGGTCTTTCAGGGTAATTTCCCTACCATCCACCACTGCCAGTACGTCCTGCTCAATGTCAAAACGCACGGTACCCGCAATGGCGTAAGCCACTACTAATGGCGGCGAGGCTAAAAAAGCTTGCTTGGCATACGGATGAATACGGCCGTCGAAGTTACGGTTACCCGATAGAACGGCGGTGGAGTACAGGTCGCGGTCAATAATTTCTTGCTGAATCGCTGGGTCCAGGGCTCCAGACATACCGTTACAGGTGGTACAGGCGTAGGCAACAATACCGAAACCCAGCTTTTCCAGCTCTGGCAGCAAGCCGGATTCTTCCAGGTACAGCTTGGCTACCTTCGACCCTGGAGCAAACGAAGTCTTCACCCACGGCTTACGCACCAACCCCAACTCGTTGGCTTTTTTGGCCAGCAAGCCCGCAGCCACAACGTTGCGCGGGTTGGAAGTATTGGTGCAGGAGGTGATGGCCGCGATGATTACAGCACCGTCCGGCATCAGGCCGTCAGCTTCCTGTTTTTTGGCCTCGGTAAGCTTTTCAGCATCGGCAATACCGCGCTCACCCAGTGCGGTGGTGGGCAGTCGACGATGAGGGTTCGATGGGCCAGCCATATTGCGTACAACGGTAGACAAGTCAAACTCCAGCACACGTTCATACTCGGCATTTTCAAGCGCAGTCGCCCACAAGCCGGTTTCTTTGGCGTACTGTTCTACCAAGGCTACCTGTTCTGGCTCTCGGCCGGTCAGTTTCAGGTAATCAATGGTTTGCTCGTCGATGTAGAACATCGCCGCAGTGGCACCGAATTCCGGCGTCATATTGGAAATGGTGGCACGGTCACCGACAGACAGACTGGAAGCGCCTTCACCAAAGAACTCCACATAAGCCCCTACCACCCGTTCGGCACGCAGGAACTCAGTTAAAGCCAACACGATGTCGGTGGCGGTAATACCCGGCTGCCGCTTGCCGGTCAGTTTCACACCAACAATGTCTGGCAGACGCATCATGGATGGATGGCCGAGCATCACCGTCTCAGCCTCCAGACCACCAACACCCACGGAAATCACGCCCAAGGCATCAACATGCGGGGTGTGAGAATCGGTACCGACACAGGTATCCGGAAACGCCACACCTTCGCGGGATTGCACTACCGGAGACATTTTCTCCAGGTTGATCTGGTGCATGATGCCGTTACCGGCAGGAATCACGTCGACGTTTTCAAACGCGGTTTTGGTCCACTCGATAAAATGGAAACGGTCTTCGTTACGGCGGTCTTCAATGGCGCGGTTCTTCTCGAATGCGTCAGGATCGAAGCCCGGCGCTTCCACGGCTAACGAGTGATCGACGATCAGCTGGGTTGGCACCACCGGGTTCACTTTGGACGGGTCACCGCCCTGCTCGGCAATGGCATCCCGCAAGCCCGCCAAATCCACCAGCGCGGTTTGGCCAAGGATGTCGTGGCACACCACACGGGCTGGATACCATGGGAAATCGAGATCACGCTTGCGCTCAATCAGCTGGCCCAGAGCATCGTTAAGCAGCTCAGGCTCACATTTACGCACCAGTTGTTCGGCCAGAATACGGGAGGTGTATGGCAGGCCGTCATAGGAGCCAGGTTTGATGGCTTCAACGGCGGCGCGGGTATCGAAGTAGTCGAGGTCGGTACCGGCAAGCGGTTTACGGAAATTGCTGTTCATGGTGATCTCTCTTCTGGTCGTTTTGATCTCTCCGTTAAGTGATGGGAGAGCGCCAGTGATAATTTTTTATTGATGGGCGCACACAATGTTCGGCCTTAACGGGCGTTGTATCTGGTCAGGCCAATGACCTCCTGGGGAACTTATCCCCGGCCGGTCGGGCGCCCCCAGCTTTCGCGCTGACGGCTCGCTGATTCGATTTCAGCGCGGACTCACGACGGACTCGCTCAGATTCGGCATCCCTGCCTCAACTGAGCTGAGAAAACATCCATGTTTTCTCGTCCTGTTCGTCCTTACTGAAATCGGCTCACCGAATGCGCATTGTGAGCCGCAACACCGAGTAAGCTGCTACGGCACTGGCACTGGCACTCACAATCGCAGGCAAGCCTGCTCCTACAAGTCAGCTGCTTCTATTGAGCCGGGATGTTATTCCCGTTCTTCAATCGGCACCCACTGGGCACTCTCAGGGCCGGTGTAGTCCGCCGATGGGCGAATAATGCGGTTATTGGCGCGCTGTTCAAGTACGTGTGCACACCAGCCTGAAGCACGAGAGCAAACAAAAATCGGCGTGAACAACTTGGTTGGAATGCCCATAAAGTGATACGCCGAGGCATGGAAGAAGTCGGCATTACAGAACAGCTTTTTCTCGCGCCACATCACGGCTTCAACCCGTTCTGAAACGGCGTACAGGTATTCATCCCCTACATTCTCAGACAGCTTTTTCGACCATTCCTTGATGATGGCATTACGCGGGTCCGACTCACGGTATATGGCGTGGCCAAAGCCCATGATCTTGTCCTTGCGAGCCAGCATACCCATGATGTTTTGTTCGGCTTCATCGGCAGAACGCCAATCCTGAATCATCGCCATCGCAGCTTCGTTAGCGCCGCCATGCAGCGGGCCACGCAAGGAACCAATAGCCCCGGTGACGCAGCTGTGAATGTCCGACAAGGTCGACGCACACACACGGGCAGTAAAGGTCGAGGCGTTGAATTCGTGCTCGGCGTACAAAATCAGCGAGGCGTGCATTACGTCTACGTGCAGCGGCTCCGGCTTCTTGTTGTGAAGGGTCCAGAGGAACTGTTCAGCGATGGAATCCGCCTCGGTTTCAACCTCGACGCGCAAGCCATCGTTATGGGTAAAGTTGTACCAGTAGTTGATCATGCCCGGGAAAATCGCCAGCATGCGGTCGATCTTGTCGTGGGCTTCAGAGAAGTCTTTTTCTTCTTCCAGATTACCCAGCATGGAAGCGCCGGTACGCATAACGTCCATTGGGTGGGCGTCGGCCGGAATCTGTTCCAGCACGGTTTTCAATGCGGCGGGCAATGCACGCATGCCTTGCAGACGTGCCTTGTAGGCGCCCAGTTCGGTCTGATTCGGCAGTTTGCCGTACAGCAGCAGGTAGGCCACTTCCTCGAATTGGGCGTTATCGGCCAACTCCTTGATATCGTAGCCACGGTAAGTCAGGCCAGCGCCGGTTTTGCCGACGGTGCATAAGGCGGTTTCACCTGCGGATTGGCCACGCAGGCCAGCGCCTGCCAGTTTTTTTGCTTCAGCCATGTCACGTTCTCCGTTGTTTATATGCCGGCTGAAGCCCCTGACTCGCTGTCTGACGCAGCGTTTTGGGGAGTCTTTTCTACCTGGCCGGTGCAAGCTTGCAACCGGATTGGCAGTGGGACTTCAGCCAGCTTGTTGTTTTACGGTTCATCGGTGTTGCCGCTTGCCGTTTTACGGCGTTGCCGATGATTGCACCAGTGGGCCTTGGTCGACCCTCTGATGACTTGCAAAGCAGTGATTATTTGTTTTTGCCTTCCTTGAACAAGGCATCCAGCTTTTCTTCAAAGTCGTGGTAGTTCAGAAAATCGTACAGCTCCATACGGGTCTGCATGGTGTCGACCACAGCTTTCTGATCGCCATCGGCAAGGATGTGTTCGAATACATTCAAGGCCGCCTTATTGGCCGCGCGAAACGCCGACAGTGGGTACAGCACCATGGTGGCACCGTGCTCAGCCAGTTCGTTTTTATTGAACAACGGCGTCGCACCAAACTCGGTGATGTTGGCCAGCAAGTGCGCGCCACCAATGCCGTCAGCGAACGCCTGATAGTCTTCAAGAGTATGCACAGCTTCGGCGAAAATGCCGTCGGCACCAGCTTCCAGACAGGCTTGGGCGCGCTCTACAGCGGCGTTCAAGCCCTCTTGCTGAAAGGCATCGGTACGGGCAATCACAAAGAAGTCGCTGTCGGTTTTGGCATCTACCGCCGCTTTAACCCGATCAACCATTTCTTCCAGAGAAACGATTTCCTTGTTAGGACGATGGCCGCAACGTTTTTGCGCCACTTGATCTTCCAGATGAACAGCCGCCGCACCGGCCTTGATCATCTCTTTGACGGTACGACCGATATTAAACGCACCGCCCCAGCCGGTATCGATATCAACCAGTAACGGGGTCTCTACCGCGCTGCTGATGCGACGAACGTCTTCCAGCACGTCGTTCATGGTCGTCATGCCCAGATCCGGCAAACCGTACGAATGGTTGGCCACACCACCGCCCGACAGATAGACAGCCTGATGACCGACACGCTCGGCCATCATGGCATGATAGGCATTGGTGGTGCCGACAATTTGCAGCGGTTTGTTGTTCGCCAGCGCCTGACGGAATTTCTGACCCGGAGTCATACGACCCTCCTTTTCTTATGCTTGCGACTGTTCCAACAGGAATTCAAGGTTCTGCAGCGACGTCTGAATATGGCGTCGCATCAGCAGCTCAGCGAGCTCCGCATCTCGAGCGGCAATGGCCTCGACAATGCGTTGGTGTTCTTGCAGTGCCTGCAGCGGCCGTTTTTCACTGGTGCTGGTTTGATAGCGATACATACGCACCAGGTGATACAGCTCGCCACACAACATCTGGTGCAGGCGTTCGTTCTTGCTGCCACGAATCAGCCGATAGTGCAGATCCAGATCACCGGCTTTTTGGTAATAAGCCATGCCCTGCTCGGCTTCGATGGAATCTTCATGGTTTTTGAGCAGCTGTTGCAGTTCGGCGATTTCATCGTCGGTCATGCGCTCGGCCGCCAATCGGCAAGCCATGCTTTCCAGCTCGACCCGCACTTCATAAATATCGCGCAACTCAGCCAACGACAGCGAAACAACCCGGGCCCCCGCATGAGGAATACGCACCACCAAATGGCGGGCTTCCAGTTTTTGGATGGCTTCACGCATAGGCGCCCGACTGCCGCCGTATTTCTCCACCAGCATCTGTTCCGAAATACGCTCACCCGGCTTGCGCTCACCCCGAACAATCTCGGTGGTGACGTCGGCAAAGACTTTTTCAGCAAGCGTTTGGGTTTCAGTCATGGATGATGCTCTCGACAGGCGTTCGCTCTGTTTGTCTACAATCTTGTTATGGGTAGTCACAATATTGGCCTTTCAAACCGTTTTCAATCGACCTTGGTTGTAGATTGTATACAAAATAGAAACCCGAGAGCACAAAAGGCAGGTTATGCAGGAATGCCAAGCAGGTTTGTATACGAAGTGGGATGGAGTCGGGAGTTGAGCGGGGCGCGCAGCCTCGGGAGTCGGAGGTCAGCGGAATTGTGGGAGAGAGCTTACTCTCGATGCCCTTGTTCGGGAATGAATTCCCTCCTACAGCGCTGTAAAGGTAGGAAAGCAGGATGCGCGGTGTGCACCCTGCAGAGCCGATGGTTAAACGTTAGCTAACGGCGACGGCTTCTTTTTGAAGATGACGATCCGCAATCCAGAAAATCACCAGAGCAACCACCGCGGTTGCCGCACCGATATAACCGGTCGACGTCCAGCCCAACCCGGCAGAAATCGCCATTCCACCAAACCATGGGCCAATGGCATTGGCGACGTTGAAGGCCGACTGGTTAGAAGCTGCCGCCAGTGTTTGTGCTTCACCGGCAATGTCCATCAGGTGGGTTTGCAACGGAGCCGACAAGCCAACCATGGTGCCAATGGTCACGCAGCTGATCAGAATAGCGACCAGCGATTCCGCCGTGAATGGGAACACCACCAACACAAGCGCGCTCCACAACAGCAGCAGGCCAATGGCCTTGAAGCCCATCTTGTCGAATAGCCAGCCACCCGCCTGATTGCCAATAATTCCTCCCAGACCAAAAGCTGCCATCGCTACCGGAATCCAGACATCTTCCACTCGGGTAACATCCTGCAGAGTCGGTGCAATGTAGCTGAACACACAGAACATGCCAGAGAAGCCGATCGAACCAATCAACAGCGACAACCAGATGTTAGCGCGGTTGAAATCGCGCATTTCCTTGGCCGGATTACTGCGTTTTTCCTCCGGATTCGGCGGTAGAAAAATAAAGGTCAGAATCACGGTCAGCAGCGCTACGGCACCAACAAATCCGAATGCCAACCGCCAGCTCATCACTTGCCCTACCCAGCTGGCCAACGGGTTGCCGATCAACATGGCGATGGTCAAACCGGTAAACACCGAGGCCACTGCCTTGGCTCGACGCTTGGGTTCCACCAACGACGCTGCCACCAAGGAAGCGACGCCAAAATAAGCGCCATGAGGAAGACCGGCAATAAAACGGAACACCACCAGAGCGTAGTAATCGGCCGCGACCGAACTGGCAAAATTACCGACAGCAAAACACAGCATCAGAATCAGTAGCTGAGTACGGCGCTTGAAGCGTGCTCCCATAAAGGCGACCAACGGTGCACCAACCACAACACCCAGCGCATAAGCACTGATCAGATGACCAACCATGGGTTCTGACACATCAAGATCGTTGGCCACAAACGGCATCAGGCCCATCATGGCAAACTCCCCGGTACCAATACCGAAGCCCCCGATGGTAAGTGCCAATAAAATCAGACCAACAGCCAGCGGGCTCAACTCCTTGACAGGGTTGACGACCGATTCAGCAGACATAGCTACCTCAAACGAAAAACAGTGTTTTAGAAAACCGCGAAGCATGGGGCCGGAGAAGGTAATGCACCAGTGGCGCAAGCGGGATGGATTGTCCACTGCAACGAACAAACCTGAGGGCTTTACTCAGGTATTTTGAGAAACCTGGCGTTTCCCCATGGCTATTATTGCGTCAGAGTGACGGCGCTGTCATCAGTTCCCGGGGATATGAAAGAAAGTTGAATGCTGGCTTTGTTACAGGCAAAGTCGCCCCGATTCTGATGGAGCCATAATGTGCTGACTATCTATTGGCTGATTGCCTTTGTTATCGACCTCAAACTGGGCGACCCACACCACTGGCCCCATCCGGTGATATGGATTGGTAAACTGATTAGCCGTTGCGAGGAAGTCTTGCTGCGCCCGAATGCCTCGGCCAATAGCCAACGTTTTGCCGGAGCCTTGCTCTGGTTGCTGGTTGTCGGCCTGTCGACACTGATGTGTTGGCTGTTGGTCAGTGCAGCCAACGCCATACATCCGTGGCTTGCTGCCCTGCTACAAATCCTGATTGCCTACCAACTGCTGGCAACCCGCAGCCTGGCCGATGCCGCCAATCAGGTACTGGACGCGCTGAACTCGGGATCATTGGCTGACAGCCGGGAAAAACTCTCATGGATCGTTGGCCGCGACACAAGCCAGCTGGATACAACCGCCATTGCCCGTGCCACCGTCGAAACCGTGGCTGAGAACACCGTCGATGGCGTCATCGCTCCTCTGTTCTGGCTGTTTGTTGGTGGCGTCCCGGCGATGGTGGCTTACAAAGCCATCAACACTCTGGATTCCATGGTCGGCTACAAGAACAACAAGTATCAGAATTTTGGCTTTGTCTCAGCCAAACTGGACGACATCGCCAACTGGCTCCCCGCTCGGCTCAGCCTGCTGTTATTCGCAGCCGCCGCCAAAATATTGAGACTGAACAGCCGTCAGGCACTGAAGATTGGGTGGCGAGATCGTAATAACCACAAAAGCCCCAACTGCGCCTGGCCGGAAGGTGCGGTTGCAGGCGCACTGGGAATGCGTATGGGCGGGCCCAATGTCTATTTTGGGGAAGTCGTCGAAAAGCCCTGGATTGGCGGCGAAGGCCGCGATGCGACCCCGCAAGATATTCAGCTTTCAGTGCAGCTGATGTATGCCGCTGCCGCCATCAGCGTTGGCTGCTTTGCAGCTGTCAGCCTGATGTTCTGAACGCCTTAGTCTTCTGAACACACGACGCGGGATTCACGGCACTGCACGGCGTCTTGCAATTGCTGCATGCATTCGCCGATGACCCAGTTGACAGCTTGATGGCGTGTTGGTGCTACCGCATCAAAAAATTGATCAGAAAACGGCGGTTTAAGGCTGCAACTCCAGTTATCCGTCATTTCAGGTTCTGCTTCTGCAATGCCCTTGTTATGTGGCTGCTGATGCTTGGCAGGCTTTTCATCCGCATGAGATTGAGTCTGCCCCAGCAGCTCAAACACCTGTTGCTTGTTGAGATAGGCCTCACCATTCACGGTAATCGTGTCAACGGATTGCAATGCTTGCAGCAAACGCTGATTCTCAGACGAATGATCAGTAGCGTAGGCGCTGGATACAGCCATCACGGAAAGCGTAGAAAAAACCAGACCGAAAACTTTGTGGGATAGGGAAAGCATAGGGACACCTGCGAAACTGTAGCAGCAACGCTACCACAATCTCACTGGTGTAAAACATAACAAGGTCGGCCAGTTCTTATGCCAATTCAGAACAGCATGCCGATTCTGAGCAGCATGTTGCGGCAACAACGTTTGAACAGATCAGCCTTCCGGCATTTCAAGTGGCTTAGCCGACACAATGATGCCGTTATTATCGGCATACACGTAGCAACCCGGTTTGAAAACAACACCGCCAAATTTCACGTCGACGTTAACATCGCCCAGGCCACGCTTTTCGGTTTTGATGGGAATGGTCGCCAGCGCCTGAACACCCAGATCGGTTTCCATGATCGCGTCCACATCACGAATACAGCCATTGATGATGATGCCTTCCCAGCCGTTCTTTTCAGCTTTTTCCGCCAGCATATCGCCCAGCATGGCATGACGCAGCGAACCGCCGCCATCAACCACCAACACCTTGCCAGCGCCTTCCGTCGCCACCAATTCACGAACCTTGGAGTTATCTTCAAACGCCTTGATGGTGACGATTTCACCACCAAACGACGAGCGGCCACCGTAGTTGTTGAACAGCGGCTCAACCACTTCAATTTCGCCTTCGTAAGCGTCACACAGGTCTGGGGTCAGAATGTCGGTCATGGCCATTTCCTTCTGGAAGATATATTAAAAATCGTTACCGTTATAAACCAGCCAGCCAACACTGGGAACGGTACTTTGGTGAATGGGCGCTATTCAGAAGGACGATTTTTAGCCCCAAAAACAAGAAAGGACACCAAAGGTGCCCTTTCAAGATTGCCGAACTGCCAGCAGCACATTCGTTACTTGAGGATGGCTCGCTCATCCAGCCAGCTTTCAACCAGAGGCCAGATTTCCTTACTGGCGTATTCGCTGCGGATCATTTCCTGATGGTTGTAGTCGATGGTAAAGCCAGTTGCGGTGCCCAGCGACTGAGCGCGCTTTTCAACCGCATTGCCGCGATCTTCGCCGTAATGATCGAAGAAACGCTGACAGTATTTCACCGGGTCAATTTCGTCGGCAGCGCCCATCAGCATAAACAGCGGCAGCTGGGCGGCTTTCCAGCCTGGCAGTAACGGCTCTTTTTGCTCGTGCAGCTGCCATTTACCAAACAGCGTCTGGCGCGCCAGCATTTCTTTTTTGATGCCAACCGGCTCGTTTTCCGGGCCAATACCGGCCTTACGACCGTCCAGCTCCTGCTTGCGCGACATCATAATGCGCGCGGCAGTACCACCCATTGGCATCCATACATACCATGGCCGCTTGAACACCTGGGCGCCAAAGGTCATCACACCCGGGCAGTTTTCAACCGTCAGCTTGCCTGCGGCAATGGCCGTCGACAACGTCACGCCACCCAGCGAGTGGCCGACCCAGCTTGGGTACTCGCCTGACTTTTCACGCACAAAGGCATGTACCGCCGGAATGTCGTACAAGGCGTATTGTTCAACGGTGTTGAGGGAGTAATCCAGATTGCGTGGCGAATAACCGTGGCCGCGCATTTCCATAACCCATACATCAAACCCCTGACGCACCAACCAGGCGGCCAGCCCTTCGCCGTTGTGTTGCAGCCACAAGGTACGGTTGTTGTAGGCGCCATGCAGCAGCACTACCGGTGGATGACGGCCGTCCCGCGCTGGGGAGGTTTCATAGGTGCCAGACGACAGGTGCGTCACGGCGATTTCAACCGTGCGGTCCTGATCAAGGTTGTGCTTGATCAGATACACATCGTCTGTGAATCCGGCCAGGTGCTCGGCTCTGGCCAGTGTGACAGGAAACAGCTCGCTGCTGCTTTTCATGCAAAAGTGCCTCAAACAAGAATGGGCCATTTCTTTCGAAACAGCCCATCGACAATCCGCGCGCTAGCCAGACATTGGCCAGCGGAGCGCGATTATGCCTTTTCTGCGAGGAAGAACCAGGTATCCAGTACCGAATCCGGGTTGAGGGACACGCTATCGATGCCGTGTTCCATCAGCCACCGGGCGAAGTCTGGGTGGTCGGAAGGTCCTTGCCCGCAAATGCCAACGTATTTACCCTGTTTTTTACAGGCCTGAATGGCATTTTCAAGCAGTTTTTTGATTGCCGGGTTACGCTCATCAAACAGGTGAGCAATGATACCTGAATCGCGGTCCAGTCCCAGCGTCAACTGGGTCAAATCATTGGAGCCAATTGAGAACCCGTCGAAGTGTTCGAGAAATTCTTCGGCCAACAGGGCATTGGCTGGCAGTTCGCACATCATGATCAGTTTCAGATCATTAACGCCACGCTCCAGACCATTCTCTTTCAGCAAGCCAACTACCTGCTCGGCTTCGCCCGGCGTACGCACGAACGGCACCATGATTTCGACGTTGGTGAAGCCCATTTCATCACGCACCTTGCGCATTGCCCGGCATTCCAGCTCGAAGCAATCACGGAAGTTCTTGGAGATGTAACGGGAAGCCCCACGGAAACCCAGCATCGGGTTTTCTTCTTCCGGCTCGTACAAACGGCCGCCAATCAGGTTGGCGTATTCGTTCGATTTGAAGTCTGACAAACGCACAATTACACGTTTTGGCCAGAACGCCGCCGCCAACGAGGAAATGCCTTCCACCAGCTTTTCAACGTAGAAATCCACTGGACCGTTATAGCCAGAGAAACGACGCTGCACGGTTGGCTTGAGGTCTTCCGGCAGGTTGTCGAAGTTCAACAAGGCCTTCGGATGCACACCAATCATGCGGTTGATGATGAACTCCAGACGCGCCAGACCGACACCGGCGTTGGGCAGGCCCTGGAAATCGAAGGCACGGTCCGGGTTACCGACGTTCATCATGATTTTGAACGGCAGATCCGGCATGGATTCAACGCTGTTGGTGCGAATATCGAAGTCCAGTGCGCCTTCGTATACAAAGCCGGTATCCCCTTCGGCACAGGAAACCGTCACTTCCTGACCATCTTGCAAACGCTCGGTGGCGTCTTCACAGCCTACGACTGCCGGAATACCCAGTTCACGCGCAATGATCGCCGCGTGGCAGGTACGCCCACCCCGGTTGGTCACGATGGCCGCGGAGCGCTTCATGATCGGTTCCCAATCCGGGTCAGTCATGTCGGCCACCAGCACGTCACCTTCCTGCACCTGATCCATCTCGTCGATGTCGCGCAGAATACGCACTTTACCGGAGCCAATCCGGTGACCAATGGAGCGGCCTTCAACGGCAACCTTGCCGGTTTCTTTCAGCAGGTAACGCTCCATCACGTTCT
Organism: Oceanobacter sp. ABM4_470; assembly: GCF_056158645.1. Taxonomy (NCBI): domain Bacteria; kingdom Pseudomonadati; phylum Pseudomonadota; class Gammaproteobacteria; order Oceanospirillales; family Oceanospirillaceae; genus Oceanobacter; species Oceanobacter sp. ABM4_470. Next base: position 1,719,425 of record NZ_JBSWTR010000001.1, read on the forward strand.
TGCTGACACGGCTTTTAACCGTTTCAGGGCGGGCTTGCACCACGTACAACTGCTGGTCGTCGCCGTCTTTGGCCCACTCAATGTCCATTGGGCGGCCGTAGTGTTTTTCAATGATCAGTGCCATTTCGGCCAGACGCTGAACTTCCGCATCATTGATGGAAAACTGCTGACGCAGCTCGCGGTCTACACGCTGGGTCTCAACCGACTTGCCTACGGCTGCGGCTTCGGAGTACACCATCTTGATGGCTTTGGCACCGAGGTTGCGGCGCAGGATCGCCGGGCGACCTTCTTTCAAATTGTTCTTGTGAACGTAGAACTCATCCGGGTTCACAGCACCCTGCACCACGGTTTCACCAAGGCCGTAGGATGAGGTAACAAACACCACCTGATCGAAACCGGATTCGGTATCAATGGTAAACATCACACCGCTGGACGCGGTTTCACTGCGCACCATGCGCTGGACGCCAGCCGACAGCGCAATCTGGGCGTGGTCAAAGCCCTGATGCTCGCGGTAGGCAATCGCACGATCGTTAAACAATGAAGCAAACACATCGCGTACGGCGTGCAAAACGTTTTCAACACCAACGATGTTCAGGTGAGTTTCCTGCTGGCCGGCAAACGAGGCGTCCGGCAGGTCTTCTGCGGTGGCAGAAGAACGAACCGCAACAGCCATATTGGCGTTACCGTCCTGCAATTTTTCAAAAGACTGGCGAATGGCTTCTTCCAGCTTTGGTGGCAGTGGCGCATCCAGAATCCACTTACGGATGGTGCTGCCGACGTCTGCCAGTTGACGAACATCATCGACATTGAGGTTTTGCAGCGCTTCGTTGATGCGCCCGGCCAACCCTTCGTAAGCCAGAAACTCACGATAAGCATCGGCGGTGGTAGCAAAACCATTGGGGACGGTCACGCCCGCATTGGCCAAATGGCTGATCATTTCACCCAGTGACGCATTCTTGCCACCGACACGGTCTACATCACCCATGCCTACCTGATCAAACCAAAGTACATAGTCAGTCAACGTTGTTCTCCTGTACTATCGAGCGTTTTAGAAGCCATTCGGAACCATCGGGCGACGTGCCTGCATTGGGGACCCTGAGTGCTCAACAGAGTGCGCAGACCAAATCCGGGCTCTTGTTTTGTGTCGATTGTACTTGCGGCTTTATCATCGTTTTTGATGCAGGCCACCCTGAACACAACCTTGAGCGACCAGCCCCGGGAATGATGCATCCGGAACCACCCGCACTGGATGAATGGTGTTCTATTCCGTGTTCAACGTTACGCAGCCTGCTTATTGTGCTCTCAACAACCATCCGTTGTCGGCCGCAAGTGCGCGTAATACTAAGTGCAGGACTCGTAAATTTCCATATGAAGCGCTTCGCCTACTTTATTTCCGATGGCACCGGCATTACCGCAGAAATGCTGGGCAACAGCCTGCTGGCACAGTTCGATACCATCGACTTCGAGCGGGTCACCTTTCCGTACGTCGACTCCGTTGAAAAAGCCCAGAAAGCGGTAGAGCAAATCAACAAACAGGCGGAAGAAAGCGGCCATCAGGCGCTTATTTTCGATACCGTGATCAACGCCGATTTGCGCAAAATCATCGAACAGGCCAACGGCTTGAAGATTGATATTTTCGATACCTTCCTGAGCAAGATGGAACAAGCGTTGGGTGTGTCGTCATCGTACAGCGTCGGCAAATCCCACTCGGCACTGACGCCCGCCTACCTGTCGCGTATCGATTCGGTAAACTTCGCCCTCGATAACGACGACGGTGCCCGCACCCGTCACTACCGCGACGCCGACGTTATTCTGGTGGGGGTATCACGCTGTGGCAAAACCCCGACCTGCCTGTACCTGGCGATGCAATACGGCATTCGGGCGGCCAACTACCCGCTGACCGAAGAAGACATGGCCGACCTGAAATTACCCAAGGTACTGGAGCAGTTTCGCAGCAAGCTGTTTGGCCTCACCATCGACCCCGACCGCCTGGCCGTGATCCGCCACGAACGCCGTGCTAACAGCCGTTATGCGTCGTTAAAGCAGTGTTATCACGAAGTGGATGAAGTAGAAGCCCTGTTCGAGCGTGATCAAATCAAATACATCAGCACCACCGACAAATCGGTAGAGGAAATCTCCACCCGGATATTGGCCGAAACCGGTCTTCAGCGCCGATTGCAGTCCTGATTCATAATGTCGGGTGTCGGTATTGTGTGGGAGAGAGCTTGCTCTCGATGATCTCATCGGGAATGAATTCCCTCCTACATTATTACCACCAACGTAGGTTGGATAAACGAGCGCAGCGATGTGCCATCCATCACCGCAGCGCCAGCAAATAAAACACGTTGCTGTAAAAAACAAATTCCCTACCACAACATCCACGCCCGGCACGTGGGGCGTAAAATCACTCGCCCAAATCGGCCAATAACATGCTCAAGCGATCGTTCATCAACCGGGCCACTTGCTTCGGATGGGTAAACACCAACGAATGGTCGGCTCCGGGAATCAACTGTGACACCCAGTCCGCGCTCTCCTGCTCCAACCGTTGCTGGCGAGCGTACATATCCGGCGAGCTATTTTCACCCACCATGCTCAGCCCCGGAATCCCGGAGACCCAATTCAGGTAATACTCCTGCTGGCTGCCAAGCGATTCACTGACCGCATGCAGCGCCTGACGCAAGCCATTGGCGTTGGTTTTCAAGCGTTTGATCGCAACCTTGTCGGCCATCGCATTTACACGGCGATTAGGCGACACCGCGTTCAGAAAGTCGATATAAGCAGCATCGTCCCCGGCGCCAAAGCGTTCGCTCAGCCCGGCATAGCGCTCCTGACGCTCAACCAGATGCTCAGCGTCATTGCCCGCCAACCAGGCCGGTTCCAGCAGGTAAATCAGCGGGAAGCTGTGGGTCTTCAACAGTTCACCCACCACGGTGCCGCCAAACGAATAACCGGCAATGTCGGCGTCCCACCAATCCAGCTTGTAGATCAGCTCTTCTATCTGGCGGGCATAGTCCTGAGCTGTTGGCTGATCCACGTTTTTGAACGTGGCACCGCCCATGCCAGCAAGATCTGGCACCAGAATTTCGCTCCAGCCTTGCAGGTAGTTCACTACGTAGGTCCAGGTCAATTCACCGGCGATGCCTGCACCGTGCAACAAAATCAGCTTGCGGCCGTTGGGGTTATCCGGACATTTGTAAATGATGGCGTGCTGGTCGGCGCTGGCGGTGGATACGTTTACGGGATGCTTTTCCAAGGGAGTTCCTGACTGCTGACTCGAACATAAAGTGGGATAAAAACGACGCCTTGCGACTCCGGATAGCAATTTACCGCCACAATCGTTGCCCGAGGGGTTGTGAAGATACTTTACGGGGGCGGATAATAGCGCGCTTGATCGCTTTCTTGAATTTTCGGTGTTGTTTGGCCTAATGCCTTATTTTTGCCAGTCCCTGTCTTTTTCCGCCCAAGCCTTGTTGTTTGCCTGCCATCGTTTGCCTGCTCCGGCGCTGCTGTACAGTGGCTTGAGTGGCCATCCGCGAGAGCACGCTGCCGACCAGAAACGCTGGGCTGTACTGGCGTTTGAGCCAACCCAACAACGCTGTGTTCGCTCATCAATTGACTGGAATGCGCTCACCGCTGACCTGGGCCAACAGGGATTTCATACCCAGCTTGGCCTGACCGTACCTCACGAGCGGTTTATCAGCGGTTGGATGGGGTATTTCAGTTACGATGCCGGGCGTTTTACCGTATCCGGTTTGCCCAACAGCGCAATTACTGAGTCAGATACCTCGACAGCTGAGCTGCCGTACGCCGAATTCAATCGCTACGCCTTCAGCATTTTACTGGACCTGGATTCTGACCAGTGCGAGCTGCGAGCACCGCAAGCGATGACAGAAAGCGAAGTGGCCAACATCACCGTCCAGCTGCAACAGGCGCTGGATGCCTCGGTTCACCTTGATTCAGAACCTGCCAACTGGAAGCCGGGTTGGGACGATCAGCGTTACGAACAGGCGTTCGATCGCGTGCAGGAATACATCAACGCGGGCGATGTGTATCAGGTAAATCTGACCATGCCTTTCCGTAGCCAAGCCAACCTGACCGAACGCAACCCAACCGAGTTGCTGCAACATTTCGATGCGCCGTTTTCCTGCTACTTCAAATCCGATGCCCTGACCCTGTTCAGCGTCAGCCCGGAACGTTTTGTAAAACTGGAAGAGCACCGCATTGTCACCAGCCCGATCAAGGGCACTGCCCCCCGTGGCGCAACGGTCGAAGAAGACGAAGCCAACAAACAATGGCTTGCCAGCAGTGAAAAAAACCAGGCCGAAAACCTGATGATTGTCGACCTGCTGCGCAACGATTTGGGCCGCTCTGCCCGACCCGGCAGTGTGAGCGTCGACAAACTGTTTGATATTGAATCCCACGCTAACGTGCATCATATGGTTAGCACCATCAGTGCCGAAGTGCAGCCAACCTTGACCCCACTGGATGCGGTGCTGAATGCATTTCCGGGTGGTTCGATCACTGGCGCGCCGAAGAAGCGCGCCATGGAAGTGATTCAGGAACTGGAACACAGCCAGCGTGGGCTTTACTGCGGCTCTTTTGGCTATTTCAGCGACAGCGGCGTAGCCGACTTCAACATTCTGATTCGCTCCATCGTTGCGACCGAAAGAGGCGCAGAATGCTGGGGCGGCGGCGGCGTGGTAAAAGACTCAACTGCGGAGTCTGAATACGAGGAAATCTTCAACAAGGTGCAGCGCATCATGGATGCGCCGTTGTAAATCAGCGTTCGGGTTGGTGTAGGAGCGGATTTATCCGCGAAGTAGTAACCGACGTAGTGCCTGACACAGCAACGGCCGCCCACTGCGACCGAGTCGAGATTGAAATCCCTCCTACAAATAAAAGCAGGCTCGTGTAGGAGCGGATTCATCCGCGAAGTAGTAACCAACGTAGTGCCTGACACAACAACGGCCGTCCGCTGCGGCCCAATCGGGATTGAAATCCCTCCTACAAATAAAAGCAGGCTCGTGTAGGAGCGGATTCATCCGCGAAGTAGTAACCGACGTAGTGCCTGACACAGCAACGGCCGCCCGCTGCGACCGAATCGGGATTGAAATCCCTCCTACAAATAAAAGCAGGCTCGTGTAGGAGCGGATTCATCCGCGAAGTAGTAACCGACGTAGTGCCTGACACAGCAACGGCCGCCCGCTGCAACCGAATCGGGATTGAAATCCCTCCTACAAATCAGAGCAGCGCTCTACACAGCACTCCAACCCAACACCAGCAAGGCATAACGTCCGGCCTTGCCCACAAACACCAGCAACAGCACCCAGTACCACTTCAGCCGCGCTAACCCAGCCAGTAAGGTAAGCGGGTCACCAATCACCGGCAGCCAGGCCAGCAGTAAGGTGCCGTAACCGTATTGGTTGAACCAGCTATTAGCGCGCTGCCACCAGCGCTGATTACGCCAATGGTTCACCCGGCTTGCTCCGGCCCAGTAGCCAATCAGGTAGTTGATCATCGAGCCGCCGACGTTGCCGACGGTGGCCCAAAACCAGAGCCACCATGGCGATAGCCCCTGATCCATCAGTGCCAGCAAAATCAGCTCGGAGCCCATCGGCAGCAGCGTTGCAGCGATCAGGGCGGATAGAAACATGCCGCTGTATCCCAGCGGCAGCAGGCATGAAGCAGTCGTTAGTTGCCCAAGGCAGTCAAAAGAGTCCAACAGAAGCTCGTGATGGGTAAAAGCGTCAGTTTAACCTAAGCCTTAACCCTACTCTCAACCCAATACCTCTAGCTAATACCTCAACCCAACCGCTCAGCCCAGTGACCGCTTGGGTCGGTAAGCCAGCATCAGCAGAATCATCAACACCGCGCCCGAGCCAATTGCTGCCGGGAACAGGGCTGTGGTAATAGAATAGTGTTCCAGCGCCAGAATGGCGAACACGTTGCGAGTCGCACCCATTACAAAAAACATCATCGACTCGGAATACGGGTCTTCGGTAATTTTGCGGGCCGTTGGCCAGAACGCCAACACATCGACAAACGTCAGTACGATCACCGCCCACATGGGGTCAGACGTGACAAACCAGATCGGCAACGACGACACCGCTGCTGCAAAGAACCAGCGATCCGAACGGGTGATAGAAATACTCTGACGTTTAACCCACGCAAGCCAGGCAATAAACACCGTAATCACGCCGGAAATGCCAATGGGCCAGGCTCCTGCCCCACCGCCGTCGTACAGCTGTGCGGCAAACACCACCAGCGTGGTAATGGCCCAGATGACCCAGGAAAACACATGGGGACGCACCACACCGCTTAACGTGCCACGCACATACGGATAGAAGCCCGCCAGCGTAAACAGAATGCTGATCACGCTGAAGGCTTCCTTGCTAAGCAGCAGTTGCATCAGTTGGCTCGAGGCCTGGGGTTCCATAATTCACCGCACGAGATTTCAAACCGCTAATGTAGCACAGCGGCCGAGCGGTAACGGTCTGATCACGACAGGCAATAGCAACTATTACAGATATTCCCCATTGCCTAGTCGCTTGCTACCCGGGAGGCTATCGCGTCCGCTATACGCACACCGTTTGAAGCCGATACCCGGTGACCCAAAAACTCGCCCAACTGCGCCAGCTCATCCCTGGTCAACCCCACATTCAGCGATGCGCCAATGTGCGACCCCAGTTGCGAATCGGTACCGTCGATGGCCGACAGAATCGACACAGTAAGCACCTCACGTTCCTGAATGGTCAGTAGCCCGCGCGCGAATACATCACCAAACAGGTGCTTTTGCAGGAAAGTATTGGCCACTGGTACAAAATCAAACAACGGCCCTTCGACCTTGCGGCCAACCAGATCGGTTTGCACCTGAGTGCCAATTTGCTGGGCTTTTTCCGGCGCTGGCAGTTCATCCGCTTCCGGGCCGGTTTCGTCCTTGATGCCGCTTTCTTTACGCTCGTCTACCAGCGCCATGAGGGTAACCAGTCCATTCAGGGACTTCGGAAAACCGCCATACGGATACAGGTGCACCATCACTTCTTTCAATTCGTTGATGCTGATTCCAGCATCCAGCGCCTTGGCCAGATTCACTCGCAGCGAACCCATATCCCCCGCTGCGGCAAAAGCAGCCACCGCAGCCAACTGCTGGTTTCGAGCGCTGAGTTTGTCGAACGTCGGCTCACTGGCCTCAATGGCATTCAGCGCTGCCTGGTACTGAGCGTCGGTCACTTTATCCTTCCAGACGACGTTTTCACCGTCTTTGCTGTTGGTCACCACAAAGTGCGTCATGGCCGCATGTGGGGTAGCGCCATGCCAATGGTCCACGTCCTCCGGGCACCAAACGGCTTCGCCTTCGTGGAATTCCACCACCTGACCATCGCGAGTAGCGGTAATCGCCGTGCCCTTGGTCACCACCATATGCTGACCCGCCGGATGAGAATGCCAGGCCGTACGAGCACCGGGTTGAAAGGTTACATAAGCACCGGAATACGGTGTTTGGTCGCCTGGGAAAGCCATTTCGACGAACACGTCACCAGTAAACAAATGATCCGGCCCGGCAAAGGTGGGCAAACTGCCGGCGGCATACACTTGTTGGCGCTTGCCGCTATTACTTTCAGCGCCGCTGGTGGTTTCGGCAATGGCTTCGCCCGACAAGGCAGCAATTGCCATCAGAGCGGCCGGACTTAAACGGGATTCAACAGACATAACAGCCTCCAGTAAGTAAACACACTGCACCGCATTGTTCATCCAAATCAGCTCAGCAAATCAGCTCAGCAAATCAGCTCAGCAAATCAGCTCAGCAAATCAGCTCAGCAAATCAGCTCAGCAAATCAGCTCAGCACTCAGGTGCAGAAAATCGGTATCAGAATTGAGCCATGAAACGCTGCTCAAGATTCATGAGCGAGATTCATTACCGCATACCACCAAAACCCACTGACTCACGCCACGTGTCGTTGTCTCATAGCGGACATTGGTACCGATTGATGTTTTATCGATTTATGAGGAGCACGTTATGAAAACGCAGAACACCGCAGAGCTGGAACTAACACAGCAGTGGGACAAAACCTTCCCGCAAAGCGACAAGGTCATTCACCAAAAAGTTACCTTTAAGAACCGTTATGGCATCACGCTGGCAGCGGACATGTACACACCGCTTGAACCAGATAGCGATTCACAAAACCCACTGCCCGCACTGGCTATCTCAGGGCCTTTTGGCGCAGTAAAGGAACAGGCATCCGGGCTGTACGCCCAAACCATGGCCGAACGGGGCTATGTCACCCTAGCCTTCGATCCATCATTCACGGGTGAAAGCGGCGGCCAACCACGTCACATCGCCTCCCCGGAAATCAACACCGAAGATTTCAGTGCTGCGGTCGATTTTCTGGGCCTGCAGAACAAGGTCAACCGCCAGAAAATCGGTGCCATTGGCATCTGTGGATTTGGGGGCATGGTGTTGAATGCCGCTGCCGCAGACAAACGCATCAAAGCGGTTGTTACTACCAGCATGTACGACATGTCGCGAGTGATGTCGAAAGGCTACTTTGACGCCATGACGGCCGAAGAACGTGAACAAGCATTGGCCGCCATGAGCGAGCAACGTTGGAAGGATGCTGAAGCCGGTGAACCGGCCCTGTCAGGTCAGGGATTGCCTGCTGAACTGACCGGTGACGAACCGGAGTTTGTAGCTGGCTATTTTGACTACTACAAAACGCCACGGGGCTTTCACCCTCGTTCAATCAATTCCAACAGCAGCTGGACGACCACCAGCCCAATGTCTTTTATGAACATGCCGCTGTTGAGCTACATTGATGAAATCAGCCCTCGACCGATGCTGCTGATCGCCGGTGAAAACGCCCACTCACGCTACTTCACGGACGATGCGTTTACTGCGGCGGCGGAACCCAAGCAAAAGCTGATTCTGGAAGGGTTGGTTCATGTCGATCTGTACGATCAGGCAGACAAAATTCCATTTGAGCGGATCGATGCTTTCTTTGGAGAAAACCTGGTCTGATTCTCTGACCCTATGCTTCGCAGCCTCTGCCCGGAGCTCTAATAGTCAAAAGCGCTGACTACCACTGCCCCAGGCGCTGGTTCAGCAGCCGGCGGGTATGAATGGTTTCTGATGGCAGTTCGCCAAATTGCAGTTTGTAATCCTTGGCGAACTGGCTCAGGTGCCAGAACCCCCATTGGGTTGCGATGTCAGCCACGCTGCTGCCTTCCGCTGCCTGCAACAACGCCCGGCGTACACCATTCAAACGCGACACCCGCAAATACCGAATTGGGCTGATGCCCAGAATGCTTTGAAAGCTGTACTGTAAGGTACGACTACTTACATTCGCCTGCTCGCACAGTTCGGTCACGGTAAACGCACGATCCGGCTGGCTGGCAATCAACCCCTGAACCGTATCGACCACCTGCTTTCGATGCTGAAAACTCGGTGTATCGCTGGGGGCCGGTTGTTCTTCCTTGAGCAATTCCAACACCGTCAGCATCAAGACTTCCCGTGACAACCGGTTACGGCCTCGTTCGTCCTGATCGTTCAGCATACGCGCCAAGATATAGCGGGCGTCGTTCAATACCTTCTCAGGAATCTGATGACGGCCAGGGCCTTCCTGCCACACATCAGCTAACTCATAGCCATGAATATCAGCCATGGCCTGCAAGGCATCGCGCTGCACCACCATGCCATACAAGCTGTATTGCTCTGGTGTCGACAGCTGGAAGTCGTGGTCGCCCGGCTTACACATAAACGCGGTGCTATCCACTTCCAGGCCGTTGATGCGGCAATTTTGCTGATCCGCCAACGGAATGCCCAGCCAAATGGAATCGGGCCATACCAGGCACTTCTGTTGCAAAGCCTGACTGGTGTCTTCCCGAAACACCTGCAATTGCTCGAACGGCAGTTCGACGATATGACCAGAAAATTCCCCCTGACTGACCTGATCGTACTGCTGGCTCCAATTGGTGAGGTTGCTGGCGTGCAAGTCGGCATCGCTGGCTTCCCTATGTTGGAGCACGACGCCCTCGCTTGGTGCGCCGTGAGTATCCATTTGCCTCATGGCTGCCCCCGGAATATCGAAATTGCGCAAGCGTGAAATTCGTAAAACTTATAAGTCATTGATTTTTATAGGCTTTATGCCTTTTGCAGAAACTTGATAACCACTGCCTGGTTAATTGGCAACAATGACCGAAGCAAAACCTGTGCCCCAGCACTATCAGGAGCAACCTTTATGTCAGCAGAACAGCAGCACGCCGCGTTCCGCCATCAGGCAGGACAAAGCACCTTTTATTTTCGGGATTTGGCCGACTTGATGGCCAAAGCCACCCCCGCCCGTTCCGGCGACCGTCTGGCCGGAGTTGCCGCCCGCAGCGCCGAAGAACGCGCCGTGGCACAAATGGCACTGGCCGACGTTCCGCTGAAACGTTTTCTGAGCGAAGCCCTGATTCCCTACGAAGACGACGAAGTCACTCGTTTGATCATGGACGACCACGACAAGAACGCCTTCGCGCCGATTTCTCACCTGACGGTGGGCGACTTCCGCGACTGGCTGCTGAGCGATCTGGCAACGACGTCAGTGCTGGAGCAAATTCGTGCGGGTATTACGCCGGAAATGGCCGCTGCGGTGAGCAAGATCATGCGCAATCAGGATCTGATTCTGGTAGCCAAGAAATGCCACGTAAAAAGCGCCTTCCGCAACACCATTGGCCTGCCTGGGCACCTGTCGACCCGTTTACAGCCCAACCACCCGACCGATGACCTAAGCGGCATTGCCGCCAGCATTCTGGACGGTTTGCTGTACGCCAACGGCGACGCCGTGATTGGTATTAACCCGGCTACCGACAACGTACCGCAAGCCTGCCGCCTGATGAAAATGATGGACGAGGTGATCCAGCACTACGAGATCCCCACCCAGTCCTGTGTTCTGACCCACGTGACCAACACCATCGAAGCCATTGAGCAAGGCGCTCCGGTGGATCTGGTATTCCAGTCGATTGGCGGCACCCAGGCCACCAACGACAGCTTTGGTTTCAACCTCGCTACCCTGCAAGAAGCCCGGGACGCTGCCCTGTCGCTAAAACGCGGCACGGTGGGCGACAACGTTATGTACTTCGAAACCGGCCAGGGGAGCTCGTTGTCAGCGAATGCCCATCACGGTGTTGACCAGCAAACTTGCGAGGCTCGCGCTTATGCGGTCGCTCGCAAGTTTAGCCCCCTGCTGGTCAACACAGTGGTGGGTTTTATTGGCCCGGAATACCTTTACGACGGCAAGGAAATCACCCGCGCCGGCCTGGAAGACCACTTCTGCGCCAAGCTGCTGGGCCTGCCGATGGGCTGCGACGTTTGTTACACCAACCACGCCAACGCCGACCAGAACGACATGGACAACCTGATGACGCTGCTGGGCGTGGCGGGCTGCACCTTCATCATGGGCATCCCTGGCTCTGACGACATCATGCTGAACTACCAAACCACCTCGTTCCACGATGCGCTGTACGCCCGCCGGGCGCTTGGCTTGAAGCCCGCACCGGAGTTCGCCGCCTGGCTGGAACAGGTCGAGATTTTCCGCAACGGCCAAAGCTTTACCCTCAACAACCAACTGCCTGCCCGATTCGAGCAGTCGTTAGGCAACCTGCTGGGAGGTCACTGATGAGCACCGATAACCGCATCAAGGTCGATACCGACGAGCTACAAAACGACGACCTGAAAACCGGGCAGGATTCCGCCGTTACCGACAACCCATGGGAAAGCCTGCGCAAATTCACCGACGCCCGCATTGGTCTTGGCCGTTCTGGCGTCAGCGTGCCGACCAAACACCTGCTGGACTTCCAGCTGGCCCATGCCCGCGCCCAGGACGCCGTGCACAGTCCACTGCAAACCGAACAGCTGATAGACAATTTGGTGCAGCAAAGCTGGTGCCCCGCCGGGCTGCCATTCCAGCTACACAGCCAGGCAGAGCACCGCGCGGAATACCTGCAACGGCCGGATTTGGGCCGTCGTTTGAACAGCGGCTCGCAACAGATTTTGCAAGACCATCATCACCCCAAAGCGGCTCAGGGCGAACGCTACGATCTGGCCATTGCCATCGTCGACGGCCTGTCTGCTCGCGCCATTGAAGACAACTGTTTGCCGTTTTTGGCGCAGCTGGTGCCACTGCTAACCGGCCACAAACAGCCATGGAGAATCGCCCCGCTGGCGATTGTGGAGCAAGGCCGCGTTGCCGTTGGCGACCACGTGGGTGAACTTCTGAATGCCCGTTGTGTACTGGTATTGGTGGGCGAACGCCCGGGGCTCAGCTCGCCCGACAGCCTTGGGCTGTACCTGACCTGGAACCCGAAAGTGGGCCACACCGATGCCCTGCGCAACTGCATTTCCAACGTGCGACCGGCCGGATACCGTTTTCCGGAAGCGGCTCGCAAAGCCCTGTACCTGCTGAACGAAGCCCGTCATCTGGAAGTTTCAGGGGTCAACCTGAAAGACCGCAGCGACGACTCAGCACTGGAACAGGACGACAACCATAACCATAACTTCTTGATCGGCCACAGCTGATCGTTTCGAACTGCCCTCGATGTAAGGAAAACTGATGTCTGCATCCCCTCAACTTGATCAGGAATACCTGGCTCAGCGCCAGCTCAAGCGTGGCTCAGCCGGTTGGCTGCTACTGGCTGGCCTGGGTGTTTCCTATGTAATCTCTGGTGACTTCGCTGGCTGGAACTTCGGTATTGCCGAAGCTGGCTGGGGTGGTTTTGTGATCGCCGCCGCCCTGATGGGCCTGATGTACTTCACCCTGGTTCTGTCGCTGGCGGAAATGTCAGCCGCCATTCCTGCCGCCGGTGGCGGTTACAGCTTTGCCCGTCAAGCCATGGGGCCGGTGGGTGGCTACATGACCGGACTGGCGGTATTAATTGAATACGCCATTGCCCCGGCCGCCATCGTGATCTTTATTGGTTCGGCGGTGGAATCCCTGCTGGGCTTTAACGGCCCAGTGGTGTACGCCATTTTCTACGCCGTGTTTATCGGCATTCACCTGGCTGGCGTGGGCGAAGCCCTGAAAGTCATGATGGTAATCAGCGGTCTGGCCGTACTGGCGATTCTGGGCACTGCCGTTGCCCTGATTGGCGACTTCAACGCCGATCTGCTGTTCGACATCGCTCCTACCGACGCCGCTGGTGCCTCTGAATTCCTGCCATTCGGCTGGTACGGCGTATGGGCAGCACTGCCATTCGCCATGTGGTTGTTCCTGGCGGTAGAGGGCGTGCCACTGGCTGCTGAAGAAGCCAAAAACCCGGCCAAAGACGTACCGAAAGGCATCATTGGTGCCATGATCTTCCTGCTGTTCACCGCCGCGCTGGTGGTCTTCATTCTGGCCGGTATCACAGGTTCCGAAGCGCTGGGCAGCAGTGCCGTACCTTTGGTAGACGCCCTCAACGCCGCAGGCAAACCACAGTTGGCTACCGCCGTTAACGTACTGGCACTGGCTGGCTTGATCGCCTCTTTCTTCTCGATCATTTACGGCTACAGCCGTCTGGTGTTCGCCCTGTCTCGCGCTGGCTACCTGCCACAGAGCCTGTCACTGACCAACAAGCGCAAGGTTCCGGCCCGCGCCCTGATCATCCCTGGCATCTTTGGCTTCCTGGCCTCCCTCAGCGGCGAAGGCGACCTGATGCTGACCATGGCTGTTGTAGGTGCCACCGTGTCTTACGCCCTGATGGCCCTGAGCCACATCCTGCTGCGCGTAAACCAGCCAGACCTGCCACGCCCTTACAAAACTCCGGGTGGCGTGTTTACCTCTGGTATCGCTTTTGTACTGGCCATCGTCGCCCTGACTGGTGTTTACGCCTTCGACCCACGTGCGTTCTTCTACACCATTGGCCTGTTCATTATTGGCGCTGCTTACTTCTTCCTGCACAGCCGCAACAACCTGATTGCCAAAACCGCAGAAGAAGAATTCAACCTGCTGGCCGCTGCTGAAGCCGACCTGGAAACAGCCAAGTAAGTTTTGACTCACTGGTTGTTTGATCGGACGGCTGCCTGAAGGGACCAACCGCCCGATTAAAAAACAAAAACGCCCGACGGGAAACCGCCGGGCGTTTTTGTTTTTACGAGCCCATTCCCAAGCGGAGCGCTGGGACGAGACAACACTGGATTTATAAACAGCATATCAAGACAAGACTAAAAACCCTGCTCGTTTTGCCTGAAACAGTTGCTCGTTTTCTCATCACCATGTAGCGTAAGTGGCTGAAATCAGGGCAGTTAGCAAAAAAGGAAGCCTGCTTTGCGTGCCGTCGGATAGGGAAAAACGCGCATGCGCGTTTAGTCGGGGTTGTGCGATTGGGTCAAGTACAAAATAGCCATAGAAAACAGAGGCTTGAGTATGATTTGCAACAAAATGAGCCACCGACAAAACGCGCATGCTCAGAAATAAAGCTGTTAGAGCTACCGAAAATTATGGAAATTTACGAAGCACCTAAAAGTGATATAAAAAAAGAATTGGATTCTGTATTCAAAAGATCTCTATGGATACTTATTCCCGTTAATCTATATTTTTGGTGGAAGCTCTATGATTATATAGATTTATATGCTTGGTCTTTGGGTAATTCTAATTTAATCGACATGCTCTTATTAAGTATCAATATTCCAATATATATTTCTGGGATTCTGTATATATTTTTCATTAAGGTCCCACCGAGGCTTTTTTGGAAAATATGGGTGCTGTTAGCAATTGGCGATGAACTAAGAGTAAATATCTTCGAATTCGGTAATTTCTATGAATCGCTTATATATGGCGGGCCTGTATATCCGCTATATTTTATAGGCATACTTTATGCCTTTGGACTAAATACGATGTGGAAAGACCCCCGAGTATGGGGTAGATATAGCTCTAACACTTTAATCCAGCCGATCGCTAAAGCGCCGGCTGATTAAGGCGTTAGCTTTCTCGAGAGTGTTGCGTATGGATTGGAAACAATACGAAACAGAAATATTTGAGCTATTTCAACGGCAATACCCTGATGCAGAAATCACTTTAGATGCTAAGAAAATTGGCCTTTATTCTAAAGTTGAAAGACAGATCGATGTTCTAGTCGAGCAATACATAGCAGGAAATCGTTTTACACTTGTAATTGATGGTAAATATTTCAATAAAAAAGTTGATGTTAAAGCAGTAGAGAGCTTTATTGGTATGCTCGAAGATATAGGAGCTCATAAAGGGTTATTGATTTCAAATCAAGGGTTTAGCGAGGCTGCATATAATAGAGCACACTTTGGCCCGTCAGAAGTTGAGTTGGATATTCTAAACTTCAAAGACCTTCATCAATTTCAAGCTCACGGTGCTATGCCATATGCGGGAGAAAATATTGCTTTAGTACCTGCCCCGTTTGGCTGGGTAATTGATGCTCAAACGACACCAGCGTGGCTAGCTACACTTTATCAACAAGGCTTAACTATTGACAAAGCCATCGATAAAAATGAGTTTATGTATATTCAATTTTGGGATCGAAAAGCTCAAGGTGATAGTTTAGATGATTTGCTGAAATTGCAACTATCTAGATTTAATGAAAATGATCCTGATGCAAAAATTGAATATTTGCCAACGATAAAACGCCAAGGCCAGCGTACGTGTCTTCGTAAAGCTACGATAAATAATTACCCATCATCAGAGTTTACTGGCTTTATCGAATTTTCTGATTTTATATTCTTTTGTGTAATGTTTACTCCTGAAAATAGAGAGCGGCAAAATATTCGAAAGTTGGAAAATATATTAGAGCTTGTTAAAGCTGGTAAAGTGAGGCATGAGAAATCTAACAAGCAAATCAACGCGGACTAATGATCTTCCCCCATTTTACCGGACACCTTTTTAACGACGAAAAGGTGTTCTATGCCAGCTTACAAAAACCAGAGAAAGACAAAGCAATACTCGCTTGAATTTAAACGCTCGGCGGTTGAGATGAGTCTTGAAGAGGATGTTCAAGTGCAGCAAGTTGCAGAGCGTTTTTTCCACTTTTTCGGAAATTAAGCCGTTCGGCGAAAAGAATATCGGGAAGGTCAGCTGAAGCCCTCTGAGCAAAACCATTCTAACGATCGCTCAGCCCAATCCGGTTTCTGCCCCTGCCTCTACACTGCCTCTTTCTCCTGGGAGCAGAAATAACAAAGAGGATAATAACCAACAAAGGTTTGATTTTTGTGCCAAGCCTTCACACTATCAAACTCCGGATTGAAACAGCGCTCAGCGATAAGGCGACCCCAACATGAAAACATGGACACCTTTCAAACTCAGTCTGTTACTAACGATCGTTCTGTTGGCGGCGCCGCTGGTAATAGCGTTCGTCTTCAAAATGGATGGTATGGTGGAAGCTGGCTGGACCATGTACTTTTTGTTAATCCCCGCTTCATTAGTTGCCATCACCATTGGCTTGATCACGTCTCTGGTTCTCAAATTTCGTCGACGTCACTGGTTGACTTCCTGACAAGCGCGTTCTTGGTGGCTCTGTTGCTGACCGCCCATCTGTCTGCCTGACCGCTCCACGAACCAACTTTACCGTCCAGCCGACATAAAAAAGCCGCCTGCACATAATGCGAGGCGGCTTGCGAACGTTTGGATATTTTGCTGATCTCTGCGACTAACCGGTAACCATCACCTGCTAGCCATCTACTATTGACTGCTAGCCAATAACCACTGCACTGATAACCGCAGCTTGTGGTCAGCATCGGCCTCAGTCCGTTTATTTGGCAGCACTGGTTTCCAGATACGCTTTGGTAGAAATATCAGTCCAGGCACGTACTTTCTTCAGGTAATCCGCCTGGGATTCCACAATGCGCTTGGCCAGTTCGTCTTTTTCAGTCAGTTCGGCCAGCAGTTCGTCGTTGGCTTTGCGCATCGCATCCATCACGTCTTGCGGAAAGTCGCGCACCTGAATGTCCGGGTTTTCGGCCAGCATTTTGTCCCACGCCATGGCATTGGCATCAATCGCTTGCACGTACAGGTCGAAGGCGGCTACGCGGAAGGCGGTTTCCAGAATCACTTGCAGGTCTTTCGGCAAGGAATTCCACTTCTTCTTGTTCACCAAAAACTGGGTTTCAGAACCCGGCTCGTGCCATGCGGTGTAGTAGAACGGCGCGATTTTCTGGAAGCCCATGCGCAGGTCGAAGGCAGGACCTACCCACTCCAGTGCGTCAATGGTGCCGCGCTCCAGCGAGGTATACAGTTCACCCGGGGCAATGTTGGTTGGGCTTGCACCAACGCGAGCGAAGACTTCACCGGCAAAGCCAGGAATACGCATTTTCAGGCCCTGCAGATCGGCCAGCGATTTGATTTCCTGCTTGAACCAGCCACCCATCTGAATATCCGAGTTACCACCCGGAAACGACAGCAGGTTGTGCGGGCCATACACCTCTTGCATTAGCTCCATACCGCCACCACGGTAGAACCAGGCGTATTGTTCGGTGCTCATCATGCCGAACGGCATGGAGGAGAAAAACAGCGTGTTCGGCACCTTGCCCTTCCAGTAATAAGAGCTGGAATGACCCAGATCGTACTGGCCAGACTTCACCATATCGAACACACCAAACGGTGACTTATGCTTGTTGGCGGAGTCGATTCGAATTTGCAAACGGCCGTTAGACATCTCGTTGACGAGCTTGGCCATGTTCTTGCTGGCATCACCCAGAATCGGCGTGCCCGCAGCCCAGGTTTCGGCCAGTTTCAGGCGGTAAACCTTATCGGCCGCCGTGGCAGTAAAAGACAGTGCCGCAATGGTCGCCACACTGACCGCTTTCAGAAGCAGTGTTACTGTATTTTTCTTTTTCATCATGTTCTCTTGACGCTCTCGATCGCTCCTCTTCCGTGGGAGCTTATTGATAGAACACCTGTACCGGTGCTTTCCAAGCCGGACACTTTAGCGGTTCAGTCAACAGGATGCTATCTGAGCGGTCAGGAAACGATCGGCAGATGAGAAATTCAGGATCGTTTGGCCGTAAGGCTGTTAATTCGAAGTCGGGACGTTCAATTCATAGCTGGTGTACTGCTGCCCGAACAGGGTGCTTTCGTACACACGTGAGGCCATTTTTCGCAGAAAGCGATATTCAGGGCGAGTATGAAACAAATGCAGCACCACCTGAGTATGACCAAGCTCTGCCGCCCACTTCATCATATCCTTGAACACCGCAATACCGACGCCCCAGAAAGATTCATCCAGCACAATCGCCAACTCATAGGCGTCGTTTTCAAACTGAACCCCACACCAGCCTGCAACGGCCCCATTCACGCTAATACCACGAACACGGCAACCCGGTGCGGCATCCACCGCTTTCTTCTCTGCAACCCAAGCCGCCAAAGTGGTTTCGGTAAACAGATCATGCTGTACCAAATGCGTGCGGATTCTGTCCTTGTTCAGCATGGCCAACAGCGCGTGCTGGTCCAGCTCACCAAGCTGAGAGTACTCAACTCTTGGAGATTCAATGCGATCCATAGGTGTTCTAACTCCATGTGTCCGGATTTGAGTGTGCGCCTGTTTAAAACGCCCCTGTTTAAAACGCCGCGGTTCAAAGCACCGTCTGGGCAATGAAACAGCCGAGTGATTCGCGACGTCCATTCCTGAAATCCCGTCGCCCTCAGTCAACCCGGCTATTCAAACGGCTCATAGAATGCTGCCAGCTTTTTCTTTTTAAACAGCACGCTAACCAACACTGCTCGGGAGCCGAGATGTCTGACTTCATTACCGTACTGCGCGAAACCTGCCCGACCCCAGTGGTCGATGCCACCAAATGGAAGCGCATTGAAGGCGAACCACACACCGTTAACCTGAACGCCTACCAATCTGAAGATGGCAGCAAAATCATGGGCACCTGGATCTGCACCCCAGGCAAATTTGAAGTCGCTTACGACAAGTGGGAGTTCTGCCACTTTCTGGAAGGCTACTGCATCATCACCCCGGAAGGTGAAGAGCCAAAGCACCTGAAAGGCGGCGACGTGTTTGTGATTGAACCAGGCATGAAAGGCACCTGGGAAGTGGTTGAAACCGTTCGCAAATACTTCGTGTTTGCCTGATACGGCTTGCTTTGTTAGCCACAGCCCTGTGTTTTTAGCGCAGGGCTGTTTCTTCATCTCGACGTCACGGAATAACAACCCCGCGAAATCATCACCTCACCAAATCACAAACCCAGTTTTGCCCGCTCAATGGCTGATTTCACCGCCGACAGTGCTCGAGGGCTGTTTTTCCAACAGGTGGTGTTTAGCATCGACGCGACCCTTTCAGCAATTTCCTCTGGCTCAAAACCAGCCAAATCAGAAAACGAGTCTATACCAATCTCCTCAAAACGCTTCACCACCGTAGGCCCAACTCCTTTGACCTCAAGCAGGGCTGACTTTTCCGAATCACTAAAGGGCATATATTGGCACTCCATACCGATAATTATCCGACGACTGCTAAGTAATGAGCCGTGCTGATCAAGCACGCCAACGCTACATGGACTTCATGGCAGGAACAACTACTTCACCCAAAAACTGCACCGTACTGTAGGAGGGATTTCAATCCCGATTGAATAGCCCTGAACGGCCGCTGCGATGGGCACAAGTGCCCATCCTCTGACGCTGGCTCGCTTGTTCTGGTTGAATAACCGGATTATTTAAATGGGAATACCGGCTGGATTTACAGCCGGTGTGGTCTGGCAAGTGTTAGGGCGTTGGCTATTCCGCTGTTTATTAAATAGCAGGCATACCGATATAGCCCGGCAGCTCTTTGATGCGGCCAATCCACGCCTGAATGGCCGGGTACTGTTCCAGCGTGACGCCGCCTTCCCAGCCCAGTGCGATGTATGGGAATACCGCCAGATCGGCGATGGTTGGGCGGCCCAGTGCCAGCCATTCGTTGTTTTGCAGGTGCTGCTCTATCAACGGCAGAATGTGGTTGCTGACTTCGATGGTGCGTTCTTTATTGAGGGCGTAGCCAAACTTGTCGACCAGACGGGCGGCGTTGGGGCCGTTGAAGATTTCGTTGGCAGCAGTCGACAGCCATTGCATCACCTCACCCTGCTGGGCGGCACCGTCTGGCCACCATTGGTTGCCTGCGTATTTGCGGCTCAGGTACACCAGAATCGCCTGCGAATCGCGCAGCACTACGTCGCCATCTTCCAGCACTGGCAGTTCACCGAATGGATTGAGGTCGATCACCGGTGCTCGCTTGTGGGCACCGTCGAGGAAGTCGACCGGCACAATTTCCATGTCGATGCCAGCCAGTGCGGCTAACAGGCGGACTTTGTAGCAGTTACCAGACAGTTCAAGATCGTAGAGTTTCATGGCAGTACCTTTGGGGTTTTATTGTTATCTAACGGTCGCTTCATCCGAATCGTTGTGATCCGGTTCAGAAATCAGCTGGTTAAATTCCAGCACATTGCGGTCGGGGTCGCGAATAAACAGCGTGATACGGCGTGGGCCTATCGGGTGGATGCCTTCGGTAATCACAATGCCCTGCTGGTCGAGCCAGTCCTTCATGGCGTGAAGGTCATTCACCACAAACGCAGCATGGGTAACGCCCGGCAGTTTTACGGGCTCATCCAGCAGCACGTTGCGGTTATTCGGCGCTTTGCTGGCATTGAAGATCAGGTTGATCCGCACGCCATACGGCGATTCCATTTCGTTGGCTTCGTAGTCGTCAAAGCTGCGTATTTCCTTAAAGCCCAGCTGCTCGTAAAAGGCCACGGCCGTCTGGCGGTCGCTGACGCGGATTCCTACGTGGTCATAGGCGCGAATGGCTTGAGGGTTCACGGTAGCTCCAAAGTACGAGGTTGTTGGGTTCAGTAAACGCCTTTCGTTCAGTGCAATAAATACAGCGAGACTGTTAGGTTTATTCAGCTTTTTGCATAAATCCCAGCGACTGCCCAAGGCAGTGGCCCGAACCCAAATAGCCGAAAGCGAGCAAAGATAAATGGACAAACTCAAGGCGATGGCGACCTTTGTGGCGATTGTGGATCACGGCAGCATGAGTGCGGCGGCCGATCAGCTGGCGCGTTCACCGGCGGCGGTGGTACGCAGTCTGGCAGAGCTGGAAAAACAGCTGGGCGTACGGCTGCTGAACCGTAGCACCCGCCGATTGGCGTTGACCGACGAAGGCCGCGACTACTTGCAGCATTGCCGCCGCATTCTAGCCGATGTGGATGCGGCGGAGTTCCAGCTCGACAGCCGTCGCGCCAACCCTGCAGGCAAGTTGAAAATCACCGCGCCGATGATGTTTGGCCGTTTGCATATCGCCCCGTTGCTGAACCAGTGGCTGCAACAGCATGAAGGCATGAGCGCCGAGTTAACTCTGCTCGACCGCACTGTGGATTTGATTGAAGAAGGCTTCGACCTTGGCCTGCGTATTGGTCAGCTGGCGGATTCTTCGCTGGTCGCCAAGCCGCTGGGGCATGTGCGTTGGGTGTTGTGTGCCAGCCCTGAATTATTGAAGCTGCTGGAGCAGCAAAACCCGTCGGTTTCTCACCCAATGGATTTAAAAGAGCTGCCGACGCTGGCGTTTACGGCGTCAGGCAATCACTGGCCGTTTCGACATGAAGGCAGCGACGGCACCGTAAAAATCACACCCGTGTTCGCCAGCAATCAGATAGATACCTTGCTGCAAGCCTGCCGCGATGGCCTTGGTATTACCCGGGTGCTGTCGTATCAGGCCCAACAGGATTTTGAGCAAGGTACCCTGGTGCCTGTGTTTGCCAACAGCAGCCCTGCCCCGGTGCCCGTGCAGTTTGTGATGCCGCATAACCGCTTGGTGTCGCCAAGGGTGCGCAGTTTTCTGAACAGTGCGGCTGAGCCACTGCGGCAGCAGTTGCACAATATAGAAGCTTTTGTCAGCCAAGCATGATTGGTAAATCCAATTGCCGACTCTGGCAAAGTGTCTTGAACAATCGTCAAGAAAATACCGATATGGATCATGTATGACCTGAGTTGCAACGTTCTCGAAATCATCACCGTGGTCTACTATGGTTACTAATTAACCAGCCAGGCCTGTGAAAGGATTCCCTCATGACACGACCTCACAAGGGGCTATTGCTGGCAGCACTGCTTGCTAGCCCAGCCGTACTCCATGCAGACGACCAGGATAAAAAAGACTCATACAGTTATCTGGGTGGCTTCACTGTTGGTTACAAATATCAGGAGATGGAAGCCGACACGATTCGCTATGCCTATGTCAAAACGACGGGCATGAACATCGTTCAGTTCATCTGGTCGCCGTCCGAAGCGAGTTGGGCTAGTTCACGGGGCTGGTTGGCGGCCATTCTGCCCGATCTGAGTTATGAAACCACGCCGGGCGACTCTGCCGAGCAGGACACCATTGCCGAAGTATCAGACTCATCCAAGCAAGGCTGGAAACGCTATATGGGGACGTTTGATATCCAGCCGACCACCTTTTTCAGCGACAACGACACGTCGGCTCATCACATAGATGTGAGTCTCGATGTACAAACGTTTTTGGTGACGGTGCAAACCACCCAGGACTACTTTTACGTTGATAACAACGACGCCCGACTGCTCACCGCAGGCGATCAGCTGGATCTCAGTTCGACCTTTACCGAAGCCAAGCTGGGCTATCGCTGGCAAAAGGAATCTCTGGAAGGTTACAGCGGTATTTATTTCATGAGCTTCGGGGCTTTTTCGGTGGACTACGAGAAACCGATATCCAGCGACGTGACCACGGCCATTGAGTCGATTTACAAGGGCACCTTCAATGCGACCGGTGTGTACGCCAGCATGGGCACCAAACTGGGAAATTTGCGACTTGATCTACGCTACGACATATCCCTGGATGCCACGGCGGAGGTCGATGGCGGAACGTCGTTGGCGCGCACGGACTACGGCTACGACGAAACCATCGAATACAACGCCTGGCGTGCCACAATTTCCTACGATCTTGAGAACTTCCTGTTCGGATTACCGCTGGAAACCCGAGTGAATTACATCGAACGAGAGTTCAGCACCCTTGCAGACGATGCAAGCCTCAACGATGACCGCATCATCGATCTTGCCCTGACCTATAAATTCAGCCTGTAACGGAGGACGCATCATGACTGTATTTGCTGCGGTAAAACGCATTCCTGCCGTTATGGCGGTGACTACCAGCCTGCTACTGCAAGGCTGTCTGTTTAATGAAACGGGCGACGAATACGAGCAGCCCGACAACAATACTGACCCGACGCTGCGACTCAATTACAACACCAGCACTGCGGTGAATGCATACCTGACCTTTGCCGAAGACAGTGCTGATATCAGCGTTCGCTTTGGCAGTCAGAATTTTACGTTCCCGGACCGCTCAGAAATGCGCTTGCTCGGGTTCGGTGGTTTTGAAACTGACAGAGTCTGGAAAACGTCGGTTCTGGAAGACAGTCGAGGCATCAAGACGCTGCGCCTGGGTTATTACCAGATCACTCCAGACACTTCTGACATTGGCGCGCCCGAATTTCACAATTTTGCCAAGGATACCCGTGGCAATATTTACCTGACCGAAACCGCCGAAGCGCTGAAGTCAGACCTTGGCGAATCACCGTTTGTACAGCAAAGCGGAGCTCTGCTGTTTCCCGCGGAAGTAGACGTTGGCGAAAGCTGGGTTGCCGGCCCAACCATCGTGCCGATGTTCTATAACTTCGGCTCTGGTACCGGTTGGACCGTTACCCTGGTTGATGACAACGGCACCGCCCCTGTCAGTGGTACCACAGGCTGCGTGGTGCTGAAGTATTACCGCAATACCTTTGCTTTTTACATGTTCCTGAAAGATGGCGAAGGTGTGGTGGAATGGATCAACAGCTGGGAAGAGGATGAACAGGGTAATATCCTGCCGATCAATGGTTGGGCCATCGCTGATGACGGCGACTACAGCTCGGACATCGCCTTTACCAATTACGGTTGGTCGTACGACAGCAGCAACCCGGTAGGTGGCCTGTTCCAGTCTATCGGTATCAAGGTTGTTGACGGCGAAGAAGCCAATTACAACAGCAGTACAACGACACCGGTTAATAATTCCGGCTATACCTTCACCCGTACTGTCTATTCAAACCCTCCATCGAGCAGTGTTTATCCCGAACTATTGGAATTGCGCCTGCCCTACAATAACGACGGTGACACCGTCGACTTTACTGACGTTGAATGGAATTCACTGGCTGGTGATTACTACCGTCCTCTGATTCGCGTTGCCCACAATGGCAATACCTACATTGCCGATGAAAGCACAGGCAGTTTTGCAGTCGATAAAATCAACTATCAGATGGCTGGGCCTTCGCAGTTGGAATTTCTTGGCCGCGGCGTACTGGTTAACGAGAGCGATGCCAGCGATGAATTGCTCTTTACAGGTCTGATGAGCGGCGTGTATTTGAATGCCGACTCAACCGGGCTGAGCAGCGATTTCACCATCCTGGGCCTGGATGAAAACAACCGTCTTCCTGCTGCAACGCCCGGCAGTGACTATCGCATTTACATCAGTTACGCCTACCTCAATGAGCCCTTGCATGAGCTGCTGGAATTGGCGGACGAAACGATCGCGGCCTACGACACCAGTGGCTTCAGTCTGGTGAGCACCTGTTTTGGCGAGCGCGATGCGAATGACCTCTGTGCCAGTACCAACGTCGCTTTCACACTTACCATTCCCGACGATATTGAGGGCGAACTGGCACTCTATATTGGCGGCGAAGACGCCGATGGCGTTGTTCAATCCGTTAGTCAGAAATTCTATCTGCCGGTTGCGCAGCCCGGCACGGGCACTCGTGTTACGGCTCGAATCTACGATCAGTTTGACGACGCGATTCGCGGTTCATTGGACGACAGCGGCGAGTTTGATACCGGCTATATCAACGCCACCATGTCGGTCGCCGAGGGCAGTCATATCGTCCAATACACCTTCGATATGGGCGACGGCACAGTGATCACCGACAGCACACCTCTCGGCAGCTATACCTACACCAGTGAAGGAGAGTATCAGATTGCCATGACGGTAACGGACAATTTGGGGAACACGGATACCGCATACCGCAAGGTCGTGATCAGTGATAACGGTACACTGATTGTTCGCAATATCGCCAACGACAGCAGCAGTGGTTACTTTTACGTGGGTATTGATAACGCCGATGAGCCGGATGGTTATTACGATATTTACCAGTTTGTATCGCTTGAGAAGGGTGAAGAAATCAGCTTCGACCTGCCTGGCGACGTCAATTATCTGGTGAATATTATTCAGGGTGGCGAGGTCGTTTATTCAACCAGTACCTGGCTGCCCATAGCCGATGAAGAAGTGGTTGAAGTCGATCTTGACGAATAACACCGACTGACGCCCTCACCGTGCAGGCACGATGCAGCATCGTGCCTGCTGTTTGAATCGAATAGCCGTGAACCTCCAGAACAAACCGCCGAAACACCTCCCCTCCAAGCCTTCCTGCTCCTTTCCCCCCCAGTCCTGAGCCGTTACTCTCTTCCGTGCTCTAAAGCTGGTTTCCTGCGATACTGAGCGCCTTTTTCCGGCCGCCCTGTTTAAGGCCAATCCCCTTTTTGATGTATCACAGGAGTCTGTATGTCTGCGCTGAAGCTCAATTACCAAATCACCGGTGAAGGTAAGCCGCTGGTAATTATTCATGGCTTGTTTGGCATGTTGCAGAACTGGGGTGCGCAAACCAAGGCGCTGTCGGAAGAGTATCAGGTGATTACGGTTGATTTGCGCAACCATGGCCGCTCGCCGCATTCGGACGATGTGTCTTACCCGGCGATGGCGGCCGATGTGCGTCAGCTGATTGCAGACCTTGGTTTTGAGAAGGTCGATTTGTTGGGCCATTCGATGGGTGGCAAGGTAGCCATGCAGCTGGCGTGTGAGCCAGATACGCCGATTGACCGTTTGATTCTGGCAGACATCGCACCGGTCGATTACCCGAATCACCACAGTGATGTGTTTGCCGGTTTGCAGGCGGTGGATTTGGCAGCGCTGAAGTCTCGTGGCGAGGCCGACAAGATCATGGCCGAGCATATTGATGATGCGTCGGTACGGGCGTTTTTGTTAACCAACCTGTACAAGAATGAGGGCAGGTTTGCCTGGCGGATTAACCTGAAGGCCTTGGTTGAGCACTATGATGAGATTTCTTGCGCTCCGGCCATGCAACAGCCGTTCGAGGGGCCGACCTTGTTTATCAAGGGTGGTGATAGCCATTACATTTTGCCGAAGTATCAGGATACGGTGCTGAAGTGGTTCCCTAACGCAAGTTATAAAGTGATGCCGAATGTGGGCCATTGGCTGCATGCGGAAAAGCCGGATTTGTTTACCAGTTTGGTGCGCCGGTTTTTGCAGGGTTGATTTTTAAATAAGCGTTTAATGCGGGCGGGCCACCGGGATGCCGGGCCAATGCTCTCCCGGACCACCACGCGCCCGGTTTCGCGAATGAATTCGCTCCTACAGGATCAGTGTTTGTTCATAAGGCAACCAACAACGCATCAGGCGATGCGTTGTTGGTCTTCGAATGGCCTAACCACAATGGCGATGGATTTTGAGGTGGGTGTGTAGCTGCCGTCGCCAATGCTTTCCAGCGGCACCAGCGGGTTGGTTTCCGGGTAGTAGGCTGCCATGTTGCCGCGCGGGATGTCGTAGGAGACGGCTTTGAAGCCCGTTACCTTGCGCTCGCGGCTGTCGGGCCACAGCGACTGCATTTCTACCAGCTGTTCGTTTTCAAGCCCCAGGGCTTTCATGTCTTCAACGTTCATAAACAGTACTTTGCGTTGGCCAAATACGCCGCGGTAGCGGTCGTCCATGCCGTAGATGGTGGTGTTGTATTGGTCGTGGGAACGCAGGGTTTGCAGGGTGAAGACCTTGTCTTTGCTATTACGTTGGGCGGTTACAGCAATCAGTTCTTCTGGCAGTTGCGCACTGCTGAAGTTGGCTTTGCCGGTGCTGGTATTCCACTGACGGTTGGCGGCGCTGTTGCCCAAATAGAATCCGCCCGGTTGGCAGATTTTTTCATTAAAACCCTGGAAGCCGGGAATGGTCGCTTCAATCAGGTCACGAATGCGGTCGTAGTTAGCGGCCATGTCGTCCCAGTTAACAGGATGATTGCCCAGCAGGGCTTTGGCCATACCGGCAATGATGGCTGGTTCAGAGCGCAGTTCGTTGCTGAGCACGTCGCGTACGCCAGCAGAGGCATGCACCATGCTCATGGAGTCTTCCACGGTGATGCATTGCTCGCCACTGGCCTGCATGTCGATGTCGGTGCGGCCCAGGCACGGCAAAATCAGCGCGTCTTTGCCCGGTACGGTATGGCTGCGGTTCAGTTTGGTGCTGATGTTCACGGTCAGTTCGCACTGGCGCATGGCTTCCATCACTCGTGGGGTGTCTGGTGTAGCGGCCACAAAGTTTCCGCCGAGGCCAATAAATACCTTGCTGTCGCCGCGTAGCATGGCTTCGATGGCTTCAATGGTGTTGTGTCCATTTTCCCGTGGCATTGGCAGGTTGAAGTGCTGTTCCAGACTGTCCAGCAAGGCTTTGGGTGGGCGGTCGTTGATGCCCATGGTGCGGTCGCCTTGCACATTGCTGTGGCCACGAACCGGGCAGGCGCCCGCTCCCGGCTTGCCAATGTTGCCGCGCAGCAACAGCAGATTGGTGACTTCTCGAATGGTGTCTACCGAGTGCTTGTGTTGCGTCAGACCCATGGCCCAGCTGCAAATCACGCGGTCAGAACGGGCATAGATTTCAGCGGCGTCGATCAGCTGATGCTGTAGCAGTCCGCTTTGTTCTTCAATGTGTTCCCACGAGGTGGCATCAACCGCCGCCAGGTAGTCGTCCAGTCCGCTGGTGTGCTGTTCGATAAATTCCAGATCAAACACGCCTTTCAGCTGGTACTTTTCGGCTTTACGCTGCATGTCTAAAAGGTGCTTTACGATACCACGCACCGCCGCCATATCGCCGCCCAGCGCCGGGGTGTAATAGTCCGAGCTGATTTGGGTAGAGCCGTTGGAGAGCATTTCCACCGGGTTTTGCGGGTGGGTAAAGCGTTCCAGGCCGCGCTCTTTCAGGTTGTTGAAGCTCACAACACGAGCGCCGTGTTTGGAGGCATCCCGCAGGGCATCAAGCATGCGTGGGTGGTTGGTGCCGGGGTTCTGGCCAAATACAAAGATGGCGTCGGCCTGTTCAAAATCGTCCAGTGTGACCGTGCCCTTGCCGATGCCAATGCTGGCGATCAAAGCCTTGCCCGAAGCTTCATGACACATGTTGGAGCAGTCCGGGAAGTTGTTGGTGCCGTAGGCGCGCACCATTAACTGATACAAGTAGGCTGCTTCGTTGCTGGCTCGGCCAGAGGTATAGAACTCGGCCTGATCCGGGCTATCCAGTTGTTGCAGGTGGTCGGCAATCAGCACAAATGCCTCATCCCAGCCTATCGGCTGATAGGTGTCGGTACTGGCGTTGTAGCGCATGGGCTCGGTCAGGCGACCCTGAAATTCCAGAAAGTAATCCGACTGCTGATGCAACCAGCTGACTTTATGGCGACTGAAGAAGTCAGCATCCACGCGTTTGCTGGTGGCTTCCCAGTTAACGGCTTTGGCACCGTTTTCACAAAACCGCACCATGCTGGCCGAGGAGCCATCGCCCCAGGCACAGCCAGGGCAGTCGAATCCGGCAGGCTGGTTGGTTCGCAGCAGGTTTTTGATGTTGCCGGCGAGGTTATCGCTTTTCATCCAGTGCTTGGCGGTGCTTTTAAGCGCCCCCCAGCCGCCCGCCGCCTGAGTGTAGGGTTTGATAGTGGCTTTGTTTGTCATGCTGCGTACCGCGTTGAGTTGCCCGATTGCCCATTTTTATAGTGGCCTCGCCTGTGCTGCTTTCGCCAACAGTCGCTAAAAATCGCACCAGGCGGGCCAACCACCACAGCCAGTTGATGGCTTTGGTGGCGTTTGGGTTCTGTATGAATCTGGTTGTTATCGGCCTATGGTGCGGCGGCAAGTGCGTCATGGCCAATCAGTTGTCCTGACATGGTAATAAGCCTTTCTTATCAGTTTGATTTTAGTGGTAAGGTTTCCTGAACGGTTTTATCGCGATTTACGATGCTCAACTGACCAGGAACTCGCTCTGTATGGACCTGAAACAACTGCGCTTATTGTGTGCTCTGGACGATACCCGTCATTTTCGTAAAGCCGCTGAGGCCTGTTTTATTTCTCAGCCTGCCCTGTCGATGCGTTTGAAGTCGCTGGAAGAAGAACTGGGCGTTGCACTGGTACTGCGCCGCCAGCGTTTTGAGGGCTTTACACCCGAAGGCGAACACCTGTTGCAGTATGCCCGCAGCGTGGTCGCCAATTGCGATGCCATGGCCTCGGAAGCCACAGCTCTGCAAGGCCAAATGACGGGCAGCGTCAGAATCGGCGTGGTGCCGCTATCAGATTTTGACCTTGGCAGTCGTTTGCAGCTACTCAGCCGCCAACACCCGCAATTGCGTTTTCAGCTACAAAGCCTGAGCAACGAAGCAATTCTGGAGCGTTTGAACGACGGCAGACTGAACCTTGGTGTGGTGTATCAAAGTCATTTGGACGCTGCCCGGTTTGAAGTAGTGTCGCTTGGTCAGCAGCCATGTCATTTGTTGTATCAGCAAGAGGCAATGGCGGGACTGGTTAAAAACGAGCCGAACGCTGCGTTGCGCTGGCCGGATGTCGCGGCACTGCCATTGGGGTTGCTGGGCAGTAAAAATGTCTTTCGCCAGTTTATCGATCAGCAGTGCGTGCAGGCGGGAGTGTCGGTTACGCCGGTGGTGGAAAGCGATTCCATTCATCAGTTGCTGCAAATGGTCGATTCCGGCGTCTGTGCCACGGTGATTCCGGGAACGCGGCTATGCGGTTTGTCGCACTCGCATTTACGAGTTCTGCCGTTGGAAGCATTGGCTCCCGAGCTGACGCTGGTGAAACCTAAGCTGACGCCCTCCCCTCGGGTTCCGGCGGTGGTGTTTGAGGCACTGGCAGAGAACACAGCATCCTGAACAAGTCAGTCTGAACCGCCATAAATAGACGAGACAAAGAAAGAAAAGAGGGAAAAGAAAAGAGAAGCGGGAAAAGAGAACCGAGAAAGAGGTAAAAGAAGAATCCATGCCAGCAACGACCAGCGCTGCCAGCACAGAACAAACCAGCGGACCTTACAGAGTCAGGTCGCGGTTACTGGCTTTGACGAATTCTTTCTTCAGGTCTTCGTAGGTGTGAACCGCCGGGAACTGAGGGAATTCCTCGATCACGTTTTGTGGCGCATGGAACAGGATACCTGCATCCGCTTCGGCCAGCATGGTGGTGTCGTTGTAGGAATCACCCGCCGCAATGGTACGGTAGTAGATGGTTTGCAGGGCACGAATGGACTGACGCTTAGGATCGGCCTGACGCAGTTTGTAGTCGGTTACACGACCTTCTTCGTCAGTGATCAGACGGTGGCAGAACAGCGTTGGGAAACCAAGCTGACGCATCAGCGGCTGAGAGAATTCGTAGAAGGTATCGGACAGAATGATGACCTGGAAACGCTCACGCAACCAATCAACGAACTCACGCGCACCTTCCAGCGGGCTCAGGGTCGCAATGACTTCCTGGATGTCCTGAATCTTCAGGTTGTGTTCGTCCAGAATACGCAGACGCTGCTTCATCAGCACGTCGTAGTCGGGAATATCGCGAGTAGTCGCCTTCAGCTCTTCGATTCCGGTTTTGTTGGCAAACTCGATCCAGATTTCTGGTACCAGTACGCCTTCAAGGTCCAAGCATGCGATTTCCATGAAAAATCCGCCATATCAGTGTGGTTGTACAGAAACGACGTACTCTAGCCAGTTGGCGACATGAGGGCAACCGCAGCAATGCATGCAGCCTTGCTGAAAGCGGCTATCTGTTCGGAATGAGCTGACCACGACACTGTACAGAAGCGATGTGGGAAGCGTTAGGTACGCGTAAATAGATGGAACCGGGCTGGAGCCAGATACAAAAATGCGGGCCGGGGCCCGCATTCTTTTGAATTACATACTGTAGGTTTCGCCTGTGGCAGGTGCAGCCTGAGCATCGGCTGGCGCATCGTAGATGCCCTCGTCCCAGTCTTCACCCCAGTCGTCGTCACCGCCTTCATCCCAATCGTCGCCCCAGTCGTCTTCGGCGTCGTCGAAGCTGTCCCAGTCGTCGTCAAAGTTAACTTCTACTTTGCCGTCATTAACCAGATACTCGCGGCGCTGCAAGTACAGGCTGCGCAGGAAGGTGTAGCGGTCGCCAGTGATCATGCTTTCGGCTTGCAGCAAGTCGGCGCGTTTATCGACGCCCCACAGCACCACCATGGAATAGCGGTCGCGGTTATTGCTGGCCACGTTGGTTGCGCCCAGGCCACTGATCCATTCAACGCCGGTACCGGCAGTATCACGCAGGTTGCTTGGACCAAGGAATGGCAAAACCAGATACGGCCCGGTGCCGACGCCCCAGTAACCCAGGGTTTGACCAAAGTCTTCTTCGTGCTTGGGCAAACCAATGTGGGTGGCAACGTCGAACACACCAAAGAAACCAACGGTGCTGTTGATCAGGAAGCGGCCGGTATCCGACAGCGCCTGACCAAACTTCAACTGCCCCAGATCGTTGGCCACGACCAGAACGTCCCCAAGATTGGAGAATACGTTGCTGACCGAGTCGTCAACGTCTTGCGGAGTAATGTATTGGTAACCTTCTGCGGCGGGTCGCAGAACGTATTTGTCCATCACCTCGTTAAAGGCGAATACCCGACGGTTAAACCCCTCCCAGGGGTCGTCCGGGTTGGTATTTTTATCAGCAGCAAAACTCATAACGGATGTGGCAGCCAGCAGTGTGGCAAGCAGCAAACGCATCATGATGTCCTCAGTCCATTTTTGCGGCTATTAAAGCAGTTTGACCACGCTGAAAAAAGGCGGCCTGACTCATTACTTGGTTCCATTTTTGGCAAAAGTCCTTGGGGTAGTAAAGGGGGACATCTATTTAATCCTGCACGGCTCTGCACGAGTGTTGCCGTTGTTCAGTGCAAGGCGACGAATGCAGCGAAATGACGAACCTGTCCGGTCGAGTCTTTTCAAGTTCGTCAACACTGCACTGGGCGGCGGCAACCCGCGCCCTGCGGGGGCTGCCGGATGATCTCGACTCTGTGTCGCCGACTTTTGACTTGACCCGTCAGGCCTGCAAGTCGGCTTCGTGATTCGAAACCATCCAGCAGCCCAGAGTGAACACCGGATTAAATAGATGTCCCCAAAGGATTACTGTGTCCCTACCAAAATCCCCTGCTGATGCCATTGCTGCAATACCTGACAGCCTCCCGCCATCGCCGCGTCGCTGGCCTCTATACCACTGGCCTGCAACAGGGTTTCGACCAGTTGCAAGCCGGTCAGGAGGTCTGGATTGGCACTTACCAAAGCCAACAAGCTCAACGTAAAAGGGTTGGTTTCGGTGAAGCGCACCTGTTCGTCATCGTCCCGGTACACCACCAGCGCCGTTTGGCGGGGGTCGGGGGGTGGGTTTTGCGGCGCAATGGTATGTACCGGATATTGATACAGAAAACCCTGACAGGCCGGAGCTGTCACCGGCACGCCAGCCAGTACATCGCCGTCCGGCTGAACCCCTTCTGGCTTGCCAGAGGGATCAACATCAACGACCAACTCCAGCCATTCATAATGGGCCAGCTCGTTAAGCCATGGCGGATCACTCCGCTCATGGTCATAGCCGGTGTTCAGAAAATCCAGAAACGCCGCTGAAATTTCCAGAAAGTACGGCGTTTGGTGGGGGTATTCCTTAAAAAATGCGGTAGCGATCCGATCCCAATGTTCTTCACCCAGCATTGAACGACACACAGGAAAACCACCATCCAGAAAGCCTTTGACGTTGTTGTAAAACAGGTCCCGATACACCTTCAGGCGTCGCTCTTCTGTGTCCGCTGGTGGCGCTGTTTGGCCTCGGGTACGAATATGGTCTGCCAGCTGGAGCTGCAGTTCGGCGAAGCCCTTTGCTGCTGTGCTCATAGGTCACCTCCAGCCTGCTGCCCTTTTTCCTGCTGTTCAGTCGCCTGCTGCTGAATACAGCGAATATGATTCAATTCGTCCAT
The DNA here is from genome assembly GCF_056158645.1 of Oceanobacter sp. ABM4_470. Lineage (NCBI taxonomy): Bacteria > Pseudomonadati > Pseudomonadota > Gammaproteobacteria > Oceanospirillales > Oceanospirillaceae > Oceanobacter > Oceanobacter sp. ABM4_470. The sequence continues at coordinate 1,752,482 of NZ_JBSWTR010000001.1, forward strand.
CAGCTCTGCCAATGGCGGGAAGTTAAAATCCCGCTCCAATAACGTCGGCACTAGACCATGACAGGCATAGGTATGTTGAAGCAGCTGCCAGACGTCGTCTTTGACTTCCATACCGTGGGTATCCACCAGCAGGTCGTCGGCTTCTTCAAAGTGCCCAGCGATGTGCATGTAGCGAATACGCTCGCTGGGCATGGCCTCAATGTAGGATTTGGCTCGGGCCATTGCTGCGGTACGATCTGCTGCCCCGCCTGACGGATGGTTCACCGAGTTAACGTAGATGTTATTGATGTCCAACAGCAGCTCGCAGTCGGCTTTTTGCAGCACCAGATTAACGAATTCCGGCTCCGACATTTCCTTACCGGGTTCCAGATAGGCCGAGACGTTTTCGATGATCAGCCGTTGCCCCAGAATGTCCTGCACCCGCATTATTCGCTCGGCAACATGGTTTGCTGCGGCTTCAGTAAAGGGAATTGGCATCAGGTCGTACAGGTGGTGTTCGCCACCGCAGTAGCTCAAATGCTCGCTGTAGGCCTTGATGTTGTGTTGCTTCAGGAAGGCACCAACGTCATGGATGAATTGCTCGTCCAAAGGCGCTGGCCCGCCGACAGATAGCGACAAACCATGGCAGAGGAAATCGTATCGTTCGGTCATTTCCCTGAACTGGCGGCCCAACCGGCCGCCGACGTTCATCCAATTTTCAGGAGCCACTTCCATAAAGTCGATCGGTGCGTCAGGTGCTTGCAGTAGCTCGGGCAGCAAACCACGCCGCAAACCCAGCCCCGCTCCCTGCACATCCCATGGTGAATTATGTTCCATTGGTACTGACGCCCGTTCGATATTCATACTTGCTCCAGAAACACTGACCGTGGCCGCTTAGCTGTTACCGCCGCACTTGCCTTCACCACATTTACCTTCGGAAGACGACTTGCTCATGCTCTTGGCGCTGTCGCCGCCGCACTTGCCTTCACCGCACTTACCTTCGGAAGACGATTTGCTCATGCTCTTGGCGCTGTCGCCGCCGCACTTGCCTTCACCGCATTTACCTTCGGAAGACGACTTACTCATGCTCTTCGCGCTGTCGCCGCCACACTTGCCTTCACCGCACTTACCTTCCGAAGACGATTTGCTCATGCTCTTGGCGCTGTCGCCGCCACACTTGCCTTCGCCGCACTTACCTTCGGCATGGTGGCCAGCCACCTGATAACCGGCAGACAGCTCGGCAGAGGCGAACGGGTTTTCAGCCGCAGCGACCGCTGGAGATTGCGCCATGGCAGCGATAAAGGCAGCACCCATTACCGCAGACATTGGCTTGATAGAGGTTTTTACGGCTGGAGTTTTGGTGTTTGGAGTTTTCATTGTAAGCGACCTTTTTAAGTAATCAGGTTTGATTCAGCCATGCTGGCTTTTGGTTACCGGCACAGCTGCTTGCTGGCCTTCTGATTACTCTGTCGGGCGGCTTTCGGGTTTCTTACACGGTTTTTAAAATTTTTTTGAAAAAATAAAAAAGCCGGTGTCCGCAGGGCGGACACCGGCTTCTGGAGCCAGATTACCAATTATTTAACATAAGATTTTGATTCAGGCGCTTGTGGTTGAATTTCTCCACCTTGTGCGGTTCTGCCCCCGGACAAAGCCGATGCAGAAGAGACCGACGAAGCACCGCCAAAGTTGTTGCAGACAGACGTTTCAGCCCATTCATTAATGGTTTCAACCACAGCGACTCCACCCGTCACTCGCAACTTGAACGCCACCCAGCAATCTGTAGCGGCTCCTTCGGGTGGTACAAATCGATAGTTGTTCCCAGCCACATCCAAAGAAATTCTCGCCTCTCCACTGGATATTGATCCTGACGATGAGAATCGGTGCACACCGTACTGGTATACACCGTCAAATGGATACCCTGTCATGGTGATCACTTCAGGGCCAAAACTACTGACATCGTCAACATCCAGATCGATGGTTTCACCATTCAGTTCCTCATCGGTGTTTCGCCAACTCACATGGAAATACTCACTGCCGTCACTTGAAATACCCCCAAACCGAGAATCGAGATCGCTTGGACTCTCACCCCAGGTCAAGGTAACGAGAACCTCCGCAGGCTCAAGCAAAATACAGCCGCTGCTGACCATATTGGTGTCATCACTAACAAGAACACGGGCTGCATATTGCCCCCCTGAACTGGCCTGCAGCAGGATCTCCGAGTTTTCACGAACATAGATCGAGAAGTCGCCAGATGCGTCTGAAACAGCCTGTGAAAGACCAATAAAGTCTCGACCCTGCGCGCTGATAACTGCACCGTCTACCGCGCTGCCCGTTTCATCGACCAGACACCCCTGATACACAATGCTGTCGTACACCCGTCCCACACCCCAGATGCCGAACGCGTCGACATCTGCTTGGTAATAAGGCGACACGCCCGTAGATATCAGTGTCGCTGTGCCACGCTGAACCCAGTGGCCGAGCGATGTATCAAAGTAGAATAAATCCGCCTCTTGCGGAGTAGCAGAGGCGTTGTCTGCGACAGGAATCCCCAGACGGACGGTCGACCCATCAGCAATATAAACGGACTCGTAATTCTGTTGAGCAATCACGCTTAATGCACCGTAACTCTCGGTCAGTCCATCAGATGCAACGTAGCCGATCCCGTAGTTCAGCGGCAATATTTCCGGGTCACGGCTGGCATCAAGCACCGTAATGTCGAATGCTACCTCGCCAGTAACGAGATCTCCTGACTCGGTAATCATTGTATTCGCGGCTATTTCCACCAAGCGATGATCGTCACCATCGAAGGTAATAGCAGAGCTGGCTGATCCGGTCAGCGTGTTATTACTGACCTGAAGCTCCAGCTCCAGTTCGATTGAGCCTCGATCGGCTGGCTGCTCAACCACAATGGATGACGGCGAGTAGCCAGCTCCGGATGCCGACACGACCAAACGATCACTACTGGCCACGTCGCTGCCTTGCAGAACGGCCATACCATCTGGCCCTGTCATAGCCTCCGCGGTCACTTCGCCACCACCGGATAAGTACCAGATACCAGATACCGCTATGCCACTGATTCCTTCACCGGTATAGAAACTGTCTATCTGGGTTTGCACTCGCAATAGGTCGGCCGACGAACAAGAAATCGATGCAGACAGGTTTGTCTCTACATCCGTTATTACACTGGCACTATCAAGCACACAAACCTGACCTTCTGACATGGAGAACACGTCCAGCCTCAAGTCTTCGCCATGAACAACGATATCTTCGATGGTATAAGATATGGCATCCGGGTTATCGGCTAACACATTCGACTGTTCATCCATGCCATTCGGCCACACGATACGGAAATCGCCATCCAGGCCTTCCACTGTGACATCAAGGTTGTACTGAATAAGCTCACACACCAAGCTGATATCAGAAATATCCGCAATGACCGACGAGAAGTCGTCTTCAGAGAACGTGCAAATGTAGCCGGTTGGTGTCGACAAGACTGAGAGCGCCAGACCTTCACCATGCAGTACCACATCTTCAAATTCCAAACGACCACTGGACAGGATGGTTTGCTCGATATCTCCAACCTGAATTACGACTTCGCCATCAATACCAGAAGCGATGACTTCGACATCATACGGCTTGGGGCTGCAAGCAATCTCAATTCCGGTTATATCGCCCTCGAGGTTATCGAATCGATGGCCGCCTACAACATCACACACCTGATTATCTGGAATACCGGATAAACGCAGAACAACACTGGCGCCATGCGGATATACATCGGTGATGGTAAACGCACCATTCGATAAAGTGCGGGTGCTGTACAACACACTGATCTGAACATCGCCATCCAGGCCAGTTACCTGTCCACTGATGGAATACATCAACGACTGACATTGTATTTGCACAGTGTCGATAGAGGCTTCCACGCTGCTGAATTGAGCGGCACTCTCGATGGAACATGTCTGTCCATCCGGAGCACTGACGATAGACAAAGCCACATCAGTGCCATGTTCTAACAGACCGTTGCGGCGAAAATCCCCGGGCTGGCTAATGGATACCTGTTGATCATTCACAGACAGGACCAGGGTTCCATCAAGGCCAGTAATTTCCCCTCCGAGCCGGTAGCGGAGATTCTGGCAATCAATCTGAACGCCTGTAATGTCCGCCCGCACATTGCTGAATCGTGAGCCAGAGCCCAGGCGACAATTCTGATGGGATGGGGCCGAGACAACACGAATGGTCAGTGACCCAGCCTCTTCAACAACATTCGCCAAGGAAAAGCTGCCGGATGAACTGAATGCATGATCTACGCCCCCAGCAGACAGAACCAGGTCACCATCCAGGCCAGCAATGTTTCCGTGCATCCCAAAATATGTCGATGTGCCCGGCGATGGCTGAACGTCATCCGGATCTGGCTGAATGGTGATTGGATTATCACTGCCGACTTCATTTCCTACCGTCACGCCTGATTCAGACGAACTATTTTGGCTCGCGTCGTTATCGGAACTGTCGTCAGAGCCGCCACAGGCGGTCAGTAGCATGGAGATCACAAGCAGGCAGTGCAGCTTGTGCAAGAGGGAGAATCCCATAAACACGTCCTTGTTTTTTATATGGGTGCAACGCGTCAGTGCGTAGACTGGGTGCAACCAGGTCGACGGCGGTTAGCCGGATACATTCCAAAGTCACTTTATGCAATGGAGTTTACATTATTGTAAACAGGGGTTTAAGCCTGAAGCGTTCTGATAAGTAACCGAACAACGCCCTCTTCTGAACAACGAGTCGATTTTTCTCCATAAATAGATGCAAGGGTGTGCGGCTGTCCTAAAGTCAGCGCTTCATAAGAGCCGCACGCTGGTCCAAATTGGCCTACCGGCAAGCAGGCCAATGTTGCGCTTACTGAGCGTAATACTTGCTACGTACCGCTTCACGCAGTGGGTTTTCTGGTGTTGTCTGTGTACTGGACAAGGCGCGTACTGTGGTCGCGTCTTCCACACCGTCTACTTCATCCAGTTGGCACTGATTCGAGTCACCCCAAGTACCATCTTCGACCAGGCTGGTGTTGCCGGATTCATCGACAGTGATGGTAAATACGTTCCAGCAGTCGTCGGGCTCTCCTGCTGGCGGGTTATAGATGTGGCTATCGCCATCCAGGTTAAGTACCACGCGGGTTGGGGAGGACTGGATATCGCCATCCCCCGAGAACCGGTGAACGCGGTAGCTGTAGGTTCCGGCGAATGGGAAGCCCGACATGGTGGTCACTTCAGGGCCAAAGCCTGTGGTGTCGTCGACGTCCAGCTGAATCTGCTCGTCGTCAACCAGTGCTTCCTTATCTGAGTAGTAAATATGGAAGTTATCTGCGGCATCAACGGCCGAGGTGCCGACAAAGTGCGTATCCAGATCTCGTGGATCTTCACCCCAGGTCAGGGAAATTGAAATCGGACGCGGCTCAAGCACCAGACAGCTTTCCAACGTCAGGTCTTCATCGGACGTTGCAATATCCAGGGAGTCGTAGGCATCGCCGGCTGCGGCTTGCAGCAACACCTCGGAATCACGTCGTACCGACAAGCTGAACAAGCCGCTTTCATCGGTGTAGGCCGTCGACTGACCGACGTAGTCCTGACCCTGGCTGTATATACGGGCATTAGCAACCGGCAGACCTTCAACATCCACTACACAACCGCTGACCGATACGCTGTCCATCACCTGATCGGCATTCCAGGTAGAGAAGTGCGCGACAGTGCCTTCGTAGTAGTAATTGCCGTCCAGGGTCACCAACGTTGCTGAGCCTTCTTCTACCCAATAGCCCAATGCATCGTCGAAGTAGAACAGTGGGATTTCAGCTGGCAAAGAGGACGAGTTAGCCGCCGCCGGAATACGAATGGTGGCGTTCTGGCCTTCGGCCAGGTTCAGTTCGTCACCGGCGTCGTTCATAAAGGTGACGTTTATAGCGCCAAAGCTTTCCAGCACACCCGCCTCTTCCGTCGGGCCAATGGCATAGGTGCCTGGCATCAGTTCGGGGTCGAGGCTCGGGTCAATAAAGGTGACTTCTGCGGTTACGTCGCCACTGGCCAGTGCGCCGTCTGCAGTTACCAGCGTTGACGGCGCAATTTCGACGATTGCGGTATCGTCATCACCGTTTTCAAGTACAAATCCAGCCTCAGCATCGACCGTGCTGGCAATGTTGACGGTTTGCAGTGCCAGTTCGACGCTTTCAAGTACGGCGGCGTCCGGTTCCGTAATGGCACCAGACTGAACACTGAACCCGGTTGCATCGGCGGTAACCACCACCCGGGTGGCACCAGATACATCGGATACATCCAGCAAGGCGACGCCTTCAGCGTTGGAAACCGCGGTACCCTCAACCACCGAGCCATCGGCCAGGTGCCATACACCTTTTACATTGGCTTCTGCCAATGGCGCCCCGGTGAAGTAATTCACAACGGATACGGATACTTCAGGGGATGGCTCTGGTGTTGAATCGCTGCTGTCGCTGCCACAGGCAGCCAACAAAGACGCCAGAGCGACAGCCGTCGCCAGCTTGCAGGTGCCCATTTGGGGCTTGAGGAAAGAGGTTGCGGATGTGGCCGCAGGCATTAATGAGGAACGCATTGTCGGAACTCCATTTCATTACATGTCCTGACAAAGTAATGAAAAAGAGCTCCAGAGCGGACAGTTAAACGAGCGTTTTAAGACGCACGCCTCACTACCCTCAACAAAACTGTGAACTCTATCAAGTTACAAGTTCACTCCAGCGTTTATCCAGACGTTTGAGCGACACCGGCTCTTTGGTGCCTAACGGCTGTGCGAACAGACTCACGCGCCATTCTTCCAGCAGCCAGCGGAATTCCGTAAATGGATCGGCCGGGTCGGTCAGGTCCATGTTGCGGGTGTGCTTGCTGAACGGTTCGTAGACTGAAGCAAACTCGGTCATGCCCAAACGGTCACGGGCCAAATTACCTTGCAGCTTGTCGATGCGATACTCGATACCTTTGAGGTAACGGGTAAAGCTCTTTAACTGGTTCCAGCTTGCATCCAGCATAAAGCCGGTGGCAAGCAAGCGTTCCAGATGCGCCTTGGCGTCGCTGTAGGCCATTGCCTTATCGAGGCTCACTGCCCCGCCCATGCTTTTCAGCACCTTGTGGCGCAGGGTAATCCATTCGTAAAATTGGCCTAACAGCTGTTCGCCGTGTTCTACCAGCTCGTCACGACGGGCCAGACGCTTCTGGAAGTCGCGTTCTTCGTACGGCAGTGGTTCTTCCAACGGCACGAATACTTGCTGGAAAGCGGCCTCAATTAGCTGTTCAGTCAATTCCTGCTGGGTGCCCATGCCCTTGGCTTTTAACCACCACGGACCCATTTTCTTCTGGATCGCACTTTTGAACATGCGCTCCTGATCGCTCAACGATTTACGGAACAAGGCCACCAGACCCCGACGGTGACTGCGATGCGCTTCATCGGCATCGGCTTCAACCGTCAGTTGCAGTTCGCCCTTCTCGACTTTCAAACAAGGGAACGCCCGCACCTGCAGGCCGTTCACCTCAGAGGTGGTGCTTTCCGGCAGGTCGCCGAAGTCCCAGCGGTTGAGGTTTTCACGTTGCAGTTCGTGTTTCACCATGCCCTGCATCTGACTTTGGGAGACTTCACTGAGGTCGGTTTTCAGCGCTTCCAGATCGCGGCTTTCGGCAATCAGCTTGCCGTTGTCCAGCACCTTGATGTTCATCTTGAAGTGCTCGGGCACTTCAATCTGACGCAGGGTTTCGATCTCGATTTGCGGCTCAGTCGTACCGCGCAGGCGCTTGTTTAAAAACGCGGCTAACAAGCTGTACATGCTGCCCTTGGACGGGTCGGCGGTTTCCATAAATTCGGCTACGGTGTTGGGCACCGGGACAAACAGCTTACGGGTCGACTTCTGCAAGCCCTTGATCACAAATGCCAACTTGTCGGCCACAAAGCCAGGCACCAGCCATTCCACTTTGGCGTCCGGCACCTGCTGCAACATGGCCACCGGTACACTCAGGCTGACGCCGTCATCGCGCTCACCCGGCGCAAACTTGTAGCTGAGCGGAAACTGCAGCCCTTGCCAGTCGAGCACGGTCGGGAAATCTGCGTCGGTAATACCCGCTGCGGCATCACTGAGTAGCTGGTTTTGGGTCAGCTTGAGGGCTTTTTTCTCCTGCTCGGAAGCCTTGCCGTACCAGCTTTCCAGATGTTTGGTCGACACCACATGCTCTGGAATACGCATCTGATAGAAGTCGATCAGGAAGTTGTCGTCGATCACCAGATCGCGGCGACGCGACTTCTCTTCGTACTCGGTCACTTCTTCGATCAGATCAAGGTTGTGCTGCAGGAAGTCGGCCTTGGTCTTCATTTTCTGACCAACCAGACCCTCCAGAATCAGGGTTTCCCAGGCTTCACGCGGATGGCTGTTGGCGTAGTTCACACGCTTGCGCGGATTCACAATCAGGCCGTACAGCGAGCTTTGTTCAAACGCCACCACCTGACCGCGCTTCTCGTGCCAGTGTGGTTCGAAGTACTGGTATTTCAGCAGCGGGCGGCCGATTTCTTCCAGCCACTGTGGCTCGATTTTGGCAACGGTGCGGGCAAACAGCTTACTGGTTTCCACCAGCTCAGCGGCCATCAGCCACTTCGGTTTTTTCTTGTACTGGCTTGATCCAGGGAAGATAAACAGCTTGCGATTACGGGCGCCAAGGTACTCCAGTCCTTCACCCTTGAAACCAATCTGGCTGAGCATGCCTGCCAGCAGCGATTTGTGCAGCGCTTCGTAATTGGACGGCTGTTCGTTTTCGGTCAGACCCAGGTCTTTGCACAAAATATGTAGTTGGCGATGGGTATCGCGCCACTCGCGCATGCGCATGTAGTTAAGGAAGTGTTTGGTACACCACTTCTTCAGCTGATTCTGGCTCAGTTCCTGACGCTGTTCTTCGTAGCCATTCCACAGATTCACCAGCGCAGCAAAATCAGAGTCTTCGTCTTGCCAGATGCGGTGCTTCTCGTCGGACTGCTGTTTTTTCTCGGGCGGACGTTCACGGGGGTCCTGAATGGTCAGTGCCGCAGCAATGATCAACACCTCTTTGAGGGCGTTCTGCTTTTGCGCTTCCAGCATCATGCGCGCCAGTCGTGGGTCGGTTGGCAGCCGTGCCATCTGACGACCAAGCTGGGTCATCTTCTGTTTGCTGTCGACCGCTTCCAGTTCCTGCAGCAGGGTAAAACCGTCTTTAATGAAACGGTCGTCCGGTGGATCAATAAAGGGAAAATCCTGCAAACGGCCAAGGCCCAGGTGCAGCATTTGCAGAATAACGGCGGCCAGGTTGGTACGACGTATTTCCGGATCGGTAAATTCATCACGGGCCAGAAAATCGCTTTCTTCGTACAGGCGAATCGCCACACCCGGCATGGTACGACCACAACGGCCAGCACGCTGGTTGGCAGACGCCTGCGAAATCGCTTCAATCGGCAGGCGCTGGACCTTGCTGCGATAGGAATAGCGGCTGATACGGGCAATACCGGAATCGACGACGTAGCGAATGCCCGGCACCGTCAGAGAGGTTTCCGCTACGTTCGTCGCCAGCACCACTCGACGACCGCCAGTTGGTTTGAAAATTTTCTGCTGGTCGGCGGTGCCCAGGCGGGCATACAGCGGCAGAATTTCCGTCGATGGAATGTGCGCCCGCCGCAGGAATTCAGCACATTCACGAATTTCACGCTCGCCCGGCAGGAACACCAGTACGTCGCCCGGCATATTGTGCTGCTTGTCTTCGTTGCGCAGTTCCGCCAGCGCTTCCTGAATGCCTTCAAACAGGGTGCGGTCGTCGTCATCCTCGCTTTCGCGCACTAACGGGCGATAGCGGGTTTCTACCGGATAGGTGCGGCCAGACACCTGAATCACCGGCGCGTTATCGAAGTGCTCGGAGAAACGCTCGAGGTCGATGGTCGCCGAGGTGATGATGATCTTTAGATCAGGGCGCTTCGGTAACAGCTGTTTCAGATAGCCCAGCAGAAAGTCGATGTTCAGGCTGCGTTCATGGGCTTCGTCGATGATGATGACGTCGTATTCGTTCAGAAAACGGTCATGCTGGGTTTGCGCCAGCAGAATACCGTCGGTCATCAGCTTGACGCGGGTCTGATCGTTGGAGTTATCGGTGAATCGCACCTGATAACCCACCGTGGTCCCCAGCTCGCAGTTCATTTCATCGGCAATACGCTGGGCGACCGAACGCGCCGCCAATCGACGAGGCTGGGTGTGACCAATACGGCCATAACGACCCAGTCCGGCTTCCAGACAGATCTTCGGTAACTGGGTGGTTTTACCGGAACCGGTTTCACCTGCAACAACCACAACCTGATGGTTCTGGATCGCTTCGAGGATTTCGTCCTTGCGCTCCGATACCGGCAGTTCCGGATAGCTGATACGCAGTTCGCTGCTGCGGGCCTGCACCAGCGCCTGGCTCTTTTCGATGCGGGCGAGCAACTTTGCCAGCCCCTGATCCAACGGTTTTTTCTGACGGGCACGATCAGCCAGTTCCTTGACGGAACGGCGCATGGCGAATCGATCCTTGATCAGGCAAAAATCGATGGCTTTATGCAGGGCTTTTTGATCGAAGGAAATCTGACTGGCGTCTGGAGCGGTATGATCGGAAGACAAATCTGATCCTGAGTGCAGCATATAAAAGAAAATTGGCTGCATTATACGTGGGCGCGAGGCAATCGGGAATCAAGGGGAGCCAGGTTAAAAACCAAGAGCCAGGCGGCTGATGCCGTTACGGCACCAGCAAGCCGGAAATCAAGAATCAACCGCCGACTTGAGCAATCCAGTCTTCGAGGTTGTAGTAGTTGGAGATGCGGGCCACCTTGCCACCACGAATTTCAAAAAAAGCACCGGCAGGCAGCACATAAAATTGGCCGTTGGCTTCAGGCAAACCTTCGTCGGTTTGCAGGTATTCGCCGTGCACCATAAACTCAGCGGCGGCTCGGTCGCCGTCGCCACTGCTCATGATGGTGATGTTCTTGAGCGTTTCCTTGTAGCTGGTGTTCATCTTTTGCATGAAGGCTGCAAAGGCTTCCTTACCCACTTCACGACCACCCTGATTGATATCGTGAATCACGTCATCGGTCAGCAAGTTCAGAAATGCGTCCATATCACCACGATTGAACGCTTGGTAGTAATCAAAAATCAGTGCTTCCGTACTGGATCGAGACATCCTGCTTTCCTCTTTATAAATTGCAGTCAACATTCAGCTTCACCTTTTAACTTACCAACAAGCCTACGGTCGCTGTTGTGCTTATGCGACGTAAAAGAGTCTTTCAGGGTTCTCACCCCCGTGCAGAGTCGATTGACTGGCACAATTCCTCAATGGCATCTAACGCCCGCATGGTCATCCGATGGGTATGATCGGCGTTTTGTACCAGTACGTACTGGTGCTTCACCGCAGGAATAGCGGGCCATTGCGCCCAGTCAACGGCGTCGTTATTGGGCTTACCGTTGTGGTTTGGCTGAATAATCACGTCAGGCAAGCTTTCAATCACCCGTTCAAGGCCAATTTGCGGGTAGTCCCGCTGCAAGTCCTTGAACGGATTATCGCCACCACACAGCTCAAGCTGCTGCTGCGGCCAGGCATTGCCTGCAACCGTTGTTAAGGGCCGCGACCACAATTCGTAAAACACCGTCACCGGCGTACGATCGCGGTACTGTTCACGCAGTGCAGCCAGCCGTTTGGAGTAACGACTGGCTTGCTCCTGCGCGGCAGCTTCCCGGCCAGTCAGTTGACCATAAAAGTCGAGTTCCCGGGCAACGTCTTCCAACTCAACCATGTCGGAATACACCACTGGCACGGCAAAACCAACCAGTCGCTGAAGGTCGGCTTCGGGGTTGCCAGTTTTCCAGCCGATGACCAGATCCGGGTTCATTTGCAGAATTTTTTCGACCTGCAAACCGGCGTAAGAGCCGACCCGCGGAATCTGGTTGGCGGCTTCCGGGTAATCGGAGTAGTCGGTGGTGCCGATAATCTGATCACCGGCGCCGATGCTGTACAGCAGCTCGACGATGTGTGGAGCCAGCGCCACGATTCGCAGTTGCTGGCGCTGCTCAGCGGGCATTGTCAGCAAGCGTTCAATCACCGCCACCGAGGGCGCTGGTTGATGCGCCAGTACCATTGGGTCGATCGACCCAGATACAGCTGCCGGTTCCGATGTAGCCGTAAGCGCCGTAAGCGCCGTGGGGCTGGCTGCCAGCAGCCATAAGCCAACAACACAGCTCGAGAGCTTCAAAGCAGGCAAAGGCATTACCAGTCCACGCCCTTACGTGCCTTGATGCCGGCTTCAAACGCATGCTTGACCGCCTGCACTTCGCTTACGGTGTCGGCCAGCTCGACCAAGCGCGGGTGGGCACCACGGCCGGTAACCACAACAGTCATGTTTTCTGGACGATTGGCCAGTGCTTCCAATACTTCGTCGAGGTCGAGGTATTCGTAGGTCAACATGTAGGTCAGTTCATCCAACAGCAGCACGTGAATGTCCGGGTCTTGCAGGAATTTCTTGCTGGCTTCCCAGGCGTCCTTGGCTGCTGCAATGTCCTTTTCACGGTCCTGGGTGTCCCAGGTAAAACCGGTGCCCATCACATGAAACGGCACACCCATTTTTTGCAGCAGGTCGCGTTCACCACAAGGCCAGGTGCCCTTTACGTATTGCACCACGGCCGTTTTGAGGTCGTAGCCCAGCGCACGCGTAATGGTGCCAAAGCCGGAGGTCGACTTACCCTTGCCATTACCGGTAATCACAATCAGAGTGCCGCGCTTTTCCTTGGCGGCACGAACACGCTCACGCACTTCTGCCTGTTGCTGTTGCATTTTGGCCTTGTGTTCGGCGTTCAGGTCTTGCTGCTTCTGGTCGTTTTGATCAGTCATAAGGTTCCGTTAACCCCTGTTTTCGTACACGACGGCAAAACCGCCGCATCCCATTTATGATTTTGAAAACTCGCTGCCGTCCGGCCATGCCACGGGCAGTCCGGACAGCGTCAAATGTTGTTTGCAGGCGTCGGCAATACGATCCAACGCTTCTTCCTGTTGCTGGTCATAAGGCGTCAGGCTGTGGGTGTCTGCTCCGGCCCAGCGTAGTATCTGTTGCAACGCTTGCGGGGTATCGAAGACCCCGTGCAAATAGGTGCCCGCGACCTGATTGTCGGCGCTGTAGCAGCCATCCGGCGCAGTCGAACCATCGCCAGCATCGGTGTTATCGAGTTGGCAAAATGCCGCATCCGCGCCATTTTCAGTTAGATAACGGGTTCGTCCGGCATGAATTTCATAGCCGCTGACCGGGCAGGCCTCACCGGTTTCTGGCCGGTCGTCGATTTTTCGGCACAAACGTCCGGTGCGGTTTACCAGAGCCTTTTGCGGATACAAGCGAGTAGCTACAGGCAAATAACCCAAGCCATCCGATTGACCGGGTTGGTCTTCGATTCCTTCCGGGTCTCCAATGGACATGCCCAACATCTGGTAGCCACCACAAATGCCAAACACCTTGCCGCCGTAGCGCAGATGACGGGCAATATCGTCCGCCCAGCCGGCTTCCCGCAGCCAGGCCAAATCGGCCCGTACGTTTTTGGTTCCCGGCAAGATGATCAGGTCTGCGCCCTTGAGGGAATCGCCCTTGCCGATAAATTGCAGGTCGACTTGCGGGTGCTCACGCAACATATCGAAATCGGTGTGATTGGATATGCGTGTTAGCACCGGCACTTTCACCACCAGCCGCACATCGTCGTCATAGCGCTTTTGCTTCACATCAATGGCGTCTTCCGCTGCCGCACTGAGGTTATGCAGATACGGCAGCACGCCCAAAACCGGTTTGCCGGTGCGTTCTTCCAGCCAATCGAGTCCGGGCTCAAGCAGTTTGATGTCACCACGAAATTTGTTGATGACAAAGCCCACCACCCGCTCTTGTTCGCTTTCTGACAGCAGTTCAAGGGTGCCAACCAGTTGAGCAAAGACGCCGCCACGGTCGATGTCGGCCACGATAATCACCGGACAGTCCACCGCTTCAGCAAAGCCCATGTTGGCGATATCCCGGTCGCGCAGGTTAATCTCGGCCGGGCTGCCCGCCCCTTCAACCACCACCATCTGGAACTGCTGCTGAAGCCGTTCGTGGCTTTCCAGCACCGCCGCCATGGCTGTGGTTTTGTAGTTGTGATAACTGCGGGCATTCATGTCCTGCAAGGCTTTGCCGTGAATAATCACCTGAGCACCGGTATCGGAACTGGGTTTCAGCAGCACCGGGTTCATATCCACGTGCGCTGGGACTCGTGCCGCCAACGCCTGTAACGCCTGCGCACGACCTATCTCGCCCCCTTCGGCAGTCACCGCGCTGTTGAGCGCCATGTTCTGTGGTTTGAAAGGCGCCACATGAATACCGGCGTCGTTGAAGCGACGACAAAGGCCAGCAACCAGCAGGCTTTTGCCGGCGTCCGACGTGGTGCCTTGAACCATTAACGTGGTGGCGGCTTTGAAGTCGTTACGTGCTGGCTCTATACCCTGGTGTTTCCGGTTGGTTTTCATTTTATCTACTGTCTTGTCGCCTACTGCCAAATCGTTTACTGCCATATTGCCTGCTGCCATGTCACATGCCCTCAGGATTGGCGACCAGCGGCACGTCGGCGGGCAACCAGCCAATGCATTCAACCACCGGGCTCATGTCCGGGTGGTCCGCAAATCGAATCCGGGTGCGGCTGGCATAACCAATGGTCAAACGGGAAAACCAGTCCCCCGAGCGCCAGTCGACCGGCAGCAAATGGGCCAAAATCAAACGAATCACTGCGGCGTGGCAAAACACCGCCACATGCTTGCCACGCTGCTGTTGCACCAATTGCTGAAACGCGTCGCCGCAGCGGGCATACACCTGTTCAATGGTTTCACCATTGGGAGCCGGGTATTCCGCTGGCTGTTCAGAAAAGCGTTTCAACTGCTCCCAACCTTCCGGATTGGCGTTGTCGCTGCCAAACAGCTCTGAAAATGGCACGCCATCCCAATCGCCAAAGTTGAATTCCTGCAACCGTTCTTCCAGCAATAGCGGCTGGTTAATGCCGGTGGCAAATTGGTCGGCAAATGTTCGGCAGCGCTGTTTCGGTGAACTGACCACCACCTCTGGGGTTGGAATCGCTTTTACAGCAGCGCGCAACTGCTGCCAGCCGTCGGCGTGCAAGGCAACGTCGGTAGCGCCATACATGGCGGCAGGGCCATCGACCTTGCCGTGACGAAACAAATCAATCAGGGTGTCACTCATAACGTCTGCCCGGCCTATCGGATGTATTTACAAGCATGTACTGACTCGTCATTAGCTAACGTAATTAGCTGGCATCATTCACCGGCGTCGTTCACCCGCACTGCCGATTTCAAAATCATTGGCAGTCCAGCGGCGACAAAGGTCACTTCATCGGCGACTCTGGCAATGGCCTGATTCAACCAACCTGCGGCATCAACAAATTGACGGCTAACGGCGCCCATAGGGATTACTCCCAGCCCCACTTCATTGGCGATCAACACCACATCGGCGGGTGTTTTTTGCAAGCACTCTGCAACCACTTTGAACAGCTGTTCGATATCCTGCTCAGGTTGATGATACAGCTGGTTGTTCAGCCACAGCGTCAGGCAGTCCACCAGCAGCAAGTCACCCTGCTGCGCCTGCTGGATACGCTCAACCAGCGCCAGCGGCGTTTCGCTCAACTGCCAGTCGTCTCCCCGCTCCTCTTGATGGCGGGCAATACGTGATTCCATTTCGCCATCGAAAGCGGTGGCCGTGGCAATAAAGTGTTTGTTCAACTTCCGTTGTGCCGCGCGATCGTTGCACAGGGCCAAAGCAAAGGACGATTTGCCCGAACGGGCACCGCCCAGAACCAGATGGATCATGCCCAGCCTCCTGTCAATTCAGCACGTAGCCAGGTCGTCTGACTGCACGCCAACAGCACCAGATAAATCAGTAGCTCCTGAAACTGCTGAGCAGCACCAAGGGCATCACCGGTAAAGCCCTGGATGTGTTTATTCATCCAGTGGCGCAGTAAGCCACGCGCAACCGCACAGGCCAGCAGCACAAAAACAGCGACCAGTGCCGCTACCCAAACCGCGCCGCGCCAGTCACCGGTTGCGATGCCAAGTATTAGCGCGGCCACCAGTAATCCGGAACAACCCAGCCCCAGCAAACCGCTCAGCTGAGCGGCCGACAGCGGCTTGGCCAGCGGATCACTTTTGCTTTTGCCTGGTGCAGAGACGTATTCGAGATCCTGAGCGTGGGTAATGGCCAACGCCCGCGACAACGGGTAAGCCACAATCAACGCCAGTATCAACAGCCCTTGTTCAGCCAGTTGCAGCAACAACACAACCTTGAACAGCAGTGCCAATACCAATGCACAAGTGCCATAAGTGCCGAGACGACTGTCCTTCATGATTTCCAGCTTGCGAGCGGTTTCAAAGCCGCCGTAAAAGCCATCAAAGCAATCGGCCAAGCCGTCTTCATGCAAGGCACCGGTCATTAACAGGCTGGCCGCAACCAACACAACAACGGCCACTTGTGAGCCAAACAGCCTGTCCGCGACAAGCCAAACCAAACTCAACAGCGCTGCCAGCACCCAGCCAGCCAGCGGAAAGAACACCAGCGCCCGATGCATGGCGTCGGCGCTGTAGTTAAGCTGGTGCGGCACAGGCAGACGGGTCATAAAGCCCAGCGCCAGTAATATCTGATTCAACATGGCACCCTCAAACAGCCAAAAATCGAATCATCAAACCGTCACCCCGGCGCTTTCGAAGGTGGCCATGTCGTTATAAAACGCACAGGCCGCCCGCAGCAGTGGCATGGCTAAGGCAGCACCGGTACCTTCACCCAAGCGCAACCCCAGGTCGAGCAACGGACGAGCACCTAACGCGCGTAACACCGCCTTGTGTGCTTGTTCTTCCGACTGATGGGCAAACACCATGTAATCACGGCAGGAAGGCTCCAAACGCACGGCCATCAGGGCCGCCATAGAAACAATAAATCCGTCTATCAGAAGCGTAACGCCCTGCTCTGCACCGGCCAGCATAGCGCCAACCATTTGCGCAATTTCAAAGCCGCCCGCCTCCATCAGCGCGTCTTCGGCACACAGCTGCGGGTATTCTGCACGTACACGCGCTACCGCCTGCTGCACCAACGACTGTTTGAGTGCCAGTTGTTCATCATTAATGCCGGTGCCCTTGCCGACCGCCTCGGTAACGGGCAAGTCTTCCACCAGTACTAACAAGGCCGCCGCAGAACTGGTGTTGCCAATGCCCATTTCACCAAAAGCCAGCACGTTGGAACCGGCATCCACGTGCTGCTGGGCGATGCGCGCACCAGCGGCCAGGGCATCGGCCAATTCTTGACGGGACATCGCAGGCTCGACCGAGAAATCACCAGTGCCCGCAGCAATGCGTGCAGACAACAAACGAGGGTCGTCAGACTCGATGGCGTTCAGTACACCGGCATCAACCACATTCAACAGAATGTCATTAGCCTGACAAAAACAGTTGATGGCAGCACCGTTGGCGAGGAAATTCATCACCATTTGCTCGGTCACTGCTTGCGGAGCAATAGACACAGGATGACGGGCAACCCCGTGATCGGCGGCAAATACCAGCATCACCGGGCGCTTGATAGTGATTTGCTCTGGCGCAAAGGCCTCACGGCGCGACTGAATCAAGGCAATGCGTGACGCCAGCGCTTCCAGCACACCCAGTGAACCCGGTGGCTTGGTTTTGCTGTCGATGCGCTGTTGGATGATGCTCTGGCGGCTGTAGTCGAGGGTTTTGATTTCGAATACCGGAAATTGATCAGTCACGGGGTTCTCGCAAGGTAGAAGTAACAAGTGAAAAAACGGCAATGTCGTTCATTAGCGTCGACGCATCATCAGCAGGAAAAACACACTGCCAATCGCCGACGTCAGAATACCGATTGGGATTTCATGGTCGGGCGACGCACTGCGGGCCAGCACGTCCGCCCACACCAAAAAAGCACCGCCCAACAGCAAACTGGCCGGTACTACCTGACGGGTCGAGACACCGACCCAACGTCGTACAATGTGAGGAATCATCAGGCCAACAAAGCCGATGCCACCGCAGTAGGCAACGACCACAGCGGTCAGACCCGCACATATGACCATCCCGATCGCGCGCATGGTGGAGGCTTCAACCCCCAGCGAACGGGCGGTGTCATCGCCGAGCAACATGGCATCAAAACGACGACCCAGTAGCCAAAGCAAGGCCACGGCAACAAGCAATGGCAGCGCCATAATCGCCAGCTGATGCAGTTCAACGCGGCTAAGGCTGCCCATCAACCAGAACATCACCTTGTTGGCTGCAAAGGGTTCGCCCAGGTACAACACAAAATGCGTCATGGCGCCCAGCATCAGCGATACCGCCACACCCGCCAGCAGCAGTTGTTCGGGCGTTCTGGCCCAGGCGCTGGTGGCCAACGCTTGCACCAGCACGACCGCCAGTGATGACCCAATAAACGCCGCCATCGGCAAGGCAACGCCGTCCGGCACCCAATTACTGACGCCGGGTAACACGCTGACAATCGATGCCCCAAGGCCTGCGCCTGCGACTACACCGAACAAATAAGGGTCCGCCAGGCCATTGCGAGTGACGTTCTGCAAACTGGCACCAGCGACCGCCAGACCGCCACCAACCAGCAAGGCTGCCAGCACCCGAGGCAATCGCAAATCGTAGAAAATGGCCTGATCCACCGGCCGTGGACATTGATCTGTCAGGCAAGCCCACACAGTGCCGTCTGGTAAATCGGCGGAACCAAACCAAAGGGAAATCAATGGTGAAACAACCGCCAGCAACACCAGCAACGGCCATACCATGCGAACACCCTGCACGGAAGTGATCATGCGCTTCCCTCTTGCAGGGAAGTAGGCGGGTTAGTTCGCGGGGCAGCAGGCGAGGTAGTAAGTGGGGTAGCTTCGCTCAGACCGTAACCTGTGCCAGAAGGGCAAAAATCGACACGCGAGCCATGCGGCTCATGACGAACCACACACGGAAGCCCGAACACACGTTCGAGCAGCTCAGTATCCAGAACATCGACACTGCGCCCCGCCGCTTGCAACTTGCCGTGCTGTAACAGCACCAACTGGTCGCAGTAGAAACTGGCAAGGTTGAGATCGTGCAGACTCATAACAACCGTCAGGCCATGGCTATGGGACAGCTGGCGCAGCAGGCCGAGCACATCATGCTGGTAATAGACATCGAGGTGATTGATTGGCTCATCCAGAATCAACAGTTGGGCTTTCTGCACCAAAGCTCGGGCAATCAGGCCTCGTTGCTGTTCGCCGCCCGATAGACTGGAAAACACCCGTTGCGCCTTATTGGCCAGACCAACGCGCTGTAGCGCATCCGCCACTTCCTGTTCGTCACTGGCAGATGGCATGGAAAACAGCCCTTGATGCGGCAATAGCCCCATCCGCACCACCTGATTCAGACTCAAGGCAAACACCGAGTCATGCATCTGGCTGACCATAGAAATCTCCCGAGCGCGGGCTTGTACCGACATGTCATGGGTGCTCTGCCCTTGCCAGTGAACCTCCCCCGTACGGCTTAACGGCGCGGAATCGAACCCGGCGATGGCACGTAGCAAGCTGGTTTTTCCTGCACCGTTCGGGCCCAACACACCGGTCACCTGCCCTACTGGCAGGTCCAGCGTCAGGTTATCCAGAATGGCCGACGGCTCAGCGGTACAAAGCGACAGTCCTTGAATCTGCACGCCTGTTTGCAAGTCTGCTCGCAATCCAGAGACGGACCCAGAACCCGATTTGGATGATGTAAATGATGGTGGTGATGAAGCCAATGCGCCTGCCTGTTTTAACAAAAGCACGGGCATTGGATAGGCAAGCCGACGTCCTCGTTGGGCAACGAAGACCGGAGCGTCTGTCCAGATGCCTCGTGAACTCCCGCACGAAGTTGAACCTTGGTCAGGCTGGTATCTGGCTCGGTCGAAGACCTTACAGTTGCGGGGACAGCTCCGGATTCAAACCGGATTCCCATTTACTCTGAAGATGACAGGTACAGCGCTGGATTCACACAGCCCCACTCCCTTGGCCGCCTTCAGACACCTGAAAGGCTGAAATATAACAGGAAGACAAAGGAAATTCGACGCACGGGCATCAAGAACGCTTGCGCCAGCGCCGGATACAAAAAAGCCAGAGCGACGCTCTGGCTTTTGTTGGCGCTAAACAGCAGCTCTTACTTCTGCTTGGCAAGCTCTTCGTCGCGCAATTCACGACGGAGAATTTTGCCCACATTGGTTTTTGGCAATTCCGAGCGGAATTCAATGTGGCGCGGCACCTTATAGGCGGTCAGACGTTCCTTACACCAGGCGCGCAGCTCGTCTTCGCTGACTTCGCCGGTTGCGACCACGAATACTTTCACGGCTTCCGAGCTTTTCAGGTCGGGCACACCAATCGCGGCCACTTCGGTTACAGCTGGGTGAGACGCCACAACATCTTCCACTTCATTCGGATACACGTTGAAGCCAGAGACAATGATCATGTCTTTTTTGCGGTCAACGATGCGCATGTAACCGTCGTCCTGAATCACCGCAATATCACCCGTGCGTAGCCATTCACGTGCTGGCTGACCATCAGCACCCGGCAAGAAACTCTCATCCGTTGCCGCTTCACGCTTCCAGTAACCCTTCATTACCTGCGGGCCTTTCACGCACAGCTCACCCGGCTCACCAAATGGCAGGTCGTTACCATCTGCGTCTACGGTTTTACACAACGTGCCCGCCACCGGCATACCGATGGTACCCAGCTTGACGTAGCCCGGTGGGTTGAAAGACACCACTGGCGAAGTTTCGGTCATGCCGTAACCTTCGGCAATTTCACAACCGGTGATTTCCTTCCACTGCTTGGCCGCACCTGAAGTCAGCGCCATACCACCAGAGATGGTCAGTTTCAGGCCGGAAAAATCCAGCGCCTTGAAGTCGTCACGATTGCACATCGCAACAAACAAGGTGTTCAGACCAACAAAGCCCGAGAAGGTATTCTTTTTCAGCAGGCTGACGAAACCGTCGATGTCGCGCGGGTTCGGCACCAGCAAAGAGCAGTTACCGGTTTCCAGCAGCACCATGCAATGCACGGTAAAGGCGTAAATGTGATACAGCGGCAGCGGCGCTACGACGGTTTCAACACCTTCTTTCAACGCCATTTTGAACAGGCCATGACACTGCAACATATTGGCAATCAGGTTGCGGTGAGTCAGCATCGCGCCTTTGGCAACGCCGGTGGTTCCACCGGTGTACTGCAATACCGCCACGTCATTGGCTTCCGCCTTGACCGGCGTGTAAGGCTTACCGCCTGCGGCGATGGCGTCACGCAACTTGATGGCGCCAGGAATGTTAAACGCAGGCACCTGCTTTTTAACGTACTTCAGTACCGAGTTGATCAGGGTGCGCTTGAGGAACGGGTGAAAATCGGCCACTTCCGTCACGATAACGTGCTGAATACCGGTTTTCGGCACCACTTTCTCAGCCTTGGAAGCCATGTTCGCCAACACCACCAGCGCCTTGGCACCGGAGTCGTTGAACTGGTGCTCCATTTCACGTTCGGTGTACAGCGGGTTGGTATTGACCACCACAACACCCGCGCGCATGGCACCAAAGGTAACCACCGGGTACTGCAACACGTTCGGCAACTGAATGGCCATACGGTCGCCCGGCTGAAGTTTCAATTCGTTCTGCAAAAAGCTGGCAAAGCGGGCGCTGTATTCGTTCAGCTCAGCGTAGGTCAGCTCCTGACCCAAACAGCTGAAAGCCGGACGATCGGCGTATGTAGAGACAAAGCCATCGAATAATTCGATAACCGAGTTGTATTTGTCGGCATCAATCGTGCCCGGGTATTTTTCAGGGTAACGTTCCTGGAAGAACTGCTCGTTCATACCTTGTCCTCTTGCGCACCCAAGGTGCTTATTCTTATAAGGATGCCAGCCAACAGTTATGATTTCACGCCAGACAGCCCATCTGGCAACACCCGGCTTGCTGCCGTCACCCTTGCCGAAACAACCGGCAAACATGTCGTCAGACAGCCAACTGTTGAATAGAAGGCATGGAGTGTAACCATCTTTTGAGCTACAGGCAAAAATGTATTTATCAATACACTCGTACCATTGACTTCATTTTTTGCCCGCCATTTGTCGCAGCCGTCATTTGAGAATAGACCCTAATCGACGCAATTCGATCCACCGTCAGCGGCCCATAGGGGCCACTATCCCAGACAGACAACTCCCAGACAGACAGCTCACAGACAGACAGCTCACAGACAACCTGCAGATAACTGACACCTTAATGGCTACTGACACTAACCCGATTGCAGTTCGCCTGCCATGAAGCACCGCACGAATACCCATTGCAGCGTGATATTCGTCAAAAAGCAGACACATGACTTGTGAATGACACATTCACAGCGCGATTTGGCGTTACACTGCGCACATTGATCGATTGCACTGGACATTCAGGAGAGCGTCATGACGACCATCACCAACCGAACCTACGACGAACTGGAAATTGGCGAGAGCTGCGAGCGAGTTCATACCATTTCCGAAGATGATTTACAGATGTTCGCGGCGGTATCCGGTGATCACAACCCACTGCATTTGAATGCAGAATATGCGGCCACCACCCCATTCAAGCAGCAGATCGCTCATGGCATGTATTCCGGTGCACTGATTTCTGCCACTTTCGCCATGGAGCTGCCTGGCCCAGGCACCATTTACATGGGGCAGAACATTCAGTTCAAACGCCCTATTTTTATTGGTGACACCATCACGGTGATCTTGACCGTGAAAGAAAAGCGCGACCGTAAGAAAGAAGTGATTTTCGACACCACCATCAAGAACCAGAACGGGAAGGTGGTTGTAGCGGGTGAAGCGACTGTCATTGCCCCAACTGAAAAAGTGACCGTGAGCTTGTCCAACCTGCCGACCATTCAGTTGGGCAACCACGCCTACGATGCCGAGTAATCGACTGACTCCGACCGGACGACCAGCAGGTTAAGCGGTCAATCTTGCGCGATCAGCTCCAATAGCTGGTCGCGAAAACCCTGCCCGTAAAACGCCAGACGCTGTTTGTTTTCCCACAGCTCCGCCGTCATCGCCTGATGCAGCTGCCTGGCGGCTTGTCGCCGTTCATAATCCGATTGATCCGCCATCCAGGCCAGATAGCCATCCAGATTGCCGTCGACATCATTCAAGGCCATGTCCTCTCGCAACATGGGTTGTAATGGCATGTCCGCCGGAAGATTTGCGATCTGCCCCCGAAGCCCAATCACCCGCTGCGACACTTTCCAGGCTTCCTTATAGTTGACCCAGACAAAACGAATATCGTCATTGGTCAGCGCATCCCAGACATAGCGCAGTGCCAGCGGGTGGCATTGGTGAGTTTGCGACAGCGGGCAATCCATAAAGAGCCGCACCGAATCAGTCACCTTGCCACTGTCAGGCAGCGTCGTTTGCTGCTCCCAATGACGGTACAAGGCCGCTAATAACTGCGGGCGCAGCCACTGTTCGATGGCCTGACGGTGGCGAATCATTTCCTCGTGCCAGGCCAGTGCACTGATGCGTGCGCTTTGCTGCAACCCAGCAGCAACCATCAAGCGCAACTGCACCCGTTTGGCTTCCAGCGAACGCAACTGCTGCACCGACTGATGCTCCAGCTCGGGCTCCTGAGGGGCCAAACGCAATTGCATCAACCAGCCCGAGAACGCAGATACAGACGCTTGCTGCCATTGCCATGCCGTCATAACGGTGGCCAGTGGATAATAGGAAGATTGTGGCTCAATCGAGGTAAGCAGTACGGCAGCCAGATTGACTTCAGCCTGACGCAACAGCTGACCGGCGACCGCGATACGCGCCAAATCCACCGTTGCCTGCAACGCCGGTTTTGGATCAATACGGCTGTTCTGCATTTGCTCTGCGAGATCGGTCAATACAAATGCCAGCAAATCCGGCTTCAGGCCCAACTCCATGGCTGCAGCCAGCCATTCAATTCGTGCCAGCCACACCAGTCGAACAAAGGGCTGATCCTGCTCATCAGTGGCTAATTGACGAATCCAGTCATCCGTTTCTGCCAGCAATTGGCTACTGGCACCTACATCAGCATTCACCCGAATGGTCGGCAGCGCCAGTCGTAAGCGGGCATACCGCAGCCATTTCAGGTCTGCTGGCGACAACCACTCGGCTCGCCCTTGCAGCGGAGCCATCGCGACTTCCAGCGCCTGCGGGTCTGCTACTGGCGTGCCCGCAAACAACAATTGCTTCAGATCCTGAACCAGTTGCTGGTCACTCAGCGTTGAGGTCCTGGCCACATTCGACCCGGAATCACGCACGCCGGTCGTATCGTCCTTGGAGCCGGTGGTTGCTGCAAACACAGGTAAAGAAGACATCGGCAGCACTGAGATGATCACGACCATCAGTCGCGACCGCAGCCAGCCATTTGAGGTATCCACCAGACCCGAACACAATGCGCGAAACACCATCACCATCACCATCAACGTGGAGTCAGATTTCATGGCCTATTGTCGTTTCTGAAGCCGGTACACCGCGGTTACAACAAAGGTTTGTCCAGCCAAAGCCGGGTCATAAAGAATACCTCGCGTGCCCGCGATAGCAGACTCCCGGAAATAATCGTTGGTACTGTCAATCACCCGCACCATAGCGACCTGGCCGGTATTGCGAACCATCACTTCCAGCGATACCTCGCCCTCTTTTTCCCGGCTGATCATTTTCTCCGGGTAAACAGGTGCAACACCCATCGCCGGGTGAATCTTTTCATCGGTGGTCCAGCGCGCAATGCCACGGACCGTTGGCCCCTGGGACGGCACTTCAAAACCCGACCGAGCCGATACCGTCGTGGTTGTACAGCCACTGGCAGCCAGTAGAAAGAACGCCAGACCACAGGCGGTCAGCCAATGGTGAATGGATGAAAAACGTTTGCTGGAAGATGTCACGATGTACCTGCCCATGCATCACAAAAAATGAAAGCGCCCGGAGGCAGACAAATGCTATCAAAAGCCGACGGACGATAGCAGTGGATTTGCGGAACGATTCCGCAGGCGTGGCCAATATTTAACTCAGTGTCGGTTTTTTCTGATGGGACAAGATGAGATGAAATGGGATGGTAAGAAAAGAAATGCCGCAGCAAAAACAAACAGCCGACAAAAAATCAGAGCAACAAGCGCTTCAAACAGCGCCCATTGCTTCACAAAACAAGAAAACGTCAGCCCGCTTCTGCTCGCTCAGTCAGTGACCAAACCAGCTCATTGATGGGCGACCCTTGCTGTAAACAACGAAGCAACAGCTCATCGTCCGGGTTCAAGTGACGATGACGGAAACTCGATCGCTGTGAGACGTTCTGGGATACACACTCAGGGATATCAACCGCGAGGTATTTCTGCGCTTCACCGGCAATCACCAACTCGACACAAGGATTGGTTTGCAGGGATGCATTAAGATTGTGCTGCAAGCAAAACTGAATTTGCTCTAACAGCCAGTGTTCGGCTGAGCCTGTCGCTGGGGATGTATCTGTCATTCCGGCTCCTGTAATTATAGTTGTTTCAGAATGGCAGCGGCGCGGAGAGAATGCGCCCTGAATGCTTTAGGGTCAAACAAGACTAGCCTAAATGGCACGTATTACCCAATACCAAAGTACAACAAGCCAACAATTACCCAGCTACATCAATCACTACCTTTACCAGCAACCAACAAAAAACGGGAGCCGAAGCTCCCGTTTCTTTCTAGCGACCCTGTCCTTACGGTTCAAAGGCCGTTCGACATACCGTCCAACTTATTGAACGCTCAGCTCAACGCGACGGTTTTCAGCACGACCCGCAGCGGTGTCGTTGGTCGCAATTGGAGACGCTTCGCCGTAACCCTTGGAGGTCAGTTTGCTGGCATCCACACCTTTACCAATCAGGTACTGACGTACAGAGTCAGCACGCTTCTGGCTCAGGTTCTGGTTGAAAGCAGCAGAACCCTGGCTATCGGTGTGAGCGGCAACTTCAATTTCCAGCTCTGGGTACTTAACGATTTCAGCCGCGGCATCGTCCAGAATGGTACGAGCGTTAGGGGTCAGGTTAGCGCTACCGGATTCGAACTTCACGCCATCCAGCTTGCCTTCAAACGCAGCACAGCCTTCAGCATTTACCGTCGCGCCCTGAATGGTGTCCGGGCAGTTATCCAGCTTGTCTTCAACGCCGTCCTGGTCGGTATCAACCGGCTGCACTTCAACAATAACCGGAACCGGCTTGACCACAGGTGCAGGCTTGGTTTCTGCTACTGGCTCAGGCTTCACTTCAACCACTTTGGCTGGCGCTGGCGCAACCACTGGCTTGGTAGCAACTGGCAGAGGCTTGGCCGCTGGCTTGCTGCTTTCGGTGCCAAAACGGAAGCCGACTTCCAACATGGCAACACCGTGCTCGTTGCTTTCGTCGGTCATTTCATCGATGTGGTATTCAGCACGGGCGAATACAGTTTCATCAAAGTCGTATTGCAAACCGGCACCGTATGAATATACGTGCGTGGTTTCGTCTTTGGCGCCATCTTGCGGAACGTTGATTTGCTCAATGCCATAACCTGCGGTCAGGTATGGTTTAACAGCGTTTTCACCAAAGAAATACAAACCCTTGATTTGGTATTGGTTAATTTCAGGACGATCGTCATCCTGCAACAAACCTGGCAGAGTTACCGATGCTTCAGCCGCCAGTGAAGGCAGGAAGTGATAACCCAGGGAAATTTCAGACGTCCATGAGTCGCGAATATCGCTACCGGTCGTGGTTTCGTATTCGTCGTATACACTGTTGTCGGAATAGCCGGCGCCCAGGGTAATGTAGGCGTTGTTGGCGTCAGCGTGCACCAGGGAAGCGGATGCAACGGCAGTTGCCAAAATCACGGGCTTGAAGTTCATTATCTTTGCTCCTATGTACTTTCAGTCCTGAAGGCCAGGATTGTAGCCTTTTACATGTTACCGCATAAGAGACTTGGCGAATAAAATAGCGTTCCTACAACAATTATTTCCATATAAGGGAAAATAAAAACGGAACTTTTGCCAAGGATAGATAAATATCTGTTTATTTACCTCTATAAGCGTCTTCAAGGAAACAGTGCCCGTTACATTCACGTCATAAAAGTGTTCGTTTTATCAGCAGAAAATTCTGCGAATGCCATTTATTATTAATCACAACGTTCCGATTGTTGGACAATAAAACCAGCTTATAGAATAAACATATATAAAGGCTAAAAATAAACCACAATATACATATGGAAATAAAATAACCTTGGGACCCTCTGAATAACTCGGTGCCCGCTCTGGATGACAGGGCGACGCTGAATCACGAAGCTGATTTGCAGGCCTGACGGGTCGAGTCAAAAATCAGCGACACTGAGTCAGCAATGCCCTGCCATCCCCGACGGGCGCGGCCTGCAGCCCGCCAGAACGGTGTTGGCGAATTTGGAAAGGACTTGTCATTCCGCTGCATTCGCCGCCTTGTTCTGACAACCAGCAGGACTCGCGCAGAGCTGTGCAGAGTTATTCAGAGGGTCCCTTGCACGCAGACATAAAAAAACCGCTATTTTTCAATAGCGGTTTTTTCTGATTCACAAGTCACCAGCCTTAGCGCTTCAGGCCTCGGCGTCTGTCTTTTTGCTTTGCTTGTGCTGCTCGTCCGTGCGATCCAGCATCCAGTAGCTGGAGATGTACATCTCATCACCGGACAGACCTTTTTCATTGCGGAAGTAACGACGCAGCGCGCGCATTTTGTGAAATTCACACGCTGCCCATACTGCAACCTTACCAGCAGGCCAGGCTACGTTAAGCGCCGTCTGCACCAGCAAGGATGCATCCGCACGGGCCTGATGATCCGCCGCTGGCGTCAGGTCATCGGCAATGACCCATTCAATGTGTACGCCTTCCGGGCACTCAATAGTCTGCACATCGTCCGCTGACACCACTTCGATAATGGCAACGCCTTTGGCATCCGAGGGCAACAGCTCCAGATTACCGGCAATGGCTGGCAATGCAGTCATATCCCCCACCAGCAGGTAGTAGTCGGCTGGTTGTGGAATCAGCTTGGTCGGCCCCGGGCCACCAACCAGAATACGATCGCCCGTTTTGGCCACTTCCGCCCACTGTCCTGCAGGGCCTGAATTCGCCGTACCAGCGCTTTCGCTATGGCCGTGCAACATCATGTCGAGGGTCAGCTTTCGAGCCGCCACATCGATTTCACGAACGGTGTAACTGCGCATGGTTGGCTTTACACCCTCTTCTTGGGTTGCCAGCGTCAGCGGCGCGCCGTCTGCGGCAAACTGAAGCTTTACATAACCACTTTTGCTGTCCGCTGGAAAATCCGCCAATGACTCTCCGGTAAGAACAACGCGCTGCATGTTTGGCGTTATACGCTGTGTCGACTCAACCATCAGCTCACGCGGTTGTGGTTTGGACATAAAGCCTCCTGATCAAAAATGTATGTGAGTGGACTGCACTCATTGAAAACGGTTCCCAACAACCTGCAAAAGCAACAGCGCCTGGATCAAAAAGATAACGGTATAAAAATCATCTTCACGAAATCGAAACGACTTCCCAGCTCTGGCCATTCATTGTCACCTCATCACCCAGCTCCTTGCCCAGCAAGGCTTTGGCCAACGGCGTTTGGGCAGACACAACCTGAATCTGCTCATCAGCTAGCCGCAACTGGCGACCGCCGTTTAACACGATCCACACCCATCGGATCGGGGCAGCGTCGTTTTCCAGTGACTGAAGCCCAACCAACGCCCCGCAGCCAATCGCGTCGTCTTCGCCAAAGCCAACAACCTGCCACCGACCCAGCTGAATACGCAGCTGCTGCAACCCCAGAATGCGTTCCGACTGACCATGTGCCAGATAGGCCGCTTCCAGGCTGAGGGTGTCGTACTGGTTTTCGGGTTGGTTGTCTTCGTGGGAAGCACTTTCCTGGGCCGCGGTTGCCGCATCGATCGCCGCTGCGATCTCTGCATCAACAGAATCCAGCAAAGCCTGCTTTAACTGACTTTTGTTCACATCAGAATCCGGTAGAGTAACGGCAGCACCGGCAATGCATATCTATGCGCCGGAGCTGAAATGGAAACCATTGCGGGAAAGTACCTTATGCAGCCTCAACAAATCAAAGAACTTCAGCAATTGCTGGCGAAAAGCCGCTATTGCCGTTTGGAAACCAAGGGTGAGCTGCCGATTTTCAGCATTCAACACCCGCTTTTTGAGGCCGAAATTGTTCCACAAGGGGCGCAACTCACTCGCTTTCGCCCGGTTCAGGACTCCGAATGGTTGTGGCTGAGCCCAACCGTGGAATACAAGGCAGGTACTTCGCTGCGCGGTGGCGTGCCGGTTTGCTGGCCCTGGTTTGGCGATGCCGATAAAAATCCGCAGGCGGTGCAAGATAACCTTAACGACGCCAACAGCGCCCCGGCCCATGGTTTTGCGCGCAGCTCCGACTGGCAACTGACCGGCATCGAAGAGGACGAACAACGTCTGACATTAGCACTGACACTTCCACAGCAGGCCACGCCAGAATATTTCACCGCCCGCCTGCAGGCTGACATTCGTTTTGTATTGAGTGCCGACGCCGTTCGTATTGAGCTGACCACAACCAACCATGGCGACAGCCCTGCTTGCTTCTCACAGGCGTTGCATAGTTATTTCCCGGTGGACGATGTAATGACCGCCGAGGTACACGGCCTGGAAGGATGTGAGTACATCGATACCCTCGACCAATGGCAACGTAAGACCCAGGAAGGCGCTGTTGTTTTCCGAGGCGAAACCGATCGGATCTATTTGTCTCAGCCACCAGCCGGAGAGCCTGCTGCTGCCAACGGCCAGGGCAACCCGCTGATTCTCAAAAGCGGCCTGGAGAAGCAGCACAGCCGCACTCTGACCAGCCTGGGCAGCCAAAGCACCATTGTTTGGAACCCCGAGGTCGAAAAATCGATTCGTCTAAGCCAGTTTCCAGACGATGGCTGGAAGCACATGGTGTGCATTGAAACCGCTAACGCCATGGACGATGTGGTGTGGTTGGCGCCTGAGGAATCCCACCTGCTGGCAGTGACGCTAAGCTAGGGACCCTCTGAGTAACTCGGTGCCCGCTCTGGATGACAGGGCGACGCTGAGCCACGAAGCTGATTTGCAGGCCTGACGGGTCAAGTCAAAAATCAGCGACACAGAGTCAGCAATGCCCTGCCATCCCCGTAGGGCGCGGCCTGCAGGCCGCCAGAACGGTGTTGGCGAATTTGGAAAGGACTGGTCATTCCGCTGCATTCGCCGCCTTGTTCTTACGACCTGCAGGACTCGCGCAGAGCTGTGCAGAGTTATTCAGAGGGTCCCTAGGAACCCTGTCTGAAAACAAAAAGCCCGCCTGCGAGTACATCACAGACGGGCTTTTTCATGTTCGCGCCCCTGATTGGAAGGCGCTAACGATCAGCAGTACTGAGCAACATCCACAATCACACGGCGCAACCAGCGATGAGCCTGATGATGTTGCAGCAATGGCGACCAAGCCATTTTCAGCTCAAACGGCGGAATCGGGAACGGTGGCTCCTTCACCAGCAGCGACGCAGCTTCTGCTTGCATATCGGCCACTTTACGAGGCAAGGTCGCTACCAGATCGTTGTTGTGAGCCAACAGTGCCGGCATCTGATAGTGGCGGGTAAAGACAGAAATCTTGCGTTTGTGACCCAGCTTCGACAGTGCGTTATCAACCCAACCCAGTCGAATGACTTTCTCTGGGTCTATACCGACACCAGCACCCATGCCGGTTTTCGACACCCAAATGTGGTTACTGGCGACGTAGGCATCGATGTCGAACGCACCGGCTAACGGGTGATCAGGGTTAACCAGACAAACAAAGTCGTCCTGCCACAGGGTCATCTGGTGGAAGGACTGCGGCATTTCGTCAAAGCGGTTGATCGCCATGTCGACTTTTCCCGCTTCAACGTCCTTGAAGGTCACGTCGGATGGCGTCAACACATCCAGAATGACGTTCGGAGCGACGTCGCGCAAACGCTTGACCAGCTCAGGCACCAGCGTCGACTCCGCATAGTCACTGACCATGATACGGAATACCCGGTGGCTGCTCTGGGCGTCAAATTCTTCCAGTGGCTGCAATGCGGCTTCCAGTTCACCCAGTGCCTTGCGAACCACCGGCTGAAGTTCCAACGCCCGTTCAGTGGCAGTCATGCCTTCCGACGTACGTACCAGCAGCGGGTCGTTGAAGAGATCACGCAAACGGCGCAGGCCATTGGACATGGCAGGCTGGGTAATCCCCAGCTGCTGGGCGGCGCGAGTCACACTGCCTTCACGTAGCAGCACATCCAGGTACACCAGCAGGTTGAGGTCGATTCGATCCAGGTTCATTGCTTGTCCGTATACTCAAAAGCGAACCGGCATTGTGGCAGCAAATTCACCATTCACCAAGTGTATTGATTTACCGAACCCCATTCCCGAATATTATTTTTTATTTCCGCGCCCCATAAACGCAAAAAGGCCGCCCGCAGGCGACCTCTTTTGGCAAACACCAACTGCGCGGATGCGCAGGCTAGTGCTTAGTGGTGATGACCACCTTCGCCGTGAACGTGGCCATGCTGAATTTCTTCTTCAGAGGCATCACGAACGCTTTCTACAGCAACAGAGAAAGCCAGGGCCTTGCCAGCCAGTGGGTGGTTGGCATCCACAGTAACCAGCTCTTCTTCTACTTCAGTCACGATCAGGTTAACCGGACCTTCTGGAGTTTGAGCAGTGAAAGCCATGCCAGGCTCAACTTGCTCAACACCAGTGAACGCTTCCATTGGTACTTTCTGGATACGATCTTCGCTGTATTCGCCGTAAGCGTCAGCTGGCTCAACAGTCACTTCCAGCTCGTCGCCAACTTGCTTGCCTTCCAGTGCCGCTTCCAAACCTGGAATGATGTTCTGGGCACCGTGCAGGTAGGTCATTGGAGCACCACCCTCGGAGGAATCGATGGTTTCGCCAGAAGCTACATCAACCACTTTGTAATGGATAGAAACTACTTTGTGTTGGGCAATGGTCATAAGTATTGTCCGTCTTTGGCTCTTCTTCAGAGCATGAGTTGTACGCAAAGCGACATTTAGCGACTCTAATACTGGCGATTAGGCGGTGGTCATTCTCTACGATTCGAGCCGCCAGTATATCAACTGAGCCAATAAGCGCCACCAGCGCAAGCGACCTGCAACTGCCTGTTAGCCCCCGAGTCCCCCTGAATAACTCCGTGCCCGCTCTGGATCAATATCGTTGGTCACCAGCCACCGCTGTGGTCAACCACTGGTCAAAGTCCGAACTCAGTGCCTTGAGGCCATTAGGGTACTGGTACAAGGCCAGCGTAGCAGCATCCGGTTCACACGGCTGCGCGGCAACCGTGGCAAACACGCTCCGCAAAAACTGCTGCCCTTGCGGGCTCTCATTGAGGAAATAGACCATCCCAAACGCCCGCGCGTAGGCACTGATACCGGCGGCATAAAATCGATGGGGAGGCTGCTGTAAGTAGTCTGACCAGTCTGGCTGGCGCTGTTGCAATTGCTTCAACCGTTGTAACGAAGCGGCAGTCATCGGCACCCGTGCGGCGTTCATATGAAACTGCAAACGCTCCGCGTATTCCGCCAAACCTTCGTTTAGCCATACAGGGGTTGCCCCCACCAGGTTGGCCAGCAAGGCGTGCGTCATTTCATGTCGTGCCAACGCCAGCGTTGCGCCATCCCGCACCTGCCTGCCCAAATGAATGCGATTTTCTGCCGGGGTATAAATACCAATAACGGCCGGCGGCAATTGGTGCTGGCGGGTAGCCGCTCGAAACGCCCCATGATTTGCATACACCACCAGACTCAGGGTCACCGGGCGAACCTGTTCTGCGGGCAACAAATTGGTGACGATGCGGTACATCAACTCCGCTTCGCGCTCGAATTTGCGCTGCAGTGTCAGGTCAGGCGCGGCATCGGCAAATTCAATATCCAGGTGCAGCTTACGCTGACTGGCGTAGCGGTCACTGAGGTCTTCCGCATTCGCCGTACGAGGCTTGTCATCGAAGTGAACCCGCCCCTGCTCATCCACCCAACGATAGACACTTTGCTTTGCAGGTCTGGCGTTTAACCCAGGGTTCTGATCAGGGTCGAGCGCCGCGGGGCGGCAACTGGTTAATGCCAGGTGACCATTGGCAGAAGCCGTGCCGTCCAATGTACTTTGGGTGTCGGAATTGGTTTGTACTGTGGCGATGGCCTCTTTTTCGCCACCACTCGCATCCGTAACGCCCTGTGTTTGCGGCCTGACCAAAGACTCTGAGGTTTCAGTGCCTTGTTGGAAATCCTGCTGCAAACCACCTGCCAGCCCTCTGATGGCTGCCGAGCCGGAATGCTCTGCCAGTACACCCAGCCATAGGCTGACGGCCTCCGGTTCTGGCCAAGGCAGCTGCGGAAATTTCATGGCCAGATACTGATGCTGACGCTCATTGGTGGTTTGCCAGCACACTTCGACGGCCACCAGGGTCACCCCGATCACCACGGCAATGTTCACCAATCCCTTGAACAATTTCACGTTACGTCCCTTTTGGTAAAAAGCGCTGCTGTAACCGAAGCCTTACAGCCACTGCAAATGATCCCGGGCAACCTCAAGCACCAGCAAGCGCGGTTCTTGCTCGCCATCGAACAGAATCTTGATGTATTTCTCGTCCTTGTCCAACACCCGTCCACTGCCGAGACTGGCGTGCTTGACCCGCTGCGCTCGCAGAGTCTGAGGCGGCGCACTGACTCGACGCGGACGGGCATAGCGACCATCGGTTGCCGCTGGCTTTTCAGCTTTGACATCAACTTTTACAACAGGCTCACACTGTGACAGCAGACCTTCGAGCCACTCCGGCGGCTTGGCCAGCAGAGTCACGTCAGATTCACCGGATGCCAGCGCCTTATCAAGCCGCTGACTGTCGGTCAGATTCAGCTCTCGCCAGAAAGGGCTATCCAACTCGCGGTCCGGAATTTGTTTGCCACGGGCAGGGGTTGGCCGAATCAGATGCACCTGATGCCTTGCCCGGGTAATGGCGACGTACAGCAACCGGCGTTCACTTTCGACGCTGGCGGGCGTGGTGAACGCCCCTTCCGGCTGATAAGGAAAATAATGACCGTTCAAGCCGGGCACAATCACAACCGGCCATTCCAGGCCCTTGCTCTTGTGAATGGACGTTAGCCGCACCCCTTGTTGCTTGCTGCTGTTTTGTTGGCGGGCGCGGTCGCGCATTTCAACCAGGTAGTCATAAGCCGTGTCGGTGTTGTGTTCACTCTCACCCATAAACTGCACAAACGCCCGAATGGTTTGCAACCGGTCTTCAACCTGCTGGGCAGAAAACGCGCTGTCCTTGACGCCTTGTTCCAGCTCGGTGACGTCGATCCAGGTATTCAGCAAGCGCCGCGCTGGCATACGAATCAGCTCAGCGCTGTCGAGCACTTCGGCCCGCTCTTTCAGCTGCGACTTTTGCCATTTGTTCAGATCATCCGGAATCGCTGCCTGCATGGCAGCGCCATAATGCTGGCTGGCATTGGCCAGCTGGGTTGCCATGCTTTCCAGCAGGTTACGTCGGATTTTGGGGTATGGCGTGGTCAGAATCGTAAGCCAGGCATCGCGCCGCTGTTCGACTGTACGCTGCTGAAACCGCCCCGCCGCGATTTCCAGCAGCAGCCAGAAAATCTCCAGCTCCCAGCGCTCCAGAACCGACTGACTATGATCCAACCGATACGGTACATTAGCACGCAACAAAGCCAGCTCAATCGGCGCACTCAAGCCCCACAAACGACTGATCACAGCAATGTCGGAAGGCTGATGCTGCTCTAATGCCTGCTGCACCAGCTGCAAAGTGGTCCGAGCTTCCGAGGCCGGACTGCACTCGTGGGCCTGAACGCTGGTCGCAGGCGTGCTGGTATGGGATCGCCCGACGACTGGCTCACGCTCGCGGTTGTGATGAATCAGATAGTTTGCCGCCAGCGATAACTGCGGGCCATAGCGAAAGGTTTCCGGCAGCTGGTACACGGTGACGTCGCCCAGCCGCTTGTCAAAACCACTGACGATGAACTCCGGCATTGAGCCGCGGAATTCGTAGATGGTCTGGTCAGGATCACCAATCACCATCACCGAACCACGACCACCGTGCAAAATATCCAGCAAGGTTTGCTGGATTTCGTTGATGTCCTGATATTCGTCGACCAGTATCCACTGCATGTGGCCGCCGAAATAGCCAGCAAGGTCCTGCCGCTCAGCCAGTAATTGCACCGGATCGTAGATCATGTCGCTGAAGCCAATGCGCCGGTTGTCCTTGCGCCATTGCTCGAACAAGTCGAAAGCCTCAACAAACAAACGGCACTCAGGCGGCAGGTCGAGCTGGTCGAACACCTCAGCGGCAGGCTTCAACCCGGCTTTAACCAGATCGATAAAGCTGCACGCAGGCTCCACCCACTTTTTGCGCTGCGACAGAATGTCCTGGCGGGTATCGTCGTCTGCCAACTGCTGCAACAAGCGCCACACCACCGAGTCCATTTCAGAATCGGAAAGCAGGCTTTGCTGAAACGCAGGCAGTTCGCCCAGTTCGATCAGCTTGCGATAAATACGCAACCCCAGCGAGTGAAAGGTACGCACCTCTGGCAATGGCTGCCCTTCGATCAAGCGCTGTAATTTGCGTTCAAAGTCTTGCTGGGCAGACTTGTTGTACATCAACACCAACATCCGGCGCGGCGAACAACCGTCTTGCAAGCGTTGCTGAATGAAATGCGTCAAGGTGGTGGTTTTACCAGCGCCAGCCACGGCAACAACCCGTGCGTGCCCTTGCTGGTGCTGGACGACCTGTAACTGACTGGAGGTTAAAGCAGACATAGATTCCCCGAACTGAGCCGGGGAATGCTAACCAGTGGGACTGGCGGTTACCAGTAAAAAGAGCTTAAGACATGCCATTGGAGAATTCCGCCAGACCCTCACACAGGCTTTCACGCATGGGCCGCATGGCTGAGCAGTAAACCAACAGCTGGTCGATACAATATTGGGCTCGACCAGACATGTAAGCATCAGAGGCAAGGTCCTGCTCAGTCCACAATTTACCAACATTGCGTAGAATCAGGTGCTCCGGCAGATACAACATACGCGAATTTTTGTAACCGCTGGCACGCATTTCAGACACCACAAAGGCGCCA
Organism: Oceanobacter sp. ABM4_470; assembly: GCF_056158645.1. Taxonomy (NCBI): domain Bacteria; kingdom Pseudomonadati; phylum Pseudomonadota; class Gammaproteobacteria; order Oceanospirillales; family Oceanospirillaceae; genus Oceanobacter; species Oceanobacter sp. ABM4_470. Next base: position 1,788,721 of record NZ_JBSWTR010000001.1, read on the forward strand.
CCGGACGACACCGATATACCCACCAGCAACACCGGTTTATGGGCCAGCTCATCAGCGCCTAACCACAGCAGCAGGTTCTTCAACCCTGCTGGCACCATGCCATGCCACTCAGGAATGACCATTACCAGACCGTCTGCGGCTTTCACCCGTGCCTTCACCGCTGCGACCTCGTTATTGGCCATGGTGGCTTGCTCACCATCCCAAAGCGGCAGATTTTCATCGAACAGGTCGATTACGTCGGCATTGCCCAACAAAAACTGATCACGTAGTGCCTCGGCAATTCTGAGGCTTTGCGACCCGGAACGATGCGAGGCCGAAATAATGGCAATATTGAGGTCGACAACGTCGTGAATTTGCATATAGGCCCCCGGTTCAAAAGCAGCGCTTAATACGGTGTGTAGAACAACGCTTTGAGATAAGCCTAATCCCGAATCCGCTACTCTGCCGACGCTGTGCCAGCCGCCATTTCAGTGTCGCCGTCACATTTGGAACTCTCCTGCCATTCCGGACAGCCTGATATCTCTGAGACAGCTCCGAGACAGCTCCGAGACAACTCCGAAAGAGAAATCGCGGCAATAAAAAACCCCGCACTCTTTGCGGAGTGCGGGGTTTTAAAGGATCAATCAGGCGTTAAGCCGGGATCAGTCACGCGGCTTGCGAGGTGCGCGACGTGGACCACCACGGTGCTCACGACGGCCTTCACCACCACGATCGCCACGACCTTCGCCACGCTCACCACCACGGTCATTACGACGGGCTGGGCGCGCTGGACGACCGGAACTTTCAGCCAGATCGGCACGGTAAGGACGAATGTTCAGCGCCTGACCACACACACGGGCTTTCTTCAGCACGTTCATGGTTTCGTTCGGCATGCCGGTTGGCAGGTCGACCACGGAGTAACCGTCGAAGATTTCGATGTGACCGATGAAGCTGGAATCCAGATCCGCTTCATTGGCAACTGCACCCACCAGGTTACCTGGCTTGAGGCCGTTTTCGTAACCCACGCCAACCCAGTAACGGGTCATTTCAACGTCCGGCTTGCCCTTCAGAGGACGAGCACGGGAGTCCGGCGCAGACTTGCGGTCACGACGCTCACCGCGATCGCCACGTTCAGGACGGTCACCGCGCTCACGACGTTCACGTGGTTCGCGGGGCTCACGACGAGGACGTTCGTTTTCATCGATGAACAGAGGCTTGTCGCCTTGCATCAGGGTAGCAACGGCAGCGGCCAGATCCAGTGGGTCCAGTTCGTTTTCCAGCTGCACGTTTTCCAGAATATCGCGGAAGATCTTGTTCTTTTCCGGATTAATGGCTTCAACCACACGCTGCTGGAAACGGGTCTTGCGACGCTCGTTAACATCCTTGGCAGTCGGCAGCTGGATTTCTTCAATTTGCTGACGGGTTGCACGTTCAATGTCACGCAGCATGCGCTTTTCACGGCCACGAACAAACGCAATCGCAACACCTTCACGACCAGCACGGCCAGTACGACCGATACGGTGAACGTAGGATTCAGTGTCTTGTGGAATGTCGTAGTTGATAACGTGAGAGATACGCTCAACGTCCAGACCACGAGCCGCAACGTCAGTTGCCACGATCATATCCAGTTGACCAGCTTTCAGCTTTTCAACGGCTTTTTCACGCAGCTGCTGTGGAATATCACCGTTCAGCGGCTGACAACGGAAACCGTTGGCCTGCATGAAGTCGGCAACTTCTTCAGTGGCTTGCTTGGTACGTACGAACACCATCATGGCGTCGAAGTCTTCAGTTTCAGCCAGACGCAGCAGCGCATCGTTCTTGTGTGCGCCAGCAACGAACCAGTACTTCTGGGTAATGCGTTCGTTGGTGGTGGTCTTGGCCTGGATTTTTACCTGTACCGGATCTTTCAGGTGCGTTTCAGCAACCTGCTGGATCTCACGCGGCATGGTGGCGGAGAACAGCGCCACCTGACGGGAGCGTGGAGTCTGTTCCAGAATCCAGTTCACATCGTCGATGAAACCCATGCGCAGCATTTCGTCAGCTTCGTCCAGAACCACGGCTTTGATGTCGGCCAGGTTCAGGGAACCGCGACGCAGGTGGTCCATGATACGACCTGGAGTACCCACAACCCACTGTGGGCCGCGCTTCAGTTCACGCAGCTGGGAACCGTAGTCAGTACCACCATAAATAGCAGCAACATTAATACCGTCGATGTAACGGCTGTAGGTTTTTACAGCTTCAGCAACTTGCTGAGCCAGCTCACGGGTTGGTGCCAGCACCAATACCTGTGGGGCTTTGAAGTCGGCTTGGGTGCGCGCCAGAATTGGCAGCGAGAAGGCAGCGGTTTTACCGGTACCGGTCTGAGCCATACCCAGCACATCCTTGCCTTCCAGCAGCGGTGGAATACCGGCCGCCTGAATTGGGGATGGAGCTTCGTAGCCCAGTTCGTCCAGTGAACGCAGAATAGAGAAAGGCAGACCCAGGCTGGCGAAACCAGCGGGAGTAGTATCGGACATATAGTTCCTGATTAGTTGCTCACAGAGGCAGGGCGTTGGCCGTCTCTGCTGAGATCTCTCTGCACTCGTCGTCAGTTCGAAACACGTAAACGCGATGACTGACTATCACTGCAACTGGCCTGGCCCGACATGTATGTTTGTCAAAAGGGTGCCGGACTATACAGGAAGATAAATAGGAATGCCCGAACTTTTTGTGGAACAGTCACGTTTTTTGAAGAGTTTTCTGTCTGGCCAGAGTTCTGGCATAATCCGCCGCCCTGTTTCGGGGATATATCCTGCAAAAGCCTCCTAAAAGAGTGACTTACGCCAGGCCCCTACTTTTGTAAAGGAGACCCAGCAATGCTGAAAGTGAACCAGTACTTCGACGGTAAAGTCGCGTCCATCGGCCTGCAGACCGAAACCCTGCCTGCCACCGTTGGCGTCATGCTGCCGGGCGAATACGAGTTTGGCACCAGCCAGAACGAAGTGATGACTGTGGTATCCGGCTCTATCGCCGCACTGCTGCCACGTGCCAGCGAATGGATCACCTATGGCCAGGGCGAATCGTTCAAGATCGCTGCCAATGAGAAATTCCAGGTGCGCATTACCGTAGACACTGCATATTTCTGCACCTACGAGTAATCAAATTTCGGGAGCAGCGATCCTGCTCCGAAAACGGTGTGCCTGCTATTACCCTTCCAGCAGGCGCACCACCTGCTCTGGCGTCAGAGCACGGTCGTAATAAAATCCCTGATGCACATCACAGCCAGTGGCTTTCAAAAACGCCGACTGCTCGCCATTTTCTACACCTTCTGCCACCAGCCCCAGTTTCAGCTCCTGCGCCATTCGCACAATATTGCGTGTAATGACCCGGCATTCTTCAGCGGTTTCCAGCTGGGAAATAAAGCTGCGATCAATTTTGAGTTTTTGCAGCGGGAAGCGATGCAGGTAATTCATCGACGAATAGCCGGTGCCAAAGTCGTCAATGGTCAGCGCAAAGCCCAGCTTGCGAATGGCCGTTACCATATCCAGCACGGCGTCGGTCGGTTGCAACAAAGCGCCTTCCGTCAGTTCCAGATCGATATCGCCATCTTGTAGCTGATGCGATCGCGCCAGCCATTCAAGTTGCTCCAACAGAGAACCTTCAACAAAGCTCTGCTGGGAAATATTGACCGCTACCGTGACGGTTTGCAGCCGCTTCTGACGCCAGCTCACCAGATCCTGAGCCACACGCCGCAAAACAAAACGATCGATTTCCGGCATCAGCCCGGCGTCTTCCGCACAGGGCAGGAAACCCAGCGGGAAAATCAGTCCATTGCGTGGGTGCTGCCAGCGTATCAACGCCTCAAGGCCAACAATTTTGCCATGACGGGCATCTACCTGAGGCTGGTAATGAATAATCAGCCCTTCCCCACCCTGCAAGGCCATCCTCAAATCATTGGTAATTTGCACCCGGTTGGCTGCTTGCTCGGTCAGGTCATTGCGATACATGGCAACCCCGGAAGCACCACTGCGCTTGGCATCGTGCAGCGCGGTATCAGCGTTGCCAACCAGCGCCATGGCATGTTCTCCATGCACCGGATATTCCGCCACGCCCATACCGGCGGTGGCATAGATTGGGTTGCCTTCGACCAGATCGAACGGTCGTTGGGTGACCTGCTGCACGGCACTGATCAACAATTGCAGCTCAGCATCGGTTTCCAGATCTGACGCACACACCGCAAATTCATCACCACCAAGGCGAGCCAAAAAGGTATTGGAGGTACGGCAACAATCGGACAGGCGTTCGCCAAAGGCTTTCAGCAACTCGTTACCAATTATGTGGCCGTAGCTGTCGTTGATTTCCTGAAAGCTGTCGATATTGAGCACCATCACCGCCAGCCGACGTCCCGTTGGCAAATTGGCGATGGCACTGTCGATGCGTCGCATGATCTGGTTACGATTGGGCAGGCCGGTGACCATGTCGACGTTAACCAGCCATTCAAGTCGTTGCTTGGAATTCTGACGACTGGAAACGTCTTTCAGAATGATGGAGAAGTGTTCCAGCTTGTGTTGTTCGTCGGTCAGTGCCACCAGTCGCAATTTATGCAACGGTGAACTGGAGCCACCCGACCGGAAATGCCCTTCGCCGCTCCAGCTGCCGTCCTTGACCGATTGACGAATGATTCGCGCTGGCGCTGATGGCAAGGACCACAAACCGGCCACTTCGCCCCAGCCACAGCCAATCAGCACCTCCTCGGGAAAGCCGACCAGCTTGCAGAAGGCCGGATTCACCGACAGTACACTGCCATCGCGATGAAAAATCGCCACCCCATCGTCCATGTGTTTCAACACATTGCTGCGCAAATGCCCCGGCACCGTCGCCGCGGCTTCTTCGCATTTACGCACAAAGCCATAACGGCGATAGGCGCCGGGGGCAATTTTCTCGACCCGGGTAACCACGCTCAGGCGTGTGTATTGATCGTCGCCCAACAACACGCGGCATTGCAAGCTGTAGCCTTCGTTACGACTGACAGCCGTCGTCACCAGCATTGTGACTTGCTGACGCTCGTCCTCATGCACCCGGCCGAGCAGTGATGTCAGGTTAGCAAACTCTTCAACCGGAATACCGAACAGGCGTTGCAGAACAGGGGAAATCTTGAGATCGGAATGGCCGGTGATGTATTCCCACATACCGACATTGGCAAACTGTTGGGATTCGTCCAACAGCCGTACCCGGAAATTCAGCTGCTGGTCCAGTACGCCAAGGTCGGCGAAGGCCAGACCCATATGGGCTGCGGTTAACAGGCTGCTGCGCAGGGCGGCAGTAATGTCGGGGGCAGCCTGATCAAAGCTGAACAACATCAGGGCGCGCACTTCGCGGCGGTTTTGAACCGGCACCGCGATGTAGGGGCTGCCGTCCGACAAATACAGCCACAGGGTTTCCAACGCCCCCGCTGGCGCGATGGCACCGGACTCACCGGTTTGCCAAACCGCCATGTCCGGTATCTGGTCAATGTTGTCATTGAAGTCTGCCAGCCGAAAATCCGCCAGCCGGTTCAGCAAGTCGACGCCATCGTTCTTGCCGACCACAATTTCCATCGGCGATTGCCAACTGGTGATGGGCGACGACACCAACAAGAAGGCCTCCTGGGCCACCAGCGTGTCTGCCAACAGAAACAGCATGGCTTCAAGGTCACCATAGATCGACCGTCCACTGGCCGATGCAAAGGCTTTGGCACTTCGCTCTACGATTTGTCGCAAGCGGCTGTCACGTTGACTCTGCACCCTCTCCCGGGAGCGTCCTTGGTCATCGCCACAGGGGTACTTAATATCAGATACGGGGCCCGGCACTAACTCAGCTCCATCGGCACATATTCAACTTGAGCAGTTGGCTCAAACAGAAAAATTCAAGACTACTATTAACATTTCTATCAGAAACAACCCAGCATGGGAACTGGTGATCAAGAGATCAGAATTGATACCCTCTGTTAAGGTTAGTGCGCTTTTAGAACTTTTCAGCATCACGCGATGCATTTGTTAGTATTTATTGAAACTCGATACCAAAAGACATGACTGTCTGCGCCATTGCCATTAAAAGAGGCCATCTATGTTCGACAAATCGGACCTGATCCAACTGGTGTCCTACCCGATGCCGTTTGGAAAATATCAGGGCAAAGTGATCATTGATCTACCAGAGGAGTACTTGTTGTGGTTCGCCAACAAGGGCTTTCCGGACGGCGAACTGGGTAAGCTGATGGCATTGGCATTGGAAATTCGCATTAACGGGCTTGAGGATATCCTGACGCCGTTGCGCCGGAATTCACCAGTGCATCACAAAGGAAACCCTTCGATTCAGTAACCCGCCCCTTCTACTTTTCAGGATTCACATGATTCGAATCGGCATTCTGGAGACAGACGAACTCTACCCCGACCTGCTGAACGACTACCGTTCGTATGGTCATATGTTTCGCCAATTTCTGACGGCACTGCCACACCCGTTAGCCAGTCAGCTGGAGTTTCGTCACTATCAGGTGACGCAGATGGAATTCCCGCAGCAACCAAATGAATGTGATGCCTGGCTGGTCACCGGCTCAAAAACCGGCGTTTACGATAACGCCCCATGGCTGGAACCACTGGCCAACTGGGTGAAGCAATGCTTTGCAGCCGGAGTACCGCAAATCGGTGTGTGCTTTGGGCACCAGTTTCTGGCTCATCACCTTGGTGGTCGTGCTGCGTTAAGCGATAAGGGCTGGGGCATTGGTGTTCGCGGTAGCGCCGTTACAACCTCACCGTCCTGGTCGACTATCAAGGCCAGCCATTTACGCTTGATCTACAGCCACCGCGATCAAGTGTTATCACTACCACCGGAAGCACAACGACTGTCCGGCTGCGAGTTCTGTCCGAACGCTGCGTTTTCGATCGACCGCCGGGTGCTGGCGTTTCAGGGCCACCCGGAATTCACTGCCACTTACTTACGACGCTTGCTACCACGTCGGCGGGAAGCCATTGGAGAGGAGCGGTTTAATGCTGGCATGGAAACATTGAACACCAGTACCGACGACACCCTGGCCGGTGTCTGGATGCTGGATTTTTTACGTCAAGACGATTCGTGAAAACTCAGCGCCGGGAAGATGTCCGTATACACCTCGGCCAGTTTGCCAAGATTTAACGATGGTGTGGTTTTCAGGCCTTCCGGGGTTTGCAGACCACACAAACTCCAGCACGCCTTGTATTGGCCATAGTCAACACCGTCCGGGCGCGACAGTGCCGGGATGTCCACCTGCCGCTGCCATTGGGCAAACTGGATTTCTTTCAACGCCTGTACCATAAAGCCAACCCAGCCGTCACCAGCTAGCACCACCAGGACTTCTCCTTCCTGCTGACTGGATGCCTGACCAATCAGGCCCGCCAACTGATAAACAGGCACTGCCCGACCGCGAACCGTAGCCAGCCCACACAAGGGCGTGCCCGGCATATTGATGCGATGGCTCTGGCGCAGTCGAAAGATTTCGACCACATCCCGAATTTGGCAGCACACTTCAACACCGGCATCGACAATCAGCATTTGCTGCAAATGCAGGTCTTTTTCAACGCCGTGTGCGGTATTTCCGGCTTTGCTAGTTTCCGCACTGCCTGCTGTGTTCGTGTAAGTACTGGAGTCAGCTCCCGAATAGGCACTGGACGATAACCGTCGAGCCATACTGGCTAACCGGCCAAGCGACTCTGTGGCGCGAATGCGATCGTCGTCGAACAGCAAAACAAAGTCCGTACCTATGTTGGTTTTACCCTGCTTATAGAGTTGTTCCAGCGGCAATACGCCCGTCATCAAATCACCGCCGGGCAAGGCCCCTTTGGGCAATGGCAAGGCTTCTACTGCAGGCGTTGGCAAAACATCCAGCACCTCATCCACCATCAACCCCAGCAGTCCCTGAGGCATTTGGTAAATCAACAGCGGCAATCGACCGTTCCGTGGTGGCGGCTCTTCATCGCTTTCCCAAAACAGCTGACTCCAGTCGGCAATGGCAATCGACTGATCCTGAAAACGGATTTCGCCAACGTACATTTCGTTATCAATAGGTGCGACGTCTACGTCGTAGTCGGCCAGTGTGGTTTGAACCAGCCGTGCCTGAATCGCAAAATAATGACGCCGAATTCGCACCACCAGCACGTGGGGGGAATAGGTCGGTGGCGGACGCCTGGCCTCGCTGCCTGACCTGGCGCTTGTGTTTGTATTGGTGTTTGCATGTTTACCATCAAGGCCGGACTCATCATCGCTAACCAGCGTTAATGTCTCTGCTGTGTGGGAGCCTGACGCATCCGGCGAATGGCTGTTCGCTTCGCCATTGTTAGCTCCGCCCTCAGTGCCATTCACAGCTGCGTCAGCATCCGGTGGTTCACTGCTAACAGGTTTCAACGCTCGCTGGACACGCAGAGGTTCTACCCGGGTCAGTGGCACACCGGGAATCGAAAACAGCGCTTGCTCGTCGATCAATAGCGCCGTTTTGGCACCGGATTGACTGGGCGACGAATCCGATTCCAGCGTGTAACTGCCCAGCACCAAGCGACCATTTCGAGGCTGACTGGCGACATCAGAATGGCTTGCGCCCGAGCTACTGACAGCACGAGCACCAGCGTCATTCCACACGTCGTTGTAATTGGCATCAAAACACAAGAGAGAGAACTGATCCGGCTTTACTTTCAGCACATCCACCACGGCATCAATGACCAAGCCCAGCAGGCAATCATCAAAGCGCAGGATGGCGACCACGTCGGACTGTTCAGGCGCAGGTTGTTCTGACGTATACGTCTCAGAACCGGCCTGTCCGCCGTAATGCATCACCCCGGACAGATCCATCACCGGCACCTGAACACCGCGTAACAGGATGAACCCCATCACACAGGGAGCCGAACACACCGGCGTCAGCAGCTCCGACATGGGAACCACTTCACGCACCACCTCTAGCGGGAAGGCAAACACCTCACCCTTGTGGATCAGTGCGGCCAAGCGCTCGTGGTCGGGTGCCAGTGCCTGGATGCCCTGACCGGGCTGCATGTTCAATGAACCGTCGCCCGCAGCTGGTGAATCATTTCCTTCACATCTTCCGCTTGTAAGCGTTGCTGCTCGGCCGCCTGGGTAATGCCTTCAACAATGTCCATGGTGCCGGACACCCGCTGCATGATCGTTTGAATCTGATCGGCGGTTTGCTGACTGATGCGCTCGCCTTCTTCTACATCGTTCTGGGACGTTTTAATCTGTTCATTAATGTCATTGGCCGCCACCGAACAACGCTCGGCCAGCTTGCGCACTTCGGTTGCCACCACCGAGAAACCGACTCCGTATTCGCCAGCCCGGGCCGCTTCGATGGCCGCATTGAAGGCCAACAGGTTGGTCTGCCCCGCAATTTCACTGATGATGCCAACAATCTCGGCCACTTTTTCGGAGTTACCGCGAATCCGGCGCGTGGTCTTTAGCGATTCCTGCAACGACTTCAGGCCGTCTTCCGCAACCGCCGTCGTCGTCGAGACATTGCTGGAGGCCGTTTGAGCGCCTTGGGATATCTCGGAAATCGTGCCCAACAGTTTGCTGACGCAGTCGGTCATTTCCATCGACTTCTTCATCATCTGGTCTTCCAGCTCCACTTCTTTGGTGATGTCATAGGCATATTTGATGACCTTCACCACCCGGCCGTTGAGATCCTTGATCGGGTTATAGGTTGCCCGAATCCAGACATCCCGGTCGAACTTGCCCAGTCGTTTGAAGCGACCCGAAACAAACTCACCCTCGCTCAACTTGAGCCAGAAATCCCGATACTCTTCGCTGGTGACGTAATCCTGAGAGCAAAACATGCTGTGATGTTGACCGCGGATCTCTTGCAAGGTGTAGCCCATGGCTACCAGGAAATTGCGGTTTGCGCTGAGCACATTGCCTGACAGGTCGAATTCCACCACTGCCTGCCCCAGGTCGATGGCATTTACCTTGGCCTCAAACTCGACGTTACGCAGCTTGGGCAGAGTGACATCGGTGGAATACTCCACCACTTTGACCACCCGTCCCGATGGATCGAACACCGGGTTGTAACTGCCCCGCACCCACAGTTCGCGCTTGCCCTTACCGATGCGTTTAAATTCACCGGTTTCGTATTCACCACGCTCCATCTTTTCCCAAAATGACTGATAATCCGGCGACGAGCTTTCTTCATCCGGCACAAACATACGCTGATGACGACCCGCGATTTCACTCATTTCGAAGCCGTACAACAACAGGAAGTTGTTATTGGCGGTCAGTACACGACCTTCAATGTCGTATTCAATGATGGCCTGAGAGCGGTCGATGGCTGACAGCTTGCCCTCAGCATCCAGCGTTTGTTTCTTGCGGTTGGTGACGTCATAAGCCACCACAATGGTTTTTTTATGCAGGCCATCCAGCCCCATGACCGGACTCAGGGTTGCGCTGACCCAAATTTCGCGGCCGCCAGCCCCCAGCAATTTGAATTCGCCCGACACCGCGCGTCCTTCTCGTACTTTTTGCAGGTTTTCCAGACGCGTGGAACTGCGGATTTCTTCCTCATGCCTGAGCTTGGTTTCCTGCTCACCGACCAGCTCACTGGCGCTATAGCCCAGCACGCGCTCGGCCTCTTCGTTAATACCCGTGATGGTGCCTTCGCTGTCGATGTCGATCACGCAGCAACTGGCCGATACCGCATCCATCCGCACCTGATTTTCCAGCGAGCGTTGCTTGGTATCGGTAATGTCGATCATGTACTTGACGACTTTTTTGGGACGACCGGCATGGTCAAAGATGGGATTATAGGTGGCCTGAATCCAGATGCGCTTGCCCGACTTGGTAATCCGCTGGAATTCACCACTTTCGTAATCACCTTTTGCCAGCTTGTGCCAGAACGCCCGGTATTCCGAGCTGCTGGCTTCATCCCTGTCGACAAAAATGCTGTGATGCTGACCACGGATCTCATCCATGCTGTAGCCCAGCCACTTCAGGGCATTCATATTTGCATCCAGCAAATTACCCTTGAGATCAAACTCCACCACGCCCTGGGAACGGGCAATGGCCGCGACCTTACCGTCATCGTCCATGGCCTTCAGTTTTTGGGCGGTGATATCGGTTGCGAACTTGACGACTTTGTAAGGGGTTCCGGAGATATCCAAAATCGGCGTATACAATGCTTGCACCCAGGCCTGCTCACCATCACGGCGAATCCGCAGGAATTCGCCGGATTGGGACTTGCCTATCGCCAGGTTTTCCCACATGGAGCGGTACTGCTCGCTGTTAGCGTATTCCGGTGTACAAAACATGGTGTGGTGCTGACCAACCACTTCGCTGTGAGCGTAGCCGGAATATTGGAGGAAGCGTTCGTTAACGTTCAGAACCTTACCTTCCAGATCAAACTCGGCAACGATCTGGGCGCTGTCGATGGCAGCCATACGGGCCTCAGCTTCCAGATTGTTGAGTTTGTTATCGGTAATATCCTCAAGGTCGATAACAATGCGCTGCAAGCGCTGTTGGGCATCCATGATGGGCACAAAAGCGCACTTCAACCAGGCTTGGGCACCGTCCAGCCGACGAAACGGAAAGTCACCGACCCGATCCTGCCCTTGCTGAAGGTCTTTCCAGATACTGGTGTAGGTGTGGCCCGTGCGAAAATCGGCATCGCAGAGGGTATCAAACGGCATGCCACCCAAGGCTCCACCTTCACAGCGAAAGATTTTTTCAGCGGCATAGGTAGCCTGGCTGATTCGGCCATCAGCACTTGCTTCGATGAGCGGCCGAAACCGCCGCATGGAAGATACCCAGTTGTCGTTATCGCGATTCTTACCGGCGTCGTCGGTAATATCATTGGACAGTTGCAACACGCCCACCACCATTCCAGCCTCGCCTTTCACTGGTATGTAGCTGGCGTCCACTTCCATATCCCAGCCGTCCAACGTGGTGCGGATAAACTGGCCATAAATGGCTTCGCCAGAACGCAGCATCTCCCAGAATTGCGGATACTCCGGCGATTCCACTTCTTCGTAGGTACACAGCTGCTTGTGGCTCAGGTTGCCAACGTCTTCCCGAGCATAGTGATAGGTTTCCAGAAAGCGTTCGTTGCAGTCTTGCAGATGCCCTTCGAGATCGTAGTAGGCAATGCATTGTCGCCGGTCCAGCATCGTCAGCAACGACTTTGCCTTGGCGAGTGCTAAAGACTCCGCCGCTTCCGCTTGTTGCGATATGCACTGCCCAAGCACATCAATCACATTGAGGTTGGTTTGCTGATCTGACACGCCGTTTTCCGCCTATCGATTTAGAAATACCTTATGTTGGTATAGCAGCGAAAACGGATAAGCGGCGGCAAAACAGCGGAAAAGACAGGATGAACGCGATGTTTACAGAGGTATCAAGAGCTCGGGAGATTTAGTAACCGGGCCCGACCTGGTGGGGTTCCAGCTCCAGATGGGCAACCCGCTGGCCACGCAAATGGACTTCGCCTTTGTAACGGCGCTCACCAGTAGACGAAAATTCAAAGCCATAACGGCGTTCCAGGCAAAACCGTCCAGCGGCGGTACGGCTCGGTCGTATTGACTCCAGCACCAGCGTGTCGTCCAGCAACTGCACCCACTCCTGCTGGCAAGCCTTGCGGACGTGTTTCAGGGCCAATGAACGGGCTCGTTGCTGCACCATCCAGAACATCCAAACCAGCGCCAACAAGATTGGAATCAACAAGCTTCCCAGCGTCACAACCACGCCCCCTAACCCGAAAAGCGGCAGTGTGACCCCGCCCCGTCCGGATCGCAACAAGGAAGCACCCCGCACCAGTAGATTGTGTGTTTTTTGTACTGGCATGCCAGTGCCATTCTGGTATAGTCCGCCGCCCTGTCAGATCAGCCGGAGAATCTCCATGCCACGCGCCTGCGCTCGCCACATTTTGGTAAAAACCCGCGAAGAAGCGGAAAAGCTGAAAACCCAATTGGCCAAGGGAGCAGACTTTGGCAAATTGGCCATGAAACACTCCACCTGCCCGTCCAAGCGCAATGGCGGCAGCCTGGGTGAATTCAGTAAAGGTGACATGGTCAAGGCCTTCGATGACGTTGTGTTCAAGGGCCCTTTACTGAAAGTGCAGGGACCGGTGAAAACCCAATTTGGCTATCACCTGATTGAAACCATTTACCGCAACTGATTTTGCCTGTCAGAACGTAATTAAAACTCGCATGACACCGGCCTCCGAAGACGGAGGCGCCTGATCACAAGACGGAGAGACACCATGTTGCAAGCCGGCACTTATGCCCAAATGACCGTAGAAGAATTCCTGCCACAAGGCGCTTACCTTCAAGATGACGAAGGCGAACGCGTGTTACTGCCGAATCGTCAGGTGCCTGACGGCTGTCAGGTTGGCGACAAGCTGAAGGCTTTTATCTACCTGGATTCTGAAGATCGCTACATCGCCACTCTGCAACGCCCGCGCATTCAGCTGGGCCAGGTGGCCAACTTGCAGGTTGTTGATGTTAACCGCACCGGTGCCTTCATGGACTGGGGGCTGCCGAAAGACCTGTTTGTGCCTTTCGCCGAACAAAACCAGCGCATGGAAGAAGGCAAAAGCTATGTGGTGTACCTTACCGAAGACAACACCGGCCGTCTGATTGCCACCAGCAAACTGAACCGCTACATCAAGGATCGTGCGGTATCGGAAGGCGCCTGGCAGGCGGAAGGCGAGCCGCTGCTGAAGAACGGTGAAGCCGTCAAACTGCTGATCGCCCAGCGCACAGATCTGGGCTACAAGGCGGTGGTAAACAACCAATTCTGGGGCGTGCTGTACAACGACGACATTCGTACCGCCGTTCGCACCGGCATGAAACTGGATGGTTTCGTCAAACGTGTGCGCGAAGACGGCAAACTGGATTTGTCGCTGGAGCCTGTGGGCCACAAACGTGCCCTGGATCTGGCTGGCCGCATCATGAAGAAGCTGGAAGCAGGCCCCGGCATCATGGCGGTCAGCGACTCCAGCCCGGCCGACCTGATCGAAATGCACTTTGGTTGCAGCAAACGTGCCTTCAAACAAGCCATCGGCAATCTTTACAAGGAACGCAAGATCATCATCGAGCGAGACAAGATTCGTCTGGCCACCGATGAAGATCGCAAGGCGGCTAAAGCCGGTAAAAAACCGTCTACCAAGCCTGCTCCTGCTGACATCGAGAAACGCGAACCCAAACAAGCCGTCGCCCATTCATCCGACGAAGGAAACAAGAAACCCGCCGGCCGCAAATGGGTGAATAACCGCAAAAAGAAAGACAGCACACTGTCACTGAAAGCGCGTAAGAAATAATCCCTACCTGGTAGACTATAGCGCCTATTGAACTGGCTAAAGCCGGTTCGATAGCCGTCCAGCAACATGCCCCACGTCCGAATCGAACCGGGCACTTTTACGGAGCCCAACCATGGCTTACTGGCTGTTCAAAACCGAGCCCGACACCTTTGGCATCGACGACCTCAAGCAGCGTCCGAACCAAACCGAGCATTGGGACGGGGTACGTAACTATCAGGCCCGCAACTTTCTTCGTGACGACATCAAGGAAGGCGACTGGGTGTTCATCTACCACTCATCCTGCAAGCTGGTCGGCATCGCCGGACTGGCCCAGGTGGTTCGCGAAGGCTACCCAGACCACACCCAATTCGACAGTCAGTCGAAATACCACGATGATAAATCCGACCCGGACAACCCGCGTTGGTACATGGTGGATGTGAAATTCAGCGAACGCTTCAACAAGGTATTACCGTTGAAAGCGATCAAGGCAATGCCGGAAATCCGCGAACTGGGACTGGTGAAAAAAGGCCACAGGCTGTCGATTATGCCGGTGCCCGAAGAAGAAGCTGAGTTGCTGTTATTGCGAGCCAGAGGCTGATCCTCTGGCCGCAATACAGACCATCACGGCAAATAGACCTCACCGCGCATAAAGGTAACGGCTGTGCCCGTCATCAAAATCCGATCGCCGCTTTGTTCACACACAACCGTACCGCCTCGCTCTGAGGCTTGATACCCCGTCAGGGTTGCAGCACCCAGACGGTCCATCCAGTAGGGTGCCATTACTGCAAACGCTGATCCGGTTACCGGGTCTTCATCAATGCCAAACTGCGGCGCAAAAAATCGTCCAACGAAGTCGTAAGGCTGATTAAACGCTTGCGCCGTTACGATCACCCCTCCAAATTCCACCGCTTTTAACGCTGACATATCCGGCTGCAGCGAATGCACCAGTGCTTCGTTGGCCACCACCACCTGCAAGTACTCGATCCCGGCACCGACGAATTCAACCTGTTCAGGTTGCAATCCCAACGCACTCAAGTAATCCGGCTTGGCTTCACCCGCCGCAGGCATCTCGGCCCCCAACGACATGGTCATACCACCGGAGTGGCGCTCCACCGTCAGCACACCCGACAGCGTCTGAAATCGCACCACGCTGGAGTCGGGTTTGTGTTCAGTAAAGAACCAGTGGGCACTGGCAAATGTGGCATGGCCGCACAGACGGACTTCAGAAACCGGCGTAAACCAACGTAGGTGGAAATCGCACTGCTCTGCTGATGTTTTCTCCAGCGGCAGCAGGAAGGCGGTTTCTGACAGGTTATTTTCCATCGCGATTTGCTGCAGGGTTTGGTCATCCAGCCACTCTCTGCCAGTGACCGTTTCCAGAGGTATCACCGCTGCCGGATTACCGTCGAACGCCTGTTCGGCAAACGCATCGATCTGAAAAATGGGCAAAGTACGCATGGCAGTTTCCTTAGCGGGTATGGTTTGTAGGGAGCGTCATTGCATCACAGTCACCATAAGGCAGACAGGTACAATTCTGCGTTATCGCGCCATGACACTGTCGTTTTGAATCCCATTTCGGCGTATAGTCGCGGCCGAACTGTAGCGGACGCCATAAGCCATTATTCAGCAGCGTTCGCAGCGCATGTAATACTGAGGAAACCGTCATGCCAAAGGCCAGTGAAATCAAAAAGAACGCCGCGATTGAGTACAACGGCGAGGTCTACTTCATCAAGGACATCGAACGCTCCGTACCCCAGGGTCGCGCCGGTGGCAGCCTGTACCGTATGCGTATGTACAACGTGGTAACCGGTCAGAAGCTGGACGAAACCTTCAAGGATTCCGACATGCTGAACTTTGCCGACCTGGTTCGCCGCCCTTCCATGTTCAGTTACATCGACGGCGAAGCCTACGTTTTCATGGACAATGAAGACTACACCCCATACCACCTGGACAAGAGCGCCATCGAAGATGAAATTCTGTTCGTTAACGAAAACACCCAGGACCTGCAGGTTCTGGTAGTAGACGGCTCTCCGGTTGGTCTGGTACTGCCGTCCATCGTTGAACTGGAAATCACCGAATGTGAACCGTCTGTGAAAGGCAACTCAGCCACCGCACGCACCAAGCCTGCGACCATGAGCACTGGTCTGGTGGTGCAGGTTCCAGAGCATATTTCCCAGGGCGATGTGGTTCGCATCAATGTGGAAGAGCGTCGTTTTCTGGGTCGTGCCGGTAAATAATTCCAGCCGACCATAAACCTTCGCTCCAAAAACCCAAAAGCGGCTGACCCAGCCGCTTTTTTGTGCTTCTTTTACAAGACCATTGAAAACCAGTCAGTCCGAACAAATGGCCGTTGTGAACAACGTGCAAGCAAGCAAAATCGATCAAAAACAGGTATAGTGCGCCGCTATTCGACTTACATCTGTGTCTGACTTCAAGACACCCCAAATTTGCAGGACTTAGCTTTGCTTTCCACCGCCAATATCACCATGCAGTTCGGCGCCAAGCCACTGTTTGAAAATATTTCCATCAAATTCGGTGACGGCAACCGTTACGGCCTGATCGGCGCCAACGGCTGCGGTAAATCCACCTTTATGAAGATCCTCGACGGCTCACTTGAACCGTCTGCAGGCAACGTGTCGCTGACGCCAAACGAGCGTCTGGGCAAGTTGAACCAGGATCAGTTTGCCTTTGAAGAATTCACCGTGCTCGACACCGTGATGATGGGTAACAAGGAAATGTGGGCGGTGAAGGAAGAGCGTGATGCCATTTACGCCAATCTGGAAGCCACCGAAGAAGACTACATGCGCGCGGCCGAGCTGGAAGGCGAATTTGCCGAGCTGGGTGGTTACACCGCGGAGTCCAAAGCTGGCGAACTGCTACTGGGTGCCGGTATTGAAACCGAACTGCACAACGGCCTGATGAGCAGCGTTGCTCCAGGCTGGAAGCTGCGTGTGCTGTTGGCTCAGGCGCTGTTTTCCAACCCGGACATCCTGCTTCTGGACGAACCGACCAACAACCTGGACATTAACACCATTCGCTGGTTGGAAGGCATTCTGAACGACATGAAGTGCACCATGGTCATCATTTCCCACGACCGTCACTTCCTGAACTCTGTGTGTACCCACATGGCCGACATCGACTACGGTCAGATCAAGGTGTACCCGGGCAACTACGATGACTTCATGATCGCGTCCACCGCCGCTCGTGAACGTCAGCAGGCCGATAACGCCAAGAAGAAAGCCCAGATTGCCGAACTGCAGCAGTTTGTATCGCGCTTCTCTGCCAACGCCTCCAAGGCCAAGCAGGCCACTTCTCGTGCCAAGCAGATTGAAAAGATCAAGATTGAAGAGTTCAAGCCTTCCAGCCGTCAGAACCCGTTCATTCGTTTTACGCCAGAGAAAAAACTGCACCGCCAGGCAGTGATGATCGAAGGTCTGACTCAGGCTTATGACGGCGAAGCGGCGCTGTTCTCCAAAACAGACCTGATGATTGAAGCCGGTGAAAAAATCGCTGTCATCGGTGCCAACGGCGTGGGTAAAACCACCTTCCTGAAGTGCCTGGTTGGCGACCTGACGCCGACTGCCGGTGACATCAAGTGGTCTGAAAATGCCAACCTCGGTTACTACGCCCAGGATCACGAATACGAATTCGAAGGTCCGGGACGTGGCGACGTTAACCTGTACGACTGGATGGACCAGTGGAAAACCGAAGAGCAGGACGAAACCGCCGTGCGCGCTGCGCTTGGTCGACTGCTGTTCAATGCCGATGCTATTCGCAAGAACGTCAAGGTATGTTCCGGTGGTGAAAAAGGTCGTCTGCTGTTCGGCAAGCTGATGATGGGTAACCACAACGTACTGGTTATGGACGAACCGACCAACCACATGGACATGGAATCCATTGAATCCCTGAACATGGCTCTGGAAATGTACGAAGGCACCCTGGTGTTCGTATCTCACGACCGTGAGTTCGTATCCTCACTGGCGACTCGTATTCTGGAAATCCGCGACAACAAGATCGTCGACTTCCACGGTACTTACGATGAGTACCTGAAGAGCCAGGGCGTACTGTAATTACCCCGCTAAACAGGCAACCCAATGCCTGAAGTATAAAAAACGGAGCCTTGATGCTCCGTTTTTTATGCTTACTACTTTTTGTAACTGGCTTGTTCTTGTTACTGACTTATTAAAAGCACCAGAAAGCCAGTATTCAGTCAACTATCTGCCATTTGCGCGCGCAAAGCCTTCAATTCCTTGAAGCGGGCAATGTAAGCTGGAAACAGATTGTCCTTGTAGTACGCCAGCCCCGATAATGCCGCCACATCAATCTGGTACTGCTCGGCAAACAGCTGGATCAGGCCTTCCGAATCCGAACTGTAGCTGTTTTCACCCAGCTGTACCGTTGGGAAGCTCGCCTTCTCCCCCGTCTTTTGTTGCAGCAATTCTCGATAGTGATTCATCGCGGCTTCATCAGTGCCCTCAATCCGGACCAACTCGACCTTGCCCATCAGGCCAGCTTCCGCCAGAAACATCACCAGCTTGAAGCAGAATGGACAGTCACTTTTCAGGTAAGCAACGGGTTTGAACGATGACGACATACAACCTCCATAGATGCCAACACCCAGTTGCGTCGGCAAGTTCAATGTGAGGCCATAATGGCGATTGATAAGGCGCTGTTCCAGCGCTAACGCAGGCAATTCCGTTCGGTATAAAAAACGCAGATTTTCCAGTGATGAGTGCCTGCACTTTTCACAGTGCAGGCTTCTGGACAGGCCAAGGGTCAGGCTTCTGGACAGGCACCTAGACAGACGGTCGGGATATTCAAAGCCAATTACTTCTTGTCATCATCCAGGTCGAACTCTCCCCAGTCATCATCTTCGTCGGCCCCGCCGCCAATGTCGGCATCCGCGGCACCGTCATCGGCCAGTGGATCGATATTGGTATCGCTGGCGATGGTATCCGGGCTGTCGACATCGTCAGTGCTGCCAGCATCGAGGACTTGCTCCTCCCCTTCCGACATAAAGGCTTCAAAGTCGTCCATGTTCTGAATATTTTCAGCCACGGTTTTCTCATCCACCTCGTCCAGGCCCACTTCGCCTTTGGGTGCATCGTCGGAAGCATCCGCCGCTGCGGCAGCCTGCTTTTTCTTCTTCAGGAAGAAGAACACGCCTGCGCCAACACCGGCCAGCAACAGCACCACCACGGCAATCACAATCCACAACCATAGACTGGAGCCTTCTTCCTCTTCTGGCTCAGCACCTTCGGTAACCGCCGGTTCAGGCACTTCCGGTTTTTTGGGTTCAACAACAGGCTCAGGTTCCGGTGGCGGGTCGGGAGGACGAACCGCTTTGATCTCTTCTTCCGGCGCCGCCTCTTCTTCCATCTCCGCTGCCAGGTTCATGGCACCGGCCATGGCTTGTTGCGACAGGTCGGTATTAATGGGTACCACCACCGCTTCGTGATTCAGCGGGAAGGTCACATCAATATTTTGCGGATGGCTGCGGAAGGTTTTACCTCCGGCCGTAACCCCGCGGATATTCAGCTCGTATTCATAGTCGCCATCGCCTTCCGTCGGCATCGCTTCAAATTCCCAGTAGTCTCCCACCATGGTCATGGGCACAATTTTGGAACTGCCATCCGGGTAGATCGTGCGCACCAGCACCCGGCTGAGACCACGGTCAATCAAGTCCGACAATGGCTGAACGCGAATCATAAAGCGCTGTTCATCGACGTTTTCTTCGGAACTGACCTCAAACGGCTCAGACAGGTTGGCAGTCAGCGTCCGCTGGCGTGAGAAAGTCCGACCCTGCGCCAAAACTTCAAAACGGTACTCACCAGGCTGGGTAAAACGCTCGAGGGTTTTACTGAAAATGCCGTCTTCTGGCAGGTCTTCCGGATCGGAAATCAGGTGTGTGGTGGTACGACCATCAGGGTTGGTTACGCTGATAGTGAAGTCCGTCAGGCCCAACAGTGCCTGTTCGGTAATGATCTTGTCTTCGTTGGTCAGAGCGATATCGGCATTGATCGGGTCACCGCTGAAAATCGTCGCCTCGATGCCATCAACGGTCATTTTCAGATCCGACAAAATCTGCACCCGGTTTTCAGGGTCGATATCGGCATCAAGGTTCCACTCGCCGGCTTCTGGCTGCGAGATGGTAATCAGGTCAAAATTCACATCCCGGTGCCAACGCACATCGTCGGCCTGGGTGTCGCGGGTATATTCCTGGCCCGATGGCGAAATCAGCTTGGTCGTCTTGGCCCCAGGCTTGCGAAACACCAATGCGGTGAATTCACGCACACTGCTGTCGATGCTGAAGCGATTGTCGTTCAGGGGGACTTGTTCCGCCGGTGCGGCACGCTCAAACGCGCGCAGGAAGTTGCGGCTCAGGTCGTCGGCATTGGCGGGTTGCAGGAACAAGCCTCCGGTTTCCAGGGCGATTTGCTCCAGTAACTGTTTATCAGCAGCATCCGACAAGGCAAGCGTATGAATTTTGGCACCGGCTTTTTGGTACAGTGGCAGAATATCGGTGATCAAACGACGGCGGGATTGCTGGTTGGCGGCCGCTTGCGGGCCACCGTTGGCAACGTCGATCATGCCGTCTGTCAGCAGGATAACGCTTTGCTGCAGGCCGGAGTCGTCGGCAATTTTCCAGCTGGCTTTTTCCAGCGCTTCGGTGAGGTTGGTGCGCTGGCCAGCGGAATTGATTTGCCCGGCGACCTCGCGGGCCTTGCTGCGCCACTGGTCGTTCACCTGCCCCAGCGGCACCAGCATGTTGACGTACTGCCCAAAGGTCCAGACACCCGCCTGGGAGCCTTCCGGCAACAGTTCAACCACCAGGTTCAGTGCTGGCACCCGCAGGTTTTGCGGATCGGTTTCTTTCATGCTGCCGGAGATATCAATAACCACCCGGACATCCACCGAGTCATCCGCCCAAGCGGCTGACCACGGCAGGCATATCAGCATAAAAAATGTCAGGAGCCATCGGGTCTGCCGGATAGTTCCGGTCTGTTTATCACTGGTCTTAAACCACCCGATCGCTTTGTTTACCTTCATATTCCGACTCCACAACTGCGGGAAAGCGCACTTAAAACAGGTTGTGCCTGGTTACAGGTTGGCTTCCAGTACGCGGCGTCCTTTCTCGGTAATGTGCCAACGCACACCACTCTTACTGCTGACCTTGCCAGCCAGACTGCGAGTGGTCAGAACGTGCAGGGTTTTCAGTGCCGTTGATTCTTCCTGGTTCGATTCACGACACACCCCACCCAGGGAGCGGAAAATGAAGCGACCATTCGACAGCACTTTGAGAATTTCCGCAGAGGTAACGTCCAGCTGATCCTGGATTTCGTACTCCTCGGCGTCTTCCACCATGCCGTCCTGTTCTGTTTCTGTATCGACCAAAGGCAGGATTTCTTTCTGAATGGTCATCAAATTGTGCTGCACTTCTTCCGAACGCTGTTTGGCAACTTTGGCTTCAGAGAGAATGCGGTCGGACATATTGTCGACAAAGAAGCGGCTTACCAGAGCTGCAATCAAGCAGAAACCGGTAAAAATCAGCAGACGAGATGGATCGCCCTGGCTTTCCAGCACCAGCTCGCTGTTCACCACGTCCAGAATCACCGGCACCAAAAAGGAGGCACCTACCCCCACCACCAGAAATCGCGGTAAGCCAGCGGCATCCGGGTCCTTGTCGCCGTACAGATAATAATTCACCAGCCCACCGAAAATGCCCGCCAGCAGCATTACCGTAGCCAGAATAAAAATATGATTAGCCATGCTCCAACCTCACCGTAATCAGGCCGCCACGTTGGTATCAGCAAACGGACGAACCTGGCCGAATAAACATTGTTTCAATGCCCGGGATGGAAATAGTCACTCTGTGCAGGTTGTATACACAGCGACCCTTCTTTTAGGGCACCCTATGTAAACCTAGCAAAGATCTTTGTTAAGGCCAGAAGCCGGCAAGAAAAGAAACGGTACGAGATGTAGCAGAAAGAACTGAACGAGCCTGAGCGGCCCGTTCAAAAGGGAGATATATCAGAAGAAGCGGTTATGCCGCGGCGTGTTCGCCATCTTCGGCGGCTGCCGGTTTGCGCGTTTGTAAACGCACCACCATACGCACCAGAACGTACACGATGCCGACCACCAGGCCACCCAACCACCACATCAGGGCGCTTTCGGTGATCTCGGTTTCGCCGTTAATTGCCGAAAATGCTGCTACCATAAACGCCGGTGCAAATTCGCTGCGGCCTGCAGCCAACGGCGTTGGCGTCAGCAACAGAACCGGGCCCAGCATTACCAGAAAGTCACGGATAACGCTGGAGCGTTTCATAAAGAAAAACATTGCTCGCCAGCACCAGCAGCCAATCAGGGCGCTTAGCAGGTACAGGCCCCAGGCCATGGTCGGGTCAAAAAAGTTATCCATATCAGGCTTTCCAGATGATGTGATCTTCCCAGTCTTCTTCCGGCACCTGATCATCAGGTACGCCTTTGTTGGCAATGGAGATACCCGCCGAGTGAACGGTCGTCGGGTCACCACTGATCAACGGGTGCCAGTCGAACAAAGGTTTGCCTTCCGCCAGCAAGCGATAGGCACAAGTGTCGGGCAACCAGAAGAACTCGCTGGCCTGTTCCGGGGTTAGCCAGACGCAATGAGGTACTTTCTGCTGGCGCTCAAGGTACACGCTACAGCGGCAGTCACTGCGCTCCATATAGCGGCAGTGGATATCGGTGTAGTAGACCTCGTCGGTTTCGTCATCCTGCAGTTTGTGCAGGCAACAACGGGCACAGCCATCGCACAGCGATTCCCACTCGGCCTTGCTCATTTGATCCAGCGACTTGGTTTGCCAAAATGCTTGCTGGCTCATCAGTCGTCGGTATCACGCTTGCAGAACAGGTCTGGCAGGCCGGTCTCTTCCTTCGGCGGCGGCATTTGCAGAAAGAAACCCTTGTCGTCGATGCTTTCCAGAACTTGCTCGCCAGTGTAACGGGCCAGCTGCTTTTCAGCCGTGATGATCAGCGTCAGCGCCAGTTCCGGCTTGCCAAACATTTCCAGCAGCGCCTCCGGCACTCGCTCAAGGCCATCCTTGCGGGAAACGTACAAATAGGTTTCGTCTTTTTTACGACTCTTGTAAACGTCGCAGAGTACTTTGCTCATCAGTTAATCCTGTTATTCGTCGCACGTGCGCGAATAATCTTGTTGGTTGCGTGCCACGGTTGCGGCTTATTCCGTCGTTTTAGCAGCTCTCTGGTTCGGCTGTGCTCTGGTTAAGGTGCGCCAGCAGCGCATCGCCAATTTCGCTCTTGCGCCAACCGCTGAGCGTATCCGGCAGAAAATAGCGGCCCGTTTTCCAGCCCGAGCGAACCAGTGCCTCCAGCGGCTTCTTGCGAGCCAGAATTTCCGGGGGAATGTTAAGGGCTTCCGCGCGATTCACAACAATTTGTTTGATGTCTTTCAGCAGCTGACCAGCATCCGGCGACAGCGGCTTGTCGAGCACCGCGGGCCACAGGTCTTTTTCGTCTTCCATGGCTTCGCGCATCACCGCCAGTACGGTGTTGCCATCGCGGCGAATCATTTCCGGCTTCAAACCCGAGCGATTAAGCTGATCCTTGGCTTTCGGCTTATAGCGGGCGATGTTCCAGAGGCTGTTGTCGTCGATGATCTTGTTGCGTGGTACATCACGCTCACGGGCTTGCAGTTCACGCCATACCACCAGCTGCTGCAACACATGCTGTTCCTGCGGACGCAGCTTCCAGGCCAGTTTTACCCGGCGGTAATAATTGCCCGGCACATCGGTTTCACTGGCTTCTTCTACCGTGCGGGCACAGTCTTCTGCCAGCCAGTCAGTGCGTTGCAACTGCTGTAACTGGTCGACCAGCATGGGCCAGATTTTGCGCAGGTAATAGACGTCGGCTACGGCGTACTGGACCTGCTCTTCCGTCAGCGGACGAGCCAGCCAGTTGGAGCGGGTTTCTTCTTTATCCAGCTCAATGGACAGCAAGGCAGCGATGATTTTCTGGAAGCCCAACGAAGCGCCCAGCCCAACCATCGCAGCTGCCAGCTGGGAATCGGCCAAAGGACTTGGCACGGCCCCGGTTAATTGGCGACAGACTTCAAGGTCTTCCAAACAGGCATGAAATACCTTGGTGACAGACTCTGCCTGCAACACTTCGGTGAAAGCGGACCAGTCGCTGATGCTCAGTGGGTCGATCAGGAAGCAGCCTTTACTGCTGGCGACCTGCACCAGACCGGCCTTGGGATAAAAGGTGGTGGTGCGGACAAATTCGGTATCCAGCGCCAGAAACTCCTCGTGCAGCCAGTCCTTGCACGCGGCGGCCAGCGTTTCGTTGCTGGTTAACCACACAGGTACCGGTACGTTTGGCTTACTCAAGGGATTCTCCTATTGGCAGTTTCGTGCGCCAGATTCATTAATTTAAAGAGGCGGCATGGCGATGCCTGAATGCCGCAGCTGAATGCCCCAACCGGATATCACACCCGATACTCAGGGGAACTAGCGCGGCTGTATCACACCTTCAACGTGGTGTGCGGCAAATACAACACTTGCTTGTTCGGCCAGTGTTTCGAGGTAAAACGCCGTCGTCTGGGCCTCGACAGAGTCTTCCAGCACAACGTCAATACGCGATGGCCGCTCTGCGTCACTGCTCAACCGCTGCTGCAGGTATTCCAGACCCAGTTGTCGTGGGCCAATACCATCAACCGGTGACAATAACCCGTGCAACACAAACCAGTTGGTTGGCGCTTCAGGCTCTGGCAAAAGATGGTTTTTCACGCGTAGATCGGCGATCTGCTCAGGCAGCTGCACAATGCGCAAAGGTTGCCCGCCCTGCCATTGGCCATCACACACCGGACATTCTGAATCTACGGTATATGACCGGCAACAGCCACACAGACCAAGGTCGTTCTGTGCCGTTGTTAATGCTTGCATGAGCTGTCGCGCAAGCTCAGGCGAATGCGTGAGCTTACGCGACAAACGGGCAGCGGCTTTGGGGCCGATGCCCGGCAGATCATCCAGGGCTCTGGTTAGCTGTTCCAGCGGCGCTGGAATGATCGCTTTCGGCATCAGAATGGCATTTTGAAGCCAGGTGGCAGACCCATGCCCTGCGTCATTTTGGACATGTGCTCCTTGTTGGCTGCTTCGATCTTGCGAACCGCATCGTTTACCGCAGCGGCCAGCAGGTCTTCCAGCATGTCCTTGTCTTCTTCCATCAGGGAATCATCAATGGCAACGCTCTTGACGTCATGACGGCCTGTCATAACGACTTTAACCAGGCCAGCACCGGATTCGCCGGTGGTTTCTGCTTCTGCCAGTTCAGCCTGAGCCTTTTGCATTTGCTCCTGCATCTTCTGGGCCTGTTTCATCAGGTTGCCCATGCCACCTTTGATCATGTTTGACTCCTCTACCGGCATATCGCCAGTGTGTATTCAATGGTCATCCGACATCGTGCTTAGCTTACGACCGACATCGGTGTTGTAAGTTTTCGGCTCGATCACAATGGCCGAAAACGTTTGATTCTATTCCGTAAGCGGCTGAATACTGTCTGGTACCACCATAGCGTTGAAGGTACTCAGTATATTGCGAACCTTGTCGTCCGTCTCAATCGCTTGCTGAGCAATAAAGGCAGCTTCAGCGGCCAACCGTTGACGGCGCTGGTCCGGCGTTTCACCACGCGGGGTATTCAGCGCCATAACCAAACGGGCGTTAGGCAGCAAACTCTCAACCGCTTGCTGGATGCGCTGCTGCTGGTTGGCGTTAAACAATGCGCCCTGCTGCGGATCGACATCAAAAATGTATTCGTTACCACGCACTTCCACCAGCGCGCTGTTTTTGGCAATCGCCATGGGCAAACCCGCCAATGGCAAATGCGGCAACCACATCCACCAGGTATGCGGGGCCAGCTCTGGCAAGTCTTCTTTGCTGACCTCAGCCGGTGGTGGCTGTTCTGGTTCGGGCGCCGTTACAGGAGCCAGCGAGTCTTCCGCTGACGCATTCAACAGCTGACTGAGATGACCGGCCATGGCAGCACCCATCGGCGCAGGAACGGCATCGTCTTCATCCTCGTCGTATTCATCGTAGGCAGGTGGCTGGCTGGACGAACCGGAACTCCAGGGTTCGTCGTCGACCGGAATCTCTTCTTCTGCCCAAGGCACAGCCGGTGCTTCGGAGGAAACGTTTTGCACAGGTGCCGGCTGAGCAACCGGCTCAGATTGCTGTGCTGGCATATGAGTAACGGAAGGGCTAGCAGCGCTCTGATCGGCAGGCGCTTCAGGTGCAGGCGCAAACTCCATAGCGGGAGCAGCGGCGACAGAAGGCTGTTCCTGCGGCGGATTGGCCGGATGATGAGGCTGAAGCTCGACCGCCTCAGGTACAGAAGCCACAGGTTCATTGGAACCAATAGGAGATGCTGACTGGGCTGCTGGCGCTGGGGTTTTTGGAGCGGCTGGTTCTGAAGTCTCTCGTTCCTCAGCACTACTATCTTGAACACTACTATCTTCAGCAGCATTTTCCTGAGAAATACGAGACTGCGTCGAGACAGACTGATCTGCGACTGGCAGGTGTGGTTCAGAAGCTTCTGCATCGGGCACTTCAGATACTGAAGAGTCGGAAGCAGATGCTTCAGGTAAAGGGGATGAAAACCCAGACTCAGCCGTTAACTTTTTTTTTCGGCCGCCGGATCATCGGCAGCAAATACAGCAACGGAAGGATTGGTCAGCGCGGTTTCAAGATCCAAATCGGCCAACGCTTGCGGCAGCTGCTCCGGCATTGGACGGAACGCCAACATGCGCAGCACCAGCATTTCAAAGCCCTGACGCGGGTCTGTCGCCATCGCCAGGTCCTTACGACCAGAAAGCGCAATTTGATAATACAGCTGCAAGTCTTCGCCGTTCATGGCCACCGCCAGCGCCAGAATGGCCTCGCGGTCACCTTCGGCGTTATCGATGGCATCCGGCACCACTTGCGCCAGTGCGGCGCGATGCCAGATACCCAGCAACCCCTGTACCACTTCATCAAAGTCCGGGCCATGTTCGGCCATCTCAGCCACTTCAGCCAGCACTTCAGGCGCACTGCCGCGCGCCATGACTTCGGCCAGTTTGAACAGTCGACCGCGGTCCATGGTACCCAGCATGCTGGTTACCTGGTGCTCATAGACATTGCCTTCGCCGAAAGCAATTGCCTGGTCGGTCAAACTAAGGGCGTCACGCATACTGCCCTGTGCCGCACGGCCCAATTGCCACAACGCGGGCATTTCGTACTGAACACTTTCAGCGTCCAGAACGGTTTCCAGATAGCCAACAATGCTTTCCGGCGTCATGTTTTTGAGGCTGAACTGCAAACAACGAGACAGCACGGTGACCGGCAGCTTTTGCGGATCGGTGGTTGCCAGCAGGAATTTGACGTGCTCGGGCGGCTCTTCCAGCGTTTTCAACAGGGCGTTGAAGCTGTGGGTGGAGAGCATGTGCACTTCGTCGATCAGGTAAACCTTGTAGCGGCCTCGCGTCGGCGCGTACTGGACGTTGTCGAGCAGTTCGCGGGTGTCCTCAACCTTGGTACGAGAGGCAGCATCCACTTCGATCAGGTCAACAAAACGGCCTTCGGCAATTTCGCGACAGGAAGAACACTCGCCACACGGACGAGAGCTGACGCCTTGTTCACAGTTAAGACACTTGGCAAGAATTCGGGCAATAGTGGTTTTACCGACCCCACGGGTACCGGTAAACAGATAGGCATGGTGCAGACGTTGCTCGTCAAGGGCGTTGATCAACGCTCTCAGGACGTGCTCCTGGCCAACCATTTCGTGGAAGAACTTTGGCCGCCATTTACGTGCAAGTACCTGATAACTCATGAAAACGCTGACTCAGCTAAACTTCGATTGGCGAATGATAGCGACTTACGAGGGGGATGTCAGGGGAAGTTGGAGATGACCCCCATCAGCCACACCCCGGCACACGAGTCGACTACTACCGTTGCTCCCTTCCGGGCCTGGCGGGGTTCGCAGTTTATCGTTGCGAGGGGACCAACAGGGGCCACCATAACGCCCGACTTACGTCAGGAAGCGCGCATATTAATGACAACTTCTTTGAAAATCAAGGGGTTATTCAAACAAGTTGTTCTACAAATGCAGCCATTGCTTCAACGCCAACGAGATGACGTCCGCACGGGTCAGCTTCAATTCACTGGCGGCGGTGTCGAGGGCATCGATGATATCCCCTTCAATCTTGACCTCAAGACGCTGCAAGCCACGTTCCTTGTCACGCATCCGTTGGTGGCGCTTGTTAAAGCGACTCTGGGAACGGCGATCATAAGGGCTGCTTTTGGGACGACCACGTCTCGGAGTCGAGAACATATCGATCGTCGTGCGATCTTCAGGCTGAACTGACATGGGTGCTACCGACGGAAAAAACGGCCGGCATTATGCCGTCCGAGGCTCGAATTGCAATGCTGTGTTGCATTGTTCTTGCCAGCCAGCGCCCGCAAATAAGGGCGCGAGACCGTCAAAGATGCGGTGAATTACTTGCCAAGTAAATCAACTCCCAATAGTGTGGAATCTTCTAACAGCCGCAATATAGACGGATAACATGTCAGCCAACGTATCGACACTTATTCCTGCTGAACATCTGACCCAACGCGTCAATAAGGACATCATCAATTTCGACACCACCTCAGAACTCGACAGCTTTCACGGCGTTCTGGGTCAGGAACGAGCAGTAAATGCCATTCAGTTCGGCGTTGCCATGCAGCGTCCGGGTTACAACATCTTTGTAATGGGAGACACAGGCACAGGCCGCTCTTCCTACGTTCGCGACTACCTGAAAAGCGAAGCCAAACGCCAGGAAACACCGACCGTCTGGTGTTACGTAAACAACTTCAAAAACCCCCGTGAGCCGGGTGTGATTGAACTGCAACCGGCAGAAGCCAGCCAACTGAAAGAAGACATTCGCCAGCTGATCGACCAGCTGTTGGCGACCTTTCCAGCAGCTTTCGAACACCCGTCCTACCAGCAAAAAAAATCCGCCATTGATTACCAATTCAACCGCAAGTACGACAAAGCGATTGAACAGGTTGAGAAGGAAGCGCACAAACAAGGAGTCGCCGTATACCGCGATGCCTCCACCATCAGCTTCACCCCACTGCGTGAAGGCAAGGCACTGGATGAATCCGATTTTGCCCAATTGCCAGAAGAAGAACGCGAGCATTTCCATGAAACCATCGCCCAGCTGGAGCAAATGCTGGGCGACCATCTGGCCGAATTGCCGCAATGGAAACGGGAAAGCAGCGACCAACAGCGTGAGTTGAACCAGCAAACCATCAAGGAAGCCATTGAGCCGCTGCTGACGCCACTGCGCGACCGTTTTGGCCATCACGACCGGGTTTCCAGCCATCTGGACGAAATGGAAGAACACCTGCCCCGTCTGGTGCTGGAAGAACTGATCGACGACCGCCTGATGGAATTGCGCGAGGAATATGTCAAGCGCAACCGCCTGGAAGAATCGCTGCTACCGAATGTGGTCACCCACCACTCCACCGACAGCGGTGCACCGGTGGTGTACGAAGCGCACCCGAGTTACGGCAACCTGTTTGGTCGTATTGAATACACCAGCGACCAGGGTGCTCTGGTCACCAGCTATCAGCGTATTTGCCAGGGCGCGTTGCATCAGGCCAACGGCGGCTACCTGATTCTGGACGCCGAGAAAGTCCTACAGGAGCCTTTTGTCTGGGACGCGCTGAAACGCGCCATTCAGTCCCGCCAGCTTAAAATGGACTCGCCTTACTCCGAGATGGGCATTTTCAACACCACCAGCTTGCTGCCAGCGACCATTCCGCTGTCCGTGAAACTGGTATTGGTTGGCTCCCGCCAGGTGTACTACCTGCTGCAGCAATACGACGAAGACTTTAATCGTCTGTTCAGAACCGTAGTGGACTTCGACAACGACCTGCCATTAACAGATGAGTCGTTACATGCCTATGCCCGCCTGCTGAAAAGCCGCACTGACGAACAAGGCTACGCGCCCCTGAGTCGCGATGCCGTTGCGCGCATGGTGCAATTCAGCGCCCGCCTGGCCGAACAGCAGGATTGCCTCAGCGCCCACATTGGCGAACAATTCGACCTGTTGTCTGAAGCCGATTTCATTCGCCAAATGGCGGCAGACAAAACCATCGAACCACACCATATCGAACGCGCACTGACTGCCAAGCTGGAACGCACCGGCCGGGTTTACGACAAGCTGTTCGAGCAAATGATGGATGGCACGGTACTGCTGGAAACGTCGGGCACCGCTGTCGGCAAGATGAACGGTTTGACCGTGATGTCATTGGGCGATAGCAGCTTCGGCTCTCCGGCGCGTATTACCGCTACCGTGTATCCGGGCTCACGCGGCATTGTCGATATTGAGCGTGAAGTTAGCCTGGGCCAGGCAATTCACTCCAAGGGTGTGATGATCCTGACCGGCTTCCTCGGCAACCGCTACGCGCAGCAATTCCCACTGGCCATTTCGGCCCATCTGGCGATGGAGCAATCCTACGGTTACATCGACGGCGACAGCGCCTCACTGGCTGAGTTGGTGTGCCTGATTTCTGCCCTGATCAATTCACCCATCGATCAAAGCTTTGCCATGACAGGTTCGATGAACCAGCATGGCGAAGTACAGGCCATTGGTGGCGTGAACGAGAAGATCGAAGGCTTTTTCCGACTCTGCAAGGCTCGCGGCCTGACTGGCAAACAAGGCGTGATTGTGCCGGAATCCAACCGCCGCAACCTTATTCTTCACGATGACGTGGTCGAAGCCGTTGCCTCCGGGCAATTCCAGATTCATTGTATCAAGCATGTGGATGAAGCGCTGGAGCTGCTGATGCAGCGTGAGGCAGGTGTTATGGACGACAACGGCGAATTCCCGGATGGCACCATCAATGGCGACATCATTGACCGCCTGAGAACCATCTCCCACATTGCCGAAGACGAAGGTCAGCCTGAAGATAGCAAGAAGAAATCTTCTGGTAAGAAGTCGTCCAAAAGGAAAAAGGAAGACAAGGCATCTGCTGCTGGCAAGCAAGCCAAGCGCAAGAAATAAATCCACCCAGGCGCTTCACAAGCGCCTCACCAAAGAGGCGGGTCATGCAGCAGTATGCCCGCCGGCCAGCAGTGCGATTCAGCAAAACAAAGCACTTCTGAGCGAGAGCGCAAAAACCAAAAAAGCCGCTGAATCAGCGGCTTTTTGGTGATATCCGGTACCCGATCAATCAATAAAAATCTTTCAGGTTTTTGGAAACAAACTGCAAGGTTTGAGCGACCAGGCCGTCACTGACGTCGTAGAAACGATCATCCAGCGCCGACACCTCATCTGCATGCTCGCTTTCGATCTGATCAAACTGATCAACGCGCTCATCTTCCTCCGTTGGCACTGTCGCATCCGGAAACATGGCCACCAGCTTTTCCAGCAAGGCATGAGTATCCCGCGCCTTAATGCGCTCCAACGACCCCAGCGTGTCGTGGGCCAAAGCGCCGACATCGTGGTGAAAGAATTGGGAGAACCCGCCGT
Source organism: Oceanobacter sp. ABM4_470 (assembly GCF_056158645.1). NCBI lineage: Bacteria > Pseudomonadati > Pseudomonadota > Gammaproteobacteria > Oceanospirillales > Oceanospirillaceae > Oceanobacter > Oceanobacter sp. ABM4_470. The sequence goes on from NZ_JBSWTR010000001.1 coordinate 1,820,520, forward strand.
TTTCCATTTCCCGTAACAAACCATCGATACAGAAAACAGTTTTTTCGGCGTCGCTCAGGGCACTGTAACCCTGCTCGGCTTCCTTGTCGTATATCACATCTGTTATTTGCAGAAATGAATCAGTTTCATCAGCAACTTCAAGCGCTGCCTGAATCTCCACGTTCATAGGTCTAACTCAACACTCTCGCTTTATTATTTGATTCAATAACAGCCAAGATAGCTTAAGGGTTTCCTTTTGACAAAGGTTTTAAAGCCCTTTTTTACCCCGACCAGCCCTTTAGTGCGCTTATTAACAAATACTAACAATACGATAGTTTTCGGGTCACATTGAAGCATTAAAAGCCCAGCCAGTAACGCCGGTTGCAACGATACTTTATTCGAATATTTTGACAATCATATCAGCAGTACGTTGCGGTTCTTCCATGGGAAAGCAGTGACTACCACCAAAATCGATAGCGCGAACATTGGGGTTAATCTTAATAGCACGCCTGACACCGGGCTCGACAAACCCAAACTCGCCATCGGCCTTCAGGATGGTAACGGGCACGTCCAGCGTTCTTACACAATCCCACATGCCATCCGGAGCCGACCCGAACAAGCGCGCCTCCCACTCGGGCGTACAAGCAAGCGCCACACCAGTGTCGACTTCGCGCAAACCATATTCCAGATAGCCACCTAACGCCCGTTCGTCCCAGTTGGCATATAACCGCTTCGAACGAAAGTAACGCCCGGCCAACACTTTATCTCCCCAATGGGCCTGCCTGCGCCGCGCCTGCTTCACCAACGGATTAATACCCCACAGCCGGGTAAATTTAAGAACATGCTGCAAACGAATCAGAGACGCCGGAAACAATACCGGGTCAAGCAGGACGATACGACTGAACAGTCCGCGATAACGTGCAGCCATCATCGTGGTTAGCACCCCGCCCATGGAATGGCCAATTGCATATACATTGTTGCCAATATCTCGTGGGGTGTTTACTGCGCCGCTATTTAACGTTGTGTTTTTGATTTTGGCCGTAGGCATACGCTCAGCAATAACACCTGCCGCAAAGCTGGCGACAGCATCAGCCAACTCCGACCAAACCGGGAAAGCACTTTGCGCCGCTGGCGAACGACCATGTCCTGGCACGTCCGACACCAGCAAATTCCAGCTTCGCGGCAGTGATTCGGCCAATGCCAACAGGGTCATCCCGCAAAATCCATTGCCATGAAGCAGGTGTAAGACAGGGGAATCTTGATCTCCCGCACGCCAATAGCCACATATCACGCCATTCGTACAGATTTGCCAGTCATCGGCTATATGCTCAGGCATTCGTTTACTCCAGAATATTGGTAACCAATACGTCTAAGGCCGTCATAAGACTGCCCAGTAATCATTGCTACAATCTGGGCATTGCGAAAAACAAACGCACAAAAACGCATTACACTCGTTTCATGGACTGAAGCATTTGAAGATCAAGGGAACCTGCCAATACGAATAACAACTATAAACGTATTCGTGACGGTGAAACCGAACACTTCACGTAGCCAAGACCGCAGACCAACACAAAGGGAACAACAATGACCGCTCAAACTGTTACACGTGCACTCGAAGCGAACCGCCGTTTTACTGATTTGAAAGACGCAGAGGCGCGCCTTTCACAAGCTCGTCGTGACCTTGATGCCCGCGTGATCGATTCTGATGAATACGAAACCATCACAGACGTGTGCCAGAAAATCATTCGCGCCTGCCGCGACTGAACTGGGACCACCTGAATAACTAGGTGCTCGCGCAGAGCTGTGCAGAATTATTCAGAGGGTCCCTAGTACAACAGGCGTTAGATTCCGACAGCGACAGAAGGAAACCGGCAACCGCCTCAAGCGGCCGTCGGTACACCACTATGAAAGCGGAAATCAGCGTCTGGTGACTCAATCAGCTCACGTTCAAGCTGCTGGAAAAACGCCACGCGAGCCTCAATTGGCTCGTCTGAGTATTGCTGTGCCAGCGTCAGGTAGTCCTTGTAGTGACGACCTTCCGAGCGCAGCAATGAGCGATAGAATTTTTCCAGCTGCTCATCCAGATACGGTGCAATTTTGGCAAACCGCTCGCATGAGCGTGCCTCAATGAAAGCACCGACAATCAGGATGTCGATCAGCTCAGGAACTCCGCCCTTACGCACCGCATCACGCATGCCCGCCGCATAGCGCGACGATGACACGTGGCGGTAAGTAATGCCGCGGTCTTTCATTATGTTGACCACTTGCTCGAAGTGCAGCAGCTCTTCGCGGGCCAGCTGACTCATTTTCTTCAGCAGGTCTTCACGATCAATATGCTTGTACAGCAGGTTCATGGCCGTGGTCGCCGCTTTCTTTTCGCAATTGGCGTGGTCGATCAGCAGGATTTCCTGCTGCTTCAGGGCTTCATCCACCCAGGCTTGTGGGGTTTCGCACCCCAGAAACGCATCAATCTCCGCTAACACCTCATCGAGGTTCATAGCTCTTCCTCAATCATGTTCTCCAACGAGGCGCGAACATTACCGGAAATTGGCACAGTTTGCTGGGTTTTCAGATCAACCAAACAGAAAGTCACCTTGGCTTCGGCGATGGTGTCGGCTTCTTTGCCGTCTTTCAGCAGTACCACTTTCTGCTTCACCGCGCCGCTTTTGTTGCCCAGGGTATCGATGGCCGACAACACCCGTAGGGTCTCGCCAGCCAGTGCAGGGCGCAGGTAGGAAATGTTTATGTTCACCACAATGAACGCCAAATTCTGGCTGGCAAACAGCTCCAACAAGTTATGCTGTTCGACGAACTCCCAGCGGGCTTCCTCGAGGAACTCCAGATAACGGGCATTATTCACGTGCTGGTAAATATCCAGATGGTATCCGCGAACTTTGATATCAACCGCCATGACCACTCCCGTGTCGAAATAATTAACAGCACCAGAGTCTAATCAAACAAGCGTTTTAATTCAAACAAGTGTTTGATCGAAGATTAAAGCCCGAACCACCCTTACCTGACGACCCTAACCTAACAGCCCCACACTAGCGACCGGGTTCATACCGAAGCTCTTTCAGATTTACCGCCACCGGCACGTCAGTCGACAAGCGGGCCAATTCCCGGGTCAGCAAGGCATCTTGCCAATGGGCATTCAGTTTTTCGGCCTGCGCGGGTTTTAGTACTCCGTCCTCAAGCAATTGCCCGGTGCCAATCAGCGCTCGATCCAGGCTGCCCACGGCATCGAGAATGGCAGACGCCGATTTCGGCCCCAAACCAGGCACGCCCGGCAAGTGGTTGGTGCTGTCGCCGGTCATGGCCCAGAAATCCACCAATTTGGCTGGCGGAAGACCAAAGCGCTGCATCACGCCGTCTTCGTCCAGAAACTGGCGGTCAAAGTGGTTGGCAATGGCAATGTGCTGATTCACCAGCTGACTGAAGCCCTTGTCCGTTGACAGAATGACCGAGCTAATACCGCGATCGGCGCATTTCACCGCCAGCGTGGCGCACACATCGTCGGCTTCCCAGCCGTCCACCTTGATACAGTGGATGCCATTGCGCTCGAACGCCTGCTGCATTTCTGTCAGGTGTTGATTCAGGTGGTCTGGCATTGGCGAGCGGCCTAGTTTGTAGTCCGCCCACATGCGATGACGCCAGGTGTCACCTTCAGACTCGTACACCATCACCAAATGGCTACACTCCAGCCATTCCATGTTGTTATGGATGGTGGCAATGCAGCGACTGGTGGTTGCTTCAAGCGCCGTTGGCGTGTTCTCTACCGCGGCATACACCCGGCGAACCAGGTTCATGGCGTCCACAATCAGTAATTTCATTCTGCCGCTCCTTCGTCATCACTGACTGAGGTCGAGCCCTGATTCTGGTGTTGCCACAACTGGAAGTACGCCCCACGCTGCTCAAGCAACTGAGCATGATCGCCCAATTCCACCACCTGTCCTTGTTCAACCACGGCAATCAGATCGGCGTCGACGATGGTCGATAGCCGATGGGCAATGATCAGCGTCGTGTGTCCGGCCGACACCTCTCGGATGGAGGCCATGATCGCGCGCTCAGTAGCAGAATCGAGCGATGACGTTGCTTCGTCAAACAGCATGATGGCTGGCTTTTTCAGCAACATGCGTGCGATGGCAATGCGTTGTTTTTCACCACCGGACAGCTTCAAACCGCGCTCCCCCACCAGCACGTCCCAACCTTCCGGGTGTCGCTCAATCAACCCCGACAAGCGCGTCATTCGGATCACGCTGTGCAGCTCGTCATCACTGGCCTCTGGGCGCGCGTACAGCAGGTTATTTTTCAACGAGTCGTTAAACAGCACGGTATCCTGCGGCACTATGCCCAATTGCTCTCGCAGGCTGGCCATCGGCACCCGCTGGATCGACTGGCCATTCAGCAAAATGTCACCCTGCTGAGGATCGTAAAAGCGAAACAGCAGTCTGGTCAGGGTCGATTTTCCCGCACCACTACCACCAACAACCGCCAGGGTTTTGCCAGCTGGCAAGCGCAATGAAAAATCCTTCAGTACCTGATGATCGGATCGATAGCCAAACACCACCTGTCTGAATTCCAGTTCGCCCTTACCAGCTGCCGGTGCTTCGGTTCCCAGATCAGGAACGTCGATTGTTTCACCGAGCAGCTCGAACATGCGTTCGATGTTGGCCATAGACGCCTTCAATTCGCGGTAGACAAACCCCAGAAAGTTCAGCGGCAAAAACAGCTGAAACATAAACGCGTTTACCAGCGTGAAATCCCCAAGGGTCATTTCCCCTTTCACCACGTACCAGCCCGCGAACATCATCATCGACAGCATGGCCACGCTGATGATCAGAGCCTGGCCCGCGTTCAGACCAAACAGGGTGTAGCGATTTTTCTGGCGTGCTGCTTCCCAACCTGCCAGCGCCTCATCGTAGGCGGTCGCTTCACGCTGTTCAGCATTGAAGTATTTAACGGTTTCGTAATTCAGCAGGCTGTCGAGGGCGCGAGCATGGGTGGTCGAATCCATGCGGTTGGCCTCTCGTACATATTGAGTGCGCCATTCGGTCATTCGCGCCGAGAACAACACATACAGCACCACAGCAACTGCGGTAATCACAGCAAAGACTGGTGGGTAGTTAATCAGCAGCAGGCCGATTACCATCAGCAGTTCCAACAGCGTTGGCAGAATGTTGAACACCAGAAAGCGCAACAGAAAGCTAATGCCTTGCACACCACGCTCAATGTCGCGTTGCAAGGCACCGGTTTGACGGTCCAGATGAAACGCCAGATTCAAACCGTGCAAATGGCGAAACACTTTCAAGGCGGTGCGCCGCATCGCCCGCTCGGTGACCCGCCCGAACACCAGATCCCGGATTTCACCAAACAGCACCGACATCAAACGCGCCAGACCGTACGCCAACAACAGCCCCAGCGGAAACCACAACCAGGCGTCGCCATTGAAGCCATCAGGCATCTGGTCAAGCTGGTCCACCTGATGCTTCATCAGGAACGGCATGCTAACACTGGCCACTTTGGCGCCCACCAGGCAAATCATTGCAACCACAACCCGGCTGCGATACTCCAACAAATAGGGTGCCAGTGTTTTCAGCCACTGCCAGCCTTGTCTAACGGGTGGTTCAGGGTCATATCCCCGAGCGCCAAACGATTTCATGTCAGTTGTAACCTATGCTTCAGAAGACAGCTGTTTAATCCGACGTACACGCCTTGCCAGTCTTCGAAGCAAGGCTGCACCCTATGAGGTGGCCGTCTCTGTAAAACTCGAATGCAGAATGGAAACCCTGCGTGGAGATGTAAATGAGCCGACGAATCTACCATATTCAGAAAGCCTTGCCGGAATTAGCCGAGCTGGAAGCCCTGATTAATGAGGGCCGCAAGGAAATGCGTATCTCGGCCCCGGCGCACATCCATCATGCGGGCACGCAGTTGCCTATCTATTCCATCGAGATGGGCAGCCGGGATACCATCGCACCGACACTGGCTTTAATCGGCGGCGTACATGGGGTGGAACGCATTGGCAGCCAGATTATTCTGGCGTTTTTGCGCTCGTTGATTCACCGACTGGAATGGGACGAACAATTGCAGCAGCAACTGGAGAAATTGCGCCTGCTGTTTATTCCCATCGTCAATCCGTCCGGTATGTGGGAAAACTCCCGCTGCAACGCCAACGGCGTCGACCTGATGCGCAACGCTCCGGTAGAGGCCGAGCACCGCACGCCGATGCTGGTTGGTGGCCAGCGTTTGTCACGTCATCTGCCCTGGTACCGGGGCCGCAAGAATGCGGCGATGGAGCCGGAAAATCAGGCGCTGACCAGCGTGATTGCCCAAACCCTATACCAGCAACCCCTGTGTATTTCACTGGATTGCCACAGCGGTTTTGGCTCCCGCGACCGCATCTGGTTTCCCTATGCCAAGAGCATGAATCCGTGGCCCGGTTTGGCCGAAGCTCATGCCCTGACGCAGTTATTCGAGCACTCTTATCCCAACCACAGCATGTATCTGTTTGAGCCTCAGGCGCACAGCTACACCACCAATGGCGACGTCTGGGATTATCTGTACGACGGTTATCAGCAAGCCAACCCGAACGGGGTCTTTCTGCCGCTGACGCTGGAAATGGGGTCCTGGGCATGGGTACGCAAGAACCCTCTGCACTTACTGCATTTTCACGGGCTGTTTAATCCGGTGTTGCCGCACCGACATCAGCGCATTTTGCGGCGCCACATCACATTGTTCGATTTCATGATGTCGGCGCTGGCCAATCAAACGGCCTGGTTACCGCAAGGGCAAACCCAAAAACAACGGCAACACGCACTGGCGTTGCAGCGCTGGTATCCGAATCTGGCAGAAAAAGACCAGCCACTCGGCAGTTGTTAACGACCTACCGGGCAACCCGATGGAACCCGGCTCACAACTTCAGAGTCTGTTGTTGCTTTGTCAGAGAGCTGGCGACAATTGTTTGCCGATTCGCGTATGATGAGCGCCTCTGATTTGTTGTATGACCCGAAATCGAGCCAATACCGAGAATTATCGCCCCATGTTGTCTGTTCGCCTGCCCGCTGCTTCGGTAGCCAAATCCGTTATTCACTCACTGGCTGCCAGCGTGCTGGTCACACTTGCCGCCGTTAGCTTGCCTGCCCAGGCCGAAACCAATGCCCAGCTGGGTTTGGTGACGGAGTACGTCCGTGACGGCATCAGCGAAACCCGCGGCAACTTTGCGGCGCAAGGTGGTATCAACTACGTTCATAGCAGCGGCGTTTATGGTGGCGTTTGGGCCAGCCAATTGCAGCGCAAGGACGACGACTCGCATTCAGAGTGGGATTTTTACTCTGGCATCAGCCGTTCCCTGACGTCCGATTTGGGCCTGGATGCCGGTTTCACCCGTTACACCTTCCAGGGTGACAGCTCCCGCGATGAGGACAACCTGAACCACTACAATGAGGTTCATGCCCGCGTCTTCTATGACCAGTCTCTGGTGCTGGGCTGGCGTCATACCAACCATTACATTGGCAGTCGTTTTGCTCGCCGGGTACTGGAAGCCTCATACACCCTGCATAGCTCCGATTTCGATTTCGAGTTTTACGGCGCCCAACATCGCCTGCTGGGTCTCGATGACGACTATAATTATGGTCACGATGACCGCGATTCCTACTGGCACTTCCGGGTGGGTGTTGAGCGAACCTACAATCAGTGGGACTATCGTCTGACGCTGGAGCGCGCCAATCTGACGAGTGACTTTGATGCAGGGACCACATTCCAATTCGGTATCCACCGCTACTTCGACTTCTGAGTACGCCACAGGGCCTGATAACTCAGGCCCACGTACCTGTGTGCTGCTGCGAGGCCTGATTCGCAGCCGCTTTCATTGGGGCAACTTCCCCGTTGAGTTGTTAAAGCTGGCACCAGTAGAAGAACTGCTGATGCCAGAGCTGGCCGGTAATGGCGAACGCTCGACCGAGCACTCCCCTGCTGACATTGCGGCCATGGTCGAGGATATGCGTCGCCAAACCCTCGAGCTGAAACCGGATGGCTTGAACAACCTCACCCTGATCGCCATTTCCATGGGCGCTATGATCGCCACCGCCTGGGCCGCCAAATACCCGGATGAAGTTACCGAGTTGCATTTGATCAACACCAGCTTCGGCCGATTTTCACGACCATGGCAACGGATGAAACCCAGAGCTCTGGCGCGCCTGCTAAAACTCGCCCCAAAACTGCTACAAGATCCGGCGGCTCTGGAAAGCGGCATTCTCGACATGACCCTGAATCACACGCCACCACCACATTGCCTGGCTGAGTGGAAACAATTCGCCCGCCAACATCCGATGAGCGCCAGCAACATCATTCACCAAATACAGGCAGCTGGAGGCTACCAAGGCCCCGATAACGCACCGTGCAAGCGTGCCTATTTGTATTGCAGTGCCAACGACCAATTGGTGTCGAGCCAATGTAGCCACGCTATTGCCAAAGCCTGGGGCAAACCCTTGTTTGAGCACCCAAGCGCAGGCCACGACCTGCCTATGGATGACGGAGAATGGCTGGTGAGCAGCATTGAGCGGGCACTAGGTTAAATAACTCTGCCCCGCGCGAACGGCATTCATAGAGAGCCTGTTGGCCGTAACGTAATAACCGGGTCAGCGGTCGGACGTTTGCACCAACCATCGTAAAAGCAGGTTTTTAAGCGCCTCTGCCCTGACGGGCTTGGCCAGATAGTCGTTCATTCCCGCCTGCAAACAATTTTCCCGGTCACCCCGCATGGCGTTGGCTGTCATGGCAATGATCGGCAAACGGCTGAACTGTTTGTCGGCCCGCAGGCATCGGGTGGCCTCATAACCATCCATCACCGGCATATGGCAATCCATAAACACCATGTCGTAATCGGGATGCTGTACCAGACGCGCCAGCGCTTCCTTGCCATTGGCGGCAATATCGATGGTCAGGCCGTAGCGTTTGAGCATGCCCTGAGCGACTTTCTGGTTCACCAGATTGTCTTCCACCAGCAACACCCGAGCGTTAAACATCAGCGTTTTTTCAGCCGTCGGGGCCGGAACCTGAAGCGCCTGTGGGTTTAATGCGCCTATACAGTCATTGATCTGGTTCAGCAGCGCAGACTGATTGAGCGGTTTGGCCACCGTGCTAAAACGCTCGCTACCCGGCATGGCGTCCTTGTCCAGCCGCATCCCCGGCGGCAACATCGCCACAACCGACGGGCTGGCCTGTTCGTAGCCTTCCAACATCGAATCCAGCCCTTCCAGCGCCTCACACGCTTCACCGTCCACTGCCATCAACAGCACCAGCCGCTGATTCTTTGGTGTGTCTGGCAAGGATTCCAGTGAATCCAGTAGCTGGTAGTGCACTTGCCAGGTATCCAACACCCGGGTCAGATACTCCCGGCTGCACTGTTCAGGCTCGTACACCATGACCGTCAGATTGTTGAAAATACGGCTGGCGCAATAAGCACTTTCGTTATTGCGACGACTGGACTGCAGCCGGACATCAAACCAGAAGGTAGAGCCTTTGCCGTATTCGCTTTCTACGCCAATATGGCCGTCCATCAGGCTGACTATTTGCTGCGAGATACTCAAACCCAGCCCGGTGCCACCGTGGATTCGGGTGGTACTGGTATCTTCCTGGGAAAAGCGTTCAAACAGCCGATTGAGGTTTTCCGGGCGAATGCCAATGCCGGTATCCACCACCCGAAATTTCAGCCGTACATTGTTATCGGCTTCTTCTTCCAGCTCACAAAACACCTGAATAGAGCCGTTATCGGTAAATTTGATGGCGTTGCCAACCAGATTGAACAACACCTGTTGAATTCTGCCCGGATCACCAATCACCCACTGTTTGAGGATGGGCTGCGCCGGGCACAGCAGCACCAGCCGCTTTTCGGATACCCGGTGTGCGATGGACTCTGAGAACAACGACAGCATTCGAGGCAGGTCGAATTCAATTTCTTCCAGCTCAAGGCAGCCGGATTCAATTTTGGTGAAGTCGAGAATGTCGTTGATGATGGTCATCAGCGAATCGGCACTGTAGCGAATGGCGTGGGCCATTTCCTGCTGATCGGCATTGAGTTCGCTTTCCATCATCAGGTTGATCATGCCCAGCACGCCGTTCATTGGCGTGCGGATTTCATGACTCATGTTGGCCAGAAACTCACTTTTGGCCCGGTCCGCAGCCTCAGCCTTTTCCTTGGCGGCTTGCAACTCTTGCAGCATGGTTTCCATTTGCTGATTGGCTCGCACCAGCTCGGCGGTGCGCTCTTCCACCAGCTCTTCCAGATGCTCCTGATACTGCGTCAGTTTGGCTTCGGCGGCACGACGCTCGGAAATATCCAGCACAAAAGCCACGGCGTATTCTTCGCCATCCAGTTCAAAATAGTGGGAACGGATTTCAACCGGAAACTCATGGCCAGCGGTGTCGCGGTGACGCGATTCAAACAAACTGGAACCGTTGGACTTCAGCGCCTCCCAAATATGGGGCCAGTCCTGCTCGCGTACGTTAGGGTCCCATTCCCATGCAGCCATACCAATCATCTGGCTGCGGCTGTAGCCCATCCGCGCACAAGCGGCCGCATTGACGTTAACGATACGGGAATCCCGCCGTAGCCAGAACACTTCGTAGCTGGCGACTTCGAGGGAGTATTGATTGAACCGCAGCGAGTTAAAAATGGCCTCGGCATCGGCCACTTCCGATTCAATATCTCGCTGAATCCAGGAGGTGACATGACCTTCCCGTATGACATCACTGATCTGTCGGACTGACTGGGCTTCCTTCATCCGCGGCCTTGCTCCGATGGTCGATGGCTGGAATGCGTCTGCTTAAAGAGGGCATCGGAATAAACTGAAATAGATGCCCCATACAGACTAGCACCACCACCGCCAAGCGCTAACTGGCCGAAGGTATCATCGGGATATTTGGGCCAAATAGAGGCAAACGCCGACAGAAAAGAGAAAAGAGAAAAGAGAAAAGAGAAAAGAAGCGTCGACTGGAAATACGAAGTGATGAACAAAAGAAAACGGCGTTCAAGTGAACGCCGTCAGAGTTTACAACTCAAGGCTGCTTCAGCGGCAGCTTGGTACCGAGGTACTTTTCCAGATCTGGCAGCGAGAACGCATCGTCCTCGGACACCAGGCTGAATGACTGGCCTTTGGCACCAGCACGGCCGGTACGGCCAATACGGTGAACGTAATCCTCAGGATCTTCCGGCAAGGTATAGTTAAATACGTGTGAAACACCATCAACGTGAATACCACGACCGGCAACGTCTGTGGCAACCATGATGGTTACTTCGCCATCGCGGAAACGCTCCAGTGTTTTCAGACGCTTCTGCTGGGCCACTTCGCCCGACAACAACAAGGCTTTAAAGCCTTTCTTGTTCAGCTTGTCGCACAGGTTGCGGGTATGGTCACGTCGGTTGGCGAAGATGATGCAACGCTCCGGATTTTCCTGCTTGAGGAAACGCTCCAGCAAGCCAAACTTGTCGGCTTCAGACACCAGATACAGGTGCTGCTCAACCCGGTCTGTGGTGACCTGCTCTGGCTCGATTTCAACCTTGATCGGCTCACGGGTCCACTGGTCAATCAGGATGCGAACATCGAAGTTAAAGGTCGCCGAGAACAACAAGGTCTGACGGTGATCCTTCGGCGGCGTTGCACGAACGATGCGGCGCACGTCGGGAATAAAGCCCATGTCCAGCATACGGTCGGCTTCGTCCAGCACCAGGATTTCAACCTGATCCAGGAACACATCCTGATTGCGCATAAAGTCGATCAAACGGCCTGGTGTCGCCACCAGAATGTCCACCACTTCGTTACGCAGCACCTTACGCTGAGGCTCATAATCCATGCCACCCACAACGGTGAGGATATTCAGACCAGAGTACTTGCCAAGGCCGTCTGCATCCTTGCCAATTTGCAGCGCCAGCTCCCGGGTTGGCGCAATGATCAGGGCACGCGGCTCACTGGCAAAGCGTTCTTCAGGCTGTACCGTCAGCAGACGATTCATAATGGTCAGCAGGAAGGCAGCGGATTTACCGGTACCGGTTTGTGCCTGACCAATGGTGTCACGACCACGAATCGCCGCTGGCAGACTTTCGGCCTGAATCGGTGTGCAGTATTCAAAGCCCAAATCCTGAATCGCATGCATGATGCAATCCGGCAGGTCGAGGTCATGGAAGCGGGTTTTGCCTTCAACTGGCTCAACCTTGAAGTCGGCCGCATTCCACGGCGTTTGTGGCTCAGCCTGACGGCCAGTCTGGCGTGACTTGCCAGCGGATTTCTTGCCGGACTTTTTACCACGGCCATCGGCCGCGTTGTTGCTTTTGCCACTGTGACCCGCTTGTGGCTGGTCACCGCGTGGGTGTTTGCTGGTGTTCTGGGATTTGGCAGCGGCCTGGCCAGATCGGGAAGACGATTTGGACGGTGCTTTTGCAGCAGGACGGGATGCAGATCCGGCGTTGTTATCCTGGTTGCCCTTCACTGCCTTGAAAATTTTCTTGAACAAAAGTGTCTCCAATCAGAGTCTTTCCCGCACAAACAACTGGGCGGAATAACATTCGTGGCGCTGATAATAGTCGAGTAACGCCCGTTTTAATACTTCTGCCCGCGGGGGCAAACCGTTTTTGAGATACAGATGGGCCTGTTTCCATACATTGTCGGCAAAAAGCTGTCGGCCCCGCTCTACTTCGTCGGGATCACCGTCGAGATTGTCGGTACTGATGTGGAAACGGCGACCACAAGCTTCCGACAACAACCATTCTACCGCCTGTGGCTTCACCTCAACCTGCTCGAACTCACGTTGTTGTTCGGCGCTGCGACCATCCGGCTCGTACCAGTAACCAAAATCCACCAGCAACCGACGCTGACTGCCGGCGATACACCAGTGGCTGATTTCATGCAGTGCAGATTCGTAAAACCCGTGGGCAAAGATTAGCCGGTGATGATCGCACTGATCGTTGGCGGGCAGATAAATCGGCTCGTCGTCACCGGCCACCAGACGAGTGGTTTCAGACTCAGCAAACAGGCCATCAAAAATGGCGATCAAATCGGCGGGGTCAAGCTCTGGAGCGGTTCGGGAGGTCATCGATTCCAGCAGTGAGAGGTTATATCAACAAAGGCCGCGGAGTATATCATCAACTTGATCTTTGCTGAGTGATTGGTTTTCTGCAAGCCAATGTGCACAATGCGTTCCCTTTCAAGTTTTGTCGGATCGTTAAAATTAATGTCTGCGACGGATTTTTCTCGCCACGAACGTAAAGCCCTACTGGGGCTAATGCTGCCCATTCTGGCCACCCAACTGGCCCAGATTGGCATGGGCACCGTCGACACCCTGATGTCCGGCTACGTCAGTACCCGCGACCTTGCCGCCGTTGCGATTGGCACCGCCGTGTGGATGCCGGTATGGCTGTTTCTGGCAGGCATTCTGGTTGCCTTGTCACCACTGGCCGCCAGCATGAATGCACGAGCAAATCAAAATGGCGACGACCAGCAAGCCAATGACCTGTCGAGCCTGCTGACGGCGACGTTATTTCTGGGGCTGGTATTAGGTGTACTGTCTGGCGGCTTGCTATGGCTGGCATCCGGCTTTGTCAGTTGGCTGGTAGACGATCCAGTGACAGCACAGGTAGCACGGGATTACTTGCTGGCAATTGCCGTAGGCTTCCCGGCAGTGGGGATTTTCCTCGCCTATCGTTTTTTTGCCGAGGCCCTGAATCAGGCCGCGCACGTCACCCGCATTATGCTCACCGGTCTGGTCATGAACATTCCAGTCAACGGCTTGTTTGTGTATGGCTGGCTGGGATTCCCGGAGCTGGGCGGTGTTGGCTGCGGCATTGGTAGCAGCATTGTGTTTCTGGGCATGGCCATCGCCATGGCGTTCGATACTCGCAAACATCGCTTACCGAAGGGCTTTGCCTTGCTGCAAGGGCTGATGAGGCCACACCTGCCACACGTACGTAGCTTGCTGAAAATCGGCGTTCCGATTGGTCTGGCGATTTTCTTTGAAGTCAGTTTGTTCACTGCCGTGGCACTGTTCCTCACCGACCTTGGCCCGGTTGTGGTGGCAGGCCATCAGGTGGCACTGAATGTGTCCTCGCTGACCTTTATGATTCCGCTGAGTCTGGGCATGTCGTTGACGGTCCGGGTCGGCCACTTTCTGGGGCGCAACGAACCGCGATTGGCGAAGCGGGCAGCCTGGCTGGGGGTACGACTGAACCTGGCGTGTGCGCTGTTTAATGCTCTGCTGATTGTGCTGTTTGCAGCACCGATTGCCAGCTTGTATTCCCCCGACCACAACGTCGTCGAGCTGGGCGCACAACTGCTGTTATTTGCGGCGGTATTCCAGCTGTCGGATGCCACACAGGTTGCAGCTGCAGGGGCTTTGCGAGCCTATCACGACACCTTTGTGGTGATGCTGATTACTTTTATTGCCTACTGGCCGTTGGGGATGGGTAGCGGCTACGTACTGGCTTTCCACGGTATTCCGGCACTTGGCATTGAAGCCGCCGGAGCACAGGGGTTCTGGACGGGGCTGGTGATTGGCCTGACCGGTGCCGCAGTGGTGTTAACCATGCGTTTGCGCAAGGTGACCAAGGCTTCGTTGAAGTAAGACAACGAGCGCAATTGACGCGTTAATACACAAAACAGCACCAGCCCGGCTAACCGGGCTGGCTGGTAACCAAACAGGTTATGGGCAAGGGTTGGAAATGGCGGCGTGAACGTCGTTGATACGTCCCAGCGTTTCCTCATCCAGCAGCACGGCTGCAGAGTCGATGTTTTCTTTCAACTGCGCCATGGTCGTCGCTCCCAGAATATTACTGGTCACAAACGGCTGCTGAGTCACAAACGCCATTGCCAGCGTGGCTGGCGTCATACCGGCATCGGCTGCAATGTCGACATAAGCCTGAGTCGCTTTACCCGCCAGTTCACTGTTGTAACGCTGGAAGCGCTCAAACAGCGTCAGGCGGCCTTTGGCGGGTTTCTGACCGTTGAGGTATTTCCCGGTGAGCACGCCGAACGCCAGCGGTGAATACGCCAGCAAGCCACACTGTTCTCGGATCGACACTTCTGCCAGACCCACTTCGTAGCTGCGGTTCAAAAGATTGTATGGGTTCTGCACCGACACCGGACGCTGGATGCCCATACGCTCGGCTTCACTGATGAACTTCATGGTACCCCAGGCACTCTCGTTCGACAGCCCGTAGTGGCGAATCTTGCCCTGTTTGATCAGGTCATCCAGCACTTCCAGAGTTTCAGCAATCGGAGTGCCATCCAGCTCTGGCTGATGCACATATCCCAACTTGCCAAAGAAATTGGTTGCCCGTTCAGGCCAGTGCAGCTGGTACAGGTCGATGTAATCCGTTTGCAAACGCTTGAGACTGCTTTCAACGGCCTGAGTGATGTGCTCACGATTCAGCCGTGAACCACCACGAATATGGCTGCCGCCGTAGGATGGCCCGGCGACTTTGGTGGCCAGCACAATGTCCTTACGCTTGCCGGTTTTGGCAAACCAGCTGCCGATGCACTCTTCGGTGCGGCCCTGGGTTTCAGGCTTGGGAGGCACCGGGTACATTTCTGCGACATCGAAGAAGTTGATGCCTTCAGCCACCGCATAGTCCATTTGCTCGTGGGCTTCGGATTCGGTGTTTTGTTCACCCCAGGTCATGGTACCAAGACACAGCTTGGTCACTTGCAGGTCGGTATTGCCGAGTTGACGCTTTTCCATCGATATCTCCTATTCAGGCTGCCAGTATATCGACTCAGACCGACGGGCTTAGCGCGGGTTTTCGAACCCAGTGTTCAACAAATTGAACAGCCGTGCGCGGGTATCACTCAGTCGCCGTTCTGATCCGGCTCTTCAGACAGCTGACGTTGACGCTGGTAATCAAACCATTCACGCCGATAGCGGTTGGCCTGGGCACGGTCAGGCAAGGTGTTGATTAACTCAAACAGCAGGGCTTTGGCGGCTGTTTCCTGCTCGTCACTGCATGGTCGACGCAACAACCCTAGCAAAAGCGTCAGAGCCTGTTCGTACTGTTCGTCGATGGCCAATCCCTCCGCCAACGCCAAACGGGTTTCGGCGGAGGGTTGTTGGCGGAAGTTGTATTGCAACACATCCAGGCTGGCGACCTTGCGCTCCAGCAGGTGCCAGCGAGAGATGGCATGTTGCATGGCCGGGTCACGCAGGCCATGGGCGTCGACAGACTGCAACGCCTGTTGCAGTTCCGTCTTCAGCTGCGGGTATTCTGGCAAGGCATCCATCAGCCGATGGCAAAAGTGAGCCCAGTCTCGCGCCGTTGCGGTTGGGTATTTCAGCAAAGCGCGCAAATGCTCGAGGCCTGTCGACCAGTCGTGTTGTTCAAACGCCTGTTCAGCCTGCTGTTTGAGGCGTTTTTCCGGGCTGTTGATGTAGGGTTTCAGCAACAAGCGAATATCGCGTTCCGGCAAGGCTTTGGTGAAACGGTTGATTTCACGGCCGTGCAAATACAACAGCACTGTCGGCAGACCACGTACCGCCAGCGCCTCTATCAGGTCGGCGCGCTGTTCAGCATCCACCGTCACCAGGGTCAATTGACCGCGGTATTCCAACGCCAGTTTTTCCAGCACCGGCAGCAAGGCCCGGCATGGTGAGCACCAGGCCGCCTGAAAGTCGACCAACACCAGCTGATGAGCGGATTGCTGCTTCAGGGCCGCCATAAATTGATCCGTTGGCATGGCGTCTGAAATCGCCGCATCATTATTCAAGCCGTGCGGGCTGGAAGCGGTTTCATGAGGTAGGTCGGTGTTCGGGGGCTGGCTGTTCATCTGGGGCTGTCGCGTTTTGGAGCAGGCAGGTTACACTGCCAGAAAACGGCTTTCCAGCCACCAGACCCCATTCCCCGGATGACACTCTGGGCTGTGACTTCAACGTAAAAGCGAAAACAAAAAACGAAGGTGTAACAAAGGTGCAAACGCAACACCCAAAAGAAGCTCCGCTGGCAAAACACAAACACCTGATTTTGGGCCTGGCCGTCGCCTTGTGGCTGATTGGCACCGCCATTGGCTTGTGGTGGTTTCAGTCGCAGAACATCCGCTCTTTCCTCGACCCAAACCAGCCGCCGCCTGCCGCCCCGGAAGTGGAACAACAGTTACACGCGCTGGTCGCCAACCACGCAGAAGTGGTAAAGCGCACGGCACCGGTCACCCTGCTGCACTTCTGGAACCCGGACTGCCTCTGCAATCAGGTCAGCCAGCGTCACTTTGATGGTCTGCTGGCCAAAACCAACGCCGAAGAGCTGGAAATTGTGGTTGTTGCGCCAGCTTCGGCGTCCGCAGAAACACTGGCGGAATTCCGCCGCTTGAATCCTGCGCGCATCAAGTTGATGCAACTTGAAGCCGACGAGTTCAGGCCATCCTCCTCGCCATCGATGGCGCTGATCAGCAACCGCCAGGGTGCCGGGGAGCAGTCCGGTATCAACGGTTATGAGCTGGGGTATTACGGTGCCTATGGCTTCGGTGCGCTGTGTACCGTTGCCAGCGATGACTTTTTCCCCAATATCATCCGTAAGATGACTGCAGGTAGCTATGGGCCGTTTCTGAACGTCGCAGGCAGCGGCTGTTTTTGTGAGTGGCCGTAAGGTTTTTTCTGTGAGCTGCTTTTGAATCTATCTCTCGACCTGCTTACGAGCCTAACTCTTGGCCTATTTACGGGCCAGTTTCCGGGCCTTTTTAAGAGCCCGTCGTGCCTGCTTTATCGCTGCCAGAACCGCCTTGGTAGATACTGCGTCAGCCTGAGACGGCGCGGCATAAAGCCGCTGTTCCATCAAGGTCGATAACTGCGACAGTGCAGGCTTGGCCCGCGGGTACTGCCGCTGCAAACGTTGCAGCACAGATAGGGGCGATTCACTGGCAGCCACCGCAATGCCCGCCTTCTCGCAATCAGCCAACAGCGTATCCCAACCACGACGTTCAGCAGAACGTGACCGCGCAGACCCTTTCGCCAACATCAGGGCGGCAATTACCACAAAGACAGCAATCACAACGCCAATGATCCACCCGATAAAATACAGGTAGTCGGTTCGGTTGAAGATTGAGCGCAGCATGCTTTTCTGGCGTTCGCCGTCGTACGACAACACCCAGCGGTGCCAAAGATAATTAACCGATTCCAGCTTCAATCGCAGTTGGTTCAGCCACGGCATACTGCGGATTTGGCCCGGCTTGATCAGCGAGTTTTCCATAAAGCTGCCTTCACCCGCCAAAGCCTGCTCCAGCCCTAGCTCAATCCGTGACGGTGCCACAGCCGCAGTTGGGTCAACGCGTACCCAGCCCACCCCATCCAACCAGATTTCAGCCCAACCATGAGCATCGTACTGGCGTACGGTCAGGTAGTTCTCGGCATTATTCCATTCACCCCCCTGATAGCCGGTGACGACTCGGGCCGGAATGCCCACCAGACGGGCGGCATAGACAAACGCACCGGCAAAATGCGCACAAAAACCGCGTTGGGTATCAAACAGAAATTCATCTATGTCATCGTCGCCTAACACCGGCGGTTTCAGAGTGTAGGTAAAGCTTGCGGCAAAGTGATTCAGCAACGCTTGAACAAACACATCCGCAGTCGGGTTCTGTTGCCACAACTGCTGTGCCCATGCGCGGGTTCTCGGGTTGCCGTCGTCCGGCAGTTGCAGGTTCAGGCGGCGCTGAACATAGCCCAGCTGGTGCCTCGCGTACTGACCGTCGATGCCATAGCCCCGGTATCGTTTACGCTGGAATACCGGCCTGCGATCAACCAGAACGCCGCTGCTGGTCAAACCAATGCCCGGCTCCATGGAACCACCATCTCGCAGGGTAAACAGCCAGTTCTGGCCGGTTGGTTCCTGAATGATTTCGTAACGGGTGACGCCTTCGACACCGGCCCGGCGCAGCTGTTCCACCTGATATTCGGGCATCTCCGGATACCAGGTCACGTTGCGGCGAGAACCGGATCGTTGCCAGCTGCGGCCGTCGTATTGGTCGAGCACCAGAGCGCGCCAATACAGCTGGTTGCGGGGCGGCTGTTGACCGGATTCGAAGGTCGCCCGAAAAGCCAACTCATCGGACTGACTCAGTGAGGCGATATCCCCCGGCGACATAGACTCTGACAGGCCGGTCATTGCCTGCTCGCTTTGCAGCTTGATGCTCCAAAGTGGTCCAAAGCGCGGGAACAACAGATACACCACCAGCATCAGCGGCAATGAAATCAGCAGAATGCCTGTGGCAAAGCGACTGACTACTGCAAAGCCCGGTTGCTTTGCTGCACCGGCTCCCTGCTGACCCAGCTGCAAAGCTACCAAAGTGCCGATAAGCACCCAGGTGGCGACAATCCCCAACAAGCCCCACAGCAGTTCCTGCTCGAACAGGAAGCCCGTTGCCAGCAGAAAGAAGCACAGAAACACCACGATGTAGCCATCACGCTGGGTGCGCATTTCCAGCGTTTTCAGCAAGCTCATGGCAACAAAAAAGCCGACCGCGCTTTCAAGCGAATAGTGACCACTGAAGCCAGCAACCACACCACCACCCACCAGCACGACCGCGGCCATTTTGGTTTTGGCGTTTGGATACGGTAATTGGCCCCGGTGCATCAACCAGCGCCAGCCGGTTGTGATCAGCGCCATAACCCAGAAGAACCAAGGTAAATGGCTGTAATGTGGCAAAAATGTCAATGCACCGGCGACCAGCAACCACAGCAAGGCAGCCCGGGGTAACGGACGTTCGATGGCCTTCATCGCCCCGCCTCCTGATTAGCGGATACGGTTGCAGAGACTGGGTTAGTTGAAGCACTGCCCGAAGCAATCCCTGAATCAGACCCGAGGCCATACAGCGCCAGCTGCCCAAGACAACGTCGCAGGTGCCGTTCTGAATGATCTGGGGCAATCTCAACGCCCGGAAGTCGCAAGCCGTATTGCCAGCCCTTGTCGTGAACGCTCAGCACCCAACCCGTCAGGCACGACAAGCGGTATTCGGTATTGCCAGTCAGGTGGCTCCAGTCGAGCCAGCAACTGGCACCGTCATCACTGTCAAATTCCTTGGTCACCAGACCCTTACCGCGAGCAAGCTGTTTCCAGGCAATCTGCTTCAACGAATCACCCGCCTGATAAGGGCGCAAACCGCGAAAATCCTGATCACCGCTGACATCGCGACTGGCACCTTCCAGCTCTCCCCCGTCGCCATCACTGCCCGTTACCAGCGGCACCGATTGTGGTTCCGGGTACACCAGGGTATTGAAGTCAAGTTTCACCCAGCTCCAGGCGCGAAACAGCCCCAGCGGAAAGCGGCTTTCCAACAAAATACGGCCGGGTTGCAAGCGGCCACGTTGATGGCTGCGATAATGACTGGACAGCGTCACCGCCTCTCCCGCCAGCACCGAGGCGTTGATCCCCGGGTTGTCCGGATATTGCAGCCACAGTGCATAATGCCCACGGCTTTTACCACTGCCCTGCGCTGTACTTTTGGTGCGTCCGCTGGCGGCTGAATAACGTTGGTTATTCAGCAACAGCGGAACATCGAACGACTGTCCGGCAAAACCGTCCAGTGGGTCCTGCGCGGTGATCACCAGTCCTTTCAGGTTGCGGAAGGTCAGATACATGGTGGTCAGGCCAATGCTGAACAGCCAGAACGTCAGGCCATACACCAGACTGTTCTTGTAATTAATGGCCGTCACCAGCAACAACAAAATCAGGCTGCCAAACAGCCAGCCAATGGCCGTGGGCAAAATAAAGATCGACCTATGCCCCAGAGTCACGCTGCGGCTGACCGGAATGCGGCGGTCCAACCAATGCTGCCAACGTTGGCGCACAGCCGAGGTCGCCAGCCACTGGCGAAGCGGATTTTTCAACACGGCTTAAACCAGCACGTCGACATTGGCCAGAATATGAGCCGACACACTACTGGCACCGCCGTCAGCGGCATCGGCCAAACGGTGATCGACCACAGCAGGCAGCACGGCCTGTACGTCTTCGGGAATCACGTGCTCGCGCTGATTCACCAGCGCCCAGGCTTTGGCGGCCTGCAACAGTGCCAGCGCCCCCCGTGGAGACAAACCATAGGCATAACCCGCATCGTAGCGGGTAAAACCAATGATGCGCTGAAGGTAATCCAGCACCGACGATGAAGCATGAATCTGCTGCACGTGCTGTTTCAGCGCGCCCAGCTGTTCAGGCGTGATTTGTTGTTGCAGATGGTTGGCCTTGTCGCGGTGGTTACTGCCTTCCAGCAGTTGGCGTTCGGCAGCAGGCGACGGGTAGCCCAGCGAAATACGCATCAGGAAGCGGTCCAGCTGACTTTCAGGCAACGGGAACGTCCCGGACTGATTGACCGGGTTTTGAGTGGCAATCACAAAGAAAGGCTCTGGCAGTTGGCGGGTTTCCCCTTCCACCGTGACCTGATGCTCTTCCATGGCTTCCAGCAAGGCACTCTGGGATTTTGGTGTAGCGCGGTTGATTTCGTCGGCCAGCAGCAATTGCGAAAACACAGGACCTTCGTGAAATCGAAAACGCCCCAGCTCACTGCCCGGTTCTTTCTCGAAAATCGATACCCCGAGAATATCGGCGGGCAACAAATCGCTGGTGAACTGAATGCGGTTGTACTTCAACCCCAGCACTCCGGCCAGAGCATGAGACAAGGTGGTTTTGCCCATACCGGGCAAATCTTCGATCAGCAAATGACCTCCGGCCAGCAAGCAAGCCAACGACAGCTTGAGCTGCTCTTCCTTGCCCAGAATTACCGTATTCAGTTGTGCGAGTGCCGCTTCAACAGCCTTGGTCATGAAATTCTCCGTCTGACTGATTCAATGCCCGACCGAGCATTCAGGTTTCTGCGCTGCATAGTGACAAAATCTGACACAAGAAGCACGGTAACAGACCGTATCCGCCACAAAAAACGGGGCCGAAGCCCCGTCTCTGGATATCCCTGTGTGAATATCAATTGCTACTTACAAGGCGTCCAGTCCGCGGGCCAGATCCTTGATCACATCCTGCGGATTTTCCAGACCCACTGCCACGCGAATCAGGCCCTGGCTGATGCCTGCTGCCAGACGCTCTTCTTCGGTGATACGACCATGAGTGGTGGTCGCCGGATGGGTGATGGTAGTTTTGGTATCGCCGAGGTTGGCGGTAATGGAAATCATGCGGGTGGAGTCAATCACCTGCCAGGCCGCGTCTTTGCCACCTTCAACTTCAAACGACAGTACACCACCGGCCAAACGCTGTTGTTTGTCGATCAGGGCTTTCTGCGGGTGGGACGCCAGTCCACAGAAGTTCACACGGGCAACTTTCGGATGCTGGCTCAGCCACTCAGCCACGATCGCACAGTTTTCTGTGTGGGCTTTCATACGAATGCTGAGGGTTTCCAGACCCTTGGTGAAGATCCAGGCATTGAATGGGCTCATGGTTGGGCCAGCAGTACGCAGTACACCAACAACAGGCTCAATCAATTCCTTCGAGCCCACTACGGCACCACCCAAACAACGGCCCTGACCATCGATGAATTTGGTGGCGGAATGAATCACCAGATCGGCCCCAAAATCCAGCGGACGCTGAATCGCCGGGGTACAGAAGCAGTTATCGACGGCAAACAGGGCTCCCACTTCCTTGGCTACTGCAGCAATGGCTTCCAGGTCGGCCACTTCCATCACCGGGTTAGACGGTGATTCAAGGAAGAACAGACGGGTTTCTGCACGGCTTTTGGCTTTCCAATCGGCAGTATTGACCGGGTCGGCGTAATCGATATCAATACCGAACTTGCGCAAGTATTTTTCAAACAGGTTGATGGTGCTGCCGAACACGCTCTGGGAGCAGATGACGTGGTCACCGGCTTTCAGGTGAGCCAACACCACAGACAGGATAGCGGCCATTCCCGACGCCGTTGCCGCACCCGCTTCACCGCCTTCCATCGCCGCCAGACGCTCTTCAAAGGTGCGTACCGTCGGGTTGGTGTAGCGGGAGTAAACGTTGCCTTCCAGCTCGCCACGGAAGGTTGCCTGAGCTTCTGCTGCGGATTTGAACACGTAGCTGCTGCTCGGGAAAATGGCTTCAGAATGCTCATGCTCCTGAGTACGGTACTGCCCTGCTCGTACCGCCAGGGTTTCGATCTCAGCATCGGTCAGGTCGGACTGGTAAGGGCCCAGCAAATCGTGGATATCGGTCATGGTATGTAGCCTTAGCTGGTTCTCGCCAGCAGCCAGTTGCCGGACCATCCGGCAAACATTTGTTCAGAACACAAACAAAAACGGGGCAGATAAATCCGCCCCGTTTCGCAAACACACTACCCGCTAACGGGAATCAAGGACAGAATCAGGATTCTGCCTCGTTGTGCAGATCAATCGCAACATTGGAAATGGCTTTGCGAATGGTCTTGGACGAATCACTGCGCAGGTCGGCCAGACGCTGGAAGTAGGCTTCGTTGATATCACCGGTGACGTATTCACCGTTGAATACCGAGCAGTCAAAACCGGTAGCGGTGGTGCTGCTGCCTTCCAGACAGGCGGCGGTCAGGTCTTCCAGGTCTTGATACACCAGCCAGTCGGCACCAATTTGCTTGGCAATTTCTTCGGTGCTGCGGTTGTGCGCGATGAATTCTTCCTTAGCTGGCATATCAATGCCGTACACGTTCGGGTAACGCACCGCAGGTGCTGCCGAGGCGAAGTAGACGTTTTTGGCGCCGGCTTCACGAGCCATCTCAATGATCTGCTCGCACGTTGTACCACGTACGATGGAATCATCCACCAGCAGTACGTTCTTGCCACGGAATTCCAGATCCAGTGCGTTCAGCTTTTGCTTAACAGACTTCTTGCGCTGTTGCTGACCCGGCATGATGAAGGTACGGCCGATGTAGCGGTTCTTCATAAAGCCTTCGCGGAACTTCAGGCCCAAACGGTTGGCCAGTTCCATGGCAGACGCACGGCTGGTATCCGGGATCGGGATCACCACGTCGATGTCGTGGTTCGGGTGCTCGCGCAGAATCTTGTCGGCCAGCTTCTCACCCATACGCAGGCGAGCCTTGTAAACCGCCATGCCGTCGATGATGGAATCCGGACGGGCGAAGTACACCTGCTCGAACAGACATGGAGTCAGGTTGGTGTCTTCCGCACACTGCTGGGTGAAAATACCACCCGCTTCCGGCATCACCACACATTCACCCGGTGCGATATCACGCTCCAGTTTGAAGTCCAGTGCGTCCAGGGCCACAGACTCGGACGCCACCATGTACTCGGTGCCGGATTCAGTTTCGCGGCTACCGTATACCGCAGGGCGGATACCGTTTGGATCGCGGAAGGCAACTACGCCGTAACCACAGATCATGGCAACCACGGCGTAACCACCGCGAACACGCTGGTGCACTCGACGAACGGCCTTGAAGATAGTTTCCGGTGTTGGCTGCAACTCACCCTGAGCGTGCAGCTCGTGGGCGAACACGTTCAGCAATACTTCGGAATCAGAGGTGGTGTTGATGTGGCGCAGGTCTTCACGGTAGATGTCCTGGGCCAGATCAGCGGTGTTGGTCAGGTTGCCGTTGTGCGCCAGTACGATGCCGTACGGCGAGTTCACGTAGAACGGCTGCGCTTCGGCGGAGCTGGAGCTGCCCGCAGTTGGATAACGGACGTGGCCGATACCCATATTACCCACCAGACGACGCATGTGACGGGTGTGGAACACATCACGAACCAGACCGTTGTCCTTACGCAGGTAGAATTTGCCTTCGTCACTGGTGACGATACCGGCAGCATCCTGACCACGGTGCTGGAGCACGGTCAAAGCATCATAAATCGACTGGTTAACATGGGTCTTGGCGACGATACCCACAATTCCGCACATTCGCGATATACCTCAAATTCAGGACGGGATGGAGGACATCAACTGGTTGGTCGCACCCGGCAGCGTTTTACGCGCCCAGTCTGCCAATAATTCCAGATGAGGTACCAACAGGGATTCTTGCCACCATGGATCTTCAGGAACCACGGTGAATTGCAGGCCGTAGACGATGGCGACCAGTACAACCAGACCGCGAATGGCACCAAATACCATTCCCAGAACCCGATCCATACTGCCCAGGCCGGTAAGCCTGACCATCTCGGCAATCAGATGACTGACCATGGTGCCCACGGCAACTGCGCCCAGAAACAGAATCACAAAAGCCGCGATCCAGCGCAGCGAATTCGTTTCCAGATAATCCGTAAGAAGTGTAGCCAGATTTCCACTGAACATGCGGGCGAGCACAAATGCGCCGACCCATACCACCAGCGACAGGGCTTCACGAACGAAACCTCGCTTGAGGCTGATAAGACTGGAAATCAGCAAGACAGCGAGAATGACCCAATCAATAACGGCCATCAGCTATTTACACCACTGGTTTGAAACAAGCGCGCAGTATAGGGATTCGGCTGCATTGCGACAACCAGATGACGGCGCCAATTGACCATTTCACGCCAAAATCCTGTTGAGCCGAATTCAACAGTGAAATCTTCCGAAGGCTGACCAAATGGTCAACCTGCCTTGTATTGTTTGACGCGTAAGTCATCACGCTTGAGCTCTTTGGTGAGCCGCGCACGCAAGCTGTCGATGGCTTCGCGCTGCAATTCAGGACCCACAAACACCCGGGTCAAGCCGTCGCCGTCAGATCGTACAAACGACTTGTAGCCTTTCTGGCGCAGGGAGTCACGAAAGCCTTCGGCGTTGTCGCGCTTGGAAAACGCACCCACCTGAATCATCCAGGCGTAAGGCAGGAATTCTTCGTTTTGAACCGCCTGATCGGCGTTTTGAGTCACCACCTCTGGCACCGGATCATCGACATCAGCCGTGCTAACCGGTGGTGGCTGTAAATCTTCTTCGGCCTCACCACTGGCCAGCGCCTCCAGGTCCATGCGGATGCGCTTCTGGTTTTCGACTTCCGCCCAGTCCGGCATATCCGGCATCGGTGGCATGTCGTCATCAATGGTGAGGTTTTGGCGGGAGCCATCAATCACAATCGGAACTACGACTGCGACAGCCAACACCGTGACTACCGCACCCAGAATCCGTTTGTTCAGATGCTTTTCCATGAGTGAGTTCCAGCCTTTTGCTGCTGATAAATGGTCTTGAGTGCATATTCCACGGTTACAAAAGAACCTGCAACCAACCAGTGCTCACCCTCAGACGCTGTATCGATCACATGGTTCAGGGCTGCCTCAACAGTCTCAAACTGTGGTGCCTCAGAAAGCTCGGCGTTGGCGGCCATAGCGCGCTCTGCAAGGCCCTTGGCCGACAGGCCACGGGGGCCATCGAGGGTCGTAAACACCCACTGCCCGGCTTGCGGTAATGCCTTGACCACATCTTCAATGGGCTTGTCGGACAACATACCCAACAACACACCATCAGCATGGTCAACACGACCGGCCAGATACGTCGCCGCTTGTTCATTGTGCGCCACATCAAGGGTGACACGCAGGGTCTTGCCTTCCGATGTTTGACACTGCCACTGCTGCAACCGGCCAGGGACCCGCAAACGACGAACAGCATCGGCCACTTCGTTTTCCGGCATCAGATGCCCTAACGCTGCCATTGCCTGAACCGCCGTAGCGATGTTGTCGGCAGGAATATGGCCCAGCGGCAATTGCCAGTTGAACACGGTGTCTTCGTCCGGCATCGGTTTGAAGCGAATATCCAGACGGGTTTCATCTGCCACAGCCACCTTTTGAACATCAAAGTCTTCACCGCGCCCCAGCCACTTGCCACCAATGGCATCGACGCTCTCACGACCGCGCTTGGGTGGGTTTGGCTGACCACAGATCAGGTAGCTGCCCGGACGGGCGATCGAACATTTTTCGTAAGCGATCACTTCCGGATCATTACCCAGCCAGGCTTCGTGGTCGAGGCCGATACTGGTAACGATAGACAGATCAGCCTCAACAATGTTTACCGCGTCCAGTCGGCCGCCAAGACCGATTTCAAGCACACAGGCATCGAGGTTCTGGGTTTTGAACCAGGCCAACGCGGCCAATGTACCAAACTCGAAATAGGTCAGCGGAGTATCGCTACGGGCCTGCTCAACCAGCTCGAACGAGTGACACAGGTCGGCATCGGAAATATCGACGCCATTCACTGACACCCGTTCGTTGTATTTGATGATATGCGGAGAGTTATACATCCCTACCCGCATACCTTGTACGCCCAACAAGGACGACAAAAGGGCACTGGTAGTGCCCTTGCCATTGGTTCCTGCAACCAGAATGACCAGACCAGCCGGTCTGAGGCAATTCAAACGCGCAGCGACCTCGGATACCCGCTCAAGCCCCATATCAATGGCGGCCGAGTGAACAGATTCAAGGTGTTGCAACCAGCGATCCACATTCCAGCTGGTGTATTCGGTCATTCCAGTCATCTCCAACGACAGTCCAACAGCAGTACGATCAGGCTTTGTCCATCGCCGTACGCATTTCACTCACCAGCTCGGATACCTGCGCACGGGCCTGTTCCGGCTGTTCGGCATTATCGGCAATGCGATTGACAATGGCAGAGCCAACAATCACACCGTCACACACCTGGGCAACCGCCGCTGCGGTTTCGCCATTGGTGATACCAAAGCCAACACCCACCGGAATGTCCACGTGCTTGCGAATGCGTTCCAGATTGCGGGCAACGTCATCAACGTCCAGTGCTTTCGAACCGGTCACGCCCTTCAGGGACACGTAGTAGACGTAACCGCTACCCGCATGACCAATGGCTTCGATGCGTGCATCGGTAGTGGTCGGCGCGATCAGATAGATCATATCGAGATCACGCTGCTTGAAGAAATCCGCCACATCAATGGCTTCTTCTGGTGGCAGGTCAACCAACAGCACACCGTCAACACCGGCTTCAACGGCATTGGCAGCGAACTGGTCGTAGCCCATACGCTCAACCGGGTTCAGATAACCCATCAGCACAACCGGGGTTTCGGTATTCGTGGTGCGGAATTCCGCCACCATGGCCAGCACGTCTTTCAACGACGTACCGTGCTCCAACGCACGCTCACAGGCCAGCTGAATGGTTGGACCATCGGCCATTGGGTCTGAGAATGGTACGCCCAATTCGATCAGATCAGCACCGGCTTCTACCAGTGCGTGCATCATTGGCACGGTGGCGTCTTTTTGTGGGTCACCGGCGGTGATGTAAGGAATCAGCGCCTTTTTGCCCTGTTCTTTCAGGGCAGCAAACAAACCGTTAATACGAGACATTTCTAAATTTCCTGAATTCTTGAACCTGTTACCGCGAGCAATTCTGAAAGCGTCGAGAGCGATACGCAGGCAAGGCAAAAGTCGGCGATGAAGCGGAGTTTATAAGTCATAAATGAGCATTCAGAGCCGACTTTTAACGCAGCATGCGTGAGCGCAACAGCTTTCAGTGCATCAAGCAGTTACGCCGTCCAGCTCTGCAATAGTATGGATATCCTTGTCGCCACGACCGGACAGGTTCACCACGATCACCTTGTCAGAGCTCATGGTCTTCGCCAGCTTCATGGCATAAGCCACCGCGTGGGAAGATTCCAGTGCCGGCATGATGCCTTCCAGCTGAGTCAGCTTGTGGAAGCCATCGATGGCCTCTTCGTCGGTAGCGGCAACATAGTTGGCGCGACCAACGTCTTTCAACCAGCTGTGCTCAG
Organism: Oceanobacter sp. ABM4_470; assembly: GCF_056158645.1. Classification (NCBI taxonomy): domain Bacteria; kingdom Pseudomonadati; phylum Pseudomonadota; class Gammaproteobacteria; order Oceanospirillales; family Oceanospirillaceae; genus Oceanobacter; species Oceanobacter sp. ABM4_470. The sequence continues at coordinate 1,849,130 of NZ_JBSWTR010000001.1, forward strand.
GGCCCACGCCTGGGTAGTCGAGACCGGCAGAGATGGAATGGGTACCCATGATCTGGCCGTTTTCGTCTTCCATCAGGTAGGTACGGTTACCGTGCAGCACGCCCGGAATGCCTTTGTTCAGAGGTGCGGCGTGGTCGTCACCGTCCAGTCCAAGACCACCGGCTTCAACGCCGTACATGGCCACTTCAGGGTGTTTGATGTACGGGTAGAACATACCAATGGCGTTAGAGCCACCACCGACACAGGCAACAACCGCGTCTGGCTGACGGCCAATCTGCTCTTCGCACTGGCGTTGGGTTTCGCGGCCAATGATGCTTTGGAAGTCACGTACCAGCATTGGGTACGGGTGCGGACCGGCCGCGGTACCAATGATGTAGAAGGTGTCGTCAACGTGGGTTACCCAGTGACGCATCGCTTCGTTCATGGCGTCTTTCAAGGTTGCCGTACCGGAAGATACCGAGTTCACTTCGGCACCCAGCAGCTTCATGCGGTACACGTTCAGCTTCTGACGCTCAACGTCGGTCGAGCCCATGAAGACCTTACACTCCAGACCAAAGCGGGCCGCTACGGTGGCAGATGCCACGCCGTGCTGACCAGCACCGGTCTCAGCAATGACTTTCTTCTTGCCCATGAACTTGGCCAGCAACGCCTGACCAATGGTGTTGTTTACCTTGTGAGCGCCAGTGTGGTTCAGGTCTTCACGCTTCAGGAAGATGCGTGCGCCACCACAGTGGTTGCTCAGACGCTCGGCATAGTACAGCGGCGACGGCCGACCGACGTAGTGTGCCAGGTCGTGGTCGAACGCTTTCTGGAAGTCTGCGTCGTTGCGCAGCTTCATGTAGGTTGCTTGCAGCTCGTCCAATGCAGCTGTCAGGGTTTCTGATACAAAACGACCGCCGTGAATACCAAAATGGCCGCGTTCGTCTGGCAGGTTGGCTTCCATAAAAGCCGCATGTGCGTTGTTGGCAGTAGTGTTAGCCACGATACACCTCATTCATAAATGCCTGGATCTTGCTGGCGTCCTTGATGCCCTTTTGCAGGCCATTGGGGCCTTCGGCTTCAACACCGCCACTGACGTCCACCGCAAAGGGGTTTACGTCCTGGATGGCATTGGCCACGTTGGCGGGGTTCAGACCGCCAGCAAGAATAATGGGTTTTGATAGATTCTCTGGAACCAGCGACCAGTCAAAGGTCTCGCCAGTTCCGCCCGGCACGCCGGGTTTGTAGCTGTCTAGCAGCAGAGACAAGGCACCTGGGAAGCGCACGCACGCCTCCACCATGTCCGACGCTTGCCGGACACGGATGGCTTTAATGTAGGGGCGGTTGAATTGTTGGCAAAAGCCATCGTCTTCATCACCATGGAATTGGATTAAATCGATTCTAACGGCATCCAGCACCGATTGCACTTGTTCGACGGTTGGATTCACAAAAAGTGCCGTCACCGTAACAAAGGCCGGAATCGCAGCAGCAATGTCACGAGCCTGCTCGACGGTAACCGAACGCGGGCTGGGCGGATAAAACACCAGCCCAATCGCGTCCGCCCCAGCAGCCACAACCGCTTTGGCGTCTTCTATACGGGTGATTCCACAAATCTTGGCACGGGTGCGAATCTGACGTCGAGCAGGCATGGTCTGGCTCCAATAACGCAAAAGGCCAGAATACTAGCAAATATTCTGGCCTTTCAAACCTTCAAAACCCGCTCAGCGGCTGACCGAAAGCGCCGGTTCTAACATCAGTGGACCAAAGGGTTGTGACGGAATGCCAAAGTGTTCCGGGAAACGTACACCAACAAAATGAAGGCCATCACCCGGTGCCGTAACACCTGCGGCGAGACGGGATTTAGCGTCGAGCACGTCTTTCATCCAGTCAGGCTCTTTATGGCCTTCGCCGATCGGAATCAAGCAACCCATGATGTTGCGCACCATGTGATACAGGAAGGCGCTGGATTCCAGCTCCACCATGATCAGGTCGCCCCACTGTTTGACCTCAATCCGGTGCATGGTTTTCACCGGGGTTTTGGCCTGACAGTCCTTGGCGCGGAATGACGTGAAGTCGTGCTCGCCCAGCAAATGATTAGCCGCCTGCTGCATTTTTTCTGCATTCAGCGGGTATTTCCACCAGGTCATCTGATCATGCTGCAAGGCCTGACGGTACTTGCTGTTATTGATCAGGTAACGATAGCAGCGCGCCTGGGCTTTGAAGCGGGCGTGAAATTCCGAATCGACTTGTTGAATCCACTGCACCGACACCGCTGGCGGCGTATTAGTGTTGATACCCATAATCCAGCCGTAGTCACTGCGCTTGGACGTGGTATCAAAGTGGATGACTTGTCGGGTTGCATGCACCCCCGCATCGGTACGACCTGCACAGGCGACCTCTACGGGGTGATTGGCAACTTTCGAAATGGCCGCTTCAAGAGCGGCCTGTACGGTAGGTTCGTTGTGGTGTTTCTGCTTCTGCCAACCGTGGAAACAAGCACCGTTGTATTCCACGATGGCAGCGTATCGAAATGTTTCAGACATGGATCAGTTGAGGGAGTCCATCAGGGATTGAGCTTCCTGCTTTTGTTTGTCGTTGCCTTCCTGCAGGATTTCACCCAGCAGCTCACGAGCGCTTTCGGATTCACCCATATCGACATAGGCACGGGCCAGGTCCAGCTTGGTTTCGCTGGCGTCAGTTCCGGCCAGGTATTCAAACTCGTCTTCGGCTTCGGCCAGTTCATCCAGATCAATGGCATCGGCAGCAGTAAAGCTGATGTTATCAGCATCCAGTTCTTCTGTGGCTTCGACCGTATCCAGCTCTGGCAGATCCGTAAGCTCAGAAATGCCATCCTCAGCAGCCAGTTCAGCTTCCAGCTTGTCTTCAGCGCTATCCAGTTCAAGAGCGTCCAGCTCAGGAATATCCAACTCAGGAGCGTCTTCAGAGGTCAGCTCAAAGTCCGTGCTGGCATCCAGCGTTTCCAGATCGAACGACTCTTCTTCGTGAATGTCTTCCAGAGCCGGGATCTCTTCTGATTCCGGCTCAGCATCGCCATCGGATTCGATGACATCAGCCAGATCCATAACGTCGGTTTCGTCGCTGTCTTCAGAAGACCATTCCATTACACGGTTCAGGTCATCCTGGCTCAGCTTTGGTGCTTCAACGTCGGAGTTACCGAGATCATCCAGTTCGAAATCCAGCGAGTCGAGGTCGAACTCACCGTCACCGCCCAGCAAGTCATCCAGATCGGCCATATCTTCAACAACAGGCTGCTCAGACTCTGCGGCATCTGTGTCTTCGGATGCGCTTTCCTCTGTGCTGTTTTCTTCTGTGCCGTTTTCTTCGGCATCAGCGATGTCCAGCTCTGGCACTTCAACGTCGGCCGTATCAGCCACTTCAGACGCAGGGTCAAAGTCATCCAAAGCCGAGTCCAGATCCGGCAGGCTCAGATCAGCCGCTTCTTCGGAATCGAAATCGATTTCTGCGATAGCACCTTCGGAAGCGCCTTCAATAACATTTCCAGAAGTGGTTTCAGAAGTTTCTTCTAGCGCTGGGTCGACATCATCTGCTGCAACTTCTTCAAGGCTCTCGGTCTCTGCAACGGAAAGATCAAGATCTTCTGCTTCGCTTTCTATCTCACTATCAAACGAGTCTTCACCAGCATCAGCAACCGGATGTTCTTCAGCAAAGGCTTCCAGTTCGGCAGCCAGTTCTGAGTCAGGCTCCAGCTCTGACAGGGATTCTTCGGTCAGGTTGAAATCCAGCTCTTCTGGCAATTCGGAAACAGCGCCCTCTTCGGCACTCTCCTCAGCGTTCTCATCAGCACTTTCTTCAGTACCGTCCAGCGCTGCCAGATCACCCAGGTCCAGCTCCTCACCAGCAGTATCATCCAGATCAGATTCGAGTTCAGCCAACTCTTCGCCGAGATCCAGTTCCAGCAGGTCGTCAGTGCCTTCTTCCAGCTCGGAATCAACTTCAAGCGACTCAATAGAATCCAGACCGTCGATGTCCAGCTCCAGTGAGTCCAGAGGTTGCTCGTCAGCAACGTCGCTTTCCAGCTCAGCCAGCTCATCATCGAGCGAGGCCAGTTCGGATTCTGGCAGTTCCAGACCACCCAGATCGAAGTCCAGGCTATTTTCGTCTGCTTCAACTTCATCCGACTCAGTGTTGTCAGTGGAAGCTTCAGCGTTGTCCAGTTCCAGCATTTCGTCTGACAGTTCAAATTCCATCAGATTGTCGATTTCCACTTCTTCAGTCTGCTGGAACGACGGTGCATCCTGTTGTTCTGCGTCGTGATCGTCCATTGAAGTCAGATCGAAATCGAGAGAGTTATCATCGGACGCTGCAAAGTCGGAAGAGAAATCCAACTCGACTTCACTGGAGCCGGTTGTCTGCTCGTCGTCCTGATCCAGAGCGGATTCGAAATCCAGACCCTGATCCAGCATGGCGGCGAAATCTTCACCGTCGTCCATGTTGGTGGTGGTTTCAGTGTCAACCGACACAGTATCTTCTGACGGCACGGCAACCGCTGGATCATCCAGACCGCTCTGGAATTCCATATCTAGGTCTTCCAGAGACACTTCGGATACACCCGCAGCACCGATTGGGCTGGTCAGGCGTCCGCGCATCGCTTCCGCAGTTTCCACCTGGAAGTCATCACCAAAGGTTTGCAGTCGCTGCTCTTCTTCAGAGAAGGCAATGGCATCGTCCAGCTCAGCGTACACTTCCAGCAATTTCAGGCTCAGGTCGCCACGAACCGGCTCGTTGGCAATGGCGTTTTTCAGCAAGCTGCGGGCTTCGTCAAAACGGCCATAGGCAATGTGCTCTTCTACTTCCACCAGCAATTCGTCTTCAGACTCCAGGCTGGCAGTAGAGATGTCCACGGCGCTGTCGTCGTTGAGGAAGTCCATTGGGTCGTCGTGCTGTTCTGGCTCATCGAAGTCGAAGGAGTCAACTGGCTCGTTAACCGCATTCACCTCTTCGACAGCCGCAGCAATTGCCGCTTGCTCTTTTGCCGCTTCTTCAGAGTCATCTTTACCAGCCAGACGACGTTTGATGGCGGTGTAAATCAGTGCGATCAACAGCAGGATCGCCAGAACCAGACCGCCCAGCATCATCGGATCTTGCAGAATGGTATCGATCAGGCTTGGTGGTGGCGGAACGTAGCGCTTCGGTGCAGGTTTACGCTCAACAGGCTGTTGAACTTCCGGCTTGGCAGCCACTTCAGGCTGCGCAGCGGCCTGGGCTTCTGCTTTAGCCGGCTCGACGGCGGCCGGGGCAGCAACTTCTGGTTTTGGTTCAGGCGTTACCGTGGCGACAGGCTGTTGTGCTTCGGCAGTAGCAGCACCTGCTTGCATGCTGGCCAGCTGATCGTTTTTCAGGGTCACCAAACGTTGCAGGGCGGCAATCTGTTCTTCCAGAGCGCTCAGACGGTCTTCCAACTCTGCGTTGTCGCGACGGGACTTGTCGAGATTTTCCAGTGCGATGGCCAGATCATTTTCAAGGGCTTCCTGACGGCCGTTACCCTGGCCTTCGGTATCACCACTGGCACCGGCAGAATTTGCACCTTGCTTGGCATCGGTAACCAGACGTACTTCACCACGGCCGTCGGAGGCAGCGCGAGGAGCCACAGACGTGTTGCGGCCGGTGGCATCCAGTTGGGCGCGACCTGCCAATTCGTCGTTTTGGCGAGCCATTTCATTAACCGCTACCTGACGGCTGATACCTTGCACCTGATCGGCACCCGGTATGCGCAGCACTTCAAAGGTTTTTACGCGGTTGATGTTGCCACCAATAAAGGCATTAGGGTTAGCTTGCTGAATGGCCAGCATCATTTGTTGGGGAGAAACCGATGCATCCGGGCGAGTCGCCAGTGCAATCGCCCACATGGTGTCGTTTGGCTGAACAGTGTAGGTACCTTCAGCGCCACTGCCCGCTGGCTGGCGGGATGCCACACCGGTACTCGGCGTGACAATGGAATTGTTCTGACGTTGAACCTGTCCGGTGGATGGCGTTACCGATGGAGCCGCTACGACAGGTTGAAAGCTCTGTTGTTCAAACGTAGGCGGGTCCAGCAGCACGGTGTATTCGCGCACCACCCGACCAGACGGCCAGTTCAGTTCGACCAGAAAATTCAGGAAAGGCTCGGTCACCCCTTCGCGGGTGCTCAATTCAATCTTGTCGCCAGCGACGTTGAATTTGATTTTGGTCAGAAAATAGGAACGATCGACGCCGTAACGGTCAAAAGCTTCCGCACTGGCCAGTACCGGCTTGATTTCCCACTCGGACAAACCTGCCGAGTCTACGAGTTCGATTTCCGCTTTGAGGGGCTGATTTAGCGCAGAATCGAGCTTCAACTCTCCAAGACCCAGAGCCATAAGCTGACTGGACATCAGAGTACTTCCTACCAGCAGCATGGCGGTTGCAAACAGGCGCTTCATTGGTGCTTCCTTGGTGTCACGAATTGGCTAACAAGCTCGGTTTTCCGAGTATTCCGGATCGGCCCGGAACGATGCACTATTTCGAGTGTTCAAAAATCACGCGTAAGTATTAAGTATAAAAAGTTCCGGTGCAATGTTTTGCACGGTTAAGTAACTATAAAAGTGATATGTAATAAGGGTTTATGAAAGTTTCAGGAAGGGAAATATGAAAAAGCGGGCCGAGGCCCGCTTGTAAAATAAATTTCTATGAACGGTTTAACAAAATACGCAACATGCGGCGCAGAGGCTCAGCGGCACCCCACAACAGCTGGTCGCCGACCGTAAAGGCAGAAATATATTCAGGACCCATATTCAGCTTACGAATACGGCCAACCGGAATAGACAAGGTGCCGGTCACTTTCGCTGGGGTCAGTTCCTGCATGGTGATATCACGATCGTTCGGAATCACTTTAACCCAGTCGTTATGCTGAGCCAGGATGGTTTCGATTTCTTCAACCGAAATATCCTTGTTCAGTTTGATGGTCATGGCCTGACTGTGACAACGCATGGCACCAACACGAACACACAAGCCGTCTACCGGAATCTGATCGTTTGAACGACCCAGAATCTTGTTGGCTTCTACCTGAGCCTTCCACTCTTCGCGGCTCTGTCCGGACTCAAGCTGGGAGTCGATATAAGGAATCAGGCTGCCTGCCAGCGGTACGCCAAACTGGGCTTTCGGGTAGTCATCGCTGTTGATGAAATCCGCCACCTGACGATCAATTTCCAGAATCGCAGAGGCGGGATCGTCCAGTTTGTCTTTAACATTGGCGTGTACCGCTCCCATCTGGCTGATCAGTTCACGCATGTGACGGGCACCGGAGCCGGAAGCCGCCTGATAGGTTTGCGGAGCAACCCACTCCACCAGACCTTTTTCGAACAAACCGCCCAATGCCATCAGCATCAGGGATACGGTGCAGTTACCACCTACGTAGGTTTTAACACCGGCATCCAGACCAGCGTCAATTACGTCTGCGTTGACCGGGTCCAGAACGATGATGGCGTTGTCATCCATGCGCAGGGAAGATGCAGCGTCAATCCAGTAGCCCTGCCAGCCCGCTTCACGCAGCTTGCCGTAGATTTCCTTGGTGTAGTCACCACCCTGACAGGTAATAATCACGTCTTGCGCGGACAATACTTCAATATCAAAAGCATCTTCCAGCAAACCACAATCCTTACCGCCAAACTGTGGCGCTGCCTGCCCTTTCTGGGAGGTAGTAAAGAAAGTCGGCTCGATCAGAGCAAAATCACCTTCGGCTTCCATACGCTGCATCAGCACGGAACCCACCATGCCACGCCAGCCAACCAGACCTGTTTTCAACATACGTCGTTTACCTTGTTCTTTGTAATTGCCGCCCGCTTTGCGCTCTCACCGCTAAAGACGACAAAAACCGCGCAGAGCGCGGTTTTGTTCAAAATTGCGTTATAACCGTATCAAAGTGCGGCTACAACTGCATCACCCATTTCGGCAGTGGATACTTTCTGCATGCCGTCGGAGTAGATATCCGCGGTACGCAGGTTGCTGTCCAGCACCTTGCTGACCGCTGCTTCAATCGCGTCAGCCGCTTCGTTCTGGCCAAGGCTGTAACGCAGCATCATGGCGGCAGACAGGATGGTCGCCAGCGGGTTGGCAATGCCCTGACCCGCGATGTCCGGAGCAGAACCGTGACATGGCTCGTACATGCCCTTGTTGTCCTTGTCCAGAGATGCGGAAGGCAGCATACCAATGGAGCCGGTCAGCATGGCGGCTGCATCGGACAGGATATCGCCGAACATATTGCCGGTTACGATAACGTCAAACTGTTTCGGCGCACGAACCAGCTGCATGGCAGCGTTGTCCACGTACATGTGAGACAGCTCAACCTCCGGGTATTCCTTGCTCAGTTCTTCCATGATTTCGCGCCACAGCACGGTCACTTCCAGAACGTTGGCCTTGTCGACAGAGCACAGCTTCTTGTTGCGCTTCATGGCCGCTTCAAACGCTACACGGCCAATTCGACGAATCTCGGATTCGTTGTACACGTAGGTGTTGTAGCCTTCGCGCTCGCCATTTTCCAGGGTACGAATGCCACGTGGCTTACCGAAGTAAATACCACCGGTCAGTTCGCGTACGATCAGGATATCCAGACCGGAAACCACTTCAGGCTTGAGGGTAGAAGCATCTGCCAGCTGTGGGTACAGAATGGCCGGACGCAGGTTACCGAACAGTTCCAGCTTGGAACGGATATCCAGCAAACCTTGCTCAGGTCGCTTGGAACGGTCGTCCAGCTTGTCCCACTTAGGACCGCCCACCGCACCCAGCAGGATGGCATCAGCCGCCTTGGCTTTTTGCAGGCTTTCTTCTGGCAGTGGGAAACCGGTTGCATCAAATGCAGTGCCGCCGACCAAACCGTGGTCAATGCTCAGATCCAGAGAGAATTTGTCGTTAACGGTGTTCAGAACCTTAACGGCTTCTGCCACGATTTCCGGGCCAATACCATCGCCCGGCAAAACCAATACGTTTTTGCTCATGTTTTTTTATCCTGTAAAAAAGCCCGCTGACCGTTTTCCGGAATCATCGGGCTGAAATAAATCCAGTCGGCAGATCAGGCACCCGCGTTAAACAACCAGGGCGCAGATTGCTGACGCTTTTCTTCGTACGCCCGAATGTCGTCGGCGTCCTGCAGCGTCAGACCAATATCATCCAGACCGTTCAGCAAGCAGTGCTTGCGGAATGGGTCAACATCGAAGGCAATGTCCTGACCGTCTGGCGTCAGAATCACCTGCTTATCCAGATCAACCGTCAACTGGTAGCCTTCTGAAGATTCAACCGCCTTGAACAAGCCATCCACCACACTTTCCGGCAGGATGATCGGCAACAGACCGTTTTTAAAACAGTTGTTGAAGAAGATATCGGCAAAGCTTGGGGCAATCACGGCACGGAAACCGAAATCTTCCAGCGCCCACGGGGCGTGTTCACGGGAGGAGCCACAGCCGAAGTTTTCACGAGCCAGCAGCACAGAAGCGCCTGCATAACGCGGCTGATTCAGTACAAAATCCGGGTTCAGCGGACGACCGGAGTTATCGGCGTCTGGTTTGCCTTCGTTCAGGTAACGCAGTTCATCAAACAGGTTCGGGCCGAAACCGGAACGCTTGATCGACTTCAGGAACTGCTTTGGAATAATCATATCGGTATCGATGTTTGGACGATCCATTGGCGCCACCACACCGGTATGTACGGTAAATGCTCTCATATATTGGCTCCTCAGAATTCGCGTACGTCGACAAAATGACCGGCAATCGCTGCCGCGGCTGCCATGGCAGGACTCACCAAATGGGTACGGCCACCATAGCCCTGACGACCTTCAAAGTTACGATTGGAGGTAGAGGCACAATGCTCACCGGCACCCAGCTTGTCGGCATTCATGGCCAGACACATGGAACAACCTGGCTCACGCCACTCAAAACCGGCTTCAAGGAAGATTTTGTCCAAACCTTCAGATTCAGCTTGCTCTTTCACCAGACCAGAACCCGGTACAACCATGGCCTGCTTGATGGTGCCAGCCACTTTACGACCCTTGGCCACTTCCGCCGCCTGACGCAAGTCTTCAATACGGCTGTTGGTGCATGAACCGATGAAAACGCGATCCAATTGAATGTCGGTGATTTTCTGGCCAGCAGTCAGACCCATGTATTCATAAGCACGAGTGAAGGCAGAACGCTCAACGTCGTCCTTGGCATCTTCAAGAGCTGGAACGGTACCGTCGATGGTCGTTACCATTTCCGGAGAAGTACCCCAGGTCACCTGAGGCTTGATGTCTTCGGCCTTGATTTCTACCACTTTGTCGAACACGGCGTCTTCGTCAGACACCAGCTCTTTCCAGGCAGCAACCGCCATGTCCCACTGATCATCTTTTGGTGCGAATGGACGGCCCTTGACGTATTCAGCAGTGATGTCGTCAAACGCCACCATACCCACACGAGCACCGGCTTCGATCGCCATGTTACACATGGACATACGGCCTTCCATGCTCATGGAGCGAATGGCAGAACCACCAAATTCCATCGCATAGCCGGTACCGCCAGCGGTACCGATCACGCCAGTGACGTGCAGAACCACGTCTTTACCCGTGATGGCAGGACCCAATTCACCGTCGACCTTGATCAACAGGTTTTTCATCTTGCGCTGAATCAGACACTGGGTCGCCAGCACGTGCTCAACTTCCGACGTACCGATACCGTGAGCCAGAGCCGCAACCGCACCATGGGTAGCCGTGTGAGAGTCACCACAGACGATGGTCATACCCGGCAAGGTAGCACCCTGCTCCGGGCCAACCACGTGCACGATACCCTGACGCTTGTCTTTCATATCGAACTGGGTGATGCCAAACGCGTTACAGTTATCGTCCAGGGTTTTCACCTGAATACGGGAAACCGGGTCCTGAATGCCATCGATACCGCCTGCACGCTCGCCAGCATCGGTAGATACGTTGTGATCCGGGGTGGCCAGGTTGGCGGTCAGACGCCATGGCTGACGACCGGCAATACGCAGGCCTTCAAAGGCTTGTGGAGACGTTACTTCGTGCAGCAACTGACGATCGATGTAAATCAACGCAGTACCGTCATCACGTTCTTTCACGACGTGTTGTTCCCACAACTTGTCGTACAGGGTTTTGCCAGCCATGGAGGGCTCCTTGAATCTCTCGTTGTACTGCCGCAGCAGTCATCAAACACCACGGATGCTTTGGCTTGTCTCGGCGGCCTGAACGCCACCGGAATACTCAGCGCATCTCTTACCTTGCTTATGCTACGCCTTTCAATACGCAACACAAATTCATATTTTTTCTGAATTGCATTCCTTGAAGGAATAAAGCAACAATAGCTGCTGGCCATGACAGCACAGCGATACCACCATCCATTGGGAGCCGCCCAATTCCCTATAAGGCCTGACAGGAGAAGCGTTATGGACAGTCAACAATTGAAAGCGTTTCTGGCAGTGGTTGAGCATGGCTCATTTTCCGAAGCCGCTGAGCAGTTATACTTGACCCAGTCGGCCGTATCGAAGCGTATCCAGACCCTCGAACAACAGCTCGATACCCAACTGTTTGAACGCCACAACCGTTCCGTCAGTCTGTCGGAGTCCGGCGAACTCTTGCTACCTCGGGCCAAACACATCCTGCAGCTGATGGACGACACCCAACTGCAACTGATCAACCTCAGCGGCAGCGTTACCGGCGTACTGGCGATGGCAACCAGCCACCATATTGGCCTGCACCGGTTGCCACCCTTTTTGAAAGACTTTGCCCGTCGCTACCCGCAAGCACGGCTGGATTTGCAATTCCTGGGCTCTGAAGATGCCTACCGCGCCGTTGAACAGCGTAGCGTAGAATTGGCATTGACCACCCTCGACAGCAACGCCAGCGAGCAACTGCAAAGTTGGCCACTGTGGCAGGACGAACTGCATTTCGTCGTCAGCCGCGAACACCCGCTGGCCAACCGCATTCGGACCAGCCTGGCAGATTTGAGCCAATGGCCAGCAATCCTGCCCGAGAAAGACACCATCACCTATCGACTGGTCGAGCAGCAGTTTATTGAGGGTGGCCAGAAGCTTCATACCAGTATGCCCACCAACTATCTGGAAACCATCAAGATGATGGTCAGTGTCGGGCTGGGCTGGTCGGTGTTGCCGCCATCGATGATCGATGACCAATTGATTGTGCTCGACTGCGACCAACCACCACTTACTCGCGAACTCGGCATTATCCATCTGCGCAACCGCCCCCAAAGCAACGCCGCCAACGCCATGATGGCACTCTTGAAATCGACCCCGGATATTTGACGTACAGCATAGTCCGCTGCAGCCAAGCGGCGTATTCTGAAGTTATCTATTCAACGGGAGGACTCGCCATGATGGACATCAACCACATTCTTGTTGTGCTGGATTCCGACCACCCGGAACAGATTGCCCTCGACAAGGCAATCTGGCTGGCCAGTGTCGTCGACGCCGACATTACCTTGCTGACGTCGGTCTACGAGCCCTACTGTGGCGATGAGTCGGCGCTGGATAACGACACCGTCAAACAAATCCGTCAGGCACGACTGGCCGCTACCCAACGTTGGATCGACAGCTTCCTGCCCGAAGTAAGCCCCGATATTCGCAAGGTCAGCACCCGAGTACTGTGGCACAAGCATTTGCACAATGCCGTACTGGAAGTCACCCGCCAGCAAGACTTTGATCTGGTGATCAAGGGCACTCTGCCCCATTCTGTGCTGGATCGCATTTTCACCCATACCGACTGGAATCTGATGCGGCACTGCCCAGCCCCCGTACTATTGGTAAAAAGCCCCGCCCCGTGGAAGCACAATCGCCTGCTGGCGTCGGTGGATGCGACGACCACAGACGAAGGCCATCAGCTGATCAATGACAACATCCTGTCCTATGCCGAGCATCTGGCTGACCACTTCGAAACCGATTTGCACCTGGTGAATGCCTACCCACAAATCTCTGTGGCCTTTGCCATGGTGCCGGAAGTCACCGCACCGGATGACATTCAGGACTACATCACCGAGCAGCATCAGACCGCTTGTGAAGCGCTGGGTCGTAAATACAACGTCAACTCAGACCACCTGCACGTTATGGAAGGTGAACCAGACGCCGTGGTCGCCAAAGTCGCTGCCAACATAGAAGCCGATGTTGTTGTCGTTGGCACCGTCGCCCGCTGTGGCGTTGCCGGGGTATTGATAGGCAACACCGCAGAGCAACTGGTTGATGAAGTGCACTGTGACGTTCTGGTAGTAAAACCACTGGATGGAGTAAAACCGGACGAAGACTGAACCCGAGCAGGCTGTTCGATGCGGTTGGGCTTGGATCTGGCCAGCCGCTGACCTAAAGATACTCTGAAAAACTTAGTGGCAGCTCGGGTATCAGGAGAAAGGGAAACTTAACGAACAGAAAACCGCAGGCAAAAAAAAGCCGAGCTAGAAAACTCGGCTGAATATCATGAAAGAGAGCGGGAGTCTGGAAACTGATGATGATCTCCAAACATAACTGTTTGAGTGATCGCTCTCGAATTGGTTCGAAATATTTTTCGCACTTACGTTTATTTGCGAATGCCCTTCTCTGACAGGATCTGCTCGATCTCGGACAGACAGGCCGGATCATCAATGGTTGACGGCGTGTTGTACTCTTCACCGTTGGCAATATTGCGAAGTATCTTACGCAGAATTTTGCCAGAGCGGGTTTTCGGCAAACGCTTGACCACCACCGCACTCTTGAAGCTGGCAACCGCACCAATCTTTTCGCGCACCTGCTGAACCAGCTGCTGCTGCAAGGCCTCTTCATCAACATCGACACCGTCTTTTAGCAGCACCAACCCCAGCGGCTCTTCCCCCTTCAACTCGCTGGACTGGCCAATCACTGCACATTCGGCAACTGCCTCATGGGCCGCCACCACTTCTTCCATTTCGCCAGTCGACAAGCGGTGCCCTGCCACGTTGATGATGTCGTCGGTACGGCCCAAAACGAACAGATAGTTATCATCATCCAGATAACCGCCATCGCCACTGACGTAGTAGCCGTCAAACGTCCCCAGATAACCGGATACAAAGCGATCATGGTCACCCCAGATGGTCGGCAGACAGCCTGGCGGCAACGGCAATTTGATGGCAATACTGCCTTGTTGGTTGGCTCCTACCGGCTGACCGCGGCCATCCAGTACCTGAACATTAAAACCCGGTGACGGTCGCGTCACCGAACCGGCTTTCACCACTACCGGCCCAAGGCCAACGTGATTGCCCGCAATCGCCCAACCGGTTTCAGTTTGCCACCAATGGTCAACAATCGGACGCTGGATGTGCTCAACCACCCAGTCGTAGGTGGGTGGATCGAGTCGCTCGCCGGCCATAAAAATGGTCTTCAATTGGCTGAGGTCGTACTGTTTGGCCAACAAGCATTGCGGATCTTCCTTACGCACCGCCCTGAACGCCGTTGGTGCCGCAAACAGGCCCTTCACGCCATATTCTTCACACACCCGCCAGAAAGCGCCAGCGTCCGGGGTACGAACCGGCTTGCCTTCGTAAAATACGGTTGTACAGCCCGCCAGCAGCGGGGCATAGACAATGTAGGAATGGCCCACCACCCAGCCAACATCAGAGGCAGCCCAGAACACATCGGCAACGCCCATGTCGTAGACCGCTTCCATGCTGTATTTCATCGCCACCGCATGGCCGCCGTTATCACGCACCACACCCTTGGGTTTGCCGGTTGTGCCAGAGGTATAGAGGATATAGAGCGGGTCGGTTGCACCCACCGGGGTACAGTCGGCCGGCTCCGCCTTGGCGATGGCATCATGCCAGTCGGCATCACGGTCACCCAGTGAACAGCGGCTCATGTCCCGCTGCAAGATGATGCAGCCATCCGGCTGATGCGCAGCCAGCTCAATGGCTTCATCCAGAATCGGCTTGTATTCGATAACCCGATCAATCTCGATGCCACAGGACGCTGACAGAATCAGTTTGGGCGTTGCATCGTCAATTCGGGTTGCCAGCTCGCTGGCAGCAAAACCACCAAACACCACCGAGTGAATCGCTCCCAGACGGGCACAAGCCAGCATGGCGATGGCAGCTTCCGGCACCATTGGCATGTAGATCACCACCCGGTCGCCTTTCTCAACCCCACGGGCTTTCAAGGCCCCGGCAAAGCGCGCAACTTCGGCGGTCAATTCACGGTAGCTGTAACTGCGTCGGGTGTCGGTAACTGGCGAATCGTAGATCAGTGCGGCTTGATCCCCTCGCCCCTGCAAGACGTGGTAATCCAACGCCAGATAGGCGGTGTTCAATTCACCATCGGCGTACCAGCGGTCAATGCCGTTGGCGTCTTTCGACAGAATGGTTTCTGGTTGCTTGAACCATTGAACACGGTCGGCTTGCTCTCTCCAGAATGCTTCAGGGTTGGCAATGGATGACTGGTATTGTTGTTGGTATGTCATGATCGTCCCCTCAAGATGACGCTAAAACCTTAATCTTCGCGAGGGTTAGCAACCATTCGACGTTGGGTGATCAAACCTTGGTCTATCAATACTTTAGTGCGCGACAATACGGGACAAGAACTGGCCAGAAGTGAGCCCGACTCCCGACTTCCGACTCCCCAAAAACAAAAAAACCCGCGACAAGCGCGGGTTTTTCAAAGATCAGATCAGTGGTAAAACTTACCAGCCAGTCTTTTCCTTCAGAGCTGCACCGATGTCAGCCAGGCTGCGAACGGTGGTTACACCAGCGTCGTTCAGAGCGGCGAACTTCTCGTCAGCAGTACCCTTACCACCGGAGATGATGGCACCAGCGTGGCCCATACGCTTACCAGCAGGAGCAGTAACACCAGCGATGTAGGAAACTACAGGCTTGGTTACGTTTTCCTTGATGAAGGCAGCGGCTTCTTCTTCAGCGGTACCACCGATTTCACCAATCATAACGATGGCTTCAGTCGCTGGATCTTCCTGGAACAATTTCAGGATGTCGATGAAGTTGGAGCCCGGGATTGGGTCACCACCGATACCAACACAGGTAGACTGGCCGAAACCGTAGTCAGTAGTCTGCTTAACGGCTTCGTAAGTCAGAGTACCGGAACGGGATACGATGCCCACTTTACCTGGCAGGTGGATGTGACCTGGCATGATGCCGATCTTGCATTCGCCTGGGGTGATAACGCCTGGGCAGTTAGGGCCGATCAGGGTAACACCCAGCTCGTCACACTTAACTTTGGCATCCAGCATGTCCAGAGTAGGAATACCTTCAGTGATACAAACGATCAGTTTGATACCGCCGTTGGCCGCTTCCAGGATGGAATCCTTACAGAAAGGCGCTGGTACGTAGATAACGGATGCTTCAGCACCAGTTGCTTCAACAGCTTCAGCAACGGTGTTGAATACTGGCAGACCCAGGTGAGTCTGACCGCCTTTACCCGGAGTTACACCACCAACCATTTTGGTGCCGTATGCGATGGCTTGTTCAGAGTGGAAAGTACCCTGAGCACCAGTGAAACCCTGACAGATAACCTTGGTGTCTTTGTTGATAAGAATGCTCATGATATCCCCTTATTCGCCAGCAGCTGCTGCAACAACTTTCTTGGCAGCGCCTGCCAGGTCGGTGTCGGCAATGATGTTCAGACCAGATTCAGACAGAACCTTGGTGCCCAGTTCAGCGTTGTTACCCTGCAGACGAACAACAACAGGAACTTCAACACCCACTTCCTTAACAGCGCCGATAACGCCTTCTGCGATCATGTCACAACGTACGATACCGCCGAAGATGTTGATGAATACGGCTTTAACAGCGTCGTCGGACAGAATGATCTTGAACGCTTCAACAACGCGTTCCTTGGTAGCGCCGCCACCAACGTCCAGGAAGTTTGCAGGGTTACCACCGTGCAGCTTCACGATATCCATGGTACCCATGGCCAGACCAGCACCGTTCACCATGCAGCCGATGTCACCATCCAGTGCTACGTAGTTCAGTTCCCACTGAGCAGCGTGAGCTTCACGAGCATCTTCCTGGGAAGGATCGTGCATCTCTTGCAGGTCTTTGTGACGGTAAACAGCGTTGCTGTCGATACCGATCTTGGCGTCCAGACAGTGCAGGTTACCTTCTGGAGTGATTACCAGCGGATTGATTTCCAGCAGCGCCAGGTCTTTGTCCTGGAACAGTTTCGCCAGACCCATGAAGATCTTGGTGAACTGCTTGATCTGGTCACCTTGCAGACCCAGTTTGAAAGCCAGATCGCGAGCCTGGTATGGCTGAGCACCAACCAGTGGATCAACAGTTGCTTTCAGAATCTTTTCTGGAGTTTCTTCAGCAACTTTCTCGATCTCAACACCACCTTCAGTAGAGGCCATGAAGACGATACGACGAGTGGAACGGTCAACAACCGCACCCAGATACAGTTCCTGATCAATATCAGTGCAGCTCTCAACCAGAATGCGGCTTACAGGCTGGCCTTTTTCGTCAGTCTGGTAAGTAACCAGGTTTTTGCCCAGCCACTGCTCAGCAAATGCCTTGATTTCTTCTTTGGAGTCAACCAGCTTTACGCCACCTGCCTTACCACGGCCACCGGCGTGCACCTGGGCTTTAACAACCCACTTGTCACCACCGATTTCGTCAGCCGCTGCTGCCGCTTCTTCTGCAGTCTTGGCTGCCACACCCTTGGATACTGGCAGACCGTACTGAGCAAAAAGCTGTTTACCCTGATATTCGTGAAGGTTCATCGCTTTCGTCCTGTTTCTTTTCTTTGTCGAGGATTACCCGACAGCCTGTGTTAACTGAACAACCTTTATGGGGTACGCAAAAACACTCTGCGTTGAAGTTCAGCAATATAAGCAAAGGCCCGGTCTAGCCGGGCCATTGTTTTTATCGGATCTTATTTTCTGGATTTACGATTCACTTTGTGGATCGCGGAGTTGCTAACAGCCAGGGCCGCTTCGTGAACTGCTTCAGAAACGGTTGGGTGAGCAAATACCATCATGCCGATATCTTCTGCGCTGGAACCGAATTCCATCGCAATTACAATCTGCTGACACAGGTCACCGGCGTTAGGACCCACGATGTGAGCGCCCAGGATGCGGTCTGTTTCAGCATGTGCAATGATTTTAACGAAGCCATCAGTCTGGTTGCTGGCCATCGCACGACCTACGGCCGCGAATGGGAACATACCCGTGTTGTATGGTTCGCCATCTGCCTTAACCTGTTCTTCGGTCTTACCTACCCAGGCAATTTCTGGCGCAGTGTAGATAACGGAAGGGATCACGTCGTAGTTCATCTGCGCAGCGTGGCCATGGATGCGCTCGGCAACCATAACGCCTTCTTCAGATGCTTTGTGAGCCAGCATTGGACCACGAACAACGTCACCGATTGCCCAGATACCTGGAGCAGCAGTCTGACAGCTGTCGTCTACGTGGATAAAGCCACGCTCGTCCAGGTTCACACCACAGTCAGCAGCCAGCAGGCCGTCAGTGAATGGCTTACGGCCAACAGCAACGATCAGCTTGTCGAAGGTTTCGGACTTCTCTTCACCGCCTTCCTGGAAGGTAACGGTTACTTTGCCGTCTTTCACTTCAGAACCGGTCACGCGAGCGCCCAGACGGATGTCCATGCCCTGCTTGGTGAACAGCTTCTGAGCTTCTTTGGAAACCGCAGAGTCAGCAACGTGCAGGAACTTGTCCTGTGCTTCCAGAACGGTAACTTTGGCGCCCAGACGGCCCCATACGGAACCCAGTTCCAGACCGATAACACCGGCACCGATTACGCCCAGCTTCTCAGGTACTTCCTTGAATTCCAGAGCGCCAGTGCTGTCGACGATGATGTCTTCAGTCAGTGGAGCTGGTGGAATGTTGAAAGGTACAGAACCGGTCGCAATGATGATGTTCTCGGCTTCGATCTGTTCAGCTTCACCACCGTGAGGAGTGAACTCAACTTTCTTGCCAGCCAGAACCTTACCAACACCTTCCAGAGCAGTAACGCCGTTACCCTTGAACAGGCCAGCAACACCCATGGTCAGGTTTTTAACGATCTGGTCCTTGCGAGCCAGCATCTTGCTGACATCCATGGTGATGTCGCCAGCACCAATGCCGTGCATATCGAAATCATGCTTGGCTTCTTCGTACTTGTGGGAAGTATCCAGCAGCGCCTTGGATGGGATACAACCAACGTTCAGACAGGTACCGCCGTAAACGCCTTTACCTTCTTTGTTCACCCACTTGTCGATACAAGCGGTTTTCAGGCCCAACTGTGCACAGCGGATGGCAGCTACATAGCCGCCAGGACCGCCGCCGATAACGACTACATCAAATTTCTTGCTCATTACGAATCCTTAAAAGTCCGATTAAACGTCCAGCAGCATACGTGCAGGGTCTTCCAGCAGGTCCTTGATGGTTACCAGGAACTGAACCGCTTCCTTACCATCGATCATGCGGTGATCGTATGACAATGCCAGATACATCATTGGCAGGATCTCAACCTTGCCATTCACCGCCATAGGACGCTCCTGAATCTTGTGCATACCCATAATTGCGGTCTGCGGTGGGTTCAGGATTGGGGTAGACATCAGGGAACCGAACACACCACCGTTGGTGATAGTGAAGGTACCGCCCTGCATGTCTTCCATGCCCAACTTGCCATCACGGCCACGTTTGGCGAAGTCACCAATAGTGCCTTCGATTTCAGCCAGGCCCATGCTGTCGGTATCGCGCAGAACAGGAACAACCAGACCGCGATCGGTAGATACGGCAACACCGATATCCTGATAACCGTGGTATACCATGTCGTTACCGTCGATAGACGCGTTAACTGCTGGGAAACGCTTGAGCGCTTCAGTGGCAGCTTTAACGAAGAAAGACATGAAGCCCAGTTTGACGCCATGTACTTTTTCGAACTGCTCTTTATAGGTTTTACGCAGTTCCATTACTGGCTTCATGTTGACTTCGTTGTACGTAGTCAGCATGGCTGCGTTTTGTTGTGCATCCACCAGACGCTTGGCGATGGTGGCGCGCAGACGAGTCATTGGGACGCGTTTTTCAACACGCTCGCCTGCTGGAACGGCTGCTACAGGTGCTGCGGCAGGAGCCGGAGCAGCCGCTGGCTTGGCGCCGTTCTTGATGTGGTTCTGTACATCTTCCTTGGTCACGCGACCGCCTTTGCCAGTGCCCTTGACTGCAGACAGGGCAACGCCCTTCTCTTCAGCCAGCTTGCGAGCAGCCGGGTTAACCAGGGAATCATCATCAGACGCAGCTGGTGCGGCTTCGGCAGCCGGTGCAGCTTCAGCGGCAGGCGCTGCAGCAGCAACGTCGCCTTCAACAAATACAGCCAGGACTTCGTCGCTCAGGACAACGTCGTCAGCGTTTTTGAAGATTTCTTTCAGGGTGCCGTTAGCAGGAGCCACAACTTCCAACACAACCTTGTCGGTTTCAATATCAACCAGCAGTTCATCACGTTCTACTGGTTCACCTGGCTGCTTGTGCCAGGTAGCGACGGTACCGTCTGCAACGGACTCAGGAAAAGTCGGGGCCTTGATTTCGATGCTCATTATTTTTTCCTTAGGTGTTCCTGCTATTAGCCCTGAATGTCCAGAGCGTCTGTGATGTATTCTTCAAGCTGCTGCAAGTGCAGAGCCATGTAACCAGCGGCCGGAGATGCTGCTGCCGCGCGGCCTGCGTATTGCAGCTCCACGTCGAGGCCGATGGAGCTGATTGCACGCTCCATGTAATGGTTGCTGCTGTACCAGGCACCCATGTTTTTCGGCTCTTCCTGTACCCAGTAGATCTCTTTCAGGTTGGTGTACTTGGCCAACTCTGCTTCAAGATCGTCGTGTGGGAACGGATACAGCTGTTCAATACGAACGATGGCGATGTCATTGATTTCTTCGGCACGACGACGTTCCAACAGATCGTAGTAGACCTTGCCGGAACACATCAGTACACGGCGTACTGCTGCCGGGTCCAGATCATCCTGCTCACTGATCACGGTCTGGAAGCTGCCTTCAGCCAGTTCTTCCAGGGTGCTGGTAGCCAGCTTGTGACGCAGCAGGCTCTTAGGTGACATAACCACCATCGGCTTACGCAGCGGACGAATCACCTGACGACGCAGCATGTGGTACACCTGAGCCGGTGTGGAAGGAACACAGATTTGTACGTTGTGTTCAGCACACAGTTGCAGGTAACGCTCCAGACGAGCAGAAGAGTGCTCAGGGCCCTGACCTTCATAGCCGTGTGGCAGCAACATGGTCAGACCACACAGACGGCCCCACTTGCTTTCACCGGAGGAAATGAACTGGTCGAATACCACCTGGGCACCGTTGGCGAAATCACCAAACTGGGCTTCCCAGATCACCAGCGCGTTTGGCGTGGTGGTGGCGTAACCATATTCAAATGCCAGTACCGCTTCTTCAGACAGCAGCGAGTCGTAGATGGCTACGTCTGGCTGGTCTTCTTTCAGATTGGCCAGAGGCACGAACGTGCTGGCGTCTTTCTGGTTGTGCAATACCGCATGACGGTGAGAGAAGGTACCACGACCCACGTCCTGACCGGTCAGACGGACCTGGTGACCTTCGTCGACCAGCGTGGCATACGCCATGGTCTCGGCAAAGCCCCAGTTGATTGGCGTCGCACCGGCAGCCATGCGGCCACGGTCTTCCAGAATCTTGCCAACCTGACGCTGAATGGCGAAACCTTCTGGAGTTTCCAGAAGTTTGTTAGCCAGTTCTTGCAGACGGCCCAGATCGAAGGTGGTGTCTGCCTTGGCAGTCCAGCCGTGACCCAGGTAAGGGGTCCAGTCGACGAACATCTCAGAGTTTGGCTCTTTCACCAGACTCTTCACAACGTGCTGACCTGCATCCAGAGCGCTACGGTACTCTTCTTCCAGCGCCTTGACGCCTTCCGCAGAGATTGCACCCTCTTCTACCAGCTTGGCAGCGTACTGCTCACGAGTGGTCTTTTGCTTCTTGATCTGAGCGTACATCAGCGGCTGGGTGCCGGATGGCTCATCTGCTTCGTTGTGACCACGACGACGGTAACAAACCAGGTCGATCACAACGTCTTTCTTGAACTCGCGACGGTAGTCAGCAGCCACCTGAGCTACAAACAGAACCGCTTCAGGATCATCGCCATTCACATGCAGGATTGGCGCTTCGATCATTTTCGCAACGTCAGTACAGTATTCGGTGGAACGCACATCAACACGCTTGGAGGTGGTGAAACCAACCTGGTTGTTGATCACGACACGAACGGTACCGCCGGTTTTATAAGCACGAGTCTGGGACATCTGGAAGGTTTCCATCACCACACCCTGACCTGCGAATGCAGAGTCACCGTGCAGAGTGATTGGTACAACCTTCTCGCCAGTATTGTCTTCACGACGATCCTGACGGGCGCGCACAGAACCTTCAACCACTGGGGACACAATTTCCAGGTGGGACGGGTTAAATGCCATGGCCAGGTGCACTTCGCCGCCAGAGGTCATCACGTTGGAAGAGAAACCCTGGTGGTACTTAACGTCGCCGTGGTGCTTGTATTCCGCCTTGCCATCGAATTCGTCGAACAAATCAGAAGGCTTTTTACCCAGGGTGTTGATCAGGGTATTCAGACGACCACGGTGGGCCATACCGATGACGATTTCCTTGGCGCCGTAGGAACCAAAGCGCTGGATCAGTTCGTCCATCAGTGGAATCAGGGACTCACCGCCTTCCAAACCGAAACGCTTGACGCCCGGGTAACGGGAACCCAGATATTTTTCCAGACCTTCAGCTGCGGTCAGACGCTCCAGCAGGTGCATCTTGACGTCGCCACTGAATTTCGGATGAGAGCGGGCACTCTCCAGACGCTGTTGGAACCAACGCTGTTCCGCGGTGTTCACGATGTGCATAAACTCAGCACCAATCGTTCCGCAGTAGGTGGCTTCCAACGCATCAATGATTTCTTTCAGCGTCGCTTCTTCCTGACCGATGAACAGGGTGCCACATTGGAAGGTGGTATCCAGATCAGCTTTGGAGAGGCCATGGAAGTGGAGGTCGAGATCAGGAACAGACTCACGAGCCATCAAGTTAAGTGGGTCCAGCTTGGCCTGTTGATGACCGCGGCCGCGGTAGGCATTAATCAGCTGGAGAACCTGCACCTGTTTGCGCTCATGTTCGGTGCTGACACTGCTGGCCGCTACCGGACGGGCACGATGCTGGTTTTTGGAAATGAGCAGAAACTGTTCACGAATCGGCTTATGGGGAGTGTCGACGGTAACGCTTTCGTCGGCTCGCGGGAGTTGGTCAAAATAGCTGCGCCATTTCTCGGAAACCTCACTAGGATCCCGGAGATAGGCTTCATAGAGCTCTTCTATGTAAGCAAGACTTCCACCATCGAGATGGGAGGTGCTCCATAGCTGCTCCATTGTCTGCTCGTGCATGTACGATCACCCTGTTCCTGAAGTATTGGGGACGATCACCCACAGAGATGGCTGCGCCGACTCTAGCAATGCGAGGCAAGTAGAGGGCCGACTGGTTAAGTCGCAAGGCCTCTGAGGTGAAACAGGAATACCCTGTTGATCCCTCAATGTCGTTTTTTACTTATGTACACGCGCCTTGTAAGCGCGAGGTTGCGCGATTTTTTACGAAAACGAGCTGTGTGTCCAGCCCACTTACGTCTATACAGAACCCCTGAAACACAGGGGTTCCGATAGTTTGCAGATTAAATCTGCTGATTCAACAGCATATTGCGAATATGGCCGATTGCCCTTGTCGGATTCAGACCTTTAGGACAAACGTTCACACAGTTCATAATGCCGCGGCAACGGAACACACTGAATGGATCAGACAGATCCGTCAGACGCTCTGCTGTGGTGGTGTCACGGCTGTCCGCCAGGAAGCGGTAAGCCTGCAACAGACCGGATGGACCAACGAACTTGTCAGGGTTCCACCAGAATGAAGGACACGCGGTCGAACAACATGCACACAAGATACACTCGTACAGGCCATCCAGCTTCTCACGGTCTTCAGGAGACTGCAGACGCTCAATAGCAGGTGCTGGCGTATCGTTCTGCAAGTACGGCTTGATGCGCTCGTACTGCTTGTAGAACATGGACATATCAATGACCAGATCACGGATCACTGGCATGCCAGGCAGAGGACGCAGCACCAGCTTGTCCATTTTGCCCTTGGTAGCTTCAGAGATCGGAGTGATACAGGCCAGGCCGTTCTTGCCGTTGATGTTCATACCGTCAGAGCCACAAACACCCTCACGGCAGGAACGACGGTAAGCAAAACCGGTATCCTGTTCTTTCACCAGAGCCAGAACATCCAGAACCATCACATCTTTACCACCAGGGATATCGATGTTGTAGTCCTGCATGTATGGCGCAGAATCCTTCTCTGGGTTGTAGCGATAGACACTTACTAACATTGCATACCTCCCATTAATAGGTACGGATTTTCGGTGGGAACGCTTCGACTGTCTTCGGAGCGAAGTTTACAGCGCGCTTGCCAACAGACTTGGTCTGAGGGAAGTACAGAGAGTGGCACAGCCAGTTCTCGTCATCACGCTCAGTGTAGTCATTACGGGCATGAGCACCACGGGACTCCTTACGCTCTACCGCCGCAACCGCTGTTGCGTAGGCAGTTTCAAACAGGTTGTCCAGCTCCAGTGCTTCAATGCGTGCTGTGTTGAACGCACCGCTCTTGTCGTCCAGAACCGTGTTCTTAACGCGCTCGCCGATTTCGTCCAGCATCTTCAGACCCTTCTCCATGGAAGGACCTTCACGGAATACACCGAAGTAGAGCTGCATGGTCTTCTGCAGTTCCGCACGAACGTCAGCAACACTCTCACCAGTGGAGCTGTTGTTCAGACGGTTCAGACGGGACATGGCGCGATCGATGTCTTCCTGAGACACCTCAGCACCTTCAAAACCGTCCTTGAAGCTCTGTTCAACTTGCAGACCAACCGCACGACCGAATACCACCAGGTCGAGCAGTGAGTTACCACCCAGACGGTTGGCACCGTGTACGGATACACAAGCGATCTCACCAGCAGCATACAGACCGTCAACAACCTGGTCGTTACCGTCAGCATCAATTGTCAGCGCCTGACCACCGATATTGGTCGGAACACCACCCATCATGTAGTGACAGGTTGGAACAACCGGAATTGGCACTTTCACAGGGTCCGCGTGAGCGAAGGTACGGGACAGCTCCAGAATACCTGGCAGCTTGGCGTTCAGGGTTTCTTCACCCAGGTGATCCAGCTTCAGGAATACGTGGTCACCGTTTTCACCACAGCCACGGCCTTCCAGAATTTCCAGAACCATGGAACGGGCAACAACGTCACGACCCGCAAGGTCTTTGGCGTTTGGAGCGTAACGCTCCATGAAGCGTTCGCCGTCCTTATTGATGAGGTAACCACCCTCACCACGACAGCCTTCAGTTACCAGTACACCCGCGCCGGCGATACCGGTTGGGTGGAACTGCCACATTTCCATATCCTGCATTGGAACACCGGCACGCAGTGCCATACCCACACCGTCACCGGTGTTGATCAATGCATTGGTAGTGGACTGGTAGATACGACCCGCACCACCGGTAGCCAGTACGGTTGCCTTGGCTTTGATGTATACGGTTTCACCCGTCTCGATGCAGATAGCAATAACGCCCGCTACCTGACCCTTGGCGTTTTTCACCAGATCAACGGCGTACCATTCGTTCAGGAAGGTAGTACCGCCTTTCAGGTTACCCTGGTACAGGGCGTGCAGCAGCGCGTGACCGGTACGGTCAGCAGCAGCACAGGTACGAGCGGCCTGGCCACCCTTACCGAAATCCTTCGACTGACCACCGAAAGGACGCTGGTAGATACGGCCGTTTTCAAAACGGGAGAATGGCAGACCCATGTGCTCCAGTTCGAATACAGCCTGAGGACCTACGGAACACATGTATTCGATAGCGTCCTGGTCACCGATGTAGTCGGAACCCTTAACGGTATCGTACATGTGCCAACGCCAATCATCGTTCGGATCAGCAGACGCGATCGCACAGGTAATACCGCCCTGGGCGGATACCGTGTGGGAACGGGTCGGGAATACTTTGGTCACACAAGCGGTCTTGATGCCGGCTTCGGTCAACTGCAGCGCTGCACGCATACCAGCACCGCCACCACCAATTACGATGGCATCAAAGGACAATGTTCTGATAGATGACATAACTTACACGCTCCAGAGGATATCGATACCCCAAACGAGGTAAACAAACAGAAAACCTGCACACACCAGCTGGAATACGGTACGAACGCCAGCGTTTTTCAGGTAGTCAGTTGAGATGGTCCACATACCTACCCAGGCGTGGGCACAAATCGAAATCAGAGCAGCCAGACTGAATACTTTCATCCAGGTCTGGGAGAACAGGCCCTGCCACTGGCCGTAGGTCAGATCCGGCGTTGCCACCAGAAAACCCACCAGAAACAGAGTGTAAAGGGCAAGAACGACAGCAGTCAGGCGCTGGACGATCCAATCATACAGGCCACTGCGGCCCAGGTTTGTGACACTTGTTACCATACCCAAACTCCTGCCAGTACGATTACAACTACGCCCAGTACCAGAGTAATCATGGCACCAGTACGTCCGCTTTCTTTGGTTTCACCAATTCCCATGTCCATCAACAGGTGTTTGATACCTGCCACAAAGTGGTAACCGAGGGCGGAAACAATGCCCCAGGTGATGAACTTGACCAATCCATTATCAAAAGCACTCATCAGGCTTTCGAAGCCTTGTTCAGATTCCAGCGAGGTCGCAAGTGCAGTCAGCATGAAGGCAACAGCGAAAAACAGGATGAAACCGGAGATACGGTGAATAATGGACGCTTTGGCGGGAAGTGGGAGCTCAATAGTAGAAAGATCTAGGTTTGTAGGTCTATTGCTATTCACGGCTCTTTACACTCTCTTATGGGCTTGTTCTGCCGTCTGACGCAGCAGGGCAAGCGCGGGCTCAAGAAGACGACCGTAGCGTGTACAAGGTTTGCACAAGTTTTACGGCCGCGACAAATTATAGTCACGCACCGACCCTTTTACAAACACTTCAGACACCCTGAAACCGCTTCTCTACTACTATCGTATAAATAGACTGGATTTATGAATGCCAATGTTTCCGGGAATACACGGATATATGCCACAATGAACAACATATATGCTCGGAGGTCAGTAATTGACAAAGCTGCTTCAGAACCTATAGTAAACGCCCTTAATTAGAGGTAACGCCTTAATAATTGGGCTTAATTTGAACAGCAGGAGGCCTATCCATGGCTGACAAAAAAGCAATACTAACAGTCGACGGCATCGATGAATCCCTGGAACTCCCGGTGTATGAAGGCACCCTGGGACAGGACGTAGTCGATGTTCGTAGCCTGACTGGCAAAGGCCTGTTTACTTATGATCCCGGCTTCGTTTCCACTGCGGCAACCGAATCCAAGATCACCTATATCGACGGCGCCAAGGGTGTATTGCTGCACCGCGGCTACCCGATTGAACAGCTGGCAGAGAAATCCGACTACCTGGAAACCTGCTACCTGTTGCTGCACGGCGAACTGCCAACCGCAGAACAGAAGGCTACATTTGTAAGCACCATCAAGAACCACACCATGGTTCATGAGCAGCTGAGCCACTTCTTCAACGGATTCCGTCGTGACGCACACCCAATGGCCATTATGTGTGGTGTTGTGGGCGCCTTGTCCGCGTTCTACCACGACTCACTGGACATTCACGATGAAAACCACCGTGTCATCTCCGCTCACCGTCTGATTGCCAAGATGCCTACTCTGGCCGCCATGGTTTACAAGTACTCCATTGGCCAGCCATTCATGTACCCACGTAATGACTTGAGCTACGGCGAAAACTTCCTTCACATGATGTTCAACACCCCATGTGAAGAGAAAGAAATCAGCCCGGTTCTGGCCAAGGCAATGGATCGCATCTTCCTGTTGCACGCCGACCACGAACAGAACGCTTCCACGTCTACCGTTCGTCTGGCTGGCTCTACCGGTGCCAACCCGTTCGCCTGTATTGCCGCGGGTATTGCTGCCCTGTGGGGTCCTGCTCACGGTGGTGCTAACGAAGCCGTACTGGTGATGCTGAACGAAATCGGTGACGAATCCAACATCGACAAGTTCATCGCCAAAGCCAAGGACAAGGACGATCCGTTCCGCCTGATGGGCTTCGGTCACCGTGTTTACAAGAACTTCGACCCACGCGCCAAGGTTATGAAACAGACCTGCGACGAAGTTCTGGCTGAACTGGGCATGGAAAACGATCCTCTGCTTAAGATCGCCATGAAACTGGAAAAAATTGCGACAGAAGACGAGTACTTCGTCAAACGTGGCCTGTACCCGAACGTCGATTTCTACTCCGGTATCATCCTGAAAGCCATCGGCATCCCGACTGAGCTGTTCACCGTGATCTTTGCCACCGGCCGTACTCCAGGCTGGATTGCACACTGGAATGAGATGATCAGCGGCGACTACCGCATCGGCCGTCCACGCCAGCTGTACACCGGTCACACCAAGCGTGACTACCCGGGCTAATATCCGGAAATAAATAAAAAAGCCGCTATTCAGCGGCTTTTTTATTGCCCCGAGAAAACATATCCGGGCAAATCAAAAACAAATACCCGGTGCATTTTATGAATATCCACCAAGGTTATATTCAAAATAAACACAGAATATATTTATCCTTTAGTCATATATTTCTGATCGCAAAACAACCAATGTCCACATTGGCGCAACTCACAAAACACACCCTCCAATATGCCGAACGTCATATCCCGCCAAGGTGAATGTGTCGCATTCCACCCAAAATAAATAAGCCATAAAATGAATCACAATGCCCTTCAAGCACCTGACGAGGAGGCCACCTGACTCAACAATTTGACTATCTGCAGCCACAACCTCCAGCCATGCCTGACCACACCACTCGCCCCTTCGATCTGCCAGCCTGCAACAAGCCCAAAGAACCTGCATTTACCCCCAACACCAGAGGCACAAAAAATAACGCCAAAACACAGCAAAAACAGTCAGTTGATCTAGAGTAAAAAGATAGCTTCAGCCAGGATTTTTACCATGACCAACGATCGCCACAGCATTGCAGGACAAGCACACCCTGAAAATCAGGAGATGGACTGGAGCCAGGTTGGCGAAACCATGGCCATGCTGGCACTGGCGGTCGCCCAAATAGAGACCTCTCTTAACGAAGGCGGCCAATCCGTCGACAAGCTCTCCACCAACTTCACCGCCATGGCAGACAACACCCGCCGCATTTTGCAGATTACTGAAACAGAATCGAATCAGATCGAAGAACCTGCCGCCAGCACCATCAAAAGCGAGATTCATCAGATCGCCTCGCAGGTGAATCAGGAGATTCAGGAATCCATCATCGCCTTTCAGTTCTACGATCGCCTCAGTCAGCGCCTGGATCACGTCTCCCATAGCCTGGAACAAGTCGGACACCTGATGGCCGACAGCGGCGAACGCTACCAGCCAAACTCATGGAAGGCGTTGCAACTGAGGATCAAAGGTTTTTACACCATGGAAGCTGAGCGCATCATGTTTGAACACATCATGTCAGGTCACAGCGTGAGCCAGGCATTGGAAATCTACCGCCACCATTTTGAACAAAGCGCCAACGATGACTTTGGCACCGAGGACGAAATCGAGCTGTTTTAGGGACGCTCTGAATACCTCTAACCAGC
This sequence comes from Oceanobacter sp. ABM4_470, assembly GCF_056158645.1. NCBI lineage: Bacteria > Pseudomonadati > Pseudomonadota > Gammaproteobacteria > Oceanospirillales > Oceanospirillaceae > Oceanobacter > Oceanobacter sp. ABM4_470. Next base: position 1,878,808 of record NZ_JBSWTR010000001.1, read on the forward strand.
AAACAAAAACGGGAAGCACCGCGCTTCCCTTTCGATATACGTCATTACCAGCCGATCAAGTCGGCAGCCAAGTGCTTATTTCACAGCGCTAAACACCATCCCCACCTGCAAAGCATCGATGCTGCGAACAACAGCATTCTGCCCAAATACAATCCCTTTATCAGACAGGCAAAGTGCCTTCAGTGCCGCCACAACGTCCGATTGCTTCTCAAGCGAGTTGATATCACGCGTCGGAATCACACACCGGGTACAAGGCTTCAGGCACAGCAAGGCAGCATTGGACTGCTCACCGCCCAAAACGTCCATGCGCTGCCAATCAAGCTCAGCAAAAGCGGTATCCCCAGCCACCACAACATTGGGACGAAAACGCAACATATCGATGGTCAAACCCGCCTCTGACGACAACGCTGCCAAAGATTCTTCCGCGCACACCAACAAAGGAAATCCATCCGCAAAGGCCACCAGGTCTTGCTCCGCCGCTCGCTCAGGGTCTACCGGCCGATCAACAGTTGCTGGCATATACACCAACCGGGCTTCGCGTCCCAGCACAGTCGTTAGCCAGTCGGCCACTTCGTCACCGCAATCGAGCGCCGAAACGTCATCCCCCCAGACCCTCACCTGACGCGACTGCCAATACGACTGCTGATTCAAATCGATATCACAACCGCCATAACTGGAATTAGCAGCGGAGCCTGTAGCGGAGTGACGGGCAGTCAGAGATAACTTCAACCCATTTTCCAGCAACCCGGTTTGAATATGAGCCATCACGGGTAATTGACGCTGGGTCAGGAACTTGCCTTCGGGCGAGACAACCATAAAGCGACGATCGTGCAGAGGGCCCTGTCGATCAAATTCAATACGATCAACTTCAATTCCAGCACAGGATTTAACGGGATAAATAAACAGGCGGGTGACAGTGAGATCAGTCAAGGGAGACTCCGGCTTCCACAGGCGTTAGTCGAAGCTGGAGCTTAGCCGTTTTGGCGCTGTAAGGCCAAACAGTGAAAACGATAAATTGCGCCGGGGCTCTTACCCCATGAATCCCCTAGCCCATGAAGCGCTTACGCAACAGGCTTTGCACTTCGGTGGCCATTTGGTGCGGAGCAAATTTCGACAGGAAGCCATCACAACCCACTTTTTGCACCATCGCCTTGTTGAAGTTACCTGACAGGGACGTATGCAACACGATGATCAGCTCTTTCAATACAGGGTCCCTTCGCACTTCGGTAGTGAGCATGTAACCGTCCATTTCTGGCATTTCAGCATCGGTGATGATCATGGCAATGTCATTATCGATGTCCATGCCTGATTCCTTCCAATGCATCAGCTGATGATAAGCCTCAAGGCCGTTACTGGCCTCTACAATCTCCAGCCCCATAGGAGTAAGTACTTGCTTCATCTGTCCCAACGCTACTTTTGAATCGTCGACAATGAGTATCTTTTTGCCACGAATCACCGCCAGCAAGTCGTTTTCGTAAATATCATCGGGAAGCTGGGTATCGTACGGATTGATTTCTGCCAACACCTTCTCGACATCAATCACTTCCACAATTTTCTCATCGATGCGGGTAATGGCTGTCAAATAATGCTGACGCCCTGCCCCACCAGGGGGCGGCAGGATTTCATTCCAGTTCATATTCACAATACGATCGACACCACCCACCAGAAACGCCTGAACCGTCATATTGTATTCCGTCACAATAATGGTGGCGTCGACATCATCAACCTTCAAAGGCCCCATCTGGATGGCCTGCCGCAAATCCACCACTGGCACTGTCTGGCCACGCAGGTGAGTGACGCCGCGAACCACAGGATGGCAGTCAGGCAGTGCCGTCAATTTGGGAAGTCGCATCACCTCCTGCACCTTGAAGACATTGATGGCGAAGTGTTGCCGACCACCGAGATGGAACAGCAGAATCTCGAGGCGATTCTGGCCAACCAATTTGGTTCTGGCATCAACACTGCTCAGTACGCCGCTCATAAAAAGCTCCAGCTGTAGACTCTTATAAAAGGTGTATGTAAGTAACCCCGCACGGCACATCCGGGCTCTGGATTCGACTCATGGATTCACATCCCCACTTGAGGCTCGCGGGGCGTGCGTCATTTGCCGCTATTGACGTTTGCGCAACAATTCACAACCCGTTAGCACATAAGGTCGCTCGAGGTCGGCCATAACGTCCAAAGCCGGTTACAATCGAGCGCCACCGAAGCCAGCGACCTCTCAGGATCATGCAGGTTTAAATAGATACTCCCTGAAGTGTAGACAACCCCGAGCAAACTGCATGAGTCGGCTACACTCTAATTTACCAGCGGGCCAAACGGCCGCTTTGCAGTTCAGGATGAGAGAATGATTGATAGCCAGGTTCCCCTGTTGGCGCGCCAGCCGATACTCGACAAGCATCAAAAAACCGTCGGCTATGAGCTACTCAGCAGACCGGTGCCCAACGCCACTCCTGACTGGCAGGATTCTCACGGCGACCAGGCAACCAGCGAAGTCATCATCAATGCCTTTAACGACCTCGGCATCGAAAACGTCACAGGGGGCCTGCCCGCTTTTGTGAATTTCACCCAATACTGGCTGGAAAACCCCCCGATCCTTGGCTGCAAGCACGTCGTTGCAGAGCTGCTGGAACACCTTGAACTGACCGACACTCAGGCCGACCACATTCGTAACTTGCGCAATCAGGGGTTCCAGATCGCCCTCGACGACTTCACCGGCGGCACCATTCCCGCAGCCATTCTGGAATTGGTAGACATCATCAAGGTAGACCTGATGGCACTCGACAACCTAGAGCAGCTGCGCGACATCATGGCCGCCAACCAGCGCCCCGGTTTGAAGTGGCTGGCTGAGAAAGTCGAAACCCGCGCGGAGTTCGAGTTCTGCACCCAATCCGGTTGCGATCTGTTTCAAGGCTTTTTCTTTGCCAAACCTGACGTGATGTACGGCAAGAAGATTCCCGACAACAAACTCACAGTGCTGAAACTCTTGCGCGTACTGAACAATCCCGACAGCGAAGTCGACGAACTGACCCGGGTGATTCAGGCCGACCCTCAAATCAGCTCGCGCATCTTGCAGATGGTCAACGCACCCGCGTTTGCCCCTGCCAGTGAAATCACGTCCATCACCCGAGCCGTAATGACCATGGGACTGGACCGGCTCAAGTCCTGGTCAAACATGCTGGCACTGGGCCAGCTGGACGACAAGCCCGTCGCCTTGCAGGAACAAGCCGTCACCCGTGCCTGCCTCGCTCGCCAACTGGCAGAGCTGTGGCCAGACATGGACAAGGAAACCGCATTTACCGTTGGGCTATTTTCGTTACTGGATGCGTTTGTCGACGTGCCATTGAAAGTGCTGTGCGAGAAACTGCACCTGCCCGCCATGATCAGCGAAGCGCTGCTCAACAACAGTGGTGAGTTGGGAGAAATGTTGAATGTGATCACTCGCCTGGAACAGGCAGACTGGTCATCCCTGGACTGGGCCGCACTGGAACAGCGAGGCCTCAGTTCACAGGAAGTATCACTGGCGTACTATGAAGCCCTGATTGATGCCCGCGACCTGATCAGTTCGCAGCAATAACGTCGGCGCGACCCAACCGTGTGAGCAATTGCTCACACACCCGTGCCGGGCTGATTTCCTGATAACAAGGCGGTTCTACCTCGCCCTCACCCGGGTTCAGGCATTTGCGCGACAGGCACGGTGCGCAATGGTATTCACTCGCCAGCACTTCCATTTCAGGCCCCAGTGCTCCGGTCAGGCTACTGTCTGTTGAGCCATAAATGGCTACCGCCGGAACCTCTAGCGCTGCCGCCACATGGCACAAACCGGTATCAACACCAACAATGGCTTCGGCATATGCCAACCAGGCCGTCAGTTCGTTGAGGCCCATTTTCGGCAGTACTTCAGCCCCTTCAATGCCTTCGGCAATTCGAATCGCACGCTCGTGCTCTTCGTCGTTACCCCACGGCAACACCACCTTACGCCCTTGATCGACAGCCTGCTGTGCCAGGGCTTTCCAGTAACTTTCCGGCCACAACTTGGTAACCCAGGTCGTCCCGTGCAAAAACAGCCAATAATGGCCCTCAATGTTCGGACGCTGCCAACGGCTACGATCAACGCCATAGCTGAATTCAAGCTCTTCGCACTGGTAATCGAACACCTTGCCAAATAGCTCCCTCAACCGGTGAATGGCATGACGCCCTTTGGCTACCGGATACTTCTGTCCATAGGCCAGCGCCGCCAACGATTCCCGCGCGCTGTGTTTATCCAAACCGGCCTTGCGTTGCTTATCGGTTTTCACCAACGATGTGATCATGGCGCTTTTCAGCAATCCTTGAGCGTCCAGTACCAGATCGTATTGCTCGCCATTAAGCTGCTGGCGAAACTCGGCAATTTCCGCCCGGTGTTGGGCACTGAACAACTTCTTGCGCCAACGTCGCCAGGCAACCGGAATCACCTTTCGCACCGCCGGGTGCCAGGCCGGAATCGCCGCAAAGCCTTCTTCTACCACCCAGTCCACGGTTAGCCCCGGCACACTGCGCCAGGCATCTTCCAGTGCCGGCAGGGTATGAAACACATCCCCCAGCGAAGAGGTTTTAATCAACAAGACTTTAAAAGAAGGAGTTTCTGAAGCGACCACAAGCATGAATCCGGTTTTTGTTAGCGCGGACGTTACCCAAGCCTGACCATGGATGCAACGCTTGACTTTATACGGTACGAGGGCAAGTATCCGCAGCCGTTCCCTTCAACTGTGACTGCGGTCATGCTGGTCTTGAGAGCCCAATGCTGAAATCCTGGAAATTCTGGCTGAGCCTGCTGATTTTCATCGCCTTTATTGTCCTTGTTGAACAAAGCTACGGCTGGTCTGCCGTACTTCTGAGCTGGCAGTCCATTGCGCCACAAGCCTTGTTGGCCGCGGTTACCCTGATGGCCGCCAGCTATCTGTTACGAGCCGCACGCTTCTATGACTTTTTTCATCAGTATTGCCGAGGGCATTTCTGGCAACTGACCCGCGTCACCGTGATTCACAACTTTCTTAACAACATGCTGCCAATGCGCAGTGGTGAAGTCAGCTTCCCTCTATTAATGAAACAACAGTTTGACTGCCCGGCGCGTCACTCAGCCCCGGCATTGCTGTGGCTGCGACTGCTCGACCTGTACGCCTTGATAGTGTTGTCGGTATGGACTCTGAAGAGCCAACTGGCGCAATTGACCGGACTGACGGAAAACGTAATCTGGACATTGCAAATCCTGCTACTGGCCTGCCCGCTTGTCATACTGCCGCTGCAAAACCTGATCATCGGCTGGCTGGAGAATCACAACTCAGGCAAGCTGAACAAGGTTGCCGACCTGATGGCAGCCCTGCCCCGCTCCCCATGGCCCTTTATTCGCGCCTTCGGCTGGACCCTGTTCAACTGGTCCTTGAAGGTGGCGGTTTACGCCTGGTTGTTGCAGCAGTTCATCGGCATCCCTTTCAATCATGCCTGGGTTGGCGCAAGCACCGGTGAGCTGAGTTCGGTGCTGCCTATTCACGGTGTTGCCGGTGCTGGCACCTACGAGGCCGGAGTCGTCGCAGGCCTTGTGCTTTGGGCCACCGATGCCAAGGCCGCCCTGGCCGGTGCGGTCAACCTGCACCTGTTTGTACTCGGCTGCACCTTGTTGCTGACCGCCCTGATGACGGTTCTGATCCCTCGACGCCCGGAACCTTAACCGTCCTGGAAGATCCATTAGCGGCACCGCTGCAACATTGCGTCAGTTTTAACGCTGCACGCTTTTGGGTATTATCCAGCGCGTTTCCTATATGATTTTTCAGAGTGGTATCCCTGTGACAGAGAACACCAAGCCGTCCTTGTCGATTGTTATTCCGATGTTCAATGAAATCGACAACGTCGGCCCAATGATTTCCCGCGTGCATGAAGCCCTGGACAACTATCAAGGTCCATGGGAGCTGCTGGTCGTTGACGACGGCAGTACCGATGGCACGCCACAGGCGTTGCGTCGCCAATCTGAAGAGCGCGGCAGTCATGTTCGCGTGGTTGAGCTGCGTCGCAACTTCGGCCAAACCGCGGCCATGCAGGCGGGTATCGATGAAGCCCGTGGTGAACTGATCGCGACACTGGATGGCGACCTGCAAAACGATCCAAAAGACATTCCTCGCATGGTCGACCACCTGATCGAGAAAGACCTCGACCTGTTGACCGGCTGGCGTAAGAACCGCAAGGACGATCTGGTAATGCGCAAGATCCCTTCGCGCATTGCCAACCGCCTGATTGGCAAGATCACCGGCGTACGCATCAACGACTACGGCTGCTCACTGAAGGTATACCGCTCCTCGGTTATCAAACAGGTACGCCTGTACGGTGAAATGCACCGCTTTATTCCGGCCTGGGTGGCTGCGGTTGTACCACCAAGCCGCATTGGCGAGATCGTGGTTGACCACCATGCGCGTACCGCAGGCACCTCCAAGTACGGTATTTCCCGTACCTTCCGGGTTATTCTGGATTTGCTGTCGGTCTACTTCTTCATGCGTTACCGCGCCCGTCCTGGCCACTTCTTTGGCATGATCGGCCTGACCATGGGCTCTATTGGCTCCCTGCTGATGGTGTACCTGGCCTTTGTGAAGTTTATTCTGGGTGAAGACATTGGCGGCCGACCGCTGTTTCTGATCGCGGTGGTGTGTGTCATTGCGGCGCTGCAATTCCTGACCACCGGCGTGATGTCTGAACTGATCTCACGTACCTATTTCGAATCGTCGGCCCGCCAACAGCAATACGTGATTTACCACCGCGAAGGTGAGCCAGCAGCCGATGCCAATTGGGCGAACGGGAATGGTCCGAGTTCTACATTGAAAGACGAACTCAACGACGAAGCCAACAAAGACGCCCCAACCTCCGCGAGCTGATACCCAATGCGATTGCCCCTTCCAGCAGCCATGCCTTTTTGGCTGCTGCCCCTCATCGTGGTGCTGTTTTCATTAAACATGGGCGGCTATCTGCTGTTTGACCATGATGAAGGCGCCTTCAGTGAAGCTACCCGCGGCATGTTCGAGCGTGGTGACTTTATTACCACCTGGCTAAACGACCGGGTGCGTTTCGACAAACCCATCCTGATTTACTGGTTACAGGGCGTTTCCATGTCCCTGTTTGGCACCGAAGTGTGGGCATTCCGCTTGCCGTCAGTGCTGGCCGGCATCATCTGGTCAATGGCCACATTCGTATTCGCACGCCACTACCTCAGCCGCGATACCGGCGTCGCTGCAGCGATGATCTGTGCCAGCGCATTGGGCATTAATGTTATTTCCCATGTAGCGACGGCCGATGCACTGCTGAACTCAGTACTCGCCTGCACCTTGCTGCTGATGTACCACCACAGCCGGCTGAGCCTGCGCGACCCTCGTGCCGGCAAAGGTGTGCTGTATGCGGTGTACGCCTTGATGGGCATTGGCGTACTGACCAAAGGACCGGTGGCGGTTGCCATCCCGGGTGCCGTGGCGGTGATTTTCTATCTTTGGAACGGTCAGCGTGAGGCCCTGTTGCGTGCCTTGTTCTTCGTTCCGGGCTGGGTACTGTTTTTGGCCATCGCCGCACCATGGTATGTGCTGGAGTACATGGCTCAGGGGCAGGATTTTATTAACGGCTTTTTCCTCAAGCACAACGTCAATCGTTTTAACAACGCGATGGAAGGCCACGGCGGCTCGTTGTTCTTCTACCCGCTGGTATTACCGTTTGTCCTTGCACCCTTTGGTCCACTGTTGCTGCGCATGCTGCCAAGCATCAAGAGTGTTACCTCTGACCCGCTGAATCGCTTCCTGTGGATCTGGTTCCTGTTTGTGCTGGTGTTGTTCAGCGCCGCCAGCACCAAGCTGCCGCATTATATTTTGTACGGCTGCACACCGCTGGTATTGCTGATGGCCCGGCATCGCTTTGCTCTCAAGCGCCGTTGGCTGGTTGCCATTCTGCCAGCTCTGTTCTTTGCGCTGTTTGCAATCTTTCCGCTGCTGGTACCTACCATCAAGGCTGGCCTTACTAATCCGATTGAAATCGCCACAGCAGAAAGAGCTTCTCATTACATTAATACCGCCTTTGCCATCAAGGCCGCGGTACTGGGTCTGATCGCGGTTGGCTTTATTCTGTGGCGCAAACTGGCCATCTGGAAAGGGCTATTTCTGGCGGGTATTTGTCAGGCCATTTTCACCTGGTATGTGTTTGCTCCGGCCTTCAGTGAAGCCCAGCAGCGCCCTATTTATAACGCTGCCATGTTTGCCCGCGAGCACAATCTGCCGGTAACCACCCTGTCGATTGATACTCCGAGCTTTAACGTTTACCTCGACAAGGTCACCCCTCGACGCTCAGACCTGCCCGCTGGCCGGGTTGGCTTTGGCCGCGAAGACCGTATCGACAATCTGCCCCAATACGATGTGCTGTTTCACGAAGGACCGATTGTGCTGATTCAATGGCCTGACAGCCCGGCCATGAACCCAACCGATGCTAACGAGACACACCCAACAGGAGCCCCTGATGCGCACTGATCGCCTGACACTTGGCCCACAACAGATCCCTCTGCTGGTTGCCGCCTTGCTGTTACTGGCCATGGCCCTGGTGGTGTCGCTTACCGACACCAATGCCGCCATTTTTTTGCTACTGAATCAGGATGCCAGCGTGATGCCAGATGGATTCTGGGCCAACATGACCTTCACCGCCGACACCCTGTTCGGCGTTTGTTTGCTGCTGCTGGTCGCAGGCTTCCGCCCACAGATTCTGGCGCCTTCGCTGGTACTGCTGATTATTGGCACTCTTTATGTCCAGGGCGGTAAAGCCTTCTTTGATGCCCTGCGACCAGCCGCTGTGCTGGTACCTGACAGCTTTCACATCATTGGCCCCACACTCACCCGTCACAGCTTTCCGTCTGGCCACTCATTTACTGCATTGAGTTGCTGGACGCTGGTCATGCTGGCAATTTCACCACGCTGGCTGCTACCGCTGCTGGCCTTTGCCCTGCTGGCAGCATTCAGCCGTATCGCGGTTGGTGCCCACTGGCCACTGGACGTTCTGGTTGGCTCGGCTGGCGGCATCATCATTGCCTGGCTGTCGGTGTGGATTTGCCAACACTTCGAGTGGCCCAACAAGCCGGGTGTAATCCTGTTTACCGCTACCATTCTGTCATTGGCAGCTATTTATACGCCGTTCCACAACGACCCATACCCGTGCACCGGTTTGCTGGCCTCCGTTATTGCCATTTGCGCACTGATCAACAGTGCACGTGGCTTCTGGATTCCGGTCTTCAAGCGCGTCAAAACCGCGTCTTCGATCTGATCTCGAACAAAAACCGACCAGTTTCATGCCAATTACAGCAGATAAACTCTGACTGGCGTGATCTGCGTCGGGCTTTTTGAGTCGCGATTGACGATTCTCAGTTAAGAATATTTTTCTTTATCCATTTTTGCCGCCTGCTATATAGTGGACGGCGATTTTCAGTATTTTGAGCTTTTTCAGGGCTCATTACTTATTTTTGAAACATTAATTCAACGCGACGGTCTTACGATGTCGCGTTTCAGTCACTTAGAACAAGTTCAGAGATCTAGTTATGCGTCGAGTAGTGGTTACAGGTATAGGGATCGTTGGTTGCCTGGGCAACAATAAGGAAGAAGTACTGTCCTCGTTGCGCGAACAGCGCTCCGGTATCCAATTCATTCCTGAGTACGCTGAGATCGGTATGCGCAGCCACGTTGCTGGCCGTCCGAAAATCGACGTGAGTGAACACATCGATCGTAAAATGATGCGCTTCATGGGCGACTCTGCTGCTTACTCCTACTTGTCATTGAAAGAAGCCATTGCCGACGCAGGCCTGACTGACGAGATGGTCAGCAACCCACGTTCCGGCATCATCACCGGTTCCGGCGGCGCCTCAACCAGCGACATCGTTGAGTCTGTCGACATCCTGCGTGAAAAAGGCGTCAAGCGCGTTGGCCCATACCGTGTAACCCGCACCATGGGTTCCACCACCTCCGCCAACCTGGCAACTGCCTTCAAGATCAAGGGCACCAACTACTCCATGACCTCCGCTTGTGCTACCAGCGCACACTGTATTGGTCACGGTGCCGAACTGATTCAATTTGGCAAGCAAGACATCATTTTCGCCGGTGGCGGTGAAGAAGAGCATTGGGCACTGTCCATGCAGTTCGACGCCATGGGCGCACTGTCTACCAAGAATAACGACAACCCGGCCACCGCTTCCCGTGCCTACGATGCTAACCGTGACGGTTTTGTAATCGCTGGCGGCGGTGCGATGGTTGTACTGGAAGAATACGAGCACGCAGTAGCCCGTGGCGCCACCATCTACGGCGAGCTGGTTGGCTACGGTGCCACTTCCGACGGCGCCGACATGGTAGCCCCTTCCGGCGAAGGTGCCGTTCGCTGCATGCAGATTGCCATGGCAGAAGCCGGCAACCCGGAAATCAACTACCTGAACACTCATGGTACTTCCACTCCAGCAGGCGACATCACCGAACTGAAAGCCGTAGCCCAGGCCTTTGATGGCAAGGTGCCACCATTCAGCTCTACCAAGTCCCTGTCCGGTCACTCTCTGGGTGCCGCGGGCGTGCAAGAAGCCATTTACTGCTTGCTGATGATGAAACACGGTTTCATCACCGGTAGTGCCAACATCACTGAAGTGGATGAAGGCGCTGCTGAGTACGATTTGGTTCAAGAGAACCGTGAAGCTGAGCTGAAGTACGTTATGTCAAACAGCTTCGGCTTCGGTGGCACCAACGCCACACTGATTTTCAAGGCTGTCTAATCAGCAGCCAGGGGCAAGGGAAACCCGATCCTTGCTCCCTGACTTACCAGGCCTGCGACGGCAACTGAAAACATCGGTTGCCCAGCGGGCATGATTGGTTTGGCGGCTTGCCAACCAACCTGGTCCGACGATCGGCACATTACGGAATTAACCCAACATGTCTGAACAAATTTCCAAACAAGTAGACCAGCTCTTTCAAATTGCCGAACAGCTATCGGCAGATTTCTCCCTGTTCCCTGAGTATGAAGACAACGCTGTTGACCAAACCGTAAAAGGTCTGGTCGCGCCTGACACCTGTGACACCGAATTGGCGCGTCTGAAAACCCTGAACATCGACGAATATATCGAACAGGTGGTTGCTCCTTCTGAAAGCAACAGCCGTGAAGGCGCCAAGAGCGTCGTCAAGCACCTGATCCTGCGCACCATCACTGAAGTTGAAGACGGCCCGCTGTACGCCTGTGAAGCCGACATGGACTTCAACGGCAAGGTACGCCGCGTTGCCTTCATCTGTCAGAACCGCGAAACCGCCAATGGCGTGTGGGGCCCACAGCACCACAACCGCGCAGCTCAGCTGGTACGTTCCTACGCCCAGCGTTCCATGCCTATCGTTACCTTTATCGATACGCCGGGAGCCGATGCCGGTGAAGTTGCCAACGCCGGCAACCAGGCTCACAGCATTTCCCACCTGATCACCGAAATGGCCAACAACGACGTGCCATCCCTGGGTATTATCTGGGGTGCAGGTTACTCCGGCGGTGCCATCCCACTGGCCACCACCAACATCCTGCTGACCGTGCGCGACGGTATTTTCAACACCATTCAGCCACAGGGTCTCGCGAGCATTGCCCGCAAGTACAACCTGTCCTGGCAGGAGTGTGCCAAGTACGTGGGTGTATCCGGCTACGAATTGCGTAAAGCCGGCATCATCGATGGCATCATCGACTACGCCCCGACCGACGCTGACGAAAAGCGTTTCAACCTGCACCAGGCCGTGGTTTCCGGTATTCAGTCCATCGAAGGCAGCGCCGTCGAGTTCGCCAAGAACAACGAATACATGCTGGACCATTACAAGACCTCGGTTGAGCGTTTCCTGAAGCCGTCAGACAAACTGCAAAACCTGCAAAAAGGCGCTAACTTCTTCGTTGCAGAAAGCCCGACTGAGCACGTTAACCTGTTTGGTCTGACCTACCGTTACACCCGTTACCTGACCCTGCGTCGTCGTATTCACTCCAGCACCGTTGAAAACTACGGCCGTCTGGCTGAGAAAGAGATTCCGGAAGGTCAGCTGCAACAGCGTCAACAAGCCGAGTCCAAGCGCAAGTTCCAGAACTGGTTGCAAGCGCCTGAGAAAATCGTTTACGACGACACGCTGCACAAGAGCTGGAAGAATTTCTGGAGCAAGTACGAAGACCGCGACGAAAGCCGTGGCACCATCGCACGTCTGTTCCTGGGTGAACCAAAGAACAACTACCTGAAAGCCAAGCAAGAGCTGTGCTTCAACCTGGGTCTGTACCTGTTCAACCGCTGGAAGTCCGACGCGCCGGTTAACTTCAACGGCCTGTTGAACTACCTGGAAGACTACAAGCAGAGCCGCTTCCTGCTGCGCGCTGCCGACGTTCTGGACACCCAGTCCGTTGCCCAGTTCATCGAGAACAACGCCCATCCGCTGGCCGCCTACATTCGCGAACAGCTGCCTCATGACGTTCATCAGGAACTGACTGAAGGCATGGAAAAAGAGAAGTCCAAAGGCGCTCTGAAGCAGACCATCGCGTCCGCTCTGAACATCGTCCTGAAAGGCGCTCTGGTTCCTGAAGCCATTCGTTCCGAGCTGAAGCTGTCCTCCCGTACCGAAGCACTGGCCAACAGCAACGACGCGGCGACCATCGAAGCCAACCGTCGTATTCTGGAAGAGTCTCTGGCACCGTACATCCAGTTCCGCCAGGAAAACATCCAGAACCCGCAGCACCCTGACATCACCATTCTGGACGCCATTCTGCATGATGAACTGCGTCTGGAATTCACCCAGGTGTGTCACAACATGCTGGTGTTCGGCAAGATGTACGACAACTTCATCAGCAACCTGGTGAACGTTGCCAAGGAAGCCAACGAGAGCCGTGCGCTGTCGCTGGAAAGCCTGAAAGCACTGTTGGAAAAATCCCTCGCCGAAGCGACTTCTGGCGACACCTACACCGAGCAAGAGAAGGAATCCTTCAACTACTGGTTGAGCTACTTCTGCAAGAGCGGTCAGCGTGGTGCCTTCCTGAAGTCCGTTGAAGAATGGAAGAAGCTGGCGTTCCCTCGCCTGTCTGACACCCTGTTCGTGGTGATCACCTTCATTCTGGAAAAACTGCTGCCGGAGTACTACTCCGCCGAACAGCAGGGCAAAGCCTATAATGGTCGTATCAACCCGGTCACCATTGGTCGTCGTAAGGACTTCTGGAACCGTCTGACCATGGCCTACCACGACTTGCTGATCCAGCAGGTTCTGGACGACACCAAGCGTCAGAAGAAGACCTCCGCCAATGCCATCATTGAGCGTTTCTTCACTGACTTCCAGGAAACCAACAGCAACCTGATGTCTGCTGACCCGGTTCAGTTCCCTGGCTTCCGTAGCTCCATCGAAGGCGCACTGAAGAAAGACGTCAAGCCATGTGGTGTGATTACCGGTATCGGTACCATCAAGATTGGCGAACGTGAACAGCAAGTCGGTGCATTGGTATCCAATCTGGACTTCCAGGCCGGTGCCTTCGACATGGCCTCTGCCGAGAAATTCTGCAAGCTGATGGTGGAGTGTGCCAAGCTGCACCTGCCAATCGTTTGTTTCGTTTCTTCCGGTGGTATGCAAACCAAAGAAGGTGCTGCAGCACTGTTCTCCATGGCTGTGACTAACGACCGTATCACCCGTTTTGTTCGTGACAACGAACTGCCACTGGTGATTTTCGGCTTCGGTGACTGTACTGGTGGTGCCCAGGCGTCCTTCGTGACTCACCCACTGGCACAGACCTACTACTTCTCCGGTACCAATATGCCGTTCGCCGGTCAGATTGTTGTGCCTAGCTACCTGCCAAGCACCAGCACCCTGTCCAACTACCTGTCTGTTTCTCCGAAGTCCATGGACGGCCTGGTGGCCCACCCGTTCTTCGACGATATGGACGACCGCCTGCGCGCCATCGACCCTGACATGCCAACTGCACGTCACACTGTTGATGACGTTCTGGATCGTGTTCTGCAAGGTTACGTGACTGCCGAGCGTCTGATTCCGGACACAGGCAAAGGCGCCAACAGCGACAAGGTATTCGGTCCTGTCGACAAGGTGCTGGTACACGCCCGTGGTTGTACTGCCGTGAAATTGATCCGCAAGGCGCAGGAAAACGACATCAAGGTGGTTCTGGTTCAGTCCGACCCGGATATGAATTCCGTACCAGTGGACATGCTTGGCCCTGAAGACCGCGTGATTTGTATCGGTGGTAACACCCCGGACGAATCCTACCTGAATGCCAAGTCCGTGCTGCGTGTTGCACACCACGAAAACGTCAAGGCCCTGCACCCGGGTATCGGCTTCCTGTCCGAAAGCAGCCAGTTTGCGGCCCTGTGTGGTAACCACGATATCAACTTCATTGGCCCTGCCGTTTCTTCCATGGAAACCATGGGTAACAAGTCCAACGCGATTAACACCGCGATGCGCGTAGAAGTTCCAGTGGTACCAGGTTCTCACGGTATTCTGACCAGCTCTGCCAACGCAGCGGCTGTTGCAGAAGAAATCGGTTACCCGGTGCTGCTGAAAGCCGTACACGGTGGTGGTGGTAAAGGCATTCAGGTAGTTCACTCTGCCGACAAGATGCACACCCTGTTCCACCAGATCTCTACCGAAGCCAAAGCGGCCTTTGGTAACGGCGACGTGTACCTGGAGAAGTTCGTAACTTCCCTGCGTCACATCGAAGTACAGGTACTGCGTGACAAGCACGGAAACACCAAGATCCTGGGTCTGCGTGACTGTTCCGTACAGCGTAACAACCAGAAACTGTTCGAGGAATCCGGCTCTACCATGCTGCCGCGTGAACTGGAACAGCTGTCCTACGACTACGCCACCAAACTGGCAGACGCCGTGGACTACTTCGGTGCCGGTACCGTTGAGTTCATTTACGACCTCGATGCCAACACCATCTACTTCATGGAAATGAACACCCGTCTGCAGGTAGAACACCCTGTAACGGAATGGGTATCCGGTATTGATATCGTATCTACCCAGTTCAAGATCGCTGAAGGTGAATCTATCGCTGATCTGGCTCCGAAACGTGAAGGTTACGCCATCGAAGTTCGTATCAACGCCGAGAAGCCAGTGATCAAGGGCGAAGAACTGCAGTTTGTTCCTACCCCAGGCAAGATACGCGAATGCGTACTGCCAGAAGAAGATTACATTGATCTGATTTCCATGGCCGCCGCCGGCAAGGAAGTATCGCCGTTCTACGACAGCATGATCGTACAGATCATCTGCTACGGTAAGGACCGTGAAGATACCGTTGCCAAGCTGCGTGAATACCTGAGCCGCGTGAAGATCACCGGCGTGTGCACCAATATCCCGACTGCCATGCGCATTCTGGATGATGAAGTGTTCAAGAACGGCGTTTACGACACTGGCTACCTGCCGAAATTCCTGGATCGCACCGACCTCAACGAACTGATCAAGGACGTTGAAGAAGCTGCGGATCTGGCTGCTGACGCGGTAGACGCTTCTGCACTGAAGATTGAAGGTTCCGACGAACTGAAAGTTCTGTCGCCAACCACGTCTATCTTCTACGGCTCTTCTTCCCCAAGCGAACCAGCGTTCGTGAAGGAAGGTGACATCATCGACGTGGAACAGACCCTGTGTCTGATGGAAGCGATGAAAATGTTCACGCCGCTGAGCCTGAAGCAGTTCAACCGCGCCGGTGCCGAACTGTACCCGGCAGGCCAGAAGTTCAAGGTCACCCGTATCATGAACGCCGATGGCCAACAGGTGAACCAGGGCGACCTGCTGTTCGTTGTGAAACCGGTTTAATCCCGGCTTTCACTGCCTGACAAAAACCGGAGTGGTTCGCCACTCCGGTTTTTTTATGCCTGCGGTCCAGGAATCTGTCATTCAGGAATCTGCCACCGATAAACCTGCGCTGTATAAACCAGCAAGACACAAAAAAGCCCGATGCATCATTCGATGCACCGGGCTTTGGCTATCCTGTGGACTGGCTATCGCTTAGAAGCTGTAGCCCAGACCCAGGTTGTAACCGGTCGCGTTCAGATCGCCGTCTTTGTTCTGACGAAAGTAATCAGCTTTCAGGGCAACGGTTTCGCTCAGCCAGTAGTTAACACCTACGTCTTGCTGGCTGTAATCGGTACCCAGATCGGCGTCAGCCTGGTTGTCCCAACGGCTGTAACGGTAGAACGCACCCACATCGCCTACGCGGTAGGATGGCTCGATGTACAGACCTTTCTGAGAGGTAGCGCCTTCGCCTTTGGTCAGACCCTGATCTTCAACAGAGTCAGACAGGGACCAGCTGGCGTACAGGGCACGCAGACCGAAACCGTCTTTCTGGTAAGCCGCGTGAGCTTCAACCAGAGTACCGTTCACCTCTTCAGTACCAGCGCCTTGCAGCATGTCGTCCTGGCGTTGCAGGGTTGCACCCAACTCCAGACCGGCCATGGCGGTGTAACGAATACGTGCGGTGTAAGCAGCCTTGTTGGCAGGTGCTTCAGCGACCTTCTTACGGCCCTTACGGATGGTACCGTCGGAAGTGCTCAGACCAGAGTGCATGGCCACGTCTACCGTCACACCCGGAGCCAGACGAGAGGTCAGCATAACACCACCTTCCCACCAGGTTGTCGGGATGATGTTTTTCTCTACGTTGTTACGCTCAACACCGTAGAAAGTATCTGGTTCGTGGGTTTCGTTCAGCAGGCCAACCGGCATCAGGAACATACCCATTTTGACAGAGTTGTTGGCGTTCAGATCGTGCTCGATGAAAGCCTGCTCCAGTTCAACTTCACCTGGCTTACCTTCACCGGCCAAACTGTGCTCCAGCTCCAGCTCAGCGAAGAAACGCGTGGTATCGTTAAATTCCTTACCCAGGAACAGCACGAAACGGTGGTAGTCGATTTCGTTATCGGTACCGTTATTCAGGTTCAGGTGGATTTCACCGTAACCACCCAGGCTCACACCGCTGTGAGCGCTTTCCTTGCTTTCCACCATGTCGGCAACGGCATTCAGTTGCTCACGCAGATCGGCGATTTCTGCTTTCAGTTCAGCATTGGTTTCAGCCATAACCGTGGAAGAAGCAGCCATTGCAATGGCTGATGCCAGAATCGAACGTTTCATGATTTTCCTAACTCTTGTTGTTGTGTGTCAAAAACGTCAGGAAAGGTAATGCAAATGAGAAGGCACCTCAATGCCATTCTGGTACTAATTTGTAATAATTCCGCATCGAACGGCACTTATTTAACACACCAAAAACCAGTGTCCACAAACAAAAACGCCCGACCGATTGGTCAGGCGTTTTCACCATGCCGCTATACCGGCGTTAGAAACCCATTTCTACCCGGGAGTCCTTGCCTTGCTCCGGCGAACAGACGGTAATTCTACGGGACAGGGACTTGTCCTTATCGTCCTTGAACTGCGACAACCAGTCCTTGACGTTTTCACCGCGCTGAATGCCAAGACCAAACCATTGATCTCCCATGGCGGCCGCTTCTTCCTTACTGACGAACGGACACACTTGCAGCTCCAGCGCCGTCTTTTTCTTCATGGTGGAGACAACTTTTTGCAGGTAGTCCGTTTGTTCAGAGGTCAGATCCGACTGTTGAGGCTGATATTTCAAAGGCTCCAGTCGAATGGCAAACAGGGTATCGGACGCAATGGAGCCAAGACTGATCAGCGCACCGTAAGGCTGAAACGCTTGCTGCAAGTAATACAGCGTGGCGGTACGCACTGCGGTTTTGGTCACCTGTTGCAGAATGTCGTTGATGCCGATACCCGGGTCGTTGATCGGACCGTCGATCGGGATATCAATTTTGAGGTTGTTGTTATCGTCTTTCAGCACCGACAACACGGTTTCAACCGGCATCGAAATTTGCTTGCTGACGCGGTCAATCCGCTTCTGGTTGGCTGGTTCAAACTTGCTGTTTTGCAGTCGCAGCGTCGCCTTGCCGTCCATCTGTCCCGCCACTACATCAACATTCGATTTCAACTGCAACATGCCCTTTTGCACCTTGTAGCCAATGGCCTGAGACACATAAGGGCTGAACGGTGGCAAATTCATCTGACTGATGGAGAAGTTGAAATTGCCTTCAGGCAAGCCGCCACTCAAGCCCACTTTGGCGTCCAGTTTGATGTCGTTGTATTTGTCGAGGCCCGCCAACACACTCACCGGTACACGGCTCTCCGGATTGCCCAACAGCTCATTGCTGTCGACCTGGCCAACGGTTAACGTACGCAGCTGCAAAGAGCTGCGATGATTTGGCTGGATCGCCTGATCTTCAAACGCAATACGGCTGTCGATAGCTGTGCCTGCGTTTTCAGACATCAACTCAACCCCATCCACCCGAATCAGGATCGGCAAGGTTGGATTCACCGTCGGCGCTACTGGCCCTTCTGAGCTGCCCGTGCCGCCGTTATTGGCCTTGGCACCGGCATCCGAGGCCACCGGAGTACCGGCGATGCGGCCGTCCTGCAAGCGCACCAGATTCATATTAAAACCGGCAAACGTCTGCACCCCGGTGGTGAAGGTATCGCCATCAAAATAGAGTTTGGGAATCACATAGCTGGCCAGGCTCAGCAAAGGCCCCTTGTTTTTGACCGCTTCTGTTTCGCCGTCCGGGAATTGCGCTACCAGATTGCTCAGGGTTACCCGTTCAGCAGACTGGATATGACGGTCAGCGCTGATGCCCTCCACCGCCAGACTATCGAACGACAGCGGCGGCTGACCTTCTGCACGGCCCGAGAAGTGTTCAAAGACCACGTCGCCGACCAGCTGCGGCTGACGACGCCAATCACGCAGCTGACCGTACCAGCGGAAGTTCAACGGTTGCAGCAAGGCCACGGATTGAGGCTCTTCGACTTCCAGACGCTGAACATCCAGGCTGCCGTTCAATTCAATTGGCAGGTTCTGGGCGCTGTCGATCACCCCCAGATTCATGGCATCCGAGGTAATGTGCGCCACAATGCCCGACTGACGATAGCCGATGTCCAGCTGTTGAATATCCACACCTTCGAGACGAAATTCCGGTAAGCCTCCCGGACCAGTGCCACGACGGGGCTGGCTTGCTTGTGTGGTTGCCATGCTTCCATTCGCATTGCTGACATCAGAATCGGTGGTGCCAGCCAACTCAATCACAAACGGCAGTTGATTCAGGCGCTCGTCTTCCAGTCGGGCATCAATCTTCAGGCCCTTGATGGCTTGCTTGCCCAGTTGCAGCATCTGGCCATCGAACAGCGCCTGATCGAGCTGGTATTGCTCCAGCACAAACAGATCACGCGCCACCTGACGAGCGTTAGGAGAGGTAATATGCAGACCGGTCAAGTTCACCCCAGCGGATGCCTGTTGTGACGCATTAGCCTCGATACCCGCCGCCGAGAACTGTTCGAATCCCAGCTCGATAGCATCCAGCGCCCGCAATTCCAAGGTTCCCAGTTTCAGGTCACCCGCTACGCCCGGCGTGCTGTTCCACTGGGTAACGCGCCCCGACCAATCAATCTGAAACGGCTGCTCCAGCGTCAGCTTCAACGCGGTATCGGCCGCCAGCGACTGCTGCAAGGTTTCAACCAAAGCTTGTTGGTTAAGACTGGTCAGGAATTGGTCATCGAGCGCCAGGGACTCCAGCGCCAGGGAGGTAGTCACATCAAATGATGACGGGGTCTCGCTGTCGAAATTCGTCAGCGTCAACTGTTTCAGAGTTGCTCCACTGCTCAGGCCCGGCTGCTGCCAGTTGAGGTTCCAGTTCGACAACGTCAGGTCATCGACCATTACCCGCCATGGCTCGCTTGGGCTGGTGGCACCCGCAGTTGTTGCAGACGTCGCTTGCTGCTCCAGCGGCAATTCCATGCCCGCAAGGTGCAAGGTGTTATCGGCCATACTGGCTTGCAGTGTTAATCCAGACACCGATACGCCTTCAATCTCGATGGTGCGGTCCTTGATCAGGCCAGTATTCAGATCCAGCGTCAGGGACTGCAACGAGGTTTGATCGCCATCCTTACCTGGGTGATCCAGCACAATACCGTTCAACGCCAGCGTGCCCGACCACAGTGACAACTGCCAGTCCGCCAGTTGCAACTGGTACTGATCGCCCTGTTCTGCATACCAGTTCTTCAACCAGGAAATCGCCAGCGGTGGTGCCACGTAACGCACCAGCGGCACCAGAATGATCAACAACAGCAGCAACACCAGCACGGTGCGGCCCAGCCAGAACAGGATGCCGCGTGGCGGCTTACCAGCCGTTACTGGTGCTGAAGACTGTGCTTTTGAATGAGTCCTGGTTTCACGGGACGCTACCAGCGGTTCGTTGATATCAGAATCGTCACGTTGGGAGGTCATGCAAACTCCGCATGTAAATATAAACAGTTAAATAAAATGCCCTGTCGCTTAGAGCCAGAACAGGGTTTCCCAAAGGGTAAAAATGTCGGTTTTTGGCTGCACTCACCGATCTGACGTCCACAAAGCGTCGCGCAAGCCACTGGCTCGCACTACCCGGCTCCTTAAACCGATGTGCCAGACATCGGGCTGGGCAAGCAACACAAAACGTTCCTTGGCTCGGGTGATCGCGGTGTAAATCAACTCTCGGGTGATTACCGGCTGCCATTGCTCTGGCAATAACAACATCACCTGCTGAAACTCCGATCCCTGACTTTTATGGACTGTCATAACGAAAGAAGTTTCATGGCTGGGCAGTCGGCTTGGCAATAAAAAGCGAATTCCGCCTTCCCGTGCTTCAAAGGCCACCCGCAATTCTCCACTGGTATCACGCACCACCACACCGATATCGCCGTTGTAGAGGCCGAGGTCGTAATCGTTACGGGTAATCATAATCGGACGCCCTGCGTACCAGACGCTGTCTGACGCCCGATTCAAAAGCCCTTGCCGCGTCAGCAGTTGCTCGACATGGCGATTCAGATTCTCCACGCCAAATGGCCCTTGTCGCACCGCCACCAGCGCCTGAAACTCGGCAAACGCCGCCAGCGCCTCGGCTCCGGCCTGTTCCTGCTCCTGCATCGAACGCGGCGCAGCAACCGCAATACGGCTGCAATAGTAGCGATGACCGTCCAACAAGTCCGTTTCCCAGTCACACAGTGGCGACGCATCGCGGGACGTGACGCTTTGATCATCATGCAAACGCAACGACAACGCCTGAGGGTGTCGATCGAACAGTTGTAAGGCAATGCTGGAGCGTCCCTGATTCACCGCACTGGCCAGCTTTCCAATACCACTGTCGGCGGTGAAACGGCGTGACACTTTCAGTTCGGCAACGGCATTGGCCATGTTAAATGCTGGCTGGTCGACGGTATCTGTACTGGTTGCTGCGCTACTCATCACCGACGCAATGGGATCTGAATTTGAAGGAGGAAACTCCGTTGGCGCGGAATCCGTGACAAGCTCAGCGCTCGCAAACAGGTCAGCTGTTTCGAACGGCTGTAAGCGAGCAGCGGGGGCATCAGACACCCAACCGTTGTCTTCGTTGTTTTCTTTATCGTTCTCAATAGCCGCCCCTGCACTGGAATTGACAGGCAACTGCTGACCGCACAATGCGCTGATACGAGCGGCAAACTGCGCATCGGGCCAACACTCGTTACCGGCATTACACAGGTCTGCCAGCACACTGCCGGCTTCTACCGAGGCCAATTGGTCCCGGTCGCCCAGCAAAATCAGCCGCGCTGAAGCCGGAGTTGCCGCCACCAGCTGGTACATCATGGCAAGGTCAATCATCGAGGATTCATCAACCACAATGCAGTCATACGGCAAGGTTTGCTGTTCGCCGTAGCGGAAACCATCAGGTCGCCAGCCCAGCAAACGATGAAGGGTAAAACTGGTATCCGGGATGGCGTCAGCATGAGCAACGTCTCCCCGCTCACGGGCGGCACGAATCGACTCGGTCATACGGGCGGCGGCTTTGCCGGTCGGAGCCGCCAGGGCAATTCGAAGATCCGGTTCAGCGCTCAGCAAAGCCGCCAGCAAACGCGTAACCGTGTGGGTTTTGCCCGTTCCCGGGCCACCTGTAATCACACAAAAACGCTGCAAACAGGCCGTTGCAGCGGCCACTGCTTGCCAGTCGGTCCGCTCCATTAGCCCCGCACTGGCGGGCACAGCCTGCGGCGGAAACAGGCCTGCAAATACCGGAGCCATGGCTGCCATATCCAACTCGACCGGCAAAGCCAGTCGCTGGCGAATCTGCTGTTCAAGGCCGTGCTGATAAAAGAAATAACGCGCCAGATACAAGCGTGGCTGCGGCCAGGCTTCCAGCACCAGCGGTTGCCCCTGATAAGCCGCCGTAACAGCGTCAGGGCAAGCGGCGGTGCTGTTAAACACCGCTGGGTGTTGTTCCAGCCAGCCTTGCCATTGTTGTGGCGTCGGCCAAAGCATATTCAGCGTGGCTGTGCCGGACGGAACCGGAGCAGAACTCGCGCTGGAAGTAGAACTGGCCGCATCGGCATACAAGTCCTGTGGCAAAATGTCTTTCAGAGGGGACGTTGCCAGCGGCAGGCATACTTGCCCTCTTCCCAGGGCCCAGGACACCAAAAGCCCGGCTACGACCAATGCGGCATCCTGATCTTGGTTATTGTTCTGAGCACCCTGGCCTCGTCGGTCAGCGGCGGACGACTGATACAGAAACAGCTGTCTCGCCACTTGCCAGTCGATTTCCCGCAGCCGGTCGCTTTCCTGCAATGCCTGCCAGAGTGCCGCCATGGCACTCTGGTTCATGTGGGTTTGCAGCCCATCGGTTTGCGGATGACGAGTTGATCCTTGAGACATCATTAGAAAGGTAACTCCCCTTGCTGACTGGAGTTCGCGCTGGAATCCGTGCCAGTCACTTTATCCCCCGCAGATTCCGTGGCAGGCAAGCGCAACATGCCGCTCTGCCAGCGTGCCAGATCGTGCGGGTCAATCGGGCTGAACCACACCCCCGACTGCGAATCACAGCCCGGCTGCATTCCCCGCAGGAACAGATAGAACACACCACCCAAATGTTGCGCCGGGGAATAATCCGGAATCCGGTGATGCAGGAACTGATCCAACGCCAGACTGTAAATACGAGCCTGCAAATCGTAGTAATGGGCGGCCATTGCCTGATCCAGCGCCTCCCCCATATAGTCTTCCGGGTTGTCGCCCAGGTAATTCGACTTGTAGTCCAACAGGTAGTAACGGCCATCAACACAAAAAATCAGGTCGATAAAGCCTTTCAGATAGCCATCCAGTGGCCGGAATTGCAGTTTGGGTCGTTGCATATCGGCGCTACGGCTGTCACGCAGTAAGGCATTCAGGCCATCGGCAAACAGATTGCCGACGGGCAAGCAGAACTCCATTTCATCCAGTCGCTGACGGCTATCGAGCTGCTGCAGTTGAATATTGCCTGTTAGCGGCGTAGTGACCACATGCTGCAACCAACCGGACAGCTGTTCGATTGCCGGGTGCTGCTCAAACGGGGGCTCTAACGCCACGCCAGTGCCAGAGGGTGCAGTAGAGGGCACAATGGCCAACACATCGTCCAACAAGCCGAAGTGGCGCAATGCTTTCGGCAACACATCCCGTTGCAGCGCCTTGTTGCCGGTAAAATTCCAGTGTTCAAAAATACTGTGCAAACAGGTACCGGCCTGAGAGCCACGCGGGAATTGCATGGCCAGATGTTGCACAAAGGCCTGTTGCCGCGCTGCCCGTTGGGCTTCAGCGGCCAGTTCGGCATTAGGCTCGGTCAGGTTGTTACCAGAACCGCTCATGCTCTCACTGTCAGGGCTCACTCCTGCAATGCCAGCAGCTGGCAAACCGCTATTCAGCATACCGCTGGCTTGTTGCCAGCCATTGCCTTCGTCTTGGCGCAAACCGCCGTCCTGGGATTCTTCCAGACCCTGCTCGTTGGCTGCATCCTGCTGGCTCAAGGCGGTGAAACTGGACACCCGCCAACGGCGATCTATCTTGCGGGTAAAGTCAGCAGCTTGCAGCTGGGCATTGTCGCCCTGCCGCTCGGCGTATTCTCCTGAAGAAGCCGCTTCGTCTGGCTGCAGCTGAGGTGCTGGGCCAAGATACAAGCTGTCATCAGACAGTTCAGCCAGCCCCTGCCAGCCTCGCTGTTGTATTTGCAGTAACTCGCCAAGAGCCGACGACTGTAATACCGGCGGCGGATTTTTCGCACGACCGCCGACGTTCGCCTTCGACAACCACACAAAGCAGCCCTGCACCGGCCGGGTCAGCGCCACATACAACAAACGCATGTATTCAGCCCGTTTGTCGCGGGCCGCCAGATCGCGTTCGTCCCGACTGGCATCCAGGTTAAGGATCACCTGCTCGCCGTCGAAATAGCGCACATCTTCAACGTTATTGAGCTTGGTCAGGTCTGCCCAGACAAACGGCAGGAACACCAACGGATACTCCAGACCTTTGGACTTGTGAATGGTCACAATCGACACCAGATTGGCGTCCGACTCCAGCCGTAGCTGGGCGTCTTCGCCGGATTCATTGGCGTCCAATACCCGCTCACGGAACCAGCGCAACAAAGCTTGTTGCCCCTTCAAGCGACGGCTGCTCTGCTGCAACAATTCGCCCAAATGCAGCAAGTTGGTCAGCGTGCGTTCACCATCTGCCTGATGGCGAATGCGGGCGGCACGATCGTCCCGGGCCATCCAGTCCAGAATGGCGGCCATGATTCCGTTGCGGTTCCAGCGTTCGTGGTAGTGCTGCATCCCCTCCAGCTGACGCTCCAACTCGCGTTCGTTCACTTGCAACTGGTAAATCTGGTTAACGCTAAAACCGTGCAAGCGGGTTGCCAGTGCATTACGCAGCAAACGCTCGTCAGCCGGTTCCGCCACCGCGCTAAGCCAGTTCAGCAGCTCGACCGCAGTGGTCGATTTGAATACCGACTCCCGCGACAGCAGCACCGCCGCAATGCCCCGTTGCGCCAGTGCATCACGCATCATCTGCGCCTGGGCATTGGTCCGAACCAACACCGCCATATCCCGCGCCTGAGCGGTCTGTTCACCCAACTGTGCCGCCCCGGCAAGCATGCGCTGAATGCTGTCGGCACAGTCTTCAGCACAGCGGCGTACGCCCGCTTCCCGGGTTTCCTCTTCCGTCTCGGCATCGGCGGGCAGCCAGAATTGCAGTGGTGCAGCCGCCTTGCCGTTCAGTCGCAAAGCGGCATCGTCGTGTTTACCAGCAGCGTTTACCGGAAAGAAAGGAATATCGTCGTCAAACACAAATGGCGACGGGTGATCATCGAACAGCCGATTCACAGCGCCAATCATGCGACTGTGACTGCGCCAGTTGGTATCCAGCGTAAAAATACGCTCTGGCGGCATCTGTCGACGGGCCTGAATGTAGGTGAAAATATCCGCCCCACGGAAGGCATAGATCGCCTGCTTGGGGTCACCAATGGCAGTCAGGCCACAAGTGGGTGCTGACTCAGAGCCGTCGCCTGCACCAGCAGCCGCGGCATAAATCGTCTGGAAGATCCGATACTGCATCGGATCGGTATCCTGAAATTCATCGATCAAAGCAACCGGATACAAGGTTCGGATTTGCTGCGCCAGCGCCGGGCCTTGAGTCCCTTGCAAGGCGCTGTCCAGCAGCCGCAACAGGTCATCTGGCGACAAGGCACCGGCTTGTTCCAGCAGCTGGAAGTAACGGGTTTTCACCTCATCAAACCAGGCTTTGGGCAGGGTTTTCAGAAACTGGTGCTGATACTGCTGCAATGGTTCCAGTGCGCTGAGCAGCACGTCCATGGCATCGAATAAATCGTGCTCTGGCGTGGTTTTGCCTTTGCTGGTTTTGGCACTCAACTGGCGAGCGGTAAAGTTCTCGGCCTTGGCTGGCACCTTGAGCGAAAAGCCGCCATCAAACCAGTGTTGCAGGTCTTTCAGCCAACCAGGTATAGAAGCCGGTTTATAGCTGTTGTTGTTCAGCTGTTTGGTGGTGGCCGCTTCCAACAGCAAGTCGCCGATGCTTTGCCAGCCACTCGTCTGAGCCGCCGCCATTGCTTTCTCGAACGCCTGTTCGGCTTCACGGGAGTCCGGTGCTTCGGCCGCAGGCACCGGTGGGACAAACACCGTATCCGGGCGCGAGAACCAGCCCCGGATCTTGCTCATCAGTTCGTCCGGCGACGGGAACACCGAACGGTACACCAACACATCGGTACGCTCTGCCCGATACATATGCTGACGCCAAACATCTTCACAAGCCTGCTTCAACCAACTGGCGGTATCCATCTCCAGATCGGCGCTGAACATCACCCCACTGTCGAAGGCAAACTGCTTCAGCATGCGCTGACAAAAACCGTGAATGGTGTAAATGCTGGCGTCGTCCATGGCCGACAGATTGGCCTGCAAGCTGTCGATCTGCTGTTGCAGCTGCTCGTCCGACCAGTCCAGCTGTTGTAACCAGCTGGTCAGCAGCCCGTCTGTTAATGGCAGACCGGCTTGCTGACGCAGCAGGTCTTCCAGATTGCCGCGCAGGCGCTCACGAATACGGCCGCGCAGTTCTTCCGTGGCGGCCTTGGTAAAGGTCACTACCAGAATCTGATCGCAGCCCAGCGGCTGCAAACCGGTGTTGTGACCCAGACTCAAACGGCTGTAGAGGCTGGCAATGGTAAAGGTTTTGCCGGTGCCCGCACTGGCTTCAATCAGCGATTGGCCGGTAAGCGGGAAGGTCGATACATCCAGTGGAATGGCATTCATGGAGGTCATGCTCCCTCCTGAGCCGCATCGGCACGTGTGGTGTATTTCATCAAGGACGACATCAGGTGGTTATGGCGGCTGACCCAGTGTTGCAGATAGTCCGGTTTCAGCAAGGACTCCAATAATTCCGGCCGACAGCGCTGCAGCTCTGCCCCTTGCAGCTCGCCAAAGTCACTGGCCAGAGCTTGCCGAACAATAGTTAGCCATTCTTCGGTAACTTGCGGTGTGGCTTGTTGATGATGACTCTCATCGTCATTGGAGCCATCTGCGACGGCGGCAAGGTCTACATCCGGCGTTTGTGACAGCAGGCTGAACAGCAAATCAGGGAGTAAGTCACCGGCCATCAGCCAGCTTTGCATCAAGTATTCGACCATTTCCAGCAACAGCGCCTGGCTTTGCTCTGATTCAGGACAGCCCAGCTGGTATTCACACACCTCGCCACTCATGCGGTCACCCAGTCCCAGGTAACTGAGTTTGCTGACTTCACCGCCGGATGCGAGATTGGCTAACAGCAGTTCGGCCCAGGCATCCAGCAGATGGCTGCCCCGAACGCCACCGCTGCGCCACCGAACGAGTGTTTTACCGGCAGTCATCGCCAGGCTCTCGCCGCTAATGGTCAGCTGGTCATTGGCGCCCATGCGTTCATGGTTGCCGAACAAGGCCCGCACAGACGCAGGTACCGGCAGCTCCACACGCCAGGAAGTAGCCTCGCCGACTTGTGGTTGCAGCTGCCGAATTCGCTGAACCAGGGGCTGCACCTCGGCAATGGCATCTTCAAGGGCCAGTTCTCCCAGCACATTGACGGGTAACTGGCCGAGCGATTGCAGTCGCTGTAAACGCTTAAGAGTGTCAGGCTGCAAGCCGGAATCGGGTTCTGGGCCAGCGGCCACCTGAGCGATTTCCAGCCCGACTTCTTCATCGCGAAACAGATATTGCTCCAGCGTATCCAGCCGGAAAGGCTCCTCGGTACGTTCTTCCTGCCAACGCGGTTGCAGGTCGATGCGCAAACGACGTTCAAGGAAGAAGGTGGCACTGCTTTTCAGGGCCGATTGAATGTCGCTCAGCTCCAACTGCAAGGCCGACTGTGGGTCGTCTTGCCACTCTTCCGGTATCGGCAAGGGTTTGGCAATAAACCGTTCAGGCTCAACTTGCATAGGGGCTGAAGCCACGGCGGCCCACAGTGGGTGATAACTTTGAATCGTGCGAGACGGAATATTGCTGTTCTGGGCCGCATTGTCTGGAGAGCGCGGCAAGTACAGCTGCGGATTAAACGGCTGTAAAGGCAGCTCTTCCTGCAACCACTGGCGCATCCACTGGCGGCTGTCGGCATGAGCTGCTTGTTGCCAGCCAGACAAACAATAGCCATCACACAAGTAGTCGGTTAGCTCGCTGACCAGGACCGAAGGCTGCTGTTCGTTGTTCTCGCGCACGCCGCGACCACGGTAGCTGATGTAGAGTTTGTCCTGCGCCGAGCTGACGGCTTCCAGAAACAGGTAACGGTCGTCGTCCCGACGGGAACGGTCGCCCTGACGGCGCTTGCCCGCCATGATCAGATCGAACCCGACCGGCGTTACCTTACGGGGATAATCGGCGTCGTTCATGCCCAGCATGCACACCACCCGAAACGGGATCGAACGCATCGGCATCAGGGTACAGAAGTTAACTGGCCCCGCCAGAAAACGCTGCCAACCGCCCTGCTGCCCCAGTTCGTTGACGAACCAGGCGCGCACCACACGAATCGACAGCTGCTGTTCAGTGCCCTGTTCATCATTCACCAAACCGCCCAGCTCCAGCTCTTGTTGCCAGCTCTGAATAGCATCCCGTATTTGTTGCAGGGAATTCTGCTGGCGTTGCTGCTCGTATGCAGACACCTGATCGGCACGACTGAAGTCTGAAGTAAACAACTGCCGGGTGAGTTCGGACACCCGTTCGATCCACTGCAACGCCGTCGCCGGTTTGGCCAGGACCTGCTGCCAGTATTCCAGCGCATCAATCAATGCCAGTAACTTGCCGAGCAATTCCGCGCTACTGCCCTCTACCGCCGAAACCGGCCAGTCACCCTGCCAGCCAGGCACCATGGAGCTGGACGGCAGGGTTTCCGGAATCATCAGCCCCAGCAACAACTGACGTAATCCCTTACGCCAGCTGTTTTGTTCAAAACCGGGCACGCCCAAACCGTGCCGTTGCTGGCGATCCAGCCCCCAGCGCACATTGGCTCGCTGCAGCCATTCCTTGATGGTGTCGAGGTCGGATTCAGCAATGCCAAATTGCAAACGAATGGCTGGTACTTCCAGCCAGTCCTGTACTTCGGTCACCGTCATGCGGCTGTCTGGCAGCGCCAACAAGGCCAAAAAGGTATCCAGCAACGGGTTTTCTGCCACCAGCGACTGGTCGGCAATGGCCCACGGAATATAAAGGCTATTGGCTTTTCGACTGACGTCGGCGCTGGCAAATACGGCATCAATGTAGGGTGCGTAGGCATCAATATCCGGCACCATCACAACGATGTCGCGGGGCTGCAAGGTCGGGTCATCGGCCAGCCAATTCAGTAGCTGATCCTGCAAGCGCTGCACTTCCCGCAGCGGGCTGTGGGCCGAAACAATACGAATGCTGTCGTCGCTGGCTTCCACCGTTTGTTTGAAGTCACTGCCCTCTAACGCTTGCTCGGTAAAGGCCAACTGCTGGCGGTCTTGCAGTTCAAGAATATCGGCTTGCAGGTGTTGCAGCAGGTTACGTCGGGACTGCGGTTGAGGGTCTACCCAGGCTTCAACGTCGAGTTCCAGTTCGGTGTCGTGCACCATGGTCAGAAAGTCCCGTCCGAGCTGCCCCCAACTGGCCAGCAAAGGATTACCCCGCTCCAGGTAAGCGGCAGACTCTGGCGACTGCCGCAAAATCCGCGCCCGGCGTTTGTCATCGACAATGTCGCCCCAGAAGTTACGGCACGGGTTCAAGAGGAAAAAATGCACTTCAATGCGTTCGGAAATGGCGTTCAGTACTTGCCAGTAACTGCCTGGCAGCGCGGCAATACCAAACACAAACAAACGCTTGGGCAAACCTTTCAGGCGCTCCGGGTGCTGCCTGACCAAATCGGCCAGTTGTTCCATCAAGCGAGCACGGTGATCAAGGCTGTGTCCCAGCTCACGACTGCGCTCCACCAGCGCCCGCCACACCACTGGCTGCCACGGGTGCAAGGAGATGTCGGCGCCCTCAATCTCGTCTTGCTGGTTCTCCCACGCCAGCAACCAGTCGGGGCGATAAACCAGATATTGGTCGAACACGTCGGCAATGGTTTGTGACAACTGAAAACAGCGCAGTCCTTGCGGATCGTCATCGAGGTAGTGGGCGATGGCCGCACACGGGTGATCCGGGTTATCGCGGGCGGCTTCAATCAATTCAGGCAACAAGGTCATGAGCTTCCAGGTCATGAACGGCTTGTCGAAATGAGAGCGCTCCGGCAAATCCGGGCGAAGCTGGTTGAACACTTTCCAGACAAAGCTGAACGGCAGTGGAAAATCGACTTGAGCCGACACCCCTAGACCATCGGCGATGTTCAGCTTAAGCCAGTGAGCCATACCCTGACTCTGCACCAGTATCGCTTCCTGCTCGAACGGCGACGGAGGATTGTGCTTCATCAAAGACAACAAAATGCTTTTCAGAACATCGAGGTCGTTGGAGTGGTAAAACTTGATCATGCCGTCCCTGAGCCCAGTGGGCATTGCAATAACACCGGGACCAGCCCGAATATCCCGCTGCTCGCGCAGCGTTATTCAGATCAGTCCCCCAAGCGGAATGTGACGAGTTTAACAGTCTGATGGCCAGAATACTCTGCGATTGGCGATGACTGTTAGTCAGCTCAGTAGCGGCTGATTCGCAGCTACTATCCAATCAACCTGCCAATCCACCTCAATCCATCCGCCACTGACAGATTTGTCATTTCCTTACGGTCGTTATGTTGTGATTCAGGCCAATTTTTATGCAGGTTGATGCTTTTTAAGTCTGTACAAAAGTACCATCACGCCCGATGATTTATTCGACCAAGGTCGAACATTGAATATAAAACGACGACCACTCCACTCAGGACGAGATCAGCGCGAGGGACAGGTATGCACAGCAGTCTGGATACATTGTTTGAAAAACAGCAGAGTATTTATCTGAACGCATTCAAGCACCCCATGGCGCAGCAGGAGTTGCAGTTAACCGGTGCCGATCGGCCGTTCGAAGCCGGTATGCTGGTGGTGTTGAAATACCCGCCGGAGCTAACAGAACGATTGCACCAGGCCAGCCTGGCCGTCTCAAGCACCATCCCCGCCCTGACCTACGCCCCCGAGGCGCTGTACACGACGATTGCCGTCGGCCCCAAGCTGCACGATTTAACCGATCACGAAGCAAGCAGAGCCGAGCTGCAATTCAGCAGCTGGTTTTTTGAAGAAGGGCTTGCCCTTGGCCAATCTCTCACCGAGAGAATCCAGATTTCCTTCACCGAATGGCTCTACAACAGCAACACTCTGATTGCTGCCAGCAAAGCCAACCAGCATTTTTGGCAGCTGGCCGATCAGTTGGTATCGAGTGCCAACAAACGCAGTGTTCGCAGCGCCATGCCATGGGGCAGCCACGTCACGGTGTCGCGCTTTTTGGCCGACAAAACCCCGGCATCGGTGATGCGCGAGCCGCTGTCCCAATTGCCCGGTTTGCCAACCAAAGCCATCACCCCGCAGGGACTGGAGCTGGTGCATTACGAGTGCGACAGCCACGGTTTTCGGCTGCGCAACCGCGATTTCTGGAACTCCTGAACGGCACCCGGGTTTCCATCAGACATTGAAACGCCCCTGACTGAACAGCCGTTCCGATAGCTGGCCCCGAAAGTTTGGGTTATATTGCGCCAAACGCGACAGGCCGGTTTTCCCCGCTACTGTCGCACTCAACCGGAAACCAATATCCGGCGATCTATCTTGAGCACACTGAGAGCGATCTCACCGAGAGCAACCAGACCGAGAAAATCTATGAACGAAACCACCCGCGGCCGTCTGACCACCCGCACCATTGCCATGCCCAGCGATACCAACCCGGCCGGAGATATTTTCGGTGGCTGGGTACTGTCCCAAATGGACATTGCTGCCGGGATTTGCGCCGGCCAACGCGCCCAAGGCCGAGTTGTCACCGTGGCAGTCGACAGCATGAGCTTCATTCGCGCGGTTAAAGTGGGTGACATTCTGGGGGTCTACACCGAAGTTGCCCAGGTCGGCCGCACCTCGATGCAAATTCATGTGGAAGCCTGGGTCCGTCGTGGCCGTATTGGTCACCGTGAAAAAGTGACCGAAGCCCTGTTCAAATTTGTATCCATCGATGACGAGGGCGTACCAACGCCCATTCCGGCCGAAGATGAACTGCCGCAGTACGTGTTGAACAACAATAACTGTGAGTTCTGATCAACGTATTCTGACCAGTGGGCCAACGTATCAACCGGTGCGTTGGCGCTACTGTTCTCTGCTCTATCCGTACCCGCTTTGCCCACTTTCGCTGCTTTCACCACCTTCCCCCTTTAGCCCTTACTCTCCTCTCTCTGCCTGCTGCAACCGGTAGTAGTCTCTTATTGCTCTGTATTTTTCGGCGATGAGCTCCGGTTTGGGGTTTTACAGTGGTTTTTGTATACTCCGCGCCCTCTTAACCCCCACGATCAAACGCACCGGTTTTACGTTCCGGGAAAGCGAGGAAATATGACTCAGAACACCGCTAATCCGTCTGCTGCACAGGGCGAGCAAATTGTTGTTTGCGCCATGTACAAATTTGTCACGCTGGACAACTTTGAAGCGCTGCGCCAACCACTGCTGGATACCATGCTGGCGCTCGACGTTAAAGGCACCTTGCTGCTGGCCAACGAAGGCATCAATGGCACCGTTGCCGGCACCCGCGCAGGCATCGACGGTTTGCTGGGCTACTTGCGCAAGGATGAGCGTTTGGCCGATATCGGCTACAAGGAATCCTACGACGACGAACAGCCGTTCTACCGCACCAAGGTCAAGCTGAAGAAAGAGATCGTCACCATGGGCGTGGAAGGCATTGATCCAAAGCGTGTCGTGGGCACTTACGTTAAGCCAAAAGACTGGAACGCGCTGATTTCAGACCCGGATGTGGTACTGGTGGATACCCGCAACGATTACGAAGTGGGCATTGGCACGTTCAAGGGCGCCATCGACCCGAACACCAAAACCTTCCGTGAGTTTCCACAGTACGTGAAGGAAAACCTCGATCCGCAGAAGAACAAGAAAGTCGCCATGTTCTGTACCGGCGGTATCCGTTGTGAAAAATCCACCGCGTACCTGAAGGAACAGGGCTTCGACGAGGTCTACCACCTCGAGGGCGGCATTCTTAAATACTTGGAAGAAGTGCCGGAAGAAGAAACCCTGTGGGAAGGCGAATGCTTTGTGTTTGACAACCGGGTGACCGTTAACCACAAGTTGGAAAAAGGCGAGTACGACCAGTGCCACGCCTGTCGTCGCCCGATTACCGAAGAAGACAAGCAGTCCGAGCACTACGTTCAGGGCATCAGCTGCCATCATTGCATCGACGAATACTCCGAAGAGCAGCGCGAGCGTTTCCGTCAGCGCGAACAGCAAATGCAATTGGCACGGGAGCGTGGCGAAGACCACCTGGGTAACGACTTGCAGGACGTGATTCAGAAACGTCGGGCGGAAAAGAAGGCTTTCAAGGAAGCCCAGCGTAAAACTGACGCCAAGTGATCTGATCTACGGCTGAAAACGAATCACGCCGAAAACCGATCAGTCTAAAAACCGCCCCTAAAAACAAAAGGCGCAACAGTTCTCTGTTGCGCCTTTTGTTTTTCTTTGGCTGTTGAAATGAGCAGCCGACTGCTTCAGTTCAACTGGTGCGCCAGATCGTTCAACCGAGCGCGTGTCTGCTGCGCCTTGGCGTTGGCTTTTTGCCAATGAGGCACATGGCTTTCGGTGTCGTGCAGAATCTCTTCGAATTCATGGTCCAGCTGATGCAGCTGCTGCTCCAGCGGGCCATGCACCACATCGAGAACCTCGTGCACTTGCCGCAACTCACGGGCGAGCGCCTGGCACGTCAGCTTGAAAACTTCTTCCTGACTCATTTGCATCAATTCCATCGGTCACCTCCTGACATCACTTGCATCGCCGCTGCAAACGGGTAGAGATTGCCTTAAAAGGGGACATCTATTTAATCCGGTGCTCACTCTGGGCTACCGGGTGGTTTCGAATCACGAAGCCGACTTGCAGGCCTGACGGGTCAAGTCAAAAGTCGGCGACACAGAGTCGAGATCATCCGGCAGCCCCCGCAGGGCGCGGCGGGTTGCCGCTGCCCAGTACTGTGTTGACGAACTTGGAAAGACTCGGCCGGACAGGTACGTCATTCCACTGCGTTCGTCGCCTTGCACTGAACAACGGCAACACTCGCGCAGAGCCGTGCAGGATTAAATAGATGTCCCCAAAAGGCACGGACAATTCGATACTATCCAGTTGCGACCACAGGAACCGTGAACTGTTTCAGAATTAATGACTGACTGTTTTTAATCGGCCAGGCATCTGACAATGACGTCAAAGCAATCTGACAGCATGTGTCGCGCCCAATGAAAATGACAAAGCGGCAGCGTTTTCTCACAAACGCAGTGGGTTATTCAAAGATTTCTGGGGACCCTCTGAATAACTCGGTGCCCGCTCTGGATGACAAGGCGAAGCTGAATCACGAAGCTGATTTGCAGGCCTGGCGGGTCAAGTCAAAAATCAGCGACACAGAGTCAGCAATGCCCTGTCATCCCCGCAGGGCGCGTCCTGCTGGCCGCCAGAACGGTGTTGGCGAACTTGGAAAGGACTCGTCATTCCGCTGCATTCGCCGCCTTGTTCTGACAACCAGCTGGACTCGCGCAGAGCTGTGCAGAGCTGTGCAGAGTTATTCAGAGGGTCCCTAGCGCTGCAACTCACGAATGGCCTGGGTAAGGCCGTCGACCGTCAGCGGATACATACGGTCTTCCATCAGCTGGCGAATCATACCCAATGACCCTCCCGGCCCCCACCAATGGTGCGGTGTCGGGTTCAGCCAGGCGACGTGGGGGAACTGGTCGGTCACGCGCTGCAACCACACGGCACCCGCCTCCTCGTTGTAGTGCTCGACACTGCCGCCAATATGAGTCACTTCGTAGGGCGCCATGGTGGCATCCCCCACAAAGATGATTTTGTAATCGGGGCCGTATTTATGCAGCACGTCCCAGGTGTTGAGGCGTTCCTGATAGCGGCGGTGGTTGTCCTTCCAGACAAACTCGTACAAGCAATTATGAAAGTAGAAGCACTCCATGTGCTTGAACTCCGCCCGTGCAGCCGAGAACAGCTCTTCACAGGCTTTGACGTGTTCATCCATCGAACCGCCAATGTCGAAAAACAACAGCACCTTGACGGCATTATGGCGCTCAGGCACCAGCTTCAAATCCAGATATCCGGCATTGCGGGCGGTTGAGCGAATGGTGTCATCCAGGTCGAGCTGATCCGCAGCACCCTGACGGGCAAACTGCCGCAAACGCCGCAGCGCCACCTTGATATTACGAATGCCCAATTCGACGTTGTCGTCGAGGTTGCGGTAATTGCGCTGTTCCCACACCTTCACCGCCTTTTTATGGCGGCTATGACCCTGTTCAATACGAATGCCTTCGGGATTGTAGCCATGGGCCCCAAAGGGTGAAGTGCCTCCGGTACCAATATTCTTGCTGCCGCCCTGATGGCGCTTGGTCTGGTTTTCCAGCCGCTCGCGCAAGGCTTCCATGATTTTCTCAAGGCTGCCCAATCCTTCAATCTCGGCTTTTTCAGCCTCCGACAGAATCTTCTCTACTTCCTTGCGTAGCCAGTCTTCCGGCAGGTTCAGCTCTTCCAACTTGCCCTGCCAGCTTTCAAGGCCAGCAAAGTAAGCGGCGAACGCACGGTCAAAACGGTCGAAGTATTTCTCATCCTTGACCAGACACACCCGGGTTAACTGATAAAACTGTTCCTGATCCGCGAACGCCAGGTTGTGCTTGAGGGCATTGATCAGATCCAGATATTCCCGGATAGAAACCGGCACACCGGCAGCACGAACGATTTGAAAGAAATCAATCAACATAGCAACAGGCCCTGGCGTTAACCGCGACGGCGACTCATAAAGGCCAGTTTTTCCAGCAGCATAACGTCTTGTTCATTTTTGATCAGAGCGCCATGTAACGGTGGAATGGCATCGGTGCCCTTTTTACCCTGCAAGGCGTCCAGACCAATGTCATCGGCCATCAGCAGTTTCAGCCAGTCAATCATTTCCGAGGTGGATGGCTTTTTCTTCAGGCCGGGCACCTTGCGAAGATCGAAGAAGACCTCCAGCGCGGCACTGACCAGTTCCTGCTTGATGTTATCGAAATGCACGTCGACGATTTTTTGCAGGGTATCGCGGTCCGGAAAATCGATGTAATGGAAGAAGCAACGACGCAGGAAAGCATCCGGCAACTCTTTTTCATTGTTACTGGTAATCAGAATGATGGGACGATGCTTGGCCACCACCCGTTCGCTGGTTTCGTAAACAAAGAACTCCATCTTGTCGAGCTCCAGCAACAGGTCGTTGGGGAACTCGATGTCGGCCTTGTCAATTTCATCAATCAGCAGTACCACCGGCTTATCAGCTTCAAAGGCCTGCCAGAGTTTGCCCTTATTGATATAATTGCTGATGTCATTTACGCCTTCCACACCCAATTGAGAGTCTCGCAGGCGTGATACCGCATCGTATTCATACAGGCCCTGGTGAGCGCGGGTGGTGCTTTTGATGTGCCACTGAATCAGGTCGGTATCCAGCGCATTGGCCAACTGCTCTGCCAGCATGGTTTTGCCCGTGCCAGGCTCGCCTTTAAGCAACAGTGGTTTTTGCAAAGTGATGGCGGCATTCACAGCCATTTGAAGTTCAGGAGTGGCGATGTAGTCGTCAGTACCGGTAAAGCGAGCCATAGCAGAGTCCGAGTGATAAGTGGGTGTTGCTGATCAGGTGTCGCCACACAGTATAAAAGCATCACCCTTCAACAGAAACACTCATATTCCAGTTTGGAAATAAAATAGAGCGCGGCTCATTAGCAATGGTTTGAGTGATGACAAGAAACTGAACTGTCAGTTTTGGCAACGTTTATGTACCATCGCGCTGCCGATGAGATCTTCATCACAAAAGCTCAAATTAGAGCCAAAATTGAAATATTTCAGTTTTATGAAGACTTTATGACAGTCAAAGCTGTCGCTGTAACAAAACTGTAATATTTCTCGGAGACCATCCGCGCACTTTATTTCAGACCTTCAATCTACGAGTAATTTCGTTATGAATGAAACTACAGCAACTGCAGCGTCCGTCGCTGTTGAGCAAACACCCAAGGCGAACTGGATCAACTGGCTGAAAATTGCCGGCCTGGTGTATTTGCTGCTGGTCGCCGTATCTACCATTGGTAGTGGCTTTAAATTGGCGTCTGGCGACCATGCCAAGGAATTGTTTGAGTTTGCCAGCAACCCGTTGACTGGCTTGATTGTCGGTACTGTTGCTACTGCCCTGATTCAATCGTCCAGTACGGTTACTTCGATCATTGTTGGCCTGGTTGCCGGTGGCCTGCCGGTACAAATTGCCATTCCGATGATCATGGGCGCCAACATTGGCACCACCATCACTAACACCATTGTGAGCCTGGGCCACGTGCGTCAGGGTGCTGAATTCCGCCGCGCCTTCTCTGCGGCCACCGTGCATGACTTCTTCAACCTGCTGGCGGTGATGATCTTCCTGCCGCTGGAAATCATGTTCGGCTTCCTCGAAAAAATCGGTGCGTCGGTATCCTCCATGCTGGTAGGCGCTGACTCCATGTCGATGAAAGGTCTGAACTTCATCAAGCCACTGGTTAAGCCACCGGTAAGCTTTATTAAAGGCCACTCCGAATCGCTGATGGGCGACACCGCCGGCGGTATCGTCATGGTGGTTCTGGGCATCGCCCTGATCTTTGTCGTCATCACCCTGATCGGCAAGCTGCTGAAAGCCCTGCTGGTGGGGAAAGCGAAAGAAATCCTTCACTCTGCCGTTGGTCGTGGCCCGGTTTCCGGCATTGCATCCGGCACCCTGATTACTGTTCTGGTTCAGTCCAGCTCCACCACCACCAGCCTGATCGTGCCGTTGGCCGGCAGCGGTGTGTTCACCCTGCGTCAAATCTTCCCGTTCACCCTGGGCGCCAATATTGGTACCACGGTAACGGCCTTGCTGGCCGCCACAGCAGTAACCGGCCCCAATGCAGTATTCGCTCTTCAAGTGGCCCTGGTGCACCTGACCTTTAACCTGATGTCTGTGGTATTTATTTACAGCATCCCGTTCTTGCGTAATATTCCATTGTTCGCTGCAGAAAAACTGGCTGACGCTGCGGTTGAAAACAAGCTGTACGCAGGCGGCTACATTCTGCTGGTGTTCTTCATCGCCCCACTGGTGCTGATTGGCGGCAGTCAGGCGCTGGGTCTGTAAGGAGTAGGTCCATGTACGAAAGCAAAGCTGAACTGGAAAACAAGATCGCCAATCTGGAAGCCCGCTTGGTTGATTTGAAAGATCGTCTGGCTCGTATCGAGCAGACAGAACAACACGATGCAGTGGAACATGTCGATGAGTACATGGAAGTGCTGGATCGTGAATTTGCCAGCTTGCGTGAATACTGGCCTGTGGCTCTGCAAGAACTGCAAAAGCTGTTCAAGAAGTAACAGAGCCGGTTTCAGAGTCTGCTGAAACAGACAAAAACGCCCGCAATCTTGCGGGCGTTTTTGTGTCTGCCGTGTGGCTTAAGCTCTACCCCCTAACGGCCATTCGAGCTACTGCCATCAACACTACTCTCCCCATCTGAATTACCGTTTTCTGTGGCCACATCCTGTTGCTGACTGGCATACGCCATTGCCTGCTTCTGACGGTCGCTCAGGGCTTCGGGTTTTGGCTCTGATTTTGACTCTGGTATTGGCCCGGGCTTTGTTTCGGGACCGGACTCAGACTCTGCCACAGCGGCTGAAGGCTTACGGGACAGCATCAAGGTGTCGATGTCCACCTGCTCCTGAGAAAGGTTCAGTGCCCGAATTGGATACGGAATGGTGATGCCCTCTTCGCCGTAACGACGGTGCAGTTTTTTCACAAATTCTGATTTCAGTACAAAGCTGTCGGCGTATTCCAGAGCCCGTAGCACCACGGTGAAATTGATGCTGGAGTCGCCAAAGGTGTGGTACATCACCATCGGCTCAAACTCCGACTGACCACCTTCGATGTCTTTTAAAATGGCTCTGGCAACTTCCAGCGTCACCTGTTCAACCTGCTCCAGGTCAGAGTCGTAGTGAACCCCCACTTCCACCAGCACCGATAGTTCCTTCGCCGGGTAGTCGTAGTTCAGGACCTTGGATTCCGAGATTCGGCTGTTGGGCAGCACCACGGTGTTGTTTTGCAGCATTTTCACCCAGGTAGAACGCCAACCGATTTTTTGCACATAGCCCATTTCGCCGGATTCCAGCTGAATAAAATCGCCCACCTTGAACGGCTTGTCGACCAGCAGTTGAACCCCGGAGAAGAAGTTTTCCAAAGTCGGTTGTAACGCCAGCGCAACGGCCAACGAGGTGATCCCCAACGAGGCGATAATAGGAGTGACGGAAATGCCCAGCGTGCCCAGCAACACCAGCAAGCCAAGGCTGAATATGAGCCCTCGAACCAGTCCCCGTGCCAACCCCTGACTGTTGTACAAAATGGGGGAACGACGGGTGTAATGATCCAGCGTGCCAACCGATAGCCGGTCGAAAAAGACGATGATGGCGAACACCAGCAGGATTTTGGCGATCACGCTGGCAATCAAATCGAAGTTCTTGCCGCTGAGGTCAAAGTGCTCGAACAGGCGCTCCAACACCACCAGATGAAAACCAATAATCACAATGGTGAGCGGCAAGCCCAGCGCCCGCATGAACAACGAGTCGAAGAACCATTTGGTTTTGTCGGTGACTTTTGCCAGCCGCGCCAGCAACAGGGTTTTCAGCCCCAGAAACACAATCAGGGACGCTAACGAAATTCCCGCGGCAATGACCCAGGTGGGCAGATTCAAATCCGCCATGTAACTGGCCAGCTGGTCCAGTCCTTCCATATCAGACTCCGGTTGGAAGTGAATGTGTCACTTCAAAGAGTCGTTACAGGCAGGATTGTTCAACCGGATTGGGGAGTTTGTGAGGTGCAGATGCCCGGGGCCTTCAGCCCCGGGCATCTCAGAAGGGTTGTTACTGCGGGAATGGCTAATTACTGGTTATACGACTTGGCTGCCAGAATCAGGTCCGGGCCAATTTCATTGGCAAACTGTTGCCATACGGGTGCCATCGCCAGTTCCCACGCGGCGCGTTCCTGATCACTCAGGGTCACAATTTCACTGGTGCCAGAATCAATCACCGATTGGCGGTTTGCGTCGTTGTTGGTCGCAGCCACCTGGTTACCAAAGGTAATGGATTCCGCCATAATCTGGTCCAGTTCAACACGAATGTCCGCTGGCAGGTTCTGCCAGAATTCCGCAGAGGTAATCACCATGTAGTCCAGCAAGCCGTGGTTGCTTTCGGTGATGTACTTCTGGTGGCGATGCAGGTGGGCACTGTAAATGTTCGACCAGGTGTTCTCCTGACCATTCACCTTACCCCGTGCCAGCATATTGAAGACATCCGGGAAGGCGGCTTTCACCCCTTCCGCACCCAGCACTTCAAACTGCGCCTTGATCACTTCGGAAGACATGATGCGGAAACGTTTGCCATTGGCGTCTTCCGGTACTCGCAACGGGTCATTGGCCGACATTTGTTTCATGCCGTTGTGCAGGTAGCCAAGGCCCAATACACCTTGGTCAACGGTGGCTTGCAGCAGCGCCTTGCCCTGCGGGGAATTCTGGAAGCGGTCCACTGCGGCCATGTCCTTGAACAGGAACGGCAGGTCGAACACCTGCAGTTTTGGCGTCAGACGCTTGAGCTTGGACAATGCAGGGGCAGCCAGTTCCAGCTTGCCTTCCTGCAACGCAGACACTACCTCGGAGTCCAGGTACATCAGCGAGCGGGGGTAAATTTTGACTTCCACACGCCCTTTCAGGCGTTCTTCCACCAGCTTTTTGAAGTGTTTGGCCATCTGGCCCTTTGGCGCTTTGCCAGACACTGTGTGGGAAAAGCGAATCTGGATGGGATCAGCGTGTACCGTAACGGCACACAGAGAGACAATAACCGACGTCAGCACGGCAATAGCCAGCTTCATAGGAGACTCCTGATTATTATTAGAATTATTTTTTATTCAGGGGGCCAAGTGTCTGACTTTGGTCGTAATACAGCAAGTACTTTTAGCGAAAAATGGTACGAATGCACTGTTAAACAGTTACATCCGTAATTCAATCTCTCTCTTTTGGTGCTTTCCCCTTAAAATGGGTGGAAAACCACCCACCATTTCATTGGGAAACTGGCCCGATTTTTGGCCAGATTACAGTTTGTTAAACAGACTCAGATTACTGATCACGGTGTAGCTTTGCTGTGCGGCTTCCAGCAAGGTCGACTCCAACGTCATTCGGCTGACCGCCTCAGCCAGGTCAGCATCCCGCAAATCCGACAGTGCCTCCTGATTGGCCAGTTTCATGTCCGCCGTCATCAGTTCGGTGTTTTCAATGGTGTTCAGACGCGCACCAATTTTACTTTGGGTGCTGGATACCACCGCCAAAGCGGCATCGAGGTTGTTGAGCGTATCTTCGATCAGATTATCGAGTGTCGCCTGATCCTCAGAGCCGTTGGTCAGCGTGTTCAATGCCTCAGTAAACCGGAAGATGGTGTCGGTGATGCTTTGCTTGGGGGTCGACTCAGCAATCACCTGATCACCGGGCTCGGGCACGCCGCTGATTTGCAAGGTCACGCCGTTGATGTTCAGTTCGGCCCCTTCGTCGTAGACCTGATTTTCCAAACCATTGATGACTCGGCCGTCCGATGCCCGGGTGACAGTGTAGTTAGTCGCTGCCGGGTCAACCGCCGAGTCGGCGTTGAACGTAATCACAATGTCGTCCGGGTAGAACTCGGCAAAGGCTTCGTCATCGGTAATGAATCCGGCGCTGACACTGGTTGTTCCCGTATTCAGTGGGCTGGTGGTG
Organism: Oceanobacter sp. ABM4_470; assembly: GCF_056158645.1. Lineage (NCBI taxonomy): Bacteria > Pseudomonadati > Pseudomonadota > Gammaproteobacteria > Oceanospirillales > Oceanospirillaceae > Oceanobacter > Oceanobacter sp. ABM4_470. Next base: position 1,920,661 of record NZ_JBSWTR010000001.1, read on the forward strand.
GTGGTGAAGGTTGGCGCTGCCGATGGAATATCAACAAACAGGTCGATACCGGAATCGCCAGTGGCCACCGTGGTGGAACTGCCAACGGCGACAAAGCGCTGGCCGTCGTCACCTTCGTAGCTGTAGCGGCCATTGGCATTTTGTACGAAAGGCGCTTCGCCCCCCTGAAACCCGGCAAAAATGTATTCGCCAGTGGCATCCTTGGTGTTAAACAGTTCCACCAGTGCCTCTTCAATTTGTTCAACCTCTGCGGCGATGGCCTCGCGGTCGGTCTGAGCCAACACGCCACTCCCCGCCTGCACGGTCAATTCTCGCAAACGGTCGTAATAGTCGGTCACCGCCGACAGCGTGCTTTCTTCCAGTTCCAGCCGGTTGGTGGCTGAAATCATGTTGTTTTCAAACTGTTCGGTCAGGGCCAGCTGCTGCTCAATTTGCAGGATTCGGGCAGCGGCAATCGGATCGTCGGCGGCCGTATTCACCCGCACACCGGAAGACACCTGCTGTTGGGTTTTGGTCAGGGCTTCCTGATTGCTGAGCATATTGGCCAGCCCGTTACGGTGAATTTGCAAGGTTGATACACGCATGGTGCTTCCTCTTTAAAACGATCGGACTATCAGCCGATGGTCGAAATCAGGGTATCGAACATGTCCCGCGCCACCTGGATCACCTGGGCGTTGGCGTTGTAGGCCAGCTCGTACTGAATCAGGGCCGCCGCTTCTTCGTCGAGGTTAACGCCGCTGATGCTGCTGACGGCGTCGCGAGAGGCGGCCAAAATCACTTCGGCCGATTCCATGTTGCTTTGGGCACGGGCTGTAACCGAGCCCACTTGCTCGACCAGCGAGGAGTAGGATTCGGTCAGTGTGCTGGTGCCGTTGATCAAGTCAGCCGACTGGAACGCAAGCATGGCGACACCATTGCGGCTGTCGGTAATGGCGTCGGTGTTGTTGCCAATGGTGAATTCATCTCCCGCAACCACCGAGCCAGAGATTTCTACCGTGATACCCATGTCACTGGACACAAAGCCAAGGTCAGCGGCAAACAGGTTGTTACCGCGGCCAACGTTTTCGATACTGACGCCTTCATCAGCGGTGATGGTCACCTGACCACCCAACGTCACCTTGGTTGAGCCGTGAATGCCGGTGCCGCTCATTTCCAGCCGCGATTGAAAGCTGATGTCGCCACGTTCATCGATGGACACATCCACAGTGCCATTACTGAGGTAGTCGGTTTCTTCAATGGCGGCTTCGATGGCGGCAATCATGTCGTCGGCGGTGGCGTAGTTTTCGCTCAGTTCAATCTGGAAGGTGCCCTGTCCTTCTACCTCGAACTCCCAGCTGTAAGGACCGCCTTCGGTAAAGTCGAAGCCTTCGTAGACATTAAGAGCGCGGTACGGTGAGTTGCCGGTGCTGGTCAGGGCAATGTCCTGGCCGTTGCTGACATCCACGGTGTCGGTCGCATCACCGCTGATTTCAATGGTCAGGTCTTCGCCGTTGATGGCCGTGATGGTCACCACTTCGCCATCGGATACCGCCGTGATGCCCATGCCCTGCAACTCCAGATTGCTGTTGATGCGATCGGCAATGAATTCGGGCGTCATCGGGTTGGGGACTTCTTCCGGGTAGTCCTCGCTGTATTTGGTTTGGCCGTACGGCAAGGTGTCGGTCAATTCAATGCCATTGAGGCTGACGCCCATGCCAAGGAAGTCGTCATCGTCGTTAAAATTGGCCAGCTGCAAGGTGGTTTGGGCGCTGGCTTCGACACCGCTGTAATAACTCAACTGCTCGGCAATCTCCTTGGCCGAGGTGTTGGCGCTGATATTCAGCTGCGGTTGTTCGGTCACCACACCGGTCGCAGCGTTGGTGGTGGTGATGGCAAACATCTGGCTGTTGAAGCCATTACCCGGAGTCACTTCCGCCGCTGGCGACGGTGCCTGATAAGTGGCCGCGACGGGCAGCTCGTCCAGATAGCTGGTGGCAATGGTCTGCGTGGTCGACCCGAGGTTGATGGTATTGGCCACACCCGGCACGTATTTCTGGTTGGAAATCGGTGGCTCCAGCGCGACTGGATTGGCCGGGTCGGAATTGTCCAGCACCTCATAGGTGGTGGCCGAGGTGAATCGAATCAGCAGCTCAGGTTCCAGTTCGCCATCGTCGTTAAAGGCATGGGTATCCAATGAGCTGACAACACCCGCCGTAATTTCAGCATCACCCTGATTACCATAGGACGCCGCCGTCATAATGGGGGACGCCATGGCAATTTGCTCGGCCAGTTGCAGCTCGACCTCCATATTGGTGGCTTCGTTGCGGGTCGGCATAATCTGAAAACTGTCGCCTTGCTGGAAGCTGCCTGCCTCCAGCCGAATTTCCAGACCGTCCATTTCAATCACGGCGGGCAGGTCGCCGTCGTAGGCCCCTTTCACCACCTGTTCGCCCGTCATGTTGTCGGTGATGGTGTAGTTGAAATCGGTCGGGCCATTAAAAGACAAGGTGTAATCAGAGGTTCCCAGAGCGCCGGCGTCAGTAATGTAAACCGACACCTCACGGTCGTCCGGGTTGGCGTTTTCATTGGAGCCAAACACTCGTTGGGACACCGCGGTATCGCTGTTGATGTCCTGAAAGAAGCTGATGCCGAGGTCGCCGTTGTAATCCAGGCCCAGCGCTTGCTGCTCGTTGAACTGCTCAGCAATCACCAGCGACAGCTTGCCCAGCGAGTTCAGCGCCGGGTCGAGAATTTCGTTGCGAAAAGCGACCGATGCCCCCAGCGTTCCACCGCTGAGGTTGTCGGTCACTTCCGTTACCTGATCGCTGTTTTGCAGATACAGCGCATAGCGAGTTGGATCGGACTCACCGACATTGGCATAGACCTCGTTGTAGATATTGCCGATCACCAGCGGCTGACCATCACCGATGTACACATTGACCTGGGAATTGCCCTGATCCGCTACGGTGACGTCCACCAGCTCGGACAATTGGGTAATCAGCTGGTCGCGCTGGTCCAGCAAACTGTTGGGCTGTTCCCCCTGGGAAGTGCCTACGGCAAAAGCGATGTCTTCGTTCAGTTCGGCAATGGTGTTGGCCAATTGGGTGATATCAGCGGCCATCACCTCTATTTGTCCATTCAATACTTCGTTGATGGCGTACAACTGGTCGGTTACCACCGAAAAGCGGTCGGTCAGGGCTTCCGCCTCTGACAGCAAAACTTCACGAGTCGATATCGAGCTGGGGTCATCGACCACCGCCTGCAACGCCTCGAACATGGATTCCATGGCAGGCTGCACGCCGGTAGACGAATCGGCCAGCAGGCCATCGATTTGGCCTGCGTAGTTGGCCAGGGTTTCGTAGTAATTGAAGTCCGAGGTATCCGTCCACACCTGTTCGGTGAGGTACTCGTCGTAAATCCGCGACACGGTTTCCAGCGTTACGCCGGTGCCTTGCCAGTTGCCGCTGAGGTATTGGCTGTTGCTGGTCTCAAAGCTGACGGCCTGGCGGCTGTAGCCCTCGGTTGTGGCGTTGGAAATGTTGTTACCAGTTACTGCCAGTGCCGTTTGGTGGGCCTTGAGGCCGGATACCGCAATATTGAGAATATCCGCCATGGCCTCAGTCCTCTTTCACATCAGTCTGAGGCTGTGCCCGATCGGCCTGAGGCAGTTCAACCGACTGGCTATCCGTCTCTACAGCAGCACCGTGAATGGCAGCACCGTGAATGGCAGCGCTGCGGGCAATGCGTTCAATCTTGTTGCCATACTCAGGGTCGGTGGCGTAGCCCGCCTGTTGCAAGGCATGGCCGTAGTCGTCGGCACCCAGCCCCTGCCCGATGGCATCCTGATAACGGCTATTGCCCGACAGGAAGTCGGCGTAGTCGCGCAGGCCGTCTTCCAGCGAAGCGTATGAACGGAAGCTGGCGGTCTCATTCACCCGAACGCCCTGACGGTATTCGTGGGTCATGACGTCAACCGAGTCACCTTGCCAACGGCTGTCGGCCTTGATGCCAAAGAAGTTAAAGCTGTTGCGGCCAGCGTCATCGGCAATCATGTGTTTGCCCCAACCGGTTTCCAGTGCGGCCTGGGCCACAATGGCGCGCGGATCAACACCCAGCTCCGCGCCAACAACTTCAGCATGCGGATACAAAGCGGCAACGAATGCTTCCGGGGTGGCAAACTGCTGCCCTTTGCTGCCGCTACCAGTGGCGGCCAAAGCAGTGCTTTCAGCGCTATCCGAAGATGCTATTTCCGGACTGGATACAGGTGATTGTGGGTTTGATACAGGTGGCTCGGCGGTAACCGATTCAGACTCGGCAAGCGACTCCGACAAGGCTTGCTGTTGCAGCACTTCGTCAACCTGCTCAATGGCTTGGTTCAGTGGTATTGAAGAAACCCGACGGTCCCACAAGGTGCTTTGGTCAATGGCGATGTCCCGTTCATCAACATCGCCGTAGTTTTGTTTCAGCTGACGGTAAATCACATCCGCCAGCCCAGTGCCACCAACGCTTTTACCTGTCCCGGAAGCCGCACCGTTGCTGGTGCCAGTCAGTTCCAGCGCCATCTGGTTGTCGTACATGCCCTGATAGAAATCCATCTCCGGAGAGCTGAACATGGAGTCTTCCGTAAACACCGCGTTGGCCTGCCGCATCGAGCTCATCATCATGTTCATGAACATGGACTCGAACTGCTGGGCGACTTTCATCAAAGCGGCGTTTTTATCGTCCTTTCCCAGCGCGCGAATGTCTTGCAGGCTGTTAAGGTCGGTATATACGTCGCTGGCTTGAGCGCGGGTGCCGGAAATCTGACTGCTGACCGTCATGGCCATCTCCAAATCAGGGTGGTTTACCCTGATTCAGCAAGATGCTTGCCAGATTGCTGGAATTTTGAGCGTTACTCTGAAAGGCGGAGGCGACTTATTGGTCGTCGAAGGTTTCTTCACCCAGAATCTCGGCCGCCGCCCGAAAGGCTTCCTGCGCCGCCGGTGCACCGCAGTACGGCAAGCTATGAAGCAACACCTCACGGATTTCTGCTGGGCTACAGCCGTTGTTTAACGCGCCGCGGATATGGCCTTTCAGCTCGGTTGGCGCTCGCAAGGCTGCCAGCATGGCGATGGTAACCAACGACCGGACGTTGCGCGGCAGTACGCCGTCACGCTGCCAGGTCGAGCCCCAGGCGTGTTCGTTGATCCAGTCTTGCAGCGGTTCTGTTAGAGGAATGGTGTTGTCCTTGGCTTTCTGAACAAAGGCTTCGCCCATGACTTCGGTACGAACCTTGAGGCCGTTGATCTTGTCCTGTTCTGACATCAGGCTTCTCCATGCGGATAGGAATCCTTAACCTAGCAACAATCAGGAAAAGTGCCTATCGGTCAAAAGCAGGATTTGGGCAGCAAATTGGGTAATGGGGTTAGCGGAAGGCGGCGTGCTGTATAAAGGAATCAGTGTTTACCAACCGCATGGTAGGCGCGTACCTGGGTGTGTTTTTTGGTTTGACTGGCCAGACTGCCCTGCTCGGATTTTAACTGCGCCACCAGCGCTCGTTCTTCGGCCAGAATTTGCTCCAACACTGCCTGATTGTGCTGGGTCAAATTGATAACGCCATTGATCGCTTCAAACCAGCTGCGCAGGCGTATGTCGCGTTCTTGCAACCGCTCTTGTACCCCTTTTTTTACCCCCTGCTTGATCAGCGACTGAATCTCCAGCGACATCAGTCGGATGTGTTCAAATTCAGCTTCCAGCTGGCTCAGGGTCATGTCCTTGGTGGCAGTCATAGTCTGTTCTCATATTACGATCAGTTCGGCTTTCAGGGCACCGGCTTGCTTCATGGCTTCAAGAATAGCCATTAAATCACCGGGAGCTGCGCCAATTTCGTTAACCGCTTTAATGATGTCATCCAATGTCACACCCGGACCGAACTTGAACATCCGGCTTTCGCCACCGTCGTCAATTTCGATGTTGGTTTCGGGTACCACTACGGTGTCACCGTCGGCCAATGGATTGGGCTGGGCTACCTGAAAATCTTCGTTGATGGTTACCGTCATGCTGCCGTGGGTAACGGCAACCGGGTCGATTCTGACGTGCTGGCCCATCACAATGGTACCGGTGCGGGAATTGATGATGACCTTGGCGCGCTCTTCGCCGGTTTCAATTTCCAGGTTTTCAATAATGGAAAGATAGGCCACTCGCTGGCTGGTATCACGTGGGGCACTGACACGAACGGAAGTAGCGTCCAGCGCCTCGGCGGTGCCCGGCCCCAACAGATCATTGATCTTGTCGACCATATAACGGGCGGTGGTGAAATCCGGCTGGTCGAGGTTAAACACCAGACTGTCGCCACGGGCGAAACTGTTTGGCACCGACTGCTCTACCGATGCTCCATTGGGAATACGCCCCACACTGGGCACATTAATGGTAACGCTGGAGCCATCATTGCCATCGACCCCAAGTCCCCCGACCACCAGATTCCCCTGGGCAACGGCGTAGACGTTGTTGTCCGCACCGCGCAATGGCGTAAACAGCAGCTGGCCACCGCGCAGGCTGCCGGCATTGCCCAAAGAAGAGACAGTCACGTCGACCCGCTGGCCGGGTTTTGCAAACGGCGGCAGTTCAGCAGTGACCGACACGGCGGCGACGTTCTTGAGTTTGGGGTCAGTACCTTCCGGCAAGGTGATGCCGAACTGCGACATCATGTTGGTGAAAGTTTGAGTGGTGAATGGCGCCTTGTCACCGGTGCCATCCAGACCCACCACCAGACCGTAGCCCACCAGCTGATTGCTGCGCACGCCGGAAATGCTGGTGATGTCCTTGATGCGTTCGGCCATCACCACAGGGGCGAGTAACACCGAAGCAATCAGCAACAGTACCAAAGCCTGACCTTTGGCCAAAAACCGATCCCAGGTACTGCTGTTACCAGTGTGGCTGGTGGTGATACGGGCGCTTACGTTTTTCATGTCACTACCTCAAAGCTGTCGTTCGCCTTGAAAACCAGCATACGTGCTGCGGCCAGCCAACTCTGTTGAAAAGGCTTGTTGTTGCGTAACCGGCTGCGTAACCGGCTGTAGGTGGTCGCCATCAGAATGGCCACCAGGGAGAGTTCAGAATCTTGTCGCCCCAGCCCTGCTTGGTGGAGTTGTTCAAATTGCCACGGCCACCAAAGGAGATTCGCGCATCTGCAACCTTGCTGGACGACACCGTGTTGTCCGGGGTGATGTCTTGCGGGCGTATCAGACCCGCAATACGAATGTACTCATCCCCTTCAGACAGGGTCAGCCATTTTTCACCACGAATACGGAGGATGCCGTTGGGCAAAACTTCTGCCACCGACACACTGATCTGACCGGACAAACTGTTGGAGCGGTCGGCTTCGCCAGTGCCGCTAAACGTACGGTCACTGTTGGTTTCGATACCCAGATTGAGGTTCTTCCAGCCCGGTGTTACCCCCAAAATAGTGCCCGCACCAACGCTGTTGGAGGACGACTTGTCGGAGCTGGTTTCGGCCGATTTGCTGGACTGATACGACTCTTCAAAAATCACCGTAATGATGTCGCCAACCCGACGAGCCTGTTGATCCAGATACAAGCCATTGGAATACGCTGCCTGATACAAGGAACCCGACGCCGTTGGTGGTGGCTGCAAGGTATCGGCCGATACCGGCGCGTAATCCGGGTCGTTCATGACGACATCCTGTTCCATCGGCACCGAGGTACAGCCGACGACCGCCGCCAACATGGCACACACCAGCAAAGGCTTACCGGCAGCGGCAAATTCGGTTTGGACTGGCAGATCCTTGCCGCTTTCCGGTTGTTGGTCAGACGTGCTGTTGGGGTAGCTAACGGGCGTCATAACTTACTCCGCTCTATCAGGTGTTCTGGTTGAGGAACTGCAACATTTCATCCGCCGCAGACACCACTTTAGAGTTCATTTCGTAGGCGCGCTGAACCGTGATCATCTTCACCAGCTCTTCCACCACTTCGACGTTGGAATTTTCCAAAGCGCCCTGTTCCAGCGTGCCGAAGCCATCCTCACTGGGAATACCAGCAACCGGTGCACCACTGGATGCGGTTTCCAGGAACAGGTTGCCACCGGTGGCCAGTAGGCCTGCCGGGTTAATGAAATCGATGGTTTCTATCTGGCCCAGATCAACCGGCGTTGGGTCCCCTTGAATGGAGGCCTGCACAATGCCGTCACGACTGATCATGACTTCATTGGCCTGATCCGGAATGGTGATTTGTGGCTCCAATGGATAGCCGTTTACATTCACCATCACCCCTTCGTCGTTGAGGTGGAACGTACCGTCACGGGTGTAGGCAATGTTGCCGTCCGGCATGGCGATCTGGAAAAAGCCGCGACCGTTGATCGCCACATCCAGCGTCTGGTCGGTCAGTTCCAGCGAGCCGGTGGTAAACACCTTCTGGGTGCCCGCAGTACGAACACCGGTACCCAGCTGCAAGCCCGATGGCAAGCGGCTGTCGGCGGAGCTGTTGGCCCCGGGCTGGCGGTCAATCTGGTACAACAGGTCTTCAAACACCGGGCGGTCTTTCTTGAAGCCGGTGGTGGCGACGTTGGCCAGGTTGTTGGAAACGGTGGTCAGCGCCAGATCCTGAGCTTCAAGGCCGGTCTTGCTGATCCAGAGTGCATTCATCATGGTGGCTTACCTCTCAGACCTGACGTTATTGGCTTTGCAGCAACTGGGTGGTTGCGGCGGTATTTTCATCGACGCGCTTCATCAGCTTTACCTGCATTTCGTACTGACGATTGAGCGCAATCAGATCGGTTAACTCGGACACCGCGTTGACGTTACTGCCTTCCAGAAAGCCGTTCACCAACGATATGTTAGGGTCAAAGTCGGCTGGGCCAACGCCTGCTTCTCGGAACCGGAACAGGCCATCTTCGCCTTTTTCCAGATCCTGGGAATCGGGGTTCACCAGCTTCAGCTGCACCGGCTCTGCCACGCCCACCGGCTGCTCGCCCGCGGGCTGGATGGTAATGATGCCCGCCCGGCTGACTTCAATTTGAGTAAACGGCGGCAGTACTACAGGGCCGCCGTCGCCAATCAACTGATCGCCCTGGCCATTCAGCAGACGGCCATTGGGATCAACACTGAGATCACCCGCACGGGTATAGGCTTCCTGACCATCAGGGCCAACAACGGCGAACCAGCCTTGATGCTCAATCGAGACATCCATACGGCGGCCGGTTTCGATCAACGGCCCCTGACGAAAATCACTGGCCGGGCTTTCCACCATGGCGTAGGCACGGGTGGGAAAATGCTCACCAAATACCCCCATGGCACGGCTTTGGCTGTAGTCTGAACGGAACCCGGTGGTGCTGGCATTGGCCAAATTGTTGGCATGGGATGCCTGCCCCAAGGTGTTTTGACGAGCCCCTGACATGGCAATGTAGAGCGCTCTATCCATACTTCCTCCCGCTGGGGCACTGCCCCGTATTCGTCACAGCCAACGGACTGCGTCAGCTTTTGTAAGAACACAGCAGCCTTTGTGCCAGAATCACTTTATTCATATTTTTCAAAGGGTTAGAAGAATTACAGACTTTGGACGCAGCGAGATTGTCAAATTGGCGGCAGCGAATTGCCGCCAGTCGAGCTAATAAATTGACGCCGTACCGAACCTGACCCGGCTCTTTTTAAAGCAAAGCAGGGCGTTCAATGGGTCAGTAAAGAACTCTCTGAATAAAAGTGTGTTATCGCGCGCTGCTCATATCAGTTTGGAATATCCAGTTGCGGCCAGCGGGACCAGAGAGAAACCCGACTAGGCTTGAAGGACTACTGAACTCTCGGGATTCGTATGGCAACTCATTCCTATTCCAAACGCTGTCAACTACCTCGCGCGCTGAGCCTGCTAATGATCGGCAGCCTGATACCCGGCATCGCCTCGGCCAACCCGGCTAATATCGTCGCCGGCGATGTGCAAGGAATGCTGGATATGACCTGGGTGATTCTGGCAGCGGGACTGGTGTTTTTTATGCAGGCCGGTTTCACCATGCTGGAATCCGGCATGGTGCGGGCCAAAAACAGCTACAACGTCGCGATTAAAAACATCAGCGACTTTACCACCGCCGTACTGACGTTCTGGTTGATTGGCTTTGCCTTGATGTTTGGCCCCAGTATCAACGGCTGGCTGGGCGGTGACGGCTGGATGGGCAGTTTGCTCTCAACCCCGGCGGATTACGCCTTCTTCCTGTTCCAATCCATGTTTGTCGGAACGGCCGCCACCATTGTTGCCGGTGCGGTCGCCGAGCGTATGAAGTTCAATGCCTACATCATTATCAGCGTCGCCATTTCCATTGTTATTTACCCCGTGTCCGGCCACTGGATTTGGGGCAGCGCCCTGACAGAAGGGCAACCGGGCTGGCTTGAGGCCAAAGGATTTATGGACTTTGCCGGTTCTACCGTGGTGCATTCTGTTGGCGGCTGGGTGGCATTGGCCGGGATTATTGCCCTTGGCGCACGGCGTGGACGTTTTGACGACGACGGCAAACCGCTGGATATTCCGGGCCACAATTTGCTGATTTCTACCGTCGGCGTCTTCATCCTCTGGTTCGGCTGGTTTGGTTTCAACGGTGGCAGCACGCTGGCAGCGGATGCCAGTGTTGCCGTTATCGTGTTGAATACCGTGTTGGCCGGTGCCGCGGGTGGCATAACCGCGCTGCTGTTGTCGTGGCTTACCGGTCGCGGCATTGTCTCGGTGGAACGGTCGCTGAACGGCATTCTTGGCGGTCTGGTTGGCATTACGGCCGGTTGTGCCTTTGTAGAACCCAACAATGCCATCTGGATTGGTTTGATTGGCGGTGTAGTGGTATTCGTTGCGGAATACTGCCTGTTGCAATACGCCAAACTCGATGACCCGGTGGGCGCGGTTGCGGTCCACGGTTTTGGCGGCGTGTGGGGCACGCTGGCATTGGCTCTGTTTGCCGAGCCGGAAGTATTAAACCACAGCCGCGGCGAGCAACTGATGGTACAGCTAAGCGGTGTGGTAAGCGTGTTTCTATGGGCGTTTTTCTCGGGGCTGGTGTGTTTCTGGTTACTGCGCCAGCTACACGATCTGCGCGTCAGCAAAGAGCACGAAGAGATCGGTTTGAATGTCGCCGAGCACGGTGCCCGCACCGTCTGGCTGGATACCATGAAAACCATGCAGGAAATCGTCGCCACTGGCGATCTGACCCGCCGGGCGGAAGCCGAGCCTGCAACCGAGGCAGGTGAAACCGCGATGGCCTTCAACCATATGCTGGACAGCTTTCAGCAAAGCGTTAAGCGTATGGCGACGTCAGCCAGTGCCGTTGCCCAGCAAAGCCAGCAGCTGAACAGTGCCGTGAGCCACAACCGCAATAACTGCAACCAACAACTGCAACTGGTCGGCAACGTTCAGCAACGCATGGACGAGGTGCTGCAATGCGCCAGAGAAACCCTGCAATCGGCTGAAGACGGCACGGCAACCGCAGGGGCCACCCGCGACGATGCCCAACAAGGGGTACAACAGGTACAGGCCCTGACCGATGCCGTTAATGCCCTGTCGGCCAACCTGCAAGCGGCTTCCGAACGTGCCAATGAGGTCGCGGGCAAAACCCGTGGTATCAGCGAAGTGGTCTCACTGATCAATGAGATTGCCGAGCAAACCAATCTGCTGGCGCTCAATGCCGCCATCGAAGCAGCTCGGGCCGGTGAGCAAGGGCGTGGCTTTGCCGTAGTAGCAGACGAAGTACGAGGTCTGGCCAATCGCACCCAGAAAGCCACCGAAAGTATTCAGTCGGAAATCGAACAGCTGCAACAGGAAGCTGCCGCCTCGGCAACCGAGCTACGCCGCTATTCGGAAGACGCCAGTCAAAATGCCGACCAATCGCGCCAGAGCATGGCTTCGTTACAAGGGCTGATAACCGCCGTCGACAGCATCACTCGTCTGAACCAGCTAATTTCGCAAGCCGCCAACCGCCAGGCCAATTTGTCTGATGAGATGAGTTCGTTGATTACCCACGTGAGTGCGTTAAGTTCAGACACCGACAAACACACACAAGCACTGGATGATACCAGCCTGTCGATGGACAATAGTGCAGCCAACCTGCAGGCTGTGGTCAGCCGCTACCGGGTTTAGGGGCTATATTTCGGCTCCAGCCCCTTCACACTGGAGCACGCATTATGTCCCCGAATTCTGCCTCAACCACCGTGGTGATTGCCGGTGCCAGCAGCGCCATTGGTCAGCAGATTTTTCGCACGCTGGCGGTGATGCCCGATGTCCACATCATCACCCTGTCACGGGACGAGTCACCACAAGCCCGTGCACCACAAGCCCGTGCACCACAGGCCGATGCCAACATGGCAGCCAGCCACCAGCATCTGACGGTCGATCTATCGGACAAACGCTGTCTCGAACAGCTGTCCGGTTTGTGGCAATCCGTCGGGTGTCCCAACCGGGTGTACCATTGCAGCGGTGTGCTGCATGACGACAACCACCGGCCTGAAAAATCGATTCGGGAATTTGACGCCGACTGGCTGATGCAATCGGTGAGCAGCAATCTGGTGACCCACGCCCATCTGGCGCAGAGCCTTCATAGCCACATAAACCGCAAGACGGAGTTTCGCTGGATCTCGCTGTCGGCCAAGGTGGGAAGTATTTCAGACAATGGGCTCGGCGGCTGGTACAGCTACCGAATGACCAAAGCCGCCCTGAACATGCTGATTTGTAATCTGGATATTGAATGGCGTCGCAAGAACCCGGCGGCCCGGGTTTGCGCGGTTCATCCCGGCACGACCGACACACCGCTGAGCAAGCCGTTTCAGGAGGGTATTGCCGAGGGCAAGCTCTATTCCGTAGAGCAAACTGCCGAGCGCATGATGACGATTATGGAAAACCTGACCGAACAACAGTCCGGCAAGCTGTTGTTTTGGGATGGCAGCCTGCTGCCTTTTTAAACAAGCGCCTTTCTAAACAGGGCCTTTTTAAATAACCATCGTCTTAAACAAGCAAGCCTTCAGGCCGGTGCCTTGGGAAGCTCTGCCAATCTGGGATTACAAATTGGTGTAATCCAGGTGTTTTTGCCAAAACAACGCGTGACCGTTTTCCGGGTCCAGCTCGTAGCCTTCAAATCCGAATTTACGATAGGCATTTTTCGCGACTTCGTTACCGGAAAGAACCTCCAGAGTCACCTTGCAGCAGCCCAGCTCAATAGCTTCCATCTCGGCCGCTTGCAGCAATTTCTGACTCAACTGCAAACCACGAAACGCTGACTTCACCGCAATGTCGTGAATGTTCATCAACGGCTTGGCCTTGAAGGTGGAAAACGCCAGAAAGGCATTCAGCAAACCGGCAGGCTGATCGTCCACGTAGGCAATCCAGCTGTGTGCGTACGGCACGGCCGCCAAGCGTTGTGGCAATGTACGTTGTACTTCTATCGACAACGGCTCTCCCCCGCCCATAGGATCACGCGCGTAAGCGTCCAACAGATCGACCAGCTGCTGGCCATGCTGCGGGTTGCGATAATCAACCTTAACGATGTCGATGCGGCGTTGTTGCGGGGATTCGTTAGCCATGGTTCGCTCCGTTGAAGCTCAAGGGGGAGCCTCTAGACTAACGCGTATAAGGGTAGCGGAGAAGAGCAGCGATCTATCTGTGGTCTGCTACTCGTCCCCTCTTTTCTAATCAAAACCCATGAGCCCTGTCTGACTTATGGGTAGAGCGGTTATGGGGACATCTATTTAATCCGGTGCTCACTCTGGGCTACCGGGTGGTTTCGAATCACGAAGCCGACTTGCAGGCCTGACGGGTCAAGTCAAAAGTCGGCGACACAGAGTCGAGATCATCCGGCAGCCCCCGCAGGGCGCGGGTTGCCGCCGCCCAGTGCGGTGTTGACGAACTTGAAAAGACTCGACCGGACAGGTTCGTCATTTCGCTGCATTCGTCGCCTTGCACTGAACAATGGCAACACTCGCGCACGACTGCATGGATGCAGGAGGTAGGGCGAAGCAGGAGGCCCGAGCCGAGAGCCGTGCAGGATTAAATAGATGTCCCCTTATAGATAATCAGATGTTGATGATGGCCTGAGTTACCTGGTCAGACGTTTCAATGGTTTTGGCATTGGCCTGGAAGTTACGCTGAGCAATGATCAACTGCACCAGTTCCTCCGACAAATCGACATTGGAATCTTCCAGCGCGGATGACTGAATCTGCCCCAAAGACGCCGTATTCGGCTCGCCAATGGTCGGCACACCAGACGAGTAAGACTCCGCCCATGCCGTGTCACCTACTTTGGTCAAACCTTCCGGATTGGTGAAGTTGGCCAACGCCACCTGCCCCAGAGTCTCAGACTGACCATTGGTGAACTGGGCGAAGATAATGCCGTCGTCATCAATTTGCAGGCCACTCAAACGACCGGTGGTGTAACCGTTCTGATCCACTTCGTTAACCGCAAAATCAGAACCATACAAGGTGGTGCCTTCCAGGCTGATCTGAAAGTTGGAGCTGTTCGCCGGTGTGGTCAGCGGTAAACCGCCTTCCAACACATTCATTGAGCCGATGGCACCGTTACGGTCGCCGTTGCTGTCCAGTGGGTCCCAGTTGGTGATGTACATTTCACCGATGGCATCTTCATCGATGGTGCCATCCTGATTGAAGTAGAGATCGAAGCTGGCCATGGTGGCTTGCTGGTTGGCCGGGTAATCCAGCGTCGAATCCGGATCACCCACGTTCTGTCCATCCACGGTTACGTACATGACCCACTGGGAGTCGGACGATTCGTCGGTGGCGGGTTCCCGCACGAAGTACTGGGTCATCACATGGTCGTTACCCTGACTGTCGTAGATGGTCACCGAGGTGGAATGGTTATAGGTGCCAGAATCGTTCGGATCGAAGGTGTTCAGCGCGTATTCGGTGTATTCAGAAGCATTGAGGGTGCCAAAAATACCCGATACCGATGGCGTCGGATTCGACAGGTTATAGCCTTCGTTGAGTACGATATTCACGGTGCCGCCAATGGTGGCCGCCGAGGCCGCACCGGCGCTACCGCCCAGTACCTGCGGGCCAGTGGTGGACGAGCCCACAATCACCAGCGAGTCGGTATCGGTACTGGAAGAAATCTCGATATCAATATCGCGGCCTGTGGCACTGTTGATGACCAGATCGCCGTCGGCGTTGATTTCCGCGGTGAAGCCCGGCAGCGAGGTATCGGTGTATTCGTTGATTTCTTCAGCCAGGTCTTCCAGCGAAGTTGACGTTAATTGCTGACCATTGAGGGTAATGGTCATGTCGTTGCCCGGGCTGTTGTAACCCGCCGCTGTCAGGGTGGCGGTGGAGGTTGCCGAGGCAGTAACCCCTGGCTCATCGTTCAGCAAGGCGACGATTTCATTGGCAGCACTGTACTCCGGAATGGTAATGATGCTTTCTTCCCCTTCCGGATTGGTCAGGGTCACCATGGTTTCCGGGTAGCCGTTGTTAACGCCTTCAATACCTTCAACCATCAGGGTGTCGTCACTGGCGTCGACTTGCAGCAAGGCAAACAATTCGGCGTCGGTAATGTCACCGCCGGAGGCGTTAATGTTGGTGATGCTGATGGTCGAGGCTTCGCCCGCGTCTGTGGCGCGCAGTTCCAGCTGATACTGGATTGGCGTCGTCGCAGGCTCTACTTCCACGGCGTAGGCTTGTACGCCAATGTAGCTGTCGGAATCCTGGCTGTTCAACTGGGCATTAATGGCCGAAGCCAACTCCTGCACCGAGCTGATTTCCTGATCCAGCGAGATCAGTACAGAACCGGAACGACCTTCTTCATCCGGCTGCGGCACGGTCAGATTAATACGGAAGCTGTTGCTGCGGTCGATGGCATCGGTACCGGCCACGGCATACAGGCTGTCAAAGCCCAGCTCAGTAACGGCCTGAGGCTCCGTACCGGTAGCGGTAATATCAATGCCCTCACCGGAGCCGGTCACCAGATTGGTAAACACCAACTGACCGCCCACTGCTTCAACGCTGACGTTGTCAGCCAGACCGTTGGAGCCAATTACCAGATCAAACTGCTGCTGAATGGCGTTGGCCAGATCATCCAGATCGGCATAGGTATTTGGCGGAATGGTTATCGTGTATGGGCCAGCGGTGTTACCGGTGGTACTGGTCACTTCAATCTGGAATTCGTTATTGGCATCAACCGGCGCTTCACCACCGTCGTAGCGGTTTGAGGTAGAAAAGCCGAGGTCGGTCAGGTTCAGGCCATTCGAGGTGGCAGTGTTATCCGCCAGCTGTACGTAATCACCTTCGGTTGCCGGAGCCTGAGCCTGGAAGGAAATAAAGCCGCTGCTGTTCACCACGTTCACATCGGGTGTGGCGCTTTGAGCAGCGATTTGGGTATTGATTTCTGCCACCAGCTCAGCGGTTGTCACATTGGCATAGTCGGCTGGTGCAGCGGAGGCCCAGCTGGCTTCGGACAGGTTGATGTTGTAAGTGGAGCCGTTACCGGTGGCAATAGTGAACGCCAGCACGTTGCCGTTGGCGGTACTCAAATCCTGAGCACCGATGATGCTACCAGCAGTCAATTCCGCCAGTTCACCGGCGTCGCTGGCAACAATATTCAGCGGCGGAGTGGCCGTGGTACGGGTTGTTGTTGAAGTACCCGGGGTGTTCGACAAGTCAATGGTCAGTGGCGTGTCACCAACAAACAGCAGGCTGCCCTGGGTACCGGCACTGACTGCCCCGCTGGCACCGAAGGCGGCATCAAATGCAGCCGTGTTTGAAAGAGTAAACGCGCTACCATCGGTTGCGGCGTAGCCCGCACGAGTAATCACCAGCTCACCGCCTGTACCCTGGCTGGCAGTAAATTGCTGGGAGCCAAAGGCATCATCCAGAGCCCCTTGCACATCACTGAGAATATCCGCCACGGAGCCACCGGCTGCAACGCCGTCCAGCGTGATGGTTTGGGCACCAGAGCCGTCACCCACATCAATATCCATGCTGATGGCGCCATAACCGGCCGCTGCAACCGTAGTGAGGTCGGTGGCAAAACCCACCCGTGCGGCAGTACCAGCGGTCATCGGCTGACCGGCGCTGGACAAGGTGGTGAAGGTCGATTCAGGAATACCTGCGTCAACTGCGCCAATCGCCAGACCGGTGGTATCTACTGTGGTGCCCAGTTCCTGCAAAATCGGTTCACTGGCGTCGAGGTTAACTTCCAACTGTACGTCGCTGGTTAACTGTGGGGACTGACTGGTAACGTCGATTTGAAGGTCTTGCAGTACCCCGGCAATTTCACCGTTTTCGTCGGCCAAAAAGCCTTGCAGCACCGCACCGTTATTAGCAGTGACATAGCCATCGGCATCGAGGTTGTACGCCCCCGAACGGGTGTAAGTTTGCGAGCCGTTGTCGTTCAATACAAAGAAGCCGTTGCCATCGATGGCGAGGTCCAGTGTGTTGTCGGTGGCACTGATGCTGCCCTGGGTGAACTCTTGCGCCACATCCGCAACCGATACACCGCTACCCACTGCCGCACTGCCACTGCCCAGCAGTGAGTTGGTGTAGACGTCGCCAAACTCCGCTCGCGATTCCTTGAAGCCGGTGGTGCTGGCGTTGGCGATGTTGTTACCGGTGACCGACAGGTCGGTAGACGCCGCGTTAATACCGCTCAAACCAATGTTAAAAGCCATGACGAATTCCTCTTGATACCTGTCGTGCGTTAGTCTTCGAGAACCTGGCTGATATCAGACATGCTGGCTGTCTGACCGCCGGTCAAATTAAGGGTAACGGTGCCGCTGGAAGCCAACGTCACGCTCTCTACCCGGGTACTCATGCTCATATCAACCTGTTCGGTTGTGCCGTCGATGGTGCCCGTCAGTACAAACTGATACTCACCGGCCTCGTAAGGCACCAGCTGCGGGTTGCCGTCGTCGTCCAGAATCAGTTCGCCGTTGTCATCGGTCAGATATTCGTCCCGGTTCAGGGCACTGCTGTTCAGCTCATCGCCATCGACGCTGAGGTTAAGGCCATCCCACTCCACCGATAGAGCGCCAGAGGCGTGCGTGCCGATGTCATACTGTTCCAGTAACTGACCGCTGCTGTCGTACACCGCAAGGCTCAGGTCGGTGGCACTTTCTTCCAACTCGGTATAGCCATTCAGGGTGCCGCCGTCGCGCAGCACACCGGTGGTGTTGCCATCAACGATCACCGACTGACCAACCATGCTGGAGGCCTGCAAGGCAGAGAAAGACGAGAACTCGGACGAAATGGTCTCAACCGTGGTGTTGAGGTTGTCGATGCCCTCAACCGTTGAAAACTGCGCCAGCTGTGCCACAAACGCCTGGTTGTCCATTGGGTCGAGCGGGTTCTGGTTGTTCAACTGAGCAACCATCAGCTCCAGAAAGGCGTCCTGTCCCAGTTCGTTATCGGAGGTACCCGTACCGGAATCGGTCGAAGCCTTGTACTGATCCAGTACCGAAGACGAGGTGGTCGTTGTATCAATGGTGGACATGAAAACCTCCTTACTGGCCCAGCGTCAGCGTACGGGTAAGCATTTGCTTGGCAGTTTTCATCACCTCGACGTTCATTTGGTAGCTGCGGGAAGACGACATCATGTCGGTCATTTCCTCTACCACGTTGACGTTGGGGTAATAGACATAACCGTCTTCGTTAGCCATCGGGTGATCCGGTTGGAAGCGGGCTTGCAGTGGTGAGTCTTTCTCGACAATACCCAGCACTTGCACCCCAACGCCGATACCGTCGTCCATGCCACTGAATTGGCCGTCTTCGTTCAGCTTCAGCTCTTCCTGCTGCATTACCGCAAACCAGGGCTTGCGAGCGCGGTAGGTTTCGTCCACCGAGCTGGAGGCACTTTCCGCGTTAGCCAGGTTGGAAGCCGTGGTATTCAAACGCACCGACTGGGCACTCATGCCAGAACCGGCGATATCAAACACATTGGTTAATGACATGATTATTCTCCCCGGATGGCGCCTTTGAGGCCCGTGATCTTGCTGTTCAGGAACTCAAAGGAAGCGTTGTAATCGATGCTGTTTTTGGCGTAGAGCGCCGATTCCAGCTGCGAATCGACCGTGTTGCCATCCAGCGCAGGCTGCATTGGATTGCGGTACAGCAGGCTTTCATCCATGGAACCGGTACCCGATCCGGCCAAATGGCCGCTGTTGGTGCGCTCCAGCGTCAAACTGGTTTGCTGGGCGGTGCCCACATTGCCGTTTTCAACCGCTGCATCCAATGCTGACTGAAAATCAAAGTCCCGCGCCTTGTATCCCGGGGTATCGGCATTAGCGAGGTTATTCGCCAGCACCTCTGCCCGCTTGGCACGAAGTTGCAGAGCATCGTCATGAACACCGAGTGCATTGTTGAAACTGATTGCCGCCATTGCCGTTACCACAGTCGAAACTTAACTTGCAGTGAATACAGCAACCGCCGTGCCAAATAAAAATCTTCTTATTTATCAGTAAGTTGGAGAATACCCATAGAGGAGTGGTAAGCCGGAACGGCAAATTGCCGCCACTTTTACCAGCGGCAGGAAGTGATTGGCCTACGGTGACAGAAGTGCTGAAAAGCAAACAAAAAAGCCGCTACCTGAGGGCAGCGGCTTTGGAGCACATGTCAGTAATGCCTGACAACGTGTTTGTTAAGCAATTATTCAGCAGCTTCTACCGGAATCGGGCCAAAGTAACCCAGCTCCGCTTCGTTACCGGCAGAAGGATCAACCGATTCCCCTGCCGGATGCTGTACCACGTTGGTGATGTAAGCAAAACCGTTGATCTGGTTGAACATGTACGGACCGGTGTTTTCTGCGCCACTTGGTGCGGACAGAATACGGGTCAGTGCTTTGCTTTGCAGGTTATAGGCCCAAACAAAGTTGTTGTCGTGGTAACCGGTATCTTCGGTGATGATCAGCGTGTCATAACCTACGTAGGCAACGTTGTCAGGACCCGCCAGGCCGTCAACGGAGCAGCTGGAGCCTTCTACAATACCGGCGACTTCGCCACGAGCGGCACCGATTACGTACTCGGAACCGATTTCCTCGTTGCTGCCCAGCGACATTTCATAAATACCGCCACACATGTTGGACTGCAGCTGCATGTGGTTTGGACCACCGGTTTCGTTCGAGCCGTTCAGCATGCTGCGAACCACGTTGGTGGTTGCCAGGTAGATCTTGTGGTTATGTGGGTTGTAGGTGAACCCCTCTTCCTTGGCCATTTCCACTGTCGCACCCATGTAAGCAGCATAGCGACGGGTTTCCAGACGGGAAGCAGCCTGTTCCATGCCACTGTTCAACTTCAGGCACTCCTGCTCGCCGAGGAAGTTGATGCTGGTGTAGCCCAACGCGCACTGCCCGTCCACTGGATCAATCGCATCAAACATATCGGCAAAGGCCAGTGGCGCATCACCGTTCACATAGGCTGAGACCTCCTCGTTGGTCGCGTGACCCAGATTGATCCACTCAATGTCAGCAGCACCCATACCGGCATTCTCGTCAGAACCGGCATCGGTCTGATTCCACTTCATGGCATAAAGAGTACCGGCAGACATATCTTCCGCTTCATCAGCAACAAACATGTACAGACCGCCGCCGGTGGATTGGTCGTCAGTCAGGTACATCGTCTTGCGGTCTGGCATCACGTAAGGCACTTCGATGGATACACGGGCCACCGCATAGTGCTTGGTGATCTCAGTCGTCACGTCAGCACCGTCAACGTTGACCGCGATTTCAACCGGGTAGCCGTACCAGTACGGGTTCACCTGCACCAGGCTCAGGTCGGCATGGTAATCGGCAATGGGGTCGTAGTAGCTGTCGATGGAACCCGTCGCGGCATTACGGGCACGGGCGTTTGGCTCGTACTCTTCTGCGGCCATGTGCGTGTTCCATGGAGTCACCATGGCGGCACAGTGGTTGTAGCCACCGTGAACATGGGAGAAGTCCAACGCCTCGGTAGAAATTGGCGTCAGCGCACCGGTGGTGGTGTCCTGAGTCAGTTCCATCAGGTGCATCCCACCCGGGATGTTTTCAAACTGGCTGACCGCAAAGATGCGATCGTCGATTGGCAGAATGGAGCTGAACTCGTTGTAGTTGGACACAAACAGGTCCGAACCGGCGCTGTCTTTCACTTGAGCGTAGACGTTGCCGTCGATCAGGTCACCGGACTTCACCAGTGTTTTATAGCCGGAATCGGCCAGTGCTACACCGTCCACCGTCAGGCCAGAAGAACCAACCACCTGGAAGCTCTCTGCAGATTCTGCCGCTGGTACGGCCACTTCTTCAAACGCCAACGTGCCTTCGGTACGCAGGTTCACGTTATTCAGTGTGGCGGCTGGCGCATTGTCTGCCAGCACAGTTCCGCCAGTGGTATCTTCAACATCAACCGCACCGTTACCCAGCCTGGTAATGGTCAAGTTGGTGATTTCCCAGGTCGCCGCATCACCGCCTGAGACACTGGTGTACTGGAAAGCAATATGAATAGTCTGGCCCGCGTAAGCAGACAGATTGATATCGCCGGACTCCACAAACGCCCAGCTACCTGTAGACCAGCTCACCTGATCGGAAAAATCGGTCCAGTTAGCGGTCGCTACGTCGCCTGCGTAATCGGTGGAAATCAGCAGCTTGATCTGACTCAGCGGGTCTGAGCCATAGTTGTAAGCAGACTCGAAGTTCAGAACATAGTCGGCACCCGCATCGAGTGACTCAGTCACAATCAGCCAGTCATCACAGGCAGCCGTACCATTAAAACAGCTTACCTTGGCACCGTAACCAGCATCGGACGTCCAGTCCTGACCATCATCGTTGACGCTTACCACATCGTGGCTATCCAGACCGGACTTGAAGTCGTCAGAGAAAACCACTTCGTCCTCGTTGGTAGCAACCTGCTTCACTAATTCGACGTTGGTGATTTCCCAGGTCGCCGCATCGCCGCCTGAGGTACTGCTGTACTGGAAAGCGATATAAACCGATTCTCCCGCATAGGCAGACAGGTCAATGTCGCCGGAATCGACAAACGCCCAGCTGCCGGAAGACCAGGTCACTTGATCCGACAGATCAGTCCAATTTGCTGCTGCAACGTCACCAGTGAAGTCGGTAGAGATAAGCAGCTTGATTTGGCTCAGCGGGTCTGAGCCGTAGTTGTAGGCAGACTCAAAGCTCAAGGAGTAGCTGGCACCGGCATCCAGCGTAGCTGGCACAATCAGCCAGTCGTCACAGTTTTCCGTGCCGTTGAAACAGCTCACAACCGCGCCGTAGCTGGAAGAGGATTCCCACCCTTCTGCAGCGTCGCCGTTGTCCACCAAAGTGACGTTGTCGAAGCCAGACTTGAAGTCATCGCTGAACACGATCTCTTCAGCCGCTGGCTGTTCCGCAGTGTCATCCGCCACAGTGCCGTCTGTGATGGTCAGGTCCATCCACACCATGCGGTGATCGGAGCTTTCCATGTCATCGGCATTGGCGGCGGTAATCAGGTAGCTGAGGTCGTCGGATTCCCGTGGCCAGAATACGCCACCCTGAGAAATTTCCAGACCGAAGGCCGATGGCAGTACATAGTCCGCGCGCATCGCCCAACCGGCGGTATGGGTAGACGCGTAAATGCTGTCAGAAGCATTTTCGAAGCCAGCCGCAGACGTTGGTACCTGAAAGGTGTTGCTGTCTTCGTGCAGGTTCGGGTTCACCAGATCGCTCAGTGTCAGCTGTTCAATCGCGCGCACGCCGTCCAGCGTGTAGGCATCCCCTTCTTTGGCTGATGCATTGAGGTCACCCACAATCACGAAACGACTATCGGCCGTCAGGCTAACGCCCGTGTTGCCCTGATCGTCGTAAAGGTAGGTGCTTTCCGGGTTGATGTAATCCGCAAACAGACGAATTTCGTCGTGATTACGCATACCGTTGCGGTCTTCATCACCATCGAAGTTTGGCGGTGTTGGGTGTGTCGCCAGTACGTGTACCACCGTGCCATCAACATCTACAGGAACGTCCATATGGGTTTTTGAAGACAGGCGGAATACCGACATTTCGTCTTCGCTGTACCAGTTGCCATCGCTGGTGGTCGGTACCAGGTAATCCGGCATATCTGCCCATTTGAATTCCTGGAAGGTACGGATATTGGCTTCGTCGATCGGATACTTCGAGAAGATCGCCATGCAGTACTGACCGTTGTAGTTACCAAAACCATAGCGGTCTTCCGGGTCATCGGAGTCGCCGTCCTTGTTGTAATCAACATCCACGGATTCTTCGATTGGCGCGCCAGTATTACAGTAATTGGTGTTGCCATTGTCGCCGTAGTAAACGTACGGATAGCTGATGGCAGCAATATCATCGGCTTGGGCAACTTGCAGGTAAGCACTGTTGAATGTGTTTACAGTAGCACCGTCGTCGTTGCCGTCAATTTCGTTCAGCAGCAGGATATCCGGGTTGGCCCGCTGAATAATTTCAGCCACTTTACGGGCCTGAACGTATTCGCCACCGGCAAAGGTTGCCTCCTGCTCACCTACAGCACTCTGCTTGTCGAAGCCAGCGTTGAAGGTAGCAACACGCAGATCGCCCGAGGCTTTTTCAGCAACGGTAAACGTGGTTTGTGGAATCACATCCAGATAGGTTGAAACAGACTCTGCATTACCTGCGGAATCGGTCACGGTCAGAACCACTTCATAGCTGCCAGATGCGCTGAATGTGTGGTCAGGCGTCTCTTCTGACGAGGTTGCACCATCGCCAAAATTCCAGCTGAAGGTATAAGGTTCACCAGCGCCGTTGGATGCGGCACCGTTAAAGGTAATTGCCCGATCCACATAGAAAGGGCCGTCACCCAGATTAACCTCCGCAGACAGCGGGAAGTCGCCGGTGCCATAACCGTCAATCACGACATCATCAATTTCCCACTTGGTCGCATCTGCCACCGGGTAGGCATAGTGGAACGCAATGACAATCGGCTGACCAACCATGTCGGTCAGGTCGACATCGCCAGAATCCACAAAGTTGAATGCGCCGTCAGACCAGGTCGCACGATCAGAAACATCGGTCCAGGTGGCCGCTGCAACATCACCGGCATAATCGCTGGAAACCTTCAGCGCAATCTGGTCGGTGCCTGTGCCGTAGTTCCAGGCTGAGTTGAAGGTAACCAACAGGCTTTCGAAATTGGTAACGTCCAGCGCTGGAGAAATCATCCAGGTATCACAAGCGCCCGAGCTGCCATAACAGTTGGCAACGGCAAACTGATCACCGGCGTAGGATTCCACATGCCAATCGTTGCTGCCGTCGTTTTCATTGACGACGGTCCACTTGCTCATGGAGCCAGACTCAAAGTCATCCTCGAACAGCTTGATGTAACGTGCCGCTTCAGGGCTGTTGTCTGTGTCTGAGCCTGTATCTGAGCCGTTGTCAGTATTTGAGTCGGTGTTGCCACTGTTATTGTTATTGTTATTGTTATCCGCACTACCAGAGCTGCTTTCTTTATCATCATCAAAGACACCACAGCCTGCCATCGTCAAGGATGCAACGACCATCACAGCAGACAACAGCTGCTTGGTCATTGGCACCAGAGACTCCGGCAACCCATGTACGGTTGCTTTGGACATGTGAACTCCCTCTTTCCTTTTGGTTTTTGGAATCGTTGCTCAAGGTGCACAGCCAGCGGCATTCACCGCCGCCGCAGCACCATCACACAAAACATCATCAGTACGGCCATCCATGGGGACAGGGCACCACCAGAGCGGCCTGAGTCGTCATCCAGAGTGGCGACAACCAGATTGGTTACTGACGCTTTGTTCGATTCCTGCTTGCTGGCCGTCAACGTGCTCGACACTGATGACTTCGCCGCCCAATCGAGGCGAAGGTCGTAGTGGAACTGATGACTGGCTGGCAAAACCGGGACGTTATCCTGATCAACTTCGCTATAAACGTTGAACGGATTGCCGAGCACGGCATCTCGCCCGAGGAAAAAGGATTGTTCGGCAACGATGCGCTGATATGCCTTGTTAAGCTGCAAAGCCCGTTGCGATGAAGGAGTAATAAGCGTGTAAACATCAGCGGCTTGTACCGCATCATGTTTAACCCGACCGTCAGCATGGAACCAACGATCGATCATTTCCTGATTCTGGCGGAATTCATCACCACCGCCGACCCGCTCAAGGTAGGTAAGGTACTCGCCCAGGGTTTCACCCTGACTCGGCGCATCCTGCATCCCCTTGAGGTTGATATAGCCCCAGCCAGCAGCCCCGGTGACTTTACGAGGAAACGCAAAGCTGCTGTCGATGGTGGTGCCAATGGTGGTATGGCACCCCATGCAAAAGAAATTCTCTTCACGATTCTGCAATCGCAAAGCACCGTATTCATCCTCTATCCAGCCTTGCACAACCCAGCCTTGCTTGTTGTTCATTCCGGCTTGGGTAGCAGGCTGATTCCAGGAGTAGGCAGGCAACTTGCCCTCGGCCTTTTCCCGATGCTCCATGTTAAACGCATAGCGGGTCGCCACTTCCGAGAGCATCTTGTACTTACGGCTGTAGCGTACCTCTTTCATCCGGCGGGACGGCTGGATAGAGCCATCGGCAGCGAGATCGAGGTATCGAACCGTATGTAAGAATTCCGTCCCCAACGGGTACTGCTGGCGCTTTAACACAACGTCGGAAGCAGCCCCCAGATAATGCGATTGACGCAACAGACTGGACACCAGCGTCAGCTCGCCATCACCATTCAGGTCCAATGCCAGCTGTCGCTCATCAACCGCAGGAATCGATATCTGATCCAGGTCTTTGATCGCCATCTCAACCAACGACAGGTTGAGGAAATAAATCGCCTCGCTGTGCCCTCCATTCGCACCAGTGCGAAACGCTTCAGGCAAGCGGATGATCACATCATCAAAATTACCGTTGGTTGGCCAGAACGTGCTTGGAACCGGCTTGTAGTTAAAGGCAACCCAACCCGAACCGTCGCGGGCCAGGCCACGATCGTCAAAGGCATCGACAGGGTTCTGTAAATTCTTCAAATCAGGCAGGTACGCGCCACTGCCCTGCTGCGCCAACAAGTCGCTGTAATTATCCTGACGAACATACTCCAGAATCTCATCGTCAGAGATGGCAGCAATTTCAACAGCACGTGGCTTGAACAGGTTGCTCCACTGATTCGTTACCCCGATATCAGAAAAGCTGTAATCCCCCTGAATATCGCCGTCCGCCATGGCATTCACCCGGGTGCCTTTGGGGTGAGTCTGATGGCACACATAGCAAGGGTTAAACTTCCCTTCGGTTTTGGTGTAGCACTGCGGAGGAATCACCGCTTCCACGTTATGAATCTCAGAGGCGACCGCCTGCACCGGCCCAACAATGGCCATACCGGTCATGATCTGTTTGATCAAAAAACGCTGTCGATCCTTACGCGTGAATATTGCCATAACATCAAAAAACCGTTCGATCCGTAGGGAGTTAGCTCAAAAAACGCTTTCCTGCGGATGTCGGATTGTTGGCGCTGAAATAAAAGCGACATACCCGCAGCAAGAAAGGCCCGTTACCTTGACGCTCGGATATGAAAAGCCCGTGTTATTTACATTTCTGTAAAGTTACGAATAGATGAATGAGGAAACAGTAGGGAACCCGGTACTGGGATTAATGCCCCAGAGGAATGATTCGATTGGCGTAAGATTCAATTAATTTCTCTGAAGCGGATCAACGAGCGTCCAAGGCCATCGCCACGTGGTATGTTTGAGGCTGCTCAAACAAAGGATGTATTGAATGGAACGGACGCTGACCCCCTTCAAACTTTTTCTGGCCGTATTTTTTGCCTTGGTACTGTCTTCAATCGTTGTGACTGGGATCTATACGGCCATCGGCATATACACCGCCAATGTCGCGGCTGAAGCGATTCAAAAAGAGCGTGCTGAGGCCAAGAAGAAAGCAGAACTAAAAGCGCACCAGGCTGCCTGGCTGGCAAACATTCAGAACCAGCAACGTCAGCAAGAACTGAACAAGCAAAGAGCGATTCAACAAAAGCAGGCCGAAGCCGCCCGAGCCAAGCAACAACGCGAGCAGAGTGCCAGACAACAAATTGCCCAGACCTGCAAATTTTGGCGTTCAACCTATTTTGAAAAACAGAGCGAATACAATCGTCTGATGATGAATCAGGCGTGTTCCCGCTGACAAAACGCCTGCTTATCTGCGACAGGGTACGCACGGCGCTCCTGCCAGCCATCGGGAATAAATTCCCTCCTACAACGGCTTTGAGCAGTCCGTTACCCCAGAATGTGGCAATGAGAAAGCCTGAGCTAACTACAAGCAGCAGAGCTGAAGATTCGGCAAGGGTTTTGGCAAAGCTCGAGGGGAAAAATCAGCAAGAAGGCAAACTGCCAATTTATATAGAAAATTTGGTCGGGACGGCGGGATTCGAACTCGCGACCCCCTGCACCCCATGCAGGTGCGCTACCAGGCTGCGCTACGCCCCGACACAACTTGTACCTTTGCGGTTCAAGCGTGGTGCATTATACCCAAGTGTTTGATAGATGGAAGGTTTTTCAATTTCCGTCGAGTATCCGGGCGATCTCACGCAGTTCGGACAACATGCTTTTGATCAGGGCTTGGTCCATTGCTGCGGCATTTGGGCCTTCGCCGTCTTCCAGCCGCTGTCGGGCACCTTGGATGGTGTAGCCTTCGCCATACAGGAGTTCGCGGATTTCTCGCACCAGGATGACATCCTGACGCTGGTAGTAGCGGCGGTTACCGCGTCGTTTGACGGGACTGAGTTGGGGAAATTCCTGCTCCCAATATCGCAGGACATGGGGTTTGACGTCGCATAGGTCGCTGACTTCACCAATGGTGAAGTAGCGCTTGCCGGGTATGGGGGGAAGCTCGTGGTTATTGCTCGGTTCCAGCATAGGCTTCCACCCGAACCTTGAGCTTTTGGCCCGGTTTGAAAGTGACAACCCGGCGAGCAGAGATCGGTATCTCTTCGCCGGTTTTTGGATTACGTCCCGGGCGCTGACGTTTGTCTCGCAAGTCGAAGTTGCCAAAGCCTGACAACTTCACTTGTTCATTACGGCGAAGGCTGTCGCGGATCTCATCAAAGAAGAGATCCACCATTTCCTTAGCTTCGCGCTTGTTAAGACCAAGTTCCTCGAACAGTTTTTCGGCCAGTTCGGCTTTGGTCAAGGCAGTCATGCTAACCCCTTAGCGTAGCTCCAAGTTGCTGTTCAAGCTGTGAAACGACCGCTTCTACAGAATCGTTCACTTCCTGATCAGTAAGAGTGCGCGAAGGATGCTGCCAGGTCAAGCCCAGGGCGAGACTTTTCTTATCAGAATCAATGCCTTTGCCGGTATAGACGTCAAACAGGTTCAGCTTTGTGAGGTATTCCCCAGCGTGTGAACGAATTTGCTCCAGCACCAGGTCAACCTGAACACCCAGATCCACAACCAGCGCCAGATCGCGGCGCATTTCCGGGAACTTGGACAGTTCATTGAAGGCAGGTACGGCAGTTTGCAGCAGCAATTCCTGATCCAGCTGGACAACATACAGGGTCTGTTTGATGCCAACGGCCTTTTGTGTTGCCGGGTGCAACGCACCAATCCAACCCAGTTCAACCCACTCGCCGGCAACCAGTTTGTCGATGCGAGCGGTTTGACCCGGATGCAGCGCGGAGTGCTTGTCGGCGACAAAACGGAAGTTTGTCAGCGAACCGGTACGAGCCAGCAGGGCTTCTACGTCACCTTTAACGTCGAAGAAATCCACCGGAGTATCGGTTTCTGTCCAACCTTGCGGCAAACGATTGCCGACCGCCAGCATGGCCAGAGTTGGCTTCTGTTGCAGACCTTCTTCGGTTGGCACAAAGCGAAGACCGGTTTCAAACAGGCGTACACGAGGCTGTTGACGCTTGAGGTTGTAACCCGCCGCTGGCACCAGACCGGCCCACAGGTTTGTGCGCATTACCGACATTTCAGAAGAGATCGGGTTCAACAGCTCCAAGCCTGGCAGGTCCGGGTCCATGGCTTTCTGCATGGCTGGATCAACAAAGCTGTAGGTGATGGCTTCGTGGTAACCACGAGCAACCAGCGTGCGACGTACATCACCAACCGATACCTTGTCTTCCGGCGCTTTGGCCAGAGGAATAGCGGCAGTTGGAGTACGTACTGGCAGACGGTTGTAACCGTAGATACGTGCCAGTTCTTCGATCAGGTCAGACTCAATGGCCATGTCAAAACGGTACGTTGGCGCTACGGCTTTCCAGCCACCCTCTACCGCTTCTACTTTCATGCCCAAACGAGTCAGGATATCTTCAACTTCGCTGTCTTCGAAGCTCAGACCCAGTACCAGTTCGATACGGGATTTGCGCAGGGTGATTTCAGCAGGCGTTGGCAAATGCTCTTCAGACGCTACCTCTACCACAGGGCCTGGCTGGCCACCGCAGATGTCCAGAATCAGCTGTGTTGCACGTTCCATGGCGGTGCGGGCCAGTTCGTAGTCCACACCACGCTCGAAGCGGTGGGAGGAATCGGTGTGCAGACCGTGGGCACGGGCTTTACCAGCAATCACGATTGGATTGAAGAAGGCCGCTTCCAGCAACAGGTCGGTGGTCTCTTCGGACACGCCAGAACCTTCGCCACCCATAACACCAGCCAGTGCCAGCGGTTTGGCGTGGTCAGCGATAACCAGAGTATCGCTAGATGGTTCGATTTCCTGACCGTCCAGCAGCGTCAGCTTCTCGCCCGCTTGGGCCATACGCACGCGAATGCCTGTGTCGATCTGATTCAGATCGAAAGCGTGCATTGGTTGACCCAATTCCAGCAGTACGAAGTTGGTGATGTCTACCACCGGGTCGATGGAACGAACACCGCCACGGCGCAATTTTTCGACCATCCACAGTGGGGTTTCAGCTTTTACGTTGACGCCGCGAACGATACGACCGCAGTAGCGCGGGCAGGCATCTGGCGCAGAAACGTCGATGCTGGGTACGTCGTCAATAACGGCTGCCACAGCTTCAATGGCAGGGCCTTGTACGTCGGCCTTGAACAACAGACCGGTTTCACGGGCCAGACCGGCAACGCTCAGACAGTCGGCGCGGTTTGGCGTCAGGTCAACGTCGATAATGCTGTCGTCCAGACCCATGTAAGCACGGAAATCTTCGCCCACTGGCGCAGATTCCGGCAGTTCCATCAGGCCGTCGTTGGCGTCAGAAATACCCAGCTCTTTCTCGGCACACAGCATGCCGAAGGATTCAACACCACGCAGCTTGGCTTTCTTGATTTTGAAGTCGCCTGGCAGTACCGCGCCGATTTTGGCGAACGGGATTTTCAGACCTTCACGGACGTTAGGCGCGCCACAGACGATCTGGAAGGTTTCGGTACCGTCGGTGACCTGACACAGGCTCAGCTTGTCGGCATCCGGGTGTTGTTCACGGGTCACAACCTGACCCACTACCACACCAGAGAATTCACCGGCAACGGCTTCTACGTCGTCTACTTCCAGACCCGCCAGAGTGATCTGATCGACCAGTTCCTGAGTACTTGCTTCGGGCTGCACCCATTCGCGCAACCACTGTTCACTGAATTTCATTGTCTTACCTTCTGATGGTTGCCTGAATTAACGGAATTGCTGCAAGAAGCGCAGATCGTTTTCAAAGAACAAGCGGAGGTCGTTTACGCCATAACGCAGCATGGCCAGACGCTCGACGCCCATTCCGAAGGCAAAGCCGGTGTATTCTTCAGGGTCGATGTTCACGTGTTTGAACACGTTCGGGTGCACCATGCCGCAGCCGCCCACTTCCAGCCAACGACGCTTGGTACCTTCCGGAGTTTCGATAACCCATTCGATGTCGATCTCAGCACTTGGCTCAGTGAACGGGAAATAGGAAGGACGAAGACGCAGAACCACGTCGCGCTCGAAGAACACGCTCATCAGTTCCTGCAAGGTGCCTTTCAGGTCTGCAAAGCTGATGCCTTTATCAACCACCAGACCTTCTACCTGATGGAACATCGGCGAATGGGTCTGATCGTAATCGCAGCGGTATACACGGCCCGGACAAATCAGACGGATCGGTGGCTGCTGGGCTTCCATGGTACGAACCTGCACCGGTGAGGTGTGGGTACGCAGCAAGGTGTTGGCATTGAAGTAGAAGGTGTCGTGCATGGCACGCGCCGGGTGATGCGATGGAATGTTCAACGCTTCGAAGTTGTGGAAGTCATCTTCAATTTCCGGGCCTTCAGCGACGTCGTAACCAGCGTTACGGAAGAAGGTTTCAATGCGCTCAAGAGTACGGGTTACCGGATGCAGACTGCCTTCCTGAACCGCACGGCCAGGCAGGGTTACATCAACGGTTTCCGCCGCCAGACGAGCTTCCAGGGCAGCGGCTTCCAACGCTTGCTTACGCTCGTTGATGGCATCCTGAACCTGATTTTTGGCTTCGTTGATCACCGCGCCCACTTTTGGACGATCTTCCGGTGCCACGTTACCGAGATTCTTCATCAGGGCAGAGATCTCGCCCTTCTTACCCAGAAACTGAACTCGAACCTGATCCAGTACAGCCACATCTTGCGCTTCGGATACGGCGGCGAGGGCTTGCTGAGTCAGGGCCTCAAGGTTTTCCATCGCTGATTCCATCGTTTACTTGAATTTGGACAAAAAAATAGGGGAATCGCCGCAGCTCATCCCCTATTTCGTTTGCCTGTTGCCACCGTTACAGCATGGTAGCCAACAGACTGAATTCGGCGTTGCTTCAATTGGCTGCCATTCTGCAAGAGAGCAGCAGCCAATATGGCAGGCCTGAGAAATTACAGGCTAGCTTTGGCTTTTTCAACCAAAGCGGTAAATGCCGCTTTCTCGTTTACTGCCAGGTCAGCAAGAACCTTACGGTCGATTTCAACAGCGGCTTTTTTCAGGCCGTTGATGAATTTGCTGTAGGACAGGCCGTTCAGACGAGCACCGGCGTTGATACGCGCGATCCACAGTTGACGGAACTGACGCTTGCGCTGACGACGGTCACGGTAAGCGTACTGACCGGCTTTGATTACTGCCTGTTTGGCAACACGGAATACACGGGAACGTGCACCGTAGTAACCTTTAGCCTGCTTCAGAATTTTCTTGTGACGACGACGAGCGATTACACCACGTTTTACGCGAGCCATATTCTATCTCCTGGACTTAAAGGTTAGGCAACATGCGGATTACAAGCTTCTTGTCAGCGGCGTTCAACTGAGTCATGCCGCGCAAGTGACGCTTACGCTTGGTGCTTTTCTTGGTCAGGATGTGGCTGCGGAAAGCTTTACGGTGTTTGAAGCCGTTTGCAGTTTTTTTGAAGCGTTTTGCTGCACCGCTTTTGGTTTTGATCTTAGGCATTTTGATACTCCAAGGTAGTGACGCGCACAGAAACCAATACCTGTACTACGCCTTGCCGTTACACCCGCTCTGGCCCCAGGTCTTGCGATCCGGGGTTGGTCGGGATCTGTTCAGTAACCGGTAGAAAAACAGAAACCCCGGCCGATGCCGAGGTTTCAGTCATCCGTTTGAAAAACCGGATTACTTCTTCTTCACAGGAGCGATCACCATAACCATCTGGCGACCTTCCATTTTAGGGCGTTGCTCGACAGTGCCGATTTCAGCCAGATCGGCTTCAACCCGCTTCATCAAGTCCATACCCAAATCCTGGTGGGCCATTTCACGACCACGGAAACGCAGCGAAACTTTCGCTTTGTTGCCTTCTTCAAGGAAGCGTTTGAGGTTACGCAGTTTGATCTGGTAATCCCCAATGTCCGTGCCAGGACGGAACTTCATTTCCTTGATTTGAACCTGATGCTGACGCTTTTTGGCTTCGGCTTTCTGCTTTTTCTCTTCGTAAAGCTTCTTGCCAAAGTCCATTACCTTACAAACAATCGGGTCACCGTCCGAGATTTGCACCAGATCCAGCTCAGCTTCCTGAGCGGCTTCGAGTGCTTCACGGATACTAACAACTCCTACCTGATTGCCATCGGCGCCAATCAATCGAACTTCTGTTGCACGAATTTGATCGTTGATGGCGGCACGGTTGTCGTTGCGGCCGCCTCTTCTGTTGTCGCGTCTGATACTCAGCTCTCCATTCCAAACCGACCGCGCTGGGAAATAGCACCATCAAGGAGGCTTTGGAATTCATCGATCGTCATTACGCCGAGATCTTCTCCCTTACGAGTGCGCACAGCAACGGTGTTGGCTTCTACTTCTTTATCCCCTACCACTAGCAGGTAAGGTACCTTGTGCAAAGTGTGCTCACGGATTTTAAAGCCGATCTTTTCGTTTCTCAAGTCCGCGGCTGCACGATAACCCTTTTCTTTCAGATTTTTTGCAAGATTTTCGCAATATTCTGCCTGGTTATCGGTAATGTTCAGCACAGCCACCTGCTGCGGTGCCAGCCAAGGAGGCATGGCGCCCGCGTAATGCTCAATCAGGATACCGATGAAACGCTCGAAGGACCCCAGAATCGCACGGTGCAGCATCACCGGAGTCTTACGCTCGCCGTCTTCGTCAACAAACTGGGCACCCAGACGCTCTGGCAGCATAAAGTCGAGCTGAATGGTACCGCACTGCCATACACGGCCGATGCAGTCGCGCAGGGAGAATTCGATCTTCGGACCGTAGAAAGCACCTTCACCCGGTTGCAGTTCCCAGTCCAGACCTGCGTCGTTCAAAGCATCTTCCAGTGCAGATTCCGCACGATCCCACAGGTCTTCGGAACCGATACGGCCTTCTGGACGAGTGGACAGCTTCATTTCAACGGCGTCAAAACCGAAGTCCTTGTAAACGTCGAGCGTCAACTTGATGAAGTCGGAGGCTTCCTGACGAATCTGGTTTTCGGCACAGAAAATGTGCGCATCGTCCTGGGTGAAGCCACGTACACGCATAATGCCATGCAACGCACCAGACGGCTCGTTACGGTGACAGGAGCCAAACTCAGCCAGACGCAGTGGCAGGTCACGGTAGCTCTTCAGACCCTGGTTGAACACCTGAATGTGACAAGGGCAGTTCATCGGCTTGACGGCGTAGCTGCGCTTCTCGGACTCAGTGGTGAACATGGCGTCCTGGTAGTGTTCCCAGTGACCGGATTTTTCCCACAGGGTACGGTCAACCACCATCGGAGTTTTGATCTCCTGATAGCCAGCATCAATCTGAACCTTACGCATGTACTGTTCCAGTACCTGCCATACCGTCCAGCCGTTTGGATGCCAGAACACCATACCCGGCGCTTCTTCCTGCAAGTGGAACAGGTTCAGCTGCTTGGCCAGTTTACGGTGGTCGCGTTTTTCGGCTTCTTCCAGACGAGTGAGATATTCTTTCATCTCTTTCTTGTCGTTCCAGGCAGTGCCGTAAATACGCTGCAACATCTTGTTGTCGCTATCACCGCGCCAGTAAGCACCGGATACGCGTTGCAGCTTGAAGATGCGCATAACACGGGTATTTGGTACGTGAGGACCCACACACATGTCGATGTATTCTTCGTGGTGGTACAGACCCACTGCGGTTTCGCCTTTTTCAATCAGGCCGTCCACCAGCTCAACCTTGTAGTCTTCACCACGGTCCACAAACACCTGACGTGCCTGTTCAATCGGCGTCATTTCCTTGATCACCGGGTAGTCTTTCTTGATCAGCTCTTTAACGCGCTTTTCAATCGCCGCAACGTCTTCCGGAGTGAAAGGACGTTCGTAGTCGATGTCGTAGTAGAAGCCGTTTTCAATCACAGGACCGATGGCCATTTTGGCTTCCGGATACAGCTGCTTGACGGCGTGACCCACCAGGTGAGCGAACGAGTGACGAATAACTTCCACACCTTCCTGATCGCGACCCGTGATCAGGGTGATGTCGGCGTCTTCGGTAATCAATTCACAAGCATCAACCAACTCGCCATTGATTCGACCGCAAACGGTTGCCTTGGCCAAACCGGGGCCAATATCTTCAGCAACTTGCATCAGGGTAACTGGCTGCTCGAAAGAACGTTGAGAGCCATCAGGAAGGGTAATAACAGGCATAAGGATAATCCTTGTCAGTGGTGGCCCCTACGACAGGCCACGTGCATGTATAAAACGAAGCCGAGCACTTTACCCACCCGTGTTTGCGCTGTAAACCGCTGAGTGCCCTGCCAAAGAGCGGCTTCATAAACACGTAACATTCCTGCGCTCAAAAACGTGCAAAAAATCATCAACAAGGCCCGATTCAGGGTGCCCGGAGCTGGAATACCGCTTGCTTTACTTTTACCAATAATTCCTTCAGCAGATAGCCCACAAAACACAAGCAAGAAGCATAAGGAGGCGCCAGCGATGAAGACCGTTCCGGCCTATGCCGAAATAAACCGCTTTGCCCATGCCTTGACCAATTGGCCCCAGCAATACGACCAGATCACCCCCGGGCGATTTGACGGCAAGCTGCAGGACATCACCACTGGCAGCGTGCGGCTGTTTCGGGAAACCATGAATCAGTCGGTCGCCCAACACACTTGCACCCCCGCCAACACCATCAGTCTGCTGATTCCCTTGATGGAGCCCCCCCATTGCGAAGACGCTCGCGGTTTTGCCACCGACGCCATCACCCTGCTGCCCTACCAGAGTGACTTCTTTTTTGTTGGGCCACGCCATACCGACTATCTGGTGATCGCGCTGGACACCGAACAACTGCAACAGCAGCTGTGCCCGGCGGACTTCCACGCCTTGCAATCCCAACAGCAAAGCCAGCGCATCATTGGCAGTCGCCACGACCTTCCGGCGTTAAGAAAAACCACCACCCACTGGCTCAACACCCTGATTGCATTGAATACAGACCGCGCCAGCTCCCCAGCCATTGCACCAATCACTGCCCCAGGCGATGACCATTTGGCGGAGCAGCGAAAGCACATTGAACATCAGCTGATCAGCCTGACCTGCGAGCTGTTTAGCCATCACACAGATTCGGGCAAGGCGCATTGGCAACCGCTACCCGGTCGCTATCGTCAGTTGGTGAAAGACTGCCACGATCTGGCGTTGTCGCCGGAAGGCAGCAGTGCCACCCTGCTGGAACTGAGCCAGTGGTTGAACGTACCCCAGCGCACGCTGAGGTACAGTTTTGAAAAGGCGGCCGGGGTATCACCCAACCAATATTTGCGGGCTGCCAAACTCAATGCTGCACGACGGGAGATCATAAAAGGCGATCTGCCTATCGGCTCGGTTGCTGCCAATCAGGGCTTTTACCACGGCGGTTATTTTGGCCAGCAATACAAGGCCATGTTTGGTGAAACGCCGCGCCAAACCCGCCAGCGCCGCAGCGAAATTTAGCGGTTTAACGCAATTCGCCCCCCCACAACGAGCGTTATGCGCACTGAGAAATGACTGTGTTTCGCTGAATCAATAACCGCTCGCCAACCCCGTAGGCAACGCACCCGGATAGCACCACCCAGGCCGCCAACCATTGATCAATCGCCGCAGGCATCAGCATCTCGTGATGTGCTGAGCTTGCTGACATCAGGCTTTCGGCTGCGGAACTATGTGCATCGACCATGGAATGAGCGTACAGGTCATCGAACAACAACATCAGGCTGCCCCACAACGCCATGGGAACAATCATCAACACCGTCATTAGCACCCTGCTGCCGCCCGCCTGAACGGGCTTTGCCAGCGTCAGCAGCAAGACTTCGCTCATCAGCCAACCACTGGCCACCATTAGCCATTTGCCAAGCGAATACCAGGCAGCAGACGCCATGCCGATCTGGTGAAAATCCGGCAGCATCCAGACCAGCACTGCAATAATCGACACCACAGCCAACGGCCATAGCCAATGCATCGGAAGCCGATAACCTGAAGAGGCGATTGAGGAATTTACGGGTGAGACATTTCCAAGAGAGCCATTTGCAGAATTGGAGGAATAAGCAGCGCCTGAACAGGTTTTCCCTGCAAGCGCCGCTGCCCACATCAATGGCAACAGCAAGTGCAGCATGACGCTTTGCCAACTATGCAGCGATAGAGAAAATCGAGCCAGAGCATCCAGCTGCGGGTTCGCGCAAGCGACCAACAAAAGCAGACAACTGATGCCCAAATACCTGTGGGTTGTATCCAGTCTGTTGGCGGAGCGTTTCAGGACACCCAAGCCCCACAACACGCACATGCCGAGTAACAGCCATTCCGTCCAGAACAACATAACGACCTCCCTCCTCTAACACCTGAAAAGCAGCCCCTGCCCAAACAACTCTCAGCCAAAACAACTCCCACCCCATGTCCAAACAGGTTGGCGATAAAAGAGGACCAAGGCAGTCTGCTGGTTACGGTGCCCTGGTCCTTTGCCTGAATCGTTTTCTCTGGCTAAGGGTTGCGTGAGTTGGCTGGCTTGGTTTAGCTACGCTGCCAATGGCCCGGATCAGCCATCGGACTCGCCTGCCACACCAACCGAACGCTGGTCTTTCACCGCAGGCACATCCATCGCTGGATTGCCGTCAAAGAAGTTGTTCGGTTTCAGGTGGAAGCCAACATACTCCACCGGCATCACCGGGAAGTCTTCCGGCTTGCAGATGTGGGTATGGCCATAGGTGTGCCACAGCACGATGTCGGTATTTTCAACATTGCGATTTTGCTGAATGTAATTGGGCAGTCCGTCCCCAGTGTTCTGGTTCGGGTACATGCCGGTGCCATAGCGCTCGTTTGGATCGTATGGCGTTACCCACACGTGGTTGGCTGCAAATCCGGCACGTTTGCCAATGTAGCTGTCGGGCTTAGCCAACATCACCGGGGTGTGCTCAGCCACCAGCTTGTAGCCAGGCGGATTCCCCACGGCGTTCTTCTTGTTGGGGTTAATCACTTTCCAGAAGCGTCCGCTCTGACCATTGGCATGGCGGGCCGCTTCCAGTTCGGTTTTCAGCGGTGTGATGGAGGTGTTAAACACATTGCCCCACGGATTCACTTCCGGGTCATCACAAGGGCTGAAGTTGGTTTCCATCACGGTGTTTTGTTCGCCATCCAACATCATATGCAGGCGGGCGCTGAAGAAATGCTGGTGCGATGGGCCGTAGATTTCCGGAGTCACCTTGCCCGCCGCATGGGGCGGCGTGGTACCTGGCAGCATACCAGCGGTTTGGATAATGCCGGTGAGCTTGGTTTCCATTTGAATGGTGCCGTCCTGATACAGGTGCCAGTAGAAGCCGTAATCGTAGTTGCCCACGGTACAGAAGAAGCTGATTACCAGTCGGCGGGAACGCCGTACTTCAAACACGTCCGTGCGGAATTCGTAGTGCTTCCACAGCGTGCCGTAGTCTTCCTCGTGCATGCAAACGGCGTTTTTCATCACGAAGGGCTCGCCCTTGTCATCCACTGCTGGAATATCAAAGTAGTGAATGGCGCCCAGGCAATCGCAGCCAAGTTCCAGCTGATTGGCCAGCCGTCCGAGGCCATATTCGCCGCCGTCAAAGGCGCATTTCCAATAGTGATTAAGCGCGGTGTCAGAGTATGGAACGGCCATATCGGTAACACTGGCACGATAGATAATTGGTCGCTGTTTGCCCTTGTCGTCATAGCTGAGCTGGTTCAACGTCAGGCCTTCCCGCGGAGTAAAGCCAACCCGGAATTCCCAATTTTGCCAACTGACTTTCCAGCCATCGACCTGAAAAGACACCCCTTCTGGCTGAACAATATGAAGCGGTTTGACGTCGTCACGCGGCGTGCCCAGCGACGGTGAATCATAATTGCGTTTGGTTTTCGGCACTGGCGTATTGTTTCCATCGTCCAGCAGCTCGATCACCTTGCCTTTGTTGAGGTCGATAATGGCCACCAGTCCCTCAATGGGGTGGGCATAGCCGTTGTCGGTAAACTCATCCCGATAGAACGCCACCCCGCGCATCAGCCGCTTACCCTTGTATTTCGGGTCATCGCCGAAATAGCCGAATGACCAGGGGTCTATCTGAATGTTTTCGATGTCGTTATCGGTTAAGCCTCGGCGTTTGACGGCAGCGCGCCAATCCGGGTCGTTCTGAACAATGTCGACGCAAGTGAAGAATTCTTCCACCATAATTGGCGCCTGACCGGTGATGTCCGGATCAAGCTGCTGCCACGACGTCACTTCTTTGCTGTTCAAATCCACCATGGCTTCGAACATCTCGCCGGTGGCTTTATCCAGCACGGTGGCAAAGGCACGTCGGGAAAACGCTTTTCCCGGCTCGAACGCCAGTACCTCGGCCTTGGGTGGCTCTTCCAGTTGCAGGTAAGGAAAACGACAGCTGTCCGCCAGCCCCTTGGATTCTTTCAGAATGGCAGCAGCCAGCGACAGTTCTTTCAGTGTCAGTGGGTCTAACGGATGTTCGGCCACGGCGTTAGCCATCAGATTGGCTTTTTCAGAAGCACAGCAACTTGCGGTCATGGGTCATTCCTCCAGAGCAGTGAATGACCTCAATCTATGACGTGCAGCAAATCGCTTTATCACAAATCGGCAAAGCGACGGATTTATACCCGTTGTACACGACACACTGCCGCCAATGCGGACAAAAACGGGCGTTTAGCCCTCAACAACAACCAATCAGTTTTGCAGAACCTTGCGCACCATTTCGGCGGTGCTGGTGACGCCGAATTTCTGTCGGATAACGGTGGCGCGATTGGCTACGGTTTTGGCTGAAATACCCAGTTCTTCAGCAATGATTTGATTACCTTTGCCTTCCAGCAAACGATCAGCAATTTCCCGTTCTCGGGCTGGTAAGCCCTGTAGTACGGCAGCACTGTCGGCGGCGATTCCAACACCGACAATCCCAACACCGACAATCCCAGCACCGGCTATCCCAACACCCGCAGCCCCAGCACCACCTCTTGGCGCAAGGCGTTCGACGCTGCGCGATACGGCAGGGTCGATAAACGATTCACCCGCTGCCACCTTCGAAAGCGCTTCAACCATCAGATCCGGCGAGCTGGCTTTGGACAAATAGCCACTGGCTCCGGCGGCCAGAGCCTCGCGGATCATGCCGGGCTCTTCGTACATACTGAACATCAGCACCCGGGCGTCCGGGTCACGATTACGAATCTGGCGGCAAGCATCAATGCCAGACATGTCCGGCATATTGATATCCAACACCACCACGTCCGGTTGCTGCTGAATAAACAACAGCACGGCATCGGTGCCAGAACCGGCTTCGATCACTTCCACATCCTTGATCAAGGCTCCCAGCAACGACAAATAGCCTTGCCGCACCACCGCGTGATCATCGGCCATCAGAATTTTCATGGGTTTTCCTTATTGTTGTTTTGCCAGCTCAGGCTCACCTGTGTACCGGTGCCAACCACAGAATCAATGGTTAGTTGTGCGTGCAGCAACCTGGCCCGCTCCTGCATGGAACGAATACCAAAACCGGGAACGATCCTGGCCTGCCCCTCGCCATCGTCGATAATGGCGATGTTTGACAGTGTCCGGTCAGACGTCCCTGCCGGGCTATCCGACTTTTCGGTCAATACCACTTCGATATGACCAGCTTTGCCATGACGGACAGCGTTATGAACGGCCTCCTGCACCAACCGATACATATGCGCCGATTGCTCCAGCGATGGCTCTTGCTGGCATTCTCCCAGCAAAACACAACGCACATCAAACGCCTGTTCGATACCTTGCAACAGCTCATCCAGTGCTGCCCGAAAGCCCAATTGCTCCAACACCACCGGGTACAGCTGGTGAATCATGCGGCGGAAGCCCGCCTGTATGGCATCGCAGCCATCCAACAGCCGTTGGGCGGTTTGTTGCAGTCGTTCCTTGTCGTCGCTGATCATCGGCACCACAAACGCCTGTGCCCGCATTCCGGTGACTTGCTGGCCAAGATCATCATGCAGCTCACGCGCCAACGCCGCCCGCTCGGTTTCCTGAATTTCCATCACCCGCTGGGCCAATTGCTGATTTTCATGGCGGGCTTGCTCCAATGCCATCGCCATGTGGTTAAAGTGTTGGGCAACCTGACGGGCTTCCGGCAAAGCATAACCACCCAAACGGGTTTGCAACTCGCCACGCTCCAGCCGATCAAGGGCATTAACGAAGTCAGCCAACGGTCGTAAACCCAGCCTTACTCCCCAGTAAATCGCCAGATTGGCCAGCACCGCAGTGGCAATAAACAGCCAGAACAAGCCGGTGGCCGACTCCCATACTTCGGATATTTCGTCACTGTCGTCCGGCACCAGAATACGCCGCTCCCCACGCGATCCGGTAAAGGCCAGCTGATAACCGCGATCCGGGTGGTCAAACAGATGTTCAAACCAATTGGGTACCCGAGTATCCGAGCCTTCTTCAAGGTCTGGTTCTTGCGGATGCTGCAACAGCCGTACGTGGCGTAAGTTACTGCCCACCAGATCCAGCAGTTCTTGTGGCTTACCGGATTGAATCAACGCCTCGACAACCGGTTTCATGGCCTGCTGCTCGCGGATAACGTCTTCCCGCCCTTGCTGCAACAAGCCAAACAGGCTGGCCGCCAGCGCCAGCACAAAGGCGCCGTTAACCATCAGCAAGATGCGCGCAATCACACTCATAGCTACCCCACCAGACTGCTGTTATCACCTAACAAAAAAGCCCAGCGACTTCGATGAAGCGCCGGGCAACCAGACCTTTAGGGGACATCTATTTAATCCTGCACGGCTCTGCGCGAGTGTTGCCGTTGTTCAGTGCAAGGCGACGAATGCAGCGAAATGACGAGTCCTTTTCAAATCGGGCCGCGTAGGTTCGTCAACACCGCACTGGGCGGCGGCAACCCGCGCCCTACGGGGGCTGCCGGATGATCCCGACTCTGTGTCGCCGACTTTTGACTTGACCCGTCAGGCCTGCAAGTCGGCTTCGTGATTCGATATCATCCGGTAGCCCAGAGCCTGCACCGGATTAAAAAGATGTCCCCTTTCAGTACCAATCAGAAACAGTTTATACCTACGGGTTTCAGGATCAGAAGCTGATCTTCAAACCCGCCTTGAAGGTACGTGGAGCACCCGGGCCCACAAAGCTGTCGTCTTCAAAGTCGGTGTACACGCCCGCCAGTACTTCATCGGCTTCGCCATACACACCAAAGGTTTCGTATTCCTTGTCGAATACGTTCAGCACACGGCCATACAGCTCAAAGCGGTCGGAAGGCGTCCAGGCAGCACGCATGTTCACGATGGCATACCCTGGCAGCTGTTCGTTTTCGTTGGCTTCATCGCCGCGGAAGTACTGGCTGCTGCGGTATTGCAGATCGGACCCAATGCTCACCTGATCCATCACCTGCCAGTCGACAGCCAGCTTCAGGTTGTGATCCGGCAGACCCGGAATGCTGTCACCGGCTTCCACCTGACGGTTGCCACCCAGCGGGTTGTTCGGGCTGAAGGATACGTAAGGGGTTTCAAAAGTCGCCTTCATCCAGGTGTAGGAGGCTCCGAAGCGGACGCTGTCCAGCTCGCTGACCAGTCCCAGTTCAACACCCTGACGACGGGTTTTACCCACATTGGAGAAGTAACCTTCAGACGGCAGGCCACCGGCTTGCTGGAAAATGATGTCGTCGTGGTTGGTGCTGCGGAACACGCCAGCGGTCCAACGCAGTTGCTGGTTGCTGTTGGAACGGATGCCTGCTTCAAACGACTTGGTGACTACCTGCTCAAGTGGCGGATCAGCCACAAAACCGTTTGGCAGTTTGCATGGATCGTCTTCGTCGGCACAGCTCAGTTCCGCCGGTGACGGCGCACGTGAGGCTTCGCTGTAGCTGGCGTAGACGTTCATATCGCCCAGATCGTACGCAGCACCAACCATTGGATTAACGCGGACGAAGGTGTGGTCGCCGTTCAGCGAGCCTTCGCCCTCCTCCAACTGGTCATCCATGATGATGCGTGTGCGGTTGTAGCGAGCACCGACGGTGACACTCAGATCTTCCGTTACGCTCAGCGTGTCGCTAACAAACAGGCCGAAGTTGCGAGTGCGGGTTTCCAGCTGCACTTCCGATTCGGAGTCGTACAGGCCAATGCCTTCAACACCACGATCGTCAGAAGCCGTTTCGTTACGCAGCAGGGCAAACTGGGTGCGGGAACGGAACTCGATGTTGGAAACATCGTAGGAAACACCCACCGTCAGCAGGTTATCCATATCATTCAGCGGCTCGGAAGAGCTCAATTGCAGGGCCAGACCCATGCTGTCTTGCTGGGTGCGAGAGGTGTTCAGGGTGCCGTCGACGTCATCAGGATCGATGTCCAGACCCAGTTGGGCGGCAATGCCTTCAAGGGTATCGTCGTCATCGTAGCCAACAAACTCTACTGGCTCGCCGGCCTCTTCCTCTTCTTCAATGCCCTCTTCTTCCTCGGCGCCTTCCTCTTCTTCACAGAGGGTTTCTTCGCCATTCAGCTCACACTCTTCGTAATCGGAGTCGTCGCCGTTGAGGGTATCGGTGGTGTTGGAGCGTACGTACAGGTTACCGGCCAATTGCAGGGTGTCGGAGAACCAGTGTTCGCCATCGATGGCGAAGAAATTCAGACGGTTTTCGGTTTGGTCTGGCTGGGTGTAAACCGCTTCACGGCCCTCCAGATCCATCAGGCCTGCTGGCACAGCGCCGTTACCGATCATTTTGTTATCCGCCATCAGGGCGGTGAAATCCAGCTCGGAATCCTGATTGCGCCAGCTCAATACCGCCATCACCTGACGAATTTCACTGCCGGAATGATCACGCCAGCCGTCTTCTTCTTCACCGTTGGCAACGATGTAGTACGCCACCTCATCGCCGTTTTTGCGCATCTGCGAGCCGCCGGACTGGAACTGCGCCTGGCGGTAGCCAAATTGGCCCATGCCGATTTCGATTTCATTGCCATCGAAGTCGAAACCG
This sequence comes from Oceanobacter sp. ABM4_470, assembly GCF_056158645.1. Classification (NCBI taxonomy): domain Bacteria; kingdom Pseudomonadati; phylum Pseudomonadota; class Gammaproteobacteria; order Oceanospirillales; family Oceanospirillaceae; genus Oceanobacter; species Oceanobacter sp. ABM4_470. The sequence continues at coordinate 1,964,327 of NZ_JBSWTR010000001.1, forward strand.
TCTTTGGTGGCCATCGACAGCGAGCCACCGAGGGTGTTTTGGCCAAACAGTGGGTTCGAGCCGGAGTGCAGCTGCATGCTGGATACCGCATCGGTTGGAATCAAATCCCAGTTCACGGTATCGCCAAACGGCTCATTCACTCGAACGCCGTTCATGTAAACCGATACGCCCTGCGGCAAGCCCAGCAATGGCGAGGCGGTAAAACCACGATACTGAACATCTGGTTGATAGCTGTTGTTCACTGCTTCGTTAATAGACACCGAACCCAACTGGTAACGCAGGTGTTCGGCAATGTTCTGGGCCTGGGTACGTTCCAGATCGTCAGAATCCAATTGCTGAACCGGTGCGACCATTTTGTCGGCACTGACGCCCACGCTTTCTACCGGCGTGGCGGTCACCAGAATTTCTTCAACGGTTTGGTTGGATGCGTGAGCGATGTAAGGCAGCGACACCAGCGTGCTGAGCGATGCCAGCGTCAGTGAAGTGACAGCCAGAGGGGATGAACTGCGACTCATCATAATCTTCCTGCTTCGTGGTTATTGTTATTCGGCTCTCAGTATCCACTTACAGAATCAGGAAAGAACCTGCCGGTGAAGCGCATTTCCCATGACATTGGTGCTAGCTAACAAGGATAGGGAATTATTCCCTATCTCTTCTTTTGCTTCCCTCTTTTCCCCATTTCCTCCCTCGTCAGGCTACGTTTAATCGTTTGTTGCTGCCAAAGAACCCTTACTTTTGATCGAAAATCGACTACTTTTACTACTTTAGGCCCCCATCCCAACCTCCAAGGTAGGATACATGGGACACCCAACGCGGGTTGTAATGAATCGATAACGACAACTACAACAATAAAAGCAAGGAGTAGACGCCCATGCACACACTCCAAACCAGCCAGAGCAAACAGCCCACCATGACTGAAGTAGCCAACGAAAACAGCAGCGCCATCGAAGAAACCGAAGGCTCAACTTACAAACTGCTTATAGCCGATGACCATCCGCTGTTTCGTGAAGCCATTGCTGATGTTGTGCGCAATCGCTATCCGAACGCCGATATTGTAGAGGCCGAAAACCTCGAAGACGCTGCGGCACTGGCCGAAGACAATGACGATCTGGATCTGATTCTGCTGGACCTGAACATGCCTGGCATGAACGGCCTCAATGGCCTGATTCAGCTGCGCAATGAATCCCCAACCATTCCGGTGGTGATTATTTCGGCAGAAGAAGAAAAGAGCGTGGTCCTGCAAGCCATGACCTACGGTGCCGTCGGTTTCATCATCAAATCCTTGCCACGTGAGAAAATGACCCAGGCACTTGAACAGGTGTTAGCTGGTCAGGTATACCTGCCATCCGACGTGATCCGCGCCAGCGACGATGGCCGTTCCCGTCAGAAGCGGGTGCAGGAAGAAAACCAGATTCCGCCGGAAATGCTCAACAGCCTGACCCGTCGTCAGCTGCTGGTACTGGAACGTATGGCTAACGGTGAATCCAACAAACAAATCGCCTATAACCTGTCGATTGCTGAAACCACGGTAAAAGCCCACGTGTCTGCAATTTTGCGCAAGCTGAGTGTTCACAACCGCATTCAGGCCGTACTGGCCGCCAGCAACGTCGACTTTAACCAATACCTGCGCCGATAACGGCGCGTGATCAAGCGGCCAGGACCCTCTGTATAACTCGATGGCCGCTTGATCGTTTCCAACCAGCTTCCCTCGAGCAGCAGCTTTCTTTCGTCTGAGCCCCTCTACTGCCACTATCTCTCCAGCTCTCTGAACGCCGGATCATTCTATTCCTCAGTGCCTCACCAACGCGCTGGTCATTTCCCATTGCGCAAAGATGACATTCCTGTTTTCTGCTATTGTTGATTTTTATCTCAGCAAAAGCTCAAACATGCAGTAGATGACGGCCAGGCAGCCGTTAAGGAATGACGTATTATCCGTTTATCGATTGTTTGGCCGCACCACGCCAATGCCCTGACTCGCTTAACTCTGTCCCGTTTAAAAAAGACCAGCTTTGTTCTGCTAGCAGCCACTGTTTTCACCCCACTTTCTGCATCTGCCGAAGATGAGCTGGTTAAAATGTCCAGTTCTGGCACCTGTCATTCCAGTGCCAGCCGCTATTACGAGCGAACCCGCAACTTCACTCCTTACCAATCGCTGGAAGCCTGTCTGGCTGCAGGTGGCAAGCTGCCAGCGGGCCACTCACTGTCTGCAACCAAGTCATCGTCAGCGGAGTATTCCCGCGGCCAATTTGGCTCAGGTTGGGATGACGCTGATGGCGATTGTCAGGATTCCCGTCAGGAAGCCTTGATCGCCCAGTCCACTGCACCCGTAAGGTTCAAGGACAACAGCCATTGTCGGGTGCTGTCTGGCCGCTGGATTTCTCCCTATTCCGGTAAGGTCATTCATGACCCTTCAGCCATGGATATTGACCACGTGGTGCCATTGAAATGGGCCTGGGAGCACGGTGCATCCAGCTGGCCCAAAGAGAAACGGGTACGCTTTGCCAATGACCCGCGAAATCTGGTCAGCGTTGAGGCCAGCCTCAATCGTCAGAAAGGCGCCAAAGGGCTGGATGAATGGCTGCCACCAGCAAACCAACAGCAATACATTGCACGGTTCAAGGCGGTGGCGAAGATGTATGGCTTGCCTGACAGGTGATCAGGCGACGATGTGCTGTTGCAGCATGTGGTGAATCATGGCCTTGAGCTTGGCTGGTCGTACGGGTTTATTCATCAAGCGGTAGCCTTGCTCACGCACTTCCTGCTTCAGGCTGTTGGTGTAGTTGGCGGTAATCATCAGTACCGGCGCATCCAGCCCCAGTTCTGAGCGCATCAGGGACACGGCATCAATGCCGGTTTCGCCATTGTCGAGGTGGTAGTCGGCCAGAATCAGGTCGATGCCATCTTCCAGTTCTTCCCGGCACAGCAACAACTCTTCGTAGCTTTGCACCGCCAACACATCAAAGCCCCAACTGCCCAGCAACACTTCCATGGCCTGACAGATAGACGCTTCGTTATCCAGCACCAGAGCCCGCCGCCCCAAAAACTGCTGATTACCCGTAATCAGGAAATCTGGTGCAGCCGGACGCCGCACTTGCTGCTTGCGACCATACGGCACCAACACCGAAAAGCAGGAACCGCGGTCGAGCTGCGAACGCACCTGAATGCGGGTTTTCAGAATACCGGACATCTTGTCGACAATCGCCAGACCGAGCCCCAGGCCCTTGTCCTTGGCGGTGTCCTTCTGGCTGCCACGGTTGAATTCCAGAAAAATTTCTTCGAGCTTGTCTTCGGCAATACCAACGCCGGTATCCCATACCTGAATTTCGAGGCCATCCTTGCGACGCCGACAGCCAAGGGTAATTTTGCCGCTGCGGGTATAGCGCACGGCATTGGTGAGGAAATTACGCAGAATGCGCGCCAGCAATTGGGAATCGGACATGATCACCGCCGAGGTGGCCAGATACTCAAATTGCAGGCCGGAATCCGCCGCCAGCGTGTGGTATTCGTTGGCCAGATTGCCCAGCAAGTCTCCGGCACTGAACGCCGTGATGTCAGGTTTCACTACCCCGGCATCAAGCTTGGAAATGTCCACCAGCGCTGCCAGCAGGGTTTCAACGTCTTCCAGCGAATAACTGAGGGAATTCACCAACTGACGGGTACGGTCGTCGAGCGAATGTTCCAGCAGCGAGGCACAGAACAGCCGCGCAGCGTTCATCGGCTGCAACAGGTCGTGGCTGGCCGCCGCCAGGAATTTGGTTTTACTGTGGTTAGCCTTTTCGGCTTCCAGCTTGGCCTCGCGCAAGCGGTTTTCAATCTGGCTGCGAACATCAATTTCCTGCAACAACTGGTCGTTCAGCTCTCGCAGCTCCTTGGTGCGGTCTTCAACACGTTGTTCCAGATGCTGATAGGCTTGCGCCAGTGCTTCTGACGTGCGCCGGATTTCAGTGATGTCCTGAATCAGCACGTACAAGCCTTGCACCGAGCCGTATTCGTCGAACTCCGGCACGTAGTTTTTCACCACATGGCGCAGTTCGCCCGACGCCGATGGGTCGGTAATTTCAAACGTCACACTGCGGCCGCTCAGCGCCCGATCAATGTAGGGCTGAAGCCGTTTCAGCTGTTCCGGCTGAATGAACTCATGCAACTTGCGCCCCAAAATGACCTGGCGGTCGTAGCCATACCATTCTTCGTAGGCACGGTTCGAGAAGGTCATTTTCATGTCCTTGTCGACGTAGCCGATCAGGGCCGGCACCGTATCGGTAATCACCCGCACCCGCTGTTCGCTTTCGGCCAGCGCCTTGACCGCATGGCTGCGTTCAGTGATATCTGTGTAAGTGTTTACAAACTCGCCGCCGGGCATCGGGTGGGTTTTGATCTCGAACACCCGTCCGTCAGAAAGCACCTGTTCCCGTTGCAGGGTTTGCCTACCCCATTCGTCACGTGACCACGGGTTCAGATCGCTGACTTCGGTCAGGGCCATGATATTGCAAAACGACGCGCCGCTTTCCAAAGCGGTTTGCTCCAGTCCGGTCAGTTCGGCAAAGCGGCGGTTCCAGGTTTCCAACTGACGGTTCTTGTTAACCAGCACTACCCCTTGCGACAGGTTGTCGAGGGTGTTTTGCAGAGTGCGGGACTTTTTCGCCAGCGCCTCTTCACGCAGGGCGCGTTCGTTTTCAATCAGGACACTGATGTCCTTGTACAGCACCACCAAACCGCCGTCTTTGGTTGGCCGTTCGCTGACGTGTACCCAGGCACCACTGCGCATGTGGAAAATCTTGCCGTCACCGGGCAAGGCCCGATACGCCTCGCGCGCCGGGCTGGTGGCCGGATTGCCATTGGAGGGTACATCGCCGTAGTAACGGTCGATCAAGCGATATTTTTGTGCCAGTCTGTGAATGCGCTGTTGGTCCATGCCTTGTGAAATGGCAATGCCAGACGATTCCCAGAATTGGTTAAAACGACTGTTGGCCAGCACCAGTTTGCGGTCGGCGTCGTACAGTACAAAGGCGTCCGAAATGCTCTCGATGGCCTGGCGCAGCAGGTCGTGGGCATGGGTTGCCGCTTCGTTGGCGGTCACCAGTTCCGAGTTGGTGCTTTTGAGGTTGTGCATTACCTCGTTGAGCGCTTCGGTGCGTTCGCGCACTTGCTCAGCAAGGTAAACGGAGTGCTTGAAATTGTCGTAAGCACCGTCGGTGGATTCCGGGCCGGACTCCACGCGTTGCATCAGCGCCTGATTGATTTTTTCCAGTCGGGCGTTGCGTTGCTGTAACTCGGCCAGTTGGCGCTTGAGAGCGTCGACCTCGTTTGTCAAAAGCCAGGTCCTCCCAGCGCAACGCCGGTAAAGGTTTGGTTCAGGTGCATGCCGTTGAACTGCTCACCGTAGGTGTTGAACCCAATCACCCGGTGGCGGGCAAACAGTTCCGACGCCTGGTCCTGCAGATTTTTGTGCTCCAGCTCCAGCCGTCTCAATATGCAATCGTAGCCCAAAATCAACTGTGGCGTGCCAATGCGGCGGGTGATGTCGTGAAATAACCCCTCCAGCTGCTCCAGCATGGCTTCTGGCCGCGAACAGGTAAGCACGATGCCAGTGTCCACCGCGCAATAAAACGACAGGCTCATGTCGTCGTTCACTTTCTGGATGGCGCGGGGGTAATAGCGTTCGCCAATGCGTACCGACAAGGGGTTCAGCGCAAACACGTCTGGTGTCAGGGTATCGACATCGAGGTTGAGCATACGGGCATATTCAACGGCCGCGGGCTCTGCGTTCAGTTCCATCACCCGGCGTTCCAGTGGGTCGGCATCGGTAACCACCAGTTTGTTGTCGGTGGGTTGCAGGTGATGAATCGTGAAGGCTTCAAAATCGTAGCGGGTGTTGATCATCAGGACGATGGCAGAGTCGGTCAGGAACCGGCCCTGATGATAAACGTGGGTGCGGGTATGGCGCATGTCGTCGGCGGCAGAGCCACCCAGCAGCGGAATACTGCCCAGATGAGCATTCAGCAGTCGCAACAGGCGTTCTTCTTCAACGGAAAGGCCGTCCAGCAAAGTCAGCGCAAAGGTGTTGCCTTTGATTGGCGCAACCTGCTGGCTGGCACAGCCGTCCAGCATGTCGTGGATCAACCCCTGGGCATCGGCAAAGGAAAATTCGCTCAGGTGAGTGACCAACGCCGATTCAACAGCAAACGATGAAGCCGGAAATCCAATCGCGGTGATGCTGCCGCTGCAATAACCGAACGGGGAAATTTCACCAGCGGTGGTGCACCCTACCACCGGAATATCGGCAAAGGTGTCACGCAGGGCCAGTGCGAGGGCTTCGAAGTCGTATTCGTTGGCGCAAAAAAAGACCACGTGACTGAGCGTCATGCCACTGAGGGCCTGATGCAGCTCCCGAGCTGCTTGCCTTGGATCATTACTGCTGGAGCTGGCGCTCAAAACCGACTCATATTGTTGTTTTTCTACCGCGAGCATGGTGTTCTCCCGATCTCACTCCAGGCCACCAATGGCTCTCAGGAGAAATCGTAAGTCATAGTAACAGCCTGTACGCCGTCATAGTATTTGCTTGACCCAAACCCGTACATGCTACTTCCGACCTGCTTTGGCCTGCTGGCAGCAGAAAAAGAAAAGGGAACACCTGAGCACCGGTATTCCCTTTTCCTTGCCATTGGTACTACTCACAGCCTGCGGTCTGCAACAGCAGAGAAACGCGGGCAATACGCCGGAGAGCATATCGGCGCATCGCCCTTGTTCCATGCTGTCTGGCCGAACCCTGCGCCACCAAACGGAGGAGCGACGCAGCGGTTCAGACGTCAGACCACAACAGCCATGACGATCAACCTCAGAAGATCCCTTAGAAGGTCTCCCTTAGAAAGTCACGACCGCGCCCAGGGCAACGGTTTTGATCTCGTCGGAGCTGGTTTCTGCCTTGTTGTATTCGGCTACAAGACTCAAACCACTGTTCACCGCATGGAAGACCGCAACGGTGGTGTTTTTCAGATCCAGCTCGCTGCCGCCGTCGGTGGTGCCGCCTTCGTTTTCACCGCGGGACAGTACAAAGCGGTTGTCGCCCATGGTGTAGGAAGCCTGCAACAGCTTGCCGTCAACTTCGGCGTCATCGCTGGTCAACAGGTTACCCAGACCGGCGGCACCAACGCCTTCAGCCTTGAAGCCGGAAGCGGTCAGAGACAAGCCGGCAACCTTGACGTTAACGCCATAGGAAATACCACTGGAAGACACGTCGGTGTCGTTCACTTCGTCTTCAGACTTCTGCTTCATGAAGCCACCCCAGGCCATCACATCAACAGAGTCCATGCTGCGGCTGTAGGTTACTTCCGCTTCGATGCGCGGCATGCTTTCTTCAGACGTGCCGGACATTTTGGCCGGGTCCATCAGACCGGCTGCGATCTTCAGGCCACCCATGTCCGGGCTACGGTAGGTAATCTGGGAGTTCGGGAACGGATACAGGTAACCTGCGCCGATATTACCGAACGACACGTTGTTGCCGTCGTCACCGGTAGTAATGGTCTGGCCGAAGCCCAGCAGGATTTCATCGCCCAGAATGTTGGAACGATTGAACAGACCGAAGTCCTTACCCACCAGCACCTGACCAAAATCGCCGTCTACCGTGGCGTAGAACTGACGTACGTCGATCATGGAATCGGTCAGATTGGAATTGGCGTCGTTGATGGTTACCCAGAAGGAAGAGCGGCCACCCAGTTTCAGGCCATCGACTTCCTTGCTGAAATTAAAACCAATCACGTTTGGCAAAAAGCCCATCTTGATGCGTGACTGGTTGGCATCGCCAACGTTGTCACCATCAGATTTGCTGTTTACGTAAAAGGTGTTGAACAAACCGTCTACGGAGAAGGTGGTCTGGTCCTGATCGTAGAGGGTGATGGCTGCAGAAGCGTGAGAGCTGATTGCTACTGCTGCTGCAAGCGGCAGCAACTTGATGGTCTTATTATTTTTCATTGTCTAGCCCTGATTGTGTTGTTTTTGTTGACAGGGTCAGTTGTTCCGCACTCCGGTCGCGTGCTCGTGCGCTCGGAAAAAGCGGTGGGCTAATGCCCACCGTAAACAGGAACACTCTGAAGCGGTGCAGGACATTTGCCCTGAACAACCTCTCCACTATCCCGATGTAAAGCGGCCGCCAACATACTCCAACCAATGTGAAAGCTGCGCTCTTTGGTTGCCCACCTTTGGTGCACGGGATTCCTAAGCCAAAAGTCTTCGTCCCTTACTCCTCAGTAGTACAAAAAACCATCGACCTTCTTTATTGGGGGAGCTATGGCCAACATGGTGATATCTCGTCAAACCGTCAGCCGAGCACTGTTCAACAACTAATCTGAACAACTGAACAACTAACCAGGCTCTTCAAAAACGCCCTGAGCCAGAGCCTTGAACCGGAGCCCGACGGCACAACCGCAGCCGCAACCAGTGCTTTGGTACACCCGCATCAACGCCAAAGGAGCATTGAGACATGACAAGGCACCGATACGATGAAATACAGATAAATAGCCTGACTCGTGCCGTTGGCCGTAACCGGCGCCCTATCTCGACATGGGCGTGCCCAAATGCACTGGGTCGCTGGCATCCATAACAACAATAACAAGGTGCACGTATGGACAGACACGGAGCATGGCCCGCCATTGGGTTATGTCGACAGCACGACAACCGCGCGACGCCAGTCACTCGCCGTTCGATGAGGTTCGTGCGTACACTGGCTGCAAGGCTGTATCTGCTGTGGTGTGTGATCTGCCTGCCCGCTGCCATGGTCAGCCAGAATGTCTTAGCAGCAGGGTATGAGCAATCTGAGTCGAGCTCTTCAAACGACAACCATTCAAGCGATGGGCACTCAGGCAACCCGTCAGACAGCAGCTTGACCATGGAAGCCCGCATTCAGCAGCTGTTCCCCAAAGCCACCCGAATTGAGCCCAAGCAGCAGGACTTTCCGGTCTACCCGGTTTACCAGTTGAATGAATTGCTGGGCTACGCCTACGAATCCCGCGACATCAGCGACCTGCCCGGCTTCTCTGGCAAACCCATTGCGCTGTTGATTGGCATTTCCGCCACCGGCGAATTTCTTGGCATCCAGATCATCGACCACCACGAACCCGTGTTCCTGCATGGTTTAGGGCCGCAGCCGCTACTCGACTTCATCAACCAGTACCCCACCCGCTCGCTGACCGACCACATCGTGATTGATTCCGGCAAGGCAGGCAGCGCACCCACTGAGGGCGTGGTCTACTTTGATGGTGTGTCAAAAGCGACGGTCTCCGTGATCATCATCAACGACGTGTTGCTGTCGTCGGCGCTAAAGGTGGCCCGCCGGAAGCTCGAAGGCTTTGCCCAACCACCCGCCGCCCGCGCCATCATGGACCTGTATCAGCCGCTGGACTGGCAAGGCCTGCTCGACAGCGGCTATGTGGGCCATTGGCGGCTGGATATGTCAGCCGCGGAGCAATCCTTGGGTGTATCGCTCAGCAGTTACCCCGGCCTGCCCGAGCCCGAAGAAGACGAAGCCTTCTCGGAGCTCTGGTTCGCCTACATCAATGCGCCTTCGGTTGGTCGCAACCTGTTAGGGGATGACGGCTACCAGGCGCTGATGGCCAGCCTGAAACCCGACCAGCAAGTGATGGCGGTGATGTCCAACGGTCTGTTTACCCACGTACCGGAAGACTTTAAGCCTGGTTCTGTACCCAGCCGCCTATCGCTGGAGCAAGGTGGCCTGTCGGTCGAAATGCGCGACCTCAATTCCCTTGGCCCGGATATTCAGCTGCAAGCCGATGGCATGCCCGATTTTCTGCAAGCTAACCTGTTTTCGGTGGGCGGCAACGCCGGATTCAACCCCGGTGCGGAATCCAAACTGGTGCTGAACCTGGAGCTGCGCCGTAATCATCTGGTGACCGACCGGGCCGGCTTCATCGCCCCCGTCAATTTTCCTGACGAGCTGTTTGAGCTGGTCGAAGTCGATGACCCATTTGCCAACCGCGAGCCTTTGTGGGTTGGCCTATGGAAAGACCGCTGGCTGTCGATTGTGATTCTGACCGTCGCGCTGACCCTGCTCACCGCGCTGTTTATCTGGCAACGCCAACTCACCCGCTACCCCAAAGCGCTGCACCGTTTCCGCTGGGGATTTTTGGTGTTTACCGTGTTCTGGCTCGGCTTCTATGCCCAGGGCCAGCTGTCGGTGGTGAACATCTACACCTTGCTGCTGAATCTGGTGGACGGTTTTGACCTCGGTATTTTCCTGCTCGACCCGGTGATTTTTATCCTTTGGAGCTTCACCTTTGTCAGTCTGTTTATCTGGGGACGCGGCCTGTTTTGCGGCTGGCTGTGCCCGTTCGGGGCGTTGCAGGAAATGGCCTCCTGGCTGGGCAAAAAGCTGGGATTCAAGCAGTACAAGGTGCCTGACGCCCTGCATCGAAAACTGATTTTTCTGAAGTATCCGATTCTGGTCGGATTGGTCGGCACAGCGTTTTATTCGCTGACGCTGGCAGAGCAGTTGGCTGAGGTCGAGCCATTCAAGACCAGCATTACACTCTACTTCTGGCGCTACTGGCCGTTTGTGCTGTACGCCGTGGGCCTGCTCATTGCCGGGATGTTTGTCCATAAATTCTATTGCCGCTACCTGTGTCCGCTGGGTGCCGGGTTGGCGATTCTGGGCAAGCTGCGGTTGTTCAGCTGGCTCGACCGGGTCGATATGTGCGGCACACCATGCCAGCTGTGCAGCAACAAGTGTGAAATCAAGGCGATCAAAAAGTCGGGGGAGATCGACTACGACGAATGCATCCAGTGTCTGGAATGCGTCGTCATCCTGCGTGATCCGCAGCAGTGCGTCAGCAGCCTGACCGAGCAGAAACGGGCTCGCAAACAAGCTGCCAAACGCAAGGCCGACAGCCAATTACTGGCGACGGATGCCACCGTAGGACAGCAGTAAGCCCTTTGCGGGCGACCAAAGAGGGCTTTGAACCCGACAAACCACGGGGTATAAGTCTGCTTATAACAACAACACAATAAACAGGTGGTGCATCCGCCCACTGCCCTGGCTTTTGTAGCCGAGGGCAGCCGACACACAGGATGCACCTGAAAGAAGCAACAGGACGATCGAAGAGCTGCCATGCCCAACAGTATTTCCAACCTCCGTAAATTCGTCGCTCCGGAAATCATCTTCGGGGTGGGCGCTCGCAAAACCGTTGGCAACTTCGCCCGCAACTTCGGTGGCCAACGGGTACTGATTGTTACCGACCCGGGCGTTATCAAAACCGGCTGGGTCGAAGACGTGAAACGCAGCCTCGAAGAAACCGGACTGGAATACCGCATTTTCTCCAACGTCAGCCCCAACCCACGTGCCGAAGAAGTGATGCAAGGGGCGGCGCTGTATCACGAGGAAGGCTGCAACCTGATCGTCGCGGTGGGCGGCGGTAGCCCGATGGACTGCGCCAAGGGCATTGGCATTGTGTCGGCCAACAACCAGCACATTCTGATGTTTGAGGGCGTCGACCGCATTCACTCGCCGATTCCGCCGCTGGTGTTTATTCCCACCACCGCCGGCACCTCGGCCGACGTGTCGCAGTTTGCCATTATTTCGGATCAGGACACCCGCATGAAGGTGTCGATCGTCAGCAAGGCCGTGGTGCCCGATGTGACCCTGATCGACCCGGAAACCACCCTGACCATGGACCCCTTCCTGACCGCCTGTACCGGCATTGATGCCATGGTGCACGCCGTCGAAGCGTTTGTGTCGACGGCCTCTGGGCCATTAACCGATATGCACGCACTGGAAGCCATCAAGCTGGTGTCGCAGAACTTGCCAAAACTGGTACAGAACCCGTCGGACGTGGCCCTGCGCGAACAATTGATGCTGGCGTCTCTGAAGGCCGGATTGGCGTTCTCCAATGCCATTCTGGGCGCCGTACATGCCATGTCGCACAGCCTCGGTGGCTTCCTCGATCTGCCCCATGGCTTGTGCAACTCGATCCTTGTCGAACGGGTGATAGATTACAACTTCAACGCTTCACCGGATCGTTTTCGGGTGATTGCCGACACCCTCGGTATTGAAACCAAAAACCTCTCGACACCGCAGTTGCAGAAAGCGCTGGTCAGCCACGTCAGTGAGCTGAAACAGCGGGTTGGCCTGACCCAAACGCTGGGTGAAGCAGGCGTCGTTAAAGCCGACATCCCTGAGCTGTCAGGCAACGCCCTGACCGACCCCTGCATTTTGACCAATCCCCGTAAATCGAATAAACGCGACGTTGAGGTTGTCTATGAAGAAGCCCTTTGATCCGGGCTCTGGATGGCCAACCGACGTTTCCAGCCAGTTGCCGGAACGTCGCCGCAGACAGCAAACCAACTACGAATACCCGGAAGCCAGCCATCAGACCACGCCGCAGGAAGACGACAACAGTCTGGTGGCCGGGCTGATTGGTCTGGGCGCCTTTTCGGCTCGCAAAAGTTATTACCCCGAACTGCTGGAAAAAATTGAAGAGCTGGAGTCCGAAAAGGAACGCTACCAATGGCTGTTTGAAAACGCCCTGCATGGCATTTTCCAGGCCACTGCCGATGGTGGCATTCACAACGCCAACCCGGCCATTGCGCATATGTGTGGCTACGGCAATTCGGTCGATTTTCTGAAGGCCATCAACACCATTCGTAACGACCTGTTTGCCGACCCGGACGACCTCGACAGGCTGATGGAAGACCTGCTGGACCACGCCACCATTCGCTCGTTTGAAACCCGCTTCAAGCGCCGTACCTCGGAAGAGCCGGTGCCGGTTTCCATCAACGTGTTGTTGAAAGACCGCGAACGTGGACTGGTGGAAGTGTTTGTGCACGACATTACCGAACGCAAACGGGCGCAAGCCGCTATGTCGCGCATCAATAACGAACTGGAACAACGGGTGGCCGAACGCACCCGCGAATTACAGGACGCCAAGCAGGAAGCCGAACACGCCAACCGCAGCAAGGACAAGTATCTGGCCGCCGCCAGTCACGACCTGTTGCAGCCGCTGAATGCCGCCCGCTTGCTGGTGGCCACCTTGCAGGAGCGCCAGCTGCCGGCCGACAACAACGTATTGGTAGAACGCATTCATACCGCCTTGAGCGGTGCCGAAGAACTGCTGGGCGACCTGCTGGATATCTCCCGCCTCGACGCCAATGCCGTCACGCCGTGGCAAGACGACTTTCCGGTTTCCGAGCTGCTGAAGTCGTTATACAGCGACTTCCAACCCGTCGCCGATCAGGCCGGTCTGGCGCTGAAAATGGTCAACTGCCAGCGCCGCATTCGCAGCGACTCCCGCTTGCTGATGCGGATTTTGCGTAACTTCGTCAGCAACGCCATTCGCTACACCGCCGAAGGCCGGGTGGTAATTGGCTGCCGTCGCAAGGGTGACGAGCTGGAAATCATGGTGGCCGACTCAGGTCCCGGCATTGCCGAACACCTGAAAGACGAAATTTTCCGCGAGTTTCGCCAGCTGGATAACGCCAACCCTGGCCGCAGCAAAGGCGTCGGCCTTGGGCTGGCGATTGTTGAACGCATCAGCCGCATGCTGGGCCATCAGGTGTATGTGGACTCCCGCGTTGGTGTTGGCAGTCGATTTTCCATCCGGGTGCCACTGTTGCCGCTGACGCCAGAAGAAATTGCCCTTAAAGCCCAAGGACAATCCGTAAACGGCAAACCTGGCGGCGCTGGCAATGGCATGATAAATGGCGTGATCAACGGTGCCATAGAAGCCCAGCTGCTGCCTGTCTCCGAGTCAAACCAACCCCGCTTTGACCGAACCCGAGTGCTGGTGATCGACAACGAAGAAAGTATTCGGGTCAGCATGAAAGCCTTACTGCAAACCTGGGGCTGCCAGGTGATTACCGCCAGTAACGGCGAGGTGGCCCGTGATGCCTGGGCATCGTTCAAACCAGACATCGTAATGGCAGACTACCATCTGGACCTGGGAGAAACCGGCACCGGCGTGATACGTGAGATGCACCAGCAGGACGAAGCGGCGCAAGACACGCCCGTCGTGGTCATTACCGCCGACCGCACCGACCCGATCAGGCAAGAGATCAAACAGCTGGGGGCCTCGCGGCTGAATAAACCGGTCAAGCCCGCCAAACTGCGCGTATTGATGTCTTACTTACTGGCTCAGGAAGACTGAGCCAGGTACTGCTTCACGGCGGTGACCATACCGCCAGTCAACAACGCCAGATCCTCATCGTTCATCACAAACGGCGGCATCACATACACGTTGTCGGCAAACGGACGCACCCAAATCCCTTGCGCTACACACAGTGGCTGTAGCTCGACCAATGTAGCAGGCTGATCCAGCTGCACCACGCCAATGGCACCTAACACCCGTACGTCCTTAACCCCGGCATGACCTTGCAATGGTGCAAGCCCCTCAATCAGCCCCTGTTCAATGCGGCTGACCTTGCTGTGCCAGTCGGATTGCAACAGCACATCAATGCTTTCTACCGCCACTCGACACGCCAGCGGATTGCCCATAAAAGTTGGGCCGTGCATAAAGCAACCAGCTTCGCCACGGCTGATGGTCTCTGCCACATCAGTGGTTGCCAGCGTTGCCGCCAGCGTCATGTAGCCGCCAGTGATGGCCTTGCCAAGGCATAGAATATCCGGACTGATACCAGCGTGCTCACAGGCAAACAGCTTGCCGGTACGACCAAAACCGGTCGCGATTTCATCGGCAATCAGCAGCACATCAAATTCGTCACACAAGGCGCGCGCGGCTTTCAGATAGTCAGGATGGTAAAAGCGCATGCCACCGGCACCCTGCACGATCGGCTCCAGAATCAGGGCCGCCAGCTCCTTGTGATAGTGCTGCAACTGGTTGCGCAAATCGGCAATATCGGCGGCCAGCTGCTCAGCGTCAAACGCCACGTCTTGCCGAGGAAACGGCGTTTTTGGCGCGGCTGCGAAGTGCTGCTTTGGCAACATGCCAGCAAACAGATGGTGCATGCCGCGCTGTGGATCACACACCGACATGGCCCCCATGGTGTCGCCATGATAACCGCGCTCCAACGCCAACAAGCGGAACTTCTCTGGCTTGCCACGGGCCTGCTGGTACTGCACCGCCATCTTGATGGCAACCTCAACCGACACCGAGCCAGAATCGGCCAAAAACACCTTGTCGAGACCAGCCGGGGTCAATGCCACCAGCCGCTTGGCCAATTCCACCGCTGGCTCATGGGTCAGACCACCAAACATCACATGCGACATATCGTCGAGCTGTTCGCGGGCAGCCTGATTCAAACGTGGATGATTGTAGCCGTGCACCGCACACCACCACGACGCCATGCCGTCAATCAGCTCGCGGCCATCCTTCATATGCAGTCGCACGCCCTTGGCCGAGGCGACTTCCCACACCGGAGCCGGATCGGTCATGGAGCTGTAGGGATGCCAGATGTGTTGGCGATCGAACGCCAACGTATCCATGTTGGCCAACTCGGCTGGCACAGCCGCAGAAGAAGAAAAGGAGGTTTTGGTCATCGGACGAGCACCATCAAACTGAACATTCGTGAAAGCATGTCTAAAACACAGCAGACAACACGATACCGCAATCCGTATTTTAACCCCATCACAGCGACAGCAACCGGCGCTGCATCAGTGTGTTGCGTGCGCCTGGTGGCTACCAAAGTGGCATCCATCAGCACCAGTAAACCTCAGCCCATCGACAGCATTGACCTGTTCAAAACAGGCTTTAGTGTCGATGCTGATCAAAACCAGCAGGTTCACCATGTCATCACATTCAGACACACCGGCCGCGAACGCGCCGATCTGGCAACAGCGAGTTGCCAAGGCCAATCAGCAACGTCATGCGGCGTCGCAGTGGCGCAGCCGTCGTACCCTGTCTTCTGCACAGGCTGTGGAAGTCCGTCTGGGTGAGGGCAACGAACAACAGACCCTGCTGAATTTTTGCAGCAACGACTACCTTGGGCTGGCCAATCAGGCTGGTGAAGACCTTGCCAGCGCCGCCCGGGAATGGGGACTTGGCAGTGGTGCATCGCACCTGGTGTGCGGCCATTCCAGCGTTCACGACGAACTGGAACGCGCCCTGGCGCGGTATACCGGTTACCCCAAAGCCTTGCTGTTCTCGACCGGTTTTATGGCCAACCTGGGCTGTATTAACGCCCTTGCCCAACGCGGTGATCTGGTGGTGCAAGACAAGCTCAACCACGCCTCCCTGATTGACGGCGCCCTGCTCAGTCGGGCCGAGTTCCAACGCTACCGCCATCTGGATTACCCGCAGCTGCAAAGTCGTTTGCAAAAGCGCGACGCCGATATGGCGCTGGTGGTGTCTGACAGCATTTTCAGCATGGACGGTGATCTCGCCGATGTCGCCCAACTGGCCAACCTGTGCGAACAACAAAACGCCATGCTGATGATCGACGACGCCCATGGTTTGGGCATTCTGGGCGAACAAGGCCGTGGCGTTCGCAATCACTTTGGGCTAACCAGCCAGCAGTTGCCGTTGTATATTGGCACGCTGGGCAAAGCACTGGGTGGCTTTGGTGCCTTTGCCGCCGCCGACGCAGCCACCATCGATTATCTGGTGCAGTTTGCGCGTCCTTATATCTACACCACCGCCCTGCCACCGGCCGTAGCCGCCGCCATGCTGGCCAATCTGGAACGGATGCACGACGATCGCTTACGCCAGCAACTGCAAGCTGCCATTGGCTATTTCCGCCAGCAGGCCAAAGCGCTGGGGCTGCAGCTGATGCCGTCTGATTCGCCTATCCAGCCGTTGATGGTGGGGGCCGAGGACGACGCACTGGCGATCAGCAAAGCGCTGGAGCAGGACAATATCTGGGTCACCGCCATACGCCCCCCTACGGTGCCCGAAGGCAGCAGCCGTTTACGCATTACCCTGACCGCCGCCCACACACAGCAACATCTGGATCGACTGCTGCAAGCGCTCGACCGTCATGTACCCGAGGAGCAACGCGCGTGACCCCTGGCATCTGGAACATTCTGAAGCAAGACCCGGAATCCGACCTGTTCTGGTATTGGCTGCCGGGCTGGAGCTTCACGCCAGCCGTGTATGCCGAACTGGCCAAACAGCTGCCCGGCACACACCTTGGGCTGGACTATCCGACGCTTTACAACGGTCTGTACAACCCGATGAAGGCCGATGAAACCGCGCCGCAGTTCAGCGATGCCGTCGACAAAATCATCAGTCAAACCGCCCGCCCCGGCCATTGGGTCGGCTGGTCGCTGGGTGGTGCACTGGCTCGCGCCGTGTGTTCCCGTTTGCAAAACCAGAGCCCAAGCCAGAGCCACTGCCCAAACCAGACAGCCAAGGCCCAGCCACTGAGTCTGACCACCATGGCCACCGGCAATACCTTCTTGCAATACAACGTCGACGAGCCGGGCATGGCGGCCGATGTGTTTTTCAACTTTTGCCGCAGCTTCGACAAAATGCCTGCCAAAACCCTCAAGCGGTTTTTGGCGCTTTGCTGCCAGGGTGCGACTGCCAACGGCGAAAACATCCAGCGCGAGCTGGCAACCGGTTTGTTGCGTTATCAAATCACCGGCGACGCAGACCGCGAGGCCATGCTGTCGACCAGTCTGCAATGGCTGACCCAGTACAAACTGAACAGCCAATACCCGCTGGCGGAGGGTTTCCGCTCCACCGCCATCTACGCCAGTGACGATGCACTCAAGCCCGGCGGACTGAAGGCTACCGACGTAATGACCGCAGGGCACAGCCATGCTCTGATTGCCGAAGCCGACGCCAAACAAATCATCTTGCAGCAGCTGGGCACCTTGCATGGCTGACACCCAGCTGCAGACCGCCAACACGCACCTGCGCGACAAGCAACAGGTAGGCCGCCAATTCAGCCGCGCCGCCAGCAGCTATGATGGCGCCGCCAGCATCCAACAACAGGCGCTTGATCAGTTGGTGCTGCTCTTGGCACCGCACATTGAACAGCCTTCACCACAAGCACTGTGGCTCGACATTGGCTGCGGTACCGGCAATGCTTTTGAGCCGCTCACCAAACTGGGGTTAAACCAGCTGCACGGATTTGATCTGGCCGACGGCATGCTCGAAGTCGCGCACCGCAAAGCCGACCACTTACGTCAGCAGCACCTGCAAAGCCAGCCCAATCTGCAACAAAACGCCGCACTGAATATCGAGCTGACCCAGGCTGATGCCGATCACCTGCCACTGGCCGATCAGCAAGCATCGGGCATGATTTCCAGCCTGATGCTGCAATGGTCCGAGCATACCGAACGCACCCTGCGTGAATGGCACCGGGTTGCCAAGCCAGGAGCACTGTTGGCGGTTGCCACCCTGCTACCGGGAACCCATGCCGAGATTCACCAAACCTGGCAACACATCGACAGCTACCGCCACGTCAACCGGTTTGATTCCGAGTCGGACATCAAACAGGCGTTAGCCAAGAGCCAATGGCAACTGCTGGGATGGCATACAGAGCTATTGCAGGAACATCACAACAGCGTGCCCGAGTTATTACGCTGCCTGAAAGCCATTGGTGCCACCAACGTCAACAGCGGCCGACGCCCCGGCTTGAACGGTCGTCAGATACTGCGCCTGTTTGAACAGCACTACCCCAGAACATCAGAAGGCCCGTCACAGGGGCAATGCCCGCTGAGCTATCAGGTGTGCTGGTTTATTGCCCGCAAGCAGGATTCATCTGTTCAGGAGACAGAGACACCATGACCAAACGCTTCTTTGTAACCGGCACCGACACCGATGCAGGAAAAACCCTGGTATCAGCCGCCATTCTGGCTGCCGCCAAAAACGCCGGACTGACGGCTTTTGGCCTGAAACCGGTCGCCGCCGGCTGCGATACCATCGATGGCCAATTGAAAAACTCCGACGCGCTGTTGCACCAAAGCTTCAGCCAGCCATCCCACGATTACGAGGTGCACAACCCGATTGCGCTGCAAGCCGCGATTGCTCCGCACATTGCTGCCCGTCAGGAAGGCAAACCACTGACTTTGAACGGCTTGCTGGAAGCCTGTAACAACAGCCTGTCGCAGAGCGACGCCGACGTTCAACTGGTAGAAGGTGCAGGTGGCTGGCTGGTGCCTATCAACAATGAGCACACCCTCGCCGATCTGGCTCTGCAACTGGACACAAACGAAGGCGCGCCGCAGCTGGAAGTGATTCTGGTGGTGGGATTGCGACTGGGCTGTATTAACCATGCCATGTTGTCGCTTCAGGTGATCCAAGCATCCGGACTGAAAGTGGCTGGCTGGGTAGCAAATAGCCTGAGCGCAGCCATGGAAGTAGAAAATGCCAACATGGATTACCTGCTGCAAGCCTTTGCCAAAGCCGACGTGCCATGCCTTGGCCATGTGCCCTACTTCAGCAATCTGGAAACCGAACTGGCGGAAACGCCACTGGACGTAAAATCCAAAGCCGCCGAGCAAGCCGCGGAATACATCAATCTGTTTTCCCACTGGGGGCCGGGGTCAGCCTGAGCCTGCTGAAGCCATCACCCGATTGTGGGTGATGGCTTCGACAACAGGCAGAGAGTTTTTCAGAGGGTCCTTAATTGTAATAGTAACTATCTGCGTAGACTTCAGAGATACGATCTATTTCTTCAGGGCTAAAATACAGATTGAGGTCGTCGAAGAAACTGCTGCGAGACTGTTTAACGGCGTTCAGATACTCTTGTTTGATGCGTTCTATTTCTTTCAGAACACCCGACATTCTCCCGTCAGGGATATGCGTCCTTTCAAGCGCTTTTTCGATGCAGCCCATTCCGCCAGAACACCTCTTGTAAGAGCCTGACAAAAGCAAATTATATGAATGTTCAAGCATCGGTTCTAATTCCAGTCTATTAATGACCAAATTTTTATTACTATCCAGTGCTTCAAAAATGGCATCAAACTTCCCATTCAGTATTTCGATTTCAGAGTTCGAGACTTCTCCATCATCGTTCATGTCGAATGAATAAATAGAATTCATAAACTCGGCGTTATCGGATGGCAACGACGAGTCAACAACATGGTCAAAGTAATCAACCAGTTTAGACCTTTCCTTTCCTGTCAGGAACCCGTCACCATTTTCGTCAAAATTCGAAAACCGGGATCGAATTCGAGCCCGACTGCGATCTCCGAGCCCTTGATAGTACTGATAGGAAGAACTCAAAATCACCCCCAAGCTATCGTCAAATCCGTCATATTCTTCTTTAGACAACACACTTTTTAGATGATCCAGAACGGCGGCGTTTCTGAGAGACATAAAATATGACTCTTTACCAAGATGTGAACTAGTGATGTCACCCAGCTCCTCAAACTCACCCCTTAACTTCCGAGAAAGACCTGTAAGATTTTTAAAATACCGATCAATATGGTCCTCTTCGAGCAAAAATCGCCTGTAGACAGAAAACGCCTCCACGTACCTCAGCTCATTGAAGTCCAACCTCTGATCTTGATCTTTGTCCCAGCGCAGGAAATCGAGGCCAGGCGCCTCACTTTCCGATAGAGACATATCTCCATTTCTGTCGTACTTTTCCAGCCAATAGCTAATCGTCGAGCCCGGGGATGTATTGCGACCTGAAGACCTTTCGGGAAACGATACAAACTTGCAAGAAGCCAACTTATCCACAAATGCCATATATTCGGATTTACTCACGGAATCCGAAAAATAAAAATCTGCCTGATATTCGCAGCACATCGCCAACCCTGAAATCAACACACAAAAAGCACCCAGGATACCTTTTAAAACACTATTTAAATAACCGTAAGCCACAGTAAAATCCTTCTTTAAATCAACCCCTGACATTGCTTTCCGCTATTTTTTTAAGTAGCGTCCGCTTCCATTCACGTAAAATCTTGGGGTCAGCACTGCCATACTTGGCTACTCGTTTCTGGATGTACTTTGCATCGATCATAGGGTCGCCTAAAAAACTGGCCACTTCCAAAAGACAGAAATACCTGATCAGGACTTCTGCTTTATCGACTTCGTTATACCTATCAGCTTCAAGCCCGGATTCATACGAGGCCGCTAGCATAGACATGGCAAACGTACTCCCCAAATAAGCAGCAGATGTATATGAATAAATAGTCTTGGATAAATCCCCAGCCTCAATGTACTTTTTTGACAGAGCCTGAAATTTATCGATAGAGTCATCGTCGATGGCCTCTAACGTCTCGATATCGTAGTAGGCATAGTCCGAATATCTATCCGGCCGACCATATCCAAGCCTGTGACGTTTTTTAGCCATTTCAGCAACGGGGTCGAATGGTACAGCCTCAGCTTCATAATCAGATTGTTGCTGTTCATGTGTTGCACCGGGAATCTTTCGCTCTGATTCAAGAGAGGCTACCGAGATTTCCCCAGTTGCATTGCTGGGCTCAACATCAGGGTGACTACCGTCTAACCCCGCAGCGTCAGCACGATTCTCTTTGAACGGTCCACCACCTGGATGCGATTCAGCTGTCTTCGCTAATGTATCGGTATCGACATAGCGTTCTTCCTCGGAGATAACGGAAGAAACAATCGCATAGCTGGAAGCCGCGACAAGACAAACGACCAGTAACACCTTTTTCACGATGAACTCCTTATGGCGCAATTTCCTTATTGGCCGGGCAAAGTTACATCACCATGCAGTTATCAGCAATAAAACCCATAAGAAAATGGGAATCAATTTTATTTAAGTAGTGAATCGCCCCAAAAAATGTCTGTTAATCGATACTCCGGATCACACTTCCCTTTGCAGTAAATCACTGTTATTGGTGGTCTATAAATTAGCTCGCTCCGGATGAGATGTGCGAGCAACAACCGTGACCGACCAACTTGATGAATTGAAAGGGAATCCCATGAACTTGAACCTGAAAACCGTAGCGGCTGCTTCCGCACTGACGTTGGCGACCATCGCCCCGGCACAGGCCTTCGACGATGCTGACGACGCCATTGAATTTCGCCAGTCCGTGTTTCATCTGGTCGCCGCACATACCGGCGCTCTGGGCGACATGATCAAAGGCAAAACGGACTATGATGCGGGCGAAGCCAGCTACCGTGCCGAAAGCATGGCTGCGCTGGCAAAAATGGGGCTGGAAGGCTTTGAATACCCAGGCTCTGACAAAGGCGAGACCAAAGCCAAGCCTGCGGTGTGGTCTGATATGGATGGCTTCAAAGCCAAAATGGCCAAGTTTGAAAGCGATACCGCGGCACTGGCGTCTGCCGCTCAGTCAGGCGATCAGGGTGCCGTTAAGGCCGCTTTCGTAACCGCCGCGAAAAACTGCAAAGCCTGCCACAGCGACTACAAGAACCGCTAACTGGTAGTCAGGCGCATAAACGAAAAACGGGAGCCAATGGCTCCCGTTTTGGTTTTATAGCAGCACTCAAAAGCCGCTGTTCATCCCGACAATCCAGTACCAGAAGCCCGCCCAGATCACCAGAAAAATGCCCCAGGCAATCAAGCCGTTTTTAAGCACCGGTGCCGCAACAGTGCCTTCGGCGATATCTTTACGCTTTCCGCTGACCATGGCTTCTGGCAGTCGCTCGCCTTTAATGCGGTAGATAATCACTGCCAGAATGTGGATTGCCGCCAAGGCGATGATGCCGTTGAACACCAGATGATGCAGCTGCGAAAACAGGGTTGCTGTTTCGTCCGATACGTATTGCACCAGCGGACCTTCGGTGAAGATTTCATCGGTGGTCATCAAGCCACTGATCCACTGCAAACCAATCACTGCCAGCAAGGCTAGCACCATCAGCGCACCCGCTGGGTTATGGGTGGTATGGGGCTGTGACGGTTTGCCCGACAGCACGGTACGGAAATAGTCGATAACGGCTCCCGGGCCTTTGACAAAGCTGCAAAAGCGCGCGTTTTCAGAGCCAATAAAACCCCAGATAATGCGCGTTACCCAAAGCGCCGCCAGACAGGCTGCGGCACTCATGTGCCATTCCATTTCCGCATTTTCAGCGGTCCACCAAAGTCCCACCAGCAACGCCAATTGCAGCCAGTGGTAACCTCGAACAAATCCGTCCCAGACTTTCATGATCTCTCCTCTCGCCTTCCTTTGTGGAGGCCCTGTCTATTCAAACGTATCACGGTAATTATGTGTTGTTGTGGTGCGCACAGAATCGCCAACCAGACGTTCGCCGACGCTTATTACTGAAAAATCCTGACACACAAAAAGCTAAGACGCTGCGCTCAGTGTCAGGTTCCAAAGCGCGAAGTGCTAGGTGGTAAAGAGTGCCAAAGCAGCGTCATATCCAGATCTGCGTAGGAATCTTACAATACGCTGGTTTGGTAAAACGCGAGTTCTTTTATCAGTACGTCGATGCGGTGTTCTGCCTTTCTGAAACCGTGCCCTTCCCCTTCAAACAACACGTATTCGGAGCGAATACCCCGCTGTTGCAAGGCGTCGTATATCGCTCGGGTTTGCTGCGGCGGAACCACCTTATCATTGGCGCCTTGAAAGAAAATGACCGGCAACTGGAAAGTATACAGGTTATGAATGGCGGAGCGGTCCAGATACCGCTGACGGTCTAGCTCAGCGTCGCCGATCAGCCAGTTGAGGTATTGGGATTCAAACTTGTGGGTGAATTGGTCCAGCAACAACAGATCGCTGATGCCATAGTGGCTGGCGCCACCGGCAATGCCGTGAGCTTGAGCATCCGGATGCGACAGCACCTGTAACACGGTATAGCCTCCAGCGCTGCCACCCCGAACAAACAACTGACCAGCTTTTGCCAACCCTTGCTGAATGACGTAATCGCAAGCAACAAAGACATCCTCCACGTCGCTAATGCCCCAGCTGCCTTGCAGAGCGTTACGGTATGCCTTGCCCAGATTGCTACTGCCGCGATAGTTCAACACCAACACATGGTACCCCTGCTCGCACCAGAACTGCCGCTGGGCATCAAAACTGCTGTCGGCAAAAGCCGTCGGCCCACCGTGCAACTGGACGATCAGCCCGTTGATCGAATGGTCACTGCATTCTGAGTCAGACTGGGACTTGGCTTTATAAAGCCAGGCCTGCAAATGCTGAATTTGGTTTGCTCCACCAGCATGAGAACACTGCGCCTCTGATGCAGACGTACCACACGGGATTTGAAGAGATTCAGGAGCAGCAATGTGCTCGTCAGCGTCGGACTTTGGCCAGGGAGCAATGGTGCTGCAAACCGTAACCATTGGGTCTTTGTCCGGCATCCCAGAGCCCGAAGTAGACTCCACAGTAGCGCCCGCCGTTTCAGCGTCACTCAGCGACCAGCTGACGATTGCCGCGCTGCGGTCCTGACATTCCTGAATGGCGTAACCCATTTGGGTATCGTGATTAAACGCGATGCCATGTAATCGCGCTGCTGGCTGAGGCAGCGGCAAACGGGCAACACCTGACTGACCGCCAACAAACAATTCAGACTGACCGCTTGCAGGATTCAACCCGGTTGCTAACCAGCCATTTGCATCCAGGCTAGCCCAATGTCGGCCCCCCAGTTGCCACGGCGCCGCTGCAAACTCGCTGGTAGATGGATACAACGCCACCAGCTCGTTTGCGGACTCTTCAACCGATAAGGGCGCCGGAGAGGAAGTCCTGTATAGATAACGGTATAAATTCCAGTAGCCGGAATGGTCCGACACAAACAGCAGATTGCCACTGACATCAAATCCCGGCTGAACACAGGAGATGGCTTGCTCATCCGCATTAAACTGCCAGATTACATCTGCCCCACCCTGTGCGTTAACTTGCGCAAGAGACACCGTGGTCGACAGCCACGGCTGATGTGGATGGTTCCAGCTGACCCAGCTCAGTTGCTGCTGATGATTGATTAGCGGACCGGCAACCGGACCAGCATAGAAGTCAGCGCCTTCTGCAAGCACCGATCGCTGAGCATCACCACCGGGCTTTATGGCAATAGCAACCATCCGATTCACAGGCTCCCGAACACTCGACGGATTGCTGGCTAACGCCTGCGCGGTATGGTCTTCTTCCACCGCCAGCAGCCGCTGATTAACGGGGTCGAAGGTCAAGTCGGCATAGCGATAATCGGTGCGTTGCCAGACCTGTTCGGGCTTGGCACTGGCGTCATCCAAAGCCAGCCAATAAATGCCCTGATCGGCCTCGTTAACGTAGGCCAGACCGTTTTCCCATAAACACCAGCTACCACCACCGTATTCGTGAACACGGCTGCGGGCGCTGATATCGGCAAGGGGGTAATGGAAGCCGTCGATGTCTTTCACCGACGCCAGGCACAGTCGATTTTTCGCCACCGCCGGGTCGAACTCCAGCCAGCCAATCCATTGGCCGGCGGTACGCAGTTCTGCCCATTGCTTGCCTTGCTGAACCGCACGCTCAGCACATTCGGCGATTTGGCGAATATCGGTCATGGTCTGTCTTCCGTTTCTGTTGAACTGTTAACTTATAACTTATCAGCTCTTAGGGACCCTCTGAATAACTCTGCACAGCTCTCGGCTCTGGCTTCCTGCTTCGCCCTACCTCCTGCATCCATGCAGTCGTGCGCGTGCCCTGCAGGTTGTCATTGGCTCTCTACAACCTCGCGGCGAATGCAGCGAAATGGCTAGACCTTCCGCGCAGGTTCGCCAACACCGTTCTGGCGGGCTGCAGGCCGCGCCCTACGGGGATAGCAGGGCATTGCTGACTCTGTGTCGCTGATTTTTGACTTGACCCGTCAGGCCTGCAAATCAGCTACGTGATTCAGCGTCGCCCTGTCATCCAGAGCGGGCACCGAGTTATTCAGAGGGTCCTTAGCCACGGAAAATCAGGTTTTGTTCAACCAGTTCAATGGCCTGTTGTTGGTTGTGGGTGTTGCGCGCCAGCTTTGGTGAATGCCCGGTGGCACCGGCGGCAATGGCTTCGGCTTCTTCACGGGCAGTGGTAATTTTGCCGTGATGTTCCGATTTGCTGCATACAGGGTCCGCGGCGGCGGCATCGCCCGTCAGCTTAAAGGCCTGACAACGGCAGCCACCGAAGTCTTTCTCTTTTTCATCGCAGGAGCGACACGGCTCTTTCATCCACTCGTAACCACGGAAATGGTTAAAGCCGGTGGAGCGATACCAGATATCCTCCAACGACTCACCGCGCACATTGGGGAAGTCGATCGGCAGTTCGCGGGCGCTGTGGCAAGGCAACGCGGTGCCATCCGGGGCAATGGTCAGGAAGATGTTGCCCCAGCCATTCATGCAGGCTTTTGGGCGCTCTTCGTAGTAGTCCGGCGTGACGAAAATCAGCTTGGGCGGCTTGCTGGCTTTTTTACCAGCGGACTGGCCAGACTCAGCACCATTGGCAGCCGACTCATGCTCGGTTTCCAAACGGGCGCGATACTCGTTGGTAATGCGTTCGGCTTTTTCCAACTGAGCCTTGGTTGGCAACAGATGTTCACGGTTGATAAACGCCCAGCCGTAATACTGTGCAATGGCCAGTTCGACAAAGTCCGCTTGCAACTCGATTGAGAGCTCGATGATTTTGTCGATCTCTTCGATGTTGTCGCGATGAATCACGAAGTTAAGCACCATGGGATAACCCTGGGCTTTGACTTCTTTCGCCATGGCAATCTTTTGCTGGAACGCTTTCTGGCTGCCCGCCAACTGGTTGTTCAGCTCTTCCGAGCTGGCCTGAAAGCTGACCTGAATATGATCCAGTCCGGCTTCCTTGAAATCGGCGACACGACGGTCGTCCATGCCAAGACCCGAGGTAATCAGGTTGGTGTAGTAACCCATCGCCCGGGCTTCACGAATCAGGGTTGTCAGGTCGCGGCGCACCAGTGGCTCACCACCGGAAAAGCCCAGCTGGGTAGCGCCCATTTTGCGACCTTGTCTGAATACCTCGATCCATTCTTCAGTCGTCAGTTCGCGGCCGCTGCCCTTCAGGTCCAGCGGGTTGGAACAGTAGGTACACTGCAACGGGCACTTGTAGGTTAACTCCGCCAACAGCCAGAACGGACGCCCGGCGTTGTGCGGATTTTGCGGGTTCAGCATCGGCGAATCAGCTGAATTCGATCCAGTCGTGCTCATGGGCCACTCCGATAAATTCAATAATATCGGCGCTCAGATCACCGGCTTCCGGAAATTTGCTTTCCAGAACAGCAATGATGTCGGCGACGGTGCGCTGGCCGTCGACTTGCGCCATGATTTCACCGGCACTGCCGTTCAGTTGCACCATGCCTTCCGGGTACAACAGCACCCAGGATTCCTGGCTGTCTTCCCACTGCATGCGATAAATGCTGTTGAGGGTTGGAATCTGGCTGGTTTGAATGGCGTTGCTCATTGGTTTCTTTTCCATCGTGCGTTTGGGTGAAATCTGCCTGATCAGTACCGCTTAGCGGTACTGGCCCTTGTGATACTGCACCGGGTTGCCCATGCCGTCGGCATCGACGTTGTGGTACGGCTTGCGATCCAGACAGTATGCCATGGTCATGGCGTCCAGCATGGTCCAAAGAATGTCGAGCTTGAACTGCAGGATATCCAGTGCACGTTCCTGATCGGCACGGGTCTGGAAATGATCCAGCGTGACCCGCAGGCCGTGCTGAACATCACGACGGGCTTCGCTCAGGCGACCACGGAAATATTGCAGCCCTTTGGCATCAATCCATGGGTAGTTTTCTGGCCAGCTGTCCAGCCGCGACTGATGAATCTCGGGGGCGAACATTTCGGTCAGTGAGGAGCAAGCCGCTTCCTGCCAGTTGGCACGGCGGGCAAAGTTCACGTAGGCATCCACGGCAAAGCGAACACCCGGTAACACCAGATCCTGCGACAACATGGTATCTCGGTCGATGCCAACGGCTTCGCCGAGCATCAACCAGGCTTCAATACCACCCTGGGCACCGTCGTAGCCATCGTGGTCCAGAATGCGCTGCACCCACTGGCGACGCTCGTCACGGTCGCGACAGTTGGCCATGATATTGGCGTCTTTAACCGGAATCATCACCTGATAGTAAAAGCGGTTTGCCACCCAGCCACGAATCTGGTCGGGCGTGCACTCACCCTTGTGCATGGCCTGATGCAGCGGGTGATGAATGTGGTACATGGCGCCCTTGGCGCGCAGGCGTTGTTCAAATTCTTCGCGGGACCACGGCGTGTTGTCAGTGCTCATGAAGTTGTCTCCATGTTAAAACGTAAAAGCGGGTTGGGTATAAGAACGTCCAGGCCTTGAGCGGCGCGGTTTGACTCCACACCCAGATAACAAAGACTCCGGAACATCAAACTTCGATTTCCATCCCGTCGAAAGAAATCTCTACGCCCTGGCTCTCAACGATAGAACGTTCTTCAGATTCCTCGTTCAGAATCGGGTTGGTGTTGTTGATGTGAATCAGCACCTTGCGCTTGTCGGGATATTGCGCCAACACCTCCAGCATGCCGCCTTCGCCAGACTGCGCCAGATGACCCATTTTCTGACCCGTGGAGGTACCCACACCCTGGAAAATCATTTCGTCATCGCGCCAGAGGGTGCCGTCGACCAGCAGTACGTCGGCTTTTTCCATCCACGGAATCAGGTGCGGTTCAATTTTGCCGAGACCCGGCGCGTAGAACACAGAACCACCGGTTTTGGTGTCTTGCAGGAACACGCCAATGTTATCGCCCGGCACCGGGTTGTCGCGGCGTGGTGAATACGGTGGTGCGTTGCTGTCGAGCGGCATCGCGTGCACACGCAGGTTTTCAATACCCGGCACGGTAAAGCCGGTTTCGGTATCCAGCGACAGTTCCTTGCGTTGCAGACCGCCATTCCATTTTTTCAGCATGGTAAACAACGGGTAGCCGGTGCTGAGGTCTTCAAACACCGGATCGGTGCAATAAACATCCAACGGCAGGCCTTCACGCAGCATCAACAAGCCTGTGGTGTGGTCGATCTGGGCGTCCATCACCACCACGGCCTCAATGCCGGTATCGCGCAGTTTGCGGGCCGGTTGCAGGGGCTCGAACGAAGCCAGTTGGTTACGAATATCCGGCGAGGCGTTAAACAACAGCCAGTGCTCGCCATCGGTAGACACACAAATAGAGGACTGGGTGCGGGCCTGCGCTTTCACGGTGCCATCGCGGAACCCTTTGCAGTTGTTGCAGTTGCAATTCCACTGAGGAAAACCGCCACCAGCGGCGGAACCGAGAACGTGAATTTTCATGATGTGTCCTGTACGACGAGTTTGTTGTAATTATTATGTCTGATACGCGTTAGATAAGTTGTGAAACAGTGAATCCAATATGACGATTACGACTGCTCAGCTCACTGTTTGGTTATTCCACGGGCTATCCAACGATCAATCGATACAAAAATGCCCGGAATAGAAACTACCCCGGGCATCTTTTGCCCTGCAACCAAGGCTCAGGGCATGCGTACGGTTAACGATCGGGCACTTCCACAGAAGCGCCCAATGCCATCAACGGTGGCTGAAGTACATGGTTACTTCAAAACCGATACGCAGGTCTTTGTAGGCTGGCTTAGTCCACATAGTTGTTTCCTCTATTTGTTATTAAGCCGGGTTTATCCCGACCCTTGAACACCTTTCCAGAGGCGGCTGGCGCGTGCCATTGGCCCTTGGATCTATGGAGAGGCATCAGTGGTAGTAGACCAGGATGCTGGGCATCCACTGCTGGACCGTCTCTGATACCTGTGACATCACCAGCCTGCACGGGTTCAACACAAGCTCACCGCGAGTTCGCCGTGTTGAACCTTTACTGATGATGGTGACAGTGTGTGACAGCCGCCTCTCCAAAAAAACTCTACTTTAGCTGACTGAGTGTAGGCCCTAAGTACTGGTTTTTCTGTCCCGTTTTTCGGATTTCAGTGTTGTAGGGGATATCCCCTGGGAAAAAGTCCCGATGGTCAGGTGTTTTTCCTCGAATACGTGGGGAAAGGCTCTGTAGTCAGGTTAATCCTCGCTGTTGATTAATGTAGTGGCACGGCAACTGCCCAGCGCAGGGGGGCTCCGAGACTCCAGAGACCCCACACACAATAACAACAGGAAATTTAATATGACTCGTTCACTGCTTGCTGCTGCCATCTTGTCAGTAGGTCTTGCCGCCACCGGTCCGGCGTCCGCCGCCAGTAAAGTGACCTGGGATGACATCGCCAACGATGCTGCAACCACTGAAGACGTTCTGGCTTACGGCATTGGCCCCAAAGCCCAGCGTTACAGTCCGATGACCGACATCAACAAGGACAACGTCCACAAGTTGGTGCCAGCCTGGTCGTTCTCGTTTGGTGATGAAAAACAGCGTGGCCAGGAAAGCCAGGCCATCGTTCACGAAGGCACCATCTACGTGACCGGTTCCTACTCGCGCGTGTTCGCCATCGATGCCAAGACCGGCAAACGCAAGTGGAGCTACACCGCTCGTCTGCCAGAAGGCATTCGCCCTTGCTGTGACGTAGTGAACCGTGGTGCAGCCATCTACGGCGACAAAATTTACTTCGGTACTCTTGATGCCAAAATAGTTGCCCTGTACAAGGACACCGGCAAGGTCGCCTGGAAGAAAAAATTCGGCGACTACAAGGAAGGCTACACCATGACCGGTGCACCGACCGTGGTGAAGGACAAGAAGTCTGGCAAAGTGATGCTGATTCACGGTTCTTCCGGTGACGAATTTGGCGTGGTCGGCAAGCTGTTTGCTCGCGATCCGGACAGCGGTGAAGAAATCTGGATGCGCCCGTTTGTTGAAGGCCATTACGGTCGTCTGAACGGCAAGAAGAGCACCCCGACCGGTGATGTGAAAGCCCCAAGCTGGCCAGACGATCCAAACTCACCAACCGGTAAGGTCGAAGCCTGGAGCCACGGCGGTGGTGCCCCATGGCAGAGCGCCAGCTACGATGCCGAAACCAACACCATCATTGTTGGTGCGGGTAACCCTGCCCCATGGAACGGCTGGGCCCGTACCTCGGAAGGCGGCGATCCGGCCGACTACGATTCCCTTTACACTTCAGGCCAGGTGGGCGTTGATCCAACCACCGGTGAAGTGAAGTGGTTCTACCAGCACACGCCAAACGATGCCTGGGATTTCTCCGGCAACAACGAACTGGTGCTGTTTGAATACAAGGAAAAAGGCAAAACCATCAAGGCCACTGGCCACGCCGACCGTAACGGTTTCTTCTACGTGGTAAACCGCGAAAACGGCGACTTTATCCGCGGCTTCCCGTTCGTCGACAACATCACCTGGGCCAAGGGCATTGATCCGAAAACCGGCCGTCCGATCGAAGTAGAAGGCCAGCGTCCACCGAAGCCAAAAGCCGGTGAAGACCACGGCGAAAAAGTGGAAGTATCGCCACCCTTCCTGGGCGGCAAAAACTGGAACCCAATGGCGTACAGCCAGGACACCGGCCTATTCTATATCCCGGGTAACCACTGGAAAGAAGACTACTGGACCGAGAAAAACGTTTCGTACAACAAAGGCGCGGCCTACCTGGGCATGGGTTTCCGCATCAAGAAAATGTACGACGACCACGTAGGCATTCTGCGCGCTATGGACCCGAAAACCGGCAAAGTAGCCTGGGAACACAAAGAACCGCTGCCATTGTGGGCTGGCGTTCTGGCCACCAAGGGCGGCGTGATTTTCACTGGTACCGGTGACGGCTACCTGAAAGCCTTTGACGACAAAACCGGTAAGGAGCTTTGGAAGTTCCAGACAGGCTCCGGCATCATCGCCCCACCAATTACCTGGGAAATGGACGGTGAGCAATACATTGGTGTGACCTCGGGTTACGGCGGCGCGGTGCCTCTTTGGGGTGGCGACATGGCCGATTTGACCAAGCCGGTACCACAGGGCGGTTCGTTCTGGGTGTTCAAACTGCCTAGCTGGGACAAGGTTGCCAGCAAGTAATCCTGGGGACCCTCTGAATAACTCTGCACAGCTCTGCGCGGGCACTGAGTTCTTCTGAGAGGCCCTCCCCCACCGTGGTCAGAACTGCACGCTCACCACGGTGGTGGTTTCCTAGCTACCACTAAGTAGCCAGACCCAATAACTCTGCAATAACCACATCCAGCAAGCACACCAATAACAACAAACAGGTGATTTCCCATGGCTATTCTGCGCCCTCTGACGCTATCTTCTCTTGCCTCATGTT
The DNA here is from genome assembly GCF_056158645.1 of Oceanobacter sp. ABM4_470. Taxonomy (NCBI): domain Bacteria; kingdom Pseudomonadati; phylum Pseudomonadota; class Gammaproteobacteria; order Oceanospirillales; family Oceanospirillaceae; genus Oceanobacter; species Oceanobacter sp. ABM4_470. The sequence goes on from NZ_JBSWTR010000001.1 coordinate 1,996,329, forward strand.
TTCTCAATTCTTGCTCTTCCAAGCTTGGCTGTGGGCACGTCGCTCACATTGTCAGCAACACACGAACAACGCTGGCAACTGCCGTTCCGGCCCTGGCGCTGGTACTCGTCTCTTCACTGATACTACCACTGCAAGCCCAAGCTGATACGGAGAGGGAGAGGGATACGGATTACATTGACGAAGACGTGCCAGTCATCAATGGCTGCGTACTACAGCCAGCATCAGACTGTGCAGGAGCAGACCTTTCCGGTCAGGATTTGTCGAACATGGATCTGGAAGGCATCAACCTGTCGGGTGCCAACCTGGATCGAGCGGTGCTGAACCACACCCGCCTGAAAGACGCCAACCTGGAAAAAGCCAGCCTGCAACACGCCGAAATGCTGCGTGCAGACTTACGCTATGCCAACCTGCGCATGGCCAACTTCAGCCACGCCAACATGACGGCCATCGACGCCTACATGGCATTCTCGCAAGTTGCCCGTTACGACAACGCCGACCTGACCGCGGCCAACTTTGATTTTGCCCGCGTCAGCAAGGCCAGCTTCCGCCATGCCAACCTGCAAGCCGCCAGCTTTGAAATGAGCTGGGCCGTTAAAACCGATATGCGCGACGCCAATCTGACCGGCGCCAATTTGCAGGAAGCCAAGCTGTCATCCAGTAACTTTGGTAACGCCGACATGACCGCTACCCGTAAGCACTTTGCCAACTTTCTGGATATCAACATGAAGGACTGCACCGGTTGCCCGGTGGATTGGTAAGGGCTGGAGAACGCTAAACCACCGCATGCTTGCCCACTTCAATCACGCCCATCTCAATGGCCTTGTGCACCAGTTCAGCATCGGAGCGCAGGGCCAACTTGCTTTTAATTGCCGTGGCGTAGTTGGCGACGGTCTTTTTGCTCAGATGCAATCGCAGCGCGACTTCATCCGCCGATTGGCCGCTGGCCAACTGGGTGAACACCTCAAACTCGCGGGCGGTCAGCTCATCGGCCTGACTGTCGGGCCGATTCGGGCGTCCAAACGCCAGCTGCATGGAAAGGTCGTGTTCAACAAACAAACGACCCGCCAGCACCGCCTTGACGGCTTCTATCAACACCGCTGGCGCACTGCGCTTACACACATAGCCACTGGCACCCAGCTCCATCGCCTGACGCACCACGCCGTTTTCTTCGTACATGGAAAAAAACAGCACTTTGGTAGACGGCCGCCGCTGTAGCAAACGGCGGGCGGTTTCCAGTCCGGATATTCCCGGCATCCGGGTATCCACAATCACCAGGTCGAACATCTGTTCGGCAGCCAGCTGAATGGCTTGCTCGCCTTCGCAGGCCTCGGTAATGAGCGCGTCCTTGAGGACTTCCTGAAGCAGAGTAACGCAGCCCTGCCGCACGATCGCATGGTCGTCCACCACCAGAATGTTCATATCCGTCCCCTTCCTGACTGTCAGCGGATTTATCAGCGTTCAGATTACCCGCTGGCAAAGCCAGCAAGAATGCGTCAGAGGCGTCGGTTATCGGTAAATTGGGCGCTGGTCACAGGTGCTGGGAAGATTTCCCGTCCAATCAAGGAAGATACCCAAATCAGATAGCCAAGCGGGACTGGCCAAACAAAGCAAAAGAGTGAAAGAGCGAAAGAGAAAGGAAAAGAATGAAAAAGAACGAGAAATAAGAACCAAAGAAAAGGCCGCGGCGGTTTCCCGCAGCGGCCCTGGTCTTTCTAGCAGTCTGTCAGAAGCTGGTCTTAGCGAGCAGCAACTTCGTGACGCTTAGGCAGTTTGAAGGTCCACACGGAGCCACCCTGGTTCAGGTTTTTCACGCGCTTGGCCACTTCACCACCCCACAGAGGCACTGCCCCACCCCAACCGGATACAACAGCAACGTACTGTTCACCGTCCTGTTCCCAGGTAATTGGAGTACCAACGATGCCGGAACCGGTGTTGAACTTGTACAGCATCTCGCCAGTCTTGTCGTCGAACGCCATCAGGTAGCCTTCCGGGTTACCGGTGAATACCAGACCGCCAGCAGTGGTCATCACACCACCCCACAGTGGGGCGTTGTTTTCATGACGCCATACTTCTTTGCCGGTTTTTGGATCGATAGCACGCAGAACACCGATGTATTCGTCGTGGATTGGCTTGATGGTGAAGCCAGCACCCAGGTAAGCCGCGCCTTTCTTATAAGCTGTTGGCTCATTCCAGATGTCCATTTCCCACTCGTTGGAAGGAACGTAGAACAGACCGGTGTCTTTGCTGTAGGCCATAGGCATCCAGTTCTTACCCCCCAGGAAGGAAGGTGCCGCCAGAACGGTTTTACCTTTCTTGCCATCGGTAGAGGCAGATGGGTCACCTGGACGACCGTCTTCGGCCAGAATTGGACGACCTTTCTTGTCCAGACCTTTGGCCCAGGTGATCTTGTCTACGAATGGGAAGCCACGGATGTAGTCACCGTTTTCACGGTTCAGGACGTAGAAGAAGCCGTTACGGTCAGCAGTAGCTGCTGCCTTGACGGTTTTACCCTTCTCTTTGTAGTCGAAGGAAACCAGCTCATTCACACCATCGTAGTCCCAGCCATCGTGTGGCGTGGTCTGGAAGTGCCACTTGATCGCACCAGTATCCGGGTCAATCGCAACACGGGAGGAAGAGTACAGGTTGTCGCCAGGACGCAGGTGAGAGTTCCAAGGCGCCGGGTTACCCGTACCGAAGAACAGCAGATCTACGTCAGGATCGTAGGTACCGCCAAGCCAGGTAGCCGCACCACCGGACTTCCACAGGTCACCAGGCCAGGTTTTGCCTGCCTTGCCGCCGGTGATGCCGGATTCGGTTTTCTTACCGTCTTTCCAAACGTAACCCATGTGACCTTCAACGGTCGGACGGGTCCAGGCCAGCTTACCGGTTTCTGCGTCGTAAGCTTCTACCTTGCCAACGATACCAAATTCACCACCGGAAACGCCGGTGATTACCTTGCCTTTTACAACGATTGGCGCAGCGGAGATGGAGTAGCCGGCTTTGTAGTCAGCAACTTTTTTCTTCCAAACGGTTTTACCAGTGTCTTTGTGAAGAGCCACCAGCTTTGCGTCCAGCGTACCGAAGATCACCAGGTCGCCAAACAGCGCCACACCACGGTTGATCACGTCACAGCATGGCATGATGTTTTCTGGCAGACGAGCATCGTACTGCCACAGTTCTTCACCGGTTTTCACGTCGATGGCGAAGACACGGGAGTAGGATGCAGTAACATACATAACGCCGTCTTTAACGACAGGCTGGGATTCCTGACCACGCTGTTTTTCACCACCAAAGGAGAAACCCCATACCGGGCTCAGGTCCTGAATTGTGTCTGCGTTCAACTTGGTCATTGGGCTATAACGCTGACCACGCAAACCCATACCATAGGAAACCACGTCGTCCACGGTCGCCTGGTCATTGATAATGTCTTTGTCGGTAACACCAGCCTGGGCAGGACCTGCAAGAGACACGGCAGCGAACAGTGTGGACAGTGCCAGTCCCTTCAAGCCGATAGAAGTTGTCTTCATTATTTTCTCCTTGGGAGGATTTTCTTATTAGTTCAGGAGCTTCTGTGCCCGCCCTTCCGGGTCGGCAGCCACAGGTGCATCTTTTCTCAGATACCTGATCATTGTTGGTTTTGTGGTCTGCGCATCCAATCCGACCTGCGGGTTGATTTCCCAGTACCTTGGTAGCAGTCCCCTACCCCACAGATGAGGAGGTTAGTATTAGGAATGCGCCGATTGGCGATTCTTTGTCTCATTCCCCAACCACTCCCAGTCCACTCTCAGCGCAGCTGAAAACCCAGCAAACCAACTATTTCCAAACCACTTCAAAACCAGTAAGGGCCGGATTCCATGTGCAGCGGAGCAAGTTAAAAGAGTGTCTATAGATAGATTAGACGCGCGTGACCTGGAGGGCTGAGGGGCAACGAAAAAACGATGAGAAATAGCGATATTGGGTAGGACTGACAGGCGTTACAGCAACGACTGTCAGTCAAGGGGTCGGGGGGCGGTGGCGGGCACAATTCACGACGCAGGCGCTACTGCGATTCCATCACCCGGTAAAAATCGGTTTTCAAGAATTCAAAATGATAGCGTTCGGCAATGCGTGCCATCTCGCCACTGGTCACCAACCGGGTAATCACGTCTTCCAGCGCATAGGCCAGACCACGGTGATCGTCCTTGACGGCCATACCCACTTCCCAGAACCGCTTGGTCAAATTGGGCATGGGGATGTCAGCCAGCACAAAGCGCTCACGACCGACCTTTTCGTTAAGGGCTTGCATGCCCCACTCCAGCTGCGACTTCATGCCCATCACTGCACCTACCTCACCAGCCCCCATGCCGTTCAAGGCATCCACCGTAGTGGTGTAATGAACCACGTTTTTGCGCAGCATGCCGCGGAACGCACCTACCAGGTAAAAGTCGGGCAAGGTATCGATTTCGACACCGACTTTTTCGTAGTTGAAGTAAGCCAGATTCTGAATGTCTTCGACCTTATCCGTGTCGATCAACAACTCCCACCGCTCACGCTGGTAGGGCGCGAAAAAGTGCACCAGGTCGTTAATCACCAAACCATCAGGGTCGACCTTGAAGGCAAACTCACGGTCGTAAGGTACCCGCAGCATCACGTCGGCCACTTCCCGCCGCAGCATGGCCTCGTCTTCGATGCGCGCCAGGTAATGGCCCTTCCAGACATGGTTACGCAGATCGTCGTCGAGATTCTCGTCCGGGATCATCCAGTGCAGGTGTAACTTCACCCCTAATCCACTGGCCAGCTCCCGCGCAATATCAACATCAAAGCCTTTGGCCTCATCGCCATCAAGCCAGGAATACGGCGGAAAATCCCGATAGACAGCAACACTGATTTCGCCGTTGTCCTGAATATCTTCCAACGACAGCGCCTGCGCTGGCAGCTGAACTCCCAACAACAGCAGCACAATCAGTAATGGGTTTATCAATGCTTTCAAAGAACGATAAAAACGGCCTGGCCATGTCCGACAAAACATAAAAGTCATAGTGAACTCCTTCCCCAGTGGCAGCACCAGTTTAGACGATGCCCCAAACGCGAAAACCCGAACTCGCCGCATAAGGGGACGAATTCGGGTGCACAGTCAGCGTCAAACGCTGTTACCGGCGAGTGAATATCACTCTTCGACGTACTTGGTTACCAGCCAGGCGCGGATAGCCCAGAGGGATTCCTGACTCAGGAAGTCAGCCATTTTCGGCATGTAAGGCACGCCGTTACGGACAGCACCGTTTACTACGCGGTATGCAAACCATTCATCACCGTCCAGGCCAGGCTCCAGGTAGCGCAGGTCAGGGGCGATACCACCAGAGATGGCGTCCAGACCGTGGCAGCGAGCACAGTTTTGCGCGTAAGCAGATTCACCGATCTTGATCGCGTCTTCGTTACCAACGTATGGGTTTTCTTCCAGCCACTCTTCACCCAGCGGCTCCAGAGCGGATACGTCAACAGATTGAGGAGTAACATCGCCATGCGCCCAAACAGCGCCAGAAATCGCCATCAGACCAGCAAGCATCAAGCCTTGGATCACAGAACCGATTGTTTTCATTATTGAGCACCTATCGTTTTGTTATTGTCATGGCTGCATTCTAGGTATGAGATAAAACAGGCCACAGAACACTTTGGTAGCCGAAGTTCTGTACCTTGGTAGTAGGTTTTGTGTCTCGTTGTGAGTGCGTTTTGTGACTAATACCACTAACAATTTGAGCCTAGTCCAAACAAAGAAAGATTGACGTTTACTGGCGGGAAGGGGGTGTGGCCAAGCCGATTCATGGGGCCTCGGTTAAGACTGTGCAGCAGCAAACAACGCAGCTCCATAGTACGACAGGCCTAAACATCGTCGACTTAAAGCCTATATCTGGGCCTGCTGTGGTTTCGTAATCTGTCGTCAGGGTCGAAGTTGGCGAGCGATGGCCTACATTTACAAAAGCTTAGGGGCCCTTGGCTTTTGGAAGGTCTACGCCAACGGCAATAACAATTACTCAGGACTCGCTATGATACTCAGCACTCTGCAAGCACCCGTTGAACGCTTGCGCATCGCCCGCTCGGGCTGGCGTCGTCTGCTAGGTACCGCTGGCATCGCCTGTTGCCTGCTACCGTCGCTGTTCTCCGTGGCCAGCTCCGCAGCCCAGACGCAAGACAATGGCAAACAAGCCATCGTTATTGGCTATCTGGAACTGCAACAAGAACAGCCTCCGCTGTTGTCCAATGTACTGCCACCACCGGAAGACAACGGTCTGCAAGGCGCTCGTTTGGGCATGGCTGACAACAACGCCGGGGGCAAATTTCTGGGCCTGGATTATCAGTTAAAAGAAGCCAGAAGCTATGAACTTCCCGACCTGCAAGCAGCACTGACGCAATGGCAGGCCGACGGCGTTCAATCGGTACTGGTAAACGCCCCCGCAGCCACCCTGCAAGCACTCTCCAGCCAGGCACCGGGCATCCTGTTCTTCAACGTTGGCAGTAACAGCGACCAGCTACGCACCGAAAGCTGTTTGACCAACGTGCTGCACACCCTGCCCAGCCGCGCCATGCTTACCGATGCACTGGCCCAATGGCTGATTAAAAAACGCCTGAAAAAATGGTTGCTGATCAGCGGCAGTCGCGAGGGCGACCAACGTTATGCCGATGCAGTGCGTCGCAGTGCCAAACGCTTTGGAGCCAAACTGGTGGCGGAAAAAGAATGGACCTTCAACAGCGACCTGCGTCGCAGCGCCCAAACCGAAGTGCCTCTGTTCACCCAAACCAGGGAATACGATGCCGTTGTGGTTGCCGATGAGCCTGGCGACTTTGGCGAGTTCATTCTCTACAACACCTGGTACCCACGCCCGGTGGTGGGTACTCAAGGGCTTACCCCAACCGGCTGGCACCGGGTGATTGAACAATGGGGAGCGGCGCAACTGCAAAGCCGTTTTGACCGCCAGGCCGACCGCTGGATGACCGACAAGGACTATGCCGCCTGGGCCGCCATACGTTCAATTGGCGAATCGGTATCCCACAACATCGACTATCAGGCGGCAGCACTAAAAAGCCACTTACTCGGTCCCAAATTCGAGCTGGCTGGCTTCAAGGGCCGCAAGCTGACCTACCGCAACTGGAATGGTCAATTGCGCCAGCCCATTGCCCTGATTCATCCACGGGCACTGGTGTCGCAGTCGCCGCAGGAGGGCTATCTGCACCCGACCACAGAACTCGATACATTGGGCTTTGACCAACGCGAAAGCCAATGCAATCTGTCCCAATAACAACAACGAGATAATGATCATGAAACTTTCTTCAAAGCGCTTCGTGGCCCCCAAATACCTTGGTCAAAAAGCCCTGCGAACCACCCGTCGCCTGTTGCTGCCTGCGCTTCTGCCCATCCTGCTACCCGCAGCCCTTACAGGTGCCAGCCAGTCAGCTATGGCGGCCTCGTTGGCGTATGTATCCAACGAAAAAGACGACACTCTGTCGATCATTGATCTCGACAGCCTCGAAGTGGTGAACACCATCGAGGTTGGCCAGCGGCCACGTGGTATTACCTTCAACGAGGACTACACCAAGCTGTACATTTGCGCCAGCGACGACGACACCGTACAGGTTATGGACGTTGCTTCGGGCCAGATCATCGCCAACCTGCCCTCCGGCGAAGACCCGGAGCAGTTCGCCCTGCACCCGGATGGCCACCGCCTGTACATTTCCAATGAGGACAGCTCTCTGGTAACCGTGGTTGATCCCCAGAAAAGCATCGTGACTGCCCAGATTGATGTGGGTGTGGAACCGGAAGGCATGGGCGTCAGCCCGGACGGCAAGATTGTGGTGAATACCTCTGAAACCACCAGCATGCTGCACTGGATTAACACCGAGACCAACGAACTGTTCCACAACACCAAGGTTGATCAGCGCCCCCGTCATGTAGAATTCAGCAAGGACGGCAAACAACTCTGGGCCAGCGCTGAAATTGGCGGTACCGTCTCGGTTATTGATGTCGACAGCAAAGAAGAGCTGCACAAGCTGCGGTTCGAGATTCGTGGTGTGCACCGTGACAAGGTACAACCCGTCGGCGTCAAGCTATCCTCTGACGGCCGTTATGCGTTTGTTGCCCTTGGCCCAGCCAACCACGTTGCCGTGGTCGACGCCAAAACCTACGAAGTGCTCGACTACCTGTTGGTGGGCCGCCGTGTGTGGCACATGGCCTTTTCACCGGATGAAAAATACCTGCTGACCACCAACGGCATCAGTGGTGATGTTTCCGTGGTGGATGTCGACAAACTGAAAGTGATCAAATCCATCAAGGTGGGTCGCTACCCATGGGGCCTGGCCATCAAGCCATAATGTTTGCTTCTGCCCCGGGCACTTCAGAACACTGGCAGGCTGGGCCACGCCCAGCGTGTTTTTGTCCATCGTGTATCGGTCCGGGCGCAGGTTTGGCTCGTCCTGAAGGCAAATGATGTTGAATCGTTCCATAACGCGATTCGACGCTCATTCGCAAAACGACGATGCATTCATTCCAGATTCAACAGGAACCCCTATGTCGCTGGTTGAAGTTGACCAACTCAGTCATTTTTACCCCGGCAAGCAGGCGTTGGATAACGTCAGCTTCCGCATTGAGCAGGGCCAATTCCACGCCCTGCTTGGCCCTAACGGGGCCGGTAAAACCACCCTGTTCTCGCTCATTAGCCGCCTGTTCAAGGTGCAACAGGGCGACATTCGGGTGAACGGTCACAGTTTAAAAAACGCACCGTCAGCCCTGCTGGCCGAGATCGGTATGGTGTTCCAGCAAAGCACGCTGGACATGGACCTGTCGGTCGAGCAAAACCTCGACTATCACGGTTGCCTACATGGCATGAGCGGCAAGCTCCGCAAGCAACGCATTGAAGAAGAGCTGCGTCGCGTCGACATGCTCGACGCCCGCAAACAAAAAGTCCGCGCCTTGAACGGCGGCCACCGCCGGCGGGTAGAAATTGCCCGGGCACTGGTACACCAGCCCAGCCTGTTACTGCTGGACGAAGCCACCGTTGGCCTTGACCCGCAAACCCGCGCGGGCTTGAACCAGCACGTGCGCAGCTTGTGTGAAGAACAAGGCGTCACCGTGTTGTGGTCCACACACCTGATTGAAGAAATTCACCCTCAAGACCCGGTTACCCTGATGCATCAGGGCTGCGTCCAGGCCAACGCCATCGCCGAACAGGTGTGCCAACAAGCAGGCACCGACACACTGGTCGACGCGTTTGCCTTACTGACCGCCAGCAAATCTGGCCAGGGAGTCAAACCATGACGCCAGCCAACTACCTGATTGCCTTCAACGGCGTTCTGAAACGGGAAGCCTTGCGGTTTGTGCACCAGCGCACACGTTTCTTCAGCTCCATGGTTCGCCCATTGCTGTGGCTGGTCGTCTTCGCTGCCGGTTTTCGGGCAGCGCTGGGCATATCCATCATTGAGCCCTACGACACCTACATTACCTACGAGGTGTACATTGCGCCGGGCCTGATCTCGATGATTTTGCTGTTCAACGCCATGCAAAGCTCGCTGTCGATGGTTTACGACCGCGAAATGGGCAGCATGCGCATCCTGTTGATGAGCCCACTGCCACGCTGGTATCTGCTGCTGAGCAAACTGGCTGCCAGCACCATTGTGGCGATTCCGCAGGTGTACGCCTTTCTGGCGATTGCCTGGTGGTTCGACGTGCAGCCGCCATGGGTCGGTTTTCTGTGGGCGCTGCCAGCGGTCATTCTGACGGGCGTTATGCTGGGCGCTATTGGCCTATTTATTTCCAGCTTTATTCGCCAGCTTGAGAACTTCGCAGGGGTAATGAACTTCGTGATTTTCCCGATGTTCTTTATGTCATCGGCGCTGTATCCGCTGTGGAAAATGCAGGAGTCCAGCGAATGGCTGTACTGGCTGTGCTCGGTTAACCCGTTCACCTTTGGCGTCGAGCTGATTCGCTTTGCTCTTTACGGCAAACTGAACGGCGAAGCACTGGCGGTGGTGAGTGGCTGCCTGGTGCTATTCACGACACTGGCGGTGCTGGTGTTCAACCCGGAACGTGGTGCTATTGGCAAAGCACCGGGTGGCAAGGGCAAGCCGTAGCGCCTCTAATCCCAAGCTGCTCCCGACCCAAACTGCTTCACACCAAACAGAAAAGCCGCTGAAACACGCTTGTTAAGCACGTTTCAGCGGCTTCTTGTTTTTCTAACGCTGTCGTCAGGCGTTACAGCTTGTTCTGCGACTCGTTCAGAATCCGCACTTCCCGTTGCGGGAACGGAATCTCGAAGCCGTTATCGCGCATGGCTTCATAAATCATAAGCAGTAAATCACCGCCCACCCGGTTACGGCCGTCGTCGATGCCGTCCATCCAGAATTCCACAAACATATTGACGCCGGAGTCGCCAAAACTGTCGATCTCGCAATCCGGGCGCTCTTCAATGGGGATTTCATCCCCGCTGATCACCTGTTCATGGGAGGCCACGGTTTCCTTGATGATTTCCACCAGCTGGCGAATGTCCGAGCCATAGGCCACAGAAAAATCGACCCGGTAACGCTGCTTCTTGTTCTTGTGAGTCCAGTTGGTGAAGGTACCCGACACAAACTTCTCGTTCGGCACCATGATGATCTTGCCGTCAAAGGTTTCCAGTGCAGTGGAACGCAGCGTCAGCTCCAGCACATAGCCCTGGCGACCGTCTTCCAGCTCAATGAAATCCCCCACCGACACCGAACGGTCGAGCAGGATGATGATGCCAGAGATAAAGTTGGAAGCGATGGCTTGCAAGCCAAAACCCAGCCCCACACCAACCGCACCACCAAACACCGCCAGTGCCGTCAGGTTAATCCCCATCACCTGCAACAGCAGGATACCGATAAGGGTAAAAATACCGACTTCAAATAGCTTGGCAGCCAGCTCACGGGTACGAAAATCCAGTTTTTCCTGGCGGCGGATCATCTCCTGACCCGTGCTGTTGGACACCCGCCCCAACCAGAACAGCATGGAACCAAACAGCGCCACGCGGGCGATGCCATAGGCCGAAACTTCCAGATTCCCGACAGTCACCTTCATCGATTCCAGAACTGCCACAATCGGTGCCAGCAGATCGACCTGGTGCAAAAAGAGTAAAGGCATACCGATCCAGCGGAACACAAACGCAATAAAGTCGTTGCGCACGTGATCACGAATCAGCGAGTGAACCATCAGCAACAGCGCTACGACCAAGGCGATGTGCACCAGCCAGGACTCGCCCAGCAAATGGCCGCTGCCTTCCACTGCAAAGTTCAACGCAGTGATACTGAGCAAAGGGAACATCAAATTGCCAAAATGACCACCCACTTTCTGAACCGGCGTAGCCGTTGGGTCGCCCTTGCTATCGGCCAGCAGCGGAAACACCTTTCGAATACGGTTGGCAACCGTGTAGGCCAATCCGTATATGACTAAAACCAGCAACAGCTGCGTGTAAGTTTCCGGCTGCATTAACAGCTCTGAAAATTGTTCTAGGGTATCGGTCAGTTTTTGCTGGTAAAGCCGGGTATCCAAAAGGGATGCTCCTGAATCAACAAAGAGAAGTATTTGCACCAGTATATGGTGATGGGTTGGATTTTGCGCTGCTTCTTTGGATCGTTAATCGGCGGGTGAGTTGCTGCGAAATACGAATAAAATCCTCTATAATCGCGCTTTTAAACTACCCCGGTATGCTGTTTTGAGTTCTGCTGTTATTGCCCTGAGCAACCCCAAAGACCCGACCAACTTTGGCTCTATTCTGCGGGCAGCCAATTGCTTTGGCGCAGAACAGGTGTACTACACCGGAACCCGCATCGAGTTTGCCAACCGATTTCACACCGCGACCAACAATGTGCGGGAAAAAATCCCTCACCAACCGGTCGACTCACTACTGCAACTGGTGTCTGCCGATAAAACCATGGTAGCCGTTGAACTTGTTGAAGGTGCCGTCCCACTGCCAGTGTTCGAACACCCGGCAGATGCAATCTATGTGTTCGGTCCGGAAGATGGCTCGCTGGATCAGACTGTGGTCGACGCCTGCGACGCCGTAGTGTACGTACCGACCGAGGGCTGCTTAAACCTGGCTGCCACCGTGAACATTCTGCTGTACGACCGTTGTGCCAAGCAGGCTCTGCCTGTTGATCATGACGAACGAATCAAAAACAGCCGCGACAACAACAACCGTTTGAAAGTCAAAAGCCAGGATCAGAGCTAAAAACTCCGGTTTTGAATTGGGATTAACTCGCCACTTCTCATCGGTTATCACCAGTCGATAAGACGAACCCCATCAAAATCTGAATGCTCGTGTATGTAACGGGCGTTCAAACCGTCATTGGCATCAACCCGATGCTGCGCTTGCTCCAAACTCAACCCCAAAGTCTGATGGCGCTCCAACACCCGCTGATTACTGACTTCCAACGGCGTATTAACAAACCAGCATTCGTCGAATAACTCACCTTTCAGCCGCTGCCACGGTGAATCGTTCAATAGCAGATAATTACCTTCCACCAGCACAAGTTTATGGGCCGCGGCCAGCCTGTACTGCCCTTGCTGTGGATCACCCACCGCGTGGTCAAACCCCGGAAACAGCGCTTGTTCAGCGTGCTTGGCCTCCAGCAAATCGGCAACGCATTGCTCGGCATCGAATGTAAACGGTGCACCACGACGCAGATGCGCTGTGGCAGGGTCTGGCAAGGCATCCAGCGCTTTGCGGGACAAGTGATAGCCGTCCATTGGTAACACCAGCAACTCACCATCGTCACCTCTGGATGCAAGCAACGCATCGAACGCCTGTTTTATATTTTCAGCCAGCGTCGACTTGCCACTGCCGGGCGCACCGGCAAGGCCGATCCAATAGCGTTGGCCCGAGTCCCAAATACGCAACAATTCCCGGGCAAGTGTTTGAACCATGCTCTGCTCATTTGTCACTGATATCCTCCCTGGGACTTTATTTATGAATTATATAGTTAGCGAACCATAACCATTTATCAGGTTCTATCCGTCTCAATGAACATAATTCGCACAACAGTTACCGTAAATATGTGTAATGAAATCCGCTTTGGTAAGACAAAAATTGATCAAAATCGGCCATTAAGCTCCAATCTTGCTTACATAGTTTGTGCCATTCAGCACTATTGAAAACAGAGTATTCACAGCAAAGGGATAATAACCTATGCTTCATCGGGTAATCTCACGGTCCTAAGATGGGAAGTTGCCGAAAGTTCCAGGTAGCGTACTCGCGTAGCTTGTCGTTTCCAGTCGTCTTTCAGACCAAAGCCATTGTGCAACTGAACGATAGAGCTTCGGCAGCCAGGAACCGTCTGAATGGCTCCGCACTGCGCGAATATTTCAGTACAACCATAAGCATTCCACGCGTAATGTTGTAAAAATTTTTAGCAACAACATTATTCATGGACGACAAAAGCAACCCGTAAAACCAACAAAGAGGCATGCACAACGTGTCATTGATTGATACCAATATCGATGCATTAATCGAAGCTGAGAAAGCCAAGCTGGAACAGCTGATGCAAGCCAGGGATGAGCAAAAAAAGAAGCAGGAAAATCTGAAAAAGCTGAATGAGGAATATTTCAGCAACCTGCGTAAATACGGTATATCCGAATACGAATACTTTAACTCCAAAGCCGATTCCATCGAGCAATGGATTACTTCTGAGCCAGAAAGCAACCTGTATGCCGCACTGCAAAAGCACTTTGCCAAACAAGCAGCCAAGCAGGAACAGCAGCCAGAAAAAGTATCTACCCTTCCAAAACCAAAGCTGAAAGCAGGTAGCTACCGCAATCCGGCCACCAACGAAGTGATTGAAAAGATCAAGCGCAGCCCTAAAAAGCTGGAGCAATGGGTTGAAGAATACGGCTTCCCAACCGTACGCACCTGGAAGATTTGATTTAAAATCTTTCTTATTAACGGGCCGGGATATAAACATATATCACTGGCCCGTTAATCTATTTTTATCCCATAAACTCTTCCAGACGTACTTCCTCGATCATTAGCATCTGAATATCTTGCTGCGCTAATTTGCCTTTCAGGCCGACCACCATGGGTTTTAATTGTTCGTGGTTAGACACCAGCTGCCAGATCTCTTCTACCAATTGCTGCGCTGTTCCAGAGCTTGAGTGACGAATAACGCCACTGTCTGCCACCATTGCCAATATTTGACCTACAACCTCCCTGGCAGGGCCAGATTTGACCACCAGCTCATCGTGCACATGCTGGAGGCAGCGCTGCAACTCATATAGCGCACCCGCTGCCGCTTCCTGTTGAGCTTTACGCAGCGAACCCCGGAAGTCTGCCGCACGCTCAGGGCTTATAATGCGGCTTTTCAAACCAGCCAGCTCAGCAACCTTCACATGGCGGTTTTGCTGCAACAACTGTTCAGCCTGATCAGTCCAATCCATAACCGATTGCAAAAATGCCGGGCTTTTTGACTGCTGCAATTTAACCAGGGAAGGAAAAGCCAACAACACGTCGGCTACTTGTTTTTCAAACATCACAGGAGAGCGCATCATGATGTAACCTCCCCTTATTCCGGCAGCAGCTTGCTGGTAACTTCGCCATCCAGCTCCATTTTTTGCCACTCCATGCTGTCCTCAGACACCTTCAGTTTTATTTGCAGAATCTTGTCGACATCCTGCTCTTTTAGCAGGTGTGCTTCCGCAATCACATTCATGTCACCAAGACGAGTTTTCCCCAATGCAGCGGTCACTTCCTGATTGGCGAGGTTCGCCAATTCGCTGGCCAAATTAGAATTTGCTGCCTTTTCACGGTTGTATTCCAACTTTGTTTCCTCGAACACGCCCTCTAATTCTTCATTCAGGCTGGCAGCGTACTGCTTAACGGGCTTATTACTGCGCAGCTGATTCACATCGGTTTCCAATTGGCGGTTGTAGCGGGAAATGACCGAACGCACCTTGCTGGATACCTCTCTGGGTAAGCTGTCACGACCCACACTGCGCGTGACCAGAGCATAGGTATCACTATTGAATTGCTTGTTATTGATAATATCGACGGGCTCTTCAAGCACCTGGTCGGCAGACTCAATCGCCACTGGAATGGTTATTTCAACATCGTCGATCTTCATTCTGGGCACCGAAAAATGCTGCAACAGCTCGTGTTTGGCGTAGTCCTGAGCCACTTTCACAGTCTGGATATCTGCCATGACTCTGGCTGTATTCAGGCTGGAGATGATGCTACCGAGATATTCATTTAATGTTGGCATTGCGATTCCCTGTTAAAAACAGCGTCCTTAAATAATTGAACAGAGTCGGCCAGCCCCGCCTTCATTTCACAATCGACACCCTTACAGATTGAAAATAGCGGCAAGGAGAATAAGCAGAGCTGGCCAACGCCTTCCTGAATTACGGCTTAAGCAGTGCGCTTAAACACTGACAATACTGTCTTCCAGCATGGTCAGAATACGGTCAAGCCCAGCCGGGATTTCATCATTTAGCGCCGTCACCTTCACGCCGAGGTTATAGGTTTTTTCGACACTGGTACCGCGGTTGGACGACCGCTTGTAAGACGCCGATGCCTTGAAGTTAACGATCTTGTAATTGATACCCAGCTCGGCGCTGGCCGCAAATTCGCTCGATACATTGGAGGTTTCCGTCGAAGTGAGCTTGGCATTGAAATCGATCACCATCTCCTCAATGCGCAACGATGGAATGGTCAGCATGGTCAAAAACGGCACCTTGATATTGACCTGCTGGTTTTCAAAGCCGCTACCATCGTCTTTGGGAACGGATTTTTCATAGTTGAAATCCACATAGCGTAATTCCTTGCCACCACCGGTGCCGCTGGAATCCTGGAAACCCACTTCCTGAATGAATTTCACCTGCGACATGGAAGCCGCATGCTGGGCCTGAACGGCAGCTTGCATCGGTCCACCGATGTACACGCTGAAATCCAGGCTGTTCAGTTCTTGAACCAGATTCGTCATGGTATCTCTCCTTGAGACTGTCTTCAGTTAGTCCTCGCCGCGTGTCAGCTTTCAACATCCAAGTAGATCAAAAACCGACCAGCAGACGCTAAATGCGGTGAAAGGGAGCGACAAGACAGGAAAGAATCAGAATATGAGTGATTACTCACAAAGGCTGTGACGGACGCCACAACCGTAAAGAAAGGTATATAAACAGCGGCAGATAGCTGCCGCTACAAGAATAAGGTCAGGCTTGCAGTGCCGCAGCCAAATCTTCCATTGACGGAGCAAACCAGTACGAACCCGTCACCGGCGTTGAGAAATCCAGCAGGCGGTCGTATAGACCATCACCGGTCAGACCGTACATCCGCTCCAGCTGAATGCTGTGACGACGCAGTTCACAGGCAAACGACAGAAAATACAAACCGCGCTCTGTCGCGCTGGCATAAGCCCCACTTCGACGCCAAACCTTCTGAGCCACACCCTCCAGTGAAACATCCGTTCGACTGACATGCGAATTGGCTGGCATATCGTCGCCTTCAAGCTCAATGGCATCCAGCTTGGTACGGCCAATCACGCCCTCCTGCTCTTTCACCGGCATTTGGTTAAAGGCCTTGAGATTGTGAACCCATTTCTGGCTCAACACATAAGAACCACCAGCACCAGGTTGGCCTGCCGGGATCAACGCTGCCTGTAGGCGCGCATCATCAGTTTTGGGGTTAGCCGAGCCGTCTTCAAAACCGCTCAAATCACGGGAGTCGTGATAACACAAACCCGGCAGATCCAGCACCAGATTGGCCACCTCTAACATTGCCTCATGCACACCTTGCATACGATCAATGTTGCTGGCGACACTGCCCGAATGAATCCAGAAAAACACATCCGCCTGAGTCGCAGGAGCCACCAAATGCGCAGCCCCGGCTTCTTCTGAGCCTTGAAGCCCTTCGAAAGCAACCAAATCTGCTGGCGAACACCCCGGATTCAAGGCATTCCATGCACGCTTGCCAAACGACACCACCATATTGGTCGGCAGGTTCTGATAAACAGCCGCATGCAGCGCGGCCCGAGTCGTATCCAACGGCAAAGACCAATCCAGATTGTATTCAAGGTAGTAAAACTGCGAGCTGCCCTGGCTGAAAAGGCCTTGTTGGTGGGTGGTCATGATGGTTCCTCGTTCTTGATCACGGTTGCTCTAATTGTAACCGACCCCAAGCTCTCTTGCGGCAGTTTCCGTAAGTCAGCGTACCGTTCCTCCAAAGCACAAGAAATAAAGCTATCTATTCCTGAATCCTGAATGTTCGAAGGCTTCATCAACGGACGCAGCTATCGACAAACCTCCGCCCTCACTCATCAGGCCATGAAGCTGCTGCGTGAAACCCACGGCAACCTGAAAATCAACGACCTGGAAACACACACCGGCTACAGCCGCCGACCCCTGCAACGCCAATTTGAAGAAGACCTTGGACTATCCCCCAAAACCTTCAGCCGCATCGTCCGCTGCCAAAACGCCATCCACGACATCAACCGCCACACCGACGTCGTCCTATCCGACTTGGCCTTCGACCTTGGCTTCAGCGACCAATCCCACTTCCAACGGGAATTCAAAAAGTTTGTGAACGCCACGCCGGTGGAGTACCTGAACAAACTGCAAGGGAATGGGTATCAGGAAAGGATACGAAGGGTGTGACGGATGAGTGAGCTGTAGAAGCTTACGTGCAACCTGTAGCCTTGTCTTAATATCTCAACAAGCGTTTATTTCAACAATTACCGGAAGAAAATTGAGCCGTTGAATTTTCAGCAACGCCCATACGTGTTGTAATCACTGCTCTGTATATCTCCCGATAGACAGCGCCTGTGGTAGTAGAAATGGAGCTTCTGATTCATGGCACCTTCCGGATCTGGTAACAACTTTGGATTTTTGGCCGAACGCGACCTGCTGGCCATGCAAAGAGCATACGCCAAACAATCGGTATACGGATTTGCCCTCGACGACTGCTTTGCAATCCCGCGATTTGGAGACGGAGGCGGCGCCAGACAACGAGACAAGGTTCTTCCAGGACAGCTACCAGAAAACTGCACTGGTGCGTTGTAAGAGGTATCTAAACGTTGGGGCTATGACACCTTTACTAATCAAGTAGCCCGCTTTTCAACCAGATTCAAATCTAGCCAATGTCAGAAAACTTCAATTTTTCCCCAAAATGTCACTACATCACTAGCAATAATTCCAGGATTATGGAGCCATAGAATACAGAGGATAACCAATGGCCATACTTCCATTTGTAACAGACACGGAGCTACAGGCTCAGGCATTTTCAAGAGTGCTTGGGTTTATGTATGAAAATTTCTATGGAGAGAAAGGACTCTATGAAATTTTATCACTGCTCGCGGGAAAAGACCCTAAAACAATAGAAAACTGGAGTAAAACTGAAAAATTCGATGAGAAAATATCTAAATCAGTTTCAGAAAACACAGAGATGCCCGATGAAATAAGGAGCTTCTTTAAAAGTATCATCACTGATGATATCGACTGCAAATCCTTGAAAAAGATAGCTCCACTGCCCCTATTTGAAATAACTCAAATGAGTTCAGATTTCGCACTTCGAAAGAAAAGCACTCTATACCAAGAAATAGCTTCTGATTTTGACAAGGTTTATCCGGCAGGTGAATTATTTAACGAGGATGACAGACGTCTTACCCAAGCGGCCATGGTTGTATTAACCCTACTATGTAGAAATGATGGATACAACCCAGGGGTCATCAATTACATGAAGAAGTCGTGGGATGATTTCTTCCCAGACCAACAGGCGAGCGTCAATAAAAATTCAGCAAGAATTTACATATCATCATGTTTTATAACTCTAATTTCAGATTATATCTGTAATTCATGGAATATCGAGAAAGGAGATTTTTATAAAATATCCACAGGTCTAAATGATAAAGAAAATGCACGTAGAACATGGTTTAGGTGGAAAGAAAAATCACAAAATGGAACATGGAAATATTTCAAAAAAGTTATCAAGAACATGTCCAAAGATGAACGTTTTTCTGAGCAGACAATTGAGAAGCTGTCCATATTGGCATTCAGCATAAATATGACATTCATCCTTCTACTCGAAAAATACATTTCTCCTTCATCACCTCACAACATCGAGGAGGCTATCTTAGAAGTTATTACCCTACATAAAATCAACACTGAGAAAAACAATGAAATACTCTTCCAGTCCCGAAATAAGATCTCTTGTCTCTGAAAAGGTAAAGCTCGGATGGATTTTTATCCATGGAAAGAAGCATGGGAAATTATACCCTCCAGACAAAAATGCATTTGTTACTGTCCCCTGCTCGCCAAGCGACATAAGGGCATCAAAGAACTTCAAACGTAACATCAACAAAATTTCCGGATAAAAGCTGCACTAAAAAAATGAAAAAAGCTATTTTGCTATCCCTTGAAGTGGATCGGCAGGCTGACGGCCGAAAAAGCTTGGGGAATGCTTCCATCTTGGCATCACTGGATTCAAATAACATACCGGTTAAAAATTTCGTAATCGCCGTCAATAGTGAAGACTTCAATGTAAACCGAAAAGCAGAAGAGGTTATCAATTACATTAAAAGACATGAATCATCCGGTGACGACTGTTTTTTATGTTTAGGTTTATATGTCTGGAATGAAGAGTCTAGCCAATCGCTAATCCAGCAAGTGAAACAAAAAACCAATGCCACTATTATTCTCGGCGGTCCACAGGTTTCCTATGCCTCCAAAGGGAAGTTGGAATCAGCATATCCAGGCGTTGATATCTTTATCCGAGGCTATGGTGAGAAAGCACTGGTTGCCGCTATACAAGGCCAGCATGAAAATGTTGCCGGCATCCACCTGGCAGGACTGCCAGATAAGGGGCTTCAGGCAGACCACTCACTTGAAGACCTGCCGTCCCCATACATAACCGGCCTTTTGCCAATAGTTTCCTCGATTCATTGGGAAACCCAACGAGGTTGCCCATACGCTTGCGAATTCTGCCAGCACAAGTCCGCAGACAATCGCCACAAAGTGAAGACTTTCAGCTACAAAAGACTGGCAGAAGAAGCCCGCCTGTTCGCTCAAGCCAATGTAAAACGAATCTCGATCCTCGACCCTATTTTTCACCACTGCGAACAACATGCTCTACGTGTACTCCAGATATTGAAAGATGCCGGAGTAAAAGCCGAGATTTCCCTGCAGTGCCGACTGGAAATGTTAACCAATGATTTTCTGGATGCTTTGAATGGCTTAAAAGTTGACCTTGAATTTGGCCTGCAAACCGCCATCCGATCGGAATCGTTACTGATACGCCGCGGTAACAACATGAAAATCGCTGCCCAGAAACTAAAGCAATTAAAACAGCGACAAATTCCTTTTGAAATATCCCTCATATACGGCTTGCCATCGCAAACCCTAGAAAGTTTCAAACGTTCCGTCGATTGGTGCCACCAGCATGGGGTAACCCGGATCAAAGCCTGGCCGCTGATGTTACTCCGAGGTACAGCGCTGCATGGAAGAAAGGAAGAATTCGGTTTTGTTGAATCGGATGAAGCGATCCCCCTGGTCATCCAAAGCAACACTTGCAGCCTTGAAGACAACAAAAAAATGGCAGAACTGGCCAACCAATTGAACCTTGGCCAACTTGAACCCAACCACCTACTATCCCCGGAATATGGAGTAGAAGAAGATGCCATATTTTATCGTGCTTGAAGCCCTCGACGGCGTTGGCAAAACCACCCTCGCCAAGAACCTGTCCGAACACCACAGCTACAAGTTTCTGACCACGCCCGGCAAAGAACTGCAGCCACTGCGCGCAGACATCATCAAAGGCTTGGGCGAATCGCAAACAGCACGGGCCCTGTTTTACGCCGCTACAGTTCAGACAGAAGGTGAACGTGCCGAAAGCCTCTGCCAGCAAGGACAAAGCGTGGTGATGGACCGCTACAGCGCCTCCACCATTGCCTATGCCAAAGCACGCGGTGTGACCGCCGATCTGGAAGCAGCACTATCACAAGCGGTTAAACCCGACCTCACCATCCTGCTGACACTGGATGAACAGGAACGCCAAAGCCGCTTGGCCCAACGTGGTGCAACGGCTGAAGACCTGGAAACCCTGCAACCGGAATTCCGCCAGCAAGTGATGGCCGGGTTACGCCAGCGCTGCGATATAGAACTGGATGTGTCCGGGCTGGATCAGCAGCAAGCGCTGCAGAAACTGATTGCCATCATCACGTCGCTCTGCCCGGAATAACGGGCAAGGAATTAGCCGGTGACAGAGAGAGGGCTTTGTTACCGGCAGTTTCTGGAGCAGCGCGATTGCTCAATCCCAGTCATTCCAAGGATAAAGTCGCCCCAGGATTGCGGTTTTATGCTGTAGATCACTGGCTTAGATTTATCCGCTTAGCAATATCGCGAATTGCCTCAACCCCTTCTTCCTCAAACAAAATATTCCAGTCTTTAAAGTGCTGCTCGGTCACTGGCTGACCTTCGTATTCCGTCCAGTCTGCCAACAAAGCTGCTTTACGAGTTACCGAAAACAAGAACGCATCCAGTTGCACATTGGCGTAGGCCGGGTACTGACGCAACATATCCGCTTCGATTTCCTTGATGGTTTTGTAAAACTGCACTTTCGGGCTGTGTGGACGCAGGCGTCCCAGGCCCTTGGGGTCAACAAACACCACATGTTGCTTGTCGCCCTTGCGAATCCACAAGATAAAGTCGGGCTGGAAGCCGCCGTCAATAAACACACCCACCGCACCTTGGCCAGTCTGGTTACGCAGTACGTACAGATCACAGCCAGAGAAAATCCCCTGCTCCCATGCTTGCTGAAGGTCTTTTACAAAGTTGGCTTCGCCGGAGTTCAAGGCCACCGGACTGATCTGGAAGTCCAACCCTTGGGTCGCAGCCACCAGCGGGTGATAAAGATGCCGCTCACACCACAGCATCATCAAACGGCTACCCGGTTCTTTGTCACGCCATGCTTTTTCATCGCCGTCGAGAATGCTCTGACGAATCAGATCCAATTCCTTGATCAAGTCATCATGACGGAAACTATCGAGCGTTAGCGTGTAGCTGCCACACTGCCCCGGTTCCTGCTTGCCAAACAGGTACTGATTGTTTTCCGTGATCGGGCGATATTCCAGTTTGTTGGCTTCCCACTTTTTGCGGCTATAGGTGTAAAACATCTGGCAGTATTTACGCAGCAGCGAACCCGCCATCTCTTGCCACAGGGCAATTTTACTTAAATCACCTACGTCCATCGACAAATCGGGCGCTTCCAATTCGTACCAGCCGGAGTCTTCCAGCAGTTTCTCTACGACCTCACGGGTAATGGTCAGGTTCGACCAACGTTTCTCACGCTTGAAAGCCAGCAAATCAAAGTACAGGGCTTCGGTATTGATCAATGCGCGGTGAATCGCACCCAGTGTTTGGGTTTTACGAGCAACATCACGCTCACCCTGCTTGTCCGTAGAGAAGGCTCCTACCCGAGGGTAATAATCCAGCTGCACCCTTGGCGGATGACAGAAATACTCGAATGCGCCTTGCGCACCACGGTTACGCAACTGCATCGGTGATTCCAGTACCACCTGCTCGGCCAGTTCCAGAAAAGCCGTGCCGCTACCACCAATGGCTTTGCCAGAAATACTGGACTGCAAGCGAATGATCGGCAGGTCTTGCGGCAAATTGTCCATCGGTAAAATGGGCAGTTCGTACTCAATCAAGCCTTCGTTAATGGGGATTTCTTCGTCTTCCAGCTCTTTACGGAACTGGGCAATATAGTCAGCTTTTAAGCCGAAGATATTCAGGGTTTCGAGAATGCCAATGTACTCTGGCCGTTCAACACCCGCCGCACGAAGCAGTTCTGGCAGTTCGGCAGAACGCTTCAGCGTGGTGGCAAAACCTTTCAGGCGCACACCGCGACCAAACAGCTGAATAATCTGGGCACCTTCGTTTTTGCCCACGTTCATCAGCGTCATATTCGACACCCGCCAGCTGCTCCAGCCTTCGGTGAATTTCTTCGAGCCAATCAGTACGTTGATGTCGGAGTCATTGTTGTTGATGGTGTTAAAGCGCGACTCGGCAAAACGGGCATCGCGCACCATCAAGTCGTTTTGCTCGCACAGTTTCAGCAGCTTGGTATCGTCACCCACGTTGATCACACCAAACGGCTTGTCTGAGGTGCCACCAAACAACGCGATTTCGCCTTTTACACCGGCAATATTCTCGATGTGCAAATGACCGCCGTTGCAATGGAAAATCCGCTCCAGCAAATCGGCATGAATATCTGCCGCTTCAAAACCACTGCCCTTGAGGAAATTGAAACGGCCATCCAGCAAATTACGACCACCCGAGGTTTCCATACCGCGCTTTAACAACTGGTCTATCACCGCAATGGTGTCTTGCGGCTTGGTCAGCACCTGTTCGACAAACTGCAGCACCTTCACCATGTCCGATGCTTCACCGGCTGGCAGACTGGCCGTCACTTTGGAACTGACGAAAATCCATAACGGACGCGCCAGATTAAAACGCCTGAACTGTTCCGGATGGGCATCAAACAAGCGCAGCTGCTGGTAATAGCTCAATAGCGACGCTACCAGATACCGGAACTCGTCGTCTTTGTCTTTGCTGCCTTCCAGATTCAGAATCTGCGACTGCTTGCCGTAGCCGTCACTATAGAAATGGCGATAGGAGTAATCGAACAGAATGGATTTGGTATACACCTGACGCAGACTGTCGTGTTGCATCGCCGCCTGGGCAAAGGTAGCGGAGTATTCGATGGAAAAGCCGGTTTCACATAACTTTTGACGATATTCCAGCCAGGTACCGCCACCACTGGCGGTACCCCTGTGGCCCTCGTCCACCAGCAACAAGTTGTTGGTTCCAAAGCTGCCCACCGCCACGGTTTTCTTGTTCTCGCTCTCGCGCAGCTTGTTAATGTCGATTACCAACACCGGATTCTGGGCGTAATACATATCGCCCTGCTGGCTGACAGCACGGCTGGTAAATTCTGCCGCCGCAATACTCGAAGTTTGCAGTTCTTGCAGATGCTGGCGCGTCAAGGCTTCGTTAGGCGTTAACAGAACAATATGATTGATTAGATTTTTCTTTTGCGACTTTTCCAGGTAATCCCGGAACTGATGAATATTGGCATGCATCAGCAGCGTCTTGCCGGAGCCGGTGGCATTCCAGAAGGCAATACGGCTGAGCTGAGGCCAGTAGTCATCATCAGGGTTCAGGGGGTGCAGTCGGTCGTGTTTAAAGCCCTGCTCATTAATCCAGTAGCTGTTCCAACGGGTGATCTGTTCGTTCAATTCGGTCAGTAGCTGCTCACGACGATTGAACAAATAATCCAGATAGACCTCGGTAAACAGCAATGCCAGATACTGGAAGTACTTCCACTCCAGTTCGGTTTCACCGGCGTTCTGACGGCCTTCGTTGATCTTGTCGGTGAGCTTTTTGATATTGCGGTCGTAGTCCAGCAGCTGCTCTTCGGTCAGTTTGACCTTATGCACTGCTTCGGCTCCAGTACCCGACATACCCGGACTGGTTTCGTAGTTTTGCAGAATGTTCTTGAGCACATAATGCACGCCTTCGTCATCGCGGCCCGTCACGTCGCCTTTCAGCTGAAAGCGATCCCGAAAGGCTTCCAGTGTTGCGGCTTCGTGGGGCTTGTTGCTACCGAACTGTTTGCCCACCGGATAACGGCCAGAGACCGCATCAAATCCGAACAGTGAGAACAGCCACTGGTTCAGCACCAGATGATGGCGAAACTCCAGAGTTTGCGCGGCTTTCTTTTTCCTGCGCACACCGCTGCTGGTGTTTTTAGTGCCACTGGTTGAAGAGGTATTAGCCATAACCATGTCCTCACTGCAAACCAGTAATGGAAGTATCGGTATTAGCAAACATCAGGCGGTGGAACGCCTCTTCAATCAGCTGAATACGGGCTTCTACCATGGGTTCGCCAGTGCGGCTTTTCGGAATGGCAATGTTGTGGTCGCCGTTAACGTAGAGGATGTCAATTTCATCGTCCTGACTGGCGGTTAAACGCACATCCAGCTTTTCAATCAGCACCGCATCCAGTACCGCGTTATCCAGAATCTGCCCTTTCTCGATTCGGCCAGCCTGTTGCTCTTCCAGCAGAGTCGGCATATTGCGCCATACCACCAGCACCGACTGGCCATTGCGATTGGTGCCATACACGGTGCGGAACCACCATTTACCCGACTCCGAGCGCTTGACCTTGGCTTCCCAACGGCCTTTTTCGGTATCGCTGACGTCTTTCTGCACAAACTCAGCGTCGTAATAAATCGGCGCGGCGATATGCGATACGGTCAGGCCCAACAGGTAGTTAAAGGTTTCCAGCAGGTCGATATTTACGGGTTTGGTTTCGTCGCCACTGGCCGAGCGCACGTTCAGCTGATATTGGGTTGGATCGAGGAAGCGTTGAGTATTGAGCAAAGACGCCGAACCACGGGTTTCGACCTCCAGCATATAGTTCATGATGTAGCTCTGGCGGGCAGCATTAGTCTCTGCCTCGTCCGGGCTATCCAGCAGGCTTTGCTGGCCAGACGACAACTGACGCTCACCCAGATTGCCCAAAGCGTCTTCGTAGCTTTCCAGGCGGATGGTTTTAATGCAGTGGGATACACCGTTAAATGAACCTTCGGAATCCGCGACCGGGGCACCGGCTTTCCAATTATCGGCGTACACCACTTTTTGAATACGGGGCTTAAGGACGGTGTCGAAATAATCGCCCATCTCCACCAGCAGGTATTTGCGTTGGCCACTATCTTCACGATTCAGATTGATAACCGCATGGCCAGTGGTGCCGGAGCCAGCGAAGTAGTCCAGAGTCACTGACGACTGGGCAACCTTCTGAACACGTTCAACGAGGCCGACTGTTTTAGGACTGGTAAAGGAGGTATCTGGCAACACATCCCGAAGCTGGCGAATGCCATCCTGAGTATGACCAACATCCTCATACTTCCAGATGGTTCTTGGCACCATTCCACCAACATCACTCAGGAAACGCTTGTAGGCTGGAGTCTCATTTGTGCCATCCAAGCCCCACCAAACTTTATTTTCCTTTTCGTTTTTTAAATGGCCTTCTTGGCTGTATGCCCAAACTCGATTCCGGTTAGGCCAAATTTCTTTACCTGTAGTTGGGTTGGTAATCGGGTAATACAAGTTAGGGCGTTCATCCGCGGTCTTGTTGCATTTGTAGTTGTCTGCTTTCCAGCGACCACGCGGGTCTTTGTCCGGGTTTTTATAAGACTTATTTTGCTCGTCACTTCGCTCCAATCGTCCCGGACGCCAAAAACTTTTGTCCTTTGCATAAGTCAACAGAAAGTCGTGGTCATCACTCAGCCAGGTGGCATCATTGGCAGGTGCGTATTTCTTTTGCCAAATCACGTTAGAGACAAAGTTATCGTCACCAAACACTTGAGCCAGAACCTGACGCAGCAAGGCCTGTTCACCGTCATCAATGCTCACGAAACAACTACCATCGGCACTCGACAGCAGTTCTCGTCCCAGTATTAACCTGTCCTGAAGAGCGGAACCCCAGCTTGAGTGCTGGTACTGATCCTTGTAGACAAAGCCATCCCCACCCGTGTTATACGGCGGGTCGATATAGATGCATTTCACCTGCTCTTTATAGCGTTCTTGCAGCAGATTCAGGGCTTGAAAGTTTTCGGAGTGCACCAGCAGGCCATCGCATTGGTCGTCGAGGTCTTCAATGGTGGCCAGCAACTGGGCTTTGAAGTGGTTGTCGAAATGGCGGGTATCCAACATCAGGTAGCGGTATTTGGGAATGGCAAGAAAATCTGGCCATTTGGCATGGGCTGTACGGTCGGTATCCAACTGCTCCAAATCAAGACCGTACAGCTTTTCCCAATCCGCCAGTTGGGCTTCGTTTTCAAATACCTGAGCCAGCAGTTCGGTGTGTTGTTCGAGCCGATCGACCGTGATGCAGTATTGGGTATCGGTCACGAATTTTTTCTTCAGCCAGAGCTTTTTCTGGAAGTTTTCCAACTGCGCCAGAAAGGCAATGATTTTTTCACCCAAGGTACGAATCACGTCCATCTTGCTGAGCATTGGGGCCAGCCGTGCGGTGTTGTGCTTCAACGCCGCCAGGTCGTCCCAGTCGAGCAATTCGTTTTTGATGTAGTAATCCAGCTCGCGGGTCAGGAAGCCACCGAGGTCTTTATGGATAAAGTAATCGAAGCTGTTCTTCTTGGTGTAGTTGTTGAGCTGGCCTTGCAGCATGCTGTAGTCGGCGCGGTTACCGTCGGCTTTGATATAGGGCTGTGCCAGCAGAGTTTTCCATTCATTGGGCAAACCGCTTTCACTCTCCCCCTCGCTACCAAGCAGCCAATTAACAGCAGCGGTTAGCAGACTGCCTTGAACGGGTGGCTTCTTCTTGGCGGCGGCAGTGGCGTTTTTCAGTTCGGCCAGGGTGGCGCTATTGGCTTGCCAGTCGTCCATGGTGGCCGGGCGAAACACAAAGCGTAGTTGCAGCTCGTTAAACTGTTTGCCCTGGGCGTTGGGTTCCCCCTGAATAATTTCGAACGGCTGTTCGGCATCGAGGATAAACACCCGCTTGCTGCTGTCGGCTTCCTTATTGTTGTTCTGGGCACCGGCGCTGGCGTCCACCAGCTTGAAATGCACTCGCTTCGGATTCGGTTCCTGATCGTCACGATTGAGGCGGAAGCTGTAGTCACGCAGGGTTTCACTGCTTTTGATGTAGTACTGGTCTTTGTTGGCCCAGTGCAACACCACTTCTTCACCCTGATACGGAATAGCGTAGGTGCCGTTTTTGTAGACCCGGCGCGACAGGAAGTCGCCTTCGTCGTAGTAGCGGTTAAAGAAGGTCACCAGCGCGTCATAGACTTCGCCCTCTTCACGAGCCAGATCAAAGCCGTCGGCCATTTGAGCTTTCAGTTGCTGCACCTTGGGTAAACTATCCGGATCAACTTCCAGCGCCTGAGCACCAGCAATGGCTTTATCCAGCTCTTTTTGCAGTTCGGCCTTGTCACTGCTGGCAAAACCCGCAAAGGCCTGACGGGTAATATTCGGCAAATCCTGTTCGATAAAGCGGTCTATATCGCGCTTGCGGGCGTGCATGATGCGGTACAGGCCAAAGTCGAGTTCCGGCTGATTAAGTTGGAACATTTCACGCAACAAGGCCGAGAATTTCTGGCGGCGTTCGTGGGCTTTTTGAACCTGGGTGCTGTCGGAGCTGAGCGCTTGGTTATCAGACATACGAGATCCCTTTAAATACTGCAATTGCCGCCAACAGGCATTCCATGGCATGGGCGCTAGGGCCGTACAACGATGAATCCACCTGTGCCTGCATTAAGCGGCAGAACTTGAAAATGGGCGGTATTTTGCGGGAGGGGTAACGGGATTGCCAGCAGAGTTGCAAGGCTGGGGAGGTTTAGTGAGATGAGGCTGGTGAAGTGGTCGTTGACTGTACAACCAGGCTACAAACGACACTTTAAATTCGCCGCCAATCAGGGCTTCAAAATTTCTTGAGAAAAGGGATTGGATTGTGTTTAGGGTAAGAGGCCTCCGTGAATTTTGAGACCCAAGGAGGTTTCTATGAAAACTTTATTCAATTCAAATCATCAAGTTGTCGGCTACCTGAACACTGTAAAGGGCCTGGCCAGAACATTCGATGGTGCCCCACTTTTTCTGGTCTGGCCTGACAATGAAGTACAGCTGATGAATTTTGAAATCGCCCGTGAAGGGTATGGCTCTATTGGTTTTTGCCACTGGAATGGAAACGCTGTCTTTCGCGAAGGAGACGATGAACCAATGTATTACATTCAGTAAAAAAACAAAGCCCCGGAGCTGCCGCCCGGGCTTTGTATCTGTTCGCGTTAATCGATCGACCAACGAATGGTAAACAGCTTTTGGCTGCTGCTTTTCTTATGCAGCATGGCTTCCAGCGCGTCGATCAGTTCGTCGCGCTTTTCTTCGATGGCGTCTTCAATATCGTCACGTTCGCGGCGCTGCTTGCGGCGTAGTTGCTCCAGTTTTTTAATGTCCAGCTGGGCCTGTTTCTGCTCCTCCAGCGTATCGGCCTGCCGGGAAAGCTTCTTGGCCTGCTTGAGATCTGCGCCGGTCTTTTCCAGCTGCGCGAGAGCGGATTTGCTTTGGTCTTCCGCCCACTCTTCCAGTTTGTCCCGTTCGCGTTTGAAGTATTCGTTGTTCTCGTCCAGCAGCTTGCTGAGCTTGGCGTCGATTTGACGCTTGGCGGTTTCTGTCAGTTTGTCCGGGGCTTGATCGTCCGCACCGGACACGGAAGCCGCCAGCAGGAACAGATCCTTGCATTGTTCGCTGTCCAACAGTTCACCGTCGTCGGTCATGGCGGTGAATACCAGATGTTCTTCGTCCTGAAAGCTGGAAAGGTGCAGCTGGTTCAGTTCCAACCAACCGGACTTACTGCTAAACGGTTGCAACGAAGACAGCTTTTTATCGAAGCCTGTCAGGTCGAAGTGAATATGCTGTGCTGGTGTTTCAAGGCGACGGGCAGAGTCCAGCACCCATTCCCCCAACGGATGACCAAGGCGGTATCGGTGTGCGGTCTCTTTGATGATTTGTTGCTTGTCTTTACCCACCAGCTGATAAAGCCCAGTGGGAACCTGCGCAGAAGCTGGTGCTTGCTCCAACGTGAAGGTGAGGTCGGAGTCCTTGAACGTTGCCTGCGCCGCCAGCTGGTGACGGGTAAGTTGCCAGAACCGCTTGCTCATCTGATCAAGCTGCTGCATGGCTTCTTGCTGACGGATTTTCAGCTTGTCGTGAATGTTGGCATCGAAATGCTCGAACAGCTTGTCGCGTGTCTCGCTCATCTTGCGGGTGATGCTTTCTTCCAATTGCTGACGCAGCTTGGCAAACCCGGCCTCGATTTCTGCCGGTTCGCGGCATTCGTTCAGTATGCTGGCAATCTGCTTTTCGATATCCAGGCCGGATTCAATTTGCCCAAGGATGTCGTCAGAGGCTCCGAACAAACCATCGAACAGCTGGAATTTTTCGGTCAGCAGCTCCAGTACACGTCGATCGGCTTCGTTCTTTTTGTTGAGGAAGTTGATTACAACCACATCGTGCTTTTGGCCATAACGATGACAACGACCAATTCGCTGCTCAACTCGTTGTGGGTTCCAGGGCATGTCGTAGTTCACCACCAGGCTGCAAAACTGCAAGTTCACACCTTCGGCAGCGGCTTCGGTGGCAATCAGGATTTCGGCATCGGATCGGAAGTGATCAATGATGGCGGTACGAGCATCCACTGCCCGGCTTCCGGTCACCCGGTCTGTGCCTGAGTATTTATCAAGCCAGTTCTGGTAGATGGTGTTGGCATTAGGGGTCTTGTTGGTACCGCTGAACAAGGCCAATTTGCCGTTGTAGCCATGACGTTCAAGGTAGGAAGCCAGGTACTCTTGCGTTCGCACGGACTCGGTGAAAATCACCGCCTTACGAGCCGCACCAAGTTTTGACATCTCTTCAAAACCCGCTTCGAGCGCTTTTAACAGAGCGTCTGACTTGCCGTCTTCGTGGATACGGCCTGCCAGCTCCCGGTACTGCTCAAGTTCCGCTATTTCGCCACGAAGCTGATCCTTGTCGATATCAAGGTTCAGATTGGCTGCATCGTAGGTTTCCGGCTCTTCTGCCGCTTCCAGCCATTCACCGTCGAAGTCGTCGTCGAACAGCTCGGCTGGCCATTCATCAGGGGTTCTGCTGTTGGTTTCGTCCAGCTTTTTCAAGCGTTTGAGCAGACTATCCAGTGTTTTACGGACGGCTGCCGTAGAAGATGCCAGCAGCTTACGAACCACCAGTGTGACCAAATGGCGCTGCTGATGAGGCACACCGTAGCTTTCCTGACGCTGCAGGTAGGCAGATACCAGATAGTACAGCCGCATTTCGTCGTCACTCGGCTCAAACTCATAGGTTTGGGCTTTTCGCTCGGTGTAAGGCACGTATTCGAGAACGTCCTTGCGAAGGGTTCGGTGTACAAACTCGTCAAGACGACGTTTCAAACCCGGTAGGTCGACGTCTCTTACGTATTGCTGGCGGAAGCTGGCTTTATCACCGAACAGGTTTTCGTCAATGATGGTCGACAGGCCGTAAAGCTCAATCAGTGAGTTCTGCAGTGGTGTTGCAGTGAGCAGCAGTTTTTTACAGCCAGCAAATGTCTCACGAATACAATTACCAATCACATTACTTTCGTTGTGGGCGTTGCGAAGCTTGTGCGCTTCATCGATCACCACCAGATCCCAGGGAATGGCCCGCAGATCCTTCTCCATTTTTTTGGCGAATTGGTAGGAAAAGATGGATATGACGTCTCGGTTAAATGGATTGGCGACGCCGTCTTTCCTCAGATCTTTCCATGTCTTATTGTCCAGAACACAGGTTGGTAAATGAAACTTCTCATACAGTTCAGTCGCCCACTGCTTTCTCAGTGCTGCAGGGCAAATCACCAGGATTCGCCGCCGCCTTTCCGCCCAAAGCTGTGCCATCACCAACGAGGCTTCGATGGTTTTCCCAAGCCCAACCTCGTCGGCAAGCACCACTCCTTTAACCAAAGGGTTTTGCAAGGCGAACAAGGCCGCATCAATCTGGTGAGGGTTGAGATCGACAGACGCATCGAACAGAGAACTACCAAGACGATCAACCTCACCTCCCCGACGCTGACGCGTGAGTTCATAGGCAAAGTACTTGGCGTGATAATCAGTGATAGAAGAAGACGGCATGACGAATCCTTGTTGTGCTATTGGCCTGATTTTGAGACCTAACGCACACGTCATGCAAGCGGACGTTGATGAGAATAAAACCGGAAAACTTATATGGCCTTATGCTAACTCACGATCAAAACACAGAGTCCGAGGCTATTGGCCAAAGAGCGATTCAATAAACCGTTTGCACACCCTGTTTTGTAAAGAGCAGGCACAATTAAGGCACCATCTACAAAACCAGGGGTTTTCAGGCGGGAGAAACAAAAAAGCCGACGGTTAAGCCGGCTTCTAAGTTGCTGATTTAAAAGCATAAATTCGTGGTAGGGCTACCAAGATTCGAACTGGGGACCTCTACCATGTCAAATAGCCTTCCGATTGAACTCACCTACTGTTTCAATTAGGAAAACACTCCCAACCACTACCATTTAAAGGCGGTCAGGCCATACCGAAACCAACAAACCTTAAGCGCTTTTCTGTTCAAGGATTGCCGTCATGGCAGTCGGGTTGTGCTGGATCAGTTGCAGTAACTTTTGGGTTGGCCCAGTAGGATTGCGACGCTTGGTTTCCCAGCTTTTAACCGTCTCTGTACTTGTGCCAATCAACAGCGCGAATTCATCCCGGTTACGGCCCGTAGCCTCACGGATCGCCCGCACATCAACAGTGTCGTAGGTATGCACAGCGTCAGGATCAGGAGTTTTACCCCCATTCTCAATGGCCACCATTTCTTCAGCGCTGGCCAGCAAATCTGCAAACAGTTCGTCTTTCATCTCATACCCTCACTTCAGCTTGTCAGAGACAGCTTTCAGTAACTGCTTTTGTTCAGTAGTAATGTTGTCGGCTTCGTTCTTGGCGTAGATCATCGCCAGGTACAAACGCCCTGTGATCATAGAGCGGTTGTAATAAATAACTCGAACGCCACCACTTTTCCCCGTACCAGGTCGGGACCACCGCAATTTACGAAAGCCACCGGTTCCGGATATCACGGGCCCCAACTCAGGGTTAACAATCAGAGCTTGCTGCAGCTCCTGATACTCATCATCCTGAAGCAAGTCAGCCCTGCGCTTTCTGAAGCCTTCCAATTCGATAAAGGTAAACACTCAGCCTCCGTGTACAATGTACCCATCATAAACGCCTAGCCAGCCGTTTTCCAGCCGCTGTATTAAAGTGCTTTCGCTTAACTTCCCCTGTTGAATGCCCAGGAAGCAATTGGTCAATACTGCGACTCCAGCATGGCGGGGAATGACGTGACTCTCCAGTGCCACCCGCAAAGCCGCTGCAGATTGCATCAGCGATGTGAAGGGTTCAAACCCCGAAAACCAGTAATAACCAGATGCAGTGTCAAGGGCGCGCAACGAAGTAAGGCACCTTTATGCTGTACCCTTCCTATGGTTATAGAGGAGCTTCAGGCGGAGTGAGCGGAGAGCAAGTTCGACGACAGGCAAGGCCCTAAAGAGACGTCGTAGGCACTGAGGCAGAGGTCATTTTGACTAAATAACGTACAACTTGAAAATCCGGTTTTCGGCACCCTGTTTTGTGAAGAGCGGGCACAATTAAGGCACCATCTACAAAACCAGGGGGTTTTCCGGCGGAAAAAACAAAAAAGCCGACGGTTAAGTCGGCTTCTAAGTTGCTGATTTAACAGCATAAATTCTTGGTAGGACTACCCAGATTCGAACTGGGGACCTCTACCATGTCAAGGTAGCGCTCTAACCAACTGAGCTATAGTCCTGAAGTGCTGCGTATACTACCCAAGGGGTTTTTCTTTGCAAGCCTTTTGTTGAATTTTTTGTTTCAAAAAGAAGGGGTTGGCGGGGTTTTAGCTGCATGAAACGTGTTGGGCGGGGCCCAACCTACGTTGCTGAAAGCAAGCATGACCGCCGAGGTTGCACAGGCTCCAAGCAGTGCGCCCCCGACAGCGGACCAGCAGCAACAGCCGCTAGCTGTTGCTGATCATCTGCTCTTTCATTTCATGCAGTTGGTCGCGCAGTTTGGCGGCGGTTTCAAATTCCAGGTTCTGGGCGGCTTTGAACATCTGGTCTTCCACTTTGGCAACTTCCTTGGCCAGTTGTGCCGCTGGCATGGTGCGCCAGTCGGTGTCGCCGTAGGCTGCGCCCTGCTCTGCCACTTTCTTGCCACGGGTTTTGCCGCCTTTTCCGCGTTTGCCCGGAGGTGGCGCGGCTTCCAGAATGTCTTCAACGGATTTTTTGATGCCTTGCGGGGTGATGCCGTTTTCTTCGTTAAAGGCGATCTGTTTGGCGCGACGGCGTTCGGTTTCGTCCATGGCTTTGCGCATGGAGTCGGTGATGTTGTCGGCGTACAGAATGGCTTTACCGTTTAGGTTTCGGGCGGCACGGCCAATGGTCTGGATCAGTGAACGTTCGGAGCGCAGGAAGCCTTCTTTGTCGGCATCGAAAATCGCTACCAACGACACTTCCGGAATATCCAGGCCTTCCCGCAGCAGGTTAATACCCACCAGTACGTCGAACTCGCCCAAGCGTAGGTCACGGATAATTTCGACCCGCTCAACGGTATCGATGTCGGAGTGCAGATAGCGCACCCGAATTTGTTGTTCGGTAAGGAAATCCGTGAGGTCTTCGGCCATGCGTTTGGTCAGTACAGTAATCAGTACCCGCTCGCCCTTTTCTACTCGCTCGTTCAGTTCGTGCAATACGTCGTCCACCTGGCCTGTGGCTGGGCGCACTTCAATCACAGGGTCAACCAGACCGGTTGGGCGCACGACTTGTTCAACGACGTTGTCCTGATGGTCTTTTTCGTATGGCCCCGGCGTGGCAGATACGAACACGCACTGCGGTACGATGGATTCCCATTCTTCAAAGCGCATCGGACGGTTGTCCAGTGCCGATGGCAAGCGGAAGCCGAATTCCACCAGCGTCTCTTTACGGGAGCGGTCGCCGCGGTACATGCCGCCAATTTGCGGGATGGTGACGTGGGATTCGTCGACGAACACCAGCGCGTCTTTGGGGATGTAGTCAAACAGGGTTGGTGGCGGCGCGCCTTCTTCCCGTCCGGACAAGTAGCGGGAGTAGTTTTCAATACCCGAGCAGTAACCCAGTTCCTGCATCAT
Source organism: Oceanobacter sp. ABM4_470 (assembly GCF_056158645.1). NCBI lineage: Bacteria > Pseudomonadati > Pseudomonadota > Gammaproteobacteria > Oceanospirillales > Oceanospirillaceae > Oceanobacter > Oceanobacter sp. ABM4_470. The sequence goes on from NZ_JBSWTR010000001.1 coordinate 2,031,094, forward strand.
TTCGATGTCGTAGCGGGTGCGCTGTTCCAGTCGCTGCGCTTCCACCAGCAGGTTATTGTCGCGGAAGTACGTCAGCCGCTCGTCCAGTTCCACCTTGATACCGTCGATGGCGTCCAGAATGCGTTGACGCGGGGTCACGTAGTGGGTTTTTGGGTAGATGGTGACGCGGGCCAGTTTGCTGTAAACCTCTCCAGTCAGCGGGTCGAAGCTGGAGATGTTTTCCACTTCGTCGTCGAACAGCTCAATGCGCACGGCTTCGTCGTCGCTTTCGGCCGGGAACACGTCAATGATCTCGCCGCGCACCCGGTAGGTGCCACGGTGAAAATCCATGTCGTTACGGGTGTACTGCAGTTCGGCCAATCGGCGCAGAATCGTTCGTTGGTCGACCTGATCGCCACGCACCAGGTGCAGCATCATTTTCAGGTACGAATCTGGGTCACCCAGGCCGTAAATGGCCGATACCGTGGCCACAATCACGGCATCACGACGCTCCATCAGCGCTTTGGTGGCCGACAGCCGCATCTGTTCGATGTGTTCGTTCACGGATGCGTCTTTATCAATAAAAGTATCCGACGCTGGTACGTAGGCTTCAGGCTGATAGTAGTCGTAGTAGGAAACGAAGTACTCTACCGCATTGTTCGGAAAGAACTCTTTGAACTCTCCGTACAATTGCGCGGCGAGGGTTTTATTGTGGGCCATAATGATTGCAGGGCGTTGGCACTGCTGAATCACGTTGGCCATGGTGTAGGTTTTACCGGAACCCGTTACCCCCAACAGGGTTTGCTTCAGCAAACCGGCGTTCACGCCGTTTACAAGCCCTTTGATCGCGTTGGGCTGGTCGCCCGCCGGGGCATATTTGGAGTTGAGCTCAAAAGTCTTGCTCATAGGGATTCCAGTATGTCAGTAAATTTAGTAACATTTCGCGGTTTGACAAAATTCCGGGGCAGACATCATTCTGCATTTGCACCTTGCGCTGCCTGAAGCCCCGATTTCTTTTTCCCGCCTGTTTTTGAGGAATACATTTTGGATCTGCAACTGTCTGAACGCGTCCAACAGATCAAGCCCTCTCCAACGCTGGCAGTCACCAACCGTGCTGCCGAATTGCGTGCGGAAGGTAAGGACATTATTGGCCTTGGCGCCGGCGAGCCCGACTTTGATACCCCAGAGCACATCAAGAAAGCTGCTCAGGATGCCATTACCGCGGGTTTCACCAAATACACCGCAGTTGACGGCACTCCGTCCCTCAAACAGGCCATTATCAAGAAGTTCAAGACCGACAACAACCTGGACTACCAGCCAAACCAGATCCTGGTGTCTTGTGGTGGCAAGCAGAGCTTCTTCAACCTGTCACTGGCGTTGCTGAACCCGGGCGATGAAGTCATCATCCCTGCCCCGTACTGGGTGTCTTACCCGGACATGGTACTGATGGGCGAAGGTGTGCCTGTGGTGGTTGAAACCTCCATGGACAACAGCTTCAAGATGACTGCCGCTGAACTGGAAGCCGCCATCACTGAAAAAACCCGTCTGGTGGTTCTGAACAGCCCATCCAACCCTTCCGGTCAGGCTTACAGCCCGGAAGAGCTGAAGGCACTGGCCGACGTCCTGCTGAAGCACCCACAGGCAATGATCGCCACCGACGACATGTATGAGTTGATCTGGTGGGCAGAGTTCGAATTCTGCAACATCCTGAATGTGTGCCCTGAGCTGTACGATCGCACCATCGTGCTGAACGGTGTTTCCAAAGCCTTCAGCATGACGGGCTGGCGTATTGGTTACGCAGCTGGTCCTGCCAAGCTGATCGGCGCGATGAAGAAGATTCAGTCGCAGTCCACGTCCAACCCGACGTCTATTTCTCAGGTAGCGGCGGAAGCAGCACTGAACGGCGGCCACGATTGCATCGAGCCAATGCTGGTTGAGTTCAAGAAGCGTCACGATTATCTGATCGCTGCCCTGAACGAACTGCCAGGCGTTGAGTGCATCACTGGCGACGGCGCTTTCTACGCATTCCCTAGCTTCAAGGGTGCTATGGAAGCCGCAGGCATCGACAGCGATGTGGAATTTGCCGAGAAGATCCTGAATGACGTTGGCGTGGCCATGGTGCCAGGTTCTGCGTTTGGCTCTCCGGGCTTTATGCGTCTGTCGTTCGCGACCAGCATGGAAAAACTGGAAGACGCGATTGCTCGCCTGAAGAAAGCATTGGGCTGATCCAGTAAGCGAGCCTCAGGCATTAAGTAAAAACCCGCTTCGGCGGGTTTTTTATTGGCCTTGAACAGGCCTCAAGGAAAAGACTGCGCAGCCGCTACTTCGGCACCCCACCCTATTTCTTCTTGTACTTGCTGGCCTCTCGCTCTTCCTTGCCAACATACTCGTCGACATATCGACCATCGAGCTTACGGCGCTCATCCACAATGGCCTTGAGGGCTTGGGTATCAACCCAGAGTTGAGGGTAACGATACAGCTGCTCGTTACATTCAACGGCATCGCGTGGCTGAACTTCGTACCAATTACCGTCGTAATAAACCTCGAAACCCTCGCCGTTCATACGGCCCAGGATTTCATAATCGCCCTGTGTCGCGCCTTCATCGACACCAAACGGCAGTGCCAATCCGCGCTCCAGGCTCACCGCCACCAGATTATCGGTTGCGTGCAACCCCACTGCAGGCGCCCAGTTTTCCAGCGCTACACGCACGTCGCGATGGCCATCCCGCTGAATAAGGACGCCCTTCTCAACCAGACTGTCGTCAATTGTGTCGTGGAAATGAATGCTTAAACCAGGGCAAATAAAGTACTGCAGGGACTTGAGTTCGCTGATGGTCAGTTGCTCTTGCTGACGCAGCTCTTGCGTCATTGGAATGTAGCTATTGCCACTGCAACCACTGATCGCCAAACAGGCAGCCACACCAAACCAGTTGAATTTGTTCATTCCTGACGGGATTCCCTGACGTTAGGCGCCCAACAAGAACAGTGGGCGGTTTCTTTGGCAAAACTGTACCGCAAGCAACGCGGAGCCTACCAGTCCATTTCTTCCTTCACGAACGGAATGGTCAATTTGCGCTTTTGACTGAGCGAAGCCGCATCCAGCACATCGAGAATATCCGACAGCCCTTCCATCGCTTCCGGCCCTCGGGAGACGATAAAACGCGCCACATCCTCAGCCAGTACAATGCCACGCTGTCGTGCACGCAATACCAGCGCCAGTGCCCGCTCTTCCGGATGAAGAGACTGCAAGTGGTAGGTCACCCCCCACTGCAAGCGGGACTTCAAGTCCGGCAGCCGTAGATGAATGGTTTGCGGAGAATCCTGAGCAGCAATGATCAGATGGCCGTCGTTGTCCTGCACCCGATTGAACAGGTGAAACAACGCCAATTCCCAGGCATCGTCACCCAGCACTGAATCGAGGTCATCCAGCACCACCAGAGGGTATTGCTCCATCGAATCCAGCACATCCGGGCCGTAATCCTTCAGCTCTTTCAGTGGTAAGAACACACTGCGATGACCCAGGCCATCGGCATAGTGGCAGGCGGCCTGCAACAAGTGACTGCGGCCGCTGCCTGGCTCACCCCAAATAAACAGGTAGGCATCGCCTGAGGTGGTCCACTGACGCTGCAACGCCTGAATCAATTCCTCGTTGGGACCAGCGTAGAAGTTGGCGATTCGGGCATCATCCCGAACACTGACAGAAAGGGTTAGTTGAGGATGCTGCGTCGCCATGATTCAGGGATTCCAGATCAATTCACCAGTGTCTGCATCCTTGCGAATGCGTCGGTCCAGCACAATGTTGGCCAGCACCTGTTGCCAATCGGCCTTGAGGCTAACAGCCAGGGTCAGCACGTCGTCCTGAACAGCTGTCACCGCCACGTCCGACACACCGGATACAGAGCCTACCAGGCGCAACAGCTGTTGATAGTCACTGTAGTCCGCTACGCCTGCTACTGACATGGTTTGAGCATCACCCGGCACCGCATCCAGATTCGCCACCACCCCAAAGCGCCCGGAGAAGTATGCAGCGACCGCAGCGGCCAGCACATCCGCGCCTTGCTCCGGAGTTTCTGCCCGCTCGGAAATGCTGACGGAATCGTTGCCGTAGGTGAGGTAACCATCCACTCGCCAGTAATCCGCAAACGGCATCACCCGGGCAGCAACCACAGCGGGCGTGTCGTAGCGCTCGGAAGCGGCTTTGATATCAGAGCGGAACATACCAAACAGCCGACCAACCGGCAGCGCCAGACTGTCTTCAAGATCACCGACCGGAAAGACAACCGGCAAGCCGTAGGATTCAAAGGCGTCGTCGGCATGGTGTTCTGCGGCACTCGATTCATCCAGCGCGATTCGGCCGGAATCAGTCACCACACCCAACCAAACCAGCACCTGAGGACGATGGTCGCCCCACACAGGCAGCTGCTGACTGGCCAACCACTCATTAATTTGGGTTCGGCGGAAACGAGCATTCAATTCAAGTCCTTGCTCACCATCGTCGAGCGACTGGTAACCAAAGCCTTCCAGATACACCCGGGAAATCTCGTCTGCGCTGAAACCGGGGTCAATTACTTTACCCGATACCCGGCCAATCACTTGCTGCATGGCTAGCGGCAGCGCGTCCATTCGAGCAGCAGGTGTACGGTCCGGCACCACCACACCCACTTCATATAAATCATCAACAACAACAGCTTGCGCCGACCCCAGGGTCAGCAGCCATACACACACACTCAAAAGCACTGATCGCACTAAGATCACCTTGTGTCATCCTGAAACAGTCGAATCCGGGCGCCATTTCATCAACCACCCTCTGTTAACCAATCGGCAGTTGTGGCTCACCTCACCCACAGAATGGTGACCGGGTCGAATTCGGGGCGCTATTGTGCCACGCCCTTGCCACTTGCCCAAGTCACCCACCCTAACCTGCCTCAATTTGTGAATTCCGCTGAACTTGTGGCGGAATAATTCGCCTTTTTTTGCCACAGCGGGTGAAGTTGACCCGACAAATCGCTAGAATACGCCGCTAAATTTGTAGCCCTCCATGTGAATGAGCATGTCTGAATCCAAATCCCTTAGTTATAAAGACGCAGGCGTTGATATCGACGCAGGCAATGCACTGGTAGACCGAATCAAGGACGTTGCCAAACGTACCCGCCGCCCTGAAGTTATGGCCGGCCTGGGTGGTTTTGGCGCCCTGTTCGAGCTGCCGCAAGGTTACCACCAACCGGTACTGGTTTCCGGCACCGACGGTGTTGGCACCAAGCTGCGTCTGGCGATGGATCTGGCCAAGCACGACAGCATTGGTATCGACCTGGTCGCCATGTGCGTGAACGACCTGGTTGTTGCTGGCGCTGAGCCACTGTTCTTCCTCGACTACTACGCCACAGGTCACCTGAACGTAGACGTTGCTGCTGCCGTGGTTTCCGGCATCGGCGAAGGCTGTGAACAAGCAGGTGCTGCTCTGGTTGGCGGTGAAACCGCCGAAATGCCAGGCATGTACGAAGGCGAAGATTACGATCTGGCCGGTTTCTGTGTGGGCATCGTTGAGAAAGCCGACATCATCGACGGCACCAAGGTACAGGCTGGTGACAAGCTGATTGCTCTGGCATCCAGCGGTCCACACTCCAACGGTTACTCCCTGGTTCGCAAGATTCTGGAAGTATCCAATGCCGACCTGAACGAAGACGTTGATGGCGTACCTCTGGCTGATGCCCTGATGGCACCAACCAAGATCTACGTTAAGCCAGTTCTGCAACTGATCAACGCCTCTGACGTTCACGCCCTGTCCCACATCACCGGTGGTGGCTTCCAGGAAAACATTCCTCGCGTACTGCCAGAAAACTGCAAGGCTGTAATCGACACCAACAGCTGGCGCTGGCCTGCCGTATTTGAATGGCTGCAGAAAGCCGGCAACGTTGAAACTGCCGAAATGTTCCGCACCTTCAACTGTGGCGTTGGCATGATCATCGCTCTGCCAGAAGACAAGGCTGACCAGGCCATTGCCCTGCTGAACGCCGAAGGTGAACAAGCCTGGCTGATTGGTGAAATCACTGAAAAAACCGCTGACGAAGCGGCAGTCGAGTTCACAGGTAACCGCACCGTATGATGACCGATGGCGCGCTGGATCTTCCGCGTATTGTGATTCTGATCTCCGGCACTGGCAGCAACATGGTTGCCATTGCCGATGCGGTGAAAGACGGCGCAATGGACGCCATGGTTGCAGGTGTTATCTGCAACCGTCCGGACGCGCCCGGCATGCAGTACGCACGGGATCGTGATATTCCTGTTGAATTGGTCGACCACAAGGCGTTCGATAGCCGTGAAGAATTCGATGTTGCACTGATGCGCGCCATCGACGACTTCGCCCCGGACCTGGTGGTACTGGCTGGCTTTATGCGCATTCTGACGCCGGAATTTACCCGCCACTACCATGGCCGCATGATCAATATTCACCCGTCCCTGCTGCCGAAGTATCAGGGCCTGAATACTCATCAACGTGCTATTGATGCTGGCGATAGCGAACACGGCGTATCGGTTCACTTTGTTACCGAAGAATTGGACGGCGGCCCAGTCATCGCTCAAGCCATTGTGCCTGTAACAGCCGATGACAGCGCCGACAGCCTCAAAGGAAAGGTACAGAAACAGGAACATATTCTGTACCCGATCGTGGTGAAATGGTTCATTCAGGGCCGCTTGGGCATGAATAGCGACGGCGCAACCATTGACGGTAAACCAATTCCACAATTCGGACTCAAACTGACAGACCAGTAATTACAAACCCCATCACAGAGAGGATTGCTGTGAGAATAATTGCCCCCCTGGCCTGTAGTCTGATTGTTGCAGCTTCTTCAGTGTTTGCTGACGAAGCTGCCCCTTCCCAACCGCCTTCATCCATCCCGGCCCCTGCCAATTACGCAGACGCCAAGTCGTCGTTTCAATTGCAGCCGTACTCCGCGCGTTACAGCAGTGAATACGATTTTGGCTGGTTCAGCTTCGACATCGATGCCGAGCGCACGCTCAAGCAGGAAAACGATGGCAGCTGGTTGATGGTATTTGAGGCCGAAGCCTCAGCTGGCAGCATTCGGGAAACCACCCACTTCCAACTGGAAGATGGCCAGATTCATCCGCTGAAGTACACCTACGACGCCAGCGGACTGATTCAGGAAGACGATCAACGCCTGTTGTTTGATTACGACCAGCGCACGGTTCTGGATCAGAAGAAGGGACGCTCCTTTGCAGATAAGTGGCAGGACGACCTGCAAGACAAGCTGAGCTATATGCAGCAAATCAGCATTGATTTGGCCAATGGCAAACGGGCACTCGACTACCCGGTATTTGAAAAGCACCGGGTAAAGCAGTACACCTTTGAAATTGTGGCCGAAGAACAGCTGAACACCCAAATTGGCAAGCTTGATACCCTCAAGCTGAAACAAAAGCGCAGCGACAACCGGGAAATCGTGGCCTGGGTAGCCAAAGACAAGGACTACTTGTTAGTCCGCCTGGTTGATCGTAAAAAAGGCAAAAAGCGCTATCAAATTGATCTAGTGAGCACTACCCTCTGACGCTCACGCGTTTTCTGGAAGACACCCATGCGACTCAGCGACGTCGACATCGAACACCGCCTGGAACAGGGCTCCATCGCCATTGAGCCTGCTCCTGGCCCAGACTCCATTGCAGGCATCAGCGTCGACCTGCGCCTTGATCATCGCTTCCGGGTGTTCAGCAACAACTCAGCAACCCATCTCGACCTTTCCGGCGAAAAAGCCCAGCTTGAGCGCGACATTGATCGCATCATGAGCAAGGAAATCGAGATTGCCGAAAACGACGCCCTGTACATCCACCCGGGTGAACTGGTTCTTGGTGCGACCATGGAATCCGTTACCATTCCCGACGACCTGGTTGGCTGGCTGGATGGCCGTAGCTCACTGGCCCGACTGGGTCTGGTGGTTCACCTGACCGCTGGCCGTATTGATCCGGGCTGGGACGGCCAGATCGTGCTGGAGTTTTACAACAACGGCAAACTGCCACTGGCACTGCGCCCGGGCATGTCGATTTGTGCACTGTCGTTTGAAACCCTCAGCAGCCCGGCGGCTCGCCCATACAACAAACGCGTTAACGCCAAGTACAAGGGCCAAAAGGGTGCGGTGTTCAGTCGCATCGCCAAAGACTGATCAGAAAACAACCAAAACCCTGCTCGAATCCGGTGGGTGCTCCGTGCAAATGCATTGAACACCCGCTAACTTACTGAAAGCATTAATTTTTTTGAAAAAAACTCGGCCAAAGGCGTTGACAGCGAAATCCGCAGCCGTATAATGCGCACCACTTGCTAATGATGTTCCCCGATAGCTCAGTCGGTAGAGCAGTAGACTGTTAATCTATTGGTCGCTGGTTCAAGTCCAGCTCGGGGAGCCAGCAAGTAAATCTTTGGTTCGGATCTTTCCGAACAATCAATTCAGGATTCGTCCTGATGTGTGTTCCCCGATAGCTCAGTCGGTAGAGCAGTAGACTGTTAATCTATTGGTCGCTGGTTCAAGTCCAGCTCGGGGAGCCATTCTTTTTTCTCTGTTCTGAGAAGCATCTTCTAAAATCACGTTTCGAACTAGCTGCCTGATCAATTTCAATTGGGTTAATTTTGCTATTCATCGTGCTCTTGCAGACCTACACCCTCCAGGTTTAAAGCCACAGCGCAGGTACAAAAAAAGCCCGCACCGGAATAACCAGAGCGGGCCTTATGGGTAATCAGAGATCAATCGCTGCCGAACAGGTCGCGAGTATAGATCTTGTCCTGAACATCGCGGATATCGTCGTTGACGCGGTTAGCGATAATAACGTCCGAGAGCTTCTTGAACTCTTCCAAATCCTTGATCACACGAGAACTGAAGAACTCGTCTTCTTCCATTACCGGCTCGTACACCACCACTTCAATACCCTTGGCCTTGATGCGTTTCATCACACCCTGAATCGCCGAGGCACGGAAGTTATCGGAACCGGATTTCATCACCAGACGATAGATACCCACCACTTTTGGCTGACGGGCAATCACGCTATCGGCAATAAAGTCCTTACGCGTACTGTTGGAATCCACAATGGCACGAATCAGGTTATTCGGTACTTCATTGAAGTTGGCCAACAACTGCTTGGTGTCTTTCGGCAGACAATAACCGCCATAACCAAACGACGGGTTGTTGTAATGATCGCCAATGCGCGGATCAAGACCCACACCCTGAATGATCTGACGAGTATCCAGACCGTGAGTCTGGGCATAGGTGTCCAGCTCGTTAAAGTAGGCCACACGCATGGCCAGATAGGTGTTCGAGAACAGCTTGACCGCTTCTGCTTCGGTGGAATCGGTAAACAGGGTCTCTACGTCTTTCTTAATGGCACCTTCTTTCAGCAAAGCAGCAAAGCGCTCTGCTCGCTCGCTGCGCTCACCAATGATTACCCGTGACGGATACAGGTTGTCGTACAACGCCTTGCCTTCACGCAGAAACTCCGGTGAGAAGATGATGTTGTCGGTACCCAGCTCTTCCTTGATGCGCTTGGTGTAACCCACCGGAATGGTGGATTTGATGACCATCACGGCATCCGGATTAATTGCCACTACATCGCGGATTACCGCTTCAACTGAACGAGTATTGAAATAGTTATTCTGGGTGTCGTAATCCGTTGGCGTAGCAATCACCACGAACTCAGCGCCCTGATACGCCAACTCTTTATCAAGCGTGGCCGTCAGGTTCAGCTCATGGTTAGCAAAGTAGTCTTCAATCTCCGCATCAACAATAGGCGACTGCCGACGGTTAAGCATGTCGACTTTCTCGGGAACAATGTCCAGTGCCACAACTTCATTATGCTGGGCCAGCAAAACGGCATTGGACAAACCAACGTAACCAGTCCCTGCTACGGCAATTTTCATCTCGAATTTCCTGTCTGTAGTACGAATTCCTGGAGGTGAGGATCAAGCCAAACTGGACAAGATCAACTCACACGCGGCAGCCGGGTCGTCAGCTTGCGTGATCGGACGGCCAATCACCATGTAGTCCACACCCGCGGCAACGGCCGCTTCCGGCGTCATAATGCGCTTCTGATCCTGGGCAGCAGCCCATTCAGGACGAATGCCTGGCGTCACGGTTTTAAAGTCAGCACCACAGCCAGAACGAATAATATCGATCTCGTTGGCGGAACATACCACGCCATCCAAACCCGAAGATTGAGCCAGCTTCGCCAAACGCTCCACTTGCTGAGCTGGCGTCACATCAAGGCCCATTTCCGCCATATCGGACTGGTCCATGGAGGTCAGTACCGTCACACCAATCAGCAGCGGCTGATGACGCTTCTTTTCCAGCTCATTACGAGCAGTTTCCATCATCTTGCGACCGCCACTGGCATGCACATTGACCATCCAGACACCCAGGTCTGCAGCCACACCGACAGCCTTGGCGCAGGTGTTCGGGATATCGTGAAATTTCAGATCGAGGAAGACGTCAAAGCCAAGACCATGCAGCTGTTCCAGAATGGCCGGGCCAGAAGCGGTATACAGCTCCTTGCCAACCTTGACGCGGCAGCGCGACGGATCAAGAGAACGGGCCATGTTCATGGCGCCATCAATAGAAGGGTAATCGAGGGCTACAACAATCGGAGACAGTGTGGTCATAAATCTTCAAACGCAATGGTAGATGGGCGCGCCGAGGTAAGTGCTTTCAGACTGGCCCAGTCAGAACAACTGGGGCAACGCCAGTGGAACTGCCTGGCCTTGAAGCCGCAGTGCCCACAGACATAGGCAGGTTCCTCGGCCCTGATGCGCTGGAGCATACCATAGACCCCCTGAGCCTGCGACTCAGTGAGCTGCCGCTGAAAGGTCAAAATCAACCCCAGCATGGCCACATAACCTGAATAAGAAGGATGGGCTTCGAGGTCTTCAATAAAGGTTTGCAACGCGGTGTCGGTGTCTTTTTCCGAGGCCAGCGCTTCCGCCTTGGCGACCAGTGCCGGTACGTATTCCAGCGCAACGTCGTGACGCTGCAAGTGCGCCAGCAACCCCTGTAAATCCTCCAACTGGCGAAACGATTCAACCAGCGAATCCAGCAGGGCAATAATGCTGCCCGAATCCAGATCCAGCGCCTTCAGATAGCAACGAATAGCCTCGTTGAACTCATGCTGATGAAACGCCATATCCCCCAGCACCACGTAGGCCCGAGCACAGCGGGAATCGGCTTTCAGTGCCTGACGGCACAACTGGCGGGTTTCAATGTAGTCGCCACGCGCACTGCTGCGCACAGCAAGCTCACAAGCAGCATGGGCAATACGCTTTTGAATGGCCGCTTGAGAGGGAAACTTTTTCTGCTGGCTCAATTCGAGAATATTCTGCCACTCACCCTCTTCTTCCATGATCTGCAACAGGGTAATGGCGGCTTTCTCCTGCACTTTTCCCTTACTGGCCAACAGTTCGATCAACAGGCGCTCGGCACGATCGTGCAAGCCAGCAGCGGAATAATCCAGTGCCAACTCCAGCTCCAGTTCTTGCAGAACCTGTTTGTTCAGATCGGTACGGGCAAAGAGGTTTTGATGCAAGTGAATGGCGCGTTCGACTTCGCCTTTCTCACGCAGGCTTTTGCCCAGCTTGAGGAAGATTTCGACCATGTCGTCATCGAGGGATTGAGCGCTGACCAGTCGCTTCAGAGCGACGTCGGAGTTTTGCGAAAAAATAAGTTCGACACTGGGAATCCAGTCGGGAGATTGCCTGGCGGTGGCGGACTTGGCCGAACGTCGACCCAGAAACCAGCCAGCTGCCGTGCCCGTCAACACCAAAAGGAAGACAAGCAAAGATTCAATCATAGCAAGGGGACCAATGGTAAGGCGCCTACGGCAAGCGGCTCAGCCGCTCCTCGGTGCTGTCGAGTTGCTTTTGCAAACGTTTGATCTGACGTTTTTTTGTGGCAATAGAATAACTCGCCACCAGAATTCCGACCATACAGCCAAAGGCCAATACCAACCCGAACCACAACGCCAAAGGCAATTCGACAGCAGAGCCTGTCAAAAAGTAGACCGCGGTTAACGTGCTGTTCTGCACTGCAAAGGCAATACAGTACACGAACACCAACGCGAACGAGATGATGCTAAGGATGATCCTCAGTTTCTTGAGCATAATAGATCCTGAACTCAGGCAGATTCCTGCAAGGCGTCATTCACCTGGTCACGCAAATCCTTGCCAGGCTTGAAGTGCGGGACAAACTTGCCCTTCAACTCCACTGCTTCGCCCGTTTTCGGGTTACGTCCCTTGCGTGGAGCCCGGTAATGCAGTGAAAAACTGCCAAACCCACGGATCTCGATGCGCTCTCCGGAAGACAGCGACAACGACATATAATCCAGCATGGTTTTCACAGCCAGCTCAACATCTTTGGGCGACAACTGGGGTTGTCTTGTAACGATACGCTCAATCAGTTCCGACTTGGTCACAGCACATTCCTCCGTGAGGTGACTGCCTGACGATAAATTGTCGTTAAATCATGCAGTTAGCTTGCGCTAATTGCAACCTTGGATCATCAATTGAGCAGTTCGGTCATAAAAGTTTCTCAATAAGTCACATCTGCAGCCGGTTTGTAACCTGTGTTTCATCAGCAAGCACCAAACCGCAGGCATAAAAAAACCCGCCGAAGCGGGTTTTTTATCAGGCTACAACTTAGTCTTTCTGACCCAGTTGTTCCTTGATCAGGTCACCGATGGTGGTCGGGCCAGCAGCAGTTTCAGCTTCTGCTTTAGCACGAACATCTTTCAGAGCCTGACGGTCTTCAGCAGAATCCTTGGCACGAACAGAGATGTTCAGAGCGCGGTTCTTGCGGTCAACCAGAGTGATAGCAGCTTCAACTTCGTCGCCTTCGTTCAGAACGGCACGAGCGTCTTCTACTTTGTCACGGCTGATTTCAGACGCTTTCAGTACAGCTTCAACGCCTGGAGCAACTTCAACGATAGCGGCTTTGGCATCTACAGAGATAACCTTACCAGTAACGATGGCGCCCTTGTCGTTTTCAGCAACGTAGTCGTTGAACGGATCGCTTTCCAGCTGCTTCACGCCCAGGGAGATACGCTCACGCTCTGGATCGATAGACAGGATAACAGTTTCCAGTTCGTCGCCTTTCTTGTAGTTACGAACGGCTTCTTCGCCGCTGTCGTTCCAGGAAATGTCAGACAGGTGAACCAGACCGTCGATGCCGCCGTCCAGACCGATGAAGATACCGAAGTCAGTGATAGACTTGATCTTACCGGAGATCTTGTCGCCCTTGTTGAACTGGGTGCCGAAAGCTTCCCATGGGTTCATGGTGCACTGCTTGATACCCAGGGAGATACGACGACGCTCTTCGTCGATATCCAGAACCATTACGTCGATCTCGTCGCCAACCTGAACAACCTTGGATGGGTGGATGTTCTTGTTGGTCCAATCCATTTCGGATACGTGAACCAGACCTTCAACACCTTCTTCCAGCTCAGCGAAGCAGCCGTAGTCAGTCAGGTTGGTTACGCGAGCCTTAACAATGGCATTCTCTGGGTAACGATCGTTGATGCTTACCCATGGATCGTCGCCCAGCTGCTTCAGACCCAGAGAAACGCGGTTGCGCTCACGGTCGAACTTCAGAACCTTAACGTCGATCTCGTCACCAACGGCAACGATTTCAGATGGGTGCTTGATGCGCTTCCAAGCCATGTCAGTGATGTGCAGCAGGCCGTCAACACCGCCCAGATCTACGAACGCGCCGTAGTCGGTCAGGTTCTTGACGATACCCTTAACAGACTGACCTTCTTGCAGGTTAGCCAGCAGCTCTTCACGTTCCTGGGAGTTAGCAGCTTCCAGAACAGCACGACGGGAAACAACAACGTTGTTACGCTTGGCGTCCAGCTTGATAACCTTGAATTCCAGCTCTTTACCTTCCAGGTGAGCGGTGTCACGTACTGGACGTACGTCAACCAGGGAACCTGGCAGGAAGGCACGGATATTTTTCAGATCAACGGTGAAACCACCCTTAACCTTACCGTTGATGATACCGGTAACCAGTTCTTCAGCTTCGAAGGCTTTTTCCAGCTCTTTCCAGCTTTCAGCACGCTTGGCTTTTTCACGGGACAGTTTGGTTTCACCGAAACCATCTTCAACCGCTTCCAGGGAAACCTGGGTTTCATCACCGATTGCAACTTCCAGTTCGCCTTTTTCGTTCAGGAACTGGCTGCGCGGAATAACAGCTTCGGACTTCAGGCCGGAGTTCACAGTCACCCAGTCGCTGTCGATGTCAACAACGGTACCGGTAACGATAGAACCTGGCTGCATGTCCAGTTCTTTCAAGGATTCTTCAAACAGATCAGCAAAGCTTTCGCTCATGAATAACACCTATAAGTGTGCGTGTATCCGCTAAAGGATTGGGCGGATAGCGACGCTTTCCAAATGGCCAGACATTTGGGGTTAGTCAGACAAAAAATTCACTGCGCTTCGGGCTCCTTACGGCAGGAGGCTGGCAAACGCAGTTAATTTCATCTCAGATCAGTCCTGCTTTGCGAACAAGTTCGACCACCTGTTCACACACTTCGTCGATTGAAAGTTCAGTACTATCAATAACTTGGGCGTCTTCAGCAGGTCTCAACGGAGCCACAGCACGGTTGCTGTCACGCTCATCGCGAGCTCGGATGTCTTCGATAAGGGCGGGTAAACTAGCATCTATTCCCTTGTCAAGCAACTGTTTGAAGCGGCGCTGGCCGCGTTCCTCTGCGCTTGCGGTCAGGAAAACCTTGACGTTGGCATCGGTGAAAACCACCGTGCCCATGTCACGGCCATCGGCAATTAACCCGGGATGTGTGCGGAAATCACGCTGACGTTGCAGCAACGCTTCACGCACCGCTGGCAGCGCAGCCACCTGCGACGCCAGACTGCCGACTTCTTCGGTACGAATCGTGGTGGTCACGTCTTCGCCTTCCAGAATCACTTCCACGCCCTGTGGAGTTGGCACAAAGCGTACGTCCAGATTGGCCGCCACCGCACTGACGTTTGGCTCATCATCCAGGGCAATGCCCTTGCGATCGGCCGCCAGACCGGTAATGCGATACAAGGCACCGCTGTCCAGCAGGTGCCATTGCAGTTGCTCTGCCAGGCGGGCACACACTGTGCCCTTGCCTGCGCCGGATGGTCCATCAATGGTGATTACAGCGGCCATGTCCTTTACTCCTGTCATTACTCTGCAGCGCCCTCGGCTGCATCGCCTTCGCTTTCAACGCTCAGACCAACGCTGTTCACCAGTTCAACAAAGCCCGGGAACGACGTCGCCACGTTGGCGCAGTCCAGCACTTCAATCGGCGCACTGCCGCGCAGGGAAGCAATCGAGAAGCTCATGGCAATACGGTGGTCGCCGTGGCTTTCAACCGTGCCGGCACCGAAGCTGCCTTCAGCACCAAAGCCGGGGATGATGGCACCGTCAGGGGTGCCTTTGGCAGCAACGCCCAGTGCATTCAGGCCATCAACCATGGACTGGATGCGGTCGCTTTCTTTCACGCGCAGTTCTTCAGCGCCAGTCAGGATGGTTTCACCTTCGGCACACGCAGCAGCGATAAACAGCGCCGGGAATTCATCAATGGCCAGCGGCACCTGATCTTCCGGAATGTGAATACCTTTCAGCGGAGCGTAACGCACGCGGATATCGGCAACTGGTTCACCGCCCACTTCACGTTCGTTCAGCACTTCAATATTGCCGCCCATGGCACGCAAAATATTGATCACACCAATACGGGTCGGGTTGATACCAACGTGCTCCAACGTAATGTCAGAACCCGGCGCAATCGAGGCACCGACCATAAAGAATGCCGTGGAAGAAATATCGGACGGCACGTCGATGCTGGTGGCAGTCAGCTCACCACCGGATTTGATGGTCACGGTGCTGCCATCAACCTTAACGTCGTAGCCAAAACCTTTCAGCATGCGCTCGGTGTGGTCACGGGTTGGCGCAGGTTCAGTTACGGACGTTTCGCCTTCAGCGTACAAACCCGCCAGCAGCACACAGCTTTTCACCTGAGCAGACGCCATTGGCAGATCGTAGTGAATGCCCTTCAGCTTGCTGCCACCGTGAATTTTCAGCGGTGGACGACCACCTTCTGCCGTGCCCACTTCAGCGCCCATCAGACGCAGCGGGTCAGCCACGCGGCCCATTGGACGCTTGCTGAGGGATTCGTCGCCGGTCATTTCAACGTCGAAGTTCTGACCTGCCATCAGGCCCGCCAACAGACGAATGGAAGTGCCTGAGTTGCCGACATACAGAGAGTTAGCCGGTGCTTTCAGACCGTGCAGACCAACACCGTGAATCGTAACGCGACCTCGATGCGGCCCTTCGATCACAACACCCATGTCGCGGAACGCCTGCAACGTTGCCAGGCTGTCTTCGCCTTCCAGGAAGCCGCTGACTTCGGTAGTGCCGTTAGCCAGCGACCCCAGCATGATGGAGCGGTGAGAAATCGACTTATCGCCTGGCACACGGAAGGTGCCCGACATGGTTTTGGAGGGATTTGCCTTGTAAGTAAGTGAGCTGGTTTTCATAGGTTCCACAAAGGCCCGTCGGGCGAGTATGTTTGAAAAATGATCACGAGCGGATTTGGCGCGGGTCAACACGCCCATCAGAGTGGTTTGGTCATCACTCTCGATTGCCGCTCGCAGCTTGATCAGATCTGCATTAAACAGATCCAGCGTTGCCAACAGGTGCTCACGATTGGCAGTAAAAATATCACGCCACATTTCCGGGCTGCTGGCTGCGATTCGGGTGAAGTCGCGGAAGCCGCCGGCGGCGTAATTGAAAATTTCCTTGTTCTCATGGCTGTTCGCCAGTGTGTCCACCAGCGAATAAGCCAGCAGGTGCGGCAAGTGACTGGTCGCTGCCAGCACTTCATCATGGTGGTCGACGGTCATGGTTTCCACCTCGGCGTCAACGGCTTGCCAGGCACCAATCACCAGCTTCAGGGCATCGGCACTGGTGTGATCTTCGGTGGTGACAATGATCTTGTGACGGGAAAACAAATCGCCGTTGGCAGCCTTCACGCCACTGCGCTCAGAACCAGCAATAGGATGGCCCAACACAAACCGGTCAAAGCCTTCGCCAAACACCGCTGCTGCATCACGGGCCACCGAACCTTTCACCGAGCCAACGTCGGTAATTACCGCGTGTTCTGGCAAACCTTCAGCAATCGAAGCCAGTACCGGACGCACCGACAGAATTGGCACAGACACAATGACCAGATCAGCCTTGGCAACCGCCTCAGCCGGCGTTTCGGCGTACTCGTCAATAATGCCCAGCTCCACCGCCTGCTGCATGGAATCGAGGTTGCGGTCACAACCCACTACCGATGCCACACAGCCACGATCACGCAAGCCCTTGACCCAGGAACAACCAATCAGTCCCAGGCCAATAACAGCAATGCGGTTAACAAAAAACGGGGTTACTGAACTCAAGCCAGCACCTTTTTCAATGCGTCGATAAAGGTCTGGTTTTCAGCTTGGGTACCCACAGAAACACGGATGTACCCCGGCATGTCGTAGTTAGCCACCGGACGGATGATCACACCCAGCTGTAACAGCGCCTGGTTAACCGCCTTGTCTTCAAACGCTTCTGGCAGTTTGAACGAAACAAAGTTGCCAACCGACGGGATGAATTCCAGACCCAACTCGTCAAACGCGCCAGTCAGCTGCGCCATACCCTGGTTGTTCACCTCAACACTGCGCGCCAGGTAGCTGTCATCACACAGAGCAGCTTTGGCAGCCGCCAGTGCAAAAGAGTCTACGTTGAACGGCGGGCGAATACGGTTCATCAGATCCGCCAGTTCCGGGCTGGAAACGCCGTAACCTACGCGCAGGGAGGCCAGGCCATAAGCCTTGGAGAAGGTACGGGACACCACCAGATTCGGGTACTGGTTCAGGTAATCGATACCGGATGGGTAGTCGTCCTTGTTGACATATTCGAAGTAGGCTTCGTCCAGCAGTACCACAACGTTTTCCGGAACCCGCTTCAGAAAGGCTTCCAACTCTTCACGAGTGTTGTAAGTACCGGTCGGGTTGTTCGGGTTGGTCAGGAACACAATGCGGGTTTTATCATTGATGGCCGCTGCCATGGCTGGCAGGTCATGCCCCCAGTTTTTGGCCGGCACTTCTATCACATCACCACCAGCGGCGCGGGTGACCAGACCGTAAATAGAAAACGCGTGCTGAGCTACAACGACGTTGTCACCCTTTTCAACGAACACACGGACGATGAAATCGAGAATATCGCTGGAACCGTTACCCAGAGTGATCTGGTTCATTTCCACGCCCAAACGTTTGCACAGCTCGGCTTTCAGCTCGAAACCAGCACCGTCAGGGTAGCGAGTCAGCTCTGCCAGCTGCGCCTTGATGGCATCTTCAATGGCTGGGGATGGGCCCAGTGGGTTTTCGTTACTGGCCAGCTTGACGATGTCAGCTTCGTTGATACCCAGTTCACGGGCCAGCTCGTCGGTTGGCTTGCCCGGCTGATAAGGGTGCAGCCCCTGAACTCCGGAAACGGCCAACTCGAGGAAATTCACACTCATATCTGTCTCTCTTAACGGGTCAGTACTGGATCAGGCCAGTAAAGGTCTTGAATAGGATTACGTCTGCGGTACTTACCGCGCTGTAACGGCTTACAGCACGGCTTTCGGATAGGAGCCCAACCATTTGTAGTCAGCGGCCACACCTTGCAATTGCTCCAGTACCGTCTTGATGCTGGCATCGTCACGGTGACCTTCGAAGTCAATGAAGAAGGCGTAATTCCAGGTTCCGGAACGAGCCGGACGGGTTTCGATACGCGTCAGGCTGATACCGGCACTGTGGAACGGTTCCAGCACCTGATACAGGGCACCCGGCTGGTTACGGCTGGACACCATAATGGAGGTTTTGTCTTCGCCACTGGACAGCGTCGGGTTCGGACCCACAATCAGGAAGCGAGTGGTGTTGTCCGGACGGTCTTCAATGTTGGCGTGCAGCAGATTCAGCTTGTACAGCTCGGAAGCCACTTCACCGGCAATGGCGGCGGATTCCGGGTCCTGGCTGGCCTTCAGCGCCGCTTCGGCATTGGAATTCAGGGCAATGCGCTCGGCATTCGGGTAGTGCTGATCCAGCCACTGGCGGCACTGACCCAACGACTGGGAGTGGGAGTAAATGCGTTTGATGTTGCTGCCATCACCCTGTGACATCAGGTTGTGATGGATGCGCAGGGTCACTTCACCGCAGATGCTCAGATTGGAATCGAAGAAACTGTCGAGGGTGTGGGTCACCACGCCTTCGGTGGAGTTTTCTACCGGCACCACACCAAAGTTGGCAGAGCCGCTTTCCACATCGCGGAACACATCGGCAATGGATACCTTGCTCTGGCAATTAACCGCATGACCAAAATGCTTTACCGCCGCCTGCTGGGTAAAGGTACCTTCAGGGCCAAGGAATGCCACCTGCAATGGCTCTTCCAACGCCAGACACTGGGACATGATTTCACGGAACAAACGCGCCATGCCTTCGCCAGTGATCGGACCTTCATTACGGGCCATTACGTTCCGCAATACCTGGGCTTCGCGCTCGGGACGGTAAAACAACACCTGCTCGCCCGGCTGAGCGTATTTTTCCTTCACCTCGGCCACTTGCTGGGCGCAACGGGCGCGCTGATTGATCAATTCCTGAATCTGGCGATCAATCGAGTCGATGGATTGGCGGAGTTTTTCCAGTTCCTGGGCTTCAGTCATGATTTGCCTTGCTGTGTTCTTGTTCGATGCGAATCAGGCTGGTAACCACCGCTACCAGCCCAGACTTCGTGTTGAGTCGTGCGAAGAGATTACCCGTTACGACGGGCAAAGTCCGCCATAAACTCGATCAGTGCAGTAACGGCCTGTTCTGGCACGGCATTGTAAATGCTGGCACGCATACCACCCACACTGCGGTGACCGGCGAGGTTCAGCAAGCCAGCGGCTTCGCTTTCTTGCAGAAACAGCTTGTCGAGGTTGCTGTCGGCCAGCGTAAACGGCACATTCATGATCGAGCGATTGTTCACAGCCACCGGGTTGGCGTAGAAGTCGTTACCATCAATAAAGTCGTACAGGGCCTTGGCCTTGCGACGGTTGATTTCGGCAATCGCCTCGACACCGCCCTGCTCTTTCAGCCACTCAAACACCAGGCCAGACAGGTACCAGCTGTAGGTTGGCGGCGTGTTGTACATGGAGTCGGCATCGGCGCAGACCTTGTAGTCCATCATGGTTGGCGTAATGGCCTGAGCGTTACCAATCAGGTCTTCGCGCACAATCACCACACACAGACCGGCAGGGCCGATGTTTTTCTGGGCACCGGCGTAGATCATGCCGAATTTCGACACATCCAGCGGCTCCGACAAAATGGCTGAGGACAAATCCGCGATCAGCGGTACATCACCGGTTTCCGGAATGTAGTCAAACGCCACACCGCCAATGGTTTCGTTCGGGCAGTAGTGAACGTAGTCAGCGTCGGCACTGAGGTTCAGGTCAGCCTGAGCTGGCGCAGAAGTGAAGTTGTTATCAGCCGTGGTGGCTGCCAGATTCACATCGGCAAAACGCTTGCCTTCGGCGTGGGCTTTCTTGGACCACTGACCGGTAACAATCTGATCCACTTTGCCGGACTTGTTGGCCAGGTTCAGCGGAATCATTGCAAACTGGCTGCTGGCGCCGCCTTGCATGAACATCACCTTGTAGTTTTCAGGGATGTTCATCAGCTCTCGCAGGTCCAGTTCGGCTTTTTTGCAGACTTCCACAACGTCTTTGTGACGGTGGCTCATCTCCATCAGCGACAGGCCCTTATTGCGCCAGTCGACCATTTCCGCGCTGGCGCGCTCCAGTACCGCAGTCGGCAGGGCCGCCGGACCTGCACAGAAGTTATACGCTCGGCTCATTGCTTATGTATGCTCTTGCAATCAATCACGACGCCTTATTCGGCGTCGTCTTCAGTTGGGGTATCGGTATCATCACCGGCGCTGGCGTCAGTCGCATCAGAAGCCTCGGCTTCGTTTGCATCACCTTCAACCACCTCGCCGTCAACGACAACACCGTCGATCAACTCATCGTCTTCGTCCGCGTCACAGATACGCTCGAGACCGACCAGCTTCTCTTTTTTGTCGACCTTGATCAGGGTAACGCCCTGGGTGTTACGGCCCAGCAGCGATACTTCGTTGATACGGGTACGCACCAACGTGCCCTGGTCACTGATCAGCATCACTTCATCGCCGTCAAATACCTGCACCGCGCCAACCATGCGACCGTTGCGATCGTTGGTCACCATGGCGATCACACCCTGGGTACCACGGCCCTTGGTCGGGAATTCAGTCACATCAGTACGCTTGCCGAAACCACGCTCGGAAGCGGTCAGAACTGCACCGTCTTCTTTTGGCACAATCAGCGAGATCACCTGCTGTTCGTCGGCCAACTTGATACCACGAACACCACGAGCGGTGCGGCCCATAGCACGCACGTCGGATTCCTTGAAGCGTACTGCTTTACCAGCGTCAGACAGCAGCATGATGTCCTGCGTACCATCGGTAATATCAACACCCACCAGCCAGTCACCTTCGTCCAGCTCACAGGCAATCAGGCCGGTAGAACGTGGACGGGAGAACTGATCCAGTGTGGTCTTCTTCACGGTACCGCGGGCGGTGGCCATAAAGACGTATTGGTCTTCGGTGTATTCTTCAACCGGCAGAATCGCAGTAATACGCTCGCCTTCGTCCAATGCCAGCACGTTCACAATCGGGCGGCCTTTGGCGTTACGGGAAGCTTGCGGAATATCGTAAACGGTCAGCCAGTACACCTTGCCGGCGTCGGTGAAGCACAGTACGGTGTCGTGGCTGTTCACCACCAGCAGGTGTTCAATAAAGTCTTCGTCTTTTACAGACGTGGCAGAGCGGCCCTTACCGCCACGTTTCTGGGCCTGGTAGGCATCGATCGGCTGGGTTTTGGCGTAACCGCTGTGAGACAGGGTCAGCACCAAATCTTCAACCGGAATCAGGTCGGCCATGCTCAGGTCACGTTTAACCGCGATGATTTCGGACTTACGCTCGTCGCCGTATTCCTCACGAATGGCTTCCAGCTCTTCACGAATCACCTGCATCAGACGCTCTGGAGAACCCAGAATTTCCAGGTACTCGGCAATTTCTTCCAGCTTCTGCTGGTATTCTTCGATCAGTTTTTCGTGCTCAAGGCCGGTCAGTTTCTGCAGACGCAGATCCAGGATTGCCTGGGCCTGAGCTGGCGATAGGTAGTACTTGCCGTTGCGGAAACCGAATTCTTCCGGCAAGTCGTCCGGGCGACAAGCGTCTTCACCGGCACGTTCCAGCATGTCGAGCACATCACCCGGATTCCAGGCGGTGTTGATCAGACGCTCTTTGGCTTCAGCACCGTTTGGCGAAGACTTGATCAGTTCAATCACCGGATCAATGTTGGCCAGTGCCAACGCCAGACCTTCCAGCAAGTGACCACGTTCACGAGCCTTGCGCAGATCGTAAATGGTACGACGGGTAACCACTTCACGGCGGTGTTTGACGAACGCATCCAGCAGCTGTTTCAGGTTCAACGTTTTTGGCTGGCCATCCACCAGTGCCACGGTGTTGATACCGAATACGCCTTGCAGCTGGGTCTGGGCGAACAGGTTGTTCAGCACCACTTCCGGCATTTCGCCACGACGCAACTCCACCACGATACGCATACCGTCCTTGTCGGACTCGTCACGCAGCTCGGTGATGCCTTCAATTTTCTTGTCTTTTACCAGCTCGGCGATTTTTTCAATCAGACGGGCCTTGTTCACCATGTATGGGATTTCGGTGAACACAATGCTGACCTTGCCGTTCTTCTCGTCTTCCTCAAAGTGGTGACGAGCACGCAGGTAAATTTTGCCACGGCCAGTGCGGTAAGCATCAACAATACCGTCACGGCCATTAATGAAGGCGCCGGTCGGGAAGTCTGGACCCGGGATGTATTCCATCAGACCGTCGATGTCGATATCCGGGTTGTCGATCAGCGCCAGACAACCGGTCAGAACTTCTTTCAGGTTATGCGGCGGAATATTGGTCGCCATGCCCACGGCGATACCGGCAGAACCGTTCACCAGCAGGTTAGGAACACGGGTAGGCAGTACTTCCGGAATCTGCTCGGTGCCGTCGTAGTTTGGCACCCAGTCAACGGTTTCCTTGTCGATATCGGCCAGCATTTCGTGGCTGATCTTGGCCATACGAATTTCGGTGTAACGCATCGCCGCAGCAGAGTCGCCGTCGATCGAACCGAAGTTACCCTGACCATCAACCAGTGTGTAACGCATGGAGAAATCCTGCGCCATACGCACGATGGTGTCGTAAACTGCAGAGTCGCCGTGAGGGTGGTATTTACCGATAACGTCACCGACCACACGGGCCGATTTCTTGTATGCTTTGTTCCAGTCGTTACCAAGTACGTTCATGGCGTGCAAAACACGACGGTGTACCGGTTTCAGACCATCCCGAACATCTGGCAGTGCCCGTCCGACAATTACGCTCATGGCGTAATCAAGGTAGGACTGCTGCAGTTCATCTTCGATGTTAATCGGGAGAACTTCTTTGGCTAACTCACCCATAGACTCTCTGGATCCGTGCTGTAACTGGCCACACAATCGTTGTGCGGCAATGGCTGGGACGGATTGATCAAACCCCGACCAATCCTCCGAAAACTAAGCCCCGTAGCATATCATAAAAGCGCCAATTACCTAGGATCATTAGCCATTCAGACGGCTCTCAGCGCCTCAGAAAAGCGACACAAGCCGCAAGCACCGAATACGGCCCCCAATGCCAGTGCAACGTCAGCGGCGTCTTTACGCGTCACTGACGGCCCTGAGCGCGGCAAATTTGAACAATTTTCATTCAATCAAAGAGATTGCAACCCGTGTGGGGTAACGGTCGAATTTGCCATCGAACGCTTGATATAATGTTGTCCGTTGCACATTCATGAAGCGCCAACACCAGAGGACGACCGATGACGGCCGATTTACGAATCAATGCCCGCTGGCTGATCTCCATGCAGGGAGACCGTTCCGTACAGGAACAGGTTTCGGTGTATGTGAAAGACGGCAAGATCGACGCGATTGAACCGCAAGACTGTCAGCGTGAAGCCAGTGAAACCCTCGATCTTGGCAACCACGTGCTGATGCCCGGCTACGTCAACGCCCACGGCCACGCCGCCATGTCGCTGTTTCGAGGCATGGCAGACGACCTGGCGCTGATGACCTGGCTGCAGGAACACATCTGGCCAGCCGAAGGCAAATGGGTAAATCCCGAATTTGTCCATGACGGCACCCGTCTGGCCGTGGCTGAGATGCTGAAGTCTGGCACCACCACGTTTGCCGACATGTACTTCTTCCCACAGGATGCCATTCAGGCATCGGTGGATGCGGGCATTCGACACGTCAGCTTTACCCCGATTCTCGACTTCCCGACCAACTTCGGTGCCAACGCCGATGAATATATAAAGAAAGCACTGCGGCTACACGACCACTTCGGCAACGAGCCATTGGTGACCCTGGGCCTCGGGCCTCACGCTCCGTACACCGTATCCGATGGTCCGCTGCGCCAGATTCGCGTGATTGCAGATGAAAAGCAGATGCCGGTGCAAATCCACTTGCATGAAACCGCCTTTGAGGTGCAAGACAGCATCGACAAGCTGGGTAAACGCCCAACCCAACGCCTGCAGGACCTGGGTTTCCTGAACGAGCGGGTTTCCTGCGTTCATATGACCCAGATCGACGACAGCGATATCCGCATTCTGCAAGATAGCGGCGCATCCGTTGTGCACTGCCCGGAATCCAACCTGAAGCTGGCCAGTGGCTTCAGCCCAATCGCCAAAATGGCCGCCGCTGGCGTTAACATTGGTTTGGGCACTGATGGCGCAGCCAGCAATAACGACCTGAATCTGCAAGGCGAGATGAAAACCGCCGCCATGCTGGCCAAGGCCGTCGCCGGTGACGCCTCAGCCCTGCCCGCCTGGCAAGCCCTGGAAATGGCTACCATTGGCAGTGCCCGGGCGCTCGGCATTGGCGGCCAGACCGGCTCCATCGACGTTGGCAAATGGGCCGACCTGCAAGCCATTGATCTGTCGAACATGCCGCAACAGCCGCTGTTCGACGTCGCCTCCCAGCTGGTTTACACCGACAGCAGCCGTTACACCGATTTTGTCTGGGTGGCAGGCAAATGCCTGCTGGCCAACGGTCAGCTGACCGAGCTGGACGAAGCAAGCATTACCGCCAATGCCAAACATTGGGCAACCCGAATTCAACAAGGCTGAAGGCCATCAAACCGCTGCCCTGAATAACCGGCAGCGGACGACAGGATAGTGATATGACAGAACACAGCACCCCGAACGTTGATCCAACCGAAGTAGCCAAGTTTGAAGCCCTGGCCAGCCGCTGGTGGGACCCGGACAGCGAGTTCAAGCCACTGCACGACATTAACCCGCTGCGCTGCAACTACATCGATCAAGCAGCAGGTCTGGCTGGCAAGAAAGTGCTGGACGTAGGTTGTGGAGGTGGCTTGCTGAGCGAAGCCATGGCTCAACGAGGTGCCGATGTCATGGGCATCGACATGGGCGAAGCCCCCCTCAACGTGGCCAAACTGCACGCCCTGGAAAGTGGCGTAAAGATCAACTACCAGCGCATTCCGGTTGAACAACTGGCGGCCGAGCAGCCAGCCAGCTTCGACGTAGTAACCTGCCTGGAAATGCTTGAGCACGTTCCCGACCCGGCGTCCATCATGAAGGCCTGTGCGACTCTGGTAAAACCGGGCGGCAAAGTGTTCTTCTCTACGATTAATCGCAACCCGAAGGCCTACCTGTTCGCGATTGTTGGTGCCGAATACATCCTCAAGATGCTGCCGGCTGGTACCCACGATTACGCCAAGTTCATCAAACCAAGCGAAATGACCCGCTGGGCCCGTGAAGCCGACTTGCAGCCAGAGCACATGACCGGCTTGACCTACAACCCGCTGTTCAAAACCTACAAGCTCAATGACAACGACGTGAGCGTTAACTACATGATGACCACCAGCCTGCCTGCCAGCGCTGAAGCCGGAGCCTGAAGCCATGACCACGCCTCGCTGCCCCAGCGCCATCCTGTTTGACCTTGATGGCACCCTGGTAGACACCGCGCCGGATTTCTTCGCCGTGGTGAATAGCATGCGCGAAGAACTCGGTAAGCCTGTGTTGGCCGACGATGTGATTCGCAAGCAGGTCAGCAATGGCGGCGCGGCACTCACCGAACTGACCTGGGAGGTCGAACGCGACCACCCGCAGTTCATGGATTTCCGCAACCGTCTGCTCGACCGCTATGGCGAGCATCTGGCTACGGGCAGCGCCTACTTTGAAGGGTTCGAGCAGGTGCTGGACGACCTTGACAGCCTCGGCATTCAATGGGCCATCGTCACCAACAAGCCGCGGCGATTTGCCGAGCCCTTGTTGCAGAAGCTCAACATTGAAACCGCCAGCCTGATTTGTGCGGACGATCTGGCGCAAGCCAAGCCGCACCCGGAAGGCCTGTTCAAGTGCGCCGCTGAACTGAACGTCCATGCGGGCGACTGCTGGTACGTCGGTGATCACATTCGCGATATTGAAGCAGGCAAGGCCGCCGGTATGTACAGCATTGCCGCCTTGTTTGGCTACATTGAAGACGCTGATGACCCAGCGCAATGGGGCGCAGATGCCAGCATAGATAATCCATATCAGTTACTGGAATTGCTGGCTGCCAAGCAACCCTGACGGCTCGCCAAAACAGCCCGGACAACACCACGCTCAATTCAGTCGCATACTTCTGCCACGGTGCGACTGAGCCAACTCAAACAATCAGAAAACACCATGACCAATCACGCAACCGAACACAGCAAACGCCCTCTGGAAGGCCGCACCATTCTGGTCACTGGCGCCGGTTACGGCATTGGCCGTGAAGCCGCCCTGACCTACGCTCGTGCTGGCGCGACTGTATTGCTGCTGGGACGCACCCAGGAAGCCCTGAACGACACCTACGACCTGATAGAAGCGGAAAACCTGGCGCAGGCTGCCGTTCTGCCATTTGATCTGGAAACCCGGGAAGAAGACCCCTATGTGCAACTGGCACAACTGATTGGCCAACACTTTGGCAAGCTCGACGGTGTACTGCTGAATGCGGGTGTACTGGGACAACGCACCCCGCTGGACAATTACCACGCCGATACCTGGCAAAAAGTGATGCAAATTAACGTCAACGGCCAGTTTATGCTGATCAAACAGCTGCTGCCGCTGTTGCGCGAAACCAACGCCGATGCCTCGGTGATTTTCACCACCAGCAGTGTAGGCCGTGAAGGCCGGGCCTATTGGGGCGCTTATTCAGTCTCCAAATTTGCAACAGAAGGACTGATGCAGGTACTGCATCAGGAATTGGAAAACACCAGCGAGATTCGCGTGAACTGCATTAACCCGGGCGCAACGCGTACAGGAATGCGTGCCGCCGCCTACCCGCTGGAAAACCCCGCCGACGTCACCGAAGCCGCCGACATCATGCCGCTGTATTTGTACCTGATGAGCCCGGCTTCCAAAGCCATCAATGGCCAAAGCCTCAACGCCCAGGGCGAACAGGCGTTTGTTGTGCCTGTCTGACACCACTTGGGGACATCTATTTAATCCGGTGCTCGCTCTGGGCTGCCGGATGGTTTCGAATCACGAAGCCGAGTTGCAGGCCTGACGGGTCAAGTCAAAAGTCGGCGACACAGAGTCGAGATCATCCGGCAGCCCCCGCAGGGCGCGGGTTGCCGCCGCCCAGTGCGGTGTTGACGAACTTGAAAAGGACTCGTCATTTCGCTGCATTCGTCGCCTTACACTGAACAACGGCAACACTCGCGCAGAGCCGTGCAGGATTAAATAGATGTCCCCACTTGACAGAAACCCCGAAGTGCACTTTAGGGTTTCGGCTCTGCTCGCCCCCTGCTCTCGATGTATAAACATAAACAGCCACAGATAAACGGCAAACCATAAAGCGCTGCAAAAGCCAGCCGGCAGCGGTCATTTCGAGCCAACCGCGTTTGTATTTTTTTTTGGCATTCTGTGCGCTGGGATATAGTAAGGATCACAACCACGCTTCTAACACCCAAGCTCACAGAACAGAGCGGACAATCCATATATGAGCCATAAAAACCACTCAATTTCTCTTGTCATACTTACGAGTGAGTTTTCGGTTTGGATTTACTACCTCAGACCCAAAATGAAACGTTTTTAGCAGGGGAAACCGAATAATGAACTCGGGGAAATAGTTCATCGAGAAACTATTTATTAAAGAATTCTCTTAATAAATCAGATGTTTAAGTCCCAAAAACGAGATTTTTTATGTTGCATATGTGACTATTCTCGACAATCTGCTCATTTATTAACAATAAACCTACAAAAATTACGTAAAGTAATCGTCAGGAAGTCTCTGAATAGCTCTGCACTCATTCCGGGTTATTCAGAGGGTCCCTGACACGCAGGGAGAGCAGCTCTGCATTTGGAAGCATCACAAAAAAACCAGAACAACGAGAACGGCAAGATGATCAAACTTTCCCGGTTGCTGGCTATTGCCACCGTAGCCCTGTCAGTAAATGTTCAAACTTCAACAGCAGACACTTCTCTCAGCCTGTTCACGGAACAGTACCCGCCCTACAGCATGACTACGACTGGCCAGCCATTCGCACACAGCGGCGATGAAATTGATGGCCTGTGCCCAAGTATTATGAAAGCCCTGTTTAAAAAAGCAGGGGTCGACTATCAAATGCGTTTGCGTAACTGGTCCTATGGCCAGCAACGCGTTCAACGTCGCAAGGATCATGGCCTGTTCTGTGCCGTCCGTACCGCAGAACGCGAACCTATGTACCAGTGGGTTGGCCCTGTAACTGAAATGCGCGGCGCTCTGTTTGCCCGCCCGGGCAGCACCATCGAACTGAAAAGTCTGGAAGATGCCCGTCGTTACCGTATTGGTGGCTATAAGGGCGACTACTACGCCGATCACCTGATCAAGCGCGGCTTTAACGTTAACGTCGCCCCAAGCGACACTGAAAACCCCAAGCGCCTGCAACTGGGTACCATCGACCTGTGGATCTCTGACGCTCTGGCCGGTCCTTACCTGGCGGCTGACCTGACCGACATGGGTGCCATCAAGAACGTTCTGGTATACAGCGTTAACCCGGTCTACCTCGCCATTAATCCGGAAACAGACCCAAGCATTGTCAACAAGCTGCAAGCCACGCTGGACGCCATGCGCAGCTCTGGTGAACTGCAGGCTCTGGAACAAGCCTACGGCATGTAATGCCTTCGCAGCGTTCCATTGCCAGATAACAACAGCCCGCCCTGCCTTGCAGCGCGGGCTGTTGTTTTATTGAACGCTGAAAATGACTCCTTAACATCGACCCATGCGCGGCGTCAAAACGTCAGCTTTCCAACGATTTCCTACCACCAAAACGCCAGAAATCCGCGAGGCCACACCGGCAACCATTGCCGCCAGAGCGACAAAACTTGCCTTCCACCAATGTAAATCATCGTCAAGCCACTGATTTTAAAGAACTAATTCCTGAAAATCGGTATTGGCATGGAAATCGCTAATCTCTGGAACGTATTTCAAAACGGTAAAGAGGTGGCAGGGTGACTCCATTTCAAAGCATCGGCCAGGCAGAATTAAGAGACGATAAGAATATCGCGACATTCGGTGAGATTGCGCTCAAGCCGGATATTCGCCCAGATGTGCTCTTTCGATTGACCGGCAAGCTTCAGACCACCCTGGAGCTGCCACAATTGATTGAAATATTCTTCAAAGACATTCAAGACACGGTTCTGGTCGACGGCATCAGCTATCGCTGCCGCAAGCTCAATACGGTGGTTTCCCAGGGCAAGACCTGCGCCCACAGCGTCAGTTACGACCTCAAGACTCACGGCGAAGGCATCGGCGAACTGGTGTTTTTTCGCTCCAGTCGTTTTCGTGAGTACGAGCTGGCCAACATCGAAGGTTTGTTGAGTACACTGCTGTACCCGCTGCGCAATGCCTTGCGTTATCGGGAAGCCCTTGATGCGTCGTTCCGGGACCCTCTCACTGGAGTCGGCAACCGGGTCGCTTTGGATCGCACCATAGACCGCGAAGTGGAGCTTTGCCATCGCCACGATCAGGACGTTTCACTGCTGATGATTGACCTGGACCACTTCAAAAGAATCAACGACAGCTATGGCCACAGCATGGGCGATGCCGTATTGAAGCAAGCCGTCGACGAAATCATGAAATGCATCCGCCAAACCGACCTCTGCTTCCGCTATGGCGGTGAAGAATTTCTGGTATTGCTGACCAATGCCGCCCACGATGACGCCATGATAGTAGCGGAGCGCATTCGTCGCTCGATAAGTGCCATTCAGGTACAGGTTATGGAGACGGCTGAGCGGGTCAAGGTGACGGCCAGTGTTGGCGTTGCCAGCCTGCAACCCAGCGACTCCCGGACCAGCCTGATCAATCGGGCTGATCTGGCGCTTTATACCGCCAAAGGGGCTGGTCGCAACCAGGTGATTGGCGACCAGGAATTGGATCAGGCCGAAACGGCCATGCGCTAACGATTGATACCGATAAACGGCCATAAAAAAACCGGGAGATTCCCGGTTTTTTATTGATGTCGTCAGCACTGGCGTTATTTGGAACGCGGCTTGGTGTTTGCGTGCTGACGTACTTTCTGGCGCTTTTGCTCACGCTGGAAGCGCACTTTTTCCTTGCCGATCAGGCGACGAATTTTCTTGCGCTCCATATCGACCATATCCCGCAGGTCGTTTACTTCACGCTGGCCCAGCTCCACCCAGGTACCAACCGGAATACTGGACGGCAGGAAAATACAGCCATAGCGAACCCGCTTCAGGCGGCTCACTTCAACTTCCTGGCTTTCCCACAGACGACGCACTTCGCGGTTACGACCTTCCATAACCACACAGTGGTACCACTTGTTGGCACCTTCACCGTCGAAGAACTTGACGTCGGTAAAACGCGCCATGCCGTCTTCCAGCAACACGCCTTCTTTCAAGCGCTCAATCATTGGCTCGTCGACGTCGCCACGAACGCGAACCGCGTATTCACGGTCGACGCCTGTTGAAGGGTGCATCAGTTTGTTAGCCAGCTCACCGTCGGTGGTGAACAGCAACAGGCCACTGGTGTTGATATCCAGTCGACCGACGTTAATCCAGCGCTCGCCCTTGGTTTTTGGCAGGTGGTCAAATACGGTTGGTCGACCCTCAGGGTCAACCCGTGAACACACTTCGCCCACCGGCTTGTTGTAAGCCAGCACCCGGCAAACACGGCCAACATCGTCCATTTTGACAACGCGGCCATCGACGCGGATTTCGTCATGTCGATCAGCCCGGTCACCCAACACGGCTTTTTCACCGTTAACAGTAACCCGACCTTCGGCGATCCAACGTTCCGCCTCACGGCGGGAAGGCGCGACCGCAGTCACCGCCAATATTTTCTGAACTCGTTCTTTCATTCTTCGCTATCTTGCTGTTTGGCAGCGCTGTCGGTTACTTCAGCGTCTGCCTGATGTGTTGGTTGAGCCGTTTGTCGATCTTGCGATTCGAATCGGCTCAGCAGATCACCCATATTTTTCTGACCAGCGGATGTCGAACCCTGGCGCAGAGGTGTGCGTCCCTTGCTGGCAGCAGCGGCTTCGCCCTCTGCGCCTTCATCCTTGTCACCAAACAGGTTGTGTTCAACCCGGGCAACCAGTTGTTCTGCCTCGGCCAGATCTTCCGCCGTGGCATCCAGCACGTCGGCGCCGCGCTGTGCGACATCCTCGTCACTGTCAAAGTCGTAGTTTTCTGACGGTGGTCGCTTGGCCTCGGCATCATCACCGAGTTCAAGCCGCCGGTTGGCGTCGTCCAGGTCACGAATTTCCATCAGACTCGGCAGCTGATCCAGCCCACTGAGGCCAAAATAATCCAGAAACTCATTGGTGGTGGCGTAAAGCGCCGGACGCCCCGGTACATCACGATGGCCAACCACCTTGACCCATTCCCGCTCCAGCAGGGTTTTGATGATATTACTGCTGACCACCACCCCGCGGACGTCTTCAATATCGCCACGGGTTACCGGTTGACGATAGGCGATCAGTACCAGAGTCTCCAGTAACGCACGGGAATATCGCGGCGGGCGTTCTTCCCACAACCGACTGACCCACGGCATGGTGTGCTCGCGCACTTGCAAACGGTAGCCACTGGCCACTTTTTTCAATTCCACACCGCGGCCTTCCAACTGCACCGCCAGCTCTTCGAGCGCTGCTCGCAGTTCACTGTTAAGCGGCCGTCGGTCTTCGTCAAACAACGACGCCATCCGATCCAACGACAGGGTGGCACCGTGCGCCAACATGGCGGCTTCGAGCACACCGGCGAGTTCGCGAGTGGTCAATTCGCAGCCGCGCTGACGACCGGAGGACGGGGCGCCGGAATGATCAGTCGTCATGGTAGAGCACCTCCTCGTCTCCATGCGCCGCCAGCGGTGCAGATTTCATTCGTACATGAATTGGCCCAAACAGCTGTTGCTGAACCAGTTCAATCAGTTTTTCTTTCACCAGCTCCAGCACCGCCAAAAACGTGACAACCACACCCAGCTTGCCTTCTTCTGGCTCGAACAAGGTGGTGAATGCCACGAATTCTGAGCCTCGCATGCGTTCCAGTACTTGCGACATACGCTCGCGGGTGGACAGCTGTTCGCGCTGAATCTCGTGGTGCTCGCTGCGCTCGGCACGTCGCAGAATCGAGGCATAGGCCAACATCAGCTCGCGCATATCGACGTCAGGATGGACCCGATTAACGACCCGGTTTTCAACCTGCAAACGGGTTTGCAAGGTATCACGCTCCATTCGCGGCAAACTGTCGAGATCTTCTGCGGCGGTTTTGAAGCGCTCGTATTCCTGCAAACGACGAATCAGCTCTGCACGCGGATCTTCTTCCTCGTCTTCGCTGGCTTCCTTGTTGCGCGGCAACAGCACTCGGCTTTTGATCTCTGCCAGCATCGCGGCCATCACCAGATATTCTCCGGCCAGTTCCAGCTGCAATGCCTGCATCATATCGATGTACTGGATGTACTGATCGACAATTTCAGAGACGTTAACGTCAAGAATATCGAGGTTCTGCTTGCGGATCAGATACAGCAGCAGATCCAGAGGCCCTTCAAACTGCTCCAGAATCACTTCCAGCGCATCGGGCGGAATGTACAGGTCCAGTGGCAGCTGAGTCATCGGCTGCCCCTGAACCAGCGCGAACGGCATTTCCCCCTGCGGGGCCAGCGGTTCGCGCTCGGTGTCGGTATCGGCCGCTTCCGTCATACCGGAATCAGCGTCACAAACACGAAGGTGAGCTCAGGCTGCTGCACGCTTACACCAGACCACGAATGCCAACGGCTTCACGCACGCGTTCAATCATCGGTTTGGCGACTGCGCGGGCGCGTTCGGCACCGGCTTGCAGCTGCTCTTCAACTTCCTGCGGCTTGTCCATCAGGTCGTTGTAGCGCTCACGGGCTTCGGCCAACTCGCCGTTCACCAGTTCAAACAGTTGCTTCTTGGCTTCGCCCCAGGCGATACCATCGGCAAAGGCCTGACGCATATCCGCGACTTGTTGTTCGGAAGCGAAGGCTTTCCAGATCTGGAATACCGCGGAGGTATCCGGATCTTTTGGCTCGCCCGGCTCCAACAGGTTGGTTTTGATCTTGTTGATGTGCTTCTTGAGCTGCTTTTCGCCGAGGAACAGCGGAATGGTGTTGCCGTAGCTCTTGCTCATCTTACGACCGTCCAGACCTTGCAGAACGGCAACGTTGTCGTCGACCACGTAGTCTGGCAGCGTCATTATCGGCTGCTTCTTGCTGGCATACAGATGGTTAAAACGCTGCGCCATATCACGGGCCATTTCGACGTGCTGGATCTGGTCCTTACCGACAGGTACGTGGGTCGCGTTGAACATCAGAATGTCGGCCGCCATCAGTACCGGGTAGCTGAACAGACCCATGGTAATCGCCTTGTCGGCATCTTCACCTTCGGCGAGGTTGGCATCCACCGACGCTTTGTAAGCGTGGGCGCGGTTCATCAAACCCTTGGCACAGACACAATTCATCATCCACGCCAGTTCGGTGATTTGCGGAACATCCGACTGACGGTAGAACACAGCCTTGCTGGTATCCAGACCCAGGGCCAGCCACGTAGTGGCAATTTCCTTGGTCGATTGGGCGACCGCTGCCGGGTCCTGACACTTGATCAGGGCATGGTAGTCGGCCAGAAAAAAGAAGGATTCGCTGTCAGCCTCCTGATTGGCCTGAATCGCCGGGCGAATAGCACCCACGTAGTTACCCAGATGCGGGGTGCCGGAGGTAGTGATACCGGTCAATACGCGCTTTGGCGCTTTTTTGGATGACGCGTTGGATTCAGCAGAAGCGTGTTCTTGTGTCATAAGGTGTCCAGACTGGAAAACGGCAAAACCGGCATGATACCGCTTTTGCCGGACACTGACAGCCTGAGCGGGCAATCAGCGGCCACAACCGCATCAACGACCGTGGCCAAGGGGATATTCGTGCGTCAGCGGGTGCGAATACAGTCATTCACACCCAGAACCGCAGCGTCGGCTTCAGCCAACGATGTCGGACGCATCACCCACACCCTGACGGATCAGTTGCGGGGCTTCTTCGGTCATATCGATCACGGTGGTGGCCTCAAAGCCGCAGTAACCGCCATCGATCACCAGATCGAGCTGGTGCTCCAGCGTCTGGCGAATATCGTACGGGTCAGACAGTGGCAGTTCATCGCCCGGCATGATCAGCGAGCTGGTCATCAGCGGCTCACCCATTTCTTCCAGCAGGGCCATGGCAATGGCGTTGTCTGGCACACGAATACCGATGGTGCGTTTCTTCGGATGCATCAACAGGCGTGGCACTTCACGGGTGGCCGGCAGAATAAAGGTGAAAGCGCCTGGGGTATGGGCCTTCAGAACCCGAAAGAAGCTGTTTTCTACCTTGGCAAAGGTCGACAGTTCCGAGAAGTCGCGGCACAGCAGGGTGAAGTTGTGTTTCTGGTCGAGCTGGCGAATGCGCTGAATGGTTTCAGTGGCTTTTTTATCACCAATACGACAGGCCAGCGCGTAGGAGCAGTCGGTCGGGATCACCGCGACCGCACCGTTGCGCAGTAAATCGGCGGCTTGTTTTACCAGTCGCGCCTGGGGATTGTCCGGATGAATCTGGAAAAATTGGCTCACAGGAGCTCCTTGAAAATAATAATGGTCTGGCAAGACGCAGGAACGGCACAATCAGGCAGCGTCAGACCACTGCTGCCATACAGGTGTAATCAGTTTTGGAAAGGCGGGCATCACACC
Source organism: Oceanobacter sp. ABM4_470 (assembly GCF_056158645.1). Lineage (NCBI taxonomy): Bacteria > Pseudomonadati > Pseudomonadota > Gammaproteobacteria > Oceanospirillales > Oceanospirillaceae > Oceanobacter > Oceanobacter sp. ABM4_470. The sequence goes on from NZ_JBSWTR010000001.1 coordinate 2,066,482, forward strand.
CAGTTCAAGCCCGAAACGGTTGGGCCCATGGTAGTCGCTGCCGCACGAACCGAGCAGGTTGAACTCTCTGGCAAGTGCTGCCATTTGGCCTTGCTGGTTGCTGTCCATCATACCATAAGCCACTTCCAGCCCCTGACCACCTGCTGCAATAAAGTCTTTCACACAGGCGCGTAATTTGGTGCGGGTCATCTTGTACAAGTGGGCGTGGGCCATCACCGGCGTACCGCCTGCGGCTCGAATCCACTCAACGGCTTCCGTCATACTGGCCCAGCCGGTTTTGACATCGCCAATCTTGCCGGCCCCCAGATACTTGTTGAAGGCCACCTGCATATTCGGCACCAGCCCTTGTTCAATCATCCAGCGGGCAAAGTGTGGGCGCCCCAGCTGATCCTGTTCAACACCGGAGTGCGACACGATATCGGCGACGGCAATGTCGGTCCGCAATTTTTTGCCAACCCGCTGGGCTATCAACTCGGCGCGGGAAGCCCGAGCCTGACGTTGCTGCTGCTCGGCCTGCTGCATGACCGGTGACTCCGGATCAAACCCGAGCCCGACAATATGAATGGAAATACCGCTCCACACCGTCGACAGCTCGATGCCGGGAATTAATTGGACGCCCAATTCTGCCGCCCGCTGGCGTCCACGACGGAACCCTTCGACCGAGTCATGGTCGGTAATCGCCAGGGTCTTGATGCCGCGCTCATGGGCGCGCTCCACCAACTGCTCGGGGTCAAAGTGGCCATCAGAGGCGGTGGTGTGACAATGCAAATCGATCTCGGAACTCACGTGGACGCTCTCATCGGCTTCGGCCATAATCGGCTCCATTGTAAATGCTGACTGAAGTTGAAGCGAATAATGAAGTTATTGCTGGATTTCCTCCCCATCGTGGCCTTTTTCCTGGCCTACAAGTTCAACCCGGAACTGGTAGCGGCCCTTGGCCCGATGCTGAGTGCCGATAACGCCGCCGCGCTGCAACAAATGCAGCCTATTGTACTGGCGACGGCCGTGCTGATTCCGGCCACCGCCCTGCAGATTCTGTATACCCGCCTGACCACCGGCAAAATCGAGAACATGCACCTGATTACCCTGGTACTGGTGGTACTGATGGGCGGTGCCACGGTGATTTTGCAGGACAAGACCTTTATTCAATGGAAACCGACGGTGGTGAACTGGCTGTTCGCTGCGGGATTCCTGGGTTTCTGGCTGTTTACCCGCACCACCTTGCTGGAAAAAATGATGGGCCAGAACCTGCAACTGCCAGCCGGGGTATGGGTCAAACTGAATTTTGCCTGGGTCGCCTTCTTTATTTTCAGCGGCATTGCCAATTTGTTCGTTGCCTACCATTTTTCCGAAGAAATCTGGGTAGACTTCAAGTTGTTTGGACTGCTGGGATTAACCATTGTCTTTATCCTTGCCCAATCCGTCTTTCTTTACCGTTACATGAATCACGAGGAGCCTTGAACCATGTGGTACGCCATTATCAGCCAGGACATTGAAAACAGCCTTGAGAAACGCCTGTCGGCTCGCCCGGCCCACCTCAAGCGCCTGCAAACCCTGGCCGACGAAGGTCGTTTGCTGGTTGCCGGTCCTCACCCGGCCATCGACAGCGAAGACCCGGGCAGCGCCGGTTTTACCGGTAGCCTGGTGATTGCCGAATTCGCCTCATTGGAAAACGCCCAGGCCTGGGCTGACGCCGACCCATATGTTGATGCCGGTGTTTACCAGCAAGTCATCGTCAAGCCATACAAAAAAGTCCTGCCCTGAGTCATAAGGAGTTTCAGGTGAAGTTTTTACGCTATGCAGGCATCTGCCTGTCTTTGCTCGTCGCTGCTGGCACCGTTAACGCGGAAGAAAGCGAGCCAATGGCTGGCCTTGATGACCCTAACTATGTTGCCGTGACTACCGGTGAAAAACGCTACGTCACCGACGAGCTGTGGTTGCAGCTGCGTACCGGCCCGGGTTCCCAGTACCGCATTCTGCAAGCCCTTAAAACCGGCGAGCACCTGGTGCTGTTGGGCCAGAACAACGACAACGGCTATTCCCTGGTGCGAACCTCCAAAGGCCGTGAAGGCTGGGTATTGACCCGCTATTTGCTGGATCAGATTACCGCCAAGGAAAAGCTGATTCTGGTGCAACAGGAACTGGACCGCCTGAAGGCCGAAATGGGCAGCTCCGGCAGCCAGATTGTTGAAATGCAGCAGGAGCTGACCCAGCTGCGCAGCGAACGCGAAGAACTGCGTCGCACGGCCACCGAGGCCACCACAGAACTGGAAAATATCCGCGAGATTTCATCCAACGCCATGGCGCTGAATGACAAGGTACACCGCTTGTCTACCCGCACCCAGGAATTGGAAATCCAACTGGAAGCCGCCAACGCTGAAAACGCCCAGCTGGAAGCCGACCGCGATTTCAACTACCTGCTGTACGGCGGTGGTCTGGTGGTATTGGGCGGCTTCTTCGGCCTGATTGTGCCGTCACTGTTCCGCAAGAAAACCTCCAACTGGGCCTGATAGCTTCCCGGTTCGACCAAGGCGCAGTCTGCCAACACAGACTGCGCCTTTTTAATACCAAAACGGAGTTCTTATGTTCAGACGATCCCTTTTAAAGTGCCTCTTCACCCTCGCTTGCATTGCCAGCTTGCCGCTGACGGCTCAGGCAGAATCCACCGTGCAGGTTCGCCTGGTAACCAACATGGGCAATATCGAGCTGACGCTGTACCCGGACAAAGCCCCGGTAACGGTCGCCAACTTCCTCACCTACATTGAAGGCGAGCATTACAACAACACCCTGTTTCACCGGGTGATTGACAACTTCATGATTCAGGGCGGCGGCTACAACCTCGACATGCAGAAAAAAGCTACCCTGCCAGCAATCAAAAACGAAGCCGACAACGGCCTTGGCAACGAACGCGGCACCATTGCCATGGCGCGTACCGCGGCTAAAGACAGTGCCACGTCGCAGTTTTTCATCAACCTGAAAAACAACCGCTTTTTGAACCACGGTGTCCGTGATTTTGGTTACGCCGTCTTTGGCAAAGTGACCAGCGGCATGGACGTAGTAGACGCCATTGGCAAGGTCGACACCGCAGCGCGTGATGTTCCGCGCAAGCCTGTGATTCTGGAAAAAGTCGAAGTACTGCAACAGCCTCAGTGATACTTCGTGACGGGCCTCTAGCCAGCGACAGCCTGGCCCTGCGACACTTTGGCCTTTGTGCTAGCATCAGCGGTCATTCCTCGGCCTCTGATGCTAGACAGTATGCAAGACAGCAGCGACACCCCATCTTCTGTATCTATTCCGTCAAACCCGACGTCCCAAACTCCGACGCCTCAAACCCAGATGCCTCAAAACCCAACAGCGTCCAGCAGGCAGACCACGCGGCTTGAGCACCCGGAGCTGACCTGGCGGGACGATGGCCAACCCGTCGCCAATGACTTCGATGACCCGTACTTTTCGGTCGAAAACGGGTTGGAAGAAAGCCGCTACGTATTCCTGCACAACAACGGTTTGCCGCAGCGTTGGCAGCAGTGGCAAGGGCCGTTTTGCATCACCGAGACCGGCTTTGGCACGGGCCTGAATTTCCTGATGGCCTGGCAGTCATTCCGCCAAAACGCACATCCGGATTGCTGGTTGCACTTCACCAGCATCGAGAAATTCCCGATGTCGCTGACTCAGCTACAACAAGCGGCTGCCCTTTGGCCCGAGCTGGCCGATCTGTACGACAAACTGCTGCAACAATATCCCTTGCCTACCGCAGGCTTTCATAGCCTTTGCTGGCCCGAAGAGCGAGTACAACTGACCCTTGTTCTGGCGGATGTTCACGATGCCCTGCCGCAACTGCATGGGCCGGTTCATGCCTGGTTTCTGGACGGCTTTGCACCGTCCCGCAACCCGGACATGTGGCAGCAACCACTGTTCGATCACATCCGCCGCTTGTCCAATCACAGTCAGGACTTTTTGGATCAGAACGAAAACACTGAAACACGTCAGACGACTCTGGCGACCTTTACCGCCGCGGGGATTGTTCGGAGAGGCCTCAAGGGAGCCGGTTTCAAGGTCAGTAAGGTGCCAGGCTATGGCCGCAAGCGCGAGATGCTAAGCGCTTACTATCATCGCACCATAGGGCCAGAGCGCCCTGCCCGATTCAGCAAAACGCCATGGCTGCATTGGCAACGTTCGACATCTGCAGTAAACACCCACAGCCAATCTGCCATTGTGATTGGCGCAGGATTAGCAGGCTGTACCACCGCAAGAGCACTGGCTGAGCGCGGTTTGCAAGTGCAGCTGCTGGACAAGGATGGCATTGCCGAAGGCGCGTCTGGCAACCCGCAGGGCGGCGTTTACATCAAGCTGGCGGCGAACGACCAGGCCACCCATACCGATTTCTACCTGGCTGCCTATCAGACCAGCCTGAAGTGGATGTCACGGTTACTGAACTCAGATGAATGGAGGCCTTGTGGCGTATTGCAACTGGGCTGGTCCGAGAAAGAAGCCAGTCGCCAACGTAACTTTCTGAACAAGGTCAGCTACCCGGATTCACTGATCAAACCGCTCTCCCAGCCACAGGCCAGCGTCCAGGCGGATTGCGAAATGGCAGCGGGCGGCTTGTTCTTTGAACAGGCGGGCTGGGCCAGCCCGGCGGCGTTTTGCCAGGCACTGGTTCAACATCCCAATATCCACTTCCAGACCGCCACCGTCAGCGAACTAGTGCGTGAGGAATCACAGTGGCAAGTGCAGCTGACCGACGGTCAGACCTTGAATGCCGACCACGTCGTGGTGGCTACGGCCAATTCAACCCGCTCGCTGCTGCCCAACAATCACCTGCCAACCAAGTCGATTCGAGGCCAGTTAAGCTACCTGAATGCCGATCACACCCCGGCTTTGAACACCGTTTTGTGCGGCCGCAGCTACATGGCCCCGGCCCACAACCAAAGACTGGTACTGGGCGCGACCTACAACCTCAACGACGACGAACAGCAGCTGCGCGATGCCGATCACAGCACCAACCTGGGGTATCTGGCCGACTTTGGCCCAGCCTGGAAAACGTTGTCGGAAGCCGCGCTAAAAGACCCCGAGGTGCGCAACAAACTCTTGCTTGGTGGCCGAGTGGGGTTCCGCTGCACCACTCCGGATTATTTGCCCATTGCTGGGCCCGTGGTGATGGATCAGTCGTTTTTCAACAGTTATCAGCCGATGGTGAAAAACGCCAAAATCGTCCCGCCACAACCGGCACCCGTGCACACTGGCTTGTGGGTGAATCTGGGGCATGGTTCCCGCGGTTTGTGTTCGGCACCGCTGTGTGCAGAAGTACTGGCGGCAGAAATTACCGGCAGTAGTCTGCCCGTCAGCAAAACCGTGCGGGAAGCCATTTTGCCGTCTCGATTCCTGTTGAGGGATATGGTGCGTCGCAAGGTCAGCCGCGACGAGCTATCAGATGTTGTCAGCGGTGATTAAGCGATGACTCATAGAAATTGAATCAGCAGACCCGACTGGTATAAACCAGCTTTGGGACCCTCTGAATAACTCTGCACAGCTCTCGGCTCTGGCTTCCTGCTTCGCCCTACCTCCTGCATCCATGCAGTCGTGCGCGAGTCCTGCAGGTTGTCATTGGCTCTCTACAACCTCGCGGCGAATGCAGCGGAATGGCTAGACCTTTCCAAATCGGGCCGCGCAGGTTCGCCAACACCGTTCTGGCGGGCTGCAGGTCGCGCCCTGCGGGGATGGCAGGGCATTGCTGACTCTGTGTCGCTGATTTTTGACTTGACCCGTCAGGCCTGCAAACCAGCTTCGTGATTCAGCGTCGCCCTGTCATCCAGAGCGGGCACCGAGTTATTCAGAGGGTCCCTTACATAACCCGCCGTAAATGACGAGCGGGTTTATCTATGCTGTCAGAGCCGGCGACGTTCGGCTCAGATGCGTCAGGGCTGGTACGGTTGGATGGATGCAGCGAGGTTTTCGCTGGCAGCGGGTTACGCTCACGAATGGCGCGCATCGCCTCGGATAGCTCAGCGCAGGCGGCGCGAATGTCCGCCAGCTCTGTTTTCATGGTGTCTATGTCGTCGACCGCATCGGCAATGCGGCGACGTAAACGATGAACCCGTATGTCCGTCATGGCTGTGCCCTCCAGGTCACCATTACCGGCTGATCGGGATGGCAACGCACTAGCGGTTAGGAATGTTCCGCGTCAATTCAATGTGGCAGCTATTTTCAATCGGGTCAAATAACAGGCGGGCACTGCCATCGGCCAACTGCCCTTTTACCTGCGCTTTCTTGTCATCAAAACTGACGTCGTAATCGCCGTAGTCGGTGCCTTCGCGCAGCACAAACTCGCCCAGAATACCGTCCAGTGCATCGGCGCTTAGCTGCTGCCAGGGGACTTCAATAACACCATGATCCGGTGCCTGATCGTGATCAGATGGCAAAGCCAGCCTCCCTTTCCCACTCACAGTTCATACGCAGCTCGGCATCGGATGGAATATGACCCTGATCCGACTGCCAATTGAAGGTGTGCTTGCCCGACAGTTCGGTTTCCAGATGCACGGTGGCAGACACCCAGTACATGGACTTCAGCAGGCTTTCAAACTGACGCAACCAGGCTTCCCACTCGTACTCAACAGCACGATAGGAGGCGGCAAAATGGATAATCTGGGTTTGGTAGGTACCACTCAAGACATGATCACCGGGCATGGAGAACATTTCCCGGCACAGCAGTGACCAATCATCGTCAACACCGGCAGGCAAATTCTGAATCGCTGCCCAGTTACTGCGTCGTTCGTAACGGGACGCCAGCTCGGCACTGTTGGGAACATGCCGGATGACGCCGTAGACGATGGATTCCTGATCGAATTGCTTCACACAAACTTCCTGCTTAACTCGTTGTGCCATCATAAACCATCCATGCCGACCGGCAATACAACCGCGGCGATGGAGATCACAGTTCCACCAATAAAAAATGCCACTGGCGAAACCCGCAAGTGGCATTTTACATACTCTTTAAGTGATAGCTAACTATCTGTTATTTAAGCGTTTCTTCGATACGGGTAGAGGCATAGGTGCCAGGCGCATCTTCGATTGGTGGCAAGGCATCGCTGCCCGGCTGGCGGGCATCCACCAACGTCATACCACCCTGCTTTTCAATCCATTGCTGCCAATCCAGCCACCACGAACCTTCGTTGTGTTTGGCATCGGCGTACCAGTCGTCCGCTTCCAGCGGCATGCTGTCGTTGGTCCAGTAACCGTACTTTTTCTTGTGCGGCGGATTGACGATACCGGCGATGTGGCCGGAACCACCCAGCACGAATCGTTTGTCGCCACCCAGCACTTGCGCACCCTTGTAGGTGCCGCGCCACAGTGCAATGTGATCCTGAGCGCAGGAAATAAAGTAGCTTGGCACAGTAATTTTCGACAGGTCGATTTTCACACCGTCCATTTCCAGCGCATTTGGCTCAATCAGCTTGTTGTACAGGTACATGTTGCGCAAATAGTAGCTGTGCATGGCTGCGGGCAAGTTGGTGCTGTCGGTGTTCCAGTACAACAAGTCAAACGCCGCCGGACGCTCACCCAGCAGGTAGTTGTTCACAAAGAACGACCAGAACAGGTCATTTTCACGCAGGGTATTGAAGCTGAACGCCATCTGGCGGCCATCGTAGAAGCCCAGCACATCCATCTGGCGCTCAAGTGCAGAAATCGCCGTTTCGTTAATGAAAACGCCAATTTCGCCCGGCTCCGAAAAGTCGGTCAATGTGGTCAGGAAGGTATTGGTTTTGATCGGTGCCTTGCGCTTTTTCTTCAGGTAAGCCTGAGTGGCTGACAGCAAGGTGCCGCCCACGCAGTAACCAATGGCATTAACGTCTTTTTCGCCAGTCGCCTTCTGGATGGCTTCAACCGCCGCAATCGGACCTTCCAGCATGTAGTCTTCAAAGTTCTTGTTGCGCAAGGCCGGCGTTGCGTTGACCCAGGAGATACAAAAAACAGTGTGGCCCTGGTCGGCCAGCCATTTCACAAACGAGTTGTCCTGACGCAGGTCGAGAATGTAGTACTTGTTGATGAACGGCGGAATGATCAGCAGCGGGCGTTTGAACACCTTTTCGGTGGTTGGCGCATACTGAATCAGCTGCATCAGGTCGTTCTGGTACACCACCTTGCCTTTGGTGACGGCGATGTTGTTGCCCACTTCAAAGGCATTGGTGTCGGTCATGGCAACGTTCAGAAGGCCTTTGGCGCTGCCTTCCATGTCTTTCATCAATTGCTCAATGCCGGTCGCCAGGTTGGCGCCATTGGTTTCCATGGTCTTGTGAATCACCGCCGGGTTCATGCTGGGGAAGTTGGTCGGTGACATGGCATTCACGTACTGGCGCACAAAGTACTCCACTTTCTGGCGGGTGTGCTCATCCAGTCCGTCGGTATCCTTGATCATCTGCATCAGGCTGTTGCCTTGCAGCAAATAGAGCTGTTTTAGGTAGTCGAACAGCGGGTTTTCTTCCCATTCATCATCCTTGAAACGGCGATCCGTCGGGTCCGGGGCAACCACCGGATCTGGCGTCTGGCCGAGATAACGCATGACGGTGTACTGATACAGTTCCTGCTGCTTTTGCATTAACTCCAGCTGGTCGGCCAACACCTTGTTGGGGTTTTCCAGCATGGCAGTTCCCAGCTCTTGCAGGGCGGCAGAAAAATCGGACAACACCGACCCGGCCGGGTCTTCTGCAGAGGAAGGCTGAATCACGTTCTTTTCCCAGAAACGGCCATACTGCTCCGCTACTCGGCCCGTCATTTCGTAAAAATCGCCGACGGCGACTTCAAAGGATTCCTTGGTCATGCTTATCAACCTGTCTTCGAAATAAGAAGGGAAAGAAAAAAGGCCACCAAAGTGGTGGCCTTAATTACCCGTTACCACACCTGTTACCAAGTGCACTAACGACCGGCAAGGCCCTTAGGCGGCTTTGCTGGCAGCCTTGGTAGCAGGCTTGGCGGTAGTAGCGGTGGTTGCAGCAGTGGTGCGCGCTTCTTCCATAATGGACTCAACCTGAGACTTGAACTCCATCGCCATATCGGAGAAAGCCTTGGCATCTTCCATGATTTTCTTGTTCATTGCAGAGGCAGCTTCAGCCTGGGCTGCAGTGTAGGCACGCATGCCTTCTGCATCTTTAACGTCAGCGGCTTTTTTCATCTGATCCAGGCCCATTTCTGCGTAGCTTTTCACAGCAGACAGTTGGAACTCAGTCATCTTTTCCATGTTATCAACGAACAGGGTGTTGAACTTGGACATAGGCGCATACATGGTTTTTGCCTGTTCCGCGAAAGCGTTCAGAATAGTGTCTTGCATGATATTTGCTCCTTCAAAAGGGTCGGGGTTAGCGCTTGGGGACATCTGTTTAATCCCGTACTTCTCATATTGAGAAGGCACTGAATTAAAGAGATATCCCCAACCGCTGCAAGTTCATACTAGACCAGTGGATTTGACGTTTAAATGACAATTACACGGAATTGACCAACTTTGTTGACCTGTTACCTATTGATATATCGCTTATATTTTTCGCATATAAAAGGATATTTATATATATTCGAAAAATGGCGCTTTTAGTCCATTTTTGCCAAATCAAGCCTAACAGTCGTAAGAAAATGGGCACCAAAGATGCCCATTTTATCTATCATTCGTTCGAATTTTCCGGGCTTTTTCCGCCCATCATCTTGAACATCATCTGCTGAAACTGACTCATGGCCGTCATACTTTCGTTGAACATGGGTTTATATAATGCCATTGGGTCATATCCATCTTCGCCGTTATGCATTTTTTCAAGCATTTGATCAAATACTTCCTGCTGAAAATTCTGAACATCCGGTAATCCCAAAACCTGACGAAACTCTTCCGGGGTCATATCGAAAGTTACATTTATTTTCATGTCCGACTCCTTTCCTGTATCACGTGATATCAATCAATTGAGCGATTCAACTCAGGCCCCCTGAAATCCGTGCCCGGCGTTATTCAGAAGGTCCCCAGCGCCATGCAATCAGCGTTGCCAGCAACGCAACCAAAGCCGCCGCCCAGAACACCCACTCGCCACCATAAGCCCAGAAATACCCACTTAGCCAGGCTCCAATGGCGCCACCGAGACCAAACCCGGCACTGGAGTACAGCGCCTGTCCCTTGCCTTGCAGATCGGCCGGGAACAGCACTGGCACATAGCGAATACAGACAGCATGCAACATTGCAAAGGTGAATGCATGGGAAAGCTGGGCCAACAATAGCACCAGCAAGGAATCGGCCAACATTGCCACAGCCATCCAGCGCACGGTGGTGATCAGCAAGCTGGCAATCAGCCAAAAACGCAAACTGCCATAGTCCAGCAGCCAGCGTATTTTCCAGAACAGCACCACCTCTGCGGCAACGCCCAGCCCCCAGAACAAGCCCACCTCGGTGGCGCTGTAGCCATAGTCGTCCAGGTAAATGCTGAAAAACGAGTACAGCGGGCCATGGCTCATTTGCAGCAAGGTATTCAGCAACAGAAAGGCAATGACTACCGGTTGTTTCAGAACTGGCCATAGCGAGGCTCTGGAGGCCACCGGGTCCTTGAAGTCAGTTTGCAGGCGGATGCCCCAGCTGTTAACGATGACACCGACCATCAGAATCAGCATCACCAGTGGCAGTACTCCCACACCGAAGTGGTCGAACATCATGCCCAGCCCCGTCACGGTGACAATGAAGCCGACCGATCCCCACAGCCGGATACGACTGTAATGCTCCAGATTATTGGCAATGGCCTTCATGGTGATGACTTCATACTGAGGCAGCATCGCCGACCAGAAGAAGCCATACGACAGCATCACCACCAGCACCGGCCAGAAACCGTCCACCAGCCAGATGGCGCTGAAGCACACTGCCGTAGCAATACCGGCAATGCGAGCCATATGAATGGGCGTATGAAAGTGATGACTCCAATGCGCCCACAGCGTGGGGGCAATGATGCGCACCAGTGAGAAGCAGGCAATAGCACTGCCAATGTCTTCGTAGCTGAAGCCCAGACTTTGCAGATAGGGCCCCCAATACGGCGCGTTGCAGCCAACCAGCGCAAAGAAAAGCGCATAAAAAACCGCCAGGCGCTGACGCACCTGACGGTCTTCGGTTTGCTGTACGCGCTCAGGACTGTTGCCAGCCATCGCGTGTTTATTCCTGTTCTGGTGCCAGTCCGGCAATCACCGGAGTTGCGCACTGGACATCGGCGTTTTGGCCACGATGACGCAGCAGGTGGTCCAGCAGCGTGATGGCAGTCATAGCTTCTGCAATCGGCGTGGCACGAATGCCCACACACGGATCGTGACGGCCTTTGGTCACAACTTCGATCGGGTTGCCATCGGTATCAATGGAACGACCCGGAATGATCAGGCTGGAGGTTGGTTTCAGGGCGATGTGGGCAACCAGGTCCTGACCGGTGGAAATACCGCCAATCACACCACCGGAGTGGTTGCTGAGGAAGCCTTCCGGGGTCATTTCGTCGCGGTGCTCGGTACCCTTCTGGGCAACCACATCAAAGCCATCACCAATTTCGACGCCTTTCACCGCATTGATGCTCATCAGCGAGTGAGCCAGCTCAGCGTCCAGACGGTCAAACACCGGTTCGCCCAAACCCGGCAGCATGCCGGTGGCAACCACGGTGATCTTGGCACCAACGGAGTTACCTTCCTTGCGCAGGGCAACCATGTAGTCTTCCATTTCGGAGACCTTGCTGACATCCGGGCAGAAGAACGGGTTTTGCTCAACCTGATCCCAGTCGAAGTTGGCCTGATCAATGGCAATCGGACCCAGCTGCGACAGGTAGCCTTTCACTTCAATGCCTTTGGCAGCCAGCACTTTCTTGGCAATCGCACCGGCGGCAACGCGCATGGCGGTTTCACGAGCGGAAGAACGGCCACCACCACGGTAGTCGCGGAAACCGTATTTCTGGTTGTAGCTGTAGTCCGCGTGGGCCGGACGGAAGGTGTTGGCAATGTTGGAGTAGTCCTTGGAACGCTGGTCGGTGTTTTCGATCAGCAGGCCAATGGAGGTACCGGTGGTTTTGCCTTCAAACACACCCGACAGAATTTTCACCTCGTCGGCTTCACGACGCTGGGTGGTGTAACGAGACGTGCCCGGCTTACGACGATCCAGATCCTTTTGCAGATCTTCTTCGCTCAGCTCAATTCCCGGTGGGCAACCATCAATGATGGCACCCAGGGCTTTGCCGTGGCTTTCGCCGAACGTGGTAACGGTAAACAGCTTACCAATGCTATTGCCTGACATAGGACTCTCGTTCTCTTATTCGTATCGTTGGATTCGGTGTTATTCAGCCGCGCTATCCAGCAGCTGTAAATCGCGGGCCTGCAGCACAAAAACGCCGTGGCCGCCGCGCTCAAATTCGGGCCAGATCAGTGGCAATTGCGGGTACGCCGCTTCCATCGCGGGCCAGCTGTTGCCGACTTCGACAATCAACAGGCCATCTTCCGCCAGATGTTCACGTGCCTGACGCAGGATGATGTGGACCAGATCCAGGCCATCTTCGCCAGCGGCCAAGGCCAGTTCCGGCTCGTGACGGTATTCGTCTGGCAGGCTGGCCATGTCTTCGGCATCAACGTAAGGCGGGTTGGTCACAATGATGTCGTACTTGCCATGAGCCGCCGCCATCAGGTCGGATTGCAACGCCTGCACCCGGTCTTCAACGCCATGACGCTGAATGTTCTCTTCGGCCAATGCCAGTGCATCGAAGGAAATATCCATCAGCTCAACTTCGGCCAATGGGTACTGGGCCGCACAGGCAAGACCAATGCAGCCAGAGCCGGTGCAGAGGTCCAGAATACGGGTTGGCTCGCGGCCGTCTTCACCCTGCCACCAAGGGGCAAAATCGTTCTGGATCATTTCACCAATGGGCGAACGAGGAATCAGCACGCGCTCATCCACGGCAAACGGCATACCACAGAACCAGGCTTCGCCCACCAGATACGGCGCTGGCAGACGGGATTCAATGCGATGACAAATCAGCTCCACCACCGCCTGGCGTTCAGCTTTGGTCAGACGGGAGGTATACCACTCAGGCGCCAGATCCCAACCCAGCGACAACGCGTGGGTTACCAGCAAGCGTGCTTCGTCCCACGAGTTATCGGTGCCATGACCGAAGTAGATATCGGATTCGTTCATGCGGCTGACCGACCAGCGTAGCAAGTCCTGGACGGTCTGGAGTTCTTCAATGGCGGCCTGCGCCTGGGTGTGCAAATCCATTCGGATGCCTGATCAGGAAAAAGCCGCTAGTTTAAACGCTCAGGCCCGCACAAACCAGCAACAGCCGCCGGGTTCTTACCCCATCAAACGGGCATAAGGACTAGCGCTGCCCTGTTCGTAGGCATCCAACGCCTTGTTGGCGATGTGATAGCCCAGATCAATCATTTCTGTGGCACGGTAGAACTCGTACATTTCGCAGGATTCCATCGGCATATTGATCATCAGATCGGGCGGATAGGCAGCCGTTTTGAAACGCGTCAGCGACAGCTGCATGGTTTCAAACATCTGGTTGATCATTTCCAGCTTGCCGATGTTTTCGTCGACTTGCAGGGTGGCATCGTGGCCGTCTTCACCGCGCTTGGATTCCAGCCAGTGCGTCGCCTTGTCGACCACGGTATTGAACCAGGCTTGCTTTTGCGGCCGTTCTTCGCCCTGCTCTTCAAACACAAAGTCGGTCGGCAAGTCTGTGTCTGAGTTGAGGTCAACCGCGATGATGTGATCGGCATGAACCGACACACATGGGGAAATCGGCAGCGGATTCAGCACACCGCCGTCAACCAGCGTACGACCGTTAACCTTGACCGGATTGAAGATGCTCGGAATCGCTGCCGACGCCCGGATGGCCGTATCCAGACAACCGGTCTGAAACCAGATTTCCTTGCGCGCCACCATATCGGTCGCCACAGCGGTGAAAGGAATCGGCAGGTCTTCAATCTGCACACCATCGAGCATTTCCGACAGCATGTTGAACACCTTGTCACCGCGGATCACCCCGCTCGACAACAACGACACATCGACCAGCTTCAGTACATCCAAATAACCCAGTTTGGTTACCCATTCACGGTATTCATCGAGCTTGCCAGCGCAATAAAAACCGCCCACCAGCGCCCCCATGGAACAGCCACTGATGGCGACAATGTCGTAGCCACGCTCACGAATGGCATCAATCACACCGATATGAGCGTAACCACGGGCACCACCACTTCCGAGGGCCAAAGCCACTGTTTTTGCCATTGTTATCTCCTTGGCCAAAACACAAAACGCAATGCCGGTTTATTGCTGGTTTCCGGTGCCAGCGCCAACGCCGCACCGGCGCTGACGTTCAATTCACGGCTGCCATCGAAGGTCGCCACTCGTAACTGCTTGGCCAAACGCTCCGAGCAGCTCTGGTTAACCGCCATATCGCCCGATTCGTAGCAATGCACCACCAGATGCAAGCGCTGTTTGACGCCATCGGACAGGCCTTTCAGCACGTCGATCAAGGCCTGACTCTGGCTGGCATCAAACGCGCCGCCGTCGGCAACAAAGCCAGGTAGCCAACCGGAACTGGCACTGAGACGGTTTTCAACATCGGCCCGGCTAATGGTCTCCGGCAGGATGCGGTCTTTGGTTTTCAGAATGTTCATGCCTGCTACCGTCTGGCGTGGGCCGCGGTGACTGGCGTAGTACATCACCACGGTGTGTTCACCAGAAGCCGCATCGGTCAGGTAGGCAATCACCAGCCGCTGCTGGTTGTCGCGTCCCACCAGACGGCCGTTACCGAAAATTTCGTTGGCCCAAAAGTGGCTGCTGCCGCAATCCAAATCTTCGCACTGATACAAAATGGTGGCGCTCATGCTGGCGTCCAGCGTAATCAGCAAAGGCGTTACGGCACTGGTCAGATCCAGCTTTTCACCGGACTCCCACGCCAGGCGACGCAACTCACCGTTTACCCGCACTTCCTGTTCAGAAAAGGTAGTGGCTGACTGACGCTTGAGATCGGACAGCGCCAGACGGTAATTCCGTACCGTTTCCGTTCGGTCGGTCAGCAGACGGCTGCCTGCCGGCGTAGCCTGTTCAATCAACGCGGCGGTGTCGGCTCGGGTCGGCAGCGACAGCAAGGACAACAGCAGAAAAGACAGCGCCACCCAAGACAGCTGTTTGAGAAAAGGCAGCGCCTGAAAAGAGATGGACGACCGTTTGGCCGGGGACCGGGTAAAACACACCAACGGGAATTTGAGCAAAACAGATACTCCAGAAACGCTTGGGCCGACTACCGGCTCCGAAGCCAATGACATAATCAGAGTTTCATCAAAAGCCACAACAGTCGCAACCGTTTTCAGGTGAGATGCACCATTGTTGCGGCTGGCACGGGGTTGCTACACTGCGGATCTCATTTTTGTTAGTGAAGTTCCATGACACATTTCTCCAAGTTACCTCACGCTGTGTCTGCACTGCTGTTGGCACTGGCGCTGAGTGGCTGCCAGTCGACCCCGACCACGCCGGTCAGCGTTCCTGAAACCTTTTCCCCCGCCCAAACCGATGCTGCCATGGCAACACTGGAGCAGGCCCAGAGCGAGTACTATAAGGGGCTACTGCAACGCTATCCGTATCAGGCGTTTCAGAAAGGTCTGACACTGACGCCACAACTTGCGGCCACCGGTACTGCCGCAGATGATGAGTGGTATCAGCAACTTGCCGATCTGGAAGAACAACTGGAGCAAATGCCGCACGGTGCCCTGCCCGCCCGTCAGCAGTTGTATGCACGTGCGCTGCAATACCGACTGGGCCAGCAGCAGGAATGGCGTCAGTGCAAGGAACATTGGTCGTCACTGGGGCCGCAGGCATTTTTGCCACAGCAGGTGCTGGAGCAACTGGGCAAACACTTTCAGGCCCAAACCATTCCTGATTTTCAGGCCTTGTTGAACACCATGAGTGCCGCCGCAGAACAGCTGAAAGCCTGGCAAGTACAATTGGAGCAGCAACAGGCCAAGGGCGTCGTAAACCTTGATAGCGAACGCGACGCCGCGCTGGCCTACCTGGACCGCCAACTGGCGGGTTATCCATTCTCCGACAGCAGCACGCCATCACCGTTCTGGGTGGATATTCAGCAACAACTGACGGCTCTGAAACTCTACCCTTCCAGTCAGGACGTGCTACAAGCAGACGCCAAAAGCGCCGTTACCAACCATCTGCTGCCGGTTTTACGCTCATTGAGAGCTACCATCAAATCGCTGAACAGCCAGCCACAGCTGAGCTGGCAACAACAGCCCGGCGGCGATGCCTGCTACCGCTTGCAGCTGAGCCAGTTGGGAGCCACCGATGCGCCGGAGCTGCTACAGGAAATTGCCAAAAGCCGTCTCGCGGCCCTGCAACAGCAATTGCGGGTTGAGTTGCAACTGGATGATACCCAGCCGCTGGCTCAGCAGCTGCGTGCCTGGCTGGCGTCCAACCGGGTAGCACCGGGCGACGTGCAAAGTGAGTCTCTCAAGCGTTTGCGTGCTGTAAGCGAACGCTTGCCGTACGCCTTTGAATCCTTGCCCACCACCGAGCTGGTGATCCAGCCGGAAACCAACCCGGCCATTCACCACCCGCACTACCAGCCGCCAAAACCGCTATTGGGTCTGCCGGGGATTTATTACACCACCGCGCAAACCCATCCGAACGAGTGGCGCTGGCCGCTGGACCTGTACAAGGACACCCTGCCGGGCAAGCACCTGCAATACGCCATGGCGCAGGAAAACTCGCAGTTGCCTGATTTTCTGAAAACCGACCTGGAAGCCGCGTTTGAACCTGGCTGGCCAGACATTGCCGCTGAGCTGGCCAGCGATCTGGGAGGCTATCAGTCGCCGTCGGAACACGCCTGGGTGCTGCTGGATGAAATGGAGCAGGAATTGAATCTGGTGCTCGACGTTGCCGTGCATTTGTACGAATGGGACAACGCCAAAGCCAACCAGTACTGTCAGCTCAACAGCTTTATGTCGGAAAAACAGTGCAGCAACCGCATTGCCGCTATCCGCGCACAGCCTGCACACTTTGCCCACGCGGCGATTTCACGGGCCAACATTCTGGCACTGATGCAGGATGCCGAAGCCGCTGCCAGCCAGTCCCGTGCCTTGCTGGCGTTCCATTCAGACTGGTTAAAACAGGGCACCCTGCCTGCGGCCTTGTACCCTATTTGGCTGGACGCCTGGTTGCAGGCTCACTGACCGACAGAGAACCAGAGAACCTATAGCCCTTAACCAAAAAGCCCGACTCCCGGTTTGTGAATCTGGTTCAACAGATTCAGCGCCGGGGTCGGGCTTGTTGCTTACCTGCTCTCAACCGCAGACAAGCCGATCAGAATTTAACCTTGATGCCCGCCTGCCAGTAATTGTTGTCGGCCGGATTGGCCGTCACCTTGGCACCCGTCGAATCATGGGCAGTGATCTTACGCAGCCGCTGCTGACCCAATTCTGCATTGATCCAGATATTGCCACGCCACCAGAAATCGGCCCCCAACCCCATGCGCCAATTGCGATAGCGCACGTCGTAAGAACCATCCAGACCTTCAATGGCTTCGCGCCACACACCACCATCCGGGCGAATATTCAGGTACGACGTAAAGTGCTTGTTCCAGCCGGTTTGCAGCCGGGTTTCAGGCAACCCCAGCAGCAGCTCGGTGCTGCTGAAGGCTTTCCAGGCAATCCCCGCCATTGGCCTTGGGGTAACGTCACCAAAACGACGGTCGACCATCAGACCCGCCTGCCAGAACCAGTCACCCGACATTTGCTGGCGCCAGTACAGTTGCAGGTTAGCCATCAGGCTATCGGTATTGATGTTGTCGAAGTCGGTCATCAAACCCGGCTCAAAGCGAATACGAATCTGGCCACTGGTCATCCGTCGCTGCCAGTACTGAATGGGCATCGACAGCCAAAAATACTGACTGCTGGCCGCGTCTGAGCCAGTCCATTCAAAGCTGCTCACCGTCAGCCCTGCGGATGTTCGCAAGCCCTCTTCACGGCCCTGATTTTCCTGCAAAGGCAGCATCAGCGACATTTGGTCGGTTCCAAATGACGTGCCAGTGCCACTTTCTGGCATCGCACTGACGTCTTTTGACCAACTGAAACCATCGGCCTGAGCAGCCGACGCCAGCGACAGCACGGCAACGGCCACCAGCTGGCGGACAGTAGCGCAAAAAGAAACGGGTTTAACTGATTGTTCGATTGGCATTCAGAACCTCCTCAACACCCGCGAAGCTGAATTCAACACCGGTTTGAGCATGACGTTTACGGAATTGGTCTACCGACAACAGCAGCAACATCAACAGCTGAAACGCATCGGTTAAACATTGGGGCGCACGGGATGCAATCAGGAAGTCGTAGTGGTCGGCGGTAAACTCAAAGGCCTCCACTTCGCGGCGATGCCATTGTTCTTCTTCCGTCTGGTCCAGCGACGCCAATACCCGGCGCACCTTGGCGACCTCGGCCGCGACGGTTTCTGCTGCCACCCGCTGCACACCGTCCTGGTCGGTAAAATGCAGGGTTCGTTGCTCGTAAGCCCGCAAAAACCGGTCGGCCCACGACAATACCGATACCCCGCAGCCTGCGGTTGGCAAAGGCGGCAGCTCGATGGAGCTGTCATGGCGCTGACTGATCAGCATTGGCAAACGATTATCCGACACCAGCATCAAGGACCGTGACGCACTCTGATGACTGGACTCTGGCGGCTGTGAAGAAATACGGCTCATAAAATACTCCGGCTCGACTGCCCGAATAGCAAACACACACAGACTCCAGCAATTGCCAGACCATGTTCGAAATTCGTAATAATTTCAGGGAGTTAGAAAAGCCAAACACGCCGGTGGCAAAATCACGTCAGGAAAACGTCAGGAAAGTGTCAATGCAACGGCAGCGCAGCGGCAGTGAATTGCCGTCAGGATTTATTGGCGGAAGAAAGCCAGACACCCAGCGGCCCAGAACGGGACGCCGGGAGGTTCTATGAGGAAAGCAGCGCTAGGGACTCTCTGAAAAACTCGGTGCCCGCTCTGGATGACAGGGCGACGCTGAATCACGAAGCTGATTTGCAGGCCTGATGGGTCAAGTCAAAAATCAGCGACACAGAGTCAGCAATGCCCTGCCATCCCCGCAGGGCGCGGCCTGCAACCCGCCAGAACGGTGTTGGCGAATTTGGAAAGGGCCAGCCATTCCACTGCATTCGCCACCTTGTTCTGACGACCTGCAGGACTCGCGCAGAGCTGTGCGGAGTTTTTCAGAGGGTCCCTAGTCCTTCTTCGACGAGTCGCCATGCCCTTCGGTCAAATGTTCGCGCAGGTGTTTGATGCCGGAGTACACCGCAATCAGGATGATGGGCAGCGCAACACCCTTGGCCACGTAAGGATCAACACTCAGACCAAAGGCCTTCATGCCTTCGGCACCAATGCCAACCAGCCCCAGAATGTAGTAGCAGATAACCACCACCGACAGACCTTCAACCGTTTGCTGCAGGCGCAATTGCAGCTCGCTGCGCTGGTTCATCGACGACAGCAAACGCTGGTTTTGCTCCTGAATCGACAAATCGACCCGGGTTCGCAGCAAACTGGTGGTACGGTGAATTCGTCGGGACAGGTCTTCCAGCTGGTCCCGCACCGACATACAGGTATTGATGCCGGGCGTCAGACGCCGTTCCAGAAATTCCCGCATGCTCTGAAAACCATCCAGCGGCTGCTCTTTCAGCTGATTCAAACGATCACGAACCAGTTCGTGATAGGCCTTGGCCGCCGCAAAACGGAAGTTGGTGTCGGAACGGTGACGCTCGACATCCGCCGCCAGTTGCGACAGGGATTTCAGTAACTCACGGTCGTCCAGCTGGTTTTCCAGTTCTGAAATGTTCTGGTTCAACTCAGCCAGATCCATTTCAACCCGACTCAACTCGTGGCCCATCTTGCGTGCCACCGGCAATGCCAACAGCGACATCAAACGGTAGGTTTCCAGCTCGAACAGGCGTTGCACCAAGCGACCGGTCTGGTACGGGTTCAGGCCCTTGTTGCAAGCCAGAATCCGACCAAAACCATCGCTGTGCAGGCGGAAGGCCGTCCACACAGAAGCATGACCATCCGCCACCGATGCCCCGGTGACGCGCTGACCTTCAAACCACTGATGCAGTTGTTTTTCGGTTGGCTGCTCAGACACCAGCGACAAGCTGACCGCCACCACCAGCTCACCCGGCATCGCTGCCAGCCAGTCTTTCGGAATAAACGCCAGAGCATCGGTTTCGAAAGCCCGTTCGGTAGGCACAATAAAAGTGAAGTTGGCAAACTCCAGGTGGCGTTCCCAGCGCAGTTCAAAGCCGCCAAAATCCTGATAGAGACAGGAGGAATCCGGGTCTGGCGCGGGCACACTGAAACGACGGCACAGCTCCACCACATGGGCGTGCAGCTCCTGACGGTTGTCGTTCAGTTTGACGGTAAAGTGGGCGACCTGGCAGCTGCCTTCAATCACCGGCGACGGGCGATTATGCAGTTCCTCGTACAACACCGAGCGCATTGGATGCACGCTCAAAGAAAGGGCTGGGTTGGCAATATCCGGTGCCTGATTTGGGGTCATGGCTCGCTCTCATTCCTATATCCAAATACTTCACGCCTCACCTAAACCAGAGGCGTGAAGTGGAGAGGGACCCTCTGAAAAACTCCGCACAGCTCTGCGCGAGTTCTGCAGGTTGTCAGAACAAGGCGGCGAATGCAGCGGAATGACTAGTCCTTTCCAAATTCGCCAACGCCGTTCTGGCGGCCTGCAGGCCGCGCCCTACGGGGATGGCAGGGCATTGCTGACTCTGTGTCGCTGATTTTTGACTTGACCCGCCAGGCCTGCAAATCAGCTTCGTGATTCAGCTTCGCCCTGTCATCCAGAGCGGGCACCGAGTTCTTCAGAGGGTCCCTAATTATTATCGAGCCAGACTAACCTCTAACGATGGCTTTCGCCAATGGAACTGCAGCGTTAACCTGCTGGGGTCAAGGCATCCAAAAGTCCTGATACCAGAGTATCCATTCCATCATCCAAACCGGGCGTCAGGCCAAAACGCACCACCACCAGCTGCTGCTCTGGAGCAACCAAAACGTATTGGCCATCGTGGCCACGGGCCCAAAACACCGACTCCGGAAGTTCCGGCCAACGCTTGCTGAACTTGCGCTCGCCCGCATCGGCCAGCGTTGGGTCTGGCAGGTTGAGCCAAAATCCCATGCCATACATATGACCAGCATTGGCATTCAGAGTGGACGTTAACGCTTGTTGCATCCAGCTGCGTGGCAAGCCAATGCCCTGGGTTTTGCGGCCATGCCAGCTGTTAAGCCAGAACTGCCCCACGGCCAGCCACTCGGCAGGCGTCATGTAGCTATAGGACGACGCGACCGGCGTGCCAGACAAATCGGTTTCTACCGTGGCATGTTCAATACCCAGCGGTTGCCACAACGACTGCTGCAGCCAGTCACGCCAGTGACTATCGCCCTGCTGTACAGCATTCAGCCAGATGGAAGCCGCCAGGTTGCTGTCACCACTGGAATAACGCCACTCCGTCGCCGGAGCAATTTCGCGACGCTGATCCGCCACCATGGCGGCCATGTCGGCGGAGCAATACAGCATGGTGGTGACGTCATCCGCAGGCTGATACCACTCGTCGAAATCGAGGCCGCTTTGCATTCGCAGCAAGTGCTCCAGCGTCAGCTGTGGGCCAACTTGTGGCCACAAATCAGCGACCGGACTGGTGCGGGTTAAAAGCTGCTGCTGTTCGGCCAAGCCAACCCAGGTGGCCAACAGGGACTTGGTCATCGACCAGCCCAGCATCGGGGTTTCGGCGGTGACCGGAGCCTGATAGCGTTCCGCAATCCGTTGACCTTTCCACGACACCAACACCGCCAGCGTGTTACGAGACTGGCCATCTGGTTCAGCAAAAGCCTCGTTCAGCAGTTGATGAATACGCTGCTGTTGCCGCTCATCAAGCGTCACGGGCGCTCTATTTCCGTCATTCACAGCAAGGGCAGGACTGGTGGGGTTGGATGAAGCAGAAGGCGAATCTGAAGACGGTTCTGAAACTGAAGCTGAAACCGAGCCCGAAACCGGGTCAGAGTCACTCAGCTCTTCAGATGGTTGCCCAGTGCCGGTGTCTGGCAAAGCCACAACGCGGTTATCGGCGTCGTTCAACAAGGTACAACCACGACCGGCCGCCCACTGAGCCGTTTGCGATAAGCCCAGAAAACCAACGCTAACCCGTCGCTGCTGCTCATTGACGTCATACTCCAGCCAGTCTGACGCCGGTTGCAGTGCCGGAGCAATCGCCGTTTGCTGCAACCAGGATTGCGGCAGGCCCGACACCCACAAGCCAGAGCACATATACTTGGCGGCGTAGCCAGTCACCACCGGGCGTGCCAGCCATAAGTAGGTCACCGCAGCCAGCAACAGAATGCCCAGCCCCCACAACAGCAAATGCACCAGCACTCCAATCCGGTGACGCATACTCATTGGTGCGGTGCTCCTTGTTCATCCTTGCTGCTATTCATCAGCTGATCCAGCGTCACATCCAGGCTGGTCGCCACATTGTTTTGCCATTGCTGCAACCAGTCCGACAGCGCGGCGTTACTATCACCTGCCTGATGATCACTGGTCTGCTCAGCTTCGGTGATTTGCTCAAGGCTCAGGTCGGCAATAAAGGCACCCAGCGTCAGGCTGCGCATATCCGGCAGCCACACCCAGGTATCGTTCTGGGTTTGCGCCACCCAGCCTTGTTGTACGAACAGCTTCAACAAAGCCGAAAGTTGTTGTGCAGGCACATGGCGCAGTCGCTTTCGCAGTTGCTGGTCCGTCAGTCCCTTGCCGCCGTTATTCTGGCCATCGCGCAAGGCTGCCGCCAGCGCCAGCCGTTGCCGCAAAGGATCGCCAGCCCAGCGACTGTTAGGGTGACTCAGGGCATAACTCAGTTCGGCCCCGAACAGCAGCAGCATCCAGCTGATATACACCCACATCAGGAACAAGGGCACCGCCGCAAACGCCCCGTATATCAGTTGATAGGAAGGAAACATGCCGACGATACGAGCAAACAGAAACTTGCCGGTTTCAAACGCCGTTGCCACCACCACCGCCGCAATCACGGCATCCTTGGCGGGCACCTTGCAGTTCGGCACCATCATGTACACAAACGTAATCGCCGCTGCCGTCATCGACCATGGCACCAAACGTGCGGCCCATGGCACCGAGTCACCCAGCCAACCGGCGTCATCGGGCAACAAGCTCAAGGATGCCAACACCGAGCTGCCCGCCTGTGCGGCCGCAAACAGCAAGGGCCCCAAGCTCAATACCGCCCAATAGCGGAAAAAGCGCTGCAAGGTAGAACGCGACACTTCAACCTGCCAGATACGGTTGAACTGCTCTTCAATGGTTTGCAGCAGCAACAGCGCCGTAATAAACAGGAACACAATACCAATCCAGGTAAGCTCCCGGGCCTGTTCACTGAATTCAACCAGATAGCGCGATACCGTATCGCTGCCTTGCGGCATCACATAACCAATCAGGCTGGCGTGGGCTTGAGCGCCCCACTCCTGCAACGCCGGAATAGCCGACAGGATGGAATAGGTCACGGTAATCACCGGAACCAGAGCAAACAGAGTGGTATAGGTTAATGCTGCTGCATCGCGTCGCCGCTCCATCGATTCAAATCGCTGAAGGGTCTGCCAGATCAATGTAAGTACCCGTCGTCCTCGGCGGAAAGCGGTGAGCATCAGTGGCTTCCTTGTTACAATCGCAGCAGAAATCGGTGAGTCTTTCTATCTACGACTGGCTATTTACAACTTTTATTGACGTTTAAGGATTCAAGCATGAGTGAAATCCGTATCTACCACAATCCCCGCTGCTCCAAGTCCCGCGAGACCCTCAAGCTGCTGCAGGACAAAGGCATTGAACCAACCGTGGTTGAATATCTGAAAGACGCCCCCTCTGAAGCCGATATCCGTCAACTGATCAACCTGCTGGGCCTGTCCAGCGCACGCGACCTGATGCGCACCAAAGAAGCGGAATACAAGGAACAAGGCCTGGCAGACGTCACCGACGAAGCCGCGCTGGTAAGCGCCATGGCAAACACCCCAAAACTGATTGAACGCCCTATTGTGATCAACGGCGACCAGGCTCGTATTGGTCGACCACCCGAGCAGGTGCTGGAGATCGTTTAATGACCCAGGCTCACGCAAGCAAGCCCTATGTACTGGTGCTGTACTACAGCCGTCACGGCAAAACCGCCGAGCTGGCCAAATTGATTGCCCGCGGTGTTGAACAAACCGGTATGGACGTGCGCATTCGTACCGTGCCGCCGGTATCACCAGACACCGACAGCAGCTTGCCTGCGGTGCCTGAAGACGGCGCGGTGTATTGCAGCCAGGACGACCTGCGTCACTGCGCAGGCCTGCTGATGGGCAGCCCTACCCGCTTTGGCAACATGGCTGCCCCGCTGAAATACTTCATCGATAGCACCAGCGGCCTCTGGCTCAGCGGTGCACTGGCCGACAAACCAGCGGGTGTATTCACCTCTACCTCGTCCTTGCACGGCGGTCAGGAAAGCACCCTGTTGACCATGGCGTTGCCACTGCTGCACCACGGCATGGTGTTCGCAGGCTTGCCGTACAAAAACGCCGAACTGAGTGAAACCAGCACCGGTGGCACCCCATACGGCATGAGCCACTGGGCCGGAGCCAACAACGACCAGCGCCTCAGCGACCATGAAAAAGCACTCTGCCTGGCGCAAGGCAAACGGGTAGCAATACTGGCCAAAGCCCTGCTGCAAGAAGGTTAACCATGACAGACACCCCCACCACAACGAACTTTACTGGCAAAGCCAAACTGGCCTTCAAGGTGCTGGTTGGTAGCTACATTGGCTTACTGCTGACACTGCTGCTGTCTACCCTGGCCAACCCGCCACAAGACGTGGAACCAGGCCCTATGCTGTGGCTGGCTGGACTGGGCATCGCCCTGTTCAAATGCTTGCCATTACTGCTGTTTGTACCCGGACTGATTGCCCGCTCGCACAAAACAGCCTCATGGATGGCCTACATGATCCAACTGTATTTTGTACTGGCGGTCATGCTGGTGTTTACACCGGGCAGCAGCGGCTGGGGATGGCTGATGACCGTACTGACACTGGTGATATTCATCAGCGCCATGCTGTTTACCCGCTGGCAAAAGCGGGCGGATGCGGGGTTGTAAATGCTGGAAGATCAGCAGTCAGTGCTTGATGGCTGACTAAGCAAGAGACAACAAAGCCGGGATAATCCCGGCTTTGTTGTTTATGGGATGCACGTCGGTACCGGTATGTACGGCGCTTCAGGGAGATTTCCAAAAATGGAGAGTCGCTGATTAAAGTTTCCAGACAATTTCGTTCCGCAACCTGCGTACAACCTCAACTTCAGGACCAGCGACCGCCGCATAAACAAAAGAACCTTCTGGTACAGGAACGCACTTTATAGCCGCTCGACTACTGCTGAAGTTGCCATATACGTAGGTGCCATTCTTCACAACATTTGAAAAACTCAGAGATTTCAAGATGGACTCCCCTTTTATGGCACACAAGTCCGGGGAAGCCTGAAGTAGCTTGTGGTCAGACCACAACTGAGGCGGCGACTCCTTCGTCAGCGCAACCGTTTGAATCTCCTTATTACTTGCACATGCGGTCATAAGAACCGCCAAAAGCAAACCCAAAAACTTCATCTTATCTTCCTTAAATATCACGATTGGAGCTTACACCCCGTCCATATTATTTGATTTTTCAGCCCTGGATTTCATAAGTTTTAGCAGCGAAATATGAAAATCACGGAAGATCAACTCTCCCCAGACACGAGAGTAAATACCAAAATTGGTGTTATCCACCAATCTGGTCTTCAGCGTTAAGACCGTATTGCCATCCTGGCCTTGCGACAAGTAGTAGCCTCCGTCCAATGGCGAAAAGTATTCGCCACCAAGTTTCACATGCTTGTCCAATGCATGATCCGGAATTTCGTCAGGGTTGATATCAAAGGAATACGTCATTTTGCTGCCCGGCTCCCAGGCTGTAATGACCTCCCTGAATACAACCCCCTCTTCCCACTCACTGGTACGCACAGCACCGGTTTCATGCGCATTCATGCTGGCCTTGATTGGTCTTGGCACGCCGATCAAGGAAGTCAGTGAAACATCAAACTCACCTGACTGAATTAACTCCACTTCCCCAAGCTGCTTCCAAACGGCAGCTGGAGAGGCATCAATAACAATGCTGTTTTCAACTGTGTAAGTTTTACTCGTTTCAATAAAGTTAACCTCTACCGGCGCGACCAACACAGGCAGTAGCGCCACCGACATCAAAGTGGCGTTGCGCTTTTGGGTGAAATATCGATACAGGCACCCGGCAGCCACACCACCGAGACTGGAAAAGAACATAAATGCAGGAAGTGCCATTGCAACACAAATACTTCCTTCCAATAGTGTTACAACAGAAGCCAGCAGAAAAACGAAGATAGGCTGCCAGGATAGCGTGATCATTCTGCCGATGGTGAGATCAGGGTTTACCTTGCACTCAAAGTGGATACGAATAAATCCAATCACAAACGGCACAAAAAACATAAATGAGACAGTGACCAGCCCACCCACATTCCGCAGGGCTTCGATTTCCCACAAAAGCCTGAGTGAAAGACCATAAATAACACCAAGTGCGATGCCGATATACTTTGGTTGTTCAGGATTCCTTGGTTTTGTAGCCACCTTGCTCTTCATCCTCTTTTCCGGACAGTACTGTTTTCCATTCATCGCCCTGAACTCTAGCGGACTCAAGAACCCCAGCCAAGGCGGACGTCTTGTAGGAGCATCTCTACTGATGGACATTTGAGTTCAGTTGCCTGAACTGGCCGAGGGTGAATTTACCTTTTCGTGCTTAAAAAGGTGTCCGGCAAAACGGGGGAAGATCACTCATTCCGTTGCCAACCATTGTCAGCTTCCATTTAACAGCAAGTACTCTTTAATGGCATTAACTAAACTCTGCGGATCTTCTTTGTAGAAATTTAATGCCCACTCTTCAACACTTTTTAAAAAATCAGTGAGATCTTGTTGGGCAGATAGATTAAAGCCACTCACTTCCGACTGGCTAAATTCTATACTAAAAGAGTTTTCATTATCAGAATCATCGCTCCACAAGGTAATTTGATCCCCATCAAACATAAAAGCAGGGGTTGGGTCGTGCCCCATCCAACTACTCTTATGCTGAGGAAGGCCCTCAATTACATTTTTCCAATCCTGGAGGTCTGCACAACATGAAGGTTTGATAGATACTCCATTTTTCTCGAATAGCGTACCACCGCTAAGCGCTATTTCGCCCTTCAAGTCAAGAGCATTAATAAATTCGGAGTTCAAAGCCAATTCATTGAATTCAAGCAAAGACCCTATAAAAATCCCAACCTCATTTTGAGTGGTCTTTCCATCCAAAATGATGGTTCCGGCTCCTTTTGGGAACTTCACACCAAATGTGTATTTTTCAACATCAAAATAATAAATATCAAAACATATCTTCATTTACGAAACGCTCTGAGGAAGCTAACCTATTACACACGGCATCATGATTCTCTCCCGCTTGCCCAGTTATCTCTCGTAAAATATCCATAGATAGATCGCAGAACAGCGTGCAAAATTAAAGGTGGTAAACAGATGATTCCAACCCACAGGTACTGATATAACAGGTTATTAACCGACAACGTACCACCACCCATTAGTAACGATATTGGAACTGCCATCAAAATCGAAACAAGCGTTACAGAACCAGCACTTTTCAGCGCACCAGACAATGCTTTGGTACACCAAACGACCGGACCCAAAGCAATAAAAGTGATGAACCAGCCTGCTCCGAAAGGCAACGGGAAATATTCTGTCCAGAACGAGTTTGGCACCGTCTTGGAAAACAGAAATTGATCAGGCAGCACGACGATCGCGAGCCCCAACAGAGCGGTGCTGCAAAGTGCGGCGTATTGATACCTCTGCACCAAATCCTCCTTGATCACTGTATGCAAGGGCTTGTCCGAGTGTTTGTGCGTCAACGTGTAGACCAACCGCACAATTCCTTTATATTCCGCCCCACCGTAACAGCCGCAAAAAAGGTGAGCAAGCGCCCCAATCAAGCGAGCTAATTCTTAGAGTGATGGATGATATTTTCTAAGAACAACTTCTAGCAGAAAGACGAAATCACGAACAAAGCCAAGTGAGCAGTATGGTTAAAACATGAACATGCAGACAAAACCGGAAAACAGACTGGCTGAACAACCAGGCTCTAATGCTGGTCACTACAGCACACTGATTGTACCCAGCAACCTAAAGGAGATTCAGGCCAATACAGAATCCCCGCTTGTTGAATTGATCACGTAGTTTAAAAAACCATCGCATGGTCGACCAGAAACCGGCCGTCTTCGTAAACCAAAACCATTTCAGCGACATGCTCACCAGGTGCCTTGGTGTAAAACTGCTTCCAGACAATAGCAGCCGAATCAGGGCGCCTAAACACCGCTACAGGTACTCGCTCTGCGAAAAAACCTTTCTCGGCCTGATACTTCACACAGACTTCATTAAGATAATCACGAGTGACGATTTTTAGCATTCGCTTGTTAAAGTCACGCACATGCCCTTCAAAATCTATATTGGTAGATGCTTCCATCAGGTTATCCATGATGGGATTAGCAATCTCCAGTATCTCCTGCTCTGACATTTCCTCGAAATTCATAGGCTTCCTCTCGTCGTGTGCCGAAGTCATGCGGTGGTCAGAATATGGGACAATTGGAAATCATAAGCAAGGAACACACTCAGCGTCGTGTATGAAGTCCACGCGATTATTGCTTTGTGCTTTCCTAGTTTTACAGGCTGACTTAGGACACCTCTTTGAGTCTAAAAGGCGTCCAGAAAAACGGGAAAATTAGCCAACCTTTTTGAGAAACTGATTATGCAGAACCGCTTGAATATCTATAACCAAAATAAAACAGTAGTCCAGATAGCAGCCATACAAGACCTGCGATAATACTAAATGCGCTAACCATTTCAGGAAAAATGAAGGACAATGGCAAGGTCGCTACACCCCGCAGAATACACACCAGAGATATCACGTACATTCCCAGTTTTAGCAAGGGTAACTGCCTTAAGAACTTAGCTGCAGATAATGCATAGGCTGCACAAAGAAGAAAAACAGATGAAATCAACAAGGTACCGACCGGAGCGACCCAGGTACCGTCAACAGCTGATTGGACTATTTCCGGCGGTGCCATTTGGGCCTCGAAGCACGCTGGCCCAAAGTAAAGGCACGACATATGGGCTATTGCAGTAAAAATCGCTATTAAAGCTCCTGAAACCAGGCCCAGTTTAGCGATAGTCTGATGATCCTTCATAGTTAAATCCCCGAAATGCATGAGGCCGAAAACAACGGCCATACGATCATGAGGTCAGCACAGACGATTTTCACACATCTGCTATACAGTGCCATTTTCAACAGGTAGTAATAAGAATTTACTTTCTGAACCAGATTGCCTGCTCTCTTTGAAAGGCCTGTATTCTTCTGAATGATAAAACTCTAACGCAGATTCTTTAGATTCAAACTCTACAACCAGTGAAAACTCTGGCGTATCGTTTCCTTCAAGCAACTCAATATTTGATGTTCGCGTTAAGTATTTACCACCGTAAGCTACTACAAGCGGAGTAACTTCCTCTAAATACGCACTTACCCAGGATGGGTTGCTTACATTGGTTTCCACAATTATTAAATACTTCATTTCATTCCCTTATATTTAAAACACCCAGTCTTTGGATACGATTTTTCTTTGCGCACTCCACCACGCTTTTTAGTGACAAAAACAGCTGTTTTTTATGCCGCCCTGAGGGGATAGAGTCCTCTCATACTATAACGAGCCCTGGGTAATAGAGAACTATAGCGATCAGAGCTATAGGAAAATCGAAAACCCCTATCACCCAGCAAGTACCACCAACGTCATGAATACATATCATTTAGTAAACGGTGCTAGCCCAAGTAAGAACATAAAATTCAAGACTGAAAATATCAATAAAAAAACAGTTCTCTTCATCATATTCCAGTACGCTAACGCCGAAAACAGCGGATAGCGTAGCGAATCCGCTGATTTTTCTTTGCCTTATTAAATTTGAATATCGCTACGTACTTCAACAAGTATTTCGCCTAATTTATTTAAACCAGAACCGTCTTTACCAGAACCCCAGTAATAATCTCCGGGCGCTTTTTCAACTATATTTTGATCGCCTGTTGAAACCAACAATGCGGCTAACTTTTCGTGTGTTTGGAACTTCTTCAACACTGCCTCATACATAATTTGATCTTTTACCTGCTCCCAGTCACTTCTAATTGGAAGCTTACGACTACGGCCAAGCTCAGCAGCTTGTTTAGACGTGTGGGCCTCACGTATTTTAATCTTATGTTCTTCATCCAGAAATTTCTGAGCCTGAAAATAGTGCTCTACCGTAGGCCACCACTGGCCATCCATTTCTATTCCATACTTCGAGAAATTTGAAAACTCGCCGTACTTGTCAGTTTTTGTGTAGAAATAGATAGTCATAAATCGTAAACGTAACGCGGCCAGCAGGGGCAGGCAAAGCGAGAAGCGGTTTGGCCGTCCCTCTGGCTGGCCTTGTTAACTTTGATTTCTCTAGACAACATACAAACTCCACGCGTAGTAGCAAAACAATGCAAACATTGCCAGAGTTAAGAATAGAGTGATGCTCTCAGCTGAACTAGATAACATTGTTTTTTTGCTGAAAGCAAATTCAAAAACACCAGCGACAATGAAAACAATGCCTACTACGAATGGCAAACAGGCACCCCACGCCAATCTGGGAGCAAGCACATTACTTACGAATTCTGGTGCTAAACCAGCCATTACCATTCCATGCTCATATGCAAGAGCTAGAATGAAAACAGCGAGAGTTAGCAAGTATATTCCTGATCTCAGTGATGCACCCATTTCGTACTCTATGAAGTTAACGTCCAATTAAGGGGTGAACAACGCCACCACCCAACCTAACACACTGCACCGTAAACACTAAATTTGAAGTAGAAACAAAATGAGAATCCCTCTTAAATTGCTTGTTAGGTCAGCAGGTTGCGCCAACTCCCTAAGTATG
Organism: Oceanobacter sp. ABM4_470; assembly: GCF_056158645.1. Taxonomy (NCBI): domain Bacteria; kingdom Pseudomonadati; phylum Pseudomonadota; class Gammaproteobacteria; order Oceanospirillales; family Oceanospirillaceae; genus Oceanobacter; species Oceanobacter sp. ABM4_470. The sequence continues at coordinate 2,097,646 of NZ_JBSWTR010000001.1, forward strand.
AATGCTCAGCACAATACTGACTTAGATTCCGACTAGCCAACGAGACTGGGTTCTCTTCAAAGCTCCAAAATGAATCTTGGAATTTTCCATAGAACTCTAGTGCATCATAAAATATGTCGGTGCTATGGATTTCAATATTACTCGTTTGGTTATGATGAGAGCGCCACTGAGCGGCATACTTTGTTTGCCACTCATTTCTACGACCAGCAACGAGAACATAACGGAATTTAGATACAGCACCGAAGATACGTTGTTTTTCGGCAGGCTGCTGGCTAAAGTACCGCTCCCAAGACTTCACTTGCTCGATTGCATGATTTAACTCTCTTGCCGGATTGCCTGTCTGAGTGAACAACTTCATAGACGGTTTTTCAATTTCGACTAAAACCCATTCTGGACCATCTGAGTTGTCGTTTAACCAACAAAAGTCACAGCGAAACTTATCTCCAAATGGAACTTCTGCAAAGTTTGGTTGAATACCGAACTTTCTAGTGTAAAGGTCATGAAATAAGAACGAATTTTTTTTTAGTACTTTTAGTAACTCAACCTCTGAGTCATTTTCAAATGCTTGATCTAGCTGTTGTTTAACAACTGTGATGTCAAAAGTCATAACTACCTTTCTATTTTCTACTACTTAGACCTAACGCCTTTAGTAAACGCGCCGTTTTTTGGCGCCGATTGCCTAAACTTGTTATGTACTACACCGACATCATGTTAAAGAAGACGGTCACAGATCGCCAACAAACAATAATGCTACCTAGTGCAACACCGTAAAGCCAATTATTGGTCCGCTTGATTGCATAACCTATGCTGGCGCTTATAAAAATTAGAGAACCACTAGCAAGGGCAAGCATGCCTACCCCCTTGCAAAAGAAGCCAAGAGTGAAGAAGGTAAAAATGGTGGTGAAAGGAAGCATTAGTAATACCGGCCACCAATCGCCTACCATTTCACCCTTGGTTTCTACTGCATACCCGATAAACGCTGAACTTAAGCCGAAAATTGAGTATGCCAGCAACCACTTTAAAAAATGCTTCATACTATCCAAGGTACATAACGCTTTCCAGCAATGGCGAGTACGACAAGTCCAGATAGTTTGCTGGCGAATTGACTGGCTTTGTTATGCAAGTGGTTCACCACAAGATTTACATCTCTCTACATGCCACCCCCAACTTGGGGTTTTCTTACATTTCGGGCACTTGTATTGAAACACTGCCATCGAAATAAAAGCCAATCCTATGAATTTTAGTAATAGGATAATTTCACGGGGAGCAGGATCAAAAATCTCACCTAAAGCCATCGCTGACATCCAAAAAACTAAAAATATAGCTGTGTAGATCTTTCGTTTTTTATTTACCAACTTAAAACCTTCAATGTACGACATTCGAATTTCCTATACTGCATAACGCCGCGTTAATTGGTGAGCAACGCTACCACCCTGCCTAAACCATTGTGCCGCAAACACTAAAGCTGAATCAAACCGAAAATGCCAAGCGTTGGGAATCCGTTTTAAACGCTTTGTTATATGCTCTGTTTCACCAGAACTTTTGATTTATCGATAGCTAGAGCCTCGCAAAATCCTTCCACGAAACCGGACATTAATGCAGTACCTAATGCAATAGTTTTGGTATCTTCTACAAGAGTTTGATAAACCTTATTTCTATGCTCTAGGTCGGTGAACAAGAAGTTATTTTTAATGTAAAACTCGTGAGCAATATAGTTACGTTTAACTAGTGCTTGCTTCAAGATAGAAGTACCAACATCATCAATATCGGCGTGGCTTTTTAGTAAACCGATGAGTTGACCTAAGGTTTTACGGTCTTCACGGATTACGAGTGCTTCAACTTCTATTTCAACATCAAAATTGTTGTTCAATATCGTAACAAGCGTCCGAGTAAGAAACTCTAGCGTTTGCCCCATATGAAGAGCCTCACCTACTTTTTTATATACATCATCAATTGATGAGTTCATCTAATCTCCATTGAGCATATAACAGCTTATTAGTGCGCATGCGCGCTTTCTGGGTGAGGTATTATCCAGAAAAAATTGATAACCACTTGATTTATAATAAAAAACTCTCATTTCCAGATTCCTCCCTGCCAGAAAAACGCGCATGCGCATTAACTCTTTTTACTGTGCGCATTAACTTGTAAACCTGCAGCACAACTCCTTTGTATTCAGCCGGTTACGGTATCAGCCCCCTACAAAGTGAGCAAGCACGGTGGAAAAACGCGCATTGATTTGTCCGCACGCCAAATACACTGGATGGATGATCAGGTAAAATTCATAAAGAGGAAATACCGAGCCAGCCCATTCATGAATAACCTCGTCACTGCATGGGAACGGCTGTTGAATCTGGTGCTCTCTCTGTGTTGCCAGATGCTTTCGAATAACCAAGCCGGTTTGCAGGTCCGAGAAATTAGGTCCAAATCAGCGACACAGTGTCAGCAACCCCTTTCTATCCAGAACGGGCGCCGATTTATTCTGATGGTCTCTGAATACAGGCGCATTACTGGCAATCACACGGGAAGCTGAATAGTCCCCCCAGAAACACCAAAGCCGGGATAATCCCGGCTTTGGTGTTGGTATCGCGTGAAAACGGCCGTTGATCAGGCTTCGTCTTCCCACTCGCCGTCGGTGTCGTCGTCGGCAATTTCGGTGGTTACGGTGGCGCCGCATTTCACGCATTTGCCTTCGATGTACACCACACCGTCAAATTCGTATTCCTGTGGCTCTTTCATGCCCAGGTCCACTTCCATGCAGTCGTTGCACCAGGTTTGGCTCAGGAAGGCTTCCTGATCTTCTTTGTCGCGGGCGTAAAAGTCGCGGTCGATACGTTCCATAACACTCTCTCTTTAAATGACTGTGTGCAGTCTGGAGCCTGGCGGCCGCTGCACGATGGCGGCATTGTAGGCCAATCATTGGCGATTGAAAGCGCCTATTCAATCCATCTTCTGTTCATTTGCGATTCTGCTTTAACGCTCATCAAATCTGCTCATCGAATCCGTTCATAGCGGCACGTTCAGGAATGGCCTGAAAGTTCTAACTAGTGCCTTACAATGCAGCCAACCTTTCGCATAATTCGATACTTAATCGTATTTATATGCGCTTTTTAAGAAAGGTTTCAGTCTCTATGCTGAACTCAAAACAGGTTCAGGAGTCAGCATGATTTACTTACGTAAAGCAGCCGAGCGCGGCAATGCCAATTTTGGTTGGCTCAACAGTTTCCACAGTTTTTCTTTTGGTCATTACTACGACCCAAACCATATGGGCTGGGGCTTACTGAGGGTCATCAACGACGATACCGTCGACCCCGGTGCGGGCTTTGCACCACACGGCCACCGGGATATGGAAATTATTTCTTACGTGCTGGAAGGTGGCTTGCACCACAAGGACAGCCAGGGCCATGAGTCGGTTTTACGGGTTGGCGAAGTGCAGCGCATGAGCGCGGGTACAGGCATCCGGCATTCCGAGTACAACCACAGCAATGAAGACCCAGTACATTTTTTGCAAATTTGGGTCATCCCCAACCAGCAAGGGCTAACGCCTGGCTACGAGCAAAAAGCCATTGCGCAGCAGGGTAAGCTCACACCACTGGTGAGCCACGACCAACGTGGCGGATCACTGAAAATCCATCAGGACATGGTAATGTCTCGGTTACAACTACAGCCCGGCGAGGAAATCGCGCTGTCTGCCAGCAAGCGCAGTGGCTACTTACACGTCATCGAAGGTGCGTTGGATTGCCAACTGGAGAATCATTCGCCACTGGTGCTGTTACCCGGCGATGGACTTGGCGTCCAGGCTGAGCCGTCGTTGCAGCTACAAGCCCTCGAGCCTACCACTGCGCTGTGGTTCGACTTGCCAGCAATCAGTAACACCTGATGGCAATATTCGGGCACTATTATACAGTTTGAAAAACAAGAGCCCGTTAGAGCTCCATCAGCAACCCAGGAGGCATCAGTGCTGTCACAGAAGGCCGACCGTTGGTTTCAGGCCAGTCTGACCATTCAGATGGTGTGGAACACCCTGCTACTGGCGTGGTTGCTGCTAATGATCTTTATATTCGGTGCCGCTGCCAGCGACGTCAAAGATCACGTTGACCATGCCCAGATGGCATTGGCAGGGCTGTGTATTGGCCTGCTGGCCAGTGTGATTTGGCCACGTAGCCTGTTGAAGCAACACAAGGCGGGTATGCTCGGGTTTGGTCTAACGCGTGTGCGGGCATCCGCAACCTTGCCAGCCGACACTGATCCAACGCCCAAAGCGCGGAAGCCGTGGTCTCTGTGGCTTTGGTGGCTATTGAATATCTTCGTACCGCTGGGCTTTGCCTTCACCCTTTTCCAGATCTGGTGCCTGTGGGCATCAGCAAGACCCAAGGACAATAAAGCGCATGATTACACTTCATCATCTTAATAATTCACGGTCCCAACGCATTCTCTGGCTACTGGAAGAGCTGGGTATCAACTATCAAATTGCGCTGTACGAGCGCGACAAACAAACCCTGCTGGCGCCGCCCAGCCTGAAAGCCATTCACCCTTTGGGTAAGGCCCCGGTGGTGGTTGATGGCGAACAACCCGCGCTGGCGGAGTCCGGACTGATCATCGAATACCTGAACGAAGTAAAAGGCGACTACCGCTTTATGCCTCAGGACGCCGAAGCCCGTTGGCAAGCCAAATACTGGCTGCACTATGCCGAAGGCAGCCTGATGCCCTATTTGTTGCTGACGCTGGTGTTCAACAAGATCAAAACCAGCCCAATGCCGTTTTTCGTCAAGCCCATCGCCAAAGGCATTGCCAACAAGGTGATGGCCAGCTTTGTGCAACCCAACCTCGATACCCACCTGGATTACATCGAGCGTCATTTGGGTAAAAACAGCTGGTTTGCCGGTGAGGAATTATCCATCGCCGATTTTCAGATGATCTTCCCGCTGGAAGCTGCGTTGAGCCGTGCCATCAGCGCCGAAAGCCACCCGAACATTGCTGCCTACGTTAAGAAAGTGCAGGCACGGGATGCCTACAAACGCGCGCTGGAGCAAGGCGGCCCATACGATTACGCCTGAATGAATAGCACCACGCTAAAAAACCAGCTAACCAAAGAAGCCCAACCGGGCTTCTTTGCTCTCTTCCTGCCAACATAACTACTGCTGTTTTCTGTTCGTTATCAGCAGCCACAGCCGTCTTCCTGATTAATGAACCCCATTCATTAACTTGAGCAATTCAGAACGATTCTGCCAACCATCAGGCTTTGCCAGAATGGTCATGATGTTTCCGCTTTGGCGCTGTAGTACTCATTTCTACAGCGCGTTTTTTTAATTTCTTAAAAAACTGACTGATTCTGAAAAACACCGATTTGGCAACCGTCGAACAGTGCCCATCGGCGGAACAGTGGGTTGGCGCTTTTGCAATCGTAAACGAGCCATCATTAAGAGGCTGGCCGTGAAGCCAGCGACAACACCAGGTTGTACTCAGAAGACGACCGGTTACACAACAACAGCCCTGCCCGGGCGAACACTCCACTCAACGCAACCGGAGATTCCCAATGATTTCAGTGACGGTCAATGGTGTGACCCACCAACTGGACATTCCCGAAGACACGCCCATTTTGTGGGCCCTGCGAGATCACATGCAGATGCACGGCACCCGCTTTGGCTGCGGCATGGCCATGTGTGGCGCTTGTACGGTGCATTTGGATGGCAATCCGATTCGCTCCTGCTCTACTCCGATTGCGTTCGCCAATGGCAAGAACATCACCACCATTGAAGCGATGGCGCAGGACACGGTTGGTCAGAAAGTCCAGCAGGCCTGGATGGACGAAGCCGTGGCCCAGTGTGGCTACTGCCAGAGCGGTCAGATCATGAGCGCCGTAGCGCTGCTGAAGTCCAACCCGAACCCCACCGACGAACAAATCGACAACGCCATGGCAGGCAATATTTGCCGTTGCGGTACTTACAACCGTATTCGCAAGGCCATCCATAGCGCCGCTGACAACCCGCAGCTCGCCCAGGCCAACGCCGTTGATGAATCCCTGTTTGTGGAGGTGAAAGCATGAGCACGACCAAAACACTGAACGCAGCAACGGCGACCGAAAATCAGACCGTGCAAATTGCCAACGTCAGCCGCCGCAAGTTTCTCGGTGGTATGGGCATGGCCACCGGCCTGGTGCTGGCCGCTCGTTGGGACATGGCTTTCGCTGAAGATGCCAAATACGGCCGCGACGCCATGCCAAACGGCTGGACCGACAACCCCAATGTGTTTGTCAGCATTGCCACCGACGGCAGCGTAACCATTGTTAACCACCGCGCCGAAATGGGTCAGGGCATTCGCACCAGCCTGGTGATGGTGGTTGCCGATGAAATGGGTGCCGACTGGAATAAGGTGGTGGTTGAGCAAGCCAACGCCAACGAACCCAAATACGGCAACCAGAACACCGACGGTTCCCGCTCCATGCGCCACTTTTTCGAGCCCATGCGTCGTGTTGGCGCCGCCGCCCGACACATGCTGGAGCAGGCTGCCGCACAGGTGTGGAACGTGCCGGTAAGCGATGTCACCACCACTATTCATCAAGTGGTACACCGCCCAACCAACCGCACCCTGAGCTTTGCCGAACTGGCGGAACTGGCCGCTGAAATGAAAGTGCCGGTTGCCGCTTCGTTGCAACTGAAACAACCGTCGGAATGGCGCTATATCAGCAAGAATCCGGGTGCTTATCCGGAAGGCACCACCGAAAAAACCGGCCAACCGATGGCCATTGATGGCCGCGATATTGTCACGGGCAAAGCCGTATTTGGTGCCGACGTGACACTCGACGGCATGCTGGTTGCCAAAATTGTGCGCCCGCCCGTGTATTGCGCTGGCGTTAAATCTTTCGATGCCACAGACGCCAAAAAAGTCACTGGGGTCGTCGATGTGATTGAGCTGCCCACCGTGCAAATGCCATCGGCGTTCACGCCACTGGGCGGTATTGCCGTTGTGGCCGAAAACACCTGGGCTGCCATCAAGGCCAGCCGCGCTCTGAAGATTGAGTGGGACAACGCCAAAGCCGGAGATAACGCCAACTACGATTCAGTGGCTTACCGCCAGCAGCTCGAGGCAGCGGTTCAGCAGCCGGGCAAAGTGGTGCGCAGCGAAGGTGACTTCGAACAGGTGTTGCACAGCGATAGCGCCAACAAGACCGTTGAAGCCAGCTACTACATGCCGCACCTGTCACAATCCCCAATGGAACCCATGGTGGCGATTGCGCAGGTGAAAAATGGCAAGGCAGAAATCTGGGCGTCGGTTCAGAACCCGCAATTGGCCAAAGACGGCGTTGCTGGCCAGCTTGGCCTGAAGCCGGAAGACGTTACCGTTCATTGCACCCTGCTGGGTGGTGGCTTTGGCCGTAAATCCAAGCCCGACTACATTTTTGAAGCCGCCGCCCTGTCAGCCAAACTGAACGGTCGTCCGGTTCGCGTTCAATGGACTCGTGAAGACGACATTCAGCAAGGTTACTACCACACCGTGTCGCTGGATCGCCTGGAAGGCGTGCTGGACAGCAATGGCAAATCCATTGGCTGGCGTCACCGTTCGGCATCGCCTTCCATTACCTCGCTGTTTGGCCCGGACAGCGGCCACACCGCCGTGTTTGAAAACGGTATGGGGTTCAATACCGTGCCGTTCGATATTCCAGCCATTCAACTGGAAAATCCGGCAGCTCCGGCCCACGTGCGCATCGGTTGGTACCGCGCGGTGTACAACTTGCCCCATGCGTTCGCCATCCAGAGCTTCGCGGCCGAACTGGCACACGAAGCCGGTGTTGACCACAAACAGTACCTGCTGGATCTGATTGGCCCTGCCCGCAAGATCAATCCGACCAGCATCGGTGAACACTGGAACTACGGCGAAAATCCGGCCGAGTACGTACTGGATACCGGCCGCCTGCGCGACGTGATCGAAGTGGCCACCCGCAAAGCTGGTTGGGGCAAGACCATGCCGAAAAACCGCGGTTTGGGGTTGGCCGTTCACAACAGCTTTGTGTCTTACGTGGCAGTGGTGTTCGATGCCGAAGTGACCGACGCCGGTGAGCTGATTATTCACCGTGCCGACATTGCGGTGGACTGTGGCCCGCAGGTGAATCCGGACCGCATTCGCTCGCAAATGGAAGGTGCCTGTGTCATGGGCATCAGCAACGCGCTGGTAAGTGAAATCACCGCCAAAGACGGTGCCATTCAGCAGTCGAACTTCCACAACTATCAGGTGGCTCGCATCGTGCACGCTCCGAAGGAGATTCATGTTCATGCCGTCAATAACCGCATGGATGTGCCAATGGGCGGCATCGGTGAACCCGGTGTACCGCCGGTTGCACCGGCTCTGTGCAATGCCATTTTTGCCGCCAGCGGCAAACGCATTCGCACCTTGCCGATTGCCAACCAGCTGAAAACCTCCTGACGCTAACACCTGATAGGTGGAGACCTCTTGATGCAGCACCTTGATGTGCAGGTAATCAAACAGGCATTGGAATGGAGCCAGACGGGTCACACCGTCTGGCTTTGTACCGTGCTGTCGACTTTTGGTTCGTCTCCCCGCGAACCCGGCTCCATGATGGTTGCCCGCAGTAACGCCCAGCATGTCGGCTCGCTGTCGGGTGGCTGTGTGGAAGACGACTTTCTGGAACAACTGCAAAACGGTGCCTGGCAACAACCCGTGCAAACCGTGCGCTATGGCGACCCGGCGGACGACCATTCCGGGCGGCCGCAAATCCGCCTACCGTGTGGCGGTATTCTGGATGTACTGGTGGAAAAGCTGCCAGCGTCAGCGGCCAGTCAGCACTTGCTAACCCAACTATTGAACGTACTGGAAGGCCAGCAACAAGCGTTGCGCCAGGTGGACCTCAGCAGTGGCAAATCGGAACTGTCCCCCCTGAACGACCAGGGCGGCGACCGCATTGAACTGTGTGGCAACAAGGCGCTGATTCGAATTGGCCCTGCCAGCCGTTTGATCATTTGTGGTCTGTCGACGGTGGCCAAGGCCTGCGCCGATTTCGCCGTTACCCTCGGCTACGAAGTGATTGTGTGCGAGCCACGAGAAGAAGTGCTGGCCGGCTTCGAACTTACGGGTGTTCGACTGGAGCGCAAGCTGCCCTCTTCGTTCATCAAAAAAGCTGGCAACTGCCACGCCCAAACGGCGGTTGTGGCCATGACCCACGACCCTCGCATTGACGATCTGGCCATGATCGAAGCGGTAAAAACCGATGCGTTCTATATTGGCGTTATGGGGTCGCGCAAAACCTCCGATGCCCGTGCCAGTCGCCTGATGCGCGTAGGCGGCCTGACCGCCGAACAAGTCGAGCGCATTCATATGCCCATCGGCCTGGCCTTGGGCAGCAAAACCCCCGCAGAGATTGCCCTGGCGGCAATGGCCGATATTCTGCGAGTGCAACGCGGTCGCGCCCGTGACGACCTTTAAAGAACCATGAATCCATGATTTTTGAACAGAAAAAACATCAGGTACTGGGGCTGATTATGGCGGCCGGTTTTTCCAACCGCTTCGGCCCTGACGACAAGCGCAAAGCGGCGTGGCAAAACACCACACTGCTGGGTGCCACCATCGAAAACACCCGCCAATACCTGCCAAACATTGCCGTGGTCATTCGCCCGGATGACATCGCCTACGACCTTGGCATTACTCGCGGCACGCCGATTATTCGGGCAAGCAATGCCAGCAATGGCATGGGCTCGAGTATTTCTGATGCGATGGCGGTGTTACTGGAAGGTGGCGCGGCAAACGGCGCGCTGCTGAAATCGTCCAGCCTGCCGATTCACACAATCGCCCTGCTGCTGGGTGATATGCCAAGCATTACTGAGAGTACCTTTAAACGGCTGGTCGAACGCTCGGGCAGCAATCGTATTGTGAGGCCGGTTCACGAGGGCCAGAGCGGCCACCCGGTGCTGTTTGGCAAGGCCTACTGGCCGGAATTGGCTGCCCTGACAGGCGACAGTGGTGGCAAGCAGATTGTGAAACGCCAACAGGCGCAAGTGGATAACCTGGCGGTCGACGACCCCGGCGTTCTGCTGGACGTCGATCAACCGCAGGATCTGATGGATCAACCTGTTTGACCTATTTAAACAGCGCCTTGATGATCTCGCCGGATGGCATCACATCGCCGTACTTGCTGTTGATATCAAACAGGTTGGCGTCGTGCGGTGCCTGATGGCGGTCGCCACAGCAATCCCCCGCGACAATGGTTCGGAAGCCGTGCTGCAAGGCGTCCACCGCCGTTGCCCGCACACAGCCACTGGTTGAACAGCCCACCAGCACCACCGTATCCACGCCACGGGCAGTTAATGTCGCCGCCAAACTGGTGCCAAAAAACGAGCTGGCATATTGCTTCACCACCACCACTTCAGAATCCTGCGGCGTCACTTCAGGGCAGAATTCCGCATACGGATTGCCTTCCACCATGGCTTTCATCACCGGCGCTTTTTGCAGCCAGATGCCGCCATCGGCAAAGCCTGAATGATACAGAATGCGGGTATGAATCACGTCCATGCCGTTGGCACGAGCCTGCTCTAACAGGGGTACGGTATTGGCCACGGCGGTTTTCACCAGCGGCGCATACAAGGGTGAACCTTCGGTCACGTAGCCTTGCAGGAAGTCGATCAGCACCAGCGCAGCCTTGTTGCCAAACCCTACTTTGCCATCCCAAACACCCGCGTAGTTGTTACCCAAATCGTCTTGAGCCAAATCGTCTTTAGGCATAGCCCAGCCCCTCCACAAGAAAACAGACACCGGCAGCGCAACCGCAGGCCAACACTACCGAATAAGAAGAAAAAACGGCCATGTCAGTGCCCCCACCTTCATGGCCAAAGGCGGTTTACCCGCAGAAGGAATCAGTAAGCGCCAGACAGCAAAGCGCCCGCACCCGGAACCACAGGCTCCAGCTCCAGCGACTTCAGCATGGCGTAAGTCGTCGCCACCGCAGCGGTCACCACCGGTTTGCCAGTCATGGCTTCAACTTTGGCAATGGCAGGCAAGGACGGCATCTGCACACAGGCCGACAGCACGATCACATCGGCGTCCTGATATTTCAGGTCCTTAACGATTTCTGGCAGGCGTTGCGGGTCATGACGGGCAACGTCGAGGTTGTCGGGGATTTCCAGCGCGATGTAATCCATCACCTCGAAACCTTCCTGACGAATGTAATCCACCACCAGCTCGGTCAGCGGCTTCATATAAGGCGCAACCACGGCGACCTTCTTGGCCCCCATCACTTTCAGGCCTTCCACCAACGCACCGGCACTGGTAATCACCTGACCGTCGCTGTCGTTGTCACGTACCCGCTGGGTCAGACGCTGTTCAGATTCGCGGTGATACCCTGGCCCCATGGCCATAATCGCCACCAGGCAGGCATAACCCAGCACGTTGACCTTGGCGTCACTCAGTTCCTGGGCGCAACGATCAGATTCTGCATCCATAGCAGCCAGTTCTTCCTTGACCACTTTTTTCATCCGCATGCGGCTGGAGTGGAAGGTGAAGCGCTGTTCCGGACGAATGCTCATACGCGCGGTCAGCATGGCCGGAATTTCGGTTTCCATGGTGGTGTTAGAGCTCGGCACAATCTGGCCGATTCGATACAAGGTACTCATGCGGCAGGTGCTCCCGAGGCAATCAGTTCAAAGGCAGTGTTGATGAAACCGTCGAGGTCGTCCCACGGGATCATATGGCCGGCGTTTTCGACCTTGGCAATGCGCAGTTGCGGGCACAGCTCGGCCATTTCGGCTTCGTCTTCCGGCAGGATCACTCCGCCCTTGCCAGCCACCATCAGGCTGCAAGGCAGCGTTACGGCCGCGAGGTCCTTGTGGAAGTCGACGTCGTGGAAATCATTGAACGCCCGTACGATGGCCGGTTCGTAGCAGGTATGCAGCCATTGAGCACGCAGAGCACGTTGCTCTTCGGTCCATGTCGCACAGAAGGCTTTCATGTCTTCGGCGGTCATGCCGCTGTTGGCCTGACGAATGGAGTCGACATACCACGGCAGCTTGCTCGGGTATTCACGACGACCTGGGCCGGAAACCGGCGGATCGACCAACACCACTTGAGCCACACCTTCGGCACCACGAGCCACCGCCAGGGCGGCAAAACGCGCCCCCATGGAATGGCCCATCAGCACCACATTTTCCAGCCCCAACGCCTTGATGAATTCAATCGCATCGTCGGCGCAGGATTCCGGGCTGTAGTCCAGCTCCGGGCCAGAGGCCGACAAGCCGCGACCACGCACGTCCAGCACATACACGTCGAATTGTTCGGCCAGCTTTTCGGCCACAAAACCCCAGGTCACCGCCGGGCTGGTGATGCCCGGAATCAGCACCAACGGTTGTTTGGTGCTATCACCATTGCTATCGAGGACGCCGTAACGCAGGTAATGCTGGCGAATGCCATTGGCGTTTACCTGACCGCCATACAAATAGAAACTCATCGGCCACCTCACTCTGCAACAGCGTGCTGTGCTGGCTGCGATTCTTGCTGCGGCTCTTTCAGAGCGTCAGCATAAACGTCGTAGCCGTAACACCAGGATGGATCTTCCTGGGTCTTCAGCCAGGTGTTGGCGTTGGAAATCGCCTGTACTTTGGACGCCCGTTCGACACGGTTGGCTTCGTAGTATTTGAAGGTGGTTTCGTAATCGTCCACGCCCACTTCAACCATACAGCGAACCAGCATGGCGGCATCTTCAATGGCCATACAGGCCCCCTGTGCCATGTGTGGCTTCATCGGGTGGCAGGCATCTCCCAGCAGCACCAGGCGGTTGCTGCTCCACAGTGGCAGCGGCTTGCGGTTTTTCAGTGGCCACTTGGTAACGTAGTCGGTGGCTTCAATCAGGTTCTGCACCGTGCTGTGGTAACCATCAAAGGCGCTGTACATTTCTTCGCGGCTGCTTTCTACCCATGGGGCATCGTGGTTCCACTCCGCTTCCGGCACACCGGTCACGTAGTAGTACTCATCCTGCTTGCCGGTGGTGTAGTACACCATCATGTGGCGGTCTTCGGTCCACCACTTCACGCAGGGTTCAAACTCGTTCTGGAATTCGCGCAGGCGCGCACCGGTAATCAGTGCACGGTGGGCAACCCAACCGCTGTAGGTCGGTTCTTCTTCGCCCAGCAGGCATTCGCGTACCTTGGAATTAATGCCATCTGCGCCAATCACGATGTCGGCTTGCACCTCGGTGCCATCGGTAAAGAACAGGCCGACTTCATCGCCGCTGTCTTCAATGCGGTCGAGCTTTTTACCGAAGTGCAGGTCACTGCCCAGTGGCGACAGCATCACTTCGTGCAGGTCGCCACGGTGAATGGTGATGTAGGCCGCACCGTAGTTGTCCAACGCGTACTGGCCCAACTCAATGCGCGACATGTAGTCACCAGTGAGGCCGTCACGGCTGAACCAGAATTCCGGATGGGAGCCCATCAGGCTCACGCGCTGCTCCAGCCCCAGCCGACGGAAAATCTTCATGACGTTAGGGCCAATGTGGATACCGGCACCCAGGCGCTCGAACTTGTCGGCCTGTTCATACACAGCAACGTTAAAGCCTTCTTTCTTCAGCAGTGCAGCAACGGCAGCACCGCCAAGTCCGGCACCGATAACGGCAATACGGGTTTTCTTGTCAATGGTCATTGGTAAACCTCTTTTGTTGTCTGGCTGACACCAGTTACGCACTGGAGATTTATAATGTACACATCATATTTGATTTAGAGCAAGAAAATTTTAAACTCGTCGTGTTTGGCAACATTTACCGAATAAATCCGTGAAAACAGCCTGAATTGGATAAAAACAACAATTGACCTGAGTCAAAAACAAGGATTAATGTGATGTACACCGCATTTAATTTAACGTGTACACACAGTTTTGGTACACACAACACGCAGGAGCATGGCCATGCCGGTAAACCAGAGCCAACTTACGTCGATGTTTGAAGATGTGCTGAAAATGTCGAAGGTCGACAACACCCAAAGCGTGGCCGTTTTGAAAAGTCACTATTCCAACCAGGCCATTGTGCAGGCCGCGACCGATGCCGCCATTCGCCTGGGCGCTCGGGTATATGGCGTAGAACTGCCATCGTTTCATGCGCCGATGGCGATGGGTAACGACCTCACCGCTTACTGCGGCGACACCGCACTCACGGGTAACAAGGCCGCCCAAACCGCACTGGAAGCCGCCGACCTGATCGTCGACACCATGATGTTGCTGCACTCACCAGAGCAGGAGCAGATTCTGAAAACCGGCACCCGCATTCTGTTGGCGGTTGAGCCACCGGAAGTGCTGGCGCGCATCATGCCAACCATGGCCGACAAGCTGATGGTGAAGTCCGCCGAAGAAGTATTGAAAACCGCCAGCAGCATCCATGTAACCTCCGATGCAGGCACCGATTTCCGTGCTGCACTGGGGCAATATCCGGCCGTTACGGAATACGGTCTGGCGGATGAGCCGGGGCGCTGGGATCACTGGCCAAGTGGTTTTCTGTTCAGCTGGCCCAACGAAGAAACCGCGGAAGGTGTGATTGTGATCGACAAGGGCGACATCCTGCTGCCGTTCAAGCAGTACTGCCGCGAGAGCATCACCCTGGAAATTGAGAAAGGCTTCATCACCAATATTCATGGTGGTTTTGAAGCAGAATATCTGGCGGATTACCTGAAGTACTTCGGCGACCCGGAAGTGTATGGCATTTCACACATTGGCTGGGGCCTGCAAACTCGCGCCCAATGGACCGCCATGGGACTGCACGACAAAAACGACGGTATGTGCATGGATGCCCGCGCGTTTGCTGGCAACTTCCTGTTCTCCACCGGCCCCAACACCGAAGTCGGTGGCTCGCGCAAAACCCCTGCCCACATGGACATCCCACTGCGTAACTGCACCATCACCCTCAACGACGATTTGATCGTCGTTGAAAAAGGCAAGGTGGTTGCGCCGGAAGCATCCATCGCCCCGGCGCCACGGATAAACAATTAAAAGGATAAACGATTAACCCGCCGCACCGGTGACAACCGCATGGGCAGCTCCTTCCGCAGCATCGTAGGCAACTGCCCTGTCACCGGTTTTCGAACGACAGCCGGAGCCGGTTCCGAATTATTCCGGCGCCCGCTCTGGCTGCTCGTTCATTTTTTGCAACAGGTAGATCAAGGCAACCCGCTCGGCCGGATTCAGATTACCCATGGTTTGTTCAGTAATGGTGACCGCACAAGGGACCATTTGCTGCACCAGCTGCTGGCCGGATTCCGTCAATCGCAACACCACCTTGCGGCGGTCGGTTTCATCAGCACCCTGACTGATCCAACCCTTGCTTTTCAGTCGCTCTACCACGCCACGCATGGTGGCCTGGTCGACCGCGGTAGCCTTAACAATATCGGTTATAGAGCACACGCCCATTTCATGAATGGTGCACAGCGCCACAAACTGCGGCGCGGTCAGGCTCTCTTCGCAACTGTACTGCTGGAAAATGGCCATATGACGCTGATACGCCTTACGCAACAAATGCCCAACCTGCTCGCTGAAATCGTAGTTCTTGCGGCTTTCCGCTTCAGCAGAGTACTCAACCATGCCACTTATTCCTCTCGTTCGGCAGGTCGGCCCAATGGCCAGACCTCAGTGTCTCGGCAGTATACGCGATTGCCAGCACGATCCGAAAAAGCATTGAACACATGGCAGTTTTCCGTCGCCGAGAAGCAAGGGATCGTGTTTGCAGAACAGTCATTTCCCGAAACAACGCTGCTCCGTCCACATTGGCCGCCAATGACACACGGCGCCCTGCCATTTACTCAAAAAGTTAAGTAAATACTTAATAAACTTATTTTGGATATTCTGATGAGTGCCAACACCAGCGCCACCAGCCAAGCCATCGTCTTCAACCTGAATGGCTCTCCTACGTCCGTTACAGCAGACCCATCCAGCCCACTGCTGTTTGCCTTGCGCAACGATTGCCAACTCAATGGCCCCAAATATGGCTGCGGACTGGGCGAATGCGGTGCCTGCAGCGTTTTGATTGACGGCAAAACCGCGCGCTCCTGCTCCATCCCCCTGAAAGCCATCAAAGGCCGCACGGTTACCACACTGGAAGGACTGGCAACACAGGGCCAGATGCATCCGGTACAGCAAGCCTTTGTCGACGCCCAGGGCGCTCAGTGTGGCTACTGCCTGAACGGCATGATCATTACCACCACCGCCTGGATCGAGCACCTGACCGAACGACCGTCAGAAGCAGACATTCGCAATGCACTGAAAGCCAATTTGTGTCGTTGCGGCACCCATCTGGAAATTCTCGATGCCGTTCGTTTGGCCGTTGCCAATAAATTTCCTGTAGCAGACGACCTGACCAGCAACATCGACAACAACACCGCTACCAACACTGCCACCAGCGCTAATACAACAGCACAAACCAGCACCCGATTGCTTGAGGAGAAGACCCCATGGAACCGATTCTGAGCCGCGATGAATTAATGGCGGCAGATAACGTTCTGCTGTTATTACGCCCAAGCAACCCACCCCTGAGCCCGGCCCAAAAAGCCAGCATCGAAGAGAAAGAGCCCGAGCTGGAAGTGTTTGTGGCGATTCATGGCGACGGCCGCATCATTGCCATGAACGGTCACGTAGACCTTGGCACCGGCATTGGCACCGCACTGGCACAGATCGTTGCCGAAGAGCTGTATGTAGAAGCGAAAGACGTACAGATGATTCTGGGCGACCCGGACAAAACCCCAAATCAGGGCGCCACCATTGCCAGCGCCACCATTCAGATTACTGCCGTACCACTGCGCAAGGCCGCGGCTACGGCCCGTCATTTTCTGGTGGAACGAGCAGCCGCGCACTGGCAGTGCAGCCCTGAAGAGCTAACCACCGATGGCGGCAAGGTCATCCATGCCGAAAAGCAACAAGCAATCCGCTACGGCGAACTGATTGGCGGCCAGCGTATTGAACTGATGGTCGACGAACACGCCGCCCTTAAGCCGGTCGATGAATACCGCATTGTTGGCAAGTCAGCCGTACGAAAAGACATCCCCGCCAAAGCCACCGGCCAGTTTGAATACGTCCACGATGTACGAGTACCACACATGCTGCACGGTCGTGTGGTGCGTCCACCTTATGCCGGTCGTGACGGCGGCGGATTTATTGGCAACAGCTTGCTGGGCATCGACAAATCCTCGATTGCCCATATTCCCGGCATCATCACCATTGAGGTCATCGGTGACTTTATTGGCATTGTCGCCGAGCGTGAGGAGCAGGCCGACCGCGCTGCCCGCGAACTGAAAGTCGACTGGAAACCCAGCCCCGACCTGCCAGACATCAACGATCTCGAAAACGCCATTCGCAACAACCCGACCGACAAAACCCGCACTCTGGTCGAAGAAGGTAATATCGAACAGGCGGTCAAAGACGCTCACAAACGACTGACCAGAACCTACGTTTGGCCCTACCAGATGCACGGCTCGATCGGCCCTTCGTGCGCCGTCGCCGATGTCAAAGCCGACAAGGTGAAAGTCTGGTCCGGTACCCAAAACCCGCATATTTTGCGGGCTGACTTGGCGTTTTTGCTGAACATCGACGAAAACCTGATCGACATCGTTCGCCATCAGGCATCCGGTTGCTACGGCCGCAACTGTGCCGACGACGTCTGCGGTGACGCCGTGCTGCTGTCCCGCGCGGTCGGCTTTCCGGTACGGGTGCAACTGACTCGCGAACAGGAACACGCCTGGGAGCCGAAAGGTGCTGGTCAGTTAATGGAAGTCGATGGTGGCATTGCTGAAGACGGCCATCCCTACGCCTACGACTTCAAAACGTCCTATCCGTCCAACGGCGCACCCAATCTGGCGCTGTTGCTAACAGGCGTTGTAGAGGCCATTCCAGCCGCGCTGGAAATGGGCGACCGCACCGCCATTCCACCCTACCGTTACGACCACATGCGCATTCGCGTTGACGATATGGCCCCCATGGTACGCGCTGCCTGGTTGCGCGGCGTGTCGGCCATGCCCAACACCTTTGCCCACGAATCCTACATAGACGAATTGGCGGCCGAAGCCGGTGAAGATCCGGTCGAATATCGCCTTAAACACATGAAGGACGAACGCGCGCGTGAACTGCTGGAAAACACCGCAGAGCGCGCCAACTGGCAGCCCAAATCCGGCCCGTGGCAACCCAAGGTGGGTACTGGTACGAATGGAACCGACACAAACAGCAATATCGTCAAAGGCCGCGGCGTGGCGTACGCCCGTTACATTCACAGCAAATTTCCAGGCTTTGGTGCCGCCTGGGCGGCCTGGATTGCCGATGTAGAGGTCGATCAGGATTCCGGCGAAGTGAACGTTACCCGTGTCACCGTTGGCCACGATGCCGGCTTGATGATCAACCCCGACGGCGTCAAACATCAGGTGCACGGCAATGTCATTCAGTCCACCAGCCGCGCACTGAAAGAAGAAGTCATCTTCAACGAAACCATGGTCGAAGACCGCGACTGGGGCAGCTATCCGATTCTGAATTTCCCGGAGCTGCCGGAAGTGGATGTGATGCTGGCGGAAAAGCCGGAAGAGCCACCGATGGGCGCTGGTGAATCCGCCTCCGTCCCCAGCGCCGCCGCCATTGCCAACGCCATTTACGACGCCACTGGCGTGCGCATGCGCCAGCCACCGTTTACCCCTGAGCGTATGCGCGCTGCACTGGAAGACGCTGGCGTGCGTCCAAAGAAAATTGAAAAATCCAAGTACAAGCCAGGCCTGAAAAGCTGGATTGGCGGCCTTGGAGCAACTGCCTTAGGGGCACTCGCCGTCGCCTCACCATGGCGCGCTGCGATTCCGGAAATCACTCCGCCGTCGGCGTCCGTATATTCTGCAGCCACCATTGCCCGAGGCGCCGAAGTGTTTGCCGCCGGCGACTGCGCCGTCTGCCACACCAGCGAAGGCGGCATTCGCAATGCTGGTGGTCGCGCGCTGGAAACGCCATTCGGCACGGTATTCAGCACCAACCTGACGCCCGACCCGGATACCGGCATCGGCCGCTGGTCATTCACCGCCTTTGAACGCGCCATGCGCGAAGGCATCAGCCGCGATGGCAAACACCTGTATCCGGTATTTCCCTACACCGCCTACCAGAACATGAACGACGCCGACATGCAGGCGCTGTATGCCTACCTGATGAGTCAGCCAGCCGTTAAACAAGTCAACCCGCAAACCGAACTGGCTTTTCCGTACAGCTTCCGGCCGATGATGGCGGGCTGGAATACCCTGTTCAAAAACAACACTCGCTTTTACGACGACCCAACCCAGACCGAGCTGTGGAATCGCGGCGCTTATCTGGTCAACGGTGCCGGTCACTGTGGAGCCTGTCATTCCCCACGCAATGTGCTGGGTGCAGAAAAAACCGGCACGGCGTTTTTGGCAGGTGGTGATGTAGATGGCTGGGAAGCGCCGGCGCTGAATGGCCAGAGCAAGTCGCCACTGCCGTGGAGCGAACAGGATTTTTACGATTACTTGCGAACCGGCAACTCGGACACTCACGGACCATCGACTGGCCCAATGGCCGCAGTAGTCGAAGAAATGCAAGCACTGCCAGACAGTGATATTCAGGCCATCTCGCACTATTTGGCCAATCTTGAAGGCGTCAGTGCCAGTCAGCCTGCCACCCAAACGACCACACTTGCAGAATCTGGAACTCTCAACGCCAACAACCTCAACAGTGCCGCCCGAACATTTGAAAGTGCTTGCGCTGGCTGCCATGAAACCCGACCGGACTGGTTTGGGGTCAATCCGAATTTGGCCACCAACAGCAATGTCCACAGCGACCGCCCGGACAACCTGATTCGCACCATTCTGTTTGGCGTACAAACACCGGCAGACCCGGAACTCGGTTACATGCCCGGCTTCGCCAACGCCATGAACGACAAACAGGTCGCCAATCTGGTGAGCCATATTCGCGGTCGCTTTGCTGCCGACAAGCCTGTCTGGAACAACCTCGAAGCCGTGGTGAAACAGATTCGGGCCAACCCGGGAAGTCATTAAGGGGACATCTATTTAATCCGGTGCTCACTCTGGGCTGCCGGATGGTTTCGAATCACGAAGCCGACTTGTAGGCCTGACGGGTCAAGTCAAAAGTCGGCGACACAGAGTCGAGATCATCCGGCAGCCCCCGCAGGGCCCGGGTTGCCGCCGCCCAGTGCTGTGTTGACGAACTTGAAAAGACTCGACCGGACAGGTTCGTCATTTCGCTGCATTCGTCGCCTTGCACTGAACAACGGCAACACTCGCGCAGAGCCGTGCAGGATTAAATAGATGCCCCCGTAAGCCCTCAACCCCCGAACCATCTACAAACCGAACAATTGAAACGTACACACCACAAAAAGTGTTACCAAACGGCACATAACAGGATTTTAAACACCTGCAAAACCGTGCACAAAACAGAGTTTTCGCACCACTTTCAAACACCACACGCCGCTCGCGCCCGTTATCGGGCGGCTAAACGATTTAAAAGGTACACACCAGATAAGTTTTTGGGCTTTTCCTGCCTCAAATCATTGAAATTGCACACTTGGTACGGCCTTTGCCTTTGAAAATAAGGTGTACACACCATTAATCGACAATTTATCGAGACCCTTGGCTCAGATAGATTGCATTCCATAACAAGCTGGTAAACGGATTGCTTTCCAGACAGTTCCGGAAACAACCAGACTGGCGCAGAGATGCAAGAGGTACGCTATGAAGACAAACAACTGGATATGGGCCGTCTGGGCCCTGGTGCTGCTCTGCTACGTAGTGCCCTACGGTTTCCTGACCGAGGTGCAAAGCTGGAGCGGTAGCTTCATCTACTGGACCATTACCGGCGTACTCGTGGTTGTCGCCAATCTGATGATCACCAAAGACTTCGGGGAGGAAGAAGCATGAGTACATCATTAATCTGGTGGTCTGTGGCCATCTATCTGGTGATTGCCATCGCCATTGCCGTGATCTCCCGCGACGGCAAGACCAACAGCATGTCCGGCTACTTCCTCGGCGGCCGCCAAATGAACGGCGTGCTGTCTGCCCTGAGCTACAGTGCCACCACCTATTCCGCCTTTATGATGGTTGGTCTGGCTGGCCTTACCTATAAAGGCGGCGTTGGCGCGCTGGGTTTTGAAATCGTTTACTTTGCCGGTGTGTCTCTGGTGGCCGTGTTTGGTCCCAAGTTCTGGGCGGTGGGCAAGAAGTTTGGTTACGTGACGCCAAGTGAGATGCTCGGCCATCGCTACCAGAACAAAGCGGTGTCTGTGGTTGCCGCGCTGGCCTCCTGCCTGTTCCTGATTCCTTACGCTGCAGTACAGCTGACCGGCGTGGGCTACCTGATGTCCGGCATGACCGATGGCGCTATTTCATTCTCCACCGCCGTTCTGATCGCGACCGTTATGGCGCTGTTCTTCTGTTACATCGCCGGTATTCGCTCCGTGGTATGGACCGACTCCCTGCAAGCCGTGATGATGATTGTGGTATCCACCATTGTTGCCCTGTTGGTGATTTCTGAACTGGGCGGCTTCGATGGCCTGTTCACCACTCTGGAGCAAACCAAGCCAGAAACCCTGTCGGTACCGGGTAGCGGTCTGTTCAGCTTCTGGACCTTCCTGGGCCTGACCATTCCATGGTTCTTCTTCAGCCTGTCCAACCCACAGGTAAGCCAGCGTCTGTTTATGCCATCGTCCCTCAAAGCCCTGCGCCAAATGCTGCTTGGCTTCCTGGTGTTTGGCCTGATTTACACTCTGGTATCTGTGATGTGGGGCTTCTCCGCCATCGTTGCCTTCCCGGATCTGGCCAAGGCCGACATGGCCACCCCAGCGCTGCTGTCGTCTGACATGGTGCCACCGGTACTGGCGGTGATTGTGATGATCGGCATTATGGCGGCGGCCATCTCCACCATCGACTCCATCATGCTGACACTGTCTTCCATGGTTTCCCGTGATGTGTACGCCAACATGAACACCAACGCTGACGACCGCGAGCAGCTGGCGGTGGGCAAACTGGTGATCCCGGTGATTGCATTGATGGCCTACGCCTTTGCCAAGCTGGAGCTGAGCCTGATTGCGGTGCTGTCGGTTGCGGCGTCTTCCGGTCTGGTGGTTGTGGTTCCAGCATTGATTGGCTCTTTCTTCTGGAAGCGCGGTACCGCTGCAGGTGCACTGGCCTCTATTCTGGGCACCGGCATTCTGGTGCTGTACATCTACGCCACGGGCGGCAAGCTGCTGGGCTTCTCGGCCGGCATCTGGGGCCTGCCAGTATCTACCCTGCTGTTTGTCGGTGTCAGCCTGCTGACCAAAGCACCAGTGGATGTTGCCGAAGCTTTTATGGCCGAAGCCAACTCGGCGGTTAAAGGCAAGCAGTCCAACGCCAAAGGCAATGCTCGCCCTGCCGTGGTATAACCTTGGACCATTAACAGGCGTATCCTGCCACTCAGAGACACGCCTGCGACCGGAGCACCAGTGATCAAGGTCACTGGTGCTTCAACGATTTGAAGACATGGAACATGAGTCAGACTGCCAATACAGACACCAGTGCGCCACCTCCCCGCAAGACCGGCAAGCAAGCCGAAAAGGCACGCGAAACCCGTCAACGCATTCTAAACGCCGCCATCAGCATTTTTGCAGAACTTGGTTACGCCGGTGCACGGATTGACCGTATATCGAAAGCGGCCAACAGCAACGACCGCATGATCTATTACTACTTCGGTAACAAGGAGCAGTTGTTTATCGCGGTGCTGGAAGCGGTGTATCAAGGGTTTCTGGATGCCGAGCAAGGACTACAGCTGAATCTGGCCAAGCCGCTGGATGCCCTCGACGACATCGTCAGCTTCACCTTTCACTACTACCTGGAGCATCGGGAATTTGTTGCCATTCTGGGTGACGAAAACCTGCATCAGGCGCGGCATTCTCGCCAAAGCGAACGCATCGCCCATATTTCCAGTGGCATTCAGGGGCAGCTGGGCAAGGTGGTTGAGGCGGGCCAACAGCAAGGGCTGTTTATTGCGAACATCGACGTTGCCATGCTGTATTTGACGGTATCGTCACTGACGTACTTCTACTGCTCCAACCAGTACACCCTCGGGGTGTTTATGAACCTCGACCTGACGGGCAACGGTTTGCGGGAATACTGGCTGCAACACATCAAGCAGGTGGTGCGAAAATCGGTGCTGGACTCAGGAGAATAGGAGTAACAGCCCCACTTATTGCTCTTCGTCTTCCAGCAGCTCAGCCATGATCCATTCCTTGAAGGCTTTCATGCCTGCCGTCAGTGGACGGTTTTTGCGATACACCAGATAAAAGGCCTTTTGGGTATCCAGCTGAATCTCAAACGGTCGCACCAAACGTCCGGAAGCAATTTCCCGCGATGTTAACGTGCTATCGGCCAATGCCACACCCAACCCTTCTTGCGCCGCCGCGGTCGCCAACTGACCACTGGACATTTGCAGGCTGCCTTTTGGAATCATGCCACCAACACCGGCCTGCTCCATCCAGTCCTGCCATTCCCATTTGCGCTTGGAGACGTAAATCAGGTTGTGATATCGCAGGTTATTGATATCCGTTAGCGGGTTCCGCCCCGTCATCAATGCCGGACTACAAACCGGTACCAGCATCACCTTACGCAGGAAGTGGGTTTCAATATCGTTCCATTCACCATTGCCGTAATAAATGGCCATGTCGGTGCTGGAGCGATTGAAATCGATCAGACCCATGCTGGCGTTAATTTGCAGTTCAATATCCGGATACAGCTCCTGAAACCGTGCCATATGTGGCATCAGCCAGCGAGTCAGGAAGTTCGGTGCGACGCTGATTTGCACCACGTTGCTTTCCTGATAGGTGGTCAAACGCTGGGTAGCAATCTCGATTTCATCGAGAGCGTGCTTGATCATGGTGAGGTATTGCTCACCGGCCGGGGTTAACTCAACTTTACGTTTGTTACGGCTGAACAACAAAACCCCCAAGTATTCCTCAAGGGTTTTGACCTGGTGACTCACCGCCGAAGCCGTGACAAACAATTCTTCGGCTGCCGCTGCAAAGCTGTTATTACGGGCTGCAGCTTCAAATGCGCGAAGTGAGTTAAGAGGAGGTAAGCGACGCATGGCAATCACGTATGGTTAAATTTTCTCATCATAGTGCTGAGAAAGTATCGTTTTTGCAAGTGTCAGACTGTGTCTACTATTCATCGTGTAGACAGACATTTCTGATCTGCACCAACTATCCGAGGAGTTCCACTATGAACCATTCTGAACTGAACCATTCTGAACTGAACGACTTTGAACCAACCGTTGGCCTCACTGCCCATACCGACATTGAAGCCCACATTGCTCGTGCCCAGGCCATGCGCTCTGAATACATTGCTCACATGTGCTCATCCGCAGTCCACAAGCTGGCTCACGCACTGCACATCGGTCACAAATCTGATCACGTAGCGCACGGTCACTAAGCCTTTAATAATGGCTTTCCATCGACTCATCCCGTTTAAAAATAACACGAGTCGATATTGAACCTTTAATAACGCCATGCGTTAACGCACAACCTGCGGAACCAAATCGAACAGCAACATCCAACCTCTTATATCCGCTTGATATCCCCGCCTGACCCATTTCCTTACGTCATATTTGTCTGACAAAAAGTTATTTAAATCGCTATTTTCGTCCTTACAAAAGTTACTAAACGTCCGTTTACTTTCTTAACTCGTTTGAAACTTCTGCCCTCGTCAGAGCTTGCTTAGACTGCGCCGCATAAATAAAACAACCAAGAGCGTCTATTTATGAACACGACCGATGCCGTAACACTGCACGATCAGCGTGAAGTCAAAATTGTGCTTCTGATTGCTGCTTTCGTCATCATCATGGCCACTTTCTTCAACCAGCTGCCTGGCGGCATGATTGGTGCCCTCGGCGCCATGGTGATTGTGGGCTATATCCTGAACTACCTGGGCGATCGTACTCCGATCATCAACCAGTTCTTCGGTGGCGGTGCCATCGTTGTTATTTTCGGTTCTTCCTGGCTGTTCCACAGCGGTTTGATCGCGGGTGACATCACTAAACAAATCACGACCTTCACCAAGTCCGGTGGCTTCCTGTCGTTCTACGTTGCCTCTCTGGTAACCGGTTCGATTCTGGGCATGAGCCGTGACACCCTGAAGTCTGCGGCCCTGAAATACATCCCGGTTATCCTGGGTGCGGTTGCCGTTTCCTTCGTATTTGCGGGCGTTGTTGGCCTGTTCTTTGGCAAGAACCTGTTTGAATCCCTGATGCTGATTGCACTGCCGATCATGGGCGGCGGCATGGGCGCTGGTGCGGTTCCACTGGTTGAAATCATGTCCGGCCGTACGGGTATGGACGCTGCCAGCCTGATGTCCCAAATGGTTCCTGCCCTGGCAATCGGTAACGCCATTGCGATCGTTATCGCCGGTTTGCTGAACAAGGTTGGCCAGATCAAGCCAAGCTGGACCGGTAACGGCAAGCTGATCCGTGGTGAACAGGAACAGATCGAAGAAGAGACCAACAAGTACTCCCTGGACGTAACCAAGCTGGGTGTTGGCGCTCTGATCGCGATCAGCATGTTCTTCCTGGGCACCCTGCTGTCCAGCGTAATCAGCATGCACACTTACGCTCTGATGATTCTGTCCATCGCTCTGATCAAGGTTACTGGCCTGATGCCGGCCAACCTGGAACGTGCTGCCCACGCCTGGTACACCTTCGTAGTGGGTAACCTGACTCCTGCGCTGCTGGTAGGTATCGGTGTGGCTTACACCAACCTGGATCAAATCATCGACGCCCTGAGCCCAATGTACTTCGCTATGGTATTCGCTACCGTACTGGGTGCTGCCATTGGTGCTGCTCTGATCGGTCGTCTGATGGGCTTTTACCCGGTTGAATCTGCGATCACTGGTGGTCTGTGTATGGCCAACATGGGTGGTACTGGCGACGTTGCGGTACTGGCTGCGTCCAAGCGTATGGAACTGATGCCATTCGCCCAGATCTCTTCCCGTATTGGTGGTGCGTTCATGCTGATTCTGGCGACCTTCGCTATCCAGCTGTTCTCCTGATCACGCCACAACCTTCTTCATTTACGTTCTTCACGGCTCAAGAAGACCGACACTGAAGACCCGGAGCCCTCTTTGAGGGCTCCACTCCCCTCCTCTATACTCCTCAGGTATTGCCCTATGACCGCCAATACCATGACCCTGAAATCCTATTTGACCGCGATCATTCTGGTCACCATAACCCTGATCATTGCCGTGTCCGGTGGTTTGCTGGTGTTTGCGACCAAACAAACCTATCTGGATGGCGTCAGCCAGCGGGGCATTGAGCTGGCTCAGGTACTGGCCAGCGACGAACGCGTCATTGCCGCCATTCAACGTTCCAACAGCGGCACTCCAACCTCGTTACAGGACTACATTGAGAACCTGCGGGCCAAGACCGACGCCTCCTATATTGTGGTAACCAACCGCGACGGCATTCGCCTCAGCCACCCGCTGCCGGAGCGCATTGGTAAGCGGTTTATTGGAGAAGACATTCTGCCAACCCTGAACCAGGGCCAAACCCGCACCACCGAAGGAACCGGCTCACTGGGCACCGCAATTCGTAATTTTGCGCCGGTGTTTGCTAGTGCAACCGACACTGCTGCAAACCCACCTACCCATACCTTGGAAAACAAGACCCAACCAGACAACACCCAGGCAGCCAATACCCAAAAAGCCAGAGAAGTCATTGGCGCCATCAGCATTGGCTACTTGCGCCAGTCCGTTGCCGATTTGTTGTTCCAGTATTACAAGGAAGCGATTGTCTGGCTGGGCATCATTTATGTGCTGGCGATCCTTCTGACGCTGTCTTTACTGAGCAAGCTCAAACGCACCTTTTTGGATTACGAGCCCGAAGAAATTGTTCAACGCTTCAAGGAACACAGCCTGCTGCTGGACAGCATTCGCGAGGGCATCATTGCCATCGACCGCGACCACCGCATTACCGCCATCAACAAAGCCGCCAGTTACTGGATTGCCCCCGATAAAAGCGACGCCCAACTGATTGGCCTGCCTCTGGACAGCGTATCGCCGGGGCTTGAGCAGCTGATCATTGATTCGCTCAGTCAACGCAACAAGCACTCCATTACCCTTGGACGCCACACCTTTGCTGTGACTCTGTACCCGCTGAATGCCAGGCATCCCGGGCTTAATAACGCCGGCTTCATGATGGTGCTGAACCACGAGCAGGATATGTCAGAGCTGCAACAGGAGCTGGCTGCCACCACCGCCTGGGCCCAGCAACTGCGCGCCCAAACCCACGAGCACAACAACAAGCTGAACGTGATTTCCGGCTTGTTGCAGGCCGACAAGGTGCAGGCCGCCATCGACTACCTGCAACAGGAAAGCGATCAGCATCAGCAAATTCTCGGGGCTCTGGTAAAACGCATTGAAAACAGTCCGGTCGCAGGCATGTTGCTGGCCAAGCACAATTACGCCAGCAACCATCACATTCAATTCACCCTCGATGAAGACAGCCAGCTGGGCAACTACCCGCAGGCCACCAACGATGATCTGATTACGCTGATTGGTAATCTGGTCGATAACGCCTTTGAAGCGGCACAGCATGCACAGGGCAATGCCCGCCGTTCGGGTAAGGAAAAGCTACCGTCAGCCGCGGTCAGCCTGTACCTGAGCGACCGCAACAAGTACCTGATGATTACCGTGGAAGACAACGGCAAAGGAGTGGATACCGCCATCGCCGAACGCATGTTCGAGCTGGGGGTCAGTGGCAAGGAAATTCACAGTGAGCATGGAATGGGGCTCTACTTGGTCAGCCGGGTGGTACATCGTTACAATGGCACCATCGACTGGGAGCGCATTGACGACACCACGGTGTTCAGCGTGTATCTGGACAAACGAGCATTACAACAATGAGCCAATATTCTGTTCTGATCGTCGAAGACGACCCGCAGGCCAGCTATACCCTGGAACAAAGCGTTAACCAGCACGTCGGTTTCCGGGTCATTGCGGCGGCGGAATCCGTAGTAGAAGCCCGCATGCAACTGGCCCAACAGCCAGACCTGGTGTTTCTGGACATTACCCTGCCAGACGGCGATGGCATGCAGCTGCTGCGCGAAATGCGCCAGCAAGACTTTGCCGGAGCCGTCATCATGACCACCGCCGAGCGCGACTCCAGCACCGTGGCGCAGGCCATTCAGTTTGGTGTATTGGATTATCTGGTGAAGCCCTTGCGCCTTTCACGGGTGCATCAGGCGCTGGACGATGTGGTGGCGTTCAAGGAAACCTTGCAGGAATCCAATCAGGTCGACCAGCTGCAGATTGACGATCTGATGCGCAAGGGCAAGGCCCAGAACAAGGTTCGTAGCACCCCCAAAGGCATTGACGCCACCACGCTGGCCCGCATGGTCGAACACATCAAATACTGTCCGCAGCCGTTTTCAGCCCAGGAAGTGGGCGATGCGCTGGCACTCAGCCGCATCACCGCCCGCCGCTATCTGGAATATCTGGAAGAGCAAGGCACCGTGGCCATGAGCCTGAACTACAACACCGGTGGCCGCCCCAAGCAGCTGTACCACACGGTGTAATTCTGTCCCCTGCCCACTGCTCCCTACCCACGCGCTACAGCCTGATTACCTTCAGCCAGTAGCGCAGCTCAGGTCCAGGGGTTCCCCCCTACTTCCAGTAAAACATACCGGATTGCTTATTCAGCACTTCCGCACTCCAGTATTTATCCACCGGCTTCCCAGCCACGCCATAACACACGTGCAGCGGAATCAGATGCTCTTCTCGCGGATGACAAAAGCGCGCATGCGGAGCCTCCGCCCAGTGATTAAAGCGTTCGCTGCGCTGGGCTTCGGTCAGCTGCTGGCTGGAGCAGGTTTCCAACAACCACTCCTCAAATGCCAGATTGCGAGCCCGAATGTCCGGCGTATTGGGGGCAAAGAACGCCCGCATGTTGTGAAACGAAAATCCGGAACCCAGTACCAGCAGATTATCGAACTCCAGCTGTTGCAGCGCCTCGCCAATCGCCAGGTGCTGCTGCGGGTCGAGGCCTTTCACCAGCGACAACTGCACCACCGGAATGTCGGCCTCTGGGTACATGATTTTCAACGGCACAAACATGCCGTGGTCGTAACCACGTGTTTCCGTCCCCTGCACCGCAATGCCATTGCTCTGCAAGGCCGCAATCACCTTGTTGGCCAGAGTTGGATGACCAGGGGCCGGGTAACGGATGTTGTACGACTCCGGTGGAAAGCCGTAGTAGTCGTAAATCAGCTCTGGCTGGGCCGCGGTAGTTACCGTTGCCACGGCTTCTTCCCAGTGGGCGCTGATGACCAGAATGGCATCCGGGCGTTGGATATCGGCCGTGATCTCGTTCAGCCGCTGCACCATTTCGCGGTGACCCGGATCACCCAGCAGCGGCATCGGGCCGCCACCATGGGAGATAAACAGGCTTTGTCTGCCCTTCATGGTATTACCTACAGTTGCGTTCACGATGTTCTCCTTATTCTTATATGCTTGGCTAACTCAAAGCACATCCGGACCAACCGGCACAATGCCACCCGGGTTCAGCGCCTTGATGGAGTAATAGCCAGCCTTGATATGGTCAATACGCACGGTGTCGGCAATGCCCGGCAAGGCCAGAATGCGTTTCATATACGCGTGCAGTTTCGGCATATCCAACACCCGGTGGCGGTTGGTTTTAAACAAGCCATAGTAGGCTGCGTCGAACCGCACCAGAGTAACAAACAGACGAATATCCGCCTCGGTCAGCTGCTCGCCCAGCAAGTAGGAGCGGCCATCAGCCAACTGCTGTTCGAGCCGGTCCATGGCGGTGAATACGTTGCCATAGGCTTCTTCATAGGCTTGCTGGCTGCTGGCAAATCCCGCCTGATAAACGCCGTTGTTGAAGTTCGGGTATATCCAGTCGTTCAAAGCATCAATCTCTGCCGCCAGCACCTGCGGATACAAATCCGGACCTTCACTGGTGAAGTTCACAAAGGCAGTGTTCAACATACGGATGATGTCGGCGGACTCGTTACTCACCATGCGGTCGGTTTGCTTGTCCCACAGCACAGGGACGGTAGCTCGCCCGGTAAAGCTCGGGTCGGCACGGGTATACAGCTCGTGCATATAACGGCTGTTATGCAACGGGTCGGCGCTGCTGCCCGGAAACTGACTGCTGTCATCGACAGCAAACTGCCAGCCTTGATCGGTCAATACCGGATTCACCACCGAGACAGAGATCATCTCTTGCAGGCCTTTCAGCGCTCGTACCATCAGGGTTCTGGATGCCCAGGGACAAATGTAGGCGACGTACAGGTGGTACCTGCCCGGCTCGGCTTTGAAGCCTGCGTCACCGGTGGGGCCGGCGCTGCCATCCGGAGTGATCCAGTGTCGAAACGACGAGGTCTGACGAATAAAGCGTCCTTCGCCGTCCTTGCTCTGTACCGGCTGCCAATCTTGCTGCCATTGACCATTAACCAACATGATAGTGCTCCTGCTGTTGCATGATGAAAGCCGCCTCGGCTGATTCAGCATTGGCGGCCGTTGCTGCGTTCAATAAAGAATCAGTGTGCTACTTTGGCGGCACCTTCGAGGTTGTCGCGCAGCGAGTTGTCTTGCTGCAAGGCGTTGAAAATCACATTGTCGAGCGAAAGTTTGCCAGCGCCTTGCACCGCCAGAGCGACCGTTACCGCCAACAGGCTGAGGGCGTATTCATAACCGCCGTTGCTAAGGAACAGACCGTGGCTGATGTGGGTGCTGAAGATAGCGACCACCATGGTGAATGCCGTCACCAGCGCTGCCGGACGGGTCAGCAAACCCAGCACCAGCGCCAGACCACCAAAGAACTCGGCACTGCCCGCCAACAAAGCCATCAGGTAACCCGGTTCCAGACCAATGCTGGCCATCCACTGGCCGGTGCCTTCAAGGCCATAGCCACCAAACCAGCCAAACAGTTTTTGCGAACCATGGGCCGCCAGCACAATGCCAACCGGTACGCGCAGAATCAGCGCCGCCAGACCCGCGTTGCTGCGGAATACAGAAGCCAGGAAGTTTGCAGAAGAAGTGCTCATATCAGTGTCCTCATAACATAGAAGGAAGTTGGGTTTCCGGTTGTCTCCGGAAGATGAGACCACTTTACTATCGCCCTATAGAGTCAGTAAGAGCACTTTCATTGCTTCTTTATAAACATAATGTTGATATTAGTGGCACGACTTAGTCGCTACAGTAGCGCCCTGTTAACGCCACCTAAGTGGCTTTTTATAACGAGTTACGGCAAAGAGAACCGCTATGGACAGAATTGACGCCATGCGCACCTTTATTACGGTGGTCAATGAAGGGGCCTTCAGCCGAGCCGCCGAACGGCTGGAAATGTCGCCACAATTGGTCAGCAAGTACGTATCGCAGCTGGAACAGCGGCTGGGCGTACGACTACTGAACCGCACGACCCGCAAGGTACACCTTACCGAAGCAGGCAGCCGCTACTTTGAGCGCGCCCAGCAACTGCTGGACGATATGGACGATCTGGAAAACCAGCTCGACGACTGGCAAGACGGCGCCCAGGGCACTCTGAAAATCACCGCGCCGGTGTCGTTTGCAACCCAGCATCTGGCCCCACTGTTATGTGACTTCCAGCGCGAAAACCCCAACGTCAGCATTGATGTGCAATTGAACGACCGCAAGGTGGACATTGTGCAGGAAGGCTTCGATGTGGCCTTGCGGATTGGCCACCTGAAAAACAGCTCGCTGATTGCCCGCCGCATTGCCCCGGTTCGACTGGTCACCTGCGCCTCTCCGGCGTATCTGGATCAGCACGGCCGTCCGCAAACCCTGCAACAACTCCGGCACCACCGCTACCTCAGATACAGCTATATGGATGCCGACACCGGCACCGCCCAGCATGCTGAGCTGTTTGCCGGTCGCCACCAGCACGCCGATCTGGTCAGCAACAACGGCGATATTTTGGTTCAGGCCGCCATCGCCGGAGCCGGTATTGCCGTGCAGCCGAGCTTTATTTGTGGCAAAGCCATAGCGGAAGGAAAACTGGAAGTATTGCTGGCGGATCAGGAACCCGAGCCGATGAACCTGTACGCGGTTTATGCCCACCGGCAGTTTTTGGCCAGCAAGGTACGCCGGTTTATCGACTTCCTCAGCACTTACTACGGCGAAGTGCCCTACTGGGATGCTTACAGCAACAGGTAATGCAGGTTTCCCTCACGCAGTCAGAATCCCCTAGGGCCCCTCTGAATAACTCTGCACAGCTCTGCGCGAGTCCTACAGGTTGTCAGAACAAGGCGGCGAATGCAGCGGAATGGCTGGCCCTTTCCAAATTCGCCAACGCTGTTCTGGCGGCATGCAGGCCGCGCCCTACGGGGATGGCAGGGCATTGCTGACTCTGTGTCGCTGATTTTTGACTTGACCCGTCAGGCCTGCAAATTAGCTTCTTGATTCAGCTTCGCCCTGTCATCCAGAGCGGGCACCGGGTTATTCAGAGGGTCCCTAGTTGTAAAGTGAGCAGCCTGTTAAAAATAACAATGCCGGACAAGCAAGCTTGTCCGGCATTGGGTCCCTGGCAGCCTTCCATTCATACAACGACGAGGCTGCCGGGCGGGGTTGGTCATCGATTAGCCATGAATCTGGTAACAGCGATCCGATGACCAAAACCCGATCAGTACATGGTGCGCATCATCATGTTCAGCTGATCACGCTGGTTGTCAGTCAGCATGGCAACCGCTTCCTGTTCAGCCTGCTGGGTAGACTTGAAGTTGATGGACTCCAGACGCTGTTCCTGGGCATCGCTAAGAGACAGGGTTTCCAGCGCTTTCAGCAGTGGAGAGCTCAGCGTCAGGTGACGAGCTGGCTGCTGGGCGTGGTTTACATCGGCTGGACGCTCGGCCCAGTGAATGTTGTCGGTGGAACCGGAAGCAACCACTTTGGTTGGCAGATCAACCCACTGATGAGTCTCTGCCATGCTTGCAGCACTACCCAGAGTGAATACAGATGCCAGTGCGCCAGCCAGAATAGTTTTGTTAATAGTGCTCATGTCGTCTTTCCTCTTGAATGGAATCAGTTTGAAAACGCGATGAAGCAGGAGTCGCGTCATTGAGCAAACTGTACAATCCCATTAGAGATGTATTAAGACGTCTTTCATGGACTGATTAACAACAAAATAAGGACAATAGCAGCGGAACTTTTCAGAAACCCGCCAGTACATGGCCCATTTTGACGTTTTTGGAAGGATTCAGAGGACCTCTGGCGAATACCCAGTCGGCAGCAAGCCACCTCCCACGGACCAACCAAAAAGGAGGCACTATGGCCTCCTTCGAGTTCTCTCTTCAGCGTTCAAGCCAGCTTTCAAACCAGCTCCGAGCCGGTGCTCAAGCGGAGTGTTTTACCGCCTCAGGAGCGACGCTTGTCATCAGAGCGCTTGCCGTCCTTACGACCCGGGCGGTCTTCACGCAATTCCTTGCGCTGTTCATCAGTCAGCAGGTCCAGTGCGTTCAGACGCGCAGACGTTTCTACCAGGAAGACCTTTTTCTGCAGCTCAGCCAGCTCGGCAAAGGCTTTGTTCAGCGCCTTGCTGTCGAACTTGTCGGCACGGTACAGATCGCGAATCTTGTTGTTCACGTCCATCATGTCACCGCGGATGGCCCAGTCGTCCTTGCGCGCCTTGTCACGGATGGCGGTCAGTTTGTCTTGCTGCTCATCGGTCAGCTCCAGCTGACGGAAGCCCAGATCCATACCGCGAGGACCAAAACCACGAACGCCTTTTTCGCCACGCTCGTCACGGCCCATACGCTTGAAGCCGCCGTCACGACGGTCGTCGCCTTTCACACGCAGTTCGTGCTGCTTGCCATCGCGCTTGGCGCTTTTATCGGAGCTTTCAGCGTTGGCGCTAACGGCGGTCGCTGACAAACACACAGCCATCAGGCCAGCCGCAATCATTTTGGAATTCAACTTGTTCATGGCGTCTCCTTGTTCCCCGTCCGGGGAGAAATTGCTGGCAATACCAGCGTCTCTGGCGAGTGTTGGAAGGCATTTACCGCTTACGGCAGGGTCATCATTAACCCGTTTGTCGAAAGCCTGTTTGGTATTTGCTCATGCGCAATCCCGATGCCGGATTTGCTAACCCAGATTGTCACAAACAGGGAACACTGTGTTGCCCTGATGCAGACTCGCTGTTGTTTTTTCGCCCGGCGTTTCCGGGCGAGGACAGGGATAGATTGGCCTGCAGGCCGTTAAGACGCGGTTAACCTGCTGCAAAGAAAGGTGAAGATAACGTAAACCGATTGGCGACTTGAAACGCTTCAGTGCCGGTTAACGGTTGACAAAAGCGTAGCAGCGCCAACAAACATACCGGCAAAACCCCGGTTCATCAGCTTCTGCTGACGTGGCGATTTCAGGTAACGCAGTACTTTGGCCGCCAGTCCGGTGTAACCCAGCATCACAACCATATCGACCGCAATCATGGTCACCATCATCAGGCCGTACTGTGGCATCAGCTCGTTAGCCGGGTTAATGAACTGCGGCAGCACCGCCAGCATAAACACAATCGCCTTGGGGTTGCTGATATTGACCAGAAAGCCTTTGAAGATCAGCACCTGTGGCGACTCCCGCCGCTTACCACCTTCAAATTCCCGCGCCTCGGCTTCCATATCGGTTGCCACCGAGCGCCACTGCTGCCACGCCAGAAACAACAGGTACAGCACACCAAACCATTTGATGACGGCAAAGGCGGTTTCAGACGCCGCCAGCACTGCGCCCACACCGGCGGCAACAATCAGAATCTGCAACGCCAGCGCGGCCTGTAAACCAATGACGTTCCAGTAACCATAAGGAAAGCCGTACTT
Organism: Oceanobacter sp. ABM4_470; assembly: GCF_056158645.1. Classification (NCBI taxonomy): domain Bacteria; kingdom Pseudomonadati; phylum Pseudomonadota; class Gammaproteobacteria; order Oceanospirillales; family Oceanospirillaceae; genus Oceanobacter; species Oceanobacter sp. ABM4_470. Next base: position 2,132,474 of record NZ_JBSWTR010000001.1, read on the forward strand.
CATGCCACTGGCCATGGACGCCACTGCGCCAGCACCGGGAGAAATACTGATGATCCAACAAGCGGCAAAAAACGCCAGCCAGGTTTCCAACGACATACTCAACTCCTGTGGGCGCGGCCCGATGGCCAAACCCGGATACTATTTTTGACGTCGCTATTATTGGATTTTGTGCTGGAGCGAAACAGAGTCAGAGCGCGGTAAAAGGGGCAGTACAGTTGCGGTGTCGGGTGTCGGGTGTCGGGTGTCGGGTGTCGGGTGTCGGGTGTCGGGTGTCGGGTGTCGGGACAAGTGCACCAGACACAGCCCCGATAACCACCGACGAATACAGATTCGCTACACCAGCTGTTCTAACCAGTTCAGAATCAGGCTCGCCAACGCCCCGCGGTCTTTATCCGTGGCTTTGCCTTCCGCGAGGGTATTGGCCAGTTTCAATAACTGACGCTGTTGCTCGGACGCAACGTCTCGCAACACGCTTTGATTGCCCGCTTCTGCGACGGTATCGGTACGGTTACCGTGGGAATGACTGGCAATTTCGCGGTAAAACAGCAGCGCCCTGTCGAGCAACACCACCGGAAACTGAGGGTTTTTACTCGGTCCAACCGTCACCCGGGCACCACCCAGCGGGATGGCCTTGATTTTCACCCGGGTCAGTTCCGCGCCCAGAAACCAGGCACTGCCACCGCCAATCAAAGCCCCTGCGGTGGCAAACAAACCGGCAGACAAACCGCCGACGGCGGCTTCCAGAGTGACCCCCACCCCAGCGCCCATACCGGCGGCTGCCAACAACACCTGCTTGCGGGTTAAACCCAGCACCTCCCAGGTGGTTTCTGCAAACAAGTCCTGATGCAGCACCGATTGGGCAGGTAAGGTCAGGTTGAAGTGGTTGTGCAAATACAGCTGTCGAATACTGCCAAACAGGCTCTGCTCGCGCTCGGCAATGGCTTTTTGATAGCGCCCTAAAGCCTGCTCGGTTGCTTGTTCATTACTGGCTTTCTGAGCCTGCGACGTGCCGCCCAACAAGCCGCCCAAGCTTCCTGAACGAGAGCCTCCTGAACCAGAGCCGCCTGAACCAGAATTTCTCAAACCCGACGCCGATACTTTTTGCTCAATGGTCAGCTGCAACGCAAATTCAAGATAGTCGAGCACCTGTTCGGCAACCTGCAAACGGCGCTGTTGCCAGTTGTGCTCAAACGCGGCAATCGCCTTGTTGAGCTGCGGTTCCCAGCTTTGCTGGATTGCCTTGAGGGTTTCCAGCAAAGCCAGCCGTTCCGGGAAACGCGCCTGATGGGCGTTGAATTCCCGAATAACGTTGAAGTGACGACGGAAAGCCTGCTCCCAGTCCGGCAAGTAGTCGCGGTCGTTGTCCTTGAAGTTGATCACCGCCATGCGCGGCTTGTTAACGAGGCGCAGGATTTCCATTTCGGCCTGATCCACCGCCAGCAAAGGCCGTGAACAGTCGACTACATATATAACCGCAGCACCGTCTGCCAGTGGTTGCAGCAACTGGCAATCGTGGTGAAACACCGGGTCGTTGCCAAAGGTATCCAGGCAAGCGCGCAGTAGCTCATCGTCGGTTTTGCCGCTGTCACGCATCCAGTCAAGAATACGCTGAGGGTTCTGAAACCCCGGGGTGTCTACCAGCTCCAGCACGGTTTCGCCGGCCAGATTCACCGGGAAATACTGGCAGTGGGTGGTTTCACCGGGGTAGTCGTTCACCACTACGCTGTCGTCTTCGGTGAGGGTCGACAACACCGACGACTTGCCTTCGTTCGGGTGGCCAATCACGGCTATCAAGGGATGCCCACCATTGGCTTTAGAAGCACGAGCCATAGAGTTAACCGTGGTTGTCATTGGCTGTCTCCCACATCCACGTGCAGCAACATATTGTGGCACTGCAACAGGTCGAGTTTCTTACGCCACACTTCCGCCAACCGCGCAGTCAGCGGCTTACTGACCGTGTCGGCATCCGTTTGCCGCTGGGGTTTGCCCAGCAGCACCAGGTGCAGTTGTTTGGCGTCGGCATTTTGGGTGTGCAGTTGTTCGGCCAGTGCCTTTAACTGTTGCAAGGTTTCTTCAATCGGTGGCTGCCAGCCTTCCAACACCAGCCAAACGTCTTGTCCGGCTGGGGCTTGTGCCTGCTGCAAACGTTGCAGCGGGCTGATCTCAAGCGCACTGCCCGAGGCTTGCTGGAGCCAGTGGCTCAAGGCCTCAGCAGGATAGCGTTGCAGTGTTTCCTCCAACACCCACAGCCGCAACGCGGCTGGTTCAGTGCCGACGATGTCCGTCATGGTTGCCAGTGGCGTGTGGCTATCGGCTTGCTCGCCAGTGTGTTGGCTCGGCTGGCTGTGACTGGAAAAATCCACCGATTGCATACGACGCCACAGAGCCTGATCGTGGTAACCATCAAAAGCTGGCTGGTGCAGCCAGCGGGCTTCCTGAGCCACTGCCCAGCCCCAGACCAGCAGCCGTGGCAACAAGCCGTAAACCAGAACGCTGAGCACCATAAACGGCCACCAGGTACGGAAGTCGTCGGCAGCAAAGTCGGCCACCTCACTGCCCAGCTGAATGCGGGTGCTGGCAATCTGGGCCAACGACGGATAACCGGTGCCTTCGCCCAGCCACCAACTCCACGGCGTCGCCAACCATTGCACCAGTGCATGCACGGTATCGGCCGACGCGGTCAGCGAGCTTTGCCAGCCAAAGGCACGGTCGGTGACTGCCAGCAGCACCAACACACAGGCCAAAGCACCCAGATTAAATCCCATGCCGAAGGTCTGAAATAACCGCATCACGCGGTTCATCATCAGCGGTTTGTAGCGTTGCAGCATTTGCTGCATCAGCTGTGTTTTGATGGTCGCATCGTCACGGGATTCACGGCTGGCGTCAGAACCGGCGTTTGCAGCTGCATCGGTCGCTTTGCCCGAAGCAAGCGCAGACAAGCCACTCAAATGACGGGACGCCAGCGTCCAGCATTTACGCCACACACTCTGGGCCAGCAGTGCCAAAGGCTGATACCAGCGAGCAAATACGTTTTGGCCCATGGCCGCGGCCACCAGTGTGAACAGCAAGCCCACCAGCAACAACAACTGCGGCAATACCAGCAGAGCCAAAAACAAGGCCACGTTAACCGGTACCGAACCGTCGTAAAACATCGCTGAACTAGCCAGCCCCGCGCCGGATATCAAACCAATCAACAGCATGATCAGCCCGGCGGTTCGACTACTGTGCTCCAGAATATCGCCACCGTCGGTCACCAATGGCTGTTGTTGCAGTCGCTCGCTTAGCCAAAACCGATACACAACGGCACGACGCTTTGGCTCGGCTGCCCGCTGGTAAATATCCCGGTCACGTTGGGCCAGCTCGGCATCGCTTTGGCTGCTGCTCTGGTCTTGCAGACGCAGTTGTTCAAATCGAACCAGATCGGCCAGCGTCCAGCGCCTGTGGTCCGACGCCTTGGCAGGTGTGGTATCGGTGGAATCCTTCGGGGATGACGGGTGCAAGAGAAAACCTGATGTAAAACAGAAAACCCAAGAGTAACGGCGCAGTACCGAGTCATACAAGATGTGCCCTGATACTTATTACCGCAATAGCAAATTACAATCGTTGGCCGGGAGCTTATCCGACGCCAAGGTATCCAACTGCAGATATTCATTCGTGAGGATCACGATCATGGCCCATGCCGAATCAGGACACTCTCCAACCTTCCAGCCGGAAGGCGAACCCAGCCGCTGGTACGACTTTCTGTGCTATTCGCTGATGTTTGCTGCGGTGGCAACGGTATTCATCAAATACCTGTTTCCCATTTCCTTTGCGCTGGCCTACCAGCAACCAATACTGACGCACGTGCAGTGGGACCTTTGGCCTGCGGTGCATTTCTGGCTGGGCTGGTCGCTGATGCAGCACAAGTCCTATGCCCTGACGGCTGCCTTGTTGGTGACGGTGGTTGAGATTGCCTTCAGCGGCCTGAAGCTGGCGATGTTTTTTGCCAACCCGGAATGGACCATCTGGAACGCTAACTGGATGTTGAACGAAGCTCTCTGCGCGTCCATTTTTGTGGCCTTGTGGCACACCGCCTGGCGTCGCCCGGAAATCTTCCCCAATGCCTTTATGCCGTTGCCCTCCAAGGTCCACAGCGAGCGCCGCTAACGGGGTTGAACACAGCCCTGCCTGAGCGTTAGTGTCGTGTTTTTAACGCTCAGGATGTCTGGCTTATGACCGCTGCTTCTCCCTCCCCATTTGACTTCGATAGCCCCATTGAGCGCCGTGGCTCGGGGTGCTTCAAGTGGGACTCCAACCCGTCTGCCGACACCTTGCCGATGTTTGTTGCCGATATGGACTTCAAGGCCCCGGAGCCGGTATTGCAGGCACTGCAACAGCGGGTGGCGCACGGTGTGTTTGGTTACACCTGGGTTCGCGACGAATACTTCGACGCGGTGAACCACTGGTTCAGCCGCCGCCACAACTTTCCAATTGAGCGTGACTGGATCTTGCCGACCATCGGCATCGTGCCTGCTGTATCAGCCATTCTGAAAGCCTTTATGGACGCCGCTGAGCCAAACGAAACCGTCGGTGTAATGGTACAAACGCCGGTTTACCATTGCTTTTTCTCGTCCATTCGCCGTATGGGCTGTGACATTGTTGAATCGCCACTGGTCGCCGATGCGCAAGGCGTGTACCAGATCGACTTCGAGCAGTTTGAACAACAAGCCGCGTTGCCGACCACCAGGGTATTTTTGCTGTGCCACCCGCATAATCCGTCCGGTCGGGTGTGGACTTCCCATGAACTGATCCGCATGGGTGAGATTTGTGCCAAGCATGGCGTCACCGTGGTCAGCGACGAAATTCATTGCGACCTGATGTTCCCGGGGCTGACACACACGCCGTTTGCCACCCTGACGCCAGAGTTCAAGGACAGCTGCATTACCCTCAGCTCACCCAGCAAGACCTTTAACCTGGCCGGATTGCAAATTGCCAATATCGTCATCGCCAACCGTCGCTTGCGCAGCAAGGTTCAAAAGGCGCTGTTTGCCCACGAACTGCAAGGGGTAAACCCGTTTGGCGTGGAAGGACTGATCGCCGCTTACAATGAGGGCGAGGCTTGGTTGGACGCCCTACGCGATTATTTATTGGGCAACTATCGGTACATTCAGGAGCAGCTGGCAACGCACTTGCCAGAGATAACGGTATATCCGCAGCAAGCGACCTATTTGGCCTGGCTCGACTGCTCAGCCACGGGACTGAACGGCGACGAACTGGCCAAAAAGCTATTGGAAGAAGGCGACCTGCGCATCAGCAGCGGTATGGGTTTTCTGCCGTTCAGTGGCGCTCATGGCGACCAGCAGAACCACTTTATTCGGCTGAATTTTGCCTGCCCACGCAGTGTGCTGGACGAGGGGTTGCAGCGGATGTGCAAGGTTCTGAAAAGCTGCTGAATTCGTATCCGCAATAGTGCTGAACACCAAATTCACCGCGCCAAGCGCGGGGATCAGCCATGCCTGATCACAACCATTGCCCAAAAACACAGGAACCAACCGCCGCCGCTGCTTTCACATTCTCTGAGACATTAATTAAACCATCCACCAGAGAGGCAAAACATGGCAATTATTCGTAGCGCATCAGCAAACTGGCAGGGTTCCATCAAAGAAGGCAAAGGCACAATTTCCAGTAACAGCGGTGCTTTGGCCGAACAACCGTTTGGTTTCAACACACGCTTCGAGGATCAGCCGGGGACCAACCCGGAGGAACTGATCGGCGCAGCCCACGCAGGCTGTTTTTCCATGGCACTATCAAAAACACTGGGCGACGCTGGCTATACCGCCGACAACATTGATACCCATGCGGACATATCACTGATACAAGACGACAACGGCTTCACCATCAGCAAGGTAGCACTGTCGCTGAAAGCCTCAATTCCAAACATCAGTGACGAAGAGTTCCAGCAGCTGGCAGCGACGACCAAAGGGGCTTGCCCGGTATCCCGAGTACTGAACGCCGAGATCACCCTGAGCGCTGAACTGGTTTAATCCACGTTAAGCTGACATTAAAAACGCCCGCAGAATGCGGGCGTTTGTTTGGGGACAGACTCTTTAAGCCCACATCACGCTGCGTCAGCTTTCAGCGATGCCATGTCGATCACAAAGCGGTAACGCACGTCGGATTTCTCCATCCGCTCGTAGGCTTCGTTGATCTCTTCCATCCTGATCATTTCGCACTCCGGCAAGACGCCGGTTTTGCCGCAGAAGTCGAGCAACTCCTGGGTTTCACGAATACCGCCAATCAAGGAGCCAGCAATACGACGGCGCCCCAGAATCAATGGCACAGAGCTGAATTCCGGCATCGCGCCAACCTGTCCGACCATCACCAGGGTACCGTCGGTTTGCAGCAACGGCATGTACGGGTTGATGTCGTGTTTTACCGGCACGGTATCGATGATCAGCTCGAACTGATTGGCCGCCGTTTTCATGGCGTCGGCATCGCTGCTGACCAACAGGGCATCACCACCCAGCGCGGCAACGTCCTTGGCCTTGTCGGCGGTACGGCTCAGCACCGTGACGTGGGCCCCCATAGCCGCCGCCAGTTTCACCGCCATATGACCCAGACCGCCAAGGCCAACCACCGCAACCTTGCTGCCCGGACCTACGTTCCAGGTACGCAATGGTGAGTAGGTGGTAATGCCGGCACAGACCAGTGGCGCGACCTTGGCCAGGTCGAGGGTGTCCGGCACTTTCATTACAAACTCTTCGCGTACCACCACATGCTGGGAGTAACCACCCAGGGTATGGGTGTTCAGGTGCTTGTCCGGGCCGTTGTAGGTATCAACCCGTTCGCCGCAGTACTGTTCTTCGCCCGCATGGCAATGGGAGCAGGTCTGACAGGAATCCACCATGCAGCCGACGGCGACATGATCACCCACCTTGTATTTGCTGACATTGGCGCCCACCGCACGCACCCGGCCAACAATTTCATGGCCCGGTACCGATGGGTACAGACTCCAGCCCCAGTCGTTGCGAGCGGTATGCAAGTCGGAGTGACAGACGCCGCAATAAAGAATATCGATGGCGACATCTCCGGCGTTGGGCTCACGACGCTCAAACTCAAACGGCGCTAAAGGACTGGTTGGGGTTTGGGCTGCATATCCCAGGGTTTTCATCACGAATGTCTCCCGTTTAGATGGGTGATATTTATTGGCTGACCGTCAGTGTTTTCAACCACTGCACACGCTCCGGGTCGCGGTTACGGCTTTTTCACAGTCGGTAGCGTCTGCAATCTGGAACACACCGAAGCCCAGCATCGGCATTTCAACGCCATTGTTCAGTGTTGTTACAGGTACAGCCAAATTGGAAACTTCAGACATGGGATTAACTCCAGCGTTAAGATGGAATAGCGCCACTCTAACAAGCGTATAAACCCGCGATTAGTCCGGATAATTAGATAGGATTAATGAGCAACAATCATGAAATCTGACGGTACACTGTGGTGAAACCACAGGCGTCGGTGTAACCAGCGCCAGATTGCCCAACACTCATACCGATCGACGTCAGGAATTTGCCATGGCCCGTGACCAATATTCTGAACTGCAAGCCTTTATCGCGGTGGCCCGTCATCGCAGCTTTACCAAGGCCGCCAACGAAATGGGGCTTTCGCAGTCGGCACTGAGCCACACCATTCGTGGCCTGGAAAAGCGCTTGGGCATCCGCTTGCTAACCCGCACCACCCGCAGCGTGTCACCGACCGACGCCGGTCAGCGGCTGATTGACCGGGTGGCGATCAAGTTTGAAGACATTGATGCCGAGTTGGCGGCCCTGACAGAAATGCGCGACAAGCCCGCAGGTATGGTGCGAATTTCCTGCTCTGACCACGCCGCCGAGCAATACATCTGGCCACGGCTTAAATCTCTGCTACGGGAATACCCGGACATTCAGCTGGAAGTTCGCATCGACTACGGGCTCACCAACATCGTCGAAGAGCGACTCGATGCTGGGGTACGGCTGGGCGAGCAACTGGAACAGGACATGATCGCTATCCCGGTTATCCCCAAAGCCCGTATGCTGGTTGCCGCCAGCCCAGACTACCTGAAGGGCAAGTCCCTGCCGCTGGTCCCGCAAGAGCTGCTGGAGCATCAGTGCATCAATATCCGCCTGCCAACCTTTGGCGGTAACTACGCCTGGGAATTTGAAAAAGATGGCCGCGAACTGAAGTTGCAAGTGTCCGGGCAGGTGACCTTCACCAATGTCGACCACATCATTCAGGCGGCACTGGATGGCTTTGGCTTTGCCTTTATGCCGCAGGAGTCGCTGGCGCCGCATGTTAAACGCGGCGACCTGATCACCGTGTTGGAAGACTGGACACCGTCGTTTGCTGGCCTGTACCTGTACTACCCCAACCGGCGAGAGGCGTCGCCGGCGTTCAAACTGGTGGCTGAAGCCTTGCGCTATAACCCCGAGTTGCACCCAATGATCTTTGAATGAGCGTTTCCCTGCTTTTTCCCTCATCGCTCTGTCACGGGGCAGAGCATCTGCACGGCTATCCGGGGACTACGATCCTTGGGGTGTGCAACTTGTACCATGACAGGACTCAAGCGCCCCAGTGCCCCATGTCGAGGGCTTCCATCACCAGCTCAACAGACAGCGCCGCCAGCACCATACCCATCACCTTGATCAGAATATTGGCACCGCCTTCACCAATGATGCGCAGGATGCGGGTTGCTCCCAGCATCAGCAGCAAGGTAACGGCCAGAATGGCAATCAGCACGGCGGCGGTACCGGCCTGAGTGGCAATCGGAAAGCGGGAATTATCGGTCAACAGAATCACCGCCAGAATGGCACCCGGCGATGCAGTTGCCGGAATCGCCAACGGGAAAACGGCAATGTCGTGGCGGGATTCCTTGGACTCGTTGGAGCCAGATGGGTCGCCAAAGATCATCTGCAAGCCAAACAGGAACAGAATGATGCCCCCAGCCAGCTGCAAGGACACCAGCTGGATGCCCATGGCTCCCAGCAACAGCTGCCCCACAATGATGGACGCCAGCAGTACTCCGCCAGCATAGAAGATGGTTTTGAACGCAGTTTTGCGCCGGGCTTCGGCGGTCATGTGCGCGGTCATTCCCGCAAACAGTGCCATGGTGCCAATGGGATCAATGGTGGCCCACAGAATAAGGCCATCCTGAAAGAATTTGTCGAGCATGAAGGTCCCTGATAGGTAAGCGGCGATGGGCATAACTCCAGCGCCTTGATTACATGAGACTATCACGCTCGCAGGCAGTTCAGCAGCCTGTTGAGGATGTTGGACAATGCAGAAATTGTCCAACTCACATGCCTAGCGGCCGCCGCGCTGCGGACCTTGCGAGCGACTGTCAGAAGTCGTTGCCGCTGTTGATTTGTTACCAATGGTTCGGGTGTCGGTTTTCTTCAACTTGTCGAAGGAACGCAAACCGCCAATGCCCAGCATGCTGGTGACGATGGCAAACAGTAGCTCCCCCGACAGCGGTGCCGGTGGCTTCACGGTGCATTCGCTCAACTGTTCTGACACCGGTACCAGCGCCTTGGCCAGCTCCTCTGCCGCTCGGCCACCCACAGTCGTCTGACGGTTAGCCACCTCGGCAGCGGCCTGGGTGATTTCGACCAGCGGCGCGCTGGCAAAATGGCAAGGAATCACCCCAGTGGCCTGAAACGTCGCCCAGAACCACAACAGAACCGGGTACAACAAAAACTGATAAGCCAGCGCAATACCGCCGACCCAGCCAATAAACGGCCGCCAGCCAGCAACAAACAGGTTCGGGTTTTGCGCCTCCTGTTTGTTGATTTCCATTTGCCCTTCCAGCAGCCTGCCTTCCAGTTCTTGCCCTTTCAGGGCCAACTGCAAACGCTCTTCGTCGGTGGTTACCAGGTTATCGGAAATTTTGCCGACCCCTTCAATAATGGAACCAATGCCCAGCAAGCTCATGCCAATCCCTCCAGCGTTCGGTTGATCCATCCCAGCAGGAATTTGCGCTGGCTGTCGTTGTTGTTGACGATTTCCGCATAGCGGGCAATTTTGGCCAGCGCGTAGTTGGCGACGAACAACTCGGTGTGAGCCTGATTAATCTGCGCCATGCTTTTGGGGCCGATGATGCCATCGGGGGTTGCCCCGACGACCAATTGAGCCAGTTTGGCTGCCGTGCGAACGCCAGCGTTGACGCCAAAATCGAACAGGCTTTCAGCGATGGCCTGGCTTTCGATATCGCCACCGCCAAGCTTGTCCCAGTAATGCTGTTGATAGAAATCGCGCACCAGATCGGTGATGGCAGGATCATCCGGGTCTTGCTTCAGGCGTTGCCACCCCGGCCATTGCGGATGAAAGTTTTGTGCTATTCCGGCGTAGGTTAAGCCGCCGCGGTCATTGCTGACCTGATGCAAGGTGTAACCGCCTTCGTTCAAAATCATCTTCTCGAAGGCGCACAGAAAATCAGCCACCGAAACCTCCCTGTTTGTGGATGTGGGCAAGGTACCCATACAAAACGTGAAACAGTCGTCAGTCTGGCAGCTTTTTATGGCTGGGCAAGATCAAAAGTGGACCAATAAAAGACGATTCCGACACTTTGTCGGTTTAGGGGCAATGACTCGGCCTGGACAGACGCTGTAGCTGGGGCTGGGGTTAGGGTTAGGAACAGGAAACCGGGCCCATTGCAGGCCCGCTGGCTAAAATGTCTAAACTCAGCTCATATTAGATCAACAGGAGTTTACGGGCATCACTCAACTCGCCGCCAGCCGCGTTGTGGGCGCTTCTGGTGCGTCACATTGCTCCACGATTTGTCGAGCCAAACGATTGATAAAGGCCCTCAGCTGGCCAATGTTCATTTCATCACTTGCTGACATCGTCAGTACATAATCCTGCTGCCCCAGGCTCAACGACACAAACGCCATATTGCCCCGTTCGGACTCCACAAACGCAACTCGAAACGGCCGCTCCAGCATTTGCTGCGATACTGCATTGCTGACCGAAAACAGCGTGCTGGACGCCGCGGCCATGGCATCCGCTTCAAACTGAATGTGTGCCAGTGTGCGGCTGGCCACCGGAAATCCGTCGGTGGTGCTGAGACACACACACTCGGCCCCGGCATAGCGTTGCAGGCAGTCATCGAACAGGCCCAGCAAGGTCGTTTGAAAGGCGGATTGCGAAGACGGTTGAAAAGTCGACTGTGACATATCAGGCAATTCCTTGTTGTGGGGCGACAATCGCCTCTGCGTTTGTTAAGTCTGTATTGGTAAAGTCTGTGTTTATAGAATCGGGATCAGTAGTGTCTGAACCTGCGTCAGGGCTATCCAACAACGTGTGATACTGGCTTTCGAAATTATGCAAGTCGCAGTCTGCGTCTTCGCTGAGGATCAACATCAACTCCAGCAGCGTGAGCGAAGACTCCAGCTGTCGAGGGTCTACCGCGACGACGGGAGCAATCACCTGATGTTTGGTCAGAACATCGAAGGTCGCTTCGCTAAGCTGCTCCAGTGCTGCGGAGTCGGCGTCTTCGCTATGGGTAATGCCCACCACCACCGGTATTTGATGACGGCCCGGCTCAAAGAACGCCAGCAGGTGTTCCAATTGCTGTAAATCCTGCTCGATTTGGCCGTGCCGTTTAAAACGCACCAGCACCACCAGCCCCCAAAGTTCACCCTTGACCATTTCCCACAACATGCTGAAACGGCGCTGTCCGGGCAACCCGTACAAGCCCAGCGCGGTGTGCTCATCGAGCGACAAGCGGCCGTAGTCGATTCCTACCGTGGTGAATTCCTTGCCAATATCGACACTGGAGCGTGCCTCCGTGGCAAAGGGCGAGATTTCACTGATGGTTTGGATCAGCTGGGTTTTCCCCGCCCCCACTTCTCCGACCACCGCCAGCTTTTTGTAGATGTTTGGTGTTGCAGCTGTATTCATGGCCGTTACCCCGCTTTTCTTGCGGATGAAATAAACCGACGCATCAAGGCGCCAAAACGGCCGGAGCCAGTGGCGTCACCTCTGGCGGTGGCCGCTTCACGGCTAGTCTCTGCTGTGTTCATTCGATTAGTCGTGCATTCAACCTTGCGTTCACCCGTACTTTCGATCCCGCTTCCGCCCTTGCGAGCGTTAGGCTGCGGCAAGGTGTGTGACTCTGCGCGGCTGCGTATTGAGGCTCCACTGGCAACCGCCGGTGACGACATTGGATGAGCAACCAGCACACCCAGACGCATGAGTTGCTGCAAAAAGGCTTCAAACTCGCTGACGCTCTGCCACAGCCCACGGCTCAGCAATTCGGAGTAGCTGATGTGCTGCCTGCTGAGCAAGGCGCAAGAACGCATGATTTGTGGCGACAGGTTCATCTGGCCGGGCTTGGGCCAGGCATGGATGCTATAGCTGAGTTGTTTGAGGTCGTTATTGATGGTGCTGGTACTAGCTGGGGCGCTGGTGTTGGTACTGCTGGTGCTACTGTCAGACGCGCCAGATACTTCGCTAGCGGGTGTCACCGTAACCAAATCAGTGAGCGCACTGGGAAACAGCGCCTGGAAACGCTTGCGAGCCAATTCGTTCTGGAATACTTCCGCACCTAACACCTCGTCACGAATACGAGCCAGAAACTGCCGATGTTCAGTAGAGTCCGGGCGGAAGCATTTGACTTTCCAGTGGCTGAAAAACGCCTCGTCGATATCAGCCACATGCAGAATGGCGCAGTCTTCCACCCGGGCATCACGGCGGATTTTGTACGCAGCGTTGGCAATGCACTGATGCTCGCCTTCCAGTATCTGCAAAAATGCATGACCGTGAACCAGAAATACCCCTCGCAGCGACGACTCGCCCTGCATGGCTCTGAGGTCATTAAACAGGCCGACGATGTCGGCGGAATGATCTTCACCCGTGCCGGATGTTGCCAGCTTGCCTACACATCCCATCCGCTTCATTGATTGCCTCCCGGCCAGTTTGCGACGTACTACTGCAATCTAGACCAGCCCCCAAGGGTTTCAGCAGGCTTTCTGTAGAAGTGTGATTCGCATCCCAACGGGGTCAGTGGGCAATACAGGCAGGCATGACTCCCCTGTCTTTTGCGCTGTGACAGAGGGGCAAAAAGCGGTTAGCACACCGGGAAATCAAAACTGCGGTTGGGGAATGGCTCATCAGCCAAAGTGAAATGCCACCACTCCATTTCGAAGCCGACAAATCCCTGTTGCTGCATCTGCTCGGCCAGCAAGGCTCGGTTTGCCAGCTGTGTAGAAGACAGCGCTTGATAGCTGGTCCATGAAGCTTGATCGAAGAAGTCGAATGCGGTGCCCATGTCCAGCTCACGGCCAGAGTCCAGTTCAATCAGTGTGAGATCAACGGTGCTGCCGCGACAATGCGCCGAGTGCAGTCCCAAATAGCCCAAATCAAACAGCTGGGACTTTTCGTGGTTGGGGAAATAAGCGGATTTGGTGGATTCATCGTTGTTCCCAGCCCAGGCCAGAAAACACGGGATCGCTCGTTGCGGGCGATAGGCATCGTAGATTTTCAAACCCAATCCTTGTGCATTCAGCGTGTGTTGCACCCGCTGCAATGCCGTGGCCGCTTGTTCGGTCAATAGCGCCCGGTTGGCCTGGTAACCGTCAACCACAGCACCGGTAAAGTTGGCGCTGCTGGCGTAAGCCAGTTCAACGCACAGATTGGGCATCAGCGATTTCAAATCCACAAAGCCATCGGCAACTGCCATTGAACTACAAGCCTCCGTGTATGAGGTTGCTGGGGATGGCTTCCCTGCAGATACAGATGTCATCAAATTATTTCCCTCTATCAGCCGCCCTGAAACAAAAAACCCGATGCCTTACGACATCGGGTTTCGATCACTCAATCCAACGCTTACAACGGCTTCATGTGCGGGAACAGGATCACGTCCTTGATGGTGTGGCTGTTGGTGAACAGCATCACCAGACGGTCGATACCAATGCCTTCACCAGCGGTTGGCGGCATGCCGTATTCCAGTGCGTTAACGTAGTCCGCATCGTAATGCATGGCTTCGTCGTCACCGGCGTCTTTCTCTTCGACCTGCTTACGGAAACGCGCGGCCTGATCTTCGGCGTCGTTCAGCTCGGAGAAGCCGTTGGCCAGCTCACGGCCGCCAACGAAGAATTCAAAGCGGTCGGTCACGAACGGGTTGTCATCGTTGCGACGGGCCAGCGGCGAGACTTCCCATGGGTATTCGGTAATGAAGGTTGGCTGGTCCAGCTTCTCTTCGGCGGTTTCTTCGAAGATTTCACAGATGTACTTGCCAGGGCCCCAGGCTGCCTGCTTCTCGGAATCCTTGATACCCACTTGTTTGGCGTAGGCTTTCAGGGTGTCGATGTTGGCTTCCGGGTCTGCAAATACCGCAGCGTCCATGTCCGGGTTGTACTTCAGGATTGCCTCGACCATGGTCATGCGCTGGAACGGCGCCGCAAAGTCGTAGGTGGACTCACCGTATTCAATAGTGGTGGTGCCCAGTACGCTTTCAGCGATGTGCTTCAGCATGCCTTCGGTGATGTCCATCAGGTCGTGGTAAGTCGCGTACGCCTGATAGAACTCGATCATGGTGAACTCAGGGTTGTGACGAGTCGACACACCTTCGTTACGGAAGTTACGGTTGATTTCGAACACACGCTCGAAGCCGCCCACAACCAGACGCTTGAGGTACAGCTCAGGCGCAATACGCAGGAACATGTCGATGTCCATGGCATTGTGGTGAGTTTCAAACGGCTTGGCAGTCGCACCACCCGGAATGGTTTGCAGCATTGGCGTTTCAACTTCCATGAAGTCACGCTCGGCCAGGTAACCACGGATGGCAGTGATGATCTTTGAACGCACAATGAAAGTAGTGCGGGATTCATCGTTGGTGATCAGGTCAACATAACGCTGACGGTACTTCATTTCCTGGTCGGCCAGACCGTGGAACTTGTCCGGCAGCGGGCGCAGGGACTTGGTCAGGATTTGCAGGTTTTCAACCTGTTCAACGTTGACGTAAAGCTCGCCCTTGCCGGACTTGCTCAGCACACCGGAGGCAGACACGATGTCACCGATGTCCAGCAGCTGCCAGGCTTCGGATTCTTTCTGCAGCGGCTTGCCCAGATACACCTGAATGGAAGCAGACACATCCTGCAAACCAATGAACGGACCACCACGACGCATCAGACGACCGGCAACGGCAACACGAACACCCAGTGCATCGATTTCTTCCCGGGTCATTTCACCGTACGCTGCCTGCAGGTCGCCGGCCTTGTTCTCGCGTTTGAAGTCGTTCGGGTGGCCATTGGATTTGCTACCTTCACGCAGCTGTTCCAGCTTGGCGCGACGCTCGGCGATGAGCTTGTTTTCTTCCTGAGCAGTTTGAGTTTGTTCGGTCATGTTTTAACCCGGTTGTGTATAAAGTCTGACGTCGGATGCGTTGTTCAGGTCGGACGTCGGATGCGTTGTTCAGGTCTGACGTCTGACGTCAGACACGTATTTCTGGTTCGACGCCAGAGGCCTGACGTCGGACACGTTCATTGCATTGCGTAGGATGGGCACCGCCCATCTAATCGTTGGGTCTGGCCCAACCTGACGTATTCATTTGAATCCAGATATGCAGATTAACATCGGCAAATCTGCATTCGGGGATAAATCCCCTCCTACAATAGCGGCCACTAGCGGCAAGCGTCGGACGTCCGACCAATCGCACAGTAGCGATTAAAGGCCTTTCTTCAGACTAGCCTCAATAAACATATCCAGACCGCCATCCAGCACTTGCTGGGTGTTGCGGGTTTCTACGCCGGTACGCAAGTCCTTGATACGGGAGTCGTCCAGTACGTAGGAACGGATCTGGCTGCCCCAACCGATGTCGGACTTGGTGTCTTCCAGAGCCTGGGCTTCTTCGCTGCGCTTCATCATTTCCATTTCATACAGCTTGGCTTTCAGCTGCTTCATGGCCTGGTCTTTGTTCTTGTGCTGCGAGCGGTCATTCTGACACTGGGTCACGATGCCAGATGGCATGTGGGTAATACGCACCGCCGATTCGGTCCGGTTAACGTGCTGACCACCGGCACCGGAGGCGCGGTATACGTCGATACGCAGATCGGCCGGGTTGATCTCGATCTCGATGTTGTCATCCACTTCAGGGGAAACAAACACGGAAGAGAACGAGGTGTGGCGACGGTTACCGGAGTCGAACGGGCTCTTGCGCACCAGACGGTGTACGCCGGTTTCGGTACGCAACCAGCCGTAGGCGTATTCGCCTTCGATACGGATGGTGGCAGATTTGATACCTGCAACGTCGCCGTCGGAGGCTTCCATCAGCTCACCCTTGAAGCCGTGGGCGTCGATCCAGCGCAGGTACATGCGGCACATCATTTCGGCCCAGTCCTGGGCTTCGGTACCACCTGAGCCTGCCTGGATTTCCAGGTAGGCGTTGTTCGGGTCCAATTCGCCGGAGAACATACGACGGAATTCCAGAACTTCCAGCTGAGCTTGCAGTTCAGCGAGTTCGGATTTCACTTCTTCGACAGAGTCTTCGTCGTCTTCTTCTACCGCCATGTCGAGCAGGTCTTTGGCATCCGCCAGGCCGGTATCGAGGGTATCGATGGTTTTTACCACGACTTCCAGCGCTGCACGTTCCTTACCCAGATCCTGGGCACGGTCGGCGTCGTTCCAGACGTCTGGCTGAGCCAGTTCCTGCTCTACTTCTTCGAGGCGTTCTTGCTTGTTGGCATAGTCAAAGATACCCCCTAAGCACGTCAGTACGCGCTTGCAGGTCTTTGATGTTCTCGACGATCGGATTAATTTCCAAGGGACTACCTATCTGTATCGCTGATTCGAGGTGATGGACAACCGGGCTGCTGGCCCCGTCGTCATAAAATGACGCCGTATTCTACAGAATCGTGACAGTGTAGGCGAGTCGGCCGTTCAGGGGATAATGGCTCAGATAAAAAACAAACTGAAAAATAATGGTTCACAAATACGAATAATTTACAATTTTCTTTCAAAAGCGATTGCAAACATTTCTCACTTAAACTAACTTTAATCCTGTTGATAGTCATTCCCAATCGCAGGGTCATTCATATGTACGTGTGTTTGTGCAAAGCCGTTACCAACCAGCAGGTTAAAGACGCCGTTGAGCAAGGCCAGAGCTACGCTGAAATGCGCCAGAGCCTGGGTGTTGCCACCGATTGCGGTTGCTGTGGTAAAGCTGCCAAAGAACTGATTCGTCAGCACGTAGCTACCCTGCCACCTTGTGAGTTTGCCGAAGTCGGCTGATTCATTGAGAGATGACGAAGAAAACCGGCCAAGGCCGGTTTTTTTGTGCCTGCCGTTTGTGGTCAGGCAGAGCCGAGTCGCTATTTTCGGTGCGCCCTGCACACCCTGCCCTGTCTGGCTGTTACCTGCACAAACGTCCAGGAGCGAATGTATTCGCGCGGGGGACAGACGCTTGTTTCTGTGCACACCCTACCCTCTCCGGCGGTTACCTGCACAAACCTGTAGGAACGAATGTATTCGCGAAAGGGGACATTGTTGTCGCAGCCCAGATCACACGAAATCACAGACACGCCAAAACCAAAAAAACCGGCTCAAGGCCGGTTTTAACGCTTCATATAAATAATGAAGAAGAAGGTCCAATTGGGAAAACCGGCCAGAGCCGGTTTTCGGGGAGAACATAACAAGTTCTGTTATGAAACCGTCAGGTCAGGGCACCTGACGGCCAACGCCAATTGGAACTCCCGATATGGATTAAACCAGGAAGGCTTAGAACCATACTTCGGTTTGTGCACCGAAGCTCAGGCCGCTGGTTGTATCCGCTGGCGTCACACCGCCAGAGTTGCTGTTTTGGCCTTCGTCGTTCCACATGGCGTAAGTAGCGAACAGACGCAGGGCTGGACGAGAGAAGAACTTGGAACCGGCAGAGAACTGCTGGGCAACAGTGAACTTGGTCATGCTGTTGGTATCACCAGAGAGCTTGTCTTTCACCTGATCGTAGCCAACTTCAAACGCTGTGTTGGAGTAACCACCCCACTGAACAACCGGACGAATACCGGCAGACAGCCACTCGTGACCGGTGTTGGTCGCGCTGTTATCTACGTTCTTGTCTTCGTATACCACCACGTACTGGGCTTCTACGTTGTCGGCCAGAGAAGTCACACCAGAGTCGATGATACGGAAGAAGTCGCCTTCCAGAGTGCCGTTCTGGTTACCAGTGTTGGTAGAAGAAATCATGCCATCGTTGGCTTGTTGAATGGTCAGCTTGTTGTTGCCACCCAACACGTCGTTGAACATGAAGTTCAGGGTTACCAGAGAGCCGGAGTTGTTGGCGCCTTCGTAAGCCAGACCGTCAGTACCGCTGGTAGAACCCAGAGTCAGGCCCACTTCAGCCGATACGTTGTCGGCAACTTCCATTTTGCTGATGCGGAAGTCGTAGGTGTTGTTAACGTAGTTACCGGAATCACCTTCACCATCGGTCGCGTCGGTAGAGCCGTTGCGCAACCAGGCAACACCCAACTTACCAAAACCTACGTCGACGTTTTTCAGACCTACACCCGGGCCTTTCGGGTCGTAGTAGAAGAAGTCGTTGATGTGAACGTTTTGACGATCAACAAACTGCTTACCAATCCACAGAGTCGCGCCTGGCAGGGCTTCGATAACGTCAGTACCTTCAACGTTGAAACGACGGATGGAGATACGGTCGGCGGAAGAGGTGTTGCCGTTGATCTGTTCCCAGTCAGAATTCTGGTCAGTTTCGTAGATGATTTCAGTGGTCATCTTGAACTTGCCAGCGCCTTCTACTTCCTTGTCGGTAATCAGACGAACTGCGGCGTAGGTTTCGCACTCGTTACCCAGACGGTACTTGGACGGTGCGCCTTTGGCCTTGTAGCAAACCTGATCACCACCATCGATAGAAGAACCGATGCCGGTACGGAAGTAAGCGTGGAATGGGCTATCGTCGGCGATAGCAGGCATGGCAGTGGCAGCGGCAACAGCCAGAACCAAAGCCTTTGGAGAAATAACGGATGTACGGGCGTTGTTGTTATGCTCGTGCTTCATCTTTTCAGCTCTCTATTGTTTTTATAGTCGTTTCTGTAGTCCGAAACAGGAGCGAGTAAGATGATTAGCAATCGGCTCGCTCCCTCAACTGCAAGCCGATACTAGTCAGATTGTTCCAACGTCACTAAATGAATGTTTTAGCCACGTTTATATCAATTCTGTAATGGATGATTTTGAAATCACCCTTTATTTTGATGAATTTTCAGACAATTCAAAACAGCGTATCCAGCAGTAATTTTGCACCGATCAGCCCCAGCGCCGAGTAAATAATCCGGTAGAACCATTGGTCGCTGATTACCGCCTGCAGGCGAATTCCGTACTTGGCACCGAGCCAGGCCACTGGCATCAATATCAACGAAATCAATAAGTTATCGCCATCCAACTGCCCCAGCATGGCATAAGGAACCAGTTTCACCAGATTGACGGTGGCGATGGTAAAGATCACTGTGGCGAGATATTCCGGACGCGGCAGTCGCAGTGGTAACAGGTACAAATTCAACGGTGGCCCACCAGCGTGAGCGAGAAAACTGGTAAAGCCGGTAATGGTGCCGCACAGCCGTGCAATCCATGGGTTGCCGGTTTTTGTTTCGCCCAATTGAAGGTTGCTGGCAAAGCCCCAGAGGCAAAAAATGATGGATAAAACACCCAACACAATCTTGATCAGGTCGGCGTTCAACAGATCAAACGTGAAATACCCAATCGCGATGCCGATGCAAGCAGGGCCAATCAACCGGCGATATTGAGTCAGGTTCAGTTTGCCCCACCAGGCTTTCATGCTGACGGCGTCCATCAATACCAACAGGGGCAACATAATGGCGGCTGCCTGACGAGGATCGATGTAAAGCGCCAGCAGCGGTACAGCAATCACGCCTACCCCGCCGGCAAAGCCAGATTTGGAAACGCCGGTCACCCACACCGCCAGTATTGCCAATATCCAGAAACCGAGATCAAAACCCAGCATATGTGCGCCCTTGCCAATTGCTACGGGATGCGATGAGATCACGAATCGCACCAGCCCGCCACGGCAATTCAGTCCGGCAGGTTATGCAACGCTCGTTCAGGCAGGCGGCAATGTATGACGTTTTATTTACGGAAGGGCATGTCGAGCCAATTCAGCTTTTGAATGGCCGTCCACGTAACTTGAAGTTTCACCGATCAGCGAATACTGCTAGCGTCGGCCGCCTTCTTCGGGACACCACCAAACAATCAGGGACATCTGATGCTGTCGATCTTGACCATTATCACACCGATTTTTCTCATCATTGCCGTCGGCTACCTGCTGACGGTGCGGCAGCTGATGCCGAAAGACGTACTGCCCGTGTTGTCAAAACTGGTGTTGTTCTGCCTGATTCCGGCACTGACCTTCGGTACGGTGGCGCGGCTCGATTTCGACAAGGTGCTGGCGTGGGATTTTCTGGGCGTCTACGCACTGGGGGCTTTGCTGACCCAGCTGGTGATTGTGGTGTTGTTCAAGCTCTTGAACCGCTCACTGACCGATGCCGCCATCCGTGCACTGTGTACCACCATGCCAAACAGCATCTTTGTCGGCTACCCGGTGGTCATGCAGGCGTTTGGTGAAGAATGGGGCTATACCTTTATTTTTGCCGTCATGGTTGAAAACATCGTGATTCTGCCTGCGGTACTGATCGCGGCCGAGTTGGGTCGGGGTCGTAGCGAAGATGCCTCTGCCAAACTTATTCATCTGGCGGGTGGCATCGCCAAGCGCATTATCAGCAACCCCGTCATCATTGCCATTATTGCCGGTTTGCTGGTGTCATTGTCCGGACTGGCGCTGCCAGAAGTGTTGTCGCGAACCCTGACCGTACTGGGTAATGCGGCAGGCGGTATCGCCCTGCTGGTGATTGGTGGCTCACTGGTGGCCAACCCGATCCGGGGGAATATCCGTGACATCAGCCTGGTGACCATCGGCAAGCTGGTTATTCACCCATTGATGGTGGCACTGGTGCTGCTGTGCTGGCCGGATTTCGACCCGACGCTGGAAGCTCTGCTGATTGTGTACGCCGCACTGCCAATGGCAGCGGTGATTCCGATTATTGGCAGCAACTACGGTCTGCGTGATTTCTGTGCCAGCAGCCTGGTGGCAACCACCGTCAGCGCGTTTGTATCCTTGACGGTTGTTCTGACCCTGCTGCTGTAACGGGCCTTTTGACCAAAGCGCCGTTCCGAACCGAACCACAACACAGGCGCAAACCAAAGCACAAACGCCACACAAACCATTCAGGACACACACAACAACTCTGCGGCTCCGCCTGAGCCGCAGACCACTACAACGTTTTACGCCCCGAAACCCATTTAACAGGTACTGCCAATGCTGGCGATTTTGTCCGTCACCACTCCGATTTTCATGCTGATCGGACTGGGATTTATCATTGTGCGCAAGGAAGTCATCAAGGCCCATGAGATGCCCACGCTTGGCCGTCTGGTCACGTCGGTTGCCCTGCCCGCGCTGGTGTTTTACTCCCTCAGCACCCGTAACTTCAGCGAGGTGATGAACCCTGTGTACCTCGCGGTTTACGGGCTGGCGTCGCTGATGCTGTTCCTGCTGGTACTCGTCGTTGCCCATAACGTTCGCAAACAGCCGCTGCAAACCAGTGTTCTGAATGCCATGGCTGCCAGCTGCAGCAACAGCGGCTTCATCGGTTTTCCGCTGGTTCTGGCGCTGGTCGGCCCGACCGCCGCCGTTGCTCTGGCGCTGTGCATGATCATCGAAAACGCCCTGGTGTTACCGCTGGGGCTGATTTTGCTGGAGTGGAGCCAGCAACGAAACCGGCCGATTCTGGAATCTGTTGGCAAAACCATGTGGCTGATCTGCAAAAGCCCCCTCAGCATTGCCATCGCCGCTGGCCTGTCCGTATCCGTGCTGCAAATTCATATTCCAGCGCCCATGTATAAAGCGGTGGAAATGGCCGCCGGAGCGTCAGGCGCGCTGGCGTTGATTACCATTGGCGGCAAGCTGGCGGGCTTGTCATTGCGCGGACTGGGAGATTCCTGGTGGGAAATCATCATCCCCACCGTCGGCAAACTGATGATTCACCCCTTGCTGGTGATGGTAATGATCATGCTGCTACCGCCGTTTGACCCGATTCTTCAGGTCGCCGCCGTTGCCATGGCCTGTTCGCCGATGATGAGCATCTACCCGATTCTGGCCGCCCAGCATCAGTACGATGGCACCGCTGCTGCCACCCTGTTAATTGCCACCATCGCCTCCTTCTTTACCATCTCGCTGGCCTTCTGGTTATTTGGTGCCACTCACTTTGTGGAATTTGGCGGCGGCATGTTGCCCACCCTGTTTCCCCAGTAGCCTGCGCGACAACTCAGACCCAAGCAAAGACGCAAGCGAAGCAATATGCCGCCAGCGAATACAGCGCGGCGTAATCGGACTGCGTCGTCGCCTTACATTCCGGTAAACTACCCGCAGGAAACTTGGAAAGGACTCGCCATTACACTGCATTCATCGCCGGTGCAGAGTGATTCGGAGAGCCCCCAAGCAATATTTTGATCACAGGTAATCGATACATGAGCAAGACCATCTACGTTCTGAACGGCCCAAACCTGAATTTGCTGGGCAAACGCCAACCGGAAATCTACGGCCACGAGACACTGGCAGACGTTGAGCAAAAAGTTCGCGAGCGTGCTGCGACCTTTGGTTTGGAAATTGTTTTCTTCCAGAGCAACCACGAAGGCGACATCATCGACAAGATTCACGAAGCCCGTGACCACGCCCAGGGCATCATCATTAACCCAGCGGCCTACACGCACACGTCTGTGGCCATTCTGGATGCACTGAACACCTTTGAATCGCCTGTTGTGGAAGTGCATATTTCCAACGTGCACAAGCGTGAATCCTTCCGCCACCACTCCTATGTATCCCTGCGTGCAGATGCCGTCATTGCTGGCATGGGCACGCTGGGTTACCGCGCTGCGCTGGAATATTTCGCCTGATGCTTGTGGGTCAGGCCAAGCTTGCCTGACCCATTCCTGCCTGACTGCTGACCTCTTTTTCCTTACCTACCTTTCCCCACCTCTCGTTCCCTATTTTGCCCTTATCGCATCTTCTGTTGTGCTTTCAGTCAGACAGACCAAGGCGACGAAGCTCAGCCATTGTCCGCAAGGTAACGTCCGCCAGCCCAACTGACGTTTGCGGCTCGGCATTTTTTGGCAAACTCATTTGCAATGCGGGTTATCCGCAGCACAACAAGACTTGCACCGTCAGTGCAGGCGCCATCGACTGGAGACCAAGATGAACAAGCTGGAAATGACCGAAACTATCATCGCCGCCAAAATCGCCAAGGGCGTTAGCTGGGAAACCATTGCCTCCGAAATCGGTATGGGCACCGTGTGGGTAACCTCGGCTTGCCTGGGGAAAAACAGCATGCCAGCGGAGCCGGCAGCCAATTTGTGCAAGTATCTGGAGTTGTCGAAAGATGTTGAGACGGCCTTGAAAGCCTTCCCGACCAAAACCTGGGATGGTGCTGTACCGCAGGACCCGCTGGTCTATCGCCTGTACGAAATCGTCGGCGTGTATGGCGATACCCTGAAAGAGGTGATTCAGGAAAAATTCGGCGATGGCATCATGAGCGCCATTGATTTCACCATGGACGTCGAGAAAGAAGAAAACCCCAAAGGCGACCGTGTTATCCTCACCATGAATGGAAAATTCCTGCCTTACAAAGCCTGGTAAGCGGAAAAATACCGTTTTCAGATACCGCTCCGAACGCTTTCAGGAGCGGTAACTCAGGCCTTCAGGCTATGCAAAGCGCCTATCCATTACGTTGTTGACATAGCCAACAGTCGTTTTGGAATAGCCTGAAATCCCATGAAAGTGATAGCATTCGAGCGACTGCAATCCCTCATTTGTCGTTGCGCCACCGACACGCAGACTATTTCCAATAACAACAGGGCGCTTGATGCCCCACTTTATGAACACAACTGAAGAGAAAAAACTGGTCGGTCAAACCGCCTACGAAACCATTCGCTTTGACATTGTGAACGGTAATCTGGCACCCGATGAGAAGCTCAAATTAAATGCCTTACAGAAGCGGTATGGCGTCAGCGTGAACACCTTGCGTGAAACCCTGATGCGACTGGTGTCTGAAGGATTTGTCCTGTTCGAAGATCAAAAAGGCTTTCGGGTTCGGCCAGTATCACTGGCAGACTTTGAAGAGCTGATCGAATTGCGCTCCACGCTGGAACTGCTGGGTTTGCGCAAATCCATGAACAACACCAAAAACCTGATTGAATGGAAGTCCCGCCTGATCAGTGCGCACTACCGCCTGACCGTTGCCCAAAAAGGCATGATGGCCAGTGAAGCCACCAATGCCGCCGACTGGGAAAAAGCCGACCGCGAATTCCACATGGCGATTGTCTCTAACTGCGGTTCCAACCAGCTGATTCGATACCATTCCAGCGTACTGGAACTCTTTATGCGCTATCAGGTGTTAGCCCTGAAAAAGCGTCCATTCCGTGGCCAGGCCGTGGTCGATGAGCACCAGAAGTTGCTCGACAGCTTGCTGAACGACGATCAGGAAGCCGCTGTGAATTTCCTCGACGATCACATCAGCAAAGGCGCTCAGGTTCCGGTCTGATTCAGACATTCACCGTCACTGCTTTTATCTGGTTCGGTAAGGGCTTAGCTCGATGCTGAGCTCAAGAGAAACGGGCTGAGATTCGAGCTCAGTCTCATTAGGCAAGAAACGGAAAGGAGCGCAGGTGCAAGCACCTGCGCCAAAGACAGTCCGAGCGTGGACTTAGAAAATCGAAGAATTCTTGAGGGAGCAGCCAGCGCCCTCCCTGATAGTCAGCTGGCAATGCGCTCCGGGAATACCACCGCCTGGGAATCCACACCAGACACAATTTCCTGAGCACTTTCCCGAGCGGCTTCCATCAACATACGCAGCTGCATGGAAGGCACACGATCCGAGCGAACCGTCAAACCCACAGGACCAAGGGTTTCCTGTCCTTTCAGCGGCAGTTCGATCAGCTCACCACTGTCCAGTTCACGCATCACCACACCACGGGAAACGATCCACACGGCATCCGAACGACGGGTGTATTCCTTACCAAACGGATCGGAGATGGTTTCAATACGGTCAGGCACCGAGCCAATCCCCAACGCCACCAGATAGCTCTCTACGGCATTGAAAATGATCGAGCCTTGCGGCGGATACAGCACTGGAAAACGAGTGATATCCGCAGGCTCAAAGTCCTGCTTCAGCAGCGGGTGATCCGGGCGCACCACAAAACTGACGCGCTCAGAGTACAGATGTTCGAAGGTCAAACCCGTCACCTGTTCTGGCTCGCCCAAACGGCCAATCACCAGATCCAGCTCGCCAACACGCAGCTGGCTTAACAGCAAGGTGTTCTGGGCAGAGACAATATTGAGGGTAACGTCGAGGTCGGCGTTGCGGAATTTTTCCACCACTTTCGGCATCAGGCAGGCCGCCACGGTTGGTAGCACGCCAATCGACAAACGGGCACGGCCTTTTTGTTTGGCCTGCGCCACGCTGCTGGCACCTTCACGCAGAGCCGCCACGCTGGTACCGGCGTGCTTGATAAACACCTCGCCGTACTGGGTCAGCTCAACGCCTTTTTTACTGCGCTCTAACAGGCGTACGCCAAGCATGTCTTCCAGTTCTTTCAGTTTCTTTGAAACAGCCGGCTGGGTCAGAGCCAGTACATCCGCGGCTCGACCGACGCTGCCCTGACGAGCAACTTCCAGAAAGCACTGCAAGTGGCGGTACTTGATCCTGTTTTCCATCATTGCGCTACCCTCTAATTATTAAAATATAGGATATTTTTTGTTTGAAAGGGCGTTTTATACAATTATCCCCACAAAAGCAATATAAAAACGGTCAAAAAATGGAATGTATCGGGCCATCCAGCACGACTCTGGCGTCCTTGGTTCATACTTGAACGCATACGTACTCGCTGCGGGCTTGCAGCCCACTACGCTCTCATCGCCACCGTCCACTCCCCTGCACTCTGGTGATGCAAGGCAGTGGCCAGCGGAAACACCGACGCCGTCGTCATATCGCTATGGAATAGTTAAAAACGCATTTTTCATTGTCGTGTTGATGCAATCCGGCTTAGCGTATGCGGTCCAACAGACCGTGCAGATACACCTTTTGCGGGCGTTAACGAGGAACAACAATGAAAACATCTCTGGCCACCGTTTCCATCTCAGGCACTCTGGAGCAAAAGCTACAGGCTGCTGCCAAGGCCGGTTTTGACGCCATCGAGATCTTTGAAAACGACTTCACCCAGTTTCCCGGCAGCCCTGCCGACGTTCGTAAAATGTGTGAAGACCTGGGTTTGCACATTCTGGCGTTCCAGCCATTCCGCGATGGCGGCGGTGTGCCGGATGCCATGCACCAGCAATCCCTTTACCGCATGCAAAAGAAGTTCGAAATCATGCACGAGCTGAACACCCAGCGCTTGCTGGTGTGCAGTGTGGTGCCGGATTTCGCCATTGATGACAACGAGCTGGTTGCGGCGCAGCTGCACGACTTTGCCGAAATAGCCAAGGACGCCGGTGTCAGTCTGGCCTACGAAGCGCTAGCCTGGGGCAAGTATATTGCCGACTACGACGACGCCTGGGAAATTGTGAAAAAGGTCGACCACCCGAATCTGGGCATTGGTCTGGACACTTTCCATATGTTTTCCCGTGGCTGCACGTTGGATACCCTCGACCGCGAAATCACTCCAGACAAAATCGCTCTGGTACAGGTGGCTGACGCACCATTGATGAAAATGGAAATTCTGCAATACAGCCGCCACTACCGTTGCTTCCCGGGTCAGGGCGAATTTCCGGTGGTGGAATTCATGCGCAGCTTGAAGGCCAAAGGTTTTGACGACTATGTGTCCCACGAAATCTTCAACGACGATTTCCGCGCCTCGTCGCCATTTGAAAAAGCCACTGACGGCATTCGTTCGCTGATTTGGCTGGACAAGCAAAGCGACCTGCCAGCCGAGCCAGAAGCAGCACAACCAGAGCCTCTGATCGACGACGTTGAGTTTGTGGAATTTGCCATCACCGACGATACCGGTGAACAACTGGTCGATTTCTTCAAGCAGCTGGGCTTCCGCGAAACCCATCAACACAAGTCCAAGCAAGTGACCCTGATGCAACAGGGCAACATCAATCTGGTGTTGAATCGCGAGCCGCAAAGCCAGGCGCACAAGCACTTTGAAGACCACGGCGTTTCCGTATGCGCCCTCGCCTTCAGCACACCTGCGATGAAGAAAGTGATGCAACGTGCGGACGACTACGGTTGCGAGCGTTTCAGCAACCAGACAGGTCCTGGTGAGCTGAACATTCCTGCCATCAAAGGAGTCGGCGACAGTCTGGTGTACTTTGTAGAGCGCAAGCCGGTGCGCTTTTTTGAACTGGACTTCGAGCCTATTCAGCACAGCGAAGACGCTGCGGCCAGCCAACCGGGACTGACCCGCATCGATCACATTGGCCAAACCGTTGCCAGTGTCGACTTCCTGTCTGCCGGGTTCTTTTACAAGAGCCTGTTCGACTTTGCGGTTGAGCCAAGCCAGGACTTGCCGGACCTGCACGGCCTGGTGGTCAGCCGTACAGCCGTTAGCCCGGACCGCAACATTCGTATTCCACTGAATATGACGACGGCCCGCGCCGCGTCGGCACAGCGCTTCCTCGACAAGACCAAAGGCTCCGGCGTACAGCAGCTGGCCTTTGCCTGTGATGACATTTTTGCCGCTGCCGCAGCGATTCCGGCATCACTGCGACTGGACATCCCGGCCAACTACTACCGCGACCTGGATGCCCGCTTCCAGCTGCCTGCGGACTTGATTGAACGCCTGCAAGACAACCAGATTCTGTACGATCGCAATGACGACGGTGAATTCTTCCACTTCTACAGCCGCGAGCAGAACGGCACTTTTATTGAGGTGCTGCAGCGATCAGGAAACTACGACCGCTACGGCGAGGCCAACGCCTTTATTCGACTGGCGGCCCAGGCACGCGCTGAAGCCTGACCCAAACAAAAATGGCGCGTGGTTGCCTCCAGAGAAACAACCACACGCCATTCACACTTCCTGTTTCTGTCGACTCTCGATTATCGACACCTTTTCCGCCTCACTTGAGGCGGTTTTTTTATCCATTCAAATCGTATTGCGGAGTCACACAGTAGACCATTGAATTAAAACAACGGCTCGTCGTTCAGGCTCACCACACCGTCTTTCATCACAAACTTCAGGTCTTCGCCGTTAAAGGCTTTTTCAGCAATCAGCGGGTGCAACTGGGACGCCATCATGGCCACCGTTGGGCTCAGTTTTGCGTCCAGTTCAGCGGCCAGTGAGTGAACCAGCAGCTGACGATCAGCCATGCCATTCGGGTTCAGCATTTGGGCAAAGTAGTCCGCAGGCAGCTGATCCGTCTTGAGGTTGGCTTCACCATCCACGTCGTAGAAGTTTTCGCCGTTAACCTTCACACCGGACTTCACCTGTAGTACAGGACCCGGAGCCAGCAAGGCATCGGCACGTTCCTGCAAATACAACATCATGGACTCTGTTTTGGCCTGAGGATCAAGACCGTTGCTCTGCTCCAGCAGGGCAATCAGCTCACGAACCTGCTCACCATCAATACCTGCGATTCGGCTATCCAGGAAAAAGTCATTGGCTGCGCCCATCAGGCTGCTGACTTCGCCAATGTGAAATTCTGATTCGTAGTTCAACTGCTCACTCAGATCCATCTGGGCCTTGATGGAAATGCCCTTCATCTCCATGTTCTGCATCGGGTTGGCCGATTCAGTCGTCACACTGGCAATCGTGAAGGTGCCTTCGGAGTTGATATTCTCTTTACTGCGTTCCGTTGACTGCTGGTAATCAACAGTGCTGAAGGTCATCTCGCCGTCCGCGGTTTTGACCACTACGTCCGTCAACGACGTCGCGACGGTATAATTCATACTGTCCTTGTTGGCGTCTTTCATATCCAGATTGATATCGAAGGTTGGCACCAGCAGTTCAAACTGCTGAGAATTACCCCAAGCATCGGTACCTGCATCGAACACCTTGTTGATGGCAGGCAGGGTTACCACGGAGTTGCCGCTTTCGAGATCGGTCATGACACCCGCCATCTTAATCGACTTGCCATCCCAGACTTCGTCATTGATGTTGATTTCGTCGCCTTCAACATCAGCCTTGATATCCCTAATCGCAACTTGATAGGGAACGCCGGAGACAGCAGCCAACAGGCTGTGGGAAACGTCATAATCCATCTCCATAGAGAGGGTTAAGCCATTTTCTTTCATGGTCATCAGTGCTGTACCGGTGGAGGCGAACAGGCCGTCTTCGCGCTTGAGCACCTCAACATCGACCGGCATGCCAGCGTATTGAGCCAGATAGGCAGGGTCCAGTTGCTGATCAATGCCAGCAGTAACCGCATCCTTGATGGCCATCTGACCCCATGCAGCGGCGCCTGCCAGGACCACCACTACACCACCTACTACTGCTGATTTCATTTGCACGTCCTTATGATCGGGATATTAAAGTAACGCGCGTTAGCTTGGCATAATTTGGCCAGTCTGTCTGTTAACGAGAACGACTTTCATCAATAAAAGTTAAAATACAGGTACAAAAAAACCGACCTGTAAGAGGTCGGTTTTTCTGGTCCGCTATGAATCAGCAGTAGAAGCTGATCAGAACAGCGAAGAGGTGATGTTGTACTTGTTAGAGAAGAACTCCAGTGCCGCACGGTCGTCTTCAACTTTATGACCCGTGAAGATCTCGAACGCATCCAAACCCTGATAGAAGAACAGGTCGTAGCCGGAGACAATTTGCACGTTTTTCTTGTGGCATTCCACCAGGAACTCGGTGTCCATCGGCGTGTAAACCGCATCAAAAGCCCAGTTCTGGCCACCAATGCAGTCGGCTTTCAGTGGGCTGCCCGGGGTTTTGTAATGACCTACTGGCGTACAGTTCACCAGACCATCGACATCACGGGAGGCTTCTTCCATGTCGGCAAACGCTACAACACGGGCGTTGTAGCCCTCAACTTTCAGTGCGGTTACCAAGGCTTCGGCGCTGGCCGGGTTGAGGTCACAAATCAGCACTTCGGTGGCGCCCAGGTCGAACAGGCCAAACGCCACGGCACGACCCACACCACCGGCACCAATCATCAGCACCTTGCCAGCCGCGGCGTTACCAAAACGGCTCTGGTAACCGCGAACAAAACCGGTGTAATCGGTATTGAACGCTTGCACACCGTCTTTCAGGCGCAGGGTGTTGGTGGCGCCCATTTTGCGAACGGACTCATTCACCTCGTTGGTGTATTCAACCGCCAGCGTTTTGAACGGGAAAGTAACGTTGGTACCGGCAAAGCCTTCATCGCGCAGGCGTTGCAGCATGGCAGCAAAGGCTTCCGGAGAATTAGTTTCCGGCTCGCACAGTTCATAGTTAACCGGGATGTCGAACATCTCGCCGAGCGTCATATGAAGGGATGGAGCACGTGACTGGGAAATTGAAATGCCGATGAGGCCTAGTTTGACCATCTGATTATTCTCCGAATACCGGTTATCACAGCACCCCTACCGCGGGGACTGCACACGGCGCAAGACGTAAAATATAGCAACATTCAGTATGGGAATGTGCCCTCTTGTGCCAGAAACGGACAGACGATACACCAGCCACTTGAATCTCTGGATGAATTTTGCAACGACGATCCATTCCAAAACCGAGATCTATTCCGTCAACCACTGGCATACAAAACACATTCACTCCCGTCTACAACGCGGCAACGTGTGCAGTAATAGCACTATTCGGGCAGTCATCCGGTGCAACACAGCTTGCCTGAGCGCGATCCAAATCCTGGCCCGAAACGGCCTATGGCGGGCGCTGCAAGGGAATCCCGCTTGAGGGCGGCTTCATATAGTTAAAACGATATGAAAATTCCCCAATTTCTCACTTTTCAATTTCGGGAGCCTATCGCAGAGTGTCCATCGCTTTCAAAAATACCCTATATTTTTGGCGATCACTGACTCCAAATTGATCTGACCGCCAAAACGGGTGAAAGCTGCGAACTGATTCGCAAGCACACGCAATGCGCAAACCGCCGATTGCAGTTGAATAAAAATAACCAGGGCGTCCTGAGAGACCCCGATCGGAGAAGTGACTATGAAATCCATGACCAAAGCCTTGCTGGCTGGTGTAATTGCCGCCGCTGCTTCTATTCCTGCTTACGCAGCCACTACCCTGACTCTGGCTCACGTTGACCCTGTTGACTGGCAGACTTCCAAAAAAGGCGCTGCTGCCAAGGTCTTCAAAGAACTGGTTGAAGCAGAATCCGCTGGTCGTCTGAAAGTAAACGTTTACCCATCCGGCCAGCTGGGCGGCGAAACTGACGCCATTCAGTCTGCTCAGGACGGTACTCTGACCATGACCATGGTTTCCGGCGCTTACGCTCGTCTGTGTCCTGAAGCGGGTGTTCTGGAAATTCCATACCTGTTCCCATCCGCTCCGGTTGCCTGGTCCGTACTGGACGGCGACTTTGGTAAAGCGCTGGGCGATCAGTGTCTGGCCAAAACCGGCCTGCGCACTCTGGCTTACGGCGAAACCGGTTTCCGTAACTTCACCAACTCCAAGCGTGTTGTTGCTGAGCCAAAAGATCTGGAAGGCCTGAAAATCCGTGTAATGACCAACCCGCTGTACGTTGAGATGGTCAAGTCCATGGGCGGTGAGCCAACGCCAATCGCATGGCCAGAAGTACCAGCAGCACTGACCACCGGTGTTGTTGACGGTCAGGAAAACCCGGTTTCTGTTATCTACGCCAACAAGTTCTACGAGATGCAGAAGTATCTGACTCTGGATGGCCACGTATACGGTGCGGACTTCTTCCTGATCAACGACGACATCTACAGCGGTCTGCCAGCTCAGGATCAGGCAATCATTGCGCGTGCCGCCAAGGTTGCTGCTCTGACAGGTCGTGCTATCCAGCAGATCAACTCTGCTGAAGGCCTGACCGCTCTGGCTGCCAAAGGCATGACCATCACCACCCCAACTGCTGAACAACTGGCCAAGTTCCAGGAAGTTGCCCAGCCAGCGGTTGTTGAATGGCTGTCCAAGCAAGTTGACCCAAGCTGGATTGAGCGCGTTCAGTCTGCCGTTGACGAAGCAGCCAGCAAGTAAGACCCCTTTTTGACCACCCATAAAATGCACCGCACCGGCGGTGCATTTTTTTAACTGCCCGGTACTCACCCATGTTTTCCATCTACACCCGATTCCTGTCCTTTATGACAGGCCTGTCGCTGTTCGCTGTGTTCGGCGTGGTGTTGGTAGCCAGCTTGTCTCGCTACCTGCTCAACATGCCCATCCAGTGGAGTGAAGAAGTTGCCAAGTACGCCATGATCTATGGCGCTATGTTCGGTATGACGCTGTGCTACCTGCACAACAGCCACATTCGCTTTACGTTTCTGGAAAGCCTGACCCCGAAGATCCATCACCGCTGGATCTATCTGCTGCACGACGCCATTGCGTTGGCCGTCGGGATCATCCTGAGCTACTCGGGCTACATCTTCATGATGAAGCGTGGTGCTCTGGTGGCTACTGGCACTGGACTGCCAATGTACTACTTCCAGGCAGCCATGGTGGTGGGTGGTGTCACCCTGTCACTGGCGGCTGTGATCAAGCTCGTTCGCCACTTCACGCATCCGGAAAAAGGGGAATAATTCGCCATGATCGCCTTTATTATTCTTATTGCCCTGCTGGCCCTTGGTGCCCCGATTGCGTTCGGTATCTTTCTGGCCGTTGTTGGTTACGTCGGCTGGGAAACGCCGTTCAAGATTTCGCTGGTTGCCCAACGGGTTTTCTCCGGCATCGACTCATTTGCGATTCTGGCCATTCCGCTGTTCGTTCTGGCCGGTGAGCTGATGAACGAATCCGGTATCACCGACCGCATCATCAAATTCGCCAACGCTCTGGTTGGCCACATGAAAGCCGGTCTGGCTCAGGTAAACATCTGGGCATCGGTCATTTTTGCCGGTCTGTCCGGTTCTGCAGTTGCTGATACGTCCGCGCTGGGTCGTGTATTTATTCCGACCATGGAAAAAGAAGGCTACCCACGTGATTTCGCAGCTGCTCTGACGGCCGCGTCGTCTGTGATTGGACCGATGATTCCACCAAGTATTCCGGTGATCATCTATGCCCTGATCACCACCGGTGTGTCTGTACCTGGCCTGTTCCTGGCCGGTGTGGCTCCGGGTGTGCTGCTGGCCATCGCGCTGTCTGTCTATGTTCGTATGGTGGCTGCTGACTACGCCGAGCAAAAGCCAAAGCTGAGCTTCAAGGAGCGCGTTAAGGCCTTCACTGACGCCTGGGTTCCACTGCTGATGCCAGTCTTCATTGTCGGTTCGATCCTGACCGGTATCGTAACGCCAACGGAAGCCGCCGCTCTGGCTGCGGGTTATGCACTGGTTGCCGGTATGTTCGTACTGAAGAGCCTGAAGATTTCCATGCTGCCGGGTATTTTCAGCCGTGCCATGCGCGACTCTTCCGTGATCCTGCTGATCATTGCCGTGGTGGCTGCAGCCAACTGGTTGCTGACCTTCTCTCAGGTTCCTCAAACCATCAGCCAGCACGTACTGGCGTCGATTGATTCGCCATGGGCGTTCCTGTTGATGGTGAACCTGATCCTGTTGGTGGTGGGTCTGTTCCTGGAAGGTATCGCTGCCATGCTGATCCTGTTGCCGATCCTGCATCCTATTGCCATGAGCCTGGGCATCGACCCAACGCACTTCGGTATTGTGGTGATCTTCAACCTGATGATTGGTCTGATCACTCCGCCGATGGGTATTTGCCTGTTCGTATCCAACTCGGTGGCGAACGTGGGTATGGGCGCGATTTCCCGTCGCATCATGCCGATGTTCCTGGTTGAGCTGCTGGTACTGGCGATCATTACCTTCATTCCGGAAACCGTGACCTTCCTGCCACGTCTGTTCGGATACTGATACCCGTTAGCCCTGCTGCCGGTGTTTCCCACCGGCACAAAAAAACCGCCCTTCTCACGAACGGCGGTTTTTTTGTGTTTCGGGAATAACGGAGACTAACGATCAGTCATCAGAAGCCGTATTCAGCTGCTGCAAGACCCAGTCGCGGGCTTCGGAGGTTAACTCCATGGTCACGGGCAACCCCTTGCGGCGGTAGGATTCGTCGTTGACGCTGAGCACGATATCGCCTTCGTAGCCTGCCAGCTGGCTTTGCTTGATCAGGCCAGCCAGATCCGCCGTCAGGTTACCAGCGCCCGGCAAAAAGCGCTGGTGACCGTCGACTTCGATCTTGTCTTCCAGAATGTGCAATGAGCTCATTTTGAAATCGGACACCCGCATCAGGAAGACTTTTTCCGCCGGCACCTGCTGAAACACCTTACTGATGTCCAGCTCGGTCAGGTCCTGAAAACTGTCAACCACAAGGCCCAGGTTAGCGTTACCAGCCTGTTCAATCAGCTTCCAGGCCGACGCCAGATCGTAAGCATGGTCGGACCAGGGTAACGGCCGATAGCCAATGCGAATACCGCGTTTCATCGCCAGTGTGGCAACGGCACGCAGCTGGTCTACCAGATCAGAGATATGGCTGGTTTTGTTGAACGCCGACGGATTCACAATCAGCAGCTTGCAGCCCAGTCGGGCCATCAGGTCGAGGTTGGTTTTGGCCAGTTCCATCCGGTAGCCAAACACATGGCCAACATGACCGGTAAAATCACGCAGTTCCTTGAACGCTGACACGCGCAAACCGCTTTCTTCGATCGCCCGAACACCATCACGAATACTGGTACTGCTTTTGGCCAGGTCGTGGGCATCCAGCTCAATGCCCTTGAATCCCGCCGTCTGAATCGCCTGCAAACGTTCGGCGAACTCGCCTGGCAGTCCACCAAGCCCCAATACCACCGATCCTGTCACTACGCTTGCTCCCAATACCATTCCAGTGCGCTTTGCTGGCTTTGCAGCATTACCTTGCCACTGTCGTCTTGCTGTACAGACTCAGGCAGGCCTTCGCCGCTGAAGCGAATAGCACATACGTGCTCAGCGCCAATGTTGTCATCGGCAGCCAGCGTGTCGGCAGAGATATCAATTGTCCAGCCCTGAGCTGCACACAGCAGGCTGCCGTCCGGCTGTTTGCTGAAACCAAACAACTGCTGGAAGAAGTCTTCCCACTCTTGCTGACGCCCTTCCACCACTTTCAGGGTCAGACCAGTTACGGCTCCCAGATAGTTGGCGGGCAGCGCATGTTGTGGCAATGGCTGGAAATCAACGTCGTAAATGGTTGGACGGTTGGGCACCCGGTCAATCAGAAAGATCTGTGAACCACCAATGCCTTCAATCGCAGGAATGTTCAGCTCCATTACCCCAGCGGAAGTTTCCGACGGCCAGGCGCCTTTGGTTTGCAGGGTCTGAAACGCTTGCTGCGCATTGTCGACCAGAATACCCAGCGCACATACCGTCACGCCGTATTGGCGAGCCAGTTGATTGGGTGTGCCAGACGGCGATTCGTTAACAATAAGATTGATGTCGCCCTGGCGGTACAGCACCACAGGCTTGTGACGGTGACGAGCAATGGCAGCAAAGCCAAGGCGGGTGAGATCGGCTTCCAGAGCCTGAATGTCCGGCGCAGACAGTTCGATAAATTCAAGCCCGAGGGCCTGTACCTGAGTTGACTGCTGATCGTTAATCACAGATCCGGTTCTCCATAATGGCGACGACTGGGTTGAGTGTAATCCATTGCAGGCGGTGGCCCAACCTGCTTCAAATATTGCAGGCCTTTTAACGCGCCTCACGCGAATATCCAACCAATTTCACGCTTCAATATATAACTATATGATAAACTTATATGTCGATTACTGAATATCATCGAGACGTTCGACCGCATAAGGGCCGGATTGCAAATGACTGATTAAATAATCAACACACACCTTCATGCGGGCGGAGTTGGATGAACGCATGGGCGTGACCGCCCAAATGTCGGCGGGCTGACTGTATTGTGGTAACACCCGAATCAGTTTGCCTTCACGGATCAGGTCCACCACATCCCATTCTGCCAACAAGATAATGCCGTGGCCGGCTACCGCCCAGTTCTTGGCAATGTCGCTGTGATGAGAACGCAACTGACGGCCATCCACCCGCACGGTTTCCATGCCGTTGGGGCCCATCATGCGCCACGAGCCATTGCCAATGTCGCCGTGCTTATAAAGCAGGCAGTCGTGCTGGGCCAAATCCCAAATGGTTTGCGGCTCGCCCTTACGCTCCAGATAGTCCGGAGCCGCTGCCAGCACCCGGCTCGACTTCTGAACCAGCTGAGAAACGACGTGGGGCTCGCCAACGCTGCCGTTACGGATATCAATATCAATGCCTTCTTCCAGCAGGTCCAAGCGCCGGTCCACCAGCTCCAGCCAGACATCCAGACCCGGGTATTCCTTCACCAGATTAGAAAGAATCGGGCCGACGTGATAACGCCCCAGTCGCAAACTGGTAGCAATCCGCAGTGATCCGGTCGGCTGTTCCTGACTGCTGGCCACTTCTTTTTCCAACGCATCCGCCGATTCCAGAATTTGCTGGGCCCAGCGATGAGCCACCCCACCTTCACGGGTAATCTGGATGGAACGCGTGGTGCGGTTGAACAAACGTGTGCCCAGCTTGGTTTCAAGATCGGCAATGCGCTTGCTGATGTACGCTGCCGAGTAACCAAGTTCCGCTGCTGCCTTGGAAAAGCTGCCTGTACGGACCACACAGCAGAACACCGTGAGGTCCATGAGTTCCCATCGATTCTTCATGATTAGTTAAAAATAATTCAAATATACGCTTAATTATCATCAATTAATTATTGGCTAGTATCAACCGACTCGAATCCTGAACGAAATAAATACAAGCACACTCAGGTATGAAAAGCGTAGCCATTGCCGTATTTGCTGACGATCAGCGCATACATACACAGATAGAGCGCATCCGCCGCAGTGACCAGTGTCACCTTGCCGCGATTGTCGATCCGACCGCTCAGCACGCCGAACTGGCTGATGAACACCAGTGCCACTGGTTCGCCGATGTTGCCGCGCTGATTCGCTCTGACGATGACAGGGCATCGTGCAAGGCATTGTGGATCTGTCCGTCAGCCGCTATTACCGCGGCCGAGGTGACACAAGCTGCCACCATGGCGATGCTGGCAGGTATTCCGGTGCTGATCGACAGTGATGCCATCGCCTCACTCGATATGGCCCGTGAACTCGGCTATGCCGCCACAGTGACTCGTTCCTTGCATTCTCAAGCCTCGCTGCCCGGCAGCCTCTGCTGCATCAGCCAAAGCGCTCCGTTCAATCCACTGGTCGAACGTTTGAAGCGCGGTCTTTGCGGGCACACCAGCATTGAAGGAAACCTCGCGTTTCCAACACCACAGTCTTTATTCAGCCGCATCAACCTTGGCCTTCACAGCGCCGATGTTCAGCCACTGCTGCACATGGTGGCGGTGGTCAGACAGCTGGCCGGTCCAATTGCTGAAATCCGCACCGAGCATATGCAGCCGCTGAATATCCATCCACAGTCCGCGGCCGCCAGCGGCCAACTCCGCTTGGCCTTTGCTGCCGGCAACGATGCCAGCCTGACGCTGACCAGTCATGAAACCGATGCCCTGGCGTCCGAGAGCGTGGCCATCAATCAGATCAGCGTCACGACCCAATTGCCGAACCAGCCAGCCACTCGCACCAGCGTGGCGCTGTCGATGAACCTGCCAATGAGCACTGCCGACAGTGAGTTGCGCTATTTTTGTCAGCAAGTGTCCCGTACGGATGGTGAAAACCACTGTCCTCTGGTAAACGATGCGGCCGAATTTATTACGAATCTGGAGATCGTCCAGGCGATTTTCCGATCCGCAATCAGCGGAAAAACCCAGCAGGTATTACCTGCAATTCACGAAAAGCCGGAAATAACTGGTACTCTTTAAAACGACAATAACAATCGGAGCACGATA
Source organism: Oceanobacter sp. ABM4_470 (assembly GCF_056158645.1). Taxonomy (NCBI): domain Bacteria; kingdom Pseudomonadati; phylum Pseudomonadota; class Gammaproteobacteria; order Oceanospirillales; family Oceanospirillaceae; genus Oceanobacter; species Oceanobacter sp. ABM4_470. Next base: position 2,170,478 of record NZ_JBSWTR010000001.1, read on the forward strand.
TGAAAAAGTTCCTGGCCAGCACGCTGGCAGTTCTGTCCCTGGCCTCAACCACTGCAATGGCTGCGGACTACCCAAGCAAAGACATTCAGGGTGTTATCCAATGGGGTGCCGGTGGCTCTACCGATACCGTTATGCGCTCGGTAAGCCCGCTTGCTGAAAAGGTGTTGGGTGAAGACATCGTTCTAACCAACAAGACCGGTGGCGTTGGCGCAATTGCGACCAAGTACGTCTACTCCCGCAAGGCCGATGGCTACACCCTGCTGATGGGTGCGGAAAACCCACAGATGTACAAGGTGCTGGGTCTGTCTCCTATCGACTACAGCGACATGATTCCAATCAGCATTCTGGCTCGTGGTACGCCGATCTTCGTTGCCAACAACGATGCGCCTTACAACAACATGGCCGAGCTGATCGAATACGCCAAAGCCAACCCGGGCAAGGTAAAATCCGGCTCTACCGGTAAAGGTGGTATGACTTCCATCGTCATGGCCATGCTGCAGTCCCAGGTAAAACTGGACTTCACCATGATTCCTTACGACGGTGACGGCCCGGCTCTGACCGCTCTGCAAGGTGGTGCGGTTGATATCATGCCAGCGGTACTGGGCGCAGCCATTGAGCACATCCGTGCCGGTCGTATGAAGGTGATCGGTCTGGTTGACGTTGCTGCCAACGATCTGCTGCCAGGTGTTACGCCAATCACTGATACCCTGCCAGGCATGAAGAGCTACCTGCCATGGGGCCCATTCTTCGGTGTGTTCGTTAAGAAAGGCACTCCGGAAGCAGCCGTTGCCAAGCTGTCTGAAGCTTTCCACTCCGGTGCTGAGTCTGAAGACTTCAAAGCCCTGATGAAAAAGCGTGGCTTCACCGTGATGGGTACTTCCGGCAAGGAAGCTGTCGACTTCCTCGAAAGCTACCGTTCCGTTTCCTCCTGGCTGGTATATGACGCCGGCTTCGCCAAGCACTCGCCAGAGAAGTTTGGTATCAAACGTCCTGAATAATCCCCGCTGATCATTCGTTAGATGTTGTTAACGCACGAGCCTTGAGTTGCTCAAGGCTCCGTGCATGTCTGTTCATGTATTTGTAGTGAGGGTAAGGCGTGTCTGACCATACAGCCATCCCGAAGAAGCCCGGCGAAACCCTGTTCGGTTTCCTGTTTCTGGGCCTCAGTCTGTTCCTGTTCTGGCAATCGTATGAAATTGCCGGATTCGACGCCCTGAGCTCCCCCGGAGCCTTGCCGTTGGCGGCCTCTGGCCTGATGGTAATCAGCTGCGTGATTGCCCTGATTGATGACTTCAAGCGTCCTGCCGAAGCGGGCCAGATCAAGGCCTTCTTTGAGCACATCCTGCCGCTTTCCGTGGCACTGATGATCGGCATTATTTTCCTCTTTGCCGTATTGCTGGAAGACGTTGGTTTTATCATCACCGCCTTTGTCTTCCTGGTCGGTACCATTCAGCTGTTGCACCGTAAGGGCATTGGCAAGTCGCTGCTGATTGCCGCTGTATCGCTGGTATTTGTGTACCTGATTTTCCGAATTGTGTTTGTTGTGGTGTTGCCGGAAGGGATCATTCCCGAGCGCGAGATCATGGCCGTCATTGAAGCCTGGTTTGAGTGAGTAGCACCATGTTGGAAGCATTATCCTATTTCGCCACCTCGTGGCTTAACCCGGAACTGCTGGCGCTGACGGCGCTGGGTACTTTCCTGGGTATTTATGTTGGTGCCATTCCGGGTCTGTCTGTGACCATGGCGGTATCGATTCTGATTTCCTTCACGTTCTCGTGGGAAGTGAACAACGCCCTGTGTCTGATGGTGGGCATTTACATGGGTGGTGTGTACGGCGGTTCCCGTACGGCCATTCTGCTGAACATTCCGGGCGCACCGTCCGCCATTGCAACAGCACTGGACGGTTACCCGATGGCCCAGAAGGGCGAAGCCGGCCGCGCCATTGGCCTTTCAACCGTGATGTCGGTCATCGGTGGTTTTGTCGGCATTATTGTGCTATCCGTCGCCGCACCAACTGTCAGTGAATTTGCCATCAAGTTCCAGCCACGGGATTACCTGATGCTGGGCCTGATCGGCATTTTGCTGGTGGGTTCACTGTCCGGTGAAAGCCTTTCAAAAGGTATTTTTGCCGGTGCTCTGGGCGTACTGATTGGTACCGTAGGCCTTGACCCGCTGACCGCAGAAGAGCGCTTCACGTTTGGCGTGGTTGAGCTGTGGAACGGCATTAACCCGGTGGCCGTGATGATTGGTATGTTCGGTATTGCCGAAGCCCTGAACCAGCTGCATCACCTCGACAAGACCGCCATCAAGCAGAAAGTCGACAAGATCGTACCGTCGTGGAAGGACATCAAGAAGTACCTGCCACTGTCACTGCAAAGCTCCTCCATTGGTGTGGTTGTTGGCTCCCTGCCAGGCACCGGTGGCGATATCGCCGCTCTGATGGCCTACGATCAGGCCAAACGTTCTACCAAGAATCCGGAAGTGCCGTTTGGTAAAGGCGCCAAGGAAGGTCTGATTGCACCGGAAGCTGCCAACAACGCGGCGGTGGGTGGTGCCTATATCCCGATGCTGACGCTGGGCATTCCGGGCGATGCCGTCACGGCGGTGTTCATTGGTGCGCTGTTTATTCACGGCTTGAACCCGGGTCCAATGCTGCTGACTGAGCAGCCAGATATGTTCTGGTTCACCGTCGGCAACCTGACACTGGCCAACATCTTTGTACTGATCTTTGGCCTGACCGGCATCAAGCTGTTCGCCAAGATCGTTGAGATGCCAAAAGGCATTCTGATCCCGCTGATCTTCCTGCTGTCGATTGTCGGTGCCTACGCCATCAACAACTCGATTGCCGATATCTGGTGGATGCTGGGCTTTGGTGTGCTGGGCTACTTTATGAAGCAGTACGGTTATCAGGTGGGTCCGGTCATTCTGGGCGTAATTCTGAGCCGACTGATTGATGAGAACTGGCGTCGCGCCATCATGTCGGAACGCGAAGACATGGGTTCATTGTTCGTAAACCTGTTTGCCAGTCCACTGTCGATCGTTCTGTTCGTCGCTATCTGCCTGATTTTTATCTCGCAAACGCCGATCTGGACCAAGTGGCTGAAGCCCAAGCTGAGCCGCAGTTGATCCCAGCGGAGCTATCAAGATAGCATCCAAAACAAACAAAAACGCCTCGCATTGCGAGGCGTTTTTGTTTCTGACCATTTTCGTTTCTGACGATGATTCAGACAGTCAGTCTGGCTTAAGCAGCTGCCACCTGACGCTGCATGTGGGCAATGTCCACCAGCAGGTTCATATGACGCACCCGACCCCGTTGAAGGGTCCAGGTAGTCGCAATGGTGATACCCACCAGCTTGTTGTGAGGCTGAAAACCGAAGATCGGCTTTTTGAAAGTGCCGCACAGGGTCATCACGCTGATGGCGCGATCGCCGTCAGACATCAGGTCTTCAATGGTCAGATCGTAATCTGTGATGGCGGATTGAAGGTATTCGATTTCATCCACGAAGGCATCAAAGCCCTGTGACTGCATGGACTGGGAGGCGTGGTAAAGAAAATCCCTGCTTACCATTTGTCGCACCAGATTGAATCGACCCTTTCCCCAGGCATTCTGAATAAACTGCTCGACGAGCACCTTGTTGTCTTCAAACATGTCCATTTCCGTGGGAATGTGAGTTTGTGTATTTATGTAATGACAATCTTAGCAATTGTTTCAGTTTGTCGTGACGAAACCGGGTCATTTTCGTGACCTGGTTCACTTTTTCAGAACATTTGTTTTCTTATTGGATCATATGTAGTTCGTATACGTTCTGGTACCAAACTGCACCAAAGCTAATCTGTGTATTTTTCAGGCAACAAGGACCTTACCCGCATCAGAGCGGCCAGCAAAGGGAATTGGTCAACAACTCATCGGAGATCGTCAAAAATCTCGACCGAACCTCACAATTGAGTGACGTAGCAATGTCGAATTGAAGTGCCATTGAAGTGATATAAGGAAGTGGAATCAGGAAGTGGAATGAGAAAGACGGGACGATCGAGTGGACAAAGATGGCAGCAGAACGGCACCCTGTTAACGGGTGCCGTCAAAACCATCAACTGCTGGAGTTACTCAGGGCTTCGAACTGCTGTTCGATATAGTCCAGCGTGGTGTTCAGGGTTGAGATCAGCGCATCGTTGTAGGAAAACGCCGATTTCAGCAATTCTTCCTGTACGTTCATGCGTTCATCCAACGCGGCTTTCTCTTCTTCAATCTCGGTGGCTCGGTCTTCCAATGAAGACAGCTTGGATTGAATCACGGAGTCACTGCCCGACAACAAGGATTCCAGCAGGTCGGCCATCTGGTCACCAAAGCCCGACACATAGGTCACGCTGCCGCGCTCGCCAACCGAACCGCCCGTCACTTTCAAACGCAGGCCAGAGGCCGCGTCTACATCGCCCTGTGCATCAGCCCCACGTTCACCATCACCGATGCCCTTGATGAAACCAAATACAGCCGACGCTTCGGCACTGATTTCCGTGATTTCGACTTCCGAGTCCTTACCCGAGCTGTTAGAAATGATGCTCAGCTTGTTGTAGGCGAACGAGCTGCTGTCGTCGGTGTAGTCCACAGACACACTGATGTTTTCTTCGGAGAAAGCCGAAGTGCCGTTAATGGCAGTTTCCAACGCCGACGCAAGCGCAGAACCACTGACGTAGGTTGCCGGATAGCTCAGCTGCACTTCCGCCTCTACCCCATCGATGTTGATACTGAACTTGCTGTTGTCGGCGTCCAGCGTAACCGCCGAGGTAAAATCAGCGGCTTCGTTGGCAATGTAATAGCCCGGCGTGGCAGCAGTGTTGCCGTTGGTGGCACGCAAAAACTGACCACTGCCAGAGGCTTCAATACCGTTAATGGTACCTTCCACGTCTTTGCCGGTCGGAATCTCGGCAGAGTACACAGTGACATCCTGCAAACCCAGAAACGCGGTGGCGGAGGCATCGAGATCGGTAAAGCCTATGCTGCGGCTCTGACCTCCGATGGTGATTTCCAACGAGCCCAGATCCGTATCAGCGTCGTACACATAGTTCACTGCGGTGTCGAGGTCGGAACCGTAATGACGGTCACTGTCCGTCAGGCCCAGGCCATCGTAGCCATTAGTGGCGGTTTCGGCCGTCATCGCCAGCGTCGTTGCTGCACTGCCCGTCACGTTGGCCACTTCAATGCTGGCCGAAGCCCCCAGGGTCGCCGCATTACGAATGCCATTCTGGCTGACGGTTTCAAAATACAGTTGGCCAGCGCCATCCACTTTTGCGGCAATATCCCCGGCGGCAAAACTGCCACTGGCCACCAGCGCCTCGTCGAGGGCTTGCTGGATCACAGTCAAGTTGGAGTCGGCGTCATTACTGCCGCTTGCGCCATTGCCATCGACGGTGACATCGATTTCCTGCCCTGCCACCGTCAAGGTGAAGGCCGCGTTGTCACTGCTGAAATCAATGCCGCTGCTGATATCACCAAAGCTGGAGGTGTACGCCCCGCGGCCATCAGTCACCAATTCGATGTATTCTTCATGGCCAGTAGCGTCGGTGGTGAGCTTTAGGCCGGTGCCGTTGAGGCTGGCAGTCACAACACCAGCGCCATAGGCGGCATCCAGTGCGGTTTGAATATCGGCGATGTTGTCACCGCTGGACGAGTTGATAACGATTTCTTGCTCGTTGCCCGACACATTGAGCGTAAAGCCCGCATTGGTGGCACCAAAGTCGATGGTGGTGCTGACATCACGAGAACCGGTATCCACTTCAGCGCCACTGACCAGCCCGGACAAGTTGGCATCGGCACTAATGCTGCTTTGGATGGCACTTTGAACCGCATTGGCCAGGTCGGCCCCGGTGGCATAGGTGCCCGCCGGTACGGTCACCAGTGAATCACCGGTAACGTCGTCGACTTCCACCCGGAACGCCACATCGCTGGCCAGCGTAAAGCCGGCGTCCTTACCGTTACTCTGTGGGCCATCGGTATCACTCAGGCCCAACAGGGTATCGGAGGTACCCGTGCCAACACTGGTGATTTCAATGCTTTTACTGGCGCCTGCGGTGGCGGTGGTAAAGGTCAGGTAACCGTCGTCGCTGAACGATGCCGTTACTTCCCCAGCCAGGGCGGTGGCATCAATCGCGGTCTGAATGGCCTGCAAGGTATCTTCTCGATCGCCAAACACACCATCGCCGTTCAGGTCATTACCGGCTGCGTTCTGGGTAACCGACACCGCCACCGCGGCACCACCGTCGACCGACAGCGAAAAGCTGGCGTTACTGGCAGCAAAATCAATTCCGTCCTCTTCCGCCACGGTGCGGCTGCCAGCCAGTGTACTTGCACCTTTGCCGTTAAAGGCCGCCGCATTCAGGGTAGTCAGCTGAGCACCTTCGTAGGTACCCGAGTCCAGGGTATTGAAACCCAGCGTATTGGCGGTGTTGGTATCGACGCTGGTGAAGTACACCTGCGACGATGAACCATAGGTGTTGGAAGTTATATCAAACGACTGCTTGGTTTCATCGTAGGCCACTGTTACGGAATAGCCGTTGTTGGCAATGCTTTCCGAGCTGTTGATCTGCAACGCCAGTTCACGCGCCAGCGCATCGGCGGAATCGTAGCTGCCCTGGGTTAACGACACGCTGCCGGTTTTGCCATTGACGTTGATGGTGAAATTGTCGTTTTCATCGTCAATCACCACCGGCGAGCTGAAATCCATGCCGCTGACCGAACCGCCCTCGTAGACGGCCTGGGTCGCCAACTGGGTGATCACCACGTCGTAGGTGCCCGGCTGGGTATTGATCGAGTCGTTAACGTAGGTGATCTGGCTGTCGGACGTGACCCCGGATTTGGCCATGATGCCAATCACCGAGCTACGTGCTTCGGTCATGGCGGTCTGGAAGGTCGACTGGTCAAATTCCAGCAGGTAGCCGTTGTCCTGGTCGGACGTCACCCCAAGCTCCGTCAGCGAGCGATAAGAGGTGCCATCGAGGCCGGTGATGGGCTGGCTCAGCAAGGAACGAATTTGCGACTGAATCGTCCGCAAGGTGGAGTCACCCAACAGCACGCCACCGGTTTCACTGGTGGTGTCGTAGGCGGTGACTTCGTCGGTGAAGGTTTTGTATTCGTTGTAGGCGTCAACGAAAGCCTGAATGTTTTCGGCCAGCTGCTCGGTGTCAGCGGCCACGGTAATGGTCACACTGGTGCCCACGTCGGCGCTTTTCAGGTTCAGCGTGACGCCATTGATCACTTCGTTGACGTCGTTGCTGCTACGGGTAATCTCCAGACCATTCACCACCAGCAAGGCATCCGAACCCTGGCTGGTTTGTTCCATGCTGGTGTAGGCCGACTGGTTGGCGTTGTAAGCCAGCGCCGCCAGGCCGTCCGACAAGGCATTGCCATTGGCGTCCTGCGCCTGAATGTTCATGGCGTATTCTTCACCGGTTTCATCCGATGTCACCAACAGACGATAGCCATTACCATCGTTCACAATGCTGGCCGTGACGCCAAAGTCTTCGTTGTTAATGGCGTCGCGAATGCCGCTCAGCGTGTGATTCGACTCATCAATCTCAATGGTCGCACCGGCCTGATCCGGATTGATTTCCTGGCCGATGATATTGCCATCGTTGTCATAAATATTGGTGCCGAAGCTGAATACCAGCTTGCCTGTGCCGATGATTTCGCTGCTGCTGTCGAACGCCGAAGTCGCCAGTGCATGGGCCTTGGCAGTGGCTTGCACTTCTACCGTGTAGGTGCCGGGGTCGGCCGAGCTGGATGTGGTCGCCGTCAGAATGCTTTCGTTGGAAGACGTGGCGGTTGTGGAAGCCGCTTCCGATGGGCTGGCCAGCGCACTGACCGCAGAGTCCATGGTCGACAGCAACGACTGGATTTCGCCAAACGCGGTAATACGGGCCTCGATCAGCTCCTGTTCCGATTCCAACCGGCTGTCGGATGCCTCACGCTCGGCAGCGATGATGCTTTCCATCAATTCGGTGGTCAGAACCCCGGACCCAAGACCCAGCGTTTCTACTGTTGCCATGTTGAACTCCCGGTGCGAAAAACGGCACCCATAAAAAAACCCACACCAGCATTATCGGCCAGTGTGGGTTTCACTTAAGTGTAAAATTGTGTGCTTGTTACACCTGAGCGCTGAACAATAACGATGGTTCCTCGTCATTCAATTTCTGCGCCAGTTCCAGTGCCAGTTCACTGGGCATTTGACGAATCAGCTCTTCTGATTGCTTGTCGTACACCCGAATCACCGTACGGCCACTGGTATCATCCATTCGAAACTCAAGACTGCGTTCGGATTGCTGTACGTATTCGTTAATACGGCTTACAGCTTCCTGAACCTTTTCTGGTTCTACAGCGGCCATTTCATTCCCTTTGGCTTCTGCCTCTGGCGAAACCTTGCCGCTGTCGATTTGAGCAACAGACGATTCCTGGTAAGCACTTTTTGCCTTCATGGACTGGCCACCAACTTGCAGGGTGTTGATGCTCAGTCTTTCAGGACGATCCATACTGATTTCATTCATGGCTCACCTCACAGGTTAAAATTCAAAAGAAGGTGACCTTGCGGTCACCGACCCGAGGATTAACCCAGCAGTGACAGTACGTTCTGGCCAGCGGCGTTTGCCTGTGCCAGCACCGAAATACCCGCCTGCTGCAGCACGGAAGTACGAGACATCTCCGCGGTTTCTGCTGCAAAGTCCGCATCCTGAATACGGGAGTTCGCAGAACTCAGGTTTTCGGATGTGATGGCCAGGTTGCTCACCGTGGATTCCAGACGGTTCTGCACCGCACCGAGGTCAGCCCGCTGGCTGGCCACCTGTTGAATGGCGTTGTCGACGGCGGTAATGGCCATCTGCGCGCCTTCAAAGGTTGTGATGTCGATGTCAGACAGCGCCTGACCGTCTTCACCGCCACCGTAGGTGCCTGCCTTGAAGCCAGTGTCTTCCAGGCCTTTGGAGCCATTGCTGCCGTATTCCACTTCAAAGCCATTAGCGCTTTGCAGAGTCACGGTAGAGTACGTGGTTTTGGCACCGTCAGCGTAGCTGAACTCGTCAACGGTGGTGGCACCCGTATCCTGACCCACACTGTCAGAGCTCAGACCGAAGTTCTCAATCGACGTACCTACGTCAGTGACCGCTTCAGAGGCAGTAGCAGAGTCAGCAAACAGCGAGATATTGCGGCCATCAGAGGCTGTCAGCGTGAGGGTTTCACCGTTATCTTCTGCAACCACCCCGGTTTGACCACTGACCGAGTTAATGGCAGTTATCGCGTTCGCCTTGTTGGTTTCGTAGTCACCGGTTTCAGTCAGGGTAACTTCGACATTGTTGATGGTCAGCGTCATGCTGTCACCAATGGTCACAGCACCCGCTGTGGCACCAAAGGTCAGTGCACCACTGTACTCACCGCCGGATACTTCCGTCGCGTTAACACTGGCCGATACGCCGGTGTCATCCGTCGCTTTATTGATCGCCGCGGCAATGGCAATACCAGAAGCCGAGGAATCTGAAGAGCCAGCCGTGGTATCCGAAGCTGTGTCATCCAGTGAGCTGGATGCCTGGATGGCAACACCATTGAGCACCAGGTCACCATCGTCGAGGGCTTTTTCGGAGGCCGCGGCCGAGGCAACTGCAACACGAATGTCTTCAACGTTGGTACCGGCTACAGTAATATCGCCAAAACCGGCATCAGCCAGTGCAGTGTTGAAATCCGCCGCAGTAGTACCTGCAGCGTTGGCAATGGTGAGGCCATACTCGTCACCGATGGTCGTGATATCAGTAGCGGCAGCAGCAGCGCTACCGACCAGACCGTCATCATTGGCCGCGCCCACGGATTGCTCGGTGGTTGAGGTATAAGCCGTCTGAGCGCTGTAGGTACCCGCCTGCAGACCAGAGTTTTCAATATTGCCGTTGCCGGTATCGTTGCCACCCGTGATCACAATATCGGTGTTGGCATTCTCTGCGGTCAGAGTGAAACCAGCGTAAGAGGTATCGGTATTACCTGCAGCAGTATCGCTATCGGCCAGACCATAAGCACTCAGGTCGTTGGCGGTACTGGTCAGGGTAATGTTACGACCGTCGGACGCCGTCAGCACAACGCCGCCCGCCTCACCGCCGTCAGATGCCGTTACACCGGTCTGTTCAGACTTGGCGTTGATCGCCGCCACCACAGAACCACGAGTACCGGATTTTTCCGCTTCGGTGGAGTTGGCCGTACCTTCCAGGCTGATCTCAACACCGTTGAGGTCAATGGTAATCGCAGCCGCTGCGGTGGTTGCTTCGTCCATGGTGGAACCCAGCATCACGTTTTCGTCAACGGTTGCAGTCACACCGGTTTCAGCAGTAGATGCGTTGATGGCTGCTGCTTTCGAGATACCGCTCATTTCCTTATCGGTGAAAGAGAGGTCATCGTCGTTGGCAATGGAAGCCTGAATGGCAACACCATTGATGTTGAGGTCACCGTTTTCCAGTGCGGAGCCTACACCCTGTGCAGACACACCAGACTGGTCGGAAGAACCCATCTTGTCAGCGGTCAGCTCAGAGATAGACACGTCTACGGTTTGGCCCGCGTTGGCACCCACCTGGAAGGTGGCAGAGAAAGAACCGTCCAGCAGGGTGCTGCCGTTGAAGTCGGTGTCTTCTGCGGTACGGCTGATTTCAGACACCAGCTGGTCAACCTCAGCCTGCAGGGCTTCGCGGTCAACATCAGAGTTGGTGGCGTTGGAAGACTGAACCGCCAGTTCACGAATACGCTGAAGGTTTTCGTTAATGGAGCTCAGAGCACCTTCTGCCGTTTGCACCAGGGAAATACCATCGTTGGCATTTCGGGTAGCAACGGTCAGACCGTTAATTTGGGAAGTGAAGCGAGTAGAAATGGCCAGACCAGCCGCGTCGTCCGCTGCACTGTTAATGCGCAGGCCGGAAGACAAACGCTCCATTGCCGTTTGGTTCGCAGACTGTGAAGTGTTCAGGTTACGCTGAGCATTCAGAGACGCGATGTTGGTATTAATTACTTGTGGCATGGTTAATCTCCTATGAGAATCTGGAGCAACCACCACCTCGGTAATGGGCAGTGCTCCGCCTGACATTGTCATAGGGGTTAACGGCACCCTTTTTGGGGACTTTAGAATTTTTTTGCGATTTATTGGGTCCCGCTGTTTATGACGATTTTCCGCCATCTGCGGTTGGTTTTTGTGCTGTTTTATCGTCGTTTAGCGGGCTCAGGCGCGGTTTTTGTAGCAAATAACCTTGGCCATAGCGCACCCCAAGATCGTAGACACAACGCAATTCGTCACTGGATTCCAAACCTTCTGCAATCACCAGTGAACCCACTTCAGCCGCATAGCCCACCAGCGAACGCACCATCGCCTGTTGCTCGTGGTCCAGATGAATGGACGCGACCAGACTGCGGTCGAGCTTGATCCAGTCGGGTTTCAGAACCAGTACGTGTTTCATTGAAGCGTATCCTGCGCCAGCGTCATCAACAGCAACCCGGGCACCAGCCGCACGCAGCCGATCCAACACAAACACCAGATCGCTGTAGAGCGCCACCGCCTCGCGTTCGGTAATTTCAAGCACCAGGCGATCAAGAGACTGCCGCAACAGAAACTCGCTGCATTCCTTGCTGCACAGCACCGCTGCGGAGAGGTTGATTGACAGCAGTTCGCCCTCTGCCAGCAGCGGCAAACGGGCCAACGCCAGCTTCAGACATTTCAGCTCCAGCGGTACCGCCAGGCCGACTTCAGTAGCGTCGTGAAAGACCGACTCCACATCGTCCAGCCAGCCGTCCCGGGATTCGTCCTCCGAGCCACCTTGTTGCGGACAACGGAAACGCGCCAGCGCCTCCTGGGCATAAGGTTGCATTCGAATCTGATCATCGTCTTGCTGCAACGTGAAAACCGGCTGCAAGGCGATCTCAATCGCCCTCGATTCCATAAACTGCCGTAGCCGTTGAATCATGCTCTGACGCTGGCGAGCGTACAGCACGTCAGCAGAGATAAACCGTCCAACCAGCGCAGCCATCAATTGCATGAATTCAAGATCACGGTGACCTATGTCCAGCACCACATCGCGGCTGAAGCAACAAAAGGTCCCGTAAATACTGCCGTCGTTCAGGACGATGGGAACACTCAGGTGGGTGCCAATAGGCAGTAGCCGAGTCGCCGGAATTTCCAGCGCCAATGGCAGCTGGCAGGCATCAATAATCAGCCCCGGCAGCTCCTTGTTGACGATGCGTTTGCAGTAACTGTCGTCGAGCGGGTCGGAGCCGTCGACCTCAATCGGGCAAAACAATTCGTCGGCATTGATATGACGGAAATACCGGCGACCATTCTGAAACTCGGAAATAAACGCCACTTCCATACTGAAGCTGCGGCGTACAAACCGCAGCAGTGACGACAGTAATGCCTCCCACTCGTGCTGATCGTTGGCTGCTACGCTCAATCGAGCCAACAGCTCCGCACCCTGACCATCTTTGTAAAAAGAGCCAGCTGACATCATGTCAATGAACCTCCTGTTCAAACACCTGCTTTTATTGAACTACCCAAGCCAGGGCTAGTGCTCACTTACGTTCATAATCAATAGACATGGCCGGGTTTTCAATCCAATCAAACTATTGGGCATAATTTGCCCATTCTTTATACTCGTGCGACTGCACACAACTGCAACCGTGATCCATGAATAAAGAAAAACGCATCGCAATTTTCTCGCGCCTGCGCGACGCCAACCCGCACCCGGAGACCGAGCTTGAATACAGCACGCCTTTCGAATTGCTGATCGCCGTACTGCTATCGGCACAGGCTACCGATGTCTCGGTCAACAAAGCCACCCGCAAACTGTATCCCGTCGCCAACACCCCCGAGAGCTTAGTGGCCCTTGGGGAAGAAGGCGTGAAGGAATACATCAAGACCATTGGCTTGTTTAACAGCAAGGCCAAGAACGTCATCAAGCTGTGCGAGATACTGATCCAACAGCACAACAGCGAAGTGCCACAAACCCGCGACGAGCTGGTCGCCCTTCCCGGCGTTGGCCGTAAAACCGCCAACGTGGTGCTGAACACTGCGTTCGGCCAGCCAACGATTGCGGTCGATACACATATCTTTAGAGTGTCGAACAGAACTCGCATTGCACCGGGCAAGGATGTCGATGAAGTAGAACAACGTCTCTTGCGACTGGTGCCAAAAGAATTTCGGCTGGACGCTCACCACTGGCTGATTTTGCACGGCCGCTATACCTGCGTGGCCCGCAAACCCAAGTGTGGCGCTTGCATGATTGAAGATTTATGCGAGTTCAAACAGAAGACGTCGGACTGAGCTGCAACCGCCAGAACCGACCCACCCGCTTGATACAGGATCCCCGAATATGAGAATGCTCCACACCATGCTGCGCGTTGGCGACCTGCAACGCTCCATCGATTTTTACACCAACATCATGGGTATGCAGGTTCTGCGTCAGCACGATAACGAAGAATACCAATACACCCTCGCGTTTGTGGGCTATCAGCCAGAAAGCGAAGGCGCCGTGATTGAGCTGACCTATAACTGGGGCCAGTCCGAATACGACCTTGGCAACGCCTATGGCCACATTGCATTGGAAGTAGACGATGCTGCAGCCGCCTGCGAACGCATTCGTAATGCTGGTGGCAAAGTCAGTCGTGACGCAGGCCCTGTCAAAGGCGGCAGCACCATCATTGCCTTTGTGGAAGACCCGGATGGCTACAAGATTGAGTTGATTGAAAAGAAAGCATCCAGCGCATTCTGAGTTGCGCTGTTGTAACCGGCACTCTGTGTCTGTGCGCTGGTGAAGTAGTAACAGGCCTCAGAACGAGGCCTGCAAACGATATGGCTTATCAGGCTATGTCAGTCAGACTCTGACGAGTGACACAGCTTGTGTGTCAGCGACAGGAACACCCCTAGCGAGCACAGCAGCAAGGCACACGCCCCCAAAATAGCCACCGGGTAAAACAGGTTGCCAGCCAACTCCAGCTGGCTGTACTTGATGATCATGATCAGCGCTTCCAGCACCAACGCAATACAGACCGTGCCGACAAATCGCGAAATGGTACGCCGCAGGCTCACAAAGATATTCTCTCCTCGTTCATCGGCGGTGTACTCCTTGCCAACCCCGATGCCCAACTCATACATGGCCAATGCAATTACCAGATTGTTGATCGATTTGATCACGTGAGTGACCATATCGAGTTCATGCGCGCCCAGGCCAGTGAAGAAATCGTAGAACGCCAGAAACACCAGCAGCAGGGATATCAAATGAAAAATGCCCGAAAACAGCAGCGCCACGCCAATACGGTAGTGCACCAGCGGCGAGCGTTCCTTTGCTTCGTGATCGGAATCAGAACCAGACAAATCGGTTACCTCTCTTGATTCTTGAACAGAAAAGACAGGGAATCCTCAGCCCGCGAGCCGCAGGGTTCCCCAGCCTGTTGGTACTCTATGCGACTGGGACTATCGGCCTGGGTTCCATTTAAGCTGGGGTTATCAGCGGCAACACACGGATTGGGCCTGATTGCCGGAGAAGCAGCCCTGGGTGCGGAACCCTTGTTTGTCGAGGAAATCGGCCAGCAAGCGTAACTGGCACTAAAACAGCTACCTGCTCGCGAGGGCTGAGCCTCGCAAGCAGGTATCAAACACCAGGGATGTGCATACTTCTTCACGGCCATCGGCGCGATTTACAAGGTCTTCAGATACGCCAGAATGTAATCCTGTTCAGCCTGATCCGAGATGGCCACATGGCGCATGCGAGTACCCGGTACCAGCTTGACGTTGTCGGCGATCCACATGCGCAGGTTGTCTTCGTTCCAAACCAGACCCGATGCTTTCATAGCATCCGAGTAGGCAAACCGGGGCACGCTAGCCGCCTTACGCCCGACCACACCAGACAGGCTCGGACCAAAGGTATTACGAGCCGAATCTTCGGAATGGCACGCGTGGCAATTGTGTGCAAACAACACCTTCCCCTGCGCCGACAGCATGGCATCAGCGTGGCTGAAGGTTGCGCCAGCAAACAACGCAGAAGCCGCGATCAGGCTGGTAAACAAGGGCGATAATGCAACAGTAAACATAGCTTTCATGGGAACACTCCTCATCAATGTCGGATCAGATTAATCCGCTTGAAAATCACTTGGTGAACCCAGTCTAAGTCTGCCTTTCAAGGCCGTTCTGCTGTACTTGAGTACTGTTTGAGGGGTGTTTATGAGGCTGGTCAATACTGCTCAACGCAGCCCCGCTTCAGATCAATACCGCTGCCGATTACACTTGTCGGCAGCGCACTTTTAGGCGGTGTATCGGGCCTTGCTTAGGGACGAGCTTCGGTCAGTACTACAAGGACCAGTCAATCGGCTGCTGGCCCTGCTGCTGTAGATACTGATTGATGGTCGAAAACTGTCGTAGACCAAAGAAACCCCGGTGGGCAGACAATGGCGACGGATGCACCGATTTCAGTACCAGATGACGATTCTCATCGATGAAAGCGCCTTTCTTCTGGGCGTAGCTGCCCCACAACACAAACACCAGGCCGCTGCGCTGTTCATTCAATGCCCGAATCGCTGCATCGGTAAACTGCTCCCAGCCCTTTTTCTGGTGCGAGCCGGCCTTGGCCTGTTCAACCGTAAGCGTGGCATTCAACAGCAAAACCCCCTGCTCTGCCCAAGGGGTTAAATCGCCACTGCCGGACATGGCAATGCCCAGGTCGGATTCAATTTCCTTGAAAATATTCACCAGCGACGGCGGTACCCGAACCCCTTGTGGTACAGAAAAGCTCAGCCCCATCGCCTGACCGGGGCCGTGGTATGGGTCCTGACCAATGATCACAACCCGGGTTTGATCAAATGGTGTGTGATTAAACGCATTAAAGATCAAATGACCTGGCGGGAAGATCACCTTCTGTTGGGATTTTTCCTCAGTCAGGAACGCTTTCAGCGCCTGCATGTAGGGTTGTTCCAATTCCTGGCCAATAACCGCTTGCCAGGATGGATGAAGTTCGCCTGCTTTCGACATGCCTGTGTCCGTGCTCGAAGATCAAAAGCCGTTACTATATCAAAACCAGCCGTTGACCTGCTGCCTACCGGCCATAGAATGAGGTTGCAAGGTCCAGCGACAAGGGACACCCAACCACTGCCAGAAAAGGAACAATCGATGATCGCCTGGGGGCTGCTGCTGTTATCCATATTTGCCATTGCGGCATTGTTTGTCGGTTACCCGGCATTTCTTTGGCTGTACCGGAAACAACACCCCGACTCCGCTAATCCGATACCGGCTGCGCTTGACGATGAACAGTTGCCGTCGCTGTCTGTTCTGGTTGCTGTTCGCAATGGAGAACACCTGATCCAACAAAAAATCGACAACGCTCTGGCACTGGATTACCCGTCCGACAAGCTGGACATAGTAGTGGTCTCAGATGGTTCGGACGACCGTACCATGGAGATTATCAATGCTATTGAACATCCAGCCCTGACAGCCATGGCACTGCCCACACACCTTGGCAAGCACGAAGCGCTTAACACCGGCATGCCACACTGCAAGGGCGAGATCGTATTGTTCACCGACGCGGATGCCATGTTGGACCCGGATGCCGCCAGACAGCTGGCCAAGCACTTCAGTGATGCAAAGGTTGGTGGCGTTGGCGGCCAACGATTAATCGGTGAATCCGGTCACGACAGTTCAGCATCAAGTGCTGCAGGGACGGCGCAGCTGCAATCCGCTCAGTCAACCTACATTGATGCTGACAGCAAGTTGAAGATTCTGGAATCCCGATTGGGCAGTGTGACGTCTAACGATGGCAAGATATACGCCATTCGTCGGTCACTGTTTCAAGGGGTTGCGGCTGCGGTTACTGATGACCTTTACACTTGCCTGACGATTTTGGCGCAAGGCTATGTGTTCCGCTTTGAGCCCGCCGCCAAAGCCTGGATCAAAACGCCTTCCCGGGGGTCAGCCCATGAAGTTTCACGCCGCCGCCGAATTGTGAATCGCTCCCTGCGCGGTATATGGCTGAACCGCCGGGTACTCAACCCGGCCAACACCAGCTGGCAAATTGCCGTGGGCTTGTTCATCAACAAGGTGATGCGCCGCATGCTGCCCTGGTTTTTGGTAATTTTGCTACTAAGTAGTCTGGCGTTGATTAGCCAATGTAGCTGGATGTTGCTGTTACTACTGCCCCAGCTAGGCATTTATGGCGCTGCACTGCTGCAGTGGCTGGCGGCCGACCGCTTGCCCTCACTGGGCCCGCTAAACAAGCTCTTGTCAGTCTGTTTCTACTTCGCCGTGGGCAACATCGGTACCGCACTGGGCGGCATCGATTTTCTCAAAGGCCACCAGCCAGTGCGCTGGGACCCCAAGAAGTCCGGTTAATGGCAGCCGTGCTATTCGACAGCGGAAAGATCAAAGTTTTCCGCTGGTTTCTCTCTCGGCTCCTGGCCTGAGGGCTCCGCCAGCTTGACGGCCAGATCTTCCGACTTAATAACAGTCATATCCTCTCTGACATCCCCCCCGCTTGCAGCAGCCAATTGTTCGGAATCGGCGTCGGGCTGGCGCTGGGCTGTCGTACCAAACAGCAAAAAGTGAATACGCTGCCACAGCGTCGGATCTGATGGCGCCGCAGCGGCAGAATCCGTGGCTTCTTCACTGACAGCAGATGTCGCTTGTTTGCTGTTATGGCTGGCTGCTGGTGGGTTTTGCTGCATTGCCCGTTCAGCCTCGAATAGCTGCATAGAATCTTCAGCTGGTTTGGCCTGACGGGTTTCCAGCGACTTCACCAGATCCGGAGCAACGATGAGGCGGGTTTCAGAAGTGGTGTAGTTAACCACCACCGCGAGCACAAGCATGGCCGCAACGGCACCAGCAATACGTTTGCTGCCTACCGGGTGACCATCAGCCCAACTCAGCATACGATCAAACCATCCTTGTGGTTCTGGTTCATCCTCGTCGTCATCATCGATGGACTGATACTGAGTAGCTGGCTGCTGTTGCTGGGTCGCACTCACTACAGACTCAACCATCGAGGTATCCACGATGGTTCGACCATGCCATTCCGCGGCCGCCAGACACTGGCTGCACAGGGCATAGAAACTGCCGGGGAAGCCGCTGCTGTAGTCGTAGATCATATCCAGCGAGTCGTCAGCGAAGGCAATTGCGCCGCCTTTCTGCATGGCCAGCTCGGCAACAAAGCGCCGAAACCCGGCTCTTGAATAGCCCCCGATGGTGCCTTGAAATTGCCATGGGTAATCAGCCAACGGCGCTTCGGTGGTAAACACTGCTGGCAAGAGCTGCTCGCCATTGGGGTCAGAAAAGGCCAGTCGGAACGCCAGCTCCCAACTGCGGGATGACAGGGTATCGGCATCATCCACCAGCAACATCATCCGGTGCTGAGGCGCATTTCGAATCAGGGCCTCCGCAATAAGGGACAGAACCAGATCCGTTTGCTGCACATCCGGACAGGCAATGCCCAGGCGCTGACAAATATCCAGCAAGACCGAATGACTCGATAATGATGCGTCGTTCACCGCCACAACGAGGTGTCCGTCACGGCTCAAGCGGCTTTCAAGGGCCCGTAACAGAGTGGATTTACCCGCCCCCCACTCGCCATGGATACAGGCTGGGCCAAGGCCGGATGTCAGCATTCGCTGCAAGGTATCCAGACAGTAGCGGAAACGACTGTCGATCAGAAGAATTTCGGTTTGAGCACTAGCGTTGTGTGTTCCGTCCATAACGTCACAACCTCCATGGAAGTCCCCTCCAGTATAGACGACTCGCTAGAAAGCGCCGCAAGTTACAACGTTGTCGCTATTGGTCAGAGCATTGAGTGTGGTCCACCACCAATTTCACCCATTGGTCCAGAATGGTATCGCGGCTGAAATCTTCGGCGCGTAGCCCCGCCTGCTGTCGATAATGTGATTGCAAGCGGGTGTCTTCAAGCAGGGTTTTAATGGCACCAGCCAAAGACAACTCAGCAGCCGATAAAGTTTCACCAGAACTGGAACGGTCCTCAAGTGGTGCCGTCAGCACACCAAACGCGGCGCGGTCGATATCACCGGTTTTCTGACTCGGGCAGGTGTCTGGAGCCAGCAATTCCCTGGGCCCTGAGCGACAATCGGCAGAAATCACCGGACGGCCTAAAGCCATGGCTTCCAGCAAGGCATTGGGGAAGCCTTCCGAGCGAGAAGACAAAACAAACACACTGCAACGTCCAACCCAGGCGTACGGATTGGCCTGAAACCCGGCCAGATGAATGCGCTGCTGCATACCCAGCCGATCAATCAGCTGTTGCAAGCGTTCGCGCTCAGGGCCATCGCCGACAAGCACCAGGCGGGTATCGGGTCGCTCACGGGTTGCATAGGTAAAGGCTCGTATCAACGCGTCCTGACGCTTCACCTTCACCAGCCGGCCACAGGTCAGCACACTGTTTCCTTGCAGCATGGCCAAGTCCTCGGGTGGCAGTGGCTGCTGTGCTTTTTGCTGCATTTGCTGATCATAGAAATTATTGATGACCGAGACCCGCTGTATCCCCGGAAACAATTGCTGCAGATCTTCCGCTGCTTCTACTGAATTCAGATTGATATTGTCAGCTCGCCCCAACAACACCGAGTAACCGGCTTTCACCAAAGACCGCTTAAGAGCATCCTTGTCCGCCAATGCCATGCTCAGGTGCTTGCGGATCGAGATGATCCGGGCGACCTTACGGGTACCCAGCAAATTAAGGATATTGGCCCGCTCCATAAAACTGATGACCAAATCCAGCTGGTGCTGCTGAACCAGGCGGCGAAAGCGCCAATGAGTGCGGGGAAAGGCCAACGCTTTCTGCAAGGTCGATGTGGGCAAAATCGTGTTCAATACAGTAATACGCTCAGCCAGTTCCTGCTGCTGCTCTGGTGTGCCAGGCAGCGGCATATTGCCAACTGGGTCTATGCAGTAAAAACGCACATCCATACCCACATCCAACAAGGCTCTGGCAACCGCCAGCGCCATACGTTCGGCACCACCAACCCCCAGTGTGGCAATCAGGATTCCGACCTTGATCGGGCGTGATGTCGGCAGTTCCGTGTTCATGCAGATACCTTCAATCGTCTTTCAGTTCTGGCAGCTCGCCGTTGGCGATCATTTGTTGCTGTTCAATCTTGAAGGCTTCGTAGTACTTGATGGTACCCGCCAGGCCAATCAGCAGCAGGAAATACTTGTGTTCAAGACCACTTTTGAAAAAGAAGTACAAGCATACGCCGACCATCGACAGTTTCAGTGCCGCCGCTAACTGGGATTCAGCCTCCAAGCCATGCCGGGCAAGATTCTTTTCCGCAGTGGCGAAGTTGCTGTACATACGCCACAACAGAAAAAAGAACGCGAACATGCCAATGGTGCCGGTACCAACCATGACCTCCAGATACGTGTTGTGGGCAGGACGTTGCTCCATATCGAAGAATTTGGTTTCTACCGACCGGACCCAGTTTTCCTTGAAGGTATCCGGCCCGGTGCCAATGATCGGGTGCTCTTCAAATGCCTTGAAGGCCACCGTCACATACGACCCGCGTCGGTCCAGGGAACGGTCCTGAGCCGGCTCATCGCTGACCAGCGACATTTGCCGCTCGACAAAATCCTTGGGAATAAACAGCACCACCAGCACTGAGAAGACGGCAAACCCGGCAATCACCAAGCCAAAATAGCGTACCTGGAATTTGCTTTTGTACTGGTTCAGCAGCACCGCAGTGGTCAACATCATCACCAGAAAGCCTGCCCGCGACAGTGAAGAGACTACCCCTCCGACCACGCACAGGGTCGCAATCCAGCCAACGATTTTACCCATGTTACTTTTGGCGTAAACGGCACCGCGCACCGCCAATGGATAAGCAAACATGCACATAATGGCCATGTTGTTGGAGCTCAGCGTGGCGCCTACCCCCCGGTTCGAATCTTCCTGCTGAAATTGCTCCATGCCGCCGAAATAGCCCAGACAAGCCAGGAACGAACCAATTCCGGTACTCCAGAGAATGCCCCAGAACAGACTCCGTTCCAGACTGATGGGGTTGATCACCAATACCGTCATAGTCACCAGTACCAGCCCCATGATCAACGTGGTCATGCCACTAATGGATTGATCCGGAAACGGCGATATCAGCCCTGAGACAGCGTTGACCAGCAAGAACAGAAAATACGGTCCCCAAATACTCGAAGAAAAACGGCTGATGGACCGCTTGTTCATCATCAGACAGGGGAAGATCAGCAGGATCAGACCGGCCATGGCAAGATGGTCAATCCGCAGCGGGCCGATGGAGCGCCATTTGAAGAAAGGTACGGTAAAAATGATCACCACAAACAGTAGCTGCGGCAACCAGAAATCAAAGCAGGTGTCGTAGCGCCCCCCAAGCACACGTTGCTTGAGTATCTCCGTTGGGTTGATCTCCGGGCGCTTCACAGGAACCTGATCAGTTAGGACAGGCGATGATGGACTTATGCAGGAAGTACTGGTCCACCAGGTAATGATTCAGTGGCGATACGGGCTCGTATTCCACAATAAATTCGCGCTCGCCATCTGCGGTACCGGCGTTTTCCCGAATCAGGTCGACGTAGCAATAGGCAACCTTCGAGCGACCTCCCAATGACGCCTTGGCTTCAGACTTCAGACGTGCGCGATAGCGAATATCCGGCTGCAGATCCATATGCCCGTTCAGGCGCAGGTATTCTGAGTTGATATCACAAATACGGCCTGAATAGAGCTTCTCTTTGCCGTCATAACTCAAAATCTCAACCGTCGCGGTATTCAGTCGTACCCGAGGGTGCGCTCGACGCTCAGCCTGGCCCTTGAGCAACTGATTGCCGATTTTCTCGCGCCATAAATAGTTCACTGAGCCAACCACCAACCGTCTTAGCAACACCCAGGCAGCAAACAAGCCGAAGCCAACCTGACTGCGAGAAGAACTGGTTACGTATTGACGGTCAATACGGGCACGCATGGTTTTCGGAGCACTGTGAGGAGTACACAGCTGAGAAAAGCCAACGACGCCCGGTGCTGTCTGGAAACGCACTTCGTAGTTGGGAATGTCCTTGCACTGCTGAACGTACACTTCGTAACGCTCCGGGCGTGGACCAATAAACTGCATTTCGCCACGGGCAATGTTCAACAGCTGCGGCAGCTCGTCCAGGCGGGTGTCTCGCATAAATTGGGCTGCCGGGCGAATCTGGGCATGTTTGTGGTTAAACAGTTCACCACCAATTTTCTGCTGGGCACCCAACCCCAGCGTACGGAACTTGATGATGTTAAATGGCTTTTTCTGGTAGCCCAATCGCTCACCGACATAAAAAACCGGTCTGCCCATGGTGATCCACACGAGAACATAGAGGCAAAGAAACAGCGGAGATGCCAGGACCAGCAACAGTGCAGCTAACGCACGTTCAATAAGAGGTACTTTCAAAACGTGATTCTCTTTTTCAGAGCTCCATTCATCTTGTCGACATGTCCTTTGGCGTTACTCACTCCTTGAGCAAACACTTGTCAGTCAACGGCTAGAGTCCAGAACTGTGACTCAGTTACAAAAGTCACCATGCCAGAACTTTGTTACTCAATCCACCACTTCGCGGTGACACCTGCTTACTAATAATTACTTTTATCAGGAACGGAAAATAAGTACGGCAAGCCAGCGTAATTACTGATGTCCTCCGGACGCTTGAATCGGTGATCAAAGAACTCAAGCAGGAAGCCAATGGTTACCCCAAGCATCAATCCGAGAATCAAACTGATCGGCAGAATTTTGCCTGCTTTAGGGAAAATCGACTGACTGGACGCATAGGCCCGCTCCAGAATCGACACAGAGAACAAGCGATCCGATTGTGTTTCACTGCGAATCTTGGCTTCACGATAGCGGGTAGCAAAGGTCTTGTAGGAGTCTTCAATCACGTCGTGCTCGCGGTCCAGGCGTTCGGCATCCAACACCATCTGATACAGACCGGCATTTTTCTTTTCAACGTCCACCATGGTCTGCTTGGCGGCCTGAATCTGGTCTTCTACACCGCGTAATTCCGAGCGCTCTTTCAGTATGTGACTTTGCACTTCTTCCCTGTAGACGTCGTACAGTCGATCCAGCAGCTCCTGCTCACGAATCACTTCCGGATTTTCTTCGGTGTATACCCTGAGCTTGGCTTCCTTCTCGATCAGCAAATCCTGTACTTTTTTGGAGAAGTCACCCAGCTCCAGGCTATCAATGGAGGTAAACAGATTAACGCCATCGCGCTTCATGTTGTCTTCCAGATAATCGACGTAATGGGCCTTGGCAATCCGTTTCGATTCCAGCCCGGTCAGGTCCCGTTCCAGGTCGGCCATCAGCTCGATATTGCGTTTGATGAGGTTTCGCAGCGCCTGAGCGTTAGTACCTCCGGAAACTGACACCATCTGGTCTTCCAGCTCTGCAAGGCTCTCATGGAACGACTTCAACTGGGTTTCAAAGAAATCGACCTCTTCTTCCGGGTTGTACACCGCTTGTCGGCGTTGCAGGTATTCTTCAAAAATCGCCGACAGCAGATACGTCGCAGTTTCCGGGCTGGTCCAGGTCAGGCTCACCCGAATGATGGTTGAGCGCGGCACCAAGGTCGCCGACATGCTTTTCTGGATCTTACTGGCCAACTTACTCATGGCCTCAACGTCCATCAGGTCGGTATCGAGCTTACCTTCCGCCTGCACTCGGTGAATCGCACCCAAGACCACGTCGAGAGACTGGATGATTTCCATATCCGAGAACAGGTCGGCCTCTGAGATAGGGCCAACTTCTGCCCGAACGTCCGCCAACGTTTCCTGGGATTGCAGCAACTGGCTGCCCTTCAGGATCACCGCCCCTTTGGCCTGATAGGTTTTCGGAGCGAACATCACAATCAGGATGCCAATGGCCATGGCAAAAGCAACAGCACCAAAGATGATCTTTTTCTGTATGAAAAAGATGGTCGCAAATTCCTTGATGTAATCCTGGGTTTTCATGATAACGGTCCCGTCCCTGCAGGATGGTTACGATTACTGAACGTCATAACTGACCCCCAGACCCAATCCCTGGAAGAAGGTGATATCGGCAATTTCAGACATCAGCTGCGCCAGACTGGAGACCTTGCTACGTGGCACCAACACAATGTCTTCCGGCTGCAGGAAGAAACTGGTCGCATGGGCACCAAACTGCGCCATATCCTTGATGTTGAAGCGGTTGGCGGTCAGGCGGTCGCCTTCTCGACGGAACACCACAATATGCTCAGTCTGACCTTCACGAGTGTATCCACCCGCCAGGGCGATGGCTTGCAGAATATTGATCGGTCGATTGATCTCGTAGGCATCCGGGTTCTTGACTTCACCCATCACATAAATGTTGGTGCCGGTTTGTTCATGCAGGAACAGGTTGGCCTTCAGGCCCGGCATATAGTTTTCATACGCCTTGATGATGTCATCACTGACTTCAGCAATGGTCTTCTTGGCGACAAAAAACTCACCAATCATAGGGAATGAGGCATAGCCGTCCTGACGCACGGTCACCAGCTTACTCAGACCCCGGCCAGCCGTACGCAAGTCGGTACGAATCTGTTCAACCCGGGCGTCGATATTCAGAATTTCAACCAACACTTCAGGGTAACGAAGGTACTTGGAATAAGCCTTTTCCAGCTCATGCTTGAGTTCTTCCGAGGTCTTTCCGATTACGGGGTAAGAACCAAAGTACGGCAACGAAATGGTGCCGTCTGGTAACACGTCCTGACGGGTGTCCAGTTCGGAGGCACCAAGAAACCGAATATCCAGCGCATGGTACAAGTCAATTTCAAAACGGGACTTCTCCAGCTGTTTTTCAAGGTTGTACACCACATCCAGAACGTCACCCGGCGCGATGTAATAGTGATCGAACAGCGGATAGTCATTAGCCATGCGTAAGGTCGCAATCTTGGCCGCTGGGACGCCTTTGGTGTGATCGACCACGTCGGTTTTATCATGGTCCGCAGGAATGACATTGCCACCACCGCTGCAAGCCGATAGCAAAAGAGCCACCATGATTACCATCATCGCGGCTAACGCAGAGCCAGTCTTGTTCACCATGACCAAAGGCATAGTACGCATTGTGTTTCCAGTCATATCGAATCAGCCAGACAGCCAGTCATAAATACGCCGAGGCAAGTAGAATCGGCGACGATTCATCGAAATACCAATCACCTTGCCACCAGCGCTGGTAATCTTTTCTTCCGCGCTTTGGGCCACTTCCCAACGCGTTTGCTCACACGCAACCACCAGCACCAAACCATCCACCGCTGACGCCATACGCGTCGCTTCTGAAGACGAGAAAACCGAGCTGCCATCAACGATGATGTAGCGATAGTAGTCTTTCAACAGCTCCAGCAGTTCTTTCATTGCACGGTTACTGATGTGTGCTCCCGCTGGCAGGTTGCCTGCCGGGATGTAATCCAACCCTTTTTGCTGGGTTGCATGCAGCGCCAGCTCGACAGGCACGGTACCCGCAATGATTTCCGCAAGCCCCGGGCCATGCGTCTGAAAGTAACGCTGCATCGCAGGTTTGCCGACATTGGAGTCAATCAGCAGTACACGCTCTCCATGTGACGCCAGCCCATAGGCAGCGTACATGGCCGAAATCGTTTTTCCATCACCATCGAAACAGCTGGTGAAATAGAGGGTTTTCAGTTCTTTCCCGGCACTCGACAAATTGCCTTCCACCATGCCCAGCTCGCGCTCACTGCGTGCCAGCTGGCGCTTCACCTTGTTACTGAAAGCAACTGGCTGGCCACGAGCAACCAGCTGTTTAAGCGGGGCCTTTTTGACGCTGTCGGTCGTTTTGGACGTTACCGCTTCGCTGTCAGCTTCGGAGCCAGAGCCTGCTGCCTTTTGTTGGACAGACTCAGGCTTCACTGTTGGCTGTGATGAGGATTTGACTGCGTCAGAGGCCGCAGCCACGGGTTCTACCACGGTGGTGGCAGGCTCAGGCATGCGACGGGCACGACCGGCAGCTGCCTGCTCAGCATATGAGCGAAAGCCAGGGGCGAGGCCGTTGCTGGCCCCACTATCGGCATGAATGCTTCGATAACGCTCACTGTAGGAGCCCTTTGAAGACATTTGTAGACGTGCATCATCATCGCCTGCACGTAAACGATGAAACTGATCCGCATACCCTCGGGTAGGAGCCTTGGTATCCGTCATTGCGAAGCCCTCACAAGAGGCCTGTAGAGTTTAGCCAGCGACATTTCCATCTCGCATAACAACCGCCGCCAGAATCGCCAGCAACAAGAAAACAACCAGCCCCCGAAACAACCAGGCCGTCCATTTGATGTCACTGGTCGTCGGTTTAGTGGGCTTTTCTTCATGGTCATCCGGATGCATATTGCCTTGCTGAGCGTTTGGTTGCCCAGCAGGTGTGCTGGCGCCAAAATAAGGGGCTGCTCCTTGGGCGGGCTGCGGGACACCAAAATGTCCTGTTGCAGCGGTATGTTGAGGTGCGCTGTGCGGCGCATGCATCGGTTGGTGTGCGGGGTCCAGTGCCTGGAACCCGGCTTGCTGGCCTGGGAATGGCACAGGCTGCATCGTCGCGTTTTGCAACTGTGGAGCCAGGGTTTCACCGTCAGAATGCAGTTTAAGGCCAGCTTCAACCGCTGGCTTTTCTGGTTCATTCATTACAGGCGCTGGAGGCGCAACCGCCGCGGCTTCGGTCACAGGCGCAGCGGTTGAAGTTGCCAACTCACCCGTAGGGGATTCAGCCGCTGTCTCTTTGACGCTTGTTTCTTCAGTACGGTCGCTCCTGCCCGACTCAGATTCCCAGCCCAACGCTTGCAGAGCTTCTTCGACCAGAGCACGGTCAATATCTTCGATGCCACGGGAAGCACCAATCTGCAAACACATGTCACACAGATTGTTGGTCTTACGCAGAATGCCACTGGTAGCACTTACGATCAGGCGAATCGCGTCGTCCATAAAAAACGGCGATCCCTTGGCACCCGCGTGAATCAAGCGGAAATAGATGTATTCCTTGGTATCCGAAAAATCCAGTCCCTGCACTTCGAAACGCCGTTTGATGCGCTGATCCAGGGGCTCCATGTCCAGCGCCTTGAGGCGCTGAACAAATGCCGGGCTACCAAACAGAAACAGGCGAATGGCATAATTGCCTTCACGGGTGTAATTGGCCAGCAGGCGAATCTTGTTGAGGTTTTTGGAATTATGTTCCTGCACATCATCAACGATGATCATAAGCCGCACATCAGGGTTCGCATCGACATGCTTGTAAATTACCCGATGCAGATCTTCTTCATCACTTTCCTGAGACACCCCATCGTCAATCCCAAGCGCAGCACAGATACCCCACAGCACCTCTTGATAGCTTTGCATCGGCGTCGAGACATAGACGTAGGAATAACCGCTCTGTTTGAGTTCCTCAACCAGCTTCAGGCACAGCACCGTTTTACCGACACCATAGTTGCCAGTAACCATCACCGCAGGTTCTTCTGACTCAATATTAGCTTTGAGAAAGTCCCACGCCCGGGTGTGAGTACTGGAGTCGAAGAAGACGCTTGGGGACGGCTTGTTAAGGAACGGCTCCTTGTTAATGAGGTGGTAAGTGTTGTACACGATTGCTCCTTGGCTCCATCTCCAACAGCGCCCTGTGACAGCGAGCGATGGTGTTTATATGCTGTACCAGATTACGGTTTAGCAGTTCGGTGACAGCTCTGTGAACAGGATTGGATCGATCAACTGTTCCAGTAATTCAACCTTTCCGAACAAGTTTAAATACTAAGAATAACGGTGTCGACCAGATACCTGTCAGTTTATGAATCCGCCACACCAAATATAGCTTATATACCAGCGTGCTTATCAGGGTTCCCCAAGCGGCTCCCATGGCGCCAATCTCGGGGATCAATGCCAGGCATATAACGGTGTTGATCACCAACCCGAACATCATGCCCCTGGCTGCTTCACCGGCGTTATTGGTCATACTCAACATCTGGGTTACCGCCCCCATGGAGGCATCAACCAAATGTGCACCCGCGAGTATCACCAGCACAGGGGCGACACTAATAAATTCTGCGCCAAATAACGACAACAGCCATTCTCCGGCAAAAATCATGATCAATGCGACGGGTATTGTCGCAGTAAAAATCAACCCCGCCACCAGACTCATTTTTTTCTGCAGCGCGTCCATTTCACCCGCTTCATAATGTCGGGCAATCATGGGTTCGACGATCAAATTAGCAACGGCATGGGCCAGCGTAATAATTTCGGCAATTCGAAAAGCCGCATGGAATTTACTCGCTTCCGCAGTATCTTCAAGTACCCCCAATAACAATATGCCGACCCGGCTATCAGCAACCAACAAGGCCCCTGTCAGTACCAAAGGGAATAACTCTTTCAGCCACTTACGCGTCTCATATTCCGGTGCCGCTTCGGGCAACTCAGCGAATACATGCTTTTGCGTCATATATTTGTAGACGAAAGCTGCAGTCAGCGCGGCCAGCACTTGCATAACCATAGCCCAGGCTGCAGAAAAATCCTGCGCAAGAATCCACCAGGCCGCGCCAATGTATACCAATAGAAACAAGGGCCGAAGCAGTAGTTTGGGGATCTGACCTGCTACCAGATGCCCTGCCCCCCGCAACACGCCGTCACGAATACGGTTAATACCAAGTAACAAGGGCAGTACGGCACCGACGAGACACAGCCAGAAACCATTGTCGCCCAGGCCGTCCCCCATCAGCAATGCAACCAACACCAGTACGACGGCGGACATCAGTGCCCCAATGACAGAAAACTGCCAGAGACGGCGGAACAAGCCTCGCATCCTGCCAGCCGTTACACTGGTCAAATTCAAAACCGTGTGACGGACGGCCAGGGAGCGTAATCCTATAAACTGAGGTTCGGATAACAAGCCAACCAGAGTAAAGACGAACACATAGTGTCCGTACTCTTCGACGCCAAGTGTCCTGGCCAGTACAACAGATACAGCGAACATGGCCACCAGGTTGAACACCTTGAGCCCCATTGTGTTGATCCCACCAAGGATCATTTTACGGGATATCACAATGATACTTTCCTGGTGGTCAAAGAGAGTCGAGGCTTCGCCGACGAATAATATCCATCACGCCAGCGAGAGTTCCCTTGAAACGAAGCCATTCTTTCTTTTTAAAAGACAATAACACCCGAGCGCCGGCATAAAGAATGTAACCAAGAATGGCAAACCAGAAAAATGGCCAATCCAGGGGAGATTTTTTTACACTTTCGACAAAGAAGTAGTAACGCGACAGGATAAATGCCCGTCCTTTGATAAAGCGGTTAAAGTTTTTCTTGGGAGCCGGGTAATGGCAAAGACGAGCCCTTGGATTCACCAATAACCGGTACTTTCTCGACACCCGATAGCTGAACTCCTTATCCTCTCCCTGACCATAACCGCTGGCACTACGATATCGGTTGGAAAAACGGAATTCGTCGAATACCTTGCGTTTAAATGAGGAAACGCCGCCCAGCAAGAAGTCCACTTCGGCAACATCCTTGACCGGAAACCCGGTGCGGCCATAGTCAGTGGCAAAGCCGGAGCGCAGCACCTTGCCCTCTCGAAAACCGGAAATACCAAACAGAATAAATGGCATCCGTTCGAACACCCGCTCGAACAGAGACAGACTCTCGTTATCGATGATGCCGCCCACGCCACCAAGTTGGTCGTCCTGGTCATGGGTTTCGAAGGTGTTCACCAGCTCTTCGATGTAATTATCAAACAGCACCACGTCGTCTTCGAGGAACACCAGAATTTCGCCACGAGCGATCTCCGCAGCCTTGTTGCGTGATTCGGTGACACCTGGAATGTCTTTTTGAAAGTAGATGCAGTCCATACCATGGGCTTCCAGCTCATCTCGCATAGGGAAGCCGCCGAGGTCACCATCGTCAATCAGAATGACTTCATCTGGTAGCAAGGTCTGCTCAAGGATGGATTGCAGACACTTCTGCAAGTCCACCGGGCGGTGGTAAGTAGGAATGATCGCACTGATGCGGACAGTCATATCGGTTCGGTCCTTACGTCGCTGTTACCGGCGGTTGTGCAGTCGTGCGGAGTGACACACGACTGCGTTTCAATACTACTACGACGAAACCGCCGCTACTCGATTACCAGGAACTCGACCCGACGGTTTAGCGCCCGTCCTTCGGTCGAGCCTGTGGAGTCAATCGGTTCATATTCACCTTTACCTGCCAGCAGCAGGCGTTTTTCGGACACGCCCGCATCGATCAGGTACTGATAAGCCGATCGTGCCCGACGCCATGACAGGTCGAGGTTGTACAGGTCGGTGCCTTTACTGTCGGTATGACCAACAATCAGAATCCGCAAGTCAGGGTTCGCGTTGAGGTATTCAACAACCTGATCCAACACTCCGTTCGCCGTAGGTTTGAGGACATCCTTGTTAAATTCAAAGTGCACCGCTTGCAAAACAGGCAGGTTGGCAGCGCCGTTAATACAGCCATTGGCACCAACATTAGCATCGACAGGTGTACCCGGACAGACATCCTGGGAATCCGGTATTCCGTCACCATCCGAATCCAACGCACAGCCAACCGGATCAACCAGGGTATCTGCAGCGGTATCCGGGCATTCATCGATCGTGTCGAGAACACCATCGGCGTCACCGTCGATCACACACCCCCACTGATCCACGATGGCCCCTGGTCGGGTCCCCGGACAACGGTCAATCAAATTCGGAACACCGTCACGATCATCGTCCCACGGACAACCATTTTCATCGACAGGTACGCCAGGCATCTCTACTTCGCACAAATCCAGATCATCGGGCACACCGTCGCCGTCAAAGTCGGGCGCTCTGCCCTCACCTTCGACCCACATACCAATGTGCTTTGTATTGCTACACGACGTACCAAGGACAGCAAGAAACACAATAAAGATGAAACGTAATCCCGTCACGATGGCTTCCTGAATGAATATCTGATGAACTCAGTTGACGTGGATTATGTATGAAGGGCTTATTTCAGGCAACTGAAGTACCATAAGGTACGATTCATAGAACCGCATTATTTCCCTGCACCAGTAAATTGATATATCAAGTAAACGGGGCTCAAATGTTCAGTCATAACTTCTCAAAAAAACACCTAAACCCGTTTAACCTGACGCTTATATTACTGACAACTCTGTTTTCATTATCAGCAACCGCAGTCGACCTCAACGATACAGATGCTGAACCAGGGCCAGCTGACATTCCGTCAGATTATTTATGGATAGACGCGGAGCGACTATCCAATTTGCCAATGGAGGGAGCAGCCTGGGATCGGTTATTGAAGATATCGAAACGGCCGTTGAAACACCCCAACCTTTCCAACCAGGACGATAAGGCAAATGTCGAAGTACTGGCCAAGGCATTGGTATTCGCCCGCACCAGAGACGAGAAGTTACGCCAGCAGGTAATACGCAGCTGTATGATGGCGATTGGGACTGAGCGTAACGGGCGAGTACTGGACGTAGCCAAGGAGTTAATGGCCTATGTACTGGCCGCCGACCTGGTGAAACTGCCTGACGCCGAGGACAAACGCTTCCGACAGTTCCTGTTGACCCAAATGATCCGCCGCTACCCTTCCGGTAAAACCTTGCGCTCAACCCACGAGGATCGTCCCAACAACTGGGGAACCTACTCAGGCGCCACCCGCATTGCTATCGCAGCCTATCTTGGCGACCGCAAGGAAATTGCCAGATCTGCCAAGGTCTTCAAGGGCTGGCTGGGAGACCGCAACGTCTATCAGGAATTCCGCTACAAGGAAGATTCCTGGCAGGCGGACGATGACAACCCCGTTGGCATCAACCCCAAAGGCGCAAGTCGGGATGGCCACTCTATTGACGGTGTACTGCCAGATGACCAACGGCGTGGCGGCCGCTTCAGCTGGCCGCCACCAAAGGAAAATTACGTTTATACGGCGCTTCAGGGGGCAGTCGCCCAGGCAGTATTGCTTCACCGAATGGGATATCCGGTATGGCAATGGCAAGATCAGGCACTGCTAAGAGCATTCCAGTGGCTTAACCACACGGCACAGTTCCCCGCAGAAGGCGACGACACATGGCTGCCGCACATCATCAACTATTACTACGGCAGTGACTTTGATGCACCCACTCCCTCAAAGCCCGGCAAAAACATGGGGTGGAGTGATTGGACACACGCATCCAATGAGGCAGCAAATGCGCCAGATCAGGACCAGCAGCAGACACAAAACGTGAAATAATTCACAAATATTGCGATAGTCTTTTGCTGTCATCATGTGATCCCAAATGCCAGGAGGCAAAATTCACATGCCAAAGATGTCGTTTCAAGACTCCATGATGGCACTCAGCGTTTGACCGAAAACGAGAAGCAAGACTGCTCAACATGCAAGGAGACCGGTTTGGTACAAATCAACACGCGTAAATTGCTATTTACCAAACAAAGTTACTGGTTCAGTGCCCCCCACGAAGTTGAAGGCTGCGATGCAGCCTTCTTCTACGCAACGGAAGAGAACGTCGACCTGCCAGGATTCAAGCGCTCCGAATCAAAAACCCTGACGATCCAGCTCGATCAGGATGTAGACGCGCTGATGAAGAACATGAGCAAAAGCTGCCGCTACGAAGTCAACCGTGCGGGGCGAGAGGGTCTTGTTGTCAAAAAAGGCACCGACGCCGAAGCCTTTTATGAAATCTACAGAGACTTCGTCGACGCCAAAGGGTTTTCCGGCGACCTGGACATGTTCTGGAACTTCGTTGAAAACGGCGCACTGTACACCTGCTATTGGAACGATGAACTGATCAGCGGATTGCTCACCCTGCAAGACGACAAACATTCTCGCTGGATTCTCAGCGGCTCCAAACGCCTTGCCAGCGATGACAAACAGGTCGCCATGGTATCCGGACTTTCGAACCGCTTGCTGGTATGGCAAGCCATGCTGGACGCCAAAGACAGTGGCAAACAAGTCTTCGACCTGGGTGGCTATTTCGATGGTGATGATGAATCACACCCGGAATATCGAATCGCCCGATTCAAAAAAGGCTTCGGTGGTGAATCAGTGACCCAGTACAAATACCAGAAAACCTACTCAAGTCTTTTGAAAGCCGCCAAACATATCAAGAAGCGTGGTTAAGCCATGAAGCCCCTGATCAACAAGTTTCTCGCGGGACTCGCGCCCGTCGCCATATCCGTACGCAAGCGCAAACTGGTACTTTGCTACCACCGCTTCTCGGAAGCAGGATATGACGATCCGTTTTTCAACCCGGTATCTACCATGCCGTTGGCCGAGCTACGCAAACAACTGAAGTGGCTTCTGAGCTTCGCCGACATCGTTGACCTGGATACCTTGCTGAACAGCGACAGCAGTGACTGGCAAGTAGCCATTACGATAGATGATGGCTACAAGGACGTTGCGGACCTGGCGCTACCCGTATTCGAGTCTATGAATACACCAGTCACCTGGTTTATTGCGACCCGCCCAGTCGAAGAAGCCAGCTGGATTCCCTGGTGGGATATGGCAGCCTGGATACAGCGACAGACCAACGGACGGTTACTACTAAACACGGATGACCTAACGGGGACTTTCGAGCTGTCCGATGCATCAAATCGCCAGCAAATAGCAGCGACTCTTCGCAAACTGGCCCTATTCAACGGTATCGATGCAGCAGAGCAATTGGTTAACTCAATCACCAGTCAGCTGGAAGTGCCAGACAACGCCTTTGTTCGTCCTGCAGACCTTCTCGCCATTAAAAACTCTCCGATCCTTACCCTGGCCCCACACACCCATCAGCATCCGAACCTCGCCCTTCTGAACAAATCAGAACAAGAGAACGAGTTCAATCTGTCATACCAGAAGCTCGAAGCATGGGGACTAACCCCTGCCAAGTGGCTTGCATACCCTTTCGGGAAGGAATGGGCACGTTCGATGGATACCCACGAGACGGCCATTACACTGGGCTACAAGGGCGCCTTCACCACCAATATCGACTTTGTTGAAGCCGATACCAACCCTCATACCGTACCGAGAATCAGCGTCGACGGCCGCTGGAATATGGCCGCCTTTCAAGCACGAACCGTGTTCGCACCTATCCAACAACGAGTGAAAGCGGCACTGCGCTAATTTCCCGACGAACACACAGGATGACTCTCATCATTCTGGGAGCGCGGTGAAGCGGCACTCCGACGGGTCGCCCGTATGGGTTGAGCTTTAGATTTTTTACAGAGGGTATTTGGGTCAACAGAGACGATGACCTCAATGAGTCCAACGCTGCGCGTTGTCTGGCTTCGCCACGCCGGCGGCGCTCCAGGCTGGCACCTTCGGTGCATCACCTGTCACATGGGCCCGATATCAGTAACAGAGACCCACGTATTCCATTTAATGCCCCAGTCGCAAGTTTAGTCTCATTCTGATGTCGCGGTGTTTTAGAGATCCCCAGAACGAGAAAAGCCCCAGTAACTTTCGCTACTGGGGCTTTAAATAGAAGCTTGACGATGACCTACTCTCACATGGGGAAGCCCCACACTACCATCGGCGATGCTGCGTTTCACTTCTGAGTTCGGAAAGGATTCAGGTGGTTCCACAGCTCTATGGTCGTCAAGCAAACTGGTTTGGTGTTTTTGTTGTCTTACGCACTCACGATTGTGGGCGGCAACGTTCACCAAATAGGGTTGGATACATGATGTTTAATTGAGATTCTCTTGCGAACCGGCGATTGCTTGTTCGTATCTTTCACACTGTTTTCTTCAGTGCCTTGCTTGTCACTCCAAACAAGTTTGGGTGTTATATGGTCAAGCCTCACGGGCAATTAGTATCAGTTAGCTCAACGCCTCACAACGCTTACACACCTGACCTATCAACCTGGTGGTCTTCCAGGGCCCTACAGGGTACTTAAAGTACCAGTGAGATCTCATCTTGAAGGAGGCTTCACGCTTAGATGCTTTCAGCGTTTATCCCGTCCGAACGTAGCTACCCGGCAATGCATCTGGCGATACAACCGGAACACCAGAGGTTCGTCCACTCCGGTCCTCTCGTACTAGGAGCAGCTCTTCTCAAATCTCAAACGCCCACGGCAGATAGGGACCGAACTGTCTCACGACGTTCTAAACCCAGCTCGCGTACCACTTTAAATGGCGAACAGCCATACCCTTGGGACCGGCTTCAGCCCCAGGATGTGATGAGCCGACATCGAGGTGCCAAACACCGCCGTCGATGTGAACTCTTGGGCGGTATCAGCCTGTTATCCCCGGAGTACCTTTTATCCGTTGAGCGATGGCCCTTCCATACAGAACCACCGGATCACTATGACCTACTTTCGTACCTGCTCGACGTGTCTGTCTCGCAGTTAAGCCGGCTTATGCCATTGCACTAACCTCCTGATGTCCGACCAGGATTAGCCGACCTTCGTGCTCCTCCGTTACGCTTTTGGAGGAGACCGCCCCAGTCAAACTACCCACCACACAGTGTCCTCGATCCGGATAACGGACCTGAGTTAGAACCCCAAATTGACCAGGCTGGTATTTCAAGATTGGC
This sequence comes from Oceanobacter sp. ABM4_470, assembly GCF_056158645.1. Classification (NCBI taxonomy): domain Bacteria; kingdom Pseudomonadati; phylum Pseudomonadota; class Gammaproteobacteria; order Oceanospirillales; family Oceanospirillaceae; genus Oceanobacter; species Oceanobacter sp. ABM4_470. The sequence continues at coordinate 2,205,989 of NZ_JBSWTR010000001.1, forward strand.
TCCACGAGAACTGGCGTCCTCGCTTCAAAGCCTCCCAGCTATCCTACACAAGCCAATTCAAAGTTCACTGTGAAGCTGTAGTAAAGGTTCACGGGGTCTTTCCGTCTAGCCGCGGGAACGCGGCATCTTAACCGCGAATTCAATTTCACTGAGTCTCGGGTGGAGACAGTGTGACCATCATTACGCCATTCGTGCAGGTCGGAACTTACCCGACAAGGAATTTCGCTACCTTAGGACCGTTATAGTTACGGCCGCCGTTTACCGGGGCTTCGATCAAGAGCTTCTCCGAAGATAACCCCATCAATTAACCTTCCGGCACCGGGCAGGCGTCACACCCTATACGTCCACTTTCGTGTTTGCAGAGTGCTGTGTTTTTAATAAACAGTTGCAGCCACCTGGTATCTTCGACCGGTCAAAGCTTACGGAGCAAGTCCTTCACCTTAACCGGCGCACCTTCTCCCGAAGTTACGGTGCCATTTTGCCTAGTTCCTTCACCCGAGTTCTCTCAAGCGCCTTGGTATTCTCTACCTACCCACCTGTGTCGGTTTAGAGTACGGTTCGTTTGTAGCTGAAGCTTAGAGGATTTTCCTGGAAGCATGGCATCGACCACTTCGGACTCCGTAGAGTCACCGTCATCACGTCTCGGCATTGAAGACCCGGATTTGCCTAAGTCTTCTGCCTACCAGCTTAAACACGGACAACCAACGCCGTGCTGGCCTAGCCTTCTCCGTCCCCCCATCGCACTACAAACAAGTACAGGAATATTAACCTGTTTCCCATCGACTACGCTTCTCAGCCTCGCCTTAGGGGCCGACTAACCCTGCTCCGATTAACGTTGAACAGGAACCCTTGGGTTTCCGGCGGGGGAGTTTTTCACTCCCCTTGTCGTTACTCATGTCAGCATTCGCACTTCTGATACCTCCAGCCTGGTTCACACCTTGACCTTCAACGGCTTACAGAACGCTCCTCTACCATGCCATAAATGGCATCCGCAGCTTCGGTGTACAGTTTGAGCCCCGTTATATCTTCCGCGCAGGCCGACTCGACTAGTGAGCTATTACGCTTTCTTTAAAGGGTGGCTGCTTCTAAGCCAACCTCCTAGCTGTCTATGCCTTCCCACATCGTTTCCCACTTAACTGTAACTTTGGGACCTTAGCTGGCGGTCTGGGTTGTTTCCCTTTTCACGACGGACGTTAGCACCCGCCGTGTGTCTCCCGGATAGTACTCACTGGTATTCGGAGTTTGCAAAGGGTTGGTAAGTCGGGATGACCCCCTAGCCTTAACAGTGCTCTACCCCCAGTGGCATTCGTCCGAGGCACTACCTAAATAGTTTTCGAGGAGAACCAGCTATCTCCGAGCTTGATTAGCCTTTCACTCCGATCCACAAGTCATCCCCTACCTTTTCAACGGGAGTGGGTTCGGTCCTCCAGTGCCTGTTACGGCACCTTCAACCTGCTCATGGATAGATCGCCCGGTTTCGGGTCTAATGCATGCGACTGTTCGCCCAGTTAA